>NZ_JH584241.1:2389991-2444140 GCF_000241485.1 Sphingomonas sp. PAMC 26605
GGGAGGGGCTTTTTGTCATGCTGATCCTCGGCCTCGACCCCGGCCTTGGAACCACCGGCTGGGGCCTGATCCGCGCCGAGGGCAATCGACTCAGCCACGTCGCCAACGGCAAGTTCAAGACCGATACAACGGCGACGCTCCCGCGCCGGCTCGCGCATCTCGACGCGATGCTCTCGGCGCTGATCATCGACCATGCGCCCGATGGCTGCGCGGTCGAGGAAGTGTTCGTCAATTCGAACCCGCAATCGACGCTCAAGCTCGGCCAGGCGCGCGGCGTCGTGCTGTGCGCGGGCGCGCGCGCCGGGCTCGAGGTTGGCGAATATGCTGCACGGCTCGTCAAGAAGGCCGTGGTCGGCACGGGCGGCGCTGAGAAGGCGCAGGTTCATGCAATGGTCTCGGTGCTGCTGCCAGGCGTCAAGATCGACGGCGCCGATGCCGCCGATGCGCTCGCCGTGGCGATCTGCCACGCGCATCATCTTGCGAGCGCGCGGCGCATCCCCTGATTTCCCTTTCCCGCGGCGGCCCGTTCCTGTTACGTACCGCGCATGATCGCCCATCTCAAAGGCCGCCTCGATGCGACCGGACTCGACCATGCCGTGATCGACGTCGGTGGCGTCGGCTATCTCGTCGGCGCGTCGAGCCGGACGCTCGCCAGCATCGGCCCGGTCGGCGAGGCGGTGACGCTCCACACCGAGATGCTCGTGGCGGAGGATTTCATCCGCCTCGTCGGCTTTTCGAGCGCGGCCGAGCGCGACTGGTTTCGCTTGCTCACCGGCGTGCAGGGCGTCGGCGCGCGCGTCGCGCTGGCGATCCTCTCGGCGCTCGAGCCGACCGACCTCGCGCGCGCGATCGCGAGCCAAGACAAGGCGATGGTGGCGCGCTCGAACGGCGTCGGCCCCAAACTCGCCGAACGCATCGTGCGCGAATTGAAGGACAAGATCGGCGGGGTCGAGCTCGGCCAGGCCGGTGTGTCGATCGCGCCGGTCGGGGCGGGGGCGGATGCGGTGTCGGCGCTGCTTAACCTCGGTTTCCGCCCCGCCGAAGCAAGCGGCGCGGTCGCGGCGGCGGAGGAGGAACTCGGGCCGGGCGCGACGCTCGACGCGCTCGTGCGGCTGGCGCTGCGCAAGGCGGCGAAGTAGAATGGTCGCGAGGAGACATGCGATGCAGTTATCCGCCGTGCTGACGCCCGCCGAAGAGGGGGGCTATATCGCGC
The DNA here is from genome assembly GCF_000241485.1 of Sphingomonas sp. PAMC 26605. Taxonomy (GTDB): domain Bacteria; phylum Pseudomonadota; class Alphaproteobacteria; order Sphingomonadales; family Sphingomonadaceae; genus Sphingomonas. The sequence goes on from NZ_JH584241.1 coordinate 2,391,205, forward strand.
ATAACCCGGAAACCTTGACCACGACCGAGGGAGACACGATCGAGGAGGCGCTCGCCAATCTCAAGGAGGCCGTTGAGCTGTATCTCGAGGTCGCGCCGCTGCGCGTTCGCGGGAACGTCGTTCTCACCACGATCAGCGTGAGCGATAATGCCTCGGCTGCCGCGGCTTAGCAGTCGTGAAACAATCCGTGCGCTGGAGCGACTCGGCTTCGTCCTGGCTCGGCAGAAAGGCAGCCACGTCGTGCTCAAGCGGGGATCCGCAACCTGCGTCGTGCCGCAGCGCGCCGAACTCAAGCTCGGCACTTTGGCAGGTATTCTTGACCAGGCGGGGTTGACCGTCGATGAATTGCTAGGTGCGTTAAAGTGATTGCCGACGATCAGGACCGCCTCATCGCTCCCACTCGGAAATCCGACGATTTGGACGCCGCGCTGCGCCCCAAATCGCTCGACGATTTCGTCGGGCAGAAGGCCGCGCGCGAGAATCTGCGCGTGTTCATCGCCGCCGCCAAGGCGCGCGGCGATGCGCTCGATCACGTCCTCTTCTTCGGCCCCCCCGGGCTCGGCAAGACGACGCTCGCGCAGATCGTCGCGCGCGAGATGGGGGTGGGCTTCCGCGCCACGTCGGGGCCGGTGATCGCCAAATCGGGCGATCTCGCCGCCCTGCTCACCAATCTCGAGGATGGCGACGTGCTGTTCATCGACGAGATCCACCGGCTCCAGCCCGCGGTCGAGGAAGTGCTCTACCCCGCGATGGAGGACCGCGCGCTCGATCTGATGATCGGCGAGGGGCCGTCGGCGCGCTCGGTGCGGATCGACCTGCCGCGCTTCACGCTGATCGGCGCGACGACGCGGCAGGGGCTGCTCACCACGCCGCTGCGCGATCGCTTCGGCATCCCGGTGCGGCTGAGCTTCTACACCATCGAGGAGCTCGAAAAGGTCGTGTCGCGCGCGGCGCGACTGCTCGACCTGCCGCTGTCGCCCGACGGCGCGACCGAGGTCGCGCGCCGTTCGCGCGGGACGCCGCGGATCGCCGGGCGGCTGCTACGCCGCGTGCGCGATTTCGCGCATGCCGCGGGGCACGATCTGGTCGATGCGAAGGCCGCCGATGCCGCGCTCAACCGGCTCGAGGTCGATCGGCTCGGGCTCGACGCGATGGACCGGCGGTATCTGATGATGATCGCGGATATCTATCGCGGCGGTCCGGTCGGGGTCGAGACGCTGGCGGCCGGCCTGAGCGAACCGCGCGACACGGTCGAGGAAGTGATCGAACCCTATCTCATCCAGCTCGGCCTGATCGCGCGGACCGCGCGTGGGCGCTGCCTGAATGCGGGCGGGTGGAAGCATCTAGGCCTCACGCCGCCCGAGGGCGCGCAGGAGAGTTTGTTCGATAGCTGACCTAAAAGCCCCTCCCCTTCAGGGGAGGGGTTGGGGTGGGGCTGTAATGGGCGCTGGCTCTCTGCGAGGCACTTCCCCACCCCCGGCCCCTCCCCTGAAGGGGAGGGGAGGAAGCAAGAAGCAAATCTTGTGCGCCGCACGATAGCCAAGGGGCGGGTCTATCTGTTAGCCCCGCCGGCATGACCGCAGCCGCCTCCGCCCGCGAAATCCTCGTTCGTCTTCACGACGTGATGGCCTCGCGCACCGCGCCGCAGGCCAAGCTCAACGCCGTGGTCGCCATCGTCGGCGAAGGCATGGCGAGCGAAGTGTGTTCGATCTATCTGCTCCGCGAAGGCGTGCTCGAACTGTTCGCGACGCGCGGGCTCGCGCAGGAGGCGGTCCACGTCACCAAATTGGCGCTCGGCGAAGGGCTGGTCGGCACGATCGCGCAGCAGGCCGAGATCCTCAATCTCGCCGAGGCATCGAGCCACCCCGACTTCGTCCAGAACCCAGAAACGGGCGAGGAGAAGTTCCGCAGCTTCGCCGGCGTACCGATCATCCGGCGCGAGCGCGCGATCGGGGTGCTGTCGGTCCAGCACGTCGACCCGCGTAAATATGACGAGGTCGAGATCGAGGCCTTGCAGACCGTCGCGATGGTGCTGTCCGAACTGATCGCCAATGCCGAACTGGTCGATGCGAGCGGCGCCTCGAACCTGCGCCCGCAATCGACCGCGCCGATGCGGATCATGGGGTTGAAGCTCGTCGAGGGCATGGCGAGCGGCTATGCCGTCTTCCACCAGCCGCGCGTCCATGTCGAGCATACCGTCGCCGAGGATACCGAGGCCGAGCGCCACCGCGTTTACGCCGCGTTCGACAAGATGCGCGAGCAGATCGAGCGGATCGCCGCACAGGCCGAATTCGGCGTCGGCGGCGAGCATGAAGAGGTGCTCGAGACCTACAAGATGTTCGCCTATGACGAGGGCTGGGCGCGACGGATCAACGAGGCGATCGATTCGGGGCTGACCGCCGAGGCCGCGATCGAGCGCGTCCAGCAGCGCACGCGGATGCGGATGCGGCAGATCGACGATCCCTTGCTCGCCGACCGGATGCACGATCTCGAGGATCTGTCGAACCGGCTGCTGCGGATCGTCTCGGGCCAGATGGGCACCGCCGCGCAGATGGGGCTCAGGCAGGACACCATCCTGATCGCGCGCAACCTTGGGCCGGCCGAACTGCTCGAATACGATCGACGGCGCCTCAAGGGCGTGCTGCTCGAAGAAGGCTCGCTCACCGCGCACGTCACGATCGTCGCGCGCGCGATGGGGGTGCCCGTGCTCGGCCGCGTGCGCGACGTGCGGCGGCTGATCGGCGAAGGCGACTTGCTGTTGCTCGACGTGACCGCGGGCAATGTCTTTGCGCGACCTTCGTCCGCGATGGAGGAGGTGTTCGACACTGCGCTCAATCTGCGCCAGAAGCGCCGTGCGATGTTCGCCGCGCTCAAGACCGAAGCGCCCGTCACCAAGGACGGGCATCGCCTCACCGTGATGGTCAATGCAGGTCTGCGCGACGATGTCGCCGCGCTCGACGTCACCGGCGCCGACGGGATCGGGCTGTTCCGCACGGAATTTCAGTTCCTCGTCTCGGCAACGCTGCCGTCGCGCGACCGCCAGCAGAAACTGTACCGCGACGTGCTCGACGCCGCCGGCGACCGCCCGGTGATCTTCCGCACCGTCGATATCGGCGGCGACAAGGCGTTGCCGTATCTCAACAAGGAAGACGCCGACGAGGAGAACCCCGCGATGGGCTGGCGCGCGATCCGGCTCGCGCTCGAGCGCGGCGGGTTGATGAAGGTCCAGGCGCGCGCGCTGCTCGAGGCGGCGGCGGGGCGGACGCTCAGCGTGATGTTTCCGATGGTCAGCGAACCGTGGGAATTCGACGAGGCGCGCGCCTTGTTCGAGGCGCAGCGCGAATGGCTGACCGCGCGAGGCAAGCGGCTGCCGAGCGAGATTCGCTACGGCGCGATGCTCGAAGTGCCCGCGCTTGCCGAGCAGCTCGATCTGCTGCTGCCCAACATCTCGTTCCTGTCGGTCGGTACCAACGATCTCACGCAATTCCTCTTTGCCGCCGACCGCGCCAATCCCAAACTCGCCGAACGCTATGACTGGCTGAGCGGCGCGATCCTGCGCTTCCTTGCGAGGCTCGTCGCGCCGACGCGCGCAGCGGGGGTGCAACTCACCGTCTGCGGCGAAATGGGTGGGCGTCCCTTGGAAGCAATGGCGCTGATCGGGCTCGGGATCGAGCGGCTGTCGATCACGCCGGCGGCGGTCGGGCCGATCAAGGCGATGGTCCGCTCGCTCGACCGTGCCGCGCTCGCCGCGTTCATGGCCGATCTGCTCAAGACTCCGCCGCGCGACATGCGGGGGGCGCTGCTCGCCTGGGCGAGTGAAAACGGTGTCGAACTGGCGTGATAGCGAGGCGGGCGGCGTGACAAGGCGTGACAAGGCGTTGACTTGTCGCCTCCCCTTTGTGAGACAGCCGCTGGGCAAGGGAGACATCGGGCCGCACGCGCCTTGCCGGAGGAAGTGATGACCGAACCGATTCCGGCCGACGAGCCGAAGCTGTTCCCCAAAAGCGCGGGGGATACGCTGCGCGAGGCGCGCGAGGCGCAGGGGCTGTCGCTCGCCGAGGTCGCGGCGCGGACGCGGATCCCGGTGCGCCAGCTCGAGGCGGTCGAGGAGGGCAATTACGCGGCGCTGCCGTCGATCACGTATTCCGTTGGTTTCGCGAAGGCTTACGCTCGGGCGGTCGGTGTCGACGAAGTCGCGATCGCGCGCGAGGTGCGCGGCGCGAGCGACCAGCCGAGCGCCAGGCGAACGCAGTACGAAGCCTATGAAATCGACGAGCCGTCGCGCGTTCCGCCGCGCGGTCTCGCGATCACGACCCTGCTCATCGCGGTCGTGGTCGTGATCGGCGCGGCGCTGTTCTTCGGTACCTCGCTGTTCCGCGGCGACGGCGAGCCCGCGCCCACGCCGAGCAGCGCGATCGGCAACACGATGCAGGAAGCGCCCGCCACCGCGCCGTCGCCGAGTGCGCCGACCGGCGCGGTCGTGCTGACCGCATCCGACGATGTCTGGCTCCGCGTCTATGACAAGGCCGGGAAGACGCTTCATCTCGGTACGATGAAGCCGGGCGAAAGCTACGCCGTTCCTGCCGATGCGGTCGGCCCGATGATCAATGTCGGGCGCCCCGACAAATTGCAGGTCACCGTCGGCGGCACCGCGGTCGCGCCGCTCGGCGACGGCAAGCGCGCGATCAAGGACGTGCCGCTCGATGCCGCATCGCTGACAGCGCGCAGCACCCCCGCTGCCGCGGCGACGGGGTCGCCCGGCGTTGCGCCGACGACCGCGCGACGCGAAGAAACGCGCGCGTCGCGGACGCGATCGACCTCGTCCGAACCGGCTGCAGCCGCGCCGCTGAATATCGCGGCCCCGGCCACGGTCGCGCCCGAACCGGCCGCACCGGGCGGCGCCGCGACGCCGGCCCCTTAAGACTGGCGGCCAACGGGCATTGTCGGCTATGGTACCTGCTTAACCAGCACCGGGGGGTGTACGAATGCGTAACCATCTAATGACCGCTCTCCTGCTCGCGGGGACGATGCTCGGCACAGCGCCGACGCATGCCCAGAGCAACGGCAGCGGCCGCGCGATCGAGGGGCGGGTCGACCGGCTCGAGGGCGAGATGCGTGCGGTCCAGCGCAAGGTCTTCCCCGGCGGCAGCGCTGGGCAGTATATCCAGCCCGACAATCGCCCGGCCGACCCCGATGCGGTGCTCGCGGGATCACCGACCAGTCCGGTCGCCGACCTCACCGCCCGCGTGGACTCGCTCGAAAACCAGTTGCGCATGCTGACCGCCCAGACCGAGACCAACCAGCACCGCCTGCAAGGGCTCGAGGGCCGGCTGAAGACGCTCGAAGCGAACGCCGCCGCCGCTGCGCCTGCACCGGCCCCGACCGACGACGGCGGCAGCTTCGACCGCCCGGTAGCGCCGCGCGCTACGCCGGATCGCTCGCTCGACCGGCCGGCTGATCGCCCGGTCGATCGCACGCCCGATCGCACTGCCGCCGCACCGCGCACGACCCCGGCCAGGGGCAGCGTAGCGCCGCCGCCGGTGGTCAGCACCAAGGATCCAGCGCGCGCCACGCAAGTCGCTGCGGTCGAGCGGCCCGAGACCGGCGACGTCGCCGAAGACACCTATCTCTACGGCTATCGGTTGTGGGCGGCGCACCTCTATCCCGAGGCCGAGGCGCAGTTCACCACCGTGACCAGCAAATTCCCGACGCACAAGCGCGCGAGCTACGCGCAGAACCTGCTTGGCCGCTCGTATCTCGAGGACGGCCAGCCATCGCGCGCGAGCCTCGCTTTCTACGACAATTACAAGAAATGGCCCGATGGCGACCGCGCGCCCGAGAGCCTCTTCTACCTCGCACAGGCACTGGTGAAGCTCGACAAGCCCGCCGCGCAAGTCTGCAAGGTCTATACCGAGCTGCAGCGCAGCTACGGCGCGAAGGTCGATGCCGATGCGCGGATGAAGGCGGGCGTCGCCAAGGGCCGTGCCGCTTCCAACTGTTCGTGAGATGACCGCCGCCGACCGTGTGCCGGTGGAGCCGGTACTGGTCGCGCGGTTCCGCCAGGATTTCGAGCGGGTGCACTCACTGGCACCCACCGATAGGCTCGCGCTCGCGGTCTCGGGCGGCCCTGACAGCATGGCGCTGCTCGCACTCGCCGCCGCCGCTTTCCCCGGACAGATCGTCGCCGCGACGGTCGATCACCGCTTGCGTGCCGCCGCGGCGGACGAGGCGCTGATGGTGACCGAATGGTGCGCGGCGCACAGTATCCCGCATGCGACGCTGGTTGTCGAAGAGCCGATCGGCACCAGCGCGGTGCAGGGTCGCGCGCGCGACCGGCGGTACGCCTTGTTGTTCGAGTGGGTGAACGGGGTGGGCGCGGCGTGCCTCGCCACGGCGCACCATGCCGACGATCAGGCCGAGACTTTCCTGATGCGCGCGGTGCGCGGGGCAGGGGTCGCCGGGCTCGGCGGCATTCGCGCACGCCAGCGGGTTGGCGCGGTCGAGCTGGTCCGGCCGCTGCTCGGCTGGCGGGGCGCCGAGCTGCGCGCGTTCGCGCAGGCGCAGGCGCTGCCCTTCGTCGATGATCCGAGCAACGGCGACCCGCATTACGAGCGCACCCGCTTTCGCGCGCTGCTCCGCGACACGCCGTGGCTCGACCCGGTCCAGATCGCACGCTCGGCGGCGCACGCGGCCGATGCCGATGCGACGATCCGCGACGTCGAAGACTGGCTGTGGCTGACCCGCCGTTGCCCCACCCCGAACCGTCACCCCGGCCTTGTGCCGGGGCCCACCCACGTCCTCGACCAACACCCCCAGGACGAGCGGTACGGTGGATGCCGGAACGAGCCCGGCATGACGGGTGAGGGGGGCTTCGTAATTGGGCTCGACGTGTCCGACCTGCCCCGCGAACTGAAGCGGCGCCTCGCCCGACGCGCGATCCACGCCGTCCGCGCCGCGCACGTCATCACAACCCCGGCGTTCACCGACTCGGCCAATATCGAAGCGCTGCTCGACTCGCTCGAAACGGGCAAAACCGCCACCCACGCCGGAATCATCGGCAGCGCGCGCGGCACCGTCTGGAGTTTCGCGCCGCAACCGCCGCGTCGCTCACTCTGATCGACGATTTGATCGACGATTGCGCGGGTCGTTGCATTGCCATTAATCGCGCTGTGCTTATCTTATGGGTCACGAAAGGTATCCCGTGCCCATGAACGACAATGACAAGCAGCCCGGCGGCGACACTGGCGGGCCCAACCCCTGGATGAAATCGCTGCTGATCTGGGTCGGCATCCTCGTCGCGCTGGCGCTGTTCGTGACGCTGATCGACAATCGTTCGGTCGGCCCCAACGTCAACGGGATCGCCTATTCGCAATTCCTCGACCGCGTCCAGAACGGGCAGGTCAAGGACGTCAACATCGCCGGCGAGGTCGTCACCGGCACGATGACCGACAACAGCAAGTTCCGTACCTACGCCCCGCAGGACCCGCGCCTGACCGATCGCCTGCGCGAGAAGAACGTGACGATCACCGCCAAGCCCGAGGAAGGCGCGCCGATCTGGCAGGTTCTGCTGGTCAATTCGCTGCCCTTCTTCCTGTTCCTCGCGCTCGGCTATTTCGTGATGCGCCAGATGCAGAAGAACAGCGGCTCGGGCGCGATGGGCTTCGGCAAATCGCGGGCGAAGATGCTGACGCAGAAAGAGGGTCGTGTGACCTTCAACGACGTCGCCGGCATCGACGAAGCTCGCGAGGAGCTGCAGGAGATCGTCGAGTTCCTCAAGGATCCGACCAAGTTCGCGCGCCTCGGCGGCAAGATCCCCAAGGGTGCGTTGCTCGTTGGTTCGCCCGGCACCGGCAAGACGCTGCTCGCCCGCGCGATCGCGGGTGAGGCGGGCGTGCCGTTCTTCACCATTTCGGGCTCGGACTTTGTCGAGATGTTCGTCGGCGTCGGCGCGAGCCGCGTGCGCGACATGTTCGCCGAGGCCAAGAAGTCGGCGCCGTGCATCGTCTTCATCGACGAAATCGACGCGGTCGGCCGTCACCGCGGCGCGGGCCTCGGCAACGGCAATGACGAGCGCGAGCAGACGCTCAACCAGCTGCTGGTCGAGATGGACGGCTTCGAGGCGTCCGAGGGGATCATCATCGTCGCGGCGACCAACCGCCCCGACGTGCTCGATCCCGCACTGCTGCGTCCGGGCCGCTTCGATCGCCGCGTGACGGTGCCGCTCCCCGATATCGAGGGCCGCGTGAAGATCCTCGAAGTCCATATGAAGAAGGTGCCGCTCGCACCCGACGTCGATGCGCGCACGCTCGCGCGCGGCACGCCGGGCATGTCGGGCGCCGATCTCGCCAACCTCGTCAACGAGGCGGCGCTGATGGCGGCGCGACTCGGCAAGCGACTCGTCGCGATGGCGCAGTTCGAGACCGCCAAGGACCGCGTCATCATGGGCACCGAATGGCGCTCGCTGGTGATGACCACCGACGAGAAGCGGATGACGGCCTATCACGAGGCCGGCCACGCACTGGTGCGCGTTCACACGCCGGCATCGGACCCGATCCACAAGGCGACGATCATCCCGCGCGGTGGCGCTCTGGGCATGGTCGTGTCGATGCCCGAGCGTGACAATTACTCGTATCACCGCGACAAGATGTACGCCGATCTCGCCACCGTGATGGGTGGCCGCGTGGCGGAAGAATTGATCTTCGGCTACGACAAGGTGTCGAGTGGTGCCTCGGGCGACATCAAGCAGGCGACCAAGCTCGCCCGGGCGATGGTGTCGCAATGGGGCATGTCCGACGCGCTCGGCCCGCTGCAATATGAGGAGCAGCAGGGCGAGACCTTCCTCGGCTACTCGCAGACGCAGCGCCAGAACATGTCGAACGAGACCGCGCTGATGATCGACAGCGAGATCCGCAAGCTGGTCGATGGCGGTCTGGCGCAGGCGCGCGAGATCCTGACCGAACATATCGATCAGCTTCATCGCATTGCGGGTGCGCTGCTCGAATATGAGACGCTGACCGGCGACGAGATCAAGCGGTTGGCCTTCGACGGCGATATCGGTCGCGATGATGCCGATGCCAAGGTGTCGATCGTGCCGGGCGCGGGGACCTCGATCCCCAAGACGCGCCGGCCCAAGGGCGGCGGGCCGTTCGGCAACCCGGCGCCTGCCGGAGCGTAAAGCTCGCGTCATTCGGGACTACAGGGCCGCGTCCGACAAAGTCGGGCGCGGCTCTTTCGTTTCGGATGGTCAGGACGTCGTGCTCACCACCACACCGTCGTCACCCCGGCCTTGTGCCGGGGCCCACCGCGATCCGCGGTTTGCGAGCGCAGGACACGCGGCGTGGTGGACCCCGGCACGAGGCCGGGGTGACGGTTGATTGCGCAGAGCCCTGGCTATCGGCGTCCAACATCCCGCAGGTGCGCTTTCCTCCCGGACTATGGTCGCAGGGACCCTCGATCTTTCATACGGCACGTGACAGCGCCGGATGCAATGGTGCGCTTTCGTGCGACTTTCCGCCGCGCGCCGCAGGCGTGGTTATTCCATGAAGCCCATCGCCAGCAGCAGAGCGGCGAAGGCGAGCAATGCGATCCAGGCGAAGAGCAGCAACGCCACCGTCCGCCACAGCGCCGAGCGCTTGCGCAAGCCATAGGCGCCGCGCAACTGCGCGAACATGTGCGCGGGTGGGACGAGCAGCGCGGCCCAGGTGATCACGCCGCCCAATACCCCAATCACGCCTGCTACGCCGAGCATTGCTGCGAACATCATCATGAACGCGAGCGAATAGGTCACGAAAATGGCATGGTCGTAGAGCTGGTAACGCCGCCGCCACAGGAACAGCAGCGCCACGAACGGCGTCGAGATCGGGATCAGCGCCCAGCTATATTTGTAGGCGCTCGACTGCAGCTTGTAGAGCATGAGGCCAGGATTGGCCTTGAACTTCGCGATGCCATGATCGAGCGCGGGCCAATCGGTGCGCAACCCGGTGAGCGGCACGTCACCGATCGCTACGCTCGATCCGGCGAGCACGCCGCGCGCCGCGCGTAGCCCGCGCAGTTCGTGTCGCATGTCGGCGATCTTGGCGTCGGTATTGGCGGCGTGCGGGGTAGCCTGCAGCACCGCGATCTTCGCCTCGCGCTTGGCGATGTCGGCATCGACGCCTTGTACCGCAGCCCCGCGCCGCTCGGGGGAAAGGTCGCTCTCAAACTCGCCGCCAAACGCGTGAAGCGTCGCGAACATCAGGAACACCGCGAACAGGAACAGTGCGAGCGGCGAGACGAAGCGCGCGCGTTCGCCGGCGATGTAGCGCCGCGTCAGCGCGCCGGGCTGGAACACCAGCATCGGCAGCGTGCGCCAGATCTTGCCCTCGAAATGGAACACGCCGTGGAGCAGATCGTGCCCGATCGATCCAAGCGAGCGGTGGACATGCCCGGCCTGCCCGCAGGCATGGCAGAACTCGCCGAGCAGCGCGGTGCCGCAATTGAGGCACAAGCCATGTTCGTGCCGGCTATGCGCCGTCTCACCCGCGCCCGGCTCGACCGCGCGCGCGACGAACAGGCCCGTGGCGATGTCGCCCGCTGTCTCGATTCCCCCCGACATGCCGCGAGCATAGCAGCGCGTCTTGCGAATGCGATAGCTTTTGCGGGGGCGGGCCCGGTCATGATATCGCACCCGTCATGACCGATATCGCGCCCCTGCTCGCCGACATGACCAACCGCGCGCGCGCCGCTGCGCGAATCCTGGCGACAACGCCGACCGCTGCCAAGGCACGGGCCTTGCGTGCCGCGGCGCAGGCGCTGCACGATGCCGAGGCGGAGATTCTCGCTGCCAACGCGACCGACATGGCGCGCGCAGGCGAGGCCGGCCTGTCGGCCGCGCTGCTCGACCGGCTCAAGCTCGATGCCAAGCGCGTCGCGGGGATGGCCGACGGTGTCGCCGCGGTCGCGGGGCTTGCCGATCCGGTCGGCGCGGTGATCGACGAGAGCGTGCGCCCCAACGGGCTACGGTTGCGCCGCGTCCGCGTGCCGATCGGCGTGATCGGCATTATCTATGAGAGCCGCCCCAACGTCACCGCCGATGCCGCCGCGCTCGCGGTGATGGCGGGCAATGCCGTGATCCTGCGCGGCGGCTCGGAGGCGATCGAAAGCAATCGCGCGATCCATGCGGCCGTGGTCGCGGGGCTGGTCGCGGAGGGGATATCGGCGGACGCGGCGCAGCTGGTGCCGACCACCGATCGTGCCGCGGTCGGCGCGATGCTCACCGCCGATGGTTCGAACGGGGCGGGGGCGATCGACCTGATCGTCCCGCGTGGCGGCAAGGGGCTCGTCGCGCGCGTCCAGGCCGAGGCGCGTGTGCCCGTGCTCGCGCATCTCGACGGGATCAACCATATCTACGTCCACGCCTCGGCCGATCGCGCGATGGCGCAGGCGATCGTCGTCGATGCCAAGATGCGCCGCACCGGCGTGTGCGGCGCGATGGAGACGCTGCTGATCGACCAGGCCTATCCCGATCCGGCGGGGCTCGTCGCGGCGCTTTCTGCTGCGGGGTGCGAGGTCCGCGGTGGGTGCGCTCTGCATGCGCTGATCCCGGGGCTCGTTCCCGCAAGCGATGCCGATTGGGATACCGAATATCTCGAGGCGATCGCGTCGGTCGATCTGATCGACGGCATCGATGCCGCGCTCGCCTTCGTCGCGCGGCACAGCTCGCACCATACCGACGCGATCGTCGCTGCCGACGAAGCCGTCGCGCAGCGCTTCCTTGCCGAGGTCGACAGCGCGATCGTGCTGTGGAACGCCTCGACGCAGTTCGCCGATGGCGGCGAGTTCGGCCTCGGCGCCGAAATCGGCATCGCCACCGGCCGCCTCCACGCCCGGGGCCCCGTCGCGCTCGAGGGGCTGACGACCTATAAATGGGTCGGCTACGGCAGCGGGCAGGTGCGGGGTTGATGGTGGAGGGGCTGGAGCGTATCCTGTCGCGATGAACCATCCTGCGCCCTTTTCGCGATCGGTTACGGTCGACCTCGACGATGAAACGGCTGCGGGGGTCGCCAAATCGGCGGCCGCGCGTGGGATGACGGAAGCCGCATTTGCGGCCGATGCCATCCGGCATGCCGTCGAAGGCGATGCCGAGCTTCTTGCGTTCATTCAGGTCGGGATCGACGCGGCCGATCATGGCGCGCTGACCCCGCAGGCTGATGTCTTCGAAAACCTACGCCGCCGGAGGCAGCAGCGCGCGGCCGCATGAGGACTGTCGAATGGAGCGACCCCGCGATCGCCGATCTTGAGGAGATTGACGATTATTGGTCGGCCTATTCTCCCGAGGCTGCCGAGAGCATTGCGGCCCTGATCGAAAAAGCCGCCAATTTTCTCACGGTGACTCCGGCAGCGGGACCGATGATCCCCGAGGTCGACGCTCGAAAATGGCGCGTCGCGCCCACCCATTATATCCTCCTGTATCGGGTAACCGACGCGCACATCGAGGTGCTGCGCATCCGCCATGCGCGTGAGAATTGGATCCGGACCTGACCCGCATCGGCATCCTCGGCGGCTCGTTCAACCCGGCCCATGCCGGACACCGCGCGATCAGCCTCGCGGCGCTCGATGCGCTGGGGCTCGACGAAGTGTGGTGGCTCGTCTCGCCCGGCAATCCGCTCAAGGAGCGGAACGGCGACATGGCGCCCTTCGCCGCGCGCTTCGCTTCCGCAGTGCGGGTAGCGCGCCACGCCCCGATCCGCGTCAGCGCGATCGAGCAGAAACTCGGCACGCGCTACACCGTCGATACGCTCACCAAACTGCGCCGCGCCTATCCCAAGAAGCAGTTCATCTGGCTGATGGGATCGGACAATCTCGCGCAGTTCGACCAGTGGAAAGGGTGGCGCCGGATCGCCCGCGAGGTTCCGATTGCGGTTATCGCGCGTCCGGGGTATGAACGCGCTGCTCTCGCGGCTCCCGCGATGGGTTGGTTGCGGCGCGCACGTCGGCCCGCACACCAGGCGAAGAACTGGACGCAGTGGAGATTGCCGGCACTCGTGCTGTTGCGCTTCCGCCCCGACCCGCGCTCCGCGACGCAGCTTCGTGCTGCCGACCCCGCCTGGCAGCGGCATTTCCTGCCAGCCGTCCCGACCCCACCTTCTGCATAGGAATCATCTTGGCCTCACCTTCTCCCGTCTATCGCGCGTCCGAACCCGAAGAGGTCGACGCGCTGCATCGCCTCGTGCTCGCGTCGCTCGACGACGACCAGGCCGTCGACGTCATCTCGATCCCGCTCGCGGGCAAATCGAGCATCGCCGATTACATGGTGATCGCCAGCGGCCGCTCGACCCGTCAGGTCGCATCGATGGCGCAGAAGCTCGCCGAGAAGGTCAAGGCCGAGACCGGCCGGCCGTCGCGCATCGAAGGTCTGCCGACCGCGGACTGGGTGCTGCTCGATGCCGGCGACGTGATCGTCCATCTGTTCCGCCCCGAGGTCCGCACCTTCTACAATCTCGAGCGGATGTGGGCATTCGGCGACGCGCCGACGCCGCCGGCCGCGCCGGTTATCGAAGCCTGATAGCTGGGCGTGACCGGTTTGGTCTTGCAGGCGATCGGCGTCCTCGTGGCGCTGGTCTTTTGCAGCGTGCGGGTCGTGATTGACGTTCGGGCGGCCCGGTTTGGGTGGGGTGTTGCGGGAATGATCGTTTGTGGCCTGCTTGTGTGTGCCGCGCTGGCTCCGATCCCGACCCACGCGGTCAAGATCGACCTCCCGATTCGTTCCTGACGCGCTATGTTGCTCCACATCGTCGCGCGCGGGCGGATCGGGCGTGGACCCGAAGCCGAACTGGTCGAACGCTACGCCAAGCGGCTGTCCTGGCCGTACAGGCTGACCGAACTGCCCGACACCGGCGGCAAGATGCCTCCGGTCGAGCCCGGCTGCCGGATCATCATGCTCGACGAGACGGGGCAGGTGCTGCCGTCACGCGATCTTGCGGCCATCCTCGAGAAATGGCGCGACAGCGGCGTGCGCGAGGCGCGTTTCCTGATCGGCGCCGCCGATGGCTTCGACGATGCGCAGCGCGCGTCGGCGGATTTGCTGCTCAGCTTCGGGCGCGCAACCTGGCCGCATCTGCTCGCGCGCGCGATGCTTGCCGAGCAACTCTACCGCGCGACGAGCATCCTTGCCAACCATCCCTATCACCGCGAAGGATAGCGGCATGTGGGGGCGGGGGCTGATCATTGCGGGTGTCGCGGGCGTGGTCGGCGCAAGCGTCGCGCTCGCGCATGCGCCCGCCGACCAACGCACCCGCCTCGCCGAGGCCAAGGCGCAGTCCGACGCCGCCGCGCGCCGCTCCGCCGCGCTCGAACGCCAGGCCGCGGCCGAGCAGGACCAGGCGCGCCAGGCGCAGGCACAGGAAGCCGCGGTCGCCGCGCGGATCCAGCAGGCCGAGGACGATATCGCGGCCGGCCAGGCGCGGCTCGCGATCGTCGATCGCCTGATCGCTGCGCAGCGCACCCGGCTTGCGGCGAAACAGGTGCCGGTCGCGCGGCTGCTCGGCGCGCTGCAATCGCTCGCACGTCGTCCGGCGATCATCAGCCTCGTCCAGCCCGGCTCGGTCGACGATCTCGTCCATGTCCGCGCGGTGCTCGCCAACACGCTGCCGGTAATCCGCGCGCGCACCGCCGACGTCCGCGCCGATCTTGCGCGGACCCGCCAGCTCCAGGCGGCCGGCGCGCTCGCTACGCAAGCGCTTGCCGAAAGCCGGTCGCGGCTCGAGGCGCAACGCCTCGCGCTCACCCGGCTCGAGGCGGCGCACCGACTCCGCTCGCGCGCTTTCGGGCGCGACGCGCTGATCGAGTCCGACCGTGCGATCGCGCTCGGCGAACGCGCGCGCGACATCGTCGATCTGATGGACACGATCGGCAATCAGGCCGCCACGCGCGAGAGCCTCCAAAGCCTGCCCGGACCGCTGGCTCGTCCGCCGCGACCGGGCGAGGTCGCCACGCCGATCGACCGCGTCGCCTGGTCGCACGCTGCGCCGCCCTATCGCTTGCCGGTGCAGGGCAGGATCGTCACGGGGCTCGGCGAGCTTTCGGACAGCGGCGTGCACTCGCGCGGGTTGACGATCGCGACGGTCCGCGACGCACAGGTCATTGCGCCTGCTGCAGGGCGCGTCGCCTTTGCCGGGCCGTTCCGCGGCTATGGCACGATCGTGATCCTCGATCATGGCGGCGGCTGGACGACGCTCGTCTCGGGGCTCGGCAGCACGAGCGCGCGCATCGGCGAAAAGCTCGTACAGGGCGCACCGATCGGTCAGGCGCCGCCCGGCGACGCGCCAAGCGTGACGGTCGAGCTGCGCCGTCGCGATCGCGCGGTCGACATGACGGCGTTGATCGGATGACGCTCGGACGATCCCCCGCAATCCCGGTCAGCTTCCGTGCAACCCGCCTCTGCCATGCATCGCCCCGCTTTGATCCCTGCGCAAACCCCGCTACGGTGGCCCAAGACCTCCTGCTTGCCGAGAAATGATCGATGTCGCGTTTCACCTCTTCGCTGCTCCAAGCCTCCGCAATCGCGGCGGTGCTGGCGATCGTGCCCGTCGGGACGAGCGCGATGGCGGCGGTCGACAACGGCACCTACCGCGAGATGGCGATCTTCCTCGACGTCTATAACCGCGTGAAGGCCGAATATGTCGACAAGGTCGACGACAAGGTGTTGGTGAAGGGCGCGATCGAGGGGATGCTCGCCGCACTCGATCCACACAGCGCGTACGAGACCGGGCTCGATTACGACAATCTCAAGATCCAGACGATGGGGAGCTATGGCGGGCTCGGCCTGACCGTCACGATGGAGGACGGCGCTGTAAAGGTGATGTCGCCGCAGCCCGATGCGCCGGGTGCGCGCGCCGGGATCAAGTCGGGCGACTATATCACGCATATCGATGGCAAGCTGATCTTCGGCGACACGCTCGACGAATCGATCCAGAAGATGCGGGGGGCGCCGGGCAGCAAGGTCTCGCTGACGCTGCTGCGTCCGGGGCACGACAAGCCGATCATCGTCTCGCTAACCCGCGAGAAGATCATCCAGAAGCCCGTCAAATGGAGCGTCAAGGACGGCGTCGGGCTGATCACCATCACCGCCTTCTCCGAACATACCGGCGACGCGGTGACGGGGGCGATCCGCGGGATCGTCAAGCAGCTCGGGCATGACCCGCTCGGCTATGTCATCGACCTTCGCGACAATGGCGGGGGCTTGCGCGACGAATCGATCGCGGTGGCCGACAATTTCCTGTCGTCGGGCGAAATCGTCTCGCAGCGCGGGCGCGACAAAGCCGATATCGAGCCGTTCTACGCCGAATCCTATGTGAAGGGCGATCTTGCGCATGGCCTGCCGGTGATCGTGCTGACCAATGCCGGCACCGCGTCCGCCTCCGAGATCGTCGCGGGCGCGTTGCAGGACCACCACCGTGCGCTGGTGATGGGCGAGCGCTCGTTCGGCAAGGGCTCGGTCCAGACGGTGATCGACATGGGCGCCAACGCCGCGCTGCGGCTCACCACGTCGCGCTATTACACGCCGTCGGGGCGTTCGGTGCAGGAGGGGGGGATCGAGCCCGATATCGCGGTGCCGCAGGTTTCCGATCCCGACTATAAGTCGCGGCCCGTCTTCCGCGAGGACGATCTGCGCCGCCATTTGATCAACGAGGCCAAGACCACCAACGCCGCGATCGAGGAAGACGGCAAGCCCGACCCGCGCTTCGCGATGACGCCCGAGCAGCTCAAGGCCAAGGGAATCGATGACTTCCAGCTCGATTACGCGTTGAAAACGCTCGCGCGGCTGTCGAGCACGACGCAAGCCGTGGCGGCGCGCTGATGGCCCGCGATCGTTTCATCCTGGCGCGGCTGCTCGCGCTGTTGATCCCGCTCGTCCTGCTCGGCGGGGCGCTTGCGTTCCAATATATCGGCAAGCTCTACCCGTGCGAGATGTGCTGGTGGCAGCGTTATCCGCACATCGTCGCGCTGCCGCTGGCGGCGCTCGCCTTCGTCGTGCCGAGCCGCGCGCAACGCGAGACGCTGGTCAGCGTGGCAGCGGTCGCGATCCTGCTGAGCGGGTTGATCGGTGTGTATCATGCGGGCGTTGAATATCATTGGTGGGCTGGCGTCACCGCCTGCACCTCGACCGTGTCGGGGCCGATCACGCTCGACAGCATCATGAAGGCGCCGATCATCCGCTGCGACGTCGCGCAATGGACTCTATTCCATGTTTCGCTCGCAGGCTTCAATGCGCTCTTTTCGGTCGGCGGGGCGATCACCATTTTCGCGCTGATGCGAGGAGCAAAGGCATGAGCGGCTGGAAACCCGGCGACCCCAAGCGCGACACCGCCTCGATGGTGCGGGTCGATCAAGCGGGCGAATATGGCGCGACACGGATCTATGCGGGGCAGCTCGCGGTGCTCGGCGATCGCAGCCCGGCGGCGCGCGCGATCGCGGGGATGGCGAATCAGGAAGAGCGCCACTGCGCCTTTTTCGATGCGATGATGGCGCGCCGCTCGGTGCGACCGACGCTGCTCGCGCCGATCTGGAACGTTGCCGGCTTCGCGCTCGGTGCGGTGACCGCGGCGCTCGGGCCCGACGCGGCGATGGCGTGCACCGCTGCGGTCGAGACCGAGATCGACAAGCATTACGAGGATCAGCTCGTCGTGCTGGGGGACAGCGATCCCGAACTCGCCGAGGCGATCCGCGATTTCCAGGCCGAGGAGGTCGAGCATCGCGAAACCGCGCTCGCCGCGGGGGCGGAGAACACGCCGGGCTATCCGCTGCTGAGCGGGCTGATCCGGCTCGGCTGCAAGGTCGCGATCGCGACCGCGAAACGTATTTGACGGGAGACAGGATGATGCAGGGCCTGGTGACGAAGGCGACGCTCGCGGCGCTCGTGCTCGGGGGGTTCGCTGCCGGCGGAGCCGTGTCGGCGCCCGCCGCGGCGCAAGGCGTGAGCAATCCGCCGCTGGTGATCTATGGGAAACAGAAGTGCCCGACCGACGCCGATGGCAATGAGATTGTCGTCTGCGTGCGCCGCGCGCCCGGTGAGCAGTTCCGCATCCCCAAGGAGTTGCGCGATCTGAAGGTTACGCCCGAGAATGAGAGCTGGGCCGCCAAGGGCGCCGCCAACGATCGCGTCGGCGCGACCGGGATCGGCAGCTGCTCGACCGTCGGCCCGGGCGGAGCATCGGGCTGCGCCGTGCAGGCCGGTCGTTTCTACAAACGCGAGAAGCAGGACGCCAAGGCCGACCAGCGCGCCGTCGACGCCGCGCTCGTGCCCTGACGCGGGCTGGGGGGATGACGACGCTGGCGGGGGCAGGGCGGTCGAAAGCGAGCGGATCGCTGCGCGCCGATCGCTATGAGACGATACTCGCCGGCGCAGCTGTCGCCCTGTTCGGCACGATCCTCGTCGCGCTTCTCAAGGGCGCGACACATTGGGCAAGCGTCCCGCTGGTGATCTGGGTGCATCTCGCGACGGTGCTCGTCGCGCTGGGATTGACCCCGGCCATGTTGCTGCGCCCGCGCGGCGACGCGCTGCACCGGACGCTCGGCAAGGTGTGGGTCGCCGCGATGTTTCTCACCGCCGCCGAATCCTTCTTGGTCCGCACGACCCATCCGGGGCATTTCAGCGTCATCCATATCATCTCGGCCTATGTCGTACTTGCCGCGCCGCTGATCTGGTGGACCGCGGCGACGCACCGGATCGCGGCGCATCGGCGGCAGGTGCGCGGGATGGTGACCGGCGCGCTGCTGATCGCGGGGTTCTTCACGCTGCCGCCGTTCCGGCTGCTCGGCCAATGGTTGACCGCCTGACCCGATGACACCATCCGCTCCGATCGTTCGCGCGCCGCATGCGGTCGCGCTGCTGCTGTTCGCGCTCGTGTGGCTGTCGTGCGCCTGGTTCGGCTCGTTCGAGTTCAACCCCAACAGCGCGACGCGGATGTTCGGCGCGCTCGCTTTGGTCGAGCGCGGCGAGGCGACGATCGACCGCTACCAGACGCTGACGATCGACAAGGCCGAGTTCAAGCAGGGGCCGGTCACGCATTACTATATGGACAAGGCGCCAGGCATGACGCTGATGGCCGCGCCGGTGGTGTGGGCGACCAACACGGTCACCGGCGTGCGGTCGTACGATACCATCATCGACGTCACCAATCCCCGGCTCGCGGAGTTCCTGCGGTTGCGTCAGCAACTCGCGGTCGCTTGCAGCGCGGCGATCCTGACCGCCTTTGCCGCGGTGCTGCTGCTCGATCTCGGCACCGGGATCACCGGCAGCCCCGCCGCCGGGCTGTTCGCCGCGCTCGGCTATGCGCTGGGGTCGGTCGTATGGGGCTGGTCGACGACGCTGTTCGGCCATGCGCCCGTCGCTGCGCTGTTCATGATCGCGACCTGGGCGATCTGGCGCGGGACGTCGGGCGCGCGCGAACTCGCGCGCTGGCGCTATCCGCTGATGGCGGGGGCGGCGCTTGGCTGGGCGGTGACGATCGAATTCCAGGCGGCGCTCGGTGGCCTGGTGATCGGCGGCTGGGCGCTGTGGCGCAGCCGTGGAGCGGCGTGGCCGACGCGGCGGCGGCTGTATCTCGTCGCTGTGGCGACCGCGCTCGTCGGCGTGGCGCCGATGCTCGCCTATAATCAGTTCGCCTTCGGAACGCCGTTCATGACGGGCTATACCGGCGTGGTCGGCTTCAGCGGGATGAACCAGGGGCTGTTCGGGCTGACCTATCCCAAGCCGGCGGCGCTCTTCGGGATCACCTTCGGCGTGCGGCGCGGGCTGTTCTGGGTCGCGCCGATCCTGCTGCTTGGCGGGGTCGGCGTGGTGAAGCTGGTGCGCGCGCCTGCGACCCGCGATCTCGGAATCCTGTGCGTCGCGATGATCGTCATCGTGCTGTCGATCAACGCATCCTACGCCTATTGGGACGGCGGCGCCTCGGTCGGCCCGCGCCATTCGGTGCCGGCGATCCCGTTCCTCGCGCTCGGCCTTGCGCCGTTCTGGGTCGCGCTGCGGCGGCCGTCGGCTCGGAGCGGGTCCGCGGCGCTGCTTGGCCTCTCGATGCTGATCAACCTCATCGTCGCCGCGACCGACATTTTCGCACCCGAGGGCATGACGACGCCGGTCTGGTCGCGCAATATCCTGGGCCTGCTCTCGCACGGCTATCTCAACACCGTGCCGAGCCTTTACTGGGGCCTGTCGCCGTGGCTCGGGCTGTTCCTGTATCTCGATCTGGCGCTGCCGATGCTCGGCCTGATGTTGTGGTGGACGCGTCGCGCCGAGCGCCGCGGCTCAGTATAGGCGACCGCCATTGGGCACGGGGAGGTTCGGCTGGATCAGCACGACCTCGCCGTTTTCATCGGGGAAGCCGAGCGTCAGCACTTCGGACATCATCGGGCCGATCTGGCGCGGCGGGAAGTTGACCACCGCCGCGACTTGCTGCCCGGGGAGATCCTCGAGCGCATAGCGCGCGGTGATCTGCGCCGAGGAGCGCTTGATGCCGATCTCGGGGCCGAAATCGATCGTCAGCCGATAGGCGGGCTTGCGCGCCTGCGCGAAGGGCAAGGCCTCGACGATCGTCCCGACACGAATGTCGAGTTTCGCGAAATCGTCCAAAGTGACCTGCTCAGAAATCGACATCGTCATAATGTTTCGGCGCCATGATGCCTTCCATCCGTTCGGACAGCAGGGGACGGAAACTCGGACGGCTCTTGAAGCCGCGATACCATTTCGCGGTCTGCTCGTGGTTGCGCCAGTCGATCCCACCGAGATAATCGGCGACCGAAATCTGCGCCGCCGCCGCCAGATCGGCGAGGCTCATCGTCGCGCCGGCCATCCAATTGTGATGGTCGAGCAAATAATCGGTATAATCGAGATGGCGCACCGCCGCCTTCATCGCATCGCGCAGCCGCTTCGAATCGGGCGGCTCCTTGGTGACGAGGCGCTTCTCCATCCGCTCGTGGAGCAAGGGCGCGACGATATCGGCGAAGAATTGCGAATCGAACCAGGCGACGAGCCGACGGATTTCGGCGCGGTTGACCGCGGTGCCGTTGATCATCGCGTTCTTCTCGACCGTCTCCTCGAGATATTCGCAGATCGCCATCGAATCCATCAGGCGGATGCCGCGCTGCGGGTCGGTCATCACCGGGACCTGGCCCGCGGGGTTCATGTCGAGGAATTCGTCGCGCTGCTCCCACGGGTTTTCGCGCACGAGCTCACACCCGACGCCCTTCTCACCGAGCAGGAGCCGGACCTTACGCGAGAACGGGCAGAGCGGGAATTGGTAGAGTTGCCACATGCCCGCTTGGTAGAACGCACAGGCCGGGAGGGGAAGGCGTCACACGACTTTGTGTCGGCCGACGGCCACGGATCAACGGACTGCGTTGACCTCGGCCTGGGTCAGCGCGAGCGCGGCGCGCAGGCGCTCGGTGGTGTGCTTGAGCTC
Organism: Sphingomonas sp. PAMC 26605; assembly: GCF_000241485.1. Lineage (GTDB taxonomy): Bacteria > Pseudomonadota > Alphaproteobacteria > Sphingomonadales > Sphingomonadaceae > Sphingomonas. The sequence goes on from NZ_JH584241.1 coordinate 2,412,642, forward strand.
GGCGCTGAGGCTGGCGATGTCGCGCGCGGCCTGGCCTGTAGCGGCGACGGCATGGCGCGTCTGATTGTGCAGGTCGCGGCGATAGTCGGGGTGGCTGCGCGCGGCGAGATCGCCGAGCGTGTCCTCGGGGCGGACATGGTCGCGTGTGTCGGTCAGTTTGGCGAGCGGGCCGACATGCGTTTCGAGCAAGGCGTCGGCATATTGATCGACCGTCGTCGCGATAATTTCCTGGACGAGCGGGCTCGACAGCAGCGCGCCGACCTGCGCGGCATCGGGGGCCGGGCGCGGCGGGGGTGGGGCGCTGTCATTGGCGAAGGCCGGAATGGCGATGCCGCAAGCGAGCAGACCGAGCAGAATGTGACGCATAATCAACCCTCGAACGCCCCCGATCGAGCGGAGCGCGTAGCACGATTCGGGGCGTTTTGTCGACTAGCGAGTGCAGGACAACGAACGAACCTCCCCCCGTCATCCCCGCGAAAGCGGGGATCCCGCTTCTTCTACCGCCGCCGGAAGCAGAAGCGGGACCCCCGCTTTCGCGGGGGTGACGGGCAAGACGTGACCTACTCCGCCGCGACCTGCTCCACCCGATCGTCGAGCGGGTGGCTCAGCCGGGTGAGCATCTCCTTCGGCACCACCTGCCAGAAATGCTCGACCACCCGACCCCAATCGTCGAGCAAGGCCCCCGACCATTTTGAATCGGTCGCCGCATGCTGCGCGCGGACGAGCCCGAGCAGCACCGCCTCCCAATGCAGCGACGACAGCCGGTTCCAGGTGATGTTCTCGGGATTGGCGCGCCGGGCGAAGCTGCCGTCGGCGTCATAGACGAACGCCATTCCGCCGGTCATGCCAGCGCCGAAGTTCGCGCCGACCGGCCCGAGCACCACCGCGGTGCCGCCGGTCATATATTCGCACCCGTTCGCGCCGCAGCCTTCGACCACGACGGTTGCGCCCGAATTGCGCACCGCGAAGCGCTCGCCCGCTTGCCCTGCGGCATAGAGGCTGCCCGAGGTCGCGCCATAGAGCACGGTGTTGCCGATGATCGTATTGTCCTGCGATGCGAGCGGCGAGCTCACCACCGGGCGCACCGCGATGATCCCGCCCGACAGCCCCTTGCCGACATAGTCGTTGGCATCGCCGAACACTTCGAGCGTGATGCCCTTGCACAGGAACGCGCCGAGGCTCTGCCCGGCCGAGCCGCGCAGGCGGACATGGACGTGCCCGTCGGCGAGCGCCGACATGCCGAAGGTCCGCGTGATCTCGCTCGACAGCCGCGTGCCGACCGCGCGGTGCGTGTTGCGCACCGAATAGGTCAGCTGCATCTTCTCGCGCCGGCTGAACACGGCGGCCGCATCCTTGATGATCTGCGCGTCGAGGCTGTCGGGCACTTCGTTGCGGCGACCGGTCAGGCTGAAGCGCCGCTGATCGTCGGGCGCATCGACCTTGGCGAGGATCGGGTTGAGATCGAGATCGTCGAGATGCTCGGCACCGCGACTGACCTGGCGGAGCAGTTCGGTGCGGCCGATCACTTCGTCCAAGCTGCGGAAGCCGAGCCGGGCAAGGATGTCGCGGACTTCCTCGGCGATGAAGGTCATCAGGTTGATGACCTTCTCAGGGCTGCCGCTGAACTTGGCGCGTAGCTTCTCGTCCTGTGTGCAGACGCCGACCGGACACGTGTTCGAATGGCACTGCCGCACCATGATGCAGCCCATCGCGACGAGCGACAGCGTACCGATGCCGAATTCTTCCGCACCGAGAATCGCGGCGATGACGATGTCGCGGCCGGTCTTGAGGCCTCCATCGGTGCGCAGCTTGATGCGCCCGCGCAGCCCGTTGAGCGTCAGCGTCTGGTTGACCTCGGACAACCCCATTTCCCACGGCGTGCCGGCATATTTGATGCTGGTCTGCGGGGAGGCGCCGGTGCCGCCGACATGCCCTGCGATCAGGATCACGTCGGCATGCGCCTTGGCGACACCCGCCGCGACGGTGCCGATGCCCGCCGAGCTGACGAGCTTCACGCAGACGCGCGCGACCGGATTGATCTGCTTGAGGTCGTAGATGAGCTGCGCGAGATCCTCGATCGAATAGATGTCGTGGTGCGGCGGTGGCGAGATCAGCGTCACGCCGGGCGTCGCATGGCGCAGCTTGGCGATGAACTCGGTCACCTTGAAGCCGGGCAGCTGCCCACCCTCGCCGGGCTTTGCGCCTTGCGCGACCTTGATTTCGATCTCGTCGCAGGCGTTGAGATATTCCGCCGTCACGCCGAAGCGGCCCGACGCGATCTGCTTGACGCCCGAATTGGCGTTGTCGCCGTTGGCGTACGGTTGATAGCGCGCCTTGTCCTCGCCGCCTTCGCCCGACACGGCCTTGGCGCCGATCCGGTTCATCGCGATCGCGAGCGTCTCGTGCGCCTCCGGCGAGAGCGCGCCGAGCGACATGCCGGGCGTCACGAAGCGCTTGCGGATCTCGGTGATCGCTTCGACCTGATCAACCGGAACGCCCTCGGTGGGGAAGTTGAACTGCAGCAGATCGCGCAGATAGACCGGGGGCAGGCCCTCGACCCCGCGCGAGAATTGCAGGTAGGTCGAATAGCTGTCGGTCGCGACCGCATTCTGCAGCAGGTGCATCAGCTGCGCCGAGTAAGCGTGCGTCTCGCCGGTGTGACGCTGGCGATAGAAGCCGCCGATCGGCAGCGTCGCGACGCCCTCGTCGAACGCCTTGTCATGGCGCAGCTGCGCGTTGAGGTGGAGCGAGGCGTAGCCCTCGCCCGAAATCTTCGCGGGCATGCCCGGGAACAGATCGTTGACCAGCGCACGGCTGAGGCCCACCGCCTCGAAATTGTAGCCGCCGCGGTACGACGAGATCACCGCGATCCCCATCTTCGAGATGATCTTGAGCAGACCCTCCTCGACCGCATGGCGATGCCGCGCGAGGCATTCCTCGAGACTCAGCTCGCCGAACAGCCCGCGCGCGTGGCGGTCGGCGATCGACGCTTCGGCGAGATAGGCATGGACGGTGGTCGCGCCGACGCCGATCAGCACCGCATAATAATGCGTGTCGAGGCATTCGGCGGTCTGCACGTTGATGCTGGCGTACGAGCGCAGGCCCATCCGCACGAGATGCGTATGCACCGCCGCCGCTGCGAGCACGCCGGCGATGCCGATCCGCTCGGGGTCGATGTTGCGATCGGTCAGGAACAGTTCGCTATGCCCCTGGCGCACCGCAGTGACCGCCTCGGCGCGGATCCGTGCGATCGCGGCGCGCAGTTTCTCGGGGCCGCCGCCGGCCTCGAAGGTGCAGTCGATCTCCGCCGCCTGCGCGCCGAAATGCGTTTTCAGCTTGGCCCAGGCCGCGCCGTCGAGCACGGGCGATTCGAGCACGAGCACGCCGTCGCGCCGGTCCTCGGTGTCGAGGATGTTGGCGAGATTGCCGAAGCGCGTCTTAAGCGACATGACATGGCGTTCGCGTAAAGGGTCGATCGGCGGGTTGGTGACCTGGCTGAAATTCTGCCGGAAGAACTGGCTGATCAGGCGCGGCTTGTCCGAAATGACGGCCAGCGGCGTGTCGTCGCCCATCGAGCCGATCGCTTCCTTGGCGCCCTCGACCATCGGCGCGAGGATCAGCTCCATATCCTCGAGCGTCTGGCCCGCGGCGACCTGGCGGCGCGTGAGGTCGGCGCGGTCGAAGCGCGTGATCGGGTCGCCCTCGGGGAGCGGCAGGTCGGCGATGCTGGTGAATTCGCCGATCATGCCGGCATAGTCATGCTCGCCCGCGATGCGGTCCTTCACCGCGCGGTCGTGGAGCAGCACGCCCTCGTCGAGATCGATCGCGATCATCTGGCCCGGCCCGAGCCGGCCCTTCTCGATCACGGTCGATTCGGGAACGACGACCATCCCGCTCTCCGACCCGACGATCAGCAAGCCGTCGATCGTGCGCACATAGCGGAGCGGCCGCAGCGCGTTGCGGTCCATGCCGGCGACCGCCCAGCGGCCGTCGGTCATCGCGAGCGCGGCGGGGCCGTCCCACGGCTCCATCACCGAGGCGAGATACTGGTACATCGCGAGATGGTCGGCGGGCATGTCGATCGAATCGGCCATCGCCTCGGGGACGAGCATCAGCTTGGCGGTCGGCGCGTCGCGGCCCGAGCGGCAGATCGCCTCGAACACCGCATCGAGCGCCGCCGTGTCGGAGGCGCCCGCCGGGATCACCGGCTTGATGTCCTCGCTATGCTCCCCGAACGCGAGGCTCGCCATGCGGATCTCGTGGCTGAGCATCCAGTTCTTGTTGCCGCGGATCGTGTTGATCTCGCCATTGTGCGCGAGCGTGCGGAACGGTTGTGCCAGCCACCATTGCGGGAAGGTGTTGGTCGAATAGCGCTGGTGGAAAATCGCGACGCGGCTCTCGAAACGCTGATCGCGCAGATCGGGGTAGAAGATCGACAGCGATTCGGCGAGGAACAGCCCCTTGTAGATGATCGAGCGGCATGACAGGCTGCAGATGTAGAAGCCCTGGATCTGCGCCGCGATCACGCGCTTCTCGATCCGGCGGCGGACGAGATAGAGGTTCTTCTCGAACTCGGCGGCGCTCGCATCGTCGGGGAGGGGACCGGCGATCATGATCTGCTCGATCTCTGGCCGCGTCGCGAGGCCCTTCTGGCCGATCACCGAGACGTCGACCGGCACCTGGCGCCAGCCATAGATGGTATAGCCTTCGTCGATGATCACGCTCTCGATGATCGTGCGGCACGCCTCCTGCGCGCCGAGATCGGTGCGCGGCAGGAAGATCATGCCGACCGCCAGCCGGTTGGGCAGCGGGCGATGCCCCGACGCGGCGATCGCATCGTCGAAGAATTTGAGCGGCAGGTCGATGTGCAGCCCGGCGCCGTCGCCGGTCTTGCCGTCGGCGTCGACCGCGCCGCGGTGCCACACCGCCTTCAGCGCATCGATCGCCGACTGGACGACGCGGCGCGAGGGCGTGCCGTCGGTCGCGGCGACGAGGCCGACGCCGCAGGCATCGCCCTCAAATTCGGGGCGGTACATGCCGTGTTCGGCGAGATAGGCGTGCTGGTCGGTCATCGTTGGGACCCTTTGATGTCGGCTGACGCGGCGGCGATCAGATAGCGACGCACGATCTCGCGCTTGCGGATCTGCACTTCGTTGAGGAGCTGCGGAGAAATCGAAGCGTAGCGCTGGCCGACCGGCGTGCGGAAGAAGCGCGCGATCTCATCCATCTCGGCGGCGGTGAAGCGTCGCGCATAGATCGTCTGGCTTGCTGCCATCAGATCGTCGAGGATCGCCGTTTCGCTGGCGACGATACGCGCCTTGATCGCGGGGCTCGGGCTGACGAGCGCCTCGCACGGCTTCATGTCGCGGCCCGCCGCGGCGCGGTTAAGGCATTCCTCGGTCATCTCGGATTCGGCGGCGCGGATCGCGTCCTTGATTAGCACCGCCTGGCGCGCGCGGAAGCGGCTGACGACGAGCAACCGTGCCGCCGCCGCGCGGCGCGCGTCATAGTCCGCTGCGGCATCGGCATTGGCAGCGGGCGCGGGCAGCGGGGAAGGGCGAGTCTGCGCCGAGACCGACGCCATGCCCAGCAGCCCGATGCCGAGCGCGACGCCCCAGCGCTGCGCGCGGTCGTAAGACCGCCGCATCATGCAGCCACCTTGGCGGTTGCGGCTTGGGCCGCGACCGCCTTGGCCTTGAGATAGCGGTGCATACTTGCCGCGACATCGCGGCCGTCGCGGATCGCCCAGACGACGAGGCTCGCACCGCGCACGATGTCGCCCGCCGCGAACACGCCGTCGAGCGACGTCATCAGCGTCTTGTTGTCGACCAATACGGTGCCCCAGCGCGTCACCGTCAGCTCGGGCGCGCCGAACAGCGTCGGCAGATCCTCGGCGTCGAAGCCGAGCGCCTTTATGACGAGATCGGCGTTGAGCTCGAACCCGCCCGCCGGGTCGATTTCGGGCGCGCGGCGGCCCGAAGCATCGGGCGCGCCGAGCCGCATCGCGCTCGCCTTGACGGTGGAGACCGCGCCTTCGCCGGCAAAGCTCTCGGGCGCCGACAGCCAGACGAACTCGACGCCTTCCTCCTCGGCATTGGCGACTTCGCGCTGCGACCCCGGCATGTTGGCGCGGTCGCGACGGTAGAGGCACTTCACCGACGCGGCGTCCTGACGGATTGCGGTGCGGACACAGTCCATCGCGGTGTCGCCGCCGCCGATCACCACGACATGCTTGCCCGCGGCGTTGAGGCTGCCATCGTCGAAGCTCGGCACAGCGTCGCCGAAGCCCTTGCGGTTGGACGCAGTGAGGAAGGCGAGGGCGTCGACGACACCTTCCGCCTCGACCCCTGGCGCCTTGATCGCGCGGGCGCGATACACGCCGGTGGCAATCAGGACCGCGTCGTGGCGTTGGCGCAGTGCGTCCATGCTGGCGTCGCGGCCGACCTCGAAATTCGCTTGGAAGACGATTCCGGCAGCCTTGAGCCGCTCGACGCGGCGCATCACGATCGGCTTTTCGAGCTTGAAGCCGGGGATGCCATAGGTCAGCAGCCCGCCGGCGCGATCGTAGCGGTCATAGACATGCACATCGTAGCCGTTACCGCGCAGATATTCGGCGGCGCTGAGGCCCGCCGGACCCGCGCCGATCACGCCGACCGATTGCCCGCGCGCGCGGCCTGGGACGAGCGGCTCGACCCAGCCTTCTTCCCACGCGGTGTCGGTGATGAACTTCTCGACCGCGCCGATCGTCACCGCGCCGTGGCCCGAGAATTCGATCACGCAATTGCCTTCGCACAGGCGGTCCTGCGGGCAGATTCGGCCGCAAATCTCGGGCATGGTCGAGGTCGCGTTGCTCAGCTCATAGGCTTCGCGCAACCGGCCCTCGGCGGTCAGCCGCAGCCAGTCGGGGATATGATTGTGCAGCGGGCAGTGCACCGAGCAATACGGCACGCCGCATTGCGAGCAGCGCCCGGCCTGCGCCTCGGCGTCGGGCACGGGATAGCGCTCGGCGATTTCGCGAAAGTCCTCCGCGCGGAGCTCGGGCTCGCGCTTGGCAGGATAGGCCTGCTCGCGATCGACGAATTTCAGCAGCGACGTGTCAGCCATTTGCGCACCTTTCAAGCGCGCAAATATCGAGCGATCGTCACGCTGTCATTACGAAAACGTAATATCCGACAGTATCGCTTACCTATTTATTTCGCTAGCCACGTGCTGCGATAACACTGTGAGCACAGAGGTTGCGATATTAGGACCGTACCGGTCTAAATAGTCATAAGCCATATGAACGCGGCACTTCCCGCAATAATCCGATACCAAGCGAACGGAATGAAGCCGTGGCGGGTCACCACGCCAACGAACCACTTCACCACGAGCAACGCGACGACAAAAGCGACCAGAAAACCGAGCCCGATCGCGCCAAGCCCCACGCCATGCCCGCTCGCCAATTCGTGCCGGTTCTTGACGAGCTCGAGCGTGGTCGCGCCAAGCATCGTCGGGATGGCAAGGAAGAAGCTGAACTCGGCCGCGGTCCGCCGCTCGACCCCGAGCGCCAGCGCGCCGAGGATCGTCGCGCCCGAGCGGCTGACGCCCGGCACCATCGCCAGGCATTGCAGGCAGCCGATCCCGATGACCTTGCCGAGCGGGATGTCGGCCACGCCGACGATGTCGCTCTTCGGCGCGAGCCGCTCGACCGCGATAATCGCGATCCCGCCGACGACCAGCGCGACCGACACCACCAGCGCATTGCCGAGCAATGCCTCGATCTGCTTGTGGATCGCGAGGCCAAGCACCGCCGCTGGAACGAACGCGACGAGAATGTTGCGCACGAAGCGCAGCGCCACCGGATCGCGCCGCGCCAGCCCCATCGCGACCGCGAGGAACGTCCGCCAGTACAGCACGACGATCGCCAAAATCGCGCCCAGCTGGATGACGATGTTGAACACCTCCCAGCGCGCCGCGTCATAGCCGAGCAGCTTGGTCGCAAGGATGAGGTGTCCCGTCGACGACACCGGCAGGAATTCGGTCACCCCCTCGACGATGCCGAGCAGGATGATGTTGATGATGTCGCCCACGAAATCCCCCTAAAAGACGGCGCTTATGCCGCCGCCGGCACCGCGAACCGGCCACCCTTGCGATAGCGCACCAGCCAGCCCGGCGCGACCGCGTCGAGCGGCGTCGGCGTGATGCCGAGCAGCTCTAGCCCGTTGGTCGCCGAAACGACGTTGTCGATTGCCAACATCTTCCACTGATCCTGCGTGATCGGCGCACCGGGCAGGAACCCCGCCGCGGCGATCGCGCCGCCGATCGCGTCGGGCAGCTCGACGATATGCGGCGTGCGATTGGTCGCCTTGGCGATCCAGCGCACCAGCGCGCCCATCGACAGTATGTCGGGCCCGCCGAGCTCGAGCGTCTTGCCGGCGGCCAACTCGGGGTGGGCGAGCGCCGCCATCACGGCGTCCGCCACGTCGCCGACATAGACCGGCTGGAACTTGGTGCCGGCACGCAGCACGGGGACGACATGGACGAGCGGCATCGAAGCAGCGGTCGCGACCATCGCGGCGAAGCGATTGACGAACTGGTCCTCGCGCCCGAACACGATCGACGGGCGCAGGATTGTCGCGCTCGGGAAGGCGGCACGCACCGCGGCCTCGCCTTCGCCCTTCGAACGCCCATAAGCCGAGGGGGAGGCGGGGTCGGCGCCGATCGCCGAAAGATGCACCAGCGCGCCGACGCCCGCCGCCGCGGCGGCCTCGGCGACGATCCGCGCGCCATCGACCTGGATCTTCTTGAAGTCGCCGCTGAGGATCCCGACGAGATTGACCACCGCATCCGATCCCGCGACCGCGCGCCGGATCGATTCGGGCTTGGTGATGTCGGCAACCGCGAATTGCGTCTGGCCGAGCCCGCCGAGCGGCTTGAGGAAAAACGCCTGGCGCGGATCGCGCTGCGCGATTCGCACGCGCGCGCCGCTGTCGAGCAGCGCCTGTGCGACATAGCGGCCGAGGAACCCTCCGCCGCCGATCAGCGTAACCAATGTATTCTTCATCGCGTGCGCCTTGTGCCTGCCATTCGCTTGGGGTGGTCAGCCCTTGCCCCAGCATACAGTGTGTTGACAAGGCCGACTCGCCTCCCCTAAGGCCCGCCACCTACCCAGTGCCCGGATGGCGGAATTGGTAGACGCACCAGCTTCAGGTGCTGGCGCTCGCAAGGGCGTGGAGGTTCGAGTCCTCTTCCGGGCACCATTCTTGCGAAATCGGACGTTGTGCAGTGCAAGGCCGGGCAACCGCCTAGGCTTTTCGCCGTCGGTCGCCGCAACTGCCGATTGACTTGTAGGAAAATGTTGCTCAAATGTTCTCGCTGCGCGAGCCAGTGAGCGTGGCATGATTCCCATAACTTATAACGAGCGGCGACGCGCTTTTTCGATCTGGCTGCGGACCGGCAGATGGCCGACCGTCACCATTGCCGACGACGTCGAACTCAAATTTAATCCTTGGCATGATCCCGCGGACGGTCAGTTCACCTTTGCTGGGTCGGGGCGTAACTATGGCCAAGGCGGAGGTGGCGGCGTTCGCAGCAGCGGGGGATCGGGCGGCGGTGCGTTATCTCGCGAAGAATGGTCGCGCGAAACTCGTTCGACGACCAATCGACAGCGGCCACGCCCGGGCCCGACACCCACAGCAAGGGCGTCCGACACGTCCCCTCGTCCGTCCCCGAACACAAACACGCAACGACCGATTTCCGATAATGGTTGGGGCGGTGGGGGCTTTACTAAAGGCGGTGGTGGCAGCTTCGGCGGTGGGGGGGGCGTCGGGCGATTGGACAACTGGCGGCAGGATCGGGATGAGCGGTGCGTTTACCATGGATATCGCAGCGATCAGCGCGTCCGTCGCGGTCGGTGACCAGGGGGGCTTTCGGGCCGCGGCGACGGCGCTCGGCCTCACTTCTGCGGGCGTCAGCAAGGCCGTCGCGCGGCTCGAGGCGCAGCTCAGCATGACGCCCTTCGCGCGAACGACCCGCTCGGTCCGCCCGACATCCGTTGGCCTACTATTCCATGCCCGGTGCAAGGCGATCCTCACCGATCTCGACCAGGCCGCGCGCGAGGCGGCGGAGGGTGCGGCAGTGCCGCAAGGCCGCTTCGTCATCAGCGCCTCTCGCGCGTTCGTCCGCCTTCGCGTGCTGCCGGTCATCGCCGACTATGTGCGGCAATACCCGCAGGTCGAAGTCGAGGTCCGTCTCGACGATCGCCCAGTCGATCTCGTGAAGGACGGTGTCGATCTGGCCGTCAGGATCGGCCACCTGCCGGACTCCAGCCTGATCGCCGCGCGCGTCAGCGGGACCGGGTTCGTCCTCTGCGGCTCGCCGGAATATCTCGCGACCTATGGCGTACCTGCGCACCCGGACGACCTGCAGCGCCATAGCATTGTCGGCTATGTCGCGCCCGGCACGTCCGTCCGCTTTAGCTATCGCTTCCTGATCGACGGGGTCGAGCGGACGATGAGCCTTCCGACTCGGTTGACGGTCGACGATGGCGAGGCAGCGGTCAGCGCGGACGTGCGATCGGTCGGGTTGGCGATGGTGAACGAGTATCATGTCGAGCAGCATGTCGCCGACGGGAGCCTTGTCCGCCAGTTGCGGGCGTTCGAGACACCTCCAGTGCCGATTAGCGTCGTCCAGCTCCGGACCCGCAATCCGTCGCGCGCCATTCAAGCCTTCACCGTCATGCTTCGTCGCCGCCTGACCGCTCCTGCATGCGCGATCGGTAGGCCTGAACTGCAACACCGGCGGGCGAACATGCGGCACGGGCAATGGAAATTATGGATGTTGCCCGAAACGCCGTTTCTCATGGGAGCAGCTCGTCCCTCCAGTCCGTCGCGAGATGCGTGTGTGTAGCGGGGGCGCCGCGGTTGGTCGTTACAACGCGCCGTTCCAATCGGCACGCTTGAAGCGCTTCAGTTTCATGAACATTTTGCCGTAACGGGGCAGCATGCCTTCATTACAGTAGTGCCGGAAAGGCAGCGTCGCGACCGCGACGCCATGCTCTTCGGACAATCGATCCATAACCGACTGTCTGTCGACTTCGAAAGCGCCCGGTTAGCAGCTAGGCAAACGATTTCCGAAATTCGATGCCGATTGCTATCGTGGAGGTTATGAGCCTCCAGCACCGGATCGAGCTGCATGAAATCTATTATCGATCAAGAAGGATAGACTCCCATCCTTCTCGCCATCCCGAGTCCGCGCTACATTTTGGATAGCTCGACGCGTAAGCACGGCGGCGATGCGGCGGTCATCTGTGACGCAGCGCCGACCGACCGTTCGCCGTGGTCGCTATCGATCCCCCGCAACCGGCGCAAAAAGGCGATCGGGACGTCGCGGCGTTAAACGCTGTGAAGGCATTGCCGCGCTAGAAAGGCCGTGCCGCCAACAGGATAGCGTGGAGCAGACACAGTGGCGACGTCCCCTTCGATCCGTCTGTCTGCGGGCGCGTTCGCGCTCAGCCTGCTGCTTTCGGCGGCGCTGGCCTATAACGCCAGCCACACTTTGTCGTTCGCCTTCCCGCTCGCGCCCGCGGCGATGGCGACGCTGGTGCTGCGGATCCAGCTCGTCCGTGCGGTCGGCCTGGGCTTTGCCGTGGTGCTGATGGGGCTGGTCGTCTTTGCGGCGTCGCGCGACGCACGCAACGCGCTGGCGCTGCGCTGGCTGCTCGGCCTCGTCACCAGCATGGCCTTTCTGCGCGGCGCGGGGCTGATTCACCCGATGGCGCAGCACGATACGCTCGTCATCGCCGCGTCGGCGTTGCAACTGGGCCTGGAGGCGCTGGCGATCCTGCTGCTGTACAGCGCGGATGCGGGCGACTGGTTCGAGCTGCGCCGCTGACCGGCCGGATCGAAGTGGATCGCGTGGCTGGGCCCCGGGTCCGCTCTGGTGGCGTTACGCCGCTATCGACGTGACGACGATCAAACCGGCGGCGGCACCAGCCCGATCAGCTTCATTGCCACCGCCTGCGCCACCATCGTCCCCAGCCAGAACAGGCTGTCCGCCGCGATCCGGCGCGCCGCCGCGCCGTGATAGCGCTGCGTCACCGCCACCACCGGCAGCACGAAGCCCGCCCAGATCACCACTGCGCTCCCCACCGCCATGATCCAGGGGGCGGCCTTGGGCGGGGCGAGGATCAGCGCGCCCGCCAGGATCGAGGCGAACCAGAACAGGCCGAGTGCCGCGACCACGATCGCGCTCGTCGCGACCCGCCCGCGGCCCACCGCGACGTGATAGGCGGCGCCGAGCATCAACCCGATGGCCGTTGCGACGAGGATCGGCACGAGGTTGATCAGAATGTAGATCATGCCGGGAAACGCCCCTTGAGCATCGCCCACGCCGCGCGCAGGCCGAGCGCCTCGCCGCCCTTGGGCCGGCCGGGCTTGGCCGACGGGCGCCAGGCGAAGGTGTCGAAATGCGCCCAGGGCGTGCCCTCGGGGACGAAGCGGCGCAGGAACAGCGCCGCGGTCACCGATCCGGCGAAGCCGCCGTCGGGGGCGTTGACGAGATCGGCGATGTCGGAGGCGAGCATCTCGTCATAGCCGTCCCACAGCGGCAACCGCCACAAGGGATCGCCGACCGCCTTGCCGGCCGCGAGCAATGCCGCCGCCAGCGCATCGTCATTGGCGAAGGTCGCGGGCAGATCGGGCCCGAGCGCGACACGCGCCGCGCCGGTGAGCGTCGCGAAATCGAGGATCAGCGTCGGGTTTTCCTCGACAGCCCGCGTCAGCGCGTCGCCGAGCACGAGCCGGCCTTCGGCATCGGTATTGGTGTTCTCGACGGTGAGGCCCTTGCGCGTCTTCAGCACGTCGCCGGGGCGGAAGGCGTTGCCCGAAATGCTGTTCTCGACCGCCGGGATCAGCAGGTGCAGCCGCACCGGCAACCGCGCCGCCATCACCAGCCCGGCGAGCGCGAGCGCGTGCGCCGCGCCGCCCATGTCCTTCTTCATCAGCCGCATTCCCGACGACGGCTTGATGTCGAGCCCGCCCGAATCGAAGCACACGCCCTTGCCGACGATCGCGATGCGCGGATGCGCGGGGTTGCCCCATGCGAGCTCGATCAGCCGCGGCTCGCGCCCGCGCCCGGCGGCCTGGCCGACCGCGTGGATCATCGGATAGCCCTTTTCGAGCGCGTCGCCCTTCGTCACCGACAGCGTTGCGCCGTGCGTCTGGGCGAGCTGCTGGGCTTCGGCTTCGAGCTCGGCCGGGCCGAGATCGGCGGCGGCGGTGTTGACGAGATCGCGCACCTTGGCGGTCGCCTTCGCGATTCGCACGGTTTCCTCGATCCGCGCGGGTTCGCCGGTGAGCAGCACGCGCGCGCCGACCGCAGTCTCCTCGCTGCGATAACGATCGAACTTGTGCTGCGCGAGGCACCAGCCGAGCATCGCCGCGCCGGGCTCGCCCTCGGCGAGGCGATAGGTACCCTCGGGCAGTTGCTCGCCGAGCGAGGCGATCCGCCACGGCGAGTCGAGGCTTTCGTTGCAGACCAGCAGCATCGCCCAATCCTCGGGCTTCTCGCCCGGCAGCACGGCGCGGTTGCCCGCCTTGCCGGTCAGCCGGTGCACCGCGACCGTCGTGCGGATGCGCGGCGGCTGCGCCCCGAGCCAGGCGTCCCACGCGTCGGGATGGACGACGTGGATCAGGCGCGCGGGCTGGCCGCGGTCGGGTTGGAGCAGCGTGCTGAAATCGGTCATGGCTGGGTGGGGGTCACGAGCAATTGCTCGAGCTTTCCGTTGGCGCCGGGTTCGGCATAGGTGCTGATCGACAGCGTCGTCGTGGGATAGGTCGCGCGGTAAGTGCGGTTGACGAAGCCGCCGCGCAACCGCGCCTTGCCGGTCTGGACGAACGCGGTCGGCGCACCGAGCGGGGCGAGGCTATTGCGGTAGTCGGCGAGCGTCGTCGCGGTGAAGTAGAAATTGGCGTCGTCGGTCAGCTGGCTGCGGTCGAGCGTGCCGGCGCGCAGCTGGTCGAACGCGGTGCGGACGCACGCCAGTACCGCCGCATCGGCGGGATCGGCCGGGGCGGTGCCAAGCACGATGCCGGCGAGCTTCTGCGCGATCGTCTGCGAGGCGTCGCTCGACCAGCTGTTGATGAGGACGGCGACCGCGGCCTTCTGCTCGGGATAGACGATGTTTTCGGACAGGAAGCCGACCGCCTCGCCGCTATGCTCGACGAAGCGGCGGCCGTTGGCGGTGCCGGTCGAGACGCCGAGGCCGTAGCCGTTGGTCGTGCCGTCGGCGAGCTTGACCGGGGTTTCCTGCGTTGCCCAGTCCTGCGGCGCGAGGACCGTGCGGTCGAGCCGTGCGACGTCCCAGGTCGCGAGCGCGCGTGCGCTCATCGCGAGTTCGCCCGCGGCATAGAGCCAGCCGTGCGCGGCGGGGGTGACCGGGCGCACCGGGCCGAGCGCGGCGCGGCCATAGCCTTGCGGGAAGCCGGGGCCGACCGCGAGATCCTGATCGTAGACGGTCATGCCGAGCGGCTTGAAGATCCGCGCCTTGAGAAAATCGAGCAACGGTTGCCCCGACACCTTTTCGACGATCATCCCCGCGACGACATAGCCGGTGTTCGAATATTGCCACTGCGTGCCCGGCTTGAAGTCGAGCGGCTTCTTCGCCCAGCGATCGACGATCTGCTGCGGCGTAACCGGGGTCGCCATCGCCTTGAAGCTATAATCCTGCGGCCAGTAATCCTGCAGCCCGGCGGTGTGGCTGAGGAGCTGGCGGATCGTGATCGTGTCGCCGCCGGTGATGCCGGGGACGTATTTCGAGACGTGATCGTCGAGGCTGAGCTTGCCGTCGCGCTGCAGCAGCAGGATCGCGGCGGCGGTGAACTGCTTCGAGACCGAGGCGATCTGGTACGGCGCGTCGTCGCGCGTCGCGCCGGTCTCGGCCTGTTTGCCGTACGCCTTGGTATAGACGATCCGCCCGCCGCGCACGATCGCGACCGAGGCCGAGGGGACGCCCGATTTGGCGAGCGCGTCGGTGACGGTGGTATCGACCGCCTGCGTCTCGGCCGGGGTGAGCGATTGCGCCAGCGCCGGCGCGGCGGTGGCGAGCAGGACGGCGGCGAGGCCGAGGCGGGAAAGGGTCACGGGCGGTCCATCTTGGTCGAAACGAGCGCCGGTATGTCACTGCAGGGTCGCAAAAGGAAAGCGGAAAGCCGTTCGTGCTTACCGCGCCGTATCGCCGAACGGGTGGCGGGCGACGCGCGCGACGGGTTCTACCTTGGAATCGGCGGCGAAATCATCGGGGGCGATGAAGCCGCGCCCGTCCCACGGGATCGCGATGCCGATCCGCTTGTAGCATTCGGCGAGATATTCGGAGCAGAAATATTCGTCGGTCGGCGTCGCCATGCGCGGTACCCGCACGCCGAACGCGCCGAGAAAGATGCGGAAGCCGATCTTGGCGATCTCGAACGCGCTGAACGGCGTGCCGAGCCGGTCGAAGGCAAACCCGTCGAGTTTGCGCAGGCCACCGCTGGCGGCGCGCGCCGCGAAATCGGCGTGGCGCGCGATCACCACCGTGCCGGCGAACGGCTTTCGATGCCGCGCGTCGCCGCCCGACAGGAAGCGGCTGAGCGGCACGACGCGCACACCGATCTTGGCGACCGCCTCGACCACCATCACGCGGTCGAGATCGTCGAGCCGGACGACCATCGCGATATGGCTCCACGGGCTGCTCGTCGCCCATTGAATGACGCGCGAGAAGGGCGGGGTGCCAGAGCAGAGCGCGAGATCGCCGGTCTGCACCAGGCGGCGGATCTCGGCATAGGATCGTTCGGGCAGCGCGGTGAGCGCACTCGACGGGACCGTCACGCTCGCCGCCTCAGCGCGTCGGGACGCCGTACAAATCGTGCTCATCGGCATCCTCGATCTGGACGGGGACCACGTCGCCCTGTTTGAGGTGGCCGGCGTCGCGCAGGAACACCTCGCCGTCGATCTCGGGCGCATCGGCCTTCGAGCGGCCGGTCGCACCGCCCTCGTCATCGACCGCATCGATGATCACGTCGAGCGTGCGGCCGACCTTGGCCTGGAGCTTGTCGGCCGAGATCCGCGCGGTGAGTTCCATCAGGCGGGCGTAGCGCTCTTCCTTGATCTCTTCGGGCACGTGGTTGGGGAGGTCGTTGGCGGCGGCGCCCTCGACCGGCTCGAAGCGGAACGCGCCGACGCGGTCGAGCTGCGCTTCCTCGAGCCAGTCCATCAGATAGGCGAAATCGTCCTCGGTCTCGCCGGGGAAGCCGACGACGAAGGTCGAGCGGATCGCGATGTCGGGCGCGATCGTGCGCCACTGCTTGATGCGCTCGAGCACCTTGGTCTCGTTCGCCGGGCGCTTCATCAGTTTCAGCACGTTACGGCTGGCGTGCTGGAACGGGATGTCGAGATAGGGGAGGATCAGCCCCTCGGCCATCAGCGGGATGACCTGATCGACGTGCGGGTAGGGGTAGACATAGTGCAGGCGCACCCAGGCGCCCAATTTGCCGAGTTCGCGCGACAGATCGGTCATGTGGGCGCGGACTTCCTCGCCGTGCCACATCCGCGGCTGGTGGCGGATATCGACGCCGTAGGCCGAGGTGTCCTGGCTGATGACGAGCAGTTCGCGCGTGCCGGCTTCGATCAGCTTCTCGGCTTCGCGCAGGATCGCGTCGGGGCGGCGGCTGACGAGGTCGCCGCGCAGGCTCGGGATGATGCAGAAGCTGCAGCGGTGGTTGCAGCCTTCGCTGATCTTCAGATAGCTGTAGTGGCGCGGGGTGAGCTTCAGCCCGCTGTCGGGAACGAGGTTGAGAAACGCGCTCGGCGGCATCGGCGCCGCGTCGTGGACCGCGCCGACGACTTCCTCATATTGATGCGCGCCGGTGACGGCGAGGATGCCGGGGAATTTGGCGCGGATCATCTCCGCTTCCTTGCCCATGCAGCCGGTGACGATGACGCGGCCGTTCTCGGCGATCGCCTCGCCGATCGCTTCGAGCGATTCTTCCTTCGCCGAATCGAGGAAGCCGCAGGTGTTGACCAGCACGACGTCCGCCCCGGCGTAATCGGGCGACATGGCATAGCCATCGGAGCGCAGCTTGGTCAGGATCCGCTCGCTATCGACCAGATTCTTGGGACAGCCGAGCGAGACCATGCCGATCTTCGGCGGGGAGGGGAGTGTTGTTGCCATGGGAGGGGCGGCACATAGGCGTGTTTGGCGCAATTTTCCAGCGGTAGCGGCGCAAGTCTCACCCTGCGTTCATCGAGCGCCGCCGTTTCTTCGCTTTGCCGATCCCGCGATCGCACTTATCGATGCGCCTGCATGGCACATCATAGACCTTGGCTGGCGTTGCTGCTCCTCGCGGGATGCACGCCCGAGCGACCGCCGCCGCCGCCGCCGCACCTCGTCTTCGCCGGGCTGCCGGTGAGCGGCAGCGTGACGGACGCGCGCCGCGCCGGTTTCACCGACTGCGTCCAGCCGGATTGGGGAAGCCTGCGCTGCCGCCGCCACGGCGTGATGGTCTTGGGCGCGGGGCCGTATGAAGCGGCGGTCGATCTAGTCGGCGGCGATGGTGGCGGCGGGTTCGACCAGGTGACGGTGTGGCAGCCGCAGGATCAATATGCCGTCTACAAGATCACCGATGTGCTCGACCGGCAGGGCTGGAAAAATTGCAGCACCGGCGATGGCGAGCGTGGCGACCAGATCATCTACACCCACACCGCAATGCCGGTCCGGGTCTCGATGGATCTGAGCTATTGGGGCAAGCGTCGGCTGCGACTAATTCCCGATTGGAACAAGAAGGAAAGGCGCTGTTGACCGATCTTGCCCCGGGAACGCCGCGTTCGGGCGCGACGCGTTATGCCTTGGTGCCACACCCGGACCGGCCGGCAAACGCGGTCGAGGCGGTCGGTGTGGATGTCGTGCGCGATGGCGACGCGGTCGTGCTGACCTTCACCGTCGCGGGCTACGAGCATGTCGTGCTGCCCGATTGGGTCGCCTCCACCCGCGCCGACGATCTGTGGAAGACGACCTGCTGCGAGCTGTTCCTCGCCGCGCCCGATGCCGCGGGATATTTCGAGTTCAACTACGCGCCATCGACACAGTGGGCGGCGTATCGCTTCGAATCGTATCGCGCGGGGCAGCAGAATCTGTCGCTCTCGGCCGATCCGCATGTCGATCGCGGCGACGACAATTCGGCCTATCTGGTCGAGGTCGACCAATCGCTCGCCGATCTTCCTGGCGGTCCGCTGCAGATGGGCCTGTCGGCGGTGGTCGAGGAAACCGACGGCACCAAATCCTATTGGGCGCTCGCCCATGCGGACGGCCCGCCCGATTTCCACAACCGGGATTGCTTTATCGCGACCCTCCCGGCACCTGAGCACCCATGAACTTCGGTATCGATCGCCTCCTCGCCGACCCCGCGCTGCGTGCCCCGCTCGAGGGCAAGCGCGTCGCCTTGCTCGCGCATCCCGCCTCGGTCACCGCCGACCTGACGCATTCGGTCGATGCGCTGATCGCGGCGGGGCTCAACGTCACCGCGATGTTCGGCCCGCAGCACGGCGTGCGCGGCGACCTGCAGGACAACATGGAGGAGTCGCCCGACTTCACCGATCCGACCTACGGGATGCCGGTGTTCAGCCTGTACGGCGAAGTGCGCAAACCCACCGGGCAGTCGATGGGCACGTTCGACGTCATGCTCGTCGACCTGCAGGACCTCGGCACGCGAATCTACACCTTCATCACCACGCTGCGCTACGTGCTCGAGGCCGCAGCCGAGCACGGCAAGACGGTGTGGGTGCTCGATCGCCCCAACCCGATCGGCCGGCCGATCGAGGGGCTGACGCTGCTGCCGGGTTGGGAGAGCTTCGTGGGCGCCGGGCCGATGCCGATGCGCCACGGGTTGACGATGGGCGAGCTCGGCCACTGGTTCATCGACCTGCTCAAGCTCGATGTCGACTATCGCGTCATCGCGATGGAGGGCTGGCAGCCTGACGCGGCGCCGGGCTTCGGCTGGCCGACCGACCGCGTATGGATCAACCCCAGCCCCAACGCGCCCAATGTGATGATGGCGCGCGCCTATCCCGGCACGGTGATGCTCGAGGGCACGACGCTGTCCGAAGGCCGCGGCACGACGCGCCCGCTCGAGCTGTTCGGCGCCCCCGACGTGGACGCGCGCGCTGTCGTGGCGGAAATGCGCCGGCTCGCGCCCGACTGGCTCCACGGCTGTACGCTGCGCGACATCTGGTTCGAACCGACATTCCACAAGCATGTCAAGGCGTTGTGCAGCGGCGTTCATATCCATGCGGAGGGCCGGTCGTACGATCACGCCGGCTTCCGCCCGTGGCGCATCCAGGCGCTGGCGTTCAAGGCGATCCGCGAGCGCTATGCCGAGTACGACCTGTGGCGCGACTTCCCGTACGAATATGCCTTTGGAAAATTGCCGATCGACGTGATCAACGGCGGGCCGGGGCTGCGGGAATGGGTCGATGATTCGGCGGCGACCCCGCACGATCTCGAGTCACTGACGCGCGCCGACGAAACCGCCTGGGCCGAGTCGCGCGCGCGATTCCTGCTCTACTGAGCGTTGGGATGAAAGCGACACTCGTTTCGTCGCGCATGCGCAACGACTCGAAGCGCGCACGGGATTCGAAGGTGGCGGTTTATCGTTCGGTAATTCATGGGGAATACCATCGATTGCTGGCCCGGGGGGGTCGTATCGTGTGCCGGAGAAACGTCGTGGAATCCGATCGTCACTTCTACATGCGCCGTGTCGTCGCCGAACGCCTTGCCGCCGCCCGCGCCGTGACCGAGGAGGGCCGCCAGCGCCGCCTCGTCCTCGTCGAGACCTATCTGCAGAAGCTCCAGGCGATGCCGGCCTAAGCCGGCCTCACCGCTTCCGCGTCAGTTCGCGCATCGCCTCGTCGAGCCCGGCGAGCGTCAGCGGGTACATCCGCTCGGTCATCAGTTCGCGGATGATGCGCAGGCTCTGCGAATAGCCCCATTGCTGCTCGGGGATCGGGTTGAGCCAGACTGCCGCCGGATAGGTGTTTGTCAGCCGGTGTAGCCACACCGCGCCCGATTCCTCGTTGAAATGCTCGACCGAGCCGCCGGGATGCGTGATCTCGTACGGGCTCATCGACGCATCCCCGACGAACACCAATTTATAATCGTGGCCGAATTTGTGGAGCACGTCCCACATCGGCGTGCGCTCGGCGAAGCGGCGCGTATTGTCCTTCCACACGCCTTCGTACGGGCAATTGTGGAAATAGAAGAATTCGAGATTCTTGAACTCGGTCGTCGCCGCCGAGAACAATTCCTCGCAAAGCTTGACCCACGGGTCCATCGATCCCCCGACGTCGAGGAACAGCAGCAGCTTGACCGCATTGCGCCGCTCGGCGCGCATCACGACGTCGAGCCAGCCCTGCCGCGCGGTGCCGCTGATCGTCGCGTCGACGTCGAGCTCGTCGGCAGCGCCTTCGCGTGCGAACTTGCGCAGGCGGCGGAGCGCGATCTTGATGTTGCGGGTGCCGAGCTCCTTGGTGTTGTCGAGATTCCTGAACTCGCGCTGGTCCCACACCTTCAGCGCGCGCTTGTGCGTCGATTCGCCGCCGATGCGGACGCCCTCGGGATTGTAGCCGCTATTGCCGTACGGGCTGGTGCCGCCGGTACCGATCCACTTGCTGCCGCCCTGATGGCGCTCGTGCTGCTCGTCGAGCCGCTTCTTGAGCGTCTCCATGATCTCGTCCCACGAGCCGAGCGATTCGATCTTCGCCATTTCCTCAGGCGTCAGATATTTCTCGGCGACGGCCTTCAGCCAGTCGGCCGGAATGTCGGCGCTGGTCTGGCCGAAGGTGGTGGCGATGCCCTTGAACACCTTGGCGAAGACCTGGTCGAACTTGTCGAGCAGGCCCTCGTCCTTCACGTACACGGCGCGCGAAAGGTAATAGAAATCCTCGGGCGTGCGGTCGATCACCTCGGCGTCGAGCGCCTCGAGCAGGAGCAGATGCTCCTTGAGACTGGCCGGAATGCCCGCGGCGCGGAGCTCGTCGAGAAAGTTCAGGAACATGGGCGTATGCTAGGGCTGGCGCTCGTACAGTGTCCAGTGGGTTCCGGACAGGCCTCTCGCCCTGGCTGCCGCAATCGCACGATAGCGCATGCCGCAGCGCACGGGATCGGCCGGGAACGTCTCGCCCTTGAAGCGATCGACGAACAGGAAGCGCGCGGGTTGGCAGCCGGTCTCGACGATCGTGAGCGGGTAGTGGAGATGCGCCGCCGCGACACGCAGCATCGCAAGACCGCTCTCTCGGTCGAGCAGCACCACCGCACCGGACTGCGCGCGATCGTGTAGTGCGACGATCACCTGACCTGGATCGCCGCGCTGATTCCGGATCAGGTCGATATCCTGCCACAGACTGCCACATACGATCGCGACCAACACGACCAGCGCGACGCCGCGCTGTGTGCCGCGATCCGCGATCATCGTGCCGGTCGCTTCGGCGAGCAGCAGCAGGAGCGCCAGTGAGGCAACGAGATAGTAACGCGGATAGCCGGGATTTCCGGCGTGGAGGATCGCGAGCGTGATCGGAAACGCGGCGACCGCAAGCGCATAGAGGGGGGCATGCCGAACGCCGATACGCCGCGCTAGCACGACGAGGATCAGCGCCGCGGGTATCAGCCAAAGCGACACGAGCGGCCAGCCGATCGTATAGCCGAGCATCTCGACGATTGCGTGGAGGAACAGCAGGATTTCGAACGGTTTGTAGCTGCCGAACTGAAAGCCCGTCGGGCTCGCCCAGGCCGCGCCGAAGATCACCGCCAGCACGGCGCCGAGCGAGATCAGCGCGGGTAGGAACAGTGCAAGCGTGCGCTGCGCAGCGGCGATCACACCGTGCCGCGCGGATAGCGTGAAGAACATCCAACCGATCACCGCGATGCACCCGAACAGCATCGTCAGCTGCGACAGCGCACCCAGCGCGAAGCACAAGGCCAGCCGAATCCGCGTCCGCCCGCCGCGTTCGTCGATCAGCCAGCGCTCGACCAGCAGGATCGCCACGAGCAAGGCGAGCGACATGCCGGCATAGCCGCGCGCTTCCGATCCCATCGTCACGACCATCGGCGAGACCGCGAAGAGCAGCGCTGCGATCAGCGCGATGCGGTGGTCGCGCGCGCGAAAGATCTCAGCCGCAACCGCGATGGCGGTTGTTCCCGCGAGGATCGAGAGCGCGCGCTGCAGCAGCGGCGGCGCGTCGTAGCCGACGAACTGCAGCCATAGCGAATTGAGGTGGTGATTGTTGTCGTGGTTGATGTTGAGGAAGACGCCGAGCGGGGTTCCTGCCTGATGCGCGAGCTCGGCCGACCAGGCTTCGTCGAGCCACAGGCCCCCCGTCGCGGCGGCGATCCGCAGCGCCAGGCCGAGCAGGACGATCGCGGTGAGGAAAAGAGAGAAACGTCGCTGAACCAAAGCCTGCCCCCCGATTGCGCGGGTCTAGCGAAGCGGTCTTGCGCGATGGTTAACGCATTACCGGACGTACGAATCGATCAGCGCGCCGACATAGTCGGGATCGCGCCCGGTCAGTTCGGGCGCGGGCTGGGCGCGGCTGCCATTGTCGAGCGTGCTGCCATAGACGAAGCCGTAGGTCGGGTAGATCGTGCTGCCGAGCCCATCCATGTCGCGATACCACACTTTGACCGCGCTCCAGTCGCCTCTTGCGGAAACGTCGGTGAGCGTGACGTCCTGCTCGGCATGGCCGCGTTCGCCATTCTGGCGCGACCAATTGGCATGCGTCACCATCACGACATGGGGATCGACGACGCGGCTGATTACCGCGACATGGCCGAGCGGCAGGCGCGACGTGCGTTCGAACACGATCACCGCGCCCGGGCGGGGGATGTCGCCGCGCTGATAGCGCCCGGCGGCTTGCGTCCACCACGTCCAGGCGTCGCCATAGATCGCGATGCCCGACGCCGCGCGCGCGAACGGCACGCATTGGCCGACATAGTTGAGCAACGAGGTCTTGGCGCCCGCCGGCATGCTGATCGGCAGCAGCGCGGCCAAGAGGCACATGGGAAAGGTAATCCGCATACAGGCATCCGATACCGGGTGCCCCCCAAAGACCGCGTAACGGGAAAGGGTTTAAGACAAGGTTACCATTCCGCGATTCGCACGCCGCGGATCAAGCACTTAGCCCTTGTTCTGCTGTCGCTTGGCCATGAAGGCGAGGCGTTCGAACAGCATCACATCCTG
Source organism: Sphingomonas sp. PAMC 26605 (assembly GCF_000241485.1). Classification (GTDB taxonomy): domain Bacteria; phylum Pseudomonadota; class Alphaproteobacteria; order Sphingomonadales; family Sphingomonadaceae; genus Sphingomonas. The sequence continues at coordinate 2,435,882 of NZ_JH584241.1, forward strand.
CTCGTTCTTGAGCAGCGCGCCGTGCAGCGGCGGGATCGCCTTGGTCGGATCGCGGTTCTGCAGCACGTCGAGCGGCATGTCCTCGTGGAGCAGCAGCTTGAGCCAGTCGAGCAGCTCGCTCGTGCTCGGCTTCTTCTTCAGGCCGGGTACGTCGCGCACGTCGTAGAAGATGTCCATCGCGCGGTTGACGAGGATCTTCTGGATGCCGGGGAAGTGGACCTCGACGATCGCCTGCATCGTCGCGCGGTCGGGGAATTTGATGTAGTGGAAAAAGCAGCGGCGCAGGAACGCGTCGGGCAGTTCCTTCTCGTTGTTGCTGGTGATGATGACGATCGGGCGCTCGACCGCGCGGACCGTCTCCTTGGTTTCATAGACATGGAATTCCATGCGATCGAGTTCCTGCAACAGGTCGTTGGGGAATTCGATGTCGGCCTTGTCGATCTCATCGATCAGCAGGACGGGAGGCGTGTCGCGGGTAAAGGCTTCCCACAATTTGCCGCGGCGGATGTAGTTGGCGATGTCGTGGACGCGCTCGTCGCCGAGCTGGCCGTCGCGCAGCCGCGCCACCGCGTCATATTCGTACAGGCCCTGCTGCGCCTTGGTGGTCGATTTGATGTTCCACTCGATCAGCTCGGCGCCGAGCGCCTTGGCGATCTCATAGGCCAGCACGGTCTTGCCGGTGCCAGGCTCGCCCTTGACCAGCAGTGGGCGGCGCAGCGTTACGGCGGCGTTGACCGCGACCTTGAGGTCGTCGGTTGCGACATAGCCCTGTGTGCCCTCGAAACGTTTCATCGCCGCAACCCCGTTTCATTTGAATACCGGGTACGGCGATAGAGGGAAACGGGCGGGCAGCGCAAGCCGCGGCTAGAGCCGGTCGCGCGCGATCGCCCGTGACTCGATCAAATCGCACAGGCCACGATGCTGCGCGAAGGTCTGTTGCGCGCCGAACGCCATCGCGCGGTGCACGCCGGGGCTTGCGCCCGGGGCGGCGGCGATCGCCGCGGCCTCGGCGAGCGTCGGCAGCTGTGTCGGCGTGACGGTCGTGCCGGCGCGGTGCGCCGCCGCATCGAGGATCGTGCGGAAGGCATGCCAGTCGATCACCAGCGCGAGCGCGGCGCCGGTCGAGCAGCCCGCCCGGTCCGATCGCGCAAGCATGTCGAAGGTATGGCGCTGCGCGGCAAAGGCGGCATCGCTCTCGGCTTGGCCCGGAGTCGACGGCAGCGGCCCGACCGCGGCGGTGAGATGCGCGAGATAGGCACGCTCGATCTGGAATGCGTCGCCTGCAGCCGTCATCCAGCGCTGATCGAGCGCGTCGACGCTGCGCTGCGCGGCTTCGTCGAACAGGGCGTTGAGCCGGCCATGGACCGAGCACAAGGCGTGGACGGTATCGGCAAGGTCGCGACCGGCGACGCCGGGGGCCGTCAGCCGGTGGAACAGCGAATGGCCGGCAACGCCGTCCGCGACCGCCAAGCCCGCGATCGAGCCCGCATTCTCCGCCTTCGTGGTTTGAGTCGATGCGCTCGCCATGTGTTCCGTACTGTCCCTCTTGTCCCGCGCCATGCGTGGAGCGGGTGTGTCCGATCCGAGGAGTGGACCCGAGGGATATACCGAACGACGTAAAGAGCTGGTGTAGAGGCGGTTAAGGGTACTTAAACCAGATCAGCAACTTAACATCGAGGAAGGATGATCGCCGTCGCGCCCCCGCCGACGCTGCCGCGGTCGGTTGAGGCGAGTCCGATCCGGACCGGGAGCAGCGTGCCAGACGCGGTCACCAGGTCGCTGTCGAGCCCGGCGGCGGAGCGATCGCGCAACACTCCGGTCAACGCGGCATCGAGCGCGGCGCGTGCCTGGTCGGTGGCGAGGGCGGTCAACGGGCGCTGCCGCAACGCCAGCGGGTCGATGTCGATCATCGCGGCGAGCGTCGCGTTCGGCTGATCGATCCGGCCGTTCGGATCGAGCGTGATCCGCGCACCGCCGGCGGCGCGCAACGCCGCGATGCTGGCCGCGCCGACCGTCCGATCGGCGCACGCGTCGGGCTCGCGCGCGGCGTCCTGTGCGATCACCGCGACGCCGCGGCCGGCGGGCTCGATCGTCAGCAGCAAGATCCGCGCGGTCCGCGCCGCCGACGCGATTTCGAGCCGCTCGCCGATTCCCCGGTCGATGACGTGGCGGATCACGGCGGTCAGCCGCGCGCGAACCGTGGACGGGGCGATCGCCACGACCGGAGCGCCTGGGCGGGCAAGCGCGCCGAAATAGGCGCGGGCGGTGCGACTCGAGGCGAGGATGCCGCCCTCGGCATCGGCGAGGAGGACCAGGTCGCCAATCGCATCGAGCACCGGAGTCGCGTCGATCACCGCGGCGGCGGGGGGCGCCGCTGGATGCGCCGCGCACAGCGCATCCATCGTCTCGATCGTCGTCAGCACGAAGCGCGGTCGCCCGCGATGGAGAATGTAGAGCGGCGCCCGCGCGGCGCGTTCCTGCCAGACGCCGAAATGCCGGACGAGGTCCGACGCGGTGACGAATTGATCAGCGGGGTGGGCAGGGTGGGACGCCATTGCGCGAGCAGTACGGAAAACCGCCGCGTTCGTCACACGCTCGCTCCGGAATGGACCAATCTCGCGGCGGAATTCCGGCGGCCGCCGTTACGTAAAGTACGTAACGGCTCGCGATTGCGCCGCTCGGCGGGCTGAGCGGCGCTTTTTTCGAAACGGGCAACGGTGGCGACCTGCCACCGTTGCCGTCAGGCTTACTGGTCGAGGAACGACCGCATTTTCCGCGAACGGCTCGGGTGCTTGAGCTTGCGCAGCGCCTTCGCCTCGATCTGGCGAATACGCTCGCGCGTGACGCTGAACTGCTGGCCGACTTCCTCGAGCGTGTGATCGGTGTTCATCCCGATCCCGAAGCGCATGCGCAGCACGCGCTCCTCGCGCGGGGTGAGGCTCGCCAACACCCGCGTGACGGTTTCCTTGAGGTTCGCCTGGATCGCGGCATCGACCGGGATGATCGCGTTCTTGTCCTCGATGAAATCGCCGAGATGCGAATCTTCCTCGTCGCCGATCGGCGTCTCGAGGCTGATCGGCTCCTTGGCGATCTTCATCACCTTGCGGACCTTCTCGAGCGGCATCGACAGACGCTCGGCCATTTCCTCGGGCGTGGGCTCGCGGCCCTGCTCGTGGAGGAACTGGCGGCTGGTGCGCACCAGCTTGTTGATCGTCTCGATCATGTGGACCGGGATACGGATCGTGCGCGCCTGATCGGCGATCGAGCGCGTGATCGCCTGACGGATCCACCACGTCGCATAGGTCGAGAACTTGTACCCGCGGCGATATTCGAACTTATCGACCGCCTTCATCAGGCCGATATTGCCCTCCTGGATGAGATCCAGGAACTGCAGGCCGCGGTTGGTGTATTTCTTGGCGATCGAGATGACGAGCCGCAGGTTCGCCTCGACCATTTCCTTCTTGGCGATCCGCGCCTCGCGCTCGCCCTTCTGGACCATGTTGACGATGCGGCGGAACTCGGTGAGCGCCATGCCGGTGGCCTGGCTGATCTCCGAAATCTCGGTGCGGATACGGTCTGCGGCATCGCTCTCGTTGGTGACGAAGGCGGTCCACTTCTTATCGATCTTGGCGACTGACGACAGGAACTGCTCGTCGAGCTCGTGGCCGATATAGCGATCGAGGAAGTCCTTGCGCGGCACCTTGTGGCGCTCGGCGAGGCGCAGCATCTGGCCGCCCAGCGCGGTCAGGCGCCGGTTGAAGGCATAGAGCTGGTCGACCAGATATTCGATCTTGGCGTTGTGGAACTGGACGCTCTCGACCTCGGCCGTGAGCTCCTCGCGCAGCTTGTGATACTTCTTCTCGTCGCCGCTCGACAGCTCGCCGCCGCCCGCCATCGCGTCGAGCCGCGCCTGCTGGATCTTGGAGAACTTCTTGTAGAGCGCGGTGATGTTGGCGAAGCGTTCGAGCGCGATCGGCTTGAGCTGTTCCTCCATCTGCGCGAGGCTGAGCGTGTTGTCCTCTTCCTCGTCGTCCGAAGCACGCGGGGTGCGGCGCTCGCCATCCTCGTCCTCGTCGACCGACGGCTCTTCGGGCTCGGCCTCTTCCTTGAACGACGGGCCGGCGGTCTTCTCGCTGATCTCGCCGCTCGCATCGCTGTCGTCGTCGGTGAGCGATTCGGGCGCGGGGTCCTTCGACAGCATCGCGTCGAGATCCATGATCTCGCGCAGCTGCATCGTGCCCTCGTTGAGCGCGGTCGACCAGTCGATGATCGCGTTGAAGGTGATCGGCGATTCGCACAGACCAAGGATCATCGTGTCGCGGCCGGCCTCGATCCGCTTGGCGATGGCGATTTCGCCCTCGCGGCTGAGCAGCTCGACCGCGCCCATCTCGCGCAGGTACATCCGCACCGGATCGTCGGTGCGATCGATGACTTCCTTCTTCTTGACGTCGAGCGCGGGGCCGGCGTCTTCGCCGGGCTCGGCCGTCTCGGCGTCGTCCTCGTCGTCCTGCTTGGGGCTCTCGTCGCCTTCTTCGCCCTGCTCGTCATTCTCGACGATGTTGATGCCCATTTCGGACAAAGCGGCGCTGATGTCCTCGATCTGGTCGGACGACATCTCGCCTTGCGGCAGGGCTTCGTTGAGCTGCTCGTAGGTAATGTAGCCACGCTTCTTGGCGCGCGCGATCACCTTCTTGATCGACGCGTCGTTCAAATCGATCAGCGGTGCGTCGCTACCCTCGGTCGTTTCACCGACATCCGCCATATCCGTCTTCGCCATCAACTGCCCTCAGCAAAAGCCCTGGCATCCTCGTTCGACTGCACCAGATTGGCGAGTCGCGCGTCCAGAGCCTGTTGTTCCTTCACGAGCGACACTTGCCGCTCGAACGCCTCATCCGAATAATCGGTCTGCATCATCGCCGTCGCCTCGGCCAGAGCCGCGTCCACTTCAGGCCGCGCCACCAGGATCGCGATCGCCTCATCGAGCTCCTCGCGTGCCCTGGCGGGCTCGGCATCTCTTTGGGTGAACGAACACATGAGTTGGTCGGCCCGCAACAGATCGTGCGCGATTATATCAAATCCAGATGTCGCCAATATGGTAAGAAGGCGCTCACTATCAAGCGTCTGTTCTTCGAGCGCTGCATCTATCATCGCATCGAGCAGATGCGCGAGGCGATGATCGGTGATGTTGAGGCGGCTGAGCTCGCCGATATGGCGCCCGATTTCGGTCGGATGGCGGAGCAATCCGATCAGTACGGGCTTGGTCAGCACGCCGTCCATGCCGCGTGCGTGGATCCCCTTGGCGCCGTCGCCGACCGGGCCGGGGGCGGGCTTCCACGGCTGGTTGCCCTTGCGCCCGCCACCGCCCGCGGGGCGGGGGACATAGGGCGCGCGGGGTGGGCGGGCGTTGAGCGCGTCGGTGCGGCGGCGGAACTCGGCGATATATTCGGACTTCACGTTCGCATCGGCGATCGTGTTGGCGATTTCGGTCAGGCGCTGTTTGAGGCCGGCGCGCTGCTCGGGGGTGGCGAGCGGTTCGGCGGCGAATTCGCTTGCCCACAGCCGGTCGACCAGCGGCTCGGGGTTGGCGAGCAAGGCCTCGAGCGCACCGGGGCCCTTGGTGCGGACGAGATCGTCGGGATCGACGCCCGGCGGGAGCGTGACGAAGGCGAGGCTGCGGCCGGGCTGGAGCAGCGGCGTTGCGCGGTGCGCGGCGCGGATCGCGGCCTTCTGCCCGGCGCTGTCGCCGTCGAAGCACAGGATCGGGACTTCGGCGAGGCGCCACAGCCGCTCGAGCTGCGCTTCGGTCAGCGCGGTGCCGAGCGGGGCGACCGCCTCGCGGAAGCCCGCCTGCGCGAGCGCGATGACGTCCATATAGCCTTCGACCACCAGCACGCGGCCGGTTTTGCGCGTGGCGGGGGCGGCCTTGTCGAGATTGTAGAGCGTGCGGCCCTTGTCGAAGAGCGGAGTCTCGGGCGAGTTGAGATATTTCGGCTCGCCATCGCCGATGATCCGTCCGCCGAACGCGATCGTGCGGCCGCGGGGATCGCGGATCGGGATCATCAGGCGGCCGCGGAAGCGATCGTACGGGGTCTTTTCGTCGACTTTGATGAGCAGGCCGGCCTCGACCAGCAGCGGGTCGCCATAGTCTTTTAGCGCGCCCTTGAGGCTCCCGCGCGAATCGGGGGCGAAGCCGAGCCCGAACTCGCGCGCGGTCTCGGACTTGATCCCGCGCTTGGTGAGCACGTCGCGCGCGGTGGCGCCCGCCAGGCCGTTGAGCTGGTCGGTGAACCAGCTGGCGGCGTCGGCGCAGGCTTCGTGCAGGCCCTTGGCGGCTTCGGCCTTCTCGGCGGCTTGGCGGTCCATTGCCGGGAGTTCCATGCCGGCGTTTTGCGCGAGTTCCTTGACGGCATCCATGAAGGGCAGGCCGCGCTGGTCGGTCATCCAGCGGATCGCATCGCCATGCGCTGAGCAGCCGAAGCAATGGTAGAAGCCCTTGTCGTCGTTGACGTAGAACGACGGGGTCTTTTCATTGTGGAACGGGCAGCAGGCGCGCCATTCACGGCCGGCTTTCTGGAGCTTGGTGGTCTTGCCGACGAGGCCGGAGAGCAGCGTGCGGGCGCGGAGTTCGTCGAGGAATTGCGGGGAAAGGGTCATGCTTTCTCACTTGCCGCATCTGGCGAGGCCAGCCCAACAGTCTCCCCTCCCGCTTGCGGGAGGGGGTAGGGGGTGGGCGCGCGCTCGGTTGCAGGTGCGGCGGCGGCGATCATCTCCAGCGCACCATCCATGTTCGACGTCAGATCGTTGTTCCAGAAGCGGATCACGCGGTAGCCGGCTTTCTCAAGCGCACGAGTCCGCGCTTCGTCATAGGCAATCGCTTCCGAATGCTGGCTGCCATCAAGCTCGATGATCAGCTTCTGGGCGCGACACACGAAGTCGACCCGATACCCGGCGATCGGCATCTGCCGACTGAATTTCAGCCCGGCAAGCCGCTTGCCCTTGAGCTGACGCCACAGCAGTTCCTCATGCACCGTCGCGTTGTTGCGCAGGTCGCGCACCTCGGCTGTCGGCCTACCCAGACGATAGCGCGCGCCCACCCCTCGGTCCCCTCCCGCAAGCGGGAGGGGAGGAAGATGGGGCTCGCCCTCTTTCATTACGAAAGCGCCGCCTTCACCGCCGCGCTCGCCTTGCTCATGTCGAGCGTCGTCGCGTGGCGCGCCTTCAGCTCGGCCATCACGCGGCCCATGTCCTTCATGCCGCTCGCCCCCAGCTCACCCTTGATCGCCTCGATCGCCGCCGCAGTCGCTGCTTCGTCCATCTGCGTCGGCAGGAAGCGCTCGATCACCGCGACCTCGGCCGCTTCGCCGTCGGCGAGCTCCTGGCGCCCGCCCTTGACGAACATCTCGATCGACTCGCGGCGCTGCTTGACCATCTTCTGCAGCACTTCGACCACCAGCGCGTCGTCATCGTCGGGCGCCTTGCCATCCCTTGACTGTGGGGCGCGCGCCTCGATGTCGCGATTCTTGATCGCGCTCTGGACGAGGCGGAGCGTGGCGGTGGTCGCCTTGTCGCCGCCCTTCATCGCGGTGATGAGGGCAGCCTTGATGTCGTCGCGAATCATGATCGTTCCTTTGGTGGTCGATGATCGTAGCGGGTTTAGCGGATTGACGCATCGTCCATGCGCTTCTAGTCCCCAGCGCTTAGCGACATCGACAATTTCACGGAGTGCCCGCCGCAATGGCCGACGCCTATCCTACGACCGCGTCCAAGGCTCCTGAGGGCGCCACCGGCGTGCTGGTGCTCTCCAGCGGGGAGGTCGTATGGGGCCGTGGCTTCGGCGCGGAGGGCGCCGCGGTCGGCGAAGTGTGCTTCCACACCGCGATGACGGGCTATCAGGAGATCATGACCGACCCGAGCTTCGCCGGGCAGATGGTCACCTTCACCTTCCCGCATATCGGCAATGTCGGCGCCAATGCCGACGACGTCGAGGCCGACAATCCGCATGCGCTCGGCATGATCGTGCGCGAGGACGTGACCGGGCCGAGCAATTTCCGAAGCGTCGAGCGGCTCGATGCGTGGATGGCGAAGCACGGGCGGATCGGGCTTTCGGGCGTCGATACGCGGGCTCTCACGCGGCGGATCCGCGCGGGCGGCGCGCCCAACGCGGTGATCGCGCATGTGGCGGATGGCGTGTTCGATGTGCCGGCGTTGCTGGCGATGGCGCAGGCGTGGCCGGGGTTGGAGGGCATGGACCTGGCGATC
>NZ_JH584241.1:2444707-2454284 GCF_000241485.1 Sphingomonas sp. PAMC 26605
AGCGCAACATCTTCCGCAACCTCGTACGCGCCGGCGCCGACGTCTCGGTCGTCCCCGCGGGCGCGACCTTCGACGAAGTGATGGCGCTCGCCCCCGACGGCATCTTCCTGTCGAACGGCCCCGGCGACCCCGCCGCGACCGGCATCTATGCCGTGCCGGTGATCCGCCAGCTGCTCGAGACCGGCAAGCCGCTGTTCGGCATTTGCCTCGGCCATCAGCTGCTCGGCCTCGCGGTCGGCGCGACCACCACCAAGATGTTCCAGGGCCATCGCGGCGCCAACCATCCGGTGCAGCGCCTTAGCGACGGCGCGGTCGAGATCACCTCAATGAACCACGGCTTCGCGGTCGAGCGCGCGAGCCTGCCGGCGAGCGTGCGCGAGACGCACGTCTCGCTGTTCGACGGCTCGAACGCCGGCCTCGAGCTGACCGACCGCCCCGCCTTCAGCGTGCAATATCACCCCGAAGCGAGCCCCGGCCCGCAGGATAGCCTGTATCTGTTCGAGAAGTTCGTGGGGATGCTGGAGGTAGGAGCCGACAGATGGCGCTGAGATTTGACCTCATCAAAGAGCAGATTCTCATAGTTCTCTATGATTACATGCTTACGGCGGACGACGAGGCTTTTTGGTATTCGGTTCCGTCGATCAGAGAGGCACTTTCACCTGATGTGTCAGGTGCGTTTGCCAAGCGGGCGATAGACGCGCTGGTAGAAGAAGGCTCGTTGGAGGAGGGGCTGAGTGACCCTCCCGGCGAACCGAAAGACACTATAACGTTTGCACTCACCGAGGAAGGGATTCAATCCGCTGAGCGTGTCTTGGTCAGGAAAGGCTGGGATTTGGCTGATTATCAGCCTGCTCCCGACGTTGATCGGATAATATCTCGGTCTGAAGAGCCAGATCTTCATGCGATGATCCATGATCAAATACGGGATCTTGCTACAGGACTGTCACAGAGCAACGAAGCTGGCGACGTCCTGGGTGACCACAAAGATCTGATTACGGATGAGCTGAACTCAGCGGCTGATATTTCCTCAAAAGAGCGCTTCAGGTTGCAGAGGCTAACTGCGTTCCTGCTGCCAACTTTGCAATTTATCGCGTCCAAGTTTTTCGGTGGAGCGATTGGAGAAGCTGCCAAGCAGCTGGCCACCCTTCTCATGAAATTGCCGTGATGTTCGAGTTATTTTTGCCAATCAAAAGGCTATTCTCATGACCCTCCCAGACGTCGATCCCGCCCGGCTCGAAGAAGAATGGAGCGCCGACAAGGAGGTGCTCGCCAGCCTCGCCGAGAATGGCGACCGCTCGGATATCGTCCGCCCCGTCGACGTGAGCTTCCGCGGGTCCGAGCCGGCGCTCGACCGGCTCGAGGAGGATGCCGAGGAGCTCGGCTTCGAAGTGATCGAGCGCGAAGAGGATGAGGAAGGCGAGATCAGTCTCTTCCTCGGCTGCGAGCAGACGTCGGACGAAGCCGCGATCCGCGCGCTGACCAAGCGCTGCCTGCAGATCGAACTGATCTACGACGTGGAATATGACGGCTGGGGTTGCACCGCCGAAACCGGACTGATTAGCTGACATGCCAAAACGCACCGACATCACCACCATCCTCGTCATCGGCGCGGGGCCGATCGTCATCGGCCAGGCGTGCGAGTTCGATTATTCGGGCACGCAGGCGATCAAGGCGCTGCGCGAGGAAGGTTACCGGATCGTCCTGGTCAATTCGAACCCGGCGACGATCATGACCGACCCCGAGCTGGTCGGCTGGAGCGAGGCCGAGGGCGCGACCTATATCGAGCCGATCACGCCCGAGATCGTGGCGAAGATCATCGCCAAGGAAGTCGCCGCGCGCCCGAACGACGTGATGGCGCTGCTCCCGACGATGGGCGGGCAGACCGCGCTCAACACCGCGCTCGCTCTGTTCAACGACGGCACGCTCGCGAAATACAATGTCGAGATGATCGGCGCCGATGCCGAGGCGATCGACAAGGCCGAGGACCGGCTCAAGTTCAAGGATGCGATGACCAAGATCGGTCTCGAATCCGCGCGCTCGGCGATCGCGCACACCGTCGAGGAGGCGCTCGCCGGGTTGGAGCGCACCGGGCTGCCGGCGATCATCCGGCCGAGCTTCACGATGGGCGGATCGGGCGGCGGGATCGCCTATAATCGCGAGGAATTCCTCGCGATCGTGCGCAGCGGGCTCGACCTTTCGCCGACCACCGAAGTGCTGATCGAGGAATCGCTGATCGGCTGGAAGGAATATGAGATGGAAGTCGTGCGCGACCGCGCCGACAACGCCATCATCATCTGCTCGATCGAGAATATCGATCCGATGGGCGTCCACACGGGCGACTCGATCACCGTCGCGCCTGCGCTGACGCTGACCGACAAGGAATATCAGATCATGCGCAACGCGAGCATCGCGTGCCTGCGCGAGATCGGCGTCGAGACCGGGGGCTCGAACGTGCAGTTCGCGGTCAACCCCAAGGACGGGCGCCTGATCGTGATCGAGATGAACCCGCGCGTGTCGCGCTCCTCGGCACTGGCGTCGAAGGCGACGGGCTTCCCGATCGCCAAGGTCGCCGCCAAGCTCGCGGTCGGCTACACGCTCGACGAGATCACCAACGACATTACCGGCGCGACGCCGGCGTCATTCGAACCGACGATCGACTACGTCGTCACCAAGATCCCGCGCTTCGCGTTCGAGAAGTTCAAGGGCGCCGAGGCGGTGCTGTCGACCGCGATGAAGTCGGTCGGCGAAGTGATGGCGATCGGCCGCAACATTCATGAGAGCCTCCAGAAGGCGCTCCGCGGGCTCGAGACGGGGTTGTCGGGCTTCAACATGGTCGATCGCCTGGCGGGTGCGCCACGCGGCGAGATCGAGGCGGCGCTGTCGATCGCGACGCCCGACCGGTTGCTCGTCGCGGCGCAGGCGCTGCGCGAGGGCTTCACGGTGGCCGAGGTGCATGCGCTGGCGAAATACGATCCATGGTTCCTCGAGCGGATCGCCGAGATCGTCGCGGCCGAGGAAGAGGTGTGTGCCGATGGCCTGCCGCGCGATGCGGCGGGGATGCGGCGCCTCAAGGCGATGGGCTTCAGCGACAAGCGGCTCGCCTATCTCGCGCTCAAGTCGGCGAATCTGCGCGAGCGCGGCACCGCGCGCGGCGGGCTGATCCACGACGTCGTCCAGATGATGACCGGCGGCACCACCGAGGCCGAGGTGCGCGCGGCGCGCCACAAGCTCGGCGTGCGCCCGGTGTTCAAGCGGATCGACACCTGCGCGGCCGAGTTCGACGCCAAGACGCCCTATATGTATTCGACCTACGAGGCTCCGAGCTTCGGCGAGCCCGAATGCGAGAGCCAGCCGACCGATCGGAAGAAGGTCGTCATCCTCGGCGGCGGTCCGAACCGGATCGGGCAGGGGATCGAGTTCGACTATTGCTGCTGCCATGCCTGCTTCGCGCTGGGTGACGCGGGCTATGAGACGATCATGGTCAACTGCAACCCCGAGACAGTGTCGACCGATTACGACACCTCCGACCGGCTCTATTTCGAGCCGCTGACCGCCGAGGACGTACTCGAGATCCTGCATGTCGAGATGTCGAACGGCACGCTCCACGGCGTGATCGTCCAGTTCGGCGGGCAGACCCCGCTCAACCTCGCGCAGGCGCTGCAGGATGCGGGGATCCCGATCCTCGGCACCAGCCCCGACGCGATCGATCTCGCCGAGGACCGCGAGCGCTTCGCCGCCCTCGTCAACAAGCTCGGCTTACTTCAGCCTGCCAACGGCCTGGCGCGCAGCCGCGAGGAGGCGATCGTCGCTGCCGAGCGGATCGGCTATCCCGTGCTGATGCGCCCGAGCTACGTGCTCGGCGGCCGTGCGATGGAGATCGTCGACGGGCGTCCGCAGTTGGAAGAGTATATCCAGACCGCGGTGCAGGTGTCGGGCGAATCGCCCGTGCTGATCGACCAGTATCTCCGCGATGCGATCGAGGTCGATGTCGATGCGATCTCCGACGGCACCGACGTGACCGTCGCGGGCGTGCTCCAGCATATCGAGGAAGCCGGCGTCCATTCGGGCGACAGCGCCTGCTCGATCCCGCCTTACTCGCTCAGCCCCGAGATCATCGCCGAGATCGAGCGGCAGACCGTCGCGCTCGCCAAGGCGCTGTCGGTGGTCGGGCTGATGAACATCCAGTTCGCGGTGAAGGATGGCCTCGTCTATCTCATCGAGGTCAACCCGCGCGCTTCGCGCACCGTGCCGTTCGTTGCCAAGGCGATCGGCGCCCCGATCGCCAAGATCGCGGCGCGCGTGATGGCGGGCGAGAAGCTCGCCGACCTGCCGCCGATCAATCGGCACATCGATTATTATGCGGTCAAGGAAGCGGTCTTCCCGTTCAACCGCTTCCCCGGCGTCGATCCTGTGCTGTCGCCCGAGATGAAGAGCACGGGCGAAGTGATGGGGATCGATCCCGATTTCACGCTCGCCTTCGCCAAGTCGCAGCTGGGGGCGGGGACCGTGCTGCCCAAGGCTGGCGCGCTGTTCGTCAGCGTCAAGGATAGCGACAAGCCGGTGATCCTGCCGGGCGTCCGCGCGCTGGCCGATCACGGCTTCACGATCGTCGCGACCGGCGGGACCGCGGATTACCTGACCGCGCACGGCGTCACCGTCGAGCGCGTCAACAAGGTGGCGCAGGGGCGGCCGCATATCGTCGACCGGATCAAGGATGGTGGGGTCGACCTGATCTTCAACACCACCGAGGGGTGGCAGAGCCTCAAGGACAGCTCGCCGATCCGCGGATCGGCGCTCGCGCAGAAGATCCCGTACTTCACCACGGCACCCGCCAGCGTCGAGGCGGCACAGGCAATTGTCGCGCTTTCGACACGCAGCCTTGAAGTACGACCGCTGCAATCCTATTATTCGCACTCGCACACATAATCCCCCACATCATAACATCGTGCGGGCGGGCCCAGGGCGGGTCGGCCAACCGGGGAATTTTGAAGACGAAGGACGAAGAGGGATGGCTACCGTCGAAAAGATGCCGATGCTGCAAGAGGGTCATGACCGGCTCAATGCGGATCTGAAACGGCTTAAGGCGGAGCGTCCGACCATCGTCGACGCGATCGAGGAAGCACGCGCGCATGGCGATCTCTCGGAGAACGCCGAATATCACGCGGCCAAGGAACGCCAGGGTCAGATCGAAGCCTCGATCAGCGATATCGAGGACAAGCTCGCGCGCGCGCAGGTGATCGATCCGACCGAGCTGTCGGGCGACAAGGTGGTGTTCGGCGCGACCGTGACGCTGCTCGACGAGGACGACAAGCCGATCAAGTACCAGATCGTCGGCCAGACCGAGGCCGACGCCAAGGGCGGCCGGATCTCGTACAATTCGCCGCTGGGGCGTGCGCTGATCGGGCGCAAGCTCGAGGACGAGGTCGAAGTGACGGTGCCATCGGGCGACCGCTATTACGTCGTCTCGAAGATCGAATTTATCTGACGCAAGGGGCGCGGTCGAAAGACCGCGCCTTCTTTCGTCACCCCGGCCTTGTGCCGGGGTCCACCGTGCTACGAAAATTGCGGCGGCCGCACAGGTAGCACCGTGGACCCCGGCACAAGGCCGGGGTGACGGCGTTGGCGTGTTAAGCGGCGCCTGGCGCGAGCAGGTCGGGCTGCAGCAGCCGGTGCAGGTGCACCACGACATACTTCATCTCGGCATCGTCGACCGTGCGCTGTGCGGACGCGCGCCACGCCTTCTCGGCGCTGGCATAGTCCGGGAACACGCCAACAATGTCGATCGACGAGAGATCGTCGAAATCGAGCGTGCGCGGATCGCTGACGCGGCCGCCGAAGACGAGGTGGAGCTTGCTCATGTGCGGTTTCCCGAAAAAAATGGCGTGGTTCGCGACGTCCTAGTCGCGAACCACGCCATGGCAAACCGTGAAGCCGGGTTTAATCGCCGGTCGGCGTCGTTTTGGGAGCGGTTGGGCTGGCGCTCGTTTGGTCGCCGGCCTTGTTAGGCGCCGTTTGCGCCGACGATGCCTTGTCGTTGGCGGCGGTGAGGGCCGCGAGGCCGGCGGTCGAGACCGCCTTGATCACCCCTTCAAGGACACGCGACATCTGGCTGCGCGCCGAGTCGCGCGACAGGCCGAGCACGCCGAGTTCGGACTTGGCGGTATCCTTCGCCGCATCGACCGCGCCGCGCGCGGTATCGCTCAGCCGCTGGCCGACCGGGGCGAGCAATTTCGCTTCCTGGTCGGTGCGCGGCACGAACGCGCCGGCAACCGCGCCGAGCGCGATTCCGCCGACCAGCGCCGAGATCGGGTTGGCCTCGATCCCGTTCGCGGCACGTCCGGCGATATCGCGGAGCGACTCGCCGGTCGTCTCGATCGCCTTGCCGGCGGAATCGCGCAGCGACTGGGTGGTGTTGGTCTTGCTGTGCGCGCCGGACTTCTTCGACTGGTCAGTGCGGGTATGGGAGCTTGCGTCGTTCATCGCTCGGATCCTCTTCATGGGGGTGCCAGGCTGCTAACTCTTGGATTTAGAACCAGTTGCGTAGCGGATCGCCTTTGCGATCGGGCCGCGTGCGAAAAACAGGCCGACCAGGCTGAGCCCGATCCCGACCGGCACCGGCTGGCGCTTGGCGGTGTCCACCGCGAAGCCGACCGCCTCCTTGCCGCGCTCCTTGAGCGTGTCGGCGACGTCCTGCGCCATCACCTGTGGGCTCGCTTTGTGCTGCAGGGCGCTGACCGTTGCGGAAAGCCTCGCGCGCGCCGCGTCGGCGCGCGCCTGCGCGAGCGCGATCTTGGGATCGGGAAGGACGCTCATGCAACGGCTCCGGCGGCGAACATCCGCCTGAAATGACGCGACGCCAGGAAGCCGAACAGACCCGCCGCGACGAGCAGCACGCCCGCGACGATCCCGGTTGCCGCCAACGGCCCGACCCGCGGCGTGAGCACCATCAGCGCCCCCACCACCAGCGCGATCAGCGCCAGCGACGCGAGCACGACCGCGCCGAGCGCGAGCACGACGCCACCCTTGGCCTCGTCGACCTTCGCGCCGAGCTTCGCTTTCTGCAGGTCGATCTCGCTGCGCGCGACCAGCTGTGCGTCGCTCACGACGCGCGAGAGCAAGGTGGCGATACTATCGTCCGCCACGAAGCTCGGGCTTGCTATCTTTTCCATCGGTGCCCCCGAATGCCGCGATCAGGCCTTGGTATCGGTCGTCGTGGTGTCGCTGCGGTCGAACGCGAGACCTGCCTGCAACAAACGCACGAGCACGAACCCGAGCGCCGCCGCGGTGCCGATCGCAACCGCCGGGCTCTTCTGCACGAAGCCGCGCGCGTCCTCGATGAGATCGTCGAGCTGCTTCGCCTTGAGGCCTTCGGAGAATTCCGAGACCTTGTCGGCCGCGGTGCGGGCGTATTGGCCGTACTGCTCGCCGAGCTTTTCATCGACCGTGCCGGCCGCATCGTTGATCATCTTGACGACCTCGTCGAGTGCGCCGCCCGCACGCGCCTTGCCATCCTCGGCATAGGTGCGTGCGCGATCGACGGCTTCCTTGCCGAGCTTGGACGCGCTGTCCTTGATCAGCTGCGACGCGGTCGCGGTGGCCTTCGCGGCTTCGTCGCCGGCGGTCTTCGTAGCGTCGGCCGCGGCGTCGATCGTGTCGTGTGCAGCGGAGGTGAAATCGGTGGTAGCCATGACAAGCGCCCTTCGTTGGAATATCGAAACAATATAACCGGCCAGCGCATCCGGCGGTTCCATCGCATCCGCGCGAATTGCCGCCGCGACGTTAAGCCGATAGAGGCACGCGCGAACCGCTCGTCATATCGTTAGAAGGATCGTTCCGTGACCGCAATCATCGACATTCATGCCCGCACGATCCTCGACAGCCGCGGCAACCCGACCGTCGAAGTCGATGTCATGCTCGAAGACGGCAGCTTTGGCCGCGCGGCAGTCCCGTCGGGCGCCTCGACCGGCGCGCACGAAGCCGTCGAAAAGCGCGACGGCGACAAGAGCCGCTGGGGCGGCAAGGGCGTCGAGGACGCGATCGACGGAGTCAATGGCGAGATCGCCGATGCGGTGATGGGCCTCGAGGCCGAGGACCAGCGCGAGATCGACCAGGTGATGATCGAGCTCGACGGAACCGAGAATAAGAGCCGGCTCGGCGCCAACGCGATCCTCGGCGTCAGCCTCGCGGTCGCCAAGGCGGCAGCCGATGCGCGCACGTTGCCGCTCTATCGCTATGTCGGCGGCGTCTCGGCGCATGTCCTGCCGGTGCCGATGATGAACATCATCAATGGCGGCGAGCATGCCGACAACCCGATCGACTTCCAGGAATTCATGATCGTGCCGGTCGGCGCGACCTCGATGATCGAGGCGGTGCGCTGCGGGTCGGAAATCTTCCACACGCTCAAGAAGGCGCTGCACGACAAGGGGCTGGCGACCTCGGTCGGTGACGAGGGTGGCTTCGCGCCCAACATCGCCTCGACCGACGAGGCGATCGAATTCATCCTGCGCTCGATCGAGACCGCGGGCTACACGCCCGGCGACGACGTGATGCTCGCGCTCGATTGCGCCGCGACCGAGTTCTACAAGAACGGCAAGTACGAGATTTCGGGCGAGGGCAAGAGCCTCTCCAGCCACGAAATGGCCGAATATCTCGCCGACCTGACGCGCCGCTACCCGATTTTTTCGATCGAGGACGGCATGGGCGAAGACGATTGGGAGGGCTGGAAGGCGCTCACCGACATGGTCGGCGACAAGGTCCAACTCGTCGGCGACGACCTGTTCGTGACCAATCCGAAGCGCTTGAAGCAGGGCATCGAGACCCGCACGGCGAACTCGCTGCTCGTCAAGGTGAACCAGATCGGTACGCTCACCGAAACGCTCGAAGCCGTTTCGATGGCGCAACGGGCGGGCTATACCGCCGTCATGTCGCACCGCTCGGGCGAGACCGAGGACTCGACGATCGCCGATCTGGCTGTCGCGACCAATTGCGGGCAGATCAAGACGGGGAGCCTCGCGCGCTCGGACCGGCTTGCCAAGTACAACCAGCTGATCCGCATCGAGGAGGAGCTGGAAGGCGCCGGACTCTATGCCGGGCGCTCCATCCTTCGTGTTTAACCTAAAGTAAATACGGGCTTGATCCACGAGTCGCGATGAGTCAGAGTCGCGCTCGTGGTCAAGAAACGCTCAACCCTCCCGACGATGCTGCGCCGCGCGATCGCGCCGGCGGCGCTGCTGATCGTCGGCGTCTTCTTCGGGGGCTATGCGATCTTCGGGCCGAATGGCGCGCTCGCCTATGGCGATATCGAGCGGCAGCTCGCGGTGCGGCAACGCCAGTTGGCGATGCTCGACCGCAACCGCACCGAACTCAAGAACCGCGTCGAGCTGCTCGACCCGCGGCATGCCGATCCCGATCTGGTTGACGAGCTTGCGCGCAAGGATCTGGGTGTCGCGCATCAGGACGAAGTGATCGTTCCGCTGGATAAGTGATCTGCCCTAAAGCCCCTCCCCTTCAGGGGAGGGGTTGGGGTGGGGCAGTAACGGGCAGTCGCTCTCTGCGAGGCTTCCCCCACCCCAACCCC
>NZ_JH584241.1:2454945-2475675 GCF_000241485.1 Sphingomonas sp. PAMC 26605
AAGAGATTTACTTCCCCAGAAACGTCAGCAGGTCATTCGTAAAGCGATCGCTCTCGGTGATCGTCAGGCCGTGCGGCGCGCCGTCATATTCGACCAGCTGCGACCCCGAAATGCCCTTGGCCGCCTCGCGCCCGGTCGCATCGATCGGGACGGTCTGGTCGCTCGTGCCGTGGACGATCAGCGTCGGCACGCGGAACGCCGGCAAGTCGCCGCGGAAGTCGGTGTGGCCGAACGACCCCGCGCAGGCGAGGATCGGCTTGAGCCCGGCAAGGTTGGTCTGGCCCCACGCCCAGTCGACCGTCTCGCTGCTGACCGGCGACGAAATGAAGCCGACGCCGAGGAACTGCTTGAGAAAGGTCTGGAAGAAGCCGTAGCGATCCTTCTTGATCCCCTCGCCGATGCTCGCGAGCTGCTCCTCGGGAACGCCGTGGGGATTGTCGTCGGTCTTGAGCATATAGGGGACGACCGAAGCGATCAGCCCCGCCGCGACGACGCCCTTGCCCTCATGCCGGCTCATGTAGCGCGCGACCTCGCCGCCGCCCATCGAGAAGCCGACCAGCGTCGCATCCTCGGTCGCGCCGGTCTGCTCGAGCACTTCGGCGAGATCGTCGGTCAGCGTGTCGTAATCATAGCCGCTCCACGGCTGGCTCGAGCGACCAAAGCCGCGGCGGTCATAGGCGATCGCGCGGAAACCGGCGTCGGCGAGCGCCATTGCCTGCGCGTCCCAGCTGTCCGAGCTCAGCGGCCAGCCGTGGATGAGGACGACCGGACGACCGCTGCCCCAATCCTTGACATAGAGATCGGTGCCATCGCGGGTCTTGATGTACGGCATGGGGCTGCTCCTGCTGCTTTGGAAGTCGAGGCGTCAACGATGCCCGGCGCGCGGCGTTCCCGGGGGTGGCGCGATCCGCCGCAAGCTGCCAGCTTCGTGCGACGATCGAATCATAAGGATGCGTATGCGCAAGATTTTGCTGGCGGGGATTGCGGGGCTGTCGCTGATGTCGTGTTCGGCGCAATCGGCCGAGCCAAAGGGTACGATGGCGCCACTCGCCGCCTTGCCGACGACCGACTGGAAGAGCTTCCGCGACACTTTCATCGAGGATTGGTTCAAGATTTCGCCCGCCGACGCGGTCTATCAGGGGCGGCATGATTTCGACGGGGGCTTGGGCGACTGGACGCCGGGCGGGCTCAGGCGCCAGGGCGATTTCTTCCGCGAGGCGATCGCCAAGGCGAAGGGCTTCGACGCGACCAAGCTGACCAAGGACGAGGCGTTCGAGCGCGACTATCTCGTGGTGGTCGCCTCGGGCAAACTGTTCTGGCTCGAGGATGCCGATTTCCCGCACAAGAACCCCGCCTGGTATGTCAACGCCGGGCTCGATCCCAACGTCTATATCGCGCGCCATTACACCGATGCGCCCACCCGGATGCGCGCGATGGTCGGCTTCCTGCGCAAGATCCCCGACGCGACCGCGCAGATCAAGGCCAATCTCAAGACGCCGATGCCGCTGAGCTACGTCAATTATGGCGTCGCGGCGTTCAACGGTTTCGGCGACTATTACACCGGCGACGCGAAGAAGGCGTTTGCCGAGGTGAAGAGCCCGGCGCTGCAGGAGGAGTTCGACAAGGCCGCCGCCGCCGCCTCGAAGGCGATGCACGATCTCGGCGCCTGGGTCGAAAGCCAGCGTGGCAGCGCGACGCAAGATTTCGCGCTCGGGCCCGATCGTTTTGCGCGGATGCTCAAGCAGACCGAGGGCGTCGACGTGCCGCTCGCCACGCTCGAGGCGGCGGGCAAGGCGGATCTGGCACGCAACCAGAAGGCGCTCGCCGAGGCATGCGCGAGCTATGCCCCCGGCGCGGCGATCCCGGCGTGCATGGCGAAGATGAACGCCAACAAGCCCGCCAATAACGATCCCGTCGCCGAGGCGCGCAAACAGATCCCCGAACTGCGCGCGTTCGTCACCGCCAACCAGATCGTGACGATCCCCGACCAGGAGCAGGCTTTGGTCGAGGAGAGCCCGCCCTATAACCGGCAGAACAGCGCGTACATCGATCCGCCGGGGCCGTTCGAGAAGGGCATCCCCTCGGTCTACTACATCTCGCCGCCCGATCCGGCGTGGAGCAAGGCCGAGCAGGAGGGCTTCATCCCCGGCAAGATGGACCTGTTGTTCACCACGGTGCACGAAGTGATGCCCGGGCATTTCCTGCAGTTCCGCCACGCCAACGCCTCGCCGTCGATCTTCGGGCGGCTGTTCGTCGGCTATGCCTTTGCCGAAGGCTGGGCGCATTATGCCGAGGAAATGATGTGGGAGGCGGGGCTCCACAAGGGCGATGCCGAGACGCATATCGGGCAGCTGTCGAACGCGCTGTTGCGCAACTGTCGCTATCTCTCGGCGATCGGGATGCACACCGGCACGATGACGCAGGCCGACTCGCTCAAGATGTTCCAGGAGCAATGCTATCAGGACGCGGGCAACGCCAAGCAGCAGTCCGCACGCGGGACGTACGACCCGGCCTATCTCAACTATACGATGGGCAAGCTGATGATCCGCAAGCTCCGCGCCGACTGGACCGCGACGCATGGCGGCCGCGCGAGCTGGAAGGCGTTCCACGACCAGTTCCTGCGCTACGGCGGCCCGCCGATCCCGCTGGTGCGCCAGGCGATGCTCGGCGGCGACGGGAAGGCGGTGTTCTGAAGGTCTGCGTTCCCCGGCGAAGGCCGGGGCCCAGTCGCGATGGCCGGACTTGATGGTGCAGCGCCCGCCATTGCCACCTTCGCTAGTGGGCCCCGGCCTTCGCCGGGGTGCAGTCGGGCGAAAGCTCAGCGCGCCTGCTTGAGCGTTGGCACTTCATCCGCCACTTCCGCCGCCTGCGGATTGCGAATCGATGGCCGCAGCCGCGCGACGCTACATAGCCCGGCGACCGCAGCAAGCCCCACCGCGACGAGCGGCGGCACCGCCCCTTCGCCGACCCCGAGCGCGAGCAGTAAGGCGACCACCGTCGCACCCGTCGTCTGCCCGGCGAGCCGTACCGTCGAGACCAGCCCGCCGGCCGCCGCCGCGCGCTCGCGCGGCGCCGAGCCGACCACCAGCCGCGCATTGGGCGGGAGGAAGGTCCCGAACCCCGATCCGCACAGCGCCATCCGCCACGCCACATCGAAATAGCTCGGATGTGCCGGCAGACCCGCAAGCAGCAGCAGCGCGCAAATCGACACCGCCATCCCGATCCCGCCAAGGATTCCCGCCGGGATCCGATCCGAAAGGAAGCCCGACAAGGGCGCGACGACCATGTTGGTCAACGGCCAAGGCGCGATCGCCGCGCCGATCGCCGCCGCGCTGAAGCCAAGCGCATGCAAGCGGAACGGGGTCGAGATGAGCAAGGTCATCGATGCGGTGAACGCCAGGAACCCACCGATTGCCGACAGCGCTAGGACGGGCCGCGCGAGCAGGTCGATCGGCAGGATCGGGTCCGGCTCGCCCTTCTCGCGCCGCACGAACACATAGCCGATGCCGACTCCGAGCAGCACGATCGCGGCCGACACCACCGGGCTGTCGCCGTGCACCATCGTCTCGAGCCCGCCGATGATCAGCCCGAACATCGCGGCGCACATCACCGCACCGATCACGTCGAAGGTCGTGGCGCGCGGCCTGGGGGCGGGGATCGCGCTGCCGAGCGCGAGGCTGGCGAGCGCGAACGGGATCGCGCTGGCGAACACCCATGGCCAGGGTGCGATCGACAGGATCAGCCCGCCGATCGTCGGTGCGGCGGCGGCCGAACTCGTCACGACGACCGAATTGATCCCGAGCCCGCGGCCCAATTGCTTCGCCGGATAGATCTGCCGGATCAGCGCCGAGGCGACGCTCAGCACCCCTGCCGCGCCGATCGCCTGCACCGCGCGGACGATCAGCAGAAAGGGCAGGCTCTTGGCGAAGAAGCAGAGCAATGTCGCGACGGTGAAGATCAGCTGCCCACCTTGGTAGATCCGCTTGAGGCCGAACCGTTCACCGAGCCCCGCGAAGGGCAGCATCAGCATCACCAGCATGACCTGATAGATCGTGACGACCGACACCACCGCGCTTTGATCGACATGCAGATCGCGCGCGATCGTCGGCAGCGCGACATTGGCGACGCCGCCGTCGATGATCACCAGCGCCGAGCCGAACGACATTGCGGCGATCGCAAAATAGCGGCGGGGGAAGGGGAGGCCATCGGTCACAGCGCGCTGCCTAGCGATTCGAGCATCAGGAGCAAGCGCGGCATCGGGCCACGCGGGAGAAGGACGCGGATCGAACGGATACCGCGCGGCGCGGTTCCCTCAGGACGGGGACCAGCCCGGCGGCGCAAGCTCGAACCCGGCAAAATCGAACGCCGGTGTCACCACGCAACTCACCAGCGCCCAGCCGTCGTACGCTTCGGCGGACTGCCAGGCGTGCGCCGGAACGATCGCCTGTGGCGCGGTTCCCGAAAGCACATGCACAGCGTGATCGATCCGTAAGGTCAGCGGCGCGCCGGCGTGCCAAAACCACATTTCGGTGGCGTCGACGCGGTGCCAGTGCGAGCGCTGCCCCACTTCGAGCAGGAAGAGGATCGCGGTCGCCAGCCCGCGTCCGCCGCCGACTCGCGCAACGTCTCGCGATACCAGCCGCCCTCGGGGTGTGGGGCGAGATTGAGCTGGGCGATGAGCGGATGGGGCATACCGAGGCCTAGCGCGCCCGCGCCCGGCGGGAAACATTCGGTTTCGCGATCGTTACTTGTTGCAGCGCACCATTTTCGATACAGCGCTGTCCGAGATAGTGTCATAAGCGAGTCTGCCATGTCGAACGGCCCCGTTCCAACCGTGTTCGAAGCGATCGTCCGCAAACGCTGCCTGCGCGCGACCTACAATCGCACCGACATCACGCTCGCGCCGCACATTATCTACACGCGCCATGACGATCTGTTCGTCGATGGGGTCGTGCTCGAACGCGACGGCAAGCCGCCGAAGGAATTGAAGCTCGGCACGTTCAAGCTCGCCGGCCTCAACGGCGTCGGGTTGACCGAGCGCAATTTCGACGCGAACCCGCTGTTTGCGGCGAACGATCCCAAATATAGCGACGCCGCGCTGATGGCGGTCGAAGCCTAACGACCGCGCGCCGCCAGCGTGCGGCGCAGCACCCCGACCAGCGCCAGCGCAGCGATCGCGACCAGCGCGCCCGCGATCATGTCGGCGAGATAGTGCGTCCCCTCGATTGGGGTCGAGAGCAGCATCGCGGTGTTGAGCGCGAGGATCGTCCAGCGCAGCCGCGCGATCCCCCACCCCGCCGCGATATAAAGCACTGCGCTCACCGTATGGAAGCTCGGCGCCGACACCAGCCCGCGCAGCGTCCCGAGATCGACCACATGCACCGCATGGTCGCGCAACGCGGGTAACAGATCGGCTTCGTACAATCCGCTTTCGGGCAGATACGGCACCGGCCCATGCCACAGCGTCGCGAGCGGCCCGAGCGCGGGAATGAAGCGGAACGCGACGAGCGAGGTCACCGCCGCCAGCCAGAAGCTCGCCAGGAAGCTGCGCGCGTCGGAGCGGCGCTCGGCCCAGGCGTAATGTGCGAGGATCAGCGCGGGGGTGATGAAGATGCTTTGATACGCCGCGGTGCCGAGCAGTTGCAGCGAGCGGTGCGCGGCGACCCATTGATACCAAGACAGCCAGTCGAAATGCAGCGCCTGGTCGATCGCCTGCAGCGCGCCGTCGATGGATCCGCGCGTGCTCGCAGCGAGCGGATAGGTCGAGACCGCCCCGAGCAACCCGATGGCCATGAACAGGCCGACCGATTCGGCGAGGTCGCGCGCGACGCGCTGCGCCGGCGTCGCCGGATCGCGCGCCAGCAGGCGGATCGCCGCGAGCAGGGCGAAGGCGAGTGCGAACAGCCGCGTGCTCGAAGCGCGCGGATCGATCGCGATCCCGGCATCGTACAGCAATGCGGCAACGCAGGCGATGCTCATCGCCAGGCCCGTCAGCATCCAGCTTCCGGGGATGAGCCCGGTCTCGCGTCGCGGATCGAGCGCGATGGGCGCGGGTAGCGCAAAGCGGGAAGTGGTTGGAATTGACACGGGATACGCCTGATTGCGAAGACGATTTTCCCGATCGTCGCCTGATGGAGGGCCCTGGTGGACCGCTACCCGTCATGGCGTGAAGAGTTTGTGACGTCCAGATGACATTCGCCGCGTGTGCGGCAAATGCGCCAAGGGGAGCCGCGCGCGCCGCGACTCCCCCGGACCGATGCTCAGCGGCAGACCGTCACACGACGATGATAGCGCCATTCGGTGTGGCAACGACGATGGTTGTTCCAGCCATAGCCACGCCCGCGACCGTGATCGCGCCAGTTGCGGTCACCGCGGTCGCCACGATGATCATAGCCGCGGTCGCCGCGCTGATCGTATCCGCGGTCACCGCGATAGTCCTGCGCGGTCGCGGCGGTCGAAGAAACCCCGAGGCCGGCAATCATCAGCCCGGCGGCGATCAGATGTGTGAGTTTCATAAGACTGTCCTTTCGGCCCGGTGATCGGGCGAGACCTGATCATTACGCGCCACCGCAGCGATGGTTGCTGAACGCGTTGGTCGGCTTAGGTACAGCTTGGCGGCGGACTACAACAGAATGCCGAGCCGGGGCGCGAGCGCGAGCAACCCCCAATACAGCGCGATCGTCAGCGCGCAGCCGAGACCGAGCGCCGGCCAGAAGCCGACACCTGCGCGCAACAGCGCGGGGATCACCAGGAACATCGGCAGCGACGGCAGGATGAACCAGAAGGTAGCCCCGACATGCGCCGCCATGTTGGGCGCATCGGGCTTTTCGCCCCACAGCCAGATCATCCCGAGCACCGACACCAGCGGCAGCGACGCGATCAGCGCGCCGAAGCCGGGGTAGCGCTTGGCGAGCGTCGAGGCGATCGCGATGAGGATGCCCGAGATGAGGGCTTTGAGCGTGAGGAACAGCATAGCGGGCGGTATGCCCCGCGCGGGGTGATGGCACCAGAGGGGGAGGCTGGTAGTGATCGTGGCGTAGGGCCATCATGCGCTGGCGCAGTCATATATGGTGGTGATCGGGCCGTTTCATCGGGCGGTCGTGAAGGCGAGTCCGGAGCGGGCGGGTGCGGGGATGGCGGCGAGGCAGATAGGATGAGCTGATGGCGATCAAGCTGCATTCCCGTTTTGCGATCCATCCCGGGGCGTGGCTCCGCGTCGAGGTCATCGACCCGCATGACCTCTCGGTGACCGATGTCGCCGCCAAGCTACGCGTGACACCGCGGGCGATGAGCAATCTGCTTGGCGCCCGCGCCGGGCTGTCGGCCGAAATGGCGATCCGGTTCGAAAGGCGTTCGGGCTGAGCGCCGATACGCTGATGCGGATGTAGGCGGCGCATGATCTGGCGGTGGTGCGGGCGCGGGGTGGGGTGATTGATGTGGACGAGGTGGCGGTTTAAAGATTACATCGTCACCGGGACGCTGGCCGTCCAAATAGAGCTATATGAATCGAATTTGAGCTGACTAAGCTCTGCATCAGCTTGCTGTATAGTCGCTGGTGAGCGCGCCGCAAAATCTTTCAAAGATTGGGTGAGAATCCACGCCTGCCCGCTATCGATGAAAATTAGCCTATCGTGCAACGTTTTTGACGCAGCTAGCCGAGCCTGAGCAGGGCGCTGGGTGCCATACTGATCATTCCACCGCTTCAGCGCTGGCGCGAAGCTTGGCTTGACGGTCGCTTCGTCAGTCAAAAACGATAGTTGGATTTTTTCGGCAGCCAAAACCGCAAAGTCACTGAGCACGCGATCATCCATATATGGATCTACAATTAAAATAGACGACGTTGCAGATGATAAAATCTTGCTGACGGCAGCAAGCGCGTCGAAGCTATCTCCTGCTGTCACAAAGGCGCCTCTTGTCGAGGCGGGCGATAGTAGCTCCGCCCTGGCCAAAACTCGAGAAAGGACCATGCGTATCTGTGTAGGGTAAGGTGCACGACCTTTGAATTGTATCAAATTGTCTATAGCAGCCTGCAAATGCATGCTATCGAGGGAGACGCCTGGCATCGCCTCCACGAGCGCTGACGCCTTCGCTAGCCAATCGATTGTCGTCGTAGGAATTTGCATCGTTTCATCGACAGATCGTAGGTCAGGAACGATCGATAGAAGCGCTCCAAGTTGCCTATAAATACCACTTACTTCCATCGTTACATCTCCCCCCTGCAGCCAACCGAGGCGAGTCGCGTGACTGATCTGCCTATCTGAAACCATGATACAAAAAAAGTCAGGCTACCTTTAGGTCTACTGTCGGCAGAGCTGTTGTTTCAAGCGTAGATAGATCAAGCTTGATTGAAGCGTTGTCGATGTCAATCCCGATAAGATAGCCCTCCGTATCAAGATCTATATTGACCCCATCCGCTACCTCGCGCGTTTCCGCGCCCGGCGCATCGCGCAGTTCGATGTAGAGGCTGTCGGTCGCCGGATAATAATGCAGCTTCATCACTCAACCTCGCGATAGGTGCGGTCGAAGAAGGCGTTGTGGATGGTTTCGCCGTCTTCGAGCGTCACGATCCGCAGGATATAGGTTTTGCCGGTGTCGTCCACTATTCGCCGCTACAGCCGGATGCGGCCATCGGGCTGCACCTTGCGGTCGACCGGGTCGGCGAGGGTGTCCATAATCCACTCGCGACGCAGGTAGGGGCGCTTGCGGAGAACTTGCTCCTCGAAATAGCGCGCGGTCTTCATCGGCCGGCCCCCACGTCCCAACGTCGCGCGCCCGATCCGGAGGCCCCGGCCTTCGCCGGGGCGACGCGTGGGGCTAGATCCTACGCCTCGACCGTAACAAAGCTATCCATCACCCGTTTCCGCCCCGCGCTCTCGAAATCGATTTCGAGCTTGTTGCCCTCGATCTCGGCGATCGCGCCATAGCCGAACTTCTGGTGGAACACGCGCATCCCGACCGCCACGTCCGCGCGGCCCTTGTTGCCAAGACTCACCGCCGACGCTCGCGACTCCTGCACGCGGGACGGCTCGCGCGAGAAAGTTCGGCTCGTATAGCCGCCGCCGGGCTTCGCCACATCGACCCCCGCCGCGCGCTGCCAACCCGGGCCGCGGCCGGTCCCACGCGCGACGTCGGCGAAGGGGTCGGCGCGTTCGGACCAATTGGCGCGCCACAGGCTCTCGCCACCCGCCATGCTCGATTCCGCCTCGATATGCTCGGGCGGGAGTTCGCCGACGAAGCGGCTTGGGATGCTGCTCGTCCATTGGCCGTAGATGCGGCGGTTGGCGGCGTGGAGGATGATCGCGCGACGCCTGGCGCGGGTGATCGCGACATAGGCGAGCCGGCGTTCCTCCTCGAGGCTCTTGGTGCCACCCTCGTCGAGCGAGCGCTGCGAGGGGAACAAGCCTTCCTCCCAGCCGACCAGGAACACCGTGTCATATTCAAGGCCCTTGGCGGCGTGGATCGTCATGATCGTGACCTTGGGCTCCTCGGCGGCGGCCTCATTGTCCATCACCAGCGAGACATGCTCGAGGAAGGCGCCGAGCGTCTCATACTCCTCCATCGCGCGGACGAGTTCGGTGAGGTTTTCCAGACGCCCCGCGGCTTCGACCGATTTCTCGGCTTGGAGCGCGGCGGTATAGCCGCTCTCCTCGAGGATGATGCGGGCGAGCTCGCCGTGCGGCAGCTCGGTGACCTGCGCGCGCCACCGCGCCATGTCGATCACGAGATTGCCGAGCGATTTGCGCGCCGCGCCGCTCAGCTCGTCAGTGTCGAGCAACCGTGCCGCGGCGGTAACGAGCGGGGCGTTCTGCGCGCGCGCGAGCTGGTGGATCTTGGCGACCGCCTTGTCGCCGAGGCCGCGTTTCGGCACGTTGACGATGCGGTCGAAGGCGAGGTCGTCCGCCGGCTGCGCGACGACGCGCAGATAGGCGAGCGCGTCGCGGATTTCGGCGCGTTCGTAGAAACGGAAGCCCCCGACGATGCGGTAGTTGATGCCGGTCGCGATGAAGCGGTCCTCGAACTCGCGCGTCTGGTGCTGTGCGCGGACGAGGATGGCGATGTCGTCGAGCGACTTGCCGGCGCGCTGGCAGCTGTCGATTTCCTCGCCGACGCGGCGCGCTTCCTCGGGGCCGTCCCACACGCCGAGCACCTTGACCTTCTCGCCCGCGTCGAGCTCGGTCCAGAGCTGCTTGCCGAGGCGGCCGCTATTGTTGGCGATGACGCCCGAGGCGGCGCCGAGGATGTGCGGCGTGCTGCGGTAATTCTGCTCGAGCCGGATGATCTTCGCGCCCGGGAAATCCTTCTCGAACTTCAGGATGTTCTCCACCTGCGCGCCGCGCCACGAATAGATCGACTGGTCGTCGTCGCCGACACAGGCGATGTTCTTGCGCTCCTGCGCGAGCAGCCGGAGCCACAGATACTGGACGCTGTTGGTGTCCTGATACTCGTCGACCATGATGTATTTGAAGCGGCGCTGATAGTCGGCGAGCACATCGCGGTCGCGCTGCAGGATGACGAGCATGTGGAGCAGCAGGTCGCCGAAATCACAGGCGTTGAGCGCTACGAGGCGTGCCCGATAGGCGGCGTAGAGTTCCTGCCCGCGACCGTTGGCGTAGAGCTCGCTCTCGCCGGCATCGATCTGCGCGGGGACGAGGCCCTTGTTCTTCCACCCGTCGATCAGCCCGGCGAGCTGGCGCGCCGGCCAACGCTTCTCGTCGAGATCTGCGGCCTGGATGAGCTGCTTGAGCAGGCGGAGCTGATCGTCGGTGTCGAGGATCGTGAAATTGCTCTGCAGCCCGACCAGTTCGGCATGACGACGCAGCATCTTCGCGCCGATCGCGTGGAAGGTGCCGAGCCACGGCATCCCCTCGACCACGTCGCCGACCAGCATTCCGACGCGGTGCCGCATCTCGCGCGCCGCCTTGTTGGTGAAGGTGACGCTGAGAATCTCGCTCGGCCAGGCCTTGCGCGTATTGAGCAGATGCGCAAGCCGCGCAGTGAGCGCGGCAGTCTTGCCGGTGCCGGCGCCCGCAAGGACGAGGACAGGCCCCTCGGTCGTGAGCACCGCCTCGCGCTGGGGTTCATTGAGGCCGCGCAGATAGGGCGGATCCTGGGGCGAGGGGGCGGGGAGACTCATCGGTGAACAGGTAGGGAACGGCGGCCGCGCGGGCAAGCGCTTCGGTTACTCGACGGCGAGCGCCGGCATTGCGATCGGCTCGAGCGCCGGTGTCGCAACGCGCGTGTCGCGCGCCGCGACGAGCGTGCGCATTACCTCGAGATAGGCGCCCGCGGCTCGGTCGATCGTAAACGACGCCGCAGCCGCCCGCCGATCGGCGACGCGCTTGGGATCGTCGCACGCGATCGTCGCCATCGCCTGTCCGAGCGCAGCCGCGTCCCCGGTTTGCACGATGCTCCCGAAGGCACCCTGGCCGAGCAGGTCGCGCATGCTGACGCAGCAATCGGTCGCGACGATCGGCAGCCCGGCGGCGAGCGCTTCGATCAGCACCGCGGGGACGCCCTCATAGCTCGACGACAGCACGAACACGTCGGCCCGCGCCAGCCACGGTTCGAGCGGGTCGGTATGGCCGGGCAGGCGCACCGCCCGCGCGATGCCGAGCGCCGCCGCGCGCCGCTCGAGCCGCGTCCGCTCGGCGCCTTCGCCGAGGATCGTCAGCGTGTCGTCCGGGCCGGCGATGCGCGCGAAGGCATCGAGCAGCAGCGCGAAATTCTTCTGTGGCACCAGCCTGCCGACCGCGAGATAGGCGCGGCCGGGGTGATCGCGCCGCGCGCTGTCGCGCGCGGCGGCAAGCCGCGCGAGATCGTCGGTGGACAGCGCCGGATCGGCGATGACGCTGATCCGGTCGAGCGGGACGCGCATCTGCAGGGAGATCTCGGCGCGCATCGCCGGCGCCATCGCGACGAAATGATCGATATGGCGGCCCTGCAGCCACAGCCAGCGGCGATAGAGCAGCCGCAGCGGTGGCGCCATGTCGGGTCTCAGCAGGCAGTTGCTGATCTTGGCGATGAGCGGCGGGCAGCGCCGCCCGAGCATCAGCCGCAGCACGACTGCGAGCGCGGTATAGGTGTTGCCCGCGCAGAACAGCACGTCGGGGCGCTGCGCGACGATCAGCGCGGGGACCCCGCGCGCGAGCGCGAAGAACCCGGCGGCGCGCCCACGCGCCGCGCTTGGCCCGATCTGGCGGACCTGCAGCAAGGGCTGGGGTGGGGCAACCCGCGCATCGGCGAGCACGATCTGCGCATCGGCGCCAAGCGCCGCCCAGGCAAGGTGCAGCCGTGCCGCGACGCGTTCAACCCCGCCGGGCGCAAAGCTGTAGAGACAAGTCAGGATCCGCAGGCGCGGCGGAGCAGGCGAGACCAAGACGGGATGGGCGACGACGACGGGCGACGATGGTGGAGCGATATCGCCCTGCGCCTCAGCAATCAAAGCCTTGCCCACCCACGTCTCTCCTGCGCTCCCCCCGGTGGCGTGGTTCCGCTGTAGAGGCGCTCGCGGTCGCACGCAAATCGGTTCGTGCGCGCTGTGTCTTGCATTTCCAAGGGTCGATACGCCGCCGCGATGATCGCCCAGATCGAGAGTCCCGACCGAGCCCAGCGCTCAATTGGCAATGATCGTGGCGACGCGGCTCGCGACGTCGCGCTTGAATTGCGACGCTTTCTTTGACAATGGCGTTCGCGACAGCGGCGCGCTATCGGCTCGCGCAAGAATCGTCATGTCATCATACCGTAACAGAACCCAGCGAAGGCCCTAAACGGCATGGCTACCACCTTAAACGCGTCCCCCGACTCGGCGACGGACGCATCGCATGGGCCACGGCTCGATCATAAACTGCATCCTGCGGGGAGCTGGCTGTTCTTCGGGGTGCTCATCGCCGGGCTGGCCTATGCCGGCTACAGCATCTTCACCGATACCGCGAACGTCGGCGAGGGACTTGCGCTCGGCACGTTTGCGTTTCTTGCGCTTGCCTTGTTGATCGCGCTCGGCTTCGAATTCGTCAACGGCTTCCACGATACCGCCAACGCGGTCGCGACCGTCATCTACACGCATTCGCTCCCCGCCCCGGTCGCGGTGATCTGGTCGGGGTGCTGCAATCTGCTCGGTGTGCTGCTGTCGAGCGGCGCGGTCGCCTATACGATCGTTACGCTGCTGCCGGTCGATCTGATCCTGCACGTCGGCAGCAATGCCGGCTTCGCGATGATCTTCGCGTTGCTGTTCGCAGCGGTGCTGTGGAACCTCGGCACCTGGTATGTCGGGCTGCCCAATTCGTCGAGCCACGCGCTGATCGGCTCGGTGCTCGGCGTCGGTTTCGCCAACCAGCTGATCGCCTCGGGAACTGACGGCACTTCGGGGGTCGATTGGTCGCAGGCGTTGAACGTGTTCAAGGGGCTGTTCTTCAGCCCGCTGATGGGGTTTTTCGGTGCGCTCGCTTTGCTTTGGCTGATGAAGCGCGTGATCAAGAACCCCAAGCTCTATTCCGAGCCCGAGGGCGAGACGCCGCCGCCGCCGGGGATCCGCGCGCTGCTGATCGGGACCTGCACCGCGGTGAGCTTCTTCCACGGCAGCAATGACGGACAGAAGGGCATGGGCCTCATCATGCTGATCCTGATCGGCTGCGCCCCGACTGCCTATGCGCTCAACCGAACGATGCCCGAGAGCGCGATGCCCGCTTTCGTCCAGACCGCCAACCAGGCGGCGGGCGCGTTCCGCGCGCATGCGGCAGGGTCGACCGGCGGCTCGGTCGAGGATGCGCGGACGACGCTGACCAAGGCGCTGCGCGCGCGCGAAGTCGCCTCGCCGCAGGTGTTCGGCGCGATCGACACGCTGTCACGCGACGTCAGCCAGCGGATCCAGGGCTATGGAACGCTGCAGAAGGTACCGGCGGCCGCCACGCCGAACCTGCGCAACGACATGTATCTCGCGCTCGACACGATCAAGCTTGCGGTCAAGGACAAGGATAAGGCGGCAAAGACCTTCCAGCCGGCCGAGCTCAAGGCGATCAACAGCTATGCGACCAATCTGGAGCATGGCACGCGCTATATTCCGTATTGGGTGAAGATCATCGTCGCGATCGCTTTGGGGCTCGGCACGATGATCGGCTGGAAGCGGATCGTCGTCACCGTCGGCGAGCGGATCGGCAAGACGCATCTGACCTACGGCATGGGCGCGGCGGCGGAGATCGTGGCGGCGGCGACGATCGCCGGGGCCGACTATATCGCGGTGCCGGTGTCGACGACGCACATCCTGACGAGCGGCGTCGCGGGCGCTTCGGTGGCGAATGGCGCGGGGCTGCAGATCTCGACGATCCGCAACATGGCGCTGGCCTGGGTGCTGACGCTGCCCGCGGCGATGGCGCTGTCGGGCGGGCTGTACTGGCTGATGCTGACGCTGTTCGGGCTGTCGCACCACGTTTGATTGGGGGGGCTGCGCTATAGCGGGAAGCCGCTACTTCGTCCGAAGTTCGCCGCCCAATCTCTAACCGTAATCCCCGCGAAAGCGGGGATCCCGCTTCTTCTTCTCGCGCGGGGCCAGACAGCGGGGTCCCCGCTTTCGCGGGGATGACGGGCGTGCGTGAAGGGCGTTAGGCCCGCCGCAGCAGCGTGATCCGCGCCTTGCCGTGGACGCGCGACACATCCTCGACGAACCCCGCCACCTCGACCAGCTCGGGCTTGGCGGTCTCGATGCTGATCCACGTCGCCTCGCCGATCCACCCCAGCCGATTGAGCTTGTCGAGCGCGACCGCGCCGGCGCCGCTGTCATAGGGCGGGTCCATCACGATCAGGTCGAGCGGCTTGGCGGCATGCCCCAGCGCCAGCACCGATTGCGCGCGGACATCGGCGCCGATCTCCTTCGCGCCGCCCAATTTGGTCAGATTGACGCGCAGCGCGTCGAGCGCCGGCTTGTCCTGCTCGACGAAGATGCACGACGCGGCGCCGCGCGACAGCGCCTCGATCCCGAGCGCGCCCGACCCTGCGAAGAAATCGGCGACCGCCAATTCCTCGAAGCTCCCGACCCGGCTCGCGAGCATCGAGAACAATGCTTCGCGCACCCGGTCGGCAGTCGGGCGAGTCGCTTCGCCCTTGGGCGCGACCAACGGGCGGCCGCGCCATTTTCCGGCAATGATGCGCATCTTACTTCCTGGTCCGGCTCTTGTGGATCTTCACGCGCGCCGGCTTGGACGGCGCCGCACGCGCCTTGCCCGCAGTGCGCGGCGTCGATTTCGCCGGTGCGCGCTCGGCGGTTTCGGTCGGCGTCGCGGTGCGGCCCGGTTTGGCGCGGACGTTGCGACCGAGCTCGGGGCTGAACACCTTGGGCCGCTGGCCCGGTGCGATCGCGCGCGGCGCGGGCGCTTCGGTGCTGGCCTTGGGCTTGGCGTCGTAGAAACGCTTCACCTTGGTCGCCTTGGTCAGCACGACCGGATCGCGGCCGGGCTGCGCCTGGCGCGTCGGCTCGGCAAAGGCCGCCTTGTCGGCGCGGTTCGCCGAGGTCTTGGTGATCCGGCGCGCGGGCTGTGGCTTGGGCGTCGGGGCCTTCGGGGCGGACGGGATCTGCTGCGGCCCGCGCCGCTCTGTGCGCGGCTTCTCGACCAGCTTGGGGGCCTCGCCGCCGCCCTTGCGCGTCGGATCCTTGCGGAAGCTGACGACGTCGTGCTGCTTGACCTCGCCGATCTCGCCGACCGCGAGATCGCCGAGCAGGAACGGGCCGTAGCGCGTGCGGATCAGCCGCGAGACCTTGAGCCCGAGGTATTCGAGTACACGGCGCACTTCGCGGTTCTTGCCCTCGGTCAGGATCATTTCGATCCAGACGTTGGCGCCGGTGCGGCGCTCGAGATTGGCATTGATCGAGCCGTAGCGCACGCCCTCGATCTCGACCCCGTGGATCAGCTCCTCGAGCTGTTCCTGCGTGATCGGGCCATAGGCGCGCGCGCGATAGGCGCGCTCCACGCCCGTCGCGGGAAGCTCGAGCTGGCGCTTCAATTCGCCGTCGGTGGTCATGAGGAGCAAGCCCTCGGTGTTGAGATCGAGCCGGCCGACGGGCACGAGCCGCGGCAGATCATCGGGCAATTGGTCGTAGATCGTCTTGCGCCCGGCGGGGTCGCGCTCGGTGACGAGCAGGCCGGGCGGCTTGTGATAGAGGAACAGCCGCGCGGCGGCGGGAGCGGCGACGGGTTCGCCGTCGACCGTCACGCCGGTGAGCGAGGTCAGGATCGTCGCGGGCGTATCGAGCACGACGCCGTCGAGCGCGACGCGGCCCTCGGCGATCATGCGCTCGACTTCACGTCGCGAGGCGACGCCGGCGCGCGCGAGCAGCTTGGCGATCCTCTGGTCGTCTTTGGGTCGCGTCGAAGGTCGCGGGGGCTCGTTCGAGCGGTCTTTTGGGGCAGGGGGCTTGGACACGCGGCCCTGATACCCAATTTCCGCCGTGTTGTGCGGAGAAAATAAAAAGTGCCGCTTCTCGTAGCCGCGCGTTAAGGCGCGAGTGCGTAACGAGGGCGGTGCGCGCGCTGCCATTCTGGCAGACACAGACAAAGACAGGTATT
This sequence comes from Sphingomonas sp. PAMC 26605, assembly GCF_000241485.1. Classification (GTDB taxonomy): domain Bacteria; phylum Pseudomonadota; class Alphaproteobacteria; order Sphingomonadales; family Sphingomonadaceae; genus Sphingomonas. The sequence goes on from NZ_JH584241.1 coordinate 2,471,499, forward strand.
TCCTGCGATGCTTTTCGCGAAGAAGAAGCGGCGGATTTCCAACCTCTTGCTCGTCGAGGACGAGCCGCTGGTGGCGTTCGACACCGAGCATTTCCTGCGCGATGCCGAATATGCGGTGGTCGCGACGGTCGATCGCGTCGCCGACGCGCTGACCGTGATCGGCAGCGACCACGAGATCGACCTTGTGCTGGTCGACATCAGCCTCGCGGACGGCAGCGGGCTCGATGTCGCGCGTGCCGCACACGGGGCGGGCGTGCCGGTCCTGTTTGTGACCGGATCGTGCCCCGAGGGCGGGCGCCAAGTCGCGGCGGGGTGCCTCGCCAAGCCCTATGCGCAGCGCGACTTGCTCGCCGCCATCTCCGCGATCGAGGCGGTGCTCGAGGGCAAGAAGCCGAAGCGTTTGCCGAGCGGTTTCAGCCTGTTCCTCGGCACCGAGTGATCGCGTCGCGCTGCCCGGGCACTGCATTTGCGCCGCGACGACGGTCGTCGCGCTTCCCCTCGCGCGATTACACGCTAGTCTGTTCCGGCGTGGCGGTGCCACGGCGCGAAGGGGATAGAGTGACCGATACGACACGCCACGAGACCGTGGCACCACCGATCAAGCCCAAGGGCTGGCGGCTGCTCAAGATCGCATTGCAGACGCGCAAAGCGGCATCGATGCTGGCCTTCGCCTTCTCGTCTGGCCTGCCGTTCGCGCTGCTGATCGGCACGCTGACGGCGTGGCTCGGCGAGGTGAAGGTCAATCTCGCGACGATCGGCGTGCTGTCCTGGGTCGGCCTGACCTACGCCTTCAAATTTCTGTGGTCACCGCTGGTCGACCGCACGCGGCCGCCGCTGCTCGGGCGGATCGGGCGGCGCAAGAGCTGGATCGTGCTGTGCCAGGGATTGATCATCCTCGGGCTGGTCGGGCTGGTGCTGACCGATCCGACCGTCCATATCGCGCGCTTCGCGTTGTTCGCGTTCGTCGCCTCGATCGGATCGGCGACGCAGGACGTGGCGATCGACGCGTGGCGGATCGACGTCGCCGACGAGCGCACCCCGGTCGAACTGCTCTCGGCGATCTATCAATTGGGCTATCGCACCGCGAGCATCGTCGGCGGCGCGTTCGCTTTGTTTCTGGCGGCGCGAATGTCGTGGCCGGCGGTCTATCTGCTGATGGCCGGCTTGGTCGGCGTGCTGCTGCTCGTAACGCTCGCCGCGCCCGATACCGAACGCGCGCCCGACAGCGCTGCCGATCTGCTCGACCAACCCGGCGAGATCGCGCCGCGCACGCGCGCGATCGCGCTGATCGTGGTGGGATCGAGCTGGATCTGGGCGATCGTGTCGATCGCACGCTTCATGACGAGCATGCTGGTCGATCTGCCACCGGGCGCCAAGCGGCCCTCGGCGGGCGATTTCCTGAAATATCATGGCCCGTTGATCGTGCTGGCGACGGTGATCGTCCCGCTGATCGTCGCGGCGGTGCTCAACTGGCTGAAGACGCGCGGGCGGCATGTCCAGACGCAGGTCGATCCGCGCACGTCGCCGATCCGGACGACCGCCAACCACTTGTACCGTGCGCTGATCGCCCCGCTCGCCGATCTGACCGAGCGGATGGGGTGGGGCGTGCTGGTGGTGATCGGGCTGATCCTCACCTACGCCTTGTGCTACAATGTCTGGGCGTCGTTCGCTTACCCCTTCTACCTCGACTACATGCATTACACGAAGGACGAGGTGGCGTTCGCGTCGAAGATCTTCGGCATCGTCATGTCGATCGCCGGGGTCAGCATCGGCGGCTATCTGTTCCTGCGGATCGGGCGCTTTCCGACGGTGCTGATCGGCGCGGTGCTGCCGATCTTCGGCAACTTCCTGTATGCCGACCTCGCCGACGGCGCGCCGTATATCGACCTGGTGCTGCACACGCTGCGGCTCGATCTGCTGGCGCAGACGCTCGGCGGCGATGTGCGGATGGCGCGGCTGTTGCTGACGATCGCGTATGAGAACGTCTCGACCGGGATCGCCGGGGCGGCGTTCGTCGCCTATGTCTCGGGGATCGTCAGCAAGAAATATTCGGCGGTGCAATATGCCTTGCTGTCGTCGCTCACCTTCCTGATCGGATCGCTCGGTAAGGGTTTCGCCGGCGAGCTGATCGACCAGATCGGCTACGCCGCGGTGTTTCGAGAGGTCGCCGCCCTGGGGGGGCTCGCGATCGCCTTCGTGCTGCTCGAATGGTGGCGTTCGGCGCGGATGGCGCCGGCGCGGGAGCCGGGGGGCACCGGCGAGCGCGCCTGATCTGACGGGTTGCGACCGGCTCGCTACGCCGTCACCGGCCGCCCGGCATCGGCGAAGGCTTGCGTCAGCGCGGTGATGCTCGCGAGCACGCCGTCGGGGCGGCGCACCCCGATCAGGTCGCCGAGCAGCAGCCGTGCCGCCTCGGGCGCGGTCTCGGCGCGAGCGACGATCGTCAGCACCGTCGCTTCCGCGCCCGTCATTCGCATGCAGCAGCACGGTGCGATCGCGATCGGGCAGGTGGCGCTGCGCGCGAGATCGGCCATCATCGTGCGCAGCAGCAAGAGCGGTCGGCAGAAGCTCTCGCCAAATGCCTCGAGCATCACCTGCGCGGCATGCGCATCGTTGAGCCCGTGCGCGCCGAGCCGGCGGAAGGCGAACAACAGCAGCCGCGCATTGGGATCGTGCGGCATGGCATAGGGAAGCGTGGCGGCGAGCGCCGAGGGGCGCTGCGCGGGGGTCGGCGAGGGGGCGGGACTGAGACTCATGCGGGATGCTCCGTTGCTGCGAGCATCCTCGGGTATCCGCTATTGCAAGTCAATCGCAATAAAACTGGGCCGTTCGGGGCGTCAGTCGGGCGGTTCGTGATTGGCCGAAAGCACCGCGCCCGCGAGGTAGAGCGAGCCGAGGACCAGGACGATCGGCGGCTCGGCCGGATCGGCGATCGTCGTGATATCGCGCAGCGCGCCGGGGACATCCGCGCTGGTATGCGCGGCAATCCCGAGGTCGTGGGCGACCCTGGCGAGGGCGGCAGGGGCATGGTGCGCGTGGTCCGGAACGGGGACGGCATGAAGCGTCGTCGCCAGTTCCGCGAACGGCGCGAGCAATCCGACCGGATCCTTGTTCGCGAGCATGCCGAGCACGAGGTGCACTTCGCTGCGGCCGATGCCGGGACGCGCAATCGCATCGAGCGCGGCGGCGATCGCTCGCGCCGCAGCTGGGTTGTGCCCGCCGTCGAGCCAGAGCTGGCTGCCGACCGGAAGCAGATCGAGCAACGGACCGGGGTGCAGGCGCTGCATCCGGGCGGGCCAGTGCGTCGTCTCGGCGGCGATGCGATAGGCGTCGGGCGGTATCCGCAATGCGTTCTGATGGCGGAGCAGCGCGATCGCCAGCGCGAAATTCTCGGGCTGGTGCGGACCGGCCATACGCGGCAGCGGGGTTTCGATCGTGCCGTTTTCGTCGGTGTAGATAAGCCGGTCGGATGCGACGGCGAAGCGCCAGTCGCCGCCAGAGGGCCGCGGCTCGGTCCCGGCCGCGCGCGCTACCATGGCGACGCGCGCCGCGATCGGCTCGGAATAGGCCATCGTGAGGAGTGGCACGCCGGGCTTGGCGATCCCGGCTTTCTCGCCCGCAATCTGCTCGAGCGTGTCGCCGAGGAAGCTCTGATGATCAATCCCGAGTTGCGCGATCCCGGTGACGATCGGGTTCGGCAGCACGTTGGTCGCGTCGAGCCGGCCGCCGAGACCGACTTCGATGATGCAGACATCCGCCGGGGTGCGGGAGAAAGCAAGGAAGGCGGCGGCGGTGGTGACCTCGAAGAAGCTCGCGGTGAGATCGGCAGCGTGGTCGAGCACTTCCTCGAGCAATGCCGCGAGCGCGGCGTCGGTGATCAGGCTCCCGGCGATGCGGATGCGCTCGTTGAAGCGGACGAGGTGCGGGCTGGTATAGACGTGCGCGGTCAGCCCCGACGCCTCGATCGCCGAGCGCAGGAACGCGCAGGTCGAGCCCTTGCCGTTGGTGCCGGCGACATGGATCACCGGGGGCAGGTGGTGGTGCGGATTGCCGAGCCGGTCGAGCAGCGCGGTGATGCGTTCGAGGCCGAGGATGTCGGCGCCGGGGGAGAGCGACCAGAGGCGGTCGAGCTGGGCCTGGACGGCGGGGTCGGTGGAGATTGCGCTATCCATTTTTG
>NZ_JH584241.1:2476313-2598427 GCF_000241485.1 Sphingomonas sp. PAMC 26605
CCTCTCCCGACTTCGCTTCGCTCGTCTGCCCTCTCCCCTGAAGGGGAGAGGGAGATGTGATTACGCCGCTTCGCGCTGGCCGCCGAGATAGTCGATCAGGTTCGCCAGCGTCGCGCGGAGGTCGCGGCGGTGCTTGACCATGTCGATCATGCCGTGCTCGAGCAGATATTCCGCGCGCTGGAAGCCCTCGGGCAGCTTCTCGCGGATCGTCTGCTCGATCACGCGCTGCCCGGCGAAGCCGATCAGCGCGCCCGGCTCGGCGATCTGCACGTCGCCGAGCATCGCGTAGCTTGCGGTCACGCCGCCCGTCGTCGGGTCGGTCAGCACGACGATATAGGGCAGTCCGGCATCATGCAGCATCGCGATCGCGACAGTCGCGCGCGGCATCTGCATCAGGCTGAGAATGCCCTCCTGCATCCGCGCGCCGCCAGCGGCGGTGAAGATGATGTACGGGCAATTCTCCTGGATCGCGGTCTCGACGCCGCGGACGAACGCCTCGCCGACCGCTAACCCCATCGATCCGCCCATGAAGGCGAAGTCCTGCACGCCGATCACCGCCTTGCGGCCCTCGATCGTCCCGCGCGCCGTGATCAGCGCATCGCCTTCCGAGGTTGCCGCGCGCGCCGCCTTGATGCGATCGACATAGCGCTTGGTGTCGCGGAACTTGAGCGGATCGTCGGGCACCTTGGGGAGCGGCACGATCGTGTAGCTGTGCTCGTCGAACACGTACTGGAAGCGCAGCAGCGGTCCGATGCGATCGTGATGGTCGCAATGCGGGCAGACGTGGAGATTGTCCTCGAGCTCCTTGTGGAACGTCATCGTCCCGCAGCCCTTGCACTTGTGCCACAGATTGTCGGGCGTCTCCTTCTTGACGGGGACGACATAGGCGAGCGCGTTGCGCACGCTGGTGAGCCAGCTCATGCGGGAACTCCTTCGCGGGCGGCATGGATCGCCGCCGACAGGGACTGGATATAGGTACGCACGGCGTCGGGTGCCGCGGCGCCGTGCTGCGCGACGAGCTCGACGATTGCCGAGCCGACGACGACACCATCGGCGACCTTGGCGATCGCGGCGGCCTGGTCGGGCGTGCGAACGCCAAAGCCGACCGCAACGGGGAGGTCGGTGTGGGCCTTGAGGCGCTTCACGGCTTCGTCGATCGAGGTCTGCGCGGCCTGTTGCAAGCCCGTGATGCCGGCGACCGACACGTAATACAGGAACCCGTTCGCGCCATCGAGCACCGTCGGCAGGCGCGCCGCGTCCGTCGTGGGGGTGGCGAGGCGGATCGGCGCGATGCCTTTCTCGCGCAGCGCCGGGCCGAGCTCGGGGTCTTCCTCGGGCGGGATGTCGACGCAGATCACGCCGTCTACGCCGGCATCGTGCGCGGCGTTGGCGAACCAGTCGCCGCCGCGGATCGTCATCGGGTTGGCATAGCCCATTAGCACGAGCGGCGTCTCCGGATGGCGCGCGCGGAAGCTCTTGGCGATCGCGAGAATGTCGGCGGTGCGCGTGCCGGCCGCCAGGCTGCGGATGTTGGCGGCCTGGATCGCGGGGCCATCGGCCATCGGATCGGTGAACGGCATGCCGAGCTCGATCACGTCGGCGCCGCCCTCGACGAGCGCGTCGAGGATGGCGGCGGTCGGGCCGTCCCCTGCGGTGACGAACGCGACGAGCGCGGGGTGGCCCTTGGCGAAGGCGGCGGCGAGACGGGTCACTTAGCCCTCTCCCCTTCAGGGGAGAGGGTTGGGAGAGGGGAAGTCGCGATGACGCTGGCAATGGTCAGCAAAACGCCTTCGAGATTCGCCATGACATCTGTGTTCGAGAAACGGATCACGCGGTAACCTTGTTCTTCGAGAAAATGGGTTCTGGCTTTGTCATATGCTTCTTGTCCGGCATGGGTGTCGCCGTCCAGTTCGATCACCAGCATCGGGTCGCGGGCTGCGAAGTCGGCGATATAACGACCGATGACCTTCTGGCGGCGGAATTTAACGTTCTCGAACCGCTTCGCCCGCAGCGCGAGCCAGAGTCGCTGTTCAGGTTCGGAGGGGGCCCGACGCATCGTCTTTGCGTGAGCGGTCAATCGTGCGTCGCGCACCCAACTTCCCCTCTCCCAACCCTCTCCCCTGAAGGGGAGAGGGCTTTTATTGCCTATATCGCCACCCCCAGCGCTTCGGCGACGGTGAAGATGTCCTTGTCGCCGCGCCCGCACAGATTGGCGAGGATGATCTGGTCGCGGTCCATCTCTCGCGCGCGCTTTGCCACGGCTGCGATCGCGTGCGACGGTTCGAGCGCAGGGATGATACCCTCGGTCCGGCACAGCAACTGGAACGCGTCGAGCGCCTCGGTATCGGTGATCGACGTATATTCGACCCGGCCGATCGAGTGCAGCCACGAATGCTCCGGCCCGATGCCGGGATAATCGAGCCCGGCCGAGATCGAATGCGCCTCGGTGATCTGGCCGTCTTCGTCCTGCAGCAGATAGGTCTTGTTGCCGTGCAGGATGCCCGGCGCGCCGCCGGCGAGCGACGCCGCATGCTCCTTGTCGAGCCCGCGACCCGCCGCCTCGACGCCGAGCATCATCACGTCGCCATCGTCGAGGAACGGATGGAACAGCCCGATCGCGTTCGACCCGCCGCCGATCGCCGCGACGAGCAGGTCGGGCAGGCGGTTGATGCGCGAGAGCATCTGCGCACGCGCCTCGATGCCGATCACGCTCTGAAAATCGCGGACCATTTCCGGATAGGGGTGCGGGCCGGCGGCGGTGCCGATGATGTAGAAAGTGTCGTGGACGTTGGCGACCCAGTCGCGCATCCCCTCGTTCATCGCGTCCTTGAGCGAATGCGACCCGCTCGTCACCGGGCGGACCTCGGCGCCGAGCAGCTTCATGCGGAACACGTTGGGCGCCTGCCGCTCGATGTCCTTGGCGCCCATGTAGATCACGCACGGCAGGCCGAAGCGTGCGCAGACGGTCGCGGTGGCGACGCCGTGCTGGCCGGCGCCGGTCTCGGCGATGATCCGGGTCTTGCCCATCCGCATCGCGAGAAGGATCTGCCCGATGCAATTGTTGATCTTGTGCGCGCCGGTGTGATTGAGTTCGTCGCGCTTGAACCACACTTGCGCGCCTTTGCCTTCGGGCGCGGACTCGCGCAAAGCGTCGGTGAGGCGCTCGGCGTAATACAGCGGGCTCGGGCGGCCGACATAATGTTCGAGCAGATCGTCGAACTGCGCCTTGAAGGCCGGATCGGCCTTGGCGGCGCGGTACGCGGTATCGAGCTCGAGCACGAGCGGCATCAGCGTCTCGGCGACATAGCGGCCGCCGAAGTCGCCGAAATGCCCGCGCGAGTCCGGTTGCTGGCGCAGGCTGTTCGCCAGCGCGGGGGGCTGGGTGCGGAAGGAGTTGGGGGCGTTCATGCCGTGCCGTTTAGCATCTGGTGCGGGTGTGTCGAGCCGGGTGCGAAGTCGTCAGCAAGAAGGTTTGTTCGCGCAGAGGCGCAGAGGCGCAGAGGCGCAGAGTGTGTGCAGGGCCGGCGCCGTCGCATGTCACCGCATCGCTGATCTCAGCGACCCGGTTGCAAGAGCACCGCTGCGCAGCAAGCGCGACACCTCTGCGCCTCTGCGCGAACAAAACTTCTTCGCAGCTTCGCGGCTTCGCGTGCACCCCTTGAGCGCGCGGGATCAAAGCTCGTGCACTGCCCCCAGGAACGCGCGGATCTTGGTCACGTCTTTGATCCCCGGCGCGCTCTCGACGCCCGACGAGACATCAACCAGCGTCGCGCCGGTTATCGTCACCGCCTCGCGCAGATTGACCGGATCGAGCCCGCCCGACAGCAGCCACGGCAGCGGGTGGCGGAAGCCCTCGAGCAGGCTCCAGTCGAAGCGGACGCCCATCCCGCCAGGGAGCGCGGCGCCGGGCGGGGTCTTGGCGTCGTACAGGATCCGGTCGGCGACGCCGCCATAGCTCGCCGCCTCGCCGAGATCGGCGCGCGTGCGCACCGCGACCGCGCTCCAGATCGGCAGGCGGGTGCGCGCCTTGATCGCGGCGCTGCGCGCAGGCGCGGTCTTGTGGAGCTGCAGCACGTCGAGATGCCCCGCGCCGATCGCGCTTTCGAGCAGCGCATCGTCGGGATCGACGAACACGCCGACGCGCTGGACATGCGCCGGCACGCGTGCCGCAAGCTGCGCCGCGCGCTCCCGCGACAGCGTGCGGGGTGAGGGGGGGAAGAAGACGAAACCGACATGGCTAGCACCGCCGTCGATCGCGGCGTCGAGCGTCTCGGGCGTGGACAGGCCACAGATTTTGGCGGTGGTGGTCATCGGCTTCCTTGCGCGCGCATTCCGAAGAGCGTCCCCGGGCTCTTAGCGCGTCTCGGGCGGTTCCGACACCTGCCACAGCACACCCGCGGGATCGAACAGGAAGCCGACGCGCAGACCCCAGGGTTGGAGCGTCGGCGCGCGCGGGGGTTGCAGGCCGAACCGCTCGACCAGGTCGACGGTCCGCTGCCACCAAGTGTCGAGATCGCGCACGAAGAATTGCAGCATGCAATTCTCGGCGAACTCTTTCACGTAATAGTTCTGCAGAAGGATGCCGGCCCCTTCGTAATCGAAAATCGCGAGCTCGTCGTCGCGATAGCCGGATACGAAGCCGATCGCCTCGTAGAACGCGCAGGATGTCGCGAAATCCCGCGCAGGCACGAACGGACGGATCAGCGCCATACTCGCATCCTCAGAGCGTTCCGGCGATCTGCCGCGCGGCGGCGTCGGGATCCTCGGCTTGCGTGATCGGGCGGCCGACCACCAGGATCGAGGCGCCCGCGTCGATCGCCGCGCGCGGGGTGACGACGCGCTTCTGATCGCCGATTACCCCATCGGCAAGCCGTACGCCGGGGACGACGAAGAAGCCCTTCGGCCAGAACGCATGCGCCGCGGCGACCTCCTCCCCCGAGCAGACGACCCCGTCGACGCCCGAATCGCGCGCGAGTTCGGTCAGGCGCAGCACTTGCTCGTGCGGGTCGCCGCTGCAGCCGATCGACTTCAGGTCGGTGCCGTCGAGGCTCGTCAGCGTCGTCACCGCGACGACCTTGGTGCCGCTCGGCGCGGCGGCCTTGGCATCCTCGAGCATCGCGCGACCACCGGCGGCATGGATCGTCAGGATCGCCGGCTCGAGATCGCGCAGCGCCATGATCGCCTTGGCGACGGTGTTCGGGATGTCGTGGAGCTTGAGGTCGAGAAAGATCGGCAGGCCAAGCTCGGCCAGCTCGCGCACGCCCGCACGACCGTTCGCCATGAAGAATTCGAGCCCGAGCTTGATCCCGCCGACATGGTGGCGGAGCTTGCCCGCCATCGCTTTGGCCGCGGCGAGATCGGGCGTGTCGAGCGCGACATAGATGCGGTTGCTCATGCCGGATCGACCGGGCGCGCGTCGATCACGACGGGATCGGGCCGGAGTGTCGGGGCGGGCGTCGGCGCGACGGTAACGCGCAGATCGTGCAGCGCACGCTCGGCCGCGGCGAGCCGGTTGCGTAGCCGCCAGCGCAGCGTCGAATGCCATAGCAGCGTCGGCACCAGCCCGGCGAGGAAGGTCAGCAGCAGCAGCAGCGGCAGATTGACCAACGCTTCCATCCCGCCCCACAATTTGATCGGCACGCTGGTCCAGTTGCCGAGCGTGAAGACCGCCGCGATGAACGCGAGCAGGCACCAGAAGAGGATTTTTAGGAACTGCATGGCCGAGAGGGTAATGCCAATGCGGTGGGTTGCCAACCTGTCGCGTCGTTCGCGTGCTAGCCGATCTCGCGGCGCAGCGTCTCGAACAGGCCGGGGATCGCGGTCAGTTTGTCGGCTTCCTCGTCGAGGATCGCGAGGAAGGCGGCGCGCTTGATCGTCGCGGCGCGGCCGGGCTTGAGCGTCATCGACGGTTCGAGCGCCGAGAGCACGATGTCGATCATCCGGTCGGCGCCGTGCAGCCGGCCCCACAGATAGTCGTTCTCGCGGTAGGCGCGGCTGAAGAAGGCGCCGAAGCTGTTGAACTGGATGCCCTTGAGACTCGCCTCGGCGCCGCCGCTGCGGATGCTGGTGGCATCGTCGGGGCAGATGCGGTCGACCTTGATCGGGTCGAACTCGTCGAGCCCTTCGCCCTGGAGGAGCGGGAGCGTCGCGACGTCGAAATAGGGAAAGCCGAGATAGGTCAGCAGCAGCGGCCGCTTGATCTCGCGGCTGAGCCCGGCGAACGCGGCTGCCAGGCGCTCCTCGGTGCGGACATCGAGCGCTTGCAGGTCGAGCGCTTCACCGAGCGCGTCGAGCAGCGGCCCGGCATCGTCGCGCAGCGCCTGCACCGCTTCGCTGAGCGCGCCGTAGCGGTCGGTCCGCTTGCGTTCGAGATATTCGGCAAGGCTTTCGTAGATCGCCTCGCGCACGCCGGCGATCTCGGCCTCGGGCTGATCCCCTTCCAAATCGGTCAGACGGCGGGCGAGGAGGCGCAGCCGTCGGAGGCGGAAGCCGAGATCGAAGGTGCGCAGGAAGCCGATCGTCGCGGGGCTAGCCCCGCGCGCGAAGCTTGACTGCATGTCGTCGAACCCGCGCGCGCTGACCGCGGCGAGGACCTGCGCGCGGATCGCGCGCCAACGCTGGCCGCCACCCTCGCCGCCGGCATGGTGGAGCAGATCGGTGATCCCCTCGACCACGCCGTTGATCTTGAGGTGGCCGTACGCCGCATAGCCATAACCGGCATTCTTCGCCGCCGCCGTCTGCGCGCGCCGCCGCCAGGTGGCGAGGCGCGAGGCGGTCGGCGAATCGAGGAACAGCGTATAGCCGAACAGACCCTCGACCTGTTTCTCGACCTCAGGGCGGATGCCGGCGATGATCGCGCGCATCCGCTCGATCTGGCGCGAGCGCGCAGTGATCTGTTCGAGATTGTCGCGGATCGGTTGCGCGCGCGGCAGTTCGGTGACTGCGCCGATGATCGTCTGGAAGAAACCGGGCGACGTGCTGCGTGTGGTCCCGAACACCAAGGCGCCGCGCGGGTTGGGATCGATATAGACGAAGCGCCGGTCGACCTGCCGTCGCGCTGGCCGCTCGCGCAGCGCGTCGATCGCCGGCTGGAACGGCGCGTTGTTGAGCACCGATCCGTCGATCAGCACCGCGCTGTCCGCGGCGTTGACCGCGAATTGGCGCGGCAGGATCCGTTTCAGAAAGGCGGCGCGCCCGGGCCAGCGCAGCTTGCGTTCCTCGAGCACGCGGTCGAGCTCGCCGACCATGAAAGGCGGGAAGGCGCCAGGGAAGCTCGAGGTGGCGCGCCCGGCGAAGGCGAGCTCGGCGGGATCGGCGAGCGTCTCGCCGGCAAGGCCATGGTCGCTGAACGGCACGATCACACGGTGCTCGGTCTCCATCACCTCGGCCGGCGAATGGAGCGTCAGGCGCTCGGGGTGCCCGCGGAAATCGGTGACGGTGACGAACAGGTCGAGCGGCTGGCCGGGGGGCAGCAGGCGCGGTTCGCGCGGCGACGCGGCCATCGCGGCGAGCGCATCGAGGATCAGGCCGGTGAACAGCTCTCCGCCAAAGGGCGGCTCGAACCAGCGCGAGCGGATGAAATGCGACAGCTTTGCGCGGACTTCCTCGCGTTCGCCGGGTTCGACGGTCTGCTCGATATCCTCGCCGTCGCGCCGCCCGGCCATCCAGGCGAGCGGCAGCGCCCAGACCTTGGTGAAGCGGTGTGTCGGTTTCTGGCGCGGATCGATCAGCGCCTCGATATCGGCCGAATCGAGCCAGAGCTGGGTGAGCGGCTCGAGGCTTTGCCCGGTGCTGATCGCCTGGCCGAGAAAGATGCCGTTCATGCCGCCCGCGCTCGCACCGGCGATGATGTCGACCAGCACGCGCAGCTTGAGCCCGGTTTCGGCCTCGATCTCTTCGAACAGCGCGCGGTACACGCTTTCGCTACCCGTGCCCGGGGTCGCATCGTTGGCATGATAGGCGCGGCTGGCGCGCGCGATCCGCCAGATCTCCTTGGTGATGCCGTGCATGTAGACGGCAAGGCTGATCCCGCCGTAGCAGACGAGCGCGAGGCGGAGTTCCTTTTCGCGCATCACTCGGGCTCCAGCACCGCCCAGATCGGCAGATGATCCGAGGCGCGGCGCGCGGTGGCACTGGCATGGACGCCATACTCGATGACGCGGAAGCCGCGCGTCATGATCCGGTCGAGCCGCCCGACCGGGCGGCGCGCGTGGAAGCTCGGGCCGGTCGGCACGCTCGGATAGTCGCGGCCGAAATCGTGCAGGCAGCCGCCCGAGGGGGTCCATTCGTTGAGATCGCCCATCAGGACGGTGGGCAGCCGTGCGGGGCAGGAGTCGACATGCGCGAGGATTGCGCGCGCCTGCTTGCGCCGCCACAGGCCCGACAGATCGAGGTGCATGCCGAGCACGCGGATCGGCGTTCCCGACGCTGCGACGACGTCGGCGCGGATCGCGCCGCGCGGCTCGAGCGCTGGGATATGCAAGGTCGCGCTGCTCTGCACCGCCATGCCGCGGCGCACCAGGATGGCGTTGCCGTGGAATCCCATGCTCGCCCGGTCGTGGCCGATCGGTATTGCGTGCCACGGGCTGTGCTCGTCCATCAGATGCTGCGGGATGACGCGCGCCTTCGCGCCGAACCGGCGATCTGCCTCCTGCAGCGCGATCACGTCGCCGTCGATCTCGCGCAGTACGTCGAGAATCCGCCGCGGGTCGCGCTGGCGATCGAGGCCGATCCCCTTGTGAATATTATAGCTGACGACCTTGATCATGCGCGCGCCGCGCGGCGGCGATCGGTCTGACACCATAGGAGTGGAATAAGGTCGATCATGGTCCATCAACAAAGCGGCCGGCGCCGCGGTTGCATTCGCGCATCGCTGCGGGCGACCTATAGCGCGCCATAGCGCCAGGACCAGCGCTTCCGCGATCCCGGCCTTTTAGCGCGCGAATGCGCAATTAGGACAGAATTGCAACCTTTTGGCGTTTCATGACTCTAACCAATGTTATTACTCTGACTGCTCGACATCGCCGTGGAGCGGGTTCGCATAAGGAATGGACGATCGTGGATTCGAAGATGTTACGATTGGTGGCGGATATCGTTATGGCGCAGGTCAGCGCCAATCGCGTCGCCACGGGCGAAGTGGCCGGTTTGATCAAGTCGGTGCATAGCTCGCTGACCGGGCTCGGACAGGCGCAGCTGGAGACGTCCGAAGCGCCGACGCCGGCGGTGTCGATCCGGGCAAGCGTCCGCCCCGATTCGATCGCCTGCCTCGAATGCGGTGCGCGCTTCAAGGCGCTCAAGCGCCACCTGACCGGGCACGGCCTGACGCCGCAGAGCTACCGCGAGAAATGGTCGCTCCCCGATTCCTACCCGATGACCGCCGCCGATTACAGCGTCGTGCGCTCGGGCATGGCCAAGGCGAGCGGGCTGGGGCGCGTGCAACGCTGAGCTGCTCCTGCTGAGGAAGCTTGCCGTGGCCGCGCGGTCGCGGCATTGCAGCACCATGCGCACCGTTTCCTCGACCGCGAGCGTGCGGCTCTATCATCTCGACGACAGCGATCCCGTAGCGCAGACGCTGTTCTACGGCCCGCTCGCCGAGGCGATCGTGATCGCACGGCAGCAGAGCGAAGACGTGCAGGCCGGTTTGTGGTTCGCGACCGATAACGATGTCGTGCCGTTCCTCGATATCGACGCGGATTGAGCGGTGGGTGCCGATGCCAGCAACGGATTTGACCATGGCGAGTGACAAGGCGGCGGTCCCGGATTCGGCGTCCGCGGAGAGTGGCGCGGGCGAGGCCCTGACGCACGTCGATACGGCGGGGCGCGCGCACATGGTCGACGTCAGCGAGAAACAGGACACCGCACGCGTCGCCACCGCCGAGGGGCGGCTGCTGTGTTCGGCCGAGACGCTCGACATCGTCGAGCGCGGCGCCGCGCCCAAGGGGGCGGTGGTGCAGACCGCCGAGCTCGCTGGCGTGATGGCAGCGAAGCAGACGAGCACGCTGATCCCGATGTGCCATCCGTTGCTGCTGACCAGCATCACGGTGCGGATCGTCGCCGATCCCGCGCTGCCGGGGTTCCGCGTCGTCGCCAGCGTCAAGACCAAGGGTCAGACGGGCGTCGAGATGGAAGCGTTGACCGCGGTCAGCGTCGCGTGCCTCACCTTGTTCGACATGCTCAAGGCGGTCGATCGCACGATGCGGATCGAGGGGATCCAGGTGACGCTCAAGTCGGGCGGTCGTTCGGGCGTCTGGCAGGCGCAGGGCGCGTGATCTCGTTCGACGCGGCGCTCGCGATCCTCGTCGCCGAAGCCACGCCATTGGCGACAGAGTCGGTCGCGCTCGACGCGGCGCACGGGCGCGTGCTTGCCGAGCCCTGCATTGCGCAGGTCGACGCGCCACGCAGCGACATTTCGGTCATGGACGGCTATGCGCTGCGCGATGCCGATCTCGCGCTAGGTGCGCCGTTTCGCGTGATCGGCGCGGCCTATCCTGGTACGGCTTTCGAGGGGCGGGTCGAGGCGGGTACCTGCGTTCGGCTGTTCACCGGCGCGCCGTTGCCGCAAGGGGCGGATCGTGTCGTGGTGCAGGAGGACGTCGCGCGCAACGGCGATGCGATGCGCGTCGTCGGGACGCTGTCGGGCAAGCGCTATATCCGGCCGCACGGTTCGGATTTTCGCGCGGGCGAGACCCTGCTCGATGCGGGGACGGTGCTCGGCCCGCGTGCGCTGGTCGCGGCAGCGGGGGCCGATATGGCCATGCTGCCGGTGTGGCGGCGGCCACGGCTCAGCGTGATCAGCACCGGTGACGAGCTCGCCGAGCCTGGCGGCGCACGTGCGCGTGTCGGGAGCATCCCCGAAAGCGCGTCCTATGGTGCGGCGGCTTTGGGCGCGGCATGGGGGGCGGAAGTGGTCGGACGCTATCGGCTTCGCGACGATATCGCCGAACTGACCGCCGGCGCGACCGAGTCGCTTGACGAAGCCGATGTGGTCGTCGTCACCGGCGGCGCATCGGTCGGCGAGAAGGATTATGCCAAGCAGATCTTCGTGTCGCTCGGCACCGAGATCCTGTTCTCGCGGATCGCGATCATGCCGGGCAAGCCGGTCTGGTTCGGGCGCCGGGGGGCGCAGTTCGTGCTCGGGCTGCCGGGAAATCCCAGTTCGGCGATGGTCACCGCGCGGCTGTTCCTGACGACCTTGCTCGCGGGGCTGAGCGGGCGCGCGCCGGCGGACGCACTGCGCTGGCGGAGTGCGCGGCTGATGGCGCCGCTCGACGCGGCGAGTGCACGGGAAACCTTCGTGCGCGCGCGGTGTGACGAGGGCGGCGTAGTGTCGCTCGCGAATCAGGATTCGGGGCTGCAGCGCGCGCTGGCTGAGGCCGATGTGCTGATCCGGCGCATGCCGCATGCCGAGGCGGCACCAACGGGAACCTTGGTCTCGATCATCGACTTCTAGCCGGTTGCCCTGGCGACCGCGCCGCGCCATGCACGCTTTCGGCCATAGGAGTTTGACGATGCGCCCCTTCTCCAAGTCGATCCTCGTGGTCGTCGCCATGCTCGCCGCGACCCCGACGCTGGCGCGCGGGCCGCTCGTGCTCGCCGCGGCGAGCCTCCAGGAATCGATGAACGCTGCTGCCGACGCCTGGGCGGCGCAGCGCCACGAGCGTCCGGTCATTTCGTTCGGTGGATCCTCGGCACTCGCACGGCAGATCGAGGCGGGGGCGCCCGCCGATCTGTTCGTCTCGGCCGACGAGGAATGGATGAACGCGCTGGCGAAGAAGGGCGCGATCGTTGCCGCGAGCCGGGTGAGCTTCCTCGGCAACCGTCTGGTGCTCGTCGCGCCCGCGGCGTCGGCAAAGCCAGTGACGATCAAGCGCGGGTTCGCACTGACCCAATGGCTCGGCGGCGGGCGGCTCGCGATGGCCGATAGCGCAGTGCCCGCGGGCAGATACGGGCAACAGGCATTGACGGCGCTCGGCGTCTGGGCCGCGGTCGCGCCGAAGGTCGCGCGCGGCGACAGCGTGCGCTCGGCGCTCGCCTTGGTCGAGCGCGGCGCGGCGCCGTATGGCGTGGTCTATGCGACCGATGCCTATGCCTCCAAGGCGGTCAGGATCGTCGGGGTGTTTCCCGCGGCGAGCCATCCGCCGATCACTTATCCGATCGCGCGGCTCAAGGCCGCGCCGTCGGCGGAGGCGGCCGAGCAGTTCCGTCGTTTCCTGGTGTCGGATGCGGGCAAGGCGATCTTCCGGCATTACGGCTTCGTGCCGCGCTGAGCGCCGTTTCACCATGACGCCCGAGCTGTGGACCATCGTTTGGCTGTCGCTCAAGATCAGCCTGGTCGCAGTGCTGGTGACGCTGCCGATCGCGTTCGCGCTGGCGATGCTGCTCGCGCGCGGGCGCTTTCCCGGCAAGTTCCTGCTCGACGGGCTGGTCCATCTCCCGCTGGTGCTGCCGCCGGTGGTGACCGGCTGGCTGCTGTTGCTCGCCTTTGCGCCGAACGGACCGCTCGGTGCGCCGCTCGCGGCGATCGGCGTGTCGCTGCTGTTCCGCTGGACCGGGGCGGCGGTGGCGGCGGGGATCATGGCGCTGCCGCTGATGGTCCGCGCGATCCGGCTGTCGATCGAGGCGGTCGACCCGCGCCTCGAGGGCGCCGCGCGGACGCTCGGCGCGTCGCGCGCGCGGGTGTGGTGGACGATCACGCTTCCGCTCGCGCTGCCCGGGATCGCGGCGGGGGCGGTGCTCGGCTTCGCGCGCTCGCTCGGCGAGTTCGGTGCGACGATCACCTTCGTCTCGAACATTCCGGGCGAGACGCAGACGCTGCCGATCGCGATCTATTCGGCGTTGCAGGTGCCGGGGTCGGACCCGATGGTCGCGCGGCTTGCGCTGATTTCGGTGCTGCTGTCGCTGGCGGCGCTCGTGCTGTCGGAATGGCTCAGCCGCCGCGGGGGCGTCGACCATGTCTTTTGACGTCGATGTACGGCATCGCTTCCGCTCGGGCACCGTCGCGGCTCTGGCGTTCGAGAGCGGGGCCGGGCTGACCGCATTGTTCGGCCCGTCGGGGGTGGGCAAGTCGAGCGCGCTCGCGATGATCGCCGGGCTGCTCCGGCCCGATGCCGGGCATGTCCGAGTCGCGGGCCGGACGCTGTTCGATCACACCAGCAACGTTCCCGCCGAGCACCGCCGCAGCGGCTACATCTTTCAGGATGCGCGGCTTTTCCCGCATTACCGTGTACGGGCCAATCTGCTCTACGGCGCGGCGCGCGCGGCGGGGGCGGGGATGACGCTCGACGAGGTCAGCGCGCTGCTCGGGATCGCGCATTTGCTCGATCGCTGGCCGCGCACGCTGTCGGGCGGTGAGGCGCAGCGCGTCGCGATCGGGCGCGCGCTGCTGTCGGGGCCGGCGTTCCTGCTGATGGACGAACCGCTCGCCTCGCTCGATCGCGTGCGGCGCGGGGAGATCATGGAGCTGATCGAGCGCGTGCGCGACGAGGTCGGGTTGCCGATCCTTTACGTTAGCCATGATCGCGGAGAGGTCGACCGGCTTGCTACCACGGTTGTGGAAATGGGGGCGGGCTGAGCCCCATACGCGATACGGGTGATTTGCCCCCATCGGTCACCCCGGCCTCGTGCCGGGGTCTACCGGGACGCGCGTATTGACGCCGAAGCGAACGTGGCACGGTGGGCCCCGGCACAAGGCCGGAGGGACGGTTGGGGGCTTAGTCCGCGACGATCTTCACCGGGACCGACTTCGCCGCAGGAACGAAGCTTTCCTCGGCATAATGCTCGACCGGCATCAGCACGTTGCACTCGGGATAATAGGCTCCGAGGCATCCGCGCGGGATGCTGTACGGCGTGACGATCAGCCCGTCGCGGCGGCGCGTGATGCCGTCGCCTGCGTCGCTTTCGAGTGCGACGATCTGGCCTTCCGAGAGCCCGGCCGCGGTCATGTCCTCGGCATGCATGAAGAGCACGTCGCGCGTCCCCTTCACGCCGCGGAAGCGGTCGTGATAGCCATAGATCGTCGTGTTGAACTGGTCGTTCGAGCGCAGCGTCATCAGGCGGAAGCGACCCGCGGCATCGTCGAAGCCGGTGGCGCACAATCCGGTCGGGACGAGGAACTCGGCCTTGCCGCTCTCAGTCAGCCAGATCCGCTCGGACGCCTTGTTGCCCTTCCAATAGCCGCCGGGCTTGAACAGCTTGTTGTTGAAGTCGGGAAAGATCTTCGGATAGGTCTCCTCGATCGCATCGCGGATCAGCGCGTAATCGCCGACCCACGCATCCCAATCGACCTTGGGATTGGCCGGCAGGATCTGCTTGGCGAGCGCACCGACGATCGCCGGCTCGGACAGCAGATGCTCGCTCGCCGGCTGTGCCTTGCCGCGCGAGGCGTGGATGCAGCTTGTCGAATCCTCGACCGTGACGACCTGCGGGCCGCTTGCCTGCACGTCGGTCTCGATCCGGCCGAGGCAGGGGAGGAGATAGGTCACCTTGCCCGGGAAGAGATGGTTGCGGTTGAGCTTGGTGGCGATCTGGACCGACACGTCGAGGCGGGGCCAGGCGGCTTCCATCGGCTCGGTCTCGGGCACCGCGCGCAGGAAATTGCCGCCGAGCGCGACGAACGCCTTGACCGACCCGTCGATTACGCCGCGGCACGCCTCGACGGTGTTGAGGCCCTTCTCGCGCGGCGCGGTGAAGCCGTATTGCTTCTCGAGCTGATCGACCGGCGCGAGCTCGGTCTTTTCGGTGATCCCGACGGTGCGCTGCCCCTGAACGTTCGAATGGCCGCGGACCGGGGTCGGCCCGGCGCCGGGCTTGCCGATATTGCCGCGCATCAGCAGCAAATTGACCAGCATCCGGACATTCTCGACGCCCTTGACGTGTTGCGTCAGGCCCATGCCGTAGATCGCGAGCACTGCCTTGGCCTTGGCATAGAGCCGCGCCGATTCCTCGAGCTCGGACTTGAACAGCCCCGATTCGTGGACAATCGCGTCCCAATCGGCTGCCCGTACCGAGGCTACGAAGGGCTCGAAATCGTGCGTGTGCTCGGCGATGAAGGCGGTATCGAGCACGCCGGGTTTGCCCTCGGCGAGCGCCGCATCGTGCCATTCGACGAGGAACTTGGCGATCCCCATCATCGCCGCGATGTCACCGCCGGCCTTCACCTGATGATATTGCGTCGAGATGTTGGTCTCGCCGAGCGTCGCCATCTCGATCGGGTTCTGCGGATCGGTGAAGCGTTCGAGCCCGCGCTCCTTCAACGGGTTGAAGGTGACGATCTCGACCCCGCGCTTGCGGCAGCTCCGCAGATCATGGAGCATCCGCGGGGCGTTCGAGCCGACATTCTGTCCGAAGAACAGGATCATGTCGCACTTCTCGAAATCCTCGAGCCGCGTCGTGCCAACGGGCACGCCGATCGCCGCCTTGAGCCCGACCGAAGTGGATTCGTGGCACATGTTCGAGCTGTCGGGAAGGTTCTGGTTGCCGTACATCCGCGCCATCAGGCCGTACATGTACGAGGCTTCGAGGCTGGTACGGCCCGACGAATAGAAGACGACCGACTTGGGGTCGAGCGGCCTGAGCGCGGCACCGATCGCGGTGAACGCCTCGTCCCAGCTGCACGCGACATATTTGTCGGTCGCGGAATCGTACCGCAGGGGGTGCGTCAGACGGCCATTCTGCTCGAGGTCGTAATCCTTCCAGTCGCGCAATTCGCTCAGCGTGTGCTGCTGGAAGAATTCGGGCGTGGTGCGATAGCTGGTGAGCTCCCAGGCAGTCGCCTTGGCGCCTTCCTCGCAGAATTCGGCGGGGTGATGGTTGGCGGGCTTGGGCCAGGCGCAGCTCACGCACTGGAAACCGTCGGGTTTGTTCTGCCGGACGAGTTCGCGCAGCGCCTCGGGCCCGACGCGTTCGCGCGGCATGATCTCGGCGAGCGAGCGGACCGAGCCCCAGCCGCCGGCCGGCCCCTTGAACGGCTCGATTTCAGGGGCGTCCGACTTTTGCTTGACCATGACCGTTCCCGCTTGCTGCCCGCATGGCGCTGCGGGGCTTAGCGCTGAACGATAGCAGAACCAATTGGTTCAAGGAGAAATCGCGCAGCGCGCATCGGCGCGATCGTATCGCGCGAAACGCGGCTGCAGCACGCGATTGCGCATTTGGCGATAGCGCGGGATCGGCTAGGGCGATGTGATGACGGCAGCTTCGCTCGACCAGAATTTCGCGCAGATTCGCCCCGATGGCACGCGAACTGCGATCACGCGCGCGGTCGCGGTCGAGCGGCCGATCGCGCTCGAATTTAGCGGGATCGGCTATGCCGTGATGATGGCGTCGCCGACCGATCTCGAGGATTTCGTGACGGGCTTCGCGCTGAGCGAACGCTTGATCCCGGGCGCAGCAGCGGTGTTGGGACTCGACGTCCATTCGCGCGCCGATGGCGATGTCGTGCGGGTCGCGCTCACGCCCGAATGCGCGCCGGGGCTGCTCGAGCGCGTTCGGCACCGCGTTTCGGAATCGTCGTGCGGGATGTGCGGGATCGAGAATTTGGAGCAAGCGCTGCGCCCCCTGCCGCGTGTCACCGCGCAGAGCCGTGCCGACAGCGCCGCGATGTTTCGCGCCTTGAATGCCTTGCGCGCGCTCCAGCCACTCAACCGTGCGACCGGCGCGGTCCACGCCGCCGCCTTATGCTCGGCGGAGGGGGAGGTGCTGCTGGTCCGCGAGGATGTCGGGCGGCACAATGCATTCGACAAATTGATCGGCGCGATGGCGCGCGCCGGGCGCGGTTGGGATGGCGGCTTCGCGTTGCTCTCGTCGCGCTGCTCGTACGAACTGGTCGAGAAAGCGGCGCTGGCGAACTGCCCGCTGCTGGTGACGATCTCGGCGGCGACCGACCTTGCGCTGAAGCGCGCGGTGTCGTGCGGTTTGCGCGTGGTGATGCTCGCGCGCAGCGATGCGGTGCTGGCGGCGCAGGGCGACGCGGCGTGAGGCTGCTTGGCGCGATCCTCGCCGGGGGGCAGGCGACGCGTTTCGGCAGCGACAAGGCGCTGGCGCTGCTCGACGGGCAGCCGTTGATCGATCACGCCGCGGCGGCGCTGCAGGGGACGACCGATACGGTGATCGTCTGCGGGCGCGCCGCCGGCCGCGAAGGTCTGCTCGCGATTCCCGATTGGCCCGCGCCGGGGCTCGGGCCGCTCGGCGGCCTCTGCGCGGCGTTGCGCCACGCTTCGGCGCGCGGATACGCCGCCGTGCTGTCGATCGGCTGCGATACGCCCCGTCTGTCGCGCGCGCTGATCGAACGGCTGGTGGCGGGCGAGGGCGCACGGTTCTTGCGACAAGCCCCGATTATCGGCCATTGGCCTGCGGACCTTGCCGTTGATCTGTCGCGGCATCTTTCCGGCGGCGCGGATCGCGCGGTCTATCGCTGGGCGTCGCGCGTCGGCGCGCTCGCGATCGATGCCAGCGGCGACCTGCCCAACGTCAACCGTGTCGCCGATCTCGCCGCGCTGGCCGACACCCCCGAATGAGCGACGCGCCCCGCCCCGAGCGGCCCAGTTTCGATGATGCGCTCGCGATCATCCGCGCGCATTCGGCGCCGCTCGGCGGCGAGACGGTCGATCTGGCCGAGGCGTTGCAGCGTGTCACTGCTGTGCCGGTGAGCGCGGCTAGCGATTATCCGCGCTTCGACGCGGCGGCGATGGACGGCTTCGCCTTCACCTCGGCGGACACGGTCGACGCGCTGCCGGGATGGCCGGTACTGCTGCCGATCGCTGCCGCGGTACGCGCGGGCATCAGGCCGCTATCGCATGGCCCGGGGACCGCGTGCAGGATCAGCACCGGCGCGCCGCTGCCGGCGGGGTGCGATCATGTGCTGCCCCATGAGGAAGCGCGGATCGTCAAGGGCGCGCTCGTCATCGAGGGTGCACTACCGGCGGGTCGCAATGTTCGACGTCGCGGGGAAGATGCGGCCGCTGGTGCCGCAGTGCTGGCGCCGGGGATCAGGGTGACGCCCGAAAGGATCGGCGCGCTCGCCTGTTACGGGGTCGAAACCCTTAAGGTCGCGCGGCGGCCGGCGATTGCGCTGCTGCCGACCGGGGACGAACTGCTTGCCCGCCCGAGCGCCGAACGACCCGCCGCGATCTTCGACGCCAACAGCGTGATGCTCGCCGCGTTGCTGCGCGCACAGGGGCTCGAGCCACTGCGCGCCGCGCCGGTCGGCGACGATGCCGGGCAGATCGAGCGTGCGATCGCGGCGGCGTCCGACAGCGCGATCGTCGTGGCCACCGGCGGCGCGTCGGGCGGCGACCATGATCATCTCGCGCAGGCGCTGACGCGGCTTGGCGCCACGGTCCATTTCCACGGCGTGCGGATGCGCCCGGGCAAGCCCGTCGTGTTCGCGACGCTGCCGGGCGGCGCTTTGTTCTTCGGTTTGCCGGGCAACCCGGTCGCGGCGTTGCTCGGCGCGCGCTTCTTTCTCGGCGCGGCGCTCCGCGCGATGCTCGGGGAGTCGCCGGAGCGCGGCGATGTGGTCGAGACCGTCACCGAGCTCCGGCCCGATACGACGCTCTTCCTCAAGGCGGTCCGCGACCCCGGCGGCGCGATCGAGATCCTCGCCGATCAGCGATCGCACACGCTGCGCCCGCTGATCGCGGCGAATTGCTGGGTGGTCGCCGACACGACGCCGCTGGGGCCGCGTCGCCGCGTGTTTCCGCTGATCTGAAGCGGCTATTGGTGCGCGCGAAGCGTCACGCCGATCACGCGCGGGTCGCTCGGCGTACCGAGGATCAGCCCCGAATTGCCGGCCTGGATCGTCAGGTTCTGGATATAGTTCGAATCGAACACGTTGCGGACGAACACCGCCACTTCGAGCCCGGCGCGGGTGCGGAGTCCGAGGCTGGCGTTGGTGACGTTGTAGCCGTCGATCAGCGTATATTTCGACAGGCTGGGGTCGCCGTAATAGCTGGTGCGCCAGCTCGTATCCGCGTGGAGGATCACCGCGAGCGATCCGACCGGCAGCGTGTAGTCGCCGCCGATCGTCTCGGACCATTTCGGCAATCCCGCGAGCGGCCGACCGGTAAGGTTGCACGCGGTCGTCGCTGCGGTCTGGACTTCGAGCGGACAGGGGCCGGCGGGGTAATTCGAATAGTCGCCATGCGCGTAGGCGAGGTTGCCACGCAGCTGGAGATTGCGCGTGAGGTTGGCGGTCAGGTCGGCCTCGACGCCCTTCACCGTGACCTTGGGGATGTTCGAGAGATAGCCGCGCAAGGCGACCGTCTGCGAGCTGTCGACGATCGTCGCCTGGAAATCGCGTACGTCGGTGGTGAAGCCGGCAAGGTTGAAGGTCAGCCGTCGGTCGAACAGCGCGGTCTTGAGGCCTGCCTCATAGGTGGTGTTGAGCTCGGGCCGGATCACCGCCGTGGTCAGCACGGGCTGGTTGGCGGTGTTGAGCGGCAGCCCCGACAGATTGATCCCGCCCGATTTGAAACCCCTCGCATAGCTCGCGTACGCCAGCACCCGATCGTTCGCCTGCCAGGCGAGGTTGGCGCGGCCCGACAGGTTGCTTTCCGTGTCGTGCCCCGAATAGTTCTGCCCGCGCAGCACGCCGAGTTGCGCCGCGAGCAGCGCGGCGTTGGTCACGGTCGGTCCGCCGAAGGTGTAGGCGCTGTAGCTGCCGTCCTTGACCTCGTAGGTGTAGCGCAGGCCCCCGGTGAGCGTCAGGCGCGGCAGCAGCTTGTAGTTGAGCTCGGCAAAGGCGGCGTAGCTGTCTTCCTTGAGCCGCGTGGCGCCGTCGGTGCCATAGCCGTCGAGCAGGTTCGCCGGGACCGCGACCGCAGCGGCGCCGGTCCCCGTGGTGGTCCCGATCAGATAGCGCGCGGCGGCGGGGCCATAGATGCTGATCGGCTCGCCGGTGATCTTCTGATCGGAGAAATAGAGGCCGGCGACATAGCCCAAGCGATGTTCGCCGTTCGACGCGAGCCGCACTTCCTGGCTGAACTGGTCCTGCCGCGAGGGGATGTGCTGGGTGATCTGGACGGGGATGCCGGTATAATCGCGGTCGTTCGCCGCATCCCAGTTCCAGAAGCGCCAGGCGCTGACCGAGGTGAGCGTGCCGATCTTGCCGAGGTCCCAGTCGGCGATCGCCGAGACGCCGCCCTCGTTGGTGTTCACGCCGAGCTGCGCGTCGATGTCGGTCTTGCGGTCGTAGGGATTGGTGCTCGGCGGCGCGTAGCCGAACTGCGCGGCGAGCCCGGTCGGCCCGGCATATTGCCGCGTCGCGGCGCGCAGGCTCTGGCCGACGCGGAGATAGACCTGGGTGCAGCATTCGCTCTCGAAATTGGTGAAGTCGGCGGTTAGGCGGAGCTGGAAATCGCTCGTCGGCTTGAACAGCAATTGCCCGCGTACCGCCTGGTTGCCGATGCCGTTTTGCTTCGCGCCGGTGCGGATATTGTCGATCACGCCGTCGCGCCGCGTCGTCAGCCCCGAGATGCGGAACGCGAGCGTGTCGCCGGTCAGCGGACCCGATGCGGAGGCGCGCGCCTGGATGAAATTGTAGCTGCCGACCGATAGCTCCTCGCTTGCCTCGGGTGTGAAGGTCGGCGCCTTGCTGGTGATGCTGATGGAACCTGCCGTCGTGTTCTTGCCGAACAGCGTGCCCTGCGGCCCGCGCAGCACTTCGATCTGTTCGATATCCGAAAAGTCGAACGCTGCGGTTGCGGGGCGGGCGTGATAGACCTGATCGACATAGAAACCGACGCCGGGCTCGAGCCCGTCATTCGCCTGGCTCACCGCGACGACGCTGCTGCCGAGCCCGCGGATCGTGAAGGCGGTGTTACGCGGATTGGCCGAGCTGTAGTTGAGCGAGGGGACCAGCAGGCTCAACTGGTTGGTGTTGACGGTGTACGACCGCTCGATCAGCGCGCCGCCGACCACCGAGACCGCGAGCGGGACCTTTTCCAAATCCTCGGCGCGCCGCCGCGCGGTGACGGTGATGTCGGCTGCGCCCTCCGCGCTGCTGTCCAGGGCGGGGGCGGCGGGCGGCGCGTCCTTGGCCGATGCGACGGTCGGCACGGCACTGCAGAGCGCCGTCACCGAGATGGTGACGGCCAGGATCGACACTCGCATTCGCTAAACCCCTTACGCGCAGCCTCTTGCCTGCCGCGAGTCGCTGTATACCGTCGAATATAGCGAGCGGAAGCGTAATCGTCGGCAAGTGCGATTTCGCGCGATGGGAGGTGGTACGACGCCAGGTTCGCTCTTACGTAAACACCAGAAAATACGCGCCGCGATCTTCGGCCCGGCGCTGATGGTGACGACGCATGAAACTCGATCTGCTCTATTTCTCCTGGGTCCGCGAAGCGGTCGGCCGCGATGGCGAGATCGTCGATGTGCCGGCCGGGGTCGCTACCGTCGAGGATTTGCTCGCGCTGCTGGCGGCGCGCGGCGAAGGCTATGGCGTGTTCGCCACCACCGAGCGGCTGCGCTGCGCGATCGACCAGACCTTTGCACCGCTGTCCGCCGCGATCGCGGGCGCGCGCGAAGTCGCGATCTTCCCCCCGGTGACGGGCGGATGAGCATCCTGATCGGCGTTCAGGCGGCGGACTTTTCGCTCGCGACCGAACTCGAACGGCTCGAGGCGCTCGGCGGCGGCGCGGTCGCGAGCTTCACCGGCATCGTCCGCGCCGACGCGGCCGACACCGTCGCGCTCGAGCTCGAAACCTATCCGGCGATGGCCGAGCAGGCGCTGCGCGCGATCGCGCAGACCGCGACCGAGCGCTGGCCATTGCTCGGCGTGACGATGATCCACCGCTATGGCCGGTTGCCGGTCGGCGCGCGGATCGTGCTCGTCGCTACCGCCTCGCGGCATCGCGGCGCTGCGATGGAGGCCTGCGCCTTCCTGATCGACTGGGCCAAGACCGCCGCGCCGTTCTGGAAAAAGGAATGGCAGAGCGACGGCGCAGCGCAATGGGTCGAGCCGCGCGCCGCGGACGATGCCGCTGCGGCGGCATGGCGCGCACACGACCCGAAATAAGCCCGGATCCGTCGCGCGCCGCCGCAAGATCGCGTGACGCGCGGAGGTCTTCTGCCGTAAAACAGCCCTGCCGATGACTCGTCGCAATCTGGCGACTCACATCGGCCGGGAGAGCGCGGAACTGCCGCGGCCCGGATCCAGAGGCGAGGTGCTGCATGCAATTCACGATCAATGACCGGCCCGTCGAGGTCGACATCGACCTTCGAACGTCCCTGCTCGATCTGCTCCGCGACCATCTCGGCCTTATGGGCAGCAAGAAAGGCTGCAACCAGGGCGCATGCGGCGCCTGCACCGTGATCGTCGAGGGTGAGCGGATCAATTCGTGCCTCGCGCTTGCGGTGCAATATCAGGGCCGCGCGATCACCACGGTCGAGGGGCTGAGCGACGCCGAGGGGCTTCACCCGCTCCAGCGCGCCTTCATCGAGCATGACGGCTTCCAGTGCGGCTATTGCACGCCGGGGCAGCTCTGCTCGGCGGTGGCAATGGCGGACGAGATCGCGCGCGGCATTCCGAGCCACGTCACCGGCGACCTGACCGCCGAGACGATCGCGCTCGACCATGACGAGTTGCGCGAGCGGATGAGCGGCAATCTCTGCCGATGTGGTGCGTATAACGGTAT
Source organism: Sphingomonas sp. PAMC 26605 (assembly GCF_000241485.1). Taxonomy (GTDB): domain Bacteria; phylum Pseudomonadota; class Alphaproteobacteria; order Sphingomonadales; family Sphingomonadaceae; genus Sphingomonas. The sequence goes on from NZ_JH584241.1 coordinate 2,498,945, forward strand.
CGTCGCGGCGATCGCGGAGACCTATGCGTCTGCCCCGGCGCGGCAGGAGGAAGCAGCATGACCCCGTTCAGCTATGCCCGCGCCGACGACGTTCCCGGCGCGATCGCACTTGCCGGCGCGACGCCCGACGCGAAATATCTCGGCGGCGGCACCAATCTGGTCGATCTGATGCGCGAGACGATCGAGCGGCCGGCGGCTCTGGTCGACGTGACCGGCCTGTCGCGCGAGATCACGGTCGGCGCCGATGGCGGCGTGGTGATCGGGGCGGGGGTGACCAACACCGCGCTTGCGGCGGACCGCACGATCCGCGCGCACTATCCGGTCCTTTCGCGCGCAATCCTGGCGGGCGCGAGCGCGCAGATCCGCAACGTCGCGACCGTCGGCGGCAATCTGCTCCAGCGGACGCGCTGCGGCTATTTCTACGATGATGCTGCGCGCTGCAACAAGCGCGCACCCGGCGCAGGCTGCGATGCGATCGACGGGTTCAACCGCATCCATGCGATCCTCGGCGCGTCGCCGTCGTGCGTCGCGACGCACCCTTCCGACATGTGCGTCGCGCTGGCGGCGCTCGATGCGCAGATACGCGTTGCCGGACCGGGCGGCGAGCGGACGATCGCGTTGGTCGACCTGCATCGCTTGCCGGGCGGCATGCCCGAGCGCGATACCGAGCTGCAGCCGGGCGAGCTGATCGTGTCCATCGAATTGCCCGCGCTGCCGTTCGCGGCGCACTCGACCTATCGCAAGGTCCGCGACCGCGCGAGTTACGCCTTTGCATTGATCTCGGTCGCTGCGGCGATCGAGCTCGAAGGCGGCGCGATCAAGGATGTGCGCCTCGCGCTCGGCGGCGTCGCGCACAAGCCGTGGCGCGCGTTCAAGGCCGAAGCCGCATTGCGCGGTCAGGCGCCGACCGCGGCGAACCTTCGCGCCGCCGCGGAACTGGAACTCGCCGACGCCGCGCCCCTGCGCGACAACGGCTTCAAGATCGAACTGGCCAAACGCGCGATCGTCGCGACCCTCGCCGAGTTGAGTGGAGAGCAGGCATGAGCATCGTCGAAAACGCCACGCAGCTCGCGCAGGGCACGATGCAGGCGGTGATGAAGAAGGCGATCGAGCTCGCGCCCGACAGCTGGATCCCCGGCGGGGTCCCCGATCCATTGATTCAGCACAAGCACGGGCTGGTCGGCACGCAGGTCTCGCGGCTCGATGGTCCGCTGAAGGTCAAGGGCGCGGCGCGCTTCGCCGCCGAGTTTCCGCTCGAGAACATGGTCTATGCCGCGCTGGCGTACAGCACGATCGCCAAGGGCCGCATCGCCACGCTCGACGTTGCGGCGGCCGAGGCGTCGCCGGGCGTCGTCTTGGTGATGACGCACAAGAACGCGCCGCGGCTCAAGCCGACGCCCGCCTTCATGACCGCGCCCAAGGCGGTCGGCGGCGACGACCTTCCGGTCATGCAGGACGACCGCATCTACTGGAACGGCGAGCCGATCGCGCTGGTGCTCGCCGAGACGCAGGAGCAGGCCGATCACGCCGCCTCGCTGATCGAGGTGACCTATGAGACCGAGACCGCGCTGACCGCATTCGAGGCGGCCAAGCCCGATCGCCAGAGCGCGTCGTTCATGGGCGCGCCGATGCTGGTCGAGATCGGCGACGCCGAGGCGGCACTCGCCGCCGCGCCGCATAGCATCGACCGAACCTATCGCACCCCGCGCCACAACCACAATCCGATCGAGCTCCACGCCGCGACGCTGTTCTGGCAAGGCGACGAACTGATCCTCCACGACGCCTCGCAATGCGTCGCGCATGTCGCCTGGACGCTCGCGCAGGTGTTCGGGATCGACGAGACGCAGGTGCATGTCACCTCGCCCTATGTCGGCGGCGGCTTCGGCAGCAAGACGCTGTGGAACCACCAGATCCTCGCGGCCGCGGCGGCTCGGCTCGCCGGGCGGCCGGTGCGGATCATGCTGTCGCGCGAGGGCGTGTACCGCATGGTCGGCGGGCGCACGCTGACCGAGCAGCGCGTCGCGCTCGGGGCGCAGGCTGACGGGACGTTCGACGCGCTGATCCATACCGGCGTGGTCGCGATGACGCCGCACAACAACATGCCCGAGCCGTTCATCCTTCCGGCACGCTCGGCCTATGCGGCGGGGAGCTTTCTGCTCAACGTCGAAGCGGTCGAGCTCGACATGCTCGCCAACACCTTCATGCGCGCGCCGGGCGAATCGGTCGGCACCTTCGCGCTCGAAAGCGCGGTCGACGAACTGGCGGTCGCGCTGGGCGTGGATCCGATCGCGCTGCGCGAGACCAACGAGCCCGAGAAGGACCCGACGACGGGCATGCCCTTCTCGACGCGCAACATCGTCGCGGCCTATCGCAGCGGCGCCGAGCGTTTCGGTTGGGACAAGCGCACTGCGACACCTGGCGAGCGGCGCGAGGGCGAGTGGCTGGTCGGCATGGGCTGCGCCACCGCGACCTATCCCTATTACCGGATGCCCGGTGGCGCGGCGCGCCTCACGTTGACGAAGCAAGGCGCTGTCTCGCTCGAGATCGCGGCGCACGAGATGGGGATGGGCACCGCGACGACGCACACCATGGTGCTCGCCGAACGGCTCGGGCTGCCGATGGACAAGGTCAGCTTCCGCTACGGCGATTCGAAGATGCCGGGTGTGGTGCTCGCGGGCGGATCGCAGCAGACCGCGTCGATCGGCGCGGCGGTGATCGCGGCGCAGAACGCGCTGTTTGCCGAACTCCTCAAGCTCGCCGGGAACGACTCGCCGCTCGCCGGGCTCAAGCCCGATGAGGTCGGCGGCTATGAAGGTGGGCTTTGCAAGCTCGACGATCCGAGCGCGTGCGAAAGCTATGTCTCGATCCTGTCGCGCGCGCAGCGCGACGAGGTCAGCGTCGAAGCCGAGGGCTCGGCGCCGCTCGAGACGCAGCATTGGTCGATGCATTCGTACGGCGCGATGTTCGCCGAGGTACGCGTCAATGCGGTGACCGGCGAAGTGCGCGTCAGCCGTTTTCTCGGCTCGTTCGACTGCGGCAAGATCCTCAATCCCAAGACCGCGACGAGCCAGTTCCGCGGCGGGATCATCATGGGGCTCGGCATGGCGCTGATGGAGGAGACGCAGTTCGACGAGCGGACGGGCCGCGTGATGAACCCGAGTCTCGCCGAATATCACGTGCCGGTGCATATGGACGTGCCCGAGATCGACGTGATCTGGACCGACATTCCCGACCCGCACGCCCCGATGGGCGCGCATGGCATCGGCGAGATCGGGATTACCGGCGTTGCGGCGGCGGTGGCGAATGCGGTGTTCAACGCGACGGGGAAGCGTGTGCGCGATCTCCCGATCACGCTCGACAAGCTGTTGTAAGCGGCGGGCACGGGGGCGGGGAGGATCGCAGCTCGCGCCGCGATCCTCCGGCTTCCGGTCACCCGCGCTCGTCCCCCAACCCGTCACCCCGGCCTTGTGCCGGGGTCCACCGTGACGCGGATTCCGCCACGGCAGCACCTGCGGCCCGGTGGACCCCGGGATAAGCCCGGGGTGACGGATGGGGGTTAGGGGCGGGGGCGCGTCCTATACCGATCGTATCTGCGTGTAGGAGCGCCTCGAGAAGCGCCCCGACACGCGCACACCCAGCCTCACTACCCGCGGTCGTGCAGCGCCTTGACCATTCCTGCGGCGACCGACAGCGCGATCTCGCTTGCGCCGATCGCGTTGATGTCGATCCCGGCCGGTCCGTCGATCCGCGCGAGGTCTTCCTGCCCGAAGCCCGCCGCTGCCAAACGCTCAAGCCGCGCGGCGTGGCTGCGGCGCGAGCCTAACGCCGCGATATACCCGGTCTCGGCCGACAGCGCCGCGATCAGCGCCGGGTCGTCGATCTTCGGATCGTGACTCAGCATGATCACCGCGGTCGATGGCCCCGGATTGTACGCCGCGACCGCTTCGTCGGGCCAGCGATCGTCGAGCGTCACGCCGGGGAAGCGTTCTTCCGTCAGGAAGCGCGTGCGCGGATCGATCACCGTCGCCTTGATGCCGAGCGTCGTGGCGATCTGCGCCAGCGCCTGCGCGATCTGCACCGCGCCGACGATCAGCACCTGGCGTGGCGCGGCGTAGGTGTTGGCGAAAGCGCCGTCGCCGCCGAGCGGCTCGAGGCTGCTGCGACCGGTATCGAGGTCGGTATAGACCGTCACGCCCCGCCCCGAGCCTTGCGCATGCTCGATCGCATCGAACACCGCCGGCGGGAAGCCGGCGCCGGAAACGGGCTGAACGAGCACTTCGATCGTCCCCCCGCAGGGCAGCCCGACTTCCCACGCCGAGCCGTCGGCGACGCCGTATTTGCGGCGCTCGGGCTTACCGCTCGCCAGCACCTCGGCGGCGAGGGTAAGGACATCGCCCTCGACGCATCCGCCCGACACCGAGCCTTCCAGCCGGCCATCGGCATGGACGAGCATATGGCTGCCGCGCGGACGCGGCGCCGAACCCCAGGTCGAAATGACCGTCGCGATCGCCATCGGCGCCCCGCGCCAGGCCGCGAAGGCCGCGAGTGCCGTCTCGTTGTCCGCCATCGCCTCAGCCCCCGGTCACGCTCATGTGCCGCCCGACGGCTGGCGCGGCGTTACGATCGACAATCTCGAAGGCATGGCGCAACGGCTTGGTGAGCAGCGCGGCGTCGATCGCGGCGTCGAGCGCGGCCGGGCCGCCCTCGCGCAGTACCTGCTTCAGGTCCATCTTGTCGTCATGGCCGAGGCACATATAGAGCCGCCCCGACGCGGTCAGCCGAACGCGGTTGCAGCCTTCGCAGAAATTGTTGGTCAGCGGCGTGATGAGCCCGAGCCGGGTCCCGGTCTCGCGGACGCGGACGTAGCGCGCCGGGCCGCCGGTACGGTGATCGTCGCGCTCGAGCGTAAAGCGTTGCTCGAGCCGCTGACGGACGACGTCGAGCGGGAGATAGCGATCGGTGCGATCCTCATCGACCACGCCGAGCGGCATCGTCTCGATCAGTGTCAGGTCGAAACCATGCGTGCCGCACCAGCGGATCATCGGCTCGATCTCGTCCTCGTTCGCGCCTTTCAGCGCGACCATGTTGATCTTGATCGACAGGCCCGCCGCCTTGCCTGCGGCGATGCCGTCGAGCACCTCGTCGAGATTGCCCGTCCGCGTGATGTGGCGGAAATTCTCCCGGTCGAGGCTGTCGAGGCTGACATTGACGCGCCGCACGCCCGCCGCGAACAGCGTCTCGGCATGCTGCGACAGCCGCGTCGCATTGGTGGTCAGCGTCATCTCGTCGAGCGCGCCGGTCTTGATATGCTGGCCGATATGCCGCGCGAGATCATCGACGCCGCGCCGCACCAGCGGCTCACCACCGGTCAGCCGGATCTTGCGCACGCCGCGCAAGATGAAGGCATCGGCGACCGCGCCCATTTCCTCGATCGTCAGCACTTCCTTGCGCGGCAGGAAAGTCATCGCCTCGCTCATGCAATAGCGACAGCGCAGATCGCAGCGGTCGGTCACCGACAGCCGCAGATAGGTGATCCGGCGACCGAAGCTGTCGGTGAGCGGGCGGGGGACAGTGTCGGGGCGGAGGTTCGACATCGGAAAACGGCAACTCACAAAGGACGGCGAACGGGGCGATACGCGATGGGTCTACCCTATTTAGGGCACCGGCGACACGAATGCCATGCCACCGGCGCCGCGATGCCTCACGCGACCGGCGGCAGATGCGCGAGATGCTTGTCGAGGGTAACGGGATATTCGCGCACGCGAACCCCGCTCGCATTGTAAATCGCATTGGCGATCGCCGCTCCGACGCCGCACAGGCCGAGCTCGCCGACACCCTTGGCCTTCATCGGCGAGGAGGTCGGATCGACCTCGTCGAGGAAGATCACCTCCTGATGCGGGATGTCGGCATGGACCGGCACTTCATATGTGGCGAGGTCGTGGTTGACGAAGAAACCGAAGCGCGTGTCGACCGCGAGTTCCTCCATCAGTGCCGCGCCCGCACCCATCGTCATCGCGCCGATCACCTGGCTGCGCGCCGATTTTGGGTTGAGGATGCGCCCCGCCGCGCACACCGCGAGCATCCGGCGGATTCGCACCTCGCCGGTCAGGCTATGGACTGCCGCCTCGACGAAATGGCCGGCGAAGGTCGATTGCTGGTACGTCTTGCCCAGATCGCCATATTCGATCGCGTCCTCGGCGACGAGACCGGCATCGCCCGCGGCTTCGGTGAGCGCCACCGAGCGATTGCCCGAGCGCACCTTGCCGCCTTCGAAGCTGACATCGGCCGAATTGAAGCCGAGCTTCTGCGCGATCGCCTCGCGCAGCTTGACGCACGCGGCATAGACGCCCGCGGTTGCATTGTTGGCGCCCCATTGCCCGCCCGATCCGGCCGACACCGGGTGATCGGAATCACCGAGCTGGACGACGACCTTGTCGACATCGACCCCCATCATCTCGGCCGCGGTCTGCGCGATGATCGTGTAGGTACCGGTGCCGATATCGGTCATGTCGGTCGAGACGGTGACGATACCCTTCTTGTCGAGCGCGACCCGCGCCGCCGACTTCATCGCCATGCTGTTGCGGAAGCCCGCTGCCATGCCCATGCCGACAAGCCATTGGCCGTCGCGCACTTGCCCGGGCTTGGCGCTGCGCTGCTTCCAGCCGAAGCGCTCGGCGCCCTGTTCGAGGCATTGCACGAGCTGGCGCTGCGAGAAGCGGCGCTCGGGCTTTTCGGGATCGACCTGCGTGTCGTTGGCGACGCGGAAGGCGATCGGATCCATGCCGAGCTTCTCGGCCATCTCGTCCATCGCGATCTCGAGCGCCATCAGCCCAGGCGCTTCGCCCGGCGCGCGCATCGCATTGCCCTCGGGCAGATCGAGCACGGCGAGCTTCATCGAGGTCAGACGGTTGGCGCCAGCGTAGAGCAAGCGCGTCTGGCTGACCGCGGTCTCGGGGCCACCGCCGGGCAGATCGCCCGATCCGCTCTCATGCGCGATCGCGGTAATCTTGCCGTCGCGCCCGGCGCCAAGGCGGATCCGCTGGATCGTCGCAGGGCGGTGCGTCGTGTTGTTGAACATCATCGGGCGCGTGAGCGTGACCTTGACCGGGCGACCGGCGGCCTTTGCGCCAAGTGCCGCAAGGATGACATCGGCGCGGATGAACAGCTTGCCGCCGAAGCCACCGCCGACATAGGGCGAGACCAGCCGGACATTCTCCTTCGGGATACCGAGCGTCTTGGCGACGTCGCCCTTGCTCCAGGCGATCATCTGGTTCGAGGTCCACAGCGTGACCTTGTCGCCGTCCCACTTCGCAGTGGTGGCGTGCGGCTCCATCATCGCGTGGCTGTGATCGGGCGTGGTGTAGGTTGCGTCGAGCTTGACCGGCGCGGCGCCGAACGCTGCGTCGAAGTCACCGATCTTGGTGACGGGGGGCTTGCCCTTGTCGCCATGGTAGGGCGCGGTCTTGAGCTCTTCCGACAGATCGAAGCGGCCCTTGGTCCGTGCGTAATCGATCACGATCAGCGCGGCGGCGGCGCGCGCCTGCTCGAACGTCTCGGCGACGACGAGCGCGACCGCCTGATGGTAATGATCGATCTCGGGCCCGCCGAGCAGTTTGGCGGTGTTGAAATTGCCCTTGCCGAGCGCGCCGGCGCTCTCGGCGGTGACGATCGTCAGCACGCCGGGCGCGGCCTTGGCGGCGGCCATGTCGATCCGGCTGATCCTCCCCTTGGCGATGCCTGCGCCAACGAGATAGCCGTAGGCCGGATTGGTGACGACATCGTGGCGCTCATAGGCGTAGGGCGCGGTGCCGGTGGTCTTGAACTTGCCGTCGATGCGATCGATCGGCTTGCCGACATGCTTGAGCTGATCGATCGGGTTCTGGCCGGCGGGTGTGTCGAACTTCATCGCGTTCAGCCCTTCGCTTCGATCAGGGCCGCGGCGAGCGTGCGCTCGACCAGCGTGACCTTGAAGGCATTGTCGTGCGTCGGCTTGGCGCCGGCGAGCAGCTTCGGCGTCACCGCCGCGGCGCCTTGCGGCAGCGCCGCCTCGGCCGCCTCGACGCGCCACGGCTTGGGTGCGATCCCGCCCACCGCGACGCGGCCCGAGCCGTCGCGCTGGACGATCGCGGCGACCGAAACGAGCGCGAAGGCGTAGGACGCGCGGTCGCGCACCTTGTGATAGATGTGCGTCCCGCCGATCGGCTTGGGCAACGTGACCGCGGTGATCAGTTCGCCGGGCACCAGCGCGGTTTCGATCTGCGGCGTGCTGCCGGGCAGCTTGTGGAAATCGGCGATCGGGATCGCGCGCGCGCTGCCATCGGGGCGGACGGTCTCGACGGTCGCGTCGAGCAGCCGCATCGCCACCGCCATGTCGCCGGGATAGGTGGCGATGCACGCGTCGCTGGTGCCGATGATGCCGAGCTGGCGGCTATACCCGCCGATCGCGGCACAGCCCGAGCCGGGCTTGCGCTTGTTGCACGCCTGGTTGGAATCATAGAAATACGGACAGCGCGTGCGCTGGAGCAGATTGCCCGCAGTGGTCGCCTTGTTGCGCAGCTGGCCGCTCGCCCCCGCGACGATCGCGCGGCTGAGCACGCCGTAATCGCGGCGCACGCGGGCGTCGGAGGCAAGATCCGAATTGCTGACGAACGCGCCGATGCGCAGGCCGCCGTCCTTGGTCTCTTCGATCCGGTCGAGCTTGAGGTCCTGCACGTCGATCAGATGCGCCGGGGTCTCGATCTGCAGCTTCATCAGGTCGAGCAGGTTGGTGCCGCCCGCGATGAACTTCGCGTTCGGCGTGCGCGCGACCGCGGCCGCCGCTTCGGCGTGCGACGTCGCTCGCGCATAGGTGAACGGCTTCATGCGTTGGTCCCCGCAACTTCGCTCATCGCGTCGAGAATGTTCGAATAGGCGCCGCACCGGCAGATGTTGCCGCTCATCCGCTCGCGCATCTCGGCGTTGGTAGCGCGCGGCGCGTCGGTCAGGCTGGCGGTGACATGGCTCGGCGTGCCGGCCTTGATCTCGGCGAGGACCGCCACCGCCGAGCAGATTTGCCCGGGAGTGCAATACCCGCACTGATAGCCGTCATGCTTGACGAAGGCGGCCTGCATCGGGTGGAGATGCTCGGGCGTGCCGAGCCCCTCGATCGTCGTGATCTTGTCGCCCTGGTGCATCACGGCGAGGCTGAGGCACGAATTGATCCGCTTGCCGTCGACGATGACGGTGCAGGCGCCGCACTGACCGTGGTCGCAGCCCTTCTTGGTGCCGGTCAGGTGCAGATGCTCTCGCAACGTGTCGAGCAGCGTCGTCCGCGTATCGACCTCGAGCGTCTGCTTCTTGCCGTTGACGGTGAGGGTGACGGGCATCGTCATCGGCTGCTCCTGTTGTGCCGGTGCCGGCGCCGCTGCTGCCGGGATCGCGGCAAGGCCTGCCGTCATCGCCCCACCCACCAGAACGCCGCGCCGCGACACCGCTGTCTCGCTCTTGATATCCACCGAACGTCCTCTGTTTGAAATGGCCATCCGGCCAGCGCCCCGTCCGCGCCGAACTCACGCGCCAAGCTATAATCCGTCGCAACCGAACCCTCAACCGCGGCCTTTGGTTCACGCCGTAAGAAGGAATAGGCGGCGAGACCGCGACGGGGGGTATTCGAAGCGATGTCAGGCCTCGGTGGCCAATCCTTCGAGCAGCGTTTCGATCACGCCCAGACGTTCAATCGCGTCCTCGTGCGCCGCGCGTAGCAACAAGCGGTCGGCCTTCTGCTCGAGCCCCGTCGTATCGCCGGCAAAATCGGGGCGGGGGGTCAGCGCGATCGCCGCGGGCCCGGCGTCGATCCGCGCGATCCGTGCGCCGAACGCCAGTACACGCAGCCTTGCGACCGTGATCAAGGCGCGTGCCTGCGGCGGCAAGCTGCCGAAGCGATCCTCGAGCTCGGCCTCGAACGCGTCGAGCGCAGGCATGGTGTCGAGCCGCGACAGCCGGCCGTAAAGCGCGACGCGGACGTCGTCCTCGGGGATCCACTCGATCGGAAGACTGCCGGCGATGCCGAGATGGAGTTCGGGCGTCCAGCGTTCGACATGCTCGCCGCGCGCGGTGCGCAGGGCGGATTCGAGCAGATAGTGGTACAGATCGACCCCGATCAGCTTCATGTGCCCGGCCTGGGCATCGCCGAGCAGATCGCCCGCGCCGCGCATGTCGAGATCGCGCGCGCTGATCGCAAAACCGGCGCCGAGCGTGTCGAGCGCCTCGAGCGTGCGCAGCCGCTTGAGCGTCGCCTCGGCGACCTTGGTGTCAGGGTCGGTGAGCAGCAAAATCTGACCGCGCCGCCCGCCGCGTCCGACGCGACCGCGCAACTGATGGAGCTGTGACAGGCCGAAGCGATCGGCGCGCCATACGATCATCGTGTTGGCGCGCGGCACGTCGAGCCCGGCCTCGACGATATTGGTGGCGAGCAAGACGTCGCCGTCGCCACTCGCGAAGCCGACCATCGCGCTGTCGATCTCGGCGGCGGCCATCTTGCCATGCGCTTGGCGGATCGTGAGATCGGGCACGAGCGTGGCGAGACGTTCCTGCATCGGTGCGATGTCCTCGATCCGCGAGACGACGACGAAGCTCTGCCCGCCACGCTCGCGTTCGCGCAGCAGCGCGGTGCGCAGGGTCACCGGATCGAAGGTGCCGATGCTGGTGCGGATCGGCTGGCGCCGCGCGGGCGGGGTGGCAATCACCGACACTTGCTGCAGCCCGATCAGCGCGCTCTGCAAGGTGCGCGGGATCGGCGTCGCGGTTAGCGTCAGGACGTGCCCGTCAGGGTTGAGGCCACGCAGTTTCGCCTTGTCGGCCGCGCCGAAGCGCTGCTCCTCGTCGATCACGACGAGGCCGAGGTCGCGATACGCGACGCCCTTGGCCGCCACCGCGCCGGTGCCGATCACGATCGCGATCGAGCCGTCGGCGAGGCCGGCCTTGACCGTCTTTTTCTCCGCCGGGCTCGACAGCCGCGACAGGCCAGCCACCGCTAGACCGGTGGCGGCGAAACGCTTGGCGAACAGCTCGAGATGCTGGCGCACCAGCACCGTCGTCGGCGCGGCGATCACGACCTGCTTGCCCGCGAGCGCAGCGATCGCGGCGGCGCGCAGCGCGACTTCGGTCTTGCCATAGCCGACATCGCCGACGACGAGCCGGTCCATCGGCTTGCCCGCGGCGAGATCGGCGCGCGTCGCGGCGATCGCGCGCGCCTGGTCGGGGGTCTCGGTAAAGGCGAACGCGGCGGCGAAGCGCTCATACGCGTCGACGTCGGGCTCGAGGACGACGGCGGTGCGGGCTTCGCGTTCCTTGGCGAGCGCGGTCAGACCGCGTGCGCTTTCGGCGACCGCCGCGTCGATCGCGCCGCGGCGCTTCTGCCAACTCGACCCGTCGAGCGTGTCGAGCGCAACCGCGTCGCGGTCGGCGCCATAGCGCCAGATCCGGTCGGCATCGGCGACCGGGACCAGCCGCCGGCCGTCCTTGGCAAATTCGAGCACGATCGCGTCGCCGGCATCGTCCTCGACGCCGACGGGTTCGATCCCGGCGACAAGCCCGATGCCGAAATCCTCGTGAACGACCAGGTCCCCGATGCGGATATCGCCCATGTCGCCGAGCAAGGTGGTCGTGGCATCGCTCGCCGCATGCGTCGCCTGAACGCGGCTGCCGAGCAGATCGGCGGCGGCGATCACGCTCAGACCCGGCGCCTGCCAGCCATGATCGATTGCCATGTCGAGCATCGCCGCGCTGCCGGGTTCGAGCGTCGCGACGTCGGTCCATTGCTGGAGTTTGGTGAAGGCGATGCCCTGCGCCTTGGCGAGCCGCGGGGCGAGGAAGCGGATGTCGCGCGCTGCGCCGAGCAAGACGAGCCGGTCGCCTTGTTCGAGCGCCGCCTTGGCGAAGCGCGCGAACGCCCGGGCCGGTGCCTTGCGTTCGACGAAGCGCGGGACGGGCTGTTCCTCGCCCTGCGCAAGGTCGATCGTGTCACGCCCCTTGAGCGCCGTGTTCCAACGCTTGCGGTCGACGATCGGCGGGGTATCGATCCCGCGCGCCTTGGTGGCCGTCAAAGCGAGGCCGACATAGCGATCGCGGCGCGCAATGCCCTCGGGGTCGATCGCGATGCGCGCTTCTGGGGCATGGTCGAACAGCGATACCCAGTCCGCACCGAGCGGTGGCTCGGACACGCGACCGATCTGGATCGTCCCGATCGGTTCGGTGCCGAGCTGCGAGACGGGATCGTAGAGCCGGATCGCGCTGATCACCGCATTGAAGACCTCGATCCGCACCGGCGCCACGGCATCGGCCGGGAACAGATCGACCACCTGACCGCGCATCGCCATCTCGCCGGGTTCATCGACCCGGTCGTCGGTGGTATAGCCGATCTCGCCGAGCATCGCGGCGAGCGCTGTCATGTCGATGCTGTCGCCGACGGCCAGCGTCGGGGGCGCGTCGTCAAACGCGGCCGGGCGCGGATAGGCCGCGGCGGCGGCTTCGGCGGTGGTAATGAAGGCGACGCGCTGTTGATCGGCCAACGCCAGACGCAGGCGGCGCAGCGCCGCGATCCGGCGACCGACATTGGTCGGCGAAGCGGGCGCGGTATCGCCGGGCAAGGCGTCGCTCGACGGGCTGTGCACCACGACCATTTCGGGAGCCGCGCACGCCAGCGCCGCCGCGACGGCCTCGGCGCGTTGCTCGTCAGTCGCGATATAAAGGATGTCGTGGCCGACTGCGGCCTCCGCGAGCTTGGTCGCGACGATCCCGACGGCGGCGTCGCGCTTCGTGGCGTGAGTGGTTCCCGCAGGCGGATTGGCGTCAGCGAGCAGCATCGCGCGGCCCCAGTACAGAGTTCGCGACGATCGCCGCGCTTTCGGTTCCGCTCATGCTCGGCATATCATCGCGTCAGTTTCTCCCAGCGTCAGGAGCGTCCTAACGGGCGGACAAGCGCTTTCGGTCCCGCAGAAAGCGACGATTTGTCAGGAGATTGACTTCGATCAGGACGAACGTTGGGTTTGGCGCAGCGCCGTGCCCGTCCCCTCGCCAGAGCTTGGCGAGGGTGTGAGTTTCTCGTCGCCGGAGAATAGCCGGTCGAGCCGGCGCCGTGTGGTGCGATCGAACTCGGCCTTCGACACCGTCGAGGGGCGCGACAGTTCGAGCTCGTCGGCGATCGCGGCCTTGATCCGCGTCACCGCGTCGTCCTGGAGAACGCCGGCCTGTACCAGTTCAGTGGTGAGCTGGATCAGGCCGACCGCCGTCGCCTGCGCGCGCAATCCGACGAAATTGATCAGGTCGTGGACTTCCTTGCCGGCTCTCGAATCCATCTCGATACTCCTCGCTCCGGGTCATGCCGTGCGCCGCCCGTGTGCTTATACCGGCCATCCTCTGCTCTTTTGCGGTAATCGCAAGGCCATCGCTGTCGGCCTGACGCAGCACGACGCCGATCGGTCCCGCACATCAGCGCGTGTGGTGCGCGTGGAACAGCCGACCGCCCTCGACCCAATAGACGATCGCGAGCACGACGAGCCCGATCGTGAGATAGCCGATCGCGAGCGGATAGGTCGTGCCGTTATACGACTGCCCGATCAGCGACCCGACCACCACCGCGCCGACGCTGGTGATGAAGCCCTGGATCGACGAGGCGGTTCCCGCAATATGTCCGACCGGCTCCATCGCCATCGCGCCGAAGTTCGATCCGCACAGCCCGATGCAGGTCATGCTCAGCGCCTGGAAGACCATATAGGTGGCGAGCGACTCCGCGCCGAGCGCGATCACCGCGATGTGCAGCGCCGACAGCGCGATCAACGCGAGCAATGCGCTCTGCGAGATCAACCGCGTGCCGAGGCGTTCGACCAGCCGGCTGTTGGCGAAGGCCGCGCAGCCCATGAAGAAGGCGCAGATCGCAAACAGGATCGTGAAGCGATCGCCGGTATGGAATTCCTCGACGAAGATCTGCTGCGCCGAGGAAACGAAGGCGATGATCGCGCCGAAGGTCATCGAGGCGGCCACCGCATAGCCGGCGGAATAGCGGTTGGTCAGCGTCAGCCGATAGGCTTGGCCGAGCGCTGCGAGCGACAAGGGGGAGCGCCGCGAAACGGCGAGTGATTCGCCGAGCCGGAAGAAGGTCCAGCTCAGCACGAACGCGGCGAAGGCAGCGAGCGCGTAGAAGATGAAGCGCCACGGCCCGAAGCCGAGCAGCACCTGCCCGATGCTCGGCGCGAGGATCGGGACGAGGAAGAAGATCATCTGCGCGACCGACAGCGTCCGCGCCATCTGCCGCCCCGAGAATCGATCGCGCACGATCGCTACCGCGAGAACGCGCGTCGAGGCCGACATCAGTCCTTGCAGGAAGCGCGCGCCCAGCAACGCCGCGAAGGTCGTCGATCCACCGGCGAAGATGCTCGCAGCGACGAACCCGGCGAGCGAGGTGAGCAGGATCGGCCTGCGTCCGTAGCGATCGGCGAGGGGCCCGTAGACGAGTTGTCCCGAACCGAAGCCGAGCATGTAGATCGTGATGATCCACTGCCGCTGGTTCGCGGTCGCGATCGCGAGGCGGTGGCCGATATCGGCAAGCGCGGGCAGCATCAGATCGACGCCGAGCGCGTTGACCGCCATCAGCGCGGCGACGAAGGCAACGAACTCGCGCGGTTGCATCGTCGTTGGGGCAGGTTTGTCGAGCATGCCGCCGCCTAGTCGCAACCGAGGCGCGAGGCCACCCGTTCCGGTCGAAGGGCGCACCCTGGCGCGGCCCGCGTCACGCGATCGCGAGATCGGGCGTAGCAGTCGCCGCCGCGAGCAGCGCCCTTACGCTGCGCTCGGTCGCCGCGGTGGCGGGGTTGTAGACGATCATGCCGAGCTCGGGTCGCCCGTCGACCGCAAAGGCGGAGAATTCGAGCTCGAGCAGGCCGACCTCGGGATGGTGCAGCCGCTTGACCCCATCGGCATGGCCGGCGACTTCATTGCTTTTCCACAGAGCCGCGAATTCGGGGCTGCGTTGCGACAGTTCATCGACGAGGTCGGAAATTTCCGCCGCCGCGCCGGCGCGCGTCGCATCCGCTCGAAAGGCGCCAACGACATAGCGCGCGACCTGCGCCCAATCCTCCTGCGCCGCCTTGATCCGCGAGTCCGAGAACATCATACGAAGGATATTGCGCTGGTCGCGCGGAAGCTTGCCATAGTCGGTCAGCACCGCCGCCGCCGCTGCGTTCCATGCGACCACGTCCCACGTCGCGGTCTTGATGATCGCCGGGCTCAAGGGCCAGGCGTCGAGCACGCGTTGCAGCCGCGGGGTCACTTCGTCCGAGCCGGTATAGCGCGCTTCGGGCGGCCGCCCGAGCCCGAGCACGAACAGATGCTCGCGTTCGGGCTCGGTCAGCATCAAACCGGCGGCAAGGCGATCGAGCACGTCCGCCGACGGAGCGCCGCCGCGCCCCTGTTCGAGCCAGGTGTACCAGGTGGGGCTGATGTTCGCGCGCTGCGCGACTTCTTCGCGGCGCAAGCCCGGCGTGCGCCGCCGGCCACCGCTGAAGCCGAAGCTCGCGGCATCCATCCGCGTCCGACGGTCGCGGAGAAAGGTTCCAAGCGGGTTGCTCGGGTCGGAAGCCATAGGATGTCCTGTTACCCGTTATACCATGATACGATCCCTACTTTACCAGAAAGCCGGGTCGGCGGAAATGGCGATATCGATCAACGGAGATTGACTCATGCGCGTTTTTCTTACCGGCGCGACCGGCTTCATCGGCTCCCACATCATCCCCGAACTGCTTGCGGGCGGGCATCAGGTCCTAGGGCTGACGCGATCGGACGAAGGTGCGCGGACGCTCGAAGCCGCGGGTGTCGCGGTGCATCGCGGGACGCTCGAGGATCCCGCCAGCCTGAGCGCCGGAGCGGCACAGGCCGACGCGGTGATCCACACCGCGTTCGACCATGATTTCTCCAATTTCGTCGCCAATTGCGAGAAGGACCGCCACGCGATCGCCGCGCTGGGCGAGGCGCTCGCGGGGTCCGATCGGCCGCTGCTGATCACCTCCGGGGTCGGGATCGGCGATCCCGGGGATGGCGAACCCGCGCGCGAAGACGTGTTCAACGACCGGCATCCCAATCCGCGTGTCGCCTCTGAAGCGCTCGCGCAGACGCTGCTCGCCGATGGCGTCGACGTCCGCGTGGTCCGGCTCCCGCAAGTCCATGACACCGTCAAGCAGGGGCTGATCACGCCCTATATCGCGCTCGCCCGCGAGCAGGGCAGCGTGGCCTATGTCGGCGAGGGCGCCAATCGCTGGTCCGCGGCGCCTGTCGGCGATGTGGCGAGGCTGTACCGTCTCGCGCTCGAGCGCGGCACGCGCGGGGCGCGTTATCACGCGGTTGCCGAGGAAGGCGTCAGCGCGCGCGCGATCGCCGAAATGGTCGCGACGGGCCTCGGCCTCCCGACCGTTTCGCTCAGCCCCGAACAGGCGCCCGCCCATTTCGGCTGGTTTGCAAGGTTCGCCAGCATGGATCTGCGTGCGTCGAGCGCCTGGACACGCGCGCAGCTCGACTGGATGCCGACCGGGCCGGGGCTCATCGCTGACCTGCAAGCGATGGACTATGCCCCGCCGCTCGCAACCGCATAGCCTGTCCGAAACCCAGCGTGACGGGCGCGAGGCACTCGAGCAGGCTCATGCGAACCGGATCGCCTCAGCCCCGCTGGAAGCCACCGTCGCGAACGGTTGCGGCCGCCGGCGACTTCGCCGCGTCCGTCGCCTGGCGGCGCCGGACGCTGACGACCACCGCGACCAGCCCGAGCGCCGATGATGCGGCCCCGGCAAGCGCCACCGCAGGATAGCCGAGCCCGAGCGCGATCACCCCGCCGCCGAGCGCGGCACCGATCGCATTGCCGAGATTGAACGCGCCGATATTGACCGCCGAGGCGAGGTTGGGCGCGTCGGCCGCGGCATGCATGACGCGGACCTGCAATGGCGGGACAAGGGCGAAGCTCGCGACGCCCCACACGAAGATCAGGATCGCGGCGGGCGCCTTGAACGGCATCAGCAGCGCGAAGGCGATCAGGATCAGCGTCAGCGCGAGCAACGTGACGATCAGCGTCCGGTCGACCGAGCGATCGGCAAAGCGCCCGCCGAGCCAGTTGCCGACCGTCAGCCCGACGCCATAGGTGACGAGCATCGCGGTGATGAAGCCGAGCGAGGCATGCGTCGTGTCGCGCAGGATCGGCGTGATGTAGGTGAAGACCGTGAACATCGCGCTCGCCCCGACGACCGTCAGCCCAAGCGCGCCGAGCACCACGCCGCGCCGCAGCACGCGCAGTTCGGCCATCGCGTTCCCGCCCTCGGGCGCCGGAAGCGCGGGCAGCGTCGCCCGCAGCGCGACCATCGTGACGATGCCGAGCGCGGTGATCCCCCAGAACGCGGACCGCCAGCCGAGCGCCGCGCCCGCCCAGGTCGCGAGCGGCACGCCGACGACATTGGCGATCGTCAGTCCCATGAACATCGCCGCGACCGCGCCGGCGCGGCGCTCGGGCGGAACGAGGCTCGCCGCGACGATCGAGCCGACGCCGAAGAACGCGCCGTGGTTGAACGAGGTGAGGATCCGCGCCGCCATCAGCATGCCGTAGCTACCAGATACCGCCGCGAGCAGGTTGCCGAGCGTGAAAATCCCGGCGAGCGCGATCAGCAGCGTCCGCCGCGGCAGACGGCCGGTGGTGAGCGTCATGATCGGCGCGCCGATCATGACGCCGAGCGCATAGGCGCTGATCAGCAGCCCCGCGGACGGGATCGAGACATGGAGATCGCTCGCGATCACTGGCAGCAAGCCCATCGGCGCGAATTCGGTGACGCCGATGCCGAACGCACCGACCGACAGGGCCAACAGCCCGGGGTTGAACTTCATGACGGGGTCCTCAAACCAAAGGCGGGTTCAGCAGGGTGAAACCCGCTTGCTGGCGATAGGGTGCATGCGGGTAGGGCGGAAGCTTGGCGCTCGCCGCGTCGAGCCGGGTGATCTGTTCGGGCGCGAGTGTCCAGCCGACCGCGCCGAGATTGTCGCGCAGTTGCGCTTCGTTGCGCGCGCCGATGATCACCGATGCGACGGTCGGGCGCTGCAGCAGCCAGTTGATCGCGATTTGCGGGACGGTCTTGCCCGTTTCGGCGGCAACCGCTTCGAGCGCATCGACCACGCGGTACAGCTCTTCGGCCTCGACCGGCGGCGCGAACTGCTCGGTATCGTGGAGCCGGCTGCCAGCGGGGACCGGCCGGTCGCGCCCGATCTTGCCGGTGAGGCGACCCCAGCCGAGCGGACTCCACACCAAGGCGCCGACGCCCTGATCCACACCGAGCGGCATCAGATCGGCTTCGTAATCGCGGCCGATCAGCGAATAATAGACCTGGTGCGCGACGAGCCGCGGCCAGCCGTTGCGGTCGGCGGCGGCCTGCGCCTTCATCACCTGCCATCCGGGATAATTCGACACGCCGGCGTAGCGCACCTTGCCCGCCGCGATCAGCGTGGCGAGCGTGCCCATCACTTCCTCTGCCGGGGTCGAGGCGTCGAGGGCGTGGAGCTGGAGGATATCGATATGATCGGTGCCGAGCCGCCGCAGCGACTCCTCCACCGCGCGGATCAGCCGGGCGCGCGAGGCGCCCCAGTCCTGCGGTCCGTCGCCCAGCGGCAGGCCGGTCTTGGTCGAGAGCAGCACCGCGTCGCGCCGGCCCTTGATCGCCGCGCCGAGCACGCTCTCGGACGCGCCGTTCGAATAGACGTCGGCGGTGTCGAACAGCGTGACGCCGGCATCGAGGCAGAGATCGACCATGCCCCGCGCTTCGGCTTCGTCGGTGCGGCCCCACGCGCCGAACAGCGGCCCGGTTCCGCCGAAGGTCGCCGTGCCGAAGCTGAGCGCGGGGACGCGTAGCCCCGATGCGCCGAGTTGCCGATAGTCCATGTGCAGATCCCGTCGATGGTGAGACGCATAAATGGACCCGGGGGGTCGGATTGATTAGGGGCGAACGCGGCGAAGGATTTTTGATATGGACGCAAAGATGGCTTTCGGCACGGACCGCGCGCGCGCGCTCGAAGTGTTCGCAGCGGTAATGCGTGCGGGCAGTTTTTCGGGCGCTGGGCGGCTGCTCGGGCTGACCCCGTCCGCGGTGGCGCGATCGGTCGACCGGATCGAGGCGCGGTTGGGGGTGCGGCTGCTGCTGCGCTCGACGCGAGCGCTCACACCGACTGCCGAGGGGATCGCCTATCTGCAGACCGCGCGGCGGATCCTCGCCGATCTCGACGATGCCGAGCAGCAGATTGCCGACCAGGGCGCGCCGCGCGGCCGGCTGCGGATCAGCGCGGCGCTGTCGCACGGGCGGTTGTGCATCGTCCCGCTGCTCGAGGCGTTCGCGCGGCTCTATCCGCAGATCCTGATCGATATCGCGCTGTCGGATACGCTGATCGACGTCGCGGCGGGGCAGGCCGATGTCGCGATCCGTTTCGGGCCGCTCGCCGACAGCGCGCTCACCGCGCGCAAGCTCGGCGAGAGCGGGCGTGTGATCGTCGCCTCGCCCGACTATCTTGCACGGCGTGGCACTCCGACGGCACCGGAACAGCTCCACGCGCATAACTGCCTCAACTTCAACTTTCGTCGCGTCGAGCCCGTCTGGCCGTTCCGCCGCGACCGACAGGATTTCGCGCTGGTGGTGCAGGGAAATATCGAGGCGAACAATGGCGAGACGCTCGGCCAGCTTGCTGCGGCGGGGGTCGGCATCGCGCGGGTCGGCGCGTTCAGCGTCGCCGAGGACATCGCTGCGGGGCGGCTGGTGGCGCTGCTCGAGGATTATAATCCCGGCGACGTCGAACTGATCCACGCGCTGTTCGTCGGTGGCAGCAACGTGCCCGCCCGCGTGCGCGTGTTCGTCGATTTTCTTGCAAGTCGGCTTACGCGATCGCCAGACCCGTCGTCAGCGCCTCGATCAGCGCGTCGACCTTCGGGCTGAGCTGGCGGCTGCGCGGCCAGACGAGATGCAGCGGCAGACCGACCGTCGCCAGTTCGGGCAGGATCTCGATCAGCTCGCCGCGTGCGAGCTCGTCCTTGATCAGCCAGGTCGCGAGTTGCGCGATGCCGAACCCCGCCTTGACCGCGCCGACCTGCGCCTCGGCGCTGCCGAGCACGATCCGTCCATCCATCTTTCGCTGCTCGATCGCACCGGCTGCGTCGGTAAAGCGCCATGCGATCGTACTGCCGTCGGCGCGGCCATAAAGGATGCGGTCGAGGTCGGCGAGCGCCTCGGCTGAAGCGGGGGACTCGCGGCGCGCGAGATAGCTTGGGGCGGCGCAGAAGATGATGCGTTCGTGCCCGAGATAGCGGTGCCCGAGATTGTCCGCCCATGCCGTCGAGGCCCCGATCCGGATTGCGACGTCGATGCTCTCCTCGACGATGTCGACGACGCGATCGGTGAACGTGACCACCGGGCGGACGCCGCGATGCCGCTCGGCAAAGGCGAGCAGCGCGGGCATCACCTGCATTCGGCCGAACGCCACCGGTACGTCGATTTTCAATCGCCCGACGATTTCGGAGCGTTGCGCGGCGAGCACGGCCTCGGCTTCAGCGAGCTCGCCGAGTACGCGCACGCAGGTTTCGTAAAAAGCCGCGCCGGCATCGGTCAACGCGAGACGGCGCGTCGTGCGATCGAACAAGCGGCTCCCTAGCCGCGCCTCGAGCCGCGCGATGCTCTTGCTCACCGCCGAATTGGTAAGGTTAAGCCGCCCGCCGGCCGCGGTGAAGCTGCCGGCATCGGCTGCGCTGACAAACGCTTCGATACCCTTGAGGCGTTCGGATGGGATCACGGCGCTGCTCCATTCTGGAATTTTGGTCGTCTCATAGCCGAAAAAATGCCGTGAGACTCGACTTTCGGTCGCGCGTTAGAGCGGGCTGAACAGGAGCCTAATCATGCCGTCCATCGTCCGCCCCCTTCATACTGCGCCGCCGGGTGCCGCATCGGCGGGCCGTGGGCTCGCGGTGTTGCTTCTCGCCATCTCTGCGTTCGTGATCGTCACGACCGAGTTTATCATCGTCGGGCTGCTGCCGAGCCTGTCGCGCGATCTTGGAATTTCGATCTCGACCGCGGGGCAGCTCGTAACGCTGTTCGCCTTTACCGTGATGCTGGCCGGGCCATTTCTGACGGCGCTGCTGTCGCATTTCGAGCGCAGGCGGCTGTTCGTCACGATCCTGGTGATCTTCGCGGGCGCCAATGCGCTGGCCGCCGCCGCGCCCGATATCTGGGTGCTTGGGCTCGCACGCTTCCTGCCCGCGCTTGCATTGCCGGTGTTCTGGGGCACGGCGAGCGAGACCGCGGGCGAACTCGCCGGGCCCGAAAAGGCCGGCAAGGCGGTCGCCAATGTCTATCTCGGGATTTCGGGCGCGATGGTGCTCGGCATTCCGATCGGCACGCTCGCCTCGACCGCGTTCGGCTGGCGCGGGACGTTCTGTGGACTGGCGGGGCTTTCGCTGGTGATGGCGGTGTTGCTGTTCGTGGTGATGCCGACGCTTGCACGACCCGCGCGCGTGAAGCTCGCCGAGCAGGCGCGGATCCTCAAGGACCCGTACTTCCTCGGCAACGTCGTCCTCTCGGTGATCGTCTTCACCGCGATGTTCACGGCGTACACCTATCTCGCCGACACGCTCGAGCAGGTCGCCAGGATCCCGGTCGGGCAGGTCGGCTGGTGGCTGATGGGCTTCGGCATCGTCGGCCTCGGCGGCAATTGGCTCGGCGGGCAGTTCGTCGGTCGTGGGCCGTTGATGGTGACCGCGGTCACGGCGCTGGTGCTCGCGCTCGGCATGGCGGCGACGACGCTGGTGGCGGGCTCGCACGTCTGGCTCGCGGTGGCGATCGCGGTGTGGGGGATCGCGAATACCGCGCTTTATCCGATCTGCCAGGTCCGCGTGATGCAGTCGGCGAGCCATGCGCAGGCGCTGGCGGGCACGCTCAACGTGTCGATGGCGAATGCCGGGATCGGGCTCGGCGCGATCATCGGCGGCTCGGTGATCCAGCATCTCGGGCTCGGCGCGGTCGGCTATGTCGCGGCGGCCATCGCCGTCCTCGCCGCGATCGTCGCGGCGCTGGTCGGCCGGCTCAAGCCTGCGGCCTAGCCCGTCCTCGCGCGTTCGCCCCTCACAGGAGTTTCCCATGAGCAAAGTTTCGATCACCACCGATTACGCCGCGCGCGATGCCAGTATTGCGATCAACAGCTACACCACCGTGCTGCGCCGTCCGCGCGTGCCGCACGAAGCGTTCGCGACCTATTGGCGCGATGTCCACGGGCCGCTCTGTTCGCGCATTCCGGGGCTCGCCTGGTACGTCCAGAACCATTTCGATCGCGAGCAGGATGCGCATCTCTGGCCGGAGATCGACGGGATCGCGCCCTTCGCCGATTATGAACTCGACGGTGGCGTGGAGATCGGTTTCGCCTCGGCGGACGACCAGGGCGTGTTCAACGACGCCAGCTCGATCCTGTTCGCCGACGAGCAGAACATGTTCGCGGCGACGATCGCCTATGCGCTGCCAGACGGATCGCGCACGCTGGTCGATCGCTTCCCCGACCCGGTACCCAACGGCGATGACGGGGCCGATCGGATCCACGTCCATTTCGGGGCGGCGGGCGATGACGCGCAGGCGTTCGGCGCTTTCATGACCGGTTTCGCCGAAACACTTGCGGCTCAACCGGAGGTCCTCAAGCTCCGGCTGCATCTGCCGGAGGCGTATGACAATGCCGAGCCTGCGCCGCCTGCGCCCAATGTCGATCATCAGGTGCCGCCCGAGCGCTCGCTGCTCGCGGTGATCGAACTCGCCTTCGAGACGCCGATGACACGGCGTGCGTTCTTCGACAGCGCGGCGTTCCGCGCGACGGTCGATGGGCAGAAGGCGCATATCGCCTATGCCTCGGCATTCGCGGTAAGCGGCGTCTATACCTATGTCCGCGACAAGACGCTGACCGTGGCGGGCCTGCGCGGCAGCCGCGCGGCGCAGCTGATCGAACGGCTCGGGGCGAACAATCAGGTCAAGAGCGACGTGACCGAGCTGATCCACCGCGGCACGCTCGGCTGAGCGCACCGCGGTGCGGAAGCGGCGTCAGTCGCGCTCGATGTCGCGATTGGCGTCGTTGACGGTGAAGCCCCGGATATCGAGCAGATAGGTCGCGGCCGGCACCGGTTTTGTGTCGATCTGCGTCACACGCCAGATCGGGTGATGATCGTTCGATGCGATCAGCAGCGGGACGCGGTGTTTCGCATCCCAGCAAATCGAGGTCGTCCGTTCGCCTTGCGCCAGGCGATACCAGTCGCACGGCGCGGCGCTCGCGGGCATTCCGGCGGGGGCGGTGCCGGTCGTCAGGCTGTATCTACCCTTGGGATGGCGCAGACCGTGCGTCAAATCGAACCAGTCGGTGAAATTGCCGACGCGGTAGAGGTTGGTCCGGTCGATCTGCGTCGCGATCCGCTTCTGGAGATCGAGCACGGTCAGCTGATAGCCCGGCTCGCCCGCGCGGTGCGTGGCGAGGCTGACGATCGCCTGATCGGTGACGCGTTTGACCCGCCGGTCGTGATCGCGCCACAGCTCCATCCGGTGCACCCCGTCTGCCCCGCGGAACAGCACGCGCATGTGCAGTTCCGCAGGCTCTTTCGCCGCCGTGAAGACGTGGTCGAAGTCGAGCGCCGGGCTCGCCGCCGCCACCCCCGCGACCAGCAGCGCGGCGGCAACCGCGCTGCTGCCGACGCCGCGCTTACTGGCGTGTCGCACGGGCATAATCGAAGTAGCGGTAGGTCTTGCCGTCGATCGTCAGGTCCTTGACCTGCAGCGTGATCGTGTAGGTGCCGCGCGGCAGGCTGCTGTCGCGCGTGTTGCCGGTCGGATCGAGCGGGGTCTCGAAGGTCAGGCCCGAGGCCGAACCCGCCGACGGCGTCACCGACGATGCGGCGATCGACGGGGCCGAGCTGCTCGCGGGGATCGCCAGCGCCTCGTTGATGATCCGGCCGTCGGCCTGCGGCATCGCCAGCTTGAGCAGATAGGCGACGGTCGGGGCGACGTCGACATTGCCCGTCGGGAAGGTCACCTTGGCGTTCTTGAGGAAGGACGGGCCCGAGGCGATCAGCGTGTTGTGGACGTCGGTCGGCCCGAAGCTGCCGTGCATGCCGCGCTGGCCGCCGGTGCTCTCATACTCGATCCCCGTCTTTCCCTGGATCGTCGCGGTATCGTCCCAGTTGAACGAGACGACGACGTCGGGCTGGCCGTTGTCGCGCCGGCCGCTATTCTCGAGATTGACCTGGCTCATCGACAGCGTGCCTGGGATCGACCCGTAGCGGCTGTCGACGAACACCGCGCCATATTCCTCGCGCTGCTGGAGGAAGCGGACGAGGTTGCGGATCGTCGTCAGGTCATGGCTCGGCACGTAGAAATAGTCCGACCCGCCATTCGCCGCGACGACGATGCCGTTGGTCGGCAGGCTGCCGGGGGCGGGGACCAGGAAGCGCGCGACCGGGGTGGCGAGCGTCGCGCTGATCGCCTGATATTTGGTGTTGGCCGCGCCGCACAGCGCGCCGGTCGTATCGATCTTGAGCGGGACGGTCGGCGTTCCCGCGGCGCTCAGCCCGTACATCGCGCTGGTCGAGCAGCCCGAGCCGTCATAGGCCTTGAAGCCGCGATAGGTCAGCAGATCGGCCGAGCGGACGTCGCCCGAGAAGGAATAGCCGTTGGCGTTCGCCGCGCCGAGCGTGGCGCCGCTGGTGCCGCTGGTCGACCCGTTGACGAGCGGACCGTTAGGCGCCGCGCCGGGAACGATCGCACGCAGCGGGTAGAGGCTGAGCGGACCCGAGACGCTCGAATGGGCGTGATCCGATACGACGACGATGTTGGTCGAGGTGTCGAGGCCCTGGGCCTTCAAGGCTGCCATCAGCTCGCCGAGCCGCGCGTCCTGCGAGCGCAGGCCGGCGCGGGCATTGGCGCTGCCCGGGCCGTAGCCATGCTCGACGTTGTCGGGCGTGCGGAACCAGATGAGCGAGAGCATCGGGTTCTTCTTGGGCAGGATGTACGAGGTGAACACCGACATCATGTATTTATTGGCGGCATCCTCGGGCGCGCCCTGCGTCGTGTCCGACGAATCGCGCGCGGCGACGGTCTGCGTGCCGGCGGGATCGAACGCGGTGGTATTGAAGGTGACGTAGCCGGCGCGCGCGGTCGGCGTGCCGTTGGTCGCGGCAAGCGTGACCGCGTCGGTGCCCGAATAATTGTTCACGACGTTGGTCGGGAGCGGGATGTTGGCCGCCTGCAATTCGCTGACCAGCGTGCGCGGCTGGACGGTGTTCTCGTCGAGGAACAGGCCGCCCTTGCCGAGATCCTGAATATAGGCTGCGCCCGATTTGCCGACGGTCGCGGTCACCATGCCGGCCGCCTGCGCGGTCGCGAACAGGCTCTTCACCAGCAGCAACTGGCCGCCGTAATAATCGTTGAGCGTGGTGAGGACCTGGTAATCCTCGGTGAACACGGGATCGACATAATCCTGCGCCGTGCCGCCGGCCGACTTGCCGACCGGGATGGTGTTCGAGATGCCCTGCGGCGGCGTCCAGAAGGTGTTGCCGTAGAAGCCCGAGGTCTTGGGGAACGAGCCCGTCGCGAAGGACGAACCGTTCATCATTGTGAAGGTCGGGTAGGTCGAATGGTTGTCGCTGAACTGGACGCCGGCGGTCTGCAGCGCGAGCAGATTGGGCGTGTCGGTCGCGGTCACGTCATCGGGGCGCAGGCCGTCCCACACCATCACGATCGTGCGAGTCGCGGTCTGGGTGGGGGTCGGCGTCGGAGTCGGCGTGGGCGTCGGAGTCGGCGCGGGCGCCGCATCGCTGTCGTTGCACCCCGATAAAACGAGGCTCGCGGCACATAACGCTACCAACCCAATCCGAATTTTCATGATTTCGCCCCTCAACGTTCCGCCGTCGCGCCGTCCGGCTCGCAGCGACACGGCGCTAGCGCTGTTTCGTGACGGGCGGATGACTCCAGACACATACCGTTACAGATCAGACACATTGGCGTCCGGACGGTCCCATCCAGCGGAAACATCTTGTGTGCAATATATATGTGCACAATATAAAGGCTGGTATTGGCTTCGAGGATTTGACCATGAGCGCACTCTACAGCACCAAGGTGACTGCGGTCGGCGGCCGCAGCGGGAAGATCCGCAGCGACGACGGCCTGCTCGATCTCCGGCTCGCGATGCCGACCGTGCTCGGCGGCAAGGGCGGGGCGACCAACCCCGAGCAATTGTTCGCCGCGGGCTATGCCGCCTGCTTCGAGAATGCAGTGATCCATGTTGCCCGCACCACGCCGCAGAAGGTCAAGGATGACGATATTCTGGTTGTCGCCGAAGTCGGCCTGTCGCCCAACACCACGGGTGGTTTCGTCTTGTCGGCCGCGCTCGACGTGACGATCACCGGGCTTGACCAGGCGAGCGCCGAAGCGCTCGTCGCCGCGGCTCACACGATCTGCCCCTATTCGAACGCGGTAAAGGGCAATATCGACGTCCAGATCACTACCACGACCAAATGAGCGAGGAGGCGGCAATGCGCGACGGCGACGATTTCCTGCGGCTCGACCGCCAAATCTGCTTCCCGCTTTATGCCGCCTCGAATCTGTTCGGCCGGCTCTATCGCCCGGTGCTCGCCAAGCTTGGGCTGACCTATCCGCAATATCTCGTGATGCTCGTGCTGTGGGAGCAGGCGCCGCTGAGCGTCGGCGCGCTCGGCGAGCGGCTGCATCTGGACAGCGGGACGCTGACCCCGCTGCTCAAGCGGATGGAGCGCGCTGGGCTGGTGACGCGCCAGCGCGACGCTGCCGACGAACGGCGCGTGCTGATCGGCCTGACGCAACAGGGCACAACGTTGCGCGAGGCCGCGCGCGACGTCCCGCTGACGCTCGCCGGCGGGCTCGGCCTCTCGGCCGAAGAACTGTCCGACCTGCGTGCGACCGTGCAGCATCTCGTCGGGGTGCTCGCGACCGCCGACAGCGAGGTCGCCTAGCGCCTCACCCCGCCAGCCGGTGCACCCCGTCGTCGTTCGGCGGCACCGCTTGCGTGTGCGCATCGGCAACGAACGCGAGGCACTGCGTCATCGGCATGGGGCGTGCGAGATGATAGCCCTGCATCATCTGGCAGCCGAAGGTCCGCAACATCCGCAGATCCTCCAGGCTCTCGACCCCCTCGGCGGTGACGTCGATCCGCAGCGACTGGCCGAGATTGAGCAAGGCCTTGACGAGCACCTGGTCGCCGTTCGAGCCGGATAGCCCCGAGACGAAGCAGCGGTCGATCTTGATCGCATCGACCTTGAGCGTCCGCAGCAGGGACAGCGACGAATACCCGATCCCGAAATCGTCGATCGCGATGCGAATGCCCGCGTGCGACAGCGCCGCCATCTTGCGCGCGCAGCTGGTGGTGTCGAGCGCAGTTTCCTCGGTGATTTCGATCTCGAGCGCGGCCGGCGGGAGCTGCCGCTCGGCCAGCGCGGACAGGATCATGCGGTCGACTGGAAGCTGCGACATTTCGCGCGGTGATACGTTCATCGCGACCGTGACATGATCGAAGCCGCGCGCGCGCAGCGCGACGATCATGCAGCATACGCGGTCGAGAATCAGGTCCATCAGCGATCGCGCGAAGCCCGCCCTGGCCGCGGTCGCCATCAGGTCGGGCGGCGTGATCCAGCCGAGCGTGGGGTGCTGCCAGCGCACCAGCGCCTCGAGCCCGAGAATCCGGGTGCCGCCGTCGCCGAAGATCGGCTGGAACCACACCGAGACATCGCCATTGCCGAGTGCGGCCGGCAGATCGCGCTCGATATCGCGGCGCAGCTCGAGCGCGGTGCGCAGGTCGTCGCCGAACACATGGCAGCGGTTCCGCCCCGCGGACTTGGCTGCGTACAGCGCCAGATCGGCGCAGCACAACATTTCCGGCATGGCGCTGCCGTGCGCCAAATGCACGCCGACGCTCAGCCCGACGCGCGCGATCGTCCCGAAGGTCGGATAGGGCGCCGCGACCGCGGCGATCAGACGATCGGCGAGCGCAAGCGGCGCGGTGAGCGCCGCGTCGGCCGCGAGCAGGACCGCGAATTCGTCGCCTCCCCAGCGGCCGAGCAGCACCGCGTCGGGCAGTTCGCGACGCAGGCGCTGCGCGACTTCGACCAGTACCGCGTCGCCAGCCGCGTGACCGAACACGTCGTTGATCGCCTTGAAACCGTCGAGATCAAGCAGCATCAGACACTTGGGTGCGGACTCCGCGTCGATTTGCACAGCGGCGGCGCGCAGGAAGCCCGCGCGGTTGAGCAGTCCGGTGAGATGGTCATGATCGGCGCGGTGGCGCATTTCGCTGGCGCTGGCCTGTGCGCAGGCGTGCGCGGCTTCGAGCGACCCGTTGACCACCGCCAGGCGATGGCCGAGCGCGCTCGCGCCGCGGAAGGCAGCCTCGGCGCGGCGTGCGGTGACGATCAATGCCGCCAGATAGATTGCCATCGTCGCCGCGAGCATATTGCGGTCGAACCCGCCCACCGACAGCAACGCGAGCGCGCTCGACACGATCGGCGGCGTGATGAAGGCGATCGGCACGCGCGCATAAGCGCCGCCATGCGATACGGCGCCGGCGGTGATTCCGCAGCCGACCGCGAGGAAGAACAGCGACTGCGGTGCGGTGTACAGCGCACACAGGGCGGGCAGCATCGCCCATACGAGACCGGCCGCAAGCGTGATCACCCACAAGCCGCGAAGCTGGCGCTCGACGTCGGCGGGAGTGCCGGAGGGCATCTCGCGCGCACGACGCAGGAGCGATACGCGAGCGGCGGCGACGGCCAGCGATGCTGCCAGCCAGATCAACGCAAGAAGCGTATGCCCCGCGTGCCAGGCGACAGCCGCGCAAATGCCGGAGAGGATCAGGTTGATCGGCAAAGCGATCGCCGCGCTGCCCAGTGCCGCGCGCAATTGATCGACCCTGATACGCGCATCCAACGTTTCGTTCTCGGCCGATGCGAGCGGGTCGTCCGATAATACGATTGGAGAAAGGAGATCGACCATGGCTGCCTCATGAACCGCATCCGTAACGATCCGGTAAAATACCGTTGGACGTAGCGACGTTTCGACATCGATACGATAGGGCAGATGCGGTCAAGTTCCCCGTATGTGGCGCGAAGCGTGCCGGCGCCGAGCCCAATGCGGAGCTTTATCCGCGTCCGCCTGTTTCTCAAGTAGCGATCACAGGAGCATCATCATGCGCATCGGAATTATCGGCTCGGGCAATATCGGCGGCACCCTGACGCGACGGTTGCGGACACTCGGGCACGACGTACTGGTTGCCAACTCGCGCGGGCCGGGATCGCTGGCAGTGCTCGCTGCGGAGACCGGTGCGCGCGCCGTCGCGATCGACGCGGTGGCGCAGGATCGCGAGCTCGTCATCGTTTCAATTCCGCTGCGCAGCATCCCCGAGCTAGACTCGGCGATCTTGGCCGCGGTCCCGGTGCTGGTCGACACGAGCAACTATTATCCGCAGCAGCGCGACGGCTTGATTGCCGAGATCGAGGCCGGCGAACCCGAAAGCGCCTGGGTCGAGCGGCATCTGCGGCATCCCGTCGTCAAGGCGTTCAACTCGATCCATGCCGAGCATCTGTTCGGTAGCGGTAGTGCTGCCGGCACGCCCGACCGGATCGCCTTGCCGGTGTCGGGCGACGACGCGGGTGCCAAGGCGAGCGTGATGGCGCTGATCGACGAGCTCGGTTTCGACTCGGTCGACACCGGACCGATCGCGCAATCGTGGCGGCAGCAGCCGGGCACGCCGGCCTACGGCGCGGACCTGCCCAGGGACGGTTTGCGCAAGGCGCTCGACCAGGCGTCGCCCGAGCGCAGCGCGGAGTGGCGCGCGAAGCCGGATAGCCCGGCCAACTGATCGCGATGTGTAACCGCGCACGCCTGAGCTACGAGCCGGAGACGCTCCGCACGCATTTCGCAACGGTGTTCGCGGCGGAGCGACCGCTCGACAATCGCTTCAACGCGCGCGAGCTGATGCCGCGCGGTCGGGCCTATGTCGTGCGCGAGGAAGCGGGGCGGCGCGGGCTCGACATCATGGCGTGGGATGTGCTCGGCGGCGCGGCGGCATGGCCGATGACCAACGTGCGCAACCTCGGCCTGTCGCAGTGGCGCGCGCTTGCCGCCAGGCCGGAGAACCGTTGCCTGATACCCCTCAGCGAATTCTGCGAATGGACTCCACAGGCGCACGATCTCGGTGACGGCAAGAAGCCGCTCAAGGGGGAGATGTGGTTCCAGGTGACAGACCAGCCGTTGTTCTGCGTCGCGGGGTTCTGGCAGCGCACCGCCAAGGGGAACGGCTTCACGATGGTGACGTGCGACCCGAATCCGCTGGTGGCGCCGATCCATCCCAAGGCGATGATCACGATTCTCGCACCCGAGGACCACGAGCGCTGGCTGCGCTGCAGCTATGAGGATGTGGTCGCGCTGCAGCGACCGTATCCAGCGGAGCAGATGACGGTGCGCGGGCCGGTGTTCCCGACGCGGCGGAACGAGGTGTAGCCGACCCTAACGTCACCCCGGCCTTGTGCCGGGGCCTACCGTGCCGCGTATGCTGAACCGGCAATATGCGGATCACGGTGGACCCCGGCACGAGGCCGGGGTGACGGCGGGTGGTGGGGTCAGTCGGCAGCCGTCGTGTCCTTCGGTTTTGCCTTCCCAACTTCCCGCACCAGCCAGCGATACAGGCTCGGCAGCAGCACCAGCGTCAGCAATGTCGAAGTGACGATCCCGCCGATCACCACCGTCGCCAGCGGGCGCTGGACTTCCGCACCTGCACCACTCGCGATCGCCATCGGCACGAAGCCGATCGACGCCACCAGCGCTGTCGACAGCACCGGCCGCAACCGATCGTGCGCGCCCTGGCGCACCGCCTCGTCGACCGGCAGCGCATCGCCATCGCGCCCGTCGCGCAGGCTGTTGATATGGTCGATCAGCACCAGCCCGTTGAGCATCGCGATCCCCGACAGCGCGATGAAGCCGATCGCCGCGGTGATCGAGAAGGGCATCCCGCGCAGCCACAGCGCGAGCACGCCACCGGTCACCGCGAACGGGATCCCGGTATAGACGATCGCCGCCTCCTTGACGCTGCCGAGCGCGGCATAGACCAGCAGGAAGATCAGGATCAGCGCCGCCGGCACGACGATCGACAGCCGCTTCTGCGCCGCCTCGAGCTGGTGGAACTGCCCACCGAATTCGATGCGATAGCCCGGCGGCAGCTTGACCTGCTGCTCGACCTCGGCACGCGCCTTCTTGACGTAGCCGGCGAGATCACTGGTCTTGAGATTGACCATCAACGCCGCGCGCCGCTTGCCGCCGTCGTGGAGGATCGGCTCGACCGCGCGGATCGTGCGCAGATGCGCGACGCGCGACAGCGGCACCATGCCGTATTCGCCGACACGCAAAGGGAGGGCGAGGATCGAAGCGGGGTCGGCGCGCAGGTCTTCCTTCATCCGCACGACGATCATGTGGCGCGCTTCCTCGTGCGGGATGAAGCCTTCCTCGGTGCCCGCGATCGCATCGGTGATCGCCTTGTTGACCTCGGCGGTGCCGAGCCCGAGCCGGTTGAGTGCGGCATGGTCGAGTTCGACGACGATGCTTTTCGGGCGTCCGGCGGTCTCGAACTCGACCCCTGCGGTGCCCGGCTGCTTCTCGAGGATCGCCTTCGCCTGCTTCGCCGCGCGTTCGAGCACGTCGTAATCCTCGCCGAACACCTTGACCGAGACGTCGGCGCGGACGCCCTCGAGCATCTCGTTGAAGCGCATCTCGATCGGCTGCGCGAACTCGAACGTCTGGCCCTTATAGACCTTCCGCCCGACCTTCTCGATCCCCGCGACAAGTTCCTCCTTGGTCTTGGGCATGCCCTGACCCGTCGGCCAGTCCTTGAGCGGCGCATAGAAGATGTAGAGATCGTTCTCGTTCGGCGGCATCGGATCGGTCGCGACCTCGCTCGTGCCGATCCGCGAGAAGGTGTGCGTCACCTGCGGGAACTGGCGCTTAATCTGACGCTCGGTCTCGGCTTCGATCGCAAGGCTGCGGTCGAGCGACATGCCAACCGGGCGATACACCATCGCGGTGATCGACCCTTCGTCGAGCTGCGGCGTGAATTGCGAGCCGAGCGTGCGGAACACGAGGAACGTCCCCGCCAGCAGGATCAGCGCGCCGAGCACGAGCAGCTTGGGATGCGCGAGCGCGCGTTCGAGTACGGGCACATAGCCGCGCTCGGCATAGCCGATCAGCCCCTTCTTGCGGGTGTCGCCGGCCTCGCCGGTCGGCGCGCGCAGCAGCCAGGCGGCGAGCGCGGGGACGATCGTGAAGGTCCAGATCAGCCCGGCGAAGATCGCGAGCATCACCGCCTGAGCCATCGGCTGGAACAGCTTGCCCTCGACCCCGCCGAGGCTGAGCACGGGCACGTAGACCAGCGCGATGATGACGATGCCGAACAGCGTCGGGCGCGCGACCATCCGCGCCGCGTCGGCGACGGTCTGGCGGCGTTCCTCGGGCGTGAGGTCCTCGCCCTTGTCGCGGCGGCGTTCGGCGAGCAGGCGCAGGCTGTTCTCGACCACGACGATCGCCCCGTCGACGATCAGCCCGAAATCGAGCGCGCCGAGACTCATCAGGTTCCCCGAAACGCCGATCGCGGTCATGCCCGAGACGGTGACAAGAAAGGCGAGGGGGATGACGAGCGCGACGATCAGCGCCGCGCGCCAATTGCCCATCACGACGAGCAGCACCAGCGCGACGAGCAACGCGCCTTCGCCGAGATTATGCTCGACCGTCGAGATCGCGCGGTCGACCAGGTCGGCGCGGCTGTATTGCCGGTCGAGCACCATGCCCTTGGGCAGTGCCGCCTGGATGTCGGGCAGAGCGTCCTGCACGCGCAGCGCGACCTCGCGGCTGTTCTGGCCGACGAGCATCATCACTGTGCCGAGCACGGTCTCGCGCCCGTTCTGCGTCGCCGCGCCCTGGCGCGGGGCCGAGCCGATCACGACATTCGCCAGATCGCGCACCTGCAGCGGCAGCACGCCGGCGGCGAACTTGACCGGGATTGAGCCGATCTCGGTCGCATTGGTGACGCGCGCCTTGGTCAACACGGTGAAGCGCTCGGGCCCGCGCACGATGATCCCGCCGCCGGCATTCTCGACATTCTTGCCGACCGCATCGGCGAGCTCGCCTGCCGTCACGCCGTGCAGCGTGAGGCGCGCGGGGTCGGGCTGGACGACGAATTGCTGCTCCATCCCGCCGTTCGAGTTGACGTCGGCGACACCGGTCACCGCGCGCAGCATCGGGCGGACGGTATATTCCTGCGCCTCGTACAGTTCCATCAGCTGGCGTTGCGCGTCATAGCCGGGCGGCGGCTTCTTCCATTCGAGCGTGTAGTAATAGATCTCGCCCAAGCCCGTCGTGATCGGCGCGAGCTGCGGCGAGGCGCCCGGCGGGAGCTGGTCGCGCACCGCCTGGATCCGCTCGGAGACGAGCTGGCGCGCGCGCAACTGGTCGGTGCCGTCCTTGTAGAGCAGGGTGACCTGGCTCAGCCCGGTCTTGGTCAGCGAGCGCGTTTCCTGCAAGCCGGGCTGGCCCGCCATCGCGCGCTCGATCGGCAGCGTCGCGAGCCGCTCGATCTCCTCGGGCGCTAGCGCGGGGACCATCGTGTTGATCTGGACCTGGACGCCGGTGATATCGGGAATCGCGTCGATCTTGAGCGCCGAATAGGCCCCCATGCCGAGCATGGCGACGATGGCGGTGACGATCGCCACCGCCAGGCGGTGGCGCGTCACGAGCGCGAGCAACCCGCCGATCATCGCGCGAGCGCGGTCCCGCCGTTGAGCGCGCGGAGCTGGAGCAACGCCTCGAGCGCCTCGCGCCGCGTGTCGAGCACCGCGTTGGTCGCCTCGATATAGGATTGCTGCATCTGCATGTAGATCGTCAGCGGGATCGCGCCGAGCCGGTAATTGCGATCGGCGTCGGCGGCGGCATCGGCAAAGCTCTGCGGCGTGCTGCCCGACCATTGACCGAGCGCCTTGCGCTTGGCCTCATATTGCGCCGCCTGGTCGAACACGTCGCGCTCGATCCGGCGTTCGGCGTTGATCAGCGTGGCGTTGGCCTGCGCCTGGCGGCCCTGCTCGGCGGCGACGTCGCCCGCCTGGCGGTTCCATACCGGCAGCGTGGTCGAAAGGCGCACGCCGTAATTGGTCTCGCGAATGTCCGAGCGCGCACGGTCGTAATAGGGACCGACGCCGACGACCGGAATCCGCGATTTGCGCGCGAGATCGACGCGCAGGCCCTGCTGCTCGAACTGCGCGCGCAGCGACTTCAGCTCGAAATTGTTCGCGGTCGCACTCGCCGCGAGCGATGCGCCCGAGGGCAGATCGGGCAGCCGCATGTCGGGGCGGATGACCCGGATCCGCGCCGCGAACGGCGCGCCGCGCAACTGGTTGAGCTCGTACAGCGCCGAATTCGCCTCGGCATCGGCCATCGCCGCAACGCGCTCGGCATTGATCGCGCCGGCCTGGAGCGACGCCGCTTCGAGCCGCGGGGCAGGGCCGGCGGGATCGCGCGCGACGAGGACGCGCGAAAGCTCGCGCATCCGCGTCGCGACGGTGCGCGCGACAGCGGCCTTCTCGTCGGCGGCGAACAGGCCGTAGCCGAGCGAGCGCGCCCGCGCGGCAAGCGTCGCGTCGAATTGCTGGAGGCCGATCCTGGCGAGGTCGATCTGCCGCTCGGCGATCGCGCGGCGCAGCGCGATGCGGCCGCCGAATTCGATCGGCTGGACGATCGACACGGCATAGGTCTGCCCGTCGCCGATCGGCGCGCCGGTAGTGCGATCGCTCGCGCTGCGCTGGCCGAATTCGACCACCGCCTCGGGATCGGCCCAGCGCCCCGCAGCGGTGCGCTCGACCCCGGCGGTCTCGATCTGGCGCTGATAGAATTGGCGTTCGGGGTTGTTCGCGATCACGTCCTGCGCGAGCCGGTCGAGCGACATCCCCGTCGCCTCCTGCGCCGCCGCCATCGTCGGCATGGCGGCGAGCACCATCGCCAAGGCAAGATTCCGCATGCTAGTTCCTTCAGTCCGAACCGCTCGCGTTAACGGCGCGCGCGCTCGCGTCGACTAAACACGAGTTCAGACAGAAGGGTCCGTATCGGTCGAACGCGTCAGGATCGCACATTGGGCTCCGCGCGCGATCCTCAAAGCGCCTGTAGACAGCCGCTGGATCGGACGTCCGATGCGATCGCCGAGCGCTTGCGGGGCATCTGCGTGTCGTCGGTTTGCCGTGCCAGCATGATCATCCGCACCAGCCGCATTGCCGAATTCCACGGCGGTCCGCGGGAAGAGACTCCCATGTCGACCAATCGCTCGCACAGCGCGACGGCATCGGCGCGCGTGTCCAGTTCGCGCGGGAAGAGAGGCGTCTCGAGATTGCGTGCCAGCCAGTCCTGACGCGCCGGTCCTGTGCGATCCACTGGCGACAGGCCGCGGTGAGCGGGAGAAGAATGCCTGCGCAGCGAATTTCGCCCGAGACGCGCGAAAGACGAGCAGTTTCCTCGGTTTATAGGGCGAAGTGTCTGGCGATGTCCCCGCGTTCGGCGTACCGCCGAGGATGTTCGATACCTCTGATGGGACCCAAAATGAAAGTTGCCGCGCTATTGACGCTCGTACTGCTCGCGCTGTCGGCGCCGAGCGTTGCACAGGATCCGCCCCCTGTGCAGGACACGCCGCCGGTCAGCGTTCCGCTCTGGCCGAACGGCGCGCCCGGGGTCGGCACGCGCGGGGCCGAGGGTGAAATCGGGCGCGACTATTGGGTGCGCAATATCCATCGCCCGTCGGTGAGCGTGTTTCCCGCCAAGCCGGCGCACAATAGCGGTACGGCCATCGTCATATTTCCGGGCGGCGGGCACAAGCTCCTCGTCTACACGAACGAGGGAACCAAGGTCGCGACCGCGCTCAATCGCATGGGTGTCTCGGCCTTCGTCGTGAAATACCGGCTCGCGAACGAACCCGGTTCGCGATATTCGGTCGAAGGCGACGCGGCGGACGACGCGCGTCGCGCGGTGCGGTGGGTCCGCTCCCATGCCGCGCAATACGGCGTCGATCCGCACCGTGTCGGGGTGATGGGCTTTTCGGCGGGTGGCGAGCTGGTCTCGCTGATCGCCGACAATCCCGCGCCGCCGGGGCGACCGTCGGTCGATACGATCGACCGCGAATCGGCACGCCCCGACTTCCAGGTCCAGGTGTTCCCGGGGCCGCGCGGCATTCCCGCAACCGACGTCGCGCACGCGCCGCCGGCCTTCATCGTGGCGGGGTCGATCGATCCGTGCTGCGCGACACCGTCGGTCGCGCTCTACGAGCAATTGCGCAAGGCGGGCGTTTCGGCCGAACTCCATATGTATGCCGAGAGCGGCCACGCCTTCAATCTCGACGAGTCCAACCGGATCTCGATCCTGCATTGGCCCGACCGGCTGCAGGATTGGCTCGCGGACGGCGGGTGGCTGGAGCCGCAGCGGGGCGGATGAATCGCATGGGGCGGTGATCCGACGGCGAAGCTGCTGGCTATTGCGATAGCGCTACCATATGACCCATAGTCGTTCGCCGGCGTGAGACCGGTAGGCACAAGGGAGAAGAAAATGCCGCTAGGTTCGCCGCTTCGCAGCCACCGTCGCGTTCGACGCGCGCTGGCGGGCACTGCGGGTTCGCTGGTGTTGCTGGCTTCGGGCCCGACCGGCGCCGCCGCCGCGCAAAGCGCCGCCTCGACACCGCCGCCGGGCACGATCGACACCGGCCACCGTGATGCCCCGCTCGGTCCGATCAAGCGCTTCCCGGGTGAGGGCAGCGGCGCGGTGCACACCGGGCACTATCGCAACCTGTTTGCCGAACAGCTCGGCGTCACCGACGCGCAGACCAAGGCGAAAGTCGCGGCGATCTTCCATCAGCTCTTCTACGGCGACGGGCAGGAGCAGCGCATCTATTTCGAAAGCGGCGCCAATGGCAACGGCCCGCTCGCCTATGTCACCGACTGGGCGAACAACGATGCCCGCACCGAAGGCATGAGCTACGGCATGATGATCGCCGTCCAGCTCGGCAAGAAGCGCGAGTTCGACGCGCTGTGGAACTGGTCGAAGACGCACATGCTGATCACCGATCCGCACAACCCTTCGGTCGGCTATTTCGCCTGGTCGATGGGCACCGACGGATCGCCGCGCTCGGTCGGCGCCGCGCCCGACGGCGAGGAATATTATGCCATGGCGCTGTACTTCGCGGCGCGGCGCTGGGGCAATGGCGCGGGCATTTACAATTATCAGGCCGAGGCCGACACGATCCTGCGCGGGATGCGGCATCATCCAGTGCTGAGCGGCACTTCGCCGTTCCGCATCCATCCGCAGGACCCGCCGTTCGTCGTGCCCGACGCGCCATGGCCGAGCATCAACAACCGCGCGATGGCGGCGCAGACAGCGAAGGACGGCACGCTCTGGCCGCCCTATCACCCCGACAATCGGCCGCGCGAGACGCGCGTCGGTCCGATGGTCGACGAGGCGCACCCGATGGTCCGCTTCGTCGCCGAAACCAATGTCGACGGCACCGATGCGTCCTACCATCTCCCGGCGTTTTACGAGCTATGGTCGCGCTGGGGGCCGGTCGAGGACCGTGCGTTCTGGGCGGCGGCGGCCGATGTCAGCCGTGACCTGTTCGTCCGGGTGACCGACCCGAAGACCGGTCTCG
Source organism: Sphingomonas sp. PAMC 26605 (assembly GCF_000241485.1). Classification (GTDB taxonomy): domain Bacteria; phylum Pseudomonadota; class Alphaproteobacteria; order Sphingomonadales; family Sphingomonadaceae; genus Sphingomonas. Next base: position 2,536,739 of record NZ_JH584241.1, read on the forward strand.
CGCCCGATCGCAGCCATTTCGACGGGTCGACGATGCTGACGCGCGCGGGTACGCCCGATCCGTTCGGCTATGACAGCTGGCGTACCGCGAGCAACTGGTCGGTCGACTATAGCTGGTGGGGCAAGGACCCGCGCCAGCGCGTGCTGAGCGACCGCATCCAGGCGTTCCTCGCGCGGCAGGGGATCGACCGCTTCGCCGATCGCTACACGCTCGACGGCACGGCGCTGTCGACGCGGCACTCGATGGGGATGGTCGCCGCCACCGCGGTCGGTGGCTTCGCCGCGACGCCGGGACCCAATTCGAAGGCGTTCCTGCGCGCCTTGTGGGACATGCCCGTTCCGACCGGCGAGCAGCGCTATTTCGACGGCATGCTGCAACTGCTAAGCGTGATGCATTGCAGCGGCCAGTTCCGCGTGATCGACCGACCCGACCCACCCCAGTGAGCCGGGTCGGCGGCTATCGGACCGCCAGCTCGAACGGTCCGGCGGGCAATTGCGCATCGTCGACCAGATTGACGACGGGGAAATCCGCCCAGGCATAGCGCACCCGTGCGACCGGGCGGCCGTCGCCGGCGAGCGTGACATGGTCGCCCGACGCGGTCGCAGCGGCGTAGCGACACGATCCCGCTTCCGCGCCGCACAGCTCGAAGCCGATCGCCTGCGCTGCGCTGCGGGGGTGGAGCGCTCCGGTCACGCCGGTGAAGCGCACCGTGACGCCGCCGCCGGTATCGCGCGCCGCAGCGACTCCTTGCGGGCCCGAGGCCGGCGCCGTCTGGCCGTAGACGAGCGCGCCCATCGCGCGCGCGAGCCGGCGTCCGATCTCATGCTTTTCGCCGGGATGGATATCGAGCGGGTCGCCGAGGTCGATCGCCAGCGCGAGCGCGCTATGCCCGTCGTCCTGCGCGACGCGGCGCTGGTCGTCGCGCACCCGCGCCCAGCCGCTTTCGCCCGGGCTGGTCGCCGGCGTGCCGAAGCCCGCGAGCGAAACCAGCGCGAAGGGCAAGTGCGGCACGGCGAACTGCCGCCGCCATTCGGCGATCAGCGCCTTCATGCGATCGGCATAGCCGGGGATGTCGGTGTCGGACTCGCCCTGATACCAGGCGACGCCGGCAAGACCGGTCTGGCCCAGCGGGGCGATCATCGCATTGTAGATCGTGCCCGCGCCCGTGATCTCGTCCCACGGCACGCGCGGCGCGGTGCCGCCCGTGCGCTTGGCGAGCGCATAGCGCCAGTCCGTGCCGAGCGGCACGACGCTGCCATCGGCGAAGGTCAGCTTCATCGCATCGGCCGGCCCCGGCATCCCGCCGGTCGAATAGGCATTCTCGACATTGACGGTGATGACATTGCGCCCGGCAACCAAGGTGCCGGCGGGGACGGTGTAGAGCCGCGCGTCCCAGCCGCCGCGCCCGCCGATGGGCTTGCCGTTGATCCAGGTGCGGTCGGCATCGTCGATCGCGCCGATCGCGATCGTCGCCATCTGCTGCGCCTGGGCGGCGCTGAGCGTCACGGTCTTCTGATACCAGAGCATGCCGAGATAGGTTTCGAGCTCGGGCACGCCCCAGTTTTCGTAGAAATCGATCTTCGGCACCGCGTGCCAGTCGAGCGCGGCATCGGGCTGCCACGGTTCGTGCCCCGGCGTGTCGCCGGTCTTGTCGCGCCACCAGCGCTCCCAGCCAAGGCTCGCGGCGCGCCCCGCGGCGGCCGGATCACGCGCGTAAAGCTTGAGCAGATCGACCTGCGCGCCGCGCCCGACCGCGCGCTGCGCATCCTCGCCCATCCACGCCGCGATTTGCGAGCCGCCCCAGCTCGAATGGATCGCCCCGATCGGGACGTGCGCGACCTTGCGCAACGCCTGCACCATATAGAAGCATGCCGCAGAGAAGCCGCCGACGGTCTTGGGGCCGGCCGCCGCCCAGGCCGGCGGCTGCGCGAAGCGGTCGAGCGGATTGGTCGCGGTCACTTTCGCGACGGTTACCAGACGCAGCTGGTCGTCGCCCGGCGCCATGATCGCACCCCCCGCATCCTGCGCCCGCTCGACCGGCAATTCCATGTTGCTTTGGCCCGAGCACAGGTAGACGTCGCCGATCAGCACATCGTGGATCGGCGTGGTGCCACTCGGCGCCATCACGATCAGGTCATAGGGGCCGCCGGCCGGCAGCGGCGGAAGCGTGACGCGAAATTTGCCGTCGCGCTGCGCGCGGGTCTGTGCGCCCTGGCCGGCAAGCACGACCGTCACCGGCTCGCCCGCGACCGCCTCGCCGCTCACCACGATCGGCTGGTTGCGCTGGACGACGGCATGGTCGGCGAGGAGCCCGTCGAGCTTCGGCGCGGCGAATGCGGGGCTGGCCATCGCCGGGATCAGCAGCGCCGCTGCGGCAAGCAGGGCAGGGCGGCGCGATCCCCGTGACGGCAGCGGAACTCGCTTTGCGACACAAGGCGTCGCCGTCGTTAAGCTGCGTCGCATTGAGATCTCTCCAGACCGATTACCCTGCCTTGCGCCGTCCATTGACGCCGCGGCTCGCGGATTATAGTCAGACAATAGAAAAGAAAGCGCAAGGCTTTCTGGTGTCCTGTGAAGACGCGGGGATACGCGCGATATGGTGGCGCCGAGCACAGCTCGCGGGTGCCCGGTATCGACCGCGCCGGCACATCCGTTGTCGGCCTTGTCGAGCGGTTGCGCGAGAATGACGACGGGCCACTGGGCGCTCCCTGCGGCCGAAGCGGCGTGCCGGGCGCCGCGCGCCGCGCCTGAGGAGGATTCGATGCGAGCATTGCTGTCGCTATTAGCTGGCGCGAGTCTGTTGGTCGGCGCGGCACCGCCGCCCGACACCGTGCCGTTGCCCGTGTCGGTGCGCGTCGCGGCAGATCGCCCCGTCGCGCCGCTGCCGCCGATCTGGCGCTTCTTTGGTGCCGACGAACCGAACTACGCGACCGCGCCCGATGGCGCCAAGCTGCTGCTCGAACTCGGTCAGTTGCGACCCGACTCGGTCTATTTCCGCGCGCACAATCTGCTGACGAGCGGCGATGGCACCGCCGATTTCAAATGGGGCAGCACCAACATCTATACCGAGCGGGACGGCAAACCGGTCTATGACTGGCACATCGTCGACCGAATCCTCGACACCTATCGCGCGCGCGGGCTGCATCCCTATCTCGAGCTCGGCTTCATGCCGCAGGCATTGTCCTCGGCGCCTGCCGACGTTCCGTATCGCCGGCCATGGGCCGCGGACGGGCCCAAGGGCAATGGCACGGGCGGCTGGAACTATCCGCCGCGCGACTACGCCAAATGGGGTGAACTGATCTATCAATTCACCCGCCACAGCGTCGCGCGCTACGGCCGCGCCGAGGTCGACCGCTGGTATTTCGAGGTATGGAACGAGCCCAATCTCGATTTCTACTGGTCGGGCGATCCGCAGCAATTCTACCGGCTGCACGACGTGGCGATCGCCGCCGTGCGCCGCGCCTTGCCGAGCGCGCGCGTCGGCGGCCCCGACGTCGCGGGATCGGGCGACGCGTTCATGGACGGCTTCCTGAAGCACGTCACCACGGGCACGAACTTCGCCACGGGCAAGACCGGTACGCCGACCGATTTCGTCTCGTTCCACGCCAAGGGCCAGCCGAGCGTGATCGACGGCCATGTCCGCATGGGAATCGCCAACCAGTTGCAGACCGCCGATGCGGGCTTCGCCAAGATCGCCGCGCTGCCCGCGCTCGCGCACACGCCGATCGTGATCGGCGAGAACGATCCGGAAGGGTGCGCGGCCTGTCCCGGGCCCGCCAATGCCTATCGCAACGGCCCGTTGTACGCGAGTTACACCGCGGCGAGCTATGCACGGCTGTGGACGCTCGCGCGGCGGCGCGACGTGTGGCTCGCGGGCGCACTGTCCTGGTCGTTCACCTTCGTCGGTCAGCCGTGGTTCGCCGGCTATCGTCAGCTTGCGAGCAACGGCGTCGATCTCGCGGTGCTCAACGTCTTCCGGCTGTTCGCGCGGCTCGGCGAGCAACAGATCGCCGCGACCAGCGATGGCGAGATCGCGCTCGACGCGATCGTGCGCGACGGCGTGCGCGGCCGCCCCGACATCGGCGTGCTCGCGACGCGCTCGGACGCGGGCAAAGTCGCGATGCTGTTGTGGAACTATCACGACGACGACGTGCCGGGTCCCGCCGCCGCGGTGCACCTGACGCTCGCCGGCAAGCACGGCGCGAGCGCCCGGCTGTGGCGGGTCGACGCAAGTCACGCCAATGCGTTCGGGGCGTGGCAGGCGATGGGCCGTCCGGCGCGTCCGAGCGTCGATCAGGTCGCCCACTTGCGCGCGGCCTCGCAGCTGGTGGCCGAACCGCTGGCGCTGACCGCCGGCGTGACCGACGTCACGATCCCGCGTCAGGGGGTCGCGCTGATCGAAGTGGAGCCGTAACCCCGCGACGGCTACGGTGACGGAAGCGATACCGGGGGCGGCTCAGATCGTCGGCAGGCCGTGTTCGACGATCTTGCGGATCAGGTCGCGGTGCCGCGGCAGGCCGCCGCGAAGCCGCTCGGTCTGGACCGCGGCCTCACGACGTGTTTGTTGCGCCAGGCGTGTTTCCCCCGATATCGCATCGCGCGCGATGTCGGTTTTGAAACCCATGCCGTACAGCACATATTGATAGCTCGCCGCGGGGAATACCTCCTCGACGCGGTCGAATTCGTCGTGGAACCAGGGCGGCTGGTATTTCCACAGCGTCAGCAGATCCTTCAGCCGATCGGGAATCGACGCTGCGCGGACATTGTCGCGCCAGAAGTCGCTGTCGGTGCGCTTGGTCAGCACATAATGCAGCTTGAGGAAATCGATGATGCGACCCCAGCGATAGTGCGTCGTCGCGTTGAAGCGCGCCGCCAATATGTCCATCACCGCGCGGTTGACCGGCATCTGTTCGGCGACCAGTTTCGCCGACATCTCGATCAGCACGATCGCGGAGGCTTCGAGCGGCTCGAGGAACCCCGCGGCGAGACCGATCGCGACGCAATTGTTCTTCCAGAAGGTCTCGCGGTGCCCGGCGCGGATCGCCAGCTTGCGCACCGGGAGGTCGCGGCCCGCCGGGCCGAGATAGGCGCGCAACTCGCGCTCGGCGGTCTCGTCGGAAATATGGCTGCTCGAATAGACATGGCCGACACCGCGGCGCGTTGGAAGGCCGATGTCCCACACCCAGCCGGCGGACTGCGCGGTCGAGATGGTGTGCGACGCGATCGGGTCTTCGGGATCGTCATAGGGGATCTGCACCGCAAGCGCGGTGTCGCAGAACAGCGTGTCGCTGCAACTCTTGAACGGCACGCCGAGCGTCTTGCCGATCAGCAATGCGGCAAAGCCGGTGCAATCGACGAACAGGTCGCCGGGGATCTCGCCCGCCTGTTCGGTCACGACGCTCAGGATATCGCCATTCTCGGCCTGCGTGGCATGCTGGACGTCGGCCAGCACATGGCGGACACCGAGCTTTTCACAGCAATGGCGTTGCAGGAATCCGGCGAATTTGCCTGCATCGAGATGATAGGCGTAATTGGCGACCGCCTCGAATTCGGGCGTCGTGATCGTCTTGGGCGCGAGCCCGTCGTCGCAGAGCAGACCCTGCGGGGTGACGGTGTCGCAAAAGGTCTGTCCGTTGCCCTCGGCGAGCCAATGCTCGGCAAGGTTGATGCGCGCGAAGCCCTGAGGCAGCATCAGCGGGTGGTAATAGCCGTCGTCGGGGGCCCCCGTCGTCCACCGCGCGAAGCGGGCGCCCTGCTTGAACGAGGCGTTGCACTCGCGGAAGAAGTCGCTTTCCGAGACGCCGATCTTGGACAAGGTCGATCGCAGCGTCGGCCAGGTGCCTTCGCCGACGCCGATGATCGGCGTGGTGGGGGATTCGACCAGCGTCACGGTGAAGCCGCCCGGCATCCGGCCTTTGTGCCGCGCGGCGATGATCCCGGCGGTGAGCCAGCCGGCGGTGCCACCGCCGACGATGACGATATTCTGTACGCTCTGCATCGCTCCGCACTACCAGAAAAAAGGGGGTGCCGGAACCGACACCCCCAGAGGGAGACCCTTAGAAGCGATAGTGCGCGCCGAACACGAAGCGCCGGCCATAGTCGTAGACGTCGAGCAGCTGATTGGCGAAGCGGCCGGTCGTGCTCTGCTGGTTGTCGTTGACGTTCTGGACTTCACCGAACACGCTGACGTGCTTGTTGATGTCGTAGCTGCTCGTCAGGTCGAGCTGGAGGCTCGAATTGACGAAGGTCGGCTCCGACCCGAACTGACCGGTATTCTGCGCCTGGCCGAACTGGAGCAGATACTTGTCGCGCCAGTTGACCGCGGCGCGGAACTGGAAGCCGTGCTTGTCGTAGAAGCCGACGAAGTTCGCCGAATTCGCCAGACCCGTCACGGCAAAGCCGGTCTGCGACAGGTTGGTCGGATCGTACGGCTTGTTGGTGTCGACGAAGGTGGCATTGGCCTGGAAGCCGAATCCGGTTTCGCCGAACACCTGCTGCCACGCGACCTCGACCCCGCGCACGGTGGCATCCGGTCCGTTGACCTGCTGCGTCACCGCGAAGCTGGCGAGCTGGCCGGTGGTCGGATCGACCACACCGTTGATGGCCTGACGCGTCACGCCGCCGACGATGAAGTTGCTGACGTTCTTGAGGAAGAAATCGACCGAGAGGTACGAGTTGCGCTTGTAATACCATTCGGCGGCGACATCGAAATTGTCGGCAAGATACGGCTTGAGGTTGGGGTTGCCGCCGGTTGCCGTCAGCGCCCCGATGCGCTGGCTGTTGCCGACATTGAGCACCGGTGTCAGCAGGCTGAGGCTCGGGCGGGTCAGCGTACGCGATGCATCGAAGCGCACCTGGAGCTTGTCGGTGACGCCAAGGCGCACGTCGAGCGATGGCAGCAGGTATGAATAGTTGCTCCGGTTCGTGACCGACTGCACCGCGGTGTAGCCCGTATCCGGGATCGAGAGCAGCGTCGGATCGGCGGCGCTGGTGTTGAGCACCAGCGGCAGGCGACCCTGGCCGGCCGATGTCAGATGCGTATTCTCGTTGCGGACGCCCGCCGCGAAATTGAGCGGCATCCCGGCGATCTCGGTCTTGAACGCGGCGCTGAAATACAGCGACCAGGTCTGTTCCTTGATGGTCTGGACGCTGCCCGGATCGACCGCCTGATCGAAGGCGCCCGTAAACGACGGGATGTTCGCGCCGGCGTTGAATCCCGGGATCGTCTTGGTCTGCGGGTTGCCGAGGCTGGTCAGGAAGTTCTGGAACGCAATCGGGCTGTAGACGAGCAGCGCCGGCGGAAGCGAACCCTTATAGCCCGGGATGAAGTTGCCGAGGCCGACCGTTCCCTGGAACAGGCTGGCCGGGAGCGGATTGATCCCGGTCGTGCTGCCCGACGGACCGCCATAGCCCGCATAGGCCTGCCAATAGTTGTTGGTGAAGGTGCTCTTGTTCGAAAGCTGGAACTGGTCCTCGATATATTGGCCGCCGACCTTGAGCGTGACGTCGTCCTGCTTCCACGTCGCGGTCAACCGCGCCTGCTTCAGTTCGTCGGTGTTGTTCTGGGTCTGATTGACCGCGACATGCGATCCGATCAGCGCGGTATTGGCGTAATTCGCCATGTTCCCGCTCGGACCGTAAGCGGTCAGCACCGGGAACGCCTTGGTGCTGTCGCCCAGGATCTGCAGCCCGGTCGTCAGGCCGAGCGCGCCGCCATAGCCGATGTCACCGCTCTGGCTGCCGATCGTATCCTTGTCCGGGTTGAGCCAGCTCTTCGAATAGGACAGATCGCCGTCGAGCGTGAAGTGTTCGCCCACGTCCCATTTGACGTTGCCGCCGATCTGGTTGGTCTGGAGCACCTGGGTGTTGATCTGCGCCCCGAAATCGGTCGGCGTTCCGGTCTGGGTGAAATTGGTCGGCTGGCCGTTCTTGTCGAGCACGACGTTGCGCAGCGCGCCCTGATTGAACCAGAAGCCGACGTTGTTGACGTCGGTGACGACGGTCTGGCGCGAGAAATTGTCGTCGATCGTGACCATCAGGTCTTCGGACGGGTGCCACTGCAGCGCGATGCGGCCGTCGTAGCGTTCGTCCTTGGTCGATTCCTTGTTGATCAGATATTGCTGCGGGAAGAAGCCGGCGATCGTCTGGCGGTTGCGCGAATCGGCATAGGCAGCGCTCGTCGCGTCGCTGGTCGGCGCGCAGTTCGTGCTGGTCGTGCCCTGCAACTGGCACGGCGCGTAAAAGCCACCCGGCCAGCCCTGCACCGAAACCCGGTTCGAATCGGTGTCGCGGCGCGTGTAGATGAAGTCGGCGAGCACACCCAGCGTGTTGTTCGCGAACGTGTCGCTCAACAGCAGACCGGCGGTGGGGACGACGTCGCCCGAGCGATCCTGGATCGAACCCGAGCCGCTGGCGGCCAGCCGGAAGCCGGGATGATCGAACGGCTTGGGAAATTCGATATTGACCGTCGCGCCGATCGAGCTCGCGGTGAGCGACACGTCGGGGGTCTTGAGCACGCTCAATTGTCCGATGAAATCGGATCCGACGGTCGAGAAGTCGATCTGGCGGCTGCCCGTGCCGGTCGAGATGCGGCGGCCGTCGTACAGCGTGGTGTTGAAATCGCCGCCGAAGCCACGGACGGTGATACCCGTCGCTTCGCCGCGCGTGCCGGCGCGCTGGATCGACACGCCCGGCAGGCGCTGGAGCGACGCCGCGACGTTCGAATCGGGGAACTTGCCGATATCCTCGGCCGAGATGGCATCGACGACGCCGGTCGCGTTGCGCTTGATGTCGAGGTTGCGCTGGAGCGAGCCGCGCAGACCGGTGACGATGATGTCCTGCGACGTGTCGTCGACGGTGTTGCTCTTGGCGGTGTCGGGCGCCGTCACGGCGTCCTGCGGCGTGCCGGCCTGGCTCGCGGAAATCGCGTTTGCGGTGGCAGGAACGGCGGGTTGCACCGGCCCGGCTTGGCCGGCTTGCGCATTCTGAGCGTCGGTCGATTGGGCGGACGCCGGGTCGGCCAAGACCAGCGCGAATAGGCTGGTGGCGCTTACCAGCACCCACTTGCGGCGCTGCGAGTTCGACGGTCGTCCAAGCCCTTGTACGGTTACGCGCATCGTAATCCCCTCCTGAAGTTTATCATTGTGTCGTCTCCTGCACATCGTTGATGCAGGAGGTCGTGCAGTGCCGCGCCAGATCAGTGAACTGGATCAAGCTTACGAATGTGGTATCGCTACCAAACGGCGGATGCAAGCAGATTTGTCCGTGTAAAGCATTTTGCATCCGCGCCCCTTGCGAGATCCCCTGTCGCCTCTATTCAGGGGGGCTCGCGGCCAAGCACCGCGGACAAAAGACGATGGGAGAGGTGGTAGGATGCCGGACCTGGAGCTACTCAGCTCGCAGCTTCACGCGGGGTTGCGCGTCGCCGCGCCGGCGGCGCGAGGTCGCCATTTCATTCCGATCGTGCTCGCCGAGTTCGAGCGGGTGGCGGCGCGATCCCCGATCTTCTTCTGCAAGAACGCCGAGACCGGCGAATTTTATGCCGGCACCGTGCTCGGCTTCAAGCCGGGCGAAACCGTGGCGCTGGACGCTTCCGATTCCGCCGACGCGGACCAGTTGTTCGACGTGGTGCGCGCCGGGTTCTATATCGTGCAGGACGATATCGCGATCGACCCGCAGCATGCGCGGTTCGGGTCGGGCGTCGGCGAGGCGCTGTTCGAGGACGGTGATCGACCGGCGACCGCGCTGCGTCGGGTCCAGCGCGCGCTCGGGCAGTTGCATGCCGGGCTCGGGCACACCGAGACCTTCCTCAAGCGGCTGCTCGCGCTCAAGCTGATCGAGCCGATCGACCTGTCGTTCCAGTTCGACGATGGCGACCGGCTGGTGCTCGACGGACTTTACACGATCAGCCGCGACGCGCTTGCCGATATCGACGATGCCGTCGCGGTGGAACTCTTCCGCGATGGGCATCTCGCGGCGATCTACGCGGTGATCGCCTCGCTGCACCACATGACGCGGCTCGCGCGGATTCGTAACGACAGCCTCTCCGCCGGATAATGGCGCAAGACTCGCCTCGGCTCGCCACGCTCGACGGCGCGTCGATCGACAGTGTGCGCTTCGATCGCCTGGCTGCGGCGTGCGAGCCCGTCGTCCTGCGCGGACTGTGCCGCGACTGGCCCGCCGTGGCGCAGGCGGCCGTGCCCGAAGCGCTCGGCGCCTATCTCGCGCGCTTCGACGCTGGGCGTTCGGCCGAGGCATTCGTCGCGGAGCCCGTTGTCGGGGGGCGCTACGCCTATTCCGACGATCTCGCCGGCTTTAACTTTTCGCGCGAAACGATGCGTTTCGCCGAGGCGCTCGAGCGCATCTTCGTCGCCGCGCGAACGCCGCAGAGCCCCTCCGTCTATGTCGGTTCGCTGCCGACCGACGCCTATCTGCCAGGGTTCGCCGAGGAAAATCGGTTGTCGGTGCTTGCCGGCAGCGTCGTCCCGCGGATCTGGATCGGCACGGCCTCCGCAGTGGCATGCCATTACGACACGTTCGACAATATCGCCTGCGTGGTGGCCGGGCAGCGGCGCTTCACGCTCTATCCGCCCGACGCGATCGCCAACCTCTATGTCGGGCCGATCGATCATACGATGGCCGGGCAGCCGATCAGCCTGGCCGCGAGCGCGGCGCCGGGGGATCCGCGCTACCCCGATTTCGCGGCGGCCCGGCCGCGCGCGCTGACCGTCGACTTGGCGCCGGGCGACGCGCTCTATCTGCCCAAACTGTGGTGGCATTCGGTCGAGGCGACGGCGCCGTTCAACGTGCTGGTCAATTATTGGTTCGACCGGTTCGCCAGCGGCCCCGACCAGCCCTATACCGCGATGCTGCTTGCGATGATCGCGATCGCCGAGCGTCCCGCGCCCGAGCGCGCGGCATGGCGCGCCTTCTTCGATCATTACGTCTTTCGTCCCGACGGGCATCCGCTCGCGCATCTTCCTGACGCACAGCACGGCATCCTCGGGCCGTTGCGCGAGGGCAATTACGGCCGGATCCGCGCGCTGGTGATGAAGTTGCTGCGCGGCGGGTGACACGCGCGGGCGAACGCCGGGGCCATTGACGCACTCCATCATTAGACGGACAAGACCCGAAAGCGCTGGGAGCGCGCGGTGGGCGAGGGGTGAGACGGATGCGGATCGGTAATAGCGGGCGGGCATCGGTGCGGGGCTGCGCGATGCTGGCATTGGCGAGCGCCGCCGCGCTGCTGCTCGGCGCGGCGCCGGGGATCGCGCAGGTGGCGACGCATGTCCCACCGCCCGTCGCCGGCGCAGCCGCGGTGACGGTCGCGCGGATCAAGGTCCATGCGCCGAGCATCGTCGGCAATCTCGAGGGCGAATCGGCCGAGCGCGACGTGCTCGTCGTGCTGCCGCCGAGCTACGCTGCCGATTCGCACCGTCGCTATCCCGTGCTCTACGCGCTGCACGGGTATTCGATCGGCGCCGAACAATGGATCGGCGAGATCCACGTGCCGCAAACGATCGAGGGCGCGTTCGCCAAGGGCGCGCCGGAGATGATCGTCGTGCTGCCCGATTCGAAGACGCTGCATAACGGCTCGATGTATTCGAGTTCGGTCACCACGGGCGATTTCGAGACCTTCATCGCGCGCGATCTCGTCGCCTATGTCGACGCGCATTATCGCACGATCCCCGACCGGCGCAGCCGCGGGCTCGCCGGCCATTCGATGGGCGGCTATGGCACCGCGCGGATCGGCATGCGTCATCCCGAGGTGTTCGGCGCGATCTATATGATGAGTCCGTGCTGCCTGTCGGCGCGCGACGCGACGCAATTCGATCCCAAGGCGGGCGCGACGCTGGAGGCGGTGCGCACGCGCGAGGCGGCGGCTGCGCTCCCGTTCCTGGCGCGTGCGCAGTTCGCCAGCGCCGCGGCCTGGTCGCCCGACCCGCAGAACCCGCCTTTCTATCTCGACCTGCCGACCCGGAACGGGGTCGTCCAGCCCGACGTCGTCGCCAAATGGGCCGCCAACGCGCCGCTCGCGTTCCTCGACCAATATGTCGGCAATCTGCGCCAGTATCGCGCGATCGCGATCGACGTCGGCGACCAGGACGGGCTCAAGGGCGATGCCACCAAGCTGCACGAAGCGCTCGATCGCTACGGCATCGCCAACAGCTTCACCGTCTATCCCGGCACGCACACCAGCGATGTCGCGGTGCGCTTCCAGGATTTCGTGCTGCCCTTTTTCGGCAAGGCGCTCATGACCAAGGCGACCCGCTGATGCGCCGTACGTCGTTGCGGCTCTGCGCCGGGGCCCTGCTGGCGGCCTCGGCGCCGGCACTCGCGCAGACCGATCCGCTCGTGCCGACCGGCCGCTGGAGCGCGTATCAGGACGGCGCGACCACGCTTCCGCCGATGGGCTGGAGCAGCTGGAACGCATTCTATGAAGACGTGAGCGAGGAGAAGGTGCTCGCCTCGGCGAAGATCATCGTCGATTCGGGGCTCGCGGCGAAGGGCTATCGCTATATCGATGTGGATGACGGCTGGTGGCTCAAGCGGCGCCAGCCCGACGGGCGCATGCTCATTCGCACCGCGACCTTCCCCTCGGCGGCGGGAACCGGGGGCGAGACGAGCTTCAAGCCGTTCACCGACCGGCTCCACGCCATGGGGCTCAAGGCCGGCATCTATTCCGACATCGGCCGCAACACCTGTGGCCAGGTGTTCACCTCGATTATGCCCAACATGCCGGAAGGCAGCGTGCTCGAGCGCGAGGTCGGCCTGTACGGCCATGTCGATCAGGACATCGCGCTGTATTTCCGCGATTGGGGCTTCGACCTGATCAAGGTCGACGGCTGCGGCGTGCGCGGCCTGCCGGCGAGCGAGCCGCGCGTCAGATCGGGTCAGTATCGCGCGTTTCCGCCGCTGGTCGATGTCGAGTCGGTCGGGCACAGCGATATCGCCGCGGTGCGCGGCCTGTACGAGGCGGTCGACACCGCGCTCAAACGCTACAATCCCGACAAGGATTTCGTCTATTCGATCTGCCTGTGGGGCGCCGCCGACGTGCGCGCCTGGGGCAAGGACGTCGGCAGCATCTCGCGCACCAGTGAGGATATCTCGCCGAGCTGGTCGCGGATGCTGCACAATTTCGACAGCGTCTCGCGCCGTGCGCTGTACGCGCATCCCGGATCGTGGAACGATCCCGACATGCTGTTCATCGGCACCGGCGATTTCGATCCGCAGCATCAGGCCGAGGCGCAGTCGCACTTCGCCTTATGGGCAATGGAGAACGCGCCGCTGTTCATCGGCTACGATCTGCGCAAGGCGCCGAAGGCGATGCTCGACCTGCTCGGCAATGCGCGGATCATCGCGCTCGACCAGGACCCGGCGGGCAATCAGGCGGTGCTGGCCTATGATTCCGACGACGTGCAGATCCTCGTCAAGACGCTGGCCAGCGGTGACAAAGCGGTGGCGATCTTCAACCGCACCGCTGCCGCTGCCGAGGCGGTGCTGACGGCGGATCATCTGAAATTCACCGGCGATGCCGACATCGCGCTCGACGATTTGTGGCAGGGCACGGGCATCCGCTTCCGTGGCGAGCGCAAGTTCGCGCTCGCGCCGCATCAGACGCTGCTCTTCACCGCGCACGGCACGCGCACGCTCGCGACCGGGATGTACCTTTCCGAGCAACCCGGCAGCGTCAATCCCGCAGTCGACGGCGTCACCGTGCCCGAGCACGAGCCGCTGATCCATCGCGGCATCCTGCCGTGGCGTGGTACGCGCGGCGACGGCGACCATCCCCGTTACGGCGGCTGGGGCGGGGCACAGCCCGATGGCACGCCCTATGGCGAGACGCTGCAAGTCGCCGGCCGGCGCTTCACCACGGGGATCGGCGCGCTTGCCAATTCGCGGATCGAGGTGCGCAACCACGGTTTTGCGACCTTCTCGGCGCTGGTCGGCGTCGATGATTCGGCGCGCGATCGCAGCCAGCCTGTCCGCTTCGCCGTCTATGCCGACGGCAGGCTGCGCGGCCAGTCGGCACCGATGCGTTTCGGCGATCCAGTCGTGCCGCTGCGCGTCGACGTGCGTGGCGCCAAGATCATCGAGCTGGTCGCGCGCACGCCGAGCGCGATGCGCTTCCCCGACCCGGTGAGCTGGTCGGAGGCGGCGCTGCTGCGCTGACCTTGCAGGGTGTGGCCCCGGCGATCAGCGCTTCGCCCGAGTCTGCTCACGCGTCAGGTCGATCGCGGCATTGGCGGCCAGGATGTACGCCGATGTCGTGCTCACCGTATATTCGTTCTCGAACCAGAGGAACGGCCAGTCGGTCTTCTGTTCGGGGAAATCGGGCTTGATGATGATCACCCCCGGCACCATCCCGCCCGGGATGAAGCTGTAATCGGCGCGATTGTGGCCGTATCCGATCAGCTTCGATTCGGTCCCGACCGTCGACACGAGCGAGAGGTTGGTCGCCGGGTGGCGCCCGAGGATATAGTCGAGCGCGTTGAGCGTATATTCGGGGCCGACGATTTCGGGGAAGGCCTTGTGCAGCAGATACATCGTGGTGCCGAAGGTGGCGACCTGGTTCGAGCCGGCCCATGATCCCTCGCTGACCGGCACGCCGAACGGATTGCTGGCGAGCCCGGCATCGACCTTGGTCTTCGCCTGGCGGACCAGCGGCGCGAGCTGTGCGCGATAGTCCGCATCCATATAGGGGATCGCGCGCACCGCCGCGCCGCCCGCCCAATCGAACCGCTCGCGGATCGTCGGCAGCAGCTGCTGCAGGCGCTTGGTGTAGCGCGGATTGCCCTTGGTGGTCAGGATCAGCTCGACCGTCGCCATGACGTTGGCGACATTGGGCGAGCGCGGCGCGAATGCGGTTTCGCGGCCCGTGCCGCTGTCGGTCTGGACGGTCTGCTGCTTCGCCCACATCGCCTTGGCGGTGGCCAGCGCCTCGGCGGCCATTGCCGGGTCGAGGTCGCGCAGCGCGCGGCTCGCCCCGGCGAGCGCGCCCGCGACATAGAGATCATTGGCGGGGAGATCGGTGGTGAACGCCCAGCGATCGTCGGGCACGCCCGAATATTGGCCATTGCTGTCGAGTGGCCCGAGCTTGGAATCGTAGATCATCCGGTCGGTCTGCGAGCCGGCGTCGCCGAGATGCGCATATTGGCGCAATTCGGGGTCGACGATCCCGACGATCGCATGGCCGAAGGTCTTGTACTGGGCGAGGAGCTGCAGCGTGCCGTGACGGATCTGTTGGAGCGAGTCCTGCACGCCGTCGGGCTTGCGGATCTCCACCGCGCGCGCGCGCTCGTCGATACTCGTCTCGTCCCAGTCGAGCCCGAACATCTCGCGGCCCCACACCAGATCGCGCACGACCCAGGCGTTGTCGGGCGTCTGGATGTCATAGTCGCCGGCATCCTGCCAGCCGCCCACGTTGAGCCCCGGAATGTGCTCGCCCGCCTTGAACGGCGAATCGAGGTTCGGGCCCATCTTGTAGCCGTCGAAATGGACGTGGTTGGCGGGCGCCTGGCGCGCATCGTCGAGATGCGACGGCGATTGCCACACGCGATACTGCTCGCGCACGCCGACATGGTCCATCTGTTCGGCGAGGAATGTGTCGAGCGAGGTCTGCCAGATATGGCCATAGGCGTCGTCGGCGATGCGGAACGGGTTGGTCGTCTGTCCGGCGAAGGCGATGGCGTAGATGCCGGGGGTGCGCACGCTCGAAAAGTCGAACGCGGCGTAGCGGTAGCGCATCCATTTGCCACGCGGCTCGAGCTTCGCGCGCAGCACCGACTGCCGGCTGCCGTCGGAGGCGAGCTTGACGAGCTCGGCATCGGCGGGCGCAGCGAAATTCGGATCGAGCTCGATCAGCGCGACCTTGTTACGCCCCGGCGTATACCCCGCCTGATTGAACGCCACGACAGGGGGACGCACCCAATCCTTGATGACGTTGGGGCGCACA
Source organism: Sphingomonas sp. PAMC 26605 (assembly GCF_000241485.1). Lineage (GTDB taxonomy): Bacteria > Pseudomonadota > Alphaproteobacteria > Sphingomonadales > Sphingomonadaceae > Sphingomonas. The sequence continues at coordinate 2,552,694 of NZ_JH584241.1, forward strand.
TGCCAGACGACCGCATTCTCCTTCGCGCCGGGTTGGATCAGCGAGCGCACGACGAACCAGCCGTTCTGCGCGCGGGCACGCGCGTCGTACAGCGCGAGCGGCGCGCCGTCCGAGGTGATCGTCACGCGCGTCGTCGGGTCTTCGGGCGACAGGGTGAGCGATTTGCCGCCCGATGCGAGCGGCAGCGGGTCGCCCGAGCCGTCCTTCGCCATCGGACCGACCGGGTGACGCGGGAAGAGGCCGGGGCCGCTGTCCATCAGATAGGTCTTGCCGAAATAGGCGGTCGGCAGGAAATCGAGGTTGAAGCCGGCCTTGCCCGCCATCGCCTGCGGCAGCGGCTGGTCGAGATCGACCGCGATGCGAAACCCCTGGCCCTCCGCGGTGACCTTCACCGTATAAGCGAGGTTCTGTTCCTTGAACGCGGAGCGCACCACTATCTGATTGGGCTCGGCGCCGAGCGTCCGGCTGACGAACAGCGGCACCGGGCTCCATTGCTCGGGGGTCGGGCTTAGGCGGACCGCGCCATCGGTCGCGATCCGGTTGCCGTGCAGGACGATCTGGATTCCCGCATTCTTCTCGTCGAAGAAGATCGGGCTGAATTCGTTCTGGTCGACGATCACGCTGAGACCCTGTGTCTCGAGCGTCTTGGCGGGGCTGACCGTAAGCGATTGCGCGTGGACGATAGAGGCGGAGGTGATGCTGGCGGTGGCGAGCAGTCCGATCAGGATCTTTTTCATCGTGTCTCTTTGCGATGCGAGGGGCGGGGCGGCGGGCGCTTGGCGCGTCACGGCGTCTTGAAGGTTCAGCGTCCGGACGGGCTGGCGGGATCGAAGCGTGCGAGGGCGGGGGTGCTGGCGCCGATCGCGACCAGCGCCAGGGGGGCCTTCGCGCCGATCATCGTGCGCGGCGTGATCCGGTAGCTTCCATCGGTGAGCTGGTCGATCCGCCACAATTGTTCGGGCGCGCCGGTAAAGACGGGTACGGTGACGACCTCGTCGCCCGAGACCGCGAGCGCACGCCCAGTGCCGTTGATCGTGATCCTGTAATAGGGCGCACCGAAATAGCCGCCGGCGCCGTCCGCGGGCGCGATGCTCCACTGCTGGTGGGGGCGGATCAGATAGTCGCCCATGTCGACCGCGATCGGGCCGGCCGGCCAGTGCGCCGCATCCTCTGCGAGCGTCTGGTTGGGGATCGGGCCGGTGGGCGCGCCGGGCACCGCGAAGAAGCTGCGGCGCGCATCGAATGCGATTCGCGTGTCGTCGACCGCCAGCTGCAGCGCGCCGCCGCTGCGTTCGGACTGGATCTCGTAGCTGCCGGGGCGAAGATTCTCGCCGCCGACCGGCCAGCCATCGCGCCATAGCAACGGCTGGATCGCGAGCACGCTGCGGCCGCCGCGGTCCATATCGGCTTCGTAATGCATCGAGAATTTCTGAAGCCCGTCACCCAGATCGATCAGCCCGAAATGGCCGGGGCCGTACGCGCGCCCGCGGCCTGCGACGACCAGTCTGCCGCCACCCTTGAGCAGCGGCACGCCGATATGGTCGACGAACGGCCCGGTCGGCGTGCGCGAGCGGCCGACGCGGATGTTGTACGAGGAGTTAGGGCCGTCGCAGCACGTGCCGTGCGTGCCGAGCAGATAATACCACCCATCGCGGTACAACAACGCGGTGGCTTCCATGTCGATCGCCACATCGACCGGCTGGTTGCCCGGCAGACGCGCGCCGGTCTCGGGATCGAGCTCGACCATGCGGATATAGCCGAAATAGGTGCCGTAGCTCAGCCAGAGCCGCCCCTCGGCGGAAAGGAAAGCAGGGTCGATCGCATCGGCGTCTTCGACCCCGTCGCTCGATGCCACGGTGCCGACGTCATGATAGCCGAAGGCGGGCGATTTGGGATCGAGCGAGTGGGTCCACATCACCTTGACGAGGCTCGCATGGCCGCCGTTCATCCCGCCGCCGCCGACCGCATAAGCGACGTAATAGCGATCGCCGAGCTTGATGATGTCGGGCGCGACGCCGCCGCCGGGGCGGATTCCGCCGCTGTGCCAGGTCCAGCCGTCGTCGGACACCAGCCCGCCGCGGCCGGTGCCGAAAGTATAGTATTTCCCGTCCGACAGCGCGATCGTCGATGGATCATGGATGAAGGGTTCGCCCGCGAGCTGCGCGCTCGCAGCGCCGGGCAGCGCGAGCAGGGCCAGGAGCGAGGCGGCGCGTAGCGCGGTCGAGGTCATGAACGGCTCCCGCGCGGATCAGCAAAGGTCGTGGTGAGGTCGCGGATCGGCTGTCCCTCGGCATCGAGCAAGCGGACGCAGAAATCGCTCAGCCCCGGGCCGTTGATCACCGCGCCGCGGATGACGTTGCGGCCCTTGTGCAGCGTCAGCGGCCTGGAGAGGACATCGTCCATCACCATCCGCCGATCGCCGAACAGGCCGGCGGCGGCGGTGCCGTTGACCCACCACATCGACGCCGAGTTCGAGCCCACCGCGAGGCGCACCCCGCGCATCTCGCGCGGCGCATCGACCACCGTCGTCGCCCAGAAGATCACGCCATAGACCGGCTTGCCGAGCCCCTGCGCGAAGTTGAACAGCTTGACGTCGAACAGGCTCGTGTCGAGCGCATGCCAGCGCAGCGGCGTACCCGCTTGCAGCGCGCCGTCGCGTGGAACGGCATCGACCTGTCCCGCGGGCAGCGATTGCGTCAGCGCGGTGCGGACATAGTCCGCGGTGAAGCCGGCGTTGCTGCGGTTGGGCTTGGCGATCGGCTCGAGCAGCAGCCAGCGTTGCACGAAGCCGTCCGCGTCGGTCGCCTTGGGCCGGGCGCCGGCCGGTGTGAAGAAGGGGGCCAGGCCGGTGGCGGCGGCCGGGGTATCGGGCGCGGCCCACGCCGGCTGCGACAGCGCGAGCGCCATTGCGACCAGCGGGAAATCGGCAACCAGCGCGGTCCGAAGCCTTGCCATCATCGCTGTCCTGCCGTGAGCGTTGATTGCGGGCGCGGTTCGGTGGAGATGCCGCTCATCTCGAGCCAGCGGAGAAAGGCGTCGAACCAGCCCAGACTGGTCGTGCCGGTCTTGCCCAGGCCGAAGCCGTGCCCGCCTTCCCCGTACAGATGGAACTCGACCGGCCGCCCCGCTTGCTGCCAGGAATCGATCAACCCGAGCCCTTTCCGCGCGAACAGCGGGTCGTCCGCGGCGAGCACCGCGAACAGCGGCGGCGCATCGGGGCGGACGGTGACCGCTTCCATCGATCCGTAGATCGGCGCGATGAACGCCGGCCGCAGTTCGGGCGCCGTCACCGCGACCGCCATTGTCGTCATCGCGCCCGCGGAGAACCCCATCATCCCGACACGCGCGGGGTCGATATGCCATTCGCGCGCATGGCCGCGCACCAGCGCGAAAGCCGCGCGCGCGTCGGCGATCGGATCGGCGAGACCCGCGGCCGCTTGATCGGGCCGCAACCGCGTATCGGAACGGCCCGCGCTGGCGAACATCGCGGTCACCGCTTGCTCGAACTGCGGCATCCCGGCGGGGGTCGGCTTGAGCCGGTATTTGAGGACGAAGGCGGCGATCCCATGGTCGGCGAGCGCGCGCGCGACGCGCCAGCCTTCATTCTCCATCGACAGCATCAGGAAGCCGCCGCCGGGCGCGACGATCACCGCCGCGCCGCTCGCCCGCGCGGGGTCGGGCAGGAACGGCGTCAGCGTCGCCGTGCTGACATTGCGCGTCATCGCGACACCGTATTGGCGGAACCACGCTTCGGGGGCGGCCGAGCCCTGCACGCCGCCGGTGTGCAGCGCGATCGCGCCCGGTTCAGGTGGCGCTGCCATCGGGAGCATCCGCGCGTCCTGCGCCTGCGCCGGCGGCGTCGCGAGCAGCGCCGCCACCAGCAGCGCGGTCAGTCGTATTTCCATGCCCATTCCCCTCAGCAGGTCTTTTCGGCGCCGTACGGACATCGCTCTCAGGCGAGCAGAATGCGGCGTGCTTCGCCTTCGGGATCGTCGACCATCCGGCAGTGATCGTCGAACACCATCGTCTGGCAGCGCACCGGATCGCTGGGTGTCCAGGCGAGGCCGGGCTGGCTAGGGTTGCCGGTTCGCGCGAACGTTGCCCAGGCCGTGCTCATCGTCCGGGCGAGCCGCTGCGCCGCGGGGGTGTTTCCCGTCGCCTGATCGCAGCGCGCGGCATTGTCGAAGCAGAAGGCGAGGTCGGCGGTGTGCCATGCCCCGGCCACGCCATCGAGCTGCGGCGACTGCCACTGGAACAGATATTGATAGACCGGCGCGCCGCCTTGGTCGTGCTTCAGCTTGACCATCTGCTGGACGCGGTTGCGCGCGGCGAGCCCCTGGACGCCATAGGATAAAGTGCGGATCGCCTTTTCCGGATGCGCACGCTTCATCGCCGCGATCAGAGCATCGGCCTTCGCACCGCCGAACTTCTTGGTCAGGTCAGCGCGCCATTCGGTCTCGCTCGGGTTCGAGCCGAAGCCCATGCCTTCCTCGCTGACATTGCCGATCATCACCGGCACGGCGCGGGATATTGGCGGCGCGACGTCGGAATAGGACCGCAGCTCGATCACCTTGCCGTCGAGTGTCGGCCCCCAGCCGACGCGTGGCGTGGCCGATGGTCCCGGCATCGCGCCCGCCGGGCCGTTGATCTGCGCCGCCACTTTCTGGCCGGCGGTGTACAGCGTGTTCCAGTCGGCCTTCTGCAACGCCGTGATGTCCTTCGCGCCAATGCCGAGCTCACGGATTAGCCGCCGCGCGAAGTCGCGTGACTGCTCGGCGGTCGGCAGTGCCCCGCCGCCGCCCGACTGGACCGCCGCACGGTGGATCATGCCCTTGCCGCCCGGCATGCCGAGCAGGGTCGTCACCTTCGAGCCGCCGCCGGACTGGCCGTAGATCATGACGCAATCGGGATCGCCCCCGAAGGCGGCGATATTGTCCCGCACCCAGCGCAACGCGGCCAGGCAGTCGGTCATGCTGACGTTGACCGACTCTTCATAGGCGGCGCCCCCGACCTCGGTGAGATCGAGGAAGCCGAGCACGTTGAGCCGGTGGTTGATCGAAACCTGCACCACGTCGTGATTGCGCGCCATCTGCGCGCCATCGTGCGAGGCGAGTTCGTAGGACGAGCCGAAACTGTACCCACCGCCGTGGAAATAGACCATGACCGGGTGCTTGCCGCTCAGCGCCGGTGTCCAGACGTTGAGCTTGAGCATGTCCTCGCCGAGGAACCCGTCGGTCCATTGCTGCAGGAAGGTGTGCTCGACCGCGCGGAACGGATGGAGCGTCTGCGGGCAATTGGCGCCGTATGCGAGCGTATTGAGCGGCTCGCTCCAGCGCGCCGGTGGCTTCGCGGCAAGCCAGCGGTTCTCGCCGCCGGTGTCGGCGCCATAAGGGATACCCTTGAAGGTGAACACCGCGTCGGCGACATAGCCGCGCACTGGCCCGTATTGCGTCCGCGCGACTGCGTCGGGCGGCGTCGTGCAGCTTCCAGCGCGCTGCGCCGTCATGGCGCCGGCGGCGGGTGCGAAGCCAAGGGGGATGCCGAGACCGGCCACGGCCGAGCCGAACAGCGCATCACGCCGGCGAACGAGGGGCCCGGTTTCAGACATCCAATCTCCTGTCGATCGTCGTTTCCGTGCCGACGTTTCTCTTATGTGCCGATGCGCCGATCGCGCTTTGTTAGCGTTACCGGTGATTCGAGACGCTAGGCTCGGGGCTGCTTACGCGTCAATAGTCGGACAACAAAAGACGTGTCGACGGGCGTCCCGGCCGTCATTTCATCAATACGTCGGCTCGTCGGATCGGGGCGCGCGATGCGGCGAGTCCGCTCTGCCGGGAATCGGTCATTGGCATCCCTCACGAGCGAACGGGTTCGTCGGAAGCTTTAATCGTCGCTTGCCCGACGCGTATTCGATCGAGCAATGTGGTGTCATCGCCGGCTGCGAGCGGGCAGGCGGAGCCAACCGCCCGTGCGGTCCGCAGATGGGACGATATGGGAACGGCAGAGCCGCCATACTTTCGTTGCAGATCCATTCGACTTTGGTCGAAGCGAACGCAGATAGAAATCGCTCGCTTCCCGTCACTATCGCATACTCGACCGGCAGATCGGCGCGGTGTTGGTCTGCGAAACGTCGGCCGAACGCGCGGACATAGCGACAGTCCGGCAAGAGCGTCGGGTTCAGGTGGAGAAGCATATGCACGTTAGTATTTGACAAAAAACGATATTAAGACGCGGCGAGCAGCGTCTCATCAGGAATCGAAAACTCCTTTTCCGGGATAACGGAAAACGGAGGCGGAGTTGTTTTATGTTCACGAGAAGTATTGGCGTCAAATCATGATTAAAATAGCCAATAAAACCTGTTAAGAATTTGGTATTGATGGCTTCTCATGCTGCCGACTCCCACGAGGAGAGTCAGTATGTTAGAACAGTACAGGAAAGTCACTGATCGGGCGGCCACCAGCTCTTGTCCTGCCAGTTGTGATGATGTCGTACGGTCGAAGCTTTTAGAGCGCCATGTATTTCCTTTCCAGAATAAGCCTTCCGCACCGGGCGAAGAGACGCGTGAAACCGCAAACCGGCCGCGCTTTGCGCGTCGCGCGCTCGTTTCGGCGGGCGCGATCGTGCTGGCGACGATGATCGGGCCGCGCGCGCATGCGCAGGAAGCGGTCGTCGGTGTCTGCTCGGGCGTCAGTCTGCCGCGATCGGTCGTCACCGGCATCGCCGGCAACGTCCTAGCCCCCGTGATCGCCCCACTCGAGCGGACGCTCGGCACGCTCACCTTGGGAACGGTCGATCTCGGCCTCAGCACGGCGTTGACCAATGCGGCGGCCGGCGCGCCGATCGCGCTCGGTGTGCTCGACATCAACGGGAATGCGGTCGACCTCGCGACGACGCCGCGATGCGTATCGCAAGCCGATGGCTATACGCTCAGAACCCCGGCAGGGCTGGCGATCGGTGGCAACCGGATCAGCGGCCTCGGCAGCACCGGGCTCGTCGCCAGCGCGGCGGAAGCGAACGCGATCGCTTTCGGGGATGCCGCCAACACCGCCGCCGGGGCGTTCGGCGCGGTGGCGCTGGGCGCAGGCGCGCGGGTGACCGCGCCGGGCGCGCTCGGCAGCGTCGCGCTCGGGCAGAATTCGCTGGCGAGCGGCGCCACGCTCGCCGACCCGGCCTATCTCGTCGGCGGCGCCGCCGCGGCCGAGGTCAATATCGGCAACCGCCGTCTGACCGGGCTTGCCGGCGGGTCGGCGGATAGCGACGGCGTGAACGTGGCCCAGTTGCGCGCCGCCACGGCGGGCCTGACGCCGGTCGATGCAGTGACCTTCGATGCCGGCCTTGGCGCGTATAGTGCGCTGCGGGGCGGGGCGGTGTCGCGCATCACCAACGTCGCCCCGGCCGCGCTCAGCCCGACCTCGAGCGATGCAGTGACCGGCGCGCAATTGTTCGCGACCAACGGTGCGGTCACGACCAACGCCACCACGATCACCAATCTCGGCACCACGGTAACGGGTCTGCAGGCCAATGCGCTGCTGTTCGATCCCGCGCTCAACGCCTTCGACGCGACGCGCGGGGGTGCCCCCGCGACGATCACCAACGTTGCGCCCGCCGCACTGACCGCGACGTCGACCGACGCGGTCAATGGCGGGCAGCTGTTCGCGACCAATGCGCAAGTCGGGACCAACACCACGGCGATCACCAACCTCACCACCAACATCGCCAACGGCACCGCCGATCCGCTCGCGGTGCGCTATACCGATGCCGCCAGGGGCACGCTCGCGCTCGGTGGCGCGACCGGCACCGTGGTGACCAACGTCGCGCCGGGCGCGCTCGCCGCGGGTTCGACCGACGCGGTCAACGGCGCGCAACTGTTCGCCACCAATAGTGCGGTGACGACCAATGCGACCGATATCACCAACCTCGGCACCACCGTCACCGCTTTGTCGGCCAATGCGCTGCTGTTCAACGCCGGGATCAACGCCTTCGATGCCACGCGCGGCGGGGCGCCCACGACGATCACCAACGTCGCGCCGGCGACGCTCAGCGCGACGTCGAGCGATGCGGTGACGGGCGCGCAGCTCTTCACCACCAACGGCGCGGTGACGACCAACGCCACCAATATCACCAATCTCGGCACGACGGTGACGGGCCTGCAGGCCAACGCGCTGCTGTTCGATCCCACGCTCAACGCCTTCAACGCGGCGCGGGGCGGCATTCCGACGGCGATTACCAACGTCGCGCCGGCGGCGCTGACCGCGACCTCGACCGATGCGGTCAACGGCGCGCAACTGTTCGCGACCAATACCCAGGTCGGCGTCAACACCAGCGCGATCGCCAATCTGACGACCAATATCGGCAACGGCACCGCCGATCCGCTCGCAGTGCGCTATACCGATGCCACCCGGGCGAACCTCGCGCTCGGCGGCGTCGCCGGCACGACCGTGACCAATGTCGCGGCGGGCGCATTGACCGCCACGTCGAGCGAGGCCGTCAACGGGGCGCAGCTGTTCGCCACCAACGGCGCGGTGACGACCAATGCGACCAACATCACCAACCTCGGAACGACGGTCACCGGGCTTTCGGGCAATGCCTTGCTCTTCAACGCCGGGCTGAACGCCTATGATGCGACGCGCGGCGGGGTTCCCACGACGATCACCAATGTCGCGCCGGCAGCGCTCGGCGCCACGTCAAGCGATGCGGTGACGGGCGCACAGCTCTTCACCACCAACGGCGCGGTCACCACAAACACGACCAACATCACCAATCTGAGTACGACGGTCTCGACCTTGCAGGGCAATGCCTTGCTGTTCGACGCCAATCTCAACGCGTTCACTGCAGCGCGCGGGGGGGCACCGACGGTGATCACCAACGTCGGCGCGGGCGCCCTCAGCGCGACCTCGAGCGACGCGGTCAACGGCGCGCAATTGTTCGCGACCAACCAGCAGGTCGGTGCCAACACCACGGCCATCACCAACCTGACGAGCAATATCGCCAACGGGACCGCTGATCCGCTCGCGGTGCGCTATACCGATGCCACCAAGGGCACGCTCGCGCTTGGCGGCGCGACCGGTACGGTGGTGACCAATGTCGCGGCGGGCAACGTCACCGCGATTTCGACCGACGCCGTCAACGGCGCACAGCTCAACGCGACCAACCAGGCGGTCGCGGCGGTCGACACGCGCGTGACCAACCTCGGCACGAGCGTGGCGAGCGGTCTCGGCGGGGGATCGACCGTCAACGCCGATGGCAGCGTCACCGCGCCGACCTATCAGGTCGCCACGGTCGGTACCGGCGGCGCGACGACGACCAGCACCTACACCAACGTCGGCAGCGCGATCTCGGGCCTCGGCGCGAGCATCAGCACCGTCAACAGCCGCGTCGATGCGATCAACACCCTGACCGACCGGGTCGTCACCTATGACGGTGCCGCCGGAAGCCCGCGCGATACGATCACGCTCGCCGGCGCGGCGGGAACGCGGCTCGCCAATGTCGCAGCAGGCGCGGTGAGCGCAACCTCGACCGAGGCGGTCAACGGCGCGCAGCTCAATGCGGTCGGGCAGCAGGTCGCCGTCAATACCACCAACATCGCCACCAACACGACCAACATCACCCGCCTGCAGAACGGCACTGCGGGCTTCTTCCAGGTCAACAACACCGCGGGCAACGCGCCCCCGGTCGCCAGCGGCGCCAATGCGATCGCGGCGGGCGGCGGGGCGGTGTCGTCTGGCGCCAATGCCGTCGCGCTCGGCACGGCAGCGACTGCGAACGGCGCCAACAGCGTGGCGCTGGGCAGCGGGTCGCTGGCGGATCGGGACAACAGCGTCTCGGTCGGCAACGCCACGACCGCGCGGCAGATCACCAATGTCGCCGCGGGCACGATGCCGAGCGACGCGGTCAATCTCGCGCAGTTGACGAGCGGGATGAACCAGACGCTCGGCGCCGCCAACGCCTATACCGATGCGCGGCTCAACCAGGTCGGCTTCGACCTGCGGAACCTGCGCCGCGACGCCAATGGCGGCACGGCGGCGGCGATGGCGCTGGCGACGATCCCGCAGGCCTATGGCCCCGGCATGGGCATCATCGGCGGCGGCGTCAGCACCTGGGGCGGCGAACAGGGCTTCGCGATCGGCGTCTCCAAGGCGAGCCCGAGTAGTCAAGTCGTGTTCAAGGCCGGGGCGGTGATCAACTCGCGTGGCAAAGGCGGCGGCGCCGCGGGCGTCGGCTTCGGCTTCTGAAACCAACGTCACCGGGGGCTCCGGCCCCCGGCGATCCGTTACCGTCCCGCACCGCCATTGCTGGCAGGCGCGGGGACACCGAACCCTCCCGTGCTGCGGCACGTCGGAGGGTTTGGGCGTTTAGGGGGGTAGCGCTGCTCAGTCCGGCGATCTGGCCGCCATCATGGACGCGATTTAGGGCTTCCGATCGATGTCGCCGGGCGACCCGCACGGGGAAAGACCGTGCGTTCCTCGAAGCGCATGCGTTGTTCCAGGACGTCGAGAATTTCGCGGAGATCCCGACAATAGTCCTTCCAGTTCGCATCGATCTCCATCGCGCTCCAGCGTGCGAGATGGTCGCGAAAGCGACGTTCGAGATTGTCCGCATTGTGTGGCGAACGCGTCGATACGTCGGCGCATGCGTGCTGCTGCTCGCGCAGGAACTGCTTCTCCATCGCCATGTGGCGCAACAATTCGCGCGTGAAGGCCCATCGCGCGGCAGCGAAGCACAAGCCGATGCGTGCGCCGTCCTGGTTGAGCAAGGTGCGAAGCTGCGCCGCGATCGCGCGGAGGCGGTCATGGTCGTGCCGCAACTGATCGATCATGAGACAGGCCTTTCCTGTCTGTGGTCGAATATTGCGCTTAACAGGATGTTGCGGGTGTCCGTCGGATGCGGCCGCGTCCGACCAAAGTCTAACGGTCGAGCAGCGATCGCGCATCTTCGAGACAGGCGCGAAGCTGCGCCGCAAGACGCAACGGGTCGAACGGCTTGAGGATCACGCCGGCTGCGCCCATTGCCAGATAGCCCTTGATGTCGGTATCGCGCCCGCGTGCGGTCATGAACAATACGGGCGTCCGCGCGAGCCGCGGGTTGCGCCGCAAGGCTGCGAGGGTTTCGGGCCCGGTCATGTCGGGCATCATGACGTCGAGGACGATCACGTCGGGTATCCAGTCCGCGACGGCGAGCGACGCGACCGCCGCCCTTCCCGAGGCGGTGGTGCGCACCGTGATCGCCGGATCGAGCCCGAGCGCCATTTCGACGACCGTCCGGATGTCGGCATCGTCATCGACGTAGAGTAGGCTGAGGTGCTGGGTCATGATGCTTGCTCCGTGGCCGCGAGGCTGCGCCGGATCGCCGCCTTGAGATCGCCGATCGAACTGCGCGATTTGACGAGCGCCGCATCGACCCGATCGACCACACCGGCATCGACATCGCGCGCCGAGAAAAGGATCGCGGGGATAGCGCGGCGTCGGTCCCCGCGCCGCGCGGTTGCCAGCGCGGGCAGCAGATCGAGGCCCGAAGTGCCGCCAAGGTCATAATCGAGGATCGCGATATCGATCGCGTGCGATTCGAGCATCGCGCGCGCTGTCTCGAGATCGGTCGCCTTGAGCACGTGCGCCTCGCCCTGCAGCGCCGCCGCCGTGACGAGCAGCACGTCCAGATCGTCGTCGAGTAGCAGGATCGTCGGGCGCGGTGTGGAGGCCCGGCTGAGCGTCGCGCGGATCGTCGCGGCGAGCCGCGCCGGATCGGGCGGCGTGTCGATCCATTCCACGCCATCGAGCGATGCCAGCGCTGCGAGGCGCATGCGGTGCTCGGGAGTGGCGAGCAGGATCGGCGGCGTCAGCGCTTCGAGGCTCGCTCCGAGCACCGCCGCGGCGTCCGTGTCCGTGTCCCCGGAAATGCTAGGCTCGAGCAGGAAGGCGGCATGGCCCTCGCGTGCGAGCGCGGACGTCGCCGCGGCAACGCTGTCGACCAAAACCGTTTGGAACGGCGTATCAAGCCCCAACGACTGGACCAGTGCCACGAGATCGCCATCCGACGTGCACAGCAAGACCTTCGGCATCGTCCCGGCCACCGTATCGCGCGGCTCCTCGTCCAGCGCGTCGATCGCGAAGGCGAAGCGCGTTCCGCCCTCCGGGCGATCCTCGAACCAGAGACGTCCATCGTGACGGAGAATGATCTCGCGCGAGATGGCGAGGCCGAGCCCGGCCCCGACGCCGCGCTCCATCGCGGCGCGTTCGAAGCGGCCGAAGATGCGGTCGCGAAACGCCAGCGGTATGCCCGGGCCGTCGTCATCGACCGCGACCAGCGCCTTGCCGTCGTCGGTTTGCGTAACCCGGATCGCGACCACGCCGCCCGTCGCCGTGACGCGCAACGCGTTCGATACCAGATTGGAGATCACCTGCAGCAAGCGCTCGGCATCGCCCAGGATCACGACCGGATGGTCGGGAAGTCTGCACGCGATGCGCGCGCGCGACGCAGCGGCGGCGCCCTCGCTGCCTTCGCACGCTTGCGCTGCGATTTCGCGCAGGTCGGTGCGCTCGCGCTGGAGCGTGAGTTGCCCGGACTGGATCCGGTCGATATCGAGCATGTCGTTGATCAGTCGGATCAACCGTCGTGAATTGTTCTCGGCGATCTCGATCAGGCGGCCGGGCGCCTCGGCGATCGCCCCGGCCGCGCCCGACCGCAACAGGCCGAGCGCGCCCACCACCGAGGTAAGCGGCGTGCGCAACTCATGGCTCACCGTCGAAATGAGCTCGTCCTTCAGGCGTTCGGTGCGCTTGCGCTCGGCGATGTTGCGCGCCGACGCGACGATATAGTCGCCCGCGGGCAGGCGCATCACGCCCAGCGCGATATCGACCGGAACGTCGTGCCCGTCGCGATGGATCACCTTGCTGTCGGGCCAATGCGGCTGGGTGAGGTGACCCTCGACCAGCCCGATCCGTTGGTGGAACGGCAAGGCGGGCTTGCGCATCCGGACCAGCAGCGACACGTCCTGGCGGATCAAGTCCGCGGCGCGGTATCCGAGCATCGCCGTGGCGGCAGCATTGACGGTTTCGATCCGCCCGGTCGGATCGAAGATGACGATCGCATCGACCGTGCTCTGCAGGATCGCGCGATTGCGTTCGGCGACCTCATAGGTCTGCAACCGCGAGCGATATTTCGCCAGGCCTTGTCGCCAGATCAGCCATGTCACGGCAAACATCGCGAGGCCGATACAGCCGATGCCGATGCGGATCGTCGTCGCGTCGGCATAGACACGCGCGCGATACCGCGCGACCTCGGCGTCGCGGTTGCGTGTGGCGACGGCGACCATGGCGTCCGATTCGGACCGGATCTGCTCCATCATCCGCTGGCCGGCATTCGAGCTGACCTGCCGTGCGGCGGCGTCGAGCCCGCTGTTGCGACGCTTGGCGATGACGTCGTCCATCTCATTGAACTTGGTCCGCGCGAGCCGTTGCAGCGTGGCGAAGCGCCGCCACTCGATAGACCCGGCACGCAATCCGGGCGCCAGCCGCGAGAAGGTCGATTCCGTCGTCGATCTCGCCTGCACATAGGCGTCGAGGAAGCGGTGTTCGCCGGTGATGACGAAGCCGCGTTGCGCGGACTCCGCCGCGGTCAGACGCTCGATCAGCGTCGCCACGCGGACACTATTGGCAAAGCCCTCATACGCTTGCTGCCGCAGCCTGTCGGTGCTCGCATACTCCGCCTCGAGCCAGACCGAGAAGGCCGCCAGCAACATCGGCGCGAGCAAGGTTATCAGGACGAACTGGGCGGCATTGGGGGCCTTTGGCCGAACGATTTCCTGTTCGGTCGCGAAGGTCATGGCGCCCCCGAATCCGCGAGCAGCGGTTGCACCGCAAGCAACGCCTGGGCGCGGTTATCGACCGCGAGCTTTCGGAAGATGACGGTCAGATGCGCCTTTACGGTGGCCTCGGTGATATCGAGACTGTCGGCGATCTGCTTATTGAGCCGCCCATCGGCAAGCGCGAGCAGCACGCGCAACTGCGCGCTCGACAGCGTCGCGATGCGGTCGCGCACCGATCGCGCGGCCGTACTGCCGGTGGCTTGCGGCGGAAACACCGCCTGTCCGGCGAGCACGCGCCGCAGAGTGGCGGCGAGTGTGTCGAGCGGGGCGGATTTCGATACGAAGGCCGCGGCGCCGAGCGCGCGTGCGGCTTCGACGATGACCGGATCTTCGCGCGCGGACACCACGACGATGGGAGTCGCGGCGAGCAGATGCTGCAATTTGAGGAAACCCGAAAAGCCGCGCGCATCGGGGAGGATGAAATCGAGGAGCACAAGCCGGTAGCCGCTCTTGCGTGCCGCGACCGCACGCTCCGCTTCTTCAATCGACCCCGCATTGTCGAGCGCGATACCCGGTGCTGCGGCGCGGATCGCAAGCGCCAACCCCTCGCGCGTGAGGGGATGGTCATCAGCGACCAGCGCATGGCCACCAAGCTGCACAATAACTCTCCTACACGGTGTCCGATTTTGCGTTCGGTACCGCGATTAACCTCGCCAAAAAAAAGCAGCCTGTCTAGGTATATTACTACCAAGCATTGATGGAGGTTAAGTGAATCTCTCGACAATCCTTGTGGGGGGCGCTGCGGAAGGCGATCGTCGCTTCGTTCGAGATGTTCTGTCTGGTGCGGACTGGCATGTGATCGAAACGCATGAGGAGGCATCTTTGCTGGTCCAGGCGCAGCGCCATAGGCCGGATCTGATCCTGCTCGACGAACGGCTGGGCGCGGGCATCGCGAACGCGGTCGGTGCGGTGCGCGCCGCCGGAAGACCGGCGCGTAGCACGCCGATCCTGATTTTCACGCAGGCCGCATCGGCCGGCGAAGATTTCTTCTTGATAGGATTTGACGGACGTATCGCAAAGCCTGCCACGGCCGAAGCGTTGGTCGCTGCGCTCGCGCTTTGGCGGCCCGTGGGCGAACTGACGGACGCGCACCGCCTGATCGAGACATTCGGAGAGGCCGCGATCGTGCCCCTCATCGCGCGGTTTCGCAGGCAACTGACCGATGCGCTCAACGGCTTGGGCACCACTTTGTCGCCGGACGAACTGCACCGGATCGCCGGGGTCGCGGGGACGTTGGGCTTCGGTCGGATCAGCGCGAGTTGGGACCGGCTGTCGCAGGGGGACGCTGTATCCGCGCCCGATGCACGCCGCGAGGCGCGTCTCACGCTCGCGCAGATCGACCGCGATCCCCGTTTTGCGGTGTCGCAATAGACCACCGCTGGCTTTCCCTCGCTTGGGGCCGCCCGAACGCCCGATTGTCGTTCGGGAATTAGACATTGGTCGAAGCGGCGGGAACCAATCCGACCTCGGTAGGACCTGCTTAACCTGAATGCTGCGCAACCGCTGCACGTCCTTTTGTGCAGGTGAGAAGTGCCGCATTGCCCCCCGTCCGTCGCTGTCGCGCAAAGCAAGCCGAGGCTGCCCAGCCTTTGGTTGATGCTCCTGCTCGGCCTTGTTGCGGCGACGCCGGCAACCGCCGCGGTCCCCGCCGGGACGCCGATCGTCAACACCGCCGCGCTGACCTTCGATGCCAATGGCAGCGCGCAACGGGTCGCGTCCAATACCGTCACACTGCTTGCGGCCGAACGGCTCGACGTCACGATCCAGGCCGAGCGGCCGAGCGTCGCGGTCCAATCGGCGCAGCTCGCCGTGCCGTTTCTCGTCACCAATAGCGGCAACGGTGCGCAGACCTTCGCGCTCGCAATTACGAGCACTCAGCAGGGGGTCGCCGTCGATCGCGTCGCGCTCGACCGCGATCGTGACGCGGCGTTCGACGCCAATGTCGATCCGATCGTGTCGCCGCTGACGCTGCAGCTCGCCGCGGGCGAGCAGGCGCGGATCTTCGTCCTGATCGACGGCGCGCTGGTCGCCGCCGCAGCAACGATCACCGCGACCGTTACCGCGCAGGCGGGGACCGGCGCGGCCGGCACCGTCTTCGCCGGCGTCGGCGCGAACGGGAGCGACGCGGTCGTCGGGGCGACGGGCGGCCGCGCGAGCGCGATCAGCACGCTGTCGCGTGCGGCTGTGCAACCGGCGCTCGCCAAATCGCAGATGATCAAGGCGCCCGACGGCAGCAGCCGCGCGATGCGCGGCGCGATTATCACCTACACGCTCGTCGCCACGCTTCCCGGCCCGATGCGCGGAGTGACGATCGACGATCCGATCCCCGCGGGCACCGCCTATCTCGCCGACAGCCTCGCGCTCGACACGGTCGCGCTGAGCGATCGCGCCGATGCCGACCCCGGCACGGCGGATGCGGCCGCGATCCACGTCCGGCTCGGCGATCTCGCCACAGCGGGCAGCCATACCGTCCAGTTCAGTGTGAAAATCTTGTGAGGAGACCTACCATGTACCTGCGTTCCAAAGCGTTCCTGATGTTAGCCGGCCTGCTGGCGACCCCTGCTCTCGCGGCGGGGCCGCTCCAGGTCACCGCCAAGGTGCTGACCGAGCAGAAGACTCGCGCCGCCGATGGCAGCGTGCGTGTCGCGCTCGTGCCCGCGCGGAAGGTCGTGCCGGGGGACCGCGTGATCTTCGTGCTCGGCTATCGCAATACCGGCAGCCAGCCGATCGGCAACATCGTGCTCGACAATCCGGTGCCCGCGGCGATCGCCTATCGCGGCCCGTCGCAGAGCTCGGCCGCGCCCGACGTGTCGGTCGATGGCAAGATCTATGGCCCGCTCGCGACGCTGCGCGTCCGTCTCGCCGACGGCGCAACGCGCGCCGCCGCGCCCGACGACGTCACCAGCGTGCGGTGGCGCCTCGCCAACACCGTGCCGGCCGGAGCGCAAGGGCAGCTCTCCTTCCAGGCCGTTCTCAAATAACCTTTTTTCTGAAGCGTAGATCTAACAGGGAGTGAAGATTGTGAAGCGTACCACCTACGGATTCCTCTTGGCCGGCACCGCGACGGTATTCGCCTCCGGTGCAGCGCATGCGCAGACCGCGGCGCAAAGCACCACGGCTGGGACGACGGTCAGCAACACCGCCTCGGTCACCTACAGCGTCAACGGCACGACGCAGACGACCAATTCGACCACGGCGAGTTTCGTCGTCGATCGCAAGGTCAATTTCACCGTGATCCGCGATCAGACCGGGGCGACGCAGGTCAATCTCAGCCAGACCGGCGCCTATACCAGCTTCAAGGTCACCAACACGACCAACGGCACGCAGGATTTCCTGCTCACCGCCTATCAGACGGGGATCGTCGGCGGTCTGCTCACCGGGACCGACGATTTCGACCTGACCAACCTCAAAATCTATGTCGATTCGAACAAGAACGGCACCTACGACCCCGGCGTCGACACCGCGACGTTCATCGACGAGCTCGCCCCCGATGCCTCGATCGAAGTGTTCATCGTCGGCGATATTCCTTCGACGGCGACGATCAATCAGGCCGACGTCGCGCTGCAGGTCATCGCCGCCGGAGGCGGGGCCACGGGTACGCAGGGAACCGCGCTGGTTCCGACCGACCTCAACCTCGGCAATGCCGACAATACCGTCGATGTAGTCTTCGCCGATGGCGACAGCGACGGGCTCGGCGTCGACATCGCGCGCAACGGGCAGGGCTGGGCCTATGCGTCCTATGCGATCGGCACCCGCAACGTCGCGCTAAGCGTCAACAAAACCGCGCTGATCCTGTCCGACGGCGTCAACGCCGCCAACCCCAAAGCACTGCCCGGCGCGGTGGTGCAATATTGCATGCTCGCCAACAATGCGACGCTCACCGCGGCGGCGAACGGGGTCGTCATCACCGATCCGATCCCCACCAACACCACCTATGTGCCGGGCTCGCTCGCGATCGGCCTGCCGGGCGGGACCTGCACGCTGTTGCCGACGATCACCGCGCCCTTCACCGGCAGCTATGACACGCCGACCAATGCGATCATCGCCAATATCGGCACGGTGATCGGGGGCGGGACCGTCGCGGTCTCGTTCCGCGTGACGATCAACTAGGTCCGCCTCCACACCCGTTTGACCAAGGAGATCGTGCTTCGGCGCGCAGGGAATCCTGCGCGCCGGGGACACCCGGCCTATGCCCCATCCGCGCGTCCTTTCCGCCTTCGCCGCTTTGCTCGGGCTGGCGTCCGTCGCCCCCGCGACGGCGCAGGACGTCGCGCGCATCTCGAATATCGCGACGCTCGGCTTCGATGCGCCGAACGGCCGACAAAGCGTGGCGTCAAACGCCGTCGCCATCGATGTCGATCGTGCGAAGCGTCCCACGTCGCTCAGTTTCCGTCTGCTTCCGGTCGGTTATCAGCTCACCGGCCTGTCGTGCCAGACGACGCCGACGCTCCAATTCACCCCCGCGCCGATCGACGTCGCGACGCTCGCCGCGGCGCCGCCGCTCAAGGCGCTCGACACCGACATCCCGTTGATCCTGGTGCTCGACAATCCCGGCGGCAATCGCGATCCGCTCAAGCGCGAGCAGGCGAGCATCACCGTCTCGACCGAAAGCTATGCCGGTCGCCTGACGCTGCTCGAGACCGGCCCCGATACCGGCGTCTTCGCCGGCGGGGTACCCGAGGCGGGAAGCGATCCCGCCACCGCAGCCTGCGATCCGACCCGCGTGCGCGGCGAGCATCTGACGCTGAGCTTCGCCGAGGACGACTATAGCTATGGCTCGACCAAGTCGGTGCTGGTCGATCCGGCGGGCTATGTCTTCGATTCGGCGAGCGGGGCGCTGGTCGATGGCGTTCGCATCACCTTGATCGACGCGAACGACCAGCCCGCCACCGTGTTCGGCGACGACGGCATCAGCCGCTATCCGTCGAGCGTCGTCAGCGGCGCCTCGGCGACCGATGCGAGCGGGCGGACCTACGCCTTCCCGCAGGGCAATTACCGCTTCCCCTATGTCGCGCTCGGGACCTATCACCTCAAGATCGAGCCGCCGACGCCCTATGTCGCGCCCTCGACCAAGACTCCGAGCGAGCTCGCCGCAATCAAGGACCCGCAAGGCGCGAGTTTCCTGATCAACGACGGGTCGTTCGGCCGGACCTTCGCGCTGACGACGCCCGATCCTTTCTATGTCGACGTGCCCGTCGACCGCGTCGGCGACACCAGTCTCTTGCTGACCAAGGTCGCCTCGGTGCGCGAGGCGTCGCCTGGGGACTTCGTGCAATATCGCGTCACGCTCGCCAATCGGGGGCGCGATGCGGCGCTGCGGGTGCATCTGACCGACATCCTGCCGCCCGGGTTGCGCTATGAACGCGGCTCGGCGCGTGGGTCTGACGAACCGGCCGTGTCGAGCGACGGGCGGCGGCTCGATTTCACCGTTCCCGCGGTTGCTGGCGGGGCGACGCTCGACGTGCGCTATGTCGTCACGATCGCGCCTGGCGCGCCGGCGGGTGAGGCGGTCAATCGCGTGCTCGCCTCGGGCAATGCCGGCGCGACGAGCAACGAGGCGGCGGCGGCGGTGCGGATCACGCCATTGCTCTTCACCGACGGCTTCACGCTGATCGGCCGCGTCACCGAGGGCGGCTGCGGCGATCCCGATCGCGGGCTCAAGGGCATCCCCGGGATCCGTCTGCTGCTCGAGGACGGCACCTATGTCGCGACCGATCGCGACGGCTATTATCACGTCGAGGGCATCCGCCCCGGCCGCCACGTCGTCCAGCTCGACACCAACAGCATCCCGGGGTCCTATCAACCGGTCGCGTGTGACAGCGACACCCGTACCGCGGGCAGCGCGATCTCGCGCTTCGTCGAGGCCGAGGGCGGTCTCCTCAAGCGCGTCGATTTCCAGCTGCGCCCGACCGGCGTGAAGGCCGCCGCGGCCGAAGCGCTCCCGATCAGCGTTGCAAGCAGCGCCTATGCGGCGGGCGACCGTGATTGGTTCGCAGGCCAGCAGCCGGGCGTGGCCTTGCTGTTCCCGACCCCCGACTACAACCCGCGTGCGCCGGTGACGCGCGTCGTCGTCAAGCATCTGCCTGGACAGCGCGTCGCGCTCTCGGTCAATGGCGCGCTGGTCGATCCGCTGCTGTTCGACACGACCGACGTCAATCCGGAGAAGACGATCGCACTCGCACGCTGGTCGGGGATCGCGCTGAAGGACGGCGACAATAGCATCGAGGCGCGCGTTCTCGCGGCGGATGGCGGCGTCGTCGCGACGTTGACGCGGTCGGTGCGGTCCGCGAGCCTCGCCGATCGCGCGGTGGTCGTTCCGGCCGCCAGCCGGCTCGTGGCCGATGGCATGACGCGCCCGCTGATCGCGGTGCGTGTCACCGACCGGACCGGGCATCCGGTGCGCGACGGCACGCTCGTTCCGTTCAAGGTCGACCAGCCCTATACCGCCGCGATCGAGGTCGAGCTCGACCAGGCGCGGCAGCTCGCCGGCAAGGGGCGCGCGCAGACCACTGCGCGTGTCACTGGCGACGACGGTCTCGCCTTCATCGCGCTCCAGCCGACCACCCACGCCGGCGCGGTCCACGCCGTGATCAGCCTGACGCAGGAAAAGACGGTGCGGACGAGCGACGTGCGCGCCTGGCTCGCCGCCTCGACGCGCGACTGGGTGGTGGTCGGCTTCGGCGCGGGGACGATCGGCTATGACACGCTCGCGACGCGGACCCGGTCGCTGCCGCCGGGGATGCGCGGCGGCATGGTCAGCGACGGGCAGCTCGCTTTCTACGCCAAGGGGCGGATCAAGGGTTCGTGGCTGATGACGCTCGCCTATGACAGCGACCGCAAGATCGACCGTAGCCGCGGGCTGCTCGGCCAGATCGACCCCGATCGCTATTACACCGTCTATGGCGACGGTAGCGCGCAGGGCTATGACGCGGCGACGCAGCGCAAGCTCTATCTGCGGCTCGAGCGGCGCAACCTCTACGCGCTGCTCGGCGATTTCGAGACCGGGCTGACCGACACGCAGCTGACGCGCTACAGCCGCACGCTCAACGGCGTGAAGGCCGAATATCAGGGCAATCGGCTGATGTTCAGCGCCTTTGCCGCCAATACCGACCAGCTCCATGGCCGCGACGAGATTCAGGGCAATGGCCTGTCGGGGCCGTATCGCCTGTCGGGGCGCAACATCGTGCCCAATAGCGACCAGTTGCGGCTCGAAGTGCGTGACCGCATTCGCCCCGACCGCGTCCTGACCAGCACGCAGATGACGCGGCACATCGATTACGATATCGATCCCGCCGCCGGCACGATCCGCTTCCGCGAGCCGATCCTCGGGCGCGATGCGGCGCTCAACCCGGTCTTCATCGTCGTCGATTACGAGACCGAAAGCACGCTGCGCAAGCTCGCCGCGGGCGGGCGGGCGACGACGCGGCTGGCGGGGGGCAGGGTCCAGCTCGGCGCGAGCGTGCTGCGCGATGCGACGGTCGGGAACGGCACTGTCGTCGGGATCGACCTCAAAGCGAAACCCACCGTCGACAGCGAAATTCGCGCCGAATATGCCGCTGGCGGGGCAAGCGGGATCGGAGCGGGCCGCGCCTGGCTGGGCGAAGCCGAGCTGCATCGCGGCGGGGTCGACGTGCTGGTCTATGGCCGCAGCCAGGACCAGGCGTTCGGGCTTGGCCAGCAGAACGTCGTGGAGGCGGGAACGCGCAAGTTCGGGATCGATGGACGCGTCGCGCTCGGCAGCAAGCTTTCGATGACGCTGACAGCGTGGAACGCCGTCCAGCTCGATGGCCCCGGCGCGCGCAATGCCGCCGAGGCGCGGCTCGAATATCGCCGCGCGACCGGCACGCTGTTCGTCGGCGGCACCTTTGCCGACGATACCGGCATCGACGGGCAGGCGCGGCATTCGCGGCTGCTGACGCTGGGGGGCACGCAGGCGTTGTTCGGCGGCAAGCTCGAGCTCGGCGCGCAGGCGCAGGTCGCGCCCGGCGGCGAGCGCGCGAGCGTCGATTTCCCACTCCGCCAACAACTCACCGCGGCGTGGCGCGTGCGCGACGGCATCCGCCTGCTCGGCGGCTATGAATATGCGCAGGGCAAGGATTTCACGGTGGGCACCGCGCGCGTCGGGTTCGACGTCGCGCCGTGGACCGGGGCGAAGCTGATGTCGACGCTCAACCAGCAGGCGATCGGCGAGAACGGGCAGCGCACCTACGCGCAATACGGCCTCGCCCAGTCGCTGCCGATCGGCAAGCGCTGGACGATCGATTTCACGCTCGATGCGAGCAGCACGGTGCGCGGCAAGGTGCCGACCGGCGCGTTCATCGACGCTTTCGCCAGCACCGCCAACGGCGCGACCGCGGGCACCTATCAGAACGACGGCGACTATGTCGCGGCGACGGTCGGCGCCGGGTATCGCGCCGAATTGTGGTCGCTCCACGGTCGGCTCGAACATCGCCGCTCGGACCGCGACGTGCGCTGGACGATCACGAGCGATTTCCTGCGGACCCTCGGGCAGGGGCAGACGCTCGCGGCGGGAATCCACTATGCCGCGCTGACCGACCGGCTGGGCGCGTCGGCCGCCTCGCTCACCGCCGACCTCGCACTCGCGCTGCGACCGCAGGACAGCCGCTGGTCGGTGCTCGAGCGGCTCCAGTTTCGCCAGGAACATGCCGATGCGGGGATCGACAGCAGCAATGTGCTCGCCGTCTCGTCCTATGGCGGCGGCTTTCAGGCGACGCTCCGCGTGATCAACAACCTCGCGCTGAATTATCGCACGGGCAATGAGGGGCGCGGGCATGGGCTCGAGGCAACGGTCTATTACGGGTCGAAATGGGTCCGCGGCAGTTTCGGCGCCGACGATTACACCGGCTATGTCGATGCGATCGGCGTCGATGTGCGCAAGGATGTCGGGCGTCGCTTCGATATCGGGGTGCAGGCATCGGCGCAGCATGCCTGGGAGCGGGGGGTGGTGTCGTACAGTTATGGCCCGACGATCGGCGTTTCTCCGGCCGCCAACGTGTGGATCACCGCGGGCTATAACGTCGCGGGCTATCGCGACCGCGATTTCGAGGATGATCGCTATTCGCGCGCGGGGGGCTATGTGACGGCGCGGCTCAAGTTCGACCAGGGCTCGCTCGGGCGCGCGGGTCGTGCGTTGTTCGGGGTGGGCCGGTGATGCGCGCGTCGCTTGCCCGCATCGTCCTGATCGCCGTGTGTGCGCTGCCGTGGCCGGGCAGCGCGTCCGGCGCGGACCTTACCGCCACAAAGACCGCCACCGTGCTGTCCGATCCGCTCGGCAACGCGGCGCCCAAATCGCTTCCCGGCGCGGTGGTCGAATATAAGGTGCTGTTCACCAACCCGGTCGGCAATACCACCAATACGGTCAACGCGCTCCAGATCGACGACGTGCTGCCGACGAGCGTCGTGCTCCGCGTCGCCGATCTCACCGGCGGCGCTGGGCCGATCGAGTTCGCCGATGGCGGGCTGGTCGGCTTGCTCGGCAGCGGATTGACCTGCCCGTACGTCTCGCT
The DNA here is from genome assembly GCF_000241485.1 of Sphingomonas sp. PAMC 26605. Taxonomy (GTDB): domain Bacteria; phylum Pseudomonadota; class Alphaproteobacteria; order Sphingomonadales; family Sphingomonadaceae; genus Sphingomonas. The sequence goes on from NZ_JH584241.1 coordinate 2,576,082, forward strand.
CGCCAGCACGACCGATTGTTTCGATTTCTACGACGGCAGCAGCTGGGCCTATGTCCCGACGCCCGACGCCAACGGCTACGACGCGCGGGTCCGCGCGATCCGGATCAAGCCGCGCTCGAGCTTCAAAGTGCTCGGCAGCTTCCAGATCCGCTATCGCGTGAGGATCCGCTGAGCATTTGCAAGATCCGCCGGGCGAGGTAGCGGATCTGTGCTTTTGGACTAATCATTTGCCAGCGATCGGACTGGGCGCTCCGGGGGTACGGGCGGCATAGAAGGCGGCGACTGCGTCGATGTCGCCGTCCTTCAGCCGATGCGCGATCGCGATCATCGGATTGCCGCCGGCCTTCTCGGGAACCGTGCGGAACTGGCGCAGCCGGTCGGCGAGATACAGCCGGTGCTGCCCGTCGATCGCCGGAAAGGCCTTCGCCGCCGCCTTGGTGATGTCGTGACAGTCGGCACAGCCGCCGAGCCCGCGCGCCGGGATGCCGACAGTCGCGATCCGCCGGCCGCGCGCGAGCACATCCGCGCTCGCCGCCGCGCTGTCCGAGCGGTGCTGCGGCTGCGCGCCGTAATAGCCGGCGAGTTGCGCGATCTGGCGGTCGTCGAGCTGCGTCGCGACCGGCTGCATGAAGCCGCTGTGGCGCTTGCCGCTGGCATAGTCGGTCAAAGCCTTGCGGATATAGTCGGGCTTGAGGATCGCGATATTGGGGATCGCGCCGCCGTCGCGCCCGCTGCCCGCATCGGTATGGCAGCGGGAACAGGTCTTCGTCACCGCGCCGTCGATCGAGAAGGTGTCGAACCCGATCGCGGGATGGGTATAGCTGCTCTCGAGCGGCCATTCGTCGGAATGCGCGAAGCTGTAGGGCCGTCTGGCGAAGCCGTCGCCGAGCGGAACGACCGCGGTCGAGTCGGGCGTCTTGAGCGCGTCGCCATAGGCAAGTGCGCGATATTGCGCGGTGGTCAGCTTGGGCAGCGCTTGCAGGAACGCCACGATCGACCAGATTTCGTCATCGCGGTCCTGCGCCGGATAGGCGGGCATGCCGCTATATTTGACGCCGTGCTTGACGATGTAGAACAGTTCCGACGCCCGGAACGTCCCGGCCTCGCGCACCAGATATTGCGGTCGCGGGCGCATCGACAGCACGATCGGGTTCTGCCCGAGCCCCGGTCCGCCATGGCAATGCGCGCAGGCGGTGCCGTAATAGCCGGCGCCCTTGGCGATCAGCGCGATGTTGGCCAGATCGGACGGCGAAGTGATGTCGGCCGCGTGGTGCGCGGTCGAGCGCTGAAAGGCGTAGTGGAGGAGGCGTGCCCAGCCTTCCGGATGCGGGGTGGAGGCGGCGAGATTCGCGACGCCGCTCACCAGGATACCCATCGCAAACAGGCCGGCAGCAGCGCCGGCAAGAAGGAAGGGTCCCACCCATTGCGTCCAGCGCGCCGGAAACAGCGTTCTGATCCAACGCAACGAAAGCACCGATCTCGCCATTCACACCTCTGAATGCCGCCCGCGAGAGCTACAGACTCGTGGTCGGGGGAAAAAGTTCCGGCGAGCATCGGGTTGGCGGCAGTCGATCATCGTCGCGCCGACGCGAGCCCGGGCTGTTACGACAGGTTTCGATGTGCCGTCGCATCGGCCATCTCGCCGATGTACGCCTCGCGGTACGATCTCGATCGTTGGCGGTGCCCGGGGGGCATGTGCGCGCAGCGCCTAAGGTTTCCCCTTCTTGGCCGGCATGACCTTTCCTACCCAGTGCTTCGCTAGCCGTGCTCGAAGAGGTGATCATTCCCTCGCCATATGGGAACGAACGAGGGGGGCGTAATCATCTCGTCGCCAACAAATCGTTCTGAACAATCGGTTGGTCGAGGTAAGTGGCGGAGCGGGAGGGATTCGAACCCTCGATACGCTTTTGACGTATACTCACTTTCCAGGCGAGCGCCTTCGACCACTCGGCCACCGCTCCGCATGTCCTGGACAGGAGGGTGGCCCTAGAGCCTCGCGGTGAGCGGCGCAAGGCTTGTGCGGCATGACCGGGGATTGCGTGGCGATGCGCGAGCGGGCACGCTGCGGCCATGCCGATGCTCTTCCCGCTCTTCGCCCTGCTCGCCGCCGCCCAAGCCGCGCCGGCACCCGCTGCCAAGCCGACCGCCGCGCAACTGGCCGCCGGAGCGCCGGCGAGCGCGTGGGCGACGATCGATCCGCAGGATCTGCTCCAGATCGACTTTGCCGACGGGCAGCGCAGCGTGATCTGGCTTGCCTCGGCCTTCGCCCCTGCGCATGTCGCCAACATCCGTACGATCGCGCGCGCGGGCTGGTGGAACGACGCGACCGTCTATCGCGTGCAGGACGATTACGTCACGCAATGGGGCGACGCGACTGAGAAGAAGCCCCCCGCCGCGGGAATCGATCGCACGCCGCCGGCGGAATATGAATGGGCCTGGGGCGCGCATGGCACGGCGGTGGCCAATCCGTATCGCGATGCCTATGCCAGCCGGACCGGCTTCACCGCAAGCGGCTGGGCGGTCGCCGGCGACGGGACGCGGCAATGGCTGCCGCATTGCTACGGCATGGTCGGCGTCGCGCGCGATCTCGCGCCCGATACCGGGACCGGCGGTGACCTCTACACCGTGATCGGCCATGCGCCGCGCCATCTCGACCGCAATATCGCCTTGGTCGGGCGCGTGATCGACGGAATGGCGGCGCTGTCGGCACTGCCGCGCGGGACGGGCGGGGGGCTCGGCCTCTATACCGATCCCAAGCAGCGCGTGCCGATCAAGCGGATCGCGATCGTCGCCGATCTGCCCGCAGCGGAGCGTCCGGCGTTCCAATATCTGCGACCCGATGCGGCCGTGTTCGGGGCGACGCTCGAGGCGCGCGCGAATCGCGGCGGCCCGTTCTTCACCGTGCCCGCCGGCGCGGCGGACCTGTGCAATCTGATCGTGCCGGTACGCCCGGTGGCGCGCTAGCGCTTGCTGCCCCGCCGGTGGGACGGGGTCAGCGTCCCACCCAGTCGGCGATCTCGGCCGCGACCTGATTGGCGGCGGTGTTGAGCGCCTGGCCGACGGGGGCCGCGGCGATCGCCGTCACCGGCACGCGGGCTTCGAAGCGGCGCTTCTCGACGACCTTGCCGGTGGTGCGGATCAGCGAGCCGTCGAAGGTGACGACGGCTTCCTTGGTCGCCGCGTCGACGCCGAAAGCGCGCAGCTCGCCCGACAGGATCGCGCCGGGGTCGGAGAAGGACTGCGCGCTGCTCAGCACGATCCGGCCGGTCCGCGCGGGGACGGTGTCGATCAGCAGACGGACGAACATCCGGTTGGGTGGCTCGACCCACTGCGCCTTTTCGACATAAGCGATTGAGGTCTGGCTCGCCTGCACCGGCACGCGCACGCCCGCTATCGCTTGTGCCGCGCCGGGGACGAGGATCGTGATCGTCGGCGATGTCGCCGAGGATTGCGTCTGCCCGGCCGGCACGCTCGCCGCCGACGTCAGCGACAGGAGCGAGGGCGGGGGCTTCGCGCCGAAGCTGATGCAGCCGGCGAGCGGGGCGGCGACAAAGAGCGCCAGCAGCGTCTTGGAGCGGATCATGGTCACTGTCCCTTTCCGGGCTTGTAATCAGGCAATTTCGGCTGGCCGATCAGCGAGGTCGCGCCGCCGCGGTCGAGCTTCTCAGCGACCGACGTCAAAGCCTGCGACATCTCGCGCAGATCGTGGACGAGCTGGCCGACTTCGGGGATCGTCTGCTTCGAGAAGGACTGCAGGCCGGGCCGCGCATCGCCGATCGCCGCATCAAGCGATTCCATGCTGTGCTGCGCAGAGGCGATCGTCTTGTTGAGATTGCCCATCAGCGGGTGGATGTCGGTCTGCAGCATGCCGTTGGTGGTCTTCGCCAAGGCCGAGAACTGATCGGCGGCAAGCCCGGCTTTCTGGATCGTCACGCGCGATTCGGCGAGCGTCGCCGCGATCTCGGGCCCGCGATCGGCGAGCGCGGCGGTCAGCTTGTTGGTGTTGGCAAGGATGCCGGCGATCGACTGCTGGTTCTTGTCCGACAGCATGTCCGACAGGCGCTCGGTCAGCGTCGAGATGCGCTCGAGCAACTGCGGCGCCGAGCTCAGCAGCGCGCCGAGGCCGCCGGGCTTGGTCGGGATCGTCGGCACGCCGTTGGGGCAGTCGCTGAGGGGATTCTCGACCGGGCAGGCGATCGGCGGGGCGCCCTTGATCGCGCCGTCGAGCTGCACCGTGCTGGTGCCGGTGAAGCTGCCCTGCAGCGTCGCGGTGGTGCCGACGAGGATCGGCGTGTCGGGATTGACGCTGATGCGGACGCGGACGAGCTGGGGGTCGGGCTTCCACAGCTTGATGTCCTTGACCTGGCCCGAGGGCACGCCCGAAAAGGCGACCGCCGACCCCTTCGCCAAGCCGTCGACCGACTGCTTGAAGAAGATGTCATATTCCTTGTTGGTCGCGGTGCCCCAGCGCGCGATCCAGACGAGGAACAGCAGCATCACCGCCAGCAGGATCAGCACGACGCTGCCGACGAGCACATGGTTCGAGCGGGTTTCCATCAGCTATTGCCCTCAGCTTTCGCCACGTCTTTGTTATGCTGGATCGTCGCGGTCGCGGCGCGGCCGCGCGGTCCCTTGAAATATTCCTGGATCCACGGATGGTCCAGCGCGAGCAGTTCGTCGATCGTCCCGACCGCGATCACCTTCTTGTCGGCGAGCACCGCGACGCGGTCGCAGATCGCGTAGAGCGTATCGAGGTCGTGCGTGATCAGGAAGACGGTCAGCCCGAGCGTCTTCTGCAGCGATGCGGTGAGTTCGTCGAATGCCGCAGCCCCGATCGGATCGAGCCCCGCGGTCGGCTCGTCGAGGAAGAGCAGTTCGGGGTCGAGCGCGAGCGCGCGGGCAAGGCCTGCGCGCTTGCGCATGCCGCCCGAAAGCTCGGCGGGGAATTTCGGCCCGGCATCGGCGGGGAGGCCGGTCATCACGACCTTATAGGCCGCGATCTCGTCGAGCAGCGCGGCATCGAGCCCGGGGTAGAATTCGCGCAGCGGCACCTGGACGTTTTCCGCGACCGTGAGCGTCGAGAACAAGGCACCGCCCTGGAACAGCACGCCCCAGCGCTTGGTCAGATCGGTGAGCTCGGTCTCCTCGCGCTCGATCGTCGGTTCGCCGAACACTTCGATCTCGCCCGCCAGCGGGGTCTGCAACCCGATGATCGAGCGCATCAGCACCGACTTTCCCGTCCCCGAGCCGCCGACCACGCCGAAGATCTCGCCGCGCCGCACGGTCAGGTCGAGCCCGTCATGGACGATCTGCTCGCCGAAGCCGTTCTTGAGTCCACGCACGACGATCACGTCGTCGCCCTGCTTTTTGTCGTCGCGTTCGGTCTGCGTCATATCCAGCCGATCGATGTGAAGAAGACCGCGAAGAAGGCGTCGATCACGATCACCAGGAAGATCGCCTGGACGACCGCGGCGGTGGTGCGCGTGCCGACCTGTTCGGCGTCGCTTTCGACCAGCATGCCCTGGAAACAGCCGGCGACCGCGATGATCAGCCCGAACACCGGCGCCTTGACCAGCCCGACATAGAGATCGGTGATCGGCACGACTTCGCGCAGGCGCTGGATGAAGGTCACCGGCGGGATGCCGAGCGTGATCCAGCACAATAGCCCGCCGCCGATGATCGTCACGATCGAAGCGTACATGCCGAGCAGCGGCATCATGATGACGGTCGCAAGCACGCGCGGCAGCACCAGCGCCTCCATCGGCGAGACGCCGATCGTGCGCATCGCATCGACCTCCTCAGTTAGCTTCATCGTGCCGATCTGCGCGGCGAAGGCCGAGCCCGAGCGCCCCGCGACCATGATCGCGGTCATCAGCACGCCGAGTTCGCGCAGCGTGATTCGCCCGACCAGATTGATCGTGAGGAATTCGGCGCCGAACTGCTGCAACTGCACCGCGCCCTGCTGCGCGATGACGATCCCGATCAGAAAGCTCATCAGCCCGACGATCGCGAGCGCGTTGACGCCGACGACCTCGAAGCGCTGGACGACGGCGTTGAAGCGGAAGCGCTTGGGATGCGTTGCGACGTGCCAGAAGGCGATCAGCGTCGCGCCGAGAAAGCCGAGCAAGCCGTACAGCGTGTTACCGGTCGCGACGACCGCATCCCCGATCTCGCCGATCGTGCGAATCAGCGTGCCGCGCGCGACGGGGCGCATCGCCACGGGCTGATCGGCCGCCGAGACCTGTTCGAGCAAATGTGCGCCATCGGCGTCGAGCCCGGTGATCTCGGCATCGTGTTCTGCGGCGAAGCGATGGACCAGCCATGCCCCGACGGTGTCGATTCGTTCGATCCCGCTCAGGTCGATTCGCGATATCTTCCCGTCGAAGGCACGCAAACGCTCTGGTAAATCGCCGATCTTCGCCAGAGATAGGCTGCCGGTGAAGCGTACGACGTCGGTATCGTGGGAGAAGGCGGCCGGTTCGGTCATCTGTCGCCTTCTGTGCTGCAAACGGGCTGGATCGGCAAGGCTCGTCCGGCGTAAGGCGCGTAAATGCATCACATTGCCGTCTATGATATGGACAAGACAATCACTTACGCGCCGACCTGGACTTCGTTCCTCGTGCAGACCGCCAAGCGCGAGGCGCCCTGGCGGTTGGCATTGCTGCCGGTCGCGGCGCTGGCGACGCTCGGCTATGCCGCGCGGCTGATCGGGCGCGCGCGGCTGAAGGAAATCACGCAGCGTCTGCTGCTCGGGCCGACCCTGCCCGAGCCGGTCGCGGCGCGCGCCGCCGCGCGCTTCGCCGAGCGCGTGGTCGCCACAGGCGTCTATGCCGGTGCGCTCGCGCAGATCGCGGAAGACCGCGCTGCGGGCAACCGGCTGGTGCTGGCGACGGCATCGTACGGTTTCTACGCCGCGGCGATCGCGGCGCGACTCGGCTTCGACACGGTGATCGCGACCGATGTCGAGCGCGATCACGGCGTGATCCATGCGCGGATCCGCGGCGAGAATTGCTACGGACCGGCGAAACGCGCGATGCTCGAGGCGTGGCTGGCGGGGGAGCGGATCGCGCGTTCGGATGCGACGATCCGCTTCTATTCCGATCACGTTTCGGACATGCCGTCGCTCGAATGGGCGGATGTTGCGATCGCAGCCAACCCGCATACCCAATTGCGCGCCCGCGCCTGGGAGCGCGGCTGGTGGGTGGTGGATTGGACGCGCTAGGGCGCAGTCGATCGGCTTTCACCGCATTATGTATAACAGAACAGCAATAAAGGTGTGTCGAATTTGCTGTTGAGCTATGTATTGCAGAAAATGCGATTAGTGATTTTACGTAAACTCCGCATTATGTCACAGTTGGAGCCCTAAACGCCAAGAATAGGGAGAGATAGTATGCGATCGGCGATCAAGACGTCTTCCGGTGTCGTTGTAACGAACATTCCGCGTCTCAAAGTGGCGGGGGCAGCTGTCGGAGCGGCGTTGTCGGGCATTCTGGTCTTCGTTCTCAACACCTATGCGAACGCCGGGATCGATCAGCAGGTTGCGGCATCGATAACGGTGGTGGTGACCTTCGCCCTCGGGTGGCTCACCCCGCCGGGAGGTCAGGAAGCGGCAGTAGGCTGACCGACCCGCGATCGTTCGATGCTACGGCGCCGATCGTTTGCGCGGGGCCGGGGCGGGGACCGGCCGACGCACGCGCTTCGGGCCGGTCCGCGGCGCTACAGCGCCACATCGATCGCGTGGATCGCGAGCCCGACGAGTCCGCCGACCAACGTACCGTTGATCCGGATATATTGCAGGTCGCGACCGACCGCATTCTCCAGCCGACGCGTGATCGTGCCGGCGTCCCAGCCCTGGATCGTCTCCGACACCAGCCGGACGATCGCATCGCCATAATCCGCCGCCATGCCGACCACGGTACGCCGCACGAAGCGGTTGATCGTGCGCCGCAGCTTGGGGTCGGTCTGCAGCGTGCCGCCCAATTGTCGCAGCGCATCGCCGACCGGGCCGGCGAGCAGCGCATCGGGGTTGCGCGCAATCTTGAGCATCCCGCCGCGCGCCTGCTCCCACAGCCCGTCGAGCCAGCGCTGCATCGCGGGATTGTCGATGATCTCGCCCTTCACCGCGGCGACGCGCAGGCGCATCGCGGGATCGTGGATCAGATCGTGCGCGAGCGTGGCGAGCGCTTCCTCGGCCTTGGCACGCAACGGGTGCCCGGGGTCCTCGGCGATCCCTGTCAGCAAGCCATTCAGTCCGTCGATGATCTTGCTCGCGAGCGTCTCGTCGAGCCCGGTCCACCGCATGAGATTGCCGGACCGGTCCGACACCATCTGGCGAATGAGCTGTTCGTTCGCGGTGAGCAGCCGCGCGCCCCATTTGACGATCCCGTCGAGCAGTGGTAGGTGGCGATCCTCGGCAATCGCCGCGGTTAGCGCCTGGCCGAGCAAAGGCGAGACGTCGAGCGCGCGCAGTCGCGCGCCGATCCCGGCCTTGACCATCCCGCCGAGCCGCTGCTGGTCGAACGCCTCGAGCATGTGGATCGCGAGCCCCGCGGCGCCGCGGCGGATCCGCCCGTCGCCGCCCGGCGGGTTGGCGAGCCAGCGCCCCGCCGCGCCGGCCACGTCGACCCCACGCATCCGCCGCGCGACGACGCCGGGAATCAGGAAATTGTCGCGCAGGAAGGCCGCGAGCGTCGTGCCGATGCGATCCTTGTTGCGCGGGATGATCGCGGTGTGCGGAATCGGCAGCCCAAGCGGGTGGCGGAACAAAGCGGTGACCGCGAACCAGTCGGCTAGGCCGCCGACCATCGCGGCTTCCGCGAAGGCGCGAACGAAGCCGAGCGCGGGATAGGCCGACGCATAGGCGCGGGTGACGAGCAAGGTCGCCGCCATGACGATCAACAGGCCGCCGGCGATCCAGCGCATCCGCACCAGCCCGGCGGGCGGGGCCTCGAACGGGCGCGCGGCGGGGAAGGGGCGTCTCATGAAAGCGTGAGCGCTGTGCAGGCGGGATGGTTCCAGACCGCGCGTAGCGCGGGTTGCAACCCGGATTGGCGATGATACAAAAATACGTCCCATGATTCAGTGGGATAATAGGGATGGAGATTGATTATGAAGATCTCGAAGAAGATTGCCGCGGTCGGCCTGGTGCTGACTCTTGCCGCGTCCGCACCGCCCGCCTTCGCCGCGGGCGGCGACGATGCGGGCTGTTCGGCCTATCCCAGCACCTTCAATCTCTGGTTCTATCAGAAAATCTTTTGCTGACCCGAAGGCGAGGGTGGCCGCGTGCCACCCTCGGTCGCCGCCGGGTGCGCGGCGTGTCATTCCGCCGGCTGCGGCCCCTTGGGGGTGTCGCGATAGCCGAGCGCCGAGGCGGGCGGAGTGAGTGCCGGATGCGGATTGTAATCGATCACGCGACTGCCGTCGTCGCCCGGCGTATAGGTCAGCAGGCGACGTCGCAGGAATGGCCCGACCCGGCCTTCGATCCCCACCGCGAGGCTGAACAGCGCCGGCGTGATCAGCAGCGTCAGCACCGTCGACATGGTCAGCCCGCCGATCACGGTGATGCCCATCGGCACGCGGGAGGACCCGTCGCCGGTCAGCGCGAGCGCGGTCGGCATCATGCCCGCAACCATCGCGACCGTCGTCATGACGATTGGCTGCGCGCGCTTGTGACCGGCATCGATGATCGCATCGACCTTGTCGACGCCCTTGTTCATCTCTTCGAGCGCGAAATCGATCAGCAGGATCGAGTTCTTGGCGACGATGCCGAGCAGCATGATAATGCCGATATAGACCGGCATTGAAATCGGCATGCCTGTCACCAGCAGCCCGATCAGCCCGCCGAGCGGCGCGACCATCAGCGAGACGACGTTGACGAACGGCGGCAGCAGGCGGCGGTAGAGCAGCACCAACACCGCGAACAGCAGGAAGATGCCCGCCACCAGTGCGATGATGAAGTTCTGGATCAGCTCGATCTGCCACTTCGATTCGCCGAGCACGAGCTCCTTCACGCCGATCGGCAGGTTCTTCATGATCGGGAGCTTGTGGATCTCGGCCTGCGCGGTGCCGCTGACGATGCCGGGCGCGAGATCGGCGCCGACGGTCAGCTGACGCTGCTGCGCGACGCGCTCGATCTTGGTCGGCCCCGCGCCGAAGCCGATATCGGCGACGACGTTGAGCGGCACCGATCCGCCGCTCGCGGTCTGCACCGGCAGGTTCTGGATCGTCGACAGCCGCTGGCGCGAATCCTGGTCGAGCGCGACGCGGATCGGGATCTGGCGATCCGACAGCGAGAATTTCGCGCTGTTCTGGTCGATGTCGCCGAGCGTCGCCAGTCGGATCGCATTCGACAGCGCCGAGGTCGTCACCCCCATGCTCGCGGCGAGATCCATCCGCGGGGTGATGACGAGCTCGGGCCGCTTGAGATCGCCCGAGATGCGCGGCGCGACGACGTTGCCGAGCGTCGACATCTGCTGGACGAGGATCGCGCCGGTCTCGGCGAGTTGCTTGGGATCGTCGCCGCCGAGCGTCACGGTGAGCGCGCGCCCGCCGCCGCCCCAGCCGCTCGACGACTGGAACGACACGCGCGCATCGGGGATCGCCTGGAGCTCGGGCGCGAGCGACCGCTCGAATTCGTAGCTCTTCATCGTGCGTTCGCGTTTGGGTTTGAAGATCGCGGTGACGCGCCCGTTGCCGACGAACGAGCGCGAATAGACCGATTCGACGCTCGGCTGCTTCTGCAGGAACGCAGCGACGCGATCGACCACCGCCTTGGTTTCGGCGAGCGTGGTGCCCGGCACCATCTCGATCTGCGCGACGCTCGAATCGGTGTCGCGCAGCGGCTGGAAGGTCGCCGGGATCGCGGTGAACAGATAGATCGTCAGAGCGAACGCGCTCGCCGCGCCGACCACCGCCGACCAGCGGTGCAGCAGCGTCCATTTGAGGATCGCCATGTAGCGGTCCATCAGCCAGCCTTCGCCATGCGACGCCTGGCCGTGCGCCTTGAGGAAATAGGCGGCGAGCATCGGCGTGATGAGACGTGCGACGGCAAGGCTCATCAGCACCGACGCGACGACGGTCAGTCCGAAATTCTTGAAGAATTGGCCCGAAATGCCGGGCATCAGGCCTACCGGCAGGAACACCGCGACGATCGCCATCGTGGTGGCGAGCACCGCGAGGCCGATCTCGTCGGCGGCGTCGATCGACGCCTGATAGGCCGATTTGCCCATCCGCATGTGGCGCACGATATTCTCGATCTCGACGATCGCATCGTCGACCAGCACGCCCGCGACCAGACTCAGCGCCATCAGCGTCATGTTGTTGAGCGTGAAGCCGAGCAGCTCCATCACCCAGAAGGTCGGGATCGCCGACAGCGGGATGGCGAGCGCCGAGATGATCGTCGAACGCCAGTCGCGCAGGAAGACGAAGACGATCAGCACCGCGAGCACGGCCCCCTCGACCATCGCCTCCATCGCGGTGTCGTATTGCGCCTTGGTGTATTTGACGCTGTCCGAGATGCGCTTGAAGCGGACCTTGGGATTGCGCTTCTCGAGCGCGTCGAGCTTCTTCTGGGCTTCCTGGAAGACCGTCACGTCCGACGCGCCCTTGGCGCGCTGATAATCGAAGCTCAGCACCTGCCGGCCGTTGAGCCCCGAGGCCGAGCGCTGTTCGGCGTAGAGATCCTCGACGCGGCCGAGATCGGTCAGCTTGATCGTATGCCCGTTGCCGGTCGAGATCTGGACCTGGCTCAGCGCATACGCCGTCTGCGCATTGCCGAGCACGCGCACCGACTGTTCGGAGCCGGCGAGCTGCGCGCGGCCGCCGGCGGCATTGAGATTGACCTGGCGCAGCTGGTTGTTGACCGCGCTCGCGGTGAGGCCCTGCGCCGACAGTTTGAGCGGATCGAGGATCACGCGGATCTCGCGATCGACCCCGCCGTTGCGCTGGACGCCGGCGAGGCCGGGGACCGAAAGCAGCTCCTTGGCGACATTGTTGTCGATGTACCAGCTAAGCTGCTCGACCGTCATGTCGGAAGTGATCGCGGCATAGCTCGCCAGATCGTTGCCGGTGGTATCGGCGCGCAGGATCTGCGGTTCGAGGATGCCGTCGGGTAGGTTGCTGCGGATCTGCGCGATCGCCGAGCGGACGTCCTCGACCGACCGGTCGATCGGCGTGCCGATCGCGAGCTGGATCTCGGTCTCGGACTGGCCTTCGGTGACGGTCGAGCGGATCTCGTCGATCCCCTGCAGCGAGCGCACCGCCGCCTCGACGCGCTGGGTGACCTGCGTCTCGAGCTCGGTCGGCGCGGCCCCCGGCTGGTTGATCACGACGATCACCACCGGAAAATCGATATCGGGCTGGTTGTTGACGTCGAGCGAGAGGAAGCTGACGATCCCCGCCGCGGTCAGCATGAAGAACAGGACGATCGACGGGACCGGGTTGCGGATCGACCAGGCCGAGATGTTCCGGAAGTTCATGACCTACCTCATGCTCGCTGCGTTCGCCGTCACCAGCGTCGGCTTGACCTTCTGCCCGGCGTTCAGGAACGCGCCGGCCGACTGGACGACCTTTTCGGTACCATTCAGCCCGTCGATGATCGCCACGCCGCTGTCGGACACTTCGCCCACCTTGATCGCGCGGCGCGTCACGGTGTCGCCACGGCCCAGCACATACACATAATTGCCCTTGTCGTCGCTTTGGATCGCGGCGTTGGGCAATTGCGGCACGTCGGTCTCCCCGGCGACGATCGCCGCCGAGGCGAAGCCGCCCGGCCGCAGCGCGGGATTGTAGGCGAGCGCGATCCGCGCGACGCCCTGGCGCGTCGTCGGGTCGATCACCGGGGCGACCTGCCACACTTCGCCGGTGAAGATCTCACTGCCGCCGATCGGGGTGACCTTGGCCTGCGACCCGACGTGCAGGCCGCGCAGATCGGCCTCGCTGACCTGCGCGCGCAGCTCGAGCTGGCCGCCCTCGGCCATGCGGAACAGCACGCCCGAGCCGGCGCTGACGACCTGGCCCGCCTCGACGCTGCGCGTCAGGACGAGCCCGCGCGCGGGCGCGCGCACGTCGAGTCGGCCGTTGCTCGCCTGCTGCTGCGCGAGTTGCGCCTGCGCCACTTTGACGCGCGCGGCGGCGGCATCGCGCGTCGCGGTCTTGGTCTCGATGTCGGCGCGCGAGATGAAGCCGCGCGAGACGAGTTGCTTGGCGCGATCGAGCTCGGACTGGGCGAGCGTCGCATCGGCCTGCGACACCTTGATCTGCGCGGCGAGCGAGGCGGCGGTCTGCGTCTGGACCGAGCGGTCGACCTGCGCCAGCACCTGGCCCTTCTCGACCCATTGGCCCGGTTCGACCAGCACGCGCGTGACGATGCCGCCTTCACCCGAGACGCCGACCGGCATCTCGCGCCGCGCCGCGAGCGAGCCCGTCGCGGTGATCGTCCGCGCCACCGCCGAACGGCCAGGCACGACGACCGAGACGAGCGGCAGCTGCTCGGTCGGCTTCGACGGTGCCGCGTGGTGCCCGAAGACCGAGAAAGCGAGCACCGCGAGCGCGACGACGGCGGCGGCGATGCCCGCGATCAGACCCCAGCGCGGCCCGCGCGGGGCGCTGTGGTCGGGCAGCGCGATGACATCATCCGTACCGATCGTCCGCGTTTCATATTGCATCTGCGTCACTTCCCCGACCTTCTGGTCCGACCCGGTGGGCTTCGCCCTGACGCCGCCGACCCCAGCCGGCGACCCGCTTCTGCCACTGTGTTATCGAAATATATCACCGACCTCAAGAGGGCGGCCGCACATGCGCTGCAATGCCGTGTTTCCTGATGCTTCGCAACAGAATCGCACAAGCGTGACGCACGATCGTTTCGCGGTGCAGCAGAGGCGCGACAGGAAGATTCGGCCGAGCGGAAGCCCGCGGGCATCGTGGCTGTCGGGTGTCTCGTTCATCGCGCGTTTCCCCGAAAGCTGTCACTGCGTCCGGTACGGGCCGACCGGCCCCGAACACCGGGAGACATAAGATGCGTTCGACCTTCCTCCTCCTCGCGCCCGCCTTGATCGCGGCCGCCGGAGTCGCCAGCCAGGTTTCGGCACAATCGCTACCGACCGCGCCGACCGTGCTGGCCGACGGCACGCTGCTCGAGATTTCGGCCGAGGGCCGCACCAGTCGGGTTCCGGACGTTGCGACGATTCGCGCAGGCGTGGTGACGCAGGCGCCGACCGCCGCGGCGGCGCTCTCGGACAATGCCGGCCGCATGGCGCGCGTGCTCGCCGCGCTCAAAAAGGCGGGGGTGGCGCCGCGCGACATCCGCACCGCCAACGTCGCGCTCGCGCCGCAATATCGCTATGCCGACGGCCAGCCCCCCGCGGTGACCGGCTATCAGGCCTCGAACAGCGTTTCGATCCGCTTCCGCGACGTCGCCAAATCGGGCGCTATTCTCGACGCGCTCGTCGCGCAGGGCGCGAACCAGATCGACGGCCCGAGCCTGTCGCTCGACCAGCCCGACGCGGCGCTCGACGAAGCCCGCGCGGCGGCGGTCAAGATCGCGACGGCGCGCGCACAGCTCTATGCCAGGGCGGCGGGGATGAATGTGGTGCGAATCGTCTCGATCAGCGAGAGCGGCTCGAACGATGGTGGGTCGCCGCCGCCGATGGTGTTCATGGCGCGCGCCAAGGCGGCACCATCGACCGAAATCAGCGCTGGCGAGACCGACGTGTCGGTGACGCTCGCAGTGCGCTTTCTGCTCAAGTGAACGCAAAAAGGGCCGCCGGGATTGCTCCCGGCGGCCCTTATGGCAGACTGATACGCGTTTTAGCGGACAGTACCGCGACGGATCAGGTTGACGATCGCGAGCAGAATGATCGCGCCGATCAGCGAATAGAGGAAGGTCGTGACAGTAACGACCTGGTTGATCCCGGCGCCGAACAGGAACGACGCAATAACCGAACCGATGATGCCGACGACGATATTCAGGATGATGCCCTGTTGACCATCGGTCCGCATCACCATGCTGGCGAGCCAACCACAGACGCCACCGACTATAAGCCAAACAATGAGACCGATCATCTTACCCTCCATTTGCCCGGGTGCATCCGGGATACGGGGGTAAGACTCACGAGTCGCGAATTTTGTTCCGGCCCCGGTTCGAGCCGAAGCGGCTCAAGTCAATATTTTTGCTGGCGCTCGTACAGCGATTTGTAGTGCTGGATCCGCGTGACGCGCAGCCCGGGCATTCCCGAGCGGTCGATCGCGCGCTGCCAGCCGGCGAATTCCTCGACCGTCAGGCCATAGCGTTCGCACACTTCATCGACCGTCAGCAAACCGCCATTGACCGCCGCGACGACCTCGGCCTTGCGGCGCACGACCCAGCGCGTCGTCTCGGGCGGCGGCAGCGATTCGAGCGTCAGCGGCTCTCCGAGGGGTCCGATCACCTTGGCCGGGCGGATCTTCTGGTTTTCGATCATCGTTGCAACCTCGTGGTGGGGCGGGGGACCCCGTCATTCTACTAACGGCTTGTAGCCGGCGGACTTGAACGCCGGCTAAAGCGGCTCGGTAAACAAGATGTTCATTCCTGTGCCCCGCGGGCGGGGGGTGCGATCAGCCGTGCAACGGCCAGGTTGAAGCAGCCGTGCGCGGGCGAAAACCAGTCGGGCCTGCTGTGCACCGGCGGCAGATGCGCCTGGATCATCGCCGTCGGACTCGCCGCCTGGCGCGCCGCGACTCCGACCATCAGCACGGCCAAATCGGGCGGGAGCGCCACGACGGTGGCGTCGGCTTCAAATCGGGCGAAATTCAAGTCCACACAGTGTGTCCGGTTGGGGGTTCGAAACAACGCTGTAGGCACAAGGTCCTAAAGGGCAGGTAAAGCCGGCCTAGATCTTTTGGACACTTTTGCATCGCGGCGGGCGAGCGCCTATCTGGCGGGGCTATGGACACAGGTGAATTTCAGCTCGGGCCCGATCTGGCGGGAAAGCGTATCGTCGTGGCGATGTCGGGCGGCGTCGACAGCTCGGTCGTCGCGGCGCTCGCCGCGCGGACCGGGGCCGAGACGATCGGCATTACGCTCCAGCTCTACGATCATGGCGAGGCGGTCGGCCGCGCGGGTTCGTGCTGCGCCGGGCGCGACATTCGCGATGCGCGGAGCGTATGCGACCGACTCGGCATCGCGCATTATGTGTTCGACCACGAATCGCGCTTCCGCGACCAGGTGATCGACCGCTTCGCCGACGAGTATCTCGCCGGGCGCACGCCGATCCCGTGCATCCAGTGCAACATGGGGCCGAAATTCACCGACCTGCTCGCCGCCGCGCGCGATCTCGGCGCGGATTGCCTCGCGACCGGGCATTATGTCCGGCGGGTCGAAGGGCCGGCGGGAGCGGAACTCCACCGCGCCGCCGATCCGGCGCGCGATCAGAGCTATTTCCTGTTCGCGACGACGCAGGATCAGCTCGACTATCTGCGCTTCCCGCTGGGCGCGATGCCCAAGCCGCGCGTGCGCGAACTGGCGGCCGAGCTGGGCTTGGGGGTCGCGGGCAAGCCCGACAGCCAGGACATCTGCTTCGTGCCCGACGGCGATTACGCCTCGCTCGTCAAGAAACTGCGGCCCGATGCCGATACCAGCGGCGAGATCGTCGACGCGTCGGGCCGCGTGCTCGGCAAGCATCGCGGGCTGATCCACTTCACCGTCGGCCAGCGCCGCGGGCTCGAGATCGGCGGGACGCCCGAGCCGCTCTACGTCATCCGGCTCGATGCCGCGGCGAAACGCGTGGTGGTCGGGCCTAAGGCGGCGCTCGGGGTTAGCGCGGCACGGCTGAGCGGGGTCAACTGGTTGGGGGGCGCGTATCGCGGGCCGATGACCGCCAAGGTGCGCTCGCTCGCCAAGCCGGTCGCGGCGCATTTTGATGGCGATCGCGTGGTGTTCGACGCGCCCGAATACGGCGTCGCGCCGGGGCAGGCGACGGTGCTCTATGCCGGCGACCGGGTGCTAGGCGGCGGTTGGATCGAGGAGACGGAGAGCGCGCTGGTCGCGGCTTGAGCGCGTTTGCTAGGTCGGGAGGCGGGCGGATGGTGGGAGCGCGGGCTAGGGGCGGAGTCAGCGCAGTCGATATGGCTTGTTGGTGGGACGCGCCGCTAGCGCATACCCATCGCCCCGGGGAAGGCCGGGGCCTCCCGCCTGGTGTCCGGCCGCCCGCCAGGCCATCCAGAGGCCCCGGCCTTCGCCGGGGCGACGGTCGAGGCTATGTCCCAGTTTGATGGAACGCGGCCCTGAAGCACAACCGTCGCCCCGGCGAAGGCCGGGGCCTCCCCCGTGGTGTCGCCCCACCCCGCCAAGCCATCCAAAGGCCTCGGCTTCCGCCAGGGTGATGGTCAAGGCTATGTCGGAGTCTGGTCGCCACAAGACACAGGGGAACGGCGCAAACCGCCGTCGCGCATCGCGCCAGGTCGGGGCCGCACCGCCACCCCGTCAGCATTTCGTGTCTCCCGCCTCGCACCGCGCCTCGCGGGCGCCCCATGCGCGGTCGGCATAGCGGTCGGCGAGTTCGGCGTGCGCCACGCGCGCAGTGGGGTCGCTTGCCCTGGCGCTGGCGGCGCGTTCGGCGATCTCGCGTTTCAGCGAATAGTCGATGTCATACAGCGGTATCATGGCAGGCCCTTGGCTCTGCAAGCGGGGGCATAAGCGGCCCCCTGTCACCATCGCGCTCGCGGCAGGATCGGTGATGATGAGTCGCTATAGCACGGATCGCGGCCTCAACCGAGGAAGAACGTGCCCTCCATCACGGTGACGCAGGCCCCGCCGAGAATGACCCGCTCACCGTCGAGCCGGCAGGTCAGATGCCCCCCGCGAGCGCTCGCCTGATAGGCGGTGAAGCGGTCGCGACCGAGCCGCGCCGCCCAATAGGGCGTCATCACCGCGTGCGCCGAGCCCGTCACCGGATCCTCGTCGATCCCCGCGCCGGGGGCGAAGACGCGGCTGATCACGTCGGTATCGTCGCCGGGCGCGGTGACGATCGTCAGCACGTCGACCTCTGCCTCGGCGCCGCTAGCGGGGTCGGCGCCGGAGGGGCGGCCGAGCTGGCGGAAATCGGGGTCGAGCGCGCGGATCTGGTCGGCATGGTCAAGCACAATCAGCGCATAGCGATGCGGATGCCACAGCGTCTCGACCGCCGAATCGAGCCCAAGCGCGGCGACGATATGCGGCAGCGGCTTGGGGGAGGGGCCCCAGGCGGGCAGCGCCAGCTCATAGCTGTCGCCGGCGCGCGTCACGGTGAGGATCCCGGCCTTGCGCGTGCGGAAGCTGACCGCATCGCGCTCGGGGTCGCTCGACAGCACGAAATGACCGCTCGCGAGCGTGGCGTGGCCGCACAGCACGACCTCGTTGGTCGGGGTGAACCAGCGCAGCTCGAAATCGGCTTCGCCGCTATCGTCGGGGAGGATGAAGGCGGTTTCGCTGAGATTGTTCTCGGCGGCGATCGCCTGCAGCACGGCATCGTCGAGCCATGCGGCGAGCGGCATCACCGCGGCCGGATTGCCCTTGAAGGCCTCGCTCGCAAAGGCGTCGATTTGGACGATCGGCAGTCTCATGCGCGCTTCCCGAACCAGTGAGGGGTGACGTCGGCTTCGACCAGCGGGTTGTCGGTGTCGACATGCCCCTCTGGATCGAGATGGATCAGCAGTTCGACCTTGGGGAAGGCCTTGCGCATCGCGCGCTCGACGCCTTCGACCACCTCATGCGCCTGCGCGACGGTCAGGTCGCGTGCGACCTCCATGTGGAACTGCGCGAAATCGTGCGCGCCCGAGTGGCGCGTGCGGAAATCGTGGATGCCCTTGATGCCCGGCTGGCGCGCGGCGACCTCGATGAAGTCGCGGCGCATGTCCTCGGGCCATTCCTTGTCCATCAACTGGTCGATCGCGCTCGACGAGGCGCGGAACGCCCCGAACGCGAGCCACAGTGCGATGATGATGCCGAAGATCGGATCGGCCTGATGCCAGCCGAGATACTGGTCGAGGATCAAGGCGACGATCACCGACCCGTTGAGCAATACGTCGGACTGGTAATGGACATTGTCGGCGACGATCGCGACCGAGCCGGTGCGGCGGATCACGCTGCGCTGATAGGCGAGCAGCACCATCGTCGCGACGATCGCGACGAGCGACACGCCGATGCCGAACTCGGCGCCCTGCGTCGCCTCGTTGCTGCCGAGCGCCAGCACCGCGCGCCACGCGATGCCGGCCGCCGAGGCGGTGATCAGCATCACCTGGAACAAGGCGGCGAGCGCCTCGGCCTTGCCGTGGCCGAAGCGGTGGTCGTGATCGGCCGGCTGCGCGGCGAGGCGCACGCCGTAGAGCGTGACCAGGCTGGCGAGCAGATCGAGCCCCGAATCGGCGAGGCTGCCGAGCATCGCGACCGATCCGGTCGACCAGGCGGCATAGGTTTTCAGCGCGATCAGCCCGCACGCCATCGCCACGCTGGCGAGCGCGGCACGGACGGTATGCGGGATGGCGCGGCGCTGGTCCTCGGTCATGGGTAGAGCAATCCTTCGGCCCAGCCGTCACGGGAGCGCGTGAAAACGCGGCGCTCGTGCAGGCGATGCGCGCGGTCCTGCCAGAATTCGATCACCGCCGGGGTGACGCGGTAGCCGCCCCAGAAGGGCGGGCGCGGGACGTCCTGCCCCTCGAACTTCGCCTGCATCTCGGCAAAGCGCGCTTCGAACGTGGCGCGATCGTCGAGCGGACGCGACTGGTCCGAGGCCCAGGCGCCGAGCTGCGAATCGCGCCCGCGGCTGGCGAAATAAGCGTCCGATTCGGCATCGGTCGCGCGCGCGACGCTGCCTTCGATGCGGATCTGCCGGCGCTGCGACTTCCAGTGGAACATCAGCGCAGCGTGCGGATTGGCGTCGAGCTCGCCCGCCTTGCGGCTGCCGTGGTTGGTGTAGAAGACGAAGCCGTCGGGGCCGTGCCCCTTGAGCAGTACCATCCGCGACGACGGGCGGCCGTCGGCATCGGCGGTGGCGAGCGCCATCGCGTTGGAATCGTTGATCTCGCTCGCGCGCGCCTCGGCGTACCACGTATCGAACAGCTGGAAGGGGTCATCGGCCATGTCGGGGCTTTACCGCGTGGGAAGCCTCGCGTCACCTGTGGCGTGGCGGCGGCAGTCCTGCTATCGAGAAAGGGCAGGAGGCGCGCATGGATGACCGGGTGAATCTTGGCGAACCGCTCGATGCCTATATCGATCAGTTGGTCGATTCCGGGCGTTTCGACTCACCGACCGACGTGCTGCGCGAGGGCGTTCGTCTGGTCCTGGAGCGCGAGACCTGGCAAAGCTATGTCGACGATCGGGTCGCGGCGGGTATCGCCGCAGAAGACGCCGACGACGTCGTCGATGGCGAGGCCTTGTTCGACGAGCTGCTCGCGAAATATGTGGCGCCGACGAAACCCGCTTGAGGCTTGTCTTCTCCAGACCCGCGGCGAACGATCTTCGCGAGATCGATCACTGGATCGCACACGACAATCCTTCGCGCGCGGCGACATTCGTCCGTGAGCTGCGCTCCGCCTGCCGCGACCTGCTTGCCTTCCCGAAGGCCTATCCGGTCGATCCGCGCTATCTGCCGATCGAGATTCACCGGCGTTCGCACGGCAGGTACGTCATTTTCTATCGGATCGGTCAGGACCGCTTGACGATCATCGGCATTGTTCACTCCGCCCGCGACAGCGGGACGATCCTTGCACCACGTCTCGCTTGAGCGGAACATCCCTCGCGCCCAGGTATTGAATCGCGATCGTAACAGAGGGATGCGCGGCATGGCGGCAAGGGCCTATTGGCAAGGACAGATCCGGCTCGCGCTGGTCTCGATCCCGGTCGAGATCTATTCCGCCACCAAATCGGGTGCGGCGGTGAGCTTCAAGCAGATCCATGAACCGACCGGCAAGCCGATCCATTACGAGAAGGTCGTGACGGGAGTAGGCCCGGTCGACGTCGACGAGATCATGAAGGGCTTCGAGTTCGAGAAGGGCGAATACGTTCTGCTCGAACAGGACGAAATCGACGCGGTGAAGCTGGAGTCTAAAAAGACGCTCGAACTGACGCAGTTCGTCGATGCGAGCGAGATCGACGTGCTCTATTACGAGAAACCCTATTTCGTCGTGCCCGCCGATGATCTGGCGGAAGAGGCGTTCATCGTGCTGCGCGAGGCGCTCAAGCGGACCAAGAAGGTCGGACTAGGGCAGCTCGCGATGCGCGGACGCGAATATGTCGTGAGCCTGAAGCCGTGCGGACGCGGGATGGTGCTCGAGACGCTGCGCTATGCCGACGAGGTCAACAAGGCGCAGGGCTATTTCCGCGACATCGCCGACGATGCGCCCGATGCCGACCTGATGGACCTGGCCGAGGCGCTGATCGAGAAGAAGTCGGGCGCGTTCCACCCGCAGGATTTTCACGACCGCTATGTCGACGCGCTCAAGGATCTGGTCGAGCGCAAGCGCACGGCCAAGGGCGGCAAGATCATCGAGGAGAAGGATGACGGGAAACCGAGCAAGGGGTCGAATGTCGTTGATCTGATGGCCGCGCTGCGCAAGTCGATGGGGACTTCGGCGCCGGCCAAGGCGGCGGAGAAGCCGGCGGCGGCGAAGAAGGCGCCGGCCAAGAAGGCGCCTGCGAAAAGCGCGCCGGCGAAGAAGCGTGCTTGATGCTCTTCTTCCCCCTCCCGCAAGCGGGAGGGGGGAAGAGGTGACCGACCCGCTCGCCACATACAACGCCAAGCGCGATTTCGCGAAGACCGCCGAGCCCGCCGGCACGCTCGAGCCCGGCCACGGCAACCGCTTCATCGTCCAGAAGCACGACGCCTCTCGCCTCCATTGGGATTTCCGTCTCGAAGTCGACGGCGTGCTCAAGAGCTGGGCGGTGACGCGCGGGCCGAGCATCGACCCCGACCAGAAGCGCCTCGCGGTCCGCACCGAGGACCATCCGCTGTCCTATGCCGATTTCGAGGGCACGATCCCGGCGGGCGAATATGGCGGCGGCACGGTGATGCTGTGGGACAGCGGCACTTGGGCGCCGATCGCGGGCAAGAGCGCGAAGGATATCGAACAGGGCCACCTCCACTTCGTGCTCGAAGGCGAGCGGATGAAGGGCGAATGGATGCTGATCCGCCTGAAACCGCGCGGCAAGGAGAAGGGCGAGAACTGGCTGTTGCGCAAGGTCGGTGACGCCGAGGCGGGCGGGACCGATACTTTGGTCGAGACCGGGCTGACGAGTGTGGCGACCGGGCGGACGATGGTCGAAATTGCCGAGGGTAAACCTTCTAAATCCTCCCCCGCGAAGCGGGGGAGGGGGACCGCTCGCGCAGCGAGTGGTG
>NZ_JH584241.1:2599138-2621444 GCF_000241485.1 Sphingomonas sp. PAMC 26605
GAGCCGCAGCTGTGTACGCTGGTCGATTCGGTTCCGACCGGAAACCAATGGCTGCACGAAGTGAAATATGACGGCTACCGCGCGCTGATCGCGGTATCCAAAGGCAAGGCCAAGGTCTTCACCCGCTCGGGCCTCGATTGGACCGACAAGTTCCAGGCCATCGCCGACGCGGTCGCCAAGCTTCCCGTCAAGACCGCGCTGCTCGACGGCGAGATCGTCGCGTTCAAGCATGGCAAGCCCGATTTCTCGACGCTCAAGAACGCCATTTCGAGCAGCGGCGAGATGACTTTCTTCGCCTTCGACCTGCTCCAGCTCGACGGCGCGGACCTGACCGGCCTCGCCAACAAAACGCGGAAAGAGCGGCTCCAGCCGCTGATCGACGGCAAGGACGCGCGCGTCCAATATTCCGAGCACATCATCGGGCAGGGCGAGCAACTGTTCGAGACGATGTGTCGCGAAGGCTATGAAGGCGTCGTCTCGAAGCGCGCCGACGCGCCGTATCGCGGCAAGCGGACGCAGGCGTGGCTCAAGATCAAATGCACGCAGCGCCAGGAATTCGTCATCGTCGGCTGGACGACGAGCGCGAAATCGCGCGGGTTTGCCTCGCTGCTCCTCGGGCTGAACGGCCCAGACGGGCTGGTCTATGCCGGCAAGGTCGGCACCGGGTTCAGCACCGGTTTCATGATGGAACTGAGCGACCGACTGAAGAAGATCGAACGCAAGACGCCGACCGTAAAGGCGCCGCGCGCCGCCGTCCGCGGCGCGCATTGGGTCAAGCCCGAGCTGGTCGCCGAAGTCGCCTATGCCGAGACCACGCCCGATGGCGTGCTCCGCCATTCGAGCTTCCTCGGCTTGCGCGAGGACAAGGCCGCGAGCGAGGTCGTCGCCGAGACGCCGGTAGCGGTCGACGGGCCCGAGATCCCCATTCCCGAAACCCACATCAAGGTCAGCAATCGCGACCGCGTGATCTTCCCCGAATCGAACGTCACCAAGGGCGAGCTCGCCGACTATTACGCGCAGGTCTCGGCCATCATGCTGCCCTTCGCCGGCAACCGTCCGATCAGCCTGGTGCGCTGCCCGCAGGGGCGCGCGAAAGCCTGCTTTTTCCAGAAGCACGACGCCGGCAGCTTCAAGGGCGACCATGTCCACAAGGTCCCGATCAAGGAGAAGGACGGCTCGAGCGAGGACTATCTCTATGTCGACGATGCCGATGGCCTCGTCGCCTGCGTCCAGATGGGGACGATCGAATTCCACGGCTGGGGCGCGTCGGTCGGCAGCCTCGAACAGCCCGACCGGATGGTGTTCGATCTCGACCCCGACGAGGAACTTGGCTTCGACGTCGTCAAGAAAGCGGCGGCGGACCTCAAGGAGCATCTCGCCGAACTCGGCCTCGTCAGCTTTGCGATGCTGTCCGGCGGGAAGGGTGTGCATGTCGTCGTGCCGCTCACCCCGCAGGCCGAGTGGCCCGCGGTCAAGGATTTCGCCGACCGCTTCGCGCGCGCCCTCGGCGAGGCGGAGCCCGATCGCTTCCTCGCGACCATGTCCAAGGCCAAGCGCAAGGGGCGGATCTTCATCGACTGGCTGCGCAACCAGCGCGGCGCGACCGCGGTGCTCCCCTATGTCGCGCGCGCGCGCGCCGGGGCGCCTGTCGCCGCCCCCGTCTCGTGGACCGAGCTGCGCGATATCGACACGGCGGGTCGCTGGAGCGTGCGCGATGCGGCAGAACTGATCGCGCGTGCGGGTTCGCGCGAACTGGCGGGATGGGGCCTTGCCGACCAGGTTCTGCCCGATCTGTGATCTTAATCAGTCTTACGCGGTTGCACCTGCGAAGCGATTGTGGCCTTGTCGCCGCGAGACGGGGGTAATGACGATGGCCGAGTGCGCATCTAAGCCCCTCCCTTTGGGGGGAGGGGTTGGGGGTGGGGACGTCCGAAGGGGTGCAGACCGCTTCACACTTCCCCACCCCAACCCCTCCCCTGAAGGGGAGGGGCTCTAAATGGCTACGGCTGCCGCGCCTTCGCTGCTCGACCCCGCCACGCATGCCGCGCGCTGGATCGCCGATTATCGCGCCCGCGCGACCAGCGGCGACGTGCTCGGCACCGATCCCGATCCGGCGTGGAGCGCGATGTTCGAGGAACTCGCCGCGGTGGCGGGCGACGATCTCGGGCAGGCGCGCGAGCGCGTCCAGCGCCATGCCGAGGATATCGGCACGGGCTTTCGCATCATCGGAGAGAGCGAGGAACGGCCGTGGCCGCTGTCGCCGGTCCCGCTGCTGATCGAGGCCGAGGAATGGCGCACGATCGAGGCCGGCATCGTCCAGCGCGCCGATCTGCTCGAGAGCGTGATCGCGGACCTGTACGGCGACGCGACGCTGGTGACGCGCGGGCTGATCCCGGCGGCCTTGGTCGGCGGCTCGCCCTTCTTCCTGCGCCCGATGGCGGGGCTGCTGCCGCCGGGCGGGCACCACCTCCAGTTCATCGCGGTCGATCTCGGACGCGGGCCGACCGGCGAATGGCGCGTGCTCGCCGATCATCTGCGCAGTCCTGCGGGCGCGGGCTATGCGCTTGAGAACCGGCTGGCGATCGCGCGGACGCTCGGCGGGCTGCAATCGCGGATCAACGTCCAGCGCCACGCGCCGTTCTTCGCGGCGTTCCGCGACGGCCTTGCCGCCGCCTGCCGCAGGGTCGAGCCGCGGATCGGGCTGCTCACGCCGGGCCGCTACAGCGCGAGCTATGCCGAACAGGCGCATCTCGCGCGCTATCTCGGCTTCCTGCTGGTCGAGGGCGCCGATCTCGCCGCGCTCGAAGACAAGCTCTACATCCGCACGATCGACGGGATGAAGCGCGTCGATGCGCTATGGCACCGCATCGACCCGCGGCTGCTCGATCCGCTGGCGTTCGATTCGCATTCGCATATCGGCGTCGCCGGGCTGATCGACGCGGCGGCGGCGGGTAATGTCGTGATCGCCAATGTGCCGGGTGCGGGCGTGCTCGAATCGGCAGCGTTCGGCGCGTTCCTGCCGGCGCTTGCGACGCGGCTGCTCGGCGCCGACCTGATCCTGCCCAATATCGCGACGTGGTGGTGCGGGCAGGACCGCGCGCGCGGCGAGGTGCTCGACGATCTCGACCGGATGCTGATCGGCCCGGCGTTCGGTGTCGCGCCGCTCGGTCTGCCCGGCGGCGTCGCGCTGCAGGGCGCGGATATCACCGGCGCGGCGCGCGACGCGCTGCTCGCCGATATGACGCGCCGGCCGCAGGATTATGTCGGGCAGGAGATCGTCCGGCTCTCGACGATGCCGGTGGTGACCGACGCCGGGCTCGCGGCGCGGCCCTTCACGCTGCGGGTCTTCGCGGCACGCGGCGCTGATGGTGGCTGGACCGTGCTGCCCGGCGGCTTTGCCCGGATCGGCGAACATCCCGATCCGCGCGCGGCGGTGATGGGCGAGGGGAGCTGGTCGGCCGACGTCGCGATCCACGGCGCCGAGACCGTCGCGCCGGTGTCGCTGCTGCCGCCCGCCGACACGATCCATGTGCGACGCAACCCCGGCACGCTGCCGAGCCGCGTCGCCGACAATTTCTTCTGGCTCGGGCGCTATCTCGAGCGCGGCGAGGCGCTGCTCGGCATCGTCCGCGTGATGCTCGGCAATTCGATCGACGCCGATGCCGGCGCCGCGCTGTCGCCCGAGACGGTCGGGCGGCTCGTCGGTCTGGTGGTCGGCGGCGGTGCCGCGCCGCATCCCGCGACGCTGCGCCGCGCCGATCTCGCGGCGCTCGCGCGCACCGCGATGGAGGATGCCGGCTGGCACAGCGTCCGCACGATCAACCGGCTCGCGCGCGGGATCGGGCAGGGGTCGCGCGACCGGCTTGCCGCCGACGTCGTGCGGCTGCTCGATGCGCCGTATCCGGCGAAGGGCGGGATGCTCGATCGCGCCGGATCGCTGCAGCGGCGCTATGCCGCGCTGTCGGGGCTGTCGGCCGAGCATATGGGGCGGACCGCGGCATGGCGTTTCCACGATCTCGGCCGCCGGCTCGAGCGTGCGCTGAGCGTCACGCGCGCCGTCCGCGCGTTCGGGATGGCGCAGGCGAGCCTCGATGACCTGTCGACCTTGCTCGACCTCGCCGACAGCCAGATCAGCTATCGCCAGCGCTATCTGACGGGAATCGCGCGCGTGCCGGTGGTCGATCTGGTCGCGCTCGATCCGGGCAATCCGCGCTCGCTCGCCTTCCAGATCTGCCGGATCTGCGAGCATCTGGCCGCGCTGCCGGTGCTCGAGGATGACGGGATGGAGGAGCCGCAGCAGATCCAGGGGGCGGTGTTGACGGCGATCGTCTCGACCGCGACCGCGGCGGCGCTCGACGCCGATCTCCTCGGCGATGTCGAGCGCCGGCTGTTCCAATTGTCCGAGGCGATCGCACGGCGCTATTTCCTGCAGGGTGCCGAGCCACTGCGCGCGGCCGGGATGACGCTGGCATGAGGAATTCTGCGGTGCGCTCGATCCCATTTCCTCCCCTCCCTGGAAGGGAGGGGCTGGGGGNNNNGGCCCGTGGAGAGGTCGACGCCAGCATTAGGCCGACCCACCCCCGACCCCTCCCTTTCAGGGAGGGAAGGAAGAAGGGGAAGGGGAGCCAGGCCATGATCTACGACATCCGCCACGTCACGCGCTTCGATTACGGCGCCCGCGTCAAGTTCGCGCGCTGCAATCTGCGGCTCAAGCCGATCCACTGGTCGGGCCAGACCCTGCTCGACTATCGCCTCACCATCTCGCCCTCGGGCCGCGTCGCCCCCGCGCGCGCCGAGGCGGGGCTCGCCAACGTCATGCGGATGGTGGTCGAACAGCCGGTCCGCCACCTCGTGATCGAAAGCGTGTCGCGGATCGAGATCGACCGGCCGGTGCCGATGCCGTTGAACGGCTCGCCGCCGCTCAGCGCGATCGCCGAGGCGGCGCGCGCAAGCCGTGACCCGTCGCCAGCCGGCCCCGCCGCCTATCTCTTCCCATCCCCGCTGATCCCGCTCGACCGCGACATCGCCGACTGGTGCGCGGCAGACCTCCACCCCGATCGCCCCGCGCTCGACGCGGCGATCGCGCTCGCGCAGCGCATCCAGAACGACTTCGCCTTCGATGCCAACGCCACTCTGGTCGACACTCCGCCGCACGAGGCGTTCCTCAAGCGCGGCGGCGTCTGCCAGGATTTCGCGCAGATCATGATTACGGGCTTACGCGCCGCCGGGCTGCCCGCCGCCTATGCCTCTGGCTATATCCGCACGATCCCGCCCCCCGGCCAGCCGCGCCTCGTCGGCGCCGATGCGACGCACGCCTGGGTGCTGCTGTGGTGCGGTCCCGAACTCGGCTGGGTCGGGGTCGATCCGACCAACGGCATCTGGATGGCGGGCGACCATATCGTCATGGCGATCGGCCGCGATTATGGCGAGATCGCGCCGATCGACGGCGTCGTGCTTGGCTCGGGCGCGCAGAAGATGGACGTCAGCGTCGACGTCGCCCCCGTGCTCGAAGCGGCGGCGTAACGAACGGCGTTTGCACTCCAGGCGGCGATACCCCAGATAGGCGCCATTCAACCCATTCCAGACTACCGGGGACTTTTGTGGCCGATCCTTACACAACGCTGGGCGTGGCGCGGACCGCGAGCGAGGCCGATATCAAGAAGGCGTATCGCAAGCTCGCCAAGGAACTCCATCCCGACAAGAACAAGGACAACCCCAAGGCGAGCGAGCGCTTCAGCACCGTGACGCAGGCGTACGATCTGCTCAACGACAAGGACAAGCGCGCGCGCTTCGACCGCGGCGAGATCGACGGCGACGGCAATCCGGCTGCGCCGTTCGGCTTCGGCGCGGGCGGCGGCAATCCCGGCGGCTTCCGCCCGGGGCCGGGCGGCGGCGGCTTCCAGGCTGACGGGCCCGATCTGAGCGACATCTTCGAGAATATGTTCGCAGGCGGCGGCGGTGGTCGCGGCGGCTTTGCCGGCGGGTTCGGCGGCTTTGGGCGGCGCGAGCAGCCCAAGGGCGGCAACATCCTCTACAAGCTCGACGTGCCCTTCACCGACGCGGTCGCCGCCAAGCCGCAGCGCATCACGCTCGGCGATGGCAAGACGATCGACCTCAAGCTCCCGCTCGGGCTCGAGAGCGGCGCGCAGATGCGGCTCGCGGGCAAGGGGCAGGCCGGGCCCGGCGGCAGCGGCGACGGCATCGTCACGATCACCGTGCTGCCGCATCGCTATTTCGAGCGCGTCGGCGACGATGTCCGGCTCGATCTGCCGGTCAGCCTCGCCGAGGCGGTGCTCGGCGCCAGCGTCCGCGTGCCGACCGCCGAGGGGGCGGTGATGCTCACCGTCCCGAAGGGATCGACCTCGGGCAAGACGCTGCGGCTGCGCGGCCGCGGCTTCCACCGCAAGGATGGTACGCGCGGCGATCAGCTCGTCACGCTGATGGTCGATCTGCCCGCCGACGATGCCGCGCTCGCCGCCTTCGTCGAAGGCTGGAAAGACAATGATCTACGGAACCCGCGGGCAGGGATGGACGTCTGACGTTTTTACCAGGAGCGTAACGCTTGAGTCAGCTTTCCCCCGCCTCGCCCGAAGTCCGTGCCGCCCGCGGCGAGGCAGGGGTTTCCCCCGACGATGTACCGCCCGCCGCGCGGCTTCCGGCGCGCGCCTGGCAGATTCTGCGGCGGGTCCTGATCGGCGTGTTTTCGGACGGGTTCATCCACGCCGGCAACCTTGCCTATCTCGCGCTGGTAACGGTGTTTCCGTTCTTCATCCTGGCGGCGGCGATCGCATCGCTGATCGGGCAGAGCACCGAGACGCAGCGCGCCGTCGCCTCGTTCCTCCACGTGCTGCCGCCCAATGTCAGCGACCTGCTCGAAAAGCCGATTCACGACGTGCTGCTCGCGCGGACCGGTTCGCTGCTGTGGGTCGGCGCGATCGTCGCTCTGTGGTCGGTCGGCAGCTTCGTCGAGACGATCCGCGACATCTTCCGCCGGGCGTACGGCGTCGTGTCGACCAAGCCGTTCTGGCATTACCGGCTGAGCTCGATGCTCGTCATCATCGCCTCGGTGGTGCTCGCGCTGCTGTCGTTCCTCGTCCAGGGGCTGATGACCGCGATCGAGCGGTTCATCTACACGCTGCTGCCGTTCGCGCAGAATGTGGCGGGTTGGGTCGGACTGTCGCGGATCGTACCGGGAGTCGTGATGTTCGGCGCCCTGTACATCCTGTTCTTCTCGGTCACCCCCTCCAAGTATCGCCTGAGCAAATGCCCGAAATGGCCCGGCGCGCTGTTCACCACCGCCTGGTGGGTCAGCATCACCGCGCTGCTCCCGGTCGTGTTGTCGCGGCTGGGCAGTTACGATCTCACTTATGGCAGCCTGGCGGGCGTGATCATCGCCTTGCTGTTCTTCTTCCTGGTCGGCCTCGGCATCGTGTTCGGCGCACATTTGAACGCAGCACTGGCGGAACCCGACCAACACGGGGTACAGGACGCGCACGAAACCAATGAGGTGGTGATAGCGTGACGGAATTGATGGCGGGCAAGCGCGGACTGATCATGGGCCTGGCCAATGATCGTTCGCTCGCCTGGGGGATTGCCAAGAAGCTGAGCGAGGCCGGGGCGGAGCTCGCCTTCAGCTATCAGGGCGAGGCGATGGAGAAGCGCGTGCGGCCGCTGGCCGAGCAGCTCGGCGTCGCGCGGCTGTTCGATTGCGACGTGTCGGACATGGGCGCGCTCGACGCGACCTTTGCCGATCTGGCGAAGGAATGGCCGACGATCGACTTCGTCGTCCATGCGATCGGTTTCTCGGACAAGAACGAGCTGCGCGGCGGTTATGTCGACACCAGCCTCGACAACTTCCTGATGACGATGAACATCTCGGTCTATTCGTTCGTCGCGGTGTGCAAGCGCGCGGCGGCGATGATGCCGAATGGCGGATCGCTGCTGACGCTCAGCTATTACGGCGCCGAGAAGGTCATCCCGCATTACAACGTGATGGGTGTCGCCAAGGCCGCGCTCGAGACCAGCGTGCAATATCTCGCGGTCGACCTCGGCCGCGACAATATCCGCGTCAACGCGATCTCGGCGGGGCCGATCAAGACGCTCGCCGCGAGCGGGATCGGCGACTTCCGCCTGATCCTCAAGTGGAACGAGCTCAACTCGCCGTTGAAGCGCAACGTGACGATCGAGGATGTCGGCGGCGCCGGGCTGTATCTGCTGAGCGATCTGGCGAGCGGCGTGACGGGCGAGACGCATCATGTCGATGCGGGCTATCATGTGATCGGCATGAAGGCCGAGGACGCTCCGGACATCGCGCTGGCGTAAGCCTTCTCCCTCTCCCCGTGGGGGAGAGGGAAGGGGCCCGCCGCGAAGCGGTGGGAAGGGTGAGGGGGTATGACGAAATCCCGCTATACCGTCGGCGACGGCAGCATCGAACGCGCCCGCGAATTGCGTCGCAATGCCACTGCTGCCGAGACCAAGCTCTGGTCCGTACTGCGCGGCAGCGCGCTTGACGGCCACAAATTCCGCCGCCAGCAACGCCTGGGGCCGTTCTATGCAGATTTCGTCTGCCAGGCGGCGCGGCTCGTGGTCGAGATCGACGGCGAAACGCATGTGGGCAATGAAGAGCGCGACGCGCGTCGTACCGCTTTTCTCGAACGAGAAGGCTATCGTGTGCTGCGGTTTTCTAATGCTGACGTGATGCAAAACGTGGAGGGCGTGACACAGGTCATTCGCTCCGCAATCGGAGCCTCACCTTCCCACCTGGCGATGCCGGGCGGGCCCCTTCCTCTCCCCCGGGGGGAGAGGAGATCATGAGCTTCAACACCTTCGGTCACGTCTTCCGCTTCACCACTTGGGGCGAATCGCACGGCCCCGCGATCGGCGCGGTGGTCGATGGCTGCCCTCCCGGCATCGCGATTGCCGAGTCCGATCTCCAGCCTTTCCTCGACCAGCGCCGCCCCGGCACGTCGCGCTTCACCACGCAGCGGCAGGAGCCCGACCAGGTCCGCATCCTGTCGGGCGTGTTCGAGGGGCGCACCACCGGCACGCCGATCAGCCTGATGATCGACAATGTCGACCAGCGCTCGAAGGATTATAGCGACGTCGCCAAGGCCTATCGCCCGGGCCATGCCGATTACGCCTATGATGCCAAATACGGCTTCCGCGATTATCGCGGCGGCGGGCGTTCCTCGGCGCGCGAGACCGCATCGCGCGTCGCCGCGGGCGCGGTCGCGCGGCTGGTGATCCCCGAGGTGACGATCACCGCCTGGGTCGAGGCGATTGGTGGCGATGCGATCGACCCGGCCAATTTCGACGCCGCCGAGATCGGCCGCAACCCGTTCTTCTCCCCCGACGCGACGGCTGCAGCCCGCTGGGAAGCCTTGGTCGACACCGCGCGGAAGGCCGGCTCGTCGCTCGGCGCGGTGATCGGCTGCGCGGCGACGGGCGTGCCCGCGGGCTGGGGCGCGCCGCTCTATGCCAAGCTCGACGCCGAACTCGCCGCCGCCTGCATGGGGATCAACGCGGTCAAGGGCGTCGAGATCGGCGACGGCTTCACCGCGGCGACGCTGCGCGGCGAGGACAATGCCGACGCGATGCGACCGGGTGAGGACGGCCCGGCCTTCCTCGCCAACCATGCCGGCGGCATCGCCGGCGGGATCGCGACAGGCCAGCCGATCAGGCTGCGCGTCGCGTTCAAGCCGACCGCGTCGATCCTGACTCCGGTCGAGACGATCGACCGTTCGGGCGCGGCGACCGAGATCATGACCAAGGGCCGCCACGACCCCTGTGTCGGGATTCGCGGCGCGCCGGTCGTCGCGGCGATGGTCGCCTTGGTGCTGGCCGATCACAAGCTGCTGCACCGCGCACAGATCGGCTGAGGCCGCGTCGTCGCGGCTTGCGCTTCAAACCCGTCCAACCCCGTCATTCCAGCGCAAGCTGGGATCTCACGCAGGATTGGCGCGCCCGTGCATAGGGAGACCCCAGCTTTTTCTGGGGTGACGGCTTTGAGGAGCGCTCACGCCTGATCGACCACGATGTATTCGCATTGGGCCCGCGGATCCGACCTTATCATGCGGCTTGACACCCTGACCTTAGCGTCGAGTATCGTGCTGCAGTGCAACGAAGATCGCAAGATACCGCAACCATGATGCAGAACTCTGATGCAAGTTGGCAACAAGAAGACAAACTGTTGTTTTAGAGCGACAACACGAGCGACCAATTGCGAACTAGGGCGTTCTTACTCCGACCCATTCGACGGTCACGTCATCTCAAAGGACAGACCCATGCGTATCGCAACCATCACGGCAATTGCTGCAATGACGCTCTCGTCGGCCGCCCTGGCGCAGACCACACCGGCATCACCCGGCGCACCGACCACGTCTTCGCCGTCGACGACCGGGCCCTCGACGACCGGACCGGCGACCTCGTCGCCGAGCACCTCGGCCCCGACGACCGCCGACCCCGCAATGTCGACGCCCGATTCGTCGGCGAGCACGACATCGACCACCGATTCGACGATGTCGACCCAGACCCCGGGTGACTCGACGACCACGACGACCAAGAGCAAGTCGAAGAAGAAGCACCCGATGTAATCGAATCCCCTTCGGTTCGTCACGCTCCCCGGTCGCGCGCAAGCGCGGCCGGGGTTTTTGCGTCAGTCGGCGAACGGGTCGCGGACGAGGATCGTGTCGTCGCGCTCGGGGCTGGTCGAGACGAGCGCCACCGGGCAGCGGATGAGTTCCTCGATCCGGCGGATATACTTGATCGCCTGCGCCGGCAGATCGGCCCAGCTGCGCGCGCCTGCGGTCGTTTCCTGCCAGCCGGGCATCGCTTCGTAGATCGGCTCGACTTCGGCCTGGTCGGCGGCATGCGCCGGATAATAATCGAGCGTCTCGCCGCGCAGGCGATAGCCCGTGCAGATCTTCACTTCGTCGAACCCGTCGAGCACGTCGATCTTGGTCAGTGCGATGCCGGTGATCCCGCCGACCGCCGCCGACTGGCGCACCAGCACCGAATCGAACCAGCCGCAGCGGCGCTTGCGCCCGGTGACGGTGCCGAATTCGTGCCCGCGCACGCCGAGCTTCTCGCCAGTCTCGTCCTCGAGCTCGGTCGGGAAGGGCCCCGAGCCGACGCGCGTGGTATAGGCCTTGGCGATCCCGAGCACGAAGCCGACCGCGCTCGGCCCTAGCCCCGATCCGC
Source organism: Sphingomonas sp. PAMC 26605 (assembly GCF_000241485.1). Taxonomy (GTDB): domain Bacteria; phylum Pseudomonadota; class Alphaproteobacteria; order Sphingomonadales; family Sphingomonadaceae; genus Sphingomonas. Next base: position 2,610,338 of record NZ_JH584241.1, read on the forward strand.
CCGCCGCGGTGCCCGAAATCGTGTTCGACGAGGTGACGAACGGATAGGTACCGTGGTCGACATCGAGCAGCACGCCCTGCGCACCCTCGAACAGGATGCGCTTCCCTGCCGCACGATCGGCGTTGAGAATCCGCCAGGTCGGCTTGGCAAAGGGCAGGACGAACGGCGCGATCTCGCGCAACGCCTCGACCAGTGCGGCGCGGTCGACCGGCGGCTCGCCGAAGCCCGCGCGCAGCGCGTCGTGATGCGCGCTGATTCGGTCGAGCTGCGCGTCGAGCGCGTCGAGATGCGCGAGATCGCAGACGCGGATCGCGCGACGGCCGACCTTGTCCTCATAGGCCGGGCCGATGCCGCGGCGCGTCGTGCCGATCTTGCCAGCGCCGCTGGCATCCTCGCGCAGCCCGTCGAGGTCGCGATGGAACGGCAGGATCAGCGCGCAGGTGTCGGACACCATCAGCGTGTCGGGGGTGATCGTCACGCCCTGGCCGCGCAGTTTCTCCACCTCGGCCTTGAGCGCCCACGGGTCGAGCACCACGCCATTGCCGATCACCGACGGCGTCCCGCGGACGATGCCCGAGGGGAGCAGCGACAGCTTGTAGACGCTTTCGCCGACGACGAGCGTGTGGCCGGCATTGTGCCCGCCCTGGAAGCGCACGACGACATCGGCGCGCTCGGCGAGCCAGTCGACGATCTTGCCTTTGCCTTCATCGCCCCATTGAGCGCCGATCACGGCTACGTTTCCCACGGTCTTCCACCTGACTGTTACAGTTTCGGTGCAGCCCTAATGCGGAGGGGGCGGGGGGTCCATGTCTAATGCACCCCACCGCGCCGCGCCCAACCGTGCAGGCGTCGCCGAGCAGGACCGCACCGCGTTGCCTATTTGGACCAAGGGGTTCATGACGGGTGGGCTCAAACGGGTTATAGGTCGCTTCGATGCACTCCTCTCGCCACACACTCGCGCTCCTGATCACGGCAGGCGTAGCGCTTGCGCCGCTCGCGGCCGCCGCGCAGGCGACACCCGCCGCGCCATCTGCGCAACCAGCCCCGGCGGCCGACACCGATACGATCCGGCTGACCGACGAGCAGCGGCTCGCGATCCTCGATCACAACACGCCCGAGAGCGTCGCCGCGGCGCGCGGCGAGATGCCCGAAGCCGAACGCAAGACGCTCGGCATCCACGGCGAAGTCGGCGCCGCGATCGGCACCAACGGCCTGCGCTCGCTCTACGGCGTGGCGCAGGTCCCGCTCGGCGACAATGCCGCCGCGACGGTGGCGTTCGAGAGCAGCCAATACGGGTATCCCCGCCGGGGGCGGTGAGGGTGGCGGCAACGTCCGATCGCTTCGATCTGGCGCGCTTCGTCGCGGCGCAGGCGCCGATCTTCGACACGGCGCTCGGGGAAATCGCGCGCGGCGAAAAGCGCAGCCACTGGATGTGGTTTATCTTCCCGCAATATGCCGGCCTCGGCCGCAGCGCGATGGCGGCGCGCTATGCGATCGGGTCGCTTGCCGAGGCGCAGGCCTATCTCGCGCATCCCGTGCTGGGCGCACGGCTGCGGCTGTGCGTCGCGACGCTCGACGCGGTGCGGGGGCGCAGCGCGCAAGCGGTGTTCGGCGCGGTCGATGCGGCGAAGTTGCGCTCCTCGCTCACGCTGTTCGATGCCGCGAGCAACGAGCCGATCTTCGCGGCGGCGCTCGACCGTTGGTTCGACGGCGCCGCCGACGCGCAGACGCTGGCGTTGCTGCGCGCGGGCTGATTGCGACCTCCGCGGGGGTGCGATCAGCGGCTTGCGCTTCGCGCGGCACCCGCCTAAGCGCATCCAGCGTCGGGGAGTGGCGCAGTCTGGTAGCGCGCCTGCTTTGGGAGCAGGATGTCGCAGGTTCGAATCCTGTCTCCCCGACCAACTTTCTATACGCGTTGCGCTGCAATCACCTAGCTTTCCGTGCTATGGGAATTGCGTCAGCAATCCGCTCTGCAAGACGTCCAACCGCGGGGTGCGAGCATCGCACGATGATGCATTCGATTGCGCGATTGCGCCGTATCGCGGTCCTTCGCCAATTCGGAAAGTCCGGTGTCGGGCGCGAGAGCGAACGGGAGGGGCTCTGCCAGGCATCTTCGTTCCGTTCTCCACCACTGTTCGCCGTTTAGCACGCGATCCTGAGCCCATGCCGTTCATAAGGGCCTTGCGGCGACTATCTTGCGAGGCAGCGGCGGGTCCGAACCAAGCGATTGCAGACGCGAAAGTGCGCGGTCCGCGTCGCCGAAACCAGCCATTCGTGCGACGCGATCTTCCCGGTTAGACAACGATACCTTGCGCCTTGACACTTCGCCGGGCACCACGTTCAATGTCGAAGGCCGTTTTGAGAAGCGTAGAGCATGGTTAGGTTGATCGCGATCGCTTTCCTTTCTTTGCATCGACCGCTTTTGCTACTGTTCCTCCGCCGTTGTCATCGGGCGCGCTGGACACCTACAGGCGGGTAGCGGCGGCCCCTAGCCGTAACGCGATAGAACAGTATCTGCTGTTGTTCTCGCCGGCCGTCAGCGTCATTGAAAATGGCAAGCAGGTCGCAAAAAGCCGCGAGGAGTGGAAATCATACTTGCTCAGCAATCTGGCATGGTCGGTCGAACATCGGTTGATCGGATACGGAAATCCAACGCTCGTAGCGGATTCGGTATTTCTTCCTTTCAATGGCTGCTGTCTACACACGCGATTTGGTGTCTATCATTTTGGCGATGACGGGCTGGTCGATGAAGTAAGGTTTACAACCGGGGGAACGTTTTGGGACGGCACGTTGCGACCTTAATCCCTTCGCGATGAACAACCCTTCGTGAGCGGCCGCAGCGCCGCCCCATGTCGGCTATCACCATGTGCCTTTTTGGAAGCGGACAGCGCGTTTTCCACCATTATCCGAGGTTCCAGCCGTCGCCTTTGTCCAAAACGGCCCGTCCGGCATCAATCCGAGAAGCGGGGAGTTCGAGACGACGCTCTGCCGACGTGCCGATCGTCGCCGGTGGCGGTCATCCTCATGGACCCATGGCGTCTAGCGGATTGGCGCCCGCCGGGTTCGTCGATCGCTCCATGCGCCTGCCCAGGGATCGGTCGACGTTTCGCGCCGGTTGCAAAACCGCCGCAAATCGTCTCTCGCATCGCCGTGATGAAAAACTTCTACGGCTCGATCCTGTTCACGCTCGTCTGCCTGCTGCTCGCGGGCGGGCTCGCTGTCTGGCAGGGCGGGGGACTCGAGCTTGTGGGCGAATTCGTCTTCGTCGCTGCCGTGCTCGGCGCGATGGAGACTTCGCTCAGCCTCGACAATGCGGTCGTCAACGCCTCGATCCTCAAGGACATGGCGCCGGTGTGGCAGCGGCGCTTCCTCACCTGGGGCGTGCTGATCGCGGTGTTCGGGATGCGGATCATCTTTCCGATCCTGATCGTCGCGGTGTCGGCGCTGATCAGCCCGTGGGAGGCGGCGCGGATCGCATTCGTCGATCAAATCCGTTACGAGGCGATCGTCACCGGCGCGCATATCGGGATTTCGGGGTTCGGCGGCGCGTTCCTGCTGCTGGTCGGGCTGAGCTTCTTTTTCGATCCCAATCGCGAGCATGTGTGGCTGAGCTGGATCGAGCGGCCGCTCGCCGCCTTCGCGCGGGTTCCGGCCGCCGCCTATCTCGTCGTCGCGGCGGTGATCGTCGGCCTGTCGTTCCTGCTCGACGGCGCGCCGCAGCGGACCTTCCTGATCGCGGGCCTGTCCGGCGGCGCCACCTTCTTCGCCGTCCACCGGATCGGCGCGCTGTTCGGCGGCGATGTCGATCACGCCACGGGCGCGGTGGTGCGCACCGGGCTCGGCGGCTTCATCTATCTCGAATTCCTCGACGCGAGCTTCTCGTTCGACGGCGTGATCGGCGCGTTCGCGATCACCAACGACATCGTGCTGATCGCGCTCGGGCTCGGCATCGGCGCGATGTTCGTGCGATCGATGACGGTCGCGCTGGTGCATGGCGGGCACCTCGCCGAGTTCCGCTATCTCGAGCACGGCGCCTTCTACGCGATCCTCGCGCTCGCTACGATCATGCTGCTCAGCATCCGCGTCGAAACGCCCGAGATCGTCACCGGGCTGATCGGCGCGGCGTTCATCGCGCTGTCGCTCTATGCCTCGGTCCGACACCGCCGGCGCCATCCGGACGACTATGCCGATAACGGCGTCGGCGAGGTCGTCCTGCCCGACGGCGATTGCCAGCCCGACACCCGTACCCGCTGAGCCTCAGCCCGCCGGGAACGCCCCGCCGAGCGCGCGCACCATATCGGTCGCGACGGTCAGCTGCTGCGTCCGCACCGTCAGCAGCGCGCGCTCGGCATCGAGCGCGGCGGTCTGCGCGAGCACCACCTCGAGATAATCCGAGGCGCCGTCGCGATAGCGCGTCTCGGCAAGATCGCGCGTCCGCTCGGCGGCGGTTGCGGCGACCTGCTGGTTGCGCGCCTGGTCGGCGAGGTGCCGCCCGGCGGCGAGATCGTCCTCGACCTCGCGGAACGCGCTCAACACCGTCTGCCGATAATTCGCCGCCGCCTCGTCGAACTGCGCGCGCGACAGCCGCACGTTCGCCCGCCGTGCGCCGCCGTCGAACAGCGTCTGCGCGAGCGACAGCGGGCCGAGCGCCCAGAAGCCGTTGGCGGCGCTCAGCAGGTTGCCGCTGCCGGCCTCGAAGCCGCCCGACGCGCCGAGCGAGATGCTCGGATAGAGCGCCGCGCGGGCGACGCCGATCTGCGCATTGGCGGCGGCGACGCGGCGTTCGGCGGCGAGGATGTCGGGCCGGCGCTCGAGCAAGGTCGAGGGCAGGCTCGCGGGGATCGCCGGCGGGGCGATCGCGCGGTTGTCGACCGGGAGCGAGAAGCTCGACGGGCTTTCGCCGATCAGCACCGCGATCGCATGTTCGTCGCGCGCGCGATCGGCGCGCACCGAGTCGAGCTCGGCGCGCGCGCTCGCGAGCTGGCTCTGCGACCGGCTGACGTCGATTCCCGAGGCGATCCCGCCCGAATGGCGCGTGTCGGTGAGCTGGAAGGCGCGGCTGTAGGCATCGACCGTCTGCTGGAGCAGCACGATCCGCGCATCGAGCCCGCGCATGTCGAAATAGGCTGACCCGAGCTGCGCCTGCAGCGCGAGCCGGACCCCCGCGAGATCCGACGCGCTCGCCTGCGCCGACGCGCGGTTCGCGGCGAGCGTGTTGCGGACGCGACCGAACAGGTCGATTTCGTAGGAGAGCGACGGGCCGATCAGCGCGTTGTTGTAGGTGACCGCGTTTCCCACCGAAAGCGGCCGGCCCGCCGACACGCGCGCGCGCTCGATATCGGCGCCCGCGTCGATCTGCGGGAACAACGCCGCCCGGCTGCGGCGCACGACGGCGCTCGCTTCCTCATAGCGTGCGGCGGCAGCGGCGAGATCGAAATTGCCCGTCTCGATCCGCGCTTCGAGCGCGCTGAAGGTCGCGTCGCCGAACGCCTCCCACCAGCGCCCCGCCGGCACGACGGCAGTCCCCGCGGTCTGCCACGGCCCGGTCTCCTTATACGCCGGCGCCACCGCGATCGCAGGCTGATGATAGTCGGGCGCGAGCGAACAGCCGGCGAGCGCCACCAGGCTCACCAGGACCGCCGCCGCGCCGAGACGCCGCTTACTTGCCCGCATTGGGGAGCACCTTCACCGCGTCGCCGGTCTGGAGCGAGTCGGGCGGATTGTCGATCACGCGGTCCTGCGCGGTGAGCCCCGCGGTGATCTCGACCGTCTTGCCCTGATCGCGCCCGATCGTGACGGTGCGCAATTGCGCCTTGTTGCCCGGCCCGAGCAAGGCGACCTGCGTCCCCCCCGATCCGATAATCAGCGCGCTCGGCGGCAACGACACCGTCCCCGACGCGCCGGTCAGCGGGAAACTCGCCTGCGCATAGGAGCCGGGTTTCAGCGCATGATCGCGGTTGGGCGCCTGCACCTCGACCAGCACCGTGCCCGAGCCCGGATCGATCGCGCCCGCGCTGCGCGTCAGCGTCGCATCGAAGGTCCGCCCGGCATATTCGGGCAGCGTCAGTGCGACCTGCATGCCGGTATGGACCTGTCCCGAATAGGCCTGCGGCACCTTCACATAGGCGCGGATCCGGCTGACGTCGGCGACGGTGAACAGCGGCGTCGAAGCGGCGTTGCCCGCGACGACGAGCGCACCGATCTGCGTCGCGCGGCTCGTCACGATCCCGTCGAACGGCGCGGTCAGCCGCGTGAAACCGGTGAGCGAGCGCAACCGCGCGACATTGGCGCGCGCGGCGTTGGTCAGCGCCGATTTGGCGGCGAGGTCGCCGATCTTCTCGTCGGTCTCCTGCTTCGACACCGCATCCTTGGCGAGCATCGTCCGCCAGCGTGTCGCGGTGGTCGCGGCGAGCGATTGGTTGGCCTGCGCGGTCTGCAGATCGGCTTGCGCCGCGACCAGTTGCTGGTCGACCTCGGGCGCATCGAGGATCGCGAGCGTCTGCCCGCGCCGCACCGGATCGCCGAGATCGACCAGCCAGCGCCGGACATAGCCCGTCGTGCGCGCATAGATCGGCGCGCTGTTGAGCGCCTGCAGCGCCGCCGGCAGCCGCAGCGCATCGCTGCTCGCCGCCGATGTCGCGTGGATCACCGACACGCTGGGGAGCGCCTGTTGCTCGGTCCAGTCGGCGAGGCGATGCTCGGAATGGACGCGCGACGCGATCCCGCCGCCGACCACCGCCACCAGGACGATCGCCGCGATGCCCCCGGCGAGCTTGAGCCGGCCGTTGCCGCCCTCAGACATGAGCTTCCTCCAAATGCGTGTGCGCGACGGGCGCGGGGGTAGGGGCGCGGTCGCGCTTCTTGTGAACCAGCGAGAAGATGACGGGGACGAACATCAGCGTCGCGAAGGTCGCGACGATCAGCCCGCCGATCACGGCGCGGCCGAGCGGCGCATTCTGCTCGCCGCCCTCGCCGAAGCCCATCGCCATCGGCAGCATGCCGATGATCATCGCGAGCGCGGTCATCAGCACCGGGCGGAAGCGCACCTGTCCGGCCTCGAGCGCGGCGGCGGTCGAGTTGCCGAGCTCGGCGAGCCGCTCGCGCGCGAAGCTGACGACGAGGATCGCGTTGGCGGTGGCGACGCCCATGCACATGATCGCGCCGGTCAGCGCGGGGACCGACAGCTGCGTGCCGGTCGCGAACAGCATCCAGATGATCCCGGCGATCGCGCCGGGCAGCGCGGTGATGATCACGAACGGATCGAGCCAGCTCTGGAAATTCACCACGATCAGCAGATAGATCAGCACGATCGCGCCGATCAGCCCGAAGCCGAGCCCCGAAAAGGCGCTGTTCATCGTCGCATATTGGCCGCGCAGCGTGACCGTCACGCCCTTCGGCGTCTGGCCTTTGAGGTCGTTGATCACCTTGACGATATCACCCGAAACCGCGCCGAGATCGCGGTCGGTCGGCGTCGCGAAAATGTCGATCACCGGCGCGATGTTATAGTGCGAGACCACCGCCGCCGAGCTCGCGCGGGTCACGCTGCTGAGGCCGCCGAGCACCTGGCCGGTTTGCGTGGCGCCGGTCCCGGTGACGGGGATGTTCGACAGATCGCTGACCGACCCGAGCCGATATTCGGGCGTCTGCGCGACGACCGCATAGGACACGCCATTGTCGGGGTTGAGATAGAAGACCGGTGCGGTCTGCGAAGTGCCGGCGAGCGAGTTGCCGACGCTGTTGGTAACGTCGCGCTCGGTCAGGCCATATTGTCCGATGCGGGTCCGATCGACATTGACGTTGAGCTGCGGATAGCGCGTCGATTGCTGGATGCGCGGATCGGCGACGCCGGGGATGCGCTTGACCTGCCGCAGGATCTTCTGCGCGAAGTCGGCATTGACCGTGGCGTCCTTGCCGGTGACCTGGATGTCGATCGGCGAGGGCGCGCCGAAGTTGAGGATCTGCGTCGTGATGTCGGCGGGCAGGAACGAGAATTGCGTGCCCGGGAAGGCCTTGGGCAGGCTCTCGCGCAGCGTCCGCACATAGTCCGCGGTCGGGCTGTGGTCCTTCGACAGCTGGATCAATATGTCGCCGTCCTGCGGGCCGACCGTACCCGAATTGCCGTACACCGTGTTGATCGAGCTGACAGGGAGGCCGATGTTATCGACCACCGAGACGAGGTCGCGCGCCGGGATCGTCGCGCGGATGTGGTGCGCGATCCGGTCGAACTGCGCCGACGTATCCTCGATCCGGCTGCCGACGGGCGCGCGGACGTGGATCGCCATCGCGCCGGCATCGACCGTCGGGAAGAAGTTCTGCCCGAGGAACGGCAGCAGCAGGAACGACAGCAGCACCGCGGCGACGAAGCCGAACAGGAACGGCTTGGGACGGCCGAGCGCCTTTTCGAGCAACCCGGCATAGCCGAGGCGGATCTTCTCGAAGCGATGCTCGAAGCCGCGCTGGAAGCGCACCAGCGGATTGCGCGAGTTGGGCGTGCCCGCCTCGTGCAGCGCTGCGTCGCTATGCCCGCCGGCATGGGGCTTGAGCAGGTACATCGCCATGGTCGGCACCAACGTGCGCGACAGGATGAACGACGCGATCATCGCAAACACCACCGCAAGCGCGAGCGGCACGAACAGGAAGCCCGCGATGCCGGGTAAGAAGAACATCGGGACGAACACGATGCAGATGCACAGCAGCGAGACGAACGCCGGCGTGACGATCTGCGCCGCGCCGTCCAGGATCGCTTCGGTGACGCCCTTGCCCTGTTCGAGATGCCAGGTGATGCTCTCGATCGTCACCGTCGCATCGTCGACCAGGATTCCGACCGCGAGGCTGAGGCCCCCCAGCGTCATGATGTTGAGCGTGTTCCCCGTCGCCGACAGCGCGATGATCGCCGCGAGGATCGCGAGCGGGATCGAGATGGCGATGATCACGGTCGAGCGCCACGAGCCGAGAAACAGCAGGATCATCAGCGAGGTCAGCGCCGCGGCGATCGCGCCTTCCTTGATGACGCCCTCGACCGCCGCCTTCACGAACACCGACTGATCGCCGATCGGCACGATCTTGAGCGCCGCCGGCAGCGTCTCCTGGATCTTGGGCAGCGCGTCCTTGACGCCCTGGACGATCGCCAGCGTCGAGGTCGCGCCGTTCTTGAGGATCGTCATCACCACCGAGCGCGAGCCGTCGACATGGACGATGTTGGTCTGCGGCGCCGAGCCGTCGCGGACATGCGCCACGTCGCGCATGTAGATCGTCGCGCCGCCCACGACCTTGATCGGCAGCGCGTTGAGTTCCTCGACCGAGCCCGGCGCGTTGTTGAGCTTCACATTGTACTGATAGCCGCCGATCTTGACGAAGCCCGCCGGGTTGATCTGGTTCTGCGCGGCGATCGCATTGCCGACGTCCTGGCCCGACAGCCCCTTCGACTGGAGCGCCTCCGGGTCGAGATCGATCTGGATCTGCCGCGTCTTGCCGCCCGACGGGTAGGGGACGGCGGCGCCCGGCACCGTCACCAGATTGGTGCGGATCTGGTTCTGCGCGATGTCGAACAGCTGGCCTTCGGAGAGCCCCTTGCCCGACAGCGCGAGCTGGACGATCGGCACGGTCGAGGCGTTGTAGTTGAGGATCAGCGGCGGGGTGACCCCGGGCGGCAGCTGCTTGAGCACGCTCTGCGACACCGAGGTGACCTGCGCGGTCGCGGTGCGGATGTCGGCGCCGGGCTGGAAATAGATCTTCACCACGCCGATGCCGTTCATCGACTGGCTCTCGATATGGTCGATGTCGTTGACCGTCGTCGTCAGGATGCGCTCGAACGGGGTGATGATGCGCCCCGACATCTCGTCGGGCGACAGGCCGCTATACTGCCATGCGGTGGCGATCACGGGCACGCCGATATTGGGGAAGATGTCGACCGGGGTGCGGATCGCCGCGAGCACGCCCATGATCGCGATCAGGATCGCCATCACGATGAAGGTGAGCGGTCGCTGAAGCGCGACGCGGACGATGCCGATCACGCGGGACGGCTCCGGACGGCGCGTTGGGCAAGGCAGGGGGGCGTTGCAAACACTGGGGAACTCCGGGTTTCGGGCAGCGGTATGATCGACTTCGCACTCGCAGCAAAGCGCCCCTTGCGCCTCGACATTCATCCTCGTCCAATATGGTTTACAGCATGATCGATAGCGATTAGCTCTTGATCGATGGAACTGCGCCATCTCCGCTATTTCGTCGGCGTCGCCGAGGAACTGCACTTCGCACGCGCCGCCGCGCGGCTCGGCATTTCGCAACCGCCGCTCAGCCAGCAGATCGCCGCGCTCGAGCAGGAATTGGGCGTCCGCTTGTTCGACCGCACCAGCCGCAGCGTCCGCCTGACCAGCGCGGGCGCCGCCTTTCTCGGTGAGGCGCGCGCGACGCTCGCGCAGGCCGAACGCGCGGTCGACGTCGCACACCGCGCGGCGCGCGGCGAGCTCGGCCAGCTCAATCTCGGCTTCAACGCCTCGGCGCCGTTCGTGCCGCGGATCGCCAAGGCGATCTTCGACTATCGCCAGGCCTATCCCGACGTGAAGCTCGCGCTGACCGAATTGGCGGGGAGGGTCCAGCCGACCGCGCTGACCGATCATGCGCTCGATCTGTGCTTCGTCCGCGGCTTCCACCGCCCCGATGTCGATGCGACGATCCAGGCGACCCCGATCCTCGAGGAGCGGCTGATGGTGGCGATGCGCCCCGATCACCGCTTCGCCGACCGCGCGGACCTGGGCCTGCGCGACCTCGAGGGCGAACCGCTGATCCTCTACAGCCGCGAGGATGGCGCGACCTTCACCCAGGAACTGTTCGAGATGTTGCGCGGCGTCGGGGTCGAGCCCAACATGGCGCATACCGTGCGCGAGGTGTCGACGCTGTTCGGGCTCGCCGCGGCGGGGATCGGCGTGACCGTGGTGGCCGAGTCGCTCTGCGCGCTCCAGTCGAGCAAGCTCGTCTATGTGCCGCTGTCGGACCCCGAATCGCGTACCGGCATGTGGCTGCTCCACCTGCGCGACGGCGCCAGCCTGACCTGCCGGGCGTTTCTCGACATCGTCGCGGCAAGCGCGGCGTAAGCCGCAAAAAAGCCCCT
>NZ_JH584241.1:2622145-2667252 GCF_000241485.1 Sphingomonas sp. PAMC 26605
GTGCCTGCGGCGGTTGGTCTCGGTGAGACTCGGCTCCACCCCCAGCCCCTCCCCTGAAGGGGAGGGGAGCAATGGCTACCGCACCCGCACCCCGATCCACAGCGTCCGCGGCGTACCCAAATCGATCGGATTCGCCCCGCCGCTCTCGATCGTCACGTTGCGCGTGATGACGGTCGCGTCGAACAGATTCTCCGCCCGCCCGACGATCGCGACCCGGCGGCTGACCGGCACGGTGATCACCCCGTCGATCGTCGTCACCGCGGGGATCACGTCGGTCTGCTGGTCGTCCTCATACTGATTGCCGACATAACGCACCGTCGCCGACGCGCCGAACCCGGTCTTGCCCGCCCAGGCGAGCGTCGCGCTGCCGGTATGGCGCGGGCTTTGCGACGGGATCTGCCCGTCGAGCAGCCGCTGGCTCCCCGAAGCCTCGACCTTGCTGTCGCTGAACGCATAGGAGCCGTCGAGCGAGAAGGCCCCATGCGACGCATGCGCGGTCAGCTCGACGCCCTTGGCGACGATCGCATCGACATTCTGCCGCTGCCGCAACGTGCTCGACAGCGTGACGTTTGCGATCGCATTCTCGAGCCGGTTGTAGAAGCCGGTGACGCTCAGCGTGACATGGTCGAGCGGCGTGAGATCGACCCCGCCCTCGACCCCGCGCAGCCGCTCGAGCCCGAGCGCGGCATTGGCCTGTGTCGTGATCGGGAAGACGACGAACGGCCGGTAGAGCTCGTTGAGCGTCGGCAGGCGGAAGCCGGTATAGGCCGCCGCCCGCAACGCGATCGCATCGCTCGCATGGAACAGCGCCCCCGCGCGACCCGTCCCCTCGAACCCGTCGCGATCGGCATAGCGCGTGCTGCTGGTGATCGCCCCCGCCGCACTCGCCTCGCGGAAGAAGCCGTCGGTGATCGTCCAGCGATCGCCACGCACTCCTGCGGTCAGCACGAGCTTGCCGAGCGTCCAGTCATCCTCGACGAACGCGCCGAGCGTGCTCGTCGCGCCGCCCGCGGTGCGTCGCGTCGTTATAAGGCCGGACGCGGCATAGGCGTCTTCGTACAGCGTCCCGTTGCCGAGCCGCGCATCGACGCCGACACGCAGCACATGGTCGGCCCCGACCGGCGGCCGCAGCTCGATCTTGCCGCCGAGCCCGGTGGCTGGCGTGTTGCGCTGGTCGAGCGTCAGCTTGGCGGTCGTCGCGCTGATCACGCGGTTGGTGAAGTTCCGCGTCTGGACGTAAGCGAGCGCGTCGATCGCCCACGGCCCACGATGGATCACCCGCACGCTCGCGTCGTTCGCTTCCGAACTGCTGTCCGCCCCGGCGAAGCGCAGCGTGCGGTAATCGCGATAGAGCAGCCCGCGCGCCTGGATCTCGGTCTCGGCGTCGATCGGCACGACCGCGCGCACCCCGCCCGAGAAATCGCGATAGCGCGCCCGCACGGTGGTGGCGGTGAATTGGTCGGCGGGCGTCGTATAGAAGCCGTCGCCTCGCTCGAACTTGCCCGAGAGACTGACGAACCCGCCGCCCACGTTCGGCGAGACGCTCGCCGACACCTCCTGCGCGTTGTTGCTCCCGTAAAAGGCCTCGCCCGCGACCAACGGCAAATCCCGCCGCGTCGCGCTTGCCAGCTCGATCGTCCCCGCGACCGCGCCAGCACCGAACGCCCCCGCGCCGCCGCCACGCGTCACGCGCACCCCGCCGAGCCGATCGGCCGAGATCGCATTGAACGGGATATAGCCGAAGAACGGATCGGCCAGCGGCACCCCGTCGAGCAGCACCAGCGCCCGGCTCGACGCATTGCCGCCGAGGGCGCGCAGCGTCACCCCCTGCGCCGAAGGATTGGCCGAGCGGCTGTCGGCGCGGCGGAACTGCTGGAAGCCCGCGACGTCGAGCAGCACGTCCTCGACCCGGCCCGAGGCGTCGCCGGTCAGCCGGTCGCGCGAGATCGTCACCGAACCATAGGCCGGCACGCCAGGCGGCACCGGCAATGGCTGGCCGAGCACGACGATGTCGGGACCGTCGGTCGGCGGCGGCGGCGGGACCTGCTGCTGCGCCAGCGCGGGGCAGGGCGCGGCGAGCGCGAGGAGCGGCAGGAGCGATACGCGGGAGAAGGGCAAAGCCGGACTTTCAAACGAAACGAGCGGCTTGGCTCCGAATCATTCCGGCGGAACGACTCCGGGCACCGCCTGCAACAGCGACCAGCCCTCTGGCAGATAATCGAGCGACATGTAGAAATAAAACGCGCACGACCCGTCGCCGCGATAGCTCGCGCCCTTCAATATGCCGAGCGCGGTGGTGCCGCTGAACACCGGCGACCCGCTGTCGCCGCCCTTGCAGGTCGGCCCCGACACGGTGACCCAGGTCGGCAGGCAGGGGCCCCCGCACAGATCCCCCGCCGGCGCGAAATCGGTGAGCTGGACGAGCGCGCAGCTATAGCCGGTGCGCTCGCCGCGATGGCAGACGAAGTCGCCCGCGCGCGTGCTCGCCCGGCCGCGCGCACCCGTCACCGGGCGCAACCGGGTGCGCGCCGCATCGGCATAGAAGGTCGGCGGCAGCGGCCCCAGCGCCGCGTTGATCTGCACGTCGCGATAGCCCCAGCCCCATTGCCCGACGAAGCTCAATGGCTCGATGACCCCACGCGCGCCGCGATAGTCGAGATTGTCGACGCAATGCGCCGCCGTCGTCACCGCGCTGCGCACGCCATCGGTGATGTTGAAGCCGGTGGTGCAGACATAGCGCCGGTTGTCGTCGGGGTTGAGCCCCTCGACCCGCGCGCCGCCCTCGGGCGAGAGGTTGACGTCCTTCTGGTTGAGCGCGCGGACCTTGACCGGCACGCCCGCGATCGCGCCGAGCCGCTGCTCGAGGCTGGCGGCGCCCTCGGCGGCGTCGGTGCTGCCGATCGTCACGACGAGCGCGCCGCTATGCGGATCGAGCCCCATGCCGGGCGGGGTGCGAAGCGCCGCGCGGATCGCCGCCTGATGATTGGTCATCGCCCAGATCACGCGCTCGCGCGTGACCGCGGCGCCGGGGCGGAACACGATCGGCACGGTGATCCCGCCCGCGCTGATCTGCTCGGGCGCGACGGGGGCGGTGCCGGTGAGATTGACGACGATGCGATAGGCCGGGCGATGCTCGATCGCGATCCCGGCGAGCCGGTTCCGATATTGCTCGGCGATCCGGTCGGTGACGGGAACGCTCGCGTCCTGCACCGCCAGCCGCGCGATCGCCTCGCGCAAGGGGACGGCGAAGAGCCTGGCATATTCGGCGGCATCCTCGGCGCGCGCGGCGGCGGGGGTTTCGAGGATCGGCAGCGCAACGAGCGGGGGCGGGGCGGTGTGGGGGTCGAGGAGCGGGGAGACCGTTGCGGAGATTGGCGCGGGAAGCGAGATTTGCGGCGGCGGGATCGTCGTCGGGATCGTCGTCGGGATCGACGGGGTGGCCGATTGCGCCCACGCGCTCACCGGCGCGAGCAGGAAGGTGATGGCGAGGGTCAGGATGCGCACGACGCGATGCTAGCGGATCGCGGCGGCGCGGGAAACCGCGGCGATCCCCGCGCACATCGCGCGAGGCGGGGGCCGCTGCTCGACGATACCGGCCGGGGCGCAGGCGGGACGCGCGATGGCCTCCGGTCAAGTGGTTTCGGGGAGGCTCCCTGGAAACGGATATTCCGCGCCGGCGCTCTGCAACAGCTAGGCCATCGCTCCTAGGATCAGCAGCCTGCGGCTATGAACGAGCGCCTTTTGCGCCGCATCGGTCGCCGACTCGCGGACATCATCCAGCCGAGGACCGCACCCTCGCGCATCGTTGACACCGCGCGACGACATGGTGTCACACAGCCGCATCGGACACTCCAGTCCACTCGCGAGGAACCTGCCATGTTTTCGCTCTTCTGGTCCTTCTTGCTGGTCGCGACCTCCGCCGTTCCGGCGAGCTTCGATCCGGGGGCTCACAAGACGCTCTTCGCGGCGCATGGCGAGGGCGCGCAGATCTATGAATGCAGGGTCGGCGCAGGCGGAGTTCTCGCCTGGGCGTTCCGCGAGCCGATCGCCTCGCTGATCGTCGACGGCAAGACGGTAGGTCGCCATTATGCAGGTCCATATTGGGCGCTCGCCGACGGCAGCCTGCTCGAAGGCAAGGTGACCGCGACGATCCCGGGCGCGACGCCGACCGACATACCGCAGCTCAAGCTCGCCGTGGTCGCCCGCCATGGCAAGGGCGCCCTGGCGCAAGCGACGCTGGTGTATCGCATCCGAACGCATGGTGGCACGCTCGCCGGCCCTTGCGGCACCGCAGGCACGTTGCGATCCGTCGGCTATTCCGCCGACTATCTCTTCGAGAAATAGGTCGCCCGATCGACGTTGCGAGAACGTCGGCTATCGATCGGTCGAACCCACCCCCAAAGTCGGTCGGCCGCGGGTCATCAACGCTGGTTCGCGTTTTGCCCGCCGCTCGAATCCAGCCCTCCGGCTACGGCTCGCTCGGGTCCACATCCCAAGTTTGGATCACGTCTCCGACGACGCCTCGAGCCCTGCTCGAACGGACGCTGAGCGCCGGCCTAGAAAATAGAGGAGTTCGGGGACATCCCGAGCAGGAGCCTTCCGTGCAGTTCGTTGCTCGCATCGGCATCGAAGGCAACGTGGCTCGCCATCGTGCCGAGGTCGCGCACGATCCGCTGAAACGGCTGGTCGAGATGATGCACGCTCGATCCTGCGCCTTCCATCATCAGCGCGGCTGCATCGCGGCAGAGTTTCACCGCGAACGCCAGTTCCGCTCGAAGCCGTACGCGTAGCGGTACCTGTTCGCCCGGTTCCAGCCCTGCGGCCGTCTGGCCGAGCCTGCTGGCGTTGCGAACGATCTGTTCGGCGGCGGAAATCATCACGTCGGCTTGCGCCAGCCGCGATTGCGCGAGCGGGTTTTCCGACTGACGGGCCTGACTGCCCTTGACCGTCCTCTCCGGCAGCAACTGCCGGTACAAGTCCAGCAGGCCCTTGGCCGCTCCCAACACGGGAACAACCGCGACGAGGCCTGCAAAGGTTACCATCGGCATGTGGAAAACAGGCTCGGGATGACCGCGCGCACCAATCGTCCCGCCGGCAATCATGCTTCCGATATCGACCATCATGCGATGCTCTGGAATGAAAAGCTCGGTGACGGAAACGTCGTTGCTGCCCGACGACGCTAAGCCATCCATTCGCCACGTATCGGTCACCGTGGCTTCCGCCGCCGGGAAGACCGTCATGACGAATTGCGGGTCTGCCCCTTCGCTTGCGAGCATTGCCATCGCCAGAACCCAGTCGGCGTCCATGATGCCGCTCCCCCAGCTCCAAGCGCCCGAGATGCGGCAGCCGCCATCGACGCGCACGCCCTTGGCGGGCGGCGCGCCGAGACTGGGCGCCACGATGTAGGGAAAGTCGCCGCCCCAGATTTCTTGCTGGGCCTCGACCGGGAACTGGGCGAGCGTCCGGTTGTGCCCGGCGCAGAAGCAGGCGGACCACGCCGTGCCCGGGTCGGCCATCGCCAGCGGCAGCGCAGCATCGATGAAGCCATCCGTGTCCGTCGCCATGCCGCCAAACGCCTTGGGCACAAATTGATAAAAGAAGCCGGACCGACGGATCGCGGACCACACTTCGGCGACCGGACGGCGCAGCGTTTCCGCCTCCGCGGCATGGTCGCGAAGCAAAGGAACGAGGGCCTGCGTTCGTCGTGCCAGCTCGGGGGCGTCGAGTGTGAGCACTTCCGCGGGATCGAGGAAATCGTCACCTTCGGGAATATGTCGCTCGATCAACATCATGCTCCTGTGGTTGTCGAAGCGTCCCTAGGCGCCGCCGCCTCCTTCTCAACGCTCAAAATGGTGTTTGACGGTGGAGCGAGCCGTATTGTCGATGACGGACTTCATCGTCCGCGCGGCGCCGCCACGACCGGCGGTTCGCTATCGACGCGCGTGATACCTGATCAACGGTTCGATTTGAGAAAGCCGGCATGCGAGATGCAAGAATCAAAAGTTTTGCATCAAGAGCACTTCAGGCAGTAATTTTTGTTGACGTACGGTAGTGCACTGACGTAGGGGGTGCATGCACTACGGGAACCGGAGTGCTCGTCAACAATGTTGACGGTAACCTCAGAGAAGGAACTTCTCTTATGACCACTACCCTCACCGCCGCCACTGCCGTTGCCGCCCTTGAAGGCCATCGTACCGAACTGATCGACTACATCAACCGGACGACAGATGTCCTGATCGCTAAGATTGGGGGTACAGGTGCCAGCCACGGCATCGGGGTTAAAATCCCGACGCTGGAACAGGCGCAGGATCCCCGCAACAAAGAGGGCGCAAACCTCACTGGTCGGGGCGCGGAAATCATCTACCGCCTGTTCGATGACGGTGCCGGGTACAATCGGGCGTCCAAGGCCTTGGGGATTACTCAAACCGCAGCGCGCAACCGTAAAGGTCTGTGGGAAAAGCTGGGCGGGATGAACCGCACGCGCGCACCCCTGGACATTGACGAATAGAACAAACGAATGCCTCCGGAGATAATCCGGAGGCATTATTCAGTCTAATATAAAAATAAAACTTGCATCAAAACGATTGAAAATGCCGGGTAAATATCCGGATTCTGCCCTTTCAACGCGTACCCACCAACAACCCCTAGACGATCAGTTAGGCTGTTTCCTCCTCGATAACCCTCTTCATTACATCGTAACAATCCGTAACATGTGAATTTCCCATCCACTTCATGGCTCCGAAACTTACCGTTGCCGAAATAGCAGACCCTACAAATGGGATGTATTTGGCGACAGAAGACGAGGCAATGCGCACACCTACCTTTTTGAGAAGAACAATAGCACTTTCTTTTGTAACGTAGCTTCCAATAAAACTGCTGCCGATGCTGGTAATAATAACTGCCAACTTTTGCTTAATTTCTGGAGAAAGGCTATCGATCTGCTCAGGCGTCAAACCAAACTTACGATTTATAGCTGGGATCAATTCGACTAATAAACCAAGGTCGGCTGCTATATCCACGCCTGGTACCGGGACGACTGCTGCAGCGGCCGAAAGGCCTGCACGGGTGGTAACAAGGCTAAAGCATTCATCGCGAACGCGATCGAGTTCCTTCAAGGTGGTAATCAAAGTCGCGTTCCTATCTGCATGCGCCGATTGGAAAGCTGCCACTCGCGACGACACCGAGCAACCGGTTTTAACCGTTCGCGATGCATAACTCACGACCTGTGCATCAGGCTCGAAACGGCGGAAATCGCGGCATCCCGTGATGGAGCAATCTGATGCGCTATGGCCGCGAGTGTTTGGTTTTGAGTGGAGAGCGGCCCGGCCGCTTTCAGGAAGCAAGATCGTGATAGCTCGCATCTGCTGCCGTCGCCGCTTTCCCGCACAGGAGGGTAGCCCGAACGACCGTCGCGATCGCCGTTTACGCTGACGGTGCGTCGAGCAGCGTGGCAAGCTCGTCAACATAGGCATCCGCTATGTCGAGCTTGCGCAGCTGCTGCGCAAGCTTCGCCACATAGGCCCTGTTCTCGCCTTTGACGCCCTTGGCGGCGCCGATCATGGCGGCCGTCGCAGAACGGGAAAGGCCGCCGACATAGCGCGGATCCTGCTTGTCGGATGCCAGCAGCTGCACCGCGATCTCGCCCTGTGGCGTCATGGCGGTTGCTGTCTCGACCGAATAGTTGAACAGCACGAACTCTCGCCGCGCCAGTATGGCGGTTTCCGCTTCCACGCGGTCAGCCGCTATTCGAAACGCGAGCCCGGCGCATTGGCCCTGTTCCTGCTCCAGCGTCAGCGCCAGACCCGGACGGTCCGGAGAACCCGTCATGATCTCGACCTTCATCGCGAAGCGGCGCTGATATCCATCGACCGTCGCCCGCCGCACTTCCGCGAAGTGGAAACCAGGATCCCACATCAGCGATCCGTAGCCAAAGACCCACAGGTCGCCAGACCCGACACGGTTGGACAATAACTGTCCCCAAGCTTGCGCCATCGCAGCATCGGACTGGCGCCAATCGGCGGCATACCCCATCTCCCGCATGCGTGCGTCCCGCTCCGCCAGTACCTCGGGCGTAAAGCGCATCGTCGATTCCGCAACGGGCACCACATCGCCTCGCAGCTCGGGAAGATGGACGAACGGGTCTTGCGGCACAGGCTGCTCCTCGCGGACGCCCGGGTCATGGATCACGCGACCGACAAAGGACAGGCCGCATCCGAAGCGCGCCCCGTAATCGGAACATCTCGCCTCTCCGCGAACCGCAATGTCCGGTTTCGAGCGCCGCCGTCTAACGCCGGAACGTGTAAGCGGTCACGCGCGCAATGCCTCGCCAGCTCCTGCAGCGATACGCCACTGTCCTACAACCGCCCTTGCATGGTATACGCCTACCGGCTCTTTGACATCGCCCGCCCGCAAGGCCGGCATCGGCACCAAAACGGAAACGATCGCGCTGGAAGACAGCGCGTCTTGGGGTCAATCGAGTCAACCGAACACGGTTCGTCGCAAAAAGGCGCCCGCCATCGCACGGCGGGCGCCCCCTTAATCAGCCAGCCCAGGCCTCGAACGGCAGGTCGAGCGCATCCGCCACAGCCTGGTGGCGGATCTTGCCCGCCGAGACGTTGAGCCCGTTCGCCAGATGCGCATCGGCCTGCATCGCGCCCTCGGCCCCCAGCGTCGCGAGCTTGAGCACGAACGGCAGCGTCGCATTGTTGAGCGCGAACGCCGAGGTCCGCGCGACCGCGCCGGGCATGTTGGCGACGCAATAATGGATCACGCCGTCGACCTCGAACACCGGGTCCTCGTGCGTCGTCGCATGGCTGGTCTCGAAGCAGCCGCCCTGGTCGATCGCGATGTCGACCAGCACCGAGCCGCGCTTCATCGTCTTGAGCATGTCGCGCGTGACGAGCTTGGGCGCCGCCGCGCCGGGAACGAGCACCGCGCCGATCACGAGATGCGCATTCTTCACCGCCGCCGCGATCGCCGCGCGTGAGGCGTAGGCGGTCTTGATCTGGCTGCCGAAGAACATGTCGAGTTCGGCGAGCCGCGCGTTCGAAATGTCGTAGATCGTCACGTCGGCGCGCATGCCGACCGCCATCTGCGCGGCGTTGACGCCCGAGACGCCGCCGCCGAGAATCGCGACCTTGGCCGGCGCCACGCCCGGCACGCCGCCGAGCAGGATGCCGCGGCCGCCCTGCTCCTTTTCGAGATAGTGCGCGCCGACCTGGATCGACATGCGCCCGGCGACTTCGGACATGGGTTTCAGCAGCGGCAGCGAGCGGTCGGCGGCGGTGACGGTCTCGTATGCGATGCAGGTCGCGCCCGACTTCATCAGCCCTTCGGCCTGCGGCTTGTCGGCGGCGAGGTGGAGGTAGGTGAAGAGCAAATGGCGCGGCTCGAGCAAGGCGATCTCGCTCGCCTGTGGCTCCTTGACCTTCACGATCATGTCGCTCTGCGCGAACACCGCGGCTGCGTCGGGCAGGATCGTCGCGCCGGCGGCGACATAATCCTGGTCCTCGAAGTCGATGCCGAGGCCAGCACCTGTCTCGACCGCGACGCTGTGGCCCGCGGCGACGAGGTCGGAGACCGAGGGCGGGGTCAGGCCGACACGATATTCGTGATTCTTGATTTCCTTGGGGACACCGATGCGCATCGAAACTCTCCTATTGAGTGCGCGCCTTTTACCGCAGCGCGCGCGGGAAGTGCGTGCAATCTTCACAGGCAGGCCTTGTACGGCGCGATTGGATTGCAAATATGGGCCGGAATGCGCAACAGCGTCCCGCATGGATACGATCGACAGCAAGATCATCGCGCAGCTCGGGCGGGAGTCGGGGCTGACCAGCGAAGCTTTGGGCGAGCGCGTCGGGCTTTCCCCTTCGGCCGCGCACCGACGGGTGAAGACACTCGAACAGCAGGGACTGATCCTCGGTTACCGCGCCCGCCTGTCGCGCGCGGCGCGCGGCAATCCCTCGACGGTGTTCGTTTCGGTGACGCTGACCGACCAGCGCCAGGCGACGATGCAGCAGTTCGAACAGGCGTTGGAGCGCACCCATCAGGTGAACGAAGCGCATCTGATGAGCGGCGAATCGGACTATCTGCTCAAGGTACTGGTCCGCGACGACGACAGCTACGAGCGGATCCACCGCGAGGTGCTTTCGGCGCTTCCCGGCGTTCACCGCCTTGTCACGCAATTCACGATCCGCACGCTCGCGACCGAGGATTGAGCGTGGCTGAACGCGCGCTGTACGAACGTTGCGGGGGGCAGGGGCGCGTGCTATTGCGCCGCACCATCGGGACCGAGGCCTTCGCCGTCATCCATGACCTATCTGCATGAAATCCGGGCAAGAACACCCTTAGCGTGACCATCACTCAGGCAAGTGCGGGCGGATTGCCCGCCGATCGCGACTCGGCGCCGGATACCGGCGCGGATGACGCGCACCATCACGGCAAGGACGGCATCGCCAAGCTCGCGCTCGGCGCGATCGGCATCGTCTTCGGCGATATCGGCACCAGCCCGATCTACGCCTTCCGCGAGACCTTCGCCGGGCATCACAAGCTCGCGCTCGATCCGGTCCACATCATGGGCGTCGTCAGCCTGATGTTCTGGTCGATGATGATCGTCGTCAGCCTCAAATACGTCACCATCATCATGCGCGCCGACAATAAGGGCGAGGGCGGGAGCCTCGCGCTGCTCGCGCTCGTCAACGGGCGGACCAAGAACAAGCGTTGGTCGCGCGGCATCATCCTGCTCGGCGTGTTCGCGACCGCGCTGTTCTACGGCGACTCGATGATCACCCCGGCGGTGTCAGTGCTGTCCGCGGTCGAGGGGCTCGCGGTCGTCTCGCCAGGGCTCGGTGCGCTGGTGATGCCGATCGCGATGACGATCATCATCGCCCTGTTCTGGATCCAGCGCAGCGGGACGGCGCGGGTCGGGCTGTTCTTCGGGCCGATCATGATCGTCTATTTCGGCGTGATCGCGACGCTCGGCGTGCTCAGCATCGTCAAGACGCCCGAGATCCTGTGGGCCTTCTCGCCGCACTACGCGGTCGAGTTCTTCGCGCTCGACCCGCTGCGCGCGTTCCTCGCGCTCGGGTCGGTCGTGCTCGCGGTGACCGGCGCCGAGGCGCTCTACGCCGATATGGGGCATTTCGGGCGCAATCCGATCCGCGTGTCGTGGCTGTTCGTCGTGCTGCCGGCGCTGATGATGAATTACATGGGGCAGGGAGCGCTGCTTTCGCGCCTCGGGCAGCCCGCGCTCGAGAGCCCGTTCTACGAGCTCGCCTCCGACAACCTCCAGCTTCCGCTCGTCATCCTCGCGACGATGGCCGCGGTGATCGCGTCGCAGGCGGTGATCTCGGGCGCCTTCTCGGTGACGCAGCAGGCGATCCAGTTGGGCTTCATGCCGCGGCTGCGGATCGAGCATACCAGCGCGGCGACGGTCGGGCAGATCTACATCCCGCTGGTCAACTGGCTGCTGCTGACGATGGTCTTGCTGCTGGTGATCTTCTTCCGTACGTCGTCGAACCTAACCTCGGCGTACGGGATCGCCGTGACGGGGGCGATGTTCATCGACACCTGCCTGCTGAGTGTCGTGCTGTTCCGGCTGTGGAACTGGCCGGTCTATTACGCCGTGCCGCTCCTTGCCGTGTTCTTCCTGGTCGACGGCGCCTATTTCTCGGCGAATCTGACCAAGGTGCCGGCGGGCGGCTGGTTCCCGCTGTTGGTCGGCTTCATCATCTTCACGATCCTGACGACCTGGTCGAAGGGGCGGCAGCTGATGATCGACCGGATGCGCGAGGGCGCGATGCCGATCAAGATCTTCATCCAGTCGGCCGCCACCTCGGCGACGCGCGTGCCCGGCACCGCGGTGTTCATGACGTCTTCGCCCGAGGGCGTGCCGCACGCGCTGCTGCACAACCTCAAGCACAACAAGGTGCTCCACGAGCGGATCATCCTGCTGACGATCAAGATCGCCGACGTGCCCTATGTGTCCGAGGGGCATCGCTGCATGATCGAGGATCTGGGGGCCGGCTTCCACCGCATGGTGCTCAAGTACGGCTTCATCGAGGAGCCCGACGTGCCGGTGGCGCTCGCCAACGTGCATCGCTGTGGCGCCGATTTCCGGATGATCGACACGAGCTTCTTCCTGTCGCGCCAGACGCTGCTGCCGTCTTCGCGGCCCGGGATGATGATCTGGCGCGAGAAGCTCTTCTCGTGGATGCTGCGCAACGCCGAGAGCGCGATGGAGTTCTTCCGCCTGCCGACCAATCGCGTGGTCGAACTCGGCAGCCAGCTCGAGATTTGAGCGACGGCGCGCCCGTATCGGCACCCGTGCCGATCATCGTCACCGCGCTGTTCGGCGCGGGTGATGCGGCGTGGTTCGACGCGCTGCGCGTCCGGCACTTCCCGCCCGAGCGCAACCAGCTGAAGGCGCATCTGACGATGTTCCATCACCTCGCGCCGAGCCTCGAGCGCGAGCTCAAGCAGCGGCTCGCGGCGGAGACGAGCCGCGTGCGTGCGCCCGAGGCGCGGATCGCCGGGCTGATGTCGTTGGGGCGCGGTGTGGCGTTCCGGATCGAATCGCCCGCGCTCGAGGATATTCGCGATCGGCTCGCCGATGCGTTCGCGGCCGTACTGACGCCGCAGGACCGCGCCGGCTGGCGCCCGCACGTCACGGTGCAGAACAAGGTCGAGCCGGCGGTCGCCAAGGCGCTGCAGGCCGAGCTCGCCCGCGAATTTCAGCCCCGCACCGTGCGGCTCGCGGGCTTGGCAAGCTGGTGGTATCGTGGCGGCCCGTGGGAGCCGCTCTCGCGCCATATGTTCGCCTGAGATAAAACCGGCGCAAAGGTGGGTTGACCGTCCGGATGTGCCTACTTATAGCCCGCGCCTCGCACACAGCGGCACGCCCCGGTTCGGCCGGGGCCACGGCGAAGTAGCTCAGTTGGTTAGAGCACGGGAATCATAATCCTGGGGTCGGGGGTTCAAGTCCCTCCTTCGCTACCATCGCTGTCACTCGCGAGCTCCCCCTCTGGGGTCCGTCAGTCCCGGTCGCCAAAGCCACCGCGGACTGAAGGGAGCTGACTATCTCAAATTGCCATTCGCCCGATTCGAGCGGGATGGCGTAGATTACGGCGATCAGGTCGCGGATTTGTGCCGCGACCTCTTCGCTCTTGGCGTCGCCGGCGGCGAGGCTATCGGCAAGGCCGCGGATCCTCGCTCGGTACGCTTTGGCGATATGCGGATGCAGCGCGATCACTTGCTCTGCGCCAGCCTCCTCGAGCTCGCGCTTCGCGTTGTCGCGTTCAGCCGTCTTTGTCGCCAGGGCCTCGCGAATATCTGCGAAATCCGCCGCGCCCGACGAGATCGCCCCGACAAGTCGCTTGATCGCCGATTCGGCGGCCTGCAGGCGGCGCGCTAACGTCGCGCGCTCTCGATCCGACTTCTCTTGCCCCCGGCCGAGCTGGCGATGATATTCGCTCACCGCCTCACGCTCGGCCTCTTCCGATAGGAGCTGTTGCTCGAGGCCCGCGAGAACGCGCCGCTGCAATTCGTCCGCCGCAATGCGCCGCGCGTTTTTGCAGGTGCCGCCGCCTCGGTGTGAACCGCAGCCGAAGCGACCGCTCACGACCATGACCATCGTGCCTTCGCAGACCGCGCAGCGCACCAGGCCGGATAGCAGGTGCTTCGGGCGACGCCGCACCGCCAGCGGTTGGCTGGCGCGCACCATGCGAGCCTCCTGGACCGCCTGCCACTCTGCCTCGCTGACGATGGCGAGTTCCGGCATTTCCACAAAGAGCAGTTCCGCCGCCTTGTTCGGTCGCGAGACGCGCTTGCGCGATTCCGGGTCGCGCACCATCCGGACGCGGTTGTAGACCAAGCGGCCGACGTAGATCGGGTTATGCAGCATCCCGATCATGCGCGCGCGATTGCCGACGATCGACGGCGCGCGCCACTCCCCGCCCCGCGGGGCGGGGATGCCCTCGCGGTTCAGATCCCGGGAGATCAGCTTAGGGCTCCGCCCGGCCGCATATTCGCGATAGATGCGCCGCACGACTTCGGCCTGGTCGGGATTGATGGTGCGCTTGCCCTTCACAGCATCGCCCTTGGCGTCGAGCTCGCGGACAACGTCGTATCCATAGCAGAGCCCACCCGGCATCGAGCCGCGCGCCGCCGCGCCGCGCTGCCCCCGCCGGATCTTCTGCCCAAGCTCTTTCAGGAAGAGCGCACCCATGGTGCCCTTCAGGCCGATGTGGAGTTCGTTCACCGATCCTTCGCTGAGCGTCTCGATCCGCACGTCGGCAAATTCGAGGGACTGGAAGATGGTGGCGATATCGGCCTGATTGCGGGCGATCCGATCGAGCGCTTCGGACAGAACGATCTCGAACGAACCTTTCGCGGCGGCCGCGAGCATCATGCTCATGCCCGGTCGCCTGTTCGATGTGCCGGAGATCGCAAGGTCGCTGTAGACTTCGACGACGTCCCATCCTTCGCGATCGGCGCGGTCCTGGCAGACGCGGACTTGATCTTCGGCCGAGGTGGCAGACTGGAGATCGCTGGAATAACGAGCGTAGATTGCGCAACGGGGGCGGGACATTGGCGACTCCGGGATAAGGTTTTTGCGCGCGCAACATCCTCTTCCGCCATCTGGCGGGCAATCGTGCGTACGAGCTCGGCGACAGCAGGGTGCATCACTGCCACTCCATCAGCGCGGGATTGAGCCGGACCTGCTTGCCATTCTCTTCGAGCATTCCTCGGCTGCGTAGCCGTCCGAGGTATGTCGTGAACGTGCCGGCGTTTGCTGTGAGGGTCGCTCCGGCCGCGAGCTCGTTTCGGGACATCATTTGCGGCCAGCGCTTCAAAAGGACTTCCGCGAGCCGACCGCTGGACGGCTGCTTCCCGGCCCAGCGTCGGACCAGATCGGGTCCTGGCGACAGCGCCAAGGCTTCCCACTGCCGCGTGGCGAGGTCGCCTGCGGGTGTGTTTTGCCATCGGCCTCCTCGCTCCTCGATGAGCCCTGCGCCACGAAGCGCGGCCTTATAGGTCGACCAGGTCCCACCCTTGCGAGCGAAGCCCGCCAAGAAAGCCCATTGCTCCTCGGTGACCGACGGCGCGCGGTGATCGGTGATCGAAGCCAGAACCTGTAGTGCCGCCGCGCCTCGAATTGCGTGACGCGCATTTGCCGTCTCACCGGCTGGCACATCTGTCTGCGTCGATGTCCGCACCGACCCGAGGTCATCCAGTTGGCTCGGAGCCGCCCCTTCGAGCGGCAAGGTCTCGGCATGCATATTTGCATCACCAGGATGCATATTCGCAGGCGCGATCGCGGCCTCGATCGCCGCGACCCTCGAGACTAGCGTATCCCAAGCTCCAGGCTCGCGCGCGTCGGCGGCAGCGATCGGATCGGAGGTCGGGCGGCTCGCGGCGAGCGCTTCAGCCAGCGCGACGAAATCGACGTCGGCAAGTGCCTTCGGCTCGCTGGCCTCCTGCCCAGCAACTGGCGCGGCGGAGCTGTCGAAGGTTGTCAGCGCCGGCGATAGGCCGCGCTCGAGCACGGCTTCGACCGGGCTGTAGATCCAGCGCTCGCCACGGCCTAGCCCCGCGAGCGATCCCATCACTTCCTTGCGTACGTTCGCCGCCGCGTGGCTCTTGAGATAGCGATCGATCGGCGCCTGATCCTGCGGCGCGATCAGCCGGTGGACGACCATCGTCTGGGCGAGCGCGAGCACAGACTTGGCGATATCGGCCGGCCGTTGGGTGATGATCGTAAGCACGAAACCGCGGATGCGGCCGCGCTTTGCGATCCACGCGAGCGCGCGCTTGAGCTTGAACGCATCGCTATCTGGGACGAGCTCCGGCGCGATCTCATCGGCCTCATCGATGACGAGGTGGAGATTGCCTATAGGTTTGGTCCGCAAGCGGCTGATGAAAGCCAAGGCAAAGGCCCGCTGCTCTTCCTCATCGAACTCGCTGAGGTCGATGATCGCCGAAACGCGCTGCTCAATGAGCAGCTCGGCCAGGCGGAAACCATCGTCCGCCTCCAGCGGCGCGTTACTATGGAGTCCACCGAACACCGCGATATGGAGACCAGGGCCGTCGCCGGCGGCGTTGGCACGCATGCCCCACCACGCGCCGGTCGGATCGATCACGATCACCTGGCGCCCATCGGCGAGCAGCTGCTCGACATAGCCTTTGCCGGTCACCGTTTTGCCCGCACCGGTCGTGCCGACGATCGCGACATGCGTCTCGAGATACGCAGCGACGGTCATGCCGCGGCCTGCGCTTTCCATTTCGGCAGGTCGGAGACGCGCACGTAGAGCCGGTTGCCACTCTCGTGGACACCAACACGTTCGAGCCGCTCGGTGCCGCCATCGGCCGCCAACATTTCTGCGCCGTACGAAAGCTCGAGGATGACGTTCGTGCGGGCGGCTTTGTCGAGCAGCCATGAGCGCATTGGTTCGCGCGTCCACGATCCGGGGTGCTCGCAGTGGGCGAGGACCGTACCAGCTGCGTTGAGATCGATCACGATCCCGGCTCGATCGGGGCGCATCGCTGCGGGCAGCGCGAGCTGCGCGATCTGCTGCGATGCCAGCCACAGGCACTGAAAGCCGCGGCAGGCATCAGGTCGCGCGTCGTAGATCGAGCAGCCATCGGCCGAGCAATGCTCGCACGTTTGCCGGTCCGGCTTGGGCGGCGTCATCTCAACCCGCATGAGTGTGCAGCATAGCGTGCAGGATCCACAGGCGCCGCTCATTCCGCCGCCTCGAGCGTCTCTGCCGGCGAGGGGGCGATCGGCGCGAACCGCAGCAGCGGATGGACCCAACGCGCGGCCGCATCGGCCATCGATGCGCGGACGGTGGCGGCGGCGCCGGTGACGACCTGCAGCACGAGCGTGGTAATCTCGCTCGACTTTTGGCGCGACCAGGGCGCGAAGCTGGCCGTCTCGACGAACGGCTCGGCGATCGCGAGGCGGTCTGACTTGGGGAGTAGATCGAGCATCGCCCCTGTCGGCCGCCAGAATGTCCGAATTCGCTCATCGTCGAGCAGATCGAGATCCGCCGCGACGGCGTCATGGATCGGCAAGCGATAGGTGCTGCCGCCGAGCGAGCGCTGAAGCGCCATCCCGGTCACGACGGCCGCGGCCATCCGCTTGAGGTGCGAGGCTGAAGCCCGATAGTCGAGATAGGCTTCGGCGAGATCCTCGCATGTGAGGAACGACTGCTGTTGGAGCTCGTGCAGCGCAAGGGCGAAGCGTCGGCTGGCTTCGGTCGCGCCGATATGATCGCGTGCGGAATCCGGGCCGCGCTCTGCAGAAGTAAGCCCGCGCACGCCCACCAGATGAGCCATGTCGCCTTTGACCAGGATCCGAAGCTGGGCCCAGACGAGATAGTCCGTCGCGGCATCCCCGCCCGGCGCGGACGCCTCAGCATTCTCGATCAGGGCGCCGCGCAGGATGGTGGTCCGGATCGAGCGGAAGATCTCAATCCCTTCCTGTGTGAGGCCGGATTCCTGCTTGATCTCGGCGTCGGCCAGCGGCTTCGCGCCGTAAGCCACCATTCCGCCGATCGCCGCGCCGGGCGCACTCAATGACGCGCTGCGCGGCGGGAACGTCGCGGCCGATGTCCCGGGCCGATCCTTCTTACTGCCGTATTTCGCCTTGGAGGTCTCCCACCAGTACGAGACATCGGGCTCGCCGCCCTCGGCTATCCGAATGAAGGCGACGATATCGCCATCGGGAAGCTCGAGGCGATCAGGATTGCCGAGCATGTCGCGGCTGAGCACCTTGGCGGACACGCCCAAGAACAGGTCTGGACCGCCGTGCGAGGCTTGCGGCGGCTGTGCGACAAAGCGGAGATCGGGCCGGCCGGTGCGCTGGCGCGTGCTTTCCTGTACGCCGGCAAGCTTGTCGAACGCGAGTTGGCGCAGCAGATCCTCGTGCTTAATCCGTGCGCGCTCGTCAGCGCCATCTGAGAACAGGTCGAGCTCCAGCGCACCGCCGGCAGCGGTATACGCGTCGGCGCCGACGAAGCGCAGCAGTCGGGTGGTCTCCACATCACTGACGCGCAGGTAAGCGCGGATCTTCGCAGGCGCCTTGTCCCAGTCGTGCAGCTTGTGGAGATGCTCGAACGCATCGATCTGCAGCGCATGGTCTTCGGTCGCGGCATAGGCTTTGGCCTGCTCCTCGGTGATCGCGCCAGCCTCGAGCGCGTTGAACACCGGCTTGGCGAGATTGCCGAGGCGGATCCATTTGCGGATCGTGATGACCTCCTGGCCGCAGATCGCGGCGATCTTCTCTGGGCTGTCGCCGCGGCGATGCGACTTCGCGACGCCCTGGAAGATCTCGTACGATCGGAGCTCGCGCCGCAGGATATTCTCGGCCGCGCTCTCGGCCTGCAGGTCGGCATCGCTCGCCTCGCGGATGACGACGTCGATCGGCCAGTCGCCCGGCAGGTCCCCGCGGCCGATCAGCGCTTTGATCGCGCGGTAGCGGCGGCCGCCGGCGTGCACGCCCCATTTGTTCTTGCGGCCCTTCATTGGATGGACGCGCAGCGCGTGGATTAGGCCGAAGGCGAGGATGGACTTTTCCATCGCGTCGTTCGGACTTGTGTCCTCAGCGTTGGTGCGAACGTTGAACGGCGACAGCTCGAGCTGACCGATGGTCATCGTGCGTCGATCGGCGAGCAATCCCCCTTTCTGGGGATTGACAAAATCTTGGGTGAGTTCGGCGATGCTGGTCATGAGCTTGCTCCGGCGATAGGCCGCGAGCGCGTCTCGACTGTGCGGCTGAAGGGTGCGCTCACGTCGACGGTTGCAGCCGTCGGCGCGTCGGGATCAGAAACGGGGAGGGGGACCGCATCCGGCCGGTCCCCCGAACCGAGCGGGAGTGCCAGCTGCCAGCCCTGGGCCGGATAGCGGCGATCGAGACGCGCGCAGGCGCCGCAGCAGCAGCGCCCAGCCGCGACGTCGGCAATGTCGATTACCACCAGCTGGGCGCGCCGCGCGTTCATGCCTGTTGCTCGATCGCGAGCTTCATAAGCCGCAGGCTGGCCGTCTTGGTCCAGTTCTCGAGCAATCCCTTGTCGGGGCTGAAGGTGCAGGTGGAAACGACGCCGGCGCAGGACAGGCGGCTGCCATCCCACCGCGTGCGGTGCGCGGCGCCGTGATTGGCAACCAGGCCATCAATGATCGTCGCCGGTGCGACCCGAGCCCGCGTCAGCTTGCCGACATAGTCGAAAGCCGCCTGCAGCTTGGGATTATCGGCGCTCACTTCGGCATTCCGAGCAAGCGGATCGCGCCTCGGAGTTCCAGCGTCAGCGCCGAATTCCAGAATAGGTTTCCCCAGTCGATCGGCTGCACGATTCGGGGATCGTGTCGGTACTCGACGATAAAGGGGCGGCTCGATTGATCACGGACGAAGTGATGGCCCGCGACTAGATCTCCCAGGGTCGTGCCCTGACCGGGCTTCGTGAACCGGTCGATCGCAAAGATGATCTCTTTCGGACGATTGAGCGCCCACTCCGTCAGCATGAAGGCGTATGCCTGATCGATCGGAACGGCCAAGGCGACAACGGTCAGATTGTCGTCGTCCCCCAGGACAAGGCCATGAGGGATCGATACCCCAGCTTCGTCGATCGTGGACAACAGCCAGTCATGGAAGGTCTCGGTCAGACGCATCAGTCGAGCCCCAGCGCTTGCTTGTAGGTCTCGAGCAGCGCCTCGGCCTCTTCGCGCTGGTGCTTTTCCATCTTGCGCAGGCGCACGATCGCGCGGGTCGTTTTGACGTCGAAGCCGGTCGATTTGGCCTCGCCGTAGACATCCTTGATGTCGTCAGCGATGCCCTTCTTTTCCTCCTCGAGACGCTCGATCCGGTCGATGAGCAGACGCAGCTGGTCGGCGGCGATGATGTCGCTCATGCCGCCGCTGCCTCTTTCAGGCTTTCGAATCTTGGGTCCTCAAAAGCAGCGCGTTCCACGCCGCCCAGCTCGCGCCAGAGATCGCGCACGGCGCGCGAACCCCAGCAGTGATACGGCGCATAATTGTGAAGGAAGCGCATCAAGTCCGGCAGGCGCTCGAACGACACCTCGTCCGCACCGGTCGCGGCATTAAGCAGATCGTTAGCGAAGGCCGCGCTGAGAAAATTGCCGCTCCGCCTACCGAACAGGATATGCTCGCGGACACCGGTCCACAGATGATCCGGTACGAGCGCACGACCTGCGGCGATTTGCTCGTCTACAGACGCGATAGTGACGCTCACTGGCCAACCAGCGCGCGAAGCGCCGCTCCCAGATTGCCGGTTGCAGCGACAATTACGGCACCGATCGCCATGCCGGCGGCGAACTGCGCGGCCGCGCGGCGCGCCAGGCGCTCGAGCAGCGCGCGACGCGGGTTGCAGCAGGCGTGCGGGCAATCGAGCGGGTGCACGATGTCGGGGCGAATGTGGACGGATTGGGCAGGCTTCATCGTTGCGTCTCCCGCTGGATGATGGCGAACGCGGTGGCGGCGACGAACAGGGCGACCCACAGGGCTGCCATCGCCAGGGAAGGGCGGGTAAGCAGGCGTAAGCTGACGCAGACGCCGATCAGGACGATCGCGATCTCGATGCCGACGAGCGCGCGCGCGACACGCCGATCGCGGCGGTTGGACGGACGATCGCCGCTCACGCGTGCTGCCCCACTGGAGCATCGCCACAGGCCGAGCAGAGATCCTCAGCGACCCACGTGCATCCGTCGCCCATTTCGCTCATGCAGGGGGCGTGATCACTGCAGGCGCAGATTCGGCATAGCCGCGGCGGGGTTGCCTCGATCCCCTGCGCGATTGCCTCGAGCAGTGAAAGGACGTGGATGTCGAAGCGGAAGCCGCGTGTCCGCAAGGCGATGATCGTCCGAAAGCTCGCTGGCGTTGCATCCGCTTCGATCAGTTCGAGCCATTCGCCGCGGAGGTGCTCAGGCGAAGGCGGATCCGTCGGGAGCCGTGCAGCGACGTCAGCGACGGACAGACCGGCCGCCTGCCGACACCGCTTAAGGTACGCGCCTGGCGTAATCACCGCGGTCATGCCCCGGCCCCGGCCTGGCAGGGCGCGGCCTGCTCGGCGATTGCGACCAGATCGATGACCGGGTCGATCGACGCCAGTGAAACCGCGAGGCGCATCTTCGCGTGGATCATGCAATCGCGCGCGGCGTCGATCTGGCACGCCGCCCGGATCGAGGACGTGCCCGCGCGGAGCGCGCGCAGGCGATCGTCGATCGCGTCGAACTCGGTCATGATCGTGATGAGGGCGGCGCGGTTGCTCATGCGGGTTTCCAGGCAACAGGTTTTCCGTCCCGCGACGGCAGTCGTCAGCGGGTTGGGGATCGGGCGATGGTGGTGGGGGCGGCCCGGCGTCAGCCGGATCGGTCGATCAGGATCATGGCGATTCCCCCTGCAGCAACGGTAAGGTCGATGTCAGCGAAGCGATGCCTTCCTCGACCTCACGAAGCGCGCACACGCGGTCGGTGTCAGTTGCGCCCGGCATCGAGGCGCGGACGAGTGCTTCCTCGGCCTGGCTGACCTCGCGTATGACGTCGCAGGTGCGGCGGCCGAGCTCGATCTGATCGGCGAACACGTCGGCGCGCGATTGCTCGAGCAGCAGCGAATAGGTCTCGTGCATCGGCGCGCCGCCACCGCCGGCCGCCTGAAATGCGACGTCGAGCTTGACCGCGGCGTTGATCGTGGGCTGCTGACCCGTGTCGGGATCGCCCCAATTGCGCACGGTCTTTTCAGCCTGGCCGACAACACGGGCCATCTCGGCCCAGCCGATCAGGCCGGCGATGCGCGCCAGTGCGTTGTCGAACGTGAGGGGCGCGCGGACCTTGGTCATCGCGCAGCGCCAACAAGAAGGGACGCCGGCAGCGGGCAGGGGAGCCCCCGCCGCCGGCGCTCGCCGCCCGGATGGCGGCCGAGGGAAAAGGGATGGCTGCACACCTGCGAAAACGGGACGCCGATCGCAAAAGACGACCGACGCCCCGCGCTGGTACGCAGTACAGGCAGACGAAGCGCACTCGTGACGGTGGTGAATGCCAAAACCCCCGAGATCGGGTCCACGTCACAGGTGATCCGGCCGGTCTGCTGGCGGCCGAAAGGGGGGAGGGATGTTGCGGTCATCGCGCTGGCGCCAGATCGTCGAGGGGGCCTGTATTGCGCGCGGTGTGATCGAGACGGTGGGGGGGCTGGTCGGATTCGTCGGGATAGATGTCGGGGGCGAGAAGGTGGCGGGAGACGCCCGTTGCAGCTTCAGCCTTCAGAACGAATCGATGCGAGAGAGGCGACCTCTTTTTGAGCAACTGGTTAATGTTGCCCGGTGTGCAGCCGACGATCCGTGCAAATTCCGACTCGCTCTCCGTCTTTGAGACGGCGAGTTCGAAGGCTTCGAAGGGGGTCAGCGCTACGTCCATGGCAAGGACTTATAGCCAGCTATCAGCTAAGCGCAATAGCAAACAATTATTAGAGCCCTATCAAGCGCGGGTTAGACGTTCTTCGTGATCGGGATCAATCTTGAGCGGCTCGAGCTGGCAATGAACGACTGGGGAAAGGACCAGTCAGCGCTCGCTCGCGTGGTTGGCTGCACCCCGGGTGCTATCAATCAGATCTTCGGTGGCAACGTACAGCGCTCAAAGTTTCTTCCAGACATCGCTGATGCGCTGGGCGTGTCGTTGCGGTGGCTTCGAGGAGAAGACGTCCCGCGTGAGCCCAGCGCACCAATCCAGCCGCGAACCCCCTTGCCAGTTCAGTTCGTGACGTTGCAGGTGGCTCTTCCTAGTGAAGATGCGCTGGCGCGGATGTTTGAGGGCTTACTCCTCTCTGCAGGACAGGCGAAGCCCGTGGACGGGCTTGCTCGAACGCTCGCCAAGCGATTGCCAGTTGGCCTGTCGCAATTGCGAGATCTTCTTCCCGCTGGACCGATGGATGAAGCACCTGCGCTCCCTGCAGGGCGTCGACCTCGCGGCAGAGCTCGTCCCGCACCGCTGCAATCACAGCGCAACTGATCTCGCAGCGTGCGCACCCTTCATCACAACCAGGCGTCGATCGAAATACGGCTACGTTCATCGAGTTCCCCCTTTTGCGAGGGCGTTGTCTTTGGACAGATTTTCCGAGCAAGTGATGAAGGTGAACCAACGATTATGTATACCGCGATATCGCTTCAGGTTTGGAGTGGCAGCCTATGACAGCCGCCGCGATCACATCCATGATGGCCTTCAACTTGGTGTGTTCGGGGACAACCACGACGGAATATGTCGCTCGCAGCAGCAGCGAACCCTACTCCGCAATATACCGCGTCGATCTCGATCGCAGCGAATTTTGCGAGGGTGTATGTGAGGCACCGAGGAAAATATACCGCGTGGAGCCGACCGAGCTCCTTTTAGAATTAAGCGACAATCCTGACGGGATGGTTCGTAGCTCGTTTCTAAATCAAGTCGATCGAAGGACAGGTGAGCAGCGGATTGATCAAACCAATCAAGAAAGTGACGATCACGACGTGATGTGGATCGTGCGATCACGCGGGCATTGCGAAAAAGCGCCGTTCACTGGCTTCCCCAAATTCGATACGAAATTTTGAGCTATGACGAGCGATGCCATCTTCGGCGCAGTCGTGGCCATCGAAACGGCGTGGCTGGGTGCCCTGACTGCTCTCGCCCTCAACCGCCGCAGGCGGTCTCTAGCCCCGATTATCGTCAGCTTGGCGGTTTTCATATTTGCGTACTTCGCGATGCTGATTTGGAATCAAGCGGTTCAGAGCACTGCTATCGCCGTGGCCAGGACCGCGATCCGAGCGACACCGCCCGACACGACGCGCGCTGTCGATGCTCTCTATTTTGGCTGGGAACTCATCACCGCCGCGATCGTGGGTTCCATCTATTGCAGCCTGCTGCCGAAGGTCGCGGACTACGTTAATCCAGATCGGGATGCAGGCGACCTGGATTAGAGCGAACACCTTCACGACCAACATTAGGTCTTCCCATAAGGGCGTGCGCACTCTCATATCGATCACCATGCCCAGTTCTGTGCCATCGGATCTATGGCGTATGTGAAGCATTCCCGCTATGTTCTTCGGGCAGGGGTGCGGACGCTAGCTTACCGATGGATGCGCAATTCGGGCTGACGCCAGTGATGGCCAGTCGCAAGCTGCAAGTGCTCGATTTCGCCAAGGCGTATTTCGTGCGTTGGGGCCGTTCGCCTAGCTACGGCGAGATCGCTCACGGTCTTAGCGTCAGCCGCGACACTGTGAAAAAGCACGTGGCCACGCTCACCCGCGAGGGGCTTATTCGCCGCGAGGCCGGCGATCGCCGCGGCATGTCGTTTCCCGAGCTCGAGGGGCGGCCTAGCATCGAGGAGGCGGCGCGGGTGCTCGCCCTGGCAGGCTGGAAGGTCAACACCAGCGATCAGGCCGTGTCGATCGCGCAGCCCCTTACATTTCCTCCCCTCCCGCGCGTGCCCGAGCTCGGTCATACCTCCGCGTCAGAATTCGGGGGAAATCATGTCGGACAGCAATCCAGCGCAGGCCAAGGTCATGCGGGCGATCATCGATCGCGAACACAAGAAGGCGCTGGCTGAGCGCGAGGCTGCGAAGGCCGCGATACCAGCACCAGAGCCGCGCGGCGTCGGTTGGTCGACCAAGGCGCCGAAACGGCGCAAGCGATCGGAGCTCGAGAAGAGCATCGCCGACGACGTCGAGCTCAACCGCCGGCGCTGGGCGCACAACCACCCGGACATCGCCGGCAGTGAGCGCGCGCTGCGGAAGGGCCGCGCTGAGATGCACGAGCGCTGGGACCACAAGGCGCACGGGACACCCGAGACCCACGAGCACAACGCGCGCCGGCAGGACGGATCTCTGGCCCGCCTGTATATATCCGGCGGCATCGATGCCGAGCAGCTCGCCTCGGCGGTCGAGATCGCCACGGTCGCCGAGCGGATCAGCGCGGCCGTCGAGGTGCGGACCTCGAGCGCCGAGCAACGCGTCGACAAATCCCGCAACGGCGACGACACCTTCTACGAGAAGCTCGGCACAGTGCGACGCGAGATGGCCTATTCGCAATGGCGTCGCGAGGTGCGCGGCCCGATCGCCGCGGTACTGGAAATGGTTGTCGGCGAAACGGTCGGCTTCACGGTCGTCGCCCAGCGCTATCGGATGCACAATCGCCGCGCCAAGCAGCTGCTGATCGATGCGCTGGATCTCTGGCCGGAGATCTACGGCCGGATCTGCAAGCAGGTCGATGGCGCGGCTCTCGACCGCGCCCACGCCAGCATTCTTGGATAATCTGCAGGGGGCTTACAAAAACTCCCCTCGGAAATGGCCACGCAACCTGCCATTTCGACCCCGCGACAATTGCGCCTGACGCCGACCGCCTTCCCCCCGGGCCGGTCGGCGTTCCCGTATCTGGAGCGCTTCCCATGCCCCAGCCGCGCGTCTCCATTGCTGACCAGCTCGAGCGCCTAACGCCCGACTGGGATCGGCTGGTGCACGACGCCCGGCTGGGGCGCCCGGGCCATACGGACTTCGAGGATCTCGAAGAGCGAGCACAGCTGCTCGCCCGCGCGATTGTCGCACCATTTCGTGGAGACCGCCGTTGATCGACCTGACGTCGTTGCGCACCTTCATTGCGGGCCTGAACGGCGACAAGGCCGAGATCTCGAAAGCCAGCCTAGTCGCGATCGAGCGCGAGCTCACCGCAGCGCGGACCGCTGCGGCGCACGCTGGCGCCAATCGTGGCATCCTCGGCGTCGTCGACGAGCTGCTCGCGCCTCGCGACGCAGCGGCTGCGTGAACCGCCAGCTATCGTCGCTCCTGGTCGGCGCTCGCGAGCGCCAGGCGGTCTCGCCGACATCGGCAATGCAAAGGCACATGCCAGCGGGTACCGACGGGGCATCGATCCCCGCCTGCGGTCTCCAACGCGCGGTTTTCCGCCAGATATTCTGAACGGGGCGGAGGGGTTCTCCGCCATTCCTGGAGCCTAAAATGCGACAGACCTCTCTGCTCCTCTGCGCGGCTGCGATGGCATCTTGTGCCACAGTGGCCACGGCCTCGGCGGTTGACCGCCAGCCCCGCGACGTCCAGCCGATGCCGCCCGGACAAGATACCCGGCAGCAGCGCCGGGCCCGCGAGCGCCGCATGCTGAAGCGCCTGGCGTGACCAAGCCGAGCTTCAAGCCGCCGCGCGCGCCGCGCACCGCCGAGCATGCCACAGAGTTGCTCGAGCGCGTCTCCCGCCTCGATGGTGAAGCGGCGACGATCGCCAGCAACCGCGATGCAGCGATCGCCGCTACCAACGCCGTCGCGGACTCCCTGCTGTTGCCTGTGCTCGAGGAGCGGTCGGCGGTCGCCGGCGTGCTCGAGGCGTGGTGGAGCAAGGATGGTAAGTCGCTGCTGACCGGCAAGCGGAAGACCGTCGAGCTGGGCGGCTGCATGATCGGCACCAAGGCGGCTTCCACCTCGCTGACCTTCACAGCCGACGACTTCGAAGCGGCGGTCAGGGCCTTGCAGGCCGAGCGCTGGGCCAAGCCCTACGTCAGCACCAAGGTGTCGGTCGACAAGGCAGCCACCAAGAAGGCGCTCGAGGGCAAGCACGGCGAGCAGCTGCGCACGCTCGGGTTCGGCACCAGCGGCGGCGCCGACGTCTTCGTGCTCACCACGGTCGCCCAGGCCGGCACCGTCGCCGCCTGACGCCGGTGCGCAAGGTCGAGCGACTCCGCGGCAGGGCAGGGCAGGCGCAACGCCTGCGACGCCTGCGTCGCACCAATGGCCTTTGCGAGATGTGCTTGGCCAACGGCCGCACCACCGAGGCCACTCGAGTCGATCATATCAAGCCGCTCGACCATGGCGGCAGCGACGAGGATTCGAACACCCGCAACCTTTGCCAGCCTCATCACCTCGAGGTGACGGCTGAGCAGTTCGGGCATCAGCGCAAGGCGGGCAAGCGCGGCTGCGACGCAAGCGGCCGACCGCTCGATCCCAACCACCCGTGGAAGCACGGAAAAGCGCGGCAACCGGGCTGATCTGGGCTCGAAATGGCACGGATCATGCCCGGCAGCCCGCTGCGGGCGCCGCGGCGGCCCCCCGGGGGGTCGAAAGTCAGCGAGCCGGGTCGCCGGACACCGCTTGCAACCCCCGTGTGCATTGATCGCGTTTTCAAAGTAAAAAGTTCGGGAGAAACGGGTCATGGCGAAGCGACCCGTCACCGCTTCCGGCATCGTCGAGCCGGCATGGAAAGTCCTTCTGCCGACCCCGGCCGAGCGCAAGATCGCGGCTGAGCATTGGCGCCGCATCACCGAGGAGATGAGCAGCCGCGAGACGCTGTCCACCTCGAACGGCCACGCGCTTCAGCGCCTGGTGCTCGCCTACTTGGTGTATGATCGCTGCTCGCGCCAAGTCGCCGACGACGGCATCGTGACCGAACCGAGCGCCGACAACCCGAAGGCGATCGCGCGCCTCTCGATCTATTTCAAGGCGATGCGCGAAGCCGAGAACACGGCCGAGCGCCTCGAGGCGCAGTTGGGGCTCTCGCCCGGGCGTCGCGCCAAGGTCGCGAAGGTGACGAAGCCGCGCGACCGGAGCGCGAGCGCCGATGCCTTCCTCGGTTCCCGTACGGGCTGACGCCCCCGGGGAGATCGACCCGACCACCCGCTGGGCGCAGGCGGCCGTTCGGGGCGACTTCCCGGTCGGCGACTTTGTCCGGGGCTCGGCCGAGCGACACCTCCGCGATCTCCGCGATGCGGAGACACGAGGCTACTTCTTCCGCCCTGAGCTCGCCCAGCGCGCTTTGGATTTCTTCCCGTCGGTCTTCACGATCACCGACGGCCCTGCAGCGGGGAAGCCGTTCCACCTGCTGCCCTACCATGTGTTCGCCGTCGGCTCGCTTATGGGGTGGGTCAACGCGGACGGGCGATGGCGCTTCCGATCGGCTTGGATCGAGACCGGCAAGGGGCAAGCGAAGTCGCCGTTGATGGGCGGGCTCGGCCTCTACGCGATGGGCTGGTGTGGCTTCCCGCGCAGTCAGGTCTACGCGATCGGCGGCGACAAGAACACGGCCAACGTCCTATTCCAGGATGCCGTAGCGATGTGCCGGGCGCAGGTGCCCGGGTACGACGAGGGCGAGACGCTAGAGGGGCTCGGGCACGTTAAGATCGGCGGCGTCGGCAAGAACGCCCACACAATCGAGCATCCAGCCAGCCAGTCGTTCTTCCTGCCGCTCGCCAGCGGCGAGAACCAATCGGGGCCGCGGCCACGCATGGTGCTTGCCGACGAAATTCACGAGTTCAAGACCGACGCGCAGATCGAGATCTGGCGTCGAGCCATCACCAAGGTGGCAGGCTCGGCGATGATGATCCTGGGCACGAACACTGCGGCGATCTCGAGCCATGTCGGCAACGGCTACTCCGAGGTCTACCAGGAGATCGCGACCGGCAAGAAGCGGGATGACACCGCCTTCAGCCTCGTGTTCCGCGTCGACAAGAAAGACCGGGAAACGGTCTTCACCAACGAGGCCGTTTGGCAGAAATCTCTGCCAGCGCTCGGTATCACCTATCCGGTCGCGAATATCCGCGAGGAGGTCCAGACCGCAAAGACCAGGCTGTCGACCGCATCGTCGGTCAAGCGCCTGTATTTCGGGATCCCGACCGGTGCGGCTGACTTCTGGATCGACGAGGAGAAGTTCGCGGCGGTCCTCGGCCCGGTCGATGACGCGGCGATCGCGGCGCTGAAGGGCTGCCGGTGCTGGCTGTCGCTGGATCTGTCGAAGAAGAACGATCTCACCGCGCTCACCGCCACCTGGTTGGACGGCGCCGGCGTGCTTTGGCAGAAGACCTGGTACTGGACGACGCAGGACGGCTTGGCTGACCGGGCGAAGACCGACAACGCGCCGTATGAGGAATGGGTCGAGGCCGGGCACTTGGTCGCAGTCCCGGGCGCGACGATCGACAAGAGCTTCGTAGCCGCCCAGGTCGCGCGGATCTGCGCGGAGCACAATGTCGTCGAGCTGGTGTTCGATCCGGCCCAGTTCGCCGACTTCGAGACCGCATGCGAGGAAATCGCGTTCCCGGCGTGGAAATTTGAAGGACCGGACAAGCCCGAGGGCACCGGCCTCAAGATGGTTCGGCACGCGCAGGGGGTGAAGGTGGTCTTCGAAGACCGTCAGCACTGTATGCCGCGGTCGATCGAGCGGTTCGAGGATCGCATCCTCAAGCAAACGATCGTCATCGACGATTCGCCGGTCACCTACAGCTGCGCGGCCAACGCCGCGATGGCGACCGATGGCCAGGCCAACCGGGCTTTCGACAAGAAACGCTCGCGCGGGAAAATTGACGGCATCGTCACCTGCGCGATGGGCGCCGGTGCGGCCGACAATATCGAGCTCGAAGGGACGAAGTACGATGGCAAGTTCTTCGTCGACCTCGATGACGATGATGACGAGGATCCTCTGTGAGCGTTGACGGCTACAAGCTCTCGCCGCGCGCGGCCGCGGCCGAGGCGCGCCGCGGCGGCGCTGTGCAGAACGCCGTCGAGAGCGCGCCGCTGATCGCCGGCGGCGAAATGTTCGAATGGTTCGGGAGCGGCCAGCGCGCGGCTGGAATGAACGTCACGCCGGAAACGGCGATGCGGTCGACCGCGGTGTGGCGGTGCGTCACGCTGATCTCGGGCGCGCTGATGTCACAGGCGCTGGGCGTCTTTCGGGTGACCGACAAGGGCGAGCTGGTCCGGGACTACGGCCATGCGTACAATCGCTTCCTGTCGGTCGAGCCCAACGAGGAAATGTCGGGCCCGACGTTCGTCGAGAATCAGGCAATCCAGATGCTGCTTCGCGGCAACGGCTACGGCCTGATGCGCCAGGCGCGCAACGGCACCCTGACCGATATCGACTTCTACTTTGCGGCGCGCGTGCTACCGTTTCGCTCTGCCGACCGCTCGATCTGGTACCGGTTCACCAACGAGGACGGCACGACCGAGGATCATCATTCCTCCTACGTGCTGCACTTCAAGGGCCCCGGGCTGAGCATCGACGGGATCCGTGCGCTTTCCCCGATCTCGCACCACGCCCAGTCGGTCGGGATCAGCCTCGCTACCCGCGATTACGAAGCCGGGCAGTTCGAGCGCGGGCTCATGACCAACGATTTCTTCCAGTTTCCGAATGGCGTCACCACCGAACAACGGCGCGACTTCAAGGAGTATCTGCGCAAGAAGGCCCAGGGTGTTGCGAACGCGCACAACCCCCTGCTGCTCGAGCAAGGCGCCGAGTGGAAGCGGGTCGCGGTCACCGCGAAAGACGCGCAGCTGCTCGAGTTGCTGCAATATTCCGTGGTCGACGTCTGCCGGATCTACGGCGTGCCGCCAAACATGGCCGGCGAAACATCGGGCACTTCGAATTGGGGCACCGGCGTCGAGCAGCAGACGATCGGCTTCGATCGCTGGACGATGCTGCCGCACAAGAAGCGCATCGCCGCCGAATACACCCGCAAGCTCTTTCCTGTCGTCGGCGCGCGCGTGTCGCCCTTCGTGGTGTGGTGGGACGACGACTTCCTGCTCTCCGGCGATAGCAAGGCGATCGCCGCCTATCTGCGCGCCGCGCTCGGCGGAAACCAGCTGCCCGGCTGGATCAGCCAGAACGAAGCGCGTCGCAAGGTGAACCTCCCGCCCGTGCCGGATGGCGACGAGATCTACCAGCCAACCGGCGCGCCGGCAGCGCCTGGCGCGCCGGCTGCCGAACCCGAAGAGGAACCCACCGATGCGCAAGCTGCTTAACCTCGCCCAGGACAACCGCGGGAAGGGTTCCGGCCTGCGCTCGGAGGCGACCGGCGCCGATACCACGACGGTCTATCTGTACGACGTAATCGACAGCTTTTGGGGGATCAACGCCGCCGACTTCGCGCGCGAGATCGCCGCGATCACGACCCCGAACGTGGCGCTGCGCATCAATTGCCCCGGCGGCGATGTGTTCGAAGCACGCGCGATGATGACGGCGATCGCCGAGCATCCCGCCAATTTCACCGCCAAGGTTGACGGGCTTGCGGCTTCGGCCGCGACCGCGATCACGCTCGCATGCGACACCGTCGAGATCGCCGACGGGGGTTTCTACATGATCCATCAGGCATGGACGTTCGCGATGGGCAATTCCGACGACATGACCGCGACGGCGGCGCTGCTCGGCAAGATCGATGACGTCCTCGTCGCGGGCTATGCCGGCAAGACCGGCAAGCCGAACGACGAAATCGCGGCGCTCATGCGTGCGGAGACCTGGTTCACGGCGCAGGAAGCAGTCGATGCCGGCTTTGCAGATGCCGTCACCGAATCGCCCGCCAAGAAGGCGAAGGCGCAGGCCAGCGCCTTCAACCTCGCGGCCTTCGCGAACACGCCGAAGTCACTCACCGAACAGGAGCCCGTCCTGGACGAAACGATGCGCACGCGCTCGCTCGCCCGTCTCGGTCTGTACGAGCGAACGGCCGCGTAAGCAGCCGCTCAAACCCGGCGCCGGTCCCCCCGGTCGCCTTTCCGAAGCCTCGCCTCACCAGCGGGGCTTTTTCTTTGGAGACGACACATGATCAATATCAAGGCGCTCCGGGACCAGCGCGCCGCCAAGGCAACCGAAGCCCGCAACCTGCTCGACACCAACACCACGACCTATACCGCCGCGATCGGCGTGCAGGTCGACGCGATCTATGAAGAGATCGACCGCATCGACGAGCAGATCGTGCGCGCCGAGCGCCAAGCGAAGATCGATGGCGATGCTGCAGCCGACGAAGGCAACCAGGAGCGCCAGCAGCAGGCGCTCAACGTCCTTTCGCCCGACGAGCGCGCGAAAGCGATCGCCTACAACGCCGCATTCCGCAATTTCCTGGTGCGCGGCGAGCGCGGTCTTACCAATGACGAGATCACCCTGCTCGTCGCCGGTCGTCCGCAGAACGCACAGTCCGGTCAGCAGTCGAACGGCGCGGCGGGCGGCTATCTCGTGCCGACCGGTTGGGGCGGCGAGCTGCTCGAGGCGCTGAAGGCATTCGGCGGGATGCGCTCGGTCGCTACGGTCGTGCAGACCGCCGGCGGCAACCCGCTGCCGTGGCCGACGGTCGATGAAACCGGACAGGAAGGCGAGCTGGTCGCGGAAAATCAGCCGGCCAGCGCGCAGGACGCGTCCTTCGGCACGATCGATATCGGCGCTTTCAAGTTCAGCTCGAAGATCTTCACGATCCCGTTCGAGCTGCTCCAGGATCAGGGCCCCGGCATCGACATCGAGGCGTTCATCCGTCGCGCGGCAGCCACCCGCATCGCACGCATCCAGAACCGGATGTACACGACCGGCACCGGCACCAATCAGCCGCGTGGCATCGTCACAGCGGCTGTCGCCGGCAAGGTCGGCATGACCGGGCAGACCGCGACCGTGCAGACCGACGACCTGATCGACCTCGAGCATTCGGTCGATCCGGCCTATCGCGCGATGCCGGGCGTCGGCTGGATGTTCCACGACAACACGTTGCGCGTCCTCAAGAAGATGAAGGACAGCCAGAACCGGCCGCTCTGGATGCCGGGCTACACCACCAAGGAGCCGGATACCTTCAACGGCTACAAGTACACGATCAATCAGCAAATGCCGACGATGGCGGCGAATGCGAAGTCGATCCTGTTCGGC
This sequence comes from Sphingomonas sp. PAMC 26605, assembly GCF_000241485.1. Classification (GTDB taxonomy): domain Bacteria; phylum Pseudomonadota; class Alphaproteobacteria; order Sphingomonadales; family Sphingomonadaceae; genus Sphingomonas. The sequence goes on from NZ_JH584241.1 coordinate 2,654,781, forward strand.
GACATGTCGCAGTACATGATCCGCGACGTGATGGCGGTCACGCTGTTCCGCTTCGACGACAGCACCTACACCTCGCGCGGCCAGGTCGGCTTCCTCGCCTGGGCCCGAGGCGACGGCGACCTGATGAGCGCCGGTCAGCCCGTCGCCTACTATCAGAACGCGGCCAGCTGAGCCGATCCACGCCGACGCGCTCCGCGCGTCGGCGCCTGGGCTGATCGACCGAGCCGCGGCGATCGCCAATCTCACCGAAAGGAACCGAAATGGCTGACAAAATCGAGGACGCTCCGGCGTCGGACGTCAAGGTGCGCGTGCTGCTCAAGCATAAGGACCATCTCCCCAATCATGTCATCACCCTTTCGGCCGCCGCGGCCAAGGTGGCCGTGAAGGCTGGCTGGGCAGACGATGATGCCGACGGCGTCGCATACGCCGAAGCCAACGAGCTCCAGCCCGAGGCCGGTGCTTAAGCCATGACTGAGCCCGTCGCGCTCTCCGATATCAAGACGCACCTGCGTCTCGACCAGGGCGCGACGGATGAGGATGGCTATCTCACGATCCTGCTCACCGCGGCGCGCCGCGCGTGCGAGGGCCGGATCCATCGCGCCGTGGTGGGGACCGCCGCGATCGCGACCTTCGATAGTTTCCCGTCGGCGCCGATCGGCGTACCGCTCGAGGTGCAGCAGCCGGATGCGCTTTATCTCGAGCTCGAGGGCGGCACCGTCGCTTCGGTCACCTCGATCTCCTATTTCGACGGCGCCGCCGCCGCGCAAACGCTGGATCCGGCGACCTATATCGTGGACTTGGACCAGATCCCCGCACGCGTCGCTCCGCTCGATGCTTGGCCGATCGCGAAGCAGCGCCCGGGCGCGATCAAGATTTCCTACGTCCTCTCGCCGCTACCGCTGGATGATTTGGCAGCGGTGAAGCAGGCGATCTTCCTGCTCGTCGAGAATTGGTACAGCCATCGCGGCGCGGCCGTCGTGGACACGAAGGGTGTACCGACCGAACTGCCGCTCGCCGTCACCTGGTTGCTATGGCCGCTGACGCAGTTCGCGACCTCGTGACCCTCGCGGCCGGTCGGCTTCGCCAGCGAGTGCGGATCGAGCAGAACAATCCCGTCCGCGTCGGCGCCGGCCGCGAAGACGCCTGGTCGGCGATCGCGAGCGACGTCCCAGCCGAGGTTCTGTCGAAGAACGGGGGCGAGATTTTCGCCCAGGGGCTGGAGCGATCGACGCAGTTCTACGCCATCACGATCCGGTTTCGCACCGACGTGAAGGTCGAGCACCGCCTCATCTGGGGCGACATAACGATGGCGATCCGCACCTGCGCAGATCCGGACAATCGCCGGGAAAGCCTGTTGATCATTGCCGAGTCCGGGGTGCCGACCTGATGGCTTCGCGGGTCAAGGGGATCATTTCGACGCGTCGCCTGCTGAAGCGCATGCCCGATGCGATCCGCAGTGAGCTCGCGACGACGATCCGCGCGGCGGGGCCCGAGCTGCAGAACGCGATCGTCGCGCGCGCGCCGCGCGGAAAGACCGGGCGTCTGGTCGCTGGCGTGTCGTGGAAGTTCTATGCGTCCACGCTACGCCTAGTGGTCGGGTTCGTCGGAAAGCCGACCAACCGGAAGCTGTTCTATGCGCGGATCCTCGAATTCGGCCGCCGTGCGCAGACAGTGACGGTGCATCGGTTGAACAGGAAACACCGGAAGGAATGGGTCGGCCGTATCGGCGCTGGGACCGCGCGCGGAAGCGTGAAGCCCGCGGATCTCGGCACGACCTATAGTCTCCGCGTCAAGGCGCTGAAGCCGCGCCGCTTCGTCTACTCGCCCACAACCAACCTGCGCACCGTGATGAACCAGCGCCTGAACGGGATCTGGGATCGCGCGCTGAAGCGGGTGTCGGGGGGCGGCGATGAGTAGCGCAATGGCGGCGGCCGAGCTCGCGGTCTTCGATGCGCTCACCGCCGGCGTCACGCTCGGCGTGGTGTATCAAGACGTACCCGCGGGCACTCAGGCGCCGATCGTCATTGTCGCCGAGATGACCGAGGATCCGCTGCCGTCGAAAACCTCGAGAACGGTGCAGATCTCGCTCACCATCTCGAGCGAGGTGTGGCAGCCGGCACGCCGGCCGATCTTGCTGCTCAGACAACAGGTGAAGGATGCCCTGCACGGCAAAACGCTCCTGCAGGACAGCTTCGAGATCAAGGTGCTCTGGCTAAACGGCGACGCCCGTCAGGTCGACGAGCGCACGTACTTCGGCACCGACGAATTTACCGTCTTCGCCTCGCCGGTCTGAGAACGGCCGCGCTCCCAAGATTTAACCGATGCGGCTGCCCGGCTGCGTCTTTTCATGGAGGTCCCAATGGGCATCAAACTCGGCAATGACTATCTGCTCTGGATCAAGCCGGCGACCGGCCAGACCTTCCTGGTCGTGATGGGGCAGGGTGATCTCTCCATCAAGCGCACCGCGGCGACGATCGACACCGGTTCGAAGACTTCGGGAGGCTTCGCCACGAAGGCTGCAGGCCTGCGCGACGGCTCCGCGACGCTGAAGATCAATCCCGAACTGCCCGATGCCGGTTATACCGCGCTCGAGAGCGATGCGAAGTCGACGCCGCCCGTGCCGTTCGTCGTCCAGGTCCGCAAGGGCGGCCTCGAGGCGGATACTACCGATGCGGTGTTCGAATGCGAGGTGTACGCTACCGACTTCAACGACGACTACGGCAAGAACAATGTCGTGACAGTCGACACCACGCTGGTCTTCGCCGGTGCGCCGACCATCGACACGCTCGCCTGATGAGCGCGAACGCCGTACGCGGCGAGGTCGATCTCGATCTCGGCGGCGTCACCTTCACGCTGCGACCGTCGTATGACGCGGTCGTGGAGTGCGAGGACGCGACGGGCATGTCGCTGACCGAGATGGCGCTCGCTGCCGATGACGGCAGCATGAAACTCGGCGCGGCGGCGATCATCGTGACCGAGACGGTCAAGGCATGGGGCAAGGCCGAGAAGCGCAATAGCGCGATCGGCGTCGACCGCACCAAGATCGGCCGCCTGATCTTCGACATCGGCGTGATGCACGTCCTGCCGCGGATCGCGATCGTCATGCTCAATGCGGCCTCGGGCGGGGTCGACGCCTCGGGAAAACCGAAGCCGATACCGGAACCGATCCTGCCCGGTATCGGCGAAACCTCGCAGGAATCGCCTCCGCCGCCCTCGGGTGGAGCGCGGACGCCTTCTGGTCGTCGACGTCGCACGAGTTCTTCGCCGCGTTCGAAGCCTGGAAGCAAATGAACTGTCCCGACGAGTCGTGATGGTCAGCAAGGGAGACGTCGATGGCTGACAGTCCAGACGTCAAGCAGCTGCTGCTACAGGTCGACGCTACCACCGAGCTGTTGCGGCGCAACCTCGACCGTGCCCAAGGCGAACTCACGCGCTTCCAGCAGGGCGCGCAGCGTACCCTCGATGCTACCGATCGCGGTTTCGCCAACCTCGGCCAAGGCCTCGACCGCGTTGCGCCGGCCGTCGCGCGCGTCAACGCCCAGATCGGGACGATCGGCGCGTCGGCTGTGCGGATCCAGCACCAGGTCGAGGCATCCTCGCGCGCGATGGCGACCGCGCTTGCCGCGTCGGCGGCGGGGCTCGCTGCAGGTTTCTCGGTGCAAAAGGTAGCTGAATATGCCGATGGCTATACGCGGTTCACCAACGCGCTGAAGATCGCGGGCTTGGAGGGTAGCAACCTCACCTCGGTGCAGGAAAAGCTGTTCCAGTCGGCGCAGAAATACGGCGCGCCGCTTGAGGCACTCGGCACGCTCTACGGTCGCACCGCCCAGTCGGGAAAGGCGCTTGGCGCCAGCCAGAACGATTTGCTCAAATTCACCGATGCCGTGGCGGCTTCGATCAAGGTCCAGGGCGTGTCGGCCGAGGAAGCCAAGGGCGCGCTGCTGCAGCTCTCCCAGGCGTTGGGCACCGGCGTTGTACACGCGCAGGATTACAACTCGGTCGCCGATCAGCTGCGCCCGCTACTGCAGGCGGCGGCCGATGCGAGCGAGAAGTATCGTGGCAACGTCGCGGCGATCAAGAACGACGTGAACGACCAGAAGCTGGCGTCGGCTGATCTTTTCCGCCTAGTGCTCGCCGGCTACGACGGCCTGCAGAAAAAGGCAGGTGCGGCATCGCTGACGATCGCTGCGTCGCTCCAGACGCTCAACAACGCACTCGGCAAGTATATCGGTGAAACCGACGAGGGCCTATCGGCCACTGACCGGTTTGGGATCGGCATCAAGGTGCTGGCGGATAATCTTGGCACGGTGTTGCCCGCGTTGACGGCTATCGCGATTGGCTTTGGTGTCACCAAGGCGGCCGGCCTCGGGTTCAACGCCGTCGCCGGCGTTCTCGCGCACGTCGCTGAAGCTGACCAGGCGCTGGCGCGTCAGGTGCTGCTCGGCAATGCGCAATTCATTGATCGGACGGCGAACGCGGCGGCTTCAGCAATTGCGGTGCAAGAGGCGGCCGCCGCGGAGGTATCCTCGATCGAGGCGACGATCGTAGCACGCCGCGCCGAGCAGGAAGTGCTTCGCGAATCTATTGCGGAAACGCAGGCACTGGCGGCGTCGAAGCGAGCAGAGGCGGCTCTGGCTGCAAACTCCAACATCGCCAATGGCGGAATAAATCTTGCTGCGGCCAACAAGGCTCGCGCCGTAGCGGAAAACGATGCGGCGTTCGCTTCGCAGCGTTTGGCCGCCATGCGCACGCGGCAGGCGGCGGTCGATGTCGAACTGATCGCGGCCGAAGAATCGCTCGCAGCTGCGACCGCAACCTCGGCAACCGCCACTGAAGCCGCTACCGTTGCTACCGCCGCTGCGACTATCGGCGCCCGGGCGGCCGCGACTTCTACGGCTCTCTTCGCCGGAGCGCTCGAACTGGTCTCTGGCGCACTGCCGATCATCGCGATCGCGGCGGTCGTCGCAGCTATCATGTATTTTCGGAGTGAAGCGGAGCGCGCTACTGAGCAAACCAAGGCTTTCGCGGAGCGCCATCGTGAAGCCGCAACCGTGCTTGGGCAGACGGCGATTTTCGCGACCTCGGCGGCCGGGGCCATCACACAGGTCGGCACGAATGCAGCCGCCGCCACTGGGAAGATGGCAGCGTTTGCGGGCAAGGTGGGCGAAGCCGCCGAGCAGCTCCGCCAACTCGCTATTCAGCAACGCGATACCGCATTGGGCAAACTTCAGATCGTCGGCAATTCGGCATCGGCGACGATCCGCGAAGCCTCTTATCGTATTCGCGAGCGTAATTCGCAGGTGCGGGGTAGAGGCGATACTCTGGACTTCTCGTTGACCGACGAGCGTCCAGCCGAAAATGCGAAGGACCAGGCCGCGATCACCAAGGCGCGCGCAGATCTCGCCGAAGCCCGTCGCCAGTATCAGGCTATCGCCGGTCGCCCGCTCGAGAAGAATTTGTCCGCCTCAGCGCTGACGGGCGGCCGCGACATCAAAGGGGACCTCGCGCAGGCTCGAAATGATCTCAAGATCGCGCAGGCCGGCGGCGATAAGACCGAAATCAACAGGCTTAAGGCGACGGTTTACGAGCTCACCCAATATCAGGCGTACCGGAAGGCAGGAGCATCCGACGATTCTGCCAAGGCCCGATCGTCGGCTGATGCGCAGCGGCTTCGTGACGCCGGGCAAGGCAAGATCGACGCCGGCGACGCCAAGCGCAATGCAGCGGCGGGCGCGCGCGCCGATCGAGCGGCCGCGGCTGCTGCGCGTAAGGGCGCGGCCGAGGTAAAGGACGAGGCGAACGATACGCGCGCCTACAAAGCGGCCGAGCGCGCGGCCAACGACAAGATCGCTCAGTCCAATGCCGAGCTGACCAACTCGACCGCCGCGCGGGCGCAGATCGAGCGCGATCGCATCGAAGCCGATCGTATTTCGAAAAACGAGGAGATCGCGCAGCAGGGCAAGGCTGGCCACTATAACGATGAGCGCGTTAGGAATCTCCAGAAGCTGAACGACCAGGCGGCGAAGGCCGCGACCAACGTCGTCGACGTGAAGGAGCGCCGCCAGAACGACCAGGACGGGCTGTCGCTTTACGGGCGGCAGAACGAGATCGATCGCGATCGGTTGGCCAATTACGAGCAACTGGGCCTGACCGTCGCCCAGCGCCGCACGACCGAGCTGCAACTGCTCGCGCTCGCCAAGGAGGAAGAGCGCAGGAAAATCGCGGCGGTCCTCGCGAAGGATAGCGGTGCCAGCGAAGGCGACCGCGCGATCGCCACGCTGGATCAGAATACGCTCGATGAGCGGTATGCTTCCAAGGGCGCAGTCCTCGCCAGCCAGAATGAGGGGCCGTTCGACCAATATCGGCGGAAGCTGAAGGTTAGCACTGCCGATACGAAGAGTGCGCTCGAGCAGCTGAAGGTCAACGGCCTGCAGGGGCTGGAGGATGGGCTCGTCGGTCTTCTCAACGGGACCGAAAGCGTCGCCTCAGCCTTCAAGAAGATGGCATCGTCGATCATTTCTGACCTCGCGCGTATCGCGATCGAGAAAGGCATCTTCTCGCTGATCGGCGCGCCGTTTGGGTTGAGCGTGGGCGGACGGATCCCGGGCAAGGCAACCGGCGGCCGTATCTCGGGCGCAGGTACCGGCACGTCGGATAGCATCCTCGCAATGATCGACGGAAAGGAGCCGCTCGCGGTTTCGAACGGCGAGTCGATCGTCACGGCCGAGGCGACCGCCAAATGGTGGCCGCTGATCGACGCCATGAACAAGGGCAAGCTGCGCGGCCGCGCGGCCGGCGGACGGGTCGGGCCCTCGGTCGGCAGCATTTTTCAGCCCGCGGCGCCTGATATGCGCTCGATCGGCGAGGCGCAGCGCGCAAACCGCACGACGCGCGAGATCCTCTACGTCCAGATCGACAAGTCCGATCTGTTCGATGCGCATGTGCAGCGCGCCGCCGCGCCGCTCGCTCAGGTTGCAATGGTCGGCGGTTCGGCGATGGCGCAGCAGGAATATGCCGACGATCGATCGCGGAGCATCCCATAATGGCGACACCGATCGCCGGCCCGATCCCGCTGCCAAGCTATCCTGGCTTGAAAACCGACAGCCCATCTATGCTCGATTGGGGCGGGGCGTTGGTCGCTACCAACGGCGGCGCGACGCAGACGCTGATGCGCCTCGGAACTCGGCACGCGCTGGAGTTCGCCATCCCGACGATGCCGACCGAGCCTCTCGGCCGGATCTGGTCGGCGCAGCTGCGCCTGGCGAAGCTGTTCGGTGCGCTGGTGCCGTTCGGCCAGGATGGATTCGATGTCGGCGCCCCCGGCGCGCCTGTGGTGGCTGGCGCGGGCCAGTCCGGCATGGCGCTTGCGGTGCGGGGCTTTCGGCGCGGATACAACGTGCGGGTGGGGCAGGCGTTCAGCCACATCCATCTCGGCCGGCGTTATCTCTATTTCATCGCCGCACAGGATCTCTCGCTCGACGGCACGCTCGAGCTGTCGATCTTCCCCATGCTGCGCGTGATCCCGGCCGACGGCGACGTGCTCGAATTCGCGAAGCCGATGATCCAGGGCAGCCTCTCTGGGCAGTCGGTGAAGTGGACCCGGCAGACCGCGCCGTGGAGCGATTTCGGTTCCATAACCGTGACGGAGGACGAGTGATCATGGCCGACGACATCGCAAGCGCGACCGCGCGCCTTGATTACGAGGCGGCGATCGCCGACGCTTCGGAGCGGGTGAAGTATCAGGTCGCGCTCGTCGATCGGGGCCTGCAGAGCCTTATGCTGATCAACGGCGGCGCGCTGGTCGCGCTGTTCACCTTGCTCGGCAGCAAGGCACCGCCGCATTTCGACGCCAGGTTGCTGTGGTACGCCTTCGGCTTTTTCGCGCTCGGCCTGGCCATGACGTTGCTCGCCAACCTCTCGGCCTTCCTGTCGCAAGCCGCATTCTACGCGGTGAGCATGATGGAAGCTTGGGATGCTCAGCGCGCGATCGGCGGGCTCGCTGCCGAGCGGACCACTGATATGCATCGAGCGCATCGCGGCGGGCTGCATGCGCAATATGCCGGCGTCGCTACGGCGGCCCTCGCGCTTTTCGCGTTCGTGCTTGGCTGCGGCCTCGCCTTCGCCGGCGTGCTGCCTAGCTAACCGGGATGTCAGAATTACCACCAGTACTCGCCGCGGCGCTCCGCGGCGAGCGACCGCTGCTGTTCGGGTGCGTCGAGATCAACCTGCCCGGGTACGACCTGATGCTGCTCGACGGATCCGGCCAGTTGATGGTCGGCAACCGGCTCTTCGTCGGGCGCGACCCGACATGGGGCGTGCTCGACACGATCAAGGGCCTTTCCGATACGCTCGACGACCAGGCGCCCTCGATCAGCCTGGGCTTGATCCCCTCGACCGATGTCGCGCTGGCGCGGCTGATCGACCCGGCCCTGCAAGGCTCGACGGTGACGATCGCCATGGGGTGCGTGGACATGTGGACCGGGACCGCAGTGAGCGCGCCGTATGTGCTGTTCGTCGGCGAGCTCGACGTCCCAACTGTTTCCTGGGACGCGAACGATCGCCGACTGGAGTTCAAAGCGACGAGCATCGCCGAGCGGCTGTTCGCGACCGAGGAGGGAAAGCGTCTCTCGGACGCGTTCCACCAGAAGGTCTGGCCTGGCGAGCTCGGGCTCGCTTTCGTCACCGACGTCGAGACCTATGTCCCGTGGGGGCAGAAGCTCGACACCAGCGCGGTCGAGACGCGTACCAACAACTCCAGCATCGGGGCGATCAGCTATGCCCGCACCTGACATCGAGGCGGCGCCGGATCATCCGCTGGTACGCCGGCGCGACGCCGCGCAGATCACGCTCGACACTTGGTCGAAGCGCCCGCAGAAGCTCGGCACAGCCGACTGCGTCCGCATGACGGCCGCGCACTTGCGGTTGCTCGGCTGGAGGGTGAAGCTGCCGCCTGCCGGCAGCTATCGCACCGTCAATTCGGCGATGAAGGCGCTCGCCAGCGCCGGCCACGATTCGATCTCGGCCGCCCTCGACGCACTTGGCCTCGAGCGGATCTCGCCGGCGGCGACGATCGTCGGCGATATCATCCTGATGCCGGCCGATCACGAGCTCGGCGCGCTCGTGATCGTCATGGGCAACGGCCGCGTCGCCGGCTGGCATGACGAATGCGCGGATGGCGTCGTCGTCATGCAGCCGCTGCAGATGCTCGCCGCTTGGCGCGCGGATCCGCAATGAAAGTCCTCAAAATCGCAGCGATCGTCATCGGCGCCGCAGCACTGATCGCGACCGGTGTCGGCGTCGCCGCCGGCTTGAGCATCGGAGCGTCGTTCGCTGGCGTCGCCGGGTCGGTCGGCCTGGCGCTGGGTGTCAGCGGCACTTTGGTCGGCGGCGTCTTGCTCGGTGCGATCGGTATTGCGGTGACGAGCGGCCTTGAGGCGGTGTTACCAAAGCCATCGGCGACCAGTGGAACGCAGACGAAATGGAAGCCGGATCCCTATGCCGGCAACCCGTACCTGATGGGCCGCACGCTCGCGGGCGGCAACATCGTGCTCCGCCGCGGGCACGGCACGAACAACATGTACGAGACCTTCGTTACGATCCTGACGATCTGCACCGCGGCGTCGATCGACACGACCTTCCTCAACAAGACGACGACCGCGTTCGATAGCGGCGGTGCGGCGGTCGGAACCTATGCCGGCCAGGTGTGGCAGCGCCAGCAGCTGGGCCTTTGCCCGGAACCGACGGCGCTGACCTCCCCAGTTGGCAACCCGGCCGGGTTCACGCCCCAGCACAAGCTCTCCGGCCTCGCCGCGACGATGCTGACCTTGAAGTATGACACGCGCACCACGAACGGCCTGACGACCGAGCCGGCACCCGCCTGGATCGGGCATTGGGTCAAGGTCTACGACCCCCGCCTCGACAGCACGTACCCGGGCGGCAACGGCACCTGCAGGGCGTATGACGAGGACACCTACGTGTGGTCCGAGAACCCGCATCTCCATGGCCTGACCTGGGCTATGGGACGATATCAGAACGGCGTGCGCGTGGCTGGTATCGGTGCCGGCGCGCCCGTCGCGGGCGGGACGGTCAAGGGCGTGGACGTCGCCAGTTTCGTCGAGGGGGCAAATCTCGACGACGCGCGGCACTGGACGATCGGCGGCCAGGTCAACACGCGTCCGGACACCCTCTGGAACAGCCTCAAGTCGATGCTCCAGGCGGGCGGCGCGCGCCCGGCGCTGATCGGCGGCGTCATCACCTCGATCAATCGTGCGCCGCGCGTCAGCCTGGCGACCATCACGCGCGACGATATCGTCGGCAAATGCACCTTCGCCGGCACCCAGCCGCGCCGTAACCGCCTCAACGGCATCATCCCGCAATATCGCTCCGAGGCGCACGATTGGGAGATGGTGTCGGCCGGCGAGGTGTCGGTCGCGGATTTCGTCACGCTCGATGGCGACGAACGGACGAAGGAAATTCCGTATCCATTGGTCCAGGACGTCGATCAGGTCGCGCAGCTCGCCGGCTATGACCTGTACGATCTGCGCGAAGCCGGCCCCGGCTCGGTTCCGCTCAAGCCGTGGTGGCTGAACTACAAGGTCGGCGATTGCGTCACCTTCGAGCCCGAAGATGGCCTCTCGATCAAGACGCTCGTCACCGGCCGCGCGATCGAGGCGCAATCCGGCGTCGTGACGTACACGCTGCGCGGCGAGACCGACGACAAGCATTCGTTTGCGCTCGGGCAGACGGGCACCGCCCCGCCGATCGTCAGCTTGGCCTATAGCACCGGCGTCGCAGCGCCAGACGGCGCGGACTGGACCCTCACCGGAACCGCGTTGACGGCGGATGGCGCGTCCCAGCCCGCGCTGCACCTCACCGGTGCGGTCGGCAATTCGAGCGCCGAAGCCGTGATTTTCGAATATCGGACCGCCGGCACCACGGCCGGCGCCTGGACGGCGACGGGCACCGACGCCGCGACGACGATCGAGAAGACCATCACGTCGGTGTCGCAGAACACATCCTATGAGGTTGCGGTGAGCTACCGGGTCCGCGGCGTCACGGGATCACGCCGCGTGCTTGGTCCGGTCACGGCCGGTGCGCTGACCGTGTCCAGCGTCGCCGATGCCGGCAGCGCCGGCGTCGTGAGCGACGGGACCACTTCCTACTCGGCCGAGCAGATCAAAGCCCTCGAGCTGCGCCTCGACGCGGCCGGGCTCTAGAACCCAACCGGAGAATATCATGGCAATTGCGGCTCATCTGCCGATCGTCGCCGATCGGGCGGGCGCCTGTGTGCGAACGGTTCGCTTCGTCGGGCTCGATCTTCGCGCTGCGGCAATGCGCCTACAAGTCCGGCTGAAGCCGGACACGCCGGGCGCTCCCTTGGTCGATCTGAACATCGCCGCAGCCGATGTCGAAGGACTGTCGCTCGCCGAGTTCTCGATCGCTGACGGTGTGCCGACGAGCACGGTGCAGATCCGCATCGCTGAAGCGACGATGAAGGATGACGCGAAGGTCCCCTATATCGGTGAGCTGGGCGATGCCGCGCCGCTCGCTTACGACCTGATCGCCACGATCGGCGGGGATAAGCGTCGGCTGATCTTCGGCGAGTTCGTCGCCTTGGCGACGGTGAACGGCGCGGACGGTGCGCCAGCGTCGCGCCCCGAGGGCGGCGGATCCCGGTCGCAGTCCTGGTCGGCTTGGTCGAATGCGTCGGTGTCTGTCCTTACTGATGTTGCGCAGGTATCGATCGATGGGCTCGACCAGCTGGCGCCAATCGTCGCCACGGCGACCGACGCAGCGGACCGTGCGGAAGCAGCTGAGGCCGGGGCGGTTTCGGCTCTGGAGACCCGAGCACCTAAAAAGGGCGCGCTGTTCGCGCCCGCGGATGGCCTTCCTGCAAATGTTGGCGGTTACGCGAACTTCGAACAGCCGGCGGACTCTGACCTTTCGGCGCCTGCCTTCATCGGCGTGATCGGCAATCGTTTCGTGTTCGGCGATGGCGGCGCAGGCAACCGTGGCGCCGGGCTGGACCTCACGAGAGCCAGTCTCGGCTTCGGCACCAATCTGCTCTTCGACGAAGCTCCGACCATCCGGCCAGCCATGGGCGCGCCGGCCACATTCGGCGGCTACAGCTTCGACATGCGACCCGCCGACGGTTCCGCGCTTAGCGGAGACGTTTTCCGCGGCGTGATCGGCAACCGCTATGTCTTCTACGATTACGGTGCCGGCAATAACGGCTTCGGGATCGATCTGACCCGGTGTTTGCCGGACGTCGGGTCGAACGCGGTCCTGGATAGCGACGGCGCCGGCAATCTGGCATTCGGGTTGATGTACGGCCGCAAGTTTCACACCGACACGCGTTCGGTCGAGATTAATGGCTATTACGCGCCGGGCGAGGCGGGCGTCGCGAACGTCCCGCGCTGGAACCTGGTCCGGGTCACCGCCGGCCCACAGACCTTTGCGCGCTCTCCTGATG
>NZ_JH584241.1:2668224-2697831 GCF_000241485.1 Sphingomonas sp. PAMC 26605
CGACCTGTGGAGCGATGCCGCTCGTATGGGCGGGCGCACCATGGACACGCCGGCGCTGCTGCATCCGCTTGATGTCCAGGCGGCCGCCGAGTGGGGCTACGTGCGCTCTGTATTTGCTCGCATCTTCGTAACCGCGAACACCACCAACCGCGTCGTAAATCCTCCCTACTGGGTCGAGCGACCGCTCTTCTCCTACCCCCCGTCTTGGTGGCCGCTTGGTCCTTCCCGCCATGAGGTGATCAGCAGCGAGGGATGGCCGGTATACGGGTATCTCATAACCGAGCGCTCTGGCTCAGGTGAGCGGGCGACGCAGGTGCTCAAGGGTGACGATGGGTCCAGGCGCGAGCGCGATATGATCTTCTCCGGCGGCGCCTACATCTGGGGAGACTGGTTGTGACCGAGGACATCCCGAGCCGGGTAAGGGCGCTGGAAAGCAGCGTTACCTCGATTGGCAACGACCTGAAGGATGTGCGTGCCGATGTCAGCAGCGTCGCCGGCAAGATCGACAAGCTAGTTGACGGTCTGACGCAGACCGACGGCCGCGTCGCCGAACGCGCGCAGGCGGTAAAGTTGGAGATACGCGAAGAGGGTGATCGCAAGGCCCGCGACCGTTCCGAGCTCTTCAAAAGCGGGGCGGTGCTGCTTGGCGCAATAGGCTTAGTCGTAGGCGCGTTCGGCGGGCCGTATCTGGCTAAGCTCGATGCGACGTCGACCGGTCAGCGCGAGACAACGACGGCGGTATCGGCCGTCCGCGAGGTGCTCGCTCAGCAGGGCGCCGAGATCGCACGCAATCGCGACAGCCTGGATACGTCGCGCGACCGCAACCGGCGCCAGGATGAGCAGCTGATCGATATCAATACGCGCGTTGCGCGGATCGAGGGCGCACGCGCCAACAATGCCCGCTGAGCCGCTCGACGACTTCGACGCCGGTATCCTCGAACTGACCCAAACCTACGACGCCGCCGCGGCGCTCCCGCGAGGCGACGACATTGCTGCGCGCGCGCCGCGCCGGCCCGATCAGGAGAACATCGATGCTGAATAAATCGACGCAGACAGCGCAACCGCCGGCGAAGTCTCCGCGCGCCGGCGCGACCCTGATCGGCATCGTCGGCGCCGCTGTTGCGGCCCTGTTGATGCAAGCGATTCCCGCCGTCGAAAGCGGATCTCGGCCACAGCTGAAGGCCTATCGCGACATCGCTGGCGTTTGGACGATCTGCGATGGCGACACGGAGAACATCACGCCGGGCATGGTCGAGACCCCGGCAGGATGTCACGTGCGGCTCGACACCCGGCTGACGCGAGATTTCGCCCCGGCCGTGCTGAAACGGGCACCGGCGCTGAAGGGGAACGAATGGCCGCTCGCGGCCGCAACCGTGTTCGCCTTCAATGTCGGCGTGGCTGGCTGGAACGGTTCGACCGCTGCCACGCGCTTTGCAGTAGGGGACTTCGCTGGCGGTTGTGCAGCGCTCGGCCCCTACTTCGTCGTCACCGATGCGAAGGGCAAGCAGACCACGGTCCCGGGTTGGATCAAAGCAGGCGGAAAGGTCTCGCAGGGCCTGATCAATCGGCGCACGGCCGAGCGAACGCTGTGCCTGACGGGGAAGCTGCGATGAGCGAGATCTCCGCACCCGCCGCCACGGTATGGCGCGCGATCGCCGGCGCCGTCGTTCGTTCGCTCCTCAAGATCGTCGGCACCGCACTCGTGACGCGCGGCCTGGTAGACCAGGGCACCGTCGATGGAGCCATACCGATGCTCGCCGAAGAAATCGCTGGCAGCCTGCTCGTCGCCGTCGCGAGCGGGTGGTCAGTCGTCCGCGCGGCGATCAGCCACACGCGCTTCGCCGCCGCCTGGCGCGCGTTCCGCGGCGAATAGTGGCGCTGACGCGCACTCGACGTATCTCGGTCGCCGTGGCATGAACCGACCGCTGCTCTGAGCTTAGCCGTTAAGAGTGGCCCGCGCGCGCGGTTGATTCCTGGGTTCCGGTTCGCCGGGTGGCCCGTGGAATAGAAGACCCTTCGGGGAAATACGCGGGGCGTAGTTCCCAGGAATCCTACGCGGCTAACCACCCGGTTCGGGTCGGTCGGTCGCGTAGCGATTTTCCAAATTTTCGCGGCCACCGGCCGCCCTTTATCCTGCTGCTGACACCGGCAGCCAGGTGCTCGCCGATCGCGCCGATCGGCGGCTCATCAGCGCGCGTAGCCGACGTGCTTCTATCCTCAAGGACGAAGCCTGAATGAGTGCATCAACGACCGTTCGTCCACCCGCGCCTTATCTCGGAGGCAAGCGCAACCTCGCCAAGCGTCTCACCGCGATCATCGCCGAGACGCCCCACCGGACCTACGTCGAGCCGTTTGTCGGAATGGGCGGCGTCTTTCTCCGCCGGCGCGCCGCGGCGCCGGTCGAGGTCATCAACGATCTATCCGGCGACGTCGCCAACCTTTTTCGCATCGTGCGACGTCATTACGAACCGTTTGTTAGCGAGCTCCGCTGGCTGATCGCCAGCCGGGCAGAATTCGAACGGCAGCGGTCGATCGATCCCCGCCTGCTCACCGATATCGAGCGCGCGGTCCGGTTCCTCTATCTGCAGCGACTAGCATTCGGCGGCCGGGTCGCCGGCCGTACCTTCGGCGTTCGACGCGACCAGGATTCGCGGTTCAACCTCGCCAGCTTGCGCGCCGAGCTAAAGCTGCTGCGCGATCGGCTCGCACCGGTGACGATCGAGCAGCTCGACTATGCGGATGTCATTCGGCGATACGACAGCGCGACGACGCTATTCTTTCTCGATCCGCCCTATGACGAGACGACCGGCTACGGCATCGACTTCGGCCGGGAGCATCATAGTGCGCTGGCCGAGCAGCTCGCTGGCATCAGCGGCGATTTCATTCTGTCCATCAACGACACGCCCTTTATCCGCGACGTGTTTAAAAGCTTCGCGATCACCGAGGTGGAGACGACCTGGTCGCTATCATCGGCGGCGGCCGGCCGCGGCAAGAGGGTGACCGAGCTGATCATTCGCAACCGCTAGCGGTGTTCCTATAATGTTCTTGCCGAATCGTGCCGCCACCGTGCATCGCGATCGGCATGGGCACCAAGGTTCCGAAAGCGGTCGGGGAGTACAGCGCATTCGATCTCGACCTTGGCGTCGTCTGCGGCGGCTGCGGGCGCGTCGCGGTATTCCAAGGTTTTGAGGTCGATGCGTTCTTCAAGGCGCGCGGCGTGCGAACGTCATTACCCGTCGATACTCGGCTCTTCAGCTGCCGGTGCGGATCGAAGGACATCACCACGATCGGTGTTCCTATCGCCAATCGGCCGGCGCCTTTCTCGCTTCTGGGTAAGCGCCTGGTCCCGATCTATATCATGAACCCAGGCGTGAAGCGGTGACGATGTGGGTATCGCGGCTTCGAGAGCGGGTATCGTACCCGTTCTCGTCCCCGAAACTGGCGGAAAACCGAGCGTCATAGCAACCGGGGCGGAGGGTACCTCCGCCATTTCGGGACGGTGGCCGGGCTATTGTCAGCCGGCCCGGCGAGGCGGCGAGGAAATCGTGTTACCGAACGTCGGTTTCAGAGCGATTAAGGTACGCCAACGCCGGATCATTTCGCCAACCGACGCGATTATACCGGTCGAAAGCCTCTGCCTCTGTTCCAGGCTTAGGAATGACTGTCTTAGCGACAGCGTCCACCTCGTGCTCAGCCAAAAAGTCGGCCTCAATCCATGAGGCGCTCTGCACACGGCTAAGGCGATGCCAAACTTTTGCGCCGCAGTGAGGGCAGTCCTCTGGCATGTATGCTGGGCTCTTGTCCGGCATAGACAGGCACAGGTCGCCCCTGCAGCATGGATATTCACCGAAGATCATCTGCGATGCTCGTATTCGGAGAAGCGCCAGGCCATGTCGCTCCGGCTCGCCGCCGGCGGGGGCTCGGTCGACATGTCCCTCTCGATCGCGACAAGCTCGTCTCGGATGCCGGCGATCCGCTTAGTCCACCATGCCTCGATCCAAGAATGATCGAATAGGGTCGCGCCCTCCCGATTCGTTCCGCCGCGGCCCCTAGGATCTAGGTCCGGCGTCATCACCGAAACCCTTACGTCGGCTTTCCCCGATTCCTCCAGCTTTCGCTTGAGGAGCATCCTGTCGCGAGCCGTGGTGACGACTATGACGTCGCCCGGCCGCGCGCGCAGCAGCAAGCTCTCAGTTCGGCCGGACCTGCGGCTCGACTGCTCAAACACGATCCGCGCCATCGTCATGGCCGCGCCGAGCCCGTGATCTTCCATCGCAAATTCCAGTCCCCAGGAGCATTGTATATGCTGACCAACGCCGCGGTGAAAGCCGCGCGGCCCCGCGCGGCCGCCTATAAAATGGCTGACGCGCAGGGCCTATATCTCCACGTCGCGCCGACGGGCACGAAATCCTTCCGAATGCGGTATCGCGACCAGGCCGGCCGCGAGCAGACGCTCACCTTCGGATCGATCGCGCTGGCTGACGCCCGGGCCCAGCGCGACGCGGCGCTCGAGCGGCGCGCGCGCGGCGACGATCCGCGGCCGCGCGCGATCGCTGCTAGGACTTTCGAGGAAGCCGCGCGCGCCTGGCACGCCCACCGCACCGACGGCTGGTCGCCAGTCCATGCCAGCGATGTCATCGAAGCGCTCGAGCGCGACGTCTTCCCGGCGATCGGCGCGGCTGCGCTCGCTTCGATCACGCGGCCGGCCGTGCTGCAGCTGCTCGAGCGCGTCGAGGCGCGCGGGGCGATCGAGACAGCGCGCCGACTGCGCCAGCGTATCGAGGCGGTATTCGAATTCGCTCGAGCACGCGGTTGGACGTCGATTGAAAATCCGGCCGACGTGCGCGAAGCGCTCGCGGCCGCGCCGGCGAGCGGGCGCCAGGCCGCCCTGGTCGACGTCGATGAGCTGCGCGAGCTCGTCGACGCGGTCGCGGCGCTTGACGCCTCGCCGATCCTGCGCCTGGCGTCGCGGTTCCTGGCGCTGACGGCCGTTCGCCTGGCCGCGCTCCGCGGTATGTGTTGGGGCGAGGTCGAGGATCTCGACGGCCCAGCGCCGGTGTGGCGCGTGCCGGCGGCGCGCATGAAGCTGGGCGCGGCGCGCAAGCTCAATTCGGTGAACGACCACCTGGTGCCGCTGTCCTCTCGCGCGGCCGGCGTGCTCCGCGGCGCGCGCGCGATCGCCGGCGGCGGCCCAGACGTGGCGGCGCTGGTATTTCCCGGCCGCGGCGCGAAAGACGCGGCGATCGGCGCCGGCGCGATCGGAGATCTCTACGTGCGCGCCGGTTTCGCTGGCCGACATGTCCCGCACGGGTGGCGCGCCAGTTTCTCGACGGTGATGAATGAGCGCCGGCCGGACGATCGCGCCGATATCGATCGCGCACTGGGCCACAAGCCGAAGGGAATGACGAAGGTTGAGCTCGCGTACAACCGGGCCCAGCATCTCGCCGCGCGGCGCGCTCTGCTCGAGGAGTGGGGGGCGCTGATCGCCCCCAATTCGGACGATATCGCGGCTGGGCCGCTCGGGTAGCGCTTGCGGCGAAGTGGCACAGAAAATGCCGTGCGCCCCCCGGGCAGCACCCGATCGGCCATAGCCGATCGGTCCACCGCGGCGTCTTGGTGACGTCGCAGACTGGGGAGGGGGCCTATCGGCCAGGAGGGACTTCAAACTACGCGCGCCGAAGGCGCTCCTTTCAATCTTAAACTCCTGTGGTGGTGGACTCTCTAAATACTAGAATCGCGAAGCTACGAAGTAAGAGGGGCGTTGCCGCGGGCAATCATGTCCTGGGCGGCACTGTTCGCGTAATGCTCGTGGCGTGCAGAGGCGCTACCGTCGGTCCTGGCGGCTTTGGCTCGCGATCCGGCGGCAGCGGTCACCTCGTGCTCCGTCGGCTCCCTGGGCGGCTGCACGGGCGGCAGAATGATCTCGCCGAGCTTCTCGAGCGCTGCCCGCACCCGCTTGGCGACCTCTCCAGGCAGCTTCAGGAAATATGCGTTGTTGATTTGGGTGTTGCGCGCGCCGCCGGTCTCCGCATCGAGGAGCGGTACCATGCGACGCCATTTCTCGATCAGGTGCAGGCTTTCGAACTTCTTGATCGCGTCGTTCAGCGTCTGCGTGGTGCAACGCGCCATCGCGCAGATTTGCGAGAACGCGTAGTCGAGTCGGCCGGTGCGATAGTCACGCGCGTCGTGCAGCACCTCGAGGATGATCTTCTGCTTCGGGGAAAGCAGTCCCCAAGGCTTGCCCTTGACCTTGTGCTCGTCGGCCCAGGCAAAGATCTGCTGCAGTCGTGTCTCTTTCTCGACCCGCGGGAAGACGTTGTGATGCCGCCAGCCGCGCAGCTCGGCCTCGCCAGCCAGGCGGCTGTGAGCCAGAACCGCGCAGCTGCCGCGGCGCTTGCCCGTAAAGCTGAAGCCGAGGCTATGGACTAGGCCTCGCACCTTCTGGCGCTGGACGCGGCCGGCGTTCGCCGCGGCAAGGCTTGGTGATGAAGCGGCGGTAGATAGGTCTTTGGCAGTAGCCATCGTTCGGCCCCCGGGCACGAATTCGCGGGACGCACGAAACCGCCGCCAGAAGCGCGTTCGCTTCGACGTCGGACGTGCGGATGAGGTAGCTGGTCGATCGACCCGCTACGGGGGGCCTGTTGGAAAGCTTGGGACGGCAAACGGCCGTCTGCGTGGACCCGGGCTCAGGTCATGATGGAGCGCACCGGGTGATTACGTGGGTAGCGATCCTTCGCTACCATCCTTTTATGTGCTGGCGTTTGTCCGATATCCCACTTTGTCACCCCGGGCTTGTCCCGGGGTCTACCACGATGTGCGCGATGACTCCGGCAGCGTTCGCGGCACGGTGGGCCCCGGGACAAGCCCGGGGTGACGGGTGGGGGCCAATGAGCGGCCCGCCCGCAAAGGCGAACCGGGCGCGGGCGTCAGCGCATCTTATCAAGCAGCGCGCGGCGATATTCGCCCTGACGCTCGAACATCCAGCCGGGATATTCAGCAGGCAAAGCGCTTGCTTCGCCGAGCTTGGCGAGAGCGTCGGCCGAAAGCTCGACCTTGATCGCGGCGAGATTATCGGTCAGCTGGTCGGGCCGCTTGGCGCCGACGATCACGCTCGACACCGCCTTCTGGTGGAGCAGCCAGGCGAGCGCCACCTGCGCCACCGAAACGCCGTGCGCCTCAGCGATCGGGCGCATCACATCGATGATCGCATAACCGCGATCCTTGTCGATCGGCGGGAAATCGAACTGTGCGCGGCGGCCGTCGGTCTTGCTCTCGTCGGCGCGGTCGTACTTGCCCGATAGGAAGCCGCCGGCGAGCGGGCTCCACACCATCAGCCCGACCTCCTCGGAGTCGAGCATCGGCACGATCTCGCGCTCGAGATCGCGGCTGGCGATCGTGTAATAGGCCTGGAGCGAGGCGAAGCGATGCAGCCCGAGCCGCTCGGAAATGCCGAGCGCCTTGACGATCTGCCACGCGGCCCAGTTCGACACGCCGATATAGCGCACATGGCCGTGCTGGACGAGCGTATCGAGCGCGCGCAGCGTCTCCTCGATCGGCGTGGCGGGGTCGAACCCGTGGATCTGGTAGAGATCGATATGGTCGAGCTGGAGCCG
The DNA here is from genome assembly GCF_000241485.1 of Sphingomonas sp. PAMC 26605. Lineage (GTDB taxonomy): Bacteria > Pseudomonadota > Alphaproteobacteria > Sphingomonadales > Sphingomonadaceae > Sphingomonas. The sequence continues at coordinate 2,675,838 of NZ_JH584241.1, forward strand.
CTTGAGGCTCGCCTTGCACGCATCGATCAAATGATAGCGCGAGGCGCCGCGCGCGTTGGGGCCCGCCCCCATCTCGCCGAACGCCTTGGTCGCAACGACGATCTCTTCGCGCTTGAGCCCGAGGTTGCGGATCGCCTGGCCGGTGATCTCTTCCGAGCGGCCGTTGGAATAGACGTTGGCGGTGTCGATAAAGTTGATCCCGCCATCGATCGCGCCGCGGAGCAGCGCATCGGCCTCGTCCTGGCCGAGCTGGCCGATCTTGCCCCACATGTCGTCGCCGCCGCCGAAGGTCATCGTGCCGAGGCACAGTTCCGAGACGAACAGACCGGTGCGGCCGAGTTTATTGTAACGCATGGAGAAGTCCTTCCGGGCCGCCCGCGGGTCGTAGGGAGGCGGCCAGCATTAAAGCATGACGCGCCGAATGGCTCCAGCCGACTGTACCGCACGCGCTACGGACCGCACGGGTCATCGCGGGTGCGGGTGGGTCTCGATATGCGTGATCAGGCTGCCGAAGGCCGGCGTTTCGGGGAGGATGTAGGCGATGCCGTTGGCGGGGCGGAACAGCGGCGAACAAGGCGTTGCAATACTGGATCACATTCGCAAAACGATTATAGATTCTGCCGCTATCGGTCTGCTCCGCGATACCCGTAATGACCGACGTGGAGTCGTCCAACTTTGATTTATCATGGTCAAAGCCAGAATCCTGACGAAGGCGACCCACGCGGTTTTGCAACCGAGGTCCGCGGCATCGCTTCCCCGAGCAAAACCCTAGTCGCGCAATTCGGGGAACAGCTTTTCGATCTCGCCCCGCAAATCCGCGGGACCAGCGTTAAGACCGAATTGGTCCAAAACGGCACAGATCAATCGCGTCCGGAACGGTCCGACACCTGGGATCGACTCGAGTCCGGACTGGTCGGGGTCGGCGATTCGATCGGCGAGCGCGCCTAGCGTGCGATATCCGGCGCGCATCAAAATGTTGCGCAACCCCGCGGGCAGCGCTGATCGGCCGACCGGCAGATCGCGCGCGGTTGCCCCCGGCATCGTCGTCTGCAACCGCGTCTGCCCGGCCTTCTCGCGCTTGAGGGTACGGCGAATATGGCCGAGCTGGCTCGTCGTCAGCCCCAAGCGGCGTCCGATGGCGCGGTACGGCATCGCCTCAGCCCGCAACGCGCGCGCGGCGGCAAGGTTGATGCTGACCTGTTCGAGCGGACTGAGCATAAGCGATCGGCGTTCCTTCAGGGGCATTGGAGATACGGCGATGGGCGGCGTCGCGACAAGCGCGTTGGCGCGACGCGCTGTGCGCGATCACGCAACGCGACTGGGCCACACGCCGTATCTTCCGTGACCGTGTCAAATACGCTAGCCGCGCACGATAGCGCGGCACGACGCGCGGCCAACCTACGGAGTATCCCATGTTCAGCCATGTCATGGTCGGATCGAACGATCTCGAGGCCTCGCGCGCCTTTTACGACGCGACGCTCGGCGCGCTTGGCGCCAAGCCGGCGATCGAGAGCAATGGCTGGCTCGTCTATGATCACGCCGGCGGCCGCTTTATGGTGACCAAGCCGATCGACGGGGCACCGGCCTGCCATGCCAATGGCGGCACGATCGGCTTTGCCGCGACCTCGCCCGAGCAGGTCGACGCCTGGCATGCCGCCGGCATCGCCGCGGGCGGCACCGCAGTCGAGGACGATCCCGGCGTCCGCGACGCCGGTGTCGCCAAGCTGTATCTCGCCTATCTCCGCGATCCTGCGGGCAACAAGCTGTGCGGCTTGTATCGCATGCCAGCCTGATCGCCCACCGCGCGCCCTTGCGCGCGGTCGGCGAACTCCCATCTCATTGGCCGGTCCGTCGCTCCCCTAGAGGCGGCGGTCCGACAGGACGAAAGCCATCATGACCACCCATCACACGCGTATGCTGATTCTCGGCTCGGGCCCGGCGGGTCTATCAGCCGCCATTTACGGCGCGCGCGCCGGGATGAAGCCGATCCTCGTTCAGGGCATCCAGCCCGGCGGGCAGTTGATGACGACGACCGATGTCGAGAACTATCCCGGTTTCGCCGACGTCATCCAGGGCCCCTGGCTGATGGAGCAGATGCAGAAACAGGCCGAGCATGTCGGCACGACGCTGATGTACGACACGATCGTTGCGGTCGACCTGACGCAGCGTCCGTTCCGGCTGACCGGCGACAGCGGTGACGTGTATGAAGGCGACGTGCTGATCATCGCGACGGGCGCACAAGCCAAATGGCTCGGGCTCGACAGCGAGGACGCGTTGAAGGGCAAGGGCGTCAGCGCGTGCGCGACCTGCGACGGCTTCTTCTATCGGGGGAAGAAGGTCGCGGTGATCGGCGGCGGCAACACCGCGGTTGAAGAAGCCTTGTACCTCACCAACCATTCACCCGACGTGACGCTGATCCACCGCCGCGGCTCGCTCCGCGCCGAGCGCATCCTCCAGGAGCGGCTGTTCGCGCACAAGGGCGTGACGGTGCTGTGGAACAAGGAAGTCGACCAGTTCGTCGATGGCGGCGGGACGGCCGGGCTCGTCGCGATCGATCTCGTCGATACGGTGACGGGCGAGAAGTCGCGGCTCGATACCGAGGGCGGCTTCGTCGCGATCGGGCATCATCCCGCGACCGAGCTGTTCCGCGGGCATTTGAAGCTCGACGAGGACCATTATCTGTGGGTCGAGACAGGCTCGACGCGTACCAGCGTACCGGGGGTCTTCGCCTGCGGCGACGTGATGGACAAGGTGTACCGACAGGCGGTGACCGCGGCGGGGACGGGGTGCATGGCGGCACTCGATGCCGAGCGCTTCCTTGCGGAGGCCGAGTTCGAGCTGGCCGAGGCGGCGGAATAGGGTTTGGCGCTTTCTCCACCCCGCTAGCGGGGTGTGCGCGCTAGCCGCGCAGAAGTGCTGCGACGATCTGCGCTTCGAGCCACGCCGCATCGGCGGGGTGCGCGAAGCTGTGACTGTCGGTGTCGCACAGCGCGACCGGGCCATCCCAAGTCTCACGGAACGCGATCGCGGTATTATCGCGGGCGGCAAGCAGGATGGTCGTGTCCCGCTCGCGCGCGGCCAAGGCGGCGTGAAGCCGGTTTGCGAGGCTGTCGGCGACCTCGACCTTGGTCTGCACAACCTTCGCCAAGCCTTTGGCGAGCTTGCTGAAGTTTACACTGCCGCGGACCAGCCGGCGCCATTCGCGGGGATCTTTGAGCTTTTCCGCGTAGCGCGCGCGAATCGCTGCGGCCGGGGGGAGCTCGTCGGGCTGCTCGATCACCCAGGGATTGGCGAGGATCAGCCGATCGATCCCCGCCGCCGCGCCGAACAAGGCGAGCGCGGTCGCGGCGTCGCAATTGCCGAAGCCTACGAGCCGGTCGATCCCCGTCTCGGCGCGGAACGTCGCTGCCGCGCAGGCGATGTCGGGACCCGACGTCAAGAAACCCCCATTGATCCCGGTCGAGTCGCCAACCCCCCGCCGGTCGAAGCGCAGGACCGGGATACCCCGCGCAGCAAGCCGCTGCGCAAGCAAGGCCATCCCACGATGCGCGCCGATCCGGATTTCGCTGCCGCCAGAAACGATCAGCAGCCCGGTTGTGCCCGGCGCCGAGTCGAGTGTTCCATACAGCGTGTCGTCGGAGCAGGAAAAACGGATCACGCTTCGCATCGGGTGATCCAGTCGGCGATGTCGTCAGCCAGCAGTGCGGCAAGCGCCGCGTCGGTGTCGGGCTCGGCGCGCCGCCACAACGGTGGGCCCGGCACATGGCGATCCGCCGGTAGGGCGTCGGTCTCAAGCCGCACCGTGCGTACAAACCCGCCATCCGCGGTGGTCCAAACGGTGTGATCCGAGAGGTCGGTCAGCAGATCGCGCGCGATCCGGTTGCCTGCGATCTCGAGGTGCGCCTTGCTTTCGGTAGCTTCGCGTTCGTCATGCGTCGCGTCCGGTCGACCGGCGCCTTGCCGAATTCGGTAAAGCTCCCGCGACAAGCTCGGACCATCCTGCGGCGAGAGATGCCAGCGACCGCGCAGTCGCGTGCTTTTGGCGATCAGCGCGCCGCTCCGGATGGCAACGCCATAGCACGCGCGGCCGCCGGCGTGCTCCTGCGCGATTGCGTCCGCCAAGCCCTCGCTGAAATCGACCATACCGCATGCTTCGAGCGGAACGAGGCTCTCCCCCTGACCCGGTACGTCGGGAAGCATGCTGCCGATGCTGCGCCGCGCCAGCGCGCGACAGATCGCCACGGCGAAGGCACGTACGCGATTCGCCTCCTCGAACAGCGGCAGAGCGACCACCGCGACCGGCCCGTCCGCCGGTCCGAAACGCAGCATGGCCTCGCGGCCGCCACGCGTTTCGTATGAGTCGATCAAGCCGCAGCCGTCATCGCGGCGTCTTGGCCGCGGCGAAGCGGACGAGGCTGCCATAGCTTTCGAGCATCTCGCCATCGACCTCGTCATCCTCGATCAGGATGCCGAGCCGCTCCTCGATCTCGGTCAGCAGCCCGGCGACCGCCATCGAATCGAGCTCGGGCATCGCGCCGAACAGCGCGGTGTCAGCGGTGAGCGACGCGGCGCGCGCCTCGCTGAGCCCGAGCACGTCGCGCAGCGTCGCGCGGACGGTCGAATCGATTTGGTCGTAATTATCTGGAAGCACAAGGACCCCGGTTTCAGCCGTTATGTTGCACCGCGATAGAGACTGGGCCGGTCGATGCCAAGAGCAGGCCCTTCACAGCCGTAGCACGCGCGCTATCAGGGGGCATGCGCGCGCTTGATCCTATGCCACGTCCCATCGATACGCTGCCGGCATGCGGACGCGGCGATGCGGCGGCGTTGGTCGACCGCGCGGGGACGCTCGATTTCGACGGTCTCGAGCGGCTTACTGGCGAAGTGGCGGCATGGCTGACGGCGCAAGGCTATCCCATCGGCGCGCGTGTCGCGAGCTGGTTGCCCAAGACTCGCCTCGCATGCGTGCTACCCATGGCGGCGCCGCGCGCGGGTTTGGTGCACGTGCCGGTCAACCCGATGCTCAAGCGGGCGCAGGTCGCCTATATCCTCGCCGACAGCGGCGCTGCGGGACTCGTGACGCAGGCAGGCAGGCGGGACACGGTAGAAAATGGCGATATTCCAGCGGGATGCACGCTGTTCCTCGAAGAAGACGTTAGCGCGACGGCGCGAACCCCGCCATCGCGCAGCGCCCCCGATACGCTGGCCGCGATCCTCTATACGTCGGGGTCGACCGGACGTCCCAAGGGCGTGATGCTCAGCCATGCCAACCTCTGGCTTGGGGCGGTCAGCGTCGCACATTATCTCAAACTCACCCCCGATGACCGGGTACTCGGCGTCTTGCCGTTGAGCTTCGATTACGGCCAGAACCAGCTGTTCTCGACCTGGGCTGCGGGCGCGCGCTATGCCCCGCTCGACTATCTGACGCCGCGCGACGTGGTGAAGGCGGTCGAGCGCGTCGGTGCGACGACGCTTGCGGGCGTACCGCCGCTCTGGCTGCAACTGCTTGAGAGCCAATGGCCGGATGCCGTGGCAAGCTGCTTGAAACGGCTTACCAATTCCGGCGGCGCGTTGACCGCACCGCTCATCGCCGGATTGCGGGCGACCTTCCCGCGGGCCGATATCTACCCAATGTATGGCCTCACCGAGGCGTTCCGCTCGACCTATCTCGCCCCCGATCTGGTCGCCGCGCACCCCGAATCGATCGGCCGCGCGATCCCGTTCGCCGAGGTGATGATCGTGCGCCCCGATGGTACGCGAGCAGCAGCGGGTGAGCCGGGCGAACTCGTCCATGCCGGGCCGTTGGTCGCGCAGGGCTATTGGCGCGATGCCGAACGCAGCGCACAGCGCTTCCGGCCTGCGCCCGCCTGGTCGCAATCCGGCGGTATGGCGGTCTGGTCGGGCGACACCGTCGTGACGGATGCCGATGGTTTGTTGCGTTTCGTCGGGCGCGACGACGAGATGATCAAGAGTGCGGGCAATCGCATCAGCCCGACCGAGATCGAGGAAGCGGTCGTGGCGGGTGGCGAGACGGTCGAGGCCGTCGCGCTCGGCGTCCCCGATCCGCGGCTCGGCCAGGCGATCGTCGTGGTCGCGCGCGGCGACGGTACGCGCGAGGCGGACTTGCGCACGCGCTTGCGGCGCGATCTGCCGAGCTTTCAGCAGCCCAGCCGCTACGAGTGGCGGGTCGAGCTCCCGCGCAACGCCAATGGCAAGCTCGACCGGGCAGCGATCAAAGCGGAACTGACGACATGAAACCGATGGGCGCGATTCCAACCGACTTTGCGACCCAACCACTTGCGATCGCCGGCCGCACTGCCGAGGATTGGGTTGCGGCGGCGGGCGATACGCCGCTGTTCGTCTATGACATGGCGGTGGTCGCCGCTCGGATCGCGCGGTTTCGCGCCGCCTTTGGTGGCATCGACCTGCATTATGCGATCAAGGCCAATCCGTTCGCACCCTTGCTTGCGGCGATGGCGCCGCTGGTCGACGGCTTCGACATCGCTTCGGGGGGCGAACTGACGATGGCGCTTGCGGCGGAAAAGCCGCCCGCGACGATCAGCTTCGCCGGCCCCGGCAAACGCGACGACGAGCTGACCGCGGCGATCGAAGCCGGCATTACGATCAATCTCGAGTCGGCGAGCGAGGCGACCCGCGCGCTCGGCATTGCCGACCGGATCGGTGTCACGCCGCGCCTCGCGATCCGCGTCAACCCCGAGATCGAGCTGCGCGGATCGGGGATGCGGATGGGTGGGCGCGCATCGCCGTTCGGGATCGATGCCGATCGCGCGGCAACGGTCGCGCGCGACGTGATCGCGGCGGGGGCGGACTGGCGGGGCTTGCACATCTTCGCAGGTTCGCAGGCACTCGACGCAGGGGCGATCATCGAGACGCAGGCGGCGACGATGGCGCTCGCCGGACGTCTCGCCGAGCAGATCGGCGTCATGCCGCCTCTGGTCAATCTCGGCGGGGGCTTCGGCATTCCCTATTTCCCCGGCGAAGTACCGCTCGATCTCGCTGCGATCGGCGAGGCGTTGCGCGAAACGCGCGCCAACCGCAGCCCGGCACTCGGCGATACACGTTTCGCGATCGAGCTCGGGCGCTGGCTCGTCGGTGAGGCAGGGGTCTATCTCACGCGCGTGATCGATCGGAAGGAAAGTCGCGGCGAGACCTTCCTAGTCGTCGACGGCGGGCTACATCATCAACTCGCCGCGACGGGCAATCTGGGTACGGTGGTCAGACGCAACTATCCGGTGAGCATCGCAACCGCCTCCGCCGATACGGCGACGGAGACGGTCAGCGTCGTCGGCCCGCTGTGCACCCCGCTCGATCGCCTTGCCGACCGCGTCACGCTCCCGATCGCGCAAACGGGGGATCTGGTTGCGGTGTTCATGGCCGGCGCGTATGGCCTGACGGCGAGCCCGACGGCGTTTCTCGGGCATTCCTATCCGCGCGAATTGCTGGCCGGGCATTCCTAACGGTATATTCACCCCTTTCGCACCATATCTGCGCAATAGCCGTAGCTTGCTCATCCGGGTCAGACGTGACGCGGGTCGGCAGCACAGTCGGCGGGAGGTATGCATGCAGCGTTTTTCGAAGTCAGTTCGCGCGGTTCTGGGCGTCGGTACGAGCGCGCTCGCGCTGGCCGGCTGCACGACCGCGAGCCGTCCCGAATTGCCGCAGGCCGCCTTCGTCGCGGGGCAGGAGCAGCCGGGCGAGGAATATATCATCGGCCCGCTCGACCAGCTCAACATCTTCGTGTGGCGCAACCCCGAGCTCTCGTCGAAGGTGCAGGTGCGCCCGGACGGCCGGATCACCACGCCGCTGATCAGCGACATGCCCGCGGTCGGCAAGACGCCGCGAATGCTCGCCGACGACATGAAGATCGCGCTCGGCGAATATATCAAGGATCCGATCGTCTCGGTGATCGTCGAGAACTTCTCGGGCACCTTCAGCCAGCAGATCCGCATCGTCGGCGCGACCGCCAAGCCCGCCTCGATCCCGTACCGCGCGAACATGACGTTGCTCGACGCGATGATCTCGGTCGGCGGCTTAAGCCAATATGCCGCGGGCAACCGCGCCAAGCTCGTCCGCTACAACCGCGAGACCGGCAAGCAGGTCGAATACAACCTCAAGCTGTCGCGCTTGCTCAAGGACGGCGACAGCCGCGCGAACGTGCGGCTCGAACCGGGCGATGTGATCATCATCCCCGAGAGCATGTTCTAGGGTCCGCTGGCAGATGAGTGGTTTTATCACCGAAGTGCAGATCCTGCTGCACACCATGTGGATGCGGCGCTGGGTAGCGCTCGGCGTCGCCTGGGGTGTCGCCGTGCTCGGCTGGGCTGTCGTCGCGCAGTTGCACAACAGCTATGAGGCGCGCGCGCGCGTCTTCGTCCAGCTCAACACGATCCTGCCGAGCGCGGTGGGGATCACCGCCGCTGACCAGCAGAAGGACGTTGATACGATCCGCCAGACGCTGACATCTGCGGTTAACCTCGAGAAGGTCGTCCGCGGCACCGATCTTGCGAACACGGTAAAGACCGATCGCGACGTCGCCGACCGCGTCAACACGCTGTCGAAGGCGATCAAGATCACCGCGCAGCAGGACAATCTGTTCGAGATCGTCGCGAGCGCATCGAGCCCCAAGGTGTCCGCGCAGATCGTCCAGAAGCTGATCGACCTGTTCGTCGAACAGAACCTCTCGGGTGATCGCGACGAGACGACGTCTAGCCTCAAGTTCCTCGATGCGCAGCTCGAGCAGCGCCAGAAGCAGATCGCCGACGCCGACGCCAAGCGCGCCGATTTCCAGAACCGCTATCTCGGCAGTCTGCCGGGCTCGGGCTCGCTCACCGATCGGATGGGCGCGGCGCGCACCGCGATGGCGCAGGTCGACAGCGATCTTGCGGCCGCGCAGTCGGCGCTGTCGGTGGTCAGCGGCCAGATGGCGGGCACGCCTGCGAATATCCCCGGCGCGGCCGGAAGCGCGGCGAGTGCCGGCCCTGCGCGCGCACGGCTCAATGCGATCCAGGGCCAGCTCGCCGATGCGCGCGCGCGCGGCTATACCGAGAACCACCCCGACGTCGTCGCGCTGCGCAGTCAGCTCGCTTCGGCGCAGGCGGCGGCACGGAACGAGCCGATGGTCGGCGGTGGCGGTGCGGCGTCCGCGTCGAACCCGGCCTATCTCGGGCTGCGCTCGATCCAGGCCGACAAGCAGGCGCAGGTCGCTGCGCTGACCGCGCGGAAGGCACAGCTTCAGCATGACCTCGATGCGATCAACGGCAAGCTTGCAGGGGACCCCGCGGTCGCCGCGCAGCAATCGCAGATCGACAACGATTATCAGGTGATGAAGGACGGCTACGCCAAGCTGCTCGCCGATCGCGAAGCGATCAAGCTGCGCGGCCAGGCGCAGAGCCAGACCGATTCGATCAAGTTCAGCGTGATCGACCCGCCGACCGCGCCACGCGTGCCCGCAGCGCCCAACCGCCCGTTGCTGCTGACCGGCGTGCTGATCCTCGCGATCGGTGCGGGGGTCGCGGTCGCGTTCGGGCTCGCGCAGTTCAAGACGACCTTCGCGACCGCGGGTCGGCTCGAGAAAGCCACCGGCCTGCCGGTGATCGGCTCGATCGGCGCGATGGTGACCAAGGCGCAGATCGCGCACCGGCGGCGGATGCTCGCTTACTTTGCCGGCGGCGCAGGCGCGCTCGGCGCGGCCTATATCGGGTTGCTCGGGGTCGAGATGCTTCAAAGGGGATTGGCGGCATGAGCGGTCCAACCCCACGCAAGCGCCCATCGCTGCTCGAACAGGCGGCGAGCCGCTACGATTTCAACGACCGGATCCGGCCGCTCGACGATGTGCCCGCCGAACCGCCGGTCGCTACACCGACTGCGCCCGTCGCACCGGCTGTCCCGCCCACGCCGAAGCCGCGACCGGTCGCCGCGCCGCGCGCCTTGCCCCGGCCTGGCACCGAGGCGAAGATCGATCGCGCGCTGCTCGCCGAGCGCGGGATGCTCGTGCCCGGGGCGCCGATCGGCGCGCTGGTCGAGGAATTCCGGCTGGTGAAGCGCCAGCTGTCGACGACCGCGCGCGGGGTGCGCGTCCGCGCGGGCGACCTTTCGCGGACGATCCTCGTCGCCTCGGCGCAGCCCGACGACGGCAAGACCTATTGCGCGCTCAACCTCGCCATCTCGATGGCGGCCGAGCGCGATCTCGAGGTGCTGCTGATCGACGCCGATTTCGCAAAGCCCGACGTGATGACGCGGCTGGGCTTGAGCGAGGGGCGGGGGCTGCTCGACGCGCTCGCCGATCCGCAGGTCGAGGTCGAGAGCTGCATCGTGCGCACCGACATCCCGCATCTCAGCCTGCTGCCGTGCGGTACCAAGTCGAACGCCGACACCGAGCTCGTCGCCAGCGCGCGCACCGGCGAACTGATCGCCGAATTGCTCGCCGCCGATCCGCGGCGCGTGCTGATCTTCGATTCGCCGCCCGTACTCGCGGCATCGCCTGCCGCCGCGCTTGCGCATCACGCCGGGCAAGTGATGCTCGTCGTGCGTGCCGATCGCACCAGCGAGGGCGATCTGCGCGAAGCCGTCGACCTGCTCGACGGCTGCGAAGAGATCCAGCTCCTTCTCAACGCCGTATCGTTCGCCCCCGGAGGGCGGCGGTTCGGCAGCTATTATGGCCAACAGGAAGACGCGTCATGATGTGCCGCATCCGCTCCACTGCTCTGCTGCTCGGGACCGGGCTGACCGCCTTGCTCGTCGCTGCGCCCGCCCAGGCGCAGGACGCCCAGCGCCGAAGCCGCATCTCGCCCTATATCGAGGTCGGGCAGATCGTGACCGCCGACCTCAAGAACGACGATGTGCTGACCTATACGACGGTCGCTGGCGGGGTCGAGGCGTCGGTCCAGACGCCGCGCACGCAGCTCCAGGTGAGCTATCGCTACGAGCGGCATTTTTCCTACGCCAAGCGCGTCGGCGACGATGATCTGCACAATGGCCTCGCACGCGGCAGCATCAGCGTCGCGCCCAATCTCAGCATTGAGGCCGGCGCGATCGCGACGCAGACGCGGACGGATATCCGCGGCGCCGCACCGATCGCGCAGGTCGGTCAGCGCGACAATATCAGCCAGGTCTTCTCGGGCTATGTCGGGCCGAGCTATGCTGCGCATGTCGGCCCGGTCGGCGTCGCGGCGAGCTATCGCTACGGCTATACCAAGGCGGGATCGCCGGGGAACACCGGCGTCGCGGCGGGGAGCCCGCGCCTCGATACGTTCGACAGCTCGCAGAGCCATACCGTAAACGTCAGCGCTGGCGTGAAGCCGGGCACGGTGCTGCCCGTCGGGCTCAACGTCTCCGCGGCATACGACCGCGAGACCGCGAACCAGCTCGACCAGAAGTTCGAGGACAAGGTCGTCCGCGCCGATCTCGTCGCGCCGGTCGCGCCGACGGTCGCGCTCACCGCGGGCGTGGGATACGAGAATTTGCAGGTGAAGCAGCGCGACGCGTTGCTCGACGCCAATGGCGTGCCGGTGGTCGATCGCAACGGCCGCTTCAAGACCGACCCGGCCTCGCCGCAGCGCATCGCCTACGAAACCGACGGCCTGATCTACGACGCGGGCGTGATCTGGCGCCCGTCGTCGCGCACCACGCTGCAGGCGCATGTCGGGCGGCGCTATGGCGGGATGACCTATTACGGCACGCTCACCTACGCCGCGACACGCTCGGTGTCGTTCAACGCCGACGTCTATGACGCGGTCGAGACCTTTGGCGGCCAGTTGCGCAACAGCCTAGCGGGCCTACCGACCTCGTTCCTCGAGCAGCGCACCGCCTTCACCCAGCAATATAGCGGCTGCACCTTCGGCGCTGCGGGCGCGGGGGCGGGTGGGTGCCTCAACGGCGTGTTCCAGTCGATCTCGACCTCGGCGTACCGCGCGCGCGGCATCGACGCGGTGATCTCGGCGACGCGCGGCAAGCTCAATCTCGGCGTCGGCGCGGGCTATTCGAACCGCCGCTTCCTCGCGCCCGATCAGACCAATGCGGCCTTCACGATCAACGGCGTGAGCGACCAGAGCTATTATGCGCAGGCCTTCGCCAATGTGCCGCTGACGCGCGTCTCGGGAATCAACGGCACGCTGATCTACAATTATTACGACAGCGGGATCCCGGATGCTTCGGGTGTCACCAGCGCTGCGGCGACCGCGCTCTATTATCACAATTTCGGTCGGATCGGCACGAGTGCCTCGGCGGGCCTGTATTCGTTCAGCCAAAGCGGTGCCGCCGACCAGCTTTCGGCGACGGGGCAAGTGGGTGTACGGTATCAATTCTGAAACGCATGGACGGATAACTGTCGTTGCGGGGATAGCAGCATGTACGAAGACTATTATGGATTGCGCGGTCGCCCGTTTCAGCTGACGCCCGACCCGCGTTTCTGGTTCGAGACCGCGACGCATCGCAAGGCGATGGCGTATCTCGGCTATGGCCTGGCGCAGGGCGAGGGCTTCATCGTCATCACCGGCGATGTCGGCGCGGGCAAGACGACGCTGGTCGGCCATCTGATGGACACGGTCGATGCGACCCGGCTCCACGTCATCAAGATCGTCTCGACCCAGATCGAGGCGGAGGACCTGCTGCGGATCGTCGCGGGCGGGCTCGAGATCGACAGCGACGGTCTGACCAAGTCGCAACTGCTCGTCGCGATCGAGCGCGGGCTGCGCGCGACGGCACGCGCCGGGCGCCGCACGCTGCTGATCGTCGACGAAGCGCAGGCGCTGCCGGTGTCGAGCCTCGAAGAGCTGCGCATGCTCTCGAACTTCCAGACCGGCAGCCATGCGCTGCTGCAGATCTTCCTGCTCGGCCAGCCCGAGTTCCGTGAGCGACTGCACGGGTCGGACCGGCTCGAACAGCTCCGCCAGCGCGTCATCGCGGTGCACCATCTCGACCCGATGGAGCGCGACGAGGTCGAGCCCTATATGCGGCACCGTCTCGGCGTCGCGGGGTGGACCGGGCGACCGGGCTTCACCGACGACGCCTATGACGCCTTCTACGAAGGCACCGACGGCGTGCCGCGCCGGCTCAATCAATTGGCGGGGCGCGTACTGCTCTATGCCGCGATCGAGCAGCTCGACACGATCGACGCGCATGCGGTGGCGACCGTGCTCGCCGATATCGCGGGCGACATGCCCGGGGTGAAGCCGATCGCGATCCCCGAGCGCTCGGCGGTGCCGGCGCGGCAGCCCGAGATCGAACCCGTGGCAGGCTTCGTGCCCGAACCGGACACGCCGGCCGTGCCGCATTCGGAACCGGTCGCTGCGTTCGAGTCCGAACCCGAGCCTGCGTTCGCGGACGAACCCGAACCGGACCCGGAGCCGGAACCCGAACCTGAGCCAGACGCTGAAGCTGAGGCTGAGGCTGAGCCCGAGGTCGATGTCGAGCCGACGGTCGAGCGCCGGGAAGAAACCGAAACGCTGCACGCGCCTGATCCGGTCGTGCTCGCGGTCAGCAAGCCCGTTCCGGATGCAGTCGTCGAACACGTCGACGAAGCGCCCGCGCACGATAGCGGTTGGAACACGCCGATCGAGGACGCGGTCTGGACGTCGGAAACACACGAAGCGCTCGGCGAGCCGGTCCATAATGAGCCCACTTCCGACTTGGCTGAACAGATCGCCGCGCTCACCGCGCGTGTCGACGAGCATGACCTCGCGCTCCGGCGCGTGCTAAAGCTGCTCGTCGATTGGGCCGAGTCGGGGCAGGTGCCCGGGCTCGCAATGCCGCATGGCGAGGGATGAAGCGATGCGCCACGCGCTGACGGTCGATATCGAGGACTGGTTCCAGGTCGGCGCGTTCGAAAAGGTGATCGCCAAGCAGGACTGGGATTCACTCACGCCGCGCGTCGAGCGGAATACCGATGCCGTGCTCGCCTTGTTCGGCGAAAGCGGCGTCAAGGCGACCTTCTTCACGCTCGGCTGGGTCGCGGCGCGCTATCCCGCGCTGATCCGCCGGATCGTCGAACACGGGCACGAAGTGGCGAGCCATGGCTGGGACCATGACCGCGTCTTCACGCTCGATGCCGCGCGCTTCCGCGCCGACATCGCGCGCGCGCGCGCTGCGCTCGAGGATGCGGCCGGTGTTGCGGTCACCGGCTATCGCGCGCCGAGCTTCTCGATCGATGCGCGCACGCCATGGGCGTATGAAGTCCTCGCCGAAGAAGGCTATGCCTATTCGTCGAGCGTCGCGCCGCTCAAGCACGATCATTATGGCTGGCCCGAAGCCTCGCGCTACGCCTTCCGCCCGCTCGCCGATTCGGCGCTGATCGAGGTGCCGGTGACGGTCGCCGAATTCGGCGCGCGCCGGATGGCGACCGGCGGGGGCTTCTTCCGGCTCTTCCCGGCGGCGCTCACCGATTATGCTGTGCGGCAGGTCAGCCGCGAACGGCAGCCGGCGATCTTCTATTTCCATCCCTGGGAAATCGATCCCGGCCAGCCGCGCGTCGCCAATGCGCCGGCGAAATCGAAGCTGCGGCATTACAGCCGGCTCGGCGCGATGGCGGGCAAGCTGCGCGGGCTGATCAGCCGGCATGACTGGGGCCGGATGGACGCAGTCGTCGCTGCGCTCGACCTCCCGGCGCGCGAGCGCGAGCCGGTCGCGTGACCGCGCCGTTGCTCGCGGCGCCGATCGGCGTCCGCGCGGTCGACATACGCGCAAGCGACGAGCGCATCCGGCTCGATGCCTTCGTGCGCGCGCAGGCCGCGGCGACGCCGTTTCATCTCCCTGCCTGGAGCATCGGCGTAGCGCGGGGCTGCGGGCAGACCAGCCATACCTTGATCGCCGAACATGCCGACGGTTCGCTCGTCGGGATGTTGCCTTTGACCGAGGTGCGCTCGCCCTTGTTCGGCAAGGCGCTGGTGTCGAACGGCTTCGCGGTCGGCGGCGGCGTTCTCGCGACCGACCAAGCGGTCGTGCCCGCGCTCGCGAGCGCTGCCTGGGCGCTGGCCGAACGGCTCGGCTGCCCGACGCTCGAACTGCGCGGCGGTCCGATCCCGGTCGAGCGCTGGCAGGTCGATACCACCACCTATCTCGGCTTCGCGCGCGACCTCGCGGCGAGCGATTCCGACGAACTGCTCGCGATACCGCGCAAGCAGCGCGCCGAGCTGCGCAAGGCGCTTGATGCCGATCTCGAAATCTCTATCGGCCGCGCGCCGGCCGACCGAGCGGCACATTATGCGGTCTATGCCGAATCGGTGCGCAACCTCGGGACGCCGGTCTTCCCCAAGCGGCTGTTCCACTCGGTGCTCGACCAGTTCGGAGAAGATGCCGATATCCTTACCGTGCGCGCAAACGGGCAACCGGTCGCAGCAGTGCTCAGCCTGTATTTCAACGGGACGGTCTATCCCTATTGGGGCGGCGGGACGCACGCCGCGCGGGGCTTGCGCGCCAATGACCGGATGTACTTCGCGCTGATGGCGCACGCACGCGCGCGCGGCTGCACGCGTTTCGATTTCGGGCGTTCCAAGGCCGGGACCGGGCCGGCGGCATTCAAGAAGAACTGGGGCTTCGAAGGCGTTCCGCTGCCCTATGCCAAGCGCGCTGCGCTCGGCACCCAGGCGCGCGAGATCAACCCGCTCGATCCGCGCTATTCGCGCAAGGTCGAGCTGTGGAAAAAGCTGCCGCTGTGGCTCGCGAACCAGCTCGGCCCGCATATCGCGCGCGGCCTCGGCTGATGGGCGACATCCTGTTTCTCGGCCACCGCGTGCCGTATCCGCCCGACCGCGGCGACAAGATCCGCGGCTTCCACATCCTCAAATACCTTTCGGCTCGCAGCCGTGTGCATCTCATCGCCTTCGCCGACGACACGCGCGATCTGCGCAGCAAGAGCGGGCTGGCCAAGCTCACCGGCAACCGCTCGATCATATGGCGCTCCAAGTCGCGGCTGCGCGCGGCGATCGAGGCGCTGGTGACGCGCAAGCCGATCTCGCTGACGTCGTTCGACAGCCGGTCGCTGCGCGGTGCGGTCGAGGCGTTGCTCGCGCGCCATGCGATCGACACGATCTACGTCTTCTCGAGCCAGATGGCGCAATATTTGCCCGCACGCCCGCGGCAGAAGGTGATCATGGATTTCGTCGATATGGATTCGGCCAAGTTCGCCGCTTATGCGAAGGACGGCCGCGGTCCGATGGGGTGGGTGATGCAGCGCGAAGCCCATCTGCTGTTCCAGTATGAACGCAGCATCGCCGCGCGCGCCGATGCCAGCCTGTTCGTCAGCGCAGCCGAGGCGCAGCTGTTCCGCGAGCGCAGCGGAGCCGAGCGCGTCCATGTCGTCGAGAACGGCATCGATACCGAAGTCTTCTCGCCTGACGCATCGTTCAAGCGGATCGAGGCGACCGAAGCGCTGATCGTCTTCACCGGCCAGATGGATTATCGCCCCAATGTGGAGGCGGTGAGCTGGTTCGTCGAGACGATCTTCCCGCACATCCGGGTGCGCTTCCCCGACGCCCATTTCGCGATCGTCGGGCGCGCGCCGAGCGAGGCGGTCAAGGCGCTCGCCAGGCAGCCGGGCGTGATCGTCACCGGCGAAGTCGCCGACGTCCGCGGTTGGCTCGCCGCGGCTTCGGTGGTGGTCGCGCCGCTCAAGCTCGCGCGTGGGATCCAGAACAAGGTGCTTGAAGCGATGGCGATGGCGCGGCCGGTCGTCGCCTCGCGCGCCGCGGCGGAGGGAATCGACCATGCCGATACGCTGCGCGTCGGCGAGAGCGTCGGCGAGATCGCCGATGCGGTGATCGCCTTGCTCGACGACCCGGCCGCGGCGGCGCAGCTGGGCCGCGCCGCGCGCGCGCAGGTCCAGGCGCGCTACAGCTGGGAGGCGCGGCTCGCGCCGCTCGACGCGCTGCTGGGGATCAGCGTCAAGGCGCCGTCGCGCCGTTCCGCGGCCTGAGGCGGTGACGCTCGCAATGCCCGCGCAGGCGTCCGCCGCGGCGCGCGCGAGCTTTGCGCCGCTGTGGCGGCGGCAGTCGGCGGTGCTCGCGATCGTCGCGATCGCGCTGCTCGCGCTGTTCCGAACCGATGTGGCTGCGCTGACGACGATCTGGTGGACAAGCACGACCTTCGGGCATTGCCTGTTCATCACGCCGGTACTCGCCTGGCTGGCGTGGCAGCGCCGCGCCGAGCTCGCCCAGGTCGCGCCGGTCGCCTGGGCGCCGGGGCTGGCGATCGTCGCGCTGGGCGGCCTGGGCTGGATGTTCGGCGATGCCGGCGGGGTCGCGCTCGCGCGGCATCTCGGGATCGTCATGATGCTGCAGGGGGCGGCGGTGACGCTGCTCGGTCCCAATGTCGCCCGCGCGCTGCTCTTTCCGCTGGGCTACGCCTTCTTCCTCGTGCCGTTCGGCGAAGGGCTCGAGGAGCCGCTCCAGCGCGTGACCGTCGCGCTGACGATGCCGCTGCTGCATCTGTTCGGGGTGCCCGCGCAGGTCGATGGCGTGCTGATCACGATCCCCAACGGCCATTTCGAGGTCGCCGAGGCGTGCTCGGGCGCAAAGTTCGTGATCGCGATGGTCGCCTATGGCACGCTCGTCGCCAATGTCTGCTTCGTGGCGTGGCGCAGGCGGGCGCTGTTCCTGCTCGTGTCGGTGATCGTACCCGTGCTTGCCAATGGCGTCCGCGCGTTCGGAACGATCTTCGCGGCTTATCACACCTCGGTCGAGGCGGCGACGGGGTTCGACCATATCGTCTATGGCTGGATCTTCTTCGGGCTGGTGATGGCGGCGACGCTGGCGATCGGCTGGCGCTGGTTCGACCGTGCGCCCGATGCACCGGCGTTCGATCCGGCGCGATTCCAGGCCGTTCCCGGGTGGCGGCTCGATGTGTTGGTTGCGGCGGCGCTGGTCCTGGCGATCGCGGCGGTGTTCCCGCTATGGTCGAGCGCGATCGCGGGGCGGGCACAGGTGTTGCCCGCCGTGATCGCGCTTCCCGAAGTGCCCGGCTGGCACCGCGTGCCGACCAGCACGCGCGCGGCCTGGTCGCCCAATTATCCGGGCGCCGACCATTTCCTGTTCGGGCGCTATGCCGATGCGGTGGGCGATGCGGTCGATCTCGCGATCGCGGTCTATGGCAGCCAGCAGGAGGGCAAGGAGATCGTCGCGTTCGGCGTCGGGCCGATCCGCGAGGACGATGTCTGGCTGCGCGTCGAGGATCTTCCCGATCTCGCGGGCGGTTCCGTCCTGCGCGTCAGCGCGCCGGGGCCGGTCGAACGCCAGATCGTAACGTGGTACCGCGTCGGCGATGTGGTGACGACGAAGGGACCGATCGTGAAACTGGAAACGCTCAAAGCCAAGCTGATCGGCGGGCCGCAGCGTGCGGTGGCGGTGCACGTGTCAGCCGAAGTGCTGCCGGGCCATGACGCGCGCGCCGCGATGACGCGCTTCATCGCGGAGCTCGGGCCGATCGACCGCATCGCGGATCGCGCCGCCGGGATGCCGCGCTGATGTGCGGCATTGCGGGGCTTTACTACCCGTCGACGCCGAAGCCGGTCGATCCCGCGCGGATCCAGGCGATGGCCGATGCCCAGGCGCATCGCGGGCCCGACGGCTCGGGCGTGTGGACTGCGCCGGGCGTCGGGCTCGGGCATCGCCGGCTGTCGATCATCGACGTCGCGGGCTCGCCGCAGCCGATGGCGAGCCAAGACGGTGCGCTGACCGTCACCTACAATGGCGAGATCTACAATTTCGCGGCGTTGCGCGCCGAGTTGCAGGCGCTGGGCGCGGTGTTCGTCACCGCGGGCGATACCGAGGTGCTGCTTCATGGCTGGGCGGCGTGGGGGCCGGCGATGCTCGACCGGTTGAACGGCATGTTCGCCTTCGCGCTCCACGATGCGCGGCGGCAGTGCCTGTTCCTCGCGCGCGATCGGCTGGGGGTGAAGCCGCTCCATTATGTCGAACTGGCCGATGGCGCGGTGGCGTTCGCGTCCGAGTTGAAGGGGCTGCTTGTGCATCCGCTGGTGCGCCGCGTGCCCGATATCCACGCAGTCGAGGATTATCTGGCGTTCGGCTATGTGCCGGACGACGCGTGCTTGGTCGCCGGGGTGAAGAAGCTGCCGGCCGGTCATTCTCTGCTGATCGAGCGCGGGAAGCCGCTGCGCGCGCCGGCGCGCTGGTGGGACGTCGATTTCTCGAAGCGCGCGACCGGATCGGTCAAGGTGCTTGAGGAGGAATTGACCGCACTGCTGCGCGAGGCCGTGACGTCGCGGATGGTGTCGGACGTGGCGCTCGGCGCGTTCCTGTCGGGCGGGGTCGATAGTTCGGCGGTGGTCGCGCTGATGGCCGAGGCATCGCGCGGGGCGGTGCGGACCTGCACGATCGGGTTCGACGAAAGCAGCCTCGACGAGCGCAAATACGCCGATCAGATCGCGCAGCGCTTCGCCACGCAGCATCGCGAGCGCGTCGTCGCGGCGGACGATTTCTCGCTGATCGACACGCTGGTCCACGCGTTCGACGAGCCCTTCGCCGATGCCTCGGCGCTTGCCACCTACCGGGTGTGCGAGCTGGCGCGCGAAGATGTCACGGTCGCGCTGTCGGGCGATGGGGCGGACGAGGCGTTTGCCGGCTACCGACGCTACAAGTTCCAGGCGGCCGAGGAGCGGGTGCGCGGACTGGTGCCCGCGCCTGTCCGCAGCAATGTGTTCGGTACGCTCGGGCGGTATTACCCCAAGGCCGATTGGGCGCCGCGACCGCTGCGCGCCAAGACGACGCTGCTCGCGCTCGCCGAGGATGGCGCGGAGGGCTATGCCCGTTCGGTTGGGGTGACGACCCCGGCCTTGCGCGCGGCGCTGTTCACCGATGCCGCGCGCGCCGCGCTTGGCGGGCACCGCGCCGAGGATCGCTATGTCCGATCGATGCGCGATGCGCCGGCGCGCGACGCGCTCGACCGCGCGCAATATGCCGACTTCCAGCATTGGCTGCCCGGCGACATCCTGACCAAGGCCGACCGCACCAGTATGGCGGTCGGGCTCGAGGCGCGCGAGCCGTTGCTCGATTATCGGCTGGTCGGGTTCGCCGCCAAGCTGCCCGCCGGGATGCGACTGCGGGGCGGGCAGGGGAAGTGGCTGCTCAAGAAGGCGATGGAGCGCTATCTCCCGAAGGACATCCTGTATCGGCCGAAGATGGGGTTCGTGACGCCGATCAGCGCGTGGTTCCGTGGGGCGTTGGCGGATGAGGCGGCGCGGCTGGCGTCATCGCGCGTGCTCGCGGGGACGGGCTGGTTCAACGCCGCGACGATCGCACGGCTCGTCGACGATCATCGCAGCGGACGCGCCGACCACGGGCGCACCTTGTGGCAGCTGGTGATGCTCGAACGCTCGATGGCGCGCCTGTTCGGCTGAGTTAGCGAAACACCGCCATCGCCGCATGGAGTGTCAGCGCTACGAGCATAAGCGAAGACGCGAGGAACAGGATGAACCGCACCGACACTTTGTTGACGGTGGCCTGCCAGATGCTGTGCGCGACGCGCAGCACGACATAGGCCCAGGCGATCCAGGCGTTGAAACCGTCGCCGGTGCCGGTCAACGCGATCACGCCGCAGACCGCGTAGAACAGCGTCGGCTGTTCGGTCAGATGATTGTGATTGTGCGCGATCCACTGGATCTTGGGCGGCAGGCCGCGATCGGCATCGGCCGCCTTGGTGCCGACCAGTCTGGCCATATCGATTCCCGACGCCTTCATCGCCGGCAGGCGGGTCACGAGCATCCACACGAGCATCACCAGTGTCCAGGCGATCAACGCCACGACTGGTTTGAGAATCTCGCTGTGCATGAAAAAGCCTCCCCCAATTGCTCGGGGGAGGCTGCCTCACTTCGTTGCTGTTTGCAACGCGATCAGTCGAAGCTGGCGCCCCAGCGACGCTTGACGCGGTCCTTCCACAGGCCGCGGTGATAGGCGTCCGAGGCCAGCAGCGGCATCACCGAACCGGCCTCGGCAAACACCATCTGCTCGATCCCGGTGTTGACCTTGCCCCACGAGGCCGCCTCCTGCAGCGTCGAGGACGAGCAGGCACCGTCGCGGACGTCCGCGACGGTGATCTGCACCGCGTACTTGTGGACCTGCACGTCGTCATGCCCGAGGATCTCGGCGCAGACGACCGTGTCCTGGATGAAGTTCTTCGGCACGCCGCCGCCGATCATCAGCAGGCCGGTGGTGCCCGCCTTGATCTTGATGTCGGTCAGCTCGCGGAAGTCGGCGATCGCGTCGAGCACCATGTACGGCTTGCCCTCCTTGGCACGATCGACCTGATGCTTGACCAGACCGAAGCCCGCCGACGAATCGACGAACGCCGGGCAGAAGATCGGCACGTCATGCTCATAGGCGAGCTTGACGAGGCTGTTCTCCTTCTTGCCGTTCTCGACGAGATACTTGCCCATCTCGCGGATGAACTCGCGGCTCGAATAGGGCCGCGGCTCGAGCGAATTGGCGATCTCGAGGATCGTGTGGTCGCAATCCTGGAGCTGCTCTTCGTCGATGTACGTGTCGTAGATTCGGTCGATCAGCAGCGAGCGCAGCGTGTCGTCGTCGGGCACTTCGAGCGCCTGGTAATGCTTGTGGCCGAGGCCTTCGAAGAAATCCATGTCGACGATCGACGCGCCGGTCGCGACGACGCCGTCGATCATGTTGTTGCGCAGCAGCTCGGCATAGAGGTCCATGCAGCCGCCGGCCGAGGTAGAGCCGGCGATGACGAGGAAGATCGAGCAATCCTTGTCGGCGAGCATCTGGTTGTAGATGTCGGTCGCGCGGCCGAGGTCGCGGCTGGTGAAGCTCATCTTCTTCATCGCATCGACGATCGGGCGCGCGTCGAACTTGGTGATGTCGATATGCTCGACGGTGGTCGAGAGGAGCTCGGCCTTGCGGTTGGTGGTGGCGATGTCGTTCATGATCTTTCCTTATCCCCCTCCCGCTTGCGGGAGGGGCTAGGGGTGGGCCCGCTTGCCGCGAGCGTTGTATCTGGAAGTGAGCGCGAG
>NZ_JH584241.1:2698571-2717355 GCF_000241485.1 Sphingomonas sp. PAMC 26605
CCCGCTTGCCGCGAGCGTTGTATCTGGAAGTGAGCGCGAGCCCACCCCAACCCTCCCGCAAGCGGGAGGGGGGAAGAAGGGCGATACGGTAGCGCTGTTACAGCGTGACGACGTTCGAAGCGACCTCTGGCTGCTCTTCGCCGTAGATCTCTTCGCCGTACAGCGACACCATCGGCTCGTCGCCGACGATCACCGTCTCGTCCGAGCCGAAGCCGTTGAACGCGGTGCGCATCGCCGAACCATAGGCGCCGAGCATACCGATCTCGAGATAGTCGCCGGCCTTCACATCGGCAGGGAGGTAGAACGGCCCCACCATATGGTCCATGTCGTCGCAGGTCGGGCCGTAGAAGCTGAACGGCATGTCCTTCGAGCGGCTCTCGGGCTCGCGCAGCAGCTCGACCGGGAAACGCCAGCCGATATGCGCCGCATCGAACAGCGCGCCGTACGCACCGTCGTTGATGTAGAGCTCGTCGCCGCGACGCTTTTCGACGCGCACCACGATCGAGCTGTACTCGGCGCACAAAGCACGGCCGGGCTCGCACCACAGCTCGGACGAATAGCTGACCGGCAGCGATTCGAACACGCGGTGGATCGTCTCGAAATAGCGCTCGAGCGGAGGTGGCTCCATCCCCGGATAGGAGGACGGGAAGCCACCGCCGACGTCGATCACGTCGACCGTCACCGCCGCATCGACGATCGCCGCGCGGACGCGCTCCATCGCATTCGAATAGGCTTCGGGCGTCATCGCTTGCGAGCCGACATGGAAGCAGATGCCGAGCGCATCGGCCGCCTGACGAGCGCGGAACAGCAGTTCCTTGGTCTCGCCCGGCGCCGCGCCGAACTTTGACGCGAGGCTCAGCTTGCTATGCTCCGACGAGACCCGGAGGCGAACGCACAGCGTCAAATCCTCGGCGCCATCGGTCGCGTCGACGATCTTCTCGAGCTCTTCCACGCTATCGAGAGAGAAGGTCTTCACGCCATAGTCGAAATAGGCCGAGCGGATCGCTTCGGGCGCCTTGACCGGGTGCATGAAGCACAGGGTCGCGTCGGGCAGCGTGGACGCCACCAGCCGCACCTCGGCGATCGAGGCCACGTCGTAATGCGTGATTCCGCTGTCCCACAGGATCTTCAACAGATCCGGCGAGGGGTTCGCCTTGACCGCATACATCGAGCGACCCGGGAACTTCTCCGCGAAGAACCGGGCCGCACGCGCAGCAGCGTGCGGACGAACGAGCGTAACCGGCTGAACCGGCTTCTGCTTAGCGATGTCGATGCCCCCACCCATAACGGGTCCGGCAGTCGAAGGGGTGGTCGCTAACCCCAGCGCGCGATGTAGATTGTGCAATTCAAGGGACCTCCAATGTCCGCAGACAAGTTCACGAAAACACTGCCTTGCGGTTGGAAGTCCCATGGGGCAGCGGATGGGCGAAATAGGGTCGTGCTTTTGCAATGTAAAGCGGTTTTGGACCCGCCGGAGATGATACGTGACAATTTTAAGACAGCCGACCCGCGCAGGCGTCCGTGATGCGGCCGCAAAGGTCGCCGCGGTGGTCCCGGCGACACCGCTCTTCAGCGTGGAAATTCAAGGCGTTGCGGTCGCTTTCAAGGCGGAGAATTTGCAGCCGATCGGCGCGTTCAAACTGCGGGGTGCGTGGCACCGATTGACCGCGATCGAGCCCGATTTGCGCAGCAGAGGGGTGGTCGCTTTCTCCTCGGGGAATCATGCGCAGGGCGTCGCCTGGGCGGCGAAGCGGCTCGGCATGCCGGCGACGATCGTGATGCCCGCCGATGCGCCCAGGGCGAAGCGCGAGGGTACGCTCGCGCTCGGGGCGGAAGTGGTCAGCTACGACCGCGCGACCGAGAGCCGCGAGAAGATCGCGGCGCGGCTCGCCGGGGCGCGGGGCGCGGTGCTGGTGCCGAGCTTCGACGATCCTTGGGTGATCGAGGGGCAGGGCAGCGCCGGGATCGAGGCGGCGGCGCAGATGGTGGCGGCGGGGTTGGGAAGCGCGACTCGGCTGGTGGTGCCATGTGGCGGGGGCGGATTGGCAGCGGGCCTTGCGCTGGCGCTGCCCGACGCCGCGGTGACGGTGGTCGAGCCCGAGGGCTGGGACGACATGCGCCGTTCGCTCGAGGCGGGATGGATCGAGCCGGTCGGCGAGTCGCCGCCGCCGACGGCGTGCGATGCGTTGCAGACGCCGCGTGTGTCGGACCTGACCTTCGACGTGCTGTCGCGCCGCGGCGCGACCGGGGTGGCGGTGAGCGAAGCGCAGATTCGCAGCGCACAGCGCTGGGCGGCGGAACGCCTGCGGCTGGTGGTCGAGCCGGGCGGAGCGGTGGCGCTGGCGGCGGTGCTCGCCGGCCGGGTGAAGGTCGAGCCGGGGCTGCTGGTGATCCTGTCGGGCGGGAACGTCGATCTTGCCGCTTATGGTGCGGTATTGGCGGGGACGGACTGATCTTCGTCCGATCAGGAAGCTTTGGTTACGCTCGACTTGGGCGGCGCCGGGCGGCTAGGGTTTGGCATGACCTCCGTTGAAGGCCTTGCGCCCGCTCTTGCCATGCTTGCCGCGTTCGCCTGCCTGATCGGCGGTGGCGTGCTGATCGCCAGGCGTAGCGACGTGCGCAAGGGCGTGCTGATGCTGGTGATGGCGGCGGTGCTGGTCGGCAACGTCTTCATCTGGACGCTGTAGGCCGCTGCGCGTCGGTCGTGCGACGAACCGTGCGACGGTTGACTCGATTGACCCCAAGACGTGATGTTTGCATCGCCGATCGTTTCCGTTTCGGTGCTGATGCAACAGTGCAGATCCGACGATGTCAAAGAGCGGCGCATGATATACCATAGTGGCGTCTTGTAGGACAGAGCTAGGTCGGCTCACGACCAATTGCGGACATTCATGGCTCCCGCTAGCGCGACTGTGATTAGCTATGGGGTCCGAACTATGAAGTGGTTTACGTCCCCATTGCTGCTCTGGGCGGTCAGCCTCGTGGCGGTATGGTGCGCAATGGCCTTCGCTTTGCATCAGTCGGTCTGGGGTCAGCAGAGTTCACGCGATCTAATGGTCTTCGGCGCGATCAAAGGCGAGTATTTCGATTGGACCCAAGGCTGGAAGCTTGTCGCATCGCAGTGGCTTCATGTGAAAGCGCCACACATGCTGCTCAACGCCTTTGTGATTGGCGGCGTTGGTTTAGCCGTAGAGGCACGCTGGGGCCGGGTCCTGCCGGGCGTAATCGCACTGATAGGCGGAACTCTAACTCAGGCGCTTTTAGTGATCCTCGAACCGCGCGAATTTATATCCGGTGCGTCACAGGCTTATATGGCGTTATGTGGATTTGCGCTGGTCGCAGGAGGGGTTAGTCGTGTTGGCCTCGGTTTGGCATGGATAGGGCTACTGATAGGCATCGCGATCGATGTCTATATCAGTAGCCACGGGCAAATTAAGGTTGGCCACTTCTTCCCAATTATTTTCGGTATTGCTTCGGGTGTGATCGCCAAGGCGCAATCGAAATCGCGATTCGATGATCGAGCAAAAGGCGGTTCGGGCTTTGCAAAGCCTCTCGATTAAATGTCCGCGCTCCACCCAGAATAGGACGTAGCCATTACCGTCGCCCCGGCGAAAGCCGGGGCCTCAAGAGGGCTTGGCGGACGGCGGGGCACCAGGCTTGAAGACCCGGCTTTCGCTGGGGCGACGGTCATGGGTTACGGTGCTTGCCGCCGATTCGCGCGGTTCAGCCCGGTCCGTCGTCAAAAACGGCCAATGCCCGGTTTTCGTCATTCCCGCGTAGCCGGGAATCCATCAGCACTGGCCGGCCTGTCCTGCGCAGTCGGCCAGTATGGATCCCCGCCTTCGTCGGGATGACGGACAGCTTCCAACGCCCCCGCCGATCGTCAGCCGCCTCAGCGGATCGGCGAGTTCGGGTCGAGCCGCATGTCGAGATACTTGTCCACCGAGCCCATCAGCTGCGGCATTTCATGCTCGAAGAAATGGTTCGCCTTGGGAATCGTGTCGTGGTGGATCGTGATGTGTTTCTGCGTGCGCAGCTTGTCGACCAGCTTCTGCGTCGCGAGCGGCGGGGAGACTTCGTCATTCTCGGCCTGGATGATGATGCCGCTCGCCGGGCACGGCGCGAGGAAGGTGAAGTCGTACATGTTCGCCGGCGGCGCGACCGAGATGAAACCGCGGATCTCGGGGCGGCGCATCAGCAGCTGCATGCCGATCCAAGCGCCGAAGCTGACGCCCGCGATCCAGGTGGTCTGCGCCTCGGGATGGAAGCTCTGCACCCAGTCGAGCGCCGACGCCGCGTCGGACAATTCGCCCACGCCGTTGTCGAACGTGCCTTGGCTCTTGCCGACGCCGCGGAAGTTGAAGCGCAGCGTCGCGAAGCCGCGGCGCTGGAAGGTCTTGTAGAGCTCCATCACGATATGGTTGTTCATCGTGCCGCCGGCCTGCGGATGGGTGTGGAGAATCATCGCGACGGGCGCGCGCGGGCGGGGGCCGGGGACGAAACGACCTTCGAGACGACCATCGGGGCCGGGGAAAATGACTTCTGGCATCGGACCTGCTGACTATCAAATGTGAGATGCGGCCTATGGGATATGGGCGCAAAGCGTTGCGCGCTATATAGCCATGACCCTGCTTTCCGCAATCATAACGGAGCCGACCCGCTTTTGACCGCCCCCCCGACCACCCGCCTCTATCTCGATCACGCGGCGACCACGCCGATGCTGCCCACCGCGATCGCGGCGGTGGCGGCGGGGATGCGGGGCTGGGCGAACCCATCCTCGCCGCATGCCGAAGGGCGTGCCGCGCGGGCGGCGCTCGAGGGCGCGCGGGCGCGGATCGCCGCGCCCTATGGCTGGCGTGGCGAGACGATCCTGACCAGCGGGGCGAGCGAGGCGCTGGCGATCGCGCTCGGGCGCGGGGTCGCGGCGCGGCGGCTGATCTCGGCGGTCGAACATGATGCGGTGATCCGCGCGGGCGCGGATGC
Source organism: Sphingomonas sp. PAMC 26605 (assembly GCF_000241485.1). GTDB lineage: Bacteria > Pseudomonadota > Alphaproteobacteria > Sphingomonadales > Sphingomonadaceae > Sphingomonas. Next base: position 2,703,555 of record NZ_JH584241.1, read on the forward strand.
GGGGGTCGTTCCGGTCGATGCGCGGGGCCTGATCGATCTCGCGGCGCTCGCGGCGATGCTCGATGGCACGCGCGCGATCGTCGGCGTGCAATGGTGCAACAGCGAGACCGGCGTGCGCCAGCCGATCGGCGAAATCGCCGCGATCGTCCATGGCGCGGGGTCGCTGCTGCTGGTCGATGGCGCGCAGATGCCGGCGAGCGCGGCGGCGGACGTGGTCGAGCATGCCGATTTCCTCGCGATATCGGCGCACAAGCGCGGCGGCCCGCCGGGGATCGGGGCGCTGCTGGTGCGCGATGTGGCGAAGCTCAGTCCGACCGGTGGGCAGGAGCGGGGGTATCGTGGCGGGACCGAGAATGTCCCCGCCGCGCTTGGTTTCGCGGCAGCCCTGGGCGAGCCCGAAGACGTTGCGGCGATGGGACCGCTCCGCGCGAAACTCGACGATGCGATCGCGCGGTCGGGCGGACAGGTCGTTGCGGCAGACGCACCGCGCCATCCGGCGATCGGGGCGTATCGCATGCCGGGGCTGGCGGCGGCGACGCAGCTGATCCGCTTCGACATGGCGGGGATCGCGGTGTCGGCAGGGAGCGCGTGTTCGTCGGGGAGCATGAAGCCGAGCCATGTGCTCGGCGCGATGGGGTGGAGCGTGGAGGCGTCGCGCGAAGTGGTGCGCGTCAGTTTCGGGCGATCGACGTGCGAGGCCGATGTCGACCGCTTCGTCGCCGAATGGCGCAGCGTCGCGCGCTCGGCACGGGCGTTCGCGGCATGACCTATCTCGATTATCAGGCGACGACGCCGCTTGCGCCCGAGGCGTTCGAGGCGATGCTGCCGTGGCTGCGCGACCAGCACGCCAACCCGCATTCGGCGCATGCCGCGGGGCGCAAGGCCAGGGCGATGGTCGAGCATGCGCGCGGGCAAGTCGCGGCGTTGCTGCCGCCGGGGGGCAGCGTGGCGTTCACCAGCGGCGCGACCGAGGCGCTCAACTGGGCGATCAAGGGAACGCAAGGGCCGATCGTCACGATCGCGACCGAACATGCCGCCGTGCTCGACACCGTCGCGGCCGAGCGGGCGCGCGGAAGTGTCGTGACCATCCTGCCGGTCGGGGCGGACGGACTGGTCGATCTCGACGTCGCGCGCGCGGCGATCGGGCCGGGAACGGGGCTCGTCGCGGCGATGCTGGTCAATAACGAGATCGGCGTCGTCCAGCCGATCGCCGCGCTCGCCGAGATCGCGCATGGCGTCGGCGCGCTGATGCTATGCGATGCGGTGCAGGGTCTCGGCCGCGTGGCGATCCCGCCGGGGTGCGATCTCGTCGCGCTTTCGGCGCACAAGGTTTATGGTCCCAAGGGCATCGGCGCGCTGTGGATCCGCAAGGGTGTGGAGCTCGCGCCCTTGCTGCACGGCGGCGGGCAGGAAGCCGGGGGGCGGTCGGGCACGCTGTCGCCCGCGCTGTGCGCAGGGTTTGGCGAAGCGGCGCGGCTGTTGCAGCTGCGCGAGGGCTCTGACGCGCGCCATGTCGAACGCCTGTGGGATGTGGCGGCGGACCGACTGGGGCTTTCGCCTCCCCTCCCTGAAAGGGAGGGGCCGGGGGTGGGTCGGTATGAGGAGAGAACCGCCGCTGCCACGGGCCGACCCACCCCTAACCCCTCCCTTCCAGGGAGGGGGGGATGGGTGCTCAATGGCGATCGTTCGCGGCGCTATCGCGGCAATCTCAACATCCGCCGCGATGGGCTCGACGTCGCGCGGCTGACTTCCGAGCTGCGCGACATCGCCTTTTCGGCAGGGTCTGCGTGTGCCAGCGGCTCGGGCCGCTCGAGCCATGCCCTGCGCGCGGTCGGGCTCTCCGAAGCGCAGGCGCGGTCGAGTATCCGGCTGGGCTTTGGTCGCTACACGACCGAGGCCGAGCTGACCGCGGCGATCGACCGGATCGTGGCGGCGGCCGATGCGCAATCGATCGCAGGAGGGATCGCGGCATGACGCGGGTACGCTTCATCGGAGTCGACGGGACGCTGCGCGAAGTCGATGCCGCGCCCGGCGCGCGGCTGCTCGAAGTGGCACAAGCCGATGGTCAGCCGCTCGAAGGAACATGCGAGGGACAGATGGCGTGCTCGACCTGCCACGTCATCGTCGCGGCCGAGGATTTCGGCAAACTGCCGCCGCCAAGCGAGGATGAGGAGGACATGCTCGACCTTGCTGCCGGCGCTACGCGGACGAGTCGGCTCGCCTGTCAAATCGTGCTGGACAATGATTTAAATCAATTAACCGTGCGGATACCGGGCGAAGTTCGGAACATGCAGGGGCGCTGATCATTACGCTCGCGTACCACGAAGGTACGATCCGGGAGACACATCATGAAAATCGCAGCCCTCATCTCGGCCGGCCTGATCGCCGCCGCCGCGCTCGTTCCGGCCGCCGCCAGCGCGCAGATCCGCCACGATCGCGTCGTGACGCGCAGCGTCCATAGCGAGCGGCACGGCTTCAACCGCCATCGCACGCGCAAGGTCTGCACGATGCGCTATCGCAACCATCACCGCGTACGCGTCTGCCGCACCGTCCGCTCCTAAGCGGAGCCGACGAGCCCGTTTTCGTAAGCGGGCTTGATCCCGCCGCCCGACGCCGCCATATGCGCCGCGGGAGTCGGGCGGACGGGGTCGTCGCCAACCTGGTCAGATCCGGAAGGAAGCAGCCACAACGATTTCGCTTCGGGTCGTTCCGGCTCCCACCGCGCCGCCGCGCCAGACTGCAGCAAGGCTGCAGCCCGCCACAGCGGCAAGCGCGGCCGGCGGCGCCAGCAGCGCCGTCCGACGACACGGCTTCGCCGGGTCGCTGCTCGATCGCCCGGTTTCCAGCTTCGAGCGGCCCCTCGGCAATGGAACGCAACCCGCCCTTCGATGATTGAAGTCGTATCGACCGATCGCGATCAAGGAACCGTCATGCGCCTTTTCCTCTCCTTCGCCGCCGCCGCGCTCGCGCTGACGGCCGCCACGGCCCCAGCAGATGCGCAACGTGGCCATCATGGCGGTGGCGGTTTCCACGGCGGCGGCGGGTATCGCGGCGGCGGCCATGGCTTCCACGGCGGTGGCTATGGCCGTGGCTATGATCACGGGTATCGCGGCGGCTATGGCGGCGGATACCATCACGGGTATCGCGGCGGCTATGGCGGCGGATACCATCACGGCTATTACGGCGGCGGATACGGCTATGGCTATCGTGGCGGCTATGGCGGGCGGCTCGATTGCGGGCGCTGGGTCTGGCATCGCTACGGGCGCCGCTGCCATCGCGTCTGGTAAGATCGCAGCGGTTACGGCTTCGACAAGCGAGCGCTTGCTGCCTACATAGGCGCCATGTCCGATTCCGCCGATCCCCTTTCGTTCGACCTTGGCTTACCGAGCACCGCCGCGAAGGACGCCTACCGCGTCCTCGCGCGCAAATACCGTCCGCAGACCTTCGGCGAGCTGATCGGGCAGGATGCGATGGTCACCACGCTCGGCAACGCGATCCGGCGAGGCAGGCTCGCGCATGCCTTCCTGCTGACCGGCGTGCGCGGGGTCGGCAAGACCTCGACCGCGCGGCTGCTGGCAAAGGCGCTCAACTGCATCGGGCCCGACGGCACCGGCGGCCCGACGATCGACCCGTGCGGCGTGTGCGAGCCGTGCGTCGGGATTGCCGAGGGGCGGCACATCGACGTGATCGAGATGGACGCCGCGAGCCATACCGGCGTCGACGACATGCGCGCGGTGATCGATGCATCGCGGATGACGGCGTTCGTCGCGCGCTACAAGATCTACATCATCGACGAAGTCCATATGCTGTCGAAGAACGCGTTCAACGCGCTCTTGAAGACGCTCGAGGAGCCCGCCGAGGGCGTCAAGTTCGTGCTCGCGACGACCGAGGTCAACAAGGTGCCGGTGACGGTGCTGTCGCGCTGCCAGCGCTTCGATCTGCGGCGGATCCCGGCGGAGAAGCTCGCCGAGCATTTCGCGCGGGTGTCGAAGGCCGAAGGGATCGAGGCCGAGCCCGAGGCGCTCGGGCTGATCGCACGTGCGGCGGAAGGGTCGGCGCGCGACGGGCTGTCGATCCTCGACCAGGCGATCGCGCATGCCGACATGGAGGGCGGGGCGGTGAGCTCGGCGGCGGTGCGCGACATGCTCGGCCTGTCCGACCGCGGCGCGATCCGCGACCTGATGGCGCTCCTGCTGGCGAGCGACGGGCCCGGCGCGCTGGCGGCATTGCGGCGGCAATACGATCTCGGCGTCGATCCGCTCGGCGTGCTGCGCGGGCTGCTGGAAACGGTTCACGCGACAACGCTCGTCAAGCTGGGTGCGACGCAGGAAGCGGGGCAGGCGACCGAGGAACGCGAGGCGCTGGTCGGCTGGGCCGAGACGCTGTCGTTCGCGGTACTCCACCGGCTGTGGCAATTGCTGCTCAAGGGCCATGACGAAGTCGCGCGCGCGGCGATGCCGATCGAGGCGTGCGAGATGGCGCTGTTGCGGCTGGTCCATGCCTCGAGCCTGCCCGACCCGGGCGAGCTTGCGCGGATGATCGCGGCGGGCGCACCGATGATGGCGGCGCCCGTTGCGCAGGCGCAGGCCACGCCCACGGCTGCCCCGGTCGCCGAGGCCAAGCTGCCGAGCACGATCGACGGAATCGTCGCGCTGCTCGAGGACGCGGGTGAACTCGCGCTCGCCTCGCGCGTGGTGCATCACGCCAGCGTGATCAGCATCGTCGAGGCCGAACTCGTGCTGAGCAACGCGCGGCCGCTGCCCGCCGATCTCGTCGGCGATCTCGGCGCGGCGCTCAAACAGCTGACGCGGCGCGCGTGGAAGATCACCACCTCGCCCAAACCGGGGGCGCCGACGTTGCGCGAGGCCGAAGCCGCCCAATATGATAGTTTCAAGGCCAGCATCCTGGCGAGCCCGATGATCGAAGCGGCGTTCGCGGCGTTCCCGGGGGCCGAGCTGCCCGAGACCGAAATCAAGAGCTTGCTCGAAAAAAGGAGACATACCGCATGAAGAGCATCGAAGACATCATGGCGATGGCGCAGAACGTCCAGGCCGAACTGACCAAGGCGCAGGACGGGCTCGACAAGATCGAGGTCGAGGGCGCCGCGGGCGGCGGGCTGGTCAAGGTCCGCGCTTCGGCCAAGGGGCGGATCATCGGGATCGAGATCGACCCCTCGCTGCTCCAGCCGAGCGAGAAGCAAATGGTCGAGGATCTCGTCGTCGCGGCGTTCAACGACGCCAAGGCGAAGGCCGACGCCGCCTCGGGCGCCGAGATGGCGAAGATGACGAGCGGCATTCCGCTGCCGCCGGGGTTCAAGCTGCCGTTCTGAGCGCGCGAGCGGGCATGGTGCGTTCCCAAGAGGTTTTGTAGCGGCCGTAAGTCTAACACCCGTCACCCCAGTGAAAGCTGGGGTCTCCACGCGGCACGGGCGTCCCCTTGCCATAAGGAGATCCCAGCTTTCGCTGGGATGACGGGCCGTCGCACCAAACCGGCGCGCGTGCCCCGCCGTCTCCGCTGGGCAGGAGGGGTGTCGGCCACCAGTGCTTTTATTGCGTGCGTCGCCGCAGCGGGGCTTGGGAATGCCGCGGCGCCCCGCTACCGTGACCGGCGATGACAGCGCTTGGCGAGGGTACAGCAATCATAAGCGGCATCGTGCTGGCGATCCTGATCGGCGGCGCGGTGTGGGCGTTGTACGGCGGCTTGCGCGCGCGACGCGACGCGGCCGACGCGTTCGCGACCAACGGTAGGCTTGAGGCGATGCTCGCCTCGGCGCCGGCGCTGGCGATGATCGTGCGCGCCGATGGCCGGCTCGACTGTCCCAAGCGGCTCGCGGACTGGCTCGGCTTCACGACGGCGCCGCGTTATCTCGATGATCTCGCGCAGGCCGACGCCGGTCTCACGCCCGATGACGCCGCCGCGCTCGCGGCCGACGTGGCCGCGGCGCAGAAATCGGGTCGCGGCTTCTCGCGTACCGTGCGGGCGCAAGGCTCCGACCGTGCGCTGATGATCCGCGGCGGTCGTGCGGCGCGCGAGGTTCAGGCGCCGGGCGGCGTCATCCTGTGGGTGTTCGACGCGACCGAGAGCGCGGGCGAAATCGTCCGGCTCGGCGAGGCGGTCACCTATGCGACGACGCTGTACGAGGAGTTGAGCGGCGTGATCCAGGCCGCGCCGATGCCGATGTGGTATCGCGGCGCCGATCTCCGTCTCGCCATGGTCAACTCACATTATGTCGATGCGGTCGACGGGGCGTCGGCCGAAGATGTCATCGCGCGCGGCGTCGAACTCGTCGAGGGATCGGGCATGGGCGGTCCGCTCGCCAACGCCGTGCGCGCACGCGACGCGCAGGCGGTGCAGAGTCAGGCGATGCCCGCGACGATTCATGGCGAGCGGCGGATGCTGCGCGTCTATGACGCGCCGCTGTCGACCGGCGGGGTCGCGGGCTTCGCGGTCGATATCGAGGACCTCGAACAGGCGCGCGCGCGGCTCAAGCGCTTCGACGATGCGCAGCGCGCGATGCTCGACCGGCTATCGGCGGGGGTGGTGCAGTTCGCCGCGGATCGTTCGCTCGTCTTCTGCAACCAGCCGTTCCGGCGGCTGTTCGCGATGAAGGGCGAATGGCTCGCCGATCGCCCCGAATTCGACCGCGTGCTCGAACGCATGCGCGAGACCAAGCGATTGCCCGAGGTGCGCGATTTCCCCGGCTGGAAGGCCGAGCGGCGCGACTGGTTCCTGGCGGGCGGCGGCGAGGAGGAGGAATGGCATCTGCCCGGTGGCGTCCATCTCCGCGTCGTCGCGCAGCCGCTGCCCGATGGCGGGCTGCTGCTGATCTTCGAGGACCGCACCGAAGAAGTCCAGCTCGCCAGCGCGCGCGACACGCTGCTGCGCGTGCGCACCGCGATCTTCGAGAATCTGCACGAGGCGCTCGGTGTTTTCGCCGCCGACGGTCGGCTGCAATTGTGGAACAACAAGTTCCGCACCGTCTGGGGCTTCGACGAGGCGTTCCTCGCGACGCATCCGCGCGTCGATGCGCTCGCCGAGCGCGCCGCGCGGCAATTGTCCAATCCCGAGCGAGCGGTGCTGATCAGCGATCTGGTGCGCGCGGCGACGGTCGAGCGGCAGCAGCGCGGCGGGCGGGTGGCGTTCGCCGACGGGCGGCATTTCGAATTCGCTGCTGTTCCGCTGCCCGACGGCAACGGGCTGTTCACGATGCTCGACATTTCCGACAGCTGCCGGATCGAGACCGCGCTCCGCGACCGCAACGAGGCGCTCGAGGCCGCCGACCGGATCAAGACCGCGTTCGTCGCGACGATGAGCTATGAGTTGCGCACGCCGCTGACTTCGATCAGCGGTTTTGCGGAGATGCTGCATGAGGGCTATGCCGGCAAGCTCAGCAAGGCGGCGGTGGGCTATGTCGGGGCGATCCTCGAATCGGTCGAGCGCTTGGGGATGCTGGTCGACGAAGTGCTCGATCTGACGCAGGCCGAAGGGCGCAGTCCCGCGCTGGAGATGCACCCGGTCGCGCTCGGACCGATTGCCCGCGCCGCCGCCGATCTGGTCGCGCCGCTCGCAATCAAGCGCAAGCTCGATTTCGCGGTCGAGATCCTGCCCTCGACCGGCGAGATTTCGGGGGACGCGAAGCGCTTGCAGCAAGTCGTCGAGCATCTGCTGCGCCACGCCGTGGCGGGAACGCCCGAGGGCGGTCGCATTCTGCTCCACGTCGATGGGGCTGCCGATGGCGCGCGGATCGTCGTGTCGGATGATGGCGCGGGGATGAGCGCGCAAGCCGTTGCGCGCGCGTTCGATCGCTTCGGCCAGCCCGGCATCACGCGCGATGGCGAGCGTGCGCTGGGGCTCGGCCTGCCGCTCGCGAAGCAATTCGTCGAGGCGCATGGCGGGACGATCGAATTGGTGTCCGAACCGGGGCAGGGGACGCTGATCACCGTCAGCGTGCCGCGTCGTTAGCGTTGTCCTTCGGCCGGGATGCGCATATCGTATGCGCATAGGAGGTTTCCGATGTCCCGAGTCCGTGAAGATCGCGCCGCGTTTCGACGTCCGACCAATCTGTCGCTCGACGAGCAACTGGTCGCGGATGCGAAGGCGCTCGGAATCAATGTCTCACGTGCATGCGAAGTCGGGCTGGATGCCGAAATCCGGGCAGAGCGCAATCGCCGCTGGAAAGAAGAAAATCGTGAAGCGACTGCGGCCTGGGCGGAGTATGTCGAGACATACGGCCTACCGCTCGAGCGGTATCGTCAGTTCTGATGGCGCGCTTCGATGTCTATCGAACGCGGGATTTCGACGAGGTTGTTCTCGATTGCCAGGCCGACGTCCTCGACGACCTGCCGACGCGCTTCGTGGTTCCGCTTGTCCCCGCGGCGCGGATCGGCCGTATCTACGAGCGGCTGAACCCCGTTCTCTCCGTCTCGGACGGCGACTATGTGATGGCGACGCAATATGCGGCCACGGTTCCAGTCAAGCACCTCGGGAAACGCATCGGAGCACTTTCCACCGAGCAGGCCGCCATCATGAATGCGCTCGACATGCTGCTGACGGGCTATTGAGATGATCCTCGCCGATCCGCAGGCGAGCGAAGCGCTCGGCGCGCGCCTCGCCGCGGTCGTCGCGCCGGGCGACGTCGTCACGCTGTCGGGGACCCTCGGCGCTGGCAAGACGAGCATCGCGCGGGGGGTTCTCGCCGCGCTCGGGCTGGTCGGCGAGGCGCCGTCGCCGAGCTTCGCGATCGTTCAGCCCTATGCGCCGCCCGAAGTGCGGCTGCCCGTGCTGCACGTCGACCTCTACCGGATCGCGGACCCCGACGAGATCGAGGAACTCGGGCTCGACGAGGCGGCGGGCGATTCGGTGCTGCTGGTCGAATGGCCCGAGCGCGCGCCCGGCTGGTGGCCCGAGGCGCTCGCGCTGGCGCTCGAGATGCTCCCCGACGGCAGCCGCCGCTTGACAGCCAGCGTACCCGCTGGCTGGAGGGCGCGATGGCAGCAGATATGATTCCACCCCCCGCCGCGGCCGCATTTCTGGCCGCTCATGGCTGGGGCGGCGCGGCGGTCCTTCCGGTCGCGGGCGATGCGTCGTTCCGGCGGTATTTTCGCGTGCTCGATGGTGCGCGCAGCGCGATCCTGATGGACGCGCCGCCACCGCACGAAGATCCGCGCGGCTTCATCGCGGTCGCGCGCTGGCTGAGCGAGCATGGCTTCGCCGCACCGACGATCGAGGCGACCGATCTCGAGCAGGGGCTGGTGCTGCTCGAGGATTTCGGCGACGTGCGAATGCGCGAGACGGTCGATGCCGATGCCGCGCAGGGGCCCGCGCTCTATGCCACCGCAATCGACATGCTGGTGCGGCTCCACGCGCTGCCTGCCGCGCCGGTGCCGCCGTATGACCGTGCGGTGCTCCACCGCGAGGCGAACCTGCTGACCGAATGGTATTGCCCCACGGTCGGCGTCGCGCCCGACCAGGCGGCGTATGATGCGGTATGGGACGCGGTGTTCGATCACGCCCTGGCGCGGCCGGGCGTTACCGTGCTGCGCGACTATCATGCCGAGAATTTGATGCTGCTCCCCGGGGGGACCCCCGAGCGCGCGCTCGGCCTGCTTGATTTCCAGGATGCGCTGGTCGGGCATCCGGCCTATGATCTCGTTTCGCTGCTGCAGGATGCGCGCCGCGACGTCGATGAAAGCGTGGAGGCCGAAATGCTGGCGCGATACAAGGCGGCGATCGGGGGCGGGGCGGACGCGGCGTTCGACACCGCCTATCACGTGCTCGGCGCGCAGCGGAACGCGAAGATCATCGGCATCTTCACGCGGCTGTGGCAGCGCGACGGCAAGCCGCGCTACGCCGCTTTGTGCCCGCGCGTGTGGCGCTATCTCGAGCGCGACCTTGCGCATCCCGCGCTCGCGCCGGTCAAAGCGTGGTTCGACGCGACGCTCCCGCCCGAGCTGCGCGGCGACCCGACGCTCGTTCGGCAGGACGCACCGGCATGATCCGCCCCAAGCGTACGCTGCATCTGCGGCCCGACACCAACGCTCCCGTCCCCACCACCGCGATGGTGATGGCGGCAGGGCTCGGCACGCGGATGCGGCCGCTCTCGGCGATGCGGCCCAAGCCGCTGATCCAGATCGCGGGGACGACCTTTATCGACCATGTGCTCGACCATCTGCGCGCGGCTGGGGTGACGAAGATCGTCGTCAACGCGCATTACATGGCCGACATGCTCGAGGCGCATCTCGCGGTGAATGCACACAGGCTCGAGGTGACGATCTCGGACGAGCGCGGACAATTGCTCGAGACCGGCGGCGGGCTCGTCAAGGCGCTGCCGCTGATCGACGCCGACCCGTTCCTGTGCGTCAACACCGACAATATCTGGCTCGACGGCCCGCTCGATTCGCTCAAACTCATGGCCGACGCGTGGGACGATGCGCGGATGGACGTGCTGATGCTGATGATCCCGCAGGCGCGCGCCAACCACAATGCCGGGCGCGGCGATTTCTATCTCGATCCGTTCGGGCGGATCGCGCGGCGCAAGTCGGGGCGCGTGGCGCCCTATGTCTGGACCGGGATCCAGATGCTGTCGAAGCGGCTGATCGTCGATCCGCCGAGCGACGCCTTCTCGACCAACGTCTTCTGGGACCGCGCGATCGCCTCGGGCCGGGCGTTCGGCATCGTCCATCAGGGGCTGTGGTTCGACGTCGGCACCCCGGCGGCGATCCCCAAGACCGAGGCGATGCTGACGGATGGCTGAGGGCCCCCGGCTCTTCACGATCCCCGCGCACCGCGCGTTCGCCGATGCGCTGGCGGCGGGGTTGATCCGACAGTTCGGGGGCGACGATCTCGGGCTCGCCAAGGGGCTCGTGCTGCTGCCCAACAACCGCGCCAAGCTCGCGCTGACCGACGCGTTCGTGCGCGCGAGTTCGGGCGGGTTGCTGTTGCCGCGGCTCGTCGCGATCGGCGACCCCGCGCTCGACGAGGCGATCGGTGCGGCGCTCGATCCGGCGGACGATCCCGATCCGGTGCCGCCCGCGGTCGCGCCGCTCGAACGGCGGATGATCCTCGCGCGGCTGGTCGCCGAGGAACGCGCAAAAGCTGGGTTGCCGGTCGATGCTGCGGAGGCGGTGCGGCTCGCGGGGGATCTCGCGCGCACGCTCGACCAGCTGCTGGTCGAGGAGATCGCGCCGCACCGGCTGCGCGGGATCGAGCTCAACGAGGCGATGTCGGCGCATTGGGAGCGCGCGCTCGCGCTGTTCGGGATCGTGCTCGATCGCTGGCCCGAGGAACTGCGCCGGATCGGCCGGATCGACGCGGCGGCGCGGCGTGGGCTGCTGTTCGAACGGCTGGCGACACGCTGGCGGTCCGCACCGCCCGAGGGGTTCATCTGCGCGGCCGGGGTGATCGACAGCGCGCCCGCGGTGGCGCGACTGCTGCGGTGTATCGCCGATAGCCCGCGTGGGATGGTCGTGCTCGCCGATCTCGGAACGGGGATGGACGAGGACGAGTGGCAGGCGCTCGGGCCGCATGCGCCCGACCCGGTGACGGGGCTCGCGCGGCGTTCGATCGAGACGCATCCGCAATTTCACCTGAAGCTGCTGCTCGAGCGGATGGGCGTTAACCGCAGCGAATTCCGCACCTGGCGCGACGGCAGCGACCATGACGCGACGGTCGCGCGCGGCAAGGCGGTGGCGAACGCGCTGTCGGTCGCAGACTATACCGCGCGCTGGACGACGCTCGGGTCCGAGCAGCGGCGCCTCGCGGGGATTTCCGCGGCCGAGCTCGCGACCCCCGGCGAGGAAGCGCAGGCGATCGCGCTTGCGCTGCGTCAGGCGCTCGAGCCGCAGGAAGGCGAGGCAATCGGCACGCGCACCGCGGCGCTGATCACGCCCGATCGCGGGCTTGCCCGCCGCGTGGCGGCGCACCTCCAGCGCTGGAACATCGCGGTCGATGATTCGGCGGGGCGGCCGCTGTCGATCCTGCCGCCGGGGACCTTGCTCAGCGCGCTCGCCGAGGCGGCGACGCAGCGCTTCGCGCCGCTCGCGTTGCTGACGCTGCTCAAGCATCCGCTGGTGCGGAACGGCGAGCCGCGCGCGGCGTGGCTGAGCGGCGTGCGCGCGCTCGACCGGGCGCTGCGCGGCCCGCGGCCGCCGGCGGGGCTGACGGGGATCGACGCGCAGCTGCGCGCGGCGCGGCACGCCGGGAAAGCGCTCGAATGGTGGCCCGAGGCGCGCGAGCTGCTCGCGCCGATCGAGCGTGTGTTCGACCGCCGGGCGCTGCCGCTCGGCGAGCTGCTCGAGGCGTTGCGGACGACGGCGCAGGCGCTGTGCGGCGACGCCGTGTGGTCCGGCCCCAATGGCCGCGCAGCTGCGGAGTTGTTGCGCGAGGCCGAGGCGCATGCGCCGCACGGGCCGCCAACGATCGATCCGGCAAGCCTTGCGCCGTTGCTCAAGACGCTGATGGACGAGGTCGCGGTGCGCTCGCGCCAGGGCGAGCATCCACGGCTCGCGATCTACGGGCTGATCGAGGCCCGGCTGCAGACCGCCGACATCATGATCCTTGGTGGGCTCAACGAAGGGACATGGCCCGGGCTGCCCGCACCCGATCCGTGGCTCGCGCCCCGGATCCGGATGGAATTGGGGCTGCCGGGGCTGGATCGCGGGGTCGGGCTCGCCGCGCACGATCTGGCGCAAGCGCTCGGCGCGCCGACCGCCTTGATCACGCGCGCGCGACGCGGGGGCACGCAGCCGTCGATCGCGTCGCGCTTCTGGCTGCGGCTCCAGGCGCTGGCGGGCGAGCGGTTCGAGCGCGCGTCGGCGCTCGAGGGCTGGGCACGCGCGCTCGACGACCCCGGCGTGCATGAGCCGGCCGAGCAGCCCGCGCCGGTGCCGCCGCCCGAGCGCCGGCCCGACAAGATCGCGGTGACCGATGTCGACCGGCTCAAGGCCGATCCTTACGCCTTCTACGCCAAGCGCATCCTCGGCCTCGCGCCGCTCGATCCGGTCGATGCCGATCCGAGCGCGGCGTGGCGCGGGACCGCGGTGCACGACATTCTCGAGCGCTGGGCGAAGGAGGATGGCTGCGCGCTCGACCGGCTGCATGCGCGCGCGCTCGCTATGTTCGAGGGCGCGCATCCGATGCAGCGCGCGCTGTGGAAGCCGCGACTGATGGAGGCGATCGACTGGATCGTCGCGCAGATGGGGCGCAATCTCGACGAGGGGCGGCAAGTGCTCGCGGTCGAGCAATCGGGGGCGGTGTCGCTCGCGAGGGTGATGCTGACGGGGAAGTTCGACCGGATCGACCGGTTGGCCGACGGGACGCTGGCGGTGATCGATTACAAGACCGGCAAGCCGCCTTCGCCGGCGGCGGTGCGCGAGGGGTTCAGTTTGCAATTGGGGCTGCTCGGGCTGATCGCCGAGCGCGGCGGGTTCGAGGCGATTGCCGGAAAGGCGCGCGGGTTCGAATATTGGTCGCTGTCGAAGAAGGGGGATGCGTTCGGGTACGTTACGTCACCGGTCGATGCGGCGGGGAAGGGCGGCAAGGTCTTGCCCGAGGATTTCACGGGTGTCGCGGAGCGGCACTTTAGCGCGGCGGCGGCGGACTGGTTGACGGGGATGCGCGCGTTCGAGGCGAAGCTGCATCCGGAGTACGCGCCCTATGCGGAATATGACCAGTTGATGCGGCGGGACGAATGGTATGGGCGTGAGTGAGTCCGGCGTACTTCCTAACCTTCTGACTCCCCTCCCTGGAAGGGAGGGGCCGGGGGTGGGTCGGCCCGTGGCTGGCGTGACGTTCCCATTGAGAG
>NZ_JH584241.1:2717660-2824130 GCF_000241485.1 Sphingomonas sp. PAMC 26605
CTGAAAGGGAGGGGCTGGGGGTGGGTCGGCCCGTGGTCGGGCGGAAGAGTATTACGGAGAGCAACCCACCCCCAACCCCTCCCTTCCAGGGAGGGGAGTATTTAAATGACCGCCCCCCACACCCGCCGCCCGCTGCCGATCCTCAAGGACCAGCAGGCGCGCGCCAGCGACCCCGGCGGGCACGTCTGGCTCTCCGCCTCGGCCGGCACCGGCAAGACGCAGGTGCTCACCGCGCGCGTCTTTCGCCTCCTGCTGACCGGCGTCGATCCGAGCGCGATCCTGTGCCTCACCTTCACCAAGGCGGGCGCCGCCGAAATGGCGGGGCGGATCAGCGAGCGTCTCGCAGCCTGGGTGCGCATGCCCGATCCCGATCTGGCGGGGGATCTCAACGCGCTGGGCGAAGACCCGTCGCCTGCGCTCAAGCAACGCGCGCGCACGTTGTTCGCACGCGTGCTCGATTCGCCCGGCGGCGGGATCCGCATCCAGACGATCCACGGTTTCTGCCAGAGCCTGCTCGCCGCCTTCCCGGTCGAGGCGGGGCTCGTCCCCGGCTTCCGCCCGATCGAGGCGCGCGAGGAAGCGGTGATGGCGCGCGATGCGCTCGCCGAGATGCTTGTCGCGGCCGAAACCGAGGGCCGCGAGGCGCCGGTCGCGACCGTAGGCGCGCTGAGCCTGCGGCTCGGCGAGGGCGAGGCCGAGAAGTTCCTGCTGGCCTGCGCGCGCGCGCCGGCGGCGATGGCCGAACTGCCAATGGGAGACGGCGTGCGGCCGTTTCTGCGCCGCGCGCTCGATTTGCCCCAAGGCGAGATCGAAGCCGAGATCGCGGCGGCGTGCAGCGACGAGTCGTTCGATTTTGAGTCGCTCGACACGCTCGGCGGAATGAACACGTCGTGGGGAACAAAAAAAGGGCTCGAACGCGCGTCGACGATTTCCGCGTGGTTGGATGCTTCTCCCACCGAGCGCGCCGTAACCCTAGGCGAACTCCACAAAGTTTGGGCCACGACCGCACCAGCCTTGCGCTCCTTTGCGAAGGGGCAAGCGCCGCAAGTCCCTGACTATGCTGAGTTGGCCACTGGCCTATACGACACGTGCGACTTTCTGTTGAGCTTGCGGAGCCGCGCCGCTTATGCCGATCTGCTCGCCGATGCACTGGCGGTCGGACGCGACTATGCGGTCACCTATGAGAGGGCGAAACGCCGGCTCGGCGCGGTCGATTTCGACGATCTGATCCGCGCGACGATCGCATTGCTCCAACAGCCCGGGATGGGCGAATGGGTGCGCTACAAGCTCGACCAGGCGACCGATCACGTCCTGATCGACGAGGCGCAGGACACCAATCCCGCGCAATGGGCGATCATCCGCGCGCTGGCGGAAGAGTTCTTCGCCGGCGAGGGGGCGCATGGCGACCGGGTGCGCACGCTCTTCACGGTGGGCGATTTCAAGCAGGCGATCTTCGGCTTCCAGGGAACCGCGCCGAAATATTTCCGGGCGGCCGAACTCCATTTCGAGACGCTCGCGCGGAGTGCCTGGGCCGCGGACGAGGACGAACGCAATCGCACCGGGATCGAGCGCGCGCGGCCGTGGCACCAGCTGTCGCTGACGCAATCGTTCCGCTCGACCCGGCCGGTGCTCGAATTCGTCGATGCCGCGATCGAGGCGCTGCCCGAACCCGGATTGGGCGCGATCGCCGATCGCGAGGTGCATGCGAGCGAAGTGCCGGGGCCGGGCACCGTCACGCTGTGGCCGCTCGTCGTCGCGGGCGGCAGCGACGAGGACGAGGAGAGCTGGATCTCCGATTCGACGCGCGCGCTCGCGCGGCAGATCGCGCGGACGATCAAGGGCTGGATCGGCACGCTGATGCTCGAGAGCAAGGGGCGGACGCTGCGGCCCGAGGACATCATGATCCTCGTCAAGCGCCGCGGCGAGCTCGCCTCGCTGATCGTCGCGCGGCTGTATGCCGAGGGCGTGCCCGTGGCGGGAGTCGACCGGCTGCGGCTTAACGCGCCGCTATCGGTGCAGGATCTGCTCGCCGCGATCCGCTTCGTGCTCCAGCCGGCCGACGATCTGTCGCTTGCCGCGCTGCTCGTCTCGCCGCTGATCGGGTGGAGCCAGGAGCGGCTGATGCGCGCGGCGCCGCCGCGCACCGGGAGCCTGTGGCGGCACATCGCGGCGACCGAACCGCGCGCCGACATCGCGCCGTTGTTTAATATGCTGGCGCGCGCCGATATCGCGACGCCCTATCAGTTTCTGGAAGAGCTGCTGTCGGGGCCGCTCGGCGGGCGGCGCAATCTGGTGCGGCGGCTGGGGCAGGAAGCGCGCGACCCGATCGAGGAACTGCTCAGCGCCGCGCTCGATTTCGAATCGCTCGGCACGCCTTCGCTGCAGCGCTTCCTCGACTGGTTCGATCGCGGCGAGGTCGAGATCAAGCGCGATCCGTCGGCCCCGCTCGATGCGGTGCGCGTCATGACCGCGCACGGCGCCAAGGGGCTGCAGGCGCCGCTGGTGATCCTGGCCGACGCAGCGGTCGATCCGACGCGCTCGCCGCGCTCGACGCTCAACTGGCGCGCGGGCGACATGGCAAACGAATTGCCGGTGATCCGCCCGCGCAAAGGCGAGGCGACCGGGCCGCTGGCGGCGCTGGTCGAGGAGACCGCCGCGCGCGATCTCGAGGAGCATTGGCGGCTGTTCTATGTCGCTGCGACGCGCGCCGAGGAGCGGCTGGTGATCGCCGGATCGGTTGGCCCGAGCGCCAAGGGGCTGGCACCCGAACACAGCTGGTACGCCGCCGCCGACCGCGCGATGGCCGCGCTCGGCGTCGAAGGCGAGGGCGCGCGCGATTTTGCCGGGCGCGTGCCGCAACGGCCCGTCGCGCCCGATCGTCGCGCAGCGCAGGGCAGCTCGGCGGTCGAGCCGGTTCCCGACTGGGCGCTGCGCCCGGCGCCGCAGGAGGCGCGCCCGCCGCGGCCGCTCGCGCCGTCGTCGCTCGGCGAGGATGTCGTCGCCGATGCCCCGCCGAGCCCTGCGATGCGCGCTGCGGCGGAGCGCGGGCGGCTGATCCATGCGTTGTTCGAACGCCTGCCCGCGGTCGCGCCAGCGGTGCGCGCCGACGCGGCGGATCGCTGGCTGGCGCAGGCCGGGGCCGTCGCCTCGGCGCAGGAACGCGCGGCTCTCGTTGCGCCGGTGCTCGCGGTCCTCGACGATCCAGCGCTCGCCGAGCTGTTCGGTCCGCAGGCGCTCGCCGAAGCGCCGATCGCCGCGGTGCTGCGCGACGGGTTCGTCGTGTCGGGAACGGTCGACCGGCTGCTCGTCACGCCCGACCTCATCCGCGTGGTGGATTTCAAGACCGGGCGCGCGGTGCCGGCGGGGCTGGCCGACGTGCCGGTGTACCATCTCAAGCAGATGGCCGCCTATGTCGCCGCGCTCGCGGTGATCTTCCCGCAGCGGCGCGTGGAGGCGGCGTTGCTCTATACCAGTGGCCCCACGCTGCACGTGCTGCCCGACGACCTGCTGGCCACGCACAAGCCTGGCTTTGCGGGCGTGGAGCAAAGCTAGCGGGCAGGCGCTTGAGTGTACGGCGCGCGCATCCTATCTCTGCATCGACACGAAGGAGTTTCACCATGGCGACCAAGAAGATCACCGACGCGAGCTGGGAAGCCGACGTCACCAACGCGACCGGCCCGGTGCTCGTCGATTTCTGGGCGGAATGGTGCGGCCCGTGCAAGATGATCGGGCCGAGCCTCGAGGAAATCTCCGAGGAGCTCGGCGAGCAGGTGACGATCGCCAAGCTGAACATCGACGACAATCCCGATGCGCCCGGCAAGTACGGCGTGCGCGGGATCCCGACGATGATCCTGTTCAAGAACGGCGCGCCTGCCGCGACCAAGGTCGGCGCCGAGCCCAAGGGCCGGTTGAAGGCCTGGCTCGAGGGCGAACTCGCCTGATGGCGTTCGCCGTCGCTTTGCGGTAGGATTGCCGATGGCGACGGCGATCGGACACAATCGAAGCGGCCACCGCGCCAATTTCAGCGGGGGCAGCATGTACGCCATCGTGTTCGATCTTGATACCAATCTGCTCGAGCAGACCTACCCCAATGCGTCCTGGCGCAATGCCTATGCGGATGTGCGGCGCGTGCTTGAGCAGCGCGGGTTCGACTGGCAACAGGGGTCGACCTATTTCGGCAACGATCGTGTAACCGCGGTCGATTGCGTCCTGGTCGTGCAGGAGCTCAAGCGCAGCTTCAATTGGTTTCAACCCTCGGTCCGCGACATTCGGATGTTGCGCATCGAGGAGAATAACGATCTCTCGCCGGCGCTTGATTAGGCCGGCGCGAGGATCTGCCCGATCCGCGGGAAATGGACCGCGACCTGCCCGACCTGCGGATCGTCGCGCAGCAGCACGATCTCACGCTGTGTCAGGCGCAGGAGCGCGCCGGCAACCGGATCCGCACCTGGATCCTCGGTCCTGACGGTGACCGCTTGGCCGGCCGCGAAAATGCTGTCGGGCTGGATGGCAGCGATCGTGGTCGGCGCGGCGTCGCGCGCGATGGCGAGCGCCTCCGCCGCAGACAGGTCGCTCGGCGTGCCATGGCCGATTGCGGTGACGCGCTCGAACCAGGCGGCGAGATGCGGCAGGCGGGCGGTGCGCGCGTCCTTCATCCCGAAAATACCGTGGAACCACAGGTTCATCGCTGCGGCGCAATCGGCATAGCCCGGCGCGTCGCCGCCGAGGAATGCGCGCCCGTCGCTCAGCGCATCGTCGAGCCGCGCGAGCCAGGCGGTGAATTGTGCGAGCAGATGCGGCGCCGCCTTGGCGACGCGCTGGCGTTCGAAGCCGAACAGCTTCTTGCGATCATCGAAGAAGGCGTCGGGGATGCGGTCGAGAAACGGCGCCATGCCCGAGCCGACCGCCTGGCTGAAGGTCGCGCCGCCCGCCTGAAGCGCGAGCACTGCGTGCAACCGCCCGAGCGGGGCGGGGAACAGGCTCGGTCCGGGCAGCGCGGCCTCGATCGCCTCGATCGCGATCGCCGTGTCGCAATAGATGTCGGCGCCGATCTGCAGCACCGGCGTCTTGCGATAGCCGCCGGTGAGCGGGGTGAGATCGGGCTTGGGGGCGATGTCGGGGATGATCACCGAGCGCCACGCCGCCCCCTTGATGCCGAGCGCGATCCGCAGCAGCTCGCTATAGGGCGAGCGCGGATAATGGTGGAGGATGATCTCGGACATCGTGGCTCTCCTGTCGCGCGGCTATGGTGTTTCCCGAGCGAGGCTCAGCTCCGATAGTCCGCGTTGATCGAGATGTAGCCGTGCGTCAGGTCGCACGTCCAGACCGTCGCCTGCCCATCGCCGAGGCCGAGATCGACGCCGATCTCGATATCCTGCCCCTTGAGATGCGCCGCGACCGGAGCCTCGTCATAGCCGACCACCGCGAGGCCGCCTTGCGCGACCTGCGTGTCGCCGAAGCGGATCGCGAGCAAATCGCGCTCGGCCGGTTCGCCGGCCTTGCCGACCGCCATCACGACGCGGCCCCAATTCGCGTCCTCGCCGGCGATCGCGGTCTTGACCAAGGGCGAGTTGGCGATGCTGAGCGCGATCGTGCGTGCGCTGGCGTCGCTCTCCGCGCCCGTCACCGCGATCTCGATGAACTTGGTCGCGCCTTCGCCGTCGCGCACGACAAGCTGCGCGAGTTGCAGGCACAGGTCGGACAGCGCCGCGCGGAAGGCGTCGGCGCCGGCATCCTCGGCATCGGCGAGCGGCGCGTTGCCCGCCTTGCCGGTCGCGAAGGCGAGCACAGAGTCGCTCGTCGAGGTGTCGCTGTCGACGGTGATGCACGAGAAGCTCGCGCGGTTCGCTTCGCTGAGTGCGGCTTGCAGGAAGGCGGGCTCGACCGCGGCGTCGGTGAAGATGAAGCCGAGCATCGTCGCCATGTCGGGCGCGATCATCCCCGAGCCCTTGATGATGCCGACGAGCGTCACGGTGCGCCCATCGATCACCGCGGTCGTCATCGCCGCCTTGGCGAAGGTGTCGGTCGTGCCGATCGTGTTGGTCGCCTCTTCCCAAGAGCACGGCGCGGCGGCGAAGGCCATGTCGAGCCCGGCCTCGGCCTTGTCGATCGGTAGCGGGACGCCGATCACGCCGGTCGAGGCGACGAACACGTCGGACGGCCGGCAGCCGAGCTGCCCCGCCGCGCGCGCCGCGATCGCCTCGACCGCGGCGCGACCGCGTGCGCCGGTAAAGGCGTTGGCGTTGCCGGCGTTGACCACCATCGCGCGCGCCTGGCCCAGCACGAGAGCCGCGCGGCACCATTCGACCTCGGGCGAGGGGCATTTGCTCTGCGTCAGTACGCCCGCGACGCTGGTGCCCGGATCGAGCGTGATCAAGGTCAGGTCGGTGCGCTCCCACGCCTTGTAGCCGGCGCGCGCGACACGCGGCGTGACGCCGGCAATCTGCGGCAGCAGCGGGAAGGGGCGGGCGAGCGGGGAGCGCGGGCTGGTCATGGCGTTCTCATAGATGCCCGACCGCGCGGCGCAAAGGCGTGGCGCGCCCCGAATCGGAGCGCGCCACCGGTTTATTTGGCGAACCTGACCTCGCCCCACAGCGCATCCTCGACGAACTGGCGATACTTCTCGTAGCCGGCGACCGCGGCCTTGCCGTCGGCCTCGCTCATCGTCGCGACGATTTCCTTCTCGATCATCTGGTCGCGCGCCTGATCGGGTTCGAGCATCGCGGCGCTGACATAATGCGTCTCGATCAGCACGCTGGGCGAACCCTTGGCGTAGCCGTAGCGGACGAGAAAGCGATAGTCGTCGATGATGCCGTGCTTCTTCATGATCTCGAAGCCGGGCACGTCGCTGCGCCGCAGCCCGGTCAGATACTCATCGACATGGTTGGGATCGACCTCGACCGCGACGATCTCCCACACGCCCTTCTGCGGCGTGTAATCGACATATTGCTTGGCGATGGCGAGGTTGGACGACAGCAGCGCGGACGTGGCCGCGATGGCACGGATCACTTTGCGAATCATGCGTGTTCCCCTGTTTAAGGAGACCGCTTGATCGCACCTTTTTCGGTTCGTTACGAGATCGTAACATGCGCGTGCCGGTCCGAAAGCGACCGTGCAGCGTTGGCGAAAGGCGCTTGGTGGTGGATCTCGCGCAAAATCACGCAATTGTGCTCGGTTTGTCGCGGCGGACGCTCCGCTCGTCGCAGGTGCAAGCAATCGCCTTCTTGCTGCCCCGTCTGGAGCGACTGTCGTGCGCGTCCCTAGGAGGTTTCGACGATGCGCTTTTTCCTGTTGTCCTGCCTCGCTTTGAGCGTGACCGCCTGCGCAGCGGGCGGCGATCGTCCCGCACCGCGGCACGGCCCTCCGGGCGGCCGGTTCGGTGACCATCGCGGGCCGGGCAACCCGCATGGCGGCGGCGAGCGCGGTCCGCGCGGGCGCCTGTTCGTCAGCCCGATGGGCGAGCCGTTCCGCGCCGAGGCGGGCGGGATCGACCCCGAGACACGCTGGTTCGAAGCGGCCGACACCAATCACGACGGCGTTCTGTCGCCGGTTGAGTTCTCGGCCGATGCGATGCGCTTCTTCGCGCTGCTCGATCGCGCTCATGATGGCGAGGTCGATCCCGACGATATCGACTATTACGAGTCCGAACTGCTCCCCGAGGTCCGCGTTGCCGCAGGGAGCGGCGGCGGTGGCGGCGGCGTGCGCTCGGGCGGGGGCGGCGGTCGTGGCGGCGGCCGGCGCGGCGGCGGTGGTGGGATCGGCGGCGGTGGCATCGGCGGTGGCGGCCGGCATGGCGGCGGCGCTGGCCAGGGTAGCGAGAGCGGCGGGGCTGCGGCTCCGCGCCAACCCGACGATTCGAAGGCGGGCGCGGCGCGCTACGGCCTGTTCGACTATCCCGAGCCGATCACCCCGCTCGACACCAATTTCAACCGCGGGATCAGCGCGGCCGAATTCCAAGCGGGCGCCGAGGCGCGTTTCGCATTGCTCGATCGCGCGCATGCGGGCGTGCTGCATCTCGCCGATCTGCCGCGCGTCTCGGCCGAAAGCTTCGCGCGGCCGCATCGCCCGGGCGGCCCGCGGCCGGCCCGCGACGAGGAATAGCGCCGACGTGCAACGGGCGGCCATGCGGTTCGGACCGTCCGTTGCACGATCCGCCGCTGGACGTGCGCGCGGTTAGCTCCTAGATCGCCCGGAGCCATGCCGTTTCTGCTGCTTCTCTCTGCCCTCCTGACCGCGCTCACCGGCGTGGTAAGTGGCGTGCGGCCGGTCGAGATCAGCGCGCAATGCCCCTTGGCGACCGCCGGCATCCAGCGTCTTGCGGTTACGGTCGCGCCGTTCGTGATGGGCCACCGGCATTTGCTCGGCGCGTTCGGGCTGAACGATAGCTTCGCGCTTGCCGCTTCGCTGCCCGCCCTGCTGTCGGCGGCCCCGCGGCTGTATCTGGATCGCCCACGGGCTTGATCCGGGGGCGCTGACCGCGCTCGCCCGCTCTTCATCCTATTCTGCGCAGCCTCGGCGCGCGCGTTCTTTTCGTACAGGAATTCCCCATGTTTGGTGGCCTTGCCAAAACGCTCTTCGGTTCGTCCAACGACCGCTACGTCAAATCGCTCGGTGCGATCGTCACCAAGATTAACGATTTCGAGCCCGTGATCTCGGCGATGTCCGACGAGGACCTGTCGGCGCAGACCGTGCGCTTCCGCGAGCGGCTCGCCGCGGGCGAGAAGCTCGACGACCTCCTCCCCGAGGCCTTCGCCACGGTGCGCGAAGCCGCCAAGCGCGCGCTCGGCCAGCGGCATTACGACGTGCAGATGATCGGCGGCATCGTGCTCCACCGCGGCGAGATCGCCGAGATGCGCACCGGCGAGGGCAAGACGCTCGTCGCGACGCTCGCCACCTATCTCAACGCGCTGCCGGGCAAGGGCGTCCACGTCATCACGGTCAACGACTATCTCGCCGCGCGCGATGCCGGCTGGATGGCGCAGGTCTACAATTTCCTCGGGCTCACGGTCGGCGTGATCGTCCCGAACCTGTCGGACGAGCAGCGCCACGCCGCCTATGCCGCCGACATCACCTACGGCACGAACAACGAGTTCGGCTTCGATTATCTGCGCGACAACATGAAGTATGACCGCGAATCGATGGTCCAGCGGCCGTTCGCGATGGCGATCGTCGACGAGGTCGATTCGGTGCTGATCGACGAGGCGCGCACGCCGTTGATCATCTCGGGGCCGACCGACGACAAGTCCGACCTGTATCGCTCGGTCGATCTGGTGGTGAAGGAACTCGCCGCCGAGGATTACGAGAAGGACGAGAAGCAGAAGTCGATCATCCTGACCGAGGACGGCACCGAGAAGGTCGAGCGGATGCTCGAGAATGCCGGGCTGCTCGAGGGCGCCAACCTCTACGATTTCGAGAACACCCAGGTGGTCCACCACCTCAACCAGGCGCTGCGCGCCAACATGATGTTCAAGGCCGACACCGATTACATCGTCAAGGACGGCAAGGTCATCATCATCGACGAGTTCACCGGCCGCATGATGGACGGGCGCCGCTGGTCCGACGGCCTGCACCAGGCGGTCGAGGCCAAGGAAGGCGTCGACATCGAGCCCGAGAACCAGACGATGGCCTCGATCACCTTCCAGAACTATTTCCGCATGTACCCCAAGCTCGCGGGCATGACCGGCACCGCGGCGACCGAGGCGGCCGAATTCTACGACATCTACAAGATGAACGTGGTGACGATCCCGACCAATGTCGGCGTCAAGCGCGTCGACGAGGAAGACGAATTCTACAAGGACACCGCCGACAAGTTCGCGGCGATCGCCAAGAAGATCAAGCATCACGCCGATCTCGGCCAGCCGGTGCTGGTCGGCACGGTGTCGATCGAGAAGTCCGAATTGCTCAGCGACTTCCTCGTCAAGGAAGGCGTCGAGCATGCCGTGCTCAACGCACGCCAGCATGAGCGCGAGGCGCACATCGTCGCACAGGCCGGCCGCGCCGGCGCGGTGACGATCGCCACCAACATGGCGGGCCGCGGCACCGACATTCAGCTCGGCGGCAATCTCGAATTCCTGGTCAATGACGAGCTCGCCGACATGCCCGAGGGCCCGGAGCGCGAGGCGGCGATCGCCAAGATCAAGGAACAGATCGCGGCCGAGAAGGCGGCGGTGCTCGCCGCGGGCGGGCTGTTCGTGCTCGGCACCGAGCGCCACGAAAGCCGCCGCATCGACAACCAGCTGCGCGGCCGTTCGGGTCGCCAGGGCGATCCGGGCCTGTCGCGCTTCTACCTCAGCCTCGACGACGATCTGCTGCGCATCTTCGGGCCGGACACGCTGTTCGCCAAGATGATGCGCAACAATATCGGCGACGGCGAGGCGATCGGCAGCAAGTGGCTGTCGAAGGCGATCGAGACCGCGCAGAAGAAGGTCGAGGCGCGCAACTACGACATCCGCAAGCAGGTCGTCGAATATGACGACGTGATGAACGACCAGCGTAAAGTGATCTACGAGCAGCGCGCCGACATCATGGATGCCGACACCGTCGGCGACGTGGTCGAGGATATGCGCGCCGAGACGGTCAATACGATCGTCGGCGGCGCCTGCCCTCCGGGCACCTATCCCGAGCAGTGGAACATCGAGGGGATGAAGGCGCAGCTCGCCGAGACGCTCAACCTCGAGCCGCAGATCGAGGCATGGCTCGAGGAAGAGGCGATCGACCCCGAGATCATCGAGCAGCGCGTCCAGAAGATGGCCGAAGAGATGATCGCCGAGAAGGCCGCCTCGCTCGATCCCGACACCTGGGTGCGCGTCGAGAAGTCGATCCTGCTGCAGAATCTCGACCATCACTGGAAGGAGCATCTCGCGACGCTCGATGCGCTGCGCCAGGTCGTCCACCTGCGCGCGTATGCGCAGAAGACGCCGATCAACGAGTATAAGCAGGAGGCGTTCTCGCTGTTCGAGCGGATGCTCGCCAACATCCGCGAGGACGTGACGCGGACGATCGCCTTCGCGCAGTTCCAGCTCGAGCCTGCGCCCGAACTGCCGACGCTGCCCGACTTCATCACGCAGCATTTCGACCCGTTCACCGGCGAGGACGATACGTACGACCAGGACGGCGCGTCGTCGGGGCACATCACGACCCGGCTCGCGCCGCTGTCGATCCCGCAGCCCGACGGCAGCGAGATCGGGCAGGACCCGGCGCAGTGGGAGAGCACCGTCAGCCGCAACGCGCCGTGCCCGTGCGGGTCGGGACGCAAGTACAAGCATTGCCACGGCGCGGTCTGAGCTCATTCCGGCGCGGTACCCGATAAGGGCGCCGCGCCGGATCGTTCGGAGCCGGAACGAATTGCGAAACCTCGGGTTTGTTTCCCAGACGTAACAGGGAGACGAACAATGAACGACAGAGATACCGACTCGCCGACCGTAACCGTGATCGAGCGCAAGGGCGGCGGTGGCGCCGCAATCTTGATCGGGATCGTGCTGCTCGTCGCGGTTGTGGTGGGCGCTTTCTACCTCTTCAATCGCAGCCAGAACGACAATATCCGCACCGATGCGATCTCGGGCGCGGCGGACAAGGTCGGCGATAGCGCGAAGAAGATCGGCGACAGCGCGTCGAAGGCGACCGACGAGGCTGCTAAGTAAGCGGTCGCCTCTCATCTGCCGTCACCCCGGCCTTGTGCCGGGGCCCACCGTGCCACGCGCACACCCACGGCAATTCGCGCCGCGCGGTGGCCCCGGCACGAGGCCGGGGTGACGGGGGGCTAGCGCAGGCAGGCGTCCAGGCCGTCGGTCCGCACCACGTTCACGCGTCGCGCGATCGTGTTGCCATGACGGCGCGTGAAGCCACGCGGGGCGACCGCCGCGCGCTTCTTCGGCAGCGGTAACACCGCAGCGATCCGGCCCGCCTCATCGGGTGACAAACGCGACGCGTCGTGCCCGAAATAGCGGTGCGCCGCGGCATCGACCCCGTAAGTGCCGATCCCCGTCTCGGCGACGTTGAGATACACCTCCATGATCCGGCGCTTCCCCCAGATCGCCTCGATCAGGACGGTGAAATACGCCTCGAGCGCCTTGCGCGGATAGCCGCCGCCCTGAATCAGGAAGACGTTCTTCGCGGTCTGCTGGCTGATCGTCGAGCCGCCGCGAATCCGCCCGCCCCGGGCATTGCGCGCTATCGCGGTCTCGATCGCGGTGAAATCGAAGCCGTGATGCGCGCAGAAGCGCGAATCCTCGCCGGCGATGGCCGCGCGGGCCATGTTTCGATCGATGTCGGAGAGCGGACGCCAGCTCTTGTCGATGCCGTGCCCGCCGAGCGCGTCGCCGATCATCGTCAGCGTGATCGGCGGCGGGACGAAGCGATAGACGACGACCATCAGCACCGAGAGCAGCAGGAAGCCGATCACCAGCTTGACGATCCAGCCGACCGCCCAGCCGATCCAGCCGCGGCGGCGCGGCGTTCTGGTCCGGTTGGGCAGGGGCGCGCGGGATTGCCTGGTGTCGCTCATCTTCGCGTCTTAGGGCGCTGCGGTCAGCGCTGTCCACCACGTGCGGCAAGCACGGCTTCGGCGGCGGCGAGGCCGGTCGCATAGGCGCCGTGCGCGGTCGAGAAATCGTGGTGCGAGCACGCTTCGCCGGCGAAGAACAGGCGATCGTCGATTGGGGCGGCGAGCACTGCGCGCTGATCCGCGGCACCGATCCGGGCGTGCGAATAGCTGCCATGGATGTGCGGCGCGTGTCGCCAGCGGGTGCGGGCGAGCAGGGTCAGTTTCGCGCGCCAGTCGCTGCCGAGCAGGGCGACCAGTTCGCCGATCGCGAAGTCGGCGGCGGCGCGATCATCCTTGTCCTCGAGCAGTGCCGCGCAGTCGGCGCCGAGAAAGCCTTCGATCAGCGGCGTGCCGAACGGCGCGAGCCGGTAGCTCGCGGTGCAGGCGCTATGGGGATCGCCGATCAGATGGCCGTTACGCGGCAGATCGGCGTCGCTGACGTGGAGGAAGATCTTGTCGGCGAGCCCGAGCGGCAGGTCGGCGGCGGCGGCGTGTTTGGCGGGGAGCGGGGGATCGAAGCGGATCGTCTCGCGCGCTAGCGCGGTGGTCGGAACGGCGACGATGACGTGGCGCGTTTCCAGCGTCCCACGGTCGGTCTCGACGCGGATGGTAGTGCCGCGATGGTCGATCCGCGTCACCACGGTCTGGAGCCGACTTGGCAGGCCGTGCCCATGGCGGGCGATCAGCGTGCCATAGCCTTGCTCGACCGCCCAATTATCGTCGGTCGCGGCATCCTCATACGCCGCCCAGTCGTGCAGCGAGACTTCGTCAAGCGGCGCGCCATTGGCGTAGCCCGAGATCGCATCGATCATTGGGCGCCACGGATCGTCTGTCGCGATGAAGTCGCCAAGCGGGCGATCGGGGCCGCTCAGCGCTGCATGCGCGGCGGTGTCCCAGCGATCCCAGGCGGCGTGATAGGCGTCCTGCTCTTCGCGCGGAAAACCGAGGTCGCGCCACTGGTTGCCCCAATTGGCGGGGCTTCGATCGACGGTGAGGCCGTAGTGGCTCGCGAGCTTGGTCCAGGGGTTACGCTTCGCGGAATGAAGCCAACCGCAGCCGTAATCGACCGTTATGCTCCCCGGCGAAGGCCGGGGCCCAGTCGTGATGTCGCTATTTGGCTGGGGCAGCGGCTGACTATGACCACCTTCGCTACTGGGCCCCGGCCTTCGCCGGGGTGCGTCAGCAAAGGGGAGCTGAAGCGCCACGCTATGCGCTCGGCCACCGATCCGGTCGCCCGCTTCGACCAGAAGAATATCGAGCCCGGCATCGTGCAACACCCGCCCCGCGGCGATGCCAGCGGCGCCGGCACCGACGATGATCGCATCGGCGCCGGCCATCCGCTTACGCCGCGACGAGCATCCGCTGGTCGCCCGCAATCCGCATCATCGCCTTCTGCAGCTTCTCGAACGCGCGTACTTCGATCTGGCGGACACGCTCGCGCGAAACGCCGTAGACCTGCGACAGCTCCTCGAGCGTCTTGGGTTCGTCGGTGAGGCGGCGCTCGGTGAGGATGAACTGCTCGCGCTCGTTGAGATCCTCCATCGCGGCGGTCAGCATCGAGTGGCGAACGTCGGCTTCCTGCGCTTCGGCAACGACGGTATCCTGCAGCGGCGCGTCGTCCTGCAGCCAATCCTGCCACTGGCCGTCGCCATCCTCGCGCATCGGGACGTTGAGCGAGGTGTCGCCGCCCATCGCCATGCGGCGGTTCATGCTCGTCACCTCGGCCTCGGTGACGCCCAAGTCCTTGGCGATCTTCGCGAGATGCTCGGGGCTGAGATCGCCATCCTCGAACGCGTCGAGCTTGGACTTCATCCGGCGCAGGTTGAAGAACAGCTTCTTCTGCGCCGCGGTGGTGCCCATCTTCACGAGGCTCCACGAGCGCAGGATGAATTCCTGGATCGAGGCGCGGATCCACCACATCGCATAGGTCGCGAGGCGGAAGCCGCGATCGGCCTCGAACTTCTTCACGCCCTGCATCAGGCCGATATTGCCTTCGGAGATCAGCTCGCTGACTGGCAGGCCGTAGCCGCGATAGCCCATCGCGATCTTCGCCACGAGGCGCAGATGCGAGGTGACGAGCTGCGCCGCGGCGTCGGTGTCGCCATGCTCCTCGAAGCGCTTGGCGAGCATATATTCCTGCTCGGGCGCGAGGATCGGGAATTTCTTGATCTCGGAGAGGTAGCGATTGAGGCTCGCTTCGCCACCGAGGGCGGGAATCGTCGCGGGGACGTTGCTGCGGGCTGCCATGGATCGAGTCTCCCTTACTAGGTCGGGTGCCGTGAAACGCGGACGCCAGGCCGAATGTTATACCAAGAGGGCGGTGAACAGTTCCTGCATGTCGTCAGGCATTTCGCTGTCGAACGCCAAAGCGTTACAATTCACCGGATGAATGAACCCCAAGCGGGCGGCGTGCAACGCCTGACGTCGGAAACCCAAGGTTTCCAGAAGCGCCTTGTGGCCCTGCTTTGTTCTACCGTAAACCGGGTCACCGATCAAGGGATGCCCAAGCGAGGCCATATGGACGCGGACCTGATGCGTCCGTCCCGTCTCCAGCCGACATTCCACCAGCGCGCCCCCGTTCACCCGTTCGAGCGTAGTATAGTGCGTGACGGCCCGTTTCCCGCCGGGGACGATCGCCATTTTCTTGCGGTTCGACGGCGAGCGCGCGAGCGGCGCATCGACCGAGCCCGCCGTCGGGGCAGGGCGGCCCGAGACGATCGCCTTGTAGCGGCGGTCGATCGAATGGTCGTGGAACTGGCGGGCAAGACCTTCGTGCGCGCGGTCGGTCTTGGCGGCGACCATCAGCCCCGAGGTGTCCTTGTCGATCCGGTGAACGATCCCCGGCCGCGCGACGCCGCCGATGCCCGACAGATTGCCGGCGCAATGATGCAGCAGCGCGTTGACCAGCGTGCCGTCGGCATTGCCGGCGGCGGGGTGGACGACGAGCCCGGCCTGCTTGTCGATCACGATGAGATGGTCGTCCTCGAACACGACGTTGAGCGCGATGTCCTGCGCGGCGTTGGTCGAGGGCGTCGCTTCGGGAATGGCGACGCTGTAGAGTCCGCCGGCCATCGCCTTGCTCGACGGGTCGCTGACGATCGCGCCGCGCGGGTCGGACACTGCGCCGCCCGCGATCAACGCCTTCAGCCGCTCGCGTGAAACCTCGGGAAGGGCATCGGCGAGCGCGCGATCGAGCCGGAGCCCCAAAGCCTTTTCGGAAACGCGCGCTTCGATGGTGACGACCCCCCGGTTCATGCCGTAGAATCTGGGCATGGCGATCGAGATTTCAAGCACTCTCCTGGCGAGACTGCTAACCGAAACGCGAAATTCGCCCGAGCGCGAGATTTGCGGTCTGCTGTTCGGCACGGCGCAGCGGATCGCCGCGGCAACGGCGTGCACCAACGTGGCGGCCGATCCGCATCGCGCGTTCGAGCTCGACCCCGGCGCGCTGTTCGCCGCGCTCCGCGCCGCGCGGATCGGGGGACCGACCGTGATCGGGCATTATCATTCGCATCCCTCGGGGGTGGCGGTGCCCTCGACGCGCGACGCCGAGGGGGCGATGGGGGACGGGGCGCTCTGGCTGATCGTCGCTGCGCATGAGGCACGGTTGTGGCGGACGTCTCAACCGGGCGCTTTCGTCGAAATCGCCCTTATAGCGATCGGGTAAGGCGTCGCGCCCGCACCTTCGTCGTCTTATGGCTGCGGTCCGACCATGCTAGACCCGCTAGCGACTTGCGCGCGACGCCGTGCGTCGTAAGAAGATCCGACACTTCGTGACCCGAAAGCCGCTTATCCCATGACGATGACCTCCGTCGATTTCGCCAGTCTGTTGTGCTCGCGGCTGTGCCATGACCTGCTGAGCCCGGTCGGCGCGCTCAACAACGGGCTCGAACTGCTCGCCGACGAGCACGATCCCGAGATGCGCGCGCGCTGTCTCGAGCTGCTCGGCGAGAGCGCCAGGGCGTCGGCCAACAAGCTCAAATTCTTCCGGCTCGCGTTCGGCGCGGCGGGCGGTTTCGGCGAGACGGTCGATGCGCGCGAGGCGCGCGCCGCGATCGAGGGGCTGTTCGGCGACGGGCACCGCGTCAAGCTCGGCTGGCTGGTCGAGGATGCTACCTTGCCCAAGCCCGCGATCAAGGTGCTGCTCAACCTCGCGCTGATCGCCGGCGATGCGCTGGTCCGCGGTGGACAGCTCGACGTCGGCGCCGAGAGCAACGGCGGACAGGTCGAGATCGTCGTGCGCGCGTCTGGCCCGCGGATCGTGCTCGACGCCGAGTTGCGCGCGGCGCTGACCGGGACGCAGGGCAACGCGGTGATCACGCCGCGCGCGGCGGCGGCCTATCTCGTCCACGCGCTCGTCGCCGAAGGTGGCGGGATCGTCCAGGTCTCCGACCCGGCCGATGCCGTTCTGCTGTTCGGCGCCGCGTTCAAGGTTGGCTGACGGATCGCCGGAACAGATTGCGGCAAAAGGTCGATTTGATCCGCTATACCCGGCCTTAACCATTTTCCGCGCAAGGTCCCCCGTACCGTTTCGCGGGGACCCATGGACGATCTACTACAGGAATTCATCGCCGAGACGCGCGAGACGTTGCAGGCGCTCTCGGGCGAGATCGTCGCATGGGAATCGGCGCCGGGCGACCGCGACCGGCTCGATTCGATCTTTCGCTTCGTCCACACCGTCAAGGGCAGCTGCGGGTTCCTCGACCTGCCGCGGCTGGCACGGCTGAGCCATGCCGCCGAGGACGTGCTCGCCGCGGTCCGCGCGGGCGAACGCACCCCGGATACCGCATTGGTCAACGCCGTGCTCGCGATCGTCGATCGGATCGGCGAACTGGTCGAGGCGATCGATGCGGGGCATGCGATCGATGATTCGGGCGAGGATTTGCTCGTCGCCGCGCTCGATGCCGGCGCGCAGCCGGTCGCGCCGCTCAGCGTCGCGGTGCCGACGCGGGCGCAGACGCGCAGTGTGCGCCTGAACGTCGATCTGCTCGACCGGATGATGAGCGGCATGTCCGACATGGTGCTCGCGCGCAACGAGCTCGCGCGCCGCTTGCGCGACGACGGTGCCGACCCCAGCGTCGAGGCGGCGCTCGAGCGCCTGTCGCTCACCGTCGCCGAGATGCGCGACACCGTCACGCGGACGCGGATGCAGAAGATCGACGCTTTGTTCTCGGCGCTGCCGCGGATGGTGCGCGATACCGCCGCCGAGCTCGGCAAGTCGGTCACGCTGCATATCGAGGGCAGCGACGTCGAGCTCGACCGCGAGATGATCGAGATGATGCGCGACCCGCTCGTCCATATCATCCGCAATTCGATCGACCATGGGATCGAACCACCCGCGCTGCGCCGCCTCGCCAAGAAGCGCGAAAATGGCTGGCTCGCCGTCTCGGCGCGGCAATCGGGCAATCAGATCATCATAGAGATCGCCGACGACGGCCGCGGGATCGACACGGATGCGCTGATCGCCAAGATCGCGCAGGACGGGAGGCGCAGCGAGGCTGAGCTGCGCGCGATGAGCCCGCAGGCGAAGCTCGACCTGATCTTCGAACCGGGCCTGTCGACCAAGCAGGTCGCCACCGCGATCTCGGGGCGCGGCGTCGGGATGGACGTGGTGCGCGCCAATGTCGAGCAGATCGGCGGGCGGATCGACCTGTTCAACACGCCCGGCGCGGGGCTTCGCATCGCGATCCACGTGCCGCTGACACTGTCGATCATGTCGACGATCGGCGTCGGCGTCCGCGACCAGCGTTTCGCCATCTCGCGCCAGGCGATCGAGGAGATCGTCCGCGTTGGCGGCCAGACGATCCGCATCGACCGGATCGGCGACACGCTCACCGCCACCGTCCGCGACCGGCGGATGCCGCTGATCGACCTTGGGGACCTGCTCGGCTTTTCCTCGCGCGATCCCGCCATGCTCGTCATCGTCAGCGTGTCGGGCGGGAGCTACGCGCTCGCGGTCGATGCCGTGCTCGATCACGAGGAACTGGTGATCAAGCCCGCCGCGCCCGCGATCATGGCGACCGGCATCTATGCCGGCCAGACCTTGCCCGACAGCGGACTGCCGATGCTGATGCTCGATTGCGCGGGGATCGCGCAGGTCGCCGGGCTGGTCTTCACCCGCGCATCCGCGGCCGACCAGGAAGCCGAGATCGAAACGGTGCCCGGCGTCCAGGCCTTGCTGTTCGAGGATCTCGACGGCTGCCGCCGGATCGTCCCGCTGTCGGTGATCGACCGCGTCGAACCCGTCGCGGCGGGTGCGATCCGCCTGTCGGCGGGGCGCTTGCGGCTGTCGGTCGAAGGCGGGATCATCCCGCTCGTCGCGCTCGGCGAATGGGCGAGCCTGCCGGCGGTCTCGGTGCTGCGGCTGCGCGACGGTACGACCGAGATCGCCTATGCGATCAAGGAAGCGCTCGACATCGTCGAACTGCCCGCCGCAATCGTCGCCGCGCACGCGGTCGGGCCGATCGCGGGGGTCGTCGCGCTCGACGGCGAGCAGATCGAGGTGCTCGACCTGTTCTGGATCTTCTCGGCGCACGGCGCGGGCGAGGTCGAGGCCGAGGCGCCGCTATGCCTGCTCGACAGCGCCGAATCGGCGTGGATGACGACCTTTCTCAAGCCCGTGCTCGAAGCCGCGGGCTACCGCGTCACCGCCGCGCTGCGGCCGGGCGAGGTGCCACGCGTGCTCGTCCGGATGGAGAGCGACGCCGACCCGGCGGCGAACACCATCCCCGTCGTCCGGCTGCGGCGCGATGCCGAAGGCGCAGGCGACACGATTTTCCGCTATGATCGCCCGGCCGTGCTGGCGGCGGTCGCGCGCTCCGCTGGAGGCCGATGATGCCGCTGTTCCTGATCGCCCAGATTGCCGGCCGCACCGTCGCGATCGAATCCGACCAAGTCGAATCGGTGGTCGATATCGGCACCGTGATCCCGGTGCCGCGCGCCGACCGTCACGTCCGCGGGCTCGCCGCGCTGCGCAGCCGCGTCGTCACCGTGCTCGACACGCGCGCCGCGCTCGGGCTCGAGCCCGGTTCGGGCGACGCGTCGCGCGCGGTGATCACGATCGTCGACGGGCATCATTATGCGGTGCTGGTCGATGCGCTCGACGACGTCGCGCCGTTCGATCTTGCGCCGCTCGCTGCCGGGATCGTGCTCGACAATGGGTGGCTGACCGTGGGGCGCGGGATCGTCGAGCGCGATGGCGAGCCGATCCTTGCGATCGGTCTTGCCGCGCTCATACCGCGCGGGCTCGCGCTGGCGGCGTGAGATTAACGCGACGCTTACGCTTTCTGGATTAGGATCGCCATAGCGTGCTTAAACAGGGTGAATTCATGAAGACCTGCCTCGTCGTCGACGATTCGAAGGTGATCCGCAAGGTCGCCCGCCACATCCTGGAGACGCTCAATTTCCGCGTGACCGAAGCCGGCGATGGCCGCGAGGCGCTCGATTCGTGCCTCGCCTCGGCGCCCGACGTCGTATTGCTCGACTGGAACATGCCGGTGATGAGCGGCATGGATTTCCTGCGCGCGTTACGCGACAGCGCGATCGAGAGCCGCCCCAAGGTGGTGTTCTGCACCACCGAGAACGGCATGGCGCATATCCGCGCCGCGATCGAGGCGGGCGCCGACGAATATGTCATGAAGCCGTTCGACCGCGAAACGCTCGAGAGCAAACTCCAGATTGTCGGCCTCGCCTGAGGGCCTGCGGCGGTGCCGTTGCTGTCTTCCCCCATCGCCGGGTGTAGCGCCGACGACTTGCCACGCGTGCTGATCGTCGATGATTCGGCGGTCGCACGCGCGGTGATCGGGCGGGCGCTCGAGGCGGGACGGTTCATCGTCGCGGGGGCGGTGTCGAATGCCGATGCGGCGCTGTCGTTCCTGCATCGCACGCCGGTCGACGCGGTGGTGCTCGACATCGCGATGCCGGGCACTTCGGGGCTCGCGGCGCTGCCCGAGCTGATTATCGCGGGGCAGGGCGCGAAGGTCCTGATCGTCTCGTCCTCGGCAAGCGACGGCGCGGCGGCGACGATCGAGGCGCTCGCGCTGGGCGCGGCCGACACGCTGATGAAGCCCGGCGTCGGCGATTTCGCGGGGCGCTTCTCGGTCGCGATCGTCGAAAAGCTG
This sequence comes from Sphingomonas sp. PAMC 26605, assembly GCF_000241485.1. Taxonomy (GTDB): domain Bacteria; phylum Pseudomonadota; class Alphaproteobacteria; order Sphingomonadales; family Sphingomonadaceae; genus Sphingomonas. Next base: position 2,738,322 of record NZ_JH584241.1, read on the forward strand.
CGGCGGTTGCTGGCGATCGAGACGCCGCTCGAGACGCCGATGGCGCTCGCGGCGTACCGCGTCGGTGCCGATCCGGTCGGCGTTGCGCCGGAAACGGCGCACAGCTTCGACATTGTCGGGATCGGCGCATCGACCGGCGGGATCCACGCGCTCGCCACGCTGCTGCGCGAGGTCCCGCGCGGCTTCACGCTGCCGATCCTGATCACGCAGCATCTGCCGGGTTCGTTCATGCCGTTCTTCGCCGCGCAGGTCGCGGTGATGGCGGACCGGCCGTGCGACGTCGCGACCGATTCGATGCGGATCCGCCCCGGGCGGACGATCGTCGCGCCCGGCGACGCGCATATGCGGGTCGTCAGCACCGGCGACGGCGCCGCGATCCGGCTTACCCACGAGCCGGCCAAGAGCGGCTGCATGCCCTCGGTCGATCCGATGTTCGACAGCCTCGCCGAGGTTTACGGCGCGCGTGCGCTCGGCATCGTGCTGAGCGGGATGGGGCGCGACGGCAGCGAGGGCGCCCGCCGCATGGCCGATCGCGGCGGGGTCCTTTTCGCGCAGGATCGCGCCAGTTCGGTGGTGTGGGGCATGCCGGGCGCGATCGCCACCGCCGGGCTCGCCAGCGCGCTGCTGCCGCCGGCCGAGATCGGCCGCTTGGTCGCCGCGCGGCGACGTCCCTCATGAGCCTTACAAGCGACGTTTCGAAACTGCAGCCTTCGCAACAACGGGCGTCCTCAAGCGGGGCCACCGGTGTGCTGACCGCGATCCTCGAGGCGCATACCAGCCAACAGCTCGCGGCCAACCGCGCATGGCGGATCGAAACCGAACTGACCCCGCTGATGCGCGATCTCGGGCTCGACACGCTCGACTCGCTCGCGCTCGCGGCGCAGCGATCCCCGGCGATCGCGGCGCAGGTCGCCGACGCCCTGCTCAATCAGGAAAGCTCGTTCTTCCGCGACGCTCCGATGCTCGATCTGATCGGCAAGGCCGCTGCGGCGATGCGCGTCGATCCCCCCGGGCGACGCCTGCGGGTGTGGTCTGCGGGGTGCTCGGTCGGGCAGGAGCCGTTGTCGCTGGCGATGCTGTTCGCGGAAAATCCGCTGCTGAGCGGCGCGACGATGCCGGAGATCCTCGCCACCGATGTCTCGGAAGCGGCCTTGGCGCGTGCGCGCAGCGGACGCTATTCGCAGTTCGAGATCCAGCGCGGGCTGCCGATCCGACGGATGATCGAGTGGTTCGACAGCGATGGCGGGGATTGGGTCGCCAAACCCGATCTCGTCCGTCGAATCGCGTTTCGCCGGATGAATCTCGTCGGCGATCCGCTCCCGCAGGGCCGGTTCGACATCATCCTGTGTCGCAACGTCCTGCTCTATCTCACTGCGGAGCATCGGAGCGCGATCTTCGAGCGGCTCGCGACGATCCTGCGGCCAGGCGGCCTGTTGATGCTTGGCGCCGGCGAGACGGTGATCGGGCACACCGAGGCGTTCCGCCCCAGCCCCGACTATCGCGGCCTCTACGAACTGACGGCAGCGCCCCGCGGCTGACGGGGTTTCTTGTCGCGCGTGTCCGTGCTTAAGCTCTGGTTTGGCTTGCGCAGGGATTTCCCATGACGATCATCGATACGCCCTCGCCCAATTTCGACGACCGATCGCTCCCCGTCTCGATCATCGTGCTGCATTATACCGGCATGCAGAGCGCACAGGCGGCGATCGACCGGCTGCGGGACCCCGAAGCGAAGGTCTCGGCGCATTATCTCGTCGCCGAGGATGGCCAGGTGCTGCGCATGGTGCCCGAGGACAAGCGCGCCTGGCATGCCGGCCAGTCGTGCTGGCGTGGGATCGAAGACGTCAATTCGGCAAGCATCGGGATCGAGATCGTCAATCCGGGACACGAATTCGGCTATCGCCCCTTCATGGAGCAGCAGATCGACGCGCTGATCCCGCTCGTTTCGGGGATCAAGGACCGCTACCGCATTTCCCGCGGCAATGTCGTCGGCCATTCCGACATCGCGCCGACGCGCAAGCAGGATCCGGGCGAGCTGTTCCCGTGGAACCGGCTCGCCAAGGTGCGGCTCGCTTTGCCGCGGCCGACCAAGAAGCTGCTCGATCCGCTGTGGACCGATGCCGGCTTCCTCGTCGCGCTCGAGCGCTTCGGCTATGACGTGCGCGACAAGCTCGCCGCAGTCGTCGCGTTCCAGCGGCGCTTCCGCCCCGAACTGATCGACGGCGTGATCGACGGCGAATGCCGCAGCATCCTGCTCGCACTGCTGTTGCCAAAGCCGCAAGGGGACGACTAAGGAACCCGCAGCCAGAGGGTCGGGCGGCCGCGGGTATCTTTGGATACGCGAGGAAAGTCCGGGCTCCGCGGAACGACGGTGCCGGGTAACGCCCGGCGGGGGTGACCCCAGGGACAGTGCCACAGAGAGCAGACCGCCGATGTCCTTTTCGGAGGAACAGGCAAGGGTGAAAGGGTGCGGCAAGAGCGCACCGCGCGACGGGTAACCGAAGCGGCATGGTAAACCCCACCGGGAGCAAGATCGAATAGGGATGGCACATGGGCCTCGTTCCGGCTCGTCATCCGGGTTGATTGCTTGAGGCGGCGTGCAAACGTCGTCCTAGAGGAATGGTCGCCTATCCCCGTCGCACGACGGGGGGGACAGAACCCGGCTTACAGACCCTCTGGCGCATTTTCATATGGGTTTCACAAAAGCGTCATGGCGCTATCGCACCGCGATGCTTAGATGGCCCGCTATGGCGCGTACATCATCACGATCGGTCGACTGGGGTTTTCCGCGCTGGCGCGCTTATGGCGAGGCGAGCACCGAAGCGGCGACCGTGCGGCTGTGCGACCGCCATGGCTGCACCGAAAAGGGCGATTGCCCCGCGCCGAAATCGCCCAACAGCCCCGAGCGCTGGTATTTCTGCCAGGTCCACGCCGGCGAGTATAATCGCGGCTGGAACTACTTCGAAGGCCTGAGCGCCGAAGAGGCCGCCGAGCGCGAGCGCGCCGAGACGCAGACCGCCGAGGGCTATACCGAATCGCGCACCAATCAGTGGGCCGGGCCGGGCGACGGCAGCCGCTCGCGCGACGAGATGCGCGCGCTCGAGCTGCTCGAGCTCGAGGTCGATGCCGATTTCGACGCGGTGCGGCTCGCCTGGCGCAGGCTCGCCAAGTCGAACCACCCCGATGTCCGCCCCGGCGACAAGGAGGCCGCGGCGCGCTTCCTGGCGATCCAGGCGGCGTATGACGTGCTCAGGGCCGCCGAGGAGCAGCGGCAGTGGAAGCCCGAAGGGTGAAGACCGTCCGCTCGGACTGGTCGAACACCATTCTGGTCTGCAAGAAATGTTCGAAAAAGCTCGGCGGCGGCTTCGGGGCGAAAGGCAAGACGGGGCTCGCCAAGGCGCCGCGCGAGGAACTCGGCGTCGGCAAGGGGCGCAAGGGGGCGGTCGGGATCATCGAGGTCAAATGCCTCGGCGTTTGTCCCCGCGGCAGCGTGACGGTGGTCAACGGCGCCGCGCCGGGCACGTGGCTGCTCGTCGAGCAAGGCCTGCCCGCCGCTAAGGTGGCGGCCGAACTCGGCCTCGGGCAAACCCGCGACGCGCGCGTCGTCACGGACCCGAACGAGGCCTCACGCCCCGATCCGACAGAGCTTCGTATCGCGTAAGCGGTTACAGAAGGCCGATCGACCAGAAGGCTCCGGCGAACGCCGCTACCGCAATTACGGCCTGACAAATGTGCCAGGCATCGCGCCGATGGAAATTCGACGGGCGTCGATCCTCATTGTGGCTTTGCATCATCACTCTCCTGACCGGCACCATCCTGCGGTGTTCGTATCGTGAGGTAAACTTGGCCAGATCGGCCCTTTCGTCAAGTCGATTTGACACATGTCGCGCGCGATTCGGATGCGCGGCTCGCGCTCAGCGTCTGGTGATTGCGCGATGCAAACGGTACGAATCGCGACCATCGCGCCCAAGCAGTTGATATACCGGCCGCACCACAGTGTATTTGCGTAAGGATCGTCGGCGTTATAGTGTAGCTGATAGTGCGGATGAGCGACTTGTGTGAAAGTTGTGATACGTATGACGACAGCCCTGTGTGAGAGCGTCATTTCAGCACCGAATATGGCGTCACGCTGTTTTGGAGACTCTCGGCTGGCACCGCTGGTGTTCGACAGTATCGACCAAGGCATCTGTTTGCTGTCGTTCGACTTCATCATTCTCGACATCGACGATCGGGCGCTGCGGACCGATGGGCGCCAGCGCGACGCGGTCATCGGCCGATCCTATTGGGACGCTTATCCCGAATGCGAGCACACGGCTCTCGGGCAGTCCATCGTGGAGGCGATGCGTAAGCGCTCGCCGCGGCGAATCGAGCAAGCCCACACCCTGTCGTGCGGCGGCGTTGCCTGGCTTGAAACGCGCTGCGTTCCGGTGCCCGATGGCAACCTTCTGCTGCTGGTCCGCGACATCACCGATCAGCACCGCGAGGCCGAGCGCCTGCGGCACAGCGAGCGCGCCTTTCGGCAACTCGGCGAGACGATCAGCGAAGTCTTCTACATCCACGAACTCGACGAAGCGCGGATCTCGTACGTCAGCAAGGCCTATGAACGCGTCTGGGGGCGACCCCGCGCCGAGCTCTATGAAGATCTGATGAGCTTCACCCGCGTCATCCATCCCGACGATCGAGCGAAGGTCACCGCGGCCGTCGCGCGGCAGCGGGCCGGCTATCCGACCGATACCGAATATCGCCTCTGCTGCGAAGACGGGAGCGAGCGGATCATCCATGATCGCGCGTTTCTCGGGCGTGATCCTGTCAGCGAGTCCACGCGCGTCTTCGGGCTGGCGACCGACATTACCGAATATCGCCGCGCGCTCGCCGAAAAGGACCTGCTCGCGCGCGAGATCGATCATCGCGTCAAGAACAGCCTGATGATCGTCAGTTCGCTGCTCGCGATCCAACGCCGGGCCTCGGCGTCGTGCGAAACGCGGGCCGCGCTCGAGGAAGCCGGCGACCGCGTGACCGCGATCGCGCGCGTTCACGAGCGGCTGCACAAGAGCCACCAGCTCGGCGTGATCGCGTTCGGCGCCTATCTCGAGCAATTGTGCGCCGACGTATCGGCATCCTTGCGGGGCGACGCGGTGGTCGTCGATGTTCGCGCAGTCGCGGTCGAGTTGTCGGCCGAGGTCGCGCTGCCGCTCGCGCTGATCGCGAACGAACTCGTCACCAACGCGTTCAAACATGGCTGCGCCGCGGGCGCGACGCGGATCTCGATCGTCCTCGAGCAGACTTCCGACCGTCTGACGCTGACGGTCGATGACGATGGCGCCGGGCTACCGCCGGGCGCGCCCAGCGGCGCGGGCAGCCTTGGCTTTCGCCTGTTCGGATCGATGGCGCGGCAATTGGGCGGCACCGCGATCTTTCCGCAACCGGGCGGGCGCGCCTGCTTCCGCGTCGAGATCCCGCATATCGGTCGCGAGGTCGCCAATACGGGGTGCGGCGCCCGGCAAGTTCAGGCGGTATAGCGCGCCGCGGTCTCGCGGATCAGCGCGATCATGTTGGGGATGCCCTGCGTGCGATTCGAGCTGAGCTGGCTTTTGAGGTCGAACGGCGCGAGTTCGGCGGGGATGTCGGTGGCGAGGATCGTCGCGGCGGGCCGGTCCTGCACCGCGAGCAGCACGAGCGCGATGATCCCCTTGGTGATCGCCGCGTTCGAATCGGCGAGGAAATGCAGCGTGCCGTCGTCCTTCGCCATCGGATAGACCCATACCGACGCCGAGCATCCCCGCACCAGCGTCGCGTCGGTCTTGAGCGCGTCGGGCATCGGCTCGAGCTCGCGCCCGAGATCGATCAGGAGCCGGTAGCGGTCGTCCGCATCGAGGAAGCTGTAATCGGATTCGAGGTCGGCGAGCGTTTGCATGGGGTGGCTATAGTCGCCTCGTGCCGGCTTCGTCACCTTTTTCGCCCCTCCCCTTTAGGGGAGGGGATGGGGGTGGGGGAGGTCTCACCGAGACTGCCTGCGCACGGTTCGCGGCACGGCCCCACCCCAACCCCTCCCCTGAAGGGGAGGGGCTAGATAGTTACAGATCCACCCCAGCCGCGATCGCCTCCAGCTTGCGGATGCGCTCCTTCAAGTCGGCGATCTCGATCCGCGCGCTCGCGTTGGGCAGCGATGGCGTCGGCGATGGGTCGCCGAAGGCATGCAGCTCCTGCTGCTTGAAGGCGAGCCAGCCGCGCCAGCCGGTCAGCGTGGCGAAGGTCAGCATCGCAAGGCCCGCGAGCCCCGCGGTCGCCATGGTGATGTAGAAGGTCGGGTCGGTCATCATCCCTGCTCCTGTGAAATGCGTCATCGCTTATGGCCGTGGGTCTTGGTGGTCGCGCAGCTTCTCGATCTCACGATCGAGGCGGGCGCCGCTGTCGTTGCTGTCGGTGGCGAGGCGTTCGAGCACGGCGAGCCGCTCCTTCATCGCCCGCAGCTCGTCGCGCAGCCGGTCGTTCTCGGCCTGCGCCGCGGGATCGTCGCGGAAGCGGAGGTCCTCGCCATGCCTGCTGCGGACCACGCCGTAGCGCGCCATCGCGACGCGGCCGATCGTGACGACGACGATGATCGCGACGACCATTTCAAACGGGTTCATAGGGGTCACTCCTGCAAAAGGGTGGAACGGGCTTATTCGGCGGGGACGGCGGCTTCGCGCAGCTTGCGGCGGCGTGGGCGGTCGATGCTTTCGGTCGCCCAGACACCCCCCGCCGTGACGACGGCGAGCACGATAAAGAATGCGATCATGATATCCTCGGGGAGAAAGAGTGCGTTTGTATGGAGTCAGTTGAGCGGTGCGTCGCGCAGCCGGTCGATCTCGTGCGAGAGATCGACGCCGCGGTCGGTGATGATCCGTTCGAGCACGCGGACGCGCTGTTCGAGCCGTTCGGTCTGCGCGGCATATTGTGCGGCTTTCTCGGCGACCAGCGACGCCTCGATCTCCATCCGGCGCTCCTGATGGCGCAGCCACGGGCGGACGATGAAGATGCCGATCACCGCGCAGAGCGGGATGCTGACGGCGAAGATCGGGATCAGCAGCGCGATGTTGAAGCCCATGGCCGTGTCCTTTCGGGTGTCAGCGCAGCGCGTCGATTTCGCGCGAGACACGCTCGGCGGGATCGGTGGCGATGCGTTCGAGCACCGCAAGGCGCTCCTCGAGCCGGCTGATCTGGCCGTGCAGCTTCTCGTTCTCGGCGACCAGCAATTCGGTCTGGCGGCTGGTGGTGAGATCGCCGTCGCGGCCGATCAACTGGCCCTTCTTGGTCTCGATCGGGTAGCCGTGCTTGGCGCGGACCCAGGTGTTGACGGTCCAGGCGATCGGACCGATCGTGATCGCCGCGAGCGGGATCAACATGCCGAGATGACTGCTCATGATATTCTTCCCCTGTTGTGCCCCCCGGATACGATCAGCGCAGGCTGTCGATCTCGTCGGCGAGGCGTGAATTGCGGCTGACGTACATCGTCTCGATGTCGGCAAGGCGGCGGTCGATATCGCGGAACGTCGAGCGGACCTCGGCGGTCGAGCGGGTCGGGTTGGCGCGCACGCCCTGCCAGAATTTCGCGTCCTCGGCGCTGTCGTAGAGGCCGAGCGGCTTCTTGTCGGCGACGCAGGCGATGACGATGTACGCCAGCAACACCCAGCCGCTGGTGACCAGCGTCAGCATCGCGGTACCGACGCGGACGAGCGTCACGTCGATGCCGGTGTAATCGGCGATCCCCGAGCAGACCCCCAGCCATTTGCTGTTCTGCTTGTCGAGGTAGAATTTGGTGCGGCTGGCGGACATTTCAGTTCCTCCGTGCTGGATCGTAAGGGGTGGGCGAAGGCTCGGCGAGCGGCAGGCTGACGCGCCATTCGGGATGATCGGCGGCGATGATCCGCTCGACCGTGCCGAGGCGCTCCTCGAGCCGGCGGGCGAGCGAGTAGAGCTCGTCGAGCAGCTTCTCGTCTTCGTTGGTGATCTTGGGCGCCTGCCGCCACTTGGTGATGTAGTGCAGGATGATCCAAGGCATTCCGATGAAGATCGCGGGGATGACGACGATCGGGACCAAGACGTCCTCCATCTCAGCTGTCCCCGCCAGTGCTCGGGCCGACGCGGGCCTTCATCGCGGCGAGCTCGGCCTCGACCTTCTCGGCCGACTTGAGTTCGGCGATTTCCTCGTCGAGCGTCTTGGGCGGGGCGCCGAAGCCGGCGACCTCGGCGCGGCCTTCGGCCATATCGACGCGGCGCTCCATGATCTCGAAGCGGCTGAACGCGTCCTGCATCTTGGGACCGGCGTAGAGGTCGCGCAGCTTGAAGCGGTTCTGCGCGCTCTCGAGCCGCGTCGCGATCGAGTTCTGGCGCGTGCGCGCTTCGCGCAGCTTGCCGGTGAGCTTGGCGATGTCCTCTTCCGAACCGCGCAGGGCGTCGTCGAGCACGGCGATCTCGCCGCTCAACTGCTCGGCCATGTCGGCGGCCTTCTGCTTTTCGACCAGAGCGGCCTTGGCGAGGTCCTCGCGGCCCTTCGACAGCGCGAGCTCGGCCTTTTCGGTCCAGCTCTCCTGCAGGCTGCCAAGCTTGCCGATGTGGCGGCGCATTTCCTTCTGGTCGGCGATCGTACGCGCGGCGGAGGCGCGGACCTCGACCAGCGTTTCCTCCATCTCGAGGATGATCATGCGGATCATCTTCGCGGGGTCTTCGGCCTTGTCGAGCAGATCGGTGAAATTAGCGGCGACGATGTCGCGGGTTCGGCTGAAGATGCCCATGGTGTTACTCCTTCGGGGGGTACGCGGTCGTTTACGAAAAGTGTGCCGCGGCGGGAGTGGGGCCCCCGCCGCGGATCGCCTCACCCGTGGGGCTGGGCGGCGATCTGGTACGGCGCGGCGCTCGCCTGACCGACGGTGCCGACCAGCGCGACCGACCCGATCAGCATGGTGGCGACGAGGGCGACGGCGATCTGGGCGAGCGAGCTGCGTGATTTGTATTCGGTGGTCATGGCGGGTCTCCTTGGCGGAACAACGGTGCCCGGTGGGGCGATGCCAAGAGCTCTGCAGGGAGCGTGCCAGTTTTCGAAATGGCGGATTTGCGCCGTTCCTAGTGTGGTATAAGAAAAACACACTTGCCAAGGCTTGGGATTTTACGCCAAGCGTTGGCAATGGAACGAACGACCCAGGTGATCGGCCATTCGGGCGCGTTTCTCGATGCGCTCGAACTCGCCAGCCGCGCGGCGGCGCTCGACCGGCCGGTGCTCGTCATCGGCGAGCGCGGGACGGGCAAGGAACTCGTCGCCGAGCGTCTGCATCGCCTCTCCCCGCGCTGGGATCAGCCGCTCGTCATCATGAACTGCGCGGCTTTGCCCGAGACGCTGATCGAGGCCGAACTGTTCGGTCACGAAGCCGGCGCGTTCACCGGCGCCACCAAGGCGCGGGCAGGGCGGTTCGAGGAGGCGCATCGCGGCACGCTGTTCCTCGACGAGCTGGGCACGCTGTCGATGGCGGCGCAGGATCGGCTGCTGCGCGCGGTCGAATATGGCGAGGTGACGCGGATCGGCTCGTCGCGGCCGATGCGCGTCGATGTCCGCATCGTCGCGGCGACCAACGAGCATTTGCCCGACAAGGTCGCGCGGCACCAGTTCCGCGCCGATCTGCTCGATCGATTGAGTTTCGAGGTCGTGACGCTGCCGCCGATGCGCGCGCGGATCGACGACATCCTGCTGCTCGCCGAGCATTTCGGGCGGCGCATGGCCTCCGAGCTGGGTCGCGACAGCTGGCCGGGCTTCACCAAGCTGGCCGAAGCGGCGCTGGTCGCCTACCCATGGCCGGGCAACGTGCGCGAACTGCGCAACGTCGTCGAGCGCGCGGTGTATCGCTGGGATCTCGACGGGCCGATCGACGCGATCCAGTTCGATCCGTTCCACTCGCCGCACCGGCCCGCGACTGCGCAACCGCTTCCCGCGGCGAGCCCCGCCGCGCCCGCGGCTCCGGCTGCCGCGCCGCCCGCACCGGCGCCGGCCGATCTGCCGATGGACTACAAGTCGCGGCTCGCGCGTTTCGAGTGCGAGATGCTGCAGGCGGCAATGGCGGAAAACCGCTTCAATCAGCGCGCTACCGCCGAGGCGCTGGGGCTCAGCTACGACCAGTTGCGCCACGCTTTGAAGCGGCACGGCTTGATTTCCGGTGCCGCGACGGAATCGGTTGCGTAACGAGCCGGCCGGACCCATTTGCCGGGCCTGACGTTTGCGTCTCGAGCTCTAAAGGAGAAGACCCATGGCTTTCGAACTTCCCCCGCTGCCTTATGCCTATGACGCGCTGGAGCCGACGATCTCGAAGGAGACGATGACCTTCCATCACGACAAGCATCACGCGGCCTACACCGCCAAGCTCAACGAAGGCGTCGCGGCCGACCCCAAGCTCGAGGGCAAGACGATCGAGGAGATCCTCGGCATGATCTCGACGCTGCCGCCGCTGGTGCGCAACAATGGCGGCGGTTTCTGGAACCACGACTTCTTCTGGAAGATCATGGCGCCGGCCGGTTCGACCCAGCCTTCGGGTGCGCTCGCCGAGGCGATCACCGCGTATGGCGGCCTCGACAAGCTCAAGGACGATTTCAACACCAAGGGTGCGGGCCAGTTCGGTTCGGGCTGGGCGTGGGTGATCAAGGACGAAAGCGGCGCGCTCAAGGTCGTGTCGACGCCGAATCAGGACAATCCGCTGATGGACGACGCCAAGGACAAGGGCACGCCGATCCTCGGCAACGACGTGTGGGAACACGCTTACTATCTGACCTACATGAACGATCGCCCCGGCTATCTGAAGGCGTGGTGGAACGTCGTGAACTGGGACGAGGCCGGCAAGCGGTTCGACGCGGCCTAAGGCACTGAAAAGGAGCGGAGGCCGTTACGATTGCGTTTTACGCAGTTGGTAGCGCAATCATTGCAATTGCTAAAAGATCTGCTGCACTGCACAAAGACTGTGCCTTTCAGGCATCCTCTCCTAAAACTTTCACGGCCGGTCGAAAGACCGGCCTTTTTTTTGGTCCCGCGCCTGATATAGCCGAATCGCTGTCGTAGCGCCGGATCATAAAAGAAACGATGGAAGAGGTTGGCCGCCGGTAAGACCGGCAACGGCGACACGATCGTGCGGGGGATCGAGCCGGGGGCTCTCCCCCGCGATTTGCAGGTATCCGCCTGAGTATCCACGTCATCGCAACAAGCGCGGGGTGACGGTCAGCTCGCTTGGTCGACGCGGATCACTCCTGCGGCGGGACCGGCGGCTCGTCCTGCGTGCTGAAACCGTGCTTCATCAGCATCGGCACGTTGGCGAAGGCGAAAATCAGCGTCAGCGGGATCACGCCCCACAGCTTGAAGCCGAGCCAGAAGGCATAGCTGAATTCGTGCCGGACGACCTCGTTGAGCACCGCGAGGAAGGCGAAGAATACCGCCCAGTTGATCGTCAGCTTGCGCCAGCCGGTCTCGTTGAGGCCGGGATAGGCCGCTTCGAGGAACAGGCTGAGCAGCGGCCGGCCGGTGACGAGGCCGAACACCAGGATCGCCGACAGCATCGCATAGATCACCGTCGGCTTGATCTGGATGAATTCCTTGTTGTGGAAATAGAGCGTCAGCCCGCCGAACACGAGCACCAGCGTCCCGGTCAGCCACAGCATCGGCGAGATCCGGCCCGTGCGGACCAGCGCGTAGATCATCGCCGCGATGCTCGCGATCATGAACGCGGCCGTCCCCGCTATCACTTTGACTATGTCGAGACCGGGCGTGAGGAAATTGACAAGGAAGAAGACCACGATCGGCCCGATGTCGATCGCCAGGCGCTGGCCCGCGCCGAGCGGCTGCTTGGTGGTGGAGGTCATTTGCGGACCCCTTCCACGCCGGCGATGATCCGTGCAACCTCGTTTGCGTCGAACGGGCGCAGATCGCCCATCCCCTCGCCGACGCCGATCGCGTGGATCGGCAGGCCGTATTGCTCGGCCGCCGCGACGAGCACGCCGCCGCGCGCGGTGCCGTCGAGCTTGGTCATGACGAGGCCGGTGACGCCGGCGTCCTTCTTGAACACCTCGATCTGGCTGAGCGCGTTCTGGCCCGTCGTCGCGTCGAGCACGAGCAGGACGTCGTGCGGCGAATCGACGTTGAGCCGGCCGAGCACGCGGCGGATCTTCGACAGTTCGTCCATCAGCTCGCGCTTGTTCTGGAGGCGGCCGGCGGTGTCGACGATCAGCACGTCGATCCCGGTCGCGGTCGCCTGCTTGACCGCTTCGTAGACGATCCCCGCGGCGTCGCCGCCTTCCTTGCCGCTGATGATCGGAACGCCGGCGCGCTCGGCCCAGGTCGCGAGCTGGCCGATCGCAGCGGCACGGAACGTGTCGCCCGCCGCCAGCATCACGCCGTAATCCTGCTCCTTCAGCAGATGCGCGAGCTTGGCGATCGTCGTCGTCTTGCCCGAGCCGTTGACACCGATCACCAGGATGACGTGCGGGCGCGGGAAGCCGGTGATCTCGAGCGGCTTGGCGACGGTATCGAGCACCTTCTCGATCTCCTCGGCGACGACCAGGCGGATGCCGAGATCCTCCATGTCGCGTTCGAACACCCCGGTCGAGAGGCGATGACGGATCCGCGCGGCGGTCTGCGGGCCGAGGTCGGAGGCGATCAGCGCCTCCTCGATTTCGTCGAGCGTCGCCTGGTCGAGCGGACCGGTGCCGAGCCCGGCGAGATTGCCGAGCAGCCGGTCGGAGGTGCGCTTGAACCCGCCAAGGAGTTTTTCGTGCCAGGTGGGGGTCATGCGGGGATTCCGGTTGATTGATGCTTCCCCGGCGAAGGCCGGGGCCCAGGAGAAACGGCGGTAGTGGGCGAGTGCTGCGCGTCGCTAGGAACGTCCCGCGACTGGGCCCCGGCCTTCGCCGGGGGGGCAGCGAGGGGAATGGCGCGGAGCGTCCTGCCGTCGGTGTCGACGATGCGGAGTTTTTGCACCGTCCCGACGGCTTGCGGATCGAAGCGGATTTCGGCGAAATTTCCAGAGTGCCCGCGGTCACCCGGCCGTTCGACCAGCACGTCCTGCGTTGTGCCGACCAGCCCGCCGAGCCACGCTGCCTTGCGCCGCGCGCCAGCCACGCGCAGCAGCGCCGCGCGCGCCTTGCGGACCGGTACGGGCACTGCCGGCATCCGCGCGGCGGGCGTGCCGTCGCGCTCCGAATAGGGGAAGATATGCGCGTGGACCACGTCGCAATCGTCGATCAGCGCGAGCGTGTCGGCGAACATCGCGTCATCCTCGGTCGGGAAGCCCGCGATCAGATCGGCGCCGATCGCAATCTCCGCGCGGGCCGCCTTGAGCCGCTCGACCAAAGCGACGCTTTCACCACGCGAATGGCGGCGCTTCATGCGCTTGAGGATCAGGTCGTTGCCTGCCTGCAGCGACAGATGGACGTGCGGCATCACCCGCGGCTCCTGCGTCAGCAGCGCGAACAGGCGATCGTCGATCTCGATCCCGTCGAGTGACGACAGCCGCAGCCGCTCGAGCGCCGGCACATGCCGGAGGATCCGCTCGACCAGCAGCCCAAGGCTCGGCGCGCCGGGCAGATCGGGACCGTAGCTGGTGAGATCGACCCCGGTCAGCACGATCTCGCGGTGGCCGGCATCGACGAGACCCGCGATCCGCTCGATCACCGCGCCCGCGGGCACCGAGCGGCTGTTGCCGCGGCCGTACGGGATCACGCAGAAGGTGCAGCGATGGTCGCAGCCATTCTGTACCTCGACGAACGCGCGGGCGTGCGCGGCGAAGGCTGGGGCCAAGTGCGGCGCGGTGTCGCGAACGCGCAGTATGTCGCCGACGATGACGGGGTCGGACGCTTCCCAGGCGTGCGACGTCAGTTTCTCGGCATTGCCGAGCACGCGGTCGACCTCGGGCATCGCGGCGAAGCTCGCCGGGTCGATCTGCGCCGCGCACCCGGTCACCACCAGTTGCGCCGAGGGCCGCTCGGCGCGCGCGCGGCGGATCGCCTTGCGCGTCTCGGCGACGGCGCCGTTGGTGACCGCGCAGCTGTTGACGACGACCAGGTCGCGCCCGCCGACGAGCGCGCGGATCGCCTCGCTTTCGGCGATGTTGAGGCGGCAGCCGAGGGAGATGATCTGTGGGACGGGCATGAGTTGCGCGATCTAGGGGGCGTGGGGTGGTAAGTCCATGGATCGCGCGCCGCCGCGGCGGAAGGGACGGCGCACGACTCGCGTCGCCCCGGCGAAGGCCGGGGCCGCTGGGTTGGACGCGGAGCGGTCGCTGCGCGCTCGACCTAGCGGCCCCGGCCTGCGCCGGGGCGACGGGGTTAGCCCGCGCGCCGCGTGTCCGTGCTGTCAGACTCGACCGACTCGCTCGCCACCACATGCAGCATCCGCCGCTCGGCCAGCATCCGGCGCGTGTTGGCGATGCTCGTCGGGCGCCCGTAGAGATACCCCTGGCCCTTGCCGCAGCCGAGCGCGCGCAGCCGTTCCTCGATCCGGACATCCTCGACCCCCTCGGCGGTGATCGGCAGATTGAGGCTGTCGCCCAGCCGCGTGATCGCGGTGACGATCGCGGCGCTCTCGCTATTTTCGTTCATCGACATGATGAAGCTCTTGTCGATCTTGATCCGGTCGAACGGCAGCGCGCGCAGATGCGCGAGCGACGAATAGCCCGTCCCGAAATCGTCGAGCGCGAGCCGGATGCCCTGGTTCTTGAGGCTGCCGACGATCGACTGGGCGAGCGGGAGATTGTCGAACAAGGCGGTCTCGGTGATCTCGATCTCGAGCCGGCTCGGCGGGAAACCCGTCTCGGTCAGCACCTTGATGATCTTCTGCGCGAGCCAGGCGTCGCGCAACTGGCACGGCGAGATATTGACCGAGAGCGACAGCTCGGCATCCCAATCCTTCGCCGCAAGAAACGCCTGCCGCATCAGCGACAGCGACAGATCGGCGATCAACCCGGTCTCCTCGGCGATCGGGATGAATTTGTCGGGGACGATCAGCCCGCGCGTCGGATGCTCCCACCGCGCGAGCACCTCGAACCCGCTCAGCCGCCCGCTCTGCAGCTCGATCTGCTGCTCGAAATACGGGACGATCTCCTCGCGCGGGATCGCGTTGCGAAGACCCACTTCGAGCTCGTTGCGCGCCTGCAATTCGCGTTCCATCGACAGGTCGAACCAGGCGAGGCGGTTGCGGCCCGAATTCTTCGCGGCGTACATCGCGATGTCGGCGGAACGCATCAGCGCGTCGATGCTCGGGCAATCGAAATCGGAACGTGCGATGCCGACCGAGACCGAGATATGGAGCTGAAGCCCCTCGACGCGGAACGGCTGGGCGAGCTGACTGACGAGCTTCTCGGCGATCCGCTCGACCGTCGCGGGATGCGCCGCGTCGAACAGGAAGGCGCAGGCGAATTCGTCGCCGCCGAAGCGCGCGGTGAGCGCGACGCCGGGCATCGCCGCGGCGATCTCGAGCGCGACCTGCTGGAGCAAGGCGTCGCCGATCGCATGGCCGTGCATGTCGTTGACCATCTTGAAATGGTCGAGATCGAGCATCAGCAGCGCCATCGCCTTGTTGCGTGTCTGCGCGCGGACGAACATCGCCGCGCCTTCCTCGGCGAGGCTGCGGCGATTGAGGAAGCCGGTCAGCGGATCGCGCGCCGCGAGCATCTGCGCGCGTTCCTCGGCGGCGGTGCGCACCGTCACTTCCTTCGCCAGCTCGCGGTGCCGCAGCCAGCCGAACAGGATCAGCGCGACGTTGAGCAGCAGCGCGATCACCAGCGACTTGTCGGTGCCCGCCCCGCCGTTGAAATAGTGGCGCAGCGTCGCCGAAAGCACCGAGCTTCCGGTCCCGACGAACAGCAGGATCGAGGCGACCGTGATCGCGCCGCTGAGCATCTCACGGCGCGGCCGGACGGCGGCCGGTGAGGCGTCCCCTGTTTCGCCGCGTGAGTCGACCGTCATAGAAAAGCTGCCCGCCCCCAGGTTGAGCATCCCCCTTTCCACGCCATGCGTGTAGATGGGGTTAAGCCCGATGGTTGCGTAATCGTTCGAACCGGGGTAGGGCGCTCTCGATCGTGCCTGCGAGGACACGTGAAGGCTGCCCCACGGGGCTACGCCGGCCGACGAGGTTTCGTCCGCCGGCGTTCTTTGCGTTACGCTGCAGCTGCGATGTTTTGGAAGGGTTTTTTCGGATGTTCGAGAGCCTGAGCGACCGCCTTGGCGGTGTGTTCGATCGGTTGCGGGGGCGCGGTGCGCTCACCGAGGCGGACGTGCGCGGCGCGATGCGCGAAGTGCGAGTCGCCTTGCTCGAGGCCGACGTCGCGCTGCCTGTCGCACGCGATTTCGTCGATAAGGTTACCGAACTGGCGGTCGGCCAGAACGTGCTGCGCTCGGTCACGCCGGGGCAGCAGGTCGTCAAGATCGTCAGCGACGCGCTGACCGAGATGCTCGGCGCCGAAGCGGTCGAGCTCGAGCTTGGCGTCACGCCGCCGGCGATCATCATGATGGTCGGCCTGCAGGGCTCGGGCAAGACGACCAGCACGGCGAAGATCGCGCTGCGGCTCGCCAAGCGGCAGGGCAAGAAGGTCTTGATGGCGTCGCTCGACGTCAATCGCCCGAACGCGCAGGAACAGCTCGCGGTGCTCGGGACGCAGGCCGAAGTCTCGACGCTGCCGATCGTCGCCGGGCAGCAGCCCGTCGATATCGCGCGGCGCGCGGTGCAGGCGGCGAAGCTCCAGGGCTATGACGTCCTGATGCTCGACACCGCGGGTCGTCTCCACGTCGACCAGGCGCTGATGGACGAGATGCGCGCCGTCGCCGACGTCGCCAAGCCCAACGAGATCCTGCTCGTCGTCGACTCGCTGACCGGTCAGGACGCCGTCAACGTCGCGCAGAACTTCTCGGAGCAGGTTCCGTTGACCGGGATCGTGCTGACCCGCATGGACGGCGATGCGCGCGGTGGCGCGGCGCTGTCGATGCGCGCCGTCACCGGTAAGCCGATCAAGTTCGCCGGCATGGGCGAGAAGCTCGATGCGCTCGAGGCGTTCGATCCCAAGCGCGTCGCCGGCCGGATCCTCGGCATGGGCGACGTGGTCGGCCTGGTCGAGCGCGCGGCCGAAGCGATCCAGGTCGAAGACGCCGAGAAGATGGCCGCCAAGATGGCCAAGGGGCAATTCGACCTCGACGATCTGCGCGGCCAGCTCAAGCAGATGCAGCGGATGGGCGGCATCGGCGCGCTCGCCGGCATGATCCCCGGCATGGGCAAGGCCAAGGGCATGGTCGATCAGGTCGGCGGCGAGAAGGTGCTGGTGCGGATGGATGCGATCATCACCTCGATGACCGCGAAGGAACGGCGGAAACCCGAACTGCTCAACGCCAAGCGCAAGATCCGCATCGCCAAGGGCTCGGGGACGACCGTGCAGGACGTCAACAAGCTGCTGAAGATGCACCAGGAAATGGCGAACGCCATGAAGAAGATCAAGAAGATGGGCGGCCTCGCCGGCATGGCCAAGATGTTCGGCGGTGGTGGCGGCGGCATGGGCGGTCTCGGCGGCGCGCTCGGCGGAATGGGCGGGATCGACCCGGCCAAGATGCTGAGCGGCGGCGGGGGCGGTCTCCCCGGCCTCGGCGGCGGCCAGACCAAGCTTCCCCCCGGCTTCGAGAATTTGCTCAAGAAGAAATAACCGCCCCCACCGTCACCCCAGCGCAAGCTGGGGTATCAAGCGGCAAGGGCCCGACATTCAACCCAAAGGCCCTAGCGTTCGCTGGGGCGACGATTAACGAAGGAAAATACCCATGGCAGTCAGCATTCGTCTTTCGCGCGGCGGTTCCAAGAAGCGCCCGTATTACCGCATCGTCGTCGCCGATGCGCGCGCACCGCGCGATGGCCAGTTCATCGAGAAGATCGGCACCTACAACCCGCTGCTCGCCAAGGATGACGAGAAGCGCATCGTGCTCGACACCGACCGCGCGACCTATTGGCTCGGCGTCGGCGCGCAGCCGACCGACCGCGTCGCCCGCTTCCTCGACGTGAAGGGCGTGCGCGAGCGCGTCGCGCGCAACAACCCGAACAAGGGCAAGCCCGGCGAGAAGGCCACCGAGCGCGTCGAAGAGCGCCAGAAGAAGCTCGACGACGCCGCCGAGGCTGCGGCCGCCGCTGCCGCCGCCGAGGAAGAGGCCAAGGCCGCTGCCGCAGCCGAGGCTGCTGAAGCCGCCGAAGCCGCCAAGTCGGCGCCGCCTGAGACGGGCAGCAACGAGGAGACCGAGCAGGTCATGGCCGCCGAAGTCGAATCGGCGACCGAAGATGCGACCAACGAAGGCGAGAGCGCCTCGGCACCGGCCGAGGGCTGATGCCGGACAACCCTTCCGCAAGCGGAAGGGGGCCGGACGCCCCCGTCACGCTCGCCGTCATCATCGGCGCGCATGGTGTGACGGGGGAGGTCCGTCTCAAGGTCTTCACCGACGATCTTGGTGCGTACAGCGACTTCAACGGCGGCACGCTGTCGTTGAAGTCGGTGCGCCACGGCAGCAACGGCATGATCGCGCGGATCGCCGAGGTAACCGACCGCAACAAGGCTGAGGCGCTGCGCGGGACCGAGTTGACCGTGCCGCGCTCGGCGCTCCCGCCGCTCGGCGAGGGCGAATATTATCATGCCGACCTGCTGGGGCTTCCTGCCGTCTCGACCACGGGCGAGGCGCTCGGCCATGTCGTCGCGATCGACGATTTCGGCGCGGGCGACGTGATCGAGATCGAACGGCCGGCCGAGGACGGCAAGCCGGGCAAGCGTTTCATGATCCCGATGAACGCCGATGCGGTGCCCGCATGGGATGCCGAGAAGCTCGTCGTCGAACCGGGGTTTATCGTCTGAGCGGCTGACGCTCGTCGAGCAGATTGCGGATCGTCGTTGCGGCGACGCCGGCTTCGCCCATCGCGTGGCTGATCTGGTCGAGACCCTTCACGACATCCCCCGCGGCGAACAGGCCGGGGATCGAGGTGCGCTGATGGTCGTCGACCTCGAGACAGCCTTCGTCGGTTGCGTTCGCGCCGGCGGCCACTGCCAGCTTCGAGCGGATCGTCGAGCCGAGCGCTGGATAGACGCTGTCGAAGCGCAGCGCGCCGCCGGGCGTGGTGACGACGATCTCGTCGTCCTCGACCTGGATCGGCGTGCAGGGGCCGTCGCGATGCACGATCCCGGCTGCATCGAGTTTGGCGAGACAGCTGTCGTCGAGATCGTGCGCACCGCCGGGGGCGATCAGCGTCACGTCCTTGGTATAGCCGCGCAGGAACAGCGCTTCCTTCATCCCGTGGGTGCCGGTGCCGATCACCCCGACTCGCTTGTCGGTGACTTCATAGCCGTCGCAGATCGGGCAATAGCGGATCAGGCCCCGCTCGAGCGCGGCATCGTGTACGGCGTCGTCCATCTTGGGACGGATATTGACCACGCCGGTCGCCAGCAGCACCGAGCGTGTCGGGAAGCTGCGGCCTTCGACCTCGACGGTGAAATCGTCGCCGCTGCAGACGATCGCGGTAACCTCGGCCTCTTCGCGGAGCGCACCAAATTCGGCCGCCTGTTCGCGCATCAGCCGCAGCAGTTCGGTCCCCTTGATCCCGCCGGGATAGCCGGCATGGTTGTGCGTCCGCGGGATCAGCGCAGCGCGGCTGCTCCCGCAATCGAAGAGCCTGATCTGCAGGTGGAATCGCGCGAGATAGATCGCCGCGGTAAGGCCGGCGGGACCGGCGCCGATGATGATGCAATCGTCCATGGCTGCGATACGCGCCGCCGTCACGAGAGGTTCCTTTACAATCGAAACGCCTGTATATACATGACGTATATACGTCATATTCGGAGACTCGCTATGAGCACAGATCGCATGTCCGAGCTTCATCGCCTCTTTGGATCGGCTCCGTGGCTAAAAGTCAG
The DNA here is from genome assembly GCF_000241485.1 of Sphingomonas sp. PAMC 26605. Lineage (GTDB taxonomy): Bacteria > Pseudomonadota > Alphaproteobacteria > Sphingomonadales > Sphingomonadaceae > Sphingomonas. Next base: position 2,758,247 of record NZ_JH584241.1, read on the forward strand.
GGAGCGACGGGACTATCGAGTTAAGGTGTTCCAATCTGGCAACTCTGTCGCATTGCGGCTGCCCGCGGAACTTGGCCTTAAGCCAGGACTGGAAATGAACTTGCGCGTCGAAAACGGGGAAATCGTATCGGTCGAGCCCGTGGAACGGCCGAAGCGCAAATTCAATGCCGTAAAAGTGGCGGGGTCGGCGAGCGATCTGACGCTGCTGACCGACGCGGATCGAACGTTCGCGGACCGCCCCCTGTCCTGGCAAGGCAGGGATGAAGGATCGGCGGCATGAAATATTTGCTCGACAGCAATATCATCATCGCCTTGGCGATGGGGAACAGCGACCAACTGACAAACCGTGCCGCGCAGTGCGACGAGGATGAGATCGTCACCAGTGCTGTCGCACTTGCCGAGGTCGTCTATGGGTCGGCCCGCGACAAGCCGCCTGCACTCGATCAACTTCGCGCTTTCATTGAGGAGGTGCCCGTGTTGGCATTCGACTATAAGGCCGCCGTCGCTTATGCCACGCTGCCGTTCAGGCGGGGCGGATATGACCGACTGATCGCTGCCCATGCGCTGTCGCACGACCTTACGGTTGTTACCGACAATCAACGGCATTTCGCGGACATCCCCGGACTACGCGTAGAAAATTGGATGGCATGACCTTCGCCGCCACCATCCTCACGCTCTACCCCGAGATGTTCCCCGGCCCGCTCGGCCTGTCGCTCGCCGGGCGCGCGCTGGGCGAGGGCAGATGGAGCCTCGACGCGCGCAACATCCGCGATTTCGCGACCGACAAGCATAGCACTGTCGACGGCACCCCGGCGGGCGGCGGGGCAGGGATGGTGCTGCGCCCCGATGTGCTCGCCGCGGCGATCGACAGCGTGCCCGCCGGACGCCCTTTGCTCGCGATGACGCCGCGCGGCGCCCCGCTCACCCAGGCGCGCGTGCGTAGCCTCGCCGAAGGCCCCGGCGTCACCATCCTGTGCGGCCGCTTCGAGGGCTTCGACGAACGCATCTTCGGCGCGCGCGAGATCGAGGAAGTGTCGATCGGCGACTATATCCTGTCGGGCGGCGAGATGGGCGCGCTCGTCCTGCTCGATGCTTGCATTCGGCTGCTCCCCGGCGTAATGGGCGCGGCTTATAGCGGCGTGGACGAGAGCTTCGAAACGGGGCTGCTCGAATATCCGCAATATACCCGACCATATGAATGGGAAGGGCGCACGATCCCCGAAGTGTTGCGATCGGGGGATCATGCGAGGATTTCGGCATGGCGCAAGTCGATGGCCGAGACCGAAACACGGCTAAGGCGGCCGGATCTATGGGAGCGCCATGAGGGTGCTCGGGTCCAGTCGCCCTCTGGCGCGCGACGAACGAAGAAGGACGCATGAGATGAATCTCATCCAGACGATCGAAGCCGAGAACATCGCGAAGTTTCTCGAGAACAAGAAGATCCCCGAATTCCGCCCCGGCGATACGCTGAAGGTTGGCGTGAAGGTGGTTGAAGGCGAGCGCACCCGCGTCCAGAACTACGAAGGCGTGTGCATCGCGCGGTCGAACAAGGGCATGGGTTCGAACTTCACCGTACGGAAGATTTCGTTCGGTGAAGGCGTCGAGCGCGTTTTCCCGCTGTATTCGCCGAACATCGACAGCATCGAAGTCGTCCGCAAGGGCGCGGTGCGTCGTGCGAAGCTGTATTACCTGCGTGGCCGCACCGGCAAGTCGGCGCGTATCGCCGAGCGTCGCGACACGCGTCCGGCCAAGACGGTCGCTGCCGCCGAGTAATCGGTCGGTTCGCTGAAAGGCACAGGAAAGGGCGCGGGGATTTCGATCCCCGCGCCCTTTTTTGTGCTTAGGCCTCGGCGCGGACCAGCGGTGCGTGCCGGTCTACCAGGATCGCGCTCGCCGCGTTCAGGCCGATCAGCTCGACGATCGTCCCGTGGCGCCGCATCCTGGTGACCAAATCCTCGAGCGTGCCGACCGCGGTGACGTCCCACAGATGCGCCCGCGTCAGGTCGATCCGGACGGTGCGCGCCGTGTCGCGCAGGTCGAATTGATCGGCGAAGATATCGGCGCTGGCGAAGAACACCTGCCCCGACACGGTGTAGCTGCGCGTATCGGTCGCCGGATCGAACGTGGTCTCGACGCGCAGCAGCTTGGTCACCTTGAAGGCGAAGAACACGCCGCTGAGCAGAACGCCGACGCCGACCCCGGCGGAGAGGTCGTGCGTCACCACCGTCACCACGACGGTCGCGAGCATGACGACGCCTGAGACCTTGGGATGCCGCGCCAGATCGGCGAGCGAGCTCCACGAGAAGGTGCTGATCGACACCATGATCATGATCGCGACGAGCGCCGCGACGGGCACCTGCGCGACCCATGGGCGCAGCGGCACCATGATGACGAGCAGGAACACCCCCGCCGCCAGCGTCGACAGCCGCCCGCGGCCGCCATAGCGGACGTTGCCGACGGTCTGGCCGATCATGCCGCAGCCCGCGATCCCACCGAACAGGCCGGCAGCGACGTTCGCCAGCCCGAGCCCGCTGCATTCGCGCGCCTTCGAGCTGCTGGTGTCGGTGAGATCGTCGACGACGCTCGCCGTCATCATCGATTCGAGCAGGCCGACCGCGGCCATCGCGAAGGCGTAGGGCGCGACGATGCGCAGCGTCGCCCAGTCGAGCGGGACATTCGGCAGAGCGAACGCCGGCAACGACGTGGGGAGCCGGCCGAGATCGGCGACGGTGTGGATCGGCATCGGGAAGGCGATGCTGATCGCGGTGAGCACGACGATGCAGATCAGCGGCGAGGGGATCGCGGTCGTGATGCGCGGCACGAGATAGATGATCGCCAGCCCGCCCGCGATCATCGCATAGGTGTGCCAGGTGACGCCGAGCATCTGCGGCACCTGCGCCGAGAAGATCAGGATCGCGAGCGCGTTGACGAACCCCGTCCGCACCGAGCGCGAGACGAAGCGCAGCAGCACGTCGAGCTTGAGCAGCCCGAACACGATCTGCAGCAGCCCGGCGAGCACCGTCGCGTAGAGCAGGAATTGCAGGCCGTGGCCGTGGACGAGCGCCGCCGCGACGAGCGCGACCGAGCCGGCGGCGCCCGAGATCATCGCCGGGCGACCGCCGACAAAGGCGAGGACGATGCCGATCACGAACGAGGCGAACAGGCCGACCTCGGGGTCGATCCCGGCGACGAACGAAAAGGCGATGACTTCGGGGATCAGCGCAAAGGTGCCGACCAGGCCCGCGAGCAGGTCGCGCCGGGCGCCACCGACGTCGCTGAACCATTCGGCGCGATACCGCGAGAGGGGGGTGCTATTCATAAAGGGAGTGTCCGCAGAAATCGCAGCTGCGCCGTCTCTCGAGAGCGGCGTCAAAAAAGAGTGCGATGTGCGTTGTCCGGCGGATCGGCGGCCGGAATAGCCACCCGGATTTGCACCGGGTCCATACGAGTACGCCCTGGATAGCGGGAATCGTGCTGCGGTGCAACACGCAGCGGGCGTTAAAGGACGCGCAGCTCCAATTCGCCCAGCAACTGCCCGGCTTGCTCGCGCGAGATTGTCGCGCCGCGGAACTGGCGCGCATCTACTAGGGCGATCCCTCCCAGATCGCAGCCGCGCAGATCGGCCCCGTCGAAGCGGCAACCGGCGACACCGGCGTCGCGCAGGCTGCACTCCTCGAACACCGCCGCGCGAAAATCGCTCTTGCGCAGATCGGCCTGGCCGAAGTCGAGCTTGCGCAGCGTCTGCTTGCGGAACGAGAAGCCGGGCAGCTTGGCGTTGATCAGCAGCACTTCGTCGAAGCGCAGATCGAACGTTTTGGCGTCGGTGAGGTCGGCGAAGGTGAGCTTGCAGCGTTCGAAGCTGGCCGCGGTCAGCGTGGCATTGCGCAGGCTTGCATTGTTGAGGTCGCTCGCCTCGAAGCGCGCGTCGGCGAGATCGGCGCGGGTGAACTGCGCGAAGGCGGCGCGACACGACACCCACGCCGTCGCTTCGAGCCGCGCGCCCGACAGATCGGCGCGGCGCAGGCTGCAGCGCTCGACGCGCCAGTGCGACAGATCGAGCCCCGACAGATCGCTGTCGTCGAGATTGCAGTCGACCAGATGCTGCGCGCCGGACGCGACGAGGCGTTCGATATCGGCGCGTTGCAGCGGTTCGACGCTCGACACGGTGGGGAGGGGCGCGGTCATCGCTCTTCCTATCGCGATGCGCCGCGCAGCGCGACCTATTGGAAAGCGATCAGCTTGACGGTGTCGGGAAGCGGCGGGGTGGCGCCTGCGGAATGGTCGAGCCGCGCAGCGATCGCTTCGATGATCGGAGCGATCACCGCGCCGTCGGGATGGTGCCCGGCGCCGCGGATGACCGCGCTGAAGCCGTCGCGCTTGGCGAGGAAGGCGGCCTTGTGGAGTTCCTGCCCCATCGCGGCAGGGACGGTGTCGTCGGCAAGACCGTGGATCAGGAAATAGGGCTCGTCGAGCTTGGGCACCGCGGCGAGATTGTCGTAGCGGTCCGCAATGAAGCTGCGCGCGATCTTGGGCGCCATCGCACGCAGGCCGGTGAAGGTGCCGATCGTCACCAGCGCGTCGAGCTTCTGCCGCATCGCCAAGCCGAACGCGACGCCGCCGCCGATGCTGTGGCCGATAACGATCACGCGGTTGCTTCCGGCAAGCCGTCGCGCCTCGGCGTAGAACGCATCGGCGTCGCGCCCGAGGCCGGCTTCGTCGGCGCGGCCGGGATTGCCCGAATAACCGCGATATTCGGCGGCGACGACGCCATAGCCCGCGGCGACGAGCGGTGCGAACCAGTCGAGCGAGCCCATCGCGCTCGACGCATTGCCGTGGAAGACGAGCAGCGTCGGCTTGCCCGGTCGAGGCGCGATCTCGGCACCGGTGATGGCGAGGCCGTCGCTTGTCTTCACCGTCACCCGCTGCGCGCCTGCGGGAAGCGGCGCGGTGGCGATCGGGGCGGTCGGCGCGGGGTAGATCCGGTCATGGATCAATTGGCTCGACCCGGGGCCGGCAGCCGCGACGAGGAGCGTTGCGCCGAGCGCCGCTTGTCCGAGCAAACGGATTTTACGCGGTTTCATAAGTCTCCTTTGCGGCGCCCGCGCTCCCCGCAAGCGCGATCGTGTTATGGTTGCATAACACACGTCATCGCGCTATACTTTTCGCGCTTTGAGGTCATGGGGGGATCATGTCCGACGTCGCGATCACCACTGCCGCCGAACCCGATGGCGCGCCGCGCATCGTGGTGCTCGATATCCTGCGGGGCGTTGCGATCCTCGGCATCCTGTTCATGAACATCAACGACATGGGGCAGTCGCTCTATGCCTCGTTCGACGACATCCGCCATCTCGGCTGGTCGGCGAGCGATCAGGTCGCATGGTGGCTGCGCGAGGTGTTCGCCAACGGCACGGCGCGCTGCATGCTCGAGATGCTGTTCGGCGCCGGGATGGTGATCCTCACCGATCGCGTCGCCGAGCGCGCAGGCGAGTGGGTCGTGCTGCGGCGCTATTATGTCCGCAATCTGATCCTGTTCGGCTTCGGGCTCATCCACGTTTTCCTCCTGCTGTGGCCCGGCGACATCCTGCACACCTATGGGCTTGCCGCGCTGGTGGCGTTCCTGTTCCGGCGGCTGCGCCCGCGGTTGCTGATCATGATCGGGCTGACGCTGGCGCTGTTCCAGCTCGTCGCCGGCGGCTATTTCGGCTATTACCAGACGCTGCAGACGCGCGCGCAGGTCGCCGCGATCGAGGCGCGGGTCGCGGCGGGCGCCAGGCCGACCGTTGACGAGCGCAAGCTGCTCACGAGCAAGGCGGAGCGAACCAAGAAGCGCGCGGAGAACAAGGCGAAGTCGCGCCGCAACATCGCCGCCGAGGACACCGCGCGCACCGGCAGCTTCGCGAGCTGGGCGGCGGCGCAATGGCACAGCTTCCTCGATCTGGAATCGCAATTCCTCGAATTGCTGTTCGTCTGGGAGGCCGCGAGCGTGATGCTGCTCGGCGCCGCGCTGTACAAGCTTGGCGTGCTGCAGGGGCGGCGCTCGCGGCGTTTCTATGCCTGGACCGCGGTGATCGCCTACGGCGTCGGGATACCGTTGCGCGTGATCGGCGCGCACGAGCAGATGCAGTTCGGCGACGGCCCCTATACCTTCTGGGCGAGCTACGAGATCGCGCGCCAGGCGATGACGCTCGGGCATGTCGCGCTGATCAACCTGCTCGTCTCGACCGCGATCGGCGCGCGGCTGCTGCAGCCGTTCGTCGCGGCGGGGCGCACCGCGCTGTCGATCTATATCGCGCAGACGATGATTTGCTTGTGGGTGCTGTATCCGCCGTTCGTGCTCGCGCTGTACGGCAAGATGAGCTGGGGGCCGCTGATGGTGACCTCGCTCGTGATCGACGCGGTGCTGCTGGTCGGGGCGAACCTGTGGGTGCGGCAGTACGACATCGCGCCGGTCGAATGGGCGTGGCGGTCGCTGGTCGAACGGCGCGTGCTGCCTTGGCGCAAACGCCCGCGCGCGCCGCTGCCGAGCGGTGCGCCCGCGCTCGCCTGACGCCCCTTTACCTCGCGCACGGTCCCCGCGATAAGCGCGCTCAAACGCCCGTCTGGGGCGCGACAGGGACTGGAGATGCGGGATGCGGGCGAGTTGGGCTTTTGCGGGCGTGATGCTCGCCTGTGCGGCGGTGCCGGCGATGGCTGCTGATCCTGCACCCAGCCAGCTCACGCTGAAGGCCGTGTTCGGCAGCCCCGATCTGTCGGGCGTCCAGCCGCGCGGCGTCAAGCTCTCGCCCGACGGGACGCTGCTCACGTCGCTGCGCCCGCGCGCCGAGGAGAAGGAGCGTTTCGACCTGTGGGCGCGCGACACGCGCACCGGCGAAGAGCGCATGCTGGTCGATTCGAAGAAGGTCGGATCTGGCGCCGAACTGTCCGAGGCCGAGAAGATGCAGCGCGAGCGTGCGCGCATCGCCGGCTCGAAGGGCATCGTCACCTATGACTGGGCGCCCGACGGCAAGACGATCTTGGTGCCGATCGACGGCGACCTGTATCTCGCCGGACTCGACGGCACCACGCGCCGCCTGACCAACGCGCCGGGCGATGGCGCGCTCAACCCGGTGATCAGTCCCAAGGGTGGCTTCGTCAGTTTCGTGCGCGGGCAGAATCTGTTCGTCCAGCCGCTCGGCGGCGGCGAGGCGCGCGCCGTCAGCAGCGATGGCGGCGGCACGGTGCATTGGGGCGAGGCCGAGTTCGTCGCGCAGGAGGAAATGGACCGCCGCACGGGCTATTGGTGGTCGCCGCAGGACAGCCATATCGCGGTCGAGCGCTTCGACGAGGCCCCCGTCGGGATCGTCACCCGCGCGGCGATCGGCGCGAACGGGACCAAGGTCTATGATCAGCGCTACCCCGCCGCCGGTACGCCCAACGTCGCGGTCGCACTGTACGTGATGAAGGCGGACGGGTCGGGCAAGGTCAAGGTCGACCTCGGCAGCAACCCCGACATCTATCTCGCGCGCGTCGACTGGACGCCCGACGGCAGCGCCTTGCTCGTCCAGCGCGAGAGCCGCGACCAGAAGACGCTCGACATGCTCAAGGTCGATCCCGCGACCGGCAAGGCCACGGTGCTGTTCACCGAAAAATCGGGCACGCGCAGCTGGCTCAACCTGTCCGACGCGTATCGCCCGATGAAGGACGGCAGCCTGATCTGGCGCTCCGAGCGGACCGGCTTCGGCCACCTCTACCGCTTCGACAAGGGCCAGTGGACCGCGCTGACCAAGGGCGACTGGGTCGTCCAGGCGCTGCTCGGTGTCGACGAGGCCAAGGGCCGGCTGTTCTTCACCGGCAACAAGGACGGCGTGCTCGAGCAGCATCTCTATTCGGTCGATATCGCGCATCCGAACCAGATCACCCGCCTCACCGAGGCGGGCTGGTGGAACAGCGGCACGATGGACGACGCCGCCACGCGGATGATCGTCTCGCGCTCGAGCCCGACCCAGCCGACGCAGGTCTATCTCGCCGATGTGGACGGCAAGCGGCTGTCGTGGATCAACGAGAATGCGATCAAGCCGGGGCATCCCTACTACCCGTATCTCGCGCGCCACCAGCAGACCAAGTTCGGCACGATCAAGGCCGACGACGGGACGACGCTCTATTACGAGATGATCACCCCACCGCTCGAACCCGGCAAGAAATACCCCGTCTTCTTCCAGCACTATGGCGGCCCCGGCACCGGGCAGCAGGTCACGCGCGGCTGGGGCGGGGCGTTGCCGCAATACCTCGTCCAGCACGGCTATATCTATTTCCAGATCGACAATCGCGGCTCGTACAATCGCGGCAAGGCGTTCGAGGATCACATCTACCGCGCGATGGGCACGGTCGAGGTCGCCGACCAGCTCGCCGGCGCGAAGTTCATCAAGAGCCAGCCGTTCGTCGATCCATCTAAGGTGGCCATCTATGGTTGGTCGTATGGCGGCTATATGACGCTCAAGATGCTCGAGGCGAACCAGGGCGTCTATGCGGCGGGCGTGTCGGGTGCGCCGGTGACGCAATGGGAGCAGTACGACACCCATTATACCGAGCGCTACATGGGCTCGCCGGTGGCGGACAAGCAGGCCTATCTCGCGTCGGATGCGCTCGGCAAGGCGCCCGACATCAAGGATCCGCTGCTGCTGATCCACGGCATGGCCGACGACAATGTCGTCTTCACCAACTCGACCGCGCTCGCCGCACGGATGCAGGCGACCGCGACGCCGTTCGAGATGATGTTCTACCCGGGCTACACCCACCGCGTCGCTGGCCCCGGGATCAGCGAGCATCTGTGGGGGACGATTTTGACTTTCCTCGATCGGAACGTGAAGGACAAAAAATAGGGTCAGGCGTTCGCCTTCCCATCGGTCATTCCCGCGTAGGCGGGGATGCCTCCTTACTGTCATCCCCGCGGAGGCGGGGATCCATTGGCAGGGACGCGCTTAATTTGCGAGACCTGCCAGTATGGATTCCCGCCTTCGCGGGAATGACGGAGGAGGGGGCAACGATACGAGTCTACCCCTAGTCCCCACCGCCCCTCTCCCATAAGACCCGCCGCATGCGGTTCCTCACCACCTTCCACCTCTGGCCGTTCCTCGACACGGTCGTCAGTTACCTCGTCGCGTTCATCCTCGGCACGCTGATCGGCGCCGAACGCCAGTATCGCCAGCGCACCGCGGGCCTACGCACCAACGCGCTCGTCGCGCTCGGCTCGGCGGCGTTCGTCGATCTCGGGCAGCGCTTGGGCGGCGACATCGAGTCGATCCGGATCATCGCCTATGTCGTGTCGGGGATCGGCTTCCTCGGCGCGGGCGTGATCATGAAGGAGGGGATGAACGTCCGCGGGCTCAACACCGCGGCGACTTTGTGGTGCTCGGCCGCAGTTGGCGCGATCGCGGGGAGCGACATGATCGCCGAGGCGGTGCTGCTGACAGGCTTCGTCATCCTCGCCAACACGATGCTCCGCCCGCTCGTCGACGCGATCAACCGTATCCCGCTGGAAGGGCGCAGCGTCGAGGCGACCTATAGCGTGACGATCACCACCGATGCCGAGGAAGCCGGCCCGATGGGCGACTTGCTGACCGAGCATCTCGAAACCGCACAGCTCCCGGTCGCCGAACTCGATATCGTCTCGCGTGGCGAGGACCGGGTGGAGATTGTGGCGAAGCTCGTCAGTACCAATATAGCGGTCAGCGAGCTCGACGCGCTGACCGATCATCTCGCCACGGTGCATGGAATAACCCATGCCACCTGGCAGGCGCGCACGCACGATTAGCAAAGCGATTGGACGTGCCGGCGTAATGTCGCTACGGGCGCGATCCGAATTGGAGGATTACATGGGTTATCGGATCGTGGTCGCGGGCGCGACGGGCAATGTCGGGCGCGAGATGCTCAATATTCTGAGCGAGCGCGAGTTCCCGCTCGACGATATCGCCGTGGTCGCCTCGTCGCGCAGCCAGGGCGACGAGGTCGATTTCGGCGAGACGGGCAGGAAGCTCAAGGTCCAGAACATCGACCATTTCGACCCGACCGGCTGGGACATGGCGCTGTTCGCGATCGGCTCGGAAGGGACCAAGCTGCATGCCCCGCGCTTTGCCGCGGCGGGCTGCACGGTGATCGACAATTCGTCGCTCTACCGGATGGACCCCGACGTGCCGCTGATCGTGCCCGAAGTGAACCCCGATGCGATCGCCGGCTACACGCGCCGCAACATCATCGCCAACCCCAACTGCTCGACCGCGCAGATGGTAGTCGCGCTCAAGCCGCTCCACGATTTCGCCAAGATCAAGCGCGTCGTCGTGTCGACCTATCAGTCGGTGTCGGGCGCGGGCAAGGCGGGGATGGACGAGCTGTTCGAGCAATCGCGCAACATCTTCGTCGGCGATTCGGCCGAGGCCAAGAAGTTCACCAAGCAGATCGCGTTCAACGTGATCCCGCACATCGACAGCTTCCTCGACGACGGGTCGACCAAGGAAGAGTGGAAGATGGTGGTCGAGACCAAGAAGATCCTCGATCCCAAGATCAAGGTCACTGCAACCTGCGTGCGCGTGCCGGTGTTCGTCGGGCATTCGGAGTCGATCAACATCGAGTTCGAGAACGAGATCTCGGCGGCACAGGCGCAGAAGATCCTCCGCGAGGCGCCCGGCGTGATGCTCGTCGACAAGCGCGAGGACGGCGGATACGTGACGCCGGTCGAATGCGTCGGCGAATATGCCACCTTCATCAGCCGCGTCCGCGAGGATTCGACCGTCGAGAACGGGCTGTCGCTGTGGTGCGTCAGCGACAACCTCCGCAAGGGCGCGGCGCTCAACGCGGTGCAGATCGCCGAATTGCTCGGGCGGCGCTATCTCGGCAAGGGCGACTGAACCCGAGCCTAGGCGACGGGCTGCGCGGTGACGTGCAGCCCCGTCGTCGAATGCGTCGAGACCTTGAGGCTGACGACGGGCGCGGCGCCCGTCGGCGTGAAATGCAGATCGCGCACCAGTCCCGCGACGATCGTCGCGATCTCAGCGGTCGCGAACCCGGCGGCGATGCAGAGCCGCGGCCCCGCCCCGAACGGCAGATAGGCACCGCGCGGATAGTGCCCCGCCGGTGCGAAGCGGCCGGGGTCGAACCGGTCGGGGTCTGCCCACAACCGGCGATGGCGGTGGATCGCGAAGACCGGGATGATCACCGTCTGCCCGCGCCGGATCCGATGCCCGAGCAGCTCGGTCTCGCGCGTCGCGGCGCGCACCAGCAGCGGGCCGGGCGGGTACAGCCGAAGCGCTTCCTGCACGACCGCGCGCGCGACCGGCCGGGTCGTGTCGTCGGGCGCGTCGGTCGCCTCCGCGCGCACCGCCGCTTGCCAGTCCGGATGGAGCGCCAGCAGATAGAGCGCCCACGCCGCCCCCAGCGCGCTCGTCTCGAACCCGGCGATCATGAAGCCGAACAGATTGTCGGCGAGCGGCCCGACATCGCGGAGCAGGGCTGTCAGGTGGTGCGGCTCGGTCGGCGCGCGCGCGGCAATATCGCGCGCTATGCGGCGCAGCCGCGCTTCGGCATCGCTTCGGCCGGTCCGCCGCAGCCGATCCAGCCAGGCGGCCGGGATCGGCGCCACCTCGAGCAGGCCGAACCGCGCGACGTCGCGCATCACCTCGGGAATGTCGGCGGCGATCGCGTCGCTATCCCAGTCGCGCGCGTCCGACAGCAGCGTCTCCAGCACGATGCGCGCCACGATCCGGCCGAGCGCGGGTTGCAGGTCGACGCTCTCGCCGCACGGCCAGCGCTCGGCGGCGTGGCGGGTGGCGGCGGTCATTACCGGCATGGCGGCGGCGATCGCGCTCGGGCGAAACGCGGGCGCGGCCGCGCGGCGTTGCGCAGCCCAGGATTCGCCCTCGGCGGCGGCGAGGCCGTTGCCCCAGGCGCGCCGCATCAGCGTCCGCAGCGGACGATTGCGGCCGAAGGTCGCGCCCGGGTCGAGCAGGATCGCGCGCACCGCATCGGGCTCGGCGATCACCAGCGGCGAGCGCGGGCCGGGTAGCGCATAGCTCCATTCGTCGTAGATGCTGGCGGGGATGGCCCGTGCCGGGTCGGCGATCGCGTGCCGGAGCATCGCGAGAAGCGACGGCGCGGTTGCAGGAGAAGCGAATTTGGGGATGCACGGGGGCGATTCGGGGCAGGGCTGCATGACGTCCTCGCGGCTCGGGATGACGCCGGGATACGCAACTGGGCAACGCTGTACGCCGACCCCCTCGGCCCTGGCCGCCCCGTCAGAAGAAGGGGCGGGTGGGCCGATGGGTCAGAGGATGAGAACCTCGACCACCAGCGCGACGCCTGCAACGGCGAAAAGTCCGCCGGCAAGGCTCTGAAGGATGCGCATGGTAGGTGTCTCCGATACCGGGCTCGTCCCGGCACGGACGCATTTGGAGATTGTTGCTCATGCGCGCAATTTTATTACGCGCATTCGCAGGTGCAGCATTTGCACGTTGAGATGTGCAAAACCATCGACGAAGCGTTTGAGGCGAATGCGGAGCCTTTCGTCTTCGGCAGTTTCGGGAGGGCGCTGTCCTACAAGGACCGATTCGGCTATACTGAGTCGGCTCTTTGAAATTGTCGGTGTCACGCCTCAAATCGGTACGGAAACGGAAACGATCGCCCCGGACGATCGCACGTCCGGGGGTCAATCGAGTCAAGCCAGCTGCGAACCGGTCGCAATCAGCCCTGTCCGAACACCCGCGCGAAGATCGTGTCGACGTGCTTCAGATGATAGCCGAGGTCGAACTTGTCCTCGATCTCCTGGACCGACAGCGCCGCGGTCACTTCCGGATCGGCCTTGAGCAGTTCCATCAGCGACAGCGCGCCGTCCGAGTCCCACACCTTCATCGCGTTGCGCTGAACGAGGCGATACGAATCCTCGCGGCTGACGCCGGCCTGGGTGAGCGCGAGCAGCACGCGCTGCGAATGGACGAGGCCGCCCATCTTGTTGAGGTTCTTCTCCATCCGCGCCGGATAGACGACGAGCTTGTCCATCACGCCGGTGAGCCGCTGCAGCGCGAAGTCGAGCGTGATCGTCGCGTCGGGGCCGATATAGCGCTCGACCGAGGAGTGCGAGATGTCGCGCTCGTGCCACAAGGCGACATTCTCGAGCGCGGGGGTGACATAGCCGCGCACCATCCGGGCGAGGCCGGTGAGGTTCTCGGTCAGCACCGGGTTGCGCTTGTGCGGCATCGCCGACGAGCCCTTCTGGCCGGGCGAGAAGAACTCCTCGGCCTCGAGCACTTCGGTGCGCTGCAGGTGGCGGACTTCGGTCGCGAGCCGCTCGATCGACGAGGCGATCACGCCGAGCGTCGCGAAGAACATCGCGTGGCGATCGCGCGGGATGACCTGTGTCGAGACGGGCTCGACGGTGAGGCCGAGCTTATCGGCGACATGCGCTTCGACGACAGGATCGATATTGGCGAAGGTCCCGACCGCGCCCGAGATCGCGCAGGTCGCGACATCCTCGCGCGCCGCCACGAGCCGCGCGCGGTTGCGGGCGAATTCGGCATGCGCCTGCGCCAGCTTGAGCCCGAAGGTGACGGGCTCGGCATGGATGCCGTGGCTGCGGCCGATCGTCGGGGTCATCTTGTGCTCGCGCGCGCGGCGCTCGAGCACGACGAGCAGCGCGTCGATGTCGGCGATCAGCAGGTCGCTCGCCTGCGCCAGCTGGACGGCAAGCGCGGTGTCGAGCACGTCCGAGCTCGTCATCCCCTGATGCATGAAGCGCGCCTGGTCGCCGACATTGTCCGCCACCCAGGTAAGGAAGGCGATTACGTCGTGCTTGGTGACGGCCTCGATCGCGTCGATCGCGGCGACGTCGATCGTCGGGTTGGTGTTCCACCATGCCCACAGCGCCGCGGCGGCGTCCTTCGGCACGACGCCCAGCTCGGCAAGCGCGTCGGTCGCATGCGCTTCGATCTCGAACCAGATGCGGAAGCGATTCTCGGGCGTCCAGATCGCGGTCATGTCGGGGCGGGAATAGCGGGGGACCATGGAATATCCTCGAATAGCTGGGTCGGTCGGCACGGAATCGGCACGAGCGCGTGTCGAGCCGCGCGTTAGCAGGGTGGAGGCGCGCCTTCAAATCGGCGGCGTGGAGCGTCGCGCGGCCCGGTGCGTTGGGGGGAAGACATCCGAATCGCACAGGAGAGACCGATGGTGAAATCCGCCTTGCTCGCGACCGCGCTCGCGCTCGCCACCCCAGCCTTCGCGCAGGACGCGCCGCCGGCCACCGAACCCGCACCGCAATCCGCGCCCACCGCGGTCGATCAAGCCGTCCCGGCGACGCAAAGCAGCGCGGCGCGCGATGCCGCCATCCCGGCGTCGATCGTCGCGCCAGAGGCCGAAGCCGCGGCCAAGCCGGCGGCGGCAGGGACCCCCGCCGGCGACATCATCAACCGCGAGTTTGCGGGCTATGACAAGGATGGCGACGGCGTCCTGAACGCGGCCGAGTTCGACGCGTGGATGGTCGCGCTCAAGAAGGCGAGCGATCCGACCACCGACGCCAGCGCGCCCGAGACCAAGAGCTACCTCGCCAAGGCCTTCGCGCAGGCCGACGCAGACAAAAGCAAGACCGTGTCCAAGGCCGAGCTGACCGCGTTCCTGTCGCAGCCGGCCTGAGCACCCTCTCCGCCGGGCTAAAGCAGCCCCATCGCGCGCAGGCTCGAATGTCCGTTCGCACCGATGATGATATGGTCGTGCAGCGCGATATTGAGTCGCCGCCCCGCCTCGGCGACCTTGCGCGTGATGTCGATATCGGCGCGGCTCGGGCTTGGATCGCCGCTCGGGTGATTGTGGACGAGGATGATCGCCGCCGAGCCGAGATCGATCGCGCGGCGGATCACCTCGCGGACATAGACCGCGGCCTCGTCGATCGAGCCGTCGCTCATCACCTCGTCGCGGATCAGCATGTTGCGCGTGTTGAGGTGGAGCACGCGGACGCGCTCGGTGCCGCGATGCGCCATGTCGGCGTGGAGATAGTCGATCAGCGCCTGCCAGCTCGCCAGCACGGGCTGCGCCTTCGCCTCGACCTGCAGGAGGCGCAGCGCCGCCGCCTGGACGATCTTGATCGCCGCCGCGGTCGTCTCGCCCATGCCGGGAATTCGCATCAGCGCTTCTGCATCGGCGCTGAACACGCCGCCAACGCCACCGAATTCCGCCAGCAGCGCCTTCGCCAGCGGCTTGGTGTCGCGACGCGGGATCGCCAGCGTCAGCAGATATTCGATCAATTCGTAATCGAGCAGCCCGTCGCCGCCTTGCTCGATCAGCCGCTGGCGCAGCCGCGCGCGGTGTCCGGCGTGATCGGGGAGGGGCGCGCTCATCGTGCTATGGAATAATCCTCGTGCGAGGTACGCGCAACGCCGCAGCGAGACCGGAGCGGCCACAAGAGTTGACACCCCGAAGCCAGCTTCCTAAACGGCGCGGGAAGCGGGGGTGTCGGTCTCCAACTCTCCGCATATCATCGTCGCGGTGCTGCACGCACGGCGGCGTTTTTCTATCAGGATACACGCCGCTTGGCCGAGAACCGCCCTAACGACGATCTGGACGCCCGCATTGCTTCGGCAAAAGCGGCTGGCCAGGCGCGTGGGTCGGGGCCCTTGCCGCAGGGCAAGGGGTATGGGCAGGGCTCGAAGGTCCTTGCACTGTTGCTCGGCGCGCTGTTCGGCGGCGGGATCATGGGCTGGGCACTCGATCAGTGGCTCGGCACGTCGCCTTGGGCGCTGTTGATCGTGCTGACCCTTGCGATCATCGGGGCGTTCCTCAACATCATGAAGATTTCGAAGGAGCGCCCAGAGTGACTGGAAGCGTGAGCGCCGGCAGAATCGATCCGATGGAACAATTCAAGGTGGAGCCCGTACTGGGCCACCATCTGACGCTGTTCGGCTATGACGTGTCTTTCACCAACTCGGCGCTGTTCATGGTCGTCGTGTTCGTGCTGCTAGCGGTGTTCATTTCGGGCGGGCTCAAGCGCCAGCTCGTGCCGGGCCGCTGGCAGGTCGCCGCCGAGGATGCGGTGAGCTTCATCGACAATATGGTGTCGGTCAACATCGGCGCCGGCGGCAAGAAGTTCGCGCCGTACATCTTCTCGCTCTTCTACTTCATCCTGTTCGCCAATCTGATCGGCGTCGTGCCGCTCGCGATCCTGCCCGGGTTCCACACCTTTGCGGTGACGAGCCACATCACGGTCACCGCGATCCTCGCCTTCCTGTCGTTCGCGATCGTGCTGGTCGTCGGCTTCGCGAAGCACGGCTTCAAATTCTTCTCGCTGTTCGTGCCGCACGGCGCGCCGCTCGCGCTGCTGCCGGTGATCGTGCCGGTCGAGTTCATCTCGTTCATGGTGCGGCCTTTCTCGCTGGCGCTGCGACTGTTCGTCGCGATGACCGCGGGCCACATCCTGCTCGAAGTGTTCGGCAGCTTCGCCGTCCAGGGCTTCACTGCGGGCGGCGGGCTCGGCTCGCTGGTCGGCGTGCTCAGCTTCGTGATGATCATCGGCGTCAGCGCGCTCGAGCTGCTGGTGTGCGCGATCCAGGCCTATGTGTTTGCCTTGCTCACGTCGCTGTATCTGCACGACGCGGTGCATCTGCACTAGAATTTCCAACCACTTACCTACCGTATTCCTAGGGAGCTTATCATGACTGATCTTGGTGCAATGTACATCGGTGCCGGCCTGGCAGCGATCGGTGTCGGTCTTGCCGCACTCGGCGTGGGCAACGTGTTCGGCTCGTTCCTCGAAGGCGCACTCCGTAACCCGGGCGCAGCAGACGGCCAGCAGGGCCGCCTGTTCATCGGCTTCGCGGCGTCGGAGCTGCTCGGCCTGATCGCGTTCGTCGTCGCGATCCTCATCCTCTTCGTCGTCAAGTAAGAAGAGTAGCAAGCCAATGCCGCAGCTATCCCAAATCGGCGAGATCTACGCGTCGCAGCTGTTCTGGCTCGCGATCGTCTTCGCGCTGATCTATTTCGGGATCGGCAAGGCGATGGTCCCCAAGATCGAGGCGACGATCGAAGATCGTAACGGCCGGATCGCGGGCGACCTCGCTGCGGCGGAGGCGGCGCGGGCGACAGCGCTCGCGTCCGAACGTGATTATCAGGCCGGGCTCGACGCAGCCCGGTCGAAGGCGATGATCGCGATCGGCGATGCCAAGGCGCGGGCGACCGCCAGCGCCGAGGCACAGCTCAAGACGAGCGATGCAGGTCTGGCCGCGCATCTCCACGCGGCGACCGGGCGGATCGAATCCTCCAAGACCGCGGCGCTCGCCGAAATCGAGACCGCGACCACCGACGCGGTCGAGCAGATCGTCGCCAAGCTCTCGGGCGTGGCGGTGGATCGTGCGACGGTCGAAACACGCGTGAAAGCGGAATTGGCGCATGGCTGAGTCGAGCCAAGTCTCAACCGTGGCCCATATCGGAGTCGCCGAATTGCATCACGAACCGTCGGTCTTCGGGATCACCGCGGCAGGCTTCGTCGCTTTGTCGATGCTTGTCGTGATCGGCATCATGATCTGGCAGAAGGTGCCCAAGATGATCGCGCGTGCGCTCGATTCGCGCATCGCGACGATCCGCACCCAGCTCGACGAAGCGTCGCAGCTGCGCGCCGAAGCCGAGGCGCAGCTCGCCGAAGCCAAGGCCCGCAATGCAGCGAGCGCCGGCGATGCCGCCGCGATCGTCGCGCATGCCGAAGCCGAGGCGGCAGCGATGCTCGCCAAGGCCGAGACCGATCTCGCCGACCTGATCGCGCGTCGCCAGACGATGGCGGAAGACAAGATCGCCGCCGCCGAGCGCGGGGCAATCGCCGAAGTCCGCGCGCTTGCCGCCGATGCAGCGACGCGGGCGGCGGCCACCATCCTTGCCGAGCGCCACGGCGTCGATGCCGACAAGGCATTGGTCGATCGCACGATCGCCGGGCTTGGGCGGCTCAATTAAGCGCTGCCGCCGGGCACATGCGGAGCAAATCCGCGTGGGATCGCTTGATCCAATCCATTTCGTTTCGCCACTAGCCGGGGTAAACCTTGGTCAGCGGCGATTCGCGCCGCTTTCGCTTTCGAAAGAGGCTCTCTTATGAAGTCCGTCCTTCTGCCCGTGCTCGTCGCGCTGACCGCAACGCCACTCGCGGCCCAGACCGCGCCTGCGCCCGCCGCGACCGCCACTCCGACGACCCCGGCCGCCTCGACCGCCAAATTCACGCTCGAAACACCGATCGAGACGATCGCCGCCGATCCCAAGGGCAAGGCCGTGCTCGACACCGACCTCCAGAACATCACGTCCCATCCGATGTACGATCAGTTCAAGCAGATGTCGCTCGCGCAGGTGCAGCCGATGTCGCAGGGCGCGCTGACCGATGCTGCGCTTGCCAAGGTCAAGGCTGACCTCGAAGCGATCAAGTAACCTGCTTGTCGCCCCGGCGAAGGCCGGAGCCTGTCGAAGCCGGCGCGACCTAGCGTCCGCGCGGTCGCTGACCGGCCCGGCCTCCACCGGGGCGACGAGACTGTCATATTCCGTGGCATCCGGCGCGCGGACTCCCTAGATCAAGCGCATGTCCTCGCCCAACGCGCCTGATCGTTTCAACGAAGAGAAATCCACTTTTGCCGTTCGCGGCGCCGGCGACACGCCCGATCTGCAGACCGGGATTGCCGCGATCCGCAACGTGCTCGCCACGCTGCCGATCCGCCCCGGCGTCTATCGCATGCAGGATGCGCGCGGCGACGTGCTGTATGTCGGCAAGGCCAAGGCGCTCAGGAACCGCGTGACCAACTACACGCAGGTCGAGCGGCTCTCGAAGCGGCTCCAGCGGATGGTGGCGCAGACGCGCTCGATGACGATCGTCACGACCAATAACGAGGCCGAGGCGCTGTTGCTCGAGGCGCAGCTGATCAAACGCTATCGCCCGCCGTACAACGTGCTGCTGCGTGACGACAAGAGCTTCCCCTTCATCCTGCTGCGCGCGGATCACGAATTTCCGCGAATCCAGAAACATCGCGGCGCGCGGCGTGCGAAGGGCAATTATTACGGGCCGTTCGCGAGCGCGGGCTCGGTCAACAACACGCTCAACGCGTTGCAGAAGCTGTTCCTGCTGCGCTCGTGCACCGACGGCTTCTTCAAGAATCGCGACCGGCCGTGCCTGCTCTATCAGATCAAGCGCTGTTCCGCCCCGTGCGTCGGGCGGATCGACGAAGCCGGCTATGCCGAGCTCGTCGCCGACGCAAAGGCGTTCCTCGGCGGCAAATCGACCCAGGTCCAGACCAAGCTCGGCGGCCAGATGGAAGCCGCCGCCGCCGCGATGGATTTCGAGCTTGCCGCGATCCTGCGCGATCGGTTGCGCGCGCTGACCTTCATCCAGGGCAGCCAAGCGATCAACGCCGAGGGGCTGGGCGATGCCGACATCTTCGCGATGGCCAACAAGAACGGCGTGATCGGCATCCAGGCGTTTTTCATCCGCGGCGGGCAGAATTGGGGGCATCGCAGCTTCTTCCCGCAACACACTGTGGACGTGCCCGAAGACGAGATCCTCACCGGCTTCCTCGCGCAATTCTACGAGGAGGTGCCGCCGCCCAAGACGATCTTCCTCGATCGCGAACTGGAGGAGGGCGAGTTGCTCGGCGAGGCGCTGGGAGCAGGGGTAGGTTTCAAGGTGTCGCTGTCGATGCCGCAGCGCGGCACGCGCCGACGCTTACTCGACCAAGCCAAGCGCAACGCCGAGGAAGCACTTGATCGCCGGCTCGCCGAGAGCACGACGCAAGCCAAGCTGCTACGCGAGGTCGCCGAGCTGTTCGACCTCGCCGAACCGCCCGACCGGATCGAGGTCTACGACAACAGCCATATCCAGGGCACCAACGCGGTCGGTGCGATGGTCGTCGCGGGGCCCGAGGGGTTCCGCAAGGGGCAGTATCGCAAGTTCAACATCAAGAACCCCGAGACCAAGCCGGGCGACGATTTCGGGATGATGCGAGAAGTATTCCAGCGCCGCTTTGCGCGCGCGCAGAGCGAGAACCCCGATCGCGATTCGGGCGACTGGCCCGATCTCGTGCTGATCGACGGCGGACGCGGGCAGCTGGGCGCCGCCAAGGCGGTGCTCGAGGAAATGGGGATCGAGGACGTGTGCCTGGTCGGCGTCGCCAAGGGGCCGATGCACGGCCGCGACGGGCGCGAGGTGTTCCATCTGCTCGACGGGCGCGAGTTCCAGCTGCCGGTCAACGCCCCGGTCCTGTTCTACCTCCAGCGGCTCCGCGACGAGGTGCACCGCTTCGTGATCGGCGCGCATCGCGACAAGCGCTCGAAGGCGATCGGCGCGTCGCCGCTCGACGATGTCCCGGGGATCGGCCCGGCGCGCAAGAAGGCGTTGCTCATGCATTTCGGCACCGCCCGCGCGGTGCGCGGGGCGAGCCTGGAGGATCTGCGGAAGGCACCGGGGGTAAGCGCGGGCGTAGCGCAGCAGCTCTACGATTTCTTCCACGCACGTTGAACCGCGGGCGGCCGTATCGGTCGCCCTCGGCTCAGCGGCGAAAGAGTCAGGCTTCGGCGGTGGGCGCGAGCGACAGGTCGTCGCTGGTGGCGGTTTCTGACGGCTCATGACGGCCGACGAGGCGGATGAACCCGACGACGAGCAGTACCGCAGGAACAACGTTGAAATATGCCGGGGCGCTGACGATGTGCAGCGCCGATACCAATACAAGTGCCGCAACCACGGCAAACGACCCAATGCGGTCCATCATCACTCTCCGTCTTTTTTAATTGTCATCAAGCTGCAACGCCACGACTTGGCCGTCAATCGGTAATTTCAAGAACCCGACCACCCCATTTTTAGCGAGGGCATGGTGCTGCTATCGCTTTGCCTTTGCTGCAGACGTTCGCATGCTGCGTCGCAGCAATAAAATGTCATCCTTTGCTAACACTCGATTTGCGAGCGTTTCCCAGCTTGGTGACGTTGCCAACAAGGAGCTTTGCTATGCAGACATCGCCATCCCTCAAGTCGTCGAAGATCACCCCAACGGCGCGTGCGTCGCTGTGCCTGCTGGGATTCGGGTTGGCGCTGCTGACATTCCTGATCGCGATCGATCGCCCGCAATGGTTCGTGCTGCGCCCCGCCTCGGGTACTGCGGCGGCGCTCGCGAAGGCATCGGTCAATCCGGTCGATACACATGAGACGGCGCGCGTCGGCGCGGCCGCGTCGGACGCCATGCCGTGATCCGCGAGATTTGCGAAAGGCACGATTTGGCCCTATCGCAACCCGACAGTTGAGAGCCCAGAGATACGATGATCGTCACCAATAGCCCCGGCTTTCGTCACATCTTGCGCGAGATCTGGCGCCCGGCGGCGTTGCTGTTCGTGTGGGACGTGATCGTCACGGTGACCTATTATTGGGTCCCGTTCACCGCGCCCTCGCTCCCGCTGACGCTGTTTGGAACGGCGCTCGCGCTGTTCCTCGGTTTCCGCAGCAACTCGGCCTATCAGCGCTGGTGGGAAGGGCGCGTGCTGTGGGGGCAGATGATCAACGCCAGCCGCAGTCTGGCGCGGCAGGCGCGCAATTTTCTGCCCGATGAGGCGAAGGACCTGAAGCGGACGATCGTGCTACGCCAGATCGCCTATGTTAACGCGCTGCGCTGCCAGTTACGGCGCCAGCCGGCCGATGGCGAAGTGCTGCGCTTCCTGTCGCGCGGCGAGGCCGATTTCGCGCTCGGCCGCGTCAATATCGCCAACGGGATCGTCGACGGCACCGGCCGCCGGATCAACGGCGCGCGCGCCGAGGGTTGGATCGACACGATCCAGCAGGCGGCGATGGAAGGCATCCTGGTCGATATCTCGAACGCGCAGGGGGGGATGGAGCGGCTCAAGAACATGCCGTTGCCGAGTCAATACCGCTTCTTCCCGACGATCTTCACGCATCTGCTGTGCATCCTGCTGCCGATCGGGCTGGTCGAGACGCTTGGCTTCGCGACGCCGCTCGGGTCGAGCATCGCCGGGCTGATGTTCCTCGTCGTGCTCGCGATCGGCGATGACCTGGTCGATCCGTTCGCCAACAGCGTCCACGACGTGCCGCTGGCGGCGATGTGCCGGACGATCGAGATCGATCTGCTGCAGGCGATCGGCGATCCGGCGCCCGAAGCGTTGAAGCCCGATGCCGAAGGGGTGTTGTGGTAGCCGCGGGCTAGGCCCAGCCCTCGAGCACCTGATCGGGCGGGCGATGGCCGTCGGCCCACATGCGGATGTTGGCGATGACCTTCTCGCCCGTCGCCATCCGCCCCTCATAGGTCGCCGAGCCCATATGCGGCGTCATCACGACGTTGGGCAATGCGAGCAGCCGCGGGTCGATCTGCGGCTCGTGCTTCCACACGTCGAGCCCGGCGCCCGCGAGCCGCTGGCCCTCGAGCGCGTCGATCAGCGCATCCTCGTCGACGATCCCGCCGCGCGCGGCGTTGATGAGATAGACGTGCGGGCGGAGCAGCGCGATCCGGCCGGCGTCGAGCAGGCCCTCGCTATCGGCGTTGCGCGGGGTGTGGATCGTCAGGATGTCGATCGCGCCGAGCATCTCGTCGAGATGGGGATGCCATTGCGCCTGCAGTTCGGCCTCGACCACCTTCGGCAGGCGATGGCGGTTGTGATAGTGGATCGACAGCCCGAAGGCGCGTGCGCGGCGTGCGACCGCCTGGCCGATCCGCCCCATGCCAAGGATGCCGAGCGCCTTGCCGCCGATCCGATGGCCGAGCATCCCGCCCGGGGACCAGCCCTGCCAGGCGCCCGAGCGCACCAGTTTCTCGCCCTCGGCGAGGCGGCGCGGGACCGAGACGATCAGCGCCATCGTCATGTCGGCGGTGTCTTCGGTCAGCACGCCCGGCGTGTTGGTGACGAGAATGCCGCGCGCGCGCGCCGCTTTCAACGCGATATGGTTCACGCCCGCGCCGAAATTGGCGATCAGTTTAAGCCGTGGGCCCGCGCCCGCGATCAGCTCGGCATCGATTTCGTCGGTAACGGTCGGGACCAGGACGTCGCATTCGGCCATCGCCGCAGCGAGTTGGTTGCGCGTCATGCCGATCGGGCCGCGATGGAGCTGCGTATCGAACAGCTGCGTCATGCGCTCCATTACCGCGTCGGGCAATTCGCGCGTCACGGCGACTTTCGGGTTCGGCACGCGTCTCGTTTCGGGCATGGACATGGCTTGGCGGAGCGCTTTGCCCTCGTCAACGGTGTTGAAGCGCGCGTACGAAAGCCCGATAAACGGGCGCGAACACAGACGGGGAAGTTGTATGCGTATCGGGGCCAGACTTTTGCTGGCGGGTGTAGCGATCGCGCTCGGTGGCGGCGCGGTGGGGCCGGCGCTGGCGGGGCTCGTTCAGAAGAAGCCGCCCTATTTCGCGTCCATTTCGGCGGGTAAGGCGCGGATGCGGACCGGGCCGGGGCGCACCTATCCGTCGAGCTGGCTGTATCAGCGCGCCGACCTGCCGGTGAAGGTGCTCGACGTCTACGACCACGGCGCCTGGTACAAGGTGGAGGACCCGGGCGGTACGCAGGGCTGGATGATGGGCACGCTGGTCAGTGAGAAGCGCAGCGCGCTGGTGATGGGGACGGTTGCCGAACTGCGCGATTCGCCGCGCGACGGCGGGCGCATCCTGTGGCGCGCGGCGCCTGGCGTCGTCGGGCGGCTGAGCCAGTGTTCGCGCGGCTGGTGCCATTTCGACGTGCGCGGGCGCGGCGGTTTCGTCGAGGCGAACCACCTGTGGGGTGTCGATCCGACCGAAGAGCTGCCGTGAACGACTGGCGGATCGTCCGGGACGATCTGTCGCATCCCGCCGTGCTTGCCCTGCTCGAGCTGCATTTGCACAGCGCGCACGAAAATTCGCCGCCGGGCAGCGTGTTCGCGCTCGATCTCGAGGGGCTGCGCGATCCGGCGGTGACGCTGTGGACCGCGTGGGAGGGGGAGCATCTGCTCGGCATGGGCGCGCTCAAGCAACTCGACGCCACGCATGGCGAGATCAAGTCGATGCGCACCGCGCCCGAGCAGCTCAGGCGCGGGGTCGCCGGCGTAATGCTCGCGCACCTGATCGGCGAGGGGCGAGGCCGCGGGTATCACCGATTGAGCCTCGAGACCGGATCGAATGCGCCGTTCGCCGCCGCCTGGGCGCTGTACGAGCGCGCAGGATTTGTCGAGTGCGATCCCTTTGCAGCCTATAGCGACCGCATCTTTGCGCGCTATTATACCCGCGCGCTGGAATAACGCCCGCCCCCTCTGCGCAGGGGAAGGGCGCTGTCCGACTTTCGCGTCAGTTCATCATCTCGATCGCAACCGCGGTCGCTTCTCCGCCGCCGATGCACAGCGAGGCAAGCCCGCGCTTCTGTCCGCTACCCTGCAGCGCCGAGAGCAAGGTCGCGAGGATCCGCGCGCCGCTCGCGCCGATCGGGTGGCCGAGCGCGCAGGCACCACCATGAACGTTGAGCTTGTCGTGCGGCAGGCCGAGATCGCGCATCGCGATCATCGCGACGACTGCGAAGGCTTCGTTGACCTCGAACAGATCGACTTGGTCGGCCGACCAGCCCGCCTTGGCGAGCGCCTTGCGCATCGCGAACACCGGGGCGGTAGTGAACAGTTCGGGCGCGTGCGCGTGCGCCGCCTGCGCGACGATCCGCGCGATCGGGGTGAGGCCGAGCTTCTCGGCGACCGACGCGCGCGTCATCACCAACGCCGCCGCGCCGTCCGAGATCGACGAAGCGTTCGCCGCGGTGATCGTGCCTTCCTTCGAGAACGCCGGCTTGAGCGTCGGGATCTTGGCGACGTCGCCCTTGGCGGGCTGTTCGTCGAGGCTCACGCTGGTCGGTCCCTTGCGGCCCGAGACCTCGACCGCGACGATCTCGCGGTCGAACGCGCCAGACTGCTGCGCACGCTGCGCGCGGTGAAGCGACTCGATCGCATACTCGTCCATCTGCTGGCGCGTGAACTGATACACCGCCGCCGTGTCCTCGGCGAAATTGCCCATCAATTTTCCGGGCTGATACGCATCCTCGAGCCCGTCGAGATACATATGGTCCTTGAGCACGTCGTGCCCGATCCGCGCGCCGCCGCGATGCCGCAGCGAGATATAGGGTGCATTGGTCATGCTCTCCATCCCGCCTGCCACGATCAGATCGGCCGATCCGGCGGCGAGCGCATCGGCGGCGAGCATCGTCGCCATCATGCCCGAACCGCACATCTTGTTGACCGTCGTCGCCTCGATATGGTCGGGCAGCCCGGCCTTGAGCGCCGCCTGGCGCGCGGGCGCCTGGCCGAGCCCGGCGGGCAGCACGCAGCCCATATAGATCCGCTCGATCGCCTCGCCCGAGACGCCGGCGCGCTCGACTGCGCCGCCGACTGCGGCCGCGCCGAGCTCGGTCGCGGTCGCGCCGGTCAGCACACCCTGAAACGAGCCCATCGGGGTGCGGGCATAGGAGACGATGACGACGGGATCAGCGGACATTGGCGATCTTTCGGAAGGGAGAAGCGTGGGTGCGATTTAGGAGAGCAGCGGCCGATTTACAAACCTTCAGCGATAGCGGTGTAGCAGGTTCCCGGAGGCGCGAATGGCGGTAAGGGAGGGCATGGTGAAGATGCTTCTTTGGCCGGTCCTGCTCGGCTTGCTCGGCGTTGTGATCGGAAGCTTCCTCGCGACGCTGGTCCTTCGCTGGCCGCAGGGGCGATCGGTGATGCGGGGGCGGTCGCATTGCGACGGTTGTGACGCGCCGCTCACGGCGCGCGATCTGGTGCCGCTGGCGAGCGCGGCGCTCGCGCGGGGCCGGTGTCGGCGGTGCGGCGCGGTGATCGACGCGCGGCATTGGCAGATCGAACTTGGGTGTCTTGTCATCGGCGTGCTGGCCGGCGTCGCCGTGCCGGGGCCGGTCGGGCTGGCGGGCGCGGTGTTCGGCTGGCTGCTGCTGACGCTCGCCGCGCTCGATATCGCCGAATTCTGGTTGCCCGATGCGCTGACCGCGACGCTGGCCGGGGCGGGGCTCGTCACCGGACTGCTCGGCGTCGATCCGCCGCTGATCGATCGGTTGATCGGCGGGGCGGGGGGCTTTGCCGCGCTGTGGGGGATCGGTGCGGCCTATGAACGGATGCGACACCGGGAGGGCTTGGGCGGGGGCGACCCGAAGTTGCTCGGCGCGATCGGGCTGTGGCTTGGCTGGCGTCTGCTGCCAGCGGTGGTCTTCCTCGCGGCGCTGACGGGGCTGGCGATCGTTCTTGTCGGGCTACTACGTGGGCGTGGGGCGGGGCTGGGCGACCGGATGCCGTTCGGGGCGCTGCTGGCGATCGCGGCTTACCCGGCCTGGCTCTTCCTGCTAGGCTCGGGCCTATGAAAGCGCTTCTTCTGCTCGCGCCCTTGTTGCTAGCCGCCGGTCCGAAGGCGGTGCCCACACCGGCGCCTGCTGCGCCGCTGGTATCGGTCGATGGCCTGCCGATCGGCGCGATTCCCAAGCAGGATCTCCCCGCGCACGGCTGCGCCGCCTATCTCTGGACCGCGAGCGGAACGCGCGCGTTGATCGCGATGGCGGGAGCCGACCCGGCGCGCTTGCGCGTGTCGCTGCAGGGCAAGGTGACCGATCTCGACCGCAGCGCGCAGGTCGGCACGAGCGGGTTCGGCTTTCCCGAAAGGGCCGAATACGGCACCGGCGGTCTGGTCGCGAAACTGACGATGAAGGTCGAAACGCGCGAGTCGATCAGCGCGGGCGCGGTCGTGCCCGAAGGCTTGCTCGAGATCGACCAGGCGGGACAGGATACGGTAGTGGTGCCGGTGGCGGGGTTGATCGGCTGCGCGTGAGGGGAATGCGATGACGATGCTTGACGTATTGAACCGGCAGCGCGCTGCCTTCATGGCCGAATTGCCCGTCAGCGTCGCAGTCCGCAAGGATCGGCTCAACCGCGCCGCCGCGATGATCGCCGACAATGCCGACGCCTTTTGCGCCGCACTGAGCGAGGATTTCGGGCATCGCAGCCGCGAGCAATCGATGCTCACCGACATCGCCGCCTCGATCGCGCCGATCCGGCATGCGCTCAAATCGGTCGATCGCTGGATGCGGCGCGACAAGCGCGCGGTGCAGTTCCCGCTGGGCCTCCTCGGCGCGCGCGCCTGGGTCGAATATCAGCCGAAGGGCGTGGTCGGGGTGATTGCGCCGTGGAATTTCCCGGTCAATCTGGTGATGGGCCCGGTTGCCGGAGCCTTCGCGGCGGGCAACCGCGTGATGGTCAAGACCAGCGAGTTCACGCCGCGCACCGCCGCCTTGTTCGAACAGGTCTGCCCGGACTATTTCGCGGCGGACGAACTGGCTTTCTTCAGCGGCGCGGCCGAGGTCGGCAAGGCGTTCTCCGAGCTGCCGTTCGATCATCTGATCTTCACCGGCGCGACCGGGATCGGGCGGCATATCCTCCACGCCGCCGCCGACAACCTTACGCCTGTCACGCTCGAGCTCGGGGGCAAGTCGCCGGTGATCGTCGGCAAGGACGCCGACATCGCCAGGACGACAGAGCGCGTCGCGATCGGCAAGATGCTCAACGCCGGGCAGATCTGTCTCGCGCCCGATTACATGCTGGTGCCCGAGGCGCAGGAGCAGGCCGTGGTCGATGGCCTCAAGGCGGCGGTGTCGGCAATGTATCCGACCTTGCTCGTCAACCCCGATTATACCGCGATCATCAACGACCGGCACCACCAGCGGCTGCAGGAATGGGTCGCCGACGCGCGCGCCAAGGGTGCGACGGTCGAGACGGTCAATCCGGCGGGCGAGGATTTCGCAGGCTCGAACAGCCGCAAGATGCCGCTGCATATCGTGCGCAACGCGACCGACGACATGATCGTGATGCAGGAGGAGATCTTCGGGCCGGTCCTGCCGGTGCGGCGCTATAGCGGGATCGACGCCGCGATCGGCGAGGTTAATCGCCGCGACCGGCCGCTCGGCCTCTATTATTTCGGGCCTGATGCCGAGGAGCGCCGGCGCGTGCTCGACCGGACTATTTCGGGCGGCGTTACGCTCGACGACGTGGTGTTCCACGTCTCGATGGAGGAACTGCCGTTCGGCGGGATCGGGCCGTCAGGGATGGGGTCGTATCACGGCGGGGATGGCTTCAGGACGTTCAGCCATGCCAAGGCGGTGTTCAAGCAGGCGAGGCTCGACGTGGCCAAGCTCGCAGGCCTCAAGCCGCCTTATGGCAAGGCCACTTGGACCAGCATCAGGCGACAGATGAAATAGCTGAGCCCGCTGGATCGATCCGGTAATGGATCGGCTTGAAGCTGCCGCCATTGCTTGCGGGAGCCGAGCAGGCGGTGAGCCCGATGATCAGATCCATCGCCGCGCGAAACACGATATGGTCGCCCGCGGTGCTGATCGGCGGCAGCACCGAGAGCTTGCCGGTCGTCGCATCGACCGGCACGTTCATGAAGCAATTGAACGCGACCGGTATCCGGTCCGGCGTCACACCGTACGGCTCGAGCGCTGCCGCCAGATTGCCGAAGCAACCGCGATGCGGCGGCAGATCGGGGTAGAAATGGTGGAAGGTGTCGTACGAGCACGGCGTCAGCAGGAAGTCGTGCCGCCCGACGGTATCGGCGACGATCTCGAGCATTGGCCGCGACCGGTTCGAATAGAGCTGGTGCCCCGTCGTCAGCAGGATCGTTTCGGCATAATCGAGCGTCCGGCCCGATGAAATGACCTCGTCGATATCTTCCGCGTTGAACGCAAGCAGATCGGCGACCTGCTGCCCGCGCGGGTCGATGACGGTGAGCGTCTCGCCCTGCGCCAGCCGGAACGCCGTCCCGCTGCGCTCAGCGATCTCGATCGTATCACTCATTCGGCGTCGCCGGCGTAGTTGAACGGGCATTTCCATTCCGCGCCGACCACGCGGCCGCTATACTGCCGCGCTTCGCTGACTTCGCCGTGGCGGGCGAGCATCGGGTTGCGACTGCCCGCGAGCGCTTCGTCGCGTACCAGGATCTTCTCGCGCATGCCCTCGTACCGTCCCTGATCGCGGAGCGTAGTGAACTGGTCGTGCAGGTTGAACACCATCGTCGGCTGCGCGAAGCGCCGTGCTGGCCGGCTGGCATTGGGATGCAGGCCGACGATGAAGAACGCCTCGCCGACGAAGCTCAGCGAAAAATGCGGGCTTTCAGGATCGGCACTGACGCCCTTGTCATAGCCCTGACCGCGCCAGACGTCCTTGTCCGAGAGCGATTGCGCGCGCTGCCACAGCGCGGTCTCGAACGCGTCTTCGCTCAGTCCGTCTGGACCGTCGAAGATCACCGCGAAGCTGCGGAACAGACCGGGATCGGCGCGATAGTCGGCGGCAAAATGCAGCAGTCCGTCGTGGATCCGCAAGTCGTCCCATGCACTATCGATCCGATCGCAAGCGAGCACGGACAGCGTTCCCTTGGCGAGCGCAGCCTTAGCGCCGACGCACGGAAAATCCGCTGCCGCGACATGCGCGTCGAGCAGGGCCTGGAAATCGCCTTGCGCGCGGTGACGCCAAGGGAAGAGCGGTGTCGAAGGCATGGGCATGACCGACAAGACGACTCCCCCGACCGAAGGTTCCGAAAATACTGGCTGATCCTAATCAAGCACTTAGGAGATCTGCGCCTTTGGAAACCCACTCCATGCCTGGTCATAGTCGGCATCGAGCTTGCTGGTTTCGCGCGCGAAATCGGTCGGCGAGAAGACCCAGCGGCTCTCGATCATGAACGCCATCGTGCCGTCGAGCTTGTGCGGCTTGAGGTCCGCCGCGCTCGCGCCGCGCCAGCTGGTGACGTCGGGACCGTGGCCGCTCATCTGATTGTGGAGCGACAGCGCGCCGGGGACGAAGCCATCGGCCTTGGCGTCATAGGCGCCGTAGAGCAGCCCCATGCATTCGCTCATCGTGTTGCGGTGGAACCAGGGCGGGCGGAAGGTATCTTCGGCGACGAGCCAGCGCGGCGGGAAGATGACGAAATCGACGTTGGCGGTACCGGGGACATCGCTCGGGCTCGTCAGCACGGTGAAGATCGACGGATCGGGATGGTCGAAGCTGATACTGCCGATCGTGTTGAAGCGCGTCAGGTCGTATTTCCACGGCGCGTAATTGCCATGCCAGGCAACGACGTCGAGCGGCGAGCGGCCGAGCTCGGTGGTCCACAGGCTGCCAAGGAACTTCTGGACAAGTTCGTAGTCGCCCTCGACCTCCTCGAACCACGCGACCGGCGTTTCGAAATCACGCGGATTGGCGAGGCCGTTGGCGCCGATCGGGCCGAGATCGGGCAGACGGAAGGGCTGGCCGTGATTCTCCGCGACATAGCCGCGTGCTGCGCCTTCGGGGAGCGTCACGCGGAAGCGCACGCCGCGCGGGATGAGCGCGACTTCGCCGGGCTTGATGTCGATCCGCCCGAATTCGGTGAGCAGCGTGAGCGCGCCGTGCTCGGGCAGGATCAGCAGTTCGCCATCGGCCGAGGCGAAGGCGCGGTTCTCCATGTCCTTGGTCGCGCGGTAGATATGCATCGCGACGCCGGTCTGCGTCCTCGGGCCGTCGCCCGCCACGACCATCGTCGTCAGGCTGTCGAGCCAGTCGGCGTCGCCGAGGGTATCGAGCGGCTTCCAGCGCAGGCGGTTGGGGGCGAGCGGCGCTTTGGAGATACCGGGCGCGAAAAGCGGAGCGCCTGCATAGCGGGTGAAGGCAGGGTGCGCTGCCGACGGGCGCAGGCGGTAGAGCCAGGAGCGCTGGTTCTCATGCCGCGGTGCCGTGAAGGCGGTGCCGCTGAGCTGCTCGGCATAGAGGCCGAACGCCGGCTTCTGCGGCGAATTGCGGCCGACCGGGAGTGCGCCGGGTACGGCTTCGCTGGCGAAATGGTTGCCGAAGCCGGTCATGTAATCGGTCATCTCGCTCTCCAGCCCCTCCCCTTCAGGGGAGGGGTAAGGGGTGGGGGAGGTCTCGCAGAGCTAAGCGCTCGTTACAGCCCCACCCCAACCCCTCCCCTGAAGGGGAGGGGCTTACTCTCTCGCTTACGCCTCGACTGCGCCGGGCACCACGCCCCGGCGGATCTGGTCGAGCTCGATGCTCTCGAACAGCGCCTTGAAATTGCCTTCGCCGAAGCCGTCATTGCCCTTGCGCTGGATGATCTCGAAGAAGATCGGCCCGACCATGTTCTCGGTGAAGATCTGCAGCAGCAGGCCGCCGCCGGTCTCGGGTGCGCCGTCGATCAGGATGTCGCGCTTGCGCATTTCCTCGACGTCGTGGTTGTGGCCGGGCAGCCGCTTGTCGATCAGGTCGAAATAGGTCTGCGGAGTCGTTTGGAAGCGCACGCCGTTCGCGCGCAACGTGTCGACCGTCTTGAAAATGTCGTCGGTCGAAAGCGCGAGATGCTGGATGCCTTCGCCCTTATAGTCCTTGATGAACTCCTCGATCTGCGAATGTTCGTCCTGACTCTCGTTGAGCGGGATGCGGATCTTGTCGTCGGGCGCGGTCATCGCCTTCGAGAAGAGACCGGTCGCCTGACCCTCGATGTCGAAATAGCGAATCTGGCGGAAGTTGAAAATCCGCTCGTAATAATCCGCCCAATAGGCCATCCGACCGCGCTGCAGATTGTGCGTAAGGTGGTCGAGCGTGTGGAGCCCGACGCTGTTGTCGTTCGCGCCTGCGCCCTCGACCGGCGTGAAGTCGGTCTCGTAGATCCGCGACTTCTCGTCGACCAGATAGAGGTTCGCGCCACCGATGCCCTCGATCGCGGGAAGGTCGAGTTCGTCTGGGCCGACTGCGCCCTTGACCGCGACCGCGCCGCGCTCGACTGCCATCTTGAGCGCTTGCTCGCCATCGGCGACGCGGAACGCCATCGCATTGGCCGAGGGGCCATGCGTGTCGCGGAAGCCCGCAACCTGGCCGGCATCGTCCATGTTGAGCAGGAAGTTGATGTCGCCCTGCGCATAGCGGCGGACGTTCTTCGACTTGTGGTTGCCGACGTGCGTGAAGCCCATCTTGACGAACAGATCGGCCATCGCCTCGGGGTCGGGCGAAGTGAATTCGACGAATTCGAAGCCGTCAAGGCCCATCGGATTCTCGGGCTTGGTGTCTGACGCGGTCATCGGTCTGCTCCAACTGGTTTCAGATGAAACGATATAGCGGGCTTGCGCGGCGCGGTCCATCCCGTATCGATTGTCCATGGCAACGCTCAAGCTCGACGATTTCCTGCCCTATCGTCTGTCGATCGCGTCGAACCGTGTCTCGGCCGCGATCGCGAGCGCGTATCAGGCGCTGTTCGGGCTCAAGATTTCGGAATGGCGACTCGTCGCGGTGATCGCCGAAGGGCCGGGGATGACGCAGCAGGCACTCGGGCTGGCGACACGGATGGATAAGGTCACCGTCAGCCGCGCCGCGGCGGCGCTGGTCGAGCGCGGTCTCGTCGCACGCCAGCCCAATCCCGGCGACCAGCGTTCGCACATGCTCGCGCTGACCGCGGCCGGGCGCGCGCTGTACGAGGATGTCGCGCCCAAGGCGCTCGAGCTCGAAGCAAAGGTTTTCGTGGGATTCTCGCCCAAGGAAATCGCGACCTTCCGCGCGATGCTTGACCGGATCGAGGCATCTGCCGCACCGTTCGACCCGGAGCGGGGTTGATCGCCGGGCCTTCGCTGGCTTAAGCGGCGTTTGCCCTCCCCAGGCGAACCGTGTTTTCCAGGAGGACATCCATGCCCGACATGCTCGATCGCGCCGGCCTTTCGGTGGCGGCGCCGCTCGCCACCTTCGTCGAGGAGCGCGTCCTGCCGGGGCTCGATATCGCACCTGGCGCGTGGTGGTCGGGGGTGGCCGCGATCTATGCCCGCTTCGCGCCCGAGAATGCCGCGCTGCTGCAAGTCCGCGACGATCTCCAGGCGAAGATCGACGCACGGTATCAGGCGGGCGACGCGGTCGACGAAGCGTATCTGCGCGAGATCGGTTACCTGGTGCCAGACCCCGCGCCCTTCACGATCACCACCGAGCATGTCGATCCCGAGGTCGCGACGCTGGCGGGGCCGCAGCTCGTCGTGCCGATCCTCAACGCGCGTTTCCTGCTCAACGCCGCCAATGCGCGCTGGGGCAGCCTGTACGACGCCTATTATGGTACAGATGCGCTGCCGGGCATGGCGGTGCCGGGCGGCTATGATCCGGTGCGTGGACGGCAGGTCGTCGTCGCCGCCAAGGCGTTTCTCGATCAAGCGGTTCCGCTCGCCGATCGCCCGTGGGACGAGCTTGCCGACAACGAGCCGGTGCTGCGCGATCCGACGCAATTGGTCGCGCGCAGGGGCGCGTCGTGGCTGTTCGTCAACCACGGTCTGCACATCGAGGTGGTGGTGGACCGCGACCATCCGATCGGGCGCGACGACCCGTCGGGCATCGCCGACGTCGTCCTCGAATCGGCGCTGACGACGATCTGCGATCTCGAAGATTCGATCGCCGCGGTGGATGCCGAGGACAAGGTCGCGGCCTATGCCAATTGGCTCGGGCTGATGACCGGAACGCTCGAGGAATCGTTCGACAAGGGCGGCAAGACGATCACCCGGCGGCTCAACCCCGATCGTGTGTATGACGATGGGCTGACGCTGCCGGGCCGCAGCCTGTTGTTTGTCCGCAACGTCGGGCATCTGATGACGACGCCTGCGCTTCGGCTCGCCGATGGCTGCGATGCGCCCGAAGGCATCCTCGATGCGATCGTGACCAGCACGATCGCGCTGTACGATCTGCGCCGGCTCGGCGCGTTCGAGAACAGCCGCGCGGGGTCGGTCTATATCGTCAAGCCCAAGATGCACGGGCCGGCCGAATGCGCCTTCACCAACGCGCTGTTCGACGCGGTCGAGGATTTGCTCGGGCTCGACCGCCATACGATCAAGGTCGGCGTGATGGACGAGGAGCGCCGCACCTCGGCCAACCTCGCCGCCTGCA
This sequence comes from Sphingomonas sp. PAMC 26605, assembly GCF_000241485.1. GTDB lineage: Bacteria > Pseudomonadota > Alphaproteobacteria > Sphingomonadales > Sphingomonadaceae > Sphingomonas. Next base: position 2,792,157 of record NZ_JH584241.1, read on the forward strand.
TCGAGGCGGTGAAGGACCGCATCGTCTTCATCAACACCGGCTTCCTCGACCGTACCGGCGACGAAATGCACACCGCGATGCGCGCCGGGCCGATGATTCCCAAGGGCGAGATGAAGACCAGCGCCTGGATCAAGGCGTATGAGGATCGCAACGTCCGCATCGGGCTTGCCGCCGGCCTGTCGGGTCGCGCCCAGATCGGCAAGGGGATGTGGGCCGCGCCCGACCGGATGGGCGACATGCTCGCGCAGAAGAGCGCGCATCCGCAGGCTGGCGCCAATACCGCCTGGGTCCCGTCGCCGACCGCGGCGACGCTGCACGCAATCCACTATCACCAGATCGATGTGTTCGCGCGGCAGGCGGCGATCGCCAAAGAGGCGATCCCGCCGCTCGATGCCTTGCTCACCGTGCCGGTGGCGCAGGGACGCAACTGGACCCCCGAGGAAATCCGCGCCGAGCTCGACAACAATGCGCAAGGCATTCTCGGCTATGTCGTGCGCTGGATCGACCAGGGCGTCGGCTGCTCGAAGGTGCCCGACATTCACGATATCGGCTTGATGGAAGATCGCGCGACGCTGCGCATTTCGTCGCAGCACATCACCAACTGGCTGCTGCACGGTGTTGCGAGCGCGGCTGAGGTCGACGCCGCTTTCGATCGGATGGCGGCGAAGGTCGATGCGCAGAATGCCGGCGATCCGCTCTATCGTCCGATGCACGGGCATCCCGACAGCCTCGCGCTGCAGGCAGCGCGTGCGCTGGTTTTCGATGGCGGCGCGCAGCCCAATGGCTATACTGAGCCGCTGCTCCATACCTATCGATTGATGGTAAAGCAAAAGTAGCGAAACCAATGCGCTGCTTGCGCGTTCGTGGGGCAAGTGGGGGCCGTTCGCGCGCGTTTCCTGCGAAGAAGCGGGGAATATAGTCGTTGAGCGTATCGGGGTTTTCGAGTGGGATATTGGCTGTCGCCGCTGCGGGGATGCAGCAGGCGCAGCCTCCGGTAACGCCCTCTGCGGCTCCGGTCGCGGCGCAACAGGCGCCCGAACCGCCAATCGTCCCCGATGCCGAATTCGACAAGGCGCTGCCGCCTTTGTCGAATGACATCAACGCTCCGCTCGAGCCGATGGTGCCTGCAGCGCAGGCGCCGGTCGAAGCCGCGCCGCCCGAACTGACCCAGCCCTTGCCCGCGCTACAGGGGTTCGATTCGACGCCGCTCGTCGACGTCACCGTCAAGGACGCCAAGTCGCCCGAAATCCGCTACGAGACCGAAGTGCGCGGGCTCGATGCGGTCAAGCTCAAGGGCCAGTTCAACGGACTGTCTGCGCTCCGCGGCGGCAAGGGCAAGGCGGCCAATGCGACCGTCGTCTCGGCGCGCGGTCGCGAGGACGAGGCGCTCGCAGTGCGGCTGATGAAGTCGCTCGGCTATTACGACGGGACCGCCGTCTCGACGATCGAGCCGACCCCAGGCGATCCCGGCCGGCTGAAGGCGATCGTCTCGGCGACGCCCGGCAAGCAATACAAACTCGGCACGATCACTGTCAAAGCGCAACCGACCATTCCGGCGGGGCTGGTCGAGAGCCAGCTGCCGCTGAAGATCGGCGATCCGATCGAGGCCGATCGCGTTCAGGGCGCCGAGGCCAATGTTGCGTTGATCCTGCCGCAGCGCGGCTATCCCTTCGCCAAGGTCGGCCAGCGCGATATCCTGCTCGACGACGTGACCGGACTCGGCGACTATACCCTCCCGGTCGATACCGGGCCGCGGTCGTCGTTCGGCACCTTCACCACCGAGGGGCGGCTCGCCTTCGGGGCCGAGCATGTCAGCGTGCTGACGCGCTTCAAGCCTGGCCAGCTCTACGACAACCGTCTGACCGACGATCTGCGCGCCGCGCTCGTCGCGACGGGGCTGTTCTCGACCGTCTCGGTCGAGCCGGTGCGGACCGGCAACATCAACCCCGACGGCACCGAGCAAGTTAATCTGTTGGTCAAGCAGGAACGCGGCAAGCAGCGCTCGCTCGCGCTGAGTGGCGGCTACAGCACGGGGCAGGGGATCCAGCTCACCGGCTCGTTCACCAACCGCAACCTGTTCCCGCCCGAAGGCGCGCTGATCTTGACTGCGGTCGGCGGCACGCAGGAGCAAGGCGCGAGCGCGACCTTCCGCCGCTCGAACGCCGGAAAGCGCGACAAGACGGTGACGCTCGTCGCCTCGGTCGATCGCACCGACTATGATGCGTACAACGCCTTGACCGCGACGCTGTCGGGCAAGGTGTCGTACGATTCGACCCCGCTGTGGCAGAAGAAATTCACCTATGCCTATGGCTTCGAATTGGTCGGGACGAACGAAAGCGTCTATGATTTCGGCCGGGGCGAGCGGCGGCGTGGGACCTATTTCATCGCGGCGCTGCCGGGTCAGGTGCAGTTCGATCGTTCCGACAGCCTGCTCAACCCGACCAAGGGCTATCGTCTGAAATTGAGCGTCAGCCCCGAGACGTCGGTCCGCGGCGCGGTGAGCCCCTACGTCCGGACGCTGATCGAGGCGAGCGGCTATTACCCGATCGGCGACAGCATCGTGCTCGCCGGGCGCGTGCGCGCCGGCTCGATCGACGGCACCAGCCGCGACGACCTCGCGCCGTCGCGTCGCTATTATGGCGGGGGCGGCGGATCGGTGCGCGGGTACGGCTATCAGCGGCTTGGACCGCTCGACCCGCAGGGCAATCCGGTTGGCGGGCGCTCGCTCAACGAATTCGCGCTCGAGGCGCGCTACCGCTTCGGCAATTACGGCATCGTGCCGTTCTTCGACGGCGGCAACGCCTATGAAGGCCCGATCCCCAAGGGGACCGACCTGCGCTACGGCGCGGGCATCGGCGGGCGCTTCTATACCAATTTCGGGCCGCTGCGCGTCGATGTCGCGACCCCGCTCAACCCGCGTAAGGGCGACGGCAAGGTCGCGCTCTACATTTCGATCGGACAAGCTTTCTGATGGCCGAGCAAGAGGTCGTCGTCGTGCGCCGTCCACTGTGGCAGCGTATCCTGAAGTGGATCGCGATCACGCTGGTCGGGCTGGTCGTGCTCGTCGGCCTGTTCGTGTTCGGGCTCGATACCGCGCCCGGGCGGCGCGTGATCGCCAATTATCTCGGCGGCTACAGCACCGCGTCGGGGCTCAACATCAAGGTCGGGCGGATCGACGGATCGCTCTACGGCGCGATGGTGCTGACCGATGTGCGCGTCAGCGACCCCAAGGGGGTATTCCTGAGCTCGCCAAGGATTGCGGTCGACTGGCGCCCGTTCGATTATCTGCACAACCATATCGATGTCCGGTCGGCGCGGGCCGCCTTGATCACGATGACGCGCTCGCCCGCGTTCAAGCCGACGCCGACCGACCCCAACGCGCCGCTGCTGCCCGATCTGAACGTCGATATCGGCCGCCTCACGGTCGATCGCTTCATCATCGGGAAGGCGGTATCGGGCCAGCCGCACATCATCCGCATCGACGGCGCTACGCACATCGCCGACAAGCGCGCGCAAGTCAGTGCCGACGTCGCCGCGTTGACCGGCCCCGGCGTTGCCGGTGGCGACCGCATGACGCTCAAACTCGACGCGGTGCCCGACCAGGACAAGCTCGACCTCGACGCGCGCATCACCGCGCCGGCGAACGGCGTCGTGGCTGGCCTGTCGGGACTCAAGGCGCCGCTCGATTTCACCGTCGGTGGCAAGGGCAGCTGGAAGGCGTGGGTCGGCAAGGCGACGGGCACGCTCGGCGGCGCATCGCTCGCCGATCTGGCGCTCGAGGCACATAGCGGCACCTTCAAGATCCGCGGCACGACCAACCCCGGACTCTATCCCGGCGGCGCGCCGAAGGACAAGGCGACCCCGGTCAACCCGATCGCGCGGCTGACCGCGCCGGCGCTCCAGGTCGCGGTCGATGCAACGCTCGACCAGCGCAAGGTCAACCTCACGACGACGCTGCGGTCCGATGCGCTGTCGCTCGACGCAAAGGGCTTGCTCGACTTCGCGCAGAGCAGCTTCGGTCAGTTCGCGGTCAACGCCAAATTGCTGACCCCAGGCGCGATCGCGCCCAACCTCAACGGCCGCGATGTTGCGGCCCGCGTCGTGCTCGACGGCAAGTTCGCGACGCCGACGGTGAATTACGTGATCACCGCGGGCGTGCTCGGGTTCGGCGAGACCCGCGTCGAGCAGCTCTACGCCTCGGGTCTCGCGCGCGTGAACACCGATCACATCGTCGTGCCCGTCGCCGCGCGTGCCGCGCGGGTCACCGGGCTCAATGCCGCAGCTGGCGGACTGCTCGACAACGTCGCGATCAATGGCGATTTCGCGATCGCCAAGGGCAAAGTCCTGTCGGACAATCTGCGGATCCGTTCGCGCAAGATCGACGCGACCGCGCTCGTCGTCGCCGATCTCGCCACCGGGATGTATCGCGGCGCGATCAACGGTCGCGTCAACGACTATAAGGTCGACGGCTTCGGTATCGTCTCGCTGCGGACGGATGCGAAGCTGGTGACGGTCGCCAGCGGCGGCTTCGGCATCACCGCGCATGTTGCGGCGAAGACCTCGCAAATCTTCAACGAAGGTGCGCGCAGCTTCCTCGGCGGCAATGCGGCGGTGACGGCAGATGTCGGCTATGATCCGAACGGCATCATCACCTTCCGCAACCTTCGCCTCAACGCCCCGCAGTTCCGCGTGACACGCGGGCAGGGGCGCTACGATCCGAAGGGCCCACTGCTCGTCGACGCCGACGCCTATTCGACGCAATACGGCCCGCTGACCGCGCGCGTGACGGGAACCGCGACCAAGCCGGTCGTGCTGCTGCGTGCGGCGCGTCCGGGCGTCGGCATCGGTCTCGTCAATCTCGAGGCGCAGGTCCGCGGCAACGGCACCTCCTATGCGGTGCTCGCCAAGGGCGGGACCAATTACGGGCCGTTCACCGCCGACGTGCTGGTCACGCCATCGCCGCGGCTTACCGCGGACATCCATAATGCGCGCTTCGCCGGCGTCGATTTCAAGGGCCGCGTCGAGCAACTCGCGGCTGGGCCGTTCGGTGGCCGTATCACCTTCGCCGGTTCGGGCATCAGCGGTGCCGCTCTGCTCGCCGCGCAGGGCAAGGTCCAGCGCGTCGATGTCGCAGCGCGCGCCAGCAACGCCAAGATCCCGGGGGCGGCCGACTTCACGATCGGACGGGCGATCATCAACGCGCAGGCGGTGCTGTACCCGAATGCGCCGCAAGTCGTCGCCGACGCCCAAGTCGCCGATCTGCGCTACGGTGCCGCGGTGCTCTCGGCCGCCCGCGCCAAGGTCAATTACGTCAATGGCAGTGGGACTGCGCAGCTGCTCGCGACCGGCTCGAACGGCGTGCCGTTCCGCATCGCCGCCAATGCGCGGCTCAGCCCCAAGCTGTGGCTGGTCGCGACGCAGGGCCAGGCGAATGGCATTGCCTTCAAGACCGGCAATGTCGCGCGGGTCGACATCGACCGCGGCACCTACCGCCTGCAGCCGACGCGGATCGACTTCGGCGCTGGCGCGAACAGCGCGGGCGGCAGCGCGCGCATCGCCGGCGAATACGGCAAGGGCCTTTCGGCGAAGCTCAGGCTCGACGCGCTCGACGTGTCGGTTGCCAATGCGCTCGTGCCCGATCTCGGCCTTGGTGGCACGGCAACCGGCTCGCTCGATTACACCCAGCCACAAGGCGCCTCCGTCCCGCAGATCGCCGGCCAGTTCCGCGTCAAGAACTTCACCCGGTCGAGCCTGTCGAGCGTGTCGCAGCCGGTCGACCTGATCGCGCAGGTCGGACTGACCGACGCCGGCGGTAATGCGCGCGCGCTGGTCCAGCGCGGCGGGACGACCGTCGGGCGGCTGGTCGCGACGCTGCAGCCGCTTGGCGCCGGGAGCAATTGGACGCAGCGCCTGCTCGCCGCGCCGCTGTCGGGCGGGATCCGCTACAACGGCCCGTCGAGCGTGCTGTTCTCGCTCGCCGGCCTGGCCAAGCAGCAATTGTCGGGGCCGATCGCGGTCGCCGCCGATTTCGGCGGGCGGGTCGACGCGCCGCAGCTCAATGGTCTGATCCGCGCCGACTCGCTGACCTATGACAATGAAACCTATGGCACGCGGCTGACCCAGATGAAGATCGCCGGGCGCTTCACCAACGATCGCTTCGAGCTCACCCAGCTTTCGGCGCGCGCCGGCGACGGCACTGTCCAGGCGCAGGGCTCGGTCGGCTTCTCCGCGGCGGCGGGTTTCCCGATCGACGTCAAGGCGACGCTCAACAATGCGCGGCTCGCCAGCAGCGACGCGCTCGGCGCGACCGCAACGGGCACGGTGTCGGTGAGCAACAGCAAGGCGAAGGGCGGGCTGATCACCGGCGACATCCGCATTCCGAATGCGCGCTACGAGATCATCCGCCAGGGCCAGGCCGAAGTCGCTGAACTGACCGGCGTCCGTCGCAAGAGCGATGTCGTCAAGGCAGCGACGCAACCTGCCGCCGAGGCGCCGGTCGGGCTGTTCAAGCTCGATATCCGGGTGCGGGCGGAGAACCAGTTGTTCGTGTCGGGTATGGGCCTCGAATCGGAGTGGCAGGCCGACATGCGCGTCGCCGGCACCTCGGCCGCACCGCAGATTCTCGGGCATCTCCAGATCGTGCGCGGGACATATTCGTTCGCGGGCAAGCGCTTCGACGTGACCAAGGGCGATGTCCGCTTCGACGGCGGCGCATTGGTCGACCCCGAGATCAACATCAGCGCGACGACGACGACAAGCGACGTGACCGTGGTGATCAACATCACCGGTACCGGCCAGAAGCCGCAGATCGCCTTTACCTCGACCCCGGAACTGCCGCAGGACGAAGTGCTCAGCCGCTTGCTGTTTGGTAGCTCGGTCACCAACCTGTCGGCGATCCAGGCGATCCAGCTCGCCTCGGCGCTCAACTCGTTGCGCGGGTCCGGTGGCGGGCTCAATCCGCTCGGCAAGCTGCGCAGCGTCGCCGGGATCGACCGGCTGCGCATCCTGGGTGCCGACTCGACGACCGGGCAGAGCACTTCGCTTGCGGCAGGCAAGTACATCACCAAGAACATCTATGTCGAAGTGATCACCGACGCGCGCGGCTTCACCGCGACGCAGATCGAGGTGTCGCTGACCAAGGCACTCAGCGTGCTGTCGCAGGCCGGGTCGTTCGGCGGGTCGAACGCGACGGTGCGCTACAAGCGCGACTTCTGAGCAAGCGGAACCGCCACACGGCGGTTCCGCTTTCGCTTCGTACGGAAATCGAATATCCGGTATCCCGGAGAGTGACGATGCGCACAGAACATTTCGACGTGGTGGTGGTCGGGGCGGGGCTTTCGGGAATCGGCGCAGGCTATCACCTGCAGACGCTGTGTCCCGATCGCAGCTACGTCATCCTCGAGGGCAGGGCGACGCTCGGCGGAACATGGGACCTGTTTCGCTATCCCGGCATCCGCTCCGATTCGGACATGTACACGCTCGGCTATGCGTTCAGGCCGTGGACCGAGGCGAAGGCCATCGCCGACGGTCCCTCGATTTTGCAGTATGTCGGCGATACCGCGCGCGACTATGGCATCGACCGGCACATCCGGTTCAACCATCACGTCAAGACGGCGCGCTGGTCGACCCCCGATGCGCGCTGGACGGTGACGGCGGAGAGCGCCGACGGACCGGTCAGCTTGACCTGCAATTTCCTCTTCATGTGCAGCGGTTATTATAACTATGCGCGCGGCCACACCCCCGAATGGGCCGGAACCGAACAGTTCGCCGGGCAGATCGTCCACCCGCAATTCTGGCCCGCCGATCTCGACTACAGCGGGAAGGAAGTCGTCGTGATCGGCAGCGGCGCGACCGCCGTGACGCTTGTCCCTGCGATGGCGGAGACCGCGGCGCACGTGACGATGCTGCAGCGTTCGCCGACCTATGTCGTGTCGCGCCCCGCCGAGGATGCGACTGCCAACTGGCTGCGCCGCAAGCTGCCCGCGATGCTCGCGTACCGACTGGTGCGCTGGCGCAACGTGCTGCTGGGGATGGCGTTCTTCAACCTCGCGCGCAAACGGCCCGCGAAGACCAAGCAGCGCCTGATCGACATGGTGCAGACCGAACTCGGACCCGAGTATGATGTCGCGACGCATTTCACGCCACGCTACAATCCGTGGGACCAGCGGCTGTGCCTCGTCCCCGATGCCGACCTGTTCAATGCGCTGAAGCAGGGCAGGGCCTCGGTCGTCACCGATACGATCGACCATTTCACCACCGATGGCATCGTGCTTGCCTCGGGCACCGAACTGCCCGCCGACGTGGTCGTCACCGCGACCGGGCTCGAGCTGCAGTTGCTCAGCGACGTGATGTTCAGCGTCGATGGCGAGCCCGTCGATCTGGCCGAAACCTACAATTACAAGGGCATGATGTATTCGGGCGTGCCCAACATGGCCTCCTCGTTCGGCTATACCAATGCGTCCTGGACGCTGAAGGCAGATCTGACATGTGGCTATGTCTGCCGCCTGCTCAACACGATGACCAAGCGCGGGCTGCGCCAGGCGACCCCCACGCTCGCGGGCGCGGCCCTGGAGGCCAAGCCGTTCCTTGACTTCACCTCGGGCTATGTCACCCGCGCAATGGAAAAATTTCCCAAGCAAGGCGACAAGTCGCCATGGCGGCTGCATCAGAATTACGCACGCGACTTGCTGACGCTGCGCTTCGGATCGGTCGACGACGCTATGGTCTTTTCGAACCCTTCGCCCGCCAACCGCCCAACGGAAATCGCCGCTTAAACCTGGAACTTCGCACTATCGCTGGGGTTTGAGTGTAACGAAGGTTTGCTGTTGCACTGTTCGTTCGAACGAACTATCGGCGCGCTGTGCTGCAGCAGAGGCTCCTCGAAATCGCGATCGCGGAATTCGCCACCAAGGGTTTGGAGGGCGCGAGCACGCGCAGCATCGCCGCCAAGGCCGGCACCGCGATGTCGTCGATCACCTATCATTTCGGTGGCAAGGAAGGACTCTATCTCGCCGCCGCCGATTATATCGCAACGCAGATGGGGGACGACGTCGCCAACGCCGTCCCGCCCGAGGGCATCCCCGCCGGCATCACGCCGCAACAGGCGCGTGCGATGCTCCACGATTTGCTCGCGCGCTTCATCGAGAAGATGGCGGGCGAGCGGAGTGCCGCTTACTCGCTCTTCATCATGCGCGAGCAGATGGAGCCGACTGAAGCGTTCGAACGCATCTACGGCGGCATGATGGGCAAGATGCTCGGCGTGCTGGTCGAGCTGATCTGCACCGCCACTGGGTGGCGCGATGCCACGACTGCGCAGGTCACCGCGATCACGCTGATGGGGCAGATTGTCGTGCTGCGCGTCTCGCGCGCTACCGTGCTCAAGCTGCTCCAGCGCAGCGATATCGATGCCGCCGCAACCACGCTTCTCACCAGGCGTATTGCCGCCAACACCGACGCCATTCTCGACCAACTGATCGCCGAACGACAGGAGCTTCCATGAGCGAAGACCAGAGCAACGCCGCCGAGCCCGACGAAACCGAGGATCGCAAGGCCGACGATGGCCAGGACGATCATGGCGGGAAGTCGGACGACGCGAAGAACAGCGGTGGTGCCAAGGGCGGTTCGGACGATGGCGACGATTCGAAGGACGAGGATTCGTCCGACGAAAAGGCCAAGAAGCCGTCGATCTTCAAGAAGCCGCTATTCTGGATCATCCTGATCGTCGTTGTCGCGGCGCTGGTGATCGGCGGGACGCTCTATTATCTTAACGCGCGGCAATATGAATCGACCGATGACGCGTTCGTCGACGCGCATATCGTACGGATCTCGCCCAAGGTCGCGGGTACGCTCAAGTCGGTCGCCGATATCGACAACCGCCATGTCGAGGCGGGGCGTCTGCTCGCGGTGATCGAACCCTCGGGCCCCGAAGCGCAGGTCGCGGAGGCCGACGCCAATGTGAAGCAGGCGCAGGCGCAGTTCGAGCAAGCGCAGGCACAGGTCACCGCGGCGCAAGCAAACCGGGATCAGGCCGCAGCGCAAGCGCGCGCGCCGCTCGCCACCGCGGCCAAGGCGCAACAGGATCTGGCGCGCTATCTCGCCTTGGTCCGGATCGATCGCAACGCGGTTGCCGCGCAGCAGCTCGATGCCGCACGCGCCACCGCGCGCTCGACCGCGGCCGATGCCGCCGCCGCGCGCCAGCAGATCGACAGTGCCGCCGCCAATATCGCGGTCGCGCGCCGTCAGGTCGCCGCCGCTCAGGCCGTGATAGAAGCGCGGCGCGCCTCGGTCCGCCAGGCGAACGTCACGCTGGGCGACAACCGTCTGGTCGCGCCGGTCTCGGGCCAGGTCGTCAATCGCCAGGTCAATGTTGGCTCCTATGTCGGCCCCGGCACGCAGCTGATGGCGATCGTGCCCGATCACATCTGGGTCACCGCCAATTTCAAGGAGACCCAGCTGCAGCTGATGACGATCGGCAAGCCGGTCGAGATCAAGGTCGACGCCTATCCCGACGTCAAGTTCCGCGGCCATGTCGACTCGATCCAGCGGGGCGCCGGCCAGGCCTTCGCGCTGCTGCCGCCGCAGAACGCCACGGGCAATTACGTCAAGGTCGTCCAGCGCGTGCCGGTGCGGATCGAGTTCGATCTGAAGAACGGCCCCGATCCGCGCAAATACCCGCTCGGCCCCGGCATGTCGGTCGTTCCGACGGTCAAGGTCCGCTGATATGGCGAGCGCTGCCAAGCGCGAGGACGGATGGGATCCGACACGGTCGGCGGCGGGCAGTTACAGCCCGTGGCTGATCGTGGCGATCATCTCGATCCCGACCTTCATGGAGGTGCTCGACACCTCGATCGCCAATGTCGCGCTCGATCATATCGCGGGCGGCCTGTCGGTCTCGAACGATCAGGCGACCTGGGTGCTGACGAGCTATCTCGTCGCCAACGCGATCATTATCCCGATCAGCGGCTGGCTGTCGGACGTGATCGGGCGGAAGCGCTATTTTCTCATCTCGATCGCGCTGTTCACGATCTCGTCGCTGATGTGCGGCCTCGCGCCAAACCTCTCGACGCTCGTCATTGCGCGTGTGCTCCAAGGGATCGGCGGCGGGGGGCTCGCGCCGGTCGAGCAATCGATGCTCGCCGATACCTTCCCGCCAAGGCTGAGAGGCATGGCGTTTGCGGCCTTCGCGATCGTGGTGGTGGTAGGGCCGGTGCTCGGGCCGTCGCTCGGCGGTTACATCACCGAAAATTCGAGCTGGCATTGGGTCTTCCTGATCAACGTGCCGATCGGCATCGTCTCGCTGTTCCTCGTCAATCTGTTCGTCGACGAGCCGAAGGCGATCAAGGACGATCGTGCCAAGCTGCTCAAGCGCGGCATCCGCGTCGATTATATCGGAATCATCCTGATCGCGCTCGGGCTCGGCTTCTTCGAGCTGACGCTCGACCGTGGGGAACGCGAGGACTGGTTCTCGAGCGGCCTGATCATCACCACTGCGACAATCTCTGCGCTGTCGCTGATCGCGCTTGGTTTCTGGGAAACGAATCATCCCGAGCCTGTGCTTGATTTGAAACTGCTCAAGAACCGCAATTTCTCGCTCACGCTGCTGGTGATGGGTGTGACGGGCATGATCCTGTTCGGCACGACGCAGCTGATTCCGCAGATGCTGCAGCAGGTCCTCGGCTACACCTCGTTCCAGGCGGGGCTGGCGCTGACCTTCGGCGGCGTGGCGACGCTCGTCATGGTGCCGTTCGCCGGGCGCTTGTCGGGGGTGGTCGATGTGCGGATGCTGTTGTTCCCGGCATTGCTCGTGCAGGCGTTCGCCTTGTGGAACATGACCCACCTCAACGCCGACATCACCTTCCTCGATGCCGGCGTCGCACGGCTCTATCAGGCGATGGGGCTGCCGTTCCTGTTCGTTCCGATCAGCGCGGTCGCCTATGTCGGGCTGCCGCAGAACAAGACCGCGCAAGCGTCGAGCATGCTCAACGTCGCACGCAACCTCGGCGGCTCGATCGGCATCTCGTCGGCGCAGACGCTGCTCGCCTCGGGGCTGCAGCGTCACCAGTCGGAGCTGGTCAACGGTCTCAGTCCGCTCAACCCCAACTATAACGAGTGGCTCGACAAGGCGGGCAGCGCGTTCGGCGGGGTCGGCGACCCAACCACCACGCCGCTCGCGGTGCTGTATCAGACGGTCCAGCGCCAGGCGTCGATGCTCGCGTTTCTCGACGTATTCCATACCCTGATGATCGTGGTGCTGTGCGTCGCCCCGGTCGTCTTCTTTATGCGCTCCGGCAAGTCCGGGGGCTCCGGTGGAGGCATGGCCCATTGACCCGCTCTCTCGTCACGACCGCGCTGCTCGGCGCGACCTTGCTGGCGGGCTGCACCGTCGGCCCGAACTATCACGCTCCCGCGATACCGGTGCCGCCCGCGTTCAGCGAAGCCCAGCCCGCGGCCCCGGGCGCGACGATCGACCCGGCGCATTGGTGGACCGCGTTCGGTGACCCGACGCTGACGTCGCTCGTCGAGCGCGCGCTGAAGGACAGCCCGAATATCGCCATCGCCGGATCGCGCGTCCGCCAGGCGCGGCTCCAGGAAATCGCGGCGCATGCGATCGGCAAGCCGACGGTCGATGCGACGGGCAACGTCACGCATGTCGAGTTCAGCAAGAACGCGGGCTTTTCGTCGCTCGCCAGCCTGTTTTCGGGTGGCAGTTCGGGGGGAAGCTCGGGCGGTTCCGGAAGCTCGGGCGGGATCGCGCTGCCGGGCAGCGGAATCACCACCTATGCCGCTGGCTTCGACGCGAGCTGGGAGATCGACCTGTTCGGCGGCGGGCGCCGCAGCGTCGAGGGTGCGCTCGCGCGGACTGATGCCGCAATCTGGTCGCAGCGCGATGCCGCGGTCACGCTCGGCGCGGAGGTGGCGCAGGCCTATTTCGCGCTGCGGCTCGACCAGGCGCAGATCGCCGTGGTCGAGGACGAGCTGTTGCGTCAGCGTCGCTCGCTCCAGATTGCGAACAATGTCGCCAAGGTCGGGCTGTCGCCGCAGATCGACGTGACCCGCCAGCAGCAGCAGATCACCACGCTCGAGGCGCGGCTCGAGCCGTTACGCGCCGATTTGCGCGTACGCATCCACGCGATCGGGATTCTGCTCGGTACGCAGCCCGAGAGCCTGACGGCGGAGCTTACCGCGCCATTGCCGGCGCTTCAGGCGGTGCCGATCGTGCCGGCGGGATTGCCGTCGGACCTGTTGCGTCGCCGGCCCGATATCCGCATGGCCGAACGCAATCTCGCGGCGTCGACCGCCGATATCGGGGTTGCGGTCGCCGATCTCTATCCCAAGTTTCAGCTCACCGGCATGGCGGAACTGTTGTCGACTTCGCTTGCCTCGCTTTTCTCGCGCGACAGCATCCAGGCGACTGGCGTCGGTGGGGTGACCTTCCCGCTGCTCGACTGGGGACGCCGCCGCGCGACGGTCGGCGTACGCAAGGAAGATCGCGAGCAGGCCTATCTGCAATATCAGGCGACCGTGCTGGGCGCACTGCGCGATGTCGAGGATCCGCTCGCGCGACTCGACGCCGAGCGGCGGCGCAACGCCGCGCTCCGGCGCGCGGTCGCCGATGCCGAGGCGACCAACCATGCGGTCTATGCACAATATAGCGCCGGCTTCGTCGCGCAGAATTCGTTGATCGATGCCCAAGTCACCGTCCTCAGCGCGCGCGAGCAGCTTGTGGCGAGCGACGCGCAGTTGCGCCAGGATACCGCCGCTCTGTTCAAGGCGATCGGCGGCGGCTGGGAGGAACCCAAAGCGGGATGATTGGCAAGCGGCGTGCGACCAGCCTAGGATCGGTGGCATGGACCTTTCTGACGATCTGCAAACCGCCGCGCTGACGCATCTCGAAGCGCTGATCGGCTTCGACACCACGTCGCGCGATTCGAACCTCAGGCTGATCGAATATGTCGAAGCGTTCCTCGGCGGTCGCGGCGTAGCATCGCGGCGCGTGGCCAATGCCGACGGGTCGAAGGCCAATCTCTATGCGACGATCGGGCCGGCGGTGCCGGGCGGGGTGGTGGTGTCGGGGCATACCGATGTCGTGCCGGTCGATGGCCAGCCGTGGAGCAGCGATCCCTTCACGCTGACGCGGCGCGGCGCCCGGCTGTACGGGCGCGGCACGTGCGACATGAAGGGCTTCCTCGCGCTCGCTTTGGCGGCGGTGCCGGCGTTCGCCCGCGGCGGGACCGCACGGCCGTTGCATCTCGCTTTCTCGTATGACGAGGAAGTCGGCTGCCTCGGAGCGCCGTCGATGATCCGCGAACTGGTGGCCGAGCTCCCCGCGCCAATCGCGGTAATCGTCGGCGAGCCCACCGAGATGGAGGTGGTGAGCGGCCATAAAGGGATCTCGACCTGGCGGGTGACGGTCACGGGGCACGAGGCGCATTCGAGCCTCACGCATCTCGGCGTGTCCGCCAATATGGTCGCGATCGGGCTGATGGCGCAGTTGCGCACGCTGGCCGAGTCGTTCGAGCGGCATCCCGACCCCGATTCGCTTTACCACCCACCGCACGCGACGTTGACGGTCGGGCTGATGCACGGGGGGACCGCGGTCAATATCCTCGCGCGCGAATGCGGCTTCACGTTCGATCTGCGCACCCCGCCGGGGCAGGATCCCGATACGATCATAGCGCCGTTCATCGCGGCCTGCGCCGCCGAGGATCGCGCGCTCAAGCTGCGCTTTGCCGATGCCGGCGTCTCGGTCGCGCGGCGCTCGGCTACGCCCTCGTTCGCGCCCGAGCCAGAGGGCGCAGCCGAGATGCTGGCGCGACGTCTCGCTGGCGACAATGGCCCGGCGCGCGTCGTTCCCTATGCGGCCGAAGCGGGGCAGTTCCAGGGGGCGGGGTTCTCGACGATCATCTGTGGCCCGGGTTCGATCGAGCAGGCGCACCAGGCGGATGAGTATCTCGAGATCGCTCAGTTCGAGCGCGGCGCCGGTTTTATGCGGCGATTGATCGAAGCAATGGCGGTAGATCAATAAAAAACTTCTATAGCCGCCAGTTAAGGGGGCACCCGATATCCACGGGTGCGGCAACCATAGTTAAGCAACGAAGTTGTGGGGCCGCGCGAGCGCTGCAATGTCAGACATTGCCGCATCAGCACTCCCGCTTGGTGACCCGACACCCGCGATAACCTATTTTAAAATAGACTGAATCTCGCGGATATCGGGCCGGTACGAGGATTTAGAAGGGGCGCGACGTTTCGCCGTAGATCAACGCGAGGATAAAACGCAACATTACTTTTCTCCCATATTGCACTCAGTTGAGTGCCAAACATCCTTAATAGATTGTTAAGGATGAAGCAATCGCGTCTTGGCGCGTGGGGAGATCACGGGAGGCGCCTTAACGCTTCTTTCAAAGCTGCCCATTAGCGGAAGGGACATGGCGCGTCCTCAGCAACCCCCGCTACCTCCTCGCCGTCCGGCGCGAGGAAAGCCACGAAGCGTCGCGGTTGAAGCGGGAAGCGCGCCTACCGTGGGAGTGCCGCGCCGCGTCGGGGCAAAAGCCGGCGTGCAGCGTGGTGATACGGGCGGCGACACCGGCGCTTGGCACTTCGTATGTTTGGTTCAGATCGGAAATTTCGCAGCCTTACGCCGTCACCTCGGGCCAGCCCGTGCCGAGGACTTAGCTCGCGTACTCGAAGCCCGCATCGCGCTGGCCTTGCCCGACGCATCGACATTGGCGATCGGTCGAGCAACGATCGAGATCAGGTTCATCGGTCCGGATTTCGCGGCACTCGAGATCGCAGTGGCCGATCTGCGGGCGGCTACCGAGCCGCCGTTCGATATCGATACCGTGTTGCACAGCTTCGAAATTCTCGTGGGCGCGGCCGGCGCCCCGCGCGACACGACCGAGGACGTTCGCCTGGTAGAGGAAGCAGAGGGCGCGCTCGACGATTCGCATGTCGAGCAGGCTACCGTCCTGCGCGACCTATCGGCTGGCACGGCAGCGTTCGATCGCTTGACGCTGACGCGCGAACTGCCCCGCGCGATCGCGGGCGGCGAGATGTTTCTCCAATATCAGCCGAAGGTGAACGTCCGGAAGCAGGAGATTAGTAGCGCCGAGGCGTTGGTACGGTGGCAGCATCCGGTCCGCGGCTTGATCCTGCCCGGCGATTTCATCACCGTTGCCGAAGAGGCCCGGCAAATCTCGGCGCTGACGCTGTGGACGATCGACGAGGTGATCCGCGATCAGCGGACGCTGGCCGCGGATGGCCACGACCTCACGATCTTCATCAATATCTCCGGCCAGTTGTTGGGCGACAAACATTTCGTCGAGGCAGCATGCGCCGCGGTGCGCGCGGGTAATGTCAAGATCGGGTTCGAAATCACCGAAACCGCCGTCATCCGCGATCCCGAATCCGCAATCGCGAACCTACAGATACTTGCTGACCAAGGCATCGTCATCGCCATCGACGATTACGGGGCTGGCTTGTCGTCGCTCGCTTATCTCAAGCAACTGCCGGCGCGCGAACTCAAGATCGATAAGATGTTCGTCCTGCAATTGACCAGCAGCAACCGCGATCCCTTGATCGTACGCTCGACGATCGATCTTGCGCACGCGCTCGATATGGAAGTGACCGCAGAAGGAGTCGAGACCCAAGCGGCGATGGCGCTTCTTTCGGTGATGGGCTGCGATATGATCCAGGGATATCTGATCAGCCGTCCGATCTCGATCGACGCCTTTCGGCGCTTCCTGCACGATTATCGCGCACGTCCCGCGGAAGATCCCCGTAAGTCGATGTTTCAGCGCCCCGCCGCGTTCTGGAAAAGCGCCTGACCATTCACCGCTGGCAGGTTAGCGTGCCTTTAACGGATTAGGCTGCAAAAGGCGACAATGTGGCGCGTGCTTCTCCGAATTATTGCTTGTCTCGCGATCGCTTTCGGGATTCCGCTCGCCGCGGCGGATGGTACCGCGGGGACAAACCATTCGTCGGACAGCAGGGCGTATTCAGCGCTGATTGCCGATGCCAAAACCAAGATGATGACCGATCCAGTGAGAGCGGTCCTAGAAGCCCAGGAGGCGGAACGGGCAAGCGCGCGTATGACCGGTCGCGACAAGATCGTCGCCATGGCGACGGCGCAATGGTTGCAGGGCGAAGCCTATTTGAGGGTCAACGATCTCCAACAGGCAAAGCCGCTGATCGATCACGCCATCAGTCTCGTTGCGACCGGCGGCCCCCCCACAAAGCTCTATGGTGACTTGCTGCTATCGCGCGGCGGTCTGAAAACAGCGCAAGCCGATGTGGCGGGTGCCCTCGCAGCCTATCAGCGCGCGCACCAGATTTTCAACGCAGTCGGAGAGACGCGAAGCGAAGCCATCGCGATAGTGCTGATCGGTGTTCTCTACGAAGAGGCTCAGGATCACGAGCAGGCCCTGAAATATTTCGCCAAGTCTCTCGACGTTTACCGAGGGGATCCGAAAACGTCGTTTTCGGTTTACATAAATCGGGGCATCTCGTTACAGGAATTGCGCCGCATTCCCGAAGCGCAGTTCGAATTTCGCAAGGCATTGACGATTGCGCGCGAGCTCAAGAGCCCGGCCTTGGAAGCCCAGACGCTCCGCAATATCGCCAGAGGGCAGCTTCTCGAGGGGCAGCCGCGCGAGGCGGATCGATCGGTAGCCTTGGGACTCGCCGCGTCGAACGGCGACGAAGCTGCTTCGGCGCGAAATCACTTCCTCGTGCTGTCGGCTTGGTCGGCCCGGTTGCGCGGCCACCTGTCGCTCGCCGAGCGCCTGATCACGCGCGCGTTCGCGAACGTCGACGCCAACGCCCCGACCCTCGACGTCCGCGAGGCGCACCAGACCGCTTACGATATTTTCAAGCAGGCGGGCAATCAGACGCAGGCGTTGGTCCATATCGAGGCGCTCAAGGCGCTCGACGACAAGACGTCTGCGCTCGCGGCGTCGGCCAACACCGCGCTCGCCGCGGCGCGCTTCGACTTCGCCACGCAAGAGCTCGCCATCGAGAAGCTCAAGCGCGCGCAACTGCTGCGAAACATCGAGGATGAGAAGCTGCGCGCGCGCACGCAGCAGACGATTTTCGGCGGCGCAGCGATCGCGACAGCGATCATCATGGCGCTGCTCGCCTTCGGCTTGATCACGATCCGCCGCAGCCGCAACGAGGTCCGCGCCGCCAACGTCGATCTCGGGCAGACCAACGCCGCGCTCGCCAAGGCGCTCGCGGCGAAGACCGAGTTCTTCGCGACCACGAGCCACGAGATCCGCACGCCGCTCAACGGCATTCTCGGCATGACGCAGGTAATGCTCGCCGATCGCGACTTGAACGACGCTTTGCGCGACCGGATCGGCGTGGTGCACAGCGCGGGGATCACGATGCGCGCGCTGGTCGACGACATTCTCGACGTCGCGAAGATGGAAACGGGCAATCTGACGCTCGAGGCCGTGCCCTATGATCTCAAGGCGACGCTGCGCGACGTCGCGCGGTTGTGGGAGGAGCAGGCACGCGCCAAGGGGCTGACCTTCGTTCTCGCGCTCGACGCGTGCCCGGGTCGTATCGTCGGCGATTCGGCACGGGTGCGGCAGATCGCGTTCAACCTCTTGTCGAACGCCCTGAAATTCACCGCGAGCGGTACGATCACGCTTTCGGCGGCGGCAAACGGGTCGAATCTGTCGATCGCCGTCACCGATAGCGGGATCGGCATTCCCGCCGACAAATTGGGAATCATCTTCGAATCGTTCCGCCAAGTCGATGCCGGGACAACGCGGCAGTTCGGCGGGACCGGGCTCGGGCTCGCGATCTGCCAGAATCTCGCCCAGGCAATGGGGGGCACGGTCGAGGTGAGCAGCACGGTCGGACAGGGCTCGACCTTTACGCTCGTACTGCCGCTCGTGGTCGCGGAGGCGTCTGAAGCGCCCGCGGATGCCGTGCTGGCACCCTCAGCGGCGCTCCTGATTCTCGATCGGAATCCGATATCTCGCAGTATGTTGCGGGCGGTGCTCGAGCCGCGCGCGGGCAGCGTCGTATTCGCGTCGTCGGTCGCGGAGGCGGTCTCGCGGATCGAAGCAGGCGGCATAGCGAAAGTGTTGATCGATGACGGCACGATCAAGGCTGAGCCCGACACCGACGCGGCACTCGCAACGCTTGGCGCCTTGCCGATTGCCTCGACGCTGCTATGGGCGACGCCCGACGCCGTCGATCGCGAACGGTTTTCCGTCGCAGGGATCGATCAGATTGTCGCCAAACCGATCGCGGGCGTTGCACTTGCGGCGCTGTTGTTCGACAGCGCGCCCGATGATAGTCGCAGTGTATTCCCCGCGGTCTCGCGAGCGGCGTGAAATAGAGATGCCAGTAATGTCGTATTTTTCCTATCCGTTCCACTGCCGGGTGATGCCGTGATGAACATTCTGTTCATCGAAGACGACCCGATGAACCGGCGGGTGGTGAAGGACATGCTCGACGTCGCCGGCGCGACGATGACGGGCGCGGAAAGCGGAGAGGCCGGGCTTGCGTTGATCGACACGCAGGACTTCGTGATCGTGCTGCTCGATCTGCGCATGCCGGGGATGGACGGTTTCGAGACGCTGCGCCGGATCCGGGCGCGCGGCGACGCCAAGGCCTCGCTGCCGGTGATCGTGCTGACCGCCGACACCGCCGTCGACCTGCGCGAGCGCTGTTTGGCCGAGGGCGCCGACGAAGTGCTGTTCAAGCCGGTCGCGATGGATTCGCTGTTCGATGCGATCGGTCGCATGCTCGCCAAGGGCGAGGGCGACGGGATGATCGGCTGATCAGGCCTCGTCGCGTCCGCCCAGCGCGGTTTTCAACGACGTTTTCGCGCTGCCGCGGCGCGCCGGTTGTGGTTGCGACGGGGCGGGCGACCAGCCGGTAAGATAGACGATATCAAACGTTTCGGCAGTCTTGCCGTCGGGGTCGGCGCGCGCGGCGAAGAGCTCGGCGGCGCGCGCGAGCGTGTCGCGCCGCAACGGGCTCCGGTCGCGCAGAATGTTGGTCGCGCCCATGCCGCGCAAATCGCGCAGCAGCCCGGCGATGCCGCGATAGCGCACGCTCAGCGCTTCGATGTCGGCGACGGGCAGTGCGAAGCCCGCGCGCATCAGCAGGTCGCCCGCCGAACGCACGTCGATCTGCGGATGGATTCGCGCCGCCGGCCGGTCGCGCTCCGCCTCGCGTAAAACGGCGCGAAGCGTCGAGAGCGTTCCCATCCCGCAAAAGGCCGCGAGAAAGAGGCCATCGGGGCGCAAGGCGCGCCGCGCGAGCATCAGCGCGCCGGGGAGATCGTTGACGCTATCGAGGACGCCCGCCGACACCACCAGATCGAAGGTGCCGGCGGCGAAGGGGAGGCGGTCTTCATCGGCCTGGATGCCGCCGGCCCGCGCGGCGAAGACCGCGCCCGCATCGCACCGCGTCACCGTCGCGCCGGGAGGCACCGGCAGCGCGCCGTCGAAACAGCCGAGATCGAGCATTTCGGTAAAGCGATGCGTCACGCTGGCCAGCCGCTCGGCGATCCCCTCGAGCATCGCGGCGCGCAGAAAGTCGAAGGTCGCAAAGTCGGGGGCGGCGCGGTCGCGGCGCCGCTGGCGTGCGGCGCGGTCGAAGATGTCGGGATCGCTCATCGTCGCGCTTGTGCCGCCGCGGCGCGCGGGCGACAAGGGTCGACGTGTCGCGCTGGCTCGCTCCCTTGCGTTTCGTCGCCGATTTCGCGCTCCCGCCGCGCTGTCCGGGGTGCGGCGCTGTGGTTGGGAACGACCATCTCTTCTGTGCCGCCTGCTGGGGCAAGCTGCACTTCCTCGCGCCGCCGTGGTGCGCCGCCTGCAACCGCCCGTTCGCTTATGATCGCGGGGCGGACGCGCGCTGCGCGCGCTGCCTCGCCGATCCGCCACGGCACGCCGGGATCTACGCCGCGGTCGCCTATGGCGAGGTCGCGCGCGGCGTGGCGCTACGCCTCAAATATGGCGGGCGGACCGCGCTTGCCGAAACCGTCGGTCGGCAGATGGCGCGGCTGCTCCCGGCCGGCGCCGATTTGCTCGTTCCGGTGCCGTTGCATCGCTGGCGCTTGTGGGAGCGCGGCTTCAATCAGGCCGCGCTGATCGCAGCCGCGATCACGCGCGCTTGCGGGGTGCCGCACGATCCGCTGGTGCTGCGCCGCGTGCGTGCAACGCCGCCCTTGCGCGCGATGGGCGCCAGGGCGCGCGCGCGCGCCGTCGCCGGTGTTTTCCGCGTCGTCGATCCGCACGCCAGGGTACGCGGGCGGAGCGTGGTTCTGGTCGATGACATCTACACCAGCGGGGCAACGACCGATGCCTGCGTGCGGACGCTGCTGCGGGCGGGAGCGGCGACGGTTTCGATCGTGTGCTGGGCACGCGTGCTCGATGACGAGCGCGACACCAGAGGCTGGGATGCGGATGGCACCGCTCGCTGATTGACAAGCACGGTCTGCGTCCACATCTTTGATCCATGCCAAAGATCGAAATCTATACCAAAGCCTTTTGTCCCTATTGTGCGCGTGCGATGAGATTGCTCGCGTCGAGGGGCGCCACGCCCGAGGAGTTCGACATCACGATGGGCGGTCCCAAGCGCGCCGAGATGCTCGAGCGCGCGAACGGCGGCACCACCGTCCCGCAGATTTTCATCGACGGCCAGCATGTCGGGGGATCGGACGATCTTGCTGCGCTCGAGCGCGCCGGCAAGCTGGACGTTCTGCTCGCGGCATGAAGATCGCGCTGGCGCAGCTGACGAGCGGGATCGACCCCGCCGCCAACGCCAGCACGATTGTGTCGGCGATCGCCGAAGCCGCCGCCGCGGGCGCGATGATGCTGTTCACGCCCGAAATGTCGGGGCTGGTCGATCGTGACCGGAGCCGTGCGGCCAAGGTGCTGTGTCGCGAGGAGCACGACGGCGTGCTCGCCGCGGTCCGCGCCGCTGCGGCGGAGCATCGGCTGTGGGTCCATCTCGGCTCGCTCGCGGTGCTCGGTGATGATGGCCGGCTCGCCAATCGCGCCTTCGTGATCGACGAAAGCGGCGCAATCCGCGCACGGTATGACAAGCTCCATCTGTTCGACGTCGATCTGCCGAGCGGCGAAAGCTGGCGCGAGTCGGCGAGCTATGCGCCGGGGCAGGGGGCGGTCGTGGTCGAGAGTCCAGTCGGGGCGCTCGGCCTGTCGATCTGCTACGATCTGCGCTTCGCCGATCTCTATCGCGCGCTGAGCGATGCCGGCGCGACGGTGCTGGCGATTCCCGCGGCCTTCACCCGCCCGACCGGAGCGGCGCACTGGCATATCCTGATGCGCGCGCGCGCAATAGAGGCGGCGGCGTACGTCGTCGCGGCGGCGCAGACCGGCACGCACGCCGACGGCCGCGCGACCTATGGCCATTCGCTGGTAATCGATCCGTGGGGCGAAGTGGTGCTCGACATGGGCGAGGCGGCGGGGATCGGCTATGCCGAGATCGACCCGGCGCGCGTCGCCGATGTTCGCGCGCGGATCCCGGTGCTGGCGCATCGCCGGCCGATCCCGGAGGTCGCATCGGTGTGATCGTGTTCGATTTGCGCTGTTCGCGTGCGCATGTTTTCGAAGCTTGGTTCGGATCGAGTGCGACATTCGAGGAACAACGCGAACGTGGCCTGCTCGTCTGCCCGGTGTGCGGCGACACTGCGATAGGCAAGGCGGTGATGGCACCCAATGTCGGCGCGAAAGGCAACAGCCGTAATGTGGTCGCCGCCAAGCCTGGTTCGGCTTCCGCGGTATCGCCGACGCCGTCGCCTCAAGCGCTCAAGGCCGCGCTCCAGGCGATTGCCGCGGCACAGGCCAAGGCGCTCGAGACGTCGCGCTGGGTCGGACGGGGTTTTGCGGATCAGGCGCGCGCGATGCATGTCGGAGAAACGGCGTCCGTACCCATTCACGGTGAGACAACCCTCGCCGAGGCGAAGGCGCTGGTCGACGAAGGCGTGCCGGTCGCGCCGCTCCTGCTTCCCGTGGTGCCGCCGGATGCGCTCAATTGAACGATAGCGCGTAAGCCGCCGTGCCCGACTGCGGTAACGCGCCGCCAGCCCGATTGACCGATCGCGCACCGCACAGTACCACGCGCGCGGAGCCCCCGTAGCTCAGGTGGATAGAGCGACGGTTTCCTAAACCGCAGGCCGGTGGTTCGAATCCACTCGGGGGCACCATTGTCATCCGACGGATATCGGGAGCGCCGTCCTAGCCCAACGCCTGCGCTTTTCCTGCCCTTTAACCCAATGAGACGGGCGGATCGCCGCCCGCGGAATCGTGAAATCCTATGACACCCAGCGAAACCTACCGCGCCAACGCCGCTGCGCAGCGCGAAGCCGCGCAAAAGACGACTCTCGCCAACCGTCGCGAAATGCACGAGCGTTCGGCTTATGCGTGGGAAGCGATGGCGGAGGCGAATGAGGCGACCGCGGCCCGCGCGGTGGTCAACGCTGCGGCGAAACTCGCCGGCTGAGCGCGGCAAAATTCTACTGTTCTAAAACGCCCGACACCGACACACGGCCAAGTGTGTCGGTGTCATGGTGCCGGTCTGTCCGATAAGGATCAGGCTTTCATGTGGCCGGCAAGGTGCTTGTTCATCTCGAACATGGTGACCTTGTCCTTGCCGAAAATCTTCTTCAGCTTCTCGTCGGCGACGATCTCGCGCTTGTTCTCCGGATTCTGGAGATCATGCTGCTTGATGTACGCCCAGACCTTGCTGATCACTTCGCTGCGCGGCAGCTTGTCGGCACCGACGATCGCGGCGAGATCGGCCGAAGGGGTGATGGGCGCAAAGATGCCGCCGGTCTTGGGGGCGTCGCTCTTTGCGGTAGGGGTCTTAGCCATGGATATTCCTTCCTGGTGTGCCGTTAAAACCGACATCGGTTTCACGCCTTCGTTAGCGCTGCGCTCTTGTGCGCTGCCTTTCCGCCATTGTCACTCCTAACAATGAACTCGGGATTGTCGGGGGAGGCCGCGACTTTGTGCCCTTTGATCGTGGTCGGCTTGGTCTGCTTCTTCTCGACCACGCCGTGAGCCTCGCCGCCGTGCGACTTCCAGGTGACGTGGTCACCGGCCTTGGGTTCCTTCATCGTCAATCTCCTATCGATCGAGCAAGGAGCGCATGACAGGCCGATTCAGTTGCATCGCCCCGCCACGCCCGCTGGCCGCCAGCCGCCGCCCTGACGCGTCAGAACGCTTTGCGCAGCGTCACGCCATAGGTCCGCGGCTCGTTGATATAGCCGCTGAAGCTGCCGTTCTGAACGACCGTCGCGAAGGCGCCGATGAAGTAATTGTCGTTGCCGAGATTGCGGATCCACCCCTGAATCTCGAACTGATCGGGCAAGTTAAGCCCGATGCTGGCATTGACCGTCTTGACCTCGGCGCTCGCGATCGCGGCGGGGACGGTGTCGGTCAGCGGGGTCTTGCTCGAATAGACGAACTCGCCGCGGACATAGGCGCTGATCCGGTCGGTAATCGTCTGGGTGTACACCGCATTGACGTTCGCCGACCATTTCGAGATCCCGGCGGGCGTCGTGCCGCTCAAGTCGCGGAACTGCGGGGGGAGCGTGCCGGCGGGCGACCCGGCAGGAACCTGGCAACGCGCATCGAACGAGAAGCACGGAGCGCGCGTGAAGGAATCGTATTTCGGGTCGAGATACGTCCCCGACGCATTGATCACCAGCGACCGGAACGGCTTGTACGATCCCTCGACCTCGACGCCGCGGACCGACTGGCTGCCGGCGTTGACCAGCGCGAAGCCGGTGCCGGTGAAGGCGTTCGACTGGAAGCCTTTGATCTTCTCGTCGAACAGCGCGATGTTGAGATAGCCGCCGTGGAACCGCGCCTTCGCGCCGATCTCATAGACTTCGACATTCTCGGGGTTGGCGGTGCGGCCGACGCCGTTGAGCGCGGGGCGGCTGTCCGACGACAGATTGTAGGCGCCTGCCTTCCACCCGGTCGAATAGCTCGCATAGATGTTGATATCGTGGTTGATGTCGAACTTGGCGCGCGCGAGATAGGTGAACTTGTCACCCTTCAGGATGCCGTTCTCGTTCGCGTTGGGGAAGTTGACCGGACCGTGATTGGCGGTGTCGGCATAGAAGAACTGCACCGCATTGAGCCCCGCGAACAGATTGGTCGGTATCCGCAACCCCGCCGGCGCGCCGGGCGCGATGATCGCGAGCGGCAGGAAGCCGAGCTCGGGGACGTTGTTGAGGTTGAGCTGCGAGAAGCGGTCGGTCAGCACGACGTTCGAGACCGCTTCCTTGCGATCATGCAGATAGGCGCCGCCGACGGTCAGCGTCAGCCGGTCGAACAGCTTGTAGTCGGCCTGGCCGAAGACCGAGAAGGACTGATCGTTGAGGCGATAGTTGTCGAAGATCCCGGTTCCTTGCGCGAAATAGGTCTGGCCCGGCACCACGCTGGTATTGCCCGCCGCGCGCTGCAGCGTCTCGAGCGTAAGAATCGGCGGAATCGCACCCGGTGCCGGCAAGCCATTGGCACCGCGCGTGATCGTCACCGCGTCGGCGAAGGCGCGACCGTCGGCGCCATAGAGGATGTTGCGCCCGGTGCGGATGCGCTCGTCCGAATAGAAGGCGCCCAGCAGCCAGTTGAACGGACCGCTGCTATCCGAAGTCAGGCGAAATTCCTGCGTCAGCGTCTTGATATCGTCCGACGTCGTCTGGTTCGAAATGTCGGCGCCGGTGAAATCGACGTCGAGCGTCGTGTCGTTGGTCTGCGTGCGGTACGCGGTGATCGAGGTGAGCTTGGCGAAGCCCAGGTTCCAGTCGATCTGCCCCGAAATGCCCTTGCCGGTCAGCCGGTTGTTGGGCGAGGTGTTGTACACGACCTGGCGGTTGAACGCGGTCGCCGGGTTGCCGATCACGGCGCCGACGCCGGCGATGGCGCGCGGCGCACCGATCAGCTGGGTGACCGGCCCGTTGAAGATTGTGACCGCACCGCAGCACACTTCGTTGATATGGTTGAGATCGGCGATGACGCGGATCGAGAAATCCGACGACGGCTCGAACAGCAGGTCGCCGCGCAATGCGTACCGGTCGCGCCCGTTGACCTGCACCTTGTTGACGAGGTTGGTGTAATAGCCGTCGCGCTGGTTGACGCTGCCGTAGAGGCGGAACGCCAGCGTCTTCGAGATCGGCCCCGTGACCGAGGCGCGCGCTTCGATGTTGCCGAAATTGCCGTAGGTCGCCTCGGCATTGCCGCCCCAGTCGAATTGCGGGCGCTTGGTGACGATCGAGATCGCGCCCGCCGACACGTTCTTGCCGAACAGCGTCGATTGCGGCCCGCGCAGCACTTCGATCCGCTCGAGATCGGGAAGATCGGCGATCGCCGAGGCCGAGCGCGAGCGGTAGACGCCGTCAATGAACACGCCGACCGAGCTTTCGACGCCGATATTGCCGGTGCCGTTGCCGAAGCCGCGAATCTGGAAGCCGGTCTGGCTCGAGCTCTGGAGCTGGTACACCTTCAGCGAGGGCACGCTCGCCTGGAGCGAGATCAGATCGAGGATGCGTGCCTTCTTGATCGTATCGTCGCTGGTCACCGCGACCGAGACGGGGACGTCCTGCAGCGTTTGTTCGCGCTTGGTCGCGGTGACGATGATATCGTCGTTATCGCCGCTGCGGGGATCGACCTGCCGCGCCGCCGAGGTCGCGGCGGGTGCGCCTTGTGCCTGGGTGGTCGGCGGCGTATCTTGCGCCACGGCCGGACACGCGTAGAGCGAAACCAACGCCGATGCAGCGAGCAGTTCGAATTTCTTCATGATGGCATCCCCTATCTCCGCCGCCTCCAGTCTGTGCCGGATCACGGTTTTCGAAGATCAGGTTCGGCATTTGGCGCGGCATAGTCAATGGGCTAAATTGCCTAAAAGCGGGGGAGGCAGCGTGGAGGATGCGCTCCCGTAGCGTTTCAAATAAGGACTAATTCCATGTTGCAGTACGGCGAAACCGATCGTCCGTATCGGCATTGCATGGTCGGATCATGAAGGAAGCAGCGTGGACGAACGCAAGGACGATGATTTCGCCAACCCGAAGGTTGGCGCCGATGGCAAGATCGTGGTGCCCGATCATGTGGCGGACGCGGTCCGCACGCTGATCCGCTGGGCGGGAGACAACCCCGCGCGCGAAGGTCTGGTCGATACCCCGGCGCGCGTGGCGCGCGCGTGGAAGGAATATTGCTCGGGTTATGGCGACGATCCCGCGCGCCATCTGTCGCGCGTGTTCGAGGAAGTCGGCGGCTATGACGAGATCGTCTTGCTCAAGGACATTCCGTTCCAGTCGCATTGCGAGCATCACATGGCGCCGATCATCGGGAAGGCGCACATCGCCTATCTGCCTGGCAATTACGTCGTCGGAATTTCCAAGCTCGCGCGGGTCCTGCAGACCTTCGCACGACGGCTGCAGGTCCAGGAACGGCTCACCGCCGAAGTCGCCGACTGCATTTGGGCCAATCTCAAGCCGGTCGGCGTGGCGGTGGTGATCGAGGCGAGCCATGCCTGCATGACCGCGCGCGGCGTGCGGACCCAGGGTGTGACGATGGTGACCAGCCGGATGATGGGCGTGTTCCGCGACGACGAGCGCAGCCGCAAGGAAGTGCTCGCGCTGATGGGGCGGGGATGAGCGCTGCGCGGACCGTTCTGGTAACCGGCGCGGCGCGCCGGCTCGGCGCGACGATCGCGCGGCATCTGGCGGGGCAGGGGTGGCGGGTCGCGATCCACCATCACCATTCGGCCGAGGATGCCGATGCGCTCGCCGCAGAATTGCCGGGCGCGATCGTCCTTTCGGGCGATCTTACCGATCCTGACGTTCCCGCGGCGCTCGTCACGGCGGCACGCGCCGCTTTCGGAGGACCGCTTGTGGCGCTCGTCAACTGCGCGTCGCTGTTCGAGTATGACACGCCGCCCATGGTCATGTCCGCGTCGCTGCGAGCGCACGGCGCGGTCAATCTCGAGGCGCCGGTGCTGCTTGCGAGCGCGCTTGCCGCGCAGGACGATCTCGTAAAGGGGGCGGTGGTCAATATTCTCGACCAGAAGGTCGCCAACCTCAATCCCGACTTCTTCTCGTACAGTTGCGGCAAGATCGCGCTGACCGGCGCGACGACGATGCTAGCCCAGGCGTTGCGCCCGCGGATCCGGGTCAATGCGGTGTCGCCTGGTCTATCGCTGCCGAGCGCCGATCAGACCGAGACGGAGTTCACCGCGGCCGCCTCGAAGAACCTGCTACGGCGTCCGGTCGATCCGTTCGATATCGCGCGCGCGGTCGGTTTTCTGGTAGAGGCCGACGGGCTCGACGGGCAGAATCTCTTCGTCGATTGCGGCCAGCATCTGCTCAAGCGCGACCGCGACGTGATGTTCGAGGGGCGGGCATGAGCGCGCGCTTCACGACGCTCCTTGAGGGGCTCGAGGTGGTGATGGGGCTCGGCATCCATCCCGAAGAACTCGCCGCGCCGCAGCGGGTGATCGTTTCGGTACGGATGGAAGTGGTCTATCCCGCGCCACCGAGCGAGGACCGGATCGACGCGGTGCTCGATTACGATTTCGTGCGGGCGGGGATACAGGCGCTCGTGGCCGAGCGGCACTTCCATCTGCAGGAGACGCTGTGCGAGGCGATTGCCGCCTTGTGTTTGCACGACCGGCGTGTCGAACGCGTTACGGTACGGACGTCCAAGCCCGATATCTATCCCGACGCGGCGGTCGGATGCGAGATCACTCGGGGCCGGTGAGACGCGGTCCTCCCCGGCACGGGGAGGTGCCATGCGCAGCATGACGGAGGGGGGCCGCCGCGGGCGCAGCGTTTGCGGCACCCCCCTCCGTCGCCTTCGGCGCCACCTCCCCGTGCCGGGGAGGATCAGCTTCTATTCGCGGCGCTGAGCACCGCGCGCACCGACGCGGTCGCGATATCGGCGTCGATCCCGACGCCAAACACCGTGCGCCCGTCTGCGGTGCGGCATTCGACATAGGCGGCCGCCTGCGCATCGGCGCCGTGGCCGATCGCGTGCTCGCTATAGTCGACGACATCGAGCTGCGGCCCGGTCGTATCCCCCAGCGCCGCGATCACGCCCGAGATGAGGCCGTTACCACGCCCGGAGATCGACCGTTCCTCCCCGTCGACCGCAACGTGCCCAACGAACAGCCGGTCGCCGACACTGCCGCTCTCGCTGTAATCGAGCAGGCGGAAGCGATCCTCGCCGCGCGCGAGATAGGTCGCCTCGAACAGGCCCCAGATGTCGCTCGCATTCATCTCGCGGCTGGTCTCGTCGGCGAGGCGCTGGACGTGCCGGCTGAAATCGGCCTGGAGCCGTTTGGGCAGCTTTAGGCCCTTGTCCTGCTCGATCACCCAGGCGACGCCGCCTTTGCCCGACTGCGAATTGACGCGGATCACCGCTTCGTACGAACGGCCGAGATCCGCCGGATCGATCGGCAGATAGGGGACTTCCCACAACGGGTCGTTTTTGGCTGCCTGCGCGGCAAAGCCCTTCTTGATCGCGTCCTGATGGCTCCCCGAGAACGCCGTGAAGACGAGGTCGCCGGCATAGGGCGTGCGCGGATGGACCGGCAGTTGCGTGCAATAGTTCACGGTGTTGACGATTGCGTCGATGTCCGAGAAATCGAGCCTCGGATCAAGCCCTTGCGTGTACATGTTGAGCGCGACCGTCACCAGATCGCAATTGCCGGTACGCTCGCCATTGCCGAGCAGGCAGCCCTCGACACGGTCGGCGCCCGCCATCAGGCCGAGCTCGGCGGCAGCAACGCCGGTGCCGCGGTCGTTATGCGGGTGGAGGCTGAGCGCGACGGTGTCGCGGTTGCGGATGTTGCGGCTGAACCATTCGATCTGGTCGGCATAGACGTTGGGCGTCGCGCATTCGACCGTCGCGGGGAGATTGAGGATCAGCTTGTGGTCAGGCGTCGGGCGCAGCACCTCCATCACAGCTTCGCAGACCTCGAGGCTGAAATCGAGCTCGGCGGTCGAGAAGGTCTCGGGGCTGTATTCGAAGAACCAGTCGGTGTCGGGCTGGGCTGCGGCCTGATCGCGCAGGATCATCGCGCCGTCGATCGCGATCTGCTTCACTTCGGCGCGGGTCATGCCGAACACGATCTTGCGCCAGGCCGGGCTCACGGCGTTGTAGAGATGAACGATTGCCTTTGGTGCGCCGCGCAGCGAGGCGAAGCTCGTTTCGATCAGGTCGCGGCGCGACTGCGTGAGGACCTGGATCATCGTGTCGTCGGGGATGCGGCCGTCGCGCACCAGCCCCGAGATGAAATCGAACTCGGTCGCGCCCGCCGCAGGGAAGCCGACCTCGATCTCCTTGATCCCGACCTTGACGATCAGGTCGAACATCCGGGTCTTCTTCTCGGCGTCCATCGGGTCGATCAGCGCCTGGTTGCCGTCGCGCAGGTCGGTCGACAGCCAGCGCGGCGCGGTCGTGATCGTCTGCGACGGCCAGCGGCGGTCGGGCAAGTCGATGGTGGGGAAGGGGCGGTATTTGGTCGACGGGTCACGCAGCATGGTCGGTCTCGCTCGGCAATCGCGGTTTTGTGGGCGCGGTTTCTGGGGCGCTGGTCGCTAAGGGCGGTGGAACCTCAGGCGCGCCGCGCTGGCCTCGATCGGCGCGCGGCAGTGTACACGCCTAAGGGCGCGTAAGTCGAAGCGAGGCGAGGCCGGGTGCGAAGATCACCCGTAACGAATAGCGTGTGCGACGCTGCGCTGTCCAGCCTGAAAGCATTGGTGCAGCGCTAGTAGATCTCGATCAATTGCATGGATTTATCGCGGGGGGTAAAACGCGAACATGCGACAAGTGATTTATACGAGTATCACAACCAATCCGAGCGGGTGTGCCAAGGACGATTGCGTGCCGATCTTACGGCAGGCCGCCATGCGCAACGGGCTCGATGGCATTACCGGACTGCTCTACTCGCAGGATGCCGAGTTCCTGCAGGCGCTCGAGGGCCCCGAGGACAGCATCGCCGATCTGATCACGAGCCTCGAGGCCGATCCGCGCCATCGCGATCTGCGCATCCTGCTCGACCGTCACACCGACGCGCGCGAGTTCGGCGACTGGATGATGGTGCATCGCGAACGGCGCGAGAGCGTCGATTCGTTCGACAAGCGGCTGCACGCCCTGTTGCTCGGCGTCTCGCCGGAAACGGCGGAGTATTTCCGCGCGCTCGTGCCGGCCTGACGGCGGATGCCGATGGCGACTCGGGTCGCCATCGGCACGGCGCATCACTGCAGCTCGAACGCCGCGTTGATGACGAGCACGGTCTCGTCCGAGACGACGGGCACGTATTTGGTCACGCCGAACTCGGAGCGATGGATCACCATCCGGCCGAGAAAGCCGATCGACGCCTTCTTGCTCATCGGGTTGGTCGCCGCGCCGAACAGCTTGGCCTGGAAGCTCACCGGTCTGGTCACGCCGTGGAGCGTGAGCGTGCCATCGACCTGCACCGCGTCGGGGCCGATCTGCGCGACCTTGGTCGAGCGGAAGGTCGCGGTCGGGAATTTGGCGGCGTCGAACCAGTCGGCGCTCTTGAGTTCGCCGGTCAACACGTCGCTCGTCGTCTGGACGCTGGCGATCGGGATCGTCACGTCGAGCTTGGTCGCAGCGGGCTTGGCCGGATCGAGCTGGAGGGTGCCCGATGCGCCCGAGAAGGTGCCGGCGAAGGGCGAGATGCCGAAATGGCTGACGCTGAAGGTGACCTGGGTGTGGTGCGGCTCGACCTTGTAGCTGCCGGCCTTGACGTCGGCGGCAGTGCCCGCGCCGTGGAGCATTTCGGGGCGGGTGGTCTGCGCGAGCGCGGGCGCGGCGATCAGCAGCGCTGCGGTGGCGGCGGCGTGGAGGAAGGTAATACGCATTAAATACTCCTGTTAAGAAGTATCCAAGTGCGATGCGCGCTCGGCAGCGTCAAACCCCGTTTCGGCAACGAACCGTTTCGTTTGGATAAGCCCCT
>NZ_JH584241.1:2824879-2826538 GCF_000241485.1 Sphingomonas sp. PAMC 26605
TAAGACAAAATCAGTTCTTGTCCTTGTCGACCAGCTTGTTCGCGCCGATCCACGGCATCATCGCGCGCAGTTCCGCGCCGACCTTCTCGATCGGATGCGCGGCGGCCGCCTTGCGCGCAGCCTTGAGCTCGGGTTGCCCCGCGCGATTGTCGAGCACGAAGTTCTTGACGAAGCGGCCACCCTGGATGTCGGCCAGGACACGCTTCATCTCGGCCTTGGTCTCGGGTGTGATGATCCGCGGGCCAGTGGTGATGTCGCCATATTCGGCGGTGTTCGAGATCGAATAGCGCATGTTGGCGATGCCGCCCTCATAGAGCAGGTCGACGATCAGCTTGGTCTCGTGGAGACATTCGAAATACGCCATTTCGGGGGCGTAGCCAGCTTCGACCAGCGTCTCGAACCCGGCCTGGATGAGGTGCGTGATGCCACCGCACAGCACGGCCTGCTCGCCGAACAGATCGGTCTCGCACTCTTCCTTGAAGTTGGTCTCGATGATGCCCGAACGCCCGCCGCCGACTCCGCTTGCATAGGCCAGACCAATGTCGTGGGCGTTGCCGCTCTTGTCCTGATGGATCGCGATCAGGCAGGGGACGCCGCCGCCGCGGACATATTCGCTGCGCACGGTGTGCCCGGGGCCCTTCGGCGCGATCATGATGACGTCGAGATCGGCGCGCGGCTCGATCAGGCCGAAATGCACATTGAGGCCGTGCGCAAACGCGATCGTCGCACCCTGCTTCAGGTTGGCGTGGAGATCGTCGGCATAGATCGCCGCCTGATGTTCGTCGGGGGCGAGGATCATCGTGATGTCGGCCCAGGCGGCGGCTTCCTGGTTGGTCATCACCTGGAAGCCCGCGGCATAGGCCTTCTGCGCGGTGGCGGAGCCTTCGCGCAGCGCGATCGCGATGTCCTTGACGCCCGAATCGCGGAGGTTCTGGGCATGGGCGTGGCCCTGGCTGCCATAGCCGACGATCGCGATCTTCTTCGACGTGATTAGGTTCAGGTCGGCATCGGCATCGTAGTAAACGCGCATGGTATTTCCCTTTTCAAATTCGTCGCCCCGGCGGAGGCCGGGGCCGCTTCGTTGCTGGCGCTGTCCGCTGTACCGGGACGGCCCCGGCCTCCGCCGGGGCGACGCGTGATGTCAGACCGCCGCATTCCCGCGCGCGATCGCGACGATGCCGGTGCGGGCGACTTCGATCAGCCCGACCTCGCGCATCAGCGCGACGAAGGTGTCGATCTTCTCCGGACCCCCGGTCACTTCGAACACGAAGCTCGTCGTCGTCGCATCGACGACGCGCGCGCGGTAGACGTCGGCGAGGCGCAGCGCCTCGATCCGGTGGTCGCCGGTGCCGCGCACCTTGAGCAACGCCAGCTCGCGCTCGACATGCGGCCCGAGCGCGGTGAGGTCGGTCACCGAGTGAACCGGGATCAGCCGGTCGAGCTGCGCCAGGATCTGCTCCATCGTCGCGTCGCTCGCCGAGGTGACGATCGTGATCCGGCTGACCGCCTTGTCGGCGGTGACGTCGGACACGGTCAGGCTCTCGATATTGTAGCCGCGCGCGGTGAACAGGCCGGCGATCCGCGCGAGGATGCCGGGCTCGTTGTCGACCATCACCGCGAGCGTGTGGCGCGAGGCTTTTTCCTGGGTGATGTGCATTA
>NZ_JH584241.1:2827209-2870397 GCF_000241485.1 Sphingomonas sp. PAMC 26605
TTTCTCCCCTCCCGCTTGCGGGAGGGGTTGGGGGTGGGCGCCCGACCTCCGCGCGCGGAACGCCTGTGGATAGCGCGAGCCCACCCCTAGCCCCTCCCGCAAGCGGGAGGGGGATGACGTCAGCTTGCCCATCACACCAGCGCCTTCGCTTCGTCGTCCATCTCGCCCGAGACTTCGCTCGCCTGGAGCAACATCTCGGTATGCGCGGCGCCGCTCGGGATCATCGGGAAGCAGTTGGCGAGCTTGGCGACGCGGCAGTCGATGATCACCGGCCCGTCATGATCGAGCATCGCGGCGATCCCGTCGTCGAGCTGGCCGAGGCCCTCGATGCGGATGCCCTTCCAGCCATAGGCCTCGCCGAGCTTGACGAAGTCGGGCAGGGAATCGCTGTAACTCTCGGAATAGCGGCTCGAATAGGTGAGCTCCTGCCACTGGCGGACCATGCCCATATATTCGTTGTTGAGGATGAAGATCTTGACCGGCAGCCGGTATTGGCTTGCCGTCGCCAGTTCCTGGATGTTCATCTGGATTGAGGCTTCGCCCGCGATGTCGATGACCAGCGCCTTGGGATTGCCGAGCTGCGCGCCGATCGCGGCGGGCAGGCCATAGCCCATCGTGCCGAGGCCGCCGCTGGTCAGCCATTTGTTGGGCGCGTCGAAGCCGAAATGCTGCGCCGCCCACATCTGGTGCTGGCCGACCTCGGTGGTAATGATCGGCGCACGCTTGTGCGTCGCCTCCCACAGCGCGCGGATCGCACGCTGTGGCATGATGTCGGCGTCGGTCTCGGGAAAGCCGAGGCTGTCGAGCGCGCGCCAGCCCGCGATCATCCGCCACCATTCGGCGAGATCGGGCTTGGGATGGCGCCGCGCCTTGAACACGCGGACCATGTCCTCGAGCGCATGGCCGACGTCTGCGACGATCGCGAGGTCGACACGGACGTTCTTGTTGATCGACGAACGATCGATATCGATGTGGATCTTTCGGCTGAACGGGCTGAACGCGTCGAGCCGCCCGGTCACGCGGTCATCGAAGCGCGCGCCGAGGCAGACGATCAGGTCGGCCTTGTTCATCGCCAGATTGGCTTCGTAAGTGCCGTGCATGCCGAGCATGCCGAGCCACTGTTCGCCGCTCGCCGGATAGGCACCGAGGCCCATCAGCGTCGAGGTGACCGGCGCGCCGCTGATCCGCGCGAGTTCGCGCAGCAACTGGCTCGCCGCCGGCCCTGCGTTGATGATGCCACCGCCGGTATAAAGGATCGGACGTTCCGCGGCCGCGAGCATGTCGACTGCTTGCTCGATCGCGGTCTGGTCCGCCTTGATCTGGGGACGATAGGTCTTGTGGCGGATCGGCCCGGGCTTGGTGTAGCGCGCGGTCGCGACCTGCACGTCCTTGGGGATGTCGATCACCACTGGGCCGGGGCGGCCCGAGGTGGCGATGTAGAACGCCTCGTGGATCGTGTCGCCGAGCCTGGCCGGATCCTTCACCAGGTAATTATGCTTCGAACAGTGGCGCGTGATGCCCACCGTATCGGCTTCCTGGAACGCATCGGTACCGATCAGCGCGGTCGGCACCTGCCCGGTGATCACCACCATCGGGATCGAGTCCATCAGTGCGTCGGTGATGCCGGTGACGGCGTTGGTCGCGCCCGGGCCCGAAGTGACGAGCACCACGCCGGGCTTGCCGGTCGAGCGGGCATAGCCTTCGGCGGCATGCGTCGCGGCCTGTTCGTGGCGTACGAGGATGTGCTTGATCTTCCCCGAGCGGAACAGCGCGTCGTAGATCGGCAGGACGGCGCCCCCCGGATAGCCGAAGACGACCTCCACGCCGAGATCGCACAGCGCCTCGATCAGGATGTCTGCTCCGCTCTTCTCAGTCACGTCTCGTCTCCCGTCGCGCTACCGGTTTTAGCAGCGTTGGAGCGGCGCTGCTAGAGTAACGAAATATGCGTGTCAACGGCTATCCGCGCAACAATATGTCGAATTGCTCGATGCGTTCGCTTGCTTCCATGGCATGCGAGCGCTTCCAGCTCGGCGGGGGCTGATTCCGGAACCAGGTGTATTGGCGCTTGGCATATTGCCGGGTGGCCAGGGCCACTTGCTCGAGCGCTTGCGCCTGCGAAATGTCTCCGCGAAGCGCCGCCGCCAGCTCGGCAACCCCGATCGCACGACGGACGGGGGCATCCGCCGCGATCTCGCCCCGATCGAGCAAAGCGCGGACTTCGTCGGGCGCACCGCCGGCGAGCATCGCCGCGGCGCGACTGTCGCAGCGCGCCATCAACCAGTCGCGATCGGGCAGCAGCACGAGCGCGGCGAGGCGGATGCGCTCGGCGATCCCGCCGCTGCGCTCGCTTTGCCATTCCGCGAGCGTCCGGCCGGTCGAGCGGACCACTTCGAGCGCGCGAGCCACGCGCGTCGTGTCGGCGGGAGCGAGCCGGGCGGCGGCGGCTGGGTCGAGCGGCGCGAGTGCGGCATGCGCCGCGGCGACGGGGAGCGCGCGGACTTCGGCGCGGACGGCCGGGTCGATCTCGGGCACTGGCGCGATCCCATCGAGCAGCGTGCGCAGATACAGGCCCGTTCCGCCGACCAGCACGGGTAGCTTGCCATCCGCGTGCGCCGCGTCGATCGCGGCGCGCGCCTCCTCGGCCCAGCGCGCGGCCGAATAGCTCTCCGCGCCGTCGACATGGCCGAACAGCCGGTGCCGTACGCGGGCTTCGTCCTCGGGCGTCGGGCGTGCGCTGAGAATCCGGAGGTCGCGATAGACCTGCGCCGAATCGGCGTTGATCACCACGCCGTCATGGCGTTCGGCGACTGTGATACCGAGTGCGGACTTGCCGCTCGCGGTCGGCCCTGCGATGAGCGCGACCTGCGGGAGATTCAGAGTGTTCATTGCCACCTTGATAGCATCGGAAACGCTTAGCGCAGGCGATCTTTCTGCCGCGATTGATCGGATCGCCGCGGCGGGGTGTGCGCCGGCGACGTCGGCATGGATCGAGCCCGAGAAAGCGGTCGATATCCTGTTCGGGGTGTCGCCCGACGCGGCGCGCAAGGCGCTCGAGGGCGTGTTCGACGGCGTCGACGTAGTCGTGCAGGCGGTCGAGGGGCGCGAGAAGAAGCTGCTCGTCGCCGACATGGATTCAACCATGATCACCGTCGAATGTATCGACGAGCTCGCCGATTATGCCGGGATCAAGCCGCAGATCGCGGCGATCACCGAGGCCGCGATGCGCGGCGAGCTCGATTTCGAAGGCGCGCTCGATGCGCGCGTCGCCTTGCTCAAAGGGCTCGACGAGGCGTTGATCGAGCGCTGCCTCGCCGAGCGCGTGACGATCATGCCGGGGGCAGTGGCCCTGGTGCAAACGATGCGCGCGCGCGGCGCGACCGCGATCCTCGTGTCGGGCGGCTTCACGCGTTTTGCCGATCCGGTCGCCGAGCGGATCGGCTTCCACCGCGCGATCGCCAACCGGCTCGAGCTGGGCGAGGGTGTGCTGACGGGGACGGTCGCCAAACCGATCGTCGGGTCGGACACCAAGCTGCAGACGCTGCTGGCGGCGCGCGCCGAACTCGGCCTGTTGCCCGAGCAGACGCTTGCGGTCGGCGATGGCGCCAACGATCTGGCGATGGTGCAGGCGGCCGGGCTGGGCGTTGCCTATCACGCCAAGCCGATCGTCGCCGCGGCGGCGGCGGCGCGGATCGACCATGGAGATTTGTCCGCGCTGCTCTACGCGCAGGGGATTGCACGCAACGATTGGGTGATGGCCTAGCACCGCAGAGGCGTGCGTTTCTTGGCGCGATCGGAGCCCGGTCCTTCGATCCTCAGCGTGCTGGTCGGCCCGTCACGGCGCGACCGGCACGCAGGGCTTGACCGCCCCGCACGCCGTCAATGCCGCGCCCTTCGAGGCGAACGGCCCGACCAGTACGCGCGTCATCGCGCCGCTCTTGACGTATTGCACCTCGGCGCCGGCGAAGCGGTGCGCGACTTGCTCCCACAGCTTGCGGGCGTTGGCGGGATCGCCGAACGACCCGAGCTGGACCTTCCAGCCGCCGCGGCTGGTCGCGATCGACGTCGGAGCGGGCGCGCGGGCCGAGCGCGCAGGCGCTGCGGGTTCGGGCGCGACAGGGG
Organism: Sphingomonas sp. PAMC 26605; assembly: GCF_000241485.1. Taxonomy (GTDB): domain Bacteria; phylum Pseudomonadota; class Alphaproteobacteria; order Sphingomonadales; family Sphingomonadaceae; genus Sphingomonas. Next base: position 2,831,329 of record NZ_JH584241.1, read on the forward strand.
CGGACGCCACGGGGGCGGGCGGCCGAACGCGGGCTGGCTTGGCCCGCGTCGGCTGCCGTTCGGGCGCGAGCGCGAGCACTTCGGGCTTGCGCGGTGCGGACGGGTCGTAATCGGACGGCGGCACGTCGGTGCCGCGGATACCCGCGCTGCGCGGCTTGCCCGCGATCTCTGGCGGGAGTTCGGGGCGCTGCGCCTCGGCCTCGTAGCGGCGCGCGAGCTCGAGCCCCTGCTGGCGCTGGTCGGTCGGAATCGCCTTGTCCATCTGCGCCTGCACCTCGGAGGCGCGCGGGGTGTTGGCGGCGGCGGCGCGGACGATCCAGGCATACGCGCGCGGCCAGTCCTTCGCCCCGCCATCGCCGTTGAACAGCATCGTGCCATAGACAAGTTGCGCACGCGGTTCACCGCGATGCGCCGCTTTCTCGAGCCACGGCGCGGCTTCGCTCGGCTTGTGCTGATCGAACAGGACCAGGCCGTATTTCGCCTGCGCGGCGACATGGCCCTGCAGCGCCGCCTTGCGGAACCAGCTTTCGGCGACGGGAATGTCGACCGGCACGCCACGCCCAAGCGTATAGGCCTGCGCCAGGTTGAACTGCGCATCGGCGTCGCCGGCATTCGCTGCGGGGCGCCATTCGGCGACCGCCTTCTTATAGTCGCCGCGGCCCCAGGCATCGACCCCGTCGCGTACGTCCGCCATCGCGGGCGCGATCGCCAGCATCGTTCCTGCCAGCGCCATCCATACTCGCTTGCGCATGCTCTTCGTCCCGTCCCGTCCGACCGTATCGCCTGACCATGCCGACTAGCGCCGGTTTGGCAAAGATTTCGTTAGCCATTCTCCCTGGCACACCCATACGCGCCGTCGCGTTAACCCTTCCTTGACCGATCCTATGGCAATCGGTTGCCTCGATTAAAGGGGCGAAAGGGGCTCATGCGCGTTCTTGCGATGGCATCTCAGAAGGGCGGATCGGGCAAGACAACCTTGTCCGGCCATCTGGCAGTACAGGCGCAGCTTGCCGGGGCAGGGCCCGTCGTGCTGATCGACATCGATCCGCAAGGTTCGCTGTCGGATTGGTGGAACGAGCGGCAGAGCGAGTTTCCCGCCTTCGCCCAGACCACCGTCGCGCGGCTCGCCGCCGATCTCGAGATCCTGCGCCAGCAGGGCTTCAAGCTCGCGATGATCGATACGCCCCCCGCCATCACCATGGCGATCCAGAGCGTCATCGCCGTCGCCGAGCTGATCGTCATCCCGACCCGCCCGAGCCCGCACGATCTGCGCGCGGTCGGCGCGACGGTCGATCTGTGCGAGCGCGCGGGCAAGCCACTGCTGTTCGTCGTCAACGGGGCCACTCCGAAAGCACGGATCACCTCGGAAGCCGCGGTCGCGCTGTCGCAGCACGGCACGGTCGCGCCGATCACGATCCACCACCGCACCGATTTCGCCGCATCGATGATCGACGGGCGCACGGTGATGGAGGTCGATCCCAAGGGCCGCTCGGCGCAGGAAGTGCGCGACCTGTGGAGCTATATCTCGGACCGGCTCGAGAAGAATTTCCGCCGCACGGTGTTCGCGACCCCGACCTCGGTCAACGGCTTCGGCGCGCCGCGCCCCGCCGCGGGTGGTGGCTTCGGCCGCCGCGTGGTGAGCTGAAATGAGCATGTTCGGAAACCCCAAGCCGACTGCCTCGCTCTCCTCGACGCTGCTCGCGCGCAAGGGCATGGCGAAACCCGCGATGCGGCCGCAGGGCTTCGGTGGGTTCGGTGCCATCCCGGGCGCGCACGACGATCTCGGCTGGAACGACATGGGCGGCGACCTGCCGCCGGCCGCGCCGGTGCCGCCGGTGCTGGTCCAGCGCGAAGTGCTGCGCGAGGAATACGCGCAGCACTTCGCTGCGGCTGAGCCAATCGTCGAACCCTCGCCCGTCGCGGCCGCGCCCGAGCCGACGCGTGTCGCGATCAAGCCGGTTTCGGTCGCGACCGCGACGCGGATCGGCCGCGAGACGAGCAAGAAGCATAACAAGGCGCGCCCGAAATCGGCGTTCACGCTGCGGCTCGACGAGGAGCGGCATCTGCGCCTGCGGCTCGCCAGCGCGCTGCACAATGCCTCGGCCCAGTCGCTGGTGACCGAAGCACTCGACCAATTCCTGCAAACGCTGCCCGAAGTCGACGATCTGGTGCGCCAGTTGCCGACGCGGACGAAACGCTAGACCCCGAGGAGGGCGTTACGATGAAGACCCGGTCCGCCATCACCTTCGGCCCGCTCACGCTGGGGCTCTCGATCCTGATCCTCGGCGCCACGGTCGGCGCCGGCGCAGTATCGACGATCGCCGCCGCGAGCGCGCGCGAACAGTCGCGCGCCGAGAAGGAAGCGCGCAGCGAAGCCGCATCCGCGCAGCAGGCGCTGCGCGCCGGCCGCTTCGCCGAGGCGATCGGCCATGCGGAGCGCGCCGTCGGCGACCAGCCCGACGCCGCCGAATATCGCATGATCCTCGGACAGAGCTATCTCAAGGCCGGGCGCTTCGCCTCGGCGCGCGACGCCTTTGCCGACACGCTCACGCTCGCACAGGGCAATGGCAAGGCAGCGCTCAACCTCGCGCTCGCGCAGATCGCCACCGGCGACTGGGCCGGCGCGCGCAAGACGCTCGACGCCAATGCGGCGGTCATTCCGGTCAGCGATCGTGGCCTCGCGACGGCCCTCGCAGGGGATCCGGCGAGCGCGGTCGAAATGCTCGGCGCCGCGGTGCGCGCGCCCGAAGCCGATGCCAAGGTTCGCCAGAATTACGCGCTCAGCCTGGCGCTCGCCGGGCGCTGGCGCGAGGCGCAGGCGGTGGTGGCGATGGACGTCGCGCCGGCCGATGTCGCGCGCCGTATCCTCGATTGGTCGACCTTCTCGCGGCCGACCTCGGCTTCGGACCAGGTCGCGACCCTGCTCGGCGTCAAGCCGGCGGTCGACCCCGGCCTGCCGGCCGCGCTGGCGCTCAACGGCGCGTCGCGCGGCGGTACGACTGCGCTGGCGCAGGCCCAGGCGCCGATCGACAACTATATGCCCGGGCAGGCCACCCCTGACTCGGCAACCCCGGCACCCGTCGCCGTTGCCGACGCCACCGCGACTCCCGCACCGCCGACCGCGCCCTCGCAGCAGGTCGCGGCCGTCGGCCCGACGATCGCTGGCGTGGTGTTTGCCGAGCGCAAGGAAGTCGTCCAGCCGCTGCCCGTCGCCTACGCCAACAGCACGGCCAAGCGCCGCGGCGACGCTCCGCGCCTGACGGTCGCCAACATCGTTGCGGCGTCGCGCGTGGTGGCAACGTCTCCGGCGCCGCGCTCCATTACCCGCGGCAGCTTCTTCGTCCAGCTCGGCGCCTATGACACCGCCGGCGTCGCGCATGATGCCTGGACTCGCGCCACGCGCAGCTATGCCGGTTTTGCGAGCCATACGCCGCAGGGCATGACCGTGTCGCGCGGCGGCAAGCAATTCTATCGCCTGTCGGTCGGCGGTTTCGCGCGCGCCGATGCGGTATCGCTGTGCCAGAGCTATCGCAGCCGCGGCGGCCGGTGCTTCGTCCGCGCCGGTGCGGGCGATCAGGTCGCGATGTGGGCGAAGGGACGCGAACTGGCGTCGCGCTGAGCGCGCGTCGGGCGGGGGAGCGTCAGGCGGGGACGGGCAGGGCGGTGCCGCCCTTGAACAGCCGTAGCACCTTCCCCTGCACCGGCAGCCCGTCGAACGGCGTGTTGCCGGCCTTGGCGTGAAGTCGGTCGCCTTCGATCTGCCACGGCGCATCGGGGGCGAGCAGCAGCAGATCGGCAGGGGCGCCGACGCTCAGCGAGCCCGCGTCGACGCCAAGCACCTTCGCGGGATTGGCCGACAGCAGCGCGAACAGCCGCTGGAGCGACAGTGTCTCGTCGCGCACCAGCCCCAGGCCGAGCGCGAGCAACGTCTCGGCCCCCGCCATGCCCGATGCCGAATCGGCGAACGGCAGGCGCTTTTCCTCGGGGCCGCGCGGGTCATGCCCCGAGCACAGCACGTCGATCGTCCCATCGGCGAGTGCGGCAACCGCCGCCTGGCGGTCACTCTCGCTGCGCAACGGCGGCGAGAGGTGCGCGAAGGTGCGGAAATCGGTCATCGCGATATCCGACAGCAGCAGATGTGCGGGCGTGATCCCGCAGGTGACGTGCACACCGCGACGTTTTGCCGCGCGGACCAGTTCGAAACCGGCGGCGGTCGTGACCTGGCGGATATGGAGCATCGCGCCGGTTTCCTCGGTGAGCATCAGATCGCGCGCGATCGCGAGCGCCTCGGCGATCGCGGGTGCGGAGGGGAGGCCCATCCGCGTTGCGGTTTCGCCTGCGGTAGCGACTGCGCCCGCAGTAACGCCGCCGTCCTCGGCATGGGTGATGACCGCCAGGCCGAGATCGCCGGCATAGGCCAGCACCTTGCGCATCACGCCCGAACCGGCGATCCACTGCCCCCCGGTGCCGACCGCACGTGCGCCGGCATCGCGGTTGATCGCCATTTCGGCGAGATCGGTCCCGGCAAGGCCCCGCGTTGCGGCCGCGATCGGATGGATCCACAATCCCGGCCGCCCGATCAGCGCCGCACGCTGGACGATGCCTGGGTCGTCGAGCACAGGCGATTGATCGGGCATCAGCCCGACGCGGACGATTCCGCCGGCATGAAACGCGGGCAGATCGATCGCGAACACGCCGAGATCGACGATCGCCGGCGCGAGCGTCGCGCCCCCGCAGTCGATCGTCTCGGCATCGGAGGGAACGTCGATCAGCCCGGTCGCGACGATCCGGTCGCCCTCGACCAGCACGCCGCCCTGCGACACGCCCGCGACGGGGCAGATTAGGGTCGCGTTGAGCAAGGCGAGCATCCGGCTCATGCCCAGCCCGCCACACCACGCGAGCGCCGCGTCAGCACGTCGAGGCAGGCCATGCGCACCGCGACGCCCATTTCGACCTGCTCGGTGATCGCCGAGCGCGCATGGTCGGCGACCGCGGAATCGATTTCGACCCCGCGGTTCATCGGGCCAGGGTGCATCACCAGCGCATCGGGCGCAGCGCGCTCGAGCCGCTTGAGCGTCAGCCCGTAGCGCAAGTGAAATTCGCGGTTCGACGGGATGAAACCCCCCGCCATCCGCTCGTTCTGGACGCGTAGCATCATCACGACGTCGGCGCCTTCGAGCGCTGTGTCGAAATCGGTGAAGGGCGTAACGCCCATGCGTTCGATCCCTTCGGGCAGCAGCGTCGCCGGAGCACAGACCCGCACTTCGGCGGCGAGCGCGGTCAGCGCGAGAATGTTCGACCGTGCGACGCGACTGTGGAGGATGTCGCCGCAGATCACCACGCGCTGCCCGGCGATCGTGCCGCGGCGGCGGCGGATCGTCAGCGCGTCGAGCAGCGCCTGGGTCGGATGTTCGTGCTGCCCGTCGCCGGCATTGAGCACGGGGCAATCGACCTTGCCCGCGATCAGCCGGACCGCGCCCGAGCTCATGTGGCGGATGACGATGACGTCGGCGCGCATCGCGTTGAGCGTCATCGCGGTGTCGATCAGCGTTTCGCCCTTCTTCACCGAACTCTGCGCCGCATGCATGTTGACCACGTCCGCGCCGAGCCGCTTGCCCGCGATCTCGAACGACAGCAGCGTCCGCGTCGAATTCTCGAAAAAGGCATTGATCAGCGTGAGCCCGCCGAGGCGCTTGTCGCTGATCGCGCGCGTGCGGTTGGCGGCGACCCAGCCATCGGCTTCGTCGAGCAGGAACAGGATCTCGTGCGGCTGCAATCCCTCGATTCCGGTGAGATGCCGGTGCGGAAACACGGCGCGGCCCGGGATGAGCGAGGCGGGGCGGTGATCGGAGGGTTGCATCGAAGCCGTCGCCTAGCCGGGCTGCGTGACAGTGGCAAGGCAAGATCGGGGGTGGGAGAGGGCGGCTGACGCGACCCTCTCCCGCGGCGGTTAGAAGCCGTAGCCCACCGTCACGCGATACGACCGCCCGAAGATCGGCCGCACGTCGGGCAGCGCGGCGCCCGGCCCGGCGAGGAAGCGCGGATTGCCCTCGGTCAGGCCGTGCGAGTTGGTCAGATTGTCGCCCGCCACCTGGAAGGTGAAGCGATCGACCTTGGCGCGCAGCCCGGCGCTGACGGTGGCATAAGCCGGCAGCAGCTGCGTGTTGGCGAGATCGCTGTAGCGCTTCCCGATCGCTTCATAAGTGCCGTAGAGCGTGACGTCGCTCGTGTCCGATGCTCGCAGCGTATAGGTCGGCGTGACGCGAACCTGATACGACGGGATGCGCTGCGCATTCTTGCCGTCGAACGCCGGGATCGCCGGCGTATCGGTCTTGGCATCCTCGATCACGGCATTGCCGGTCAGCCCGAAGCCGCTGGCGTGATGATACGAGGCGTCGAACTCGATCCCCTTGGTCTTCGAGCCCGCGATCTGCGGCGGCACGCCGACATCGTTATACACCGCGCCGACGACCTCGTCGTAGAAGCCCGTCACTGCCGCATCGAAGCCGCCGCCATGATATTTCACGCCGCCTTCGTAAGAGCGTACACTCCAGTTGAGATCAAGCCGCGGCCCGGTATTGCCGAGCTGCGAGCGGACGTCGTCGAACGACGGCGAGTGATACCCTTGCGAGATTCGCGCATAGACGTCGAAGCTGTGCGTCGCGCGATAGTTGAGCCCGACCGTCCACGGGGTCGCCTCGCGGTGAATGTTCGAATGATTGGGCAGGCCGTTGCCGGTGATCGAGAAGTCGATGTCGGTCCATTGGTGGCGCACGCCCGCATCGAGCCGGAGCGCTTCGGTGATGTTGAACGAATCCGACAGATAGATCGCGTTCACATCGGCGCGGCCGCGGTCGGAAATGTCGAACGCGCTGAGCGGGCCGTTGTTGAGATTGACGAGATCGCCCGATCCGCCGACCTGCATCCAGCGGTTGCCGCCGAGGCTCCATTTGTCGTCAGAGGTGAAGTGCGTGAAATAGTAACCGAGGTTGAGCATGTTGGCACCGCGCTTGTAGTTGAGCACCGCCTCGTTCGACACGCTCTGCAGCTTCTTCTCGACCACCCATGAGCCGAACTGCTGGACGTAATCGGTCGCTGCGACCGGCTGGTTGGTGGTCAGCGTACGGACCGAGGTCTGGCCGGGATTGCGATTGTTCGGATCCGCAAGCGCTGTCGCGACGGTCACTGCGCCAGCTCCGGCGGGGACCAGGCCAACCGTGCGCAGCGTTCCGCTGGTGAACCCGACGCGATCGGTGACCGAGAAGCCGCCGCCGAAATCATAATCGAGCGTCGCGCCGGTCACGACACCCTTCCAGCCGCGCCCCTTGGCGAGATCGACACGCTCGGTCTGCCCGCTGCCGGCGGCGCCGGGGGTGATGATCGTCGCATAGCGGTTGTACTGGTTGAGTTGGTTGTAGCGGCCGAGATCGAGCCCCGGCACGTCCGCCGCGAAGGGTAGGAACCATTCGCCGTGATCGTCGGTGTAGCGCGCGAACACGTTGATCTTGCCGCCGGTGAACTTCTTGGTCACGTTTGCGGTGATCTGCTGGCCCTTCTCGGTGTCGAACCCTGCGCGGCGGACGCTGTCGCCGCGCGAGATATAGCCGCCGACCATGTAGTAGAGATCGTCCGCCGCCTTGCCGCTGACATAGCCGTCGGTGCGCCACGCGCTGTAATCGGTGATCGATGCGCCGATATAACCGTGCGTCACCTCGCCGCCTTCACGCAGCCGCAGATTGGTGGTGAGGCCAGGCTGGCCGTCGGTGTAGAGCGACTGCGGGCCGCCATTGACGCCTTCGATGCCCGCGACGGTCTCGTCGATCCGCACGATCCCGGTCTGGTCCATGAACGACAGGCTGCTGACGCCATAGACGGGCACGCCGTTGAACTGCAGCGAGAGGAACGGCGCGTCGCCGGTGCTCGGGATGCCGCGCACGAACACGTTCGAGGTGCCGACGCCGCCCGAGCTCTCGACCCACACGCCGGGGATCGATTTCAGCGCGTCGCCCGAGCTCTTCGGCGCCTGCAGCTTGAGCGCATCCGCCGAGATGGTCGTGATCGAATAGCCGGCTTCGAGCTTGTTGATGCCGTTGCCGCCCGCACGACCGGTGACGACGATGTCGGGCTGCGCTTCTTCGACGACGGGGGGCGCGGCATCAGTGGGAGTCGGCGCGGGGGCGACTTGCGCGACCGCCGGGCTGGCCAAAGCGACTGCCAGGGCGATCCCCGAAACCGCTTCGAACGCGCGCGTGGGTGAAATGGTCATAATCCTCTCCTGCAATTGCGCGCCCTCTCGCGAAGCGCCTAGAAGCGAAGAGATACACGCCTATGAATTGCATTTCAACGATTTGTTACAGGTGCGTGATATTGCATACTGGAATCGTTGACGACAGAGCGGCGGCAATTTGCTAGCGCTACCAACACGGGGCGTTACGAGGGCGAGCTGTTGCATCGCGGCGGACGTCGGGCCTATCTCGTAGCGAACGCCGTGCCCGGACGGGCAAGGCGAGCGAATTTCAGGATCGCCGCGTGGCCGGGGGTTGAGGAGAGCGAATTTGCGTCGACGCGCGATGGACATGAACATGGGGGACATCGCCCAGCTTGCGAACGTCTCGAAGCCGACGGTGTCGCGCGTGCTCAACAACAGCCCGCTGGTGAATGAAGAAACGCGCGAGCGGGTGCTGAAGATCGCGCGCGAGAACGGCTATGCGATCAACCGCAACGCGCAGAAGCTGCGCCAGGCGCGCAACGACACCGTCGCGGTGGTGCTCGATTTCGGCTCGCACCGCGCCGGGCGAATCGCCGATCCGTTCATCTTCGAGCTGCTTGCCGGCGTTTCGGAAGCGCTGTCGGTGCGCACCCAGGATCTGCTCCTCTCGCCGCCGAGCCTGACCGACGTGCAGAGCCATCTCGACCTGATCAGTTCGCGCGTCGCCGATGGGTTCATCTTTCTTGGGCAAGGCGTGCGTGAGCCGATGCTGCGGGATCTGGCGCGCGCGGGGGCGGCGTTCGTCGTCTGGGGCGGGGTCGATCCGAACGAGCCTTATTGCTCGGTCGGCAGCGACAATCGGCTGGGTGGGCAGCTGGCAGGCGAGTTGTTCGTCAAGCGCCAGGCGAAGCGCTGGCTCTACGTCGGCAACATCGCGCATTCCGAGATCCGGATGCGCTTCGAAGGGCTGCGCGCAGTCGCCGCGCAGCACCCCGAGGTCAGCGTCGAGCATCTCGATGTCGAGCAGATGGCCTATGCGACGACCTATCAGACGATGGCGAAATGGCTCCAGCACAACCCCGCGCCCGATGCGGTGTTCGCCTTTTCGGATACCGCCGCGATCGCGATCGTCAGCGCGTTTCGCGAGATCGGGCTCGAGGCGCCGGCCGATTATGCGCTGTGCGGTTACAACAACATTCCGCCGGCTGCGGATTTTACCCCGGCGCTGACGACGATCGAGCAGGAGACGCATCTTGCCGGCGCGCTTCTCGTCGAAAAGCTGATGCAGTTGCTCGAGGGCGGCAAGCCCAAGTCGAGCTTGCTGCCGACGCGGTTGATCGTCCGTCAGACCTGAGGTCGCGCCGACAGCCTTAAGACTGTCGCGAGATCGACGGCATCGGTTGTCGCGAAGATCAGGTCGGCCTTGGCGAGCGTGTCAGGTTCGCCGATCCCGATCGCGACCATCCCGGCGGCCTTAATCGCCTCGACCCCGGCAGCGGCATCTTCGAACCCGACGCATTCGGCGGGCGGCACGTCGAGCGCGGTGGCGCACGCGAGGAAAATGTCGGGCGCGGGCTTCGACCGCGCGGCGGCGGCATCGGCGACGTGATCGATCGCGTCGGTCAGCCCGGCGCGGTCGAGTACGGTCACCGCGTTGCGGCTCGCGGAGGCCACGCCGATCGCCAATCCGGCCGCGCGTGCATCGGCAAGCAATCGTCGCGCGCCGGGCAGCACGTCGGCTTCGCCCATCGTCGTCAGCGCATCGAGATAGAAGCCGTTCTTGCGCGCAGCGAGCGCTTCGCGCGCCGCCCGGTCGCGCGTTACGCCGCCGAGCTTCAGAATATGGTCGAGCGACCCCATCCGATCGACGCCCTTGAGCGCTTCATTGTCGTCGGCGTCGAACGCGATGCCAAGCTCGTCTGCAAGCCGCTTCCACGCGACGAAGTGCAACCGCGCGCTGTCGACCAGCACGCCATCGAGATCGAAGATCGCCGCGCGAAAGGGAAGCGCGCTGCTCATGCGTCGAGCGCCTCGGCGACAGGCGCGGCGTCGACCCCGTTGATCCGAACGCGGACCGGCCGATCGCCGTGGACCGCAACCGACGCGTCCGCGCCCGATACGGAAACACCGACCTGCGCGCCGCGGAACGAAAGCGAGAAGCTGTAGTCGGGCAGCCCGGGGATCGCGACTGGATCGAGGCACAGGATGTCGTCCTCGACGCGCATTCCGGCAAACCCCATCGCGAGCGTCGTCCAGCTGCCTGCGAGCGCCGCCATGTGAAGGCCATGATCGGTATTGCCGAACAGGTCGGACAGATCGGTCAGCGCCGCGACCCGCCAATAATGCGCGGCGCGCGCGCCGTCACCGGCATGCGCTGCCGCGGTGGCGAAGGCGCTCGCCGACAAGGTCGAATCGTGCGTCGTCGTCGCCTCATAGGTTTCGAGCAGGCGCTGCCGCATCGCGGGTTCGAACGCCTCGGGAAGCAGCGCGAGCGCAAGCACCGCGTCGGCCTGTTTCGAAACGCGCCGACGATAGATGGCGAGGGGATGGAAATGCAGCAGCAGCGGATATTTGTCCGACGGCGTTGCCTCGAACGGCCAGGGCTCGAGCGCGAAATAGGCATCGTCCTGCGCATAGACCTGCCGCGCGTCGTCGAACGGCAGGAACATCGTGTCCGCCGCGCGGCGCATGCGCTCGGCCTCGGCCGCCCCGAGCAGCCCGCTCGCGAGTCCCTCGCGCGCGGCGAAGCGCAGGTGCCGCGCCGCCATCAGATTGGTGTAGAGGTTGTTGTTGACGATCGCGGTATATTCATCGGGCCCGGTCACGCGGTTGATGACGAACGCACCACCCTTGGTCTCGTCGTGGAAGCCGATCGCGAGCCAGATTCGCGCGGTCTCCACCAGCATTTCGGCGCCGCCGGCGTCGAGGATCGTCCGGTCGCCGCTCGCGCTGAGATAGGTCTCGAGCGCGTAAGCGATATCGGCGTTGATATGATATTGCGCCGGGCCGGCGGGGAAATAGGACGAGCATTCGTGCCCGCCGATCGTCCGCCACGGGTAGAGCGCGCCCTCGGTCTGTCCCATCGCGCGCGCATTGTCGCGCGCCGCGTCGAGCCCTGAGATCCGCCACGCGAGCATCGCACGCGCGATGTCGGGATGCGTAAATGCAAAGACCGGGAGCACGTAGAGATCGGCATCCCAGAAGACGTGCCCCTCATAGCCTTCGCCAGTCTGCCCCTTGGCGCCGACCGACGTCATGCCGTCCCGGCCGACCGCCATCGCCAGTTCGGCGAGCGCATAGCGGATCGCGAGCTCGGCCTCGGGCTGGCCCGGAATCGCAACCGTGCTGGTCGCCCAGAAATCGGCGAACCAGGCGGCTTGCTCGACGAGCAACGCGTCATATCCGCGGTTTCCGGCCGCCGTGAGCATGTCGAGCAGCGGCTCGAGCACGGGCGCCGTGCGATCGGCGCGATAGCCCGAAACGAAATCGATCTCGATCCGGCCGTCGCGCGTGCGTCGGGCGATCTCCTGCATCGCGCTCGCGACGACGAAGCCGCTCTTGTCGAGACGGTCGGTCCGCGCCGCGCGCCCCGCGCTCGCCCGGCTGTCGACCGCGCGCCACGGGCTTTCGGCGATCGCCGGCGCGATCCGCGGGTCGTAGATCGCGTCCTCGACCGGAACGGGGGAGACGCCTGCGCTCCCCGGCGGTGCGGTGACCGAGGGCGTGGCATCGATGCTTGCGGTTTCGGCGAAGGTCACGCGAGTCAGGACCATCGCAGGCTGCGCCATCGCGACGAACTGCTCGATCGAGATCGCAACGCCGTCCGCGTCGCGCCGCTCGGTGCGGATACCTCGGTTGAGGTCGAGCTCGACGCCCGTCAGCCGCGCCGCCACCGAGAGCGCGGGCGTCGTCGCGTCCGCCACCGCGAGCCGCAAGTCGGTTTCGCGCGCATAGCCGTGCGCCGCCTCGTGATAGGCGATCGGCATCCGCTCATAGACGCCGTTGAGATAGACACGCGGCGCGTCCGCCGCCTCGCCCGGGCCGCGAAGCCCGATGAACCCGTTGCCGATCGAAAACACCGCGGGAACGTGTGGCAGTTCGATTGCCGCCGCCTCGGCCGAGAGATGCCAGCCGTCGCGCACGAACCGCATCACAGCAAACGACGCTTCCGGTAATGCCCGACCCACGCAACCCCACTCCCCGACATGACGCCGATGCGTCTGATTTGCATATGATATGCATTTCATCATAGGAGATGGTCAAGACAATAAGCCGGACAGGGCGCCGGCAGGGGAGGACCATGCACAAAACGCGATTGATCATCGGGCTCGCGCTGACCTACGCGATCTTCGGCGTGCTGCTCAACAGCGTCGGCACCGTCATCCTGCAATCGATCGAAACGTTCGGTGTCACAAAGGGCGCCGCGAGCTCGCTCGAGGGGTTCAAGGACCTGTCGATCGCCGCGACCAGCTTTCTGCTCGCCGCCCAATTGCCGCGTTTCGGGCTGCGTCGTGCGATGATCGGCGCACTCGCGCTCGTCGCGGTCGCCTGTCTTGCAATGCCGCTCGCACCGGGCTTCTGGACGACCCGGCTGATGTTCCTTGCGGTCGGGGTCGGCTTCGGTATCGCCAAGGTGTCGGTCTACAGCTTCGTCGGGCTGTTGACCGACAGCAGCGCGCGCCACGCCTCGCTGCTCAACGTGATCGAGGGCGTGTTCATGCTCGGCGTCCTGAGCGGCTATTGGATCTTCGCGGCGTTCATCAACCCCGCCGACCCCGCAGACCTGCATTGGCTCGACGTGTATTACGGGCTTGCGGCGGCGAGCATGGTTGCACTGGTGTTGCTGGTGCTCACGCCGTTCGACGAGAGCGCTGTCGACGACTCGGCAAACGCCACACACGGCGCTGGCGCGAAATTCGCCGAGATGGTCGCGCTCGCCTGGCGCCCACTGTCGCTTGCGTTCATCGCCGCGATCTTCTGCTATGTGCTGGTCGAGCAGGGGATCGGCTCGTGGCTGCCGACCTTCAACCGCGAACTGCTCGGCCTTTCGGCGCAGATGAGCGTACAGGCCGCGTCGATCTTCGCGATCTGCCTCGCGCTCGGCCGGCTCGGCGCGGGCGTGATCGTGCGGCGGACCGGTTGGTTTCCGCTGGTCTGCGGCTGCCTCGGGGGGATGGCGGCGGTGATCGTCGCGGTGCTGCCGCTCGCCACGGCGCATCACGCGCCGGTGACGGGTTGGGCGGGCGCGCCGGTCGCGGCCTATCTGCTGCCGATGATCGGGCTGTTGATGGCACCGATCTATCCGGCACTCAATTCGGCGATCCTCTCCGCGATGCCGCCGCGCGAGCAGCCCGCGATGGTCGGGCTGATCGTCGTTTTCTCGGCGCTCGGCGGGACGACCGGATCGTTCATCGTCGGCCACATCTTCGCGGCGTTCCAGGGAACGACCGCCTTCTACGTGCTCCTCGTGCCGATCGCCGCGCTGGCCGTGGCGGCGACGCTGGTGCGGCGGCGGAGCGGCGCGGTGCGCCCCGTCTGATCGTCCGCGCCGCCCATGCGCTCAGCCGGCGGCGCCCGGTTCGTGATACGGGCAACCGTTGGTGCGCGCGCGGAAATCGGCCGAGTGGCGATAGGTGTCGCGGCGCACGCGGTTGATGTTGCCGAGCGGCTGGTGCGCGGCGATGCCGGTCCACACGCTGAAGCGCGTTTCCTCGTTGATCAGCCGGACGTGCGCATCGCTCCAACTGTCCTGCGCCGCCGCGCGGACGGTGCCGACGCGGATGAACGGGCTCACCGCCTCGTCCCACTCGACCGTCGCGTCCTCGACGGGTTGTGCGTCCAGGTCGCGGCAAAGCTGGACGCGGAATTCCCACTCGGCGTCGATCGCTTGCATCTCGGTCCGGACAGCCTCGCGGATCGCGTTTTCGCGGCCGTCGATCGCAACCTCCTCGCCCGTCATCCGTGTCATCGCGGGCGCGATCGGCACGAGGCTGAACTTGGCGATATAGTCGCCGAAGCGGAAAGCGGTTGCGCTATAGTAGGTTTCGCCGAGCGGCTCGACATTGGGCGCGCCGCCGAGCGCGTTGACGGCAGCCGGCGCTTCCGCACCGACCGCTTCGAAGGCATGACGCACACCCCGCAGCGCCGCCGACACGACCTTCTTGGTGCCTTCGAGGCGGTCGGTGGTCTTGGCGAGCATCTTCAGATTGCCGAGGAACGCGTCGGCGGTCTTGGCCTGGAACACCGGGCCGTTGATCATCACGAAATCCTGTGCATCGCCCTCCGATCCCGGCAGGCGATCGCCGGCGACATCGAACACCTTCATCGCGAGGCCGCGCGGCAGACCGATCACGTCGCGCAGGATGTCGCCGGCGTTGGTCGACAGCCGGATCAGCACCCTGTGCGTGCCGGGCACCGCGAACAGGCCTTGCGCGAGTTCGGCGGGCAAGTCGCGATCGACCGTCAATTCGCCTTCAAGCAGACCGTGCGACTTGGCATGGACCGATCGCACGGCGTGGCCATAATCCTCAGCGGTGCGCTCGAGGATCGTATCGAAGGTCGCCTCGAGTTCGGCAACGGTGTGCGGCTCGTCGTTTAGCATGCGCTCGACGTCGGTCTGGTAGCGGATCGGGTCGGAAATCATGGAACGCCTTTTGTAACAGAGGGCGCGCCTCGGGCGCCCCCTGACAACGCCTTTGTAGCCGAAACGCTGCACCGTGCCGGCAGGGCGCCGATCGGGAATCTCATCGCCGGCTGCCCCGGCGGCGCCTTGAGACTTGCGCGCGCGCTTTCGAGCGACCCGGCGCGCGTCAGCGTGTCGTCGAGAAGCGATAGACGATGACGTTGTGATAGGTCTGCCCCGGGTCGAGCCGCGCCGAGCCGAGCATCGGCTGGTTGGGCGTATCGGGAAACACTTGCGGTTCGAGCGCGATGCCGTCGCCCTGACGATAGGCATGGCCCGATTTCCCGACCGCGGTACCGTCGAGGAAATTGCCGGTATAGAGCTGGACGCCGGGCTGATTCGACAGCACTTCCAACGTCCGCCCGCTGGCCGGATCAGTGACGCGCGCGGCGAGCCGCGGGGTCGCACTCAGCCCGCGACCCAGCACATAGTTCTCGTCATAGCCCTGACCGTAAACGATCTGCGGATCGCTCGCGTCGCGGATCCGGCTGCCAATCACGGACGGCGTACGGAAATCGAGCGGCGTGCCCGCCACCGGGCGGAACGCACCCGTCGGGATCAGCGTGCGGTCGACCGGCGTGGTCGTCTCCGCCGGAATGGTGAGCACGGCGTCGTAGATCGAGCGCTGCGCCGCTTCGCCGCCAAGGTTGAAGAAGCTGTGGTTGGTGATGTTGACCACGGTCGGCTTGGTCGTCGTCGCACGATAGTCGAGCGTGAGTTCGTTATTGTCGCCGAGCGTGTAGGTCGCGGTCACGCTGAGCGCGCCAGGATAGCCTTCCTCGCCATCGGCGCTGGTGTAGCTGAGCGTGACATGTGCGCTCGCGCCGCCGGCGAGCTCGACGATCCGCCACAGCCGCTTGTCGAATCCTTTGGCGCCGCCGTGCAGGGCGTTGGTCTTGTCGTTGGTGGCGAGCGTATAGGCATGGCCATCGAGCGTGAAGCGCCCGGCCTTGATGCGGTTGGCATAGCGACCGACGGTCGCGCCGAAATAATTGGGGGCGGTGATATAGCCGTTCATATCGCGATAGCCGAGCGTGACATCGGCAATCTTGCCGTCGCGATCTGGGACATCGACGCCTTGCAGGATTGCGCCATAGCTGAGGATTCGTGCCTTCATGCCGTGCGCGTTGGTCAGCGTGACGATTTCGACCGCGCTGCCATCGGGAAGCGTTCCGAAACGCGCGCGCTCGGCGCCTGCGGCGAGCGCCGCCGACGGGAGCGTTGTGAAAGCAAGCGTTGCCAAAGCGATCATCCGAAACATTGGGGGTCCTCTCGACGGAGCGATCGCAGACGCAGCGTGCGCCGCTGCCGCTTCGTTCTGGCCGTTATAGTCAGACATTAAGCCCGAAAACGCAAGGCCTGCGGCATGTTGCCACGCTTCGCGAAGCTTTGTTCCGAAGCGGTCCGGACTTTCTCCCCCTAGGGAGCTGTACGGCCCATTTGCGCCGAGGCATCGTACGTTGTCCGACTAATGTGGCGGTCGCGCGATCTGCCGTCAGATCCTGATTTCGGTACCGATCTCGATCAACTGGCGCGACGCGATGCCGAATGAAGCGCCGGTCGGCGTCGCGTTGCGTTGCATCCAGACGAACAATGCCTCGCGCCACGGCCACATCCCCGCGACGGCGCGGTCGGGCACGAGCGTCTCATGCCCGATATAATAGCTGATCTCGGATATCTCGTCGTCGGCGACGTTGGTCCGGGCATGGCGGATCCGCGCTGGGATATCGAGATCCTCCATGAAACCGAAGCGCAGGATCACACGCCAGAAGCCCGCAGACAGTTCGTGCGATTCGGCGCAGCGTTCGTCGGGCATGGTCGGGATCTCCTCGGTCACGACCGATACGAGGAAGACGCATGTCTGCAGCGCCTTGTTGTGCCGGACATGCGTCGCCAGGGCGAGCGGCATGCCGCTGGTCGAGGCGCTGAGGAAGGCGGCAACGCCGGGGACACGCGCGATCTGTTTCCGCTCGAGCATCGCGACGAAACGATCCTCCGGCTCGCGCAAACCCGCGCGCGCCGCCTCGACGAGCAGGATGCCGCGCCGCCAGGTGAGCATCAGGAAGGCGATCACTCCCGCGATGACCAGCGGAAACCAGCCGCCTTCGAGCAGCTTCATCGCGTTCGACGAGAAGAAGATGAGGTCGAGCAGCATCAGGCCGCCGTTCACCACGACGACCAGCACCGGGTTGTAGCCCCAGCGCAGCGCGACCAGCGCGGCGAGGAAGGTCGAGATTGCCATCAATCCCGACACCGCGATCCCATACGCGCCCGCCAGTGCATCCGACGATCCGAAGGTCAGCACCGCGGTCAAGGTCGCGACCGCGAGCAGCCAGTTGGCGAGCGGCACGTAGATCTGCCCGCTTTCCTCGCGCGCGGTATGCGTCACGCCGAACCGCGGCAGGAAGCCGAGCTGGATTGCCTGCTGCGTCAGCGAAAACACCCCAGAGATGATCGCTTGCGAGGCGATGACCGTAGCGAGCGTCGCGAACGCCACCATCGGGTAGTGTGCCCAGGGTGGGGCAAGCCCGTAAAAAGAATTGTCGATCTGGCTCGGATCGAGGCTGAGGAGCGCCGCCTGGCCGAGATAGTTGAGCACGATCGCCGGCAACGCGACCGCGAACCAGGCGAGCCGCACCGCGCCCGCGCCGAAATGCCCCATGTCGGCATACATCGCCTCGCCGCCGGTGACCGCGAGAAACACCGCGCCCATCACCGCGAAGCTGACGAGGAGGGGCGCGTGCGTCAGGAACGCGAGCGCGGAAAACGGGTTTAGGGCGATCAGCACGTGCGGCGCGCGGATGATCGACGCGATTCCGAGCAAGGCTATCGCGACGAACCAGCCAAGCATCACCGGGCCGAAGATCCGGCCGATGAACCCGGTCCCGCGCGACTGCACCGCGAACAGCCCGATCAGAATGACGACGGTGATCGGCAGAACGAGGCGTGCGAGTCCGGGCGCGCTCGCCTTTAGGCCTTCGACCGCGCTGAGGACCGAGATCGCCGGTGTGATCGCGCCGTCCCCATAGAGCAGTGCGGCGCCGACCAGCCCGAGCACCAGCAACGCCGCGCGCCGGCTGCCGAGCGGCGCGTCGCGTGTGCCCAGCAAGGCGAGCATCGCCACGACGCCGCCCTCACCGTGATTGTCGGCGCGCATGATGAGCAGGGCATATTTGATCGAGACGACGAGGATCAGCGACCAGATGACGAGCGCGGCGACCCCGCTCGCGGCCTGCGCGACATTGCCGCCTTCGCCCGCGAGCGCGGCGTGGACCGCGACTTTGAAGGCGTAGAGCGGGCTCGTCCCGATATCGCCGTACACCACGCCCAGCGCCGCGAGCCCGAGCACGATCGGTGGCTTTTTCGCGGCGGCGGCGGGTGGAGGCGGGGCCTCGGCCGATGGCGTGGTCGTTGCCGCTTGCACCGTCGTATCGCTCCATCGCTCGCTCGCACCTTGCGCTTAAGCAGCGTGCCGCGGATGCGAAAGTGAAGCTTTGGTCATGCGCCACCGACGCGCGGGGGTATCGCGCCGGGCCGGGGGCAGGGTGTGCGGCGCTGACAAATCCGGTGAGGCAGATCCAGCTCGGCTAAGGCGGTCCGCATGAATTCGGCGTCACAAACCGGGGCGACAGCTACAGTTAAGCGTTGTTCTTCTATATCCGCTCGCAAAGGAGATCGAAATGCCGGCCCGTTCCGCCTTCGTCCTGCTCTTGCTGACGACCGCCACTTCCGCGATCGCTGCTTCGCACGATCAGACGACCGCTGCGTGGAGCAACCGTTTGACCTGGGGCGTCTCGGCGCAATCCCGCGAGGACGCGGCGCCGGGGAGTGACGCCTGGCTCGAGGCGCAGCTCAAACATCCCGACGACACGCTGCCCCCGGCGATCGCCGCGCAGATTGCCGCGATGCAGATCAGCCAGAAACCGGTTGCGCAGCTTGTCGTCGATGCCGACGCCGCGAATCGCTACGCCGGCAAGCTGCCCGACGTTGCCCAGCGCGATGCCGCGCACACGGCGTATCAGCACGACATGACTGCGCTCGCCAATGAGGCCGCGACGCGCTCGCTACTGCGCGATATTTACGCGCCCGACCAGTTGCGCGAGCAGGTGACGTGGTTCTGGATGAACCATTTCAGCGTCCAGGCGCAGAAGCGCGACGTCCGCGCGATGGTCGGCGATTATGAGGAGACGGTGCGCGCGCATGCGTTCGGCAAGTTCCGCGACTTGCTCGAAGCGACGCTCCGGCACCCCGCGATGCTGCGCTATCTCGACAACGACCAGAACGCCGCCAAGCACATCAACGAGAATTACGCGCGCGAGATCCTCGAACTGCATTCGATGGGTGTCGGGGCGGGTTATAGCCAGAAGGATGTCCAGGAACTCGCGCGGATCCTGACCGGCGTCGGGGTCGATCTCAGCCCGACCGCGCCCAAGCTCAGCCCCGAGCGGCAGCCGCTGTATGTCCGCGCGGGGCTGTTCGAGTTCAACCCCAACCGCCACGATTTCGGCGACAAGCTGTTCCTTGGCCAGACGATCAAGGGCAGTGGCTTCGCTGAAGTCGAGACCGCGCTCGACCTGATCGCGCGCGCGCCGCAGACCGCGCATCACGTCTCGCTCCAGCTCGCCACCTATTTCATGGGCGACCAGCCGCCCGCCACGGTGGTCGACCGGATGACCGCGGCATGGCGCCGGAGCGACGGCGATATCGCCGCGGTGCTGCGCGCGATGATCCGTGCGCCCGAGTTCAAGCAATCGCTCGGCACCGCGTTCAAGGATCCGATGCACTATACCGTGTCGGCGGTGCGGCTGATGTATGGCGACCAGACGATCATCAACCCCCAGCCGATCCTCGGCTGGCTCAACCGCATGGGCGAGGGGCTTTACGCGCGCGAGACGCCCGACGGCTTTCCGATGGAGTCCGCCGCCTGGACGGGGCCCGGCCAGATGTCGGTCCGGTTCGAGATCGCGCGACAGATCGGCAGCGGCGCGGGCGTGCTGTTCCGGCTGCCCGCACCGCCGGGGCCGTCGGCGATGGCGGTGATGGCGGGCGCTGCAGTTCCGGCGGCAGCCGCGGCGCCACCGCCGCCATTCCCTGCGCCGCCTGTCCCGCATTTGCAGACCGCCGCCTATTTCACGGCGATCGCCCCTGCGGTCGCCGCGTCCACCACCACCGCGCTGACACAGGCGAGCTCGCCGCAGGAATGGAACGCGCTGTTCCTGTCCTCGCCCGATTTCATGCGCCGTTGATCGTTCCCGGAGACCGCTGATGTTGCTCGATCGTCGCCAACTCCTCGCGGGCGCCGCCGCGCTCGCCCCGCTTGTCATTGCCGGACGCGCCTTCGCCGCGCCGCAGGCGGGCAGCCGACTGCTCGTCGTTTTCCTGCGCGGCGCCTATGATGCCGCCAATATCATCGCCCCGACGGGAAGCGATTTCTACCACGCCTCGCGCCCGACGATCGCGCTCGGCAAGCCCAACGCCGCCGATCCGAACGCGCCGATCGCGCTCGACGCCGACTGGAGCCTGCACCCGGCACTCAAGGAATCGATCTATCCGCTGTGGCAGAAGAAGCAGATCGCGTTCGTCCCCTTTGTCGGCACGGACGACTTGAGCCGCAGCCATTTCGAGACGCAGGACACGATCGAACTCGGCCAGCCGATCGGCGGGCACCGCGACTATAATTCGGGCTTCATGGCGCGCCTCGCCGCGGCGCTCGGGCAAGACAAGCCGATTTCCTTCACCGATCAATTGCCGCTGTGCTTCCGCGGCGGCCCGATCATCCCCAATATCGGGCTCGGCGCGGTCGGATCGAAGCCCGCGGTGCCGCCCAAGGACGCGGCGCTGATCACGCAGATGTACCGCGGGCAGCGCAACGGCACGAGCGACCTCGGCAGCGCCGTCGCTGAGGGCTTCCAGGTGCGCGACAGCGTGTTCAGGACCGTCGACGAGGAAATGAAGCAGGCGAGCCGCGGCGCGGTCAGCCCCAAGGGGTTCGAGCTGTCGGCGCGGCGGATCGGAACGTTGATGCGCGACCAGTTCAACCTCGCCTTCGTCGATGTCGGCGGCTGGGATACGCACGTCAACCAGGGCGGCGCGCAGGGCTATCTCGCGACGCATATCGGCGAGCTCGGGCGCGGGCTCGCGGGGTTCGCCGAGGCGATCGGTCCCGATGCGTGGCAGCACACGACGGTGGTGGTGGTCTCCGAATTCGGCCGCACCTTCCATGAGAATGGCGACAAGGGCACCGACCATGGCCATGGCAGTATCTATTGGGTGCTCGGCGGTGGCGTGAACGGCGGGCGGATGGCGGGCGCGCAGGTCGCCTTGGCGCAGGCGACGCTCAACCAGGGACGCGACCTGCCGGTGCTGACCGATTATCGCGGGCTGCTCGGCGGCCTGGTCGCGCGCCAGTTCGGGCTTGCGCCCGACCGGCTGGGATCGGTCTTCCCCGGCGTCGCGCCGATCGATCTGTCGCTTGCCTGAAACCGCTCCGCCATCGCGTCAAGATACGTCGAGCTCGGTATCGGTCGCAACGCGTTCCATCAGCTCGATCAGGCGGAGTGCGTCACGGGAGCTGGCGACGTGCGGCGCGATCAGCGGCGCGACATAATGGTCGAGATAGGCCGACCGCCCGCGATACGCGAGCGACCAATTGCCGAAACGGCGCGCCGAGAGGTCCTCGGCGTGCAGCACCGTGACATGATGATGGCGAGCGTCGCACCGGATCGCCGCCATGAGCGGGTTGACCGTGTCCGCCGGGCCCTCGATGACTTGCGCGAAATGGCGTTCGGTCGCGATCAGGACGCCGCTGACGCCGACCCGGGCGTTGCGCCGACGCGAAATCGCGACGATCTGGTTGATCGTCCGCTCGCTGTCGGCGGCCGCGAATGCCTGGATGCTGACGTAGAGCATGGAGCGAATCACGAACCCAATCCATTCGATCAACAACAATTTCCCTTGAAATAATGCCAATCCTTTTCGAAGTTGAACAGAGTAAAAAAGTTCGAAGGGTAAGTCTATCATGTTGCCATCGTAGTCGCGCTGGCGCTGCAATCGAGGTAGCCGTGGGTGGGTGCAGAGATCGGCATGACGGCGGGATCGCGCCCGACGCGAGCCGGTCTGCGAGCCTTGCCGAAGGTCGTCGGTCGAATTTTCGCCGCGATTCGAGCGCTCAATCGCGAGGATGAAGCCGGTTATCCTTTCTACCGTCGAACCGTGCGATCGGGCCCGCGTCGGGCCTTCCTTGATCGCAGTCCTCCATTGGCGGATGGTCGCGTGCTTCGCGCTGCTCGCAGCGGTGCCCTTCCTGCTGACGACGATCCCTCCGCTGACCGATATTCCCGGGCATATCGGACGCTTCTCGGTCCAGACCGCGTCGCCGGGGGACGCGCTGCTCCGCTTCTACGGTTTCCATTGGAGGCTGACGCTGAACCTGGCGAGCGACGTGCTGGTCGAGCTCCTGCATTCGATGGCGGGTATCGTTCCGCTGGTTTGGCTGCTGTGCGCGCTGACCCCATTGCTGACCGTGGTCGGCATTGCCGCGATTGCCCGGCAGCTCAACCCGCGCGGCGCCGACTCGCTTCCCTGGGCGTTGCTGTTCGTCTTCAACTTCGCCTTCCTGTATGGATTCCTCAATTTCACGCTGACGCTTGCGCTCGGATTGATCGCAGTGGCGGCGTGGCTCGGCTTGCAGTCCCGCCCGTGGCGCCGCGCGCTGCTGTTCATCGGTGTCACGCCGATGCTGCTGATCGGGCACGGCGTCGCCGGCTTCGTCATGCTTGTGCTGATCGTCGGGCATGGCGTCGGCGAAGCGCTGCGCGATCGTCCGATGCGGCGAAGGCGCGAAACGCGCGCCGCACTGATCCGCCTATGGCCGCCGTTGGTCGCCGGCGCGACGACCGTGCTGGTCTGGCGCCTGACCGGCGCGCGGGGCGGGGGCCCGACCGCCTGGATCCTCGACCGAAAGCTCGATGCGCTGGTGACGATGCTGCGCGACCAGAACATGGTGTTCGATGTCGGCTCGGTGGTCTGCGCCCTGTTCGTGACGATCGTCGGGTTTCGCTCGGGCGCGCGGCTGCGCGGCGGCGCGGCGGGGATGGTGATCGGCCTGACCGCACTGTTCGTGATCACCCCGAGCTTGATCAGCGGGAGCAACCGTATCGATACGCGGCTGGCGCCGGTGATCGCCTTGCTCGCGCTCGCGCTGCTCGACTGGTCGCAGGTCGAGCGGAGCCGCCGGCGCGCGGTGCTGCTGACGGGCTTTGCCCTGCTTGCCGCGCGTTTCATGGTCACGACGATCAGCTTCGCGCGCTATGATCGGCGCTATGCGATGGAATTGCAGGCGCTGCCCCATATCCCGGTCGGGTCGCGCGTGCTCAACCTGGCGCGGGTCGATTGCGGGACGCAGGGCTGGCGGTCGCAGCGGCTCGAGCATCTCGGCAGTTTCGCGACGACGACACGCGGCAGCTGGGTCAACGCGCAGTGGAGTGTCGACGGCCTGCAGCTGCTGGATGTGAAGTATCGCCCGTCACCCGACTATGTCAGCGATCCTTCGCAACTCATCTGGCCGGCGCATTGCATCGATCGGAGCCAGCCGTTCGGCGTGCGCGAACATCATACGTTGCTCGAATCGATGCCGCGCCTGCCGCTTGCCCGCGTCGAGTATCTGTGGCTGATCGGCGAGCGCCTGCCGGCCGGCTATCGCGACCCGCGCCTGCACCGCGTGTGGAACGACGATATCAGCGAATTGTACCGCGTGCAGTAACGGCACCGGGGAAACCGAGGGCGCCGCTGCCGGGAGCACCGCGCCTTCCGGCCGCATATTCGCGAGAAAGCCGGATCGCGCCGGGGTCAGGCGTGTCCAGCCGCTGGCGCGCGAAGCGCCGGCAATCCGGCGGAGGCCGCCGCGATCGCGCGCCGCACGTCGTCGAGCAGTTTGGCATTCGCCGTGTCGCTCATCCCCTCGATCATCGGCGAGTAGCTTTCGGCCTGCACGCCTTGTCCATCGAGCACCGCGAACCAGCTGGCATCGCGGAACAGTTCGTCGCTGCCGAGCATGATCCGCCCCGAGTGGCGATATTGATCGAGTCGATAGGCCAGCCGCTCGGGCAGGTCCATCGCCTGGCAGGCGCGCCACATCGGCTCGTCGCGGCCGCCGGTCTGGGCGTAATGCAGGATCAGGAAATCGCGCACATCCTCCATCTCGGCGGCGAAGACGCGGTTGAATTGTTCGGCCAGCAGCGGATCGCAATCGACTCGCGGGAAGAGCGACAGCAGCTTGGCGATGCCGCTCTGGATGAGGTGGATGCTGGTCGATTCGAGCGGCTCGAGAAACCCGCTCGACAGGCCGATCGCGACGACATTCTTGTCCCAGCTCTTCTTGCGCTGGCCGGGCAGGAAGCGGATCAGCCGCGGATCGGCGATCGGCGCGCCGTCCATTCCGGCAAGCAGCGCGTCGCGCGCCGCGTCGTCGGATTGGTAGCGGCCGCTGAAGACATAGCCGTTGCCGGTGCGATGTTGCAGCGGGATCCGCCAGCGCCAGCCTGCGGTGTCGGCGGTCGAGCGGGTGTAGGGCGTGACGGTGGTTTCTGCGGCGCTCGGCGCGGCCCAGGCGCGGTCGCAGGGCAGCCAGTGCGACCAGTCGTCGAAGCCGCTGCCGAGCGTCTGCTCGATCAGCATGCCGCGAAACCCCGAGCAATCGAGGAACAGCTCGCCCTCGACCCGTACCCCGCGATCGGTGGTGAGCGCGCGGACGAAGCCGGTCTCCGGATGCTGGTCGATCGCGGTCACCTTGCCTTCGATCCGCTCGACGCCTGCTGCTTCGGCAAGTCCGCGCAGATACTGCGCATAGCGACCCGCGTCGAAATGATAGGCGAAGCCCAGGGTCGAGAGCAGCGAGCGGCGATCGGCCACGGGCCGCGCAAACCGACCGGCCCGCGCCGCCCGTGCGGTGAGCGAGAAATCTTCCGCTGCGATCGTCTGACCGGCGAGCCGCCCGCGGATCATCCGATGGAGGAACATCACGCCGTCCTGCGGCGGGCCATAGGTGCCGAACGGGTGGAGATAGGCGCTGCCCGCACCGTTCCAGCCGACGAATTCGATCCCCAATTTGTAGGTCGCGCCGGTCGCCTTCATGAACGCGGCCTCGTCGAGACCGACGATCTGGTTGAACCAGTGGATCGTCGGGATCGTCGCTTCGCCGACGCCAACCGTCCCGATCTCATCCGACTCGATCAGTCGGATGCTGGTGCCCGTCCCGGCAAGCGCCTTGGCGAGTGCGGCGGCGCTCATCCAGCCGGCGGTGCCGCCGCCGAGGATGACGATCTGGCGGATGGGGGCGCTGTGCATCGCGGCGTCCTAGCGTGGCGTCACTGCAGCGGGCAACCGGCATCCGGCGCAGGCGCAGGACGGGCGAGCGCAAGGTAGACCGTGCTCCACAGTTGCGCAGCGTTCGATTCGTCGACGTCGCCGCCGTTCGCCCCGAACGGCGCGATGCGGTAGCCGCCGCGCGCGTAGCTCCACGACCAGAGCTCGGAGTTCTGCACGCTGCGCGTCGCGTCGATCGCGCGCCACAGGCAGGTCTGCGCACCGCGCAGCCGCGTGCGCGTCGCTGGCGGGAGATCGGCGCGCGCGATCTGGCGTGCGAGGCCGGCGGCGGCGAGCGCCTGCTGCCACGACCACACGACGACCCCGTGGTACGCGCCGGGCCCGAACTTCGCCTGGACCGCGGGGCTTGCGAACACCGGATTGGCGACGAGCATCCCGGCGCTGGTCATCAGACCGCTCGGGAAGGGCCGGTCGATCACGTCGGCGGCCTGGTCGGCCGCTTGCGGCGAGAGCTGGCCGAACAGCAGCGCAAAGCCCTCGTCGCTATTCTGGACCGCGATCGGCTGGCCTTGTGCATCGAGCGAGATGGCGTGGAACCGCAACGCGCCCGCAGGGGCGGGGGCGGGGACGCCGAGCTTGGCGGCATAGCTTGCGATCGCGCTTTGCGCGGCGCCTGCCGGGATCGTCACCGCGAACATCTCTGGCGCGCGCTTGCGCCAGATGTCGGCCACGCCCGGCAAGGCGGCGAAGAGCGCCTTGTCCGTGGGCGCTGCGTAGGGCGCGAGCAATCCGCTGCGATAGAATTCGGTCGCGGCATCGAGCGCGGCGGGGACGAACACCGCGTTGACGTCATAGGCGAAGCGCCCGCCGCCGAGCCCGTCATTGCTGTCGCGCCACTGGCCGGCCTCCATGCCGGGCTTGAGCGCGATCAGATGGGTTGCGACCGGCGCGCGGGCGAAGGCCTGCGCGCGGCCCGCGACGAAGCGGATGTTGCGCAGCATCAGGTCGCCGAGCCGCTGCCCGCCGATGCGCTGGGCTAGGAAGGTGGCGGCGCGCGCCTTGCCGCGCGGATCCTCGAGCAGCCAGGCGCGCGCGACCGGCGCGAGCATGAAGTCGCTGTCGACCATGTTGTAATTGTAGACCGGCGCGTCCGAGCTGCTGCCCTCGGCCTTGCGATGATCGAGGATCGCGAATTCGCCGATATCCTCCTCGTGCGCGACCTGACCCTCGGGCGAGAGCCGTTCGAGCACCGAGGCGAGCCCGGTCTCGACCGCCTCGGGCTGGAGCGCGGGCATCAGCAGCCGCACCGACATCAGCGTGTCGCGCCCGAAATAGGTGTCGAAGCGCCACGATCCGGCGAGATACTTCTCGCGATAGCTGAGGAATTCCAGCGCACGCCGCGCGGCAGGGTCGGTCGACGCCTTGGCATTGAGCAGCAGCGGGGCGGGGACGGGGGTGAGCGGCGTCTCGCCGGTCAGCGCGGTGATCTCGAGCGCGATCATCCCGTCCTTGTCGGCGACGATTGCGCCATGGTCGAGCGTGCCGCGTACCGGCTTGATCGCGAGGCGGTAGCCCGGCGCACCATCGAGCCGGTCGCGCGTCCAGCTCAGCGTGCCGTTTGCGGTAACCGGAGCGGTCAGCACTTCGGCGGGGGCGGTGCCGAGCGCCTGATAGTCGCGCAGCACACGGATGCTCGACAGCACCGCTTGCTTCGCCTGCAACCGCGGCGCGCGGATTTCGGCGGTGAAAGTGACGCCGTGCAGCGGACGCCCGCGCGCATCGGCAAGCGTGACGGGCCGGGCCGGGGCGGGCATGCTCCATTCGGCCGCGCTGCCGAGCGTGTCGAACCACAGCCCGACCCCGCTATTGCCTGCCGGAAAGGCGACGATCACGCGCGGGCTGGTGCCCGAACGCAGCACGATATGCGCCGCGACCGGCCCCTGCCGCACGAAGCTGTTGAGGTTGAGCCCCTCCTGCCGCGCGAACTCGCTGTCGGGCGCGCGCGCGCCCACCAAGGCGGCACACGCGAGCAGCCCCGCCAGCACCCGCCGCATCGTCGCCGCCCGCATCGTCACACTCCCGTTTTGGTCGTCAAGGTGCGGGCAACCGGGGTCCCTCCCGGTCGCCCGCACCACATCACAGCTTGAACGTGACGCTCGCCAGCGCGTTGCGGCCGATGATGCTGCGGCCGTAGAAATAGCCGTTCTGGATCGACTGCGTCTGGCCCTGGCGCGGATTGCCTTCGGTATAGCCCTTGGCGTTGGTCAGATTGTCGACGCTGACATTAAAATTGATCCGCGGCGTGATGTTGACCGACGTGCCGACGGTGAACACGCCGTATGACGGCAGCGCCACGCCATTGCCGGCATCGGCGAAGATCTTGCCGACATATTTGTAGCGCCCGTAAATCTCGCCCAGCCCGCCCGGCAGGATGAACGACGGCGTCACCGTGAACAGCTTCTTGGGCGTCCGCTCTGGGGTGTTGCCGTTATATTGCGGCTGCGCCACGCCCTGGAAGCGCAGGTTCTGAAGCTTGGGCTCCTGATACACGCCCGAACCCGACAGGCTGAAGAACTTGACCGGACGCCAGTCGAAGTCGAGCTGCAACCCCTTGATATTGTCGTCGGCGAGCGCGTTGACCTGGTTGATCGGGTTGGCCGGATCCTGGAACGAATAGCTCTGGTCGCGGAACTCGGTCTTGAACGCGACGAGCGAGGCGACGAGCCCGTGCGTCTGGAAGCGCGTACCGACCTCGTAGAGCGTCAGGTCGGACGGCGCGTGCGTGCCCCCGGTGTCGCCGCCTGCGGTCTGGAAGCCCTTGGCATAGCGTGCATAGACCGACAGGTTGCGCGTGATCGTATAGTTCGCGCCGACCGTGCCCGCGAGATGATCGTACGACGCGAACTGGCTGACATACTGCCCGTTGAACGTGCCGCCGAGATCGGTGACGATTCCCGGCGTACCCGGCTGGACCGTCCCGTTCGGGCCGGCCTGGCCGATGTCGACGCGGTCGTGCTGATGCTCGAAGCGCAGGCCGAAATCGAGGTGGAAGTTCGAACCGACCTTGAGTTCGTCGTTGAAATAACCCGAGATCGAGTCGATCTGGTCGTTGAAGATGCCCTGGCCCCAATTGCCGTAGCTGACCTGGCCGTTGTTGGTGAGCTGGCCGACCACGCCGTTGGCAGCGTTGAGCGCGACGATGTCATAGACGTTCGAATTGTTGGTGACGTCGTTGATTACGGTCGACACGCCCGACTGGTTGTTCTCGCGATGGACGTTGTAATACATCCCGCCGATCGTCAGCGAGTTGTCGAAGATCCCGCTGCCGAAGTTCAGCTTGACGCCGAAGTCGCTGCCGAAATCCTTGGTCCTGGTCGTCTGGTGGTTGAGCACGGTCTGCTGGATCAGGCCGTTGCCGTTGAGTGCGTTGAGCGCCGCGGTGGCGCTGACCGGCACGACCTGGCCAGAGACGATGTTGCGCAAGCCGAAGTTCGTCGTGCCGAAACGCGCCGTACCCGCCGCGAGCAGCGAAGCGATCGGCGAGATGCCCGGCGTCAGATAGGTGATCGCCGACGCCGGCGGCGCGCCCGAGCTGCCCGGGAACAGGCCGTTGAAATCGAAATTGGCGTCGAGATAGCGCGCACGCGCGAACACGCTGACATGCTCGGTGATCGGCTTCTCGATATCGAGCCGGTACTGCGTCGTCGTGGTGTGGATGCCGTTGGCGAGGCTGAACGGACGGCTGCACGTTCCGGTCAGGCACGACACCGGCTGATTGATCGTCGTGAACGCCTTGCCAGCGATATTGTCATGCTGGCCGTTGAGCCCGGGAACGTCGCCGATCTGGCCATTGCCGTTCGACGTGAAGGGCATGTCGGCATAATAGGCATCGGACTGGTCACCGCGCTTGATCGTCGCGCGGACGAAGCCGCCGTCGTCGAAGCGCTTCTCGAGCATGCCCTTGATATGATAGGTGTTATAGTTGAACGCCGAGCGGCGGAAGCCGGGGTCGGAGACGACATAGCCGCCGACGCTGAACGCGAGATTGTCGGCGATCGGTGCCGAAAAATAGCCGTCCGCCCGGCCCAGACCATAGCTCGAGCCGGTGAAGCGGACCGAGGCGACAGCCTTGTCGAAATTGGGCTTGAGCGAGATGAAGTTGATCGTCGCCGCGGCGCCATTGACCGCGAGCACGCCCGACGTGCCGCCCTCGACCGCTTCGACGCGGTCGATCGTGATGTCGTTCTGGAAATATTCGTCGGCGCCGCCACCGCCGTAGATGATCGGCAAGCCGTCTTCTTCGAGCTGGATGAAGGTCTGTGCACCGCCGCGCAGGCCACGCACCGAATAGTTGTTCGAGACCGCGCCCGCCGTCCCCTCGACGAAGATGCCGGGGACGAGCTCGAGCACCTCGGCGGTCGAGCGCGGCGCCTTGCGCTGGATATCGGCGGCGCTCGCGAGCGTCACGTCGGACGAGGAGGTGAACAGCGTGCGCTTGCCCGACGTGTTGCCGGTGACGACGATGTCGTTCAACGACGGTCCGTCCGACGCGGCCGGCTGCGCGCCCGGCGCTTCGGTTTGCGCGGTGGCGGGGGTGTCGCTGCCCGACGGGGCGGGCTGATTGACGCCGTTCTGCGCCGCGGGCGCGGGCGTCTGCTGCGCGAGGGCGGGGGTGGCGATGAGCATCGTGCTGCTCGCCAGCAGCGTCATTTTCAGCGAAATCGTCATGCGGTCTTTCCTCGGCGCGAGCGCAAAAGGAAAGGCATGATGTCGCTCTCCCCTTGCTTTTTCTTGTTATGGCGTCGGGCTAACCGCTTCCGCCGAACGTGACAATGCGAACTGACGCCGTTGAGAAACACTTTGTGAAATCGTTTGCATAATGTTGCATTATTATCACAGATCAGTTGGTGCGAGCTTGGCGGATCGGGCGCGCCCAACCGGCGGCTCGCGTCGCCACCTGCTAGGCGTTTCCCGCAGTCGGGGGCGTCGTCAATGGTGGACGGTCGGAGACGGTTGCCGATCAGCATAGCAGATGCGGGAAACCGCACGGTTGAGTCTCGCTGGAGATGCGTGGAGGTCCATCGCACTGCAACGCCTAGCTGAAGGGCTTTTGAGCGCGGATTTCCATGCGCTTCGTGTCCAGCCCCGCCTAGCGGGTTGCACCCGCGGGCATACCGCTGAATGATGCACTTGCCGCTGGAGACCGCCATGACCGACGAACCGCCGCCGCCCGACAGCAAGCTCACCCGCTCCAAACAGCGCTGGGCGAGCGAGCATAAGTTCATCACCGGGCAAGATGCGCGCGCCGCGCAGGGGCGGCTGCCGCCCGGCCAGCATCTGGTCCGCGACTGGCCGGTGCTCGACCTGGGTCGCCAGCCCGACGTGGCGCCGGAGCGTTGGGCGCTGGCACTCGGCGGTCTTGTCGAGCGGCCGGTAACGCTCGACTGGTCCGGCTTCATGGCGTTACCCCAGACCCGGACGCAGTCGGACATGCATTGCGTGACGACCTGGTCGCGCTACGACAACGCATGGACGGGGGTTTCGACCCGCGACCTGCTCGACCTTGTCCAGCCGCGCGCGGAGGCGGCCTTCGCGCTGCTGCACAGCTATGACGGCTATACGACCAACGTGCCGCTGGCCGATTTCGCGGACGCTGCGGCGATGGCGGTGCACAGCTGGGACGGCAAACCGCTGACCCGCGCGCATGGCGGTCCGGCGCGGATGCTGATCCCGCACCTCTATCTGTGGAAGAGCGCCAAATGGTTGCGCGGGGTCGAATTCCTGAGTGCTGACAAGGCTGGGTTCTGGGAGAGCAACGGATACCATATGCGAGGGGATCCATGGGCCGAAGAGCGCTATTCGTGAAGCGGCGGACTGGCGCGCGGTGCGGCGCGGGGTTCGGCGCGGGTGATCAGATGGCCCCCGGTGTCGCGCCTGCTCCTGCATCGGTGCTGCCTCGCACCACCAGGCGATATTCGATCGCGCGGCGATAGTTCGGGTCGGCGCAGTGATCGCGATACTCGGGATTGGTGAGGATATCGACCGCCTCGGCCGCCATCGCCGCCTTCGGTTGATGGATCGTGGTCAGCTGCGGCCAGGTGACTCGCGAACTCGGGGCGTCATCGAAGCCCGCGATGGCGAGTGTCTGCGGCACGGCGAGGCCTCGGCGGGTGGCGGCCATCAGCGTACCGAGCGCCATGTCGTCGTTGCTCGCGAAGATCGCGGTCGGAGGGTCGGGGAGGGCGAGCAAGGCATCGGCTTCGACGAACCCGCTGCGCGATGAGAAGTCGCCTTCGCGGATCAGGACAGGATCGGTCGTCAGGTTCGATCGTTCCATTTCCGACGTGAAGCCCTGCAATCGCGTGGCGGTGGCGCCGTGCGCCGGATCGCCTTTTATGAAGCCGATGCGGCGGTGCCCGAGCGCGACCAAGTGCCGCGTCATTTCGGACGCCGCGGACGCATCATCCATCCGGACATAACCCGAGGCCGACTCCGCGCCGCTCGGGGCGATGCGAACGAACGGGATGGCGGCTTTTTCGAGCAGCTTCGCCAACGCGGTATCGTCGCACAGCGGTGGCGTGAGGATGACGCCGTCGAGGTTCAATCCGCGCAACGAGCGGCTCAATTCGTTTTGCCAGTCGACCGCAACGCGTTCGACGCGTTCGACGATCAGGTGATAGTTCTTCTCGCGGCAGCGCATCAGCGCGCCTAGCTGCACGTCGGCGGCATAGCCCGAAGCGGGATCGTCGATGAGCAATGCGAGGAGATACGACCGCGAGCTCGAGAGACTGCGCGCGAACGCATTGGGGCGATAGTCGAGCTCGCCGACCACGCGCAGCACGCGTTCGCGTTTGTCGGGGCGAACATGCGGTTCGCCGTTGATCACGCGCGACACGGTCTTGGGCGATACGCCGGCAAGCGCTGCCACGTCCTTGATCGTCAACACACTCACGCGCTTTTCGCATCCCTTTTGCCACAGCTCAGCGCAAAGGCCGCTACGGCCAGATAGCACACCGCCGTCGGCAGGAGCGAGAGGCCAAGGCCCGCACGATCGGCGATTTGCCCGCAAAGCGTCGGGATCACCGCGCCCCCGACCACCGCCATGCACAACACGGTCGCCGCCGGCGTCGCCCGTTCTGCCTCGGCCGGAAGCGCGAGCACGTAGATGGTCGGATACATGATCGAATTGCACAGCCCCACCGCGATCAGCGCCACCGATCCGATCACCCCGCCGACGCCGGCACCGACTGACGTCAGGAGCGCGGCAAGCAGCGCCGCCGCCAACAGCGGCTTTGCCGCCGAGACATGGCGCATCAAGACCCCGCCCGCGAACCGGCCGATCATCGCACCGCCCCAATACAGGCTCAGCATCCGCGCAGCGAGGGCGGGGCGCGCGTTGAGCGCGCTGGGCTGCATCAGATAATTGGCGAGCAGCGCGCCGATCGTCACCTCCGCCCCGACATAGGCGAAGATCGCCACCATGCCGCCCATCACCCTTCGGTCCGCGAGCACCGAGCGCAGATCGAGCCGGCTCGTGCTGCTTCGCGCAGCGGACGCGGTATCGAGCAGACGGCGGTTGCGCACATAGGCCAGCGTGAGCCCGATCAGGATGACGAGCGCGAGCAGGAACGGGGGGCCGCCATCGGCGCCGCGCTTCTCGATCAGGAAGGTCGCACCGACCAGCGGCGCGGCGATCGTGCCGACAGAGTTGCAGCCCTGCAAGAGATTGAGCCGCACCGCGGCGCCTTCGGCCGCCCCGACCACGGCGACGACGGTGTTGCTGGCGATCTGCAGAAAGGTGATGCCGCACGACAGCAGCAGCAACGCCGTCAGGAGCAGCGGGAAGAGGCGCAAGGCATTCGCCACCACCAGGATCGCCGTCGCAACCACCATGATTGCAAGCCCGAGCGTTGCCGAGCGCATGTAGCCGCGCCGCGTGATGATCCGGCCGATCGGCACGGCAAACAGCAGGTAGCTCAGGTGGAAGGCCAGCTGCACGAGCAATGCGTGCGAGTAATCCATCCCGTACAACGCCGTCAGGCGCGGCACCAACAGGCTGACCAACGCCGTGATGAAGCCGCCGATCGCGAAGACGCCGATCGACAGCTGGAACAGGCGCCGCGAGATGCGCGGGGAGGTGGCGGCAGGCGAGATCGTCTTCAATCCCGCTCGCACGCCGCTGTCGGCACGCCCGCGCTGCGGCGACGGAGTGTCACACCAAGCGGTTCCGGCTGATCACTTCCTTGTACCAGGCGGCGCTGAGCTTGGGGATGCGTTTCTGGGTCGCGAAATCGACATAGTGGATGCCGAAGCGCTTGCTATACCCGTCGGCCCATTCGAAATTGTCCATCAGGCTCCACAGGAAATAGCCTTTCAAGGGATAGCCGTCGGCAACCGCGCGGTGGAACTGTCCGACATAATTGCGCAGATACATCACGCGATCGGTATCGTCGATCCGGCCATTGGTAACGGGATCGTCGGCGGAAGCGCCGTTTTCGGAGATGTAGAGCATCTTGGGCTTCCACAGCTCGCTGACCGTCCGGACGCCCCAATAGGCCACTTCTGGCCCCACCACGAGCCATGGCGACGCCATGCGCGGCGACGAGGCGATATGCGGGACGATGGCATAGCCCGTCGGCCCCGCATCGGCGCGCACCCATTCGGGCGCGTAGATGTTGAGCGCGACGAAATCGAGCGAACTGCCGATCGCGGCCATGTCCCCGGGCTGGACCTTGGGTGCGTTCGCGCCTTCCTGCGCTAGATATTCGTCGATGTAGCGACCCTCCATGATCGCGGTGAGGAACATCGCATTCTTCTCGCGCGTGGCCTTCCGGGCAGCGGCGATGTGCTCGGGCGTCTCGATCACGGGAACATGGATCGTCGTGTTGTCGGCAATCCCGACCCTGGTCCCGGGCCTTGCATGCGCTCGGATCGCCTGCACGCCGAGGCCGTGTGCGAGAACCCCGTGATGACGGACCTGATTGACTTGCGCCGGCGCGAGCCTGAGGCCGGGCGCGTGCCGCCCTTCCAAATGGCCGATGTCGGTGAAGCAGCGCAGCTCGTTGACCGTCATGAAGTCGTGAACGCGATCGGACAGCTTGCCCGCCATGAACCCGGCATAATCGGCAAAGGCCAGCGCGGTGTCGCGATTCTGCCATCCGCCGGGCAGCGCCTGCGGAAGATCCCAATGAAACATCGTGACATAGGGCTGGATGCCGGCGGCGAGGAGGCCGTCGATGACGCGATTATAATAATCGACGCCTTTCGGATTGGACTTGCCGCGACCGTCGGGAAAGATCCGCGACCAGGCGATCGACATGCGGTAGGCCTTGACGCCAAGCGCCTTCAACAGCGCGATATCCTCGGCGTAGCGATGATAGCTGTCGCAGGCCACGTCGCCGGTATCGTTGTTGGCGACCCTGCCCGGCGTATGCGAGAAGACGTCCCAGTTGGTCGGCCCACGCCCATCCGCCCGGACCGCGCCCTCGATCTGATACGACGCGGTCGCGCATCCCCAGACGAAATCCGGCGGGAACGAGAGATCGACCGGCGCTGCCAAAAGGCGCTGCGGTCCGGCTGCGAGCCCCGCACCGAGCGTCAAGCCGTTCCGGATCATGTCGCGACGGTTCATGTCAACTCCTGGTGTCGTCTGAGACGTTTGCGGGCCGAGGATGAGGCGATCCCGCGGGAAACTCCAGCGCCAATCCGCGGATCACGGTTTGAAGCGTTGCTCGGTGAGCGTGGCCGACGCGTTTGCGGCCAGATCGCCGGCATCATGGCCGATCGCCGCGCGGTACGGGCCACCCGCCAGATGCCAGCGCTTCGCGGCGTCGTCCCATGTGGCGAGCGTCCGTCGCTCGGCGATGAGTGTGACGTGGCGCGTTTCGCCGGGGCGGAGGTCGATCCGCTGGAAGCCGGCCAGCCGCGCCACCGAACCCGCGGTCGGCGGCGTCACATAGAGCTGCGGCACATCCGCGCCCGCGCGCTGCCCGGTATTGGTCACGTCGAAGCTCACCGTCAGTGCCGCGCCCCCCGCGACCTTGAGGTTCGCGTAAGCGAATTTGGTGTAGGACAGGCCGAACCCGAACGCGAAGAGCGGGCGCTGGTCGCGCCTGGCGTACCAGCGGTAGCCGACATCGGCGCCTTCGGGATATTGCGCGGCAAAGCCGCTCGCTTCCCCGCCCGCGCTGCCGGCGTTGGAGGCCGAATCGTCCTTGGCGACGTTGGCCAGGCCGACCGGCCGGGGGCGGGGCGCCTGGCGCTCGTCCGCGGGAAAGGTGATCGGCAGCCGGCCGGAGGGGTTGACCTTGCCGAACACGATGTTGGCGATCGCCTCGCCGCCGCGCTGCCCCGGGTACCAGGCGGCGAGCACGGCAGGAACCCGCTCGAGCCATGGCATCAGCACCGGTCCGCCGCTTTCGAGCACGACGACGGTGTGCGGATTGGCGGCCGCCACCGCGTCGATCACCGCGTCCTGGTTGTCGGGAAGCGCGAGCGTGGTGAGATCTTCGGCTTCGGTGCGCCACTGGGTCGCGAACACCAGCACCACATCCGCCGCCTTGGCCGCCGCGGCCGCGGCGACCGGATCGGTGCCATCGACATAGCTGACCTGCGCGCCCGGATTGAGCGCCTGCACCGCGCGCAGCGGCGAGCTGGCGTGCCAGGTGGTCCGCGCGAACGACGCGGCCGGGCCGCTCTTGAGCGCGATCTCGACGGGCGCGCCGCCGATCGAGCGGACCTGCGACGATCCGCCGCCCGACAGCACGCCGACATCGGCATGCCCGCCGACGATGACGATCCGCTTTGCAGTCGCCGCAAGCGGGAGCATTCCGCCCGTATTGCGCAGCAGGACGATGCCTTCCTCCGCCGCCCGCTGTGCAACGCGCGCATGCGCCGCGGTGTCGATCGGCTGGTTGGTCGCGGCGACGGGATCGTCGTACAGACCGCTCGCGATCACCCCGGTCAGGACGTTGCGCACCATCGCATCGAAGCGGGCTTTGGTCACGTCGCCCTTCGCCACAGCCGCGCTCAGCCGCTCACGGAAGAAATCCGCCTTATCGAGCTCGGCGCCCGAATCCTGATCAAGCCCGGCATTGGCCGCCTTGGCGGTCGAATGGACCGCGCCCCAGTCGGACATCACCCAGCCGCGATAGCCCCATTGATTGCGCAGCACCTCGGTCAGCAGCGTGCGGTTCTCGCATGCCCAATCGCCATTGACTTTGTTATAGGCGCACATCACCGAGCCGGGATGCCCGCCTTCGATGCCGAGCTTGAACGCGAGCAGATCGCTTTCGTGGAGCGCCGACCAATCGAGCTGCGCGTCGACGATCATCCGCCCCGTTTCCTGGGAGTTGAACGCGAAATGCTTGATCGTCGACACGATATGATTGCTCTGCACGCCGCGGATGTGCGCCCCGGTCATGAGTCCCGCGAGCAGCGGATCTTCACCGAGATATTCGAAGTCGCGCCCGCCCCATGGGTCGCGCGTCAGGTTGACGCCGCCGGCGAGCAGCACGTTGAAGCGCTTGGCGCGTGCCTCCGCGCCGATCATCGCGCCACCGGCAAAAGCGATTTCGGGATCGAAACTGGCGGCGGTGGCGAGGCTCGCGGGGAGGGCGGTCGCGGTGTCGCCCTTGCGCTGCTCGATCTGGTTGGCGACGCCGAGGCTGGCATCGCTCTCGCGCAAGGTCGGAATGCCGAGCCGGGGCACGCCCACCATCTCGCCGGCCGAGGGGATGAGATCGTCGGGCGCACCGGCTTTCCCCTGCGCCATCGGCGGGAACCAGGTGCGAACGATCTGCATCTTCTCGTCCTGCGTCATCGCGCGTACCAGTGCGTCGGCGCGCGCCTCCGCGCTCAGCGTGCGGTCGCGCCACGGCGCATGCTCGTCCGCGCTGGCGAGTGCCGGGCTGGAGAGGAGGCACGCAACGCTCGCGAGGAGCAGGATACGCTTCGGTGTCGGATTCGCGCGCATGGGGACCTCTCAGCGGTTTCGATGATAGTGCAGGACGAGGGAGCGGTGGTCGGGCAGCTGCGCGGCCGCCTGGAGACCGGCCTGGCGGATTCTCCCGAACGCCGCGATCGCGTCGCGCGCGTCGTCGGGCTTCGTGCCGAGGATGCCGCGGCCGGCATCGGTCGGATAACCGAGACCGTGGAGGATGAACGCCCAGCTCGGCGGCAGGAACGTCTCGTGATCGACCACGAAGTCGAAGCGTGAGGGCAGGCGATGGCGCCACTGCGCGAGCTTGTCGCGCAGGCCCTCCGGCCAGCTCGCGGGATCGGCATTGTCGCGCCAATACGCCGTGTCGCGTCGCTGGCTGACGCAATAGTGCAGCTTGAGGAACTCGACGATCGCCGCGAACCGCGCGGTCATCTGCCGGTTGAAGCTACGCGCGGCGCCGGCGAGCGCGGCGTGATCGACCGGCCCGGCGAGCATGTCGGCGACCATCCGCGCCGCGACCTCGACCAGCATGATCCCGGTCGATTCGAGCGGTTCGAAAAAGCCCGCCGACAGGCCGATCGCGACGGTGTTGCCGATCCACTGCTGCGTCCGATAGCCGGTGCGGAACTGCAGCCGCCGCGTCGGGAGGTCGACGCCGTTATAGGTGCGGATCACCGTTTCCGCCGCGTCGTCGGACATGTGGCGACTGGAATAGACGCATCCCGTGCCGCGCCGGCTCGAAAGGCCGATGTCCCAGATCCAGCCGGCATCATGCGCCGTCGCCAGGGTATAGGGCGCGATCGGCGTATCGGGTTCGCTCGGCACCTGCATCGCAATCGCGCGATCGTTGAACAGGATATCGCCGATGTCTTGGAACGGGGCAGCGAGCGTCTCGCCGATCAGCAGCGCGCGAAAGCCGGAGCAGTCGAGAAAGAAATCACCCGCGATCGGCGCGCCGTCGGCTGGCGTCACCGCGACGATGTCGCCGTTCGCGCCGCGTTCGACCGATGCGATCGTCGCTTCGATTCGCTCGACGCCGTTGGCTGTGGCGACGTCGCGCAGCCACGACGCGAGCTTGGCGGCGTCGAAATGATAGGCATAGTTCATCGGACCGCCAAAGTCCGGATCCTGTGGACGCTTGGGCCCCTTGCCCGCGCGGATCACACGCTCCTGTGCGGTGACGGCGTCGGCATAGGCAGGGCGACCCGGGTCGTTTGCGGAATCGAGCCAGAAGGGCAGCAGCCCTGGCGTATCGCCGCCAAGCGGCAGGTTGAATGGATGGAAATAGTCATCTTCGGCATGGCCCGGCGTGGCGCGACCCGCCCAGCCGGCGAAGCGGACGCCTTGCTTGAAGGTGGCGTCGCTCGCGCGGATGAACTCCGCCTCGCTGCGGCCGAGCGTCGCGATCGTCGAGCGCAGCGTCGGAAAGCTGCCTTCGCCCACGCCGATCGTGGGAATGTCCGCGCTTTCGACAAGCGCGATCGTCCAGCCGTGCGCATGCGGCGGTCTGGGCAGCGCGCGGGAAAGGTAAGCCGCGCTGAGCCAGCCTGCCGTGCCGCCGCCAACGATTACGATCCGTCTCGCCATCACGTCCAGTCCGACTGCTGATCCGATAGGATAAGCTCAATGACCCGGCACCCTGCCGGCAAGGAAAAAAGCGGCCACCGCCCGCCCGGGGCGAGACAGTGGCCGCAGTCGGGCCTCCGGGGAGAGGCCGGGGGGACGGTTAGAACTTCGCGCGAACCCGCACGCCCCAAGTCTGGGGCGGTTCGTAGTTGGACAGAAACACCGTCGCGAGACCGTTGGTCCCCGGTGTCCCGGAAACGCCCGAGCTGGTGCGGATGCGATGGTCCGTGACGTTGAGGGCAAAGGCCTCGATCTCGTAACGGCCACCCGGCGCCGCGTAGTTCAGGC
>NZ_JH584241.1:2871787-2941159 GCF_000241485.1 Sphingomonas sp. PAMC 26605
CAGCTGGAGCTCGTGGCTCCAGAAGTCGTAGCGCGAGAAGGCCGTATTGTTTTCGCTGAAGCTGTCATTGGGCAGGTTGAGCGACCCGTCGGCGTTGCTGAACGGCGGATGCGCGCCGGCATCGGCGTCCGAATTCGCCGTGCCGCCGACGCGGCTGAAGCCGGCGATATACGCGGCCTCGATATGATCGGAAATGTCGTACGTCATGTTCGACCGTACGCTCCACGAATAGCGATCGGTCTGTGGCGCGGTATCGGCCAGCGTCGACCAGAATTTCTGGCCCGCGCGCGGGGTCTGGAAGAGGCTCTGAATGGGCGAGCCGGTGTCCTTGTAATATTCGCCCGACAGGTTCCACTTGAAGCGCCCGAGGTTCCACAGCGCCGAGACACGCGCCGACTTCTGGTCGCCGGCATAATATTTGGTGCCGCCGGTGACATAGGCGGAACGGTTGACGCCCGGCACGTTGGGCGCCTGCTGGTAATCGATATAGCCGTCATGCCGATCGGTAACGAAGGCCGCGCGCACCGCGAGATTGTCGGTAACCGGGATGTTGATCATCCCGCGCGTGCCGAAGCGGTTGTAGCTGCCGCCGACCGCCTCGATGCTGGCGTGGAAACCGTCGAGCTGCGGCTTGGCGGTGATCAGGCTGACCGCGCCGACGGTCGCGTTGCGGCCGAACAGCGTGCCCTGCGGGCCGCGCAGCACTTCGACGCGCTCCATGTCGTACATCAGCACCGATGCGCCCTGCGCACGCGGCGAATAGATGCCGTCGACATAGATCGCGACTTCGGGGTCGGCGACTTCGGTATAGGCGGCGTCGTTGCCGATACCGCGCAGCGTCAGCAGGATCGCGCCTTGGTCGCCCTGCTGCGCGAAGTGCAGGCTTGGCACGTAATTGGCAAGCCCGGTCACGTCGCGAACCTGCTGCCGGTCGAGCGTCGCCTGGCTGAACGCGGAGATCGCGATCGGGGTCTTCTGGAGGCTGGTCTCGCGCTTCGTCGCGGTCACCACGATATCCTGGAGCTGGCCCGAATCGCCTGTCGCGTCCGACGGCTGCGCGGCAGGCGTTGGTCCGGCGGGGGTCGCGCTAGGCTGCGTCGCGGAATCCGCTTGCGCGTGCGCGGCGGATGAAAACACCAGTACGGCGGCGAGCGCGGTGCTCGCGGCAAGTATCTGCCGAGTCATTAGAAATCCTCCCAAAATCGCACGTCTTTCACGAGCTTGAGGGCGCCAAGAGCAAACCGCGCGCGCTGTGTCAAAACATTTCTGACATCGATGTCGAAAAATTGACATCGATGTCGAGCGCGGGCGCGGTCCGATCGGCGGCGTGGGTGCGCAGTGGAGCGGGCGAACTCGGTCTGACGGGCAGGGAAGGGCGTTTCGCTCGCCCGACTGGGCGCGGGTCGCTTGGGCGGACGACGGTTAGCCCGGTGTGCGCGTGCCGGGCTCAGAGCCGGTCGCGGCGTTTTGCGGGCGGGGAGCAGCCTCTGCCGGAGATTGTCGGGCGGTTGTCACGGGCAATCCGCGCGCGGGGCTCGGCGATCAGCGCAGAGCGACGGGCGACGTCATGCCGGCTCCACGACGCGCAGCATCGCGACGGCGGCGAGCGCCATCACCACCGCGGCGAACGCCATCGTCCAGATCGGATCGCCCGGGAAGAACGCCTGCATGATCGACCCCATCACCGTCGCGACGAGCAGTTGCGGCACGACGACGAAGACGTTGAACAGCCCCATATAGATGCCGAGCTTGCGCTGCGGCAGATGCGAGGCGAGGATCGCATAGGGCATTGCGAGGATCGACGCCCAGGCGATGCCGATGCCGATCTCGCTCAGCAGCAATGCGTGCGCATCGCGCAGCACCAGGAAGCTCGCATAGCCCGCCGTGCCGCACAGCAGCCCGACGACGTGCGTCCGCGCGGCGCCGATCCGCTTCGCCAGGAAGGGCAGCAGCGTCAGCGCGGCGACTGCGGCGACCGCGTTATAGGTGCCGAACAGCACGTCGACCCATTGCCCCGCCTCCTGGAAGCGCGGGCTGTCGCCGCGCGGCGCATCGAAGACATATTGCGCGACGACCGGACCGGTGTTGGTCCACATGATGAACAGCGCCGACCAGGTGAAGAACTGGACCAGCGCGAGTTTTTTCATCAGCGGCGGCATGCCGGCGAAATCGCCGACGATATGCCCGAGCATCGACGCCTTGCGCCCGCGCTTGGCGAGACCGATCGCGATGCTGCTCGCGACGCCGTACGCCGCGAGCAGGCCCGCCAGCAGGTACATCTCCTTGTGCAGACCGAAGCGGGAGACGCTCGCCGCGACGACCAGCCCGGCGGCGATCCACGCC
This sequence comes from Sphingomonas sp. PAMC 26605, assembly GCF_000241485.1. Classification (GTDB taxonomy): domain Bacteria; phylum Pseudomonadota; class Alphaproteobacteria; order Sphingomonadales; family Sphingomonadaceae; genus Sphingomonas. Next base: position 2,874,131 of record NZ_JH584241.1, read on the forward strand.
GCGCACGCGCCATAGCCCCGCGCCGCAAGCAAGCGGATCGTGGCGCCGTCGTCATTACTCGGCGGCCCATCGAACGCCGCCATCTCCGCGGGGCTGTATTCGCGCGTCGTCACCACGGTCCACAGCACCGAGCCGAACAGCGCGATCCCGCCGAACCAGAATGACACCGTCACCGTGGCGGGAAGGGCGCCCGCGGGCGCGGCGTTCGAAACGCCGAAATATTCGAGGATATTGGGGAAGATCGACCCGACCACTGCGCCCGCCCCGATAAAGGCGGTCTGCACGGCATAGCCGACGCTATGCTGGTCCTTGCAAAGCATGTCTCCGACAAAGGCGCGGAACGGCTCCATCGAGATGTTGAGCGATGCGTCGAGCACCCACAGCATCACCGCCGCGAACAACAAAGGCTGCGCCAGCGGCATCGCCAGCAGCGCGAGCGCCGCCAGCACTGCGCCCGACAGGAAATACGGTCGCCTACGCCCGAGCCGTCCGAGCCAGGTGGTGTCCGACAAATGCCCGATGATCGGCTGGACCAGCAGGCCGGTCAGCGGCGCGGCGATCCACAAAGCCGGCAATTGCTCGATGCTCGAGCCGAGCGTCTGGAAGACGCGGCTCATATTGGCGTTCTGCAGCGCAAAGCCGATCTGGATGCCGAAGAACCCGAACGAGATGTTCCACAGTCCGGCGAGGGACTGGCGCGGCCGTTCGTTCAATGATCCACCCCTAGACTTTTCTCTTCTGTGGCTACGGCCTGGCCGCGAACGCGCGCTTAGTCGCCATGAATACGTATGCCGCTCGACGCGCGCACGACGAGCCGCGGCGGCAGGATCGCGGTCGCGGTGGTCTTGCCGCGGATCCGCGCGAGCAGCGTATCGACCAGGCACTCGCCCGCGAGGCGGTAATCCTGCGCGACGGTGGTGAGCGGCGGGTGCGCGAGTTGCGCCGCGGGCAGATCGTCGAACCCGACGATCGTGACGTCGCCGGGCACGTCGCACCCGGCCTCGGCGAGCGCGCGCATCGCGCCGATCGCGATCAGGTCGCTCGCCGCGAAGATCGCGTCGAAGTCGCGCGTGCGCTCGAGCAACGTCTTTGTCGCGTCGTGGCCCGATGCCTCGGTGGTGATGGCATCGACCTGCAGGATCGGATCGAGCGTGAGGCCGTGTTCGCGCAGCGCGTCGCCCAATCCGTGATAGCGATCGGCGAATTCGGGATAGCGGCTCGACGCTTCACCGAGGAACGCGATCCGCCGCGCGCCGCGATCGAGCAGGTGGCGCCCGGCGAGCAGCCCACCGAGCACATTGTCGCATCCCACCGTGGCGACATCGACCGCGCTCTTGCCGAGACTCGGCGTGATCGACCCCCAGCGCACGAAATGCGTGTTCTGCGCCACCAGCAGGTCGAGCCGCGCGCGATACTGCTCATAGTCGCCATAGCCGAGCAGGATCAGCCCGTCGGCCTTGCGGCTGTCCTCATAATCGACGTGCCAGTCGTCGGAGAGCTGCTGGAACGAGATCAGCAGATCATAGCCGCGCAAAGCGCAGGTCCGCGTGATCGACCCGAGCATCGCCAGGAAGAACGGGTTGATCAGCGAATCGTCGGGGGTCGGATCCTCGAAGAACAGCAAGGCGAGCGTGTTCGACTGGCCGCGCCGCAGGTTCGAGGCGTTCTTGTCGACCTTATAGTTCAATTGCCGCGCGATCGCCTCGATCCGCAGGCGCGTCGCCTCGCTCACCGTGGGGTCGCCGCGCAGTGCGCGCGAGACCGTCGGTTGCGACACGCCCGCGAGCGCCGCGATGTCGAAGGACGTCGGCTTGTCGTTCAGCGCCATCTCCGTGGCCGTTCCTCACCCTGAAGTGCGCCGAATGCGTCGGCGCCGGTTCTTGTATCCGACATACCGCGTTTTAGAAAAGCCGTACATCCGGGGGCCGTGAATACGTATGTCGGTCGCTTGGCTTTGCGACCCGCGCGGCGCAATCACGCCGCACAGATGCTCAACGCGCCGAAGACGCCGTGGAGCTCAAGGGGAGGATTGCAATGATCGCATCAACACGCCGCGGGGCGCAGCCGTTCCGCACGACCGTTTCGGCCGGCACCAGCATCGCAGCGCTCGGCGCCGCACTGATGCTCGGCACCGCCGCGCACGCCCAGACCTCGCCAGCGCCCGCCGCCGACGCGCCCGTCGCGACGCAGGATGGCGACAAGGACATCGTCGTCACCGGCTTCCGCGCGGCGCTGCGCAGCGCGACCGCCAAGAAGAAGAATTCCGAGACGGTCGTCGAATCGGTTTCGGCCGAGGATATCGGCAAGCTCCCCGACAACGGCATCGGCGAGTCGATCGCGCGCCTGCCGGGCATCTCGGCGCAGCGCAACGGCGGCCGCGCCAACATCATCTCGATCCGCGGCTTCGGTCCCGATTTCTCGAGCACGACGCTCAACGGTCGTCAGCAGACCACGACCAACGACAGCCGCGCGGTCGAATTCGACCAATATCCTTCGGAAATCCTGGCCGGCGTCGACGTCTACAAGACCGCCGAGGCCGATCACACCGCCGGCGGCCTGGTCGGCAGCATCGACCTGCGCACGATCCGTCCGCTCGACGTCAGCAAGCGGATCATCGCGGTCGGCGCACGCGGCACCTATACCGGTGACAAGCTCGACCCCAATGCGAGCAACGCCGGCTATCGCGCCTATGCGACCTTCGTCGACAAGTTCGCCGACGACCGGATCGGCGTCGCCTTCTCGGCGGCCTATACCGACGAGCCGTACCAGACCGACGATTTCAACGCCTGGGGGTTCGGCAGCTATCCGGGCGGGGCGCAGGGCATGAACGGCATCAAGACCTGGGTCGAGACCGACAAACTCAAGCGCTTCGGCGCCAACGCCACCGTCCAGGGCCAAGTGGACGACAATCTGCGCGTCACGATCGACGGCTTCTATTCGCACTTCATCGACCGGGTCGACCAGCGCGGGTTCGAGATGCCGTTCAACTGCGGCGGCGGGTGCGGCCATGACGCGATTTCGAATGTCACGGCGACCAACGGCCTGGTGACGGGTGCGACGATCGCGGGCACCCCGCTGATCGAGAATTATGCCAATGACCGCGTTGCCGACCAGTACGCATTCGGCGTCAACGGCGCATGGGATAACCATGACGGTTGGCACGCGCTCGCCGACTTCAGCTGGTCGCGCACCGACCGCACCGACGAGGCGCTGCAATCGACCGCCGGCCTCGGCCGCGCATTGCCGAATTCGACCGCGGTGGTGTCGTACAAGACGACGCCGACCGGGCCGCAATTCACCAGCAACTATAACGGCACCAGCTCGGCGCTGGTGCTGACCGACGTCGAAGGTTGGAGCGGTTCGCCGGTCCAGGCGGGCTACGACAACCTCCGTCGCACCAAGGACGATCTGATCGAGGCGCGCGGCGAGATCGAGCGCGACATCGGCGGCTTGCTCAAGTCGATCAAGGCGGGCGTTGACTATACCACGCGCACCAAGACGCTCAGCGCGACCGAGGGCTATCTCAGCCCGCCGAACGGCGCGCTGACCGCCGCGATCCCGACGAACCTGCTGCTGCCGTCGGTCACGCTCGATCGCGGTCTCGGGTCGATCATCGCCTACGACCCGCGCAAGCTCGTCTCGAGCGGTACGCTCGTCTACAACGCCAACCCGTTCGGCGCGAGCAAGGGCTATGGCATCGAAGAGAATGTCGTGACGCCCTACGCCATGGCGAAGCTCGACGGGCATTTCGGCACGGCCGTGCTGACCGGCAATATCGGCGTCCAGGCGATGCACACCGACGTCACCTCGAGCGGTCAGGCCTTCGCGACCGTCAAGGACTCGTACTGGATGGTGCTGCCGAGCGCGAACCTCAATTTGCGCACCGCAGGCGACTTCGTCATCCGCGCGGCGGCATCGAAGGAAATGATGCGCCCGCGCCTGCCCGATCTCAACAACGTGATCACCTACGGGGTCGACACGACGCGTTCGCCGATCATCTTTTCGGGCAGCGGCGGCAACCCGCGGTTGAAGCCCTATGAGGCCTGGGCGTTCGACTTCAACGTCGAGAAGTATTTCGGCACCAAGGGCTATGTCGCGCTGCAGCTGTTCTACAAGGACATCACGACGTACATCGCGAGCGGCTTCACCGACACGTTCAACTATACCGGCTTCGCGCCCGTCCCCGGCACCCAGCCAGCGACGCCGGTCGGCATCCTGTTCAGCAACGTCAACACGCATGGTGGCCATGTCTATGGCGCCGAGGTCGCGGGCACGCTGCCGTTCGACGTCTTCTCCTCGGCCTTGTCGGGCTTCGGCATCACCGGTGGCGGCGGCTATACCGACACCAAGGTGAAGGACTTCAACGGCGCCGACACGACGATCCCGGGCTATTCGAAGTGGGTCGCGAGCATGACCGCCTTCTACGAGAAGAACGGCATCAACATCCGCGGCAGCGCGCGCTATCGCTCGTCCTATCTCGGCGACTTCGCGCTCTACAGCGGTGGCCTCGATCGCCAGAACGTGCTCGGCGAGACGATCTACGATGCGCAGGTCGGCTATGACTTCCAGGATACATCGGCGCTGCACGGCCTGTCGCTCTATGTGCAGGGCCAGAACCTGAGCAACACGCGCTCGGCGACGCTGGGCACGGCGGATCCTTTGTCGTACCTCAAATATCAGAGCTATGGGCGGCGCTACGTCGCCGGGTTTACGTACAAGTTCTGATACCCATGACGCGCCCTGCTGCTGGTTGGCAGGGCGCGGCGTTGCGAAGGCCGGACATGCGCGACCCTGCTGCTCTCAATATCGTGATCGCCGGCGGCGGGACAGCGGGATGGATGGCGGCCGCCACTTTCGCCCGCTTTCTGGGCAACACTGCGTCGATCACGCTGGTCGAATCGGATGCGATCGGCATCGTCGGCGTCGGCGAGGCGACGATCCCGCAGATCCACAATCTGCTGATCGGGCTGGGGATCGATCAGGCTGATTTCCTGCGGCGCACCAATGCCAGCTTCAAGCTCGGCATCGAGTTCGCCGACTGGCTGCGGCCGGGGCAGTCCTACATCCACAGCTTCGGGCAGGTCGGGCGCGGGGTCGGGCTGATCCCGTTCCGGCAGCTGTGGCTGCGCGCGCAGGCGCTCGGCGTCGCGGGTGACTATGGCGATTACAGCGTCAATGTCGCGGCGGCGCGGCTCGGGTGCTTCGCGATTGGCGAGGGGCAGGGGGGCAAGCTGCCCGATCTTGCTTATGCCTATCATCTCGACGCGACGCTGTTCGCGCAGATGCTGCGCGACTATGCCGAGGAGCGCGGCGTAACGCGGATCGAGGGGAAGATCGCGTCGGTCGAACGCGACGGCGATACCGGCGACATCCGTGCGCTCAAGCTCGATGGCGAACGGCGCATTGCCGGCAACCTGTTCATCGACTGCACCGGTTTCCGCAGCCTGTTGCTCGGCGATGCCCTCGGCGTGGCGTTCGACGACTGGAGCGCCATGCTGCCGTGCGACACCGCGCTCGCCGTGCCGAGCCAGACGCGGGCGGCGCTCGATCCCTATACCCGATCCACCGCCCGCGCCGCCGGATGGCAGTGGCGTATCCCGTTGCAGCACCGCACCGGCAACGGGCACGTCTTCTGCTCGTATTTCACTTCGGTCGATGAGGCGAGCGCGCTGCTGCTCGCCAATCTCGATGGCCCCGCGCTCGCCGATCCGCGGCCGATCCGCTTCACCACCGGGCGTCGGCAGACGCCGTGGTCGCACAATTGCGTCGCCCTGGGGCTGGCGGCGGGGTTCATGGAGCCGCTCGAATCGACGAGCATCCACCTCGTCCAGTCGGGGATCGGACGGCTGCTGAATCTGCTGTCGCACGACCTTTCCGATGTCGCCGCGGCGCGCGCGTCGTTCAATCGCCTGTCCGAAATCGAATGGCGGCGCGTGCGCGATTTCCTGCTGCTGCATTATGTCGCCAACGCGCGCGTCGGCGAGCCGTTCTGGGACCATTGCCGCTCAATCCCCCTCCCCGACACGCTCGCCGAGAAGATCGCGATCTTCCGCGAAACGGGCGGCTTCATGCGCGAGGAGGACGAGCTCTTCCTTGACGACAGCTGGGGGCAGGTGATGCTCGGCCAGGGCATCGCCCCGCGCGCCTGGTCGCTGCTCGCCGACAATGTCGCGGCGGCGGAGATCGGCCCGTTCCTCGCCTCGCTCGGCCAAGCGTGCGCGCTGAAAGCCCAATCCCTGCCGCGCCACCGCGATTTCATCGCGGCGATGCTGAAGACCAAGACGGAGCAATACGCATGATCGCGGCGCTTGCCATCCTGCTGGCGGCCGCCGCCGCCCCGCCGCCTGCGGTGCCTGCTCCCCCGCCAGCGCCGAGCTATCGCGAGCGCCTGCCGCAGGACGAGGTGATCTATTTCGCGCTGCCCGACCGCTTCGACAATGCCGATCCGTCCAACGACCGCGGCGGCCTCAGCGGCGACCGGACCAGGACGGGCTACGATCCGACCGCCAAGGGCTTCTATCATGGCGGCGACCTCAAGGGCCTGACCCGGCGGCTCGACTATATCCAGGGGCTCGGCGCGACCGCGCTGTGGGTCGGCCCGGTGTTCAAGAACAAGCCGGTGCAGGGCGCCAAGGGCGCGGAGTCGGCGGGCTATCACGGCTATTGGATCACCGACTTCACGCAGGTCGACCCGCATCTCGGCAGCAACGCCGATTTCAAGGCGCTGGTCGATGCGGCGCATGCGCGCGGGATGAAGGTCTATATGGACATCATCATCAACCACACCGCCGACGTGATCAAATATCGCGAGTGCGTGCCCGACCAGTATTGCGCCTATCGCTCGCGCGCGGACCATCCCTACACGCGCCGCGGCGGGCTGACCGGTGCGCCGATCAACCCGGGCTTCGCTGGCGAGGGCGACGGGAGTGCTGCGAATTTCGCGCGGCTGACCGATCCGAACTACGCCTATACGCCGTATATCCCCGCAGGCGAGGCCAAGGCCAAGACCCCGGCCTGGCTCAACGACGTCACGCTCTACCACAACCGCGGCGATTCGACCTTCGCGGGCGAGAGTTCGACGCTCGGCGATTTCTCCGGGCTCGACGATCTGATGACCGAGAACCCGCGCGTCGTGACGGGCATGATCCAGATCTTCGGCGACTGGATCGACCGCTTCGGCGTGGACGGCTTCCGCATCGACACCGCGCAGCACGTCAATCCGGAATTCTGGCAGGCGTTCGTGCCCGCGATGAAGGCGCGCGCCGCCGCCAGGGGGATCCCCAACTTCCACATCTTCGGCGAGGTTTCGACCGGCGACATGGACCCCGCGCGGCTCGCCGAGCATACCCGCGTCGACGGCTTGCCCGCAGTGCTCGACTTCGCCTTCCGCCGCGCGGTGATCGATACCGTCGGCGGCAATGCTGGCACCGAGGAACTCAACCGCCTGTTCTTCGCCGATCCGCTCTACGAAGGCGGCGCGGCGGCGGCGCAGCAGCTGCCGACCTTCCTCGGCAATCACGACAACGGCCGCTTCGCCTTGTTCGTCAAGAAAGGCTTCCCGCAGGCGAGCGACGCCGAGCTGCTCAAGCGCGTGATCCTCGGCCATGCGATGCTGCTGACGCTGCGCGGCGTGCCGACGATCTATTCGGGCGACGAGCAGGGCTTCGTCGGCACCGGCGGCGACCAGGATGCGCGCGAGGACATGTTCGCGAGCAAGGTCGCAAGCTACAATGCCAACCATCTGCTCGGCACGACCAAGACGACCGCGACCGACAGCTTCGATCCCGCGCATCCGTTGTACCGCGCGATCGCCACGCTCGCGAAGCTGCGCGTCGAGCTGCCGGCGCTGCGCCGCGGCAAGCAGGTGCTGCGCGCCTATGGCGACAAGCCCGGCCTGTTCGCGGTCTCGCGCTTCGACCCGGCAACCGGGCGCGAAGTGCTGCTCGCGTTCAACACCTCGACCGCGCCGATCGACGCGCACGTGCTGGTCGAGACGCGCTCGACCGCCTTCACCGCGCGCCACGGCCAATGCCCCGCCACGCCGGGGGCGCCCGGCAGCCTCGCGCTCGCCATTCCTCCCCTCGATTATGTGATCTGCACCGCGCAATGAGCACCCGTCCGATCGACCCGTCCCCCGCTCCCGCCGAAGCCCCTGATTGGTGGCGCGGCGCGGCGATCTACCAGATCTATCCGCGCAGCTTCGCCGATTCGAACGACGACGGGATCGGCGATCTCCCCGGGATCACCGCGCATCTCGATCATGTCGCAGCACTCGGTGTCGACGGCATCTGGCTGTCGCCCTTCTTCGCCTCGCCGATGAAGGATTTCGGCTATGACGTCGCCGATTATCGCGCGGTCGACCCGATCTTCGGCACGCTCGCCGATTTCGACGCGATGGTCGCGCGCGCGCATGCGCTCGGGCTCAAGGTGATCATCGACCAGGTCTATTCGCACACCTCGGACGAGCACGCTTGGTTCACCGAAAGCCGCGCCGACCGGCACAATCCCAAGGCCGACTGGTACGTCTGGGCCGACGCCAAGCCCGACGGCTCGCCGCCCAACAATTGGCAGTCGGTATTCGGCGGCCCGGCCTGGACCTGGGATGCGCGCCGCGGGCAATATTACATGCACAATTTCCTGAGCGCACAGCCGCAGCTCAATCTGCACTCGCTGGCGGCGCAGGATGCGGTGCTCGACGTCGCGCGCTTCTGGCTCGATCGCGGCGTCGACGGGTTCCGCATCGACGCGATCAACTTCGCGATGTGCGACCCCGAACTGCGCGACAACCCGCCCGCGCCCGACACCAACGGCGTGCGCACGCGGTCGTTCGATTTCCAGCTCCACGTCCACAACCAGTCGCACCCCGACATTCCGCTGTTCCTCGAACGGCTGCGCGCGCTGACCGATCGCTATGACGGCATCTTCACCGTGGCCGAGGTCGGCGGGGCGGATGCCGAGCCCGAGATGAAGGCGTTCACGCGCGGCGAGCAGCGGCTCAACAGCGCGTACGGCTTCAACTTCCTCTATGCGCCGACGCTGACCCCGGCGCTGGTGCGCGACGCGGTCGAGCAATGGCCCGATGTGCCCGAGATGGGCTGGCCGAGTTGGGCGTTCGAGAATCACGACGCGCCGCGCGCGCTGTCGCGCTGGGCGGGGCCGGACGGGATGGCCGCTTTCGCACGCCTCAAGCTGCTGCTGCTGATCGCGCTGCGCGGCAACATCTTTCTGTATCAGGGCGAAGAGCTCGGCCTGACGCAGGTCGACGTGCCCTTCGACCGGTTGCGGGATCCCGAGGCGATCGCCAACTGGCCGCTCACGCTCAGCCGCGACGGCGCGCGGACGCCGATGCCCTGGGCCGAAAGCGCGCCGCAGCTCGGCTTTTCGAGCGTCGAGCCGTGGCTCCCGCTCGGTCCCGACCATGCGGCGCTCGCGGTCGACCGGCAGGAGGCTGACCGGGACTCGATCCTCCAGCTGACGCGGCACCTGCTGCAGCTACGCGACGCCAACCCGGCGCTGCGCGGCGGGGACATTCGCGTGATCGAGGCGCGCGCCACGCTGCTCGTGTTCGAGCGCATCTCCGCCGAGCAGCATCTGCTCTGCATCTACAATATCGGACCCGACGCGATCGAGTGGCCGCCCGCCGATCGATCGCGCTGGACACATCTTGCGTCGGTCAACGACGTGCAGGCATGGCGTCTGGGCGGCTTTGCCGCCCTGATCGCGGAAAAGGGTATCCAATGACCTCCAAATATCTCCTGGCGATGGCCGTATCGCTGCTCGCCACCGCCACCGCCACTGCCGCCACGGCGCAGGACAAGCCCGCGCCCGCGGTCACCAACGAGACGATCAAGCCCCAGCCCGCCGCCGCGATCCCGAGCGCCAGCGCGACCTCGCCCGACGGCCGCATCCAGGTAACCGTCGCGACCGACGGCGAAGGCCATGCGACCTATGCGATCGTCCGCAAGGGCGAGACGATCGTCACCCCGTCGCGGCTCGGCTTCCTGTTCACCGACGCGCCCAAGCTCGACCGGCACCTCCACATCGTCTCGGTCAAGCGCGGCGCCGCCGACTCGACCTGGACCCAGCCATGGGGCGAGTGGCAGAGCATCCGCGACAACCACACCGAACTCCGCGTCCGCCTGCAGGAGAATGACGGCGCGCAGCGCATCCTCGACGTCGTGTTCCGGCTGCAGGACGATGGCGTCGGCTTCCGCTACGAATTCCCCGAACAGCCCAATCTCAAGACCATCAACATCGCCGAGGAGCTGACGCAGTTCGCCTTCGCCGAGGACGCGACCGCCTGGTGGAAGCCCGCGTTCGAATGGAATCGCGAGGAATATCTGTACAATCGCACCCCGCTGCGCGGCGTCGGCACCGCCGCCACGCCGATCACCTTGAAGCTCGCCAGCGGCACGCACGTCGCGCTGCACGAGGCGGCCTTGGTCGATTATGCCGGCATGGCGGTCGCCAAGGTCGGCGACAGCAATACGTTGAAGGCGGTGCTCACCCCCGGCGCCGGCGCGCCGAAGGTGACGCGTACCGGCCCGTTCACCACGCCGTGGCGCACGCTGATCATCGCCGACGACGCGCCGGGCCTGTACATGAGCCACCTCGAGCTCAACCTCAACGAGCCCAACAAGCTCGGCGACGTCAGCTGGGTCAAGCCCGGCAAGTTCGTCGGCGTGTGGTGGAACATGATCACCGGCAAATGGAGCTGGGCGACCGGGCCGAACCACGGCGCGACCACCGCGAAAGTGAAGACCTACATCGATTTCGCGAGCGCCAACAAGATTCCGGGCGTGCTGGTCGAGGGCTGGAACGTCGGCTGGGACGGCGACTGGTTCGGCAACGGCAACGCCATGCAGTTCGACCAGCCGACCCCCGATTTCGATGCCGCCGAACTCAAGCGCTACGCCAAGGCGAAGCATGTCTATCTGATCGGGCATAACGAGACCGGCGGTTCGGCGAGCCATTACGACAGCCAGCTCGACCGGTCGTTCGGCTATGCGCGCGACCACGGCATCCCGGTGATCAAGACGGGGTACGTCACCGACGCCGGCCAGATCGAGCGCGTCGATCCCGACGGCAGCCAGCACCGCGAATGGCACGAGGGGCAGTGGATGGTGAACCATTACCAGCGCGTCGTCACCACCGCGGCGAAATACCATGTCGCGATCGACAGCCACGAGCCGGTCAAGGATACGGGTCTGCGCCGCACCTATCCCAATTGGGTCGCGCGCGAGGGCTCGCGCGGGATGGAATATAACAGCTGGCCCGGCAAGAACCCGCCCGAGCATGAGGCCAACCTCGTCTTCACGCGGATGCTCGAGGGGCCGATGGATTTCACCCCCGGCGTGCTGAGCCTCAAGGGGTCGGACAATAGCGATCTGCTGTCGACCGAGGCGAAGCAATTGGCGCTCTACGTCGTGCTCTATTCGCCCGTCGTAATGGCGGCGGATACGCCCGAACATTATGCCGAGCATCGCGCCGCCTTCCAGTTCATCCACGACGTGCCGACCGACTGGTCCGACACGCGCGTGCTCAACGGCGAGGTCGGCGATTATGTGACGATCGCGCGCAAGGATCGGCGGTCGGCCGACTGGTATCTCGGCAGCGTCACCGACGAGAATGCGCGCACGCTGACGATCCCGCTCGACTTCCTCGACGCCGGGCGCAGCTACACCGCGCAAATCTATCGCGACGCGCCCGATGCCGATTACCGCACCGACAAGCGCCACGCGATGGTGATCGAGACGCGGACGCTGCGGCGTGGGGACACGCTCAGCCTGCCGCTCGCCCCCGGCGGCGGCGCGGCGGTGCGCTTCGTGGCGGGGAAGCGGTGATCCGCGCGCTGCTGGCGGCGCTGCTCGCGCTGGTCGCGACGATCGCGCCGGCGGCGGCGCAGGATGCCGGGCGCTTCGTCACGATCGCGGCGGCGCCTTCGGTCAATATCGTAGCCCCGCGCGTCACGATCTGGCTGCCGCCGGGGTACGACGCGGGGCGGCAGCGCTACGGCGTCGTCTATATGCACGACGGGCAGAATTTGTTCGATCGCAAGCGCTCGAGCTACGACAAGGTGTGGGCGGCGGACAGATCGGTGCTGCGGCTCGTCGCGGCGCACCGGATCGCGCCCGTCATCATCGTCGGCATCGATCAGCCGGGCGAAGCGCGCTATCGCCAATATTTTCCGAAGCGTTTGTACGCGATGGCGTCGCCCGGGCTGCAGGCCGATATCGACAGCTCGGCCAAGGGGCCGCTGACCGGCGATGCCTATCTGCGCTTCCTCACCGACGAGCTGAAGCCGCTGATCGACCGCAGCTATCGCACGCGCACCGACGCCGCGCATACCGCGGTGATCGGGTCGAGCATGGGCGGGCTGATCTCGTGCTACGCCTTTGTCGAGCGGCCCCAGGTGTTCGGCCGCGCGGGCTGCGTGTCGACGCACTGGCCGCTGACCTTCGGGCTCAAGCTCCTGCCAGGCGACGAACGCCCCGCGCTGTGGAAGGCGTATCTGACGCAGCATCTCAGCAAGCCGGCGGGGCGGCGGCTGTGGATGGATCATGGCGACCAGACGCTCGACGCATCCTATCCGCCGTTCCAGGCGCTGATCGACGCAGATCTCGTCGCGCTCGGGTGGCGGAAGGGCCGCGATTTCGAAAGCCGCGCCTATCCCGGCGCGGCGCACGAGGAAAACGCCTGGGCCGCGCGGATGGACGACATTCTCGGCTGGCTGCTGCGGTGACAGTGCCCAGGTCGGGGCAGGGGCCGGGCCGGATCGTCATCCTCGGCGGCGGGACGGCCGGGTGGATGGCGGCGAACCTGTTCGCCAACGCCTGGCCGGGTCGCGCGCAGGTGACGGTGGTCGAAAGCCCCGACATCGGCATCATCGGCGTCGGGGAAGGTTCGACGCCGCAATTGAAGGCGTTCTTCGACACGCTCGGCATCGCCGAAATCGCATGGATGCCCGCCTGCAACGCCACCTACAAGAACGGCATCGCGTTTCACGGCTGGTCGGACCGGCCGGGCTTCGAAAGCTACTTCCACCCCTTTCCCGGGCCGCTCGATCTCCACACCGCGCCCGCCTTCTTCGATGCGACGCGGCGGCGGCGCCACGGGCAGGATGTGTGGGCGCATCCCGATCGCTTCTTCCTGTCGTCGCGGCTTGCGGCGGCGCGGCTGTCCCCGATCGCGCCCGAGCATTTTCCGCTCGGGCCGTCCTACGGCTATCATTTCGATGCGCATCTGGTCGGCGCCTTCCTGCGCGATCATGCGGTCGGGCAGGGCGTGCGGCATCTCGAGCGGCGCATCGTCGAGGTCGCGGTCGCCGAGGGATCGGTCACGGATCTCGTCGCCGAGGGCGGCGAGCGGATCGCGGGCGACCTGTTCGTCGACGCCAGTGGGTTCCGCTCGGCGATCCACCAGGCCGCGCTCGGCGTACCCTTCCGCTCGTTCGGCGAGACCCTCTTCAACGACAGCGCGGTGGTGATGCCGACCCCGTCCGATCCGGGCGGCCGCGCCACCGCTACGCGGGCGACCGCGCTCGGCAACGGCTGGGTGTGGGACATTCCGCTCACCAGCCGGACGGGCAACGGCTATGTCTACGCCTCGCGCTATTGCGCGCGCGAGGAGGCGGAGCGCGACTTGCGCGCGCATCTCGGCGTGGGTGATGCCGGCACAGCGCGGCACCTGTCGATGAAGGTCGGGCGCGTCGCCGAGAGCTGGGTCAGCAACAGCCTCGCGATCGGGCTGGCGCAGGGGTTCATCGAACCGCTTGAGGCGACCGCGCTGCACATCGTCCAGGCAACCGTCGAAGGCTTCATCCGCGCCTGGAGCGCAGGCGGCTTCTCCCCGCAGAACCGCGCCGCGTTCAACGCCCGCATCGCCGCGCGCTATGACGGCATCCGCGACTATATCGTCGCGCATTATCGGATGAACGGCCGATCCGACACACCCTATTGGCGCGACAACGCCGCCAACACTGCGCTGTCGGACTCGCTCAAGGCGATCATCACGTGCTGGTTCACTGGCGGCGAACTCGAGGCCGAAATCGCCGCGCAGGGTATCGGCGGCTATTACAGCGCCCTGTCGTGGCACTGTCTGTTCGCCGGTTATGGCGCTTTCCCGCGGACCACGCCACACGCTCCTACGCCGGGTGCAGCCGACATGACCGGCATCGATGCCTTTCTGCGCCATGTCGCCCTCAATTTCGGCTAGCCGATCGCGCGGTCGGCGCGGCGCCGATGCTTCATCCTCGCGGCCGCGCCGTCGCGAACTCCGCCCCCGGCTCGCCGCGCGTCAGCTCATTTGCGCGTTCTGGATCGCCGGAACGCCAGCAACGTCGCACCCGCGATGCCCGCCAACGCAATGCTGCGGAGCGCGATCGGATGGCGCTCGGCGGCCGTATAGACGCTAGTCTTCCGACCGGGTTGGACGCCAGAGCGTTCCTGCCCGCGCTGTTCGGGTTCGAACAGCGTCGTGCTTTCGGTCTTGGGACGCGTCTTGTCCGACATTGCCGGGATCATCACCCCTGCGAGCCTGTCGAGCAGCGCGGGGAAATGCGTGCCGAGCAAGACCTGCAATCGTCCCGCGCCCCCCACCGTAATATCGCGGCGGACATGCTCCGCCGCATCGAGAATTGCCTCGGCCACCAGCGCCGGATCGTAGACCGGTGCCGGGATCAGCGCCTCGCCATCGACATGGTTGGCGGCATGCTGCGCGATCGGCGTGTCGATTCCCGCCGGCTTTATCAGCGTTATCGCGATCGGCACCGCGTCCGCCGTCAGCTCCATGCGCAGCGCATCGACGAAGCCCTTCACCGCGTGCTTCGACGCGGCATAGGCGCTGAGGATCGGCGACGGCAGATCCGACGCGATCGATCCAACGGTGATGATCGCGCCACCCGTATCGCGCAGATATGGGATCGCCGTCAGCGCGCCGTGGACCACGCCGAAATAGTTGGTCTGGAACAGCCGCTGATGCTCGTCGAGCGGGGTGTCGACGAGCTTGGCGTAGATCGCGCTGCCGGCGTCGTTGACCCAGGTGTCGATGCGACCGTAATGCCCGACCGCCTTTGCCGCGGCGGCACGGACTGCGGCGATATCGCCGACATCGGCGACCGCAGAGATGGCGTCGCCGCCGGCGGCACGGATCGCCTCGACCGCCTCGGTGAGCGATGCGTCGTTGCGCGCGACGAGGACGACCTTCGCCCCGCGCGCGGCGGCGAGCTTCGCGGCGACCAGCCCGATCCCCGAGCTTGCGCCCGTGATGACCATGACCTGCTCGGCGAGCGGCTTGAGCACGAGCGTCACTTCGTCACCGGCGCAAAGGAGAAGAGCTGCGTGCGGATCGACGGCGGCGCACCGGGCGTGAACCACTGCGTGTCCTGAATGTGGCTGGCGGTGACGTAGATCCGACCGTCCGGCCCTTCGGAGAAGGTGTCGGGCCAGCGGAGCCGTTTGTCGGTCAGCACCGGCTCAACCCGGCTCCCTGCCAGTCGCGTGATCGAATAATGGGTGGGTGAGGTGAGGTACAGGACGCCCGCCTTGCTCATCCACAGACCGTCGGCGACATGCGTCGTCGCGACTTTCACGACGGCCTGCGCGCGATCGGTTTCGCTGACCTCGGCGCGGAGCTTCGCCGTGCTGATGCTGTAGAGCGTCTTGCCCGTCAGCGCCTGATAATACAGCGTCGCGCCGTCGTTCGAGATCGCGATGCCGTCGGACGCGAAGGCGGGCTGGCGGCCATCGGGGCGTACCAGCGGCTTGCCGTCAATCTCGACCGTCACCGTCTTGTCGATCTGCGTCGAGGGGTGACCATCGAGCGCGCGGAAACTCTTGCCGCTGTCGAGATCGACGACGATGATCGCGCCGCGCGTCCCGCTGTCGGTGATATAGCCGGTGCGGCCGTCGGGCGAGAAGCGGATGTCGTTGAGATAGGTGCCCTGCAGCGCGACATCGCCGGGGATTGCGATCACCTTGACGACGCGATTGCTCGCGAGATCGATCTTGACCAGCTTGGGCGCGCCTTCGAGGATTTTCTCGTTGCCCGGCGCACCGGGATCGAGCACCCACAGATTGCCATGGCCGTCGGGGACGATCGACTGGACACAGACGAAATGGTCGGCGACCGATAGCTCGTTGGCCCTGGCGTTGCGCCAGCTGTTCCATTTGGCATCGGGATAGGGCTCGAGCGTCCCGTCGGACAGGATTTCGGCGACCGAGACCGGCGCGTCATCGGTCCAGCGCGGGAAATTGACGAAGCGCCTGCCGTCCTCGGTCACCGCGACGCCCGTTACCTGATGATCGAACTGCGCTTCCTGCGTCAGCGCGCCGCGCGCCTGGGCATAAGCAGTGGCGCCGAACGCCGCTGCGGCGATCACGCCGGCGGCAGCGAGCCCGGCGAGGACGGGTTTGGCTTTGGTCATGATAAGGCTCCGGTCCGTGGTGTCGCTCAGGGTGGCGGGGTCGCCAGTGAACAGGTGAAGGAGGTGCCGCGCGACCGCGTCCGGATGCTCGCGCTGGATGAAGTGCCCGACGCCCGCCAGCGTGACCACGCCGAACGGCCCGCTGAACTTCGCCGGAACGCTCACGCTGGCCGAGGGCGGGTTCACGCCGTCGAGCGCGCCTTGGAAATAGAGCGTCGGCAGCGAAAGCGTGGCGGTCGCCTTGACCTTGTCCTCGAGCCATTGGCTGCGCGGGTCGGGTTCGGCTTCACCCCAGCGCGCGCGATAGCTGTGCAGCGTGACGTCGACCCAATCGGGCGTGTCGAACGACCGCGCGACGGAGTCGAATGTGGCTTCGTCGAACCATCCCGATGGCGACCAATTGACCCAATGCAGCCGCGCGAACGCTTTGCGGTCGTCGCGTACGGCTTGCTCCCCGCGCGCGGTCGCCATGAACCAGTGATACCATTGCCGCTGCGCCTGCTCGAAGGGGGGGTGGGCATGCCGCCGAGCCGCGACGGGGTTGCCAGCATCGCCATCCGTTCGACGCGGTCGGGCCAGCCCACCGCGAGCGCCTCGGCGGTGTTCGAGCCCCAGTCATGCCCCGCGACCATGAACCGGTCGATGCCGAGGCCGTCGATCAGCGCGATCATGTCGATCGCCAGCATCGCGCTGTTGCCCGTGCGCGGGGCGTGACCGAGCAGGCGGCTCTCGCCGAAACCGCGCAAGGTCGGCACGATCGTGCGCAGGCCCGTGTCGTTGAGCTGGCGTGCGACCGAGGTCCAACTCGTCGCATCGTCGGGCCAGCCGTGGATCAGCAGCACCACCGGGCCGTCGCGCGGACCGCTATCGGTATAGGCGATCGTCAGGTCGGCTATGGCCAGACTTTCTCGCGCGATGCCCGCACTGGCTGAGTCAGGAGACATTCGGTGGGTGTTTCTGGCTGGGGATCCAGCTGCGGTAACCAACCGCCCAACCGCCTGTTCCCACGGACGTGAAAACGCGGGTCGTTGGTCTTTGCCAGGACGACGGGTGGGGGCAGGTTTCGATCGGCGGCGGGTGAACGCGCGGCGATGCCGAGGATGCACCGAACACCTGCCTTTAGCATCCGGTTGGCCGTTCATCGCCGGCGTGCAATATGATGTTCGTGTTTTCGAGTTAGCATGGGCCCGCCGCTGGTCGACACGGCTTTAAGGACGATTGATGCGCGCATTTCCGCTTTCGCACCTGCTTGTTTCCGGTCTCGTCGCGAGCCTCCTCGTCCCGACCCCTGCGGCCGCGAGCTCGCCCGAGCTTATCGGGCTCGAGCGTCAGCTGAGCATGCTGGTCGCGGCGAATTCGGGGCAATATGGCATTGCCGCGCTCGACCTGCGCGACGGCTCGACCGTGGCGATCAACGGCGACACGCCGTTTCCAATGGCGAGCACGGTCAAGATCGCCATCGCAGCAGCCTATCTCGCCGAGGTCGATCAAGGCCGAAGGAGCCTCGGCGATATGGTCCTCGGCCGCTCTGCCGCGAAAGTCCTGGAGCTGATGATCGTGCGGAGCGACAATCACGCCGCCGATCAGGTGCTGGCGGCGCTCGGTGGCCCGGTTGCGGTACAGCAGTGGCTCT
Source organism: Sphingomonas sp. PAMC 26605 (assembly GCF_000241485.1). Classification (GTDB taxonomy): domain Bacteria; phylum Pseudomonadota; class Alphaproteobacteria; order Sphingomonadales; family Sphingomonadaceae; genus Sphingomonas. The sequence goes on from NZ_JH584241.1 coordinate 2,892,187, forward strand.
CGTCGCACAATATCGTCGGCATCCGCGTCGACCGCACCATCGACCAGCTGCTTCGGGAGCGCGGCCACCTGGCCGACAGCAAGGATGTCGCCACGCCGGTCGCCATGGTCGCGCTCTTGCACAAGCTCGACAGTGGGGCAGTGTTGTCGGCGCAAAGCCGCGCCTTTCTGTTCGAGCTGATGCGCCGATGCGAGACGGGCACACGCCGCATCCGCGCGATGCTGCCCGCTGGTACCCCGGTCGAGGACAAGACTGGCACACTCGACGGCGTCACGAATGACGTGGGGTTCATCACCATGCCGGACGGCCACCGCGTTGCCGTCGCGGTCTTTGCGCGGGGTGGACGCGATCGCCAGCCGGTCATCGCTGCTGCCGCTCGCGTCATCTATGACCGCTTCGCGGATACCGCACTCACCGCACTGTCGTACTTCCTGCGACTGCGGTGACTCGGCCCCGACCGGTCGCGCCCTTCATTTCGGACCGGGAAAGGCGAGCGCGTGAAGAATATCTTTCCCATGTCGCCGCTGATCGGAACCGCAGGCTGGGCCATCCCGGCCCTCGATCGCCCATTGCTCTCGCAAGCGGGAACGGCGCTGCAACGGTATGCGGCAACGCTGCCCTGCGTGGAGGTGAACTCCTCTTTCTACAAGCCGCATCGGCGCTCGACATGGGAACGCTGGGCGGCATCGGTGCCGGATGGCTTCCGCTTCGCCGTCAAGATCCCGAAGGACATCAGTCATGTTCGACGATTGGTCGATACGACGGATCGGCTCGATCGGTTTCTGAATGAAGCCACGGGTCTCGGCGACAAGCTGGCCGTTCTCCTCCTGCAGCTCCCGCCGAGCCTGGCCTTCGACGCGGACGTGGTCGCGCGCTTCCTCGAAGCGCTGTCGTCCCGGAACGAAACGCAGATCGTATGCGAGCCGCGTCACCCGAGCTGGTTCTCGCCCGAGGCCGACGCGTTGATGACCGAACGGCGGGTGGCGCGCGTGGCCGCGGATCCTGCCCGGATCCCCGAGGCGGGCCGCCCGGGGGGCTGGCGCGGTTTGAGCTATTGGAGGTTGCACGGCTCGCCTGTGATGTACCGATCGGCCTATGGGGAGGCGCGCCTGCGCTTCTATGCCAACGCGATCGCAGCAGACCTTGCTGCGGGGCGGCCGGCATGGTGCGTGTTCGATAACACCGCGTCCTCGGCTGCACTTGGCGATGCGCTGAACCTTCTGCAGCTGTTCCATAGCACGCGCTCCGCATCGTGATCGTGTCGCAACGCACGGGGTGTTTGAACGCGGTCCTCGATCGCGCATTGGTATCGGGTATCTCGGACGGTCCGTCGTCGTCGACGATGATTGGTGGTTGAGGTCGGCGCGGACTTCATGCGGAAGCTCCCAGCGGTGTCGTTGGCGAACACGCCGCCGTTCAGCTTGCTCTTCGCGACCTTGCCCTCGGCGCTGACCAACCGATCATCGGTGTAGCGATAGTGCGCCAGGCTCGGCACGCGGTTGCCGATCTTGTCGATCTCGGTATTGGCGCCGCCGAGCGCTCCGGGCTGCGCCTCAGGTGGTGACGATGTTCGCCGCAGTGTCGATCGTGTCGAGCAGCGTGCTGTCGCGGCGATAAACGCGGATTGTGCTCGAGCCGATGATCACCGGCGGGCCGTCGAAGGTCGGCTTTCGCGACCCAGACAGAGCGGTGTGATGCCGCCGCTGGATCACATGCGTCCGCCTACGCGCCGACAGCGACGGCGGCGGCCTCTTCGCTAACGGAAGTCCAGCGGAGCCGATCGATCAACACGCGCAATGCCGGCGTGACCTGTCGGCTGGGGTAATAGAGGTGGCAGCCGGGGAAGGCGGGGCACCAGGATTCGAGAACTTGGATCAGCCGGCCATCGGCGATCTCCGCCGCGACATCGTGATCCAACATATACCCCAGCCCCGCGCCCGCTCGGACCGCGGCGGCCGCCAGATGCTCGTCGTTCACGATAAGCTGTCCGCCCGGGCGAAACTTGATGTCACGCCCGTCGCGCTCGAATTCCCAGGGAAGCAGGCCACCCCCGCCGAGCAGCCGGTAGTTGATGCAATTGTGCCCCTCCAGATCGGCGGGGGACGCGGGCCGGGGGCGGCCCTCGAAATAGCCCGGCGTGCCGACCACGAGTGTGCGCAGCGAAGGGCCTACCGGCACCGCCACCATGTCGAGATCGACCGTCTCGCCCAGCCGGATCCCCGCGTCGAAGCCGCCCGCCACGAGATCGACCAGCCGATCCTCGACGATCACCTCGACCGATATGTCGGGATGCTCGCGCAGGAAACGTGGCAAAGTCGGCGCCAATATCGTGCGCGCGGCATAGCCGAACGTCGTCAGCCGGATGGCGCCCGATGGGACACCGCGCCAGTCGGCCAGCGCCGACAATCCGCGCGCAACCTCCGCCAGCGCCGGGTCGAGCGAGCGCAGCAGGCGCTCGCCGGCCGCGGTCGGCGCAACGCTGCGTGTCGTGCGCGCGAGGAGGCGGACCCCCAATCGCGCTTCGAGGCTGCGCATCGCGTGACTGAGCGCCGAGGGCGAGAGACCGAGTTCGGCCGCCGCACGGGTGAAGCTTCGCGCACGTGCGACCGCCGCGTAGGCAACCAGATCGTCGAGGTCGCCACGCTTCATTGCTGCATTTCCTTCACAAGCCCTTGTCGCAGATGAGGGCTAATCCGGCGGCGAACAAGGTTTATCTCCGGGGGCAGACCTTTCAAGGAGCAACAGCAATGACCCTCGCCACCTATCGGACGCTCGGACGCTCCGGCTTGACCGTCAGCCCGCTTGCCCTCGGCACGATGACCTTCGGCGCTGGGCGGTGGGGCGCTGACGAAGCGACGTCACGCGCGATCTTCGACGCCTATATCGAGGCCGGCGGCAATTTCGCCGATACCGCCGACGTCTATTCCGGCGGGGAGAGCGAGGCGATGCTCGGCCGCTTTGTCGCCGAACGGGGAAACCGCGACCGGATGGTGATCGCGACCAAATCGGGCTTCCCGCGGACCGACGGGACGCCGCTCGCTGGCGGCAATTCGGCGCGCAATATCCGCGACGGGATCGAAGGATCGTTGCGCCGGATCGGCACCGATTTCATCGACATGTACTGGACGCACGTCTGGGACCGAACGACACCGCCCGAGGAAGTGCTCCGCGCGCTGACCGACGCGGTCCGGCGTGGTGACATTCTGTATTACGGCTTCTCCAATGCGCCGGCGTGGTACGCCGCGCAGATCGCGACGCTTGCCCGCGCGCATGGTCTGCCCGAGCCGATCGGCCTGCAATATTCCTATTCGCTGATCGATCGCGGCGTCGAACTGGACGTGATGCCTGCCGGGCAGGCGCTCGGGCTGGGCCTCGTCGCCTGGAGCCCATTGGCGGCCGGCATGCTGACCGGCAAATACGGCCGCGAGAAGATCGCCGAGGCCGGTCCCGCGGGAAGCCTGCCCAACCGTGCCGGCGTGGCCGCGGTCAACGGGAGCGACGGCCGCCTGAATGGCGACAATCCCTTTGGTGGCATGCTGTTCACCGAACAGAATTTTACGGTGGTGGACGCGGTGCGCTCGGTTGCGGCTGAAATCGGTCGTCCGATGGCGCAGGTCGCGCTGGCCTGGGTCGCGGCGCGCGGTGGCGTCTCGTCCGTCCTGGTGGGGGCGAGCCGACCTGAACAGCTGAAGGAAAACATCGCCGCGCTCGACATCGTCTTCAGCGCCGAGCAGCAGGCGCGCCTGGATGCCGCAGGCGCGCCACCGATGCTCAATCCGTACTTCATATTCGATCTGCCGCGTTCGCGTATTTTCGGCGGTCAGGAGATCGAGCCGTGGGCGCCGGCTTTGGTCTGAGGGAAGGGGAGGGCGGCGTCGAGCTGCGAGCCATGTTCCCGCCCCCCCCGCAGAACCGCAGTCACGCTTCGAATGTCGCCCCAGCGAAAGCTCGGCTCAAGTGATCGCGCGCACCGTCGTCGATCGCAACCGGTTGACCGGCGGCGGCATCGCCTCCGGCCTGGATGAATCGCTCAAACTGATCGCGCTGATCAGCGGCACCGCGGCGGCGATGAACGTGCAACTCGGCACGCAATATTATCCCAATCCGCCCGTGACCAGCGCGATCCCAGCCTCGGTGCCGATGCCCGCGCTGCCGACGCCGCCTTGATCGCATCGCTGCACAGCGCCGTCCAGGGCTGCGCTCGCTCGAAGTCGATCGCCGCAGAGCAGGTCACGAGCGCGAGTGGCAGTATCGCACCCCCTTGGCGTCGTTCCCCGCTGCCATATTGGCGCATGTTGGTCTTTGTGCTCACCGAGGCGGAGATCGGCCTGCATGCGGAGGCGAGCTTATCGATTGCGCTCTTTCGCGGAGGGAGCGGCGACTGCATTGGCCGCGCAAAAAATTCAGCCCTCGCAGAAAGATCCTTCCGCGGTGGCTTCCCGATCGCGTCGAGGCTGCCATAGTGGTGGCGAGAGATGCCAAGGACGGGGGAAGTCACATGAAGAATGCCGCAACGGTCGCCATCGGTCTGGCGACTCTGACGAGCCTGTTCGCGGCGCAACCCGGCGCGGCGCAAACGCTGCGGCCGGACCAGCAGGCGTTCCGTGCGCTCTACAAGGAAATGGTCGAGACCGACACCAGCATCACGACGGGCAGCTGCACCGCGCTTGCCGGCAAGGTCGCCGAACGTTTCAGGGCGGCAGGGTTTACCGACGCGCAGATCACGCCTTTCTCGGTCCCCGATCACCCCAAGGAGGGCGGGCTCGTCATCGTCTATCCGGGCAGCTCGAAGACGGTGAAGCCGATGTTGCTGCTCGGCCATATCGACGTGGTCGTGGCCAAGCGCGAGGATTGGGTGCGCGACCCATACACGCTGATCGAGGAAAACGGCTATTTCTACGGCCGCGGCACCGCCGACATGAAGGCGCTCGACGCGATCTGGGTCGACAGCCTGCTCCGCTTCAAGCAGCAGGGGTATCGCCCCAAGCGGACGATCAAGCTCGCGCTGACCTGTGGCGAGGAGACGAGCTGGGCGTTCAACGGCGCCTCCTGGCTCGCGGCGAACAAGCCCGATCTCATCGCCGCCGAATTCGCGCTCAACGAGGGCGGCGGCGGGCGCAGCGACGGGCATGGCAAGCTCGTCATCTCGACGCTCCACGTCGGCGAGAAGACCGCGATCAATTACCGGATCGAGGCGACCAATCCGGGCGGCCATAGCTCTGCACCGGTCAAGGAAAACGCGATCTACCAGCTGTCCGACGCCCTGGTCCGGCTGCGCGGCTATGATTTCCCCGTGATGATGACCGACACGACCAAGGCGTATTTCCGCAATGCCGGCGCCGCGCGCGGCGATGCGATGGGGCGCGCGATGATCGCGCTCGCCGCCAACCCGGCCGATACCGCCGCGCTCGCGCTGGTCGATACCGACAAGAGCTATCACTCGATGCTGCGTACGACGTGCGTCGCGACGCTGCTCGACGGCGGCCATGCCAACAATGCGCTGCCGCAGCGCGCCGGCGCCAACATCAATTGCCGCATCTTCCCAGGCGTTTCGCCCGATGCAGTGCGCGACCAGCTCGCGAAGGTCGCCGCCGATCCCGCGCTTACGGTGAAGCAGACCGACAGTCGCGGGCCGGTCGCCAAGCCGGTGCCGCTCGACCCGAAGATCATCGGTCCGGCAAAGGCACTGCTCGCAAAATATTACCCCGGCGTGCCGCTGAGCCCGATGATGTCGACCGGCGCGACCGACGGCATTTTCCTCGAGGCGATCGGCATTCCGGTCTACGGCCCGCCGGGCACCTATGGCGACCCCGACGGGAATGGCACGCACGGTCTCAACGAGCGCGCGATCGTCAAGGCGGTCTATTCGGGCCGCGACTATCTGTTCGACCTGATCAAGGCCTATGCGGGCTGACCGACGCCGATACATCGAACGATCGTGATACTCGCCGGGGCGATCGGTCCCGGCAGCTGGGGGCATTGCTATGTTGAAGACGCTTTCGATCCTCGCGCTGCTCGCTTCCGCGACGCCGGCACTGGCGCAAGGCGTCGATACCGTCGTGATCACCAAGAGCGTGCAGGACCTGTCGTCGGACGCGTTCCAGGGCCGCGCGCCGGGCGGACCGGGCGAGGCGGCGACGATCGCCTATCTCGTCAAGCGTTTCGCGGCACTCGGGCTCGAGCCCGGTGCTGCAGACGGGACATGGACGCAGACCGTCCCCCTGCTGCGGACCAAGCTCGGCGACACCACGCGCTTCGGCGTGGCGGTCGGCGGGCAGGAGCAACGCTGGACGCGGGGCGAACAAGCCTATGTCTGGTCGCTGCAACCCAAGGACCGGGCGGTGATCGACGCGGCCCCGCTCGTCTTCGTCGGGTACGGCGTCAGCGCGCCCGAACGCGGCTGGGACGATTTCAAGGGCGTCGATCTCCACGGCAAGGTCGCCGTCGTGCTGGTCAACGATCCCGATTTCGAGGCCGTGCAGGGCGACGATGCGTTCGGCAAGTTCGGTGGCCGGACGATGACCTATTACGGACGCTGGACCTACAAGTTCGAGGAACTGGCGCGGCGTGGCGCGATCGGCGCGCTGATCGTCCACGATACCGCCGGCGCAGGCTATGGCTGGAATGTCGTGGTCTCCGGCCAGGGCGAAGCGTACGACATCGCGCGGGCGCCGGACGCGATCACCAGCCTGCGGCTGCAGGGCTGGCTCCAGGGTGACGCCGCCACCGCCTTGTTCAAGAGCGCCGGGCTCGATCTTTCGGCGCTGCGTGCGGCCGCGCGGCAAAAGCGCTTCACCCCGGTGGCGCTGAAGGGTGCAAGCTTCTCCGCCGCGATCGCCGTCGAGCATAAGATCGTCGAAAGCCACAATGTGCTCGCGCGCATTCCGGGCACGGTCGCGCGCGACCAGACGGTTATGTTCGGCGCGCATTGGGACGCGTATGGCGTCGGTGCACCCGATGCGGAGGGCCAGACGATCCGGCGTGGCGCCAATGACGATGCGCTCGGCGTCGCGGCGCTGCTCGAGATCGCGCGGATCCTCAAGGCCGAGCCCGCGCCGCGCCGCACGATCGCCTTCGCGCTGTGGACCGCCGAGGAGCGCGGGCTGCTCGGGTCCGAATATTACGCGACGCATCCCGTCTATCCGCTCGAGAAGACCGCGGCCAACCTGACGATCGACATTCTGCAGACCGCGGGCAAGGCGAAGGATGCGATCCTGGTCGGCGTCGGGCAGGACAGCCTGCAGGACGACATGGCGCGCGTCGCCGCGACGCAGGGGCGCCGGGTGACCCCCGAGGGTTTGCCCGAGCGCGGGCTGTTCTACCGCGCCGATCATTTCAGCCTGGCGAAGCGCGGCGTTCCGGTGCTGCTGCAGATGGGGATCGCCGGCGCCTCCGACTTGGAGCAAGGCGGGGCCGCGGCGGGGCAGGCGTGGATCGATGCCTATACGGGCAAATGCTATCACCAGGCGTGCGACGCCTGGTCGCCCGACTGGAATCTTGCCGGCGCCAAGCAGGATATCGACCTGATGCTGACGATCGGTCGCGAGGTGGCGAATGCTTCGACCTGGCCGAGCTGGAAGGCGACTTCCGAATTCAAGGCGATCCGCGACCAGAGCGCGGCGGCACGCAAATAGCCCGCCCCCGGGATCTACGCAAACGCCGCAATCCGCTGTCGACCGCGGTCCGCGCGCGTCGAACGCCGCGGCAACGCGTCTTCCCTTGTGCACAGCGATCTGCGCCGCGTAGCGACTGCCGCGGTGATCTGCGCAATCAGCGGATGCGTTTCACATCGACCGCGCGGCCTGTGCCGATCTTTGCGATGTAATGGCCCAGCATCCCTGCCTTGATCGTAACCGAGTCACCCTTGCGGGGTTCGAAGGCAGAGCGATCGCTGATCGACTGCCAATCCCCGCCCTCGGCAAGGCTGAATGCCCATAATCCGTAGCCGGCTTGCCGGGCCGAGGTCACGGTACTGGTGATCTCGCGGACATCGGTGTCGGATTCGGCGCGCGGGTCTTCCTTGCCGGTCCCGAACAGATTGAGATGCGGCAACGAGAACCCGAACAGCGAACGTTTGGCGCGCTGAACGGTCTCGCGATCGACAATCCTGATCTCGCGGTGATCGCGCGCCGCAACAAGGGCCGCAGCGGTCCGGTCGTAACACGCCAATTGCTCCGCGCGCGGTTCCGTGCGGCAGGCGGCGACCGCCGTCACCAATTGGTCGCCTCGATTTTCAACGGTTTGGCCCGTCGCGGGTAGCGGCAGAAGGGCAACACACAGAACCGATCCTATGACGCGTTTGGGCATTGCTCACCTGTGCTCCGATGGTCGTTATGGTCGTTATACGCCGTCCTGACCGCTCGGCAATTCGGGCGCTCCCACACGATATGTATCTAAAACGTCACATGCGAAACGATATTGTCATGTCACTATATTTGACCGTTGCGGCCCCACCTCGGAATGCCATACCTTTTGCATAACGGCCGGCACCAGTCGGACCTGACGAACGGCGGCCATAACGGCCGAAATGGGGGTTTTATGAAATCGAGAACGCGGTCCATTCTGCTTGGTTCTACCCTTTTTGCCAGCGCGGCGCTTGGGTCGACGTCGGCCTATGCGCAGACGGCACCCGCCACGCCGCCGGCCGATACAACGGCGCAACCAGCCCCCGCCGAAACGAGCGGCTCCGACATCGTCGTTACCGGAACCCTTATCCGGAACCCGAACCTCGTCAGCTCGACACCGGTCGCGGTCATCGGTTCGAACGAACTCGCGCTGCGCCAGACCAATACGGCGGAGCAGGTCCTGCGCGATCTGCCGGGTGCCGTCGCGAGCATCGGCTCGGCGGTCAATAACGGCAATGGCGGCGCCTCCTATGCCGATCTTCGCGGCCTCGGCAACTTCCGCAACGTCGTGCTGCTCGACGGCAACCGCATCACCCCGTCGAACACCGTCGGTCGCGTCGATCTCAACAATATCCCGCTCGCACTCGTCCAGCGCGTCGAGACGGTGACCGGTGGCGCGGCCACCACTTACGGTGCCGACGCGGTGTCGGGCGTCATCAACTTCATCACGCGTCAGGACTTCTCTGGCGTCGAGGCGACGGTGTCGAACCAGATCACCGAGCGCGGCGATGGCCACACCTATCGCGCCGATCTGACGATCGGCGCCAATTTCGACGACAGCCGCGGCAATGCGGTGCTGTCGGTCGGCTATCAGCATTCTGACCCCGTCTACCAGGGCGCACGCAACATCGCGGTCAACAACTATACCTCGACGAGTGGCGCCGCCGGCGGTTCGGGCACGACGGTACCGACGCGCTTTTCGGTCGCCGGGCTCGGCACGGGGGCTGCGCGCGTATCGGGCAATCGCCAGATCAACCCGACCACGGGCGCACTCCAGTCGCCGGTCGTGCCGTTCAACTTCAACCCGTACAACATCTTCCAGACGCCGTTCCAGCGCTACAACATCTACGGCGCGGCGCGGTATGACATCTCGGATCATGTCGAAGTCTATACGCGCGGCATGTTCTCGAAGAACAAGGTGAGCACGATCATCGCGCCGTCGGGCAGCTTCGGTTCGTCGCTCGCGATCCCGTTCTCGAACCCGTACCTCCCGGCGGCGGCACGGCAGACCTTCTGCGACAACAACCCGACCTTCACCGCGGCCGGCGCGCAGGTCGCGCAGCTGACCGCGGCTCAGTGCGCCGCCGCGGCGACCGCGACGGCAACGACCGATCCGAACTTCCGCTACTTCACCGTCGCGACCAACCGCCGCACCACCGAAGTCGGCCCGCGTCTGTCCGATTACACCACGACGCTGTTCGATTATCGCGCGGGCGTGAAGATCGGCATCACCGACTCGATCAAGCTCGACATCAACGGGTCGTACGGCGAGTCGGAGAATGTCCAGGCGATCCAGAACTACGTGCTGACCTCGCGCCTTCGTGCGGCGGCGTTCGCCACCAACACCACGACCTGCCTTCCCAACGGCCCCAATGGTGCCGCGAGCATCACCGCAGGGAGCGGCTGCGTTCCGATCAACCTGTTCGGCCCCGAAGGATCGATCACGCCGGGTCAGGTGTCCTATCTGACCGCGAACAGCACGTCGTCGAATCTCACCTCGCTCGCGCAGGCGCGCGCGCTGCTGACCGGCGACATCGGCGTGAGCTCGCCGCTCGCCGACAGCCCGATCGGCTTCGCGCTCGGCACCGAATATCGCAAATATACCGCATCGCAGTCGTCCGACACGCTCGCGCAGACGCCGGGCGAACTGGGTGGCGCAGGTGGTGCCGCGCCGACCTTCTCGGGCGGATATCACGTGACCGAGGGCTATGGCGAATTGAACGTCCCGCTCGTCGCCGACAAGCCCTTCTTCAAGAGCCTGACGCTCGAAGGCGGTTTGCGTTACTCGGCGTACAAGGTCGATTCGGCGGCTTCGCGCGGGTACGATACGCTGACCTACAAGGGCGGCGCGACGTGGGAGCCGGTGCATGGCATCCGGATTCGCGGTAGCTATCAGCGTGCGGTCCGCGCCCCGAACATCAACGAGCTGTTCGCGCCGGTCACGACCGGCCTGACCAACCTGTCGTACGATGCGTGCGCCGGGGCTGCGCCGACGACGAACGCCAATCTGCGCGCGGTCTGCCTGGCACAGGGCGCTCCGGTATCCTCGATCGGCAGCATCCAGACCCCGACGGCGGCGCAGGCCAACTTCACCAGCGGGGGCAACATCACCTTGCGGCCGGAAAAGTCGGACTCGTACACGCTGGGTATCGTGTTCCAGCCGGACTATGTCCCCGGCCTGTCGATCTCGGTCGACTATTACAACATCTCGATCCGCGACGCGATTTCGCAGCTGACCGCCGGCGGCGCATACAATCTCTGCTTCGGTAACAGGGTGGGGGCGGGCATCACGTCCGCCAGCGCCGCCGATGTGAACTGCACCGTGATCCGCCGCAATCCAGCAACGGGCGCGCTCGACGGCGATCCCGCAACCACCCAGGGCCTCAACATCATTCCGAGCAACGACGGCAAGGTGTTGACCGATGGTATCGACCTCAGTGCCAACTATCGCCGCAACCTTGGCTTCGCCAAGCTGGACCTGAGCTTCAACGGCAACTGGACGGCGCGTTCGCGGTTCCAGGCGAAGCCCGGATCGGACGTCCTGAACTGCGTCGGCTATTACGGCCAGAATTGCGGTTCGCCGGCTTCGGCGGGTCCGTCGTCGACCGCCGGATCGCTTCAGCCGCAGATCACCTGGAACCAGCGCACGACGCTGACCGTCAACCGCGTCGATTTCTCGGTGAACTGGCGGCACATCAGCTCGATGCGTGTCGAGCCTGGCGTCACGACCTTCACCGGCACGATCGCCACGGGCGCGCTGGCGGGTACGGCCGTCAATTTCGGCAAGATCCCGTCGTACGATTATTTCGATCTGACAACGCGCTTCGCGATCGGCGATCATTTCGACCTGACCTTCACCGTGATGAACCTGTTCGACCGCGATCCGCCGATCGTCGGTGGCACGGTCGGTTCGACCTCGTTCAACAGCGGCAACACCTATCCGTCGACCTACGACGCGCTGGGCCGTCGCTTCGCAGTGGGTGCCAGCGTCAGGTTCTGACCCGCACGCGACGTGAAGAGACCGGGGGGGGCGGGCCGAAAGGCTCGCCCCTCTTTCGGTGCAGGCAGCGTCTAGCCGCCGCTGCCGAAGCGCTCGACCCATGGCGCGAGGATCGGCAGCACCGGGGCGAGCTGGTCGGCGTAGCGCCGCCATTGGCCGCCGCCATTGTAGAGCCCCTTGCGGACCTGCGTCTCGCTGGCGGTGCGAACGCCGCGCGTCCTCGCGGTGCTGGCAAAGCGTGTAAAATCGTCGGTCCAGGCAAGGCCGATGAACGCGGCCAGCGCGCGGACGGTCGGCGCGAAGTCGCCGACCAGTTGATCGTACCGCACGTCATGCGTCGCGATCGGCAGCATCTCGCGCGTCAGGTCCGTGAGCCGCATCAGCGAATCGTAATGCAGCGCCGTTTCCTCGAGGTCGCTGAACGCCCAGGCGCCTGCGCCGGGCGTGAAATTGACGCGGAAGCAGCTCAGCACGACGTCGCGCGGATCGCGCCGCATCACGACGAAGCGCGCCGTCGGGAACAGCCGTGCGAGGATCGGCAGCTTGATTCCGTTGAACGGATTCATGTCGACCAGCACCTTGCCGGCGACCGGGGCCCCGGCGAGCGCCGCAACGCGCCTCCAGTAGCGGGTGCGCAGATCGTGCAGCAGCGTGGAATCGAGCGCATCGAGATCGGGCATCGCGCCGTCGTTGGCGAGCAGCGCGGCGTCGATGTCGACCAGCGTGTCGCGTTCCTCGAGCGCGACGACGTCGGGTGCGCTCGCCAGCACATTCTCGATCAACGTCGTGCCCGAGCGCGGATAGCCGAGCAGGAAGACATGGGTCGCGGCGGCCCCCGCGACTGGCTCGGCGGGCGGCAGCGCCGCGACCGGTCCGGTGGCGGCGACCTGTGCGCGGATCGCGTCGATAAAGGCGCGATGCGACGGGCGCTCCGCCGTCGGCGCGAGCAGCGTGCGATACGCGTCGCGGAACGTGGCTTTTGCTGCCCGATACGCGGCGAATGCGTCGCTCGGACGATCGAGCCGGTCGAGCGCGTCGCCAAGCAGGGTGAGCGAGCGTGTCCGATCGTCGAGCGCGAGGCGGGTCTCGAGCAGCGGGCGCAACAGCGCTTCCGCGCGAGCACCATCGCGCGCCTCGACCGCGAGCAACGCCAGCGCAAAAACCGCCGATGGCTCGTGCGGGTTTAGCGCCAATGCTTGTTGCGCAAAGCCTTGCGCGGCGTCGGCGTCGCCGCGCCGCGCCGCTGCATCGCTCAGCTTGCCGAGCGCGGGCGACAGCGTCGGGTCGATCGCGAGCGCGCGCGCGTAGCTGGCGGTCGCCGCGGCATCGTCGCGTTGCGCGTCGAGCACATAGCCGCGCTCGAGCCACGCCGCAGCATGGCGCGGTTCGGCGGCGACCACCTGGTCGAGCACGGTGAGCGCTTCGCCGAGAAACCCCTGCTTGCGCAGCACCGCGCCGATCGAGCCGAGGATCGCCACGTCGCCGGGGCTGATCGCCAGCGCGCGGGCGAGCAGGGCGTGCGCCGCGGCGAATTCGCCCGCTTCCTCCTTACGCCATGCGGCGAGATTGAGCACCAACGGGTCCGGCCGCCCGGCCGCGAGTTCGCGCTCCGCCAACTGCGCGGCCTGCGCTACGTCGCCCGCCGCAAGCGCTTGATCGACCTGCGATCTTTGCGATCGTGGCGGGGTCGTCGGGCGGCGCTGCGGGATGTTTCGCTTTGACATTGCTCCGCCATAATCCTTATCGTTACGCAGGCACATCGCCATAATTGTTATGCTGGGAGGTCGTGATGATCCTGCTCCTGTTGTCGCTGGCCGCGGCCGATCCGCAGACCCCGCCGTCCAGCACCACCAAGCCCGCTGCGAGCGCGCCCGACAAGCCGGTGTGCAAGCAGTTCCCGATCACCGGCTCGCTGGTCGGCAGCAAGAAGATCTGCAAGACGCGGCGCGAATGGGATGACGAACGCGCCCAGCTCCGCGCGAGCGGCACGGGCTTCGATGCCTGTGCCAATGGCGGCGTCGGCGGAAAATGCTGATCGGCTAGCCGACGAGCGGAGCGGGGGGGGCCATCGCGATGGCCCGGAGCGCGGCGATCGATTCGGCCCATATCGCAACCTTTTCGATCTCGTCGGCATGGAGGGTGTCGCCGCGCGCAAGCTCGGCGGCGCGATCGTCCGGCGTGAACGCCGCGCCCGATTTCGAATGGGTCGTGAAGGCGGGCCCCTGTGCGATCGCGTCCAGCGTCTCGGCGGCGAGCGGGTGCCTGGTCAGCGTGGCAAGGCGCGTCAGTGCTGCGGACGGATCCGCCATCAGCGTCGCGCTGTCGAGCGTCCGCACCCGCGTCGCGCCGAACTGATCGACCAGCCGCGCGAACAGATGCTGTTGCGCGAGCCATCCGACCGCGGCGATCTGCAGATCGGTCAGGCCGAGATAGTCGCGCGGCGCGAAGCCGAGGTCGACCAGCCCGTCGTCGAGCATCCCGATCAGCAACGTGCGCACCCACAACCGTCCGTCCAATCCCTTGCGCGCGATCGAGCCGAGATAGGTGCGCAGCGGCGCATAGAGCAGCACCGCGCAGGCATCGCCGCGCAGCGTCAGCAGGGCAGGGGCCAGCGCGTTGACCGCGGTCGACGGCTTGACGAATACCGCCTCGCCCGGCGCGAACGGGCGTGCCAGCAGCGTCAATACATCGTCGAGCACCCCCGCCATGTCGGGTCCTTTCCCGCCGCGGCGACGCCAGCCGATGATGTCGTTAAGGATCACCGGCTCCTTCAGCCCCATCGCCCAGCCGGGATGATCGAGCGCGCGGGCGAGCAGCGTCGAGCAGCAAAAGGCCGAATGGAAGAGGAAGTGGAGCGGCGCGGTCGGCGGGGCGGCGGCGATCGCATCGGCGCGGCGCACGACGAGCGGGGTCAGCCCGGCGGGCAGATAGGCGTCGGTCAGGAAGGTCGCGCGGCGATGGTCGGCGCGCGGCAGCGGGAGGAAATGCACCGCGTCGTGACCGGGATCGTAGCGATGCGCGAGCCAGGCGGGATCGCGCGCGACATCCGCGATCGATCTCGGCGTGCCCGATGGGCCGCTCGACAAGGGGGTCGGCGTCATTGCGCCTGTTTGTGCAGCGGTGCGTGCGTTGTCTAGTCGGTTGCACGCCGATATGCAGTTGGCATGGATGATCCCCAGATTCAGCGATTGCTCCAGTCGGCGGTGCAGGAGCGGCGCGCAGGCCGGGCCGAGGTTGCGGCAGGCCTGTTCCACGAGGTGCTCGCGAACGCCGGCGAGCATCCGCTGGCGCTGAATGCGTTGGGCATGCACGCGCTGGCGCTGGCCAGGCCAAGCGAGGCAGCCGGCTATTTCGAGCGCGCGATCGCCGCCGATCCGGGCGCGCCCGAATTGTGGATGAACCTTGCGCGCGCACGCCGCGAACAGCGTGACGATCCCGGCGAGGCGGCGGCGCTCGAGGGCGCGCTGGCGATCGACCAGCGCCACTTCATGGCGCTGGTGCGGATGGCCGAACTGCTCGAGCGCCAGGGCGACGTCGCCAACGCTGCCGACCGCTGGGGCAACGTGCTCGCGATGGAGCCGTCGATCGAGGAGCGCAGCCCCGCGCTCGAACTGATGTTCGACCATGCGCGCGCTTTCGTGGCGGGGCAGCGCGCGGCGTTCGGGGCGACGATCGATCGCGGCCTTGCCGCGGTGCGCGACGCGATCCCGGCGGGGGAGCGTCGCCGTGCCGATGCGTGCATCGACCATGCGCTCGGGCGGCGCGCGATCTACGCGAACGTCTGTGCCGGCATGCACTTCCCCTTCTTGCCCGCGGAGGAATATTTCGCGCGCGATCATTTCCCCTGGCTCGCCGAAATCGAAGCCAAGACCGACCTGATCCGCGCCGAGCTCGAGGCGATCCTGGCCGAGGATGCGGCGGCGATCCGTCCTTATGTCGCGATGCCGCCGGGCACACCGCCGAACAAATGGTCGGCGCTCGACCATTCGTTGCAATGGGGCGCGCTGCACCTGTGGAAGGACGGCGCGCGCGACGATGCAGCGTGCGCGCGCGCGCCGCGCACCGCGCAAGCCATCGCAGCGCTCCCCTTGTCGGATCTGCCGGGACGGACGCCGACGGTATTCTTCTCGCTGCTCCAGCCGGGCGCGCATCTGCCCGCGCATACGGGGGTGAGCAACGTCCGTTCGATCGTCCATCTGCCGCTGATCGTGCCGCCGGGGTGCAGCTTCCGCGTCGGCGGGGAGACACGCGACTGGCGCGCGGGCGAGGCGTGGGTGTTCGACGACACGATCGAGCATGAAGCGTGGAACCGCTCGGATCAGCTGCGCGCGATCCTGATCTTCGACGTGTGGAACCCCTATATCACCGCGACCGAACGCGACGTGCTGCGCCGCTTCTATGCGGTTGCCGCAGACGCGGGACACTCCGCGATCGGCGTCAGCGACTGAGCGCGGCGGCCGCCAGCGCGGCGTCGGGCGTCGCGGTCGACGCCCTGCGCTCGATCCAGGCCTGCGCCGCGTCGAGCTCGGGCGCGATCGCGGCGGCGACCTGTGCGGCGCGGTCGCGCCGCGCGGCATTGTCGAACGCAACGCTCGGGTTCTTCGAATAGGTCGAGAAGAGCGGGCCGGCGACGACCGTTTCGAGGGCCTGCGGCGCAAGCGGCAGTCCCAGATGCGCGGCCGCTGCCTGCAAGCTCGGCAACGGCGCATCGAACAGCGTTTCGGCATCGAGCGTTCGCGCGTTGGGCAGTGCCGACAGCGCCGCGGTGAAGGCCTCGACCTGCGTCAGCCATAAGGCGGCACCGCGCTCGGCGTCGTTGAGCGCCGACCAGTCGCCGACATACGGCGCCAGCTGCGTCGTTACATGGCGCAGCCAGCCACGATGGTTCTCGTCGCGCAGGATCGCCAGCAGATAGGCGCGCAGTGGCAGATAGAGCAGGGTCGCCCGCATCTCGGGCTGCGCCACGGCGAGCTGCGGCAGCAGGAAATTGACCGGCACATTGGCCTTCACCAGCGTCGGCGCGTCGGCCCGATAGCGTTTCGCCAGCATCGCCAGCACCAGCGGGAGTCGAGCAGGGTCGCGCTGGATCGCGGTCTGTCGCAGCGCCAGCGGCTCTCGCAGCACGAGGCTGGCGCCAGGGTCATCGAGCGCGCGCGCCAGCAAGGTCGATCCGCAATGCGCCATATGGAAGATCCACGCCGTCGGCGCAGCCGCGGGCACGCGCGGGATCACATCTGTGAGTGGCAGCAGCATCCGCTGCGTGGCCGCCGGGGAAATCCGGTGATCGAGAAAGATCGAGCGGTGATAGGCGGCGCGATCCATCGGCATGAACACTGCCTGGTCGTGCTCGAAAGCCTGGAGGAGATGGTCGGGCGAGCCGAAGAGATCGTCGAAGGTCAAAGCCACGCTTCGGTGTAGCGCGACGGGGCGTTGACGGCTATCCCCGTCGAGTCATGCCCGCTGTCCATTTGCCCGCTCTCCACCAACCGTACGTCGTGATCGAAGCGACGGTCGAAACGTCGATCCTCGAGCTCGACAAAGCGCAGCTTATCGAACTCTACAAGGCGCATGGCGCGCTGCTGTTTCGCGGCTTCGGCGTCGATGTCGAGCGCTTCGGCGCGTTCGCGAAACGGTTTTGCGCGACCTCGGTGGTCAACGAGAGCCCCGGGCGGCAAGCGGTCGATGCGGCGGCGAACGTCTTCACGGTAGATGGCGGGAATGGCGCATTCGCCTTGCACCCCGAACTGTCCCGCGAGCCGTGGAAACCCGATATCGCCTTTTTCGGTTGCCTGGTCGCGCCGCGATCGGGCGGGCGCACGACGATTTGCGATGGCGTCGCGCTGGCGCGCGAGATGCCGGAGCCGATAAGACGGGCGCTTGCGGGCCGACGCCTGCTCTATATCAAGCCGACATGGCCGGCGCTGCTCGATTTCTGGCTCGGCACGCCCGAACCGAGCGATGCGCAACTCGCATCGCCACCGCCGGACTGCCCCTATTATCTCCGGCGCTATCCCGATGCCGGAATCCTCCGCGTGTTCAGTCGGCCGGCGCTCCACACGCCGATGTTCAGCGCTGCGCCGGCGTTCGGCAACTTTCTGCTCTTTTCGCGCTTCAATCTCGGTCGTGCCGATCATCCGGTGCTCGATGACGGCCACGCGGTGCCGGATGCATGGCTGCAGGCGATCAAGGCGACCGGCGATCGTCTCAGCGCGGAGATCGAATGGGATCCGGGCGACCTGCTGATGCTCGACAATACGCGCTTTCTCCACGGGCGGACCGCGATCGTCGATACCGCCGAACGCGTGATCCTCACCTATTTCGGCTATCTCGAATTCGCGATTCCCGATCCCGAGGAACCCGCGACGGCGATCTGGCGACGCATCGATTTCGAGCCGCCGCTGCGCCCCGACCACCCGCGAGCGAAGCTGCCGGGCTGACGTGCGCCGTACAGCCGGAAAACAGCGCGGCATGCTTGTGCAACGCGCCGCCACACCGCTAGAAAATGTACGCCAGGGGTAAGTTGGCGAAGCTCGCATGATTGGAGTTAAGGATGAAGCGCCTCGTCTTCTTGCTGACCTGCACGATCCTGTCCTCCACCGCGGCGCGGGCGGCGGACAACCCCTTCGCCAAGCCCAGCAGTCTGCCGTTCGAGGCGCCGCCCTTCGATCGCATCGCCGACGCGGACTATCAGCCGGGCTTCGATCAGGGCATGGCCGAGCAGATCGCGGAGATGCGCTCGATCGCCGACACGCCCGCAGCGCCGACCTTCGACAACACGATCGCGGCGATGGAACGCTCGGGCGCGATGCTGCGGCGGGTGTCGGCGGCCTTCGGCGCGGTCAATCAGGCCGACACCAATCCGACGCGCCAGGCTGTGCAGAAGGCCGAGGCGACCAAGCTCGCCGCGCATACCGACGCGATCTATCTCGACCCGAAGCTCTTCGCGCGCGTGCACACCCTGTACCAGAACCGCGCGCGGCTCGGTCTCGATCCTGATCAGCTGCAGGCGCTGACGATCACGCATCAACGCTTCGTGCGCGCGGGCGCGCAACTCTCGGATGCCGACAAGGCGAAATTGCGCGATCTGAACGCGCAGCTGTCGACGCTGCAGACCGCATTCGTGCAGAAATTGCTGATCGGCACCAAAGCGGGCGCGCTGGTGGTCGACGATCCCAAGCAGCTCGACGGTATCGGCGAAGGCGCGATCGCCGCGGCAGCGCAGGCGGCCAAGGCACGCGGGCTCGACGGCAAATGGGTGATACCGCTCCAGAATACCACGCAGCAGCCGGCGCTCCAGTCGCTGTCCGATCGCGCGGTGCGCGAGGATCTGTTCGAGCGCGGCTGGACGCGCAGCGAGAAGGGCGACGCCAACGACACGCGCGACATCGCCGCAACGATTGCGCAGCTGCGCGCGCAAAAGGCGTCGCTGCTCGGCTTCGCTGATTGGGCGAGCTACGTGCTCGCGGACCAGATGGCCAAGACGCCGCAGACCGCCGAGGCGTTCATGGCCAAGCTCATCCCCGCGACCGCCGCGCAGCAGCACCGCGAGGCGGCGGAAATCGATGCGGTGATCAAGCAGCAGGGCGGCGATTTCACCGTCAAGCCATGGGACTGGAATCATTACGCCGAGCAGGTTCGCAAGGCCAAGTTCGACCTCGATGAAAATGCAGTAAAGCCCTATTTCGAGCTCGACACGGTGCTCCAGAAGGGCGTGTTCTTCGCCGCCAACCAGCTCTACGGGCTGACCTTCAAGGAACGCCACGACATCCCGGTCTACAATCCGGACGTCCGCGTGTTCGAAGTGTTCGACCGTGACGGCAAGCATCTGGCGCTCTGGTATTGCGATTATTTCAAGCGCGACAACAAGCAGGGTGGCGCCTGGAACAGCAGCTTCGTCAACCAATCCGGCCTGCTGGGCACGACCCCGGTGATCTACAATGTCGCCAATTTGCCCAAGCCCGCGCCGGGCCAGCCGGCGCTGATCAGCTTCGACGACGTGACGACGATGTTTCACGAATTCGGCCATGCGCTGCATGGTTTCTTCGCGCAGCTGGCGTACCCATCGCTCGGCGCCTCGGCGCGCGATTTCGTCGAGTTTCCGTCGCAGTTCAACGAGCATTGGGCGCTCGATCCCAAGGTGTTCGCCAATTACGCGGTCCACTACAAGACCGGCGCGCCGATGCCGCCGGTGCTGGTCGCCAAGATCAAGCAGGCGGCCAAGTTCAACCAGGGCTATGCGTTGGGCGAACTCGTCGCCGCGGCCGAGCTGGACATGCAATGGCACGCCTTGCCCGCCTCTGCTCCGAAGCAGGACGTCGACGCGTTCGAGGCGACCGCATTGGCGAAGACCGGGCTCGACGTGGCGCACGTGCCGCCGCGCTATCGCAGCAGCTATTTCCAGCATATCTGGTCGGGCGGGTATGCGGCGGGCTATTACGGCTATCTATGGACGCAGATGCTCGAGAACGACGCTTTTGCGTGGTTCACCGCGCATGGCGGGCTGACGCGCGCGAACGGCGATCGCTTCCGCGCGCTCGTCCTGTCGCGCGGGCACGCGCAGGATTACGACACGATCTTCCGCAGCTTTTACGGCAAGGACCCCGATATCGGCCCGATGTTGCAGGATCGCGGGTTGGCGCCACCGTCGAAGTGACGGTGATTTGCGGGACGGACGCGAGTGTGAACCAACGGCGAGTGTGCGGATGTGGGGCGTATCGCCTCTGTCCCGCTACTCGGATCGGTTGAGCAGGTCGATCAGGTCCGATTTCCAGAAGCGCGCCGCGGTGTGCGTGCCGTGGCCACGCGTTTCGGCCGTTTCCGCAATCAGCCGGAAGCGCGCGTCATGCATCCGGGCGACGGCCTGCCGCGGATAGTCGAGGTTGCGCGGGTTGATGAAGTCGTCGGCGGAGTTGATCCAGCTGGTCGGCGCGGTGATCGCCTCCAATCGTGACCACGGCGCATAGCTGCGCGACGCGTTGATCTGATAGATCAGGTCGTTCGCGTCGATCGCCGCGATCGAAGTCGCCACCCGCTCGCGCGCAAAGGCTTCCGCCGTCTCGCGCCGCGGATACTGCGCCTGGAAATACAGCGGGGCAGCGCCCGCGACAAACAACAGGCTTGCAGCAGTGCGCAAGCCCTGCACGGGTGGTGCCCGATATTCGCCGGCGGCCCAGGCCGGGTCCGCCTTGATCCCCTCCACCGCAAGTTCGCGCCACATGCGGTTGAGCCCCGCGATCTCGACCGGCTCGCACGCGAGCGGCATCAGCGCGCGGGCGAAATCGGGATGCGTCTCTCCCCACACCAGGCTGTGCATGCAGCCCATCGACGTGCCCATGATCAGCCGCATGCGTTTGATGCCGAGCGCATCGTGCAGCAGCCGATACTGCGCCTCCACCATGTCGTCATAATCATAGGCGGGGAAGCGCATGTGCAGCCCGTCGGAGGGCTTGGACGATTTGCCGTGGCCGATACCATCGGGGAGGATGATCCAGTAGCGCGTTATGTCGAGCGGCTGGCCCGGGCCGTAGAGCTCGTCGGCGAATTGCGGGCTGAGGAACTGTCGGCCGGTGCCGCCGGTGCCGTGGAGGATCATCACCGCATTGTCGATCTCGCCGCTGGCGTTGCGATGCGGTTTCCCGAGCGAGGTGTAGTTGATGCGCAAGTGCGGCAGCATCTCGCCCGATCGAAAGCGGAAGTCGCGCAAGGTGACCTCGGCATCGCGCGCCGGCCATTTCGTCGGGGCGGCTGCGGGCGCGGTCGCGGCGGCCAGGGGCGGGGTTTGCGGCGCGGACGCTTGGGCCAGGAGCAGAAGCAGGGGTGTCAGCATCGCGCCAGTCTGCGCCAGATCGGGTGATGCGCCAAGCGGCTTCGCGTCGTCGGTGCGATCGAAGATATCCTTGGCTTGATCGGCCCCGCGGAAGTGGGAGACGGAAGGATGGAACCATGGCAGTTCTGGATCGATCGTGGCGGCACTTTCACCGATGCAAGGGTCCGCGGAACAAAAGCCCCAGAGTACAGACCGCCTCGAAGAGAAACGCTGCGCGTGGACGCAAGAGGTGGCATGGTCAGCACGGGCGTATCGCACGATCATGCGACGGCCGACGAGACCGTTACGCAGACATCACAGGCACGATGGTCGTCGACCGCCACCTTTGCCGTTGCGAAGGTGGTTATCAGATGGAAAGCTGATGATTCTTCTTGCAAGTAATTGATGTCCGGCTGACTATAAAGCGGCACAAACGGTCATGCTGGTCGTGTCGGAAGGTATCAAACCATGAAGACTTTGATCGGGCTTGCGATAGCGTTGACGGCGGTCTCGGCTTCGGCCCAGACGACGGTCGCTGGCATCGGCATGAACGCGCCGAACTCCAGCACTTTTCAGTCGGGCGTGGCGGGTAGGAGCGGTATTGCGGAGACGCCAACCATGCGGGCGGACAAGCTCAAGCGGGCGATCGCGCTGCGAACTGAAGTAAGCGCCTGGATCAAACAGGACGGGGGCAGGCTCAGCCCCGGGCACGAACGCTACGTGCAACGAAAGGCTTGCCAGATCCTCGGGACGCAGGGCGCCACGACGGGATCGCTCGTTCCACCGAGGCGCTGCAGCCTCTAGCTGCCGGACAACCTGAAGATGAGGCCGCCGCTACTGATCGTTTCCGGCAAATATGCCGGCGCGCTGCCTAGCCGATGCTCGGCGTGGCGGGGACAGCCGCATCACCGAGGGGGCAGGTTCGCGACGTGACAAACGTTTTGGCTGAAGCAGGTCCCCGCGCATTAATGGCGACCGCATGCCGTAACCGGCGTTCATTACCGGCGCTGCCGCCGATTACCGGCAGGGGGAGGTAAGCTCGGTATCGGCAGCGACAGGTAGGGACGCGGCTTCTTCGCGGTGAGGAAAGGGGCCCTGCCATTCAGCGCGAAGAGACCGGTCGAAAGCGTCGTCTGCGTATGTCTCAAGCGCGCGGACGATCGGGGTGCCGTTTGGGGGGCGAGCGACCCCCTACGAAATTGAGCCGTCCGTCACGCGGCGTCTCCGGTGTCCGGGGCGAGCAGGCGCGCGAAGGCCGCGAGCAGGTCCCGACGATAGTGCGTCTGCAGCGGCCCCGGTACCGCGTCGAAGCCGTGAACGCCGCCGGGATAGACGTGCAGCTCGGTCGGCACCGAAGCGCGCGACAATGCCAAGGCGTAAGCGAC
Source organism: Sphingomonas sp. PAMC 26605 (assembly GCF_000241485.1). Lineage (GTDB taxonomy): Bacteria > Pseudomonadota > Alphaproteobacteria > Sphingomonadales > Sphingomonadaceae > Sphingomonas. Next base: position 2,915,002 of record NZ_JH584241.1, read on the forward strand.
ATCTTCTTCGAGAAAGAGATCGAGCGCGCCGACCGCGATGAACGTCGGGGGCAGGCCGGATACGTCGTGTGCGAGCGCCGGGCCGAACGTAGCGGGATCGGCGCTCGCGTCCGAATGTCCGCGCAGCGCGTCCCAGGCGAACCGATTGTGCCGCTCGGTCCAGACGAATTCGCCGGTCGCCGGGTTCGTGGCCGGGGCGCTCGCGGTACCGGTGCGCGGATCGAGCATCGGGTAGATCAGCACCTGCGCGCGAACGGCGAACTCCGCGCGATCGCGCACCAGCAGCGCGAGGGCGGCCGCAAGCCCGCCGCCCGCGCTCTCGCCCATGATGACGATCCGGGTCGGATCGACGTTCAACGCCGCGGCATTGGCGAACAGCCAGCGCAGCCCCGCATAAGCGTCGTGCAGAGCGCTCGGATAGATATTCTCGGGTGCCAGCCGGTAGGCGCCCGCGACGACAACGGCGCCCAGTTCCTGCGCGAGCGCGGCGTTCGCGTTCGCCGACATCTCGGGATTGCCGGCGATGAAACCGCTGGCGTGGAGAAAAAACACTGCCGGCGTCGGACCGGTCGGGCCGGACGGGCGATGGATGAGCAGGCGGACATCCGGTTCGCCTGCCAAGCCGGGAATGGTGCGCGCTTCATAGGTCGGCGCATCGGCGGCAGAGGCTTGTCCGAAGGCCGCCAGGAGATCTCGACGATATTCATCGATTGGCTGCCGGCTCGGATCGAACGCCGCGAACGCCTCGGCCAGACCGCGCGCCGAGGGGTCAACGAGATGTAGCGTGTCCATGTCAGTTCCAGTCATCGGGGTGCTCCTGCCCCCTTATATGGACCGCGCGACCGTTCTAATAATGCGCTATTATCGGTATGACGTGATGAAGGAATGTCACCAATGACCAGCCCCAGCTTCGGCGATCTCCGGTCCTTCGTCGCGGTCGCGGAAAGCGCCAGCTTCCGCCGTGCGGCGGATGCGCTGTCGGTGTCGCGATCCTCGCTCAGCCATGGCATCAAGGGGCTGGAAACCGATCTTGGCGTGCGGCTGTTTCATCGCACGACACGCAGCGTCGCGCTGACCGAAGCGGGGCAGCACTTGCTCGACCGCCTGCGGCCGATCCTGGGAGAGCTCGAAGACACGCTGGAAGATGTTGCGACATTGCGCAAGACGCCGTCTGGAACGGTGCGGATCAACGCAGCCGAGCCAGCCATTCGCCCGATCCTGCGATCCGTCGTACCGGTGCTGCTCCAGCGCTTTCCGGAGGTCAGCGTCGACCTGGTCAGCGACGGTCGGCTGGTCGATATCGTCCGCGAGGGGTTCGATGCCGGCATCCGGCTCGGCAGCATCGTGCCGCGCGATATGGTCGGGGTGAAGTTCGGCGGAGAGGCGCGCTTCGTCGCGGTCGCATCGCCCGATTATCTCGCCACACATGGCAGGCCCGAACACCCGGACGATCTGCGCGATCATGCCTGCATCCGCACGCGGTTGCCGAGCGGACGCCTCTACCGCTGGGATTTCGCCCGCGACGACCGATCGCTCAGCATCGAACCCGATGGACGGCTGATCCTCGACAGTCCGCTGCTGATGGCGGAGGCCGCGGCGGACGGCCTGGGGGTCGCCTATTTGCTCGAAAGCGTGGCGAAACCGTTTCTGGAACGCGGCGCGCTGATATCGATCTTGCCGGAGTGGTGCCCTGCAGTTCCTGGCCTGCTGCTTTATTATTCCAGCGGCCGCCGCGTGCCCGCGGCTTTGCGGGCGATGATCTCGGTCATGCAGGAAATCCTGCCACCGTAATCTGATGACGAAGGTCGGCTTCCGGCCGGGGCGGATATTTCCGGCGCTTCCCACATCTCGCCCCGGAACGAGTGTGTCTGGCCGATTGCCAACTGGCGCTTCCAGGGATGGCGCAGCAGATATCTGCCCATAGCCGGGCGATCAAGCCGGTCGCTCGCCAGCGCTCGATACTTCGATGCGATACGCGAACGCGAATGACAGGAGCGCCTCTTGAACGCGCTGCTGATCGGCCGCGTCGACCCGGATCCGCACGGTCGCACCGCCGACGCCATCTTCCAGCAGGTCGACCGCCGCCTGCTCGATCCCCGTTGCGCCAATCGCCTCGCGGGTGGCGGCAACCGCTTCCCGGTATCGCAGCGTCGGCTTGTGGATCTTGCCGACCGCGGTCAGCGGCATGGCATCGAGGATCGTGATCGCCTTAGGGATCGCCGCGCGCTCGCCGATAGCCCTGACGACGAAGTCGAGCAGCGCCGCTGCTTCGACGCTGGCATCGGCGCGCAACTGTACATAGGCGACCGGCAACTCGCCGACCCGGCGATCCGGCCGCCCTACGGCGGCCGCGATCCCGACCGCCGGATGGGAATAAAGCGCCTCCTCGATGACCGCGGGGTCGATATTGTGCCCGCCCCGGATGATCACATCCTTCGCCCGACCGGTGAGCCATAGATAGCCATCGGCATCGAACCGACCAAGATCACCGCTATTCAGCCATTTTCGTCCGTCCTTGCGATCGATCCAGGCAATCCTCTCATGCTGCGGATCGAGGTATCCGGAAAAGATGTTGGGACCGGCGATCGCCACGACGCCGATCTCTCCTGTCGCAGCATCATGCAGATAGCGGCCGTTCTGGTCGAGCAGAACGATCTCGATCCGTTGCAAGGGCAGCGCGAAACCGACCGAGCCTGGGCGATGCTCGCCATCGACAGGATTGAAGGACGCACCGCAAACCGTTTCGGTCAGGCCATAGGCTTCGCATACCGACACTTGGCAGGCCCGTTCGAAGCGATGCAGGAGTTCGGCGGACAGAGGCGATGCCGCGCAGATCGCGAAGCGAAGCGACGACAGGTCACAGCCTGCGGTCCGATATTCAAGCAGCGATACCAGCAAGGTTGGCACACCACTGAACGCGGTAACGGCGTGGCGTTCGACGATTTCCCAGAAGCGTGCGACAAGACCGGGGGCGCGATACCCCTGGGGCGTGCCCAGCAGGACCGACGCGCCTTTGAGAAATGGTACGAGGCCGGTCAGCATGACCGCATTGACGTGAAACAGCGGCAGGCCACAGAACAGCACCGAGTTCTCGTCGATCGCGGAGCCGAACATGCGCTGGATCATCCAGGCATTGGCCATCGTCTGACGATGCGTGCGCACCGCGATCTTGGGCAAGCCGGTTGTCCCGCCGGTGCAGAAGTAGGACGCGACGTCGTCGGGCGATATCTGCCGACCGCTGACGCGGCGATCGGCGGTCGCCTGCGACAGGCCCTGCGCGAAGTCGTGAACGGCAATGGGTGTCGTCGCCTCGATCAGGGTGCTGATACGCTTGAACTCCCCATTCGTCGCGGACACCAGAACGACATGTTCCACGCCGGGCGCTACCGCGAGCGCCGCAATGATTTTCGCGATGGTCGCGGGATCGACCGCCGCCGTGACCAGCACCTTCGCGCGCGCCGCGACCATCAAGCTGCCGATTGCACGCGCCTCGAGCATCGGGTTGATCGGCATGACGATTCCGGCAGCTTCGGCGCCCCATAGCGCGAAATGGGTCTCGGGCAGATTGGGCAGCAGCAGCGCCACCACGTCGGTCGCACCGACGCCGAGGCTGTCGAACAGGTTCGCGGCGCGGGTGACTTCGCGCAGCAGCGATCGATAGCCGAGTGTTCGCGTCTCGCTGTGCGTTTCGACCGTTGCGAAATACGAGATCGCGGTTCGCTCGCCGTGGCGATGCGCCGACTGGCACAGCAGGTCGTAGCTGTTGGTCGGGAAATCCTCGGGTAGTCCCGCAGCGCCGGCCGCCGCGACATCGCTGAAGGTCCGAAGCGGCGCGTCGCCAGCGTCGCCGCCCGACGATCCGCTGCCGATATGGGCGCCAGCGCTCGCATTCCCGGTTCCAGGCACGTCCATCTCCCAGCCCCCCACCACGCGTTCCGCGCTGATCACACGCCGTCGCCGTATCGCACGACCTACAAGTCATCAAAATCTCTGTAAAGTCTTACAGGCATCGATTGGGGTATCGAGGATACGAGCGGCTTCTCCATCGGAGGTGCTGGCCATGACTGCTCCGCGTTTCATGAAGGAGTGCCTCGCTTGTGAAGCGCGTGTTGTAGAGGATAGAAGCACGAATGAGCAGGAAACGCAGCACACGCGCCAATTCGACCGATGTCGCACGGCTGGCCGGCGTGTCGATCGCGGCGGTGAGCCGTGCCTTTACCCCCGGGGGCAGCATCTCGCCGGAGATGGCAGAGCGCGTCCGGACGGCGGCGCGCCAGCTCAATTACGTGCCCAACACCCTCGCCAGCAGCATCATCACCCGCCGCACCAACATCGTCGCGCTGTTGTTCCCGCCGCTGCTGAACCAGGTCTTTGCCGCCTTGCTGTCGGAGGCGAGCCTGAGGTTGGAGGAAGTCGGCAAGCAAATCCTGCTGTTTACCCCGCTCGACGAAGATGATTTCGATCGCACTCTGCAGCGCATGCTCGAATTCCAGGTGGATGCGATCGTGGTGGGGGCCGCCCCCATCTCGAGCCGCATGGCCGCGCTGTGCCTCGGTCGCGACGTGCCGGTTGTGATGTTGGGGCGCCATGTACCCAACCTTTCGGTACACAGTGTGCGCGGCAATGCCGACGATGCGGGCACCAAGGCGGCGGATCTTTTGCTGCGCGGCGGCGGCCGGCGTTTCGGCATCATCAGCGGCCCACAGACCTTTTCGAAGATCGTGGAACGACAGAAGGCGATCGTGCGCCACCTCGCCCTGAAAGGCGCGCAGGATGAACTTCCGGTAGCGGACGGCAAGATGACCTACGACGGTGGCTATGCCGCCGCGCTCGAGCTCATGCGCGGCGACGATCCGCCGGATTCGGTGTTCGGACTTACCGACATCATGGCGATCGGGGCAATGGACGCGATTCGGCACGAATTGGGCCTGCGCATCCCGGAAGATGTCGCGGTGATCGGCTTCGACGACATCGCCGAGGCGGCCCATAAGAGTTACGATCTGACGACGGTTAGAACGCCGGTGCGCCAGATGGTCCAGCACATGCTGACCCTGATCGAGCCCGGTGCTGGTCTCGGCGAGCCGCAAACCATAGAAATCGACGCGCAGTTGATCGTTCGCGGATCGACCCGCGCCGTACCAGCGGCGTAGCGCGACCCTTCCGACGCGTCTTCGGTTACAGTGGCTGTTCGGTCTCGCGATATTGCACAATCGCCCCAGTCCTGCTAGCCATGTAAATATATACAAAAAGCGATGGGGAGAGGCGACGTGAAGAGGGCTCCACAGCTGTTGGGCGCAATCGGTGTTTCGCTGTTCGCGATCGCCGACGCGTCGGCCCAGGAAGCGCCGTTACCGGCGACTGCCGCTCCATCGTCCGGTCAGAACGACGACGGACCGATACGCGATATCATCGTGACGGCGACTCGTCGGGATGAGCATATTCATGACGTTCCGGGCGCAGTGAGCGCGGTGAGCGGCGCGTTCCTCGACAGCATCAACGCGAAGAGCCTTGTCGACTTTGCGGCGTTCACCCCCGGGGTCAGCTTCCAGCAGACATCGCCCAATACCAATCAGGTCGTCATTCGCGGCGTCACTACGGGCACACAGCTCAACAGCGCGATCGGTCTCTATCTCGACGACGTGCCGATCGGATCGAGCACCCCGTTCGGTGCCGGGGCACAGGCGATCAATGTCGGCTTGTTCGATCTGCAGCGCGTCGAAGTGCTTAGCGGTCCGCAGGGCACCTTGTTCGGCGCCAATGCGCTCGGGGGTACGCTTCGCTACATCACCGAAGCGCCGAGCCTTGCCCGAATGTCGGGCCAAATCGAGGGCGAGGGGAGTTATACGACGCATGGCCAGGCGGGAGGAGCGATCCGCGCGGCACTGAATGCGCCGCTTGGTGACGACATTGCCATTCGCCTCGACGGCACGGCGGAAAAGGACCCGGGCTATGTCGATGACCCGACCCATGGCCGCAACAACCTCGGCGACGCGCGGCTGTTCGAAGGGCGCGGTGCACTCCTGTTTCAGGTCACGCCAACACTGAGTGTCCAGCTCAATGGTTTTGCCGAAAGCATCAAGAGCAACGGCTATGACGTCGGTATGCGAGACCCGATAACCCACCAGCCGACCGCGGGCGCCTATAACCAATCCTTCGCGTCCGAGACGCCGTCGCAATCCGAACTCTATCTCGGCAGCGGCGTGATCCGCTGGGATCTCGGGGGCATCAATCTCACATCGATCACTGCCTACCAGCGAACCAGGAACCAGAGCGCGAGCGACTATGGCGTTGCCTATAGCGCGATCCTGAGCGCGGCCCTCGGCCCGGCTGGCGTCAATCCGTATGTCCTCGTCACCGACGCGACCACCAAACGCTTCACTCAGGAGGTCAGGCTGGCATCGGCGAGCGGGCGGACCTTCGAATGGGTCGCCGGCGGGTTCTTCTCCAATGAGAAGACCGGCGAACAGGTCGCCATCAGAAACAATGCCGATCCCGATGGCGCACTATTCGGCCTGTCGATCGGCCGGTTCGACCTGCCGAGCACGGCGCGGGATTTCGCGTTGTTCGCGAACGCGACGGTGCATTTCAGCGCGACCTTCGATGTGACGGTCGGTGGGCGGCAGACGTGGAGTCACCAGATCTTTTCGTCGAGCGGCACTGGCCTGGTGGTCAATCCGCTGGCGCCGGCCACGCCGGTACTGGGCAGCGGCACGTCGGATCAATCGGTGCAGACCTATTTGTTCAACGCGCGCTATCGCCCCACGAAGGCGACCTTGATCTATGTCCGGGTGGCGAGCGGCTATCGGCCCGGCGGACCCAATCTTCAGACCGGCGGCGCCGGCTCGGGCAACCAGACCTTCGCCTCGGACACGTTGTGGAACTACGAGCTCGGCGTGAAGCAGACCCTCGGACGCGGCTTTCTCAACCTCAGCGGCTATCATATCGACTGGACCAACATCCAGCAGGTGCGCAACATCGGCGGCGTCAATCAGCTGGTGAACGCCGGCAATGCGCGGATCAACGGGGCCGAAGCGTCGCTCTCCTACCCGGTGCTACCGGGGCTGACCACGCTGCTGACCGCCGCCTATACCGATGCCAAGCTGACCACCGTGGCGCCCTTGCTGGGCCTCGACTACGAAGGCGCGCGGCTGCCGCTCTCTCCCAAGTTCAGCTTCGCGCTTGCCGCGAACTATATCTTCGATCTTTCGGCGGCGGCGAAGGGCGCGGCGAACGTCACGCTGCGCCATGTCGGGTCGCGCAATTCGGGCTATCCCGGCAGCACGGTTTCGCTTCCCTATGAGCTTGCAAGCTACAATCTGGTAGACGCCAACCTGACTCTGCGTCTGGCCGATAGCTGGCGTGTCAGCCCGTACATCAAAAACCTGTTCGACGTGCGCGGCGAGGTTTCGGCGAACACCATCACCAATCAGTTCGTGCCGAATGCGCCGGTTCCGGTCACGCTGACGCAGCCGAGAACGTTCGGCCTCGTTATTGGCAAAAGCTTTTGACCCGGTCTGCGATCCTGTCGACCATCGGGACGATGCTATGACTCCAGCTCTCCGGCCCGATGTCCGCGCTTTTCTCGACCTCGTTTCAGCCAGCCCGCTTGCCAGGCTGGGCGACTATGGGATCGAGGAAGCGCGCGCGATCTCGAACCAGATGCGCTCCCCGCCGCCGGATCCCGGATCGGTGCGCGTCAGCGATACCAGTTTCACACATCCGGGTGGCGATATCGCGTTGCGATGCTACGATCCGGGCACCAGTCACACGTCGACGCCGCTGATGGTGTATTTCCATGGCGGTGGCTTCGTGATGGGCGACCTCGACTCCCATCATCAACTCTGCCTCACGCTCGCCGCGGGCGTGGGATTGCCGCTGGTTTCAGTCGCATACCGGCTCGCCCCCGAAAACCCTTGGCCGGCGGCACCCGACGACGCCGCGGCGGCGGCGCGTTGGCTGGCGGTGCACGGCGCCGAACTGTTCGATACCGAGACGACGGGGCTGGTGCTGGCGGGCGACAGCGCCGGCGCGAACCTCGCCGCCGTCACGGCGCGCGCGCTCGCCGACACGCCGGCCGCGTGCCCGGTGCTCGCGCAATGCCTGCTCTACCCGTGCGTCTCGCTCGATCCCACGACGCGCTCGATGCGCGAAAATGGCGAAGGCCTCTTCCTCACCAGGACCGCGCTCGACTGGTTCACGGCGCACTACCGTGCCCCGTCCGACAGCCCGCGCTACAATTTGCTCGCGTTCGATCAGGCGGGGATGCCACCCACCTTGCTCGTCACCGCGGAATTCGATCCGCTACGCGACGAGGGCCGCGCCTATGCAGCGCGGCTAGCGGAAGCCGGCGTGTCGGTCACCTATCAGGAGGTGCGCGGACATATCCACGGCTGCTTCGGTTTCGCGCCCGCCATCCGTTCGACCAAACGGGATGTCGATCGGGCGATCGCCGCGCTTGGCGTCCTCCTTTCCTGACGCCGCGAGCTATCCCAGGTGACAGACCATCCCGACCGACTGGAGAGTGAAATGGATATTGTGCTTCCCAAGGCCACCAAGGACCGGGACGACGTCGCGCGCACCTTCGCGCACCTCGCCAATCTCGTCAGCGAGACGCCGCCGGCCGGCGCCGATCCGATCGCGTTCATGCGCGCTCAGGTCGAACGCTATGGCGCGGCCGAACCGGTTTCGGTTCCCGCCGATGTTGAGGTGCGCCCCGTTTCGGTGGACGGGATCGGCGCCGAATGGCTTCTGCCCGCGGGCTGGAAGCAGGGGCCGCATGCCCGCTTGGTCTATCTCCATGGTGGCGCATGGGCCGCAGGTAGCCTGAACAGCCATCGGCCGCTCGCGGCATCGCTGGCCAAGCGGCTCGGCTATCCGGTGCTGCTGGTCGCCTATGCCCTGGCGCCGGAGCACCCGTTCCCCGCTGGATTGAACGACTGCGCGGCGGCGCTCGCCTGGGCGCGCACCAACGGCCCCGAGGGCGAGGGCGCGACTGCCTCGCTGTTCCTGGCGGGGGACTCGGCGGGCGGCAATTTCGCCGCCGCCGCGACCGTCAAGGGCATCGTGGAAGGGGGGGAGGTACCCGATCGGTTGCTGCTGTTGTCGGGGGCGCTCGAACTCTCCCACAATGAGGGGCGAGCGGGGATCATCGATCCGCTCAATAGCTTTGCGCGGCAAGAGGCGCAGTTCGAGGGGATCCATTTTCTGTACCTTCAGGAACGTGCCCAACCCTCCGATCCGCTGGTCTCGCCGCTTCAGGCGTCAGATGCTACGATTGCGCGATTTCCGCCGACGCTGCTGCAGGTCAGCAACAGCGAATTCCTCTTGTGGGATGGGCAGCATTTTGCCGCGAAGCTGATCGCCGGCGGCGTGCGGACGCAGTTGAGCGTGTGGGCCGGACTGCCGCATGTCTGGCAAATTTTCCCGTCTCTTCCCGAAACCGATGCGGCGCTGGGCGAGGCGGCGACGTTCCTCAAACCGTAAGGCGGCCGACCTGCCGTTCGCGGGGCGCTCCTAAGTGCGTTTGAAACACCAGGATCGATGAGCGAGGGACGACGGACTAGCAGACCCTCGCATCATCGGGCGGCCACGCACCTCGTGCTAGGAATAGGTTTATTTCAAATCGGCTAAAGAACTGCTGTTCCTGAACGGCCTTACGCCCACAGTTGCGACGATGACGAGGACGCGCTCCAACACTTGGGAGATTGTTGGGTGCCCATCTGAGAATAATAAACCGCGTTCGACGATAAGCCGCGCACATATCGTGGGATCACCTTTGCGCGCGGCATAATCAGCCAGAGGTGCATCGGCGACTGCCATACCTCACGAGGACGGATCAATCGGTATGGGCGACGACACGGATTTCGATAAGCTGGTCTGGATAGAAAAGCCCCGTGGTCCCGATCACTGTTCCCGCTGGCCGATGATCGCCCAGATACGCCTGGAGTATAGGAATGAGCGGATCGGATTGCTTGCGCGGGTCGGTCAGGTACACCACCAATTCGGAGATGTTCGATCGCTTGAGCTTGAAGCCCGCCAGCACTCGGTCGATATTCGCGAGAGTCGTCCGAGCTTGCGTCGCAAAATCACCTACGCCGACGAATTTACCTTTTTCATCGTGCGAGAACTGGCCCGAGATATAGATTGTGTCGTTGATGCGGTAGCCTTGGCTGATAACCGTGTTCGCCTCGGGCGATCCCGAGCCGAAATTGAACGTCTCAACTTGGATGCGGGATTTGCCGTGCTCCCGCTTGGCGCACGCTCGGCGGCTTGCGCGGTGCCGTTCATGATGGAACCCGCAACCAGGACCGCGGCGAAGATTTTTGAAGGTATCATATTGAGTGTCCTTGTGGTGTTTGCTTGACCGAGCCGGAGAAGGAAGGGTGCGCTAAGCGCGTTCCGGTTATGGCGGCGTTTGTTGCTTGCGAGATATCGACCGACATGCATCCCCGCGTCGCACGGGATCATCGCGTCAATTTACGTTCTGCAACCGCCCCCGGGCGGCTAGGCTCTGCGCCAGCAGCACGGTCGATACCGCCAGCAGTACGATGTCCTTGAGCAGAAACAGTCCGTTGGCCGACAGGATCGGTGCGTGTCCGGGGACAAAGACCCCCGGTGTCGTGAACAGAAAGCTGAGGGTGGTGAGAAAAGATCCCACGCCGCCCACGCCGCCCAGGACAGCCACGATCGAACCCGGTCGCCAGAATGCGACAGCCAGCATCGCCCCAAAGAGCAGTTCGAAACACCCGATTACCCTACTTGCCCCCTCGATTCCGAGACCGCCGAGCCACGAGATGAACGGGCTGTTGGCGATAAGTGGCACGACCGCTTGCGCCTCGGGAAGGGTGAATTTCTGTAGACCGAAGATCACGAAAATCAGGACCAGCGTAAACCGCAGAAAGAGCATCGCCCGCTGTTCAATCGCGCTTTGACCCTCGATATTTCCAATATTCATCACGACCCCTCAACGCTCTCGCAGCAGGATCCGTGTGGTCTTTCGTCGATAGCGGCGCAGACGGTACTGTCCGGCGTCCGCTTGCAAATGCTGTCGATCATCCGAGGATCCGCCTATATACGTAGCGTATGTGGATAAATGCCTGCATATGCCTCGCCTGTCAATCCGCATACGCACCGTATGTGTAATCCACTTCCGGCGTGAGAGGCGGCGCAGGCCCTGACCGATGGGTCGGCGCCAGAGGAGAGGCGGCCTCGACATCGACCGGCTTCATCACGCGGGCGGCGATCGACTCGGCGACTGCCCGCATCGTGATGGCCAGGCAGGCGGCCTGGCTCGGCCACGTCGACGGGTCGCCGAGAAAGGCGGGCCCGTCCAGCAAGACGATCCGACGTACCTCGGGATCCAGCGCCATCACGACATACGCCTCGCCCTCAGCCAGCAGACCCGCCCGGGCGTCTGCGGCCGATGCGCCCGCTTGTCGGGCGCACTCGGCCATCTCGCCATCGATCTGAGCGACGACAGCGGCAAGCAAACCCGTCTTGTCGCCAAAGCCACGATAGAGGGCTCCGCGCGTGAGGCCGACCTGCGCGGTGAGAGCGTCCATCGACGCGGCGGCAAAACCCGATGTTGCGAACGCCTTACGCGCTGCCCCGATCGGCTTGACGCGGTTTTCCTCCATGGTTTCGGCGCGGCGTTTGACAACCAAAGACATCTCTTATTTCGCATACACCTCGTATCTGGATTTGACGGGCAGGCCATATCTGTGCTTTACATACGCGACGTATCTGGATGCGCCGATTTCGTTGGAATGTCCAACGCAGTGGGTAGGGCAGGTTTACCCCTGCATAAAAAGGATCATGTTATGACCAAGCGTGAAGCAGTGTTTCCTGCCAACCGGCATGCTCTCTATGACGCGCACGGCTATTCCGCGGCCGTCCGATCGGGCGATTTCCTGTTCGTGTCGGGGCAGGTTGGCAGTCGCACGGACGGTACGCCCGAATCCGATTTCGAAGCGCAGGTTCGCCTGGCCTTCGCCAATCTGGAAGCCACGCTCGCAGCGGCCGGATGCACGCTTGACGACATCGTTGACGTGACGTCGTTCCATACGGACCCGGAAAACCAAATGGCCACTGTCATGGCGGTGAAAGACGAGAAGTTTCCGCAAGCCCCCTTGCCGAACTGGACCGCTCTCGGGGTCAACTGGCTTGCAGGCTTTGATTTCGAGATCAAGGTAACCGCGCGCATTCCGGCGGATCCATCAGCGTCGGTCAAACGCCGCAATCCCGCGACGATGTGGGACATGGCGTCGGGGGGATTCTCGCAGATCAGCGTCGGGGAGCCGGGGCGCATCGCCTTCCTGTCCGGGCAGATCGCGGCATCGCCTGGCAGTGTCGCCGCGCCCAAGGACGTCGCTGGTCAGGCAAAGCTCGCGACTGCCAGTCTCGCGGCCGCGCTCGAGGAGCTGGAGGCATCTGCACAGGACATCGTCATGATGCGCGTCTATGTCGTGAACGCGACGACCGAAGCGTTCCAGCAGGTCCTGACCGCGCTGCGCGACCTGCTTGGGGACGCGAAGCCGAGCATGACCACGATCGGCGTCCAGGCGCTCTATACGCCGGAGATATTGGTCGAAATCGAAATGGCGGTGCGACTCCCCTGACGAGGCAGAGAGCGACACGCCACCGGCCTTCGGGGGCGTGTCGCAGGCAGACGCGCATGACCGGTGGGTCCCGACGGAGCGTTTCATCATGGGCTTTGGACACGCCAAACTGCATAGGGCGATCCCCCGCACTCGACGCTAAGCAGGTCCGGGTGGGCTGGCGCGTCGATCGGCGCACAATGGGGCGGGATATCTGAAGGACGTCAAATGAGCAGCATGACGACGCGTAGGAACGTCCTAGTAACGGGAGCGAACGGTTACATAGGCGGGGCCGTCGCCAGGGCATTCCGCCGCGCGGGTTGGAGAACCTATGGGCTCGTCCGCCGCCCCGAGGCGGTTGCCGACCTGGCGCGCAACGAAATCCACCCGATCATCGGCACGCCCGAGGACACCACGTTCCTCGATCATGTCGGCGACGTGGCCTTCGACGTCGTCGTCTCGAACACCGAAGATTTCGCCAACTATCGCAGCCACCTCGCGAAGGTCGGCGACATGTTCGAGGAGATTGGCCGCCGCAGCATGCGCGCGGGGGGGCGGCCGCTGATGATGTTCTCGAGCGGTTGCAAGGACTATGGGGTGATGGCGGAAAATGATGGCGATCCGGGGCTCGCCCCACACGTCGAGACGAGCCCGATCACGCCACCCGAGTTCCTGATCCCGAGGGCGTCTTTCGGCCAGTCATTGCTCGAAAGGCACAGTGACCTTTACGACGCGACGGTCCTCAGACCAACCAACGTTTACGGCTACGCTTCGAGCTATTACGGTCGATTGTTCGAACACGCGGCAGCGAGTGCATCGACCTTTCTCATCTATGGCAGCCCGCGCGCCATCATGGATGCGCTGCATGTCGACGATTGTGCCGATGCCTATGTTGCGCTTGCGGAGCATCAGCGAGGAGGGGTCGCGGGAGAAGCCTTCAACATCTCCAGCGTGCGCTATGACACAGCCGGCGAGATCAGCGCGGCAGTCGCCCGTTCCTACGGGCTGACCCCGCAGTTCCAGCCTGTGCCGCCCGACCTTCCGCGCTTTTCCGTCCACGGCCTGGCGAACTTCTCGCAATGGGTTTCGTCCGACAAGCTGCGCGCTTTAACCGGTTGGCGAGACCGCCGACCAGCTTTCCCCGCCGGCATCGATGAATACCGCCTTGCCTACGAAGCAGCGGCTTCGCCACATCCCATCACTCCGCTGTGAGCATCAGCTGCGGGCGCGACCTATTCCGCGCGGTCCGCCTCGCGAGCGATGTAGCTGACGATGCGATGGGCTGGTCCACCGGGCAGAGCTAGCTACCGCTTTGTCCGCGTCGCCAAGGGGATCGAATTTATGGGTCCTGCCCGTAAGGCCTCGCCCTCAGGCCGGTCCAAGCGCGAAAAACCTCCTATATTCGGGTTTCACGGCCGCCAGGATGGCGGACGTCACGGGGACGGTGATGTCGAAGCTCCCCTGCGCATACGGTCCTGCCTCGTAAGGCGGTAGGAGGAAGCCGATACGGTCGAATGCTCGTCCCGTCGTAGATCCCAGGATCAGCGCCTCCTTGCTCGGGTCGGGGCAGGGGCTGTATTCGGGCTCCCCCGGCGTGTCGCGACGAGCGTTCAGCTTCTGGCAGAAGGCCGACGTGACGGAGCGCTTCAGCGCATCGGGGCTTGAAAAGAAGGCGATCGGCGGCCGGCGCAGCTTCGCCGCCTTGTCCCAGACCAAAGCCGCGTAGCTGGCGTTGCCATGCGCGCCGCCGCTATAGTCGTAGCGCTCCTCCGAAAGGCTCAGGAAGCGCGGGAGATCGCTCACCACCTTCCATACGCGACTGGTCCGGTAGGGATCGTATTGCCGGTGGGTGGCGGCTGCATCACGCTTCTCGGCGGCGGCCTCGGCCGCGGCCGCCGCGCGCAACCGGTGCCGCTCGCCCGCGAACCACCCACGCAGCGCCGGATAGGCGTTCGCCTGCGGCGGAACGCTATAGGTAAATGCGTTGAGCGGAGCTGCCATTGCCGGCCCTGCTGGGAGGAGAAGTGACGCTAGCATCAGCCGAATTCGCATGGTTCGTTCGCTCCGCTTGCTAATTTTGGGTGCAATGGCACCAGAGACGATCTGCTTACCGTGCCCGCGCCCTTCAAGAGCCTGTTTGATTGCCGCAAGTGACCTGCGAGCGGCCAGATATAATCCATGCCGACGGACAGTTCTTTGGCATGACCGAAGACGATATCATGACGCACCCCATGCCGCGCGCGCCTCGCGGACAGCCTCGACAAGGACTTCCTTGAGGTGACGGCTCGCGTCGTGCTCCTGTTGGCTTGCCAGGGCTGCCGCACGCAGCGTGTTACGGCGGGCGGTCCAGGCCGAGCCCGCGCATACTTCGTCCGCCCAGCTTACCGCACGATCGACATAACCGTTGGCGGTCTGTGCGATCCCGTCGGTTTCCCCGATCTGCCGGAGGAGCCCCGCCGCCAGGCGCTGACGGAGGAACGCGCCCTCCAGGGTCACAATCGGCAGGCCGCGCTGCACCGCCTGGAGCGCGGTGGTGTAACCCGAGAACGCGGGACAATCGAGGTAAACGTCCATCGCATCGAGAAACCCGTTGAACAGTCTTGGCGGCATCCACGGCGTGAACCGCAGATATCGCGCGGGATCTAGCCCCGCATTCTCGAACGCGCGTTCGAGCCGGGCGCGCAATTTCTCTCCCGCCCACGCGCGATGACGGGGCATGACCAGCCAGAACTCGCACAGCCCGCTCTGCGCTGCGATCCTCGCGATCAACTGGTCATCTGCAGGATCGAATTTTCCCGGCTGCTGACACAGGGCAAATCGGACCGTGCCGGAGACCCCGGACGGTCCGTCCCAGGGCTCGACCTCATGCTCGATCACATCGTTCGACACGCCAGTTTCCGGGAGGCGTACGAGACGTTCGGAATAGTGCTGGTCGCCCGCGCCCGGCTCGAGCAGAGCGCCACTGAGAAAAATGTCTATGGTAGGGAGGCCGGTTGTGACGGGATGCCCCCAACCGGCGGCCTGAACAGGCGCGAGCCGATGCGCGGCCAGCGCACCGACGATCGGGTCCATTCCGACTTCTGGATAAAGAATTACGTCGTACTCGCCGCGTTTCAGGTCAGCGCGCCACTTCGCCAGGCTGCGCTGTCCGCTAACGTAGCGTGCGACGCGCGGTGCAGCCAAGGCCTCCTGCTCCGCATGCGCGATCCCGACATTGTACAGTACGATCTCGACATCCGGAGCGGGTAACCGAGCCAGCCATCCACGCAGGATGACATGCCAGACCGGATGGTCACGCAGATGTGCCGTTATGATCGCGATCCGAACGCGACTCGATCTGACGACCGGTGGGGAAGGAGGCGATCCAGGCGATGGCTCCTCGGCCGCAATTAGTCGGCCAAAGCGAACCAGATCGGTGGTGATATCGTGCGTGTAATAGGCGAGGTGGAATGGCTGATATCGGCCGGCCGCCGCCGGGATGGCGCCGGGATGCGACGCCGCCCAGGTTTCGAGCTCGGTAAGTGCGATTGTGAAGGCTCGGTGACCGGCAGCAGCTTCGGCCGGGCAGTCGACCTGTAGTGGCAAGGTCGCCAGAACGAGACCAATGCGGGCGTCGGCGCGCGCCGGAGCGAGTGCGATGGCATGCCGGTAAGCCGCGATTGCATCCGTCGATCGGCCAAGATCGCGCAGGGTGTCGGCAAGGTTGATCTGCGCATCGACGTAGTGCGGGCTGAGAGCAATTGCTTCCCGGTACTGTACCGCCGCGCCCTCCAGATCCCCCTGATCGAACAGCGCGAGCCCCAGGTTGTTATATGCTTCCGGCGTCGCGGGCTGCAGTGCAATGGCATTTCGATAGGTTGCGATCGCCGCGCTACGCCTTCCCGCGGCACGCAGGATATTGCCGCGATTGACGTATCGGGCGGGATTGCGCGGACTTAGGACTATGGCCCGATCGATCGCCGCAAGGGCTTGGTCCAGAAATCCTTGCTGCTGAAGGGTGATGGCGTGCGCGGCGTGGGCGTCTGCGTGATCGGGTTGCAGCGCGATTGCTCGCTGAAAGGCCCGGCTGGCGTTATCGTGGTCCTCCACGGCCTGCATCGCCATGCCGAGATTATAGTGCGCTTGCGCATGTTCCGGCTGCAACTGAATGGCGCGCCGATACGCTGCGGCGGCGTCCTCGTAACGTCGCAATCTGCTCAGCACGTTTCCGTGGTTGTTGTGAAACGCCGGGACGCTCCCGTTCCGGGAAATCGCTTGCTCGATAAGTTCGGCCGCGATCATGTTGTTGTCGCGCTGATGCTCGACCACGCCCAGCAAGTGCAAGGCATCGGCGTGGCCGGGCTGCGCCCCCAAAATCTGCCTATAGAGGACTTCAGCATCAATCAGACGCCCCGCGCGGTGGTGCGCGAGTGCCGCCGCAATAAGAGTCTCGGTGGCGTTCATGATCCAGTCCATGCGGCGAAAGGCTCGCTATTCGGGCTCAGCATGATACCTGCCCAGATTGGAGATGACCCGGATTATGCCGCGAAGCTACTGAAATAATTGTTATAAGTCGCGTTTGAATAAACCGTTGAAATAGCAGGCTTGCGGATCGAGGGATGTCCAGCACCGAGCTGGACGTCAGGGTCGCCACGGGTGGATCGGTCCTTCGCCTCAAGATGAATGAAAGTCCGCCTCCAGGCGAAAAGGGGACCGGCAGAAACCGACCTATCGCTTCGAAAAACGCTGAATAGCTGTGCTGAATACGAACAACACCAGTCGGCCCTTGGCCCAGAACTAAACGAGGAGCGCGAACAGGTGGGGGAGGACGCGCATTTTCATCCGGCGCGAAAAGGTCTCCCGACGTCGCAGGGCATCCGTTACCCAAACCGCCGTCTTTGATACCGATAACCACTCGCGATGAGGGTTAAGTCGTTGAAGGTGGTGGACGCACTTGGGCTCGAACCAAGGACCCGCTGATTAAGAGTGCGTCAGTCTTAGTTAAATATCAAACACTTAGCTGCATTCGTGTTTAATAATTGACCACAACTACCTATTGTAATCACCATTTGGTCATGACAGCGCACAGCACTATTTCGGCCACACCGGCCATGGCCGCTTTGCGCCTAAAGTTCTGCCATTCAGCCTGCGCTTGCTCGCACCCAAAACCTGCCGTTCGTGCACTTCGCAAAGGCCGCGGCGGGAACCGCCGACTTTGTGAAGGATATCGGATGCCGGCAGGCGAACGATATCCTCCAAAGCAGGAAGCCGCGGGCAGCACGCGGTGCCTATGGGTTTTTCGGTTTTTGCCCTGCCGCGCGGGGGTCGCATCGGCCTGTGGGAAGCGCATGGGCGGGTCGGAACGTGGGGCGCAGGGGCGACGTGCCGCGTAGCTGGTGACCAGGGTCGGGGCTTGAGATCGCAGCCGGCTCGGCTGACGTTGTCGCCAACGCGAGCGGTATCGTCGCCGGAAGCACGGGACTTTCGGAGCGCGGTTGGGGCGAGCCATGCCGGGTCATGACGCGGTGGTCCCGGTTGCTGCGGAGACGTTTGGCGGTGCCCGCGGCTGTCGCCAGCGCTCGAAGGTCTCGATGACGACCATGTGCCCGCCGCAGCAGGGGCATGGCGGGCGGACATCGGTCGGCTCGTCGGGCGGCTCGTTATCGGGCGGCGGCGCAACGCCGAGCAACTGGCGGGCGTGTTCGAGGTGCGCCTTGCGGGTGGCGCCGGCGAGCAGGCCGTAATGGCGGATGCGGTGGAACCCGCGCGGCAGGACATGCAGCAGGAAGCGGCGGATGAACTCGTCCGTCGCGAGCGTCATCACCTGCTGCCGATCGGCGCCGTCGCGGCGATAGTCTTTGTAGCGCATGGTGACGCCGGCCTCGTCGAAGGCGAGCAGCCGACTGTTCGAGATCGCGACGCGGTGAGTGTAGCGCGACAGATAGGCGAGCACGGCCTGCGGCCCGGCGAACGGCGGCTTGGCGTAGACGACCCAGTTCTTTTTGCGGGCCGGGGACAGGTGGCGCAGGAACGCGCGGCGGTCGGCCAGATGCGCGAGGCTGCCGTAGAAGGCGAGCCGCCCCGATGCGTGCAGCGCCATCAGCCGGGTCAGGAACAGGCGGCCGAACAGCTTGCCCAGCACCTTGACCGGCAGCAGGAACGCCGGCCGCGAGGATATCCAGCGCGATCCGTCGCCCGGCACGATCATGTGGACATGCGGATGGTGGGTCAGCGCCGACCCCCAGGAGTGCAGCACCGCAGTGATGCCGATACGGGCGCCCAGATGCTTGGGGTCGGCGGCGATCGTGAGCATCGTCTCGGACGCGGCCTTGAACAGCAGATCGTAGACCAGCGCCTTGTTGTGGAACGCGATGTCGGCGACCTCGGCGGGCAGCGTGAACACGACATGGAAGTAGCCCACCGGCAGCAGGTCGGCCTCGCGCTCGGCGAGCCAGGCGCGCGCGGCGGCGCCCTGGCACCGCGGGCAGTGCCGGTTGCGGCAGCTGTTATAAGCAACCCGCCAGTGCCCGCAGTCGGTGCAGGCCTCGACGTGACAGCCCATGAGAGCGGTGCGGCAATGCTCGATCGCCGACATGACCTTGAGCTGGTGCAGGCTCAGGTGCCCGGCATGGCTTGCCCGATATGCGGGCCCCGCGCTGCGGAAGATGTCTGCGACCTCGAGCGATGTGCGCACCGGCTCAACCGGCGGGGATCTTCCCCTCCATCAAGCGCCATCAACCGATCGAGCGGACTGGTGACCGCGCGGATCGTACGGGTCGCCACCTTGGTGTAGAGCGCGGTCGTCTCGAGCTTGCTGTGCCCGAGCAAGACCTGGATGACGCGGATATCGACGTCCTGTTCGAGCAGGTGGGTGGCGAAGCTGTGCCGCAAGGCGATCGCGTCGTGTGCATGCGGCGCGCTGCTGGGGTCAGACCGGGCGGCAACCTTGCTGCCCGAAACCTTGACGATACCAGTGCGTTGGAAAAACCGCCATTAACGGGGGAGATCATGGTCCAGAAGAAACAACATCACACGCCTGTGCCGGTCTCCGGGACAGTGCTCGCGCTTCGCCAGGAGCTGGCGAGCGGGATGCGATCGCTCGCGCGTTTCGAGCTCGGTATCCGGTCGGTCGATGTCGTCGCCGGCACGGACGCGATATGGGCGATCATCCGGCGTCCCGGTTGTGGCGGCCTCGCACTGCGACTGGCGTATTGTCCGGGGGGCGCGGCTGCGATCCGCAAACGCCGGGTACGCGCTGGTGAGCACGTCCGGATCGACGTGCGCAGCGCGATCGGGCTTCACGAGATCGTGCTGCGCGCCGACACGCTCGACCTCGCCGTGCTGCGCGCGACGATCCAGCTGACCCCGTCCGCGCCGTTGCTCGTGCCGTTCCACCCCCGCGACGTCTACCCGCTCGGCCAGCATGACGACCCTCTCTCCGCACAGGGGCGGGTCGAGGCGGCGCAGCGCGGTCTGAACAGCGGGATCAGCTTTTTTCATCTCGACGCGCCCGCGTTCGGTAGCGTGCTCTATTTCCAGAACCTTACCGCGCTGAACGCGTACTTTGCCGGAACCGGCACCAAGCCCGATGCAGCGGTCGGTGGGGAATGGCCAGAGCTCGGCTATCTCCCGCCGACCCCGCCGCAGAGCGGGACGCCGCCGACCAACCCGCTGTCCGCCGACGTCGCGGTCACCATGTCGGACGCGATCCTGGTCCTGCACGACGATACGGCGTGCGACGAACAGGACATGGCGCGGCGCTTCCTGCAGATGCTCGGCGCGGCGTATCGCCAGCTCGAAGCGCCGCCGACCGACTATCGCGACTGGGTGTGGCGCGCCGAGAAAACGCTGAACGATCTGCAGACCGCGCCCGAGGCGACGATCCGGCATTACGGCCACACCTACATCCACCCCTACACCGCCTCGGAATATCCCGACGTGATGGTGCAGATGTCGCTCGTCGCGGCGCTGCGCGACTATGCCGCCTGGACCCAAGAAGATATCGCGCTCGAGGACGAACTCAAGCGCAGCCTCGTCAAGTTCCACGATACCAAGCTCAATACGATGCGGCGCTATCTCCCCAATGTCGGGCGCGACAAGGACAAGCTCGCGGTCGACAGCTGGTATCTGTATCACCCGCTGCTCAATCTCGGTCGCCTCGCTCTCGACGGCGATGCCCGGGCGAAGCGCCTTTTCCTCGGCTCGCTCGACCATGCGATCGCGGCGGCGCGGCACTTCGCCTACGCCTGGCCGATCCAGTTCAAGGTCGACAGCTTCGAGGTGATCGTCGCAGCGCGGAACGACGATGGGCTGGGGCAGACCGACGTCGGCGGGATCTACGCGTACGTCATGCTGCAGGCCTATGAGCTGACCGATGACCCGCTCTATCTCGACGAGGCGCGCGCCGCGATCGATGCCGCGCGGGGCATGCGCTTCGAACTCAACTATCAGGCTAATCTGACCGCGTGGGGGGCGTCGGCCTGCCTAAGGCTGTGGCGGATCACCAACCGCGAATATTACATGCGGCAGAGCTACGTCTATCTCGCGAGCTTCTTCCACAATTGCGAGATCTGGGAATCGCAGATCGCGAACGCGCGGCATTATCGCAACTTCCTTGGCGCGACGTGCCTCCACGATGCGCCCTATATGGCGATCTACGAATGCTTCGACAGTTTCACCGCATTCGAGGGGTATCTCAAGGACAGTGGGCCCGATCTCGATCCCGCCGCGCGTCTGCTGATCAGCGAATATTGCAAATACGCGCTCGACCGGGCGTGGTATTATTATCCGGACGCGCTGCCGCCTGAGATTCTCGCGAGCGATGTCCGCAACGGACATATCGACCGCACGCTGTCGTTTCCGCTTGAGGATCTGTACGCCGACGGCCAGCCGGCCGGGCAGGTCGGTCAGGAAATCTATGGAGCGGGTGCGGCATTCGTCTTCGCCAGCCGCGCTTTCCATACCGTCGCGGGCGCGCCGTTCCGGATCTTCTGCGACCATTTTCCGGTCACCACCGAACGCACGTCCGAGCGGTCGCTGACATTCGGCATCGATGGCGGCAGCGCCCGCACGGCAAGCTTCAGCATCGTAGGGCTGGCGGGACGGCGGATGGCCAAGCTCAGGCTTCGCGCGCCTGGCGGAGAGACGATCCGGCCACGCCATCGCTCCGATGACCGGATCGACTATGTGGTCCCGGCGAGCGGCCAGGTCATGCTGGCGTGGTGAACCAGCATAGATTTCACGCGTTCTTTCGTCGGAAGAGAGACCCATGGCCAAATTATCCGAAGGTGAGCGCGACGCCCTGCCGGCGAGCAAGTTCGCCGAGCCCGACAAGCGCACCTATCCGATCGAGGACGCGGCGCACGCCCGCAATGCCAAGGCACGCGCGAGCCAGGCCGAGAAAGCGGGGCATATGTCAAAGGCGGAAGAGCATCGTATCGATAAGAAGGCCGACGCGGTGATCGATAAAGACTGACATCGGCCTATTCGACCACCGCTTCGGTCGCGCGCTCTTGCCGCTTAGCGAGCGGCGGTCGCCGCATAGCGGGCAACGTCGTCGCCCCCTGTTACCCGTACCGCACCGTTGCCCGGCAGCGCCGTCTTGGTTGCGACCGTCTTGTGAGCGTTCTCAGCCCTTCAAATGCTTTTCGACGGCGGCGGCACTGTGACCGACGGCATCGATCGCCTTCTGCAATTCCGCGCGCGTGACACCGAACTTATGCGTCCAATATTCGACCTCATACGCTTCGCTCATCGCGATCCTCGAACTGTCCTGCGGCGAACGCAGGGATGTGTCGTCGCTCATCTGATCCTCCTCCGGTCATCTGGTAGATAACGCCGGTGTTGCCCGAGAGTTGCGCGGCACGCGTCGCCCGCGGGCATGCGCTACCGATCCGCGGTACTGAGCCAGGCTTCCAGCGAGCCGAGGGTCTCGAACGTGGCGTCAAACCGATAGGGCAGCCGCGAAACGCCGATTCGATATACCAGTGCCCGGCGAGCGCACCATGGATGCCGCTCAGGCACGATGCGACCGCGAGCAGCCGGCCGTCGCGCAGGATCATGACGGCCTCGCTATCGGGCGTGTCGCTGTCGAGCGTGGTGGGGACGAAGCTGAACATGCATCAGGCCGCCCCATGCAGATAGTCGGGGTCGAACTCCGCGGCGCGTTGCATCCGCGGCCAGTCGGCGATGCGGACGTCGCGTCGATCACGCTCGATGACGCCTTCTTCGCTCAATGCGCGCAGCATGCGATTGACGTGGATCGCGGTCAGTCCCGTCGCGTCGGCGATCAACTCCTGGCTCATCGGCAAGTCGAACCGCTCGGGGCTCCCCAGACCCGCCGCTTCGCGGCGCGCGGCGAATTCGCATAGCATGTGCGCGACTCGCGTCTTCGCGTCGCGGCGCCCGACGTTGAGCACCCATTCACGAAAGATCGACGCCTCGATCAGGCTGTCTTTCCACAAGGCTGCCGCGACCGCGGGGCGTTCCTCGGTCAATTTCCTGAGACTCGCGACCGGGATGCTGGCGATCACCGCATCCGTGATCGTCTGCACATTGTGATCGGCGCGGGACAGCAGCATGTGCTGTCCGTCGAGCACGTCGCCGGGGATGTGGAACGACACGATCTGACGGCCGCCATTGGCGGCGACCTTGTGCCGAAACGCAAAGCCTTCGAGCAGGAAGGCGCACTCGCGAACGATATCGCCATGGCGCACCAGCGATTCCAGCGGGTGGGCGGAGCGCACGCGCACTCTCAGCGTACGGATCGCCAAATGGTCTGCGGCATTCAGCGGGTGCAACCGGTCCAGCTTGCGGATCAAAAAGTCGAAGGGGTCGATTGTCGTGACGGTCATTCAGCGGATCTCGGTCCTGTCGTTCGCGCGCCACTGTTCAGAATAATCAACGGATTTCACTAATCTGAATCATTGCGCCGCTTATAGGCCGCGATCCTCCGGGCGAATGCCGCGCCGCGGCCGAAGATAGTGCGCGGATGCTGGTAACAACTTCACAAATCTGGATTAGTTTTCGCTGCCGAGCCGGAACAGGGCGGGGTGAGCGGCGGTTCGAAATGCTCCACCAAGCGGAGACGGTCCCATGTTCATGCACAACAAGCGCCTGCAATATACCGTGCGCGTTTCCGAGCCGAACCCGCGGCTCGCAACGATGATGCTCGAACAGTTCGGCGGCGCCGACGGCGAACTGGCGGCAGCGATGCGCTATTTCACGCAAGGCCTGGGCGAGGACGATGCCGGCCGAAAGGATCTGCTGCTCGACATCGCGACCGAGGAACTGAGCCATCTCGAAGTGATCGGATCGATCGTCGCGATGTTGAACAAGGGCGTCAAGGCGCAGCTCTCCGAAGGGCAGCTCGCCGAGACCGAACTCTATCAGATGATCGGCGCGAGTGGCGCCAGCGCGAAGGAGTCGCTCCTGTTCGGCGGCGGTCCGTCGCTGACCGACTCGGCCGGCGTGCCGTGGACGGCGGCCTATGTCGATTCGCGCGGCGAGCCGACCGTCGATCTCCGCTCGAACATCGCCGCCGAGGCGCGTGCGAAGATCGTCTATGAACGCCTCATCAACATCACCGACGATCCCGGGATCAAGGAAGCGCTCGGCTTCCTGATGACGCGCGAGATCGCGCATCAGAAGTCGTTCGAGAAGGCGCTCTACGCGATCGAGAACAACTTCCCGTCTGGCAAGCTGCCCGGCGTCGAGGCGTTCGCCAACGTCTACGTCAATACGTCGCAGGGGGAAGGCGACGCCGAAGGCCCGTGGAACAGCGGCGAGCAATGGGACCGGATCGACGATCTCGAGCGCACCATGCCGATCGACGGCGGCGACGGCCTAGCGAGCGTGACGCTGCAGGAATCCGATGCCGAGGCACTTACGCGGCTGTCAGCGCGGACGCTGTCGAACCCGGCGAGCGAGCCGATGACGGGTGTCGACCTGGGCGCCGGTCCTGGGGCGGGTCGCACCACCGATGACGACAAGA
Source organism: Sphingomonas sp. PAMC 26605 (assembly GCF_000241485.1). Taxonomy (GTDB): domain Bacteria; phylum Pseudomonadota; class Alphaproteobacteria; order Sphingomonadales; family Sphingomonadaceae; genus Sphingomonas. The sequence goes on from NZ_JH584241.1 coordinate 2,939,569, forward strand.
GTGGCGCCGTCGATATCGAGGACGCGGTCGCGATGGCGGCCGAGCGCGACTGACCATCTGCCGCGCGACCGGCCACGGTGTGGCCGGTCGCGCGGGCTCACGAGACGCGGTGCGCGCTCGTGTTCACCTGACCTGCGGGCGTTTGCCCTGCCCGCGCGGTGCGAGAAACGGTGTTTGGTCGATCATGACACGCTTCCATTTCGATGTGATCGATCACACCGGTCTGACCCGTGACGAGGATGGTCAGGATCTCCCGTCGCTCGTCGCGGCGCGCGCGGTGGCGATCGAGGGCATCCGGTCGATGCTGAGCGACGACCTCTTGCTTGGTTTTATTGATTTATCTGGGCGCATCGATATAAAGTCCGTCGATCGACGCCTTCTGGCGACCATCCGGTATTGCGACGCGGTAAGCCTGTACGGGCTCGACGACATGAAAGACATGCCGTGATCGAGAAATTGCTCCTCAAGCTGCGCGCACGTGACGATGTCAGTGCCGAAGAAGAGGATATCCTGCGCGGTCTGGTGGCGGACACGAAGGAGGTCGCGGCCGATGTGACGGTGGTCCGCGCCCAGGTCGATCTCTCGGTGAGCAACATCCTGCTCGCGGGGCTGATGTGCCGCTACAAGGACCTCTACAACGGTGAACGCCAGATCACCGAATTGCATGTCCCGGGCGATTTCGTCGATTTGCACTCGTTTCCGCTCAAGCGTCTCGATCACAATGTGATGGCGCTGGTCCCGTGCAAGATCGCCTTGGTGCCGCATGACCGTTTGCACGCCATCACCGAAACGCATCCGCATCTCACGCGGCTGCTGTGGTTCATGACCACGCTCGACGCCGCGATCCACCGCGAGTGGGAGTTGTCACTCGGCCGCCGCACGTCGTCGGCGCGAATCGCGCATGTGCTGTGCGAGCTGCACACGCGGTTTCAAATCGTCGGCATGACGCAGGGCTACAGCTACCGTCTTCCCCTCACCCAGTTCGATCTCGCCGAGTGTCTCGGTTTGACCGCCATCCACGTCAACCGCACCTTGCGCGAACTGCGGATGAGCCGCCTCGTCACATTTCGGAACAAGACCGTAGTGATCGAGAACTTCGCCGGACTGGCGAAGCTAGCGGAATATGATTCGGATTACCTCTACGTCGACAAGCGACCGCGATAGCGATCAGCTCATAGTTTCGGCGGTCCATTGCCGGATCGAACATTCCCGAGTCGGACGGGTCTCGGCGCGCATGCTCTGCGCCATGATCTCGATCGCCCAGCGCGTACGTTGCTGGCTGGAGCTCGCCACCGCGTCCGCTGGCACCCACAGGTCATCGTCGCGCATGTGCGCATCGGCGGCGGTGAAGCACGCAGATGTCGGCGGCGATCCCGGTCAGGATCAGGCGCCGGCCCCGAGCGTGGGTAGCAGGACCGGCATGCCCGTCGCGTAGAAGCCCGAAAACTGCGGCTTGATCACGAAATAGTCGCGATCGCGCGGCGCCAACAGCTGCGCGATTGCCTTCGCGACCGCATGCCCCTCGCTCGCGGTCGCGACCAGTTCGGTCCGCTCCGCATGCCATTGTCCGAAATGATCGTTCACGTAGAGC
>NZ_JH584241.1:2942620-2943969 GCF_000241485.1 Sphingomonas sp. PAMC 26605
ACGTAGAGCGTTGGGATCCGGGCTAGATCCGCCTGGTCCCGCAAATGCCGGATCGTTTGCGCGATCGTTTGCGCCGGTTCGCGGATCGCATCGGCGTCCTCAAAGCAAAAGGCGCTGATCATATCGGCGATCACCAATGCGGCTGCGGGTGCGCAAAGTCCGTGACCTTCCTGAGCCATGCGACCTCCTGATGCCGTGCCATTCAAGCCTGGGTTTGATCCTGTCAGGATCGGCAGAAACGACTGCCAATCACGCCCAACCGGTTCTTTTCGAAGATACTTTGTCCGCGCACTAATTGAGATCAGGGAAACCCACGGTGTCATCCATCATGTTTTCCCCGCATCAATCGGAGAACGGAAATGGTAAAGGACGATAACACCTCCCGCTATTATCGTCGCCGAGAGGCGCAGGAACGCGCGCTAGCGGGCAAAGCTCTCGATACGCAAATCCGGAAGATCCATCTCGAGCTTGCTGAGGGCTATGCGGCCAAGGCCCAGGAAAGCAGATCGAGCTGGGAACCCCGCTCCCATCTACGCACCGTTCCTAACTCTTGACGTGAGATTCCTGCAGAGGTCCTAAAGGCTTGCGCGGGCGCGAAGATCGCTTGGGGGAATAAGGAAATCCGTCCCTCCGCCGGTCTGCGTCGACGCGCAAAGGTTCGGAACGCTGCGCACGCGCAGCCGGTAGTTGGCTGCGCCTTAGTAAGGCGACGCTTGCCCATGGGGTGGCCGCCGGGCGTCCAAGTAGACCGAGTGTAGCGCTTCAGCGGAGGCGTACGAGCCCCCTAAACCCCTGTTATCGAGGTCGAGCTAAATCCGGATGGTCAACGTCGTTGGGTGGGCTGGGTAAAGGATTGTTGTACGCGAAGAGGCGCTGTCGGCAGCAGACGACGAACCCATCGTCCGGCTGATTTGTCCACCGTACGGGCGCCGAGGTCAATGCTCGCAGCCTGCGCGTCTTGGACAGGGGCTGTCAGCTACTGGCCAGACCTGCCATTCGACAAGCCGAAGAGGCACAACAGCAATGTCTCAATAGCACGGTGAAGAGGCCCCTCGCCGGAGGCGAGGAGCCATCGGGCCAGATTTCAGTGTTCTCGGCAAGGGCAAGCGCGTCCTCCACATCGATGCCGAGATAGCGCACCGTGTTCTCGATCTTGCTATGACCGAGAAGGATTTGGACGGCACGAAGGTTGCCGGTCGCCCTGTATATGATCGAAGCCTTCGTTCGGCGAAGCGAGTGCGTGCCATACTCGCTTCGCATCAGACCGACGCCGGTCACCCATTCATCGACAAGCCGTGCATACTGGCGGGTGCTGAGATGCCCATTATGATCAATCCTGCTGGGAAAGA
>NZ_JH584241.1:2944635-2975442 GCF_000241485.1 Sphingomonas sp. PAMC 26605
CATAATCGTCCACTGCGCCGCCCTGCCGTTCAAGCCACGCCAGCAGGCTGGTCCGAGCGTCCGGAAGCAACTCGAACTGAACCGGCCGACCGGTCTTCTGTTGCATGATAATCGCACGCGTTCGGATTTGCCCGCCGCTGACCAGATCGCGGATCTTCATCTGTACCAGGTCGCAGCCCCGGAGTTTGCTATCGATCGCCAGGTCGAACAGCGCCCGATCTCGCAAGCGGCGGCGCTGATTGAGGTAAAATCGGATCTCCCATATTTGCTTCGGTTTCAGCGCGCGCTTCGCGCCAACGGTCCGTCCGGCATTCCAGACTGGGCGCTTTGTCGCGGTGGGTTCGGTTTCAGGTATCTCCATGATCATTCTCCGATGGCCAGATTGGCCGACCGAAGAACGCTTTGGCGCCTGATAAGCAGGAATGCTCCGAGGCACCTGCCGACCACGGTCGGTCGTTCGCTTCTGGCGGCGCGAACGTCGTAACTTGACAAGAGCGGTCATTCGGATTGCGTCAGGCCGATCAGGGCGCGTTGAACGAACGGCGACAGCCGGAACGACGGTCTTTAGAACGACGCGGCGCTGGTGCTTAGGTCAGGCGTCAAAAATCCTGTGCGCCGCGGAGTTTCGAGGGCCGCTTCTCGGTCCGGTGGCGGCGGACATCGAACGTGTCCGTGCGAAACTTGATGGATTCGACATGATGAACCTGGAGCGTATTCATGACGACCGCCAGGGCCGGCTCGCGAACGTCGCCCGAATCGGCGAAGGGGTCGAGATAGGTGGCAGGCCAGAATTGCCCGCCTGGGGCCGGCTTTGGCGGCTCGGGCGGGGGCACGCTCTCAGACACCCAGTAATCTGGTGACGGTCCATCCTCGTCGAAGGAATTCAGCATCGCCGACACTTCTGAGCCCGGGGGGAGGTCGATGTTTCTGACCCGCGATGCGCGCCTGAACAGGACGACATTCTGGTGATCGCCCCGCTGCTGTACGGATGGATAGAGGAGGCCGTCGAGGTTCAGGTCGCGCTTTGCCGCCAGATAGTCGGCGATGACTTGGGTGATCAGATATTCGGTCGGCTCGTCATCTGGCATGACCGGCGTCGTCATGCGGGCGCTGAGACTTTCCATGAACTTCGCCAGTTCCAGACGCGCCATATAGGTTGGGTCGAAGACGCTCCCCTCCACATAGACGGAGCGAAGCGCATCGATGTCGAGGAGACGCAGCGGCCGTATGACTTCGAATTTTCCGACGAGCACGCGGCTGCCGACGGGCGGTCTAACCTCCGACAAGGCCGCGTCTGCATGGGTGGCGCCGTAGAACAGCGAGACGCCGCGCGCGTTCATTCGGCCGCCGAGCGCTACGGCGCTCGGCGGCGGTCCGAGCTCACGGTCAGGACGCTCGAGCGCGGCGCCGAGCCTGTTGTCCGAATGAAACACGCGGGCGCGACTGAACTGTTCGAGTTCGGTGAGCGGCCCGGCATGGCGGATCACGCCCCGCCCGTCGCGCGTGCGAAAGCCCTCGATGCCGGTGAAGATGCGATCGAGAAGGCTCTCGGCGACCTTGTTGAAGAACCGCGTCTCGCCTTTCAGCGACCGTTCCAGATTGCGCCATTCAAGCTGGAACTCGATATCGTTCGGGCCTTTGCGCTCATAATAGCTTTCGGGATCGAACTCGCATTCCTCGCCGGCCATGGCTGAATCCCAGTCGCCATGCTCATCGGCGAGGATGTCGAGGATCTCCTGCGCCACCTCCTCCTCGATCGAGGCCGCACCCTGGATCGCCTCCAGGACCGGCTCGCCGTCGCGCTCCCATTCGTAGCTGCTCTCGCGGTCGCCAAGCATCGCCGATTGAAAAGCGTCCGGTTGATCGGAGGTCCGGGTGTAGTGCGCTTCGAAGGCGCTGTTTACCGGCTGGGCCAGATCGGCGATGCTGACGACCGAACCGTCGAAGCCGCAGAACGAGCATTCGCGCTCCTCGCCCGACGCTTCGATCTCAGCCTTGAGATAGGCTTCGCCAACGCAGTCGGCGCCGACGACGCGCTCCTCGTCGTCGTCGGCCATCGGTCAAGCCTTGCTGCGCACGAAGCGGAGGGTTTCGTCGCCGTTGCTTAGGAACACGGCGCGCCAAGGGTCCGACGCGAGTGCGCCGACTGTCTCGATGGCACCGGCGCGCTCGAGATAAGCGATGGCGCTGTTCATCCGGCGGGGCTTCCAGTCGAGCTTCGCCGCCAATTCTTCCGTATTCGCATCTTCGACATCGTCGCTAACAAGGCGGTTGGCCAAGGTGACCGCGTCGACGGCCGGATCGAACGGCATCACGCTCGCGTCAAACTCGACGAACAGCGGTCCAAGCGGCGCGACCGACAGATCGCCATGCTCGCTCTGCCACAGCATGCCGGCATCGCGTAGATCGAGGATGCCGAGGCGAACCTCGACCGCCGAAAGCCCGGTTGCTGCCCTGATGTCTACAGGCTGGGTGTGCGGATCGAAACTGACGGCGTGCTCGCTTGTCTGCGCGAGATGCTGCGCGATTGCTACCGCAGCGGGTGACCAGCCTTCCAGGCCCTCGGGCACGGTGATGACATGCTTGGGCTTTGCGCCGAGCGCGGGCTTGCGGCTGACGCCATGCAGCCGGTCGACGAGAGCTGCCAGTTGCACGTCGGAGGTCGGATCGATCGCTTCGCACAGAAGCGTCTGGAGAAAGGGTGATAGCTGCCCGACATCGACGCCGACCCGCAGGGGCACCATGCGGTTCTTGCCCCCGACGAGACCAACGAGACCAACGTCGATCTCACGCGCAACCCAAGGCTTGGTGATCGATGTCGGTGTCAGGATGACCATGAAATGGGTCATGTCGCCGAGACCCTCCTCCATTTTCTGGCGAAGGCTGTCGCCGTGGTCGATCTCCCACTCGTCGAACCAGGTCTCGATACCGTTGGCCATGAGATATTCGGCGATCGGCCGGACCATCGCCTTGTCCTCGCTCGCGTGAGCCAGATACACACGCGGCTCTGCCACCATCTTATCCACTCCCATTACACTGACGTCGCCGGGGTCGACCCCCAGCCGCTTTTCCAAGAGCCGTGCGAAGGCTGGCGAGCCGCTCGTTCGGATCCCTACCCGGTGACCGGGAAGCCGGTCGACGAAGACGACCGCATGCTTGCCGGTTTCCGGATCGACGATGGAGCCTGCGGCGCCACGGGCTTTCGTCTCGATCGCGGCCATGGCGAGTTCCATGGCGTGCGCTTGCAGCTCTTGCGCGAAGCGGTCGGCGTCGAAGGGTCGGCCGTTGTGGGTGATCTTGATCATCGGGTGTGGCTCTGGACGAAGCGGCGGAGCGACACGATCTCGTCGTCACCGACAATGAAGCCGAGCACGGGATAGTCGTTCTGGAGCGGCGTGCGCATCCGGTTATGTGGAAACAGCGGCACCAGCAGCCCGACCGCAGGATTGAACCGCCGGCGCGGCCAATCCGCCGCCGCCTCCAGCTCACGAATATTTCCCAGCTTGGGGTTCTCGATCATCATCCGCGCCAGCAGGACGGCATCTTTTCTGGGATTGTGCCCGGTGATTGCGGGATCGGCCGCGACGAAAAGTGCAAACGTCGTGCGCACGGACGGCATCGCGCGATTGATCGCGCTGTTCAGCTCGACGAGCCCGTCGGCCTTCAGCTCCGCCAGAGCCAGCTTGATCTGCTTGACTTCAACATCCGGGAAAGCATTTGCGAGGCCCTCATCGACATGAGCTGGCAAGCCGTCGACGCATTGGCGCGCCATCCACGCGCCGAGCTTCTGTGCGAGCGGGCTCAAATGATTATATTTGCTCACGTCTTCCCCGCGATCGTCGTTTAGAGTGCGGGCAGACCTTGTGCAAAAAACGGCGCTACCGACAGCCTGCTATTCCTTACCGCAATGATGCGATGGTGGCCACAAATCGCGATGTTTGGGTACAGAGCAATAGGTATGTCCGACGCTCAACCAAACTCGGTCATCAACTCTAGTGATTGGCGTTCTTTCCGGACTCGACACCGCATTGTCGGCGCCGACCGTTCTGCCCCGGTCTCGGCGTGCAGAGCCGCTCCCGACCAGATTTTGCCGTTCGCCGGTTCCGACGCGAACGTCTCGATCTGACAAGAGCGGTCATCTGCGCGCGGTGAAGCTGCAGTCAGGAGCTCCCCTGTTGCCGGAGGTGCATGATCGCTGTGCGGCGCTACAAACCAGTGTCAGCGCCACGATTGCATTTGCGGCGGGGCTGGCGACGGCTAGAAGCGGCGCGTCGGAAAAGGCAGACTTGGTTTGGTAAGCCCAAGTCCTCCCGGTAACGGGTGCTCTGGTCTTTGGCTTCGTGCCCCAGACCCCCGCGGCGAACGAAGGACGCGTTCTTGCGTCCCGCGTTCGTCCGTGTGGGTCTCAGGTTCGAGAAACGCTCCGGTCGAACGTCGACAGCGGAGCACGACCATGAATATCCCCATACCCGAATATCACGATGTCCTGATTGCCGGCGCCGGCCCGGTCGGCCTGTTCCTGGCGTGCGAACTGGCGTTGGCCAATTGCTCCGTGCTGGTGCTTGAACAGGCGAGCGAGGTGGCCACGCCGTTGAAGCGCGCGCCCTTCGGTCTGCGCGGTCTTTCCGTGACGACCATCGAAAGCTTCGACCGGCGCGGCCTGTTGGCACGCCTGAAAGCGCGGCTACCCGACCGGGAGATTGCGGCCGCTGCGCCGTGGATGAACGAGGAGCGCAGGCCTGGCGGGCATTTCGCCGGCATCGACTTCTTCCTCGACCAGATCGACCAAAGCCAATGGCCCTTTCGCCTGCCGCACGCCGCCAGCCCGATGGCCGCCGATCTGGAGAGCATCGGGGCGGTTCTGATGGATCGCGCGAAGGATCTGGGCGTCACGATCAGACACCGCTCGGGGGTTTCGAGCGTCGATGCGACGGACCGCGATGTGACCGTCCGCGCCGGTGAGGAGAGCTTCCGGGGCGGCTGGCTGGTCGGCTGCGATGGCGGCCGCAGCGCGGTGCGCAAGGCGGCGGGCTTCGGTTTCACCGGCACCGATCCCGAATTCACCGGCTATTTCGCCCAGGTCGAACTTGCCGATCCATCGATGCTGGAGCCCGGCCACCACGATACACCGACCGGCACCTACATCTTCGACCGGCCCGACATGATCAGAATGGTCGAGTTCGACTGCGGGGCGCAACACCGAATGGACCCGATCACCCGCGATCATCTCCAGGCGGTGCTGCGCCGCATCTCGGGCACCGAGGTCGAGCTGACGGCGACCGGCCTCGTCACGACCTGGACGGATCGCGCCCATCTGACGCGCGAGTATCGGCGGGGGCGCGTGTTGCTCGCGGGAGATGCCGCGCACATCCATTCGCCGCTGGGTGGCCAGGGCCTCAACCTCGGGCTCGGCGATGCGATGAACCTCAACTGGAAGCTTGGTGCGACGATCCGCGGCGATGCCCCGGCCGGACTTCTCGACAGCTACCAGCGCGAGCGGCGGCCGGTCGCCGAGCAGATCCTCGACTGGTCGCGCGCGCAGGTGGCGCTGATGCGACCGAGCCCGAGCGAACAAGCACTCCGCGCCATCGTCGGCGACCTCATCGCGACGCCGGATGGCGCGACCTATTTCGCCGAGCGCGTCTGGGGCGTGGCGGTGCACTATGACCTGGGCAGCGACCATCCTCTGGTTGGACGCAGCGTCCCCGATCTCGAGCTGGATGACGGAACGCGCCTGAACGAGCGCTTCCACCTGGGACGGGCGCTTCTGCTGGACGGTGGTGCGAGCGGTTGCTTGCGGACGCTTGCTGACCGCTACCGCGAACAGGTCACCTATTTGCGGTGCGACGGGTGCGACTTGTCAGGCTTGCACGCGCTGCTCATTCGCCCCGACGGCTTTGTCGCCTGGGCAAGCGACCGAGCCACGGACGGCACCGAGGCTGCCCGAGCGTTGTCCCGGTGGCTAAGCTGCGAGCGAGGTGACCATGATTCCATGCCGTAAGCTGGCGTGTCCACCGGGCGAGGCTGGCCATAGATCGAGACGAACAAGCGTCTGCTTCCGGGATGCGCCCAGGTGCCTCGGAGCGTCCGGCATTGGGTCATAAGCCCGTAGAAATTGTGTAGGCGGTATGGCGCATCTGCTCGTCCTCACGAGCAGGCACCGCCATCCTGAAGAGCTACGGTGTTCCGGTTACATGAGTTGCGTCATCGCCTCGAGAAAAGCGCGGATCTTCGAGCTCGACAGGCGTCGCGAGTTCTGGAGTGCCCAGATCTCGACCTTCGGTCCGTCGTCGATGCCCCAGACGACCAGCCTGCCGGAGGCTATGTTTCCCGCTGCCAGCAGTTTTGGCATGAGTGCAGCGCCGGCGCCGGCGAGAACCGCGTCCTGCACCATCAGGAATGAAGAGAAACGCAACCGCACCTGCGGGCTGAGTACGCGCACGCCCTGATCGGTCCTGATCCGCCAGAGCGGGTTCGCAGAGGTGGCAATGTGACCAACGACAGGCGCGATCACGGCGGCGTCTTCGCGATCGATCAGGAACGGATTTGGGATATCCGGCACCGCCACCAACACGCGCTCATCCTCGAGGATCCGTCGCCCGACCAGCCGCTCGTCGGGATCAGGGTTGATGCGGATCACGAGATCGTAATTGTCCTCGACCGGATCGACCTTGCGATCCTCGGCGACGATCTCGAGCGCGACCTGCGAATAGGCCTGGACGAACGCCGTCGCGACGCGCGGCAGCATCACATGAGCGAGTACCAGCGGGGCGCTGATCCGAAGCGTGCCGCTCGGCACCGATGCGCCTGATGCAACCGCATGTTCAGCCTCGCCGATCTCGGCGAGCGGACCTTGCGTGCGGTCGTGCAACGCGCGCCCTTCCGGCGTGAGGCGCAACGTCCGCGAACCGCGGTCAATCAGCCGAACACCCAGATGCGCTTCCAACTCGGCAACCTTGCGCGATAGCGTCGCCTTCGGACGATGGGTCGCGCGACTGGCAAGGCCGAAGCCGCCATGTGCGGCAACGAGGTTGAAGTCGGCGAGAGCGGCCAAATCCACTGAGTGTTCCAATCCCGAGACGAGGTGTCCTGATCATGCCATCTTCCTAGGATCTGCGGAACGGCTATCTCTGTCCAGCGACGATGAGGTCGCGGCGAGCAGGAGATGAGACATGACGATATTGGTAACCGGCAGCACTGGCACGATCGGTTCGCAGGTCCTGGCCTTTCTCGATGGGCACGGCGCCGAGATCCGCGCGCTGACGCGCAGCCCGGAAAAGGCCCGGTTCCTCGACGGGGTCACCGCCGTGAAGGGCGATCTTTCCGATATCGACAGCGTGCGCGCCGCGCTGGCGGGCGTGAGCACATTGTTCCTGCTCGCCCCGAACGCCCCCGACGAGCTGACCCAGGCGATGCTGACGCTCGACGCGGCGCGCGAGGCCGGTGTGAAGGGCATCGTCTATCTCTCGGTGTTCAAGGGCGAAGCCTATGCCGACGTGCCGCACTTCGCGAGCAAGATGACGGTCGAGCGGATGATCCACGCCGCGGACCTGCCCGTCACCATCCTGCGCCCGGCGTATTTCATGCAGAACGACATGCGGCAGAAGGACGCGCTGCTCGGCGGGGGCGTGTACGGCATGCCGATCGGCGACACAGGCGTGTCGATGGTCGACATCCGCGACATCGGGGAAGCCGCCGCGAAGGAATTGCTCCGCCGCGAGCAGGCCGACACGCCGCTGCCGCACGAGACGTACGAACTGGTCGGGCCCGATGTCCTGACCGCCGAGACGATCGCCGCGCTGTGGAGCGACGTGCTCGGGCGCCCGATCGGCTATGCTGGAAATGACCTGGACGCGCTGGAACAGCGTCTGAAGGCGTTCGGACCGGCGTGGCTCGCTTATGACATGCGCCTGATGATGCACCGCTATCAGCAGGACGGCGCGGTCGCGACCGAGGCCGAGATCGCACGTCTGACGACGCTGCTCGGTCACGCGCCGCGTTCATATCGTGACTTCGCCGTTGCGGCTGCCGCCACATGGGCGGCAGCCTGAGCCACACCGGCGCTCCCGGATCGAAAGCAGTCCCCATCAGCATCTAGAAATGGAATGCTCGACATGACCTTCCGCAATGCCCTCATGGCCGCCACCGCCGTCCTCCTACTGGGTTCCGCGGTCCCCGCGCTTGCCCAGCAGGCCCCTTCGGCGATGGCGCGCATGATCGAGCTGGGGCCGGAGAACGCACGCATGGCGCAACGCGTCGGAACCTGGGACGTCGTGCTGACCGCCTGGGCGTCACCGGGCGCCGCCCCGACGACCATCCGCGCCGTGGCGAAACGCAGGATGATCGGACAGGCGCTGCAGGAGATCATCACCTACCCGCGCGGCGCCGACGGAGTGGAGACCCAGCGGCTCGACCTGCTCAGCTATCAGCGCGTCGAGGGACGGTGGAAGTACGTGTCGCTCGACACCCGCGTCCCGGCGGGCCTCATGCCCGCGTTCAGCTTCGGACCGGGAGAGGACGGTCGTATCACATTGGTGTTCGAACCGTTCGCCTTCCCGGCGCCTGGGGTTGCGGTTGTCGGCCAACTCCTCTCGATGGACCAGGTCATCACTGACCAAGGCCCCGACCGGGACATGAAGGAACAGCGCTTCATGCTGGCGGACGGCACCGGCCGGATGTGGTTGGCCAACCGGTACGCGTTCACGCGCCGCAAGTAGATTTCGAGGCAGCAAGAGACCCGATTGTCCACCAACTACGTGCCAGCGATTGAGACCGACCGGAGATCCTGCTGGGTCGACCTTGACGCGTGTCTAAAGCCGGCAAGCGAAAAAGGCCTGCAGAACGGCCACAAACGGGTCAGCGCAGCCGCAAAGCCGACGGCAGCTCTTGAGAGAAGGTGTCGTTCGCCGTGCGGCCTGCGATCGACGGCTTCGTCCCAAACCTCGCCCTCAACAGCGATCGCGTTGGCCCGCCAAGGCGAGCACGTAGCACATGAACCGATGTCCGCTTTCCGGCGGCGGCAATCGCACAAGGGACGGCTGGAAGTGGGTCGCAACAGCCGTGCGAATAACTAGCAGTGAGCAACCCGCTTCCAGAACGGGCGCCGCTTCAGAAAAAATCGATACAGATAAGACTGCCTGAAAACGTCCCGATCAGCCGGATCTGTAGCCTGGAGCGAAATTCGCTATTTCGAAGCGTAGGGCCCAAATCGCTGGATAACACTACGGCGCCGGGTCGTGTCGTCTAGGACATAAACCTCGTATTTGTCGCCACCCGGGGCGACCCGAACCACGACGTGTCCACCGTAGCTCTTGTAGATGCTGTCCATAATCGGCCCGATCGCCACGCGGCTCTCGGCGGCCATTCCGGTGGCGAAGACGTCGCGCGGACCCGGGTAGAGACCCTTGGACGCCATGCGGGTCACTACCTCTTCGCCCGGCTGCGGCGACAGCCAATTCTCTTGGACGAGGACGCGCGGGGCGAGGTTGCGCAGGATGTTCTCGTTGATCGTATCCCTGTTGCCATGATGATCGAGCAGCATCACGTCGACTGGACCGACGACTGCCGACACGGGAGTCTCGACATCGCGCCACCACGGCTGCGTGTAGTTAGGAACGCCTGGAATGTCGCCGCCGGTGTAATATTTGAACCTGCCGTACGCGAAGGTCAGGACATTGCTGAACGGGTTCTCGTCGAAGCTGCAATCGGTCACCGCACCTTTGGGTATGTAGTAGTGCGTGTCCTCTCCGGCGCCGGTCCAGATGATGCCGCTCGACGCGATGTTGCGCACATGGAAGCTCGGAAACGACCGCGCCGTGCCGAGCTTGATTTGATCCAATACGCCAGGTTTCAGGCCGATGACGGCCTGGCCGTGCTGCAGCCGGTACGCGGCAAAGCTCAGATAGTTCGCCAGCGACAGACCATTCGAGCCGGGCAGACCACCCGGACGCGCGCATTGGTGGAGATCGACCGGATAATCGTAGGACGGCGCTGCCCGATCGATCAATGTATCGATCGGAATGCGCTCGGCGACTTCGGTTATGCCGGCCAGGCGGTAGGCGCCGGTGCGCGACATCGGTGAATCGGGCGTGATCGTGCCGATATGGTCGGTGTGGAAATGGGTGATGAGCGCATAGTCGAGCTTCACCGACCGGCCGGCGGGCGCGAATTGCCGGATATAGTCGGCGATCCAATAGCCCGCCGAATGCGCACCGTCGGGACGCGGCGGAAACGCTTTGAGTGGCGCGACGGATTCGGCGAATTTCCGGTCGGCTTCCCCGGCATCGATCAGCAGCGTCGTGCCGTCGGGAAAGACGAAATACGTCGCGTTGCCGCGGCCCGTGCTGATGTGATGGATGTAGAAATACCCTGGTGACCAAGCCGGAAGCGGTTCGCCAAGGTCGGGCGCGGCGGATGCCGAGGATGCCGCGGCGCACGCAACCGCTGTCGCGAAAAGCATAGCAAAGGGTCTGGCGCGGGCCTTCGTCCCGCGACGCATCGTTGCGACGAGCCGAGCGTAGCCGCCGCGCATCACCGTATTTGGCCTCGTCATCACAATCGTCCTCGAATGGGGTCTCAGGCAGCGTCGGGTCAGTTTGGCGACGGACATCGGGTCGCGATCGCCGGATCGATTCCCGGACGGTCGAGCAGGACGCGTGTCACCCCGTTCGTCCAACCGAAGCCGTCCTGCACGGGATATTCGCCGCCGCCGCCGGCATGGCCGCGCTCGACATCATATTTTTCGACCATCCGGCCGGTGCAGGCGTAGAAGCGCGAGACCGTGCCGATCCAGCGACGGGCGAGGTCGTCGGCAAGGTCGCTCTTCCCATAGCGCGCGAGCCCCTGGACGCCGATCCAGAGGAGCGGCGCCCAGCCGTTGGGCGCGTCCCATTGCTCGCCGGTCGGGTCGGTCGTGGTGCGCAGCCCGCCGGGGGCGACGAGCCTCGCCGCAGTGAGCGCTGCGGTCGCATCGGCCTGCGCGCCGGTCGCAAGCCCGACGAACAGCGGATAGAGAATCGCAGCGCTGATCGCGGGTGTTGGCGCGGTGGTGACGCGGTTCCAGTCGGCAAAGCGACCGTCTTGCGCCGACCACAGGTAGGTCGAGATCGCGGCCTTGCGGGCGTCCGCCCGGGCCTCGAACGCGGACGCGCAGTCGGTGTCACCCGCTGCGGCGCAGCGGCGCGCGATCGATTTCTCGAGGTTCCACAGCAGGCTGTTGAGATCGATGGGAACGATGTCGGTCGTCTGTATCGTGGCGGCCGTCTTGCCGTCGCGGAACCAGCGCGAACTGAAATCCCAGCCGCTCTCTGCGCCTGCTCGCAGGTCGCGATACACGCGATCGGCGGCGCGCGGTGCGGCCTTGCGTGCCGTCTCCACATCCTGCGTGTAGGATTCGTCGCGCGGCGTGTCGCGCGCATCCCAATAGCGATTGAGCAGGCTGCCGTCGGGCATCTTGACGACATGCTGGCATGCGCCGTCCGCGCCGAGGCACGCCGCCCCCGCCATCCAATATCCATACTCGGCCTTAAGTGCTGCTAGCCGTTCCCGATCCAGCGCCGGGTCGTGACTCTCCGATAGATCCATCATCAGGGCAAAAAACGGCGGCTGCGACCGGCTGAGGTAGTAATTGCGCGTGCCGTTCGGGATATGGCCGTAGCGATCAATCATCGATACGAAATTCGCGAGCATAGATTCGATCAGCGCTTGCTCCCCGTCCGCTTTCAGGCCCAGCATCGTGAAATAGCTGTCCCAATAATACATCTCGTGGAAGCGCCCGCCGGCCACGACGTAGGCGTCGGATAGGGGGAGCGACGAAGCGCCGGGTACGACTGCCAGCGGCGGTCTGGCCAGCACCGGCCAGAGTGCCTTGATATGCGCGCGTAGCGAGAGCTTTTGCGATGGACCGTCCTGCCCCGCGAGATGGCGCGCGACAAAGGCGGCGAGCGCTGCTCTCCCGCTCGGCTTCTCGGTGGCGAAGGCCGCCATGATCCGTTCCGGCCGATCGCGCGGAATGAGGTCGACGAATGTCTTATTGTCCGCGAAGACATGCGCGGTCTGGACCGCACGAAAGAGTGGGCCGTACAGATCCGCCGGCGTTCCCGCTTGCCGCGAGACAGTGATGGCGCGATCGGCCGGCGACCTGTCGGCCGCGGCGCCGATCAGCGCAAGGCTCAGTAGCGGCAAAGCCAGAACGCAATTGGACGTCTTCATATCGAACACTCGATGATGCCGGCCCGAGCACAGCCCGGGGCGGCAGGGCCTCAGAACTTCACCTTCACGCTGACCTGATAGTCCGGGCCGAACAACGGGCGCCCCAGAAAAATGCCGCCGGTCGCCACACCGCTGCCGACGACGCGGCTGTTGCCCTCGGTGATCGCCAGCGTGTTGGTCACGTTGAGGCCGGTGAAGCGCACTTCCAGCCCGTCGTCGAGCACCAGCGACGCGCCGACGTCGAGGGTTGTATATTTCGGCAGCGGCTGCAGGTTCTGCAGATCGGCGAACCGCTTCGAGACATAGCTGCCGGTGGCATAGACAGTCAGCCCGCCGACCGGCGTGTCGAGCGTGTAGCTCGGCGTCACGCGCGCCTGGAGATCAGGGTTGCGCAGCACCTGGCTGCCGGTGATGCCGGGCCCGCCCGCGACATATTTGCCGTGCTGATAATCGCCCGTCACCGTCAGCGAGGCATTGTGGAACGGCCGCACGACGCCGTCGAATTCCAGGCCGTAGGTGTCGGAACTGGTATTGTAGCGCACCACCGTCCCGTCGGTCAGGATCTGCGAGCTCGGCTGGCCGCGGAAGGTGTTGTAGAAGCCGGTCAGGTTGGCGGCGAAAGCCCGGCCCCGCGCCTTGATGCCGCCCTGGATCTGGTCGATTCTCGTGGTGACGCTCACACCCGAGCGCAGGTCGTCGAAGGTCGGCAGCGAATAGCCCTTATTGTAGCCGATGAACGCGTTGAGATTGTGCGCGATCTCGTAATTCGCATCAACATTGAAGGCAGCGGCACCGCCGCGATAGGTAACGGGCTTGGTGCCGGGCAGCAGGACCGAGGCGCCGACGTCGTACAAGGCGAGCGGATCGGTCGAAATGTTCTGTTTGCCCGAGTTCTGGAAGGTCGCGTCGATCTGCTCCCATTCGTAGCGGAAGCCTGCGTCGAGCTTGAGCCTGGGGGTGATGCTCCAGGCATCGGCGAGGAACAGCGCTTCGTTGTCGCCGTGATAGACATTGTGCAGGGCAAGCGCGGTCGGCGTATAGACGCCGCTCGCATTGGTGATCTTCACGCCATTGTCGAGCACGAGGTTGATCGGCTGACCGTGGTTCTGCACCGTCATCAGCTGGTTATGACCCGTCAGCCAGGTGTCGTCGGAGTCGTAATCGGCAAAATAGCCGCCGACGGTCAGCGTATTGCCCTCGAACAGTCGGGTCGAGAAACGCGCCTCGTCCTGGAACGAGCTGATCTTCTTCACGATCGAATAGACGCCGACGCCCTGCACATATTGATTCATGTCGGTCAGCGTCTGGCCGCTGCCGATCAGCGTTGCGGTGCCGCCAGTAGCGGGGCGCCCGGCGGCGGCCAGCGCTGTGGCATTGGCATTCGCGGTCGTGACCTGGCCGGCGATGAAGGCGCCGAGCGTGACCGGGGTGGCCCCGGTGAATTCCGCGATCGTCGGGGTCGTGCCCGCGGAATACGCAAGCTTGTTCGAGAAGGCGATGGCGCCGAAGGTCTTGGCGAAATCCAGACCGACCAGATGGAGCTCGACGCCGCGACCCTTGGCGAGGTCCACCGTCTGCGACACCGGCGTGTTCGTCCCGTTCGACGCGACGTCGAAGGTCACGACGCGCGTGGCGTTGCCGAGAAAGGTGTCGGTGGTCGGGTTGAAGCCGGGGAAGGGATGCAGCTTGACGTCGCTGTCGGGACCGGTGCGCAGCAGCGGAACCGCGGTGAAGAAGGCGTTTTGATCATGCGTCTGGCGACCGTAGAGCGTGAACGACCCGCCGTCGTCGAACACATGGGTGAGCGTGCCGACGATCTGATAGCCCTGGTCGGCGGGGAATTGCGTGTTCCGCACTCCCTTGTCGGTGCGATAGAAGCCGCCGACGCTGCCGTACCAGCCACGGCCGAGATCGGCGCCGTAATAGCCATCGAAGCGATAGAGGCTGCCGCTGCCGAGCGTGACCTCGGCGAGCCCGCCCGGATCGTCGCGGCCGTTCTTCTGGACGAAATTGACCGTCGCGCCGGGTTGGCCATTGCCGAACAGCACCGCCTGGCCACCGATCGTCGCCTCGACCCGCTTGACCGTCTCGTCGATCCGGATCTGCGTCGAATTGTCGAGGAACGACAGGCTCGATACCGGGTAGATCGGCAAAGAGTCGATCTGCATCGTGACGAACTTGGCGTCGCCGCCGGTCGGAAAGCCGCGGACTTCGATGTTCGGCCCCGACACGCCGCTGGTGGTCTCGGGGAAGATGCCGGGCACCAGTTTGAGCACGGCGGCCGCGCTGATCGGGGCGGCGGCCTTGATGCTGTCGATGCTGAGCGTGGTGACGGCGTAGCCGGCGGTCTGCTTGCGCTGCCCGGCCGGGTCCGACGAGCCGACGACGATGATGTCCTCGCCCGATTCGGTGGCGGCCGGTGCGGGCGGTGCGGCGTCGGGCTGCGTTTGGGCGATGGCGGGCGACGCGAACAGCGCGACCGAGGCGAGCAAAGCGAATCGTAAGGTCAGGCGCATGGTTTCCCCCAAATGGAATGCGCGCGCGCAGCCTGCGCACGCGATCGAAACGGTGAAACGAGCCGGTCGACTCGCTTCTGCAGGGGAGATGTCTCGCGCTATGGAAATCCGGCTATGCGCACGACAATCTTTTCGGCCGGACGCGCGGTGGCGTTCGATCCGAACGATCTGAGTTCAGAAGCGATAGCCGAAGGAGAGGGTCGCGTTACGGCCGAACAGCGGCCGCGCGACGATCGGCCCAACGGCGAGCACGTCGCCGAGCACGCGCGTGTTTCCTTCGGTCAAGCCAAAGGCGTTGAGCAGGTTTTGCACCACCAGATCGGCGTACAGCCCGTTGCGCCACTTGAGGTGGAGCCCGGCGTCCACGGTGCCATAGGCCGGCAGACGCTGCAGATTCTCGACGTCCGAATAGCGCGCGCCGACAAAGGTATAGGTGGCGCTGAGCTTCACGCCAGCGCCGGCGACCTGCGTTGCGTAGACGGGCGAAACGGCGAATTGGATATTGGGCTGACGCACCACGCGGTTGCCGTCATTGTCGCCGAAGCCGCGGTAGTGGGCGCTCTCATAGGTTCCGCGCAGCTCGAGCTTCCACCGCGGCAGCGGCGTGATGTCGGTCTCGAACTCGATGCCGGCCGCATCGGCCCCGCCCGTCAGCAGGATCGACCCGACGCTGCCATCGGGTTGCGCCAGCAGGCGGGTGAATTGCAGCCCGGTGAAGCGATTGACGAAACCGTTCACCGAGGCGCGGACCGGGCCGGTGACGAGATCGGCGCCGATCTCCAGAACATCGGCGGATTGCGTGCGCGGGCCGCCCA
Organism: Sphingomonas sp. PAMC 26605; assembly: GCF_000241485.1. Classification (GTDB taxonomy): domain Bacteria; phylum Pseudomonadota; class Alphaproteobacteria; order Sphingomonadales; family Sphingomonadaceae; genus Sphingomonas. The sequence continues at coordinate 2,960,177 of NZ_JH584241.1, forward strand.
GCCTGAGCTTGTCGAAACTTTGCAGGTTCGAGCCGTGGTTGAGCCGTGCGTGCAGCGTCAGCCGCTCCGGGACAGCTGTGGTGACGAGCCCGATCGCCCAGGAAAGCCGGTTGGAGTCGGTGCCGAGCACGGTCGAGGTCGCGAGCAGCAGCGCGCCGTTGTTGTCGTAGAGCGTGCGCGGATTGCCGTCGAAATCGATCGTCGCGAGATTGCGCACGCTGCCGCGCAGCCATTGCCGCTCGAAGCGGACGCCGGCGTCGAGCCGGGTCCGCGCCGAAACCGACCATGTGTCGCTCAGGAACAGCGCGAGATTAGTGCTGTGGCTGGTGTCCACGACCTGGCTCGTCGTCGCGCTGACGAAGCCGTCGCGCGTCGCCTTCACGCCATTGTCGAGCGTGAGGTCGATCCGTCGCGCATTGGGTTCGACGAGCAGCAGCAGGTTGTTGCCGAGCAGTTCGGACGCGTCGGCATGATAATAGGACCCATAGAGGCCGGCGCTGATCTTGTGCCCGCTGCCGATCGTGCGTGACACGCGCAGTTCGTCGGTGAACGACGCGATCTTTTCCGTCACCGACCATAGCCCCGCAGTGAGCACGTAGCGGTCGGACGAGACGGGCAGGCCGGTCGCGGCCAGCACCGCGCTGCCCGACGCGGCGGTGCCGGCCGCAGCGACGACGCGCGGGTCGCCATTGGCGCGCGCGACGGTGTCGGCAATATACTGGCCGAGCGTCTCGGGCACCGAACCGGTGAACAGGCCGACCGTATCGGCATTGCCGACGGTCAGATTGAACCGGTTGGTGATCTGGGTGCGCACGCCCGGGGACCAGTCGACGCTTACGCCGGCAAGAAACAGATCGAGCCCGCGTCCCTCCGCGAGGTCGACCCGCCGCAGGTCGCCCGGGCCGGCCTCGATCGACAGGTGCTGCGTATCGCGACCGTCGAGCGTGTCGCGCAGCGGATCGAAGCCGGCGAGCGCGCTGAACGTGCCGTCGCCGTTCGCGAGCAGCGGCACGCCGGTGTAGAAGGCGTTGCGGTCACGCGTGTAGCGTACATAGGCCGTCGCGGTGCCGTTCGAGAAGGCATGCGTCACATTGGCGGTGATCTGGCCACCCCTGTCCGCCGGATATTGCGTGTTTCGAAGGCCGTCCGACGTCCGGTAGAAACCGCCGACGGCGAAGACCGTGTCCGGCGCGATCGGCCCGGTGAGATAGCCGTCCGCCCGGCGCGTCCCGTAATCGGTCGTGCTCAGCCGCAGCCCGCCGCCGAAGGTCTGGGTGCCGGTACGCTGGATGAAATTCATGATCGCGCCGGGCTGGCCGTTCGAGACGACCGGACTCGTCCCGCCGCGCAGGATCTCGACGCGGTCGATCATATCGTCGACGCGGAACAGCGTGGTATTCTCGCTGAAGGTCAGTTCGGTCGGCGGGTAGATCGGCGCCCCGTCGAGCTGGACCGTCAGGAACGGCGCATCCCCGGTGGTCGGGAAGCCGCGGACGAACACGTTGGCCCCCGTCGCGCCACCGGTGGTCTCGGCCCAGATGCCCGGCACCAGCTTGAGCACATCGGCGGTGTTGTTCGGCGCGAGCTCGCGGATGCGCTCGAGCGAGGCGGTGGTGATGGCGAGGCCGGCGTCGAGCCGTCGTTCGGGCGATGGTGTGCCCGTCACGACGATATCCGGCGACGCTTCGGGATCGGGCTTGGCGCGGGGGGCGGGCGGGGCGGCGGCCTTGCGCGGCGGCTGCGTGCGCGGCGGGCGCGGCGGCGCTGAGAGGGGACGGATGGCGAGGCTGACGACGGTTGCGGTGCGAACCGCGACGTAGAGGTTGGTCCCGCGCAGCAGCGCGCGAAGGGCTTGGTCGATGGAGTGACGCCCCTTGACCGCATGCGTCCGAAGACCGGCAAGGCCGGCCGGCGAAACGATCTGGAGCCCCGCTTGGCGCGCGAACTCCGGGATACTTGTCACTGCGGGCTGTTCGGCAAGGGAGAACCGAATCTGCTGCGCCAGCGCCGGCACGGGCGCGCCCGCAAGCAGCACGGCGACGAGCGCGCTTACGTCCTTCGCGCGAACCACGAGCTCCCTCCCAGACGTCGACATCGGGCGGACCGGAACGGGCGCGCCATTCGGGAGATGCGCGGGGGAGGCCCGTTCCGGCTATGCCGCGCGCGGTTTTCCGGAAATGCGGATACTGTCACCTTGGCGCGTGACCACGCCCCCGAAGCTGGCCGCGACGGCCGTGGCGAAACCCTGTGGATCGTCCGCCTTGAACAGGCCGACGACCTTCTGGCGGGCGAGTTCGGGCGCGACGACGATCCGCGTCTCGCCATAGCGATCGAACGCGCGCACCGCGTCGGCAAGCCTCTCGCCGCCAAACGACAGCATGCCGTCGCGCCACGCCAGGAGTTGCGCCCGCTGCGCAGTGTCCACAGGCCGTATGTATTCGGCGAGCAGGGGGCGATTGGATAGGAGGGTGAGGGCATGATTCTTTTCGAGCGTCACGGTTCGCGTGCCGCGCAACATGCCCTGCGATTGTGACACGATCGCTTGCCCTTCGGTCACGAGCGCGATGATCGGGGCGGCGAGCACGTTCTGCAGGCTGAAGGCGCCTCCCGCCGCCTGCAGCACAAGATCCCCGGTGCGCACGATGAGCGGCTCCGCGCGCGCGCGTGGTATCGTCAGAAACAGCTTGCCGCGGACGAGCTCGAGCTTCCCGTCGTCGGCCGTGTCGGTGACGTCGACCCGCGTATCGGTGTCGAGCATGAGCACCGACCCGCCTCGCAAGGCGATATGGCGGATTTCGCCGACACCGCTTTCCAGCATCCGAGTCCTATCGGACCCGAGGACATAGGCCGCGGCCAGCGACGCGGCGAGCGCGCCGCCGCCGGCCAGCGCCATGCGGCGGTTCAGCACGCGCGGGCGTGGTGCATCGCGCGGGACGGGGGCTTCGGACGGCGGCGTCGCGGACTCGGGCATCGTGCCGAGCGCCATGGCCCGCTCGGCATGGATCCAGGCGGCCTGAGCGCGCACGAAGGCGCCGAGGCGGCGGCTGTCGCCCGCCAGCCATTGATCGAGCACGCCCTGCTCTTCTGCTGTCAGCCCGCGCTCCGCCTTCGCCGCCCACAGCGTGGCGTCGTCCTCAATCTGGCTGGCGGTTTCGCGATGGGGCATTCGGCAGATCACACTCCACAAGCGTCGGGTCCTGCACGGTAGATGACCCGGCGATGACATTTCCGCCACGGCCAAATTGCCGGAGCAGAAATTTCATGCCCTTCGCGCTGTATTTCTCGACGGTATGTTCGGCGAGGCCAAGGCGGCTGGCGGTCTCGCGCTGCGAGAGACCTTCCACGCGACGGAGCCAGAAGACCTTGCGGACTTGCGTCGGCATCTCGCCGATCGCGGCTTCGACGCGGCGCAATTCGCGTCGTCCGTGCAGCTGTTGCTCAGGCCCTGGCGCATCGTCGACCTCGCCGAGCGCGGCAAGATCGGCGATCGATCCGATCGGGACGATCTTGCTGCGCCGCAGCCCTTGGAGGAACACCGACTTGGCGACCCGGGCCGCGTAATTCCGCGGGTCACGGATCGCATCGACGCTGTCGAGCCGAGCGAGGATGGCGTAGGTTTCCTGCACGATGTCGTCGATGTCGGAGTCCGAAATCTGCGTCGTTCGGCGCAACCAAGCTCTGATGGCGGGTTCATGCGGCAAAACATGGGCCGCCAACCATCGACTGCGCGCTAGGTATGGCGGTTCCATCCTTCTCGCATCGCACGAGATTGTGACAAAGGCGAGAATGATCCATGGCACTCGCGTAGGCGACACGGATGATTAAGGCTTGGCTCTCCTCAAGCAAGTACCGTCTTAGTGCGATACTACATCCAGCAATCAGCAGTTCCTGCCGCGCAAGCGTCTTTGCCGCCATCATCGGCGGGCTACAAACAGCCTCACGATGAACGACGCAGCTACGTTGCCCAGATGCCAATCAATAAACATAAGAACGGTAGCCGCGCGGCACCACCAATTAGCGCCGGCCAATGATCCGCGACGATAGGCATTCGAGCATGCCGCAGAGCAACGTCGTGCTGCTCAGAGTAGCGAGGATTGGACCTCGGCTTTCGCCGGGATCGCACCACGGTTTCCGCGACGACGCTGTTCGGTCTCCGCGCTGAAGCGGATGTCCACGTCACGATCCTTAGCGTAGCCCGCGAGCGCGTCGTCGCTCAGTTCGCCCCATGGCCGCTTCCGGTCCGGGCCAGAGGGCACGCGCGGCAAAAGGCCGGGCTGCTCGCTCCACGTCAGAAGCTGCTGCAGTGAAGAAGCATTCAGCATATCGCGCAGGTGATGCGCGGTAACGTAGGCATCCGGCATAGCACGGTGCGCTGGAAGGCCCGTCGCACGATCCAGGCCAGTCGGCATTCGCTCGTAGCGCAGACCCTGATTGGAGAATCTGGGGAGGGCGGGCCATGTACGAAGCGCGCACTTCCATGTGCAAATCCAGCGGGCGCCGCCGGAAAGCCTGGGCGAGCAGAAACGCTGCTCGAACGTGGCCCGATGCGCAGCCAGTGCGACCACGCCGCCGGTCGGCCGCAGGACCTGCGGTGCCACATCTTTCCAGAATGGCGCTCCTGCGACGTCTGCATCGACGATATGGTGGATGGCCATCGTCTGCGGCGAGATCGGCCCGCCTGGATCGACGAACCGCGCACCACGCTCCGCGTTGACCTCCCAGCGACCATCGATCGCCTGGACGACGTCCTGCCAACCAATCTCGCACACGCTGTGGGAGGCGGAGCCAGCCGTCTCCAGATCGATGACCCGGATGCGCCTGCGGGTGGAATTCGAAAAGGTCGTCATGTTCCTGGAAGATATCGCGTAAGATACGTTCTCGCAATGTTCTTCGGTTTGAAGCTCGAAGTTGGGGGGGCGATCCATCGCTTGGACCAGTTGCAGCGACCCGGATCGTCTGGGTAAGACAGCTGACCTTGGGTATTCACCCAGCGAACGGCCGCTCCGTGCCACCCCTCACCGTTCCGCATGGAAAGATCTGGTCGCTTTTTGCAACGACCGGATCACCTTAACAAATGTCCGCTTCCGCGGAGCCAAGCTTGCGGCCTGAATGTCGCCTTCTGGGTAGCCGCGGCTGCAAACTGACCTTATCTACGCCGTCAACTTCGCGCTGCGGCTGTCTATGGGTGCCTGTGCACGCTCGAACATGCCGTAGTCGCGAGACACTTCCGCGACGCGGAGCCGATAATCGGCGAACACCCCGCCCCGACCGGAAGCCTGAGTAGCGCGGTGAGCGGCGGTATTACGCCAAGCCATCACGGCTTGCTCGTTTCGGAAGAACGAGAGCGACAGCATTTTGTCCGGATCGTTCAGACTCTGGAACCGCTCAACCGATATGAAGCCTTCGATGGCGCTGAGTTCCAGCTTCAGCGCCGCGGCAAGATCAAGATAGCGCTGCTTGCGATCGGGGTCGGGGAGGACCTCGAAGATGACGGCGATCACGCTTGCACCAGCGGCGCATGCGGTGCTGATGCCAGTCGCAGGAAGATGCGGTCCTCGCGCGTGATGATCCGTTCGCGCTTGGCGAAGTCATAGTTCTCGCGGCCCAGTGGGTCGTCGCGCAGGCGCGCGCGGTACGCCTCATAAGCGGCCAGATCGGCGACCGAGTATACGCCATAGGCGGTGGTCGCGGAGCCTTCTTGAGGCGCAAAGTATCCGATCAGGTCGGCACCGCAACGCGGGATGGCTTGGCCCCAGGTCCTGGCATAGTGCTCGAAAGCGTCTACGCGGTAGGGGGCAATTTCGTATCGTATAAAGCATGTGATCATCTGTGTGTCTCCGTCTGTACCGCCATGTACTCGCAGGAAGGGGACGAAGCTTCGGTTGCGGCCGAAGCGTCCTGGCGCAGCATGTGATAGCGCGAGTGCCGATCAGGAGGAGTTTGCATGCTCACAACCAACGCCTTCGCCGCAATCGGCGCGCTTGTCGGCGATCCGGCGCGGGCGAGCATGCTCGTCGCTTTGATGGATGGCAGGGCTCTCACTGCAACCGAACTCGCGGTCGTCGCCGGCGTGACGCCGCAGACCGCGAGCGGCCATCTCGCGCGGCTCGTCGCCGGGGAACTGCTCGCGGTCGAGCGCCAAGGCCGACGCCGATACCACCGTATGGCGACACCCGCGATCGCGCAGATGATCGAGGGTATGATGGCGGTCGCCGTGACCGGGTCCACCATGCGTCGCGTAGCCCCCCGAACCGGGCCGACGGACGTGGCGATGCGTCAGGCCAGGACGTGCTACGACCATCTGGCCGGGCGCTTAGCGGTGGGCATCGCCGATCAAATGATCGAGCGCGGTGAAATCAGGTTCGGCGTCGATGGCGGCGAGCTGACCGGTTTGGGGGGGCGACTGCTGGACGACCTCGGGATCGATATCCCTCAGGCCGCTGGCTGGCGGGGCCGGGGGGCGTTCTGTCGGCCTTGCCGCGACTGGAGCGAGCGCCGCCCGCACATCGCGGGCGTGGTCGGGAGAGCCTTGCTCAACCATTCGATCGACAGCGCTGTAGCCATCCGGCGGGGGCCGCCTTGCTGTTTGTGAGCTGGAGCTAGAGGACGTCCTTACAGTCGCACGTAAGGACGTCGGTTTCGATCATGGCGCAGGTAACGATACTGGCGGGACCGGAGCGTCGCCGTCGCTGGAGCGATGAGCAGCGCGAGCAGATTGTCACAGAGGCGTTTCAGTCGGGCGCGCGGGTCTGCGACGTGGCGCGGCGCCATGACGTTGCCCGCAGCCAGATCTACGAGTGGCGGCAAGTGATGCGGCGCCAGGCGGACCCGGCCTTCGTGCCGGCGGTGCTGGTGGATGAGCGACCCCAGCAAGTGTGCGAGCCCGTTGTCGCTGCCGTTTTCGATCTGCCCGACGGCGGGCGGCTGAAGATCTTTGCTTCAGCGTCACCGGCTCTGGTGGCGGCGGCCTTGAAGGCGATGCGATGATCCCGTCGGATGCGCGGGTGTGGATCGCGATGGGCCACACCGACATGCGCAAGGGGATGCAGGGTCTGGCTCTGCTGGTGCAGCAAGGTCTCGGCCGCGATCCCCATGGCGGCGACCTGTACGTGTTCCGAGGTCGTGCCGGATCGTTGGTGAAGATCATCTGGCACGACGGGATCGGCGCATCGCTCTACGCCAAGCGGATCGAGCGCGGCCGCTTCATCTGGCCCTCGGCGAAGGATGGCGTGGTGTCCTTGACGCGCTCGCAGCTGGCCTGCCTGCTCGACGGGATAGACTGGCGTAATCCGCAGTATAGCTGGCGCCCGGTGAGCGCGGGATAGCGCATTTTGCGGCTTGCATGAGGGCGTGGAGGATGATTCACTCTGCGTCATGGAAGCCGTCGTTTCGCCTCTTCCGGATGATATTGTAGCGCTCAAGGCGCTGCTCGCTGCAACGATCCAGCGCGCCGACGAGGCTGAGGCGCGCCTTGCCACCGCCGCGGCGCGCGAGAGCGCGACCCAAGCGATGATCGCGCACCTCAAGCTGCAGATCGCCAAGCTCAGGCGTGAACAGTACGGCCCAAGCGCCGAGCGCAGCCGCCGCCTGCTCGAGCAGATGGAGCTGCAGCTCGAGGACCTTGAGGCCGACGCCGGTGCGGACGACCTCATCGCCGAAGTCACCGCCGCCACGGCGACCAGCGTAGCCTCGTTCGAGCGCAAGCGACCGGTTCGCCAGCCGTTCCCCGCACATCTGCCGCGCGAGCGCGTGGTCATCGCAGCGCCGTGCGCGTGCCTGGCCTGTGGCGGCACGCGCCTGTCGAAGCTCGGCGAAGATGTGACCGAGACGCTCGAGGTGATCCCGCGCGCGTGGAAGGTCATTCAGACCGTGCGCGAGAAGGTCGCCTGTCGGGACTGCGAGAAGATCAGCCAGCCGCCGGCACCGTTCCATGTCGTGCCGCGAGGGTGGGCCGGCCCCAGCTTCCTCGCCATGGTCTTGTTCGAGAAGTACGGGCAGCACCAGCCGCTCAACCGCCAGGCCGAACGGTTCGCCCGCGAAGGCGTGCCGCTCAGCGTCTCCACGCTCGCCGATCAGGTCGGCGCGGCCGCCGTCGCGCTCACGCCGCTTTACAGGCGGATCGAGGCGCATGTCCTCGCCGCCGAACGGCTGCACGGCGACGACACGACCGTACCGGTCATGGCCAAGATCAAGACCGATGTCGGTCGATTGTGGGTGTACGTCCGCGACGATCGGCCGTTCGCCGGTGCCGGTCCGCCCGCGGCACTGTTCCATTACTCACGCGACCGACGCGGCGAACATCCCCAGGCTCATCTCGCGACCTGGTCCGGGATCCTGCAAGCCGACGCTTATGGTGGCTATGGTGCGCTGTATCGCGAAGGCCGCTTGCCCGGTCCGGTGCGCGAGGCTGGTTGCTTCGCGCACGCCCGGCGCAAGTTCTTCGAGCTCGCCGATGTCGCCGGTGCCGCTCGCAAGAAGAGCCGCGGCGAACACGCCGGCATGATCTACCCGATTGCGCTGGAGGCGGTGCGACGGCTCGACACCCTGTTCGACATCGAGCGTGAGATCAACGGCAAGCCTCCCGCCGATCGCCTTGCCGCGCGGCAGCAGCTCAGCGCGCCGGTAATGAACGAGCTCCACGCCTGGCTCACCGCCCAGCACGCGACGTTGTCACGCAACCACGACCTCGCCAAGGCGATCAACTACATGCTGCGGCGCTGGGGTGCGTTCACCCGTTTCCTCGATGATGGCCGGGTCTGCCTTTCCAACAACGCCGCCGAGCGTGCGCTTCGCTGTATCCCGCTCGGCCGCAAGGCGTGGCTGTTCTGCGGTTCCGATCGTGGCGGGCAGCGTGCCGCGATCCTCTACACCCTCATCCAGACCGCGCGGCTCAGCAACGCCGATCCGCAGGCATGGCTCGCCGACGTCCTCGCCCGTATCGCCGATCATCCCGCCGCCCGGCTCGACGAACTCCTTCCCTGGAACTGGTCACCCTCGAACCAGGTCGCAAAAGCCGCCTGATGGCCGCCCCGTCCATGGTGTTCACAGGTCGCTACGCCGCACTGCGACTCTGTGTCGATCTCATCGAGGAACTGGCCGAACAAATGTCACCCGAGGACGGCTGCTTCAGCATCATCGACAGCCTCGACGAAACAGCCGAGTCCGTCATCGCGTTCACTCCTTGGGGCCTCGATCGCCTCAACGAAATGCTCGATGAACGACGCTCGCAGCTTATATGAGATAGCTGAGGCTGCGCGGCCCTCGCCGGATGGATACGCTGCGGACAGCTGGCTTCGCGCAACGCCATGAAGGGCGATCGCAAATGACGTTTATTTGATCGCGTCGTTACGGGCAGCACGAAGGCTGATCAGCCGTCCTTCTCGGCACGCTTGCGATCAGCCTTTTTCGCGCGACGGATGGCGGCAGCATACTGACGCGCACGTTTCTCCGAGGGCTTTTCGTAATGTTTCCGGAGCTTCAGTTCGCGATAGATCCCTTCGCGTTGCAGCTTCTTTTTGAGGACGCGGAGCGCCTGATCCACGTTGTTGTCGCGTACGATGATCTGCATGCTGGTTTTCTCGAGATGTCGCTTCGCGCCGAATACGCAGCTCGCTCTAGGGTCCAGGGCGCTTTAAGCCAAGGCCCGATGCGCCGGATCGGTGCCTATGATCAAAGTGGATCTGCGGCATGAACAGATGTCTGAAGTTGGGGATCGCAAAAGGACCGCCCGACGTCGCTTTCTGGGTCCTAGCGACATAAAAGCTGTTCGACGACCCCAGCCCCGGACATACGATAGAGTTTTACCGTCAAATTTGTTAGCAGCAGGATGCCGCAAGTAGCCCCTTAGCTCAGCCTTATCGTTACATTCTTCCGGCTTACGCCGCCGCCGACATAGGTCCCGCAATCATCTCCATGACTGCGGCCCCTTCGATAGGTCGGCTGAAGAGATAGCCTTGGATGCTGCTGCACCCCTGGCCGCGCAGTTCGGCGAGCTGGTCGCGGTCCTCAACGCCCTCCGCGGTCGTCTCCATGTCGAGCGCGGTGGCGAGATCGACGATCGCGCGCACGATCGCGGCGGCGCTGTGGTCCTCGGCGACCGCATTAACGAAGCTCTTGTCGATCTTAATCTTGTCGAACGGAAAGCTGCGCAAATAGCTGAGCGAGGAATAGCCCGTCCCGAAATCGTCTAGCGCGACGCGAACGCCCATTGCGCGCAGCTGGTGCAGCAAGGTCAAGACCGTGGTTTCGCCATCTAGGAACACCGATTCGGTGATTTCGATCTCGAGCCGGTTGGGCACGAGGCCGCTGCGCGACAGCGCCTGGAAGATCACGTTCTGAAAGCCCGAATTGCGGAATTGCAACGGCGACACGTTCACCGCGACGCGTACATGCTCAGGCCAGGCGATGGCTTGACGACACGCTTCCTGCATCACCCAGTCGCCGATCGCGATGATGAGGCCAGTGTCCTCGGCGACCGAGATGAACTCGACCGGCGGCACATTGCCGCGCGTCGGGTGCTCCCATCGCAGCAGCGCCTCGAAGCCGCCAATCCGGTTCTTCTTCAAATCGAAAATTGGCTGGAAGTTGAGGCGGAACTGCCCGCCCTGCAATGCCTCGCGCAAGTCGAGCTCGAGCTGGCGGCGCTTGCGCGCGGCGGCGTCTAGCGATGGTTCGAAGAAGCGGAACACGCCGCGGCTGTCCTGCTTGGCGCGGTATAGCGCGAGGTCAGCGTTCTTGAGCAGCACGTCGGCATCCGCTCCGTCTCCAGGGCCGACCGCGATGCCGATGCTGACGCCCGTCGCGATCTGATGACCGTCGACCCGCACGGGTTGGCGAAGCGCATCGAGAATATTCTGCGCCAAAGCGCGCGGCCGGTCGGCATCGCCGCGCTCTTCCAGAATAATCGCGAATTCATCGCCGCCGAGCCGCGAGACGATACCATCGCCGGCGATCCCGCTGAGTGTCTCGCCGATCTGGCGCAGCAGCGCGTCGCCCACGGGATGGCCGAGTGTGTCGTTAACGCCCTTGAAGCCGTCGAGATCGAGGCAGAGGATGGTTATTCGCTCCCGCCGCTTGCGCGCGCGTGTCAGCCCGGCCTCCAACTGCTGCCGGAAATAGGTGCGGTTGGGCAGTCCGGTAAGGGAATCGTGGAAAGCGAGGTGCGTGATGCGATGCTCACGTTCGACAATGCCCGCCGACATGCGGTTGAAGCTTTCCGCCAGACGCCCGACTTCATCGACGCCATCAATGCGGACTTCGGTGCGGTTGCCCTCTTCGAGCGAGCGTGCAGCGGCATCTAGCGCGGCGATCGGCCGTGCGATGCTGGTCGCGAGGCGACGGCTGCCGAGCAGGACGAGGACGAGTCCAATGCCGCCTGCAAGCAGGATGCCGATTTGCATCGTGCGATAGCCCGCCATCGCCGCGCTCAACGGGTAGCTCAGCAGCAGCACCGCCGCGGGTTTGCCGCCCGGGCCGATAAGCGGCTTGGCCAGCGCGAAGGCATAGCCGTTCGCCAAAGTTAGTGCGCCCGGTACGGTGTCGCCGCTAATCGCCTTGGCGACGAAGCTATCGAGCGCGTCGTCACGCGTGTCCTGGCCAGCAACCCCCAACCAATGCCCTTGCTGGCGATGGAGGATCGTGGCGTTGAGCGGGATCGCGGACAGATGTTGCAACGCCCGCATCTCGCGCCCGTCGAGCGGCAGCGCGAAGATCACCCAACCGATTTCGTTGGGCGCCAGCACCGATGAGACGATCAGGCGAAACGCGCCCTTTGGGGTCGCTATCACCGCGTCCTTGCGACCGCTCGCCAGGCTATTGGGCACCGCCCCGACCGCCCGGCGCAGTTCGGGGAGACCTGTGCCGGTCACTTCACCCGCCGTGTCGACGAAGAAGGTCTGCGCGACATCGGCACGTTGGCCAAGATTGGCGAGCGCGGATTCGATCGTGGGGCGGTCGCCGCTTGCGATCGCCGAGCGAAACCCGAAATCGCGCGCCAGCACCGACGCTGTGTCGCCCAGCGATTGCGCGCGCAGTGCCCAGAGCCGGTCGTACACGCTGCCGCTGGCACTCAATTCGGCGCGAACAGTTGTGCGCGCGTTGCTCCATATGACGAACTGTCCGACGATTGCCACAAGTAGCAGACAAGCGGCGAACAGCATTCCGTACAATACAGCGAGCTTCGTGCTCAAACGGCGAAACTGCCAAAGTGGTTTGGGCAGGAATGGCATCATTTTCCGCGGATCGTGTAGGTGGTGGCGAAGCCCGCAGCGCTTACCGTCGCGGGTTGCGTCAGTATGTTGTCGGCGGCGTGGATTGTCGGATGCCACACCCGGATCGACGCGCCCCCGATCGGCACGCCGGTGATCGTCGCATGGCCATTGGCATCGGTCTGCACTGCGAACGGCGTATCGACGGCGATAACGAACCCGCTCATCGCATCATGGATGTTGCAGCCAAGTGCCACCACCCCGGCTTTGTCGAACACGACCGCGCGCGTCTCGTCCTTGCCGTAGAGCTTCAAGTCGAACTTCTTCGCCTTGGAAAACGAGTAGACGTGGTGGCGAACCTTGTCGCGATTGGGGAAGGTGACCGAAGATCCGACGGGGACGATCAGAACGTGCGGTACGAAGGCGATGTTCTGCTGCGCCATTTCATACGCGTAATCGAATTTGATTGGCGCGGCGGATTTACGCGACGTGTCGACCATCACGACTGCGCCGGCGAGCGGCTTGCCGTCCGAGCCGCGGACATCGATATTGACGGTAGCGGCGCTCGCTGCGCTTGCCAGAAAACTCGCCGCTGCCGCAGTGAACGCTGCACGATACATACTCATGCTCTCGCATCTAGCCGCGAGGTGTCGCCAATTCGTGAAGCGCGCGTTCACGCAAAAAGAACCCTGTTTGCATAATGGCCACAAGGCTGGTCCGAAACGGACCATCGGGTTCAGGGCTTTGCAGTGACGAAACGTCTTATAGCGGCGCTTTGCGCCGTCTCCGGTATCATTCTCGCGGCACCGGCGTGCGCCGGCGAACTGCGGCAGGGTGGCAAGTTGCTGCTGACAGGCGGCGTTTCGGCAATCGAAGGTTCGGCCGGGGGCGGCCTTGCGACATGGTCGCTGATCGCGGGCAACGAAACCGACGCAGGGATCGGCGGAACCGCGCACGCGACGATCGTGGAGCTGCCGGACTTCGACTTGAAAAGTGTCGGCGTCGCACTCGGCGTCCGCAACCGCGTCGAACTGTCCTACGCGCACCAGGTGTTCAATACGCGCGCGGCGGGCGCGACGCTCGGCATCGGGCGCAATTTCGAATTCGGGCAGGACGTGTTCGGCGCGAAGGTCCGTGTCCTCGGCGATGCAGTATACGACCAGGACAGGCTGCTGCCGCAGATCTCAGTCGGCGTGCAATACAAACGCGCGGAAAAGGCGGATATTATTGCAGCCATCGGCGGCAAGCAGGCCGAAGGCACCGATTTCCTCATCTCGGCCGCGAAGCTGGTCCTGTCGAAAAGCTTGGTGATTGGCAGTACGGTGCGCTTCACCAAAGCAAACCATTTCGGATTGCTCGGCTTCGGCGGCGACAAAAGCGACGCCTATCACCCCGAATTCGAGGGTTCCGCGGGTGTCCTCATCTCGCCCCGCATCCTGCTCGGCGCGGAAGTGCGGACCAACCCTGACAATCTCGGCTTCGCCCGCGAGCAGTCGGCGTATGACCTGTTCGCAGCGTGGCAAGTCCAGCGCCACGTCGCGATGACGGTAGCCTATACCGATCTTGGCGATATAGCGACGGTCAAACGCCAGCGTGGCGCATTCCTGTCGATCCAAGGCGGCTTCTGAGCTAGGCTCCGGCGATGCTGATCGTCGCTCTCGTGCTCTCGCTGCAAACCGCGCCGCAAACTGTTCCACCGCCCGGCGAGGATCCGGTCGATGTCTATCCACAAAGTAATGCTAATGCCGGGGCGACCCCGTTCGAAGGCAAGGCGATGCTCAAGTCGTTTCACGGCAGGGCTGGGATCGACCGCATCGCCGACGATCTCGTCACCCGGATGAAGCGCGACCCGCGCATCGCCGACATCTTCAAAGGGCAGGACGAGGTGCGATTGCGCCGCCTGCTCAAAGAGCAATTCTGCCACATTCTGAACGGCGGCTGCGCGTATAGCGGTCGCACGATGAAGGCGGCGCACAAGAACCTCGGCCTCCAGACCGCTGATGTCGGCGCGCTGGTCGAGGATCTGCAAGCTGCGATGCGTATGGAAGGCGTAGCCTTCTTCGCGCAAAACCGTTTCCTGGCGAAACTCGCGCCAATGAAGCGAGATGCGGTAGAACGCTGAAACGCCGTGGGTCTGACGTTCGCCGAATTCTACAAGGAGTGCCTACGCCGGGATATGCTAGGTTTGTTGTAGATGCCCGCAAACTGAGTGAGTGAACGAGAGGATATTTCATCATCCAGGAAGCCGAGGTTCCGGATTGCGCCAAATCAGGTCGGTCCCGGGGCCGCTTTCAGGTCCGGGAACCGACCGTGAGACTAAAATGAACAAGTGACCGGATTTGGGACGGCGAAGTCGCGTCGTAAATGTCCGGATCTGGGTCGTCACGGCGGGGCTGGGCTGCTTCCGCCCAGGGCGACGTCCCCAACGAGAAACACCGCTGCACCCGCCGCATGATACGTTTGTCATTCGCCTGGCGATGGCGACGGCTTATCATCATGCGGTCGAGCGCCGCGTGTATCGGCCTCGATCATGCGGCCATAAGGAGAGTGACCGATGCGAATGCCCGCCTGCGCAGCCATGGCTCCAATCCTGATGCTTGCTGCCTCCGCAAATGCGGCGACGATAACACTCAAGGCAGGTGATTATGGGGCGGCCGGACTTGCCTGCGACGAGCAGCCCAATGCCTCGACGATGAGCTATGATGGACGAAGCTTCTCCTATCCGCACGCCAGCAATTGCACGGACAGGATCACGAAGAAGCGAGCTGGCGTCATGACAATTGTTGAAACCTGTCGCGCGGCGGGCGATGGCAGCCCCACTCATCCAGATACGCAGACCTTCAATTTGCGTCAGAATGGCAATGATAGGTTCACGCTGATTAAGGCCCGGTCGGCGATGACCTTCCGAAGGTGTGGACCGCTCGGCTATTTCAACAAGCATTGACGGGCGCATCGTACGGCGGAGGGGCCATCCGCCCAACCCGCGCTTTCCGAGCGCCCGCTAACAGCCACGTCCAACTTGCGCCTGAACGCTTCATGACGTCCGCTGACGCTAAAAGT
>NZ_JH584241.1:2977942-3039035 GCF_000241485.1 Sphingomonas sp. PAMC 26605
TAAAAGTGGACGGCTCACTCAATCTATCTGCGGCGCCCCATCGCTGAGCCAGGCCTCTGCTGCTTTGAAGATAGACATGAACGGATGTCCGAATCTGGGAAGCAGGCAGTGGGCTTTGAATGACCGATTGTGGGTCCAACTGGTGTTCAGCCACCGCAATCGCAGCCGACAGACCTGGACACCTAACTGTTACCCGTGGCGTTACCCCGCAAGGTAAATCAACACCACCAGATCGCGCTAACGTATTGAAAATATGGTGGACGCACTTGGGCTCGAACCAAGGACCCGCTGATTAAGAGTCAGCTGCTCTACCAACTGAGCTATGCGTCCAAAGTCCCGGCGATTTCAAGGGCGCTTGGTGGCGCCGCCGCTGCGGGAGGCGGTCGATTAGCAGCGTCGCCGGACGATGCAAACCCTTTTTGTGCGCAGCTTACGAAAAAATCACCAGCGCACCGGTGACCGCCGATTGCTGCGGTCGATCGACATCAGAATGCCAAGACACAACATGAAGGTCATCTGACTCGATCCGCCATTGCTGATCAGCGGCAGCGGCACGCCGACCACCGGCGCCATCCCCATCACCATCGCCATGTTGATCGACACGTAATAGAAGATCGTCGCCGCCAGCCCCGCCGCGGTCAGCTTGGCGAAGCGCGTCTGCGCCTGCAGCGCCGCCGACAGCCCCCATTGCACGATCAGCAGGAAGGCAAGGATCAGCAGCACGCCGCCAACCAGACCCCATTCCTCCATCATCGTCGCGAGCGCGAAATCGGTATGGCCTTCCGGGAGATAGTCGAGATGGCTTTGCGTGCCGTTGAGGAAGCCCTTGCCGAAGATCCCGCCCGAGCCGATCGCGATCTTCGACTGGCTGATGTGGTAGCCGATCCCGAGCGGATCGCTTTCGGGGTCGAGGAACACCAGGATGCGGTTGCGCTGATAGCCATGGAGCACGAAATTGACCGCCAGCGGTATCGCCGCACTCAGCCCCAGCGCGCCGCCGATGAACAACCGCAACGGAACGCCCGCTAGGAACATCACCGTCACTCCGCCGATCACGATCATCAGCGCGGTGCCGAGATCGGGCTGTTTCATCACCAGCGCCGCAGGCACCAGGATCAGCAGCGCCGCGGGCCAGATCGCGCCGAAGCGGCGCGTCTCGTTGGGCGGCAGCATGTCGTAGAATTTGGCGCAGGTCAGCACGATGCACGGCTTCATCAGCTCGGACGGCTGCAGCCGGAAGCCGATCCCGAGATCAAGCCAGCGCTGCCCGCCGCCGCGGATCGCGCCGACCAGTTCGACCAGCACGAGCATCACGCACAATACGCCGTACGCCGGCAGCGCGATGTTGCTCCATATGCGTTCGGGGATGCGCGACAGGATCATCGCGCCGGTCAGGAACACGAAGAAGCGGATGCCCTGCGACAGCGCCCATGGCCGGATGCTGCCGCCCGCCGCAGAATAGAGCACGAGCAGATCGAAACAGCCGATCGCCAGCACGAGCAGCAGGATTTTCCACGGCAATTGCGCGAGCGGCGCGGGGACGAAGCTGAGGCCGCTCATGGCGCGTCGCGCTCGGTCGTGCCGTCCTCGGCGACGGTGTTGCCGTGCGCCGCGGTGTTGGCGAGCTCCTCGGCGGTCGCGACGTCCGCGTCGGCGGCGGCGCGGACGGCCGGCGCATCGGTCGGCGCGCTGGCGTTGAACTCGGTCTGCGCGCCGACCGCGATCGGCGGGGCGCTGGCGGCGGCGCGGTAGGCCGCGGTCTCCGCCGCCATCCGCGTGCGGATGTCGCCGCCCCAGGTCTTTTCGCCCTCGAGCAGCGACGCCATCGCGCGGTCGCGGTCGAACAGATAGGTCATCACGTCGCGCGCGATCGCCGGCGTATCGAGGTTGCGGACGGTGTGGCCGCCATGTTCGAGCACCACGGCGATCGCATAGCGCGGCTTGTCGTGCGGCGCGAAGCCCTGGAACAGCGCGTGATCGCGCATCTTGAAGGGGAGCGACCCGTTCTTGAGCACGCCCCCGGCGCGCTCGGCCATGGTGATGCGGCGGACCTGCGCGGTACCGGTCTTGCCGGCGAGCGCGACGCCCGGGATCAGCATCCGCGCGGCGCCACCGGTGCCGCCGCCATTAACCACGCCCCACATCGCCTCGTGGACGGTCTGGAGATGGTCGGGCGCGAACGGAAGCGGCGGGGCGTCATGGCGGACGTCGGCGGCGAGAATGGTCGGCTGGAGCGCGCGGCCCGAAGCAAGCCGCGACGCCATCACCGCGAGTTGCAACGGGTTCGACAGGACATAGCCCTGGCCGATCGACGCGTTGAGCGAATCGGCGACGGTCCAGGGCTGCTTGTAGCGGCGCAGCTTCCACGCCGGGTCGGGAACGGTGCCGTAGCGCTGGCTGTTGAACGGCAGCACGAACTTCTGCCCGAGCCCGAGCGTGCGCGCGACCGGCGCCACGTGGTCGTAGCCGAGCCGCCGCACCATCTCGTAGAAATAGATATCGCAGCTCTGCATGATCGCGTTCTTGAGATCGAGCGCGCCGTGCCCGCTCTTCTTGTGGCAGTGGAAGATGCCGGTGCCGACGCGCAGCGCGCCCGAGCACACGACGCGATCGGACGCCGGGACGCCCGCGCCGAGCAAGGCCATCCCGTTCATCGGCTTGACCGTCGAGCCGGGTGGATAGAGCCCTTGCAGCACCTTGTTCATGAGGGGTACGTGATCGTTCTCCGACAGCATCTTCCATTCGAGATGGCTGATCCCGTCGGAGAAATTGTTGGGGTCGTACGCCGGCATCGATACCATCGCGAGCATCTCGCCGGTCAGGCAGTCGATCACCACGACCGAGCCGGACTGCGTGCCGAGCCGGCGCGCGGCATAGTCCTGCAGCCCCGCGTCGATCGTCAGGCGCGCATTGGCGCCGGGCTGGTCGGGCCTGGTGGCGAGCTCGGCGACCAGCTTGCCCCGCGCGGTGACCTCGACGCGCTTCTGCCCGGCGACGCCGCGCAACTGCTTTTCGAGCGTCTTTTCAAGCCCGTCCTTGCCGAGCTTGAAACCCGGTGTGACCATCAATTGATCGTGCGTCTGCTTGTACTGCTCGGCGGACGCTGCACCGACATAGCCGGTGAGATGCGCGACCGCCGCGCCGGCCGGATAGCTGCGCGAAAAGCCGCGCGTCGGGGCGACGCCGGGCAGTTCGGGCAGCCGCACGCTGACCGCGGCGAAACGCTCCCAGTCGAGATTCTCGGCGACCTGAACCGGCTGGAACCCCGCGGCGTGCTCGAGATCGGCAACGAGCCGATCCATCTCCTCGGGCGGCAGCTTGAGCAGATCGCGCAGCAGCGCGAGGACATGGTCCTTGTTCTCGAGCCGGTCGGGGATGATGTCGACGCGGAAATCGGTGCGGTTGTTGGCGATCGGCGCGCCGTGGCGATCGACGATCCAACCGCGGCGCGGCGGCACCAGCGTCATGTTGACGCGGTTGCTCTCGGATTTGAGCGTATATTGCTCGTTCTCGACCACCGCGAGCCACGTCATCCGTCCGGCAAGCGCCAAGCCAAACACGCCCTGCGCCGCGCCGAGCATCACGGTGCGGCGCGAAAAGCTGTAGCTTTGCGCGGCCTCGGTCGCGGCGCGTCCGCTAGGACGGAAGGTCGCGCCGCCGCTCACGTCTCCTCCTCATCGTCGCTGATCAGCCTGCAGATCCGCACCACCAGCGGGAAGAGCAGGATCGACACCGCGATCTGCAGCATCAGCGCGGTATCGACATGCGCGCCGATCGGCGACGCAACAAGCCGCCCAAGGATCAGGCAGAAAGCGATCCCGCCCCCCGCGATCAGCCAATCCTGCCAGAAATCGCGGTAGACGATACGCTGGTCGATCAAGTCGATCATGAAGAGGCACAACGTCCAGAACAGCATCGCGTTGCCGAGCGGCTGTCCGCTGACGAGATCGTCGAAGAAGCCGAGCGGAAGCGGAGCCCAAATGCGCAGGCTTTCGGGCTTGGTCAGCCGCCAGCCGAGCAGCATCAGCAGCCCGAACGGCGGCAGCACCGGGAAGCTCGCGACCATCGGCCATAGCGTCAGCGCCGAGCCGATCGCGACGGTGATCGCGGGCACGAAGCGCCGGAAGCTCTGGTCGGGGACCTCGTCGAACGGGCCGCGGGCTTGCCTCATCGCCGGCTCACGGCTTCTTCTTGAGCGGACGCGGCGCGGCCGCGGGCTTGGGCGCGGGGATCGGCACCGGGATCGGCGGGGCAGGGGGCATGAAGGCGCGCTGGACGAGCGCATAGTCGATCGTGTCGGCCTGGGTGAAGGCGCGCGAGATCGACGTATCGCGGCCGCGCCGCAACACCCGCGCGACGGGCACGTCGGGCGGATAGATGCCGCCGATACCCGAGGTCACGAACACGTCGCCCGGCGCGAAATCGGTCGCGGCGGTCGCGACCGACTTCACGTCGATCAGCCCGTCGCCGCGTCCCGTCGCGAGCGCGGGAACGCCGTCGCGCGTCCGCCGCACCGGCACGACGCTCTCGGGATCGGTGAGCAGCAGCACGCGCGCGCTGTTCGGGCCGGTTTCGAGCACGCGGCCGATCAGCCCTTCGGGACCGCGGACCGGCTGGCCGCTCGCGACGCCCTGCCACGACCCGGCGTTGAGCACCGCGACGCGGCGCGTGCTTGACGCCGACGAACTGACGAGGCGCGCGGTGACGACGGGCTCCGAAATCCGCTCGCGGACCTGGAGCAGAGCGAGCAGGCGGCGGTTCTCATACGAAAGCGAGCGCGCGCGCAGGAACAAGGCATGCTGCGCGGCGAGTTGCTTGCGGAGCGCCGCATTCTGGTCGTGCACCGCGAAATAGTCGCCGATTCCGCCCGGAACCGACCCGATCCCGCGTCCGATCGCCGACAGTCCCGAGGACAGCGGCGTGCTCACTTCGGCGACGCTCGCGCGAAGGGCTGCAAAGGCGACAGGGTCCAAAGTCGACAAGGCAAGCAGCACCGCCCCGACGAGCGACCCCGCTACGGCGACGACATATCCTGCAAAAAGGCTGTATTGCGCCCGCCGCGAAAACCCCGGACGCCGATTGCGAGGCGGCGCCATCATACCCCCATCAAAAAGCCCGAGGGCCAGTAAAACCTTGGATCGCCTTACGCCAAGCGCCGCGGCGTGAGTAGGGTCAATCCCTCGACCCGGGCCGCGTCAGCGCTCGCTTCGTCGCGTCACGCGCTGTGCAGCACGCCGCGATAGACCGGATCCTCGAGCGCGCGCCCGGTGCCGAGCGCGACGCAGGTGAGCGGGTCGTCGGCGATCGTGACGGGCAGGCCGGTTTCGTCGCGCAGCACCTCGTCGATGCCCTTGAGCAACGCGCCGCCGCCCGTGAGGACGATGCCCTGGTCGACGATGTCGGCGGCGAGTTCCGGCGCGGTGTTCTCGAGCGCGATGCGGACGCCCTCGACGATCTGGCCGACGGGCTCGGAGAGCGCTTCGGCGATCTGGCCCTGGTTGATCTGGATCTCCTTGGGAACGCCGTTGACGAGATCGCGGCCCTTGACGTGGATCGTCAAGCCGATGCCGTCCGCGGGCGGCTTGGCGACGCCGACTTCCTGCTTGATCCGCTCGGCGGTCGCATCGCCGATCAGGAGGTTGTGGTTGCGGCGGACGTAGGAGACGATCGCCTCGTCCATCTTGTCGCCGCCGACGCGCACGGAAGTGGTGTAGGCGAGACCGCGCAGCGAGAGCACCGCGACTTCGGTCGTGCCGCCGCCGATATCGACCACCATCGAACCGATCGGCTCGGTCACGGGCATGTCGGCGCCGATCGCGGCGGCCATCGGCTCTTCGATCAGCCAGACCTGCGAGGCACCGGCGTTCGACGCGGCATCGCGGATCGCGCGGCGCTCGACCGAGGTCGATCCCGACGGCACGCAGATCACGATCTGCGGCCAGCGCATGAAGCGGCGCTGCCCGCCATGCACCTTGTGGATGAAGTGCTTGATCATCTGCTCGGCGACGTCGATGTCGGCGATGACGCCGTCGCGCAATGGGCGGATCGCCTGAATGCTGTCGGGGGTCTTGCCCATCATCAGCTTGGCGTCGTCGCCGACCGCCTTGACGCGCTTGACGCCGTTGAGCGTCTCGACCGCGACGACCGACGGTTCGTTGAGCACGATGCCCTTGCCGCGCAGATAGACCACCGTGTTGGCGGTCCCCAGATCGATCGCCATGTCATGGGAGGAAAAGCGGAAGAGATTCGAGAAAAAGCCCATGGATCGTTCCGTTTCACGCCGGACTGAGTATCTGCCGACAGGTCGCACAAGGTCAGGACGCCGCTTGCAACCGGGGCTTTCAGAGCGATGCGCTTTGCTCTGAAGGTTGGTTGAATGCGGGTCGCGGGAGGCCTGCGATTGGGCTAGACGATTGTGCATGTCAATACGCCGCCTGCCCGAACATCTCGTCAATCGTATCGCTGCCGGTGAAGTGGTCGAAAGGCCCGCCAGCGCGTTGAAGGAACTCGTCGAAAACGCGGTCGACGCAGGGGCGACGCGCATCGCTGTACGCTTGGGCGGCGGGGGCACAGACCTGGTCGAAGTGACCGACGACGGCTGTGGGATGGCGCCCGCCGACATGGCACTGGCGCTCGAGCGGCATGCCACCTCGAAGCTTCCCGACGAGGCGATCGAAAACGTCAGCACGCTCGGCTTTCGCGGCGAGGCGTTGCCCTCGATCGCGAGCGTCGCGCGGATGACGCTCGAGAGCCGAGTGCGCGGGAGCGAGGGCTGGTCGCGCGTGGTCGATAACGGTGTGGTCGTGTCCGAAGGCCCCGCCGCGATTCCCCCGGGTACGCGCGTACGGGTCGAGGCTTTGTTCGAGCGCGTGCCCGCGCGGCGCAAGTTCCTGCGCTCGCCGCGCAGCGAGTTCGCGGCGTGCCTCGACGTGGTCAAGCGGCTCGCGATGGCGCGGCCCGATATCGGCTTCTCGGTCGAGCATGACGGACGGCGCTCGCTCGGCGTGACCGGCGGCGAAACGCTCCCCGACCGGGTGGCGGCGCTGACCGATCGTGGGTTGGTCGATAACGGCGTGGGGATCGACTTCGTCCGCGAAGGGATCGGGCTCGGCGGGATCGCCGGCCTGCCGACCTTCAACCGCGGCGTGGCGGATCATCAATATCTGTTCGTCAACGGGCGGCCGGTGAAGGATCGGCTGCTGATCGGCGCGATCCGCGGCGCCTATGCCGAGATGATGCCGCGGGACCGGCATGCCGTGGTGGCGCTGTTCCTCGATGTCCCGCCCGATGCGGTCGATGTGAACGTCCATCCCGCGAAGACCGAGGTGCGCTTTCGCGATCCGGCGATGGTGCGCGGGTTGATCGTCAGCGGATTGCGGCGGGCGTTGGACGAGGCGGGGCACCGTAGCCAGTCGGCGCCGCAAAGTTCGCTGGCGGCGTGGACACAAGAACCCGACCGTCATCCCCGCGAAAGCGGGGATCCCGCTTCTTCCGTCTTCGGGATGTCGCCCGGTCTGGAGACCCCCGCTTTCGCGGGGGTGACGAAAATGGGGGCGGGCGGCCTGGCGGGATTGGGGGCGGGGGCCGGGTACCAACTCAACGAGCGCCGCAGCTTCTTCACCCCGCCGCCGCAAGCCCGCGCCGAACCCGCCTACGCGCCCCCGCCCGAAACGATCGACTTCCCGCTCGGCGTCGCCCGCGGTCAGGTCGCGAAAACCTATATCGTTGCCGAGAGCCCCGACGGGCTGATCCTCGTCGATCAGCACGCCGCGCATGAACGGCTCGTGCTCGAACGGATGCGCAAGGCGATGGCGAGCGGCGGCGTCGCCAGCCAGGCGCTGCTCCTCCCCGAAGTGATCGAACTCGACGAACCCGCCTGCGACCGGCTCGAGGCGCGCGCCGCCGAGCTGAGCGAGTTCGGCCTCGACCTCGACCGCTTCGGCCCGCACGCGATGCTCGTGCGCGGCGTGCCCGCGATGCTCGGGCAGAGCGACGTGACCGGCCTCGTCACCGATCTCGCCGACGAGCTCGCCGCGTTCGACGAGGCGCTGTCGCTGCGCGAACGCCTCGACCATGTCGCCGCGACGATGGCGTGCCACGGCTCGGTCCGCGCCGGGCGGATCCTGTCGGTCGCCGAGATGAACGCGCTGCTGCGCGAGATGGAGGTTACGCCGCATTCGGGGCAGTGCAACCACGGCCGCCCGACCTGGGTGAAGCTCGCGCACGGCGATATCGAACGGTTGTTCGGGCGCAAATAGCGCTCGGTCGGTCGCGCGTTACTTGGGGAGAGCGATCGATGCGAGATAGGCGCGCAGCGCGAGCCAGTGGTTCGCGCCGGCTTCCACCAGCACCACGGTTCCCGGCTTGGCAGTCGCGTCGATCTGCGCGGCGAGCAACTGGGTTCGCCGGACGCTTTCCGCTTTGACGATCGCGCTGGCAACGCCGGTGCCGCACGGCGTTACAGCGGCCGGGTCGAAGGTCGGGCCGTAAGCCGCGCGATACCAGGCGGCGTAATCGAAGCGTTCGGGGCGACGCGCAGCCGGCACTGCGGCCAGCTCGCTGTCGAGCGCGGCGGGGGCGGGGGCGCCGAACGGATCGACGTGCGCGCGGAGCAGATGCGCGCCGATCGCGTCGCGGAAATCGAATCCGGCGGCGATGTCGCCGACATATTCGTCGTTCGGACTCAAATCCCAGCCGCGGTAGCGGACGTGGCGCTCGCGGGCGAGCGTCACCGCGTACAGATTTTCCTGGATATGCCCGTCCGCCAATTGCCGTTCCGCGCGGGTGGCGAGGAACGCGAGATACGCATCGCTGGCGCTCTTGTCGGCGGATGCCGCTTCGACCAGTATCGTGTCCGGCGTGTATTGCGCCACGGCCGTCTTGATCTGCGCGTGCGTTGCCGATCGCGGATCTTTCGTGTGGAGCGTGGCGACGAACACCAGCGTGGCGCCGTTGCGCAGATGATAGAGTCGCGTGAAGGGCGGCGCCCAGTCGCGCGGCGGAGTGCAAAGATCGCCGACGCTCGCGATTGCGTCGGGCGAGGGGCGAGCGAGCGAGGCATCGGCAAGCAGGCCGGCCAGCATGGCGAATGCGAGCGTAAATCCGGGCATCGTCTTGCCTCCGAGTCGAGCTGATGCCTCTCGAAATCACAAAGAATTTCGTCCGAAATGCGACCTTTAATCCCCAATTGCGGTGCATTCGGGAGCGGCCGGATTGCGGTAAGAGACTTTCGACTTGAATCGATCGTAATTCGGCTCCTGAAGAAAAGCTTACAGAAAGCTGAACCTTTCGCAGCGTTGCGCATTTTACTCGGCAAGACGCGCGATGGCGCTCCTACTGAAGAAGCGATCTGATCATGACCAAAGTTCTCCCCGTCGTGCTTGCCCTGATCCCGTTCGCCGCGCTCGTCGGCGCCTGCGCGGTCACGGGCTAACCGCCTCCGCCCCAGCATCCCCCCAATCCCCCCCGCTGGGGCGGAGACACACGGAAAGGGCCGCCCGGATCACTCCGGACGGCCCTTTCTTTTGCCATACGGCCCGAAGCTTACGCCTGAGCAGGCGCTTCCGGCTCGTCGTTCGACACTTCGGCGGTCGCACCAGGTTCGGCGTTGGGATCGTAATCCTCGACGAAACCAGCCTCGTCCTTCTCGAACATCGCTTCCATGACGTTGACGCCATCGGCCTGCATCTTCGCCTCTTCGGGCGAGCGGGCGATGTTGATCTTGATCGTTACCGACACTTCCGGGTGGAGCGAAACCTTGACCTCATAGAGGCCGATCGCCTTGATCGGCTTGTTGAGCACGATCGCCGACTTCGGCACCTTGTGGCCTTCAGCCTCGAGCCCGTCGATCAGATCGCGAACCGCGACCGAACCGTAGAGCTGACCGGTGTTCGACGACTGGCGGATCAGCGTCAGCGTGATGCCGTCGATCGTCTTGGCTTCGGCTTCGGCCTCGGTGCGCTTCACGGCGTTGTCGGCGACGATCTTCTCGCGGTTCTTCTCGAAGACCTTGCGGTTGGCTTCGTTCGAACGGAGCGCCTTCTTGTTCGGCAGCAGGAAGTTGCGGGCGAACCCGTCCTTCACCTTGACGACGTCGCCGATGTTGCCGAGCTTCTCGACACGTTCCAGCAGGATGATATCCATCTGTTGGGCCCCTTACTTAACGATGTAGGGCAGCAGGCCCAGATGGCGCGAACGCTTGATCGCCTGGGCGAGCTCACGCTGCTTCTTGCCGCTCACCGAGGTGATGCGGCTGGGGACGATCTTGCCACGCTCGGACACGAAGCCCTGGAGCAACCGGACGTCCTTATAGTCGATCCGGGGGGCATCCTTGGCCGAGAACGGGCAGGACTTGCGGCGGCGGAAAAATGGGCGTGCCATTGTCTATACCTTCCTTATTCGCCGTCGAAGCTGCGGCGGGGGCGATCTTCACGATCACCACGGTCCGGGCGATCGCCACGGCCTTCACGGCCGCCTTCGCGATCACCACGACGCTCACGGTCGCGGTCCGACTTGCGCATCATGACGCTGGGGCCTTCCTCGGCCGCATCGATCTTGACGGTCATGTAGCGGATGATGTCTTCGTTGATCTGCGTCTGGCGCTCCAACTCGGCGATCACATTGCCCGGGGCATCGATCTCGAGCATGACATAATGCGCCTTGCGGTTCTTCGCGATCTTGTACGCGAGGCTACGCAGACCCCAGCTCTCGGTCTTGATGACCCGGCCTTCGTTGTCGTTCACGATCTTGGTGGCGATTTCCGCCAGAGCGTCCACCTGCGCCTGTGCCAGATCCTGGCGCGCAAGGAACACGTGCTCGTATAGAGCCATGTGTCTCGTCTTTCATTCTTGGCCGATCGCTGACGCCCGCACCATGCGAAACGCCCCTCCGGCTATCGTCTTCAATAGCAACCGGGGCGGAAAGCTGTGCTCTCCACCCCGATCGGTGTGCCATAGCGAAATCGGCGCGGAAGGCAAGTGCGTTCCCAAGGTGCGCGGCGTTCCCGATCCTCCCCCGCCAGGGGAAGGTGGCAGGCGCAGCCTGACGGAGGGGGCGGTAAGAGGAACGTTCGTTGCGCTTCCTCCCCCTCCGTCGCCTTCGGCGCCACCTCCCCCTGGCGGGGGAGGATTTGCGCTAGGCTCAGTTGAACGCGCCGCCGAGCACCGCGCCGATCAGGCCGCCGCTGAGCGCGACGAGCACCGCGTCGTTACCCGAGCGCACCCAGTGATAACCGCGTGGCGGGGCGTAGAGGCGACGGCCGCGATACTGCTGCCAGTTGCCGATTTCCTGATAGTTGCTGGCATAGCGGCGATCGAAACGCTGGCCGCGCGCCCAGCGGCGGTTCTGCTGCGGGCGCACAACGCGACGCTCGGTGACGACGGTACGGCCATTGGGCTGCTGGCGGATGACCGTTGTGCGGCGTTCGTCGCGCTGCTGGGCCGACGCGCCGGTCGCGGCGAGCGGGCTTAGGATCGACGATGCCGCCAATGCGGCGATGATGAACTTCTTCATGATGAAACTCCTGTTTCTGACGGCGCCTTAACTCCCGGCGTCGAAGACTATCTAGGAAGCGTTTGTCGCGCATCCGCGACGATCAGAACCCGAAATGGTCGCAAAGTGTCCCGGCCGGACCGGCCGCGTTCAGCTTCGCGCCGCCGCGCCGTTCTTGACGCGGGTTTGACCGAGCGCCTAACCGCGCGGGCAAAGGAGTATCATGATGCGCGCGTTTATCTTCCCGGGGCAGGGCAGCCAGTCGGTCGGCATGGGCAAGGCGCTCGCCGAAGCGAGCGCGGTCGCGCGCGCGGTGTTTCAGGAGGTCGATGAGGCGCTCGGCCAGCATCTCTTCCGGCTGATGACCGACGGCCCCGAGGACCAGTTGCAGCTGACCGAGAACGCGCAGCCCGCGATCATGGCCAATGCGATCGCGACGCTCCGCGTGCTCGAGGAGGAGGGCGGTGTCCGCCTCGCCGACAAGGCGGATTATGTCGCGGGGCATTCGCTCGGCGAATATAGCGCGCTGTGCGCGGCGGGTGCGATCGATCTGGCGACGACCGCCAAGCTGCTCAAGCTGCGCGGGCAGGCGATGCAGGCGGCGGTGCCCGTCGGCATCGGCGCGATGGCGGCGCTGCTCGGCGCCGATGTCGAGAAGGCGCGCGCGATCGCCGAGGCGGCGGCTGAGGGCGAGGTGTGCACCGTCGCCAACGACAATGATCCGTCGCAGGTGGTGATCTCGGGGCATCGCGGGGCGATCGAGCGTGCGGTCGCGCTCGCAAAGGAAATGGGCGCCAAGCGCGCGGTTTTGCTGCCGGTGTCGGCGCCGTTCCACTGTGTTTTGATGCAGCCTGCCGCCGATGCGATGGAAACGGCGCTGGCCGAGGCGCGGATCCACGCGCCGCTGGTGCCTTTGTTCGCCAATGTCACGGCGGCGGCGGTCGGCGATGCCGACACGATCCGGCGGCTGCTGGTCGAGCAGGTGACGGGCATGGTGCGCTGGCGCGAATCGGTGCTGGCGCTGCAGGTGGCGGGGGTCGAGCGGTTCGTCGAGTTCGGCGGCAAGGTGTTAACGCCGATGGTCAAGCGCATCGCGGGCGATGTCGAGGCGGTGAGCGTGGTGACGATGGACGATGTCGAGGCTTTGGCTAAGGTGCTTTAAGGAGAAGGTTTGTTCGCGCAGAGGCGCGGAGGACGCGGAGAAGAAGTGAGGGACATCGACGAGATCAGCGGTGACGTGCTGAACGTTGCGGTGCGCTTGCATCGCGATCTCGGCCCCGGCCTTATGGAAAGCGTCTACGAGGCGTTGATGGCAGGCCGGCTGGCTAAGATGGGATACGCAGTCGCGCGACAGCAGCCTATCGACATTGATTTCGACGGCATGCGGTTCGAAGGCGCTTTCAAGATCGACTTGATGGTCGATCAGCGATTGGTCGTGGAAATCAAATCGATCGAGCGATTGCTGCCTGTCCACGCGAAGCAACTGCTGACCTATCTGAGACTTACAAAGCAGCCCGTTGGGCTGCTTATCAATTTCGGCGGAGATACGCTCAAGGAGGGAATACGCAGATTGGTGAACAACCACATCTCTGCGTCCTCTGCGCCTCTGCGCGAACCCATCAACCCTGGAGATTAAGAGATGTTCGACCTTACAGGCATGACCGCCCTCGTCACCGGAGCCTCCGGCGGGATCGGATCGGCGATCGCACAGGCGCTCGCGGCGCAAGGTGCGCGGCTGGCGGTTTCGGGGTCCAATGTGGCCAAGCTCGAGGCGTTTCGCGACAGCTTGGGCGGCGATCACGTCGCGTTGCCGTGCGACCTGTCGGATGGCGCGGCGGTCGATGCGCTCGTGCCTGCCGCGGTCGAGGCGCTCGGCGGCAAGCTCGATATCCTCGTCAACAATGGCGGCATCACGCGCGACAATCTCGTCATGCGGATGAAGGATGACGAATGGGATCAGGTGATCCGCGTCAACCTAGAGGCCGCCTTCCGGCTCGCGCGCGCGGCGGCGCGGCCGATGATGAAGGCGCGCTTCGGGCGAATCGTTTCGATCACCTCGGTCGTCGGGACGACCGGAAATCCGGGCCAGGCGAATTACGCTGCGTCGAAGGGTGCGCTCACCGCAATGTCGAAGGCGCTTGCGCAGGAACTCGCCAGCCGCGGCATCACCGTCAATTGCGTCGCGCCGGGCTTCATCGCCTCGCCGATGACCGAAAGCCTGCCAGACGCACAGAAAGACGCGCTCAACGCCCGCATTCCGATGGGAAAAATGGGCACGGGGGCAGACATCGGCGCCGCAGTCGTCTATCTCTCCAGCCGCGAGGCGGGCTATGTCACCGGGCAGACGGTCCACGTCAACGGCGGCATGGCCATGATCTAATAGGGATCTAATGGGGATCTGAGTGTCCCTACTTGCAAGCCTCGGACGCGCGTTCTACGTGCGTTCAGGAATACCAACACCCCCATCGATAGAGGGACGATACACATGAGCGAGACCGCAGACCGCGTTAAGAAAATCGTCGTCGAGCATCTCGGCGTTGAAGCCGACAAGGTGACCGAAGACGCGAGCTTCATCGACGATCTGGGCGCGGACAGCCTCGACATCGTCGAGCTCGTCATGGCCTTCGAAGAAGAATTCGAAGTCGAGATCCCCGACGATGCCGCCGAGAAGATCACGACCGTCAAGGACGCGATCACCTTCATCGACGAGCATAAGAGCTGAGCCACAGCGCTTTTAGCGCGGCCGCACGGCTATACTAAAGGAACGGCTCCCCGTCCCAGGGCAATGACCGGGGGTGGGGGGCCGTTCCCATTTACGAAGATCAAGATTTTTAGACGGAGATGGCCATGCGGCGTGTTGTCGTAACCGGACTGGGGCTCGTGACGCCGCTCGGCGCCGATGTCGAAACCGCCTGGGCGAATATCCTCGCGGCGAAATCGGGCGCGGGGACGATCACGCGTTTCGACGCGACCGATTATGCCTGCACGATCGCGTGCGAGGTCAAGCCCGCCGACCATCCGTACGGCTTCGATCCCGGCAAGCGTGTCGACCACAAGGTCCAGCGCCAGGTCGACCCGTTCATCATCTACGGCATCGATGCCGCCGGCCAGGCGCTCGAGGATGCCGGGCTGCTCGACATGACGCTCGAACAGAAATATCGCGCCGGCTGCTCGATCGGCGCCGGTATCGGCGGCCTTCCGGGAATCGCCAGCGAATCGATCGTGTTGCACGAAAAGGGCCCGCGTCGCGTCAGCCCGCACTTCGTCCATGGTCGCCTGATCAACCTGATCACCGGCCAGGTGCAGATCAAATACGGCCTGATGGGCCCCAACCATGCGGTCGTCACCGCCTGCTCGACCGGCGCGCATTCGATCGGCGATGCCGCGCGGATGATCGCGATGGACGATGCCGACGTGATGCTGGCAGGCGGCGCCGAGGGCGCGATCTGCCCGCTCGGCATCGCTGGCTTCTCGCAGGCGCGCGCGCTGTCGACCGGGTTCAACGCGACGCCCGAGAAGGCCAGCCGCCCGTACGACAAGGATCGCGACGGCTTCGTGATGGGCGAGGGCGCCGGCGTCGTCTGCCTCGAGGAATATGAGCATGCCAAGGCGCGCGGCGCGAAGATCTATGCCGAGGTGATCGGCTATGGCCTGTCGGGCGATGCCTATCACGTGACCGCACCGCATCCCGAAGGCTCGGGCGCGTTCCGCTCGATGGAAATGGCGATGAAGAAGTCGGGGCTCCAGCTCTCCGACATCGATTACATCAACGCCCACGGCACCTCGACCCCGCTCGGCGACGAGCTCGAGCTCAACGCGGTGCGCCGCCTGTTCGGCGACAATATCCAGACCATGTCGATGAGCTCGACCAAGTCGGCGATCGGGCATCTGCTCGGCGGCGCGGGCGCGGTCGAGAGCATCTTCTGCATCCTCGCGATGCGCGACCAGATTGTCCCGCCGACGCTCAACCTCGACAATCCGAGCGACAATTGCGCGGGCGTCGATCTGGTGCCGCATGTCGCGAAGAAGCGTTCCGTCAAGGCGGTGCTCAACAATTCGTTCGGCTTCGGCGGGACGAATGCGAGCCTCGTCCTGCGCGCGATGTGATCGTTGGCCGTGCGCCCGCCCAAACGTGGTGCACGGCGCCCGGCGCGCCGCGCCGCCCGCAGCAAGGATAGCCCGTTGCGCAGGGTCGGCTGCCTGGGATTGCTGCTCGGCCTTGGCGCGATCGTCGCGCTGTTCGCCGTCGTCCAGATGTGGGGCGGACGCGGTCCGCTCGCCCGCCCGATCAGCGTGCAGATCGCCCCCGGCTCGAGTCTGGCCGGCGCGTCGGTAGTGCTCGAGAAATCGGGGGCGATCGCCTCGGCAAGCCGCTTCCGCCTGTTCGCCAAACTGTTCGGCTCGGACGCGCCGATCAAGGCCGGAGAATATCGCATTCCGGCGCATCTTAGCCAGGCCGATATCCTCAAGGTGCTGCAGGGCACCAAGACGATCCAGCGTTTCGTCACGATCCCGGAAGGCTGGCCCTCGGTAATGGTCAAGGATGCGCTCGACCGCGCGACCGAACTCAAGGGCAGCATCGATGTCCCCGCCGAGGGCAGCGTGCTTCCCGACAGTTATGCGTTCCAGCGTGGCGACACGCGCGCCTTCATCCTCCAGCGGATGCAGAGCGTGCGCAAACGCTATCTCGCCGCCGCCTGGGCCAAGCGCGCGCCGGGGCTGGCAGTGACCACCCCCGAGCAGGCGCTGATCCTCGCCTCGATCGTCGAGAAGGAAACCGGGAAACCGAGCGAGCGCGCGATGGTCGCGGCGGTCTATGCGAACCGGTTGAAGCGCGGGATGATGCTGCAGGCCGATCCGACGATCATCTATCCGATCACCAAGGGCCGTCCGCTCGGGCGCAAGATCCTGCTGTCCGAGGTCCATGCGGTGAATGCGTACAACACCTATGCGATGGTCGGGCTGCCGGTCGGGCCGATCTGCAACCCCGGGCGCGCGTCGATCGACGCGGTGCTCCACCCGGCGCAATCGAACGCGCTGTACTTCGTCGCGGACGGGTCGGGCGGGCATGTCTTCGCCGACACGCTTGAACAGCATAACGCCAATGTCGTGAAGTGGCGCGCGTATCGCGCGGCGCACGGGATCTAGCGCGAGACACCCCTTTTTTGGGGACGGTATCTCGGCGGAGGGCGTTCGGGCGGCGCGCTAAGGCGCCGCCCGCCGCTCGATCAGCAGTGGTGGTTGAACTTACCGACATGGCCGCGGCAGCGCACGACCTTGACCGGATGATGGGCTTTCAGGTTGATGCGCGGCGCGAGCACGCCGTGGCACTTGAACACCTTGCCATGGCTGTTGCGGCAGACTTTGGCGTCGGCGGGCGCGGCTGCGCCGATCGCGGCGACGGAGATCAGCAGTGCAGCGGTGAGGGTCTTGATCATAGCATCGTCTCCATTGTGGATAGCTCACGCTATCGTCGATGGGGCAGGCGGTGTCCAACGCCCGCCCCTGTATGAAGCAATTGTCATCTCGGGGCTTCGCGGCGACGGCGCGGATGGCGCTGGAACCCGCGCTATCCCCGCAGCCCGCTCGCCGTGCGCGCAAGCGCCTCGACCTCGGCCATCGACGCACCCTTGGGCGTCACCCAACTCCCGCCGACGCATAGCACCGGCTTGAAGCTCAGCCATTCGGAAGCGCTAGCTTCGGTGATACCGCCGGTCGGGCAGAAACTGCACTGATAGAATGGCGCGGCGAGCGCCTTGAGCGCCTTGAGCCCGCCATTCGCTTCGGCCGGGAAGAACTTGAAGTTGCTGAGGCCGAGATCCATGCCGAGCATGATGTCGGCGGCATTGGCGATGCCGGGCAGGAACGGCACGCCGCTCGGGATGATCGTCCTGCCGAGCCGTTCGGTCAGGCCGGGCGAGACGATGAATTCGGCGCCGGCGTCGACCGCCTGCTGGAACTGGTCGGGGTTTACCACCGTGCCCGCGCCGACGATCGCGCCGGGCACCTTCTTCATCTCGGCGATCGCCTCGAGCGCGGCGCCGGTGCGCAGCGTGACCTCGAGCACCTTCAAACCGCCCGCGACGAGCGCCTCGGCGAGCGGACGTGCGGTCGCGGCGTCGTCGATTACCAGCACCGGGATGACGGCGCTGGTGCGCATGATGTCGGTGATGGATGGTACGGAGGGGGTCATCGTGTGTGCTCCTGGGCAAAGGCGGCCGCTGCGCCGAAAAGGCCCGGCTGCGGATAGGTGATCAGTTTGACCGGGATCGCCGCCATGCGCGCCTGGAAGCGGCCTTTGGCGGCGAAGCGCTCGGCAAAGCCCGATTTGCGGATATGGTCCTTGAGCCGCAGCCCGAGCCCGCCGGCAATGACGACGCCGTTCGACCCGTGCGCCAGCGCGAGGTCGCCGGCGACCGCGCCGAGGCTCATGCAGAAGCGGTCGAGCGCGGCGACCGCGAGGCTTTCGCCTTCGTCGAGCGCGGCGCTCCAGATCGCCTTGTCGTCGAGCCGCGGCACGGTGCGATGCTCGAGATCGGCGAGCGTCTCGTAGATCGCGACGATGCCCGGGCCCGAGACGACGCGCTCGGCCGAGACGCGCGTGTAGTTGGTGCGCAGCCGCTTGGTGAGGCGGTCCTCGATCGCGTCGAGCGGCGCGAAATCGACATGGCCGCCCTCGGTCTCGAGCACATGATAGCGCTCGGCCGTACGCAGCACCTGCGCCACGCCGAGCCCGGTGCCGGGGCCGCACACCGTCAGGACGCCGTGTTCGGGGAAGGGGACGTCGGGGCCGCAGAGGTGGAAGAAGTCCTGATGATCGACCTGTGCCACCGCCTGGCCGACCGCGCCGAAATCATTGATCAGGACGAAGTCGTCGATATCGAGCCGCTCCTTGAACAGCGGCGGGCGGATCACCCAGGAGTTGTTGGTCAGTTTGATCACGTCGCCGCTGATCGGCGAGGCGACCGCGACCGCGGCGAAGCGGGGAAGGGTGCGGCCGCTCTGTGCGCTGAACGCCTGCCAGGCGGTCTGGAAACCGGCATAGTCCGCGGTCTTGAGCGTGACCGGCTCGCCGAGCGCGACGACGCGGCCGCCCTCGACCTCGGCAATCGCGAAGCGGGCATGCGTGCCGCCGATATCGACCGAAACGACTTCCATTCTATCTCTCTCCGTTTTGGCGCGCGAAACTGGCGACCAATATAAGCCCCTCCCCTTCAGGGGAGGGGTTAGGGGTGGGGACGTGCCTCAAATCCGAGGTCCGCTTTCGCGGAACGGCCCCACCCAACCCCTCCCCTAAAGGGGAGGGGCTTGCGCGCTTTGCAGGCGTTCACCACCCCATGCCGGTCAGCAGCGGTGACGCGCCGCGTTCGGCTTCGTTGGCATTGGCGCGGAACAGGCCGAACAGTTCGCGGCCCATGCCGTCGGCCTCGGGCGGCGCGGTCGCGGGGACGCGCGCGGTCCATTCGGCCGGCTCGACCAAAGCCTCCAGCACCCCCGCCTCGGCATCGAGCCGGATGATGTCGCCGTCGCGCACGCGCGACAGCGGACCGTCGCCCAAGGCTTCCGGCGAGCAATGGATCGCCGCGGGCACCTTGCCGCTCGCGCCCGACATGCGCCCGTCGGTGACGAGCGCGACGCGGTAACCCCGGTTCTGGAGCACGCCGAGCGCAGGCGTGAGCTTGTGCAGCTCGGGCATGCCGTTGGCGCGCGGGCCCTGGAAGCGCATCACCACGACGACGTCGCGCGTCAGCTCGCCCGCCTGGAAGGCGGCGAGTACCGCGGCCTGATCGTGGAACACCGCCGCCGGCGCCTCGATCGTCCAGCGGTCGCGCTCGACCGCCGAGACCTTGATGCAGGCGCGACCGAGGTTGCCGGTGAGGATGCGGAAGCCGCCCTCGGGCGCGAACGGCGCTGCGGGGGTGCGCAGGATCGTGTCGTCGCCGCTCCCGCCGGGGTCGTCCCAGGTCAGCGCGTCGTTCTCGTCGAGCCGTGGCTTGCGCCCGTAATCGGTCATGTCCTCGCCCGCGACGGTCAGCAGGTCGCGGTGGAGCAGCCCGGCATCGGCGAGTTCGCGGATGACATAGGGCATGCCGCCGGCATCCTCGAAGCCGTTCACGTCGGCCGACCCGTTGGGATAGACGCGCGCTACGAGCGGGACGGCCTTCGACAGGCGATCGAAATCCTCCCAGTCGATCACGATCCCGGCGCACGCCGCGATCGCGGGGAGGTGCAGCAGATGGTTGGTCGATCCGCCGGTCGCGAGCAGGCCGATCGCGGCGTTGACGATCGCCTTCTCGTCGACGCACAGGCCGATCGGGCGGTAGCTGTCGCCGTGCCAGCCGATCTGCGTGACGCGGTGGACCGCGGCGCGCGTCAGTTCCTGGCGCAGCTTCGTGCCGGGATTGATGAAGGCGGCGCCGGGCATGTGCAGGCCCATCATCTCCATCATCATCTGGTTCGAATTGGCGGTGCCGAAGAAGGTGCAGGTGCCCTTCGAATGGTAGGCGCCGATCTCGGCTTCGAGCAAAGCATCGCGGCCGACCTTGCCTTCGGCATAGGCTTCGCGGACCTCGACCTTGGCCTTGTTGGGAAGGCCCGAAGGCATCGGCCCGGCGGGGATCAGCACCATCGGGAGGTGACCGAAGCGCAACGCGCCCATCAGCAGGCCCGGCACGATCTTGTCGCAGATGCCGAGCAGCGCCGCGCCCTCGAACATGCCATGGCTGAGCGCGATCGCGGTCGACAGCGCGATCGTGTCGCGGCTGAACAGCGACAGCTCCATGCCGGCATAGCCCTGCGTCACGCCGTCGCACATCGCGGGCACGCCGCCCGCGACCTGCGCGGTCGCCCCCGCTTCGCGTGCCCAGATCTTCATCTGCTCGGGGTAGCGATAATACGGCGCGTGCGCCGAGAGCATGTCGTTGTACGAGGTGACGATGCCGATGTTCATCGCCTTGGCGGCGGTGAGCGCGGGGCGATCCTCCTCGGTGCCGGCATAGGCATGCGCCGCGTTGGCGCAGCCCATCGCCGGGCGCTCGATATGCGTGTCGCGCGCCCGGCCGATCAGCGACAAATAGGCGTCGCGGGTCGGCTTGGAGCGGGTGATGATGCGGTCGGTGACCGCGGCGATTTCAGAATGGAGGGTCACGACAATCTTCCCGGGGAGGGGTTGGAGATCATTCGGCGGCCCAGTGAATATCTACCGGCAGCTCGGCATCGGCAAGCACCCGACCGATCGGATATTTCGACGACGGACCCTGCTTGATCGCATCCTCGATCACCTTCTTCTTGGCGTCGCCGGTCACCGCGATGAGCAGCGCGCGCGCCGAGACGATCGCCGCGCGGCTGAGCGTGACGCGCGGGACGGGGGCTTCCTTGGGGAGCGGATCGGGCATCACGCCGAGCGCGCGACGTTCGGTCGGGCCCGACAGGGCCTCGTCGTAATCGGGGCCGGGGAAGATCGAGCCGGTATGCCCGTCGGCGCCGACGCCGAGCAGGCACAGATCGAGCGGCCAGTGCAGATCCTGCATCAGCGCATCGGCCGAGCGGCCGGCGGCCTTGTAGTCGGCGGTCGCGGTCGGGACGATCGGCATGACGCGCGCGCCCTTGGGCAGGAACGCCTTGGCGATCATCGTGACGTTCGACAGCGGATCGCCGAGCGGCACGATACGCTCGTCGACCGGGACGATCGTGACGCGCTTCCAGTCGTGCTTGGCGGCGGCGAGCTTGGCGTAGATCGGGATCGGCGTCTTGCCGCCCGACAGTGCGATCACCGCTGCGCCGCGCGCGTCGATCGCGCTGTCGATGATGAAGCCGATATCGCCGGCGACGGCGGCTGCCATCTCCTCGGAATCTTCATAGTCCCACCATTCGATTTCGTGGTCGTCGCTCATGTCTTTTCCTTTTCCTTCTCCCTCTCCCGCTGGCGGGAGAGGGCCGGGGAGAGGGGCGTGCCTCACGAACCAGCGTCCGCGTGACTGCCCTCTCCCGCCTTCGCTTCGCTCGGCACCCTCTCCCGCAAGCGGGAGAGGGAGATTTCTACTCGTCCAGCCAGGTGACGCCGTCGCGCTCGGTGAGCGCGATCGCGGCGCTCGGGCCCCAGCTGCCCGAGGCATAGCTCTTGGGCTTCATGTCGTTCGCCACCCAGCCGGCGCGGATCGCGTCGATCCAGGTCCATTGCGCCTCGACCTCGTCGCGGCGCACGAACAGCGTCTGGTCGCCCTCGATCAGATCGAGCAGCAGCCGCTCGTACGCAATGCGGCGGCGCGTGCCGGCGAATTCCGAATCGAGGCTGAGGTTGAGCGGCACTTCGCGCAGGCGGATGCCATCGCGATCGAGCCCGGGCTCCTTCGCCATCACCAGCAGCTGGACATATTCCTCGGGCTGCAGCCGGATCACCAGGACGTTCGGCTGGAGCAATCCGCCACGGTTCGAGAACATCGAATGCGGGACGGGCTTGAACTGGATCGCGATCTCGCTGCGTCGCGTCGGCATGCGCTTGCCGGTGCGCAGGTAGAAGGGCACGCCCTGCCAGCGCCAATTATCGACATGCGCCTTGATCGCGACGAACGTCTCGGTGGTCGAGGGCTTGGTCAACTCGTCGATATAGCCCTTGACGATTTCGCCGCCGCTCGCGCCTGCGCCGTATTGGCCGGTGACGGTGTCGCGCGGCGCATCCTCGGGCGCAATCGTGCGCAGCGAGCGGAACACCTTGGCCTTTTCGTCGCGGATCGCATTGCCGTCGAAGCGGGCCGGGGGCTCCATCGCGATCAGCGCGAGGAGCTGCAGCATGTGGTTGGCGACCATGTCGCGCAAAGCGCCCGCGCCATCGTAATAAGCGGCGCGCTCCTCCAGCCCGACGGTCTCGGAAATGGTGATCTGGACGTTGTCGATCCCGCGTGCATTCCACACCGGCTCGAAGAACGAATTGCCGAAGCGCAGCGCGAGGATGTTCTGCACCGTCTCCTTGCCGAGATAGTGATCGATCCGGAAGGTGCGCTCCTCGGGAAAGGCGGTCGCGACGGTGTCGTTGATCTCGCGGCTCGATTCGAGATCGTAGCCGAGCGGCTTCTCGAGCCCGATCCGGACCGTCGGCCCGGCGAGCCCGGCCGATTCGAGCCCGCGAATCACCGGCTCGAACAGCGACGGCGCGGTCGACAGGAAGATCGCGAGACCGCCCGCCACGTCGCCGACCTTGGCCGAAAGATCCTTGTAATGCTCCATGTCGGTCGCATCGAGCGCCTGATACTGGACGCGCTCGAGGAACGATTTGATCGCCTTGGCGTCCATCCGGTCCTTGGGGACGAACTTCTCGAGCGCCTCCTTGGCGAACTTGCGATAGCTCTCGTCGCTATTCTCCGAGCGCGCGGTGCCGGTGATCGTCAGCCCTTCGGGCAACAGGCCGTCGGCGTGCAAGCCGTAGAGCGAGGGCAGCAACATGCGCTGGGCAAGATCGCCGGTCGCGCCGAACAGAAGGAGTTTGCCGACAGGCGTGCGGTTGGCCATGCGAATTCGAGCTCCTGGGGGAGGCCTCACCTAGGGAACGCCGCGCGCTTCGCCAAGGTGAAACCATAGATTACACGGTCAGGCCGGAGAGCGGATCGAGCCCGGCCATGATATTGAGGTTCTGCACGGCGGCCCCCGCCGCCCCCTTGCCGAGATTGTCGAGCGTGGCGATCAGCCGTGCCTGGCCGATGTCGCTATTGCCGCAGACGCGCAGCGTCAGCCGGTCGGTGCCGGCATCGTCCTCGATCTGCACCGCGCCGACATCGCCGTCGGCGATGCGGATCAAGCCGCCCTCGGGATAGGCCTCGCGCAGCGCGGTCTCGCACGCGAGCAGCGTCGGCCGTCGCGGGAAACGGTACAGCGCAAGCGGCACCTCGACGATCATCCCGCGATAGGTGTTGGCGACCGACGGCGTGAAGATTGGCGGATGTTCCAGCCGGGCATGCTTCTGCATCTCGGGGACATGCTTGTGTGCGAGGGCGAGCGCGTACGCACGCGACGCCGATGGCGCGTTGGCGCCTTCATATTCCGCGATCATCGCCTTGCCGCCGCCCGAATAGCCCGACACCGCGTTGACGCTGATCCCCCAGTCGACCGGGACGAGCCCGGCGCGAATCAACGGGCGGAGCAAGGCGAGGAAGCCGGTCGGGTAGCAGCCCGGGTTCGACACGCGCTTCGCCTCGGCGATCGCGGCGGCCTGCCCGGGTTCGACCTCGGCGAAGCCATAGGTCCAGCCCTCGGCGACGCGGAACGCGGTCGAGGCGTCGATCACGCGGGTGCGGTCGTTGGCGATCAACGAGACTGCTTCGCGCGCGGCATCGTCGGGCAGGCACAGGATGACGAAGTCGCTGTCGTTGAGCGCTTCGGCGCGCGCCGCCGGGTCCTTGCGCCGCGCGTCGTCGAGCAGCACGATGTCGATATCACTGCGGTTGGCCAGCCGCTCGCGGATCTCGAGCCCGGTCGTGCCCGCCGCGCCGTCGATGAAGACCGAGACGCTCATTCCGTCGGCCAGGAAAGTGTATCAGCATCGACATAGCCGACCAGCCCGGCGCCGGGCGCTAGCCCCCAGGCGCGGCCTTTGACGAATTCGAGAACTTCGAAAACGTCGCCCGTCTTGAGATCGGTCAGCACGGCAGACTCCGGATCAGCGCCTTCGCGAAGGCCCGTAGCGCTGATCACGACGCGTTGCACGCACGAAGCGTAATGCGGCGCGAAGACCCGGTCGGCGAGGCGGATGTCGGCGAGGTCGCGCCGCACCGCGTGCGTTCGCGGATCGAGCGCAACCGACTGGCCGGAAAGCGCGAAGCTCCTACGCGGCGGCGTGCCGGACGATCCGCTGACGCGCGGGTTGGGGCGTGGTGTCGCCGATAAATTGGCCGAAATCGTCAAGAAAACTTGCCCCCTCGGACGTGCGCGCAACAAAGATGTTGCGCTTGTCATTGTCGTCCCGTTGGCGGCGCAGATAGCCCAGGGTGCCAAGCCTGTTCAAGGCGCGCGTGACGACAGGCTTGGAGACGTTGAGCATCGCCGCCAATCCGCGCACGGTATGCGGCCCCGGTTTGAGATATACCACCAGCAGCAGCGCCATCTGGCGATTGGTCAGATCAGGTTCACCCGACCGGACGTAATCGACCAGGGTATGCATCCAGTCGGCAAGCGCATGATCTGTCTGTATCGCCACAGCTAGTGTCCGCAAATTACTCGGCAACCCCCACCAGCGGGGATATTCCTGGTCCACT
Source organism: Sphingomonas sp. PAMC 26605 (assembly GCF_000241485.1). Classification (GTDB taxonomy): domain Bacteria; phylum Pseudomonadota; class Alphaproteobacteria; order Sphingomonadales; family Sphingomonadaceae; genus Sphingomonas. Next base: position 3,002,677 of record NZ_JH584241.1, read on the forward strand.
AACGTTCCGGGAAGCCACAGGTTTCAGTTCGATCGCGAAATGTGACGGGTTGGTTGCGATGACGGTCGTTGCGCGCGCGGTTGATCGCGGGGGCGACCTCGCCTATGTGCCCGGCATCGCTGTCAAAGCGCCCCCAAGGAATCAGCCCGCTTCATGTTTCTGTTCCAGTTTCTCCTCGTGGTCCATTTCGTCGTCGCCCTCGGGCTGGTGACGGTCGTCCTGATGCAGCGCTCGGAGGGCGGCGGGCTCGGCATGGGCGGCAGCCCGGCGGGGCTGATGTCGGCCCGCGGCGCGGCGGACTTCCTCACGCGCGCGACCTCGATCCTCGGTGGGCTGTTTATCGCACTCAGCATCCTGCTCGCGGTGCTCGCCGCGCAGGGCAAGTCGGTCAAGGTCGATGCCAGCGCCAAGCCCGCTGCGGTGACCGCGCCGGTCCAGGCGCCGGTTGCGCCGGGTGATCCCAACGTGCCGTTCGCCTCGGGCGCCCGCAGCGCGCTTCAGACTGCGCCCAACAGCACGGCGCCGGCGAGCAACGGCTCGGTTCCGCTCGCGCAGTAACGCGCTCGGCCTGATCGCGCGCGGCTCTTTCGGTCGCGCTTATCCTTCCTTTTACGGAGTCGCGCGCTTGCCGCGCCACCCGTTTTGACGCTAGGCCTTTTCTCCCATGGCGCGGTTCATCTTTATCACCGGCGGCGTGGTCTCCTCGCTCGGCAAGGGACTCATGGCGGCGAGCCTCGCGGCGCTGCTGCAGGCGCGCGGCTATCGCGTGCGGATTCGCAAGTTCGATCCCTATCTCAACGTCGATCCCGGGACGATGTCGCCGTACCAGCACGGCGAAGTCTATGTGACCGACGACGGGGCGGAGACCGATCTCGATCTCGGCCATTACGAACGCTTCACCGGCGTCGCGTCGCGCCAGTCGGACAACATCACGTCCGGCCGGATCTACCAGCAGATCATCACGCGCGAGCGCCGCGGCGATTATCTCGGCGCGACCGTCCAGGTCATCCCGCACGTCACCGATGCGATCAAGGAGTTCGCGCAGAACGAGACCGACGATCTCGATTTCGTGCTGTGCGAGATCGGCGGCACCGTCGGCGATATCGAATCGCTGCCGTTCATCGAGGCGATCCGTCAGCTGCGCAACGATCTCGGTCGCGGCAATTCGGTCAGCATCCACGTCACGCTGGTGCCTTATATCGCGGCGGCGGGCGAGCTGAAGACCAAGCCGACACAGCATTCGGTGCGCGAGCTCGCCGCGCTCGGCGTCCAGCCCGACGTGCTGGTGTGCCGCTGCGAGCAGCCCTTGCCCGAGAGCGACCGCGCCAAGATCGCCTTGTTCTGCAACGTCCCCAAGGAAGCCGTGATCCCGGCGCTCGATGCGAAGAGCATCTACGCCGTGCCGGTGCAATATCATGAGGAAGGCCTCGACAACGCGGTGCTCAACGCGTTCGGCATCCTGCCGGGCAGCGCTCCCGATCTGTCGCGCTGGACCGACATCATGGACCGCGTGACCAATCCCGAGGGCGAAGTCACCGTCGGCGTGGTCGGCAAATATGTCGGGCTGCAGGACGCCTACAAGTCGCTCGGCGAGGCGCTGGTGCATGGCGGCATCGCCAACAAGGTCAAGGTCAACGTCGAGTGGATCGACGCCGAGCTGTTCGAGGCCGACGATGCCGACATCACCGCTAGGCTCGAACCGCTGCACGCGATCCTCGTTCCCGGCGCGTTCGGATCGCGCGGCGCGGAAGGCAAGATCGCCAGCGTCCGCTTCGCGCGCGAGCGCGAGATCCCGTATTTCGGCATTTGCTTCGGAATGCAGATGGCGTGCGTCGAAGGCGCGCGCGATCTTGCCGGCATTCCGGACGCCAGCTCGACCGAATTCGGCGAGACTGAAGAGCCCGTCGTCGGCATGATCACCGAATGGATGAGTGCCGCGGGAATCGAAAAGCGCGAGCATGGCGGCGATCTCGGCGGGACGATGCGGCTCGGCGCCTATCCGGCGAAGCTCGACGGGAACAGCGTGGTCTCGACCATCTATGGCGAGACCGACATTTCGGAGCGCCATCGTCACCGCTACGAGGTGAATACGGCCTATCGCGAGCGGCTCGAAAAGGGCGGACTCGTGTTCAGCGGCATGTCGCCCGACGGTATGCTCCCCGAGATCGTCGAGCGGCCCGATCACCCCTGGTTCGTCGGCGTCCAGTTCCACCCGGAACTGAAGAGCAAGCCGTTCGACCCGCATCCGCTGTTCAAGAGCTTCATCGCGGCGGCGGTAAAGCAGTCGCGCTTGGTCTGAGGCGAAGGTCGGGGTGAACGCGCTTCACCCCTGATCGACGAACGCCTCGACCGCGCCGAACAGCACCGCCAGCGCCTCGCGCTCGGGCGGCGTCAACTCCGGTCGCCAGATCTCGAACAGCAGGACCACGCGCGTCGTCGTCCCGCGATTCCACGCTTCATGTTCGATCGAATCGTCGAACACCAGCGCTTCCCCGACGCGCCAGGCGCGCGTCTCCGCCCCGACACGCAGCGCGCAGTCGGGCGGGGCGATCAGCGGCAGATGGACGATCAGCCGGGTATTGAGCATCCCGTGATGCGGGGTGATGTGCGTGCCGGGCTTGAGCAGCGAGAACAATGCCATCGGCGCACGCTGCGCGATCAGCGGCATGGGTGTCTGCCCGAGCGCCGCCATCGTCGCGGGGCAGCGGTCTGCATTGCCCGCGACGGGGGCGCCCGCGCGGAGCAAATGAAACGCGCCCCAGCGTGGATCGTCGCGGAGCGGATTGGGCGGGGGCGGGCGGTCGAGGGGTGTTGCGACATAGGGCGGAAATCCGCCATCTGCGGCCAGTACCGCGCGCAGCTCGCCGAGAATGTCGCCGGTCGCGGCTTCGAGCGCTGGAAGCCACGCGAACTCGGCTCGCTCGAAAAAGGCGCGTTGCGGCAGGCCGGGAAAGTAGAAGCTCGACGGTCGCTGGACGAAGATTTCGGTCTGACCGGTCAGCAGGTCGATCGCGTGCTGGACCCGGCGGTGCGCCTCGCCCAGCCGGATGCCGCTCGCGGCGAGGTGATCGTGGAGAAACGCTCCATAGTCGCGCGACGTGGCGGCGACGACCGCGCCCACGCGGTCGAGATCGGCTTGGAGTTCGGGCGGTAGCGAGGCGCGCTGTGCTGCAGCGTTGACGAGCGCGGCTTGGTAATAGGCCGCAGCCCCGCGCTGGTCGGTGCGGGCGACGATGTCGCCCGTCATGATCAGCGCCGGGATATGATCGGGCTGGAGCGCCAGCAGCCGCTGCAGCACGCCGCGCGCCGCGTGTTCGTCGCCCAGCGCGCCACACGCAAAGGCCAGCGGAAAAAGCGCGCGCGGATCGTCTTCGATCGCGGTGAGCAACGCCCGCCCGCGCGTCGCATCGCCGCGGCGCAGCGCCGCGATGCCTTCGTCGAGATAGCGCTCGACCGGCGGGGTGGATGCCATCAGATCGTACCGCGCAATCGGGGCAGCATGGCGGGGCGCTCCTGCTAGGCCGGGTTCGGCCTTAACAGGCTAGCAGGCCGGGACCGATCCGCAACCGACCAAAATAAGGACGGCGCCGGGATCGCTCCCGACGCCGCCATCTTACCCTCGAGTGGCTTACGCCGCCTTGGCGGTATCCGCCGCCTCGACCGCGACCAGCGGGGTGCCGGTCTTGATCGCGATGCTCTTGGGCTTCATCGCTTCGGGCACTTCGCGGAGCAGGTCGATCACCAGCAGGCCGTCGTTGAGCCGGGCGTCCTCGACCCGCACGAAGTCGGCGAGTTCGAAGCGGCGCTCGAAGCTGCGATTGGCGATGCCGATGTGGAGGAACGCTGCAGAGGCGTCATCCTGCGCGTCCTTGCGGCCCTTCACCTGCAGCAGGTTCTGCTGCGCGGTGATCTCGATGTCGTCGCGACCGAAGCCGGCAACGGCGAGCGTGATGCGATAGCGGTCGCCGTCGAGTCGCTCGAGATTGAAGGGCGGATAATTGTCGGCGCTCGCCTGGCGCGCATTGGCCTCGAGCATGTCGAACAGCCGGTCGAAGCCGACGGTCGAGCGGCGATAGGGGGTCAGATCGAACGTACGCATGGCTAACTCCTTCGATAAAGCGAGTGTCGTTTACCTCGAGCCAGGTCCGCTGCTGCGCGACCTGCCCGGTGCGGCCTCCAACCGAGCACCGCACGCGATAAATCTGGTTCGCCGCGATCGAGGTTCAAGAGGGGTTGACGCCAAATTTCGCCGTCCGGCTAAAGCGCATCTATCCCCGCCCCAAGAAGGAGGGTGAGTGATACTCCCCGCAATTGGTGGGCATATGCATTCGACTCGGGAACAACCCGATACAGGGGACCTTCATGCTCGCTTCCTTTCCGGCCTTGCTGCTCGCTTCGTCCGCGCTGGGAGGCCCCGCCGTCGTCACCGATCCACCGGTCGCGGCCCCCGCGCAACCGCAGGCCGCGGCGCTAGCCCAGAGCGAGAACAGCGGCGACATCCTCGTCACCGCGCGCCGTCGCGCCGAGACGCAGCAGACCGTGCCGATCGCGCTGTCGGTGCTGACCGGCAAGTCGCTCGCCGAAAGCGGGGCGTTCAACGTCAACCGGCTCCAGCAACAAGTCCCTTCGCTGCAATTCTATTCGAGCAACCCGCGCAACTCGGCGATCAACATCCGCGGGCTCGGCGCGCCGTTCGGGCTGACCAATGACGGGATCGAGCAGGGCGTCGGCTTCTATATCGACGGCGTCTATATCGGACGCGTCGGCGCGGCGACCTTCGACTTCATCGATGTCGACCGGGTCGAGGTGCTGCGCGGGCCGCAGGGCACGCTCTACGGCAAGAACACCACCTCGGGCGCGCTCAATATCACCACGCGGGCGCCGAGCTTCACCCCCGAGGTGCGCGCCGAGGCGAGCGTCGGCAATTACAATTTCGGCCAGCTCAAGACGTCGGTGTCGGGACCGATCACCGACACGCTCGCGATCCGCCTGTCGACCTCGGCGACGACGCGCGACGGCACGATCTATGACGTGACGAGCAAGACCGACCTCCACCGTCAACGCAATATCGGCTTCCGCGGGCAGGCGCTGTACAAGCCGACCGACACGCTGAGCCTGACGCTGTCGGGCGATTTCAACGTGCAGAACCCGCTGTGCTGCGCCCAATATTACGCGCGCGTCGGCACCACGCAGCGCGCGGCGAACCGGCAATATCCCGCGCTCGCCGCAGCGTTCGGCTATCGCCCGCCGAGCACCAATCCGTTCGACCGCGTCACCGATCTCGACGCCAGCATCAACTCGCGCCAGGAAGTCGGCGGCGCCTCGCTCGTCGCCAATTGGGATCTCGGGCCCGCGACGCTCACCTCGGTCAGCGCGTGGCGCTATTGGGACTGGCAGCCCGCCAACGACCGCGATTTCATCGGTCTGCCGATCACCACCGTGTCGCAGAACCCGTCGCAGCAGGAACAGCTCTCGCAGGAATTCCGGCTTGCCTCGAACGGCAAGAACCGGCTCGATTATACCGTCGGCGCCTTCCTGTTCCACCAGACGATCAACACCCAGGGCTCGCAGGTACAGGGCTCGGCGGCGAGCCGCTTCCTGCTGTCGGGCACCGACGCCAACAATCCCAATGTGCTCAACGGGCTGACCTCGACCAACACGATCGCGTTCGACAACACCAGCTTCGCGGTGTTCGGCAAGCTCAACTGGGCACTGACCGACAAATTCCACGTCCAGCCGGGCCTGCGCGTCAATTACGACCGCAAGTCGGGGACGTACGATGCCGTCGTCAGCATCGCCAACAGCCAGTACAATTTCGTCGCGACCGGCGCGAACGTCGCCTCGCTGCTCGCCGCCACCCCGGCAGGGGCGGCGCGCACGACCTTCCAGAACCAGATCAACACGCTTGCCCCGCAGCATTACAGTCCGCGCTTCAGCGCGTGGAACGTCTCGGGCGATCTCACGCTGTCCTACGATTTCGCCTCGGACGTGCACGGCTACGCCACTTATGCGCGCAGCTTCAAATCGGGCGGGATCAACTTGTCGGGTCTGCCGCTTAATGCAACGAGCACCGGAGTCGATCTGACGACGCAGACCGTCAAGCCCGAGAACGTCAATGCCTATGAGATCGGCCTCAAGACGCAGTTCCTCGATCGCCGCCTGACGCTCAACCTCGCGGGCTTCTGGACCGACATCAAGGATTACCAGGCGACCGTGAACAACAACGCGATCAACGTGATTCGCGGCTATCTCGCCAATGCCGGCAAGGTCCGCTCGCGCGGGTTCGAGTTCGATTCGAGCTTCCGCCCGAGTCGGCGCTTCTCGGTCTATGCCAATGGCGCCTTTACCGACGCCAAATATGTCGATTTCAAGAACGCGCCGTGCCCGCCCGAACTGACCGGCGGGAGCGCCGCCAGCGCAACCAGCCCGGCAACCGCGGCCGGCGTGGCAGGCGGGGTCAGCCCGGCGGCGTGCGACATTTCGGGGCAGCGGCTGCCGGGGATCTCGAAATGGTCCTTCTCCTACGGCGGCGAATATGCCGTGCCGGTCGGCGGATCGGGCGGGCAGGTGTATCTTGGCTATGACGGCAGCTATCGTTCGCGTTTCTCGTCGAACCCGTCCCCCTCGGCCTATACCTATATCGACGGCTATGCGCTTTCGAGCTTCCGGCTCGGCTATCGCAAGAAGGATTTCAACGTCTACGCGTGGGTGCGCAACGCGTTTAACCAGAACTATTTCGAACTGCTCTCGACGCAGTCAGGAAGCACCGGGCTGATCGTCGGCCAGCCGGGCGATCCCAGGACGTTCGGGGGGACGATCTCCAAGACGTTCTGACGCTGCGTCGCCCCGGCGGAGGCCGGGGCCGTTGGAGGCATGTCCGGTGGGTGCCACACTCGCAGCGGCCCCGGCCTGCGCCGGGGCGACGGATGGGGGAGCGCCGGTCGGCAAAGCCGCCGTCGGACGGGTTCGCCTGAAGAGGCGACCCGCCGTCCGGTTTGGGCGATCCGCTTTGCGCATCGGCGCGTGGCGCACGCGCCTTCGCCCAAATGCAAACGTCCGGGCCGTTTCCGACCCGGACGCCTGCGTGACGATCGCTCGTCAGCCCCCATTTCGACCTCCGCTGCCAGCCCTGCGGCGGCGCTGAAGGCCAGTCCCCGAACCACGGCCGTTGCCTGTGTGTCAGTGACAAAAGCGTTACGAGCGCGTCGGGTGCTTGTCATCGGGAATGTGGCCGCGCCGTACCGATTGCGGCGCCGCTGTGGCGCTTGCGCAACAGGGGGGTAACAGTTGCCAGCAGGGGAGGTCGGCCGTAGAGCGAGCGCCATGATCCTCTCCCGTTATGAACGCATGATCGCCCGGCGCTATTTGCTGCCCGGCAAGGGCGAGGGGTTCATCTTCCTCGTCGCCGGTATCAGTCTGGTCGCGGTAATGCTCGGCGTCGCCGCGCTCGTCATCGTGATGAGTGTGATGAACGGCTTCCGCGCCGAACTGTTCGACAAGATCGTCGGGCTCAACGGCCACGCCGTCGTCCAGGCTTATGGCGGCCAGATGCGCGACTGGCGTCAAGTCGTCGGGTTCGCCGATACGACCAAGGGCGTGACGAGCGCCACACCGCTGATCGAGCAGCCGCTGATGGCGACGTATAACGGCCGCGTCGAAGGCGTGCTGGTGCGCGGCATGCGCGTGTCCGACATCCGCTCGAACAAGACGATCGGCAGCAAGGTGGTGATGGGTTCGCTGTCGTCGCTGATGCCCGGCAGCGGGCAGATCGCGATCGGATCGGGGCTCGCCGACCAATTGGGCGCGGTGGTGGGCAGCCAGATCTCGCTGATCAGCCCGCAGGGCCAGACCACGCCGTTCGGCACCGTGCCGCGGATCGTGCAATATACCGTCGGCGCGATCTTCACGATCGGCGTCTATGACTACGACAAGGCCTATATCGTCATGCCGATGGAGGATGCGCAGACGCTCCTCATGCTCGGCGACTCGGTCAACATGGTCGAACTCCAGACCAATGATGCCGACCGGGTCGGACCGATCCTCGCGCCGCTCGCCGCGCAGGTCGGCAAGATGGGGGTGATCCAGGACTGGCGGCAGATGAACGCGCAATTGTTCGAGGCATTGGCGGTCGAGCGCGTCGCGATGTTCACCGTGCTGTCGATCATCATCCTCGTCGCGGTGTTCAACATCCTGTCGTCGCTGATCATGCTGGTGCGCGCCAAGACACGCGACATCGCGATCTTGCGGACGATGGGGGCGAGCAGGGGCGGCATGATCCGAATCTTCATGACCGTCGGCACGACGATCGGCGCATTGGGCGTCGTCGCCGGGCTGATCCTCGGCTTCATCTTCCTCTATTTCCGCCAGAGCGTGGTCGATTTCGTCCAGCTCGTGACGGGTCAGAATCTGTGGGATCCCTCGATCCGCTTCTTGAGCGAACTGCCGTCGAAGACCGACCCGGTCGAAGTGACGGTGATCGCGCTGATGGCGCTGCTGTTCAGCTTCCTCGCCACGCTCTACCCCGCGCTCAAGGCGGCGAGCACCGACCCGGTCCAGGTTCTGCGCTATGAATAACCCGGTTCTCGGTGTCTCGGATCTGACGCGCAGCTTCAGCCAGGGCGGCCAGACGATCGAAGTGCTGCGCGGTGTGGATCTTCAGGTCGGCGCCGGCGAGATCGTCGCCCTGCTCGGACCGTCGGGCTCGGGCAAGTCGACGCTGCTCCAGGCGGTCGGCCTGCTCGAAGGCGGCTTCGGCGGCTCGATCCTGATCGACGGCGAGGAAACCGCGCGGCTCAACGCCGACGGGCGCACGCGCGTGCGGCGCGACAAGCTCGGCTTCGTCTATCAGTTTCATCACCTGCTGCCCGATTTCAACGCGACCGAGAATGTCGTCTTGCCGCAGATGATCCGCGACAAGACCCGCGCAGAGGCCAACGACCGCGCGACGTCACTGCTCACCGCGCTCGGCCTCGGCCACCGCCTGACGCACCGCCCGAGCCAGCTTTCGGGCGGCGAGCAGCAGCGCGTCGCGGTCGCGCGCGCGCTCGCCAACCAGCCCGCGCTGGTGCTGGCGGACGAGCCGACCGGCAATCTTGACGAGGCGACCGCCGACGTGGTGCTCGCCGAATTCCTCCGGCTGGTGCGCGGCGAGGGGACAGCGGCTTTGGTCGCGACGCATAACGAGCGGATGGCGCTCAAGATGGACCGCGTGGTGCGGCTGCACGAAGGCCGGCTGGCGTGAGCTGGACCAAGGCGCCGACGATGGTCGGGCGGCACGTCACGCTCCGCCCGACCCAGCCCGAGGACCGCGACGCGATCGTCGCAGCGGCGGCAGATGGCAATATCAGCGAACTGTTCTTCACCAACGTCTCGACGCTGACCGATCCCGAAGCCTTCATGGCGGTGTTGTTCAAGGAACGCGATTTCGGCCGCGCGATGCCATTTACCGTCTGCACCCCCGATGGCCGCGTCGTCGGCCTGACGCGCTACATGCGGATGAGCGCCGGCCATAAGCGGCTCGAGATCGGCGGGACCTTCTATGCCAAGTCGGTCCAGCGCAGCGGCGTCAACACCGAAGCCAAGCTGCTGTTGTTGCGCCATGCCTTCGAGGTGCTCGGCTGCAACGTCGTGCAGATCCGCACCGACTGGTTCAACAAACGCTCGCAGGCCGCGATCGAACGGCTCGGCGCCAAGCGCGACGGCATCCTTCGCAACCATCAGGTGTTGGATGGCCGGGTGCGCGATCTTGTGGTCTATTCGATCATCGCCAGCGAATGGGCCGGGGTCGAGCGCAATCTGCGCTTCCTGCTCGCGCGCAACGAAGGGAAACCGGCATGACCGCTATCACCGACCTCACCGTCAAGGCCGCCGACGGCTCGCCGGTCGATCTTTCGACCTATGCCGGCAAGGTGCTGCTAATCGTCAACACCGCGTCGAAATGCGTCTTCACCCCGCAATATGAAGGGCTCGAGGCGCTGCATCGCAAGTTCGCCGGGCAGCCGTTCGAGGTGCTGGGCTTTCCGTGCAACCAGTTCGGCGCGCAGGAGCCGGGCGATGCGGCGGAGATCGCCAATTTCTGCTCGCTGACCTACGACGCGACCTTCCCGGTGTTCGCCAAGATCGATGTCAATGGATCGAACGCCGATCCGCTGTTCACCGAACTCAAGAAGCAGGCGCCGGGGCTGCTCGGCTTGCAAGCGATCAAGTGGAACTTTACCAAGTTCCTCGTCGGCAAGGACGGACGCGTGGTCGAGCGCTATGCGCCGACGACCAAGCCCGCCGATATCGAAGCCGATATCGCCAAGCTGCTCTAGCGCAGTTTACACGTCCTGCGCGCTGTCGCCGCCGGTGACCTCGAAATTGGCGCCGCTGCACAGCGCCGACGCGTCGGACGCCAGGAACACCGCCATCGGCGAGACGTCCTCCGGTCGCAGCCAGGCAACGCGCAGCGGAACGCGCGGCGCGCGGTTGGCCCAGGTCTCGGCTTCGCTCGGGTTCTTCGGCGGATTGTCCTGCGTTTCGCCGATGACATGGCTCCAGCGCGCCGGGTAGCGCGTCAGCGCGGTGTCGATCAGGCCGGGCAGGATGCAGTTGACGGTGACCTTGTGCTTACCGAATTCCTCGGCGGCGGATTTCATGAGCCCGATAATCGCATGCTTCGACGCCGAATACGACGCGGCGCCGGCGGTGCCGTGCTTGCCCTGCATCGACGAGATCAGGATGATCCGGCCGCTCTTCTGCGCGCAGAGCGTCGGCGCGAAGGCGCGGACGGTGTTGGCGGTGCCGTTCACGTTGTTGTCGATCACGTCGTACCAGTCGGCATCCTCCATCTCGAGCAGATCCTTCCAGCGCTGGATCGCGGCGTCGGCGACGACCACGTCGATCCGCCCGAGTTCCTTCAGCACGCGGTCGTGCGCCGCGCGGAGCTGCGCGATCTTGCGGATATCGCCCTTGATCGCGAGGCATTTGCGGCCGAGCGCCTCGATTTGGCGCTTGGTCTCGGCGAGGTCGGCCGGGGTCGCGGGCGTGGCGTTCGACGCGGTCGAGACGAAACCCGCGATATCGAAGATCGCGACGTCGGCGCCGTTGGCGGCGAGTTCGACCGCGATCGCGCGACCGATGCCGCGCGCGGCCCCGGTGACGAACGCGACCTTGCCCGTCAGCGCCGAATCGCGCCCGGCGGTGATCGGCCCGGCGGTGGTTGGCGGGGCGGGGGCCTGCGCATTCGCCGCAGCGCCCGCCGCCAACGCCCCGATCGCGCCCGCGCCGATCATCACGGTGCGGCGATCGGGTCGGCCTTCGTTGCCTTTATCCATGAAATCAGATCCTTGGTCGCTCACGACGTCAACCGTGCGGCGGCGGCAAAGGTTGCGGCGCGAAGGGGAGATGACACGAATTTCATCCTCCACTCGCCTTAGCCTGCCGGAGCCGGACGATGGCGGCCACGGATCGGCGATGCCGGACAGGTTGCAGATTTGCGACAGGCCCCCGCTGGGGCTGCGATCCGACAGTTCCCCGAATCGCTTCGCATCCCCATAATGGAGCGATGTCGCATTCCGGTTTCGTCCCTCTTCGTATCTTCTCCTCCTTCACCATGCTCGACGGCGCGATCGAGCCGAAAGCCATCGCCAAGCGCGCGCAGGAACTCGGCTTCCCCGCCGCCGCGCTGACCGATCGCAACGGCCTCTACGCCGCGATGGCCTATTCCGACGCCGCGCGCGCCGCGGGCGTCCAGCCGATCATCGGTGCGATGCTCGGCGTGTGTCGCCCGGGGATGCCGGAGGGCATGACGCCGGTGCTCGACTGGATCGCGCTCTATGCGCAGGACGAGGTCGGCTATCGGAACCTGTGCGTGCTCGTCTCGCAGGCGCATCTGGATCGCCCGCTCGAGCTCAACGCGCATGTCGATTTTGCGGCGCTCGAGGGGCGGACCGACGGCCTGATCGCGCTGACTGCGGGCCGCGAGGGTGGGCTGGCCAAGCTGTTCGCCGAAGACCAGCCCGATCGCGCGCGGGCGTATTGCGAACGCCTCGAGGCGCTGTTTCCCGACCGGCTCTATATCGAGCTGACTCGGCGCGGCGACGAGATCGAGACCAAGGCCGAGGGCCCGCTGATCGACCTGGCGTATGACCGCGACCTGCCGATCGTCGCGACCAACCCGTGCTGCTTCGCCGAACCCGGGTTCAGCGAAGCGCACGACATCCTGCTGTGCATCGCCAGCTCGACCTATATCGCGAGCGAAGACCGCGTGCGCAGCTCGCCCGATGCGTGGATGAAGCCCGCCAAGGACATGCGCGAACTGTTTGCCGATCTGCCCGAGGCGATCGCCAATACGCTGGTGGTCGCGCAGCGCTGCGGCGTCGCCGCGCCGAAACGCAAACCGATCCTGCCGAGTCTGGCGGGTGATCCGACGGCGGAAGCGGCGAAGCTGCGCGCGGATGCGCATGCGGGGTTGGAGCGGCGGCTGGACCGGATCGCGGAACTCGCCGTTTCTGCTCCCCTCCCGCTTGCGGGAGGGGCCGGGGGTGGGCGCCCGACCTCCACCAGCGGTACGACAGCCGGAGAGCGCGAGCCCACCCCCAACCCCTCCCGCAAGCGGGAGGGGGGTGAAGAAGGGAATAGCGACTGGCGCGCCGCCTACCGCACCCGGCTCGACTTCGAGCTCGACGTCATCATCCAGATGGGCTTCCCCGGCTACTTCCTGATCGTCGCCGACTTCATCAAATGGGCGAAGGACCACGACATTCCGGTCGGTCCGGGGCGTGGTTCGGGCGCAGGCTCGGTCGTCGCCTGGGCGCTCACCATCACCGATCTCGATCCGATCAAGCTCGGCCTGCTGTTCGAGCGCTTCCTCAACCCCGAACGCGTGTCGATGCCCGACTTCGACATCGACTTCTGCGAAACCCGCCGCGGCGAGGTGATCCGCTACGTCCAGGAGAAATATGGCCGCGACCAGGTCGCGCAGATCATCACCTTCGGGCGCCTGAAGGCGCGCGCGGTGCTCAAGGACACCGGGCGCGTGCTGCAGATGGGCTATGGCCAGATCGACCGGCTCGCCAAGCTGATCCCGAACTTGCCTGCCGACCCCTGGACCCTGAAGCGCGCGCTCGACGGTGTCGTGGAGCTTCACGCCGAGTACAAGTCGGACAGCAACGTCCGCCATCTGCTAGATCTCGCGATGCAGCTCGAAGGGCTCCCGCGGCACAGCTCGACGCACGCCGCGGGCGTGGTGATCGGCGACCGGCCGCTCGCCGATCTCGTGCCGCTCTACCGCGATCCGCGCTCGGACATGCCCGTCACCCAGTTCGACATGAAATATGTCGAGGGTGCGGGCCTCGTGAAGTTCGACTTTCTCGGCCTCAAGACGCTGTCGGTGCTCAAGAAGGCGATCGACCTGCTCGCGGCGCGCGGCGTGGTGCTCGATCTCGATGCGCTCGAATGGGATGACGAGGGCGTCTACAAGCTGCTCCAGAAGGGCGACACGGTCGGCGTGTTCCAGCTCGAATCCGAGGGGATGCGGCGCACGCTGTCCGCCGTCCGCCCGTCGAACTTCGGCGACATCATCGCGCTCGTCTCGCTCTATCGCCCGGGCCCGATGGACAACATCCCGATGTTCGGCCGCCGCAAGAACGGGCTCGAACCGATCGAATATCCGCATCCGCTGCTCGAGGGGATCCTGTCAGAGACCTACGGCATCTTCGTCTACCAGGAACAGGTGATGCAGGCCGCGCAGACTCTGGCGGGCTATTCGCTCGGCCAGGCCGACATGCTGCGCCGCGCGATGGGCAAGAAGAACCAGGCCGAGATGGACGCGCAAAGAGCCCATTTCGCCGAAGGGTGTCTGACGATCAACGGCATCAACGCCGCGAAGGCGAACGAGCTGTTCGACTTGATCGACAAGTTCGCCGGCTACGGCTTCAACAAGTCGCACGCCGCCGCCTATGCGCTGCTGTCGTACCAGACGGCGTGGTTGAAAGCGCATCACCCGCACGAATTCTTCGCGGCCTCGATGTGCTTCGATCTCACGCTGACCGACAAGCTCAGCATCTTCGTCGACGACATGCGGCGGCTTGGCGTCAAATTGCTGCCGCCATGCATCGTGCGCAGCGAGGCCGACTTTACCGTCGAGGATAGCGGCGACGGGCTGGCGGTGCGCTATGCGCTCGCAGCGTTGAAATCGGTCGGCGAGGGGGCGATGGAAAAGGTCGTCGCTGAGCGCGATGCGAACGGCCGGTTCGAGTCGATCGACGACGTCGCCCGCCGGATCGATCCGCGCGTGATGAACAAGCGCCAGCTCGAGACGCTCGCCGCGGCGGGCGCGTTCGACGGGCTCAACGACAATCGCGCGGGCATCCTCGCCTGCGCCGAGACGATCCTCGCCACCGCCGCGCGGATCCACGAGCAGAAGACCAGCGGGCAGGGCGGTCTGTTCGGCACTGCGGAAGCCTCCGAGCCGCCGATCAAGCTGCCGCTCTCGGCGCGCTGGACGCTGGCGCAGCGGATGGACCAGGAGCGCGAGGCGTTCGGCTTCTATTTCTCGGCGCATCCGGTCGATCGTCACAGCCATCTCGCCAAGATGCACGGCGCGCGCAGCTTCGCGACCTTGGGCGAGCTCAACATCCCCGACGACGGCACGCGCACCGGCGCAACGATGGCGGCTTTGGTCGAGGATGCGCGCTGGCGCACCTCGGCGCGCGGGAAACGCTATCTGATGGCGACGCTGTCCGATCCGTCGGGGCAGTTCGTCGCGACCTGTTTCGACGATTCGGTCGCCGCCAATCTCGAGGAAGCGGCGCGCAACGGCGGGTGTGGCCTCGTGACGGTCGAGCTCGACCGCCGACCCGGCGAGGAAACGCCGCGCGTCTCGGTCAAGCGGATCCAGCCGTTCGAGGAGCTCGCCAATGACGCGCGCTTCAGCCTCGATCTGACGATCGATACGCCCGCCGGCATGGCGTCGCTCGCCGCGCTGCTCGGCGATGCGCGCGGCGCGCGCGGCGAAGTGTGGGCGACGGTCGCGGTTCCGGGCGGCAATACCGCGCGCGTCCTGCTCGGGCGCGACTTCCTGCTCGACGGCGAGCTTGTCGGGCGGATCGAAGCGCTGCAGGATGTCGGCAATGTGGTGCTGCGCACCGGCGGCGCGCAGCTGTCGCTGGTGGGGTAGGCTGACTTGCTCCCCTCCCGCTTGCGGGAGGGGTTGGGGGTGGGCTCGCGCTCCATTGCATAAGATACCGCTTGAGATTGGCGTCGAGCCCACCCCTCGATCCCCTCCCGCAAGCGGGAGGGGAGGAAGAAGAAAATGCTCGGTGGAATGCAGGATTTCGAATTGCGGGTGCCGCGGCTGCTCGATCATGCCGCGCGCGAGCATGGCCGCCGCGAGATCGTCACACGCTGGGCCGATGGCAGCGAGACGCGCAGCTCCTGGGCCGGCGTTGCCCACGACGCCAAACGTCTCGCTCAGGCGCTAGACCGCCTCGGCATCGCCCCCGGAGACCGCGTCGCGACGCTCGGCATGAACCATGCCGCGCACCTGATTGCCTGGTACGGCACGATCGGGATGGGCGGGGTGGTCCACACGATCAACCCGCGGCTGTTCGACGAACAGCTCGTCTATATCGCCAACCATGCCGAGGACCGCGTGCTGCTCTACGACAAGCAGTTCCAGCCGCTGGTCGACCGCCTCAGGCCGCTCTGGACGAGCATCGAGCACTATATCTGCTTCGACGACGGCGCATTCGACGCGTTGCTCGACGCCGAGACCGGCGCCTATGCCTGGGTCGAAGGCGGCGAGCGCGAGCCGTGCATGCTCTGCTATACCAGCGGCACAACGGGCAACCCCAAGGGCGTGCTCTACACGCACCGCTCGACGCTGCTCCATGCGATGCATGCCGCATCGCCCGCGGTGATGACGCTCAGCGCGCGCGAAACCGTGCTGCCGATCGTGCCCTTGTTCCACGCCGCCGCCTGGGGCCTGTGCTTCGCCGCGCCGCTCGCCGGCACCAAGCTCGTCTTCTCGGCGGTCAACGATGCCGCGGTGCTGTGCGGCCTGATGAACCGCGAGCGCGTCACGCTCGCGGGCGGCGTGCCGACCGTGTGGCTGGCGCTGTTCCAGCATATCGACGCGACCGGCGAACTTCCGCGCACGCTCGAGACGATCACCGTCGGCGGATCGGCGGCGCCGCGCGCGATGATCGCGCGCTTCCTCGATCTGGGGATCAAGGTGATCCACCTGTGGGGGATGACCGAGACCTCGCCCGTCGCCACCGCCGCCGCGCCGCCGGCCGAGTGGGACGAGATGTCGCGCGACGACCAGCTCGACCTGCTCCAGAAACAGGGCAGCGTGCCGTTCGGGGTCGAGCTGCGCGTGCTCGACGACGATGACCGCGAGCAGCCGCGCGACGGCGTTTCTTCGGGACGGCTGCAGGTGCGCGGACCGTGGATCGTCCAGCGCTATTTCGGCGCGGAGGAAGACACGGTCGATGCCGAAAACTGGTTCGACACGGGCGATGTCGCGGTGCTCCATCCCGACGGCACGATGCAGATCACCGATCGCGCCAAGGACGTGATCAAGTCGGGCGGCGAGTGGATCTCGTCGGTCGATCTGGAGAACGCCGCGGTCGGTTGCCCGGGCGTCGCCGAAGCCGCGGCGATCGGCATCTATCATCCGAAATGGGACGAGCGCCCGCTGCTGGTGGTGGTGCGCAAGCCCGACAGCATGGTCGAAGCGGCCGAGATCCGCGCGCATCTCGGCGCGCATGTCGCGAAATGGTGGCTCCCCGACGAGATCGTCTTCGTCGATGACCTGCCGCACACCGCGACGGGCAAGATCCTCAAGACCGCGCTGCGCGCACGCTTCAAGGATCATGTGCTGGCGGGGTGAAGCTGGGCCTGCGCCCACGAGCACCCCTAACTCTCGCTTCCCCGGCGCAGGCCGGGGCCCAGGAGTAGAGCGAGCGAAGGCGTGCGGTGCGTTCGATGATCTCGGCCATCGCTCCTGGGCCCCGGCCTTCGCCGGGGAAGCTACAGGGTTCGAAGCGACTGCCCTAGCGCGCGATCTGCACCAGCTTGTCGCGCGCGGTCGCCCCGCGCACCAGCGTCAGCGCCGATTTCGGGCAACCGAGCGCTTCGGCAAGCAAGGTGAGGATCGCGTCATTCGCCTTGCCATCCTCGGGCGTGACCGTCGTGCGCACCGCGAGCACGCGCGGAGCGCCATCGGCAGGCAGCACCACCGCGTTCGCGCTCGCATTGGGCGTCGCACGCACCGCGAGCTGGCCGCGCGCGTCGACCAAAGCGAGCACCGCCGCGCGATCGGGAAGGAGGTTTCTGACGCGGCTCATCCGAACAAATCCCCCTGCGGCCCCGCCGGCGGGCGGAACAGATCGCTGCGTAGCGCAATCCGCGCGCCATTCATGCCATGTTTGCGACACGCGATCTGGAAGCGCGTCCGCAGCAGCTCGGCCCACGGCCCGCTCCCGCGCATCCGCGTGAAGAAGCCGGGATCGTTCTCGCGCCCCTCGCGGATCGAGCCGATGATCGCCATCACCTTGCTCGCGCGATCGGGGAAATGCGCGTCGAGCCACGCCTTGAACAGCGGCGCCACCTCCCAAGGGAGCCGCACCGGAATGAACGACACCGAACGCGCGCCCGCCTCGGCGGCGCGCTCGATCAGACGTTCGATCTCGTGATCGGTGATCGCCGGGATTACCGGCGCGATCGAGACGTGCGTCGGGATCCCCGCCGCGACCAGCGCGCGCACTGCCGCCAGCCGTCGTGTCGGCGTCGGCGCGCGCGGCTCGAGCGTCATCGCGATCTTCGGGTCGAGCGAGGTGATCGAGATCGCCACCGCGGCGAGTCCCTTCGCCGCCATCGGCGCGAGCAGATCGATGTCGCGCACGACGCGGTCGGACTTGGTGGTGATCGTCAGCGGATGATTGGTCTCGGCAAGCACGTCGAGACAGGCGCGCGTGATCCGCCAGTCGGTCTCGATCGGCTGGTAGGGATCGGTGTTGGTGCCGAGCGCGATCGGCTGCGCGACATAGCCACGCTTGCCGAGCTCGACGCGGAGCAGCGCAGCGGCATCGGGCTTGGCGAACAGCTTGCTCTCGAAATCGAGCCCCGGCGAGAGATCGTGAAACGCGTGGGTCGGCCGTGCGAAGCAGTAGATGCAGCCATGCTCGCACCCGCGATACGGGTTGATCGAGCGATCGAAGCCGATGTCGGGCGAGCTGTTGCGGCTGATGATCGTCCGCGCGCGCTCGACCGTCACCGTGGTGCGCAGCCGCGGGAGCGCACCGTCGAGCCCTTCGCGGTCATCGAGCCAGTCGCCATCCATCGCGCGCTCGGGCAGATGGAAACGCGCGCTCTCGCGGTTGAGCGTCGCGCCGCGTTGGGGACGTTTGTCAGCCATTGACAGCCTGTAGCAGGCGAGCAAGAACGGACCAAGAACATTAAGGAGATGCAGAATGGCGCGACTGAACTATCTCGAGCTGCCGGTGCGCGACACCGCCACCGCCAAGGCCTTTTATGCGGCGGCGTTCGGCTGGCAGTTCAGCGATTTCGGGCCGAGCTATGCCGCGACGACGACCGGCGACACCGAGATCGGTTTCCAGGCGGATCGGGCCGAGGCCACCGCTGCCGCGCTCGCGGTGATCCAGGTCGAGGATCTCGAAGCCACCGAGGCCGCGGTCCGCGCAGCGGGCGGGGAGATCACGCGCGCGGCATTCGATTTTCCCGGCGGGCGGCGCTTCCATTTCCGCGATGTCGCCGGGCACGAACTGGCCGCGATGCAAGCGGACGATTGATCGCGCCGGTCAGCTATGCGCGTTGAGATAGGCGCGCGCATTGCGCGCCAGATCGCACTTCTGGCGCTGGCGCTCGCACGCGCGTTCGAGCGCCTCGACCAGCTTGCGCTGCTCCTCCAGAACGTGCTGGTCGGAGGTCACCGAAGGCGAGAAGACGTCGCGGAAGCGGGGCGTCGGGGATCCGCGCGTCGCACTGGGGGATTGGTGCGGCGGCGGTCGTGTGTCCGCTTGGTGTCGTCCCAGCAGAATGCCGGCGCAAAACACGATCAGGCCGCCGAGACCGGCCAGGCAGAGGAGAATCCAGCGCCGGGCCGCCCGTGGGACCGGCGGGTTCATCGTTAGCGCTCGCGCAGCCGCGGCATCAGTTCGACGAAGTTGCAGGGCTTGTGCCGGCTGTCGAGCTGGCTCGCGAGGATCCCGTCCCAGCCATCCTTGACCGCGCCGGTCGAGCCCGGCAGCGCGAAGATATAGGTCCCGCGCGTCACGCACGCGCACGCGCGCGACTGGACGGTCGAGGTGCCGATCGTCGCGAAGCTCAGCCAGCGGAACAGCTCGCCAAAGCCCGGTATCATCTTGTCGGCGACGCGTTCGATCGCCTCGGGCGTGACGTCGCGCCCGGTCACGCCGGTGCCGCCGGTCGAGATGATGCAGTCGATTTCGGGATCGTCGATCCAGCGATGCAGCGTGCCGACCAGCAGATCGGCATCGTCTTTGACGATCTCACGCGCCGCCAGGACGTGCCCCGCATCGGTCAGCCGCGCGACGAGCGTGTCGCCCGAACGATCATCGGCGAGACCGCGCGTGTCGGAGACGGTGAGGACGGCAATGCGGACAGGCAGAAACGTCGCGGCTTCGTCAATTGGCACTGGCGACCGCCTTGTCGGGAAGGCTCGCCGAGGCGCGATAGCCGTTGCTCGAGGTCAGTCGCACCGCGGTCGCGCCGGGCAGGCCCGGGAAGCGCGGCCACATGCCCTGCGCGAGCGCCGCGCGGCTGACCGAGGCCGGCTTGCCGGTCTGCGCCTCATAGACCCAGTAATTGCGCAGCACCGTGGTGACATAGCCGCGCGTCTCCCAATAGGGGATCGATTCGATGTAGAGCAACGGATCGCCGCCATCGCGGGTCTGCGCGTTCCACAGCTCGACCGGGCCGGGACCGGCATTGTACGCCGCGATGACCTTGGGCAGCAGCCCTTCGGTGCAATGCTGGTCGCGCAATTGCTCGAGATAGCTCTGGCCGACCTCGAAATTGGTGCCGGGGCGCGACAGCGCGCTGCGGTCGAAGCTGCGGCCCTGCTTGCGCGCGATGTCGGTTGCGGCGCGCGGCATCACCTGCATCAGGCCATAGGCGCCCGCCGGGCTCACCACATCGGTGCGGAAGCGCGATTCCTGCAGCGTGTGCGCGAACACCAGCGCCTTGTCGACGCGCCAGCCGCCATCGGGCGCCCAGTTCGGCGCGGGGAAGCGCGCCTCGAGCGGCGGGGTCGCGCCGACCGGGCCGTTATGCGACAGCCACACCTGCGTCGCGGGCAGATCGAGTGCCGCGGTCAGCCGAACGAGCGCGGGATATTCCGAAGGATCTCCGATCCGCGCCTGCTGGCGGATCACCGTATCGGCGAGGCCATTCTCGCCAATCTCGACCAGGGCCGCGGCGACGCGGACGTTGGGACGCCGGCCGAGCGTCTGCCAGTCGCTCGCCGCCGACAAGGTCGCGGCGCGGTTGGGCGCTTCCTTGATGCCGAGCGCCTGGCGCGCGAGCAGGCCGTAGAAGGTCTCGCGATATTGCGCGGCGTTCTTGAGGCGGTTCTCGACCCGGTCGGGGCGGCCGCACTGCATGTCGGCGCGTGCGGTCCAATAGAGACCGGCGGCGCGCAGCTCGATATCGCTCGCGCGCGCGGCGACGCTCTGGAACAGGTCGCCGGATGCGGCGCAATCGTGCTGGCGCCAGGCGGCTAGCGCACCGACCCAGATCGCCTCGACCGCGAAATCGCCATAGCCGCTGCCGGCGCGCGCCGCCATCGTGCGGGCATTGCTGTCGTCGCCCGCGAGATAATACATCCAGGCGATCTTGCGCTGCCATTCGGTGATCGAATCCGACGACAGGCCGGGGGTCGATTCGAGCAATTGCTGCGCCGCGAACCCCTGATCGTCCTTGATCAACGGCTGCATCTTGAGCGCGAGCTCGACCGCGACCATGTCGCCATTGCCGAAGCTCTTGGCGCGCTTGCGCGCCGGTGCGCCGTCGATCCAGCGCAGCGCGCGCGCTTCGGGCAGCGGCGGCAGGCCGACGCCGCCGCGCGACGCCGCCATCGTCAGGATCTGCTTGGCCTGCGGCAGTTCGGGCGCGTCGGTGAGCAGCTTCATCAGCGGGTCGAGATCGGCCTTGGGCGATCCCTTCGCGGTGAGCAGCTCGGCCTCGGCGATCGCATGCAGCGGCCCCGGCTTCATCGAGCTGAGCAGGAGCTGCGCGTCCTGCCACTTCTGGTCGCGAATATTGGCGAACACTGCGCGATAGCCTTCGCGCTGTTCGGGATCGAGCTGTTGCGGGATGATGCTGCGCTGCGTCGTCTGGGTCGCGCCCATCGGCGGTTCGCCCGCCGCCTGCGCCACGCCTGGTACCGCGAGCCCGAGCGCCACCAGGAAAGCCAGTCTTGCGCTCATGCGCCCAACCCCGCGATCAACATCTGTAAATCCTTCCACGCCCGCGCCTTGTCGGCCGGGCGTTCGAGCAAGAGCCGCGGATGGAAGCTGGCCACCACATCGACCGACACCCCCGGCATGCCATCATCGAGGTTAATGGGGTGTAAACTACCGCGGGCATGCGCGACGTCCATCCCCGTCAGCGCACGGCTCGGCGCATTTCCCAGCACGAGCAGCCGCGGCGGCTTCACCAGCGCGACGTGATGCCGCGCGACCTCGACGATCCGCTGCTCGATCTCGGGCGCGATCCGCCCCGCGGTCGGGCGCTTGCTGCACATCGGCACGAGATAGACCGAATCGCGACTCCGCCCGATCGCGGCGAGCATCCGGTCGAACAGTTTGCCCACCGGCCCACCGAACAGGCTTCCCAAGTCGCCATCTTCGCGATCGGGCACGTCGGTCAAAATCATGATGTCGGCGGACGGATCGCCCGATGCGCCGATCGGATCGCCGCGCCATTCGGCCTCGGGCGCATCGCCCCCGGCGCGCCACGTCAGGAAATCCTCGAGCGTGCGCGGCAGCGGCAGGACGACCGGTTCCGCTACGGCGGCAACGCGTGCGCGCTGCTCGGGCACGACGACGGGCGCGGTCGGGGCGGCGGTCCAGTCGCGCGGATCCTCCTCGACCAGCGCATCGATGCCGGCGTCGCGCCACCATTCGAGCGCGCTCGCCGCGGCCATCCGCCAGTCGATATTTTGGTCAGCCCCCATAGAGGCCTATAGCTACGATGTTGACGCGAAGGTCAATTCGCTGGCACGCGCAGCAGGACAGGAAGTGCCGCGCGCGCGACGAGACCGACGCGACGGCGCCCCGGATGGAGAAATACCGTGAGTGAAGGCGAAAACCATCGCGAGTCCATGCCGTACGATGTCGTCATCGTCGGCGCCGGCCCCTCGGGCCTGTCGGCCGCGATCCGGCTGAAACAGGTCGCGGCCGAGAAGGGCGCCGAGCTGTCGGTCTGCGTGCTCGAAAAGGGTTCGGAAGTCGGCGCGCACATCCTCTCGGGCGCGGTGATCGATCCCAAGAGCCTCGACGAATTGCTGCCGAACTGGCGCGAAGACGGCTGCCCGCTCGCCGAGGTGCCCGTCACCGAAAACCATCACTGGATTCTGAGCAAGGGCGGCAAGCGCAACCTGCCGCACTTCCTCACGCCGTCGTTCCTCCACAACAAGGGCACCTATACCGGCAGCCTCGGCAATCTGTGCCGCTGGCTCGCGGGCAAGGCCGAGGAGCTCGGCGTCGAGATCTTCCCGGGCTTCGCGGCCGCCGAGATCCTCTACAATGACGACGGCTCGGTGAAGGGCGTCGCGACCGGCGACATGGGCGTCGCGCGCGATGGCAGCCACAAGGGCGATTACACGCCGGGGCTCGAGCTGCATGCGAAATACACCTTCTTTTCCGAGGGTTGCCGTGGACACCTTACAAAGCAGCTGCTCCGCACCTTCGACCTTGCGAAGGACAGCGACCCGCAGGTCTACGGCCTCGGCGTCAAGGAATTGTGGGACATCGACCCCGCGCTGCATTCGCCGGGCCGGGTGATCCACACCCAGGGCTGGCCGCTCAGCGAGACGCACGGGTCGAACGGCGGCGGCTGGATCTATCACCAGGCCAACGGCCAGGTGTCGATCGGGTTCGTGACGTGGCTCAACTACACCAACCCGTATCTCTCGCCGTTCCAGGAGATGCAGCGCTGGAAGACGCATCCCGAGATCGCGGCGTTGCTCAAGGGCGCCAAGCGCGTCAGCTACGGCGCGCGCGCGATCAGCGATGGCGGGCTGCAGTCGATCCCCAAGCTGGTGATGCCCGGCGCCGCGCTGATCGGCGACAGCGCGGGCTTCCTCAACGTACCGCGGATCAAGGGCACGCATACCGCGATGAAATCGGGCATGCTTGCCGCCGAGGCCGCCGCCGAGGCGATCCTGAGCCAGCGCGAACATGACGAGCTCGCCGCTTACCCCGCGGCGTTCGAGCACAGCTGGGTGAAGAAGGAGCTGTCGGTCGTCCGCAACGTCGTGCCGCT
This sequence comes from Sphingomonas sp. PAMC 26605, assembly GCF_000241485.1. Classification (GTDB taxonomy): domain Bacteria; phylum Pseudomonadota; class Alphaproteobacteria; order Sphingomonadales; family Sphingomonadaceae; genus Sphingomonas. The sequence continues at coordinate 3,026,191 of NZ_JH584241.1, forward strand.
GGTCAAGAAGTTTGGCGATTTCCTAGGGTCGGGGCTCGCCGGCGTGACGATGTGGCTCGAGCATTGGGGGCTCAAGGTGCCGTTCACGCTGCACCATCACCCCGATCACGAGAGCCTGTGGCGCAAGGATCAGGTCCAGCCGATCGTCTATCCCAAGGCCGACGGCGTGCTGACCTTCGATCGGCTGTCCTCGGTGTTCATCTCGAACACCAATCACGAGGAGGACCAGCCGGTCCATCTGACGCTCAAGGATCCGGATGTTCCGGTGCAGTACAATCTGCCGACCTATGACGAGCCGGCGCAGCGCTATTGCCCGGCGGGCGTGTACGAGATCGTCGGCGAGGAGACGGGCGACCCCAAGTTCGTGATCAACGCGCAGAACTGCGTCCACTGCAAGACCTGCGACATCAAGGACCCGACGCAGAACATCAACTGGGTCGTGCCGGAAGGCGGCGGGGGGCCGAACTACCCGAATATGTAAGGGCGTATGTTCCCCGGCGAAGGCCGGGGCCCAGTCGCGAAGGGCATTGTTCTCGAGAGCGTCGCTCGCCATAGAGCGGCTACGACTGGGCCCCGGCCTTCGCCGGGGAGCACTAACGGTTACATACGCCCAATGATCACCGAAACCGCGGTCACCGAGAACGCCCCCGCCAAGATCAACCTCGCGCTCCACGTCCGCGCGCGGCGGTCTGACGGCTATCACGAGCTCGAGACGCTGTTCGCTTTCGTGACCGATGGCGACACGGTGACGCTCGCGCCGGGGCCGCTTTCGCTGGCGATCACCGGGCCGTTCTCGGCGGGCTTGAGCGGGGAGGGCGACAATCTGGTCCTCCGCGCCGCCCGCGCGTTTGCCGCCGCGTTCGATCGGCCCGAAAGCGGCACCTTTACGCTCGACAAGCATCTGCCGGTCGCTTCCGGGATCGGCGGCGGCTCGGCCGATGCGGCGGCAGCACTGCGCGCGCTCGCCCGTGCCAATGCCATCGCGACCGACGACCCGAGACTGTTCGAGATCGCCGCCGCGCTCGGCTCCGATATTCCCGCGTGCCTGCTCGGCCGGACCGCTATCGGACGCGGGCGGGGCGAGCGGCTCGTTCCGCTCGACGGCCCCACCGGAATGCCGGTGCTGCTCGTCAATCCCGGCGTTGCGGTCTCGACCGCCGCGGTGTTCAAGGCCTGGGACGGACTCGATCTCGGACCGATGCCCGACGGTGAAGCGCTTCATGTCGCGCTGGACGCCCGCAACGACCTCGAGCCGTCGGCGCGCCGGCTCGCGCCGGAAATCGATGGGGTGCTGGCCTTGCTGAGCGTTGGGGATCCGCTGCTCGCGCGGATGTCGGGGTCGGGCGCGACCTGCTTCGCGCTTTACGCGACCGTGGCGGACCGCGCCGCCGCCGCCGAGCGCATCCGTGCGGCGCAGCCCGGCTATTGGTGTCTCGAAACGGCACTCGCATGACACGAGACCGCATCGTTCTGGGACAGTGCCGGCCCCCCAGCGTCACGCAACGGCGGAAAACCGCGAGTGGCCCATGGCTTGCTGTGATAGGGAAAGATGGGTCCGCCGCGCTGAGCGGAACGCCCGTCGATGGTCCATGGCCCAGCCTTGCGCCATTCCCCGGCCGGGGTGGTGATACCCAGTTCACCGCCCCGGTCGTGTCCGCATGATCGCGCACCACCCCCGCAGAATTCCGGGCGAACCCGGCGGCGTGCTGCTGATCTGCGATCACGCCTCGAACGCCGTCCCCGCCGGGATCGATCTCGGCGTGCCGCCCGAGCTGCTCGGCAAGCATATCGCGATCGATATCGGCAGCGCCGCGTTGACCGAGGCGCTCGCCGCCGCGCTCGGCGCGCCGGCATTGCTCGCCACGGTCTCGCGGCTGGTGATCGACCTCAACCGCGCTACCGACCAACCCGGCCTGATCCCGCAGACCAGCGACGGACACGCGATCCCCGGCAACGCCGCCGCCGACCGCGCCGAGCGGATCGCGCGCTTCCACGCGCCATATCACGATGCGCTAGCCGCGCTGATCGTCGCCACGCGCCCCGTGCTGATCGCGGCGATTCACAGCTTCACGCCGCGGCTCGAGCAAGGCGACGGTGCGGATCGCCCGTGGGAGATCGGTATCTTGTCGAACACCGATCGCCGCGCGGCCGAGCTCGCGCTGCCGCTGCTCGCGGCGCAGGGGCTCGTCACCGGCGACAACGAACCCTATTCGGGCCAGTCGCTCAACGCGACGCTCGACCGGCATGGCGAAGGCAACGGCATCGCCAGCCTGTCGATCGAAGTCCGCAACGACCTCATCGCGGATGCGGCGGGGGTCGCGCACTGGGCTGCGATCCTCACGCCGATCTTGCACGAGAGCAGCAACAGACTTGCGTCCGACGACCATCCTACGCAATAGCCTGTCGCATGACTCGCACCTTCGACAAATCCAAGCTTCCCAGCCGCCACGTCTCGGTCGGCCCCGAGCGCGCCCCGCACCGCAGCTATTATTACGCGATGGGAATCGCCGAGGAGGATATCGCCAAGCCGTTCGTCGCGCTTGCGTCCGCCGGCAACAACTCGGCGCCGTGCAACACCACGCTCGACGCGCAGGCCGATGCCGCGCAGGCGGGCGTCATCTCGGGCGGCGGCATGCCGCGGCGTTTCAACACGATCACCGTCACCGACGGGATCGCGATGGGGCATCAGGGGATGAAATCCTCGCTCGTCAGCCGCGAAGTGATCGCCGATTCGGTCGAGCTGTCGGTGCGCGGGCATTGCTACGACGCGCTGGTCGGCTTTGCCGGCTGCGACAAATCGCTCCCCGGCATGATGATGGCGATGCTCCGGCTCAACATCCCGAGCATCTTCGTCTATGGCGGCTCGATCCTGCCCGGCAGCTATCACGGCAAGGACGTCACCGTCGTCGACGTGTTCGAGGCGGTCGGCCAGTTCGCCGCGGGGTCGTGCCCGCTGCAGGAGCTGATCGAGCTCGAAAAGGTCGCATGCCCGGGCCACGGCGCGTGCGGCGGCCAGTTCACCGCCAACACGATGGCGTGCGTCGGCGAGGCGATCGGCCTGTCGCTGCCCAATTCGAACATGATGCCTGCGCCCTATCGCGGCCGCGACGAGATCGCGCGCGCCGCCGGCGACCAGGTGATGGAGCTCGTCGCCCGCAACATCCGCCCGCGCGACATCTGCACGCGGGCGGCGTTCATCAACGCCGCCCGCGTCGTCGCGGCGACCGGCGGCTCGACCAACGCCGCGCTGCATCTGCCCGCGATGGCGAACGAGGCGGGGATCGAATTCGACCTGTTCGACGTGGCGGAGGCTTTCAAATCGACACCGTACATCGCCGACCTCAAGCCCGGTGGTAAGTATGTGGCGAAGGACATGTACGAGGCCGGCGGTGTCTACATGCTGATGAAGACGATGCTCGCGGGTGGTTTCCTCGACGGCAATTGCCTGACCGTCACCGGCAAGACGCTCGGCGAGAATATCGATCAGGTCACCTGGAACCCCGACCAGAAGGTCATCTACGACGTCAAGACGCCGCTCTCGGCGACCGGCGGCGTGGTGGGCTTGCGCGGTTCGCTCGCCCCCGATGGCGCGATCGTCAAGGTCGCGGGCATGCACCGCCTCCAGTTCACCGGCCCGGCGCGCGTCTTCGATTGCGAGGAAGACTGTTTCGCCGCGGTCGAAGCGCGCTCGATCAACGAAGGCGAAGTTCTCGTTATCCGCTACGAAGGCCCTAAGGGCGGCCCGGGGATGCGCGAAATGCTGTCGACCACCGCCGCGCTCTACGGCCTTGGCATGGGCGAGAAGGTGGCATTGATCACCGACGGGCGCTTTTCGGGCGGCACGCGCGGCTTCTGCATCGGCCATGTCGGCCCCGAGGCTGCCGATGGCGGGCCGATCGCGTTGATCGAGAACGGCGATACGATCCGGATCGACGCCGAGGCCGGCACGATCGACTTGGACGTTCCCCCTGAAATGCTCGCCGCGCGCAAGGCCGCGTGGCAAGCGCGCACCAACGATTACCAATCGGGTGTGCTGTGGCGCTATGCCAAGACCGTCGGCCCGGCCTATAGGGGCGCGGTCACGCACCCAGGAGCCAGTGCCGAAACCCATGTTTATGCGGATATCTAGCGGAGCCTTGCTGCTGCTCGCGCTCGCCGGCTGCGGCGAGCCCAAGACCGACAAGGCGACGCTCGCCAGGGCCGAAGCCGAGCAGCGCAGGCGCGCCGACGACAGCGGCAATATCGTCTGCGCGCAGCGCGGCTCGAGCGATTTCGCGCGCGTCTGCACGGTCGACCGCACGCAGAGCGCTGACGGGCTGGTGCTGACGCTGCGCCATCCCGACGGCGCGTTCCACCGCCTGCTGGTGACGCGCGACGGCCGCGGCGTGATCGCCGCCGATGGGGCGGAGAAGGCCGTGGTCAGCGTGATCGGCAGCGGCGAGATCGAGGTTGCGCTCGGCGGCGATCGCTATCGCCTGCCTGCTACGGTCAAGGGCAAGGCCGCGAAATGATCCCGATCGAAGGGCGGCCGATCGTCGGTGCGGCCGCGATGCGCGCGGTCGAGCAGCGCGCGATCGATGCCGGCAGCAGCGTCGAAGCATTGATGGACCGTGCCGGCGTGGCCGTTGCCGAGGCGGTGCGGCGGCTTGCGGGCGGCGCGCCGGTGCTGGTCGTGTGCGGGCCGGGCAACAATGGCGGCGACGGCTATGTCGCCGCGCGGCTGCTCGAGGCGAACGGAGTTTCGGTCCGGGTCGCCGCGCTGGGCGTGCCCAGGACCGACGCGGCGCGCGCTGCACGCGCGCTGTGGGATGGGCCGGTCGCGGACTTCGCGACGCTTCCCAGCGATGCCAGCCACGGCGCGGTGCTGGTCGATGCGCTCTTCGGCACCGGCCTGACGCGCGCGATCGCGGCGGACACGGCCGACGTGCTCGCGACGCTCACCCGGCACGCGCACCTTGCAATGACGGTCGATGTGCCGAGCGGGGTCGATACCGACACGGGTACGGTGCTAGGACACGGGAACTTCGCTCCCTTCGACCTGACGCTCGCGCTCGGCGCGGTGAAGCCCGCGCACGTCCTGCAGCCATCGGCAGCGCTGTGCGGCGCGGTCCGGTTGCTCGATCTCGGGCTCGATGCCAGCGCGAGCCCCGACTGGACGCTCGCGCGACCCGAACTCGCCCGCCCGACACCAGCGATGCACAAATATTCGCGCGGGCTGGTCGTGGTGATCGGCGGTGCGATGCCGGGCGCGGCCGCGCTCGCCGCGAGTGCCGCGATTCAGGTCGGCGCGGGCTATACCACGCTGCTCGGAGCGGCGCCCGACATGCCGCACGCGCTCGTCCAGCGTGACTGGTCGCGCGACGCCTTGAAGACGACGCTCGACGGCAAGCGGCGCGAGACGACGGCGATCGTCGTCGGCCCCGGGCTCGGCACGGGCGCCGCCGCCGCCGAAAAGCTCGAAAGCGCGGTGGCGAGCGGCTATCGCCTCGTCATCGACGGCGATGCGCTGCGTCTGCTCGACGATGCGCTGTTCGATCGGATCAAGACGCGCGATGCCGCCGCGCCCGTCGTCCTGACCCCGCATGCGGGCGAGTTCGACGCGGTGTTCGGCCCCTATACCGGCAGCAAGATCGACGCCGCGCGCGCGGCCGCCGCGCGTTCGGGCGCGATCGTGGTGTTCAAGGGGGCCGATACCGTGATCGCGCATCCCGGCGGGCACACCGTCACCGCGACCCATGCCAATTCCTGGCTCTCGACCGCCGGCACGGGCGACGTGCTCGCGGGAACGATCGGTGCGATGCTCGCGGGCGGCGCGGAGCGTCCGGCCGAGGCGGGGGTATGGCTCCACGCCGAGGCGGCGCGCCGGCTCGGCGCGGCGTTCCTCGCCGACGATCTCGCGCGCGCGCTTTCCAAGGTAAGGGCCGCGCTGTGAGCGACGTCATCGTTCGAGTCGCCGCGCGTGGCGACGGGATCACCGCCGATGGCCGCCACGCCGCTCATGCCGCGCCGGGCGACACGCTCGCGCCCGATGGCAGCGTCATCCCCGGCGCGCATCACCAGACGCCGCCGTGCCGCCACTTCCCGATCTGCGGCGGCTGCCAGCTCCAGCATCTCGACGATGCGAGCTATGCCGCGTTCCTCACCGACCGGATCGCCGGTGCGCTCGCCGCGCAGGGGTTGAGCGCGCCGATTCGCCCGCCCGTGCTGTCGCCGTCGCACACCCGGCGCCGCGCGACGCTCCACGCCGAGGCGAAGGGCGGGGGGCTCCAGCTCGGCTTTAGCGAGCAGGCGAGCCATGCGATCGTCGATCTGCGCGAATGCTGGATCCTGACGCCTACGCTGTTCGCGCTGATCGCGCCGCTGCGCAAATTGCTGTCGCGCGCGCTGAAGGGCCGCGCGCGCGTCCACCTTACCGAGCTCGACCAGGGCGTGGACGTGCTGATCGAAGGCACGATCGCCGACGGCCTCGCGATCGCCGAGGCGATCACCGCCTTCTGCAGCGCGAACGGCGTCGCGCGGCTCGCGATCGACGACGGGATCGGCCCCGAGACGCGCTGGGAGCCAGAGGCGGTGACGATCACGCTCGGCGGTGTCGCGGTGCCGTTCCCCGCCGGCAGCTTCCTCCAGGCGACGCAGGAAGGCGAGGCGGCGCTGGTCGCGGCCGTACGCGAGGCGATCGGCGATGCCAGGATCAGCGCCGATCTGTTCGCCGGGCTCGGGACGTTCGCTTTGTCCCTGCCCGGCAAGGTCTATGCCGCCGAAGCCGGGCGCGACGCAATCCTCGCGCTCAAGGCCGGCGCGGCGCACGCAGGCCGCGCGGTGTTCGCCGAGCATCGTGACCTGTTCCGCCGCCCGCTGACCGCGGCCGAATGCGACCGTTTCACCGCGATCGTGCTCGATCCGCCGCGCGCCGGCGCAAAGGAGCAGATCGCACAACTGGCCGGATCGAAAGTGCCGGTGATCGCCTATGTCTCGTGCAATCCCAGCAGCTTCGCGCGCGATGCCGAGATCCTGTCGAAGGGTGGCTACACGCTCGACTGGATCCAGCCGGTCGGCCAGTTCCGCTGGTCGACGCATGCCGAACTCGCCGCGCGGTTCAGCCGTCAGGGCCCAACCTCTCAAGGGTAATCCGCGCGCAGGAAGTAGAGCCCGTCGGGCGGTGCATTGAGCCCGAGCCGGGTGCGGTCGCACGCGGCGAGCGCTGCCGCCATGTCGTCGGGCGACCATTTGCCCAGCCCGACGAGCGACAGGCTCCCGACCATCGAACGCACCTGATGATGCAGGAACGACCGCGCCGAGGCGAACACGCTGATCCGGTCCCCGTCCGCGACGACATCGAGCCGGTCGAGCGTGCGAACCGGGCTGTCGGCCTGGCATTGCGCCGCGCGAAAGGTGGTGAAGTCATGCCGCCCGACGAGGTGCGCCGCGCCCGCAGCCATCGCCGCCGCATCGAGCGGCGCGGGAACGCGCCACGCCAGCCCGCGCTCGACCGTCAGCGGCGCACGCCGCGTGACGATGCGAAATTCGTAATGCCGCCGAATGCACGAAAAGCGCGCATGCCAGTCGTCGGGCACGACTTCGCAAGCGACGATCGCGACCGGGTCGGGCCGGACCAGCGCATTGAGCGCTTCCATCAGCCGGAACGGCGTGATCTCGCGCGCCACATCGACATGCGCGCGCATGCCGAGCGCATGGACGCCGGCGTCGGTCCGTCCGGCCGCCTGCACCGCGACGGTCTCGCCGGTGACGGCATGGACCGCGCGCTCGATCGACGCCTGGACGCTCGCGCCATTGTCCTGCCGCTGCCAGCCGACGAACGGGCGGCCGTCATATTCGACCGTCAGCGCGAACCGCGTCAAAGCTGGGTCCCCGCGGGGATGGGGAAACCGCGGAGGAGCTCGCCAGCGGTCATCACGCCGCGGCCGGCACGCTGGAGCAGCGTCGGACGGATTGTGCCGTCAGCGCAGGCGATGGTGAGGAACTCGTCCAGCACTACCCCCGCGGCGTCCCCACGCACGCCGTCACCCCAGCGAAAGCTGGGGTCTCCCTCGTCGGGCGCGGTGCCCGTTGTCGAGAGATCCCAGCTTTCGCTGGGATGACGGAGGGGTGTCGAGGGATCGCGGCTTTCGCTCGGGCTACGGATTTCGGCCGCCAGTACCTTGATCCGCTCGCCCTGAAACTCGAAGAACGCGCCCGGCACCGGATTGAAGGCGCGCACCTGCCGCTCGACCGTTTCGGCGCTCCGGCCGAAATCGAGCCGCGCCTCGGCCTTGTCGATCTTGGCGGCATAGGTCACGCCGTCCTCGGGCTGCACCACCGGCGCGAAGCCATCGAGGTCGGCCAACACCGTCACCATCAGCCGCGCGCCCATCGCGCTCAGTTCGTCGGTCAATGCGCCCGCCGTCTTGCCGGCGACCGGCGTCGCGTCGCGCAGCAGCACCGGCCCGGTATCGAGCCCGGCCTCCATCTGCATGATGCACACCCCCGTCGCGGCGTCCCCGGCGAGGATCGCGCGCTGGATCGGCGCCGCCCCGCGCCAGCGCGGCAACAGCGACGCATGGACATTGAGGCAGCCGCGCACCGGCGCATCGAGCACCGCGCGCGGCAGGATCAGCCCGTACGCCGCGACTACCGCGACATCGGCCGCGAAGCCGGCGAATTCAGCCTGCGCATCGGCATCGCGCAGCGACACCGGCGTCCGCACCGCGATCCCCAGCGCCTCGGCGCGCGCCTGGACGGGCGAGGGGGTCAGCGCCTTGCCGCGACCGGCGCGCCGCGGCGGCTGGCTGTACGACGCGACGACGTCACGCCCGGCATCGACCAGCGCCTGCAGCACCGGCACCGAAAACTCGGGCGTGCCCATGAAGATAATCCGCATACCCGCGCTTTGCGATTGGGGCTGCGCAAAGGCAAGTCCCGTCGCCCCGGCGCAGGCCGGGGCCGCTCGGTCGGGCGCGGATCCGGTGTTGCGCGCGCCGCGAACCGGCCCCGGCCTCCGCCGGGGCGACGGATAGTGACGAACGTCGTCGCGGCCCCTATCTCATGACGATGGCCTCTCCCGAAATCGAAGCACTCACGCAAGCGCTGTCCAAACTGCCCGGGCTGGGCCCGCGCTCGGCGCGGCGCGCGGTGCTGCATCTGCTCAAGAAGCGCGAGGGGGCGTTGGCGCCGCTGCTCAATGCTTTGATGGCGGTCGAGGAAAATCTCTCAACCTGCTCGATCTGTGGCAATATCGACACCACCAACCCGTGTGCCGTGTGCGCCGACCCGCGCCGCGATGCGCGCGCGCTGTGCGTCGTCGAAGAGGTCGCCGACCTGTGGGCGCTCGATCGCTCGCGGCTGTTCCCGGGGCGCTTCCACGTGCTCGGCGGGCGGCTGTCGGCGCTCGAAGGCGTGCGGCCCGAGGATCTGGCGATCGAATCGCTCGTGCGGCGGATCGGCGACGGCGGGATCGACGAGGTCGTGCTGGCGATGAACGCGACGCTCGAGGGGCAGACCACCGCGCATTACATCGCCGAGCGGATCGAGCGGTTTCCAATCCGCATTACCCAGTTGGCGCATGGGCTGCCGGTTGGGGGGGAACTCGATTACCTCGATGAAGGGACTTTGGCGCAGGCGCTCCGTGCGCGGCGGCCGGTTTCTTAAGAAGATTTGTTCGCGCGGAGGCGCGGAGAGAAGAAGGCAGAAGAGGATCACGCGAAGGCGCGACGGCGCGAAGCAGGTGTGCTCGCCGCGCAGCGGCTCTCCAGACCGGCAGCCACGCGAACACCGCTGCCCGCTTCGCGGGCGATCTCCAAGCGGCTGACCGCTCTGCGCCTCTGCGCCTCTGCGCCTCTGCGCCTCTGCGCGAACAAAATCTTTCTTCTTTCTCCGCGTCTCCGCGTCTCCGCGTGAATCGACTCTCGTTCTGAACCTTGACGCGCCCCCCGACCTTTCCTAGCTCGCGGAAATGGCCGTTCTAGAAATCCTCGAAGTCCCGCACCCCGGCCTCCGCGCCGTCGCCAAGCCCGTCGAAACGGTGGACGACGCGGTGAAGAAGATCGTCGCCGACATGTTCGACACGATGTACGACGCACGTGGTATCGGTCTGGCGGCGACGCAGGTCGGCATCGAGCAGCGCATCGTCGTGATCGATCTTCAGGAGACTGAAGGCGAAGGCGAAGACGCCAAGCCGGTGCGCAGTCCGCTCGTCTACATCAACCCCGAGCTCATCTCGGTCAGCGAGGAAACCTCGTTCTACAACGAAGGCTGCCTCTCGATCCCCGAGCAATATGCCGAGGTCGAGCGCCCGACCAGCTGTCGCGCGCGCTGGCTCGATGAGCAGGGTGCTGCGCAGGAAGGCGATTTCGACGGCCTGCTCGCGACCGCGTTGCAGCACGAGATCGACCATCTCAACGGTGTGCTGTTCATCGACCACATCTCGAAGCTCAAGCGCGACATGCTGCTCAAGAAACTGACCAAGATGCGCAAGGCGGCTTGAGGCTATTTAGGAAAATCTCGTTTTTGGATCTCAAGTGCCTTCCGGACATGCGCGGTTGGCGCCCAATGATTGCGGCCGAAACTATCTTGTATTCCAACCCGTGTTATATCTTGGCCTAAAAAGTTTTCCGCCGAGTGCGGAAAAAACAGGCTAAAAGTCTCTGCCACTGATAATTTCTTAGGTAACCCGCCTGCAAACGGTCCCATTTCAATATCCGGATTGTCTAGGCTGTGGATTGGGTTGATGAGTCCCCAACCATCACGTTTGTACCAGCGTTTTTTGGTTCTCACCAAAGCGGCATCCACAATTATTTCCCCTGGGCCGAAATTTGTTACATTTACCCTCGTATATTCACGAGGCGGATCGGGGGGTGGTATTATATGAACGACCGCAAAGCTCACCCTGATTTTCGCTTTTGGAAAGATAAACTTAGACCAGATATTCCAGACAAAGCCACCTAAGGATATTAGCATAGAGAAAATGCTAATTATCAGTGCCCAGTCTGAAATCGTCATGCTTCGCTCATGGTGAAGTGCCTCGCCGGCCAGCCGTTATACTGGGACGTTTATACCACTACTTCCGTAGCGTCGTGAACTAAAACAGCCCCTCGATCTCGCCCCCGGCCCCGAACCGGATCCCCTCCGCCGCCGGCACGCGCGGCAACCCCGGCATCGTCATGATCTCCCCGCAGATCGCCACCACGAACCCCGCGCCCGCACTCAATCGAACCTCGCGCACCGGCACGACATGCCCCGTCGGCGCGCCGAGCTTGGCCGGGTCGGTCGAGAAGCTGTACTGCGTCTTCGCCATGCACACCGGCAGATGCCCGAACCCCGCCGCCTCGAACCGCGCGAGCTGCGCCAGCACAGAGGGCTCGGCGACCGCCTCCTCGGCGCGGTAGATCCGCGTCGCGACGGTGTTGATCTTGTCGAACAGCGATAGATCGTCGGCATAGAGCGGCGCGAATTGCGACGGATGCTCGGCCAGCGCCGCGACCTTGTCGGCGAGCTCGACCGCGCCCGCGCCACCCTCGGCCCAGTGCGAGCACAGCACCGCCTCGCAGCCCTGATGCTCGGCGATCGCGTGGACCTCCGCGACTTCCTCGGGCGTATCGCTGTCGAAGCGGTTGATCGCCACCACCACGGGCACGCCGAACGCGCGGACATTCTCGATATGCCGCGCGAGGTTGACGCCACCACGGCGCACCGCCTCGGCATCGGGCGCGCCGAGATCGGCCTTGGCGATCCCCCCGTTCATTTTCAGCGCGCGCACCGTTGCGACGATCACCGCCGCCGCTGGCTTGAGCCCCGCCTGACGGCACTTGATGTCGAAAAACTTCTCCGCGCCGAGATCCGCCCCGAACCCCGCCTCGGTCACGACATAGTCGGCCAGCCCGAGAGCGACGCGCGTGGCGATCACCGAATTGCAGCCATGCGCGATATTGGCGAACGGCCCGCCATGGACGAACGCCGGCGTGCCCTCCAGCGTCTGGACGAGGTTGGGCTTGATCGCCTGCGCGAGCAGCACCGCCATCGCGCCATCGGCCTTGAGATCGCGCGCCGTCACCGGCTGCCGCCCACGCGTATAGGCGACGACGATCCGCCCGAGCCGCGCCTCGAGATCGTGGCGGTCGGTCGCGAGGCACAGGATCGCCATCACCTCGGAAGCGACGGTGATGTCGAAGCCGCTTTCGCGCGGATAGCCGTTCGCCGGCCCGCCGAGCGACTGGGCGATGTCGCGCAAGGCACGGTCGTTCATGTCGAGCACGCGCCGCCATACGATCCGGCGAACGTCGATATCGAGCGCATTGCCCCAGTGGACATGGTTGTCGATCATCGCGGCGAGCAGATTGTGCGCCGAGGTGATCGCATGGAAATCGCCGGTGAAATGGAGGTTGATGTCCTCCATCGGCACGACCTGGGCATAACCGCCCCCGGTCGCGCCGCCCTTGGTGCCGAAGCACGGACCCAGCGACGGCTCGCGCAGCGCGAGCATCGCCTTGCGCCCGGTGCGGTTGAGCGCATCGGCGAGCCCGACCGAGGTGGTCGACTTGCCTTCGCCCGCTGGCGTCGGATTGATGGCGGTGACGAGGATCAATCGGCCCTGCTTGGCCGGCGCGGGCAGGGCGGCGAGGTCGATCTTCGCCTTGTGGTGGCCATAGGGCTCGACCGCTTGCGGCGGGATCCCGGCTGCGGCGGCAATCGCGCCGATCGGTTGCAAAGTGGCGGCGCGCGAGATCGCGATGTCGGTCAGCATGCGACGGCCTTAGCAACTCCTCCCCGGTACGGGGAGGGGGACCATTTTGCTTCTTTAGCGAAATGGTGGAGGGGGCGGGCAGCAAACGCTACGGTTGCGCGCGCGGCGA
>NZ_JH584241.1:3039605-3052866 GCF_000241485.1 Sphingomonas sp. PAMC 26605
CCCCTCCCCGTGCCGGGGAGGATTTACCATCTCGCGCGCCCAAGCTACTAGTTCGCAGAATGTTCCAGCGAGACCCAGCATGACCGGATTGACGATAGCCCTGGTGGCGATAGCCGCGCTTCTGATCGGGCTCGCGCTCGGCTGGGTGCTCGGCAGCAAGCCGGTCGCCGCCGCGCGCGCCGATTCGGCCGCGCGCGAAGCCGATTTCAAGCGTGCGATCGTCGAGCTCGCCAGCGCCGAGGAGCGCGCGCGCGCCGCCGACCAGCTCCGCGCCGAGCTCGCCACGATCCGTGACGAGCGCGATGTCGCGCGGCTCGAGAATACCGCGCTCAAGACGCACACCGCCGCGTTCGAAAGCCGCCTCGCCGACATGCACGCGACCGCCGAGGCGCGCCAGCGCGCCGAACGCGACACCTATGAGGGCCGCATCGCCGATATCCGCCAGGTCACTGCGGCACGCGAGAAGATGATCACCGACACGCACGCGACGCGCATCGCCGAACTGCTCCACGCCAAGGAACTGCTCGCGACGCAATTCGCCGAAGTCTCGAACAAATTGCTCGCCGACGCGCAGAACGCCTTCCTCAAGCGCGCCGACGAACGCTTCCGCCAGTCGGAGGAGACCGCGGGCGCCAACCTCAAGTCGATGCTCCAGCCGGTCAGCGACCGCCTGCTGCGCTACGAGGAAGCGGTGACCAAGGTCGAGCTCGACCGCGTCAGCGCGTTCGACCAGCTGAAGGGCCAGATCGAGGGCCTCCGCGTCGGCCAGGAGAAGGTGTCGAGCGAGGCCGCCAAGCTCGTCAATTCGCTCCGCAACGCGCCCAAGTCGCGCGGCCGCTGGGGCGAGCAGCAATTGAAGAATGTCCTCGAAACCTGCGGGTTATCCGAACATACCGATTTCCAGACCGAAGTCTCGGTCGCGAGCGGCGACGCCGACGAGCGGGCAGGCGGCCGGCTGCGCCCCGATGCGATCGTCAAGGTCCCCGGCGGTCGCGCGCTGGTGATCGACGCAAAGGTGTCGCTCAACGCGTACCAAGACGCGTTCGGCGCGGTCGACGAGGAGGAACGCGCGAAGGGCCTGGCGCTCCACGCCGCGGCGATGCGCGCGCACGTCAACGGGCTTGGCAACAAGGCCTATTGGAGCCAGTTCGCCGATGCGCCCGATTACGTCATCATGTTCGTGCCGGGCGAGCATTTCCTCTCGGCCGCGCTCGAGCAGGACCCGACGCTGTGGGACTTTGCCTTCGAGAAGCGCGTATTGCTCGCCACGCCGACCAATCTCATCGCGATCGCGCGCACCGTCGCGGCGGTATGGCGTCAGGAGCGGCTGGCGAAAGAGGCGGCCGAGATCGGCAAGCTCGGCAAGGAAATGCACGACCGGCTCGCCAAGGTCGCCGACGATCTGCGCAAGGTCGGCGCGGGGCTCAACAGCGCGGTCAACAATTTCAACAGCTTCTCGAATTCGTTCAACGGCCGCCTGATGGTGACCGGGCGCAAGTTCCGCGACCTCAACATCGAGACCGGCGTGCGTGAGCTCGAGGATGTGTCGCCGGTCGAGGCGCTGGCGCGCTACGACGACACGCCGAAACTGTTGCCGCAATCCGAGGAAAGCGTGGCAGACTAGCGCCCGGCGGGGATCGAGTCGGGGGACGGGACATTCGGCGGGGCGTTTGGATAGCAGTCGCGACGGCCCTGGCCGCGAGCCCCGCGGCAGCCGCGGCGGATGATCCCGCCACCGCGCAAAAGGCTGGCCTCGAGGCCGCATCGACCGCGTTGCTGAAGGGGCAGCCGCAGGTCGCGCTCGATACGGTCGGCCCGGTGATCGCGGCGTTCGAAAAGGCGCAGTCTGGTGAGAAACGGCGATTGTTCTGCGGCATGACGACGGCTCAGACCATCGCCTATATGGGGTTGGCGGCAAGCCAGAAGCAGAACGCCGTCGCGCTCGCGCCCGACTATTGCGACGCGCTGTTCGTCAAGGGCTATGCGCTGGTTGATCTCGGCCGCCTGCCCGAAGCGCGCGCGACCTACCAACGGCTCGTCGAGCTCGCCCCGATGCACGCGCATTTCCTCGCCGAGCTCGGCCAATCGTACCGGCCCGAGCGCAATTGGGCCAAGATGCTCGAGCTGTGCGACCGCGCATCGGGCTATGCCGATCTGTCGGCGCCCGAGCGCGTGACGCAGGAGCACGGCCTGGCGTGGCGCTGCATGGGCTATGCGCTCGTCGAACAGGGCAAGTTCGACGAGGCCGAAGCGCTGTATCGCAAATGCCTCGAGCTCGATCCCAGCGACGCCAAGGCGAAGGGCGAGCTGACCTATATCGCCGAACAGCGTCGCAAGACGACCTAGCGCGCCGCGTCAGTCGCGCGTCTGTTGTCCTAGAACTTCGTAGGCCATTACCGCGGTCGCTACCGCGGCGTTGAGGCTGTCGGCCTTTCCGAGCATCGGAATCTTGACGAGCAGGTCGCATTCGGCGGCATAGCCATCAGGCATGCCCTGCGCTTCGTTGCCGGTGAGCAGGAAGGTCGGCGCGTCATATCGCGCCGACCGGTAGTCGACGCTCGTATCGAGGCTCAAGCCGACGAGCTGACCCGGCCCGCCGCGCAGCCACGGTACGAACGCATCCCATTCGCACTGCACCACGGGAACGGTGAACAGCGCGCCCATGCTCGCGCGCACCGCCTCGACCGAGAAGGGATCGACGCATTCGCCGATCAGGATCAGCCCGCCCGCGCCGACCGCGTCGCCGGTGCGCAGGATCGTCCCAAGATTGCCGGGATCGCGCATCCGCTCGGCTACGAGCCAGATCGCGGCGCTGCTCCGGTCGAGCGAGTCGAGCGCGCGCGCGAATTCGGCAAAGACGCCGACCACGGCTTGCGGATTGTCCTTGCCCGAGAGCTTCGACAGAATGTCGGGCACCGTCTCGATCGCCTCGCCGCCCGCCGCCTCGACCGCCTCGACCAGCGCCAGCACGAGCGGGTGCGCGGCACTGTCGCGCGCGAAGAACAGGTAGTCCGGGATGCGTCCGGCTTCGCGCGCCTCGGTCAGGATCCGCAAGCCCTCGGCGAGGAACAGGCCTTCCTCGCGACGGTGCCGCTTCTCGCGGAGCGAGCGGATGCGCTTGATCAGCGGGTTGGAATAAGCGGTGATTTCGCGGGGCATTGTCTTCTTCTTGCTCCCCTCCCGCAAGCGGGAGGGGGGAAGAAGGCGGATTAATCCTCGCCGAATTTCGCCTCGACCAGCGCGCACAGCGCGCCGACCGCGGTCTCGGCGTGCTCGCCCTCGGCCGAGATCGAGATCGTGTCCCCCATCGCCGCGCCGAGCATCATCAGCCCCATGATCGAGGTTCCCGTCACCGATCCGGCGCCGTCCTTCTCGACCTGCAATTCGCACGGCTGCGCGGCGGCGAGCGTTACGAACTTGGCGCTCGCCCGGGCATGGAGGCCGCGCTTGTTGGTGATCAGCACCGACCGCGTCACCGGCATCAGGCGGCCGCCTCGCCGAGCACTTCGGACGCGACCGAAATATATTTGCGACCCGCCTCGCGCGCGGCGGCGACGGCATCGACGATCTTCATCTTCTTGCGCGCCGATTCGAGCCGGATCAGCATCGGCAGGTTGATCCCCGCGATCACCTCGATCCGCCCACGCTCCATCAGCGAGATCGCGAGGTTCGACGGCGTCCCGCCGAACAGATCGGTCAGCAGAATGACGCCGCGCCCGGTGTCGACTCGCCCGATCGCAGCGGCGATGTCGTTGCGGCGCGCCTCCATGTCGTCGTCGGGGCCGATATTGACCGTGGCGACATGCTCCTGCTTGCCGACCACATGCTCCATCGCCGTCACGAACTCATCGGCCAGCCGGCCGTGGGTCACGAGAACCAGTCCGATCATCGTCCCACCCACTTCATGCAACACGCGCCCCATCGTCCTCAATCTCGTCGGGCGTCCCGTCGCGCGCACCCTCCAACGAGTCTTGCGGTGCAGCGGCGAGATCGCGGTGCGCGACCGTGGGCGAAAATCCTTCGCCGCGCAACCGCGCGCCGACGCGTTCGGCGACATGCACCGAGCGATGTCTCCCTCCGGTACAGCCGAGCGCGATCGTCACGTACGATTTGCCCTCGGCGCGGTAGCGCGGCAGCAGCAGCAGCAGCAGATCCTCGATCTGTGCGAGCGCGGCGCCATACGCCGGATCCTGCGCGATATAGGCCGAAACGTCGGCGTCGAGCCCGGTGCCGGGGCGCAGCTGCGGCACCCAATGCGGGTTGCGCAGGAAGCGCATGTCGAACACCAGATCGGCGTTGCGCGGCAGCCCGCGGGCGAAGCCGAACGACATCACCGACAGCGTCGGCTCGCCCAGCCGCTCGCCTAGTTGTTCGCCCGAAAAGGTCGTGCGGACTTGCTGCGCGAGCTCGTTGGCGGTGAGACTCGTCGTGTCGATCAGCCGGTTGGCCCAGCCGCGCAAGGGGGCAAGCAATTCGCGTTCGCGCGCAATGCCGTCCGACGCAGGCCGATCGAGCGCCAGCGGATGCCGCCGCCGCGTCTCCGAATAGCGCCGCTCGAGCTCGCCGCCCGCGCAATCGAGGAACAGGATGCCGATGTCGTAGCCATGCGCCTCACGCAGCTGCTTGATCCGCTCGACGATCCGCTCGGGATCGAAGTCGCGTGTCCGCGCGCCGATGCCGAGCGCGAGCGGCTGGGCGGAACGCTCGACCCCTTCGGGCAACGGCGCGTTGAGCAAGCGATCGAGCAGCAGCAGCGGGAGATTGTCGACCACCTCCCAGCCGAGATCCTCGAGCGTGCGCAGCACGGTCGATTTTCCCGCGCCCGACATGCCGGTGACGAGCAGGATATCCGTGGGGTCGCGTTTCATAGCGTCTCTCTAACGCCCTCGAGCGCCAATTCCACCTTGATCGGTGCCGAAGCCTCGAACGCATCAAGCGCGACCATGGGCACCGCGACGCCGCCGACATCGGTCGATTCGCCTGGCTCGGGCATGCGCGCCACCGTACCACCAAGCCGTATCACGAGCGCGACCGCAATTTCGGGGATATACGGCATCGTCCGGATGCCGAGCCCACGCACCTCGATTTTCCCCGCGATCGACGCCGGCGGGGCGGCGTGCACCACGCCGGCGATGGTGCGCACTTCGCTGTAATCGTCGCTGACCAGCCGCGCGCCGCGATCGATCAGTCGCAGCGCAAGGTCCGACTTCCCACTCCCCGAAGGACCGAGCAGCATGACGCCATGCCCGCCGATCGCGACGGTCGTGGCGTGGATGCGCAGGCTCATGCGCCGGGGGCCGCTGCGGGCAGGCGGATGACGAAGCGCGCGCCGCTGGCGCCACCGTCGCGCTGCGTCGCGACGATACTGCCCTGATGTGCGTCGACGATCGTCCGCGCGATTGCGAGGCCGAGCCCAGAATGCTTGCCGAACGCCTCGCCCGCGGGCCGCAGCGACTGGAAACGCTGGAACACCTGTTCGCGCGCTTCGGCGGGGACACCGGGTCCTTCATCCTCGATCGCAACGAAGACGACATCCTCGTCGTGCCGCGCAAGGATCGTGATGCGGCCATCGTCGGGCGAAAAGGAGATCGCATTCGCGATGACATTCTCGAGCACGCGCTCGAGCCGCGCGCCGTCGCCGAGCGCGACGAGCGACTCGCCGGCGCGGCGATCGAAGTGCAGGCGGATGCCGCGCTCGACTCCGCGCGCTTCGCGGCTGGCGATCAGCGCGGCGATCATCGCGCCGAGATCGACCGGCTCGAACTTCGCGCGGCTGAGCTGCGCGTCGAGCCGCGACGCCTCGGCGATGTCGGTGATCAGCCGGTCGAGCCGGTGGACGTCGTCACGCACGATTGCGAGGAGGCGTTCCTGCAGCGCCGGGTCCTTGACCATCGCCAGCCCCTCGACCGCCGAGCGCAAGGAGGCGAGCGGGTTCTTCATCTCGTGCGTCACGTCGGCGGCGAACGCCTCGATCGCGTCGATCCGCGCACGCAGCGCGAGGCTCATGTCGGACAGTGCGCGCGCGAGCATCCCGATCTCGTCGCGCCGATCGGGCAGCCGCGGCACGACGACTTCGCGCGCGCGCCCCATCCGCACCCGCACCGCCGACCAGGCGAGTCGCCGCAAGGGTCGCACGATCGTCCGCGCGAGGAACAGCGACAGCAGCACCGAGACGAGGGCGACGACGAACAGCACGATGCTGAGGCGGAAACGCTCGACGCGCACCGTCTGCGTGATGTCGCGCGCGTTGAAGGTCGTCATCACCACGCTGCCGCCGGGCATGGGGGAGGCGGCGGTGATCACCGGCGTGCGATCGGGCGCGCGCCACACCGTCGCGGCGACGGTCGGCGCCGCGCGCACGGTGCGCACGTCGGGCCAGGCGAGCCCGTTGCTGCGCTCACGGTACAGCGGCGCGCGCGGTGTGCCGACCACGGTGTCGATCCCGGCGTCGAGGAAACGCGCCGCGCCCTGGCTCCAATCCTGCTTGTCGGGATCCTGCAGCACGAAATTGCGCAAGCCCAGCGCGCGCGTGTCGATGATCAGTTTCGCGTCGGCATCGTAGATCCGGATCCAGCTGCCCATGTCGCGCGCGAGCTTGACCGCGAGATCGGGACGCTGCGCGGTCGGCACCGCGACCACCGCCTCGGCGATCAGCCGCGCCTCGCGGATCGATTGCGTGACGCGCCCGTCGACGATCCGGCTGCGGTACGAATCGAGATAGAAGAAGCCGCCCGCGAGCATCGCCAGCGCAAACACGTTGACGAACAGGATTCGCGGCGTGAGCGAGACGCGCGCCGACCAGCGCAGCGACAGCGCGCGCGCATCCTCGTCACCCGCATCGCGGGGCAGCGCCGCGATGCGCGACGAGTCAGTCTTCGGAAAAGCGATAGCCCGCTCCATACAGCGTCTCGATCGCATCGAATTCGGGGTCGACCTGGCGGAATTTCCGCCGGACGCGCTTGATATGGCTGTCGATCGTGCGGTCGTCGACATAGATGTCGTCGTGATACGCCGCATCCATCAGCTGGTTGCGCGTCTTGACGATCCCCGGCCGCTGCGCGAGCGTTTCGAGGATCAGGAACTCGGTCACCGTCAGCACGACGGTCTCGCCACCCCAGGTGACGCGGTGCCGCGCGGTGTCCATCGCCAGACGCCCGCGCGTGAGCGACGTTTCCGCGGCCGCGTCCTCCCCGGCCGGTCCGCTCGCCGAGACTTCGGTCCGGCGCAGGATCGCCCGGATCCGGGCGATCAGCAGGCGCTGCGAGAAAGGCTTGGCGATATAATCGTCGGCCCCCATCGCGAGCCCGAGCGCCTCGTCGAGCTCGTCGTCCTTCGAGGTGAGGAAGATCACCGGGATCATGCTCTTCTCGCGCAGCCGGCGCAGCAGCTCGAGCCCGTCCATTCGCGGCATCTTGATGTCGAGGATCGCGATGTCGGGCGGATTGTCGACCAGCGCCTTCAGCGCCGTCTCGCCGTCCGAATAGAGCCGCGTGACGAAGCCTTCGGCCTGCAGCGCGATCGAAACCGATGTGAGGATGTTGCGGTCGTCGTCGACCAGCGCGATCGTAGCCGTCATCGGCGGGGGCATTCCTTGATCATTCTGCAGGCGGTCTAACCCATTAGGCGGCCAGCCTCAACGCAAGCTGAACGGCGCGATTTGACCGCCGCGCGGCGCGTCGATATGCGCCGCATACAGCAACGCGAGGTCAAAATGACCCGCATGGGACATAGGAGACCCACCACGTGAGCAATCGCATCCCCGCCGCCGGCCTCGAATCGCAAGGCATCGAGACGCGCGCCAATCTGCACTGGAACCTCGTCACCGCCCGGCTGATTCAGGCCGCGGTCGCGCGGAACGAGGGCAAGCTCTCCGCTGACGGTCCGCTGGTGGTCGAGACCGGCGCGCATACCGGCCGCTCGGCGCAGGACAAGTTCATCGTCCGCGACGCCGAGACCGAATCGACCGTATGGTGGGGCAAGAGCAACAAGGCAATGAGCCCGGAGCATTTCGCTGTCCTCAAGGCCGATTTCCTGTCCGCGCTGCAGGACAAGGAGGATCTGTTCGTCCAGGATCTGTTCGGCGGCTCGCAGCCCGAGCACCGCGTCCAGGTCCGCGTGATCAACGAGCTCGCCTGGCACAACAGCTTCATCCGCACGATGCTGGTCCGCCCCGACGAAGACCAGCTCCGCGACTTCGTCCCCGACTACACGATCATCGATCTGCCGAGCTTCCGCGCCTCGCCCGAGCGCCACGGCTGCCGCAGCGAGACCGTGATCGCGGTCAATTTCACCGACAAGCTCATCCTGATCGGCGGCACGCGCTATGCCGGCGAGATGAAGAAGTCGGTGTTCAGCCTGCTCAACTATCTGCTACCGCCGACCGGGGTGATGCCGATGCACTGCTCGGCCAATATGGGCCCCGACGGCGACACCGCGGTGTTCTTCGGCCTGTCGGGCACCGGCAAGACGACGCTCAGCGCCGACGCCAGCCGCACGCTGATCGGTGACGACGAGCATGGCTGGTCCGACACCGCGGTGTTCAACTTCGAGGGCGGTTGCTACGCCAAGATGATCCGTCTCTCGGCCGATGCCGAGCCCGAGATCTTCGCCACCACCAAGCGCTTCGGCACGATCCTCGAGAACGTCGTGATCGATCCGGTCACGCGCCAGCTCGACCTCGACGACGCCAGCCTCGCCGAGAACAGCCGCGGCGCCTACCCGATCGACTTCATCCCCAATGCGTCCGAAAAGAACATGGGGCCGGTGCCGCGCAACATCGTGATGCTGACCGCGGACGCCTACGGCATCTTGCCGCCGATCGCCAAGCTCACCCCCGAACAGGCGATGTACCACTTCCTCTCAGGCTACACCGCGCGCGTCGCGGGCACCGAGATCGGCGTGACCGAGCCCGACGCGACCTTCTCGACTTGCTTCGGCGCGCCGTTCATGGCGCGCCATCCCTCGGTCTACGGCAATCTGCTCAAGAGCCGGATCGCCAAGGGCGGGGTCGATTGCTGGCTCGTCAACACCGGCTGGACCGGCGGCAAATACGGCACGGGCAGCCGCATGCCGATCAAGGCGACCCGCGCGCTGCTCAATGCAGCGCTCGACGGCAGCCTCAACGATGCCGAATTCCGCACCGACCCGAACTTCGGTTTCAAGGTGCCCGTCGCGGTCCCCGGCGTCGACAGCGCGATCCTCGATCCGCGCGCGACCTGGGCCGACAAGGACGCTTATGACGCCACGGCGGCAAAGCTGGTCGATCTGTTCGTCGAAAACTTCGCGCAATTCGCCGACCATGTCGACGAAGGCGTGCGACAATCCGCACCCAAAGTCGCCGCCGCCGCCTGACCCGCCCGGTCGTTGGATCGGGCACCGCATTGGAGCCCGATCCGATGACCGATCTGCCCTTCCGCCCCTTTCCCGACGACGCCGCGATCCGGCGCGTGGGGAAGGGGCTGCTCGACCGAACCTTGCCGCGCGCCGACTGGACGCACGAGGCGCATCTCGCCGCGACCATCTGGCTCGTCCGCGAACGTCCCGAGATCGATATCGATGCGCAGATCGCGACGATCATCTCGCGGTACAACGCGGCCGTCGGCGGGGTGAACGACGACAGCCAGGGCTATCACGACACGATCACGCGCGCCTATCTCGCCGGCGTACGTGCGCATCTCGCCGCGCGCGATCCGGGGGAGCCGCTGGCCGAATGCGTCAACGCGCTGCTCGCCAGCCCCGCCGGGCAGCGCGACTGGCCGCTGCGTTTCTATACCCGCGACCGGCTGTTCTGCGTCGCCGCGCGACGCGCTTTCGTCGCGCCCGATCTCGCGCCGCTTCCCGCGCCATGCTAGCTTGGCGACCGACTGTTTCGAGGAAAGGACGTCCCATGGGATTGCTTGACGGATTGCTCAGCCAGGTTTCGGACAATCCCGAGATCAAGAACCTCGCCGCCAAGGTCGGGCTGTCGCCCGAGCAAGTGCTGTCGGCGGTGCAGGCGCTCGGTGTCGCGCATCCCGCGCCCGGCGACACGGTCGCGACCGCCGCGCAGGACACCGGCCTGTCGCCCGCGATCCTCCAGCAGATCGTCGAGCATATCGGCGGCGAAGGCGCGCTCGGCAGCTTCGCCGGACAGCTCGCGCAGCAGGGCGGGGTGCTCGGGCAGCTCGGTGGCCTGGCCGAAGGAATCTTCGGGAAGAAGTGAACCGGGCCGCGTCGGTCGCGGCGCGACCGCCCGTCTTGCGCGGGTGGGTCGCGATCGAGGCGCTCGACCGCTCGACGATCGAGCGCGGCACAGCGGCGCGACCGCGGCGTCGCTGACACCGATGGCACTCTGCGATCGACCCCGTCCGCCGTCACCCTCGCGAAAGCGAGGGTCCCGCTTCTCCTTGACGCGCCGAATAGAAGCGCGATCCCCGCTTTCGCGGGGATGACGGATGGGTGCGGGGCGGGCGACCCCGACCCATTCTGCGAGACGGCGCCGCTGCAAGAGAAGGCTGATTCGCGCAGAGGCGCAGGGGCGCAGAGGCGCAGAGCGGCTCGCTTCCTCTTCTGCTTCTCTCCGCGTCTCCGCGTCTCCGCGAGAATACAATTCTTGTTCACGCGGAGACGCGGAGACGCGGAGAAGAAGACCTAGCCGTACCGGACCGGCCCAAAGCCGAACGGCCGGACGATGCTGCCCCCGTCACCCTCGCGAAAGCGAGGGTCCCGCTTCTGCTCGGCGCCAAATAGGAGCGGGATCCCTGCCTTCGCGGAGATGACGGATGGGGGAGGGAATGCCGGTCCCCGTGCACCCCCTCCGCGTCCTCCGCGCCTCTGCGCCTCTGCGCGAACCACCCTTCTTCGCCTCGCAACGATCCGAAGCGCCCGACCGCGCCTCACCCCAATTCGACCCGCAGGACGCTCCCGTCCGCCCCGACGATCCGCACGCTCGCGCCGACCGCCGCATCGGGCCCGATCGCGGTCCAAGCGCCATCGCCGACCGTCACGCGGCCCTCGCCATCGACGATCGCCTCGCACACCAGCACGCGCCGACCGATCAGCCGCGCCGCACGATCGTTGAGCGCCGGTTCCGACGCAGTGGAGGCGAGCCCGCGATACCAGCGCCGCCCGATCGCCACCGCGCCCGCGGTCAGCCCGGCGAACACCAGCGCCTGCAGCACGATCGGCACATCGGGCGCGATCAGGACCAGCAGCCCGGTCACCGCCGCGCCCGCGCCGAGGAACACCAGGAAAAACCCCGGGACCAGCATCTCGGCAATGACCAAAGCGAGCGCCGCCGCCCACCACAGCGCCCCGATGCTCCACGCAATCCCGAACAGCATCACGCCGCGGGCTCCTCGAACGGCCCGCGCCGCGGCTTGACCGCCGGCGCGGCGCCGGGCGACCCGACGATCGCCTCGCGCGCGAGCTCACCGATCCCGCCGAGCGTCCCCATCAGCTGCGTAGCCTCCACGGGGAAGAGGATCGTCTTGGCATTGGGCGAGGTCGCGAACTTGCCGATCGCCTCGACATATTTCTGCGCGATGAAATAGTTGATCGCCTGGACGCTGCCGCCCTCGATCGCGTCGGACACCGCCTTGGTCGCGCTCGCCTCTGCCTCGGCCGCGCGCTCGCGCGCCTCGGCGTCGCGGAACGCCGATTCGCGGCGCCCTTCGGCCTCGAGGATCTGCGACTGTTTCTGGCCCTCGGCGCGGTTGATCGCGTTCTGGCGCGCCGCTTCCGACTCGAGAATCGTCGCGCGCTTCTCGCGCTCGGCCTTCATCTGGCGCGTCATCGCGTTGACGATGTCGGCGGGCGGGCGAATGTCCTTCAGCTCGACGCGTGTGATCTTGACGCCCCAGCTCTCGGTCGCGTGATCGACCACCATCAGGAGGCGCGTGTTGATCTCGTCGCGCTTCGACAGCGTCTCGTCGAGATCCATCGAGCCCATCACGGTGCGCAAATTGGTCGTCGCGAGCTGCATGATCGCAAGATACAGGTCGCTCACCTCATACGCCGCCTTGGCCGCATCGAGCACCTGGAAGAACACCACGCCGTCGACCGCGACCATCGCATTGTCCTTGGTGATGATCTCCTGGCCGGGAATGTCGAGCACCTGCTCCATCATGTTCACTTTCCGGCCGACCTGGTCGAACAGCGGCACGATGAAGGTGAGCCCGGGTTTCGCGACCGCGGTGAACTTGCCGAAGCGTTCGATCGTGTACTGATAGCCTTGGCGGACGACCTTCATGCCGAGCATGAGGTAGAGCAGGACGACCGCGACGAGCAGGCCGGCGATGATGAGTGCCATTGGATGCGTACCCCGGTGCGCGGCCGCGGGGGCGGGCGCGATGGTACAGGTTTAGCAGGTTGGGAGTTGGGTGGTAGGGGGAACCATGTCGAATTCCCGTGGAACGCATGGCAATTGCGTGTCATTCCAGCGCAATGACAAGGTTTTTGCTCCCGCCGGACATCGCTGAGCTAATTGCAGCCCGTAATAAGGTTCGTGACCATTACGCGAACAAGCTCCGGTCTTGGGGAAGTACGGCGGAGCTTCGATTCACTCTGGACGGCAATCTGATCGGCGATCTTGGTGAAGCGCTTGCGCTGGACCTGTTCGACATACAACTTATTGAGACAAGGTCGACCGAAGCGATTGATGGATTTGCGGCAGATGGTCGCTCGATTTAAGTGAAGGCCACCGGAACCGGACGCGGGCCAGCCTTTCGCCCAACCGAAACCCGCGCTGACCACCTTCTGTTTTTCGACCTCGATCTTGAGAGCGGGACCGGAGAAATTGTTTTTAACGGTCCCGAACATTACGCAGTCGCCATGTTACCCAAGGCTTTTGCCGGACAACGATTGCTCACTCGTGGTCAAATTCGTGCGGCTAACGCCCTTGTCCCGTCCGACGAACGACTGGTCATGCGAAATTAGCGTCAATCCGGGAGCGACGATTTCGATTTCCTACATGATTTGTTCGTGCTATGTTCTAATTCGCTCTTTGAACTGTTCAACCCCTTATCCTCGCGATGCTGCGGCCCTCCCTCTGCGCAATGCACTGGGCGTGGGGAAGTGGGCACCCTCAGTGCGATACCTTCTCTTTCGTTATTAGTGCAAAATCGGAAACGATCGAAAAAGTGAACACCACGTCTTGGGGTCAATCGAGTCAACCGAGTCACGGTTCGTCGCACGGGGCTCGCGCTCTTCTTCTTGCCCCTCCCCTTCAGGGGAGGGGTAGGGGGTGGGGCCTCTCCGCGAATCCCACGGCAGAGTTGAGGCA
>NZ_JH584241.1:3053426-3153626 GCF_000241485.1 Sphingomonas sp. PAMC 26605
TCTCCGCGAATCCCACGGCAGAGTTGAGGCACGGCCCCACCCCAACCCCTCCCCTGAAGGGGAGGGGCTTTTTGCACCAATCCCAACCCCGCACCCGCCCCCTAGCGCCCCGTGCGAGCGTTGTTTACATGGACCGCCACGACTCGCACCCACCCGACCTCCCCGGGCCAGCAGGAAACGGCATTTTCATGGACATTCGCCTCGGCCTCACCTTCGACGATGTCCTGCTCGTGCCGGCCGAATCCGACATCGTGCCCAGCCAGACCAACACCGCGACGCGCGTCACGCGCGGCATCTCGCTCGACATTCCGATCCTCTCCTCGGCGATGGACACCGTGACCGAGGCCGACATGGCGATCGTCATGGCGCAATTGGGCGGCATCGGCGTGCTCCACCGCAACATGGAAGTGCCCGAGCAGGTCGCCGCGGTCCGCGCGGTGAAACGCTTCGAGAGCGGCATGGTCGTCAACCCGATCACGATCGCCCCCTCGGCGACGCTCGCCGAAGCGCAGGCGCTGATGCTCCGCCACAAGATCAGCGGCATCCCGGTGGTCGAGGCCGACGGCACGCTCGTCGGCATCCTCACCAACCGCGACACGCGCTTCGCCGAGAACGCGCAACAGCCCGTCTCCGAGCTGATGACGCACGAGAATCTCGCGACCGTCTCGACCGGCGTCGGCAAGGAAGAGGCGCGCCGCCTGCTCCACCAGCGCCGCATCGAAAAGCTCATCGTCGTCGATGACAAATATCGCTGCGTCGGCCTGATCACCGTCAAGGATATCGAAAAGGCGGTCACCTATCCCAACGCGACCAAGGACGATGCCGGCCGCCTGCGCGTCGCGGCGGCGACCACGGTCGGCGACAAGGGCTTCGCGCGGACCGAGGCGCTGGTCGATGCCGAGCTCGACCTGGTGGTGATCGACACCGCGCACGGCCACAATCGCGACGTCGCGCGCGCGGTCGAGCGGGTGAAGAAGCTCAGCAATTCGGTGCAGGTCATCGCCGGCAACGTCGCCACCGCCGAAGCGACCCGCGCGTTGATCGATGCCGGTGCCGACGGCATCAAGGTCGGCATCGGCCCGGGCTCGATCTGCACCACGCGCGTCGTCGCCGGCGTCGGCGTGCCGCAGCTGACCGCGGTGATGGACTGCGCCGAGATCGGCCAGAAGCACGGCGTGCCGGTGATCGCCGATGGCGGCCTGCGCACCTCGGGCGATCTCGCCAAGGCGCTCGCGGCGGGCGCATCGGCGTGCATGATCGGCTCATTGCTCGCGGGCACCGAGGAAGCGCCGGGCGAGACCTTCCTGTTCCAGGGCCGCGCCTACAAATCATATCGCGGCATGGGCTCGGTCGGCGCGATGGGCCGGGGTTCTGCCGACCGCTATTTCCAGGGCGACATCAAGGACCAGATGAAGCTCGTCCCCGAGGGGATCGAAGGTCAGGTCGCCTTCAAGGGGCCGGCCAAGGACGTGATCCACCAGCTCGTCGGCGGCATCCGCGCGGCGATGGGCTATACCGGCTCGGCGACGCTCGAAGACCTGCAGGCGCGCGCGCGCTTCGTCCAGATCACGGGTGCTGGGCTCAAGGAAAGCCACGTCCACGACGTCGACATCACGCGCGAGGCGCCGAACTACCCGACGCGCTGACGCCCGCAGCGGCGCTACGTAATATTACCAGCAGACCGACCTTCCGCGCGGCGGCATAGCGCCGATCGCGCGATGCCGCCGCGGCATCGCACCGTTGCGAAAGGTCGTCCATGCACCCGCCCAGCCAATTGCTCGTCACCCGGAGCGGCTTTCGCCTCCACGTTCGCCCGGCCTGCCCCGAGGACGACGGCACGGTCGCCGACTTCTTCACCCATGTCACGCGCGAGGATCTGCGGTTCCGCTTCCTGACCGGGCTCAACACGGTCGGCCCGGCGCAGGTCAGCGCCTTGACGCATGTCGACCACCGGAGGACCGAGGATTATCTCGCCTTCACCGAGGACGGGTCGATGATGATCGCTACCGCGATGCTCGCCTGCGACGCGGGCTTCGAGCGCGGCGAAGTCGCGATTACGATCCGCAAGGACTTCAAGCAGCATGGCATCGGCTGGGCGCTGCTCGCCTATGTCGCGCACTGTGCCGAAGCGAAGGGCGTCAAGGTCCTCGAATCGATCGAGAGCCGCGACAATCATGCGGCGATCGAGGTCGAGCGCGATCTGGGCTTCACGGTCGACGCCTATCCCGGCGACGCGGCGCTGCTGCGGGTGAGCCGTACGCTCGAGTAGGAGATGCGCCTCTGGGAGCGACCCCCGCGCGCTTTCTTTGCGGCCGGCTCCCCGACGTTTGGTTGAACATCGGCGACCCGGCTGCTAGCGGCAGTCGGACTAATCGCTGCCGAGATCCGCTGCGCTTGTGGCGGCTGGCACGCGACGTTCAATCCGCTGCCGGCGTGCGGCGTAGCTGGGAGAGGCCGTTTCTATGAGCGTATCGCTCGTTCAATTCCGCGCCGCGGATGGCACCCGCGGTGTCGCCGCGCTCGACGCGGCTGGCGCTGCACGGATCGTCAAGGGCGCGACCACCGTCCTCGCGCTCGCGCGCACGGCGCTGGCCGATGGGGTCAGCCTCGCCGATGCGGTGGCGCGTGCCGGGTCGGGCGATGCGCTCGATCTGGCGAGCGTGACGCTGCTCGCGCCCGTCGACCATGCCGACCCCGCGCATCTGCTGCTGACCGGGACCGGTCTCACGCATCTCGGCTCGGCCGAGGGGCGCGACAAGATGCACCGCGCCGCGGTCGAGAACCCCGCGCCGACCGATTCGATGAAGATGTTCCTGATGGGGGTCGAGGGCGGCAAGCCGTCCGAGCCGGGGCAGGGCGTCCAGCCCGAATGGTTCTACAAAGGCGATGGCTCGCAACTAATCGCGCCGGGTGAAGCGCTGCGCTCGCCGGCGTTCGCGCTAGATGCGGGCGAGGAACCTGAGATCGCCGGCATCTATCTGATCGATACCGACGGCACCCCGGTGCGACTCGGCTTCGCGCTCGCCAACGAGTTTTCCGACCATGTGACCGAACGCGGCAACTATCTGTGGCTGGCGCATTCGAAGCTGCGCAACGCCGCGCTCGGCCCCGAACTGCTGCTCGGCGCCTTGCCCGCCGACGTCCGCGGCACCAGCCGGATCGTTCGCGACGGCGCGACGGTGTGGGAAAAGCCGTTCGTTTCGGGCGAGGCGAACATGTCGCATTCGATCGAGAATCTCGAGCATCACCATTTCAAATATGCGCTGTTCCGCCGTCCGGGCGACGTGCACGTCCATTTCTTCGGCACTGCCACTTTGTCGTTCAGCGATGGCGTCCAGACCGCGGAGGGCGACGTGTTCGAAATCAGCGCGGCACCGTTCCATTTGCCGGTGCGCAATCCGATCGCGGTCGATGCGCCGGTCTCCGTCAGCGTAAAGGTTCTCTGAGATGGTCATCCGCATCGGTATCGTCGGGGTCGGCAAGATTGCGCGCGATCAGCATATCCCGGTGCTCGATGCTTCGCCCGATTTCGAACTCGTCACGGCAGCGAGCCGGCACGGCCGGATCGAGCGGGGCGTGACGCACACCACGATCGAGGAGATGCTCGCCGCCGAGGATATCGACGCGGTCGCCTTGTGCCAGCCGCCGCAGGTGCGCTTCGAAGCGGCGCGACTCGCAATCGCCGCGGGCAAGCACGTCTTTCTCGAAAAGCCGCCCGGCGCGACGTTGTCCGAAGTCGAGCTGCTGCGCGAACTGGCGCACGCCAAGGGTGTTACGCTCTTCGCGAGCTGGCATTCCCGCTATGCCGCCGGGGTTGCGACGGCGCGCGAGTGGCTCGCCGGCAAAACCCTGCGCTCGGTCAAGATCGAGTGGAAGGAAGACGTGCGGCACTGGCATCCGGGCCAAGCCTGGATCTGGGAAGCCGGCGGGATGGGGGTGTTCGACCCCGGCATCAACGCGCTGTCGATCGCGACGGCGATCCTGCCGGGGTTCTTCCTGACCGAAGGCGTGCTCGAAATCCCGGCTAACCGCGCGTCTCCGATCGCGGCGACGCTCGACTTCACCGACGCGGCCGGCACCCCGATCCGTGCTGAATTCGATTGGCGCCAGACCGGGCCGCAGACCTGGGACATTCGCGTCGAGACCGATGCGGGCACGCTGCTGCTGTCAAAGGGCGGCAGCGAGCTGCACATCGACGGCATCGCACAGGCGCTCCCGCCCGAGGCGGAATATTGCGGGCTGTACGATCGCTTCGCCGCACTGATCGCGGCGGGGGAGAGCGATGTCGATGTCGCGCCGCTCCGACATGTCGCCGACGCCTATCTCCGCGCGGAGCGGCGGCAGGTCGAGGCGTTCGAGGACTGAGCACCGCGCGCCGCGCGGCTGCGTAGGGAAGGGACGGCGGTCGCAACCGCCGTCCCTTTTCGTATCGGCTCAGTGGCTGTCGCGCGGCAGGCCCATCGTCTGGGCGATGCGCTGATACTTCTCGGCGCCTTCGAGGATCGCGCCGGTGTTGAGCTGGCCGACCACCGCGCGCTGCATCTCCTGCCATGGCGTTTGCGAGGCCGGGTAGTGATACCCGCCCGCCGCCATCAGCGCCGCGCGACGCTCGGCGAGTTCCTCGTCCGAGATCAGCACGTCCGCAGTCCCGCGGCCGAGATCGATCCGCACGCGGTCGCCTGTCCTGAGTAGCGCCAGCCCGCCATTGGCGGCGGCTTCGGGCGAGGCGTTGAGGATCGACGGCGACGCTGAGGTCCCCGACTGGCGACCGTCGCCGATGCACGGCAGCGCATGCACGCCTTCGCGGATCAGATAAGCTGGCGCGCGCATGTTGACGACTTCCGCCGCGCCCGGATAGCCGATCGGCCCGGCGCCGCGCATGAACATCAGCGTCTCGCGCGTGATGCCGAGCGCGGGGTCGTCGATCTTGTGATGATAATCCTCAGGGCCGTCGAACACGATCGCCGGGCCTTCGAATGCTTCGGGATCCTCCGGATTGGAGAGATAGTGCGCACGGAATTCGGCGCTGATCACGCTCGTCTTCATGATCGCAGCGTCGAACAGATTGCCCTTGAGCACGACGAACCCGGCTTCCTCGACCAGCGGCGTTTCGAACGTGCGGATCACGCGCGTATCCTCGATCGTCGCGGCGCGGCAATTGTCCCCGATCGTCCGGCCATTGACGGTCAGCGCGCCTTCCTGGATCAGATCGTGCCGCATCAGCTCGGCGACCACCGCGGGGACGCCGCCGGCATGGTAATAATCCTCGCCGAGATATTCGCCGGCGGGCTGCAGATTGACGAGCAGCGGGACCTTGTGGCCGTGCGTCTGCCAGTCGTTGAGCTCGAGTTCGGCGCCGACATGCCGCGCGATCGCGGCCAAATGGATCGGCGCGTTGGTCGATCCGCCGATCGCCGAATTGACGACGATCGCATTGAGGAAAGCGTCGCGCGTCATGATGTCGGAGGGCTTGAGGTCCTCGCGCACCATCTCGACGATCCGCTTGCCGGTGAGATAGGCGACTTCCTGGCGGTCGCGATACGGCGCGGGGATCGCGGCCGAGCCCGGCAGCATCATGCCGAGCGCCTCGGCGAGCGAGTTCATCGTCGTCGCGGTGCCCATCGTGTTGCAATAGCCGGTCGACGGCGCCGACGAGGCGACGAGTTTGATGAAGCCTTCATTGTCGATCTCGCCCTTGGCGAGCATCTCGCGCGCCTTCCACACGATCGTGCCCGAGCCGGTGCGCTCGCCCTTGTGCCAACCGTTGAGCATCGGCCCGACCGACAGCGCAATCGCCGGGATGTTGACCGTGGCGGCCGCCATCAGGCAGGCAGGCGTGGTCTTGTCACAGCCGATCGTCAGCACGACGCCGTCGAGCGGATAGCCGTAGAGCGTCTCGACGAGGCCAAGATAGGCGAGGTTGCGGTCGAGCCCGGCGGTCGGGCGCTTGCCGGTTTCCTGGATCGGATGAACCGGGAATTCGATCGCGATCCCGCCCATTTCGCGAATGCCCTCGCGGACGCGCTCGGCGAGGACGAGATGGTGGCGGTTGCACGGCGACAGGTCGCTGCCGGTCTGCGCGATGCCGATGATCGGTCGGCCCGAGCGCAATTCCTCGAGGCTCAGCCCGAAATTGAGATAGCGCTCGAGATAGAGCGCGGTCATGTCGATATTGTCGGGGTTGTCGAACCAGGCGCGCGAGCGCAGGCGCGCCAGGGGAGTCGAAAGGTCGTCAGGCGTGTCGGTCATGCAGGATCGTCCGGATAAGGCCAGCAGCAGCAATACGACCTGTGATGACGCGAGCGGGACATGAAATCTCCGCGCAGCGCCCTCAGGTCGCCGAGGCTATCTGTTGACGAGATAACGCCTGGCTTATACTCCGACAAATAACGAGAAGGCAATCCGCCCTGCGCGGCATTGCCAGTTAGAGGATCTACCGCATGGCCGCACCCGTCATCGCCGCGCCCGCCCCCGTCGGCAGCGGCGATTCCCCCGATAGCGGACGCTATCGCTCGGCACTGACGTTGCTCGCGAGCCTGTTCTTCATGTGGGGCTTCATCACCGTCATCAACAATACGCTGCTGCCGCATCTGCGCAGCGTGTTCGACCTGAGCTACACGCAGACGACGCTGATCGAGAGCGTGTGGTTCATTGCCTATTTCGTCGCGTCGATCCCCTCGGCCAAGCTGATCGAGCGGATCGGCTACCAGCGTTCGCTGGTGGTCGGGCTTGGCATCATGGCGGCGGGGGCGCTCGGCATGATCGTCGCGGCGCGGATCCCGTCCTACGGCGTCACGCTGTTCGCCTTGTTCGTCATCGCGAGCGGCATCACGCTGCTCCAGGTCGCCGCCAACCCCTATGTCGCGGTGGTCGGCAAGCCCGAGACCGCCTCGTCGCGGCTCAATCTGGTGCAGGCGTTCAACTCGCTCGGCGCCACGCTGGCGCCGCTGTTCGGCGGGTATCTGATCCTCGGTCGCTCGACCTCGGGTACGGCAGCAGCGGGGGCGGCGGCGCTGACCCCGGCGCAGCGGCTCGCCGATGCGCAATCGGTGCAGCTGCCGTATTTGATCGTCGCGGTCGTGCTGGTGGTGCTCGCGGTGGTGATCGCACGTTCGCCGCTGCCGGCGATGGGCAGCGCGACCAAGCGCAACGCCAAGGCCGAGCGCGCCAACCATTCGCTCTGGTCGCACCGCAATCTGATCTTCGGCATTCCGGCGATCTTCATCTACCTGATCGCCGAGATCGGCGTCGGCAATCTCTTCATCAACTTCATCAGCCAGCCCGAGATCGGCAATACGACGCACGAGCAGGCGTCGCACTATCTCTTCCTGCTGTGGGGCGGGATGATGGTCGGCCGCTTCCTGGGCAGCTATCTGATGCAGCGCATTCCGGCCGAGCGCGTGCTAGCCGCGGCGAGCATCGGGGCGTGTATCGTGATGCTGGTCGCGACCTTCACGACGGGCCATGTCGCGATGTGGGCGCTGATCTCGGTCGGGCTGTTCCACTCGATCATGTTCCCGACGATCTTCACGCTCGGCATTCGCGGGCTCGGGCCGCTGACCGAGGAGGGTTCGGGGCTGCTGATCATGGCGATCGCCGGCGGGGCGCTGGTGATCGTGCAGGGCAAGCTCGCCGATATGTACGGGCTGCAGAACTCGTTCCTGCTGACCGCGGCGTGCGAACTGTATGTGCTGTTCTATGCAATATGGGGCAGCCGGGTGACGGGCGAAGGTACGGGGCAGGGCGCCGCGTAATCGCGGAGCCTGTTCTACTTGACTCGATTGACCCCAAGACGTGATGTTTACCATTGCGATCGTTTCCGTTTCTGAACGGATACGGTCGTGCGGGTTCGACAATGTCAAAGAGCCTGGCGGGTATACCATGAAGGCTGGGATGTAGGACAGCGGCGTGTTGCTGGCGGCCCCGCGCGGCGGTCGGCGATCTGGCGGCAGGCGCCCGCGGACCTAATGGTGGTCGTCGTTGACGCTCACCGCTTGCGTCATTCCCGCGCCGGCAAAAATCGCTGGCCGCCACGCCAGCGCGAGACAGAAGATCGTCGCGCTTACAGACCCCGCCTGCGCGGGGATGACGGGGGGCGGGAACAACCATCAACGGCGGTTTAGCTAGTGATCGCGGGGCGCGTCGCCCGAAAGCCGACCGGCAGTTATTGAGCGGAACAGCGGTCGGGCAGAGATCGACCAATTGCGGTCATATGCGGTTCGTGACATCTTATTGCAAAACAGACGACTGGAACCGATGTGTTTCTCATGTTTCTTGCGCTGGCCGCTTCGGTCGCTCAGACCCCGTTACCTCGGCAATGGGCGCAGTTCGGTCGTTACGGATTGTTGAGTGGCGTTACTGAGACTGTGGATATCGCCACAGGTGACACAAAGGGCGAACCGAACTTTCCATACACACTTCGATTTACGAGGACATCACCCGGCGCCGCCCCTGAAGTGAGCTGGGCCAAAAGTTCTACTTGCTCTGCCGTCCGCGCGGTGATTGCCAGTATGCGCAATATCAAGATGCCGTCGCCTGCGCCTTATGGTGTGCCCGGTGTCCGTCCGAAAAGCGTTGTCGACGGCATAGGATATTTCATCACGGCTCCTTCGTCAGACAGCAACGGAAAACTGACCATATCCTCTAATCTCGGCTCGCCCCTTGCAGTATGGATTGATGCTTCACTGAAGCGCCTCGCATCATGCTGGAGGATGCCGGCTTCCTAGATAATGTGATCCAAAAGGTGCCTTTCCGGAGTCCACCAATAAAGGACAGTCGCCCCCACGTGGATTGCGAGGGAATAATGGACGTTGGACGGAGTTCCGACGCCAGCCTCGTCGACCTCTCAGGTCGTGTTCTGTAGCGACGGGATTGCTCTCGCGCCGTCCCTCGCTCTCGCTCGGCGCTTCGACTGCCGGGAGACCAAACCAAAACGGGACCGCGATGGCGTCCATCGCGGTCCCGCTCGGGCCGAATTGCAGCTCGTCAGCCCCCGCGCGCCGCTTTCGCGGCGCGCGATCAGCTCAGCCCTCCATCGCCTCGAGCGACTTGCCCTTGGTCTCGACGATGAACTTCTGCACCAGGAAGAAGCTGATCACCGCACACACCGCGTAGAACGAATAGCTCTTCGCGAGCCCGATCGTGCCGAGCATGATCGGGAAGGACTGCGCGACGAGGTAGTTGGCGAACCACTGCGCGAAGCCACACACCGCGAGCGCCGAGCCGCGGATCTGGTTCGGGAACATCTCGCCGAGCATCACCCACATGATCGGGCCCCAGCTGATGTTGAACGCGACCGAGTAAGCGAGCGCCGCGCCGACCGCGAGCTGCCCCATATGCCCCGGCAGCGTGAGCTTGTCGGCGACGAGCGTGCCGGTCGAGAAGGCATAGACCATCGCGAACAGCGTGACCGCCATACCCGCCGAGCCGATCAGCAGCAGCGGCTTCCGGCCGATCTTGTCGACCAGGCCGATCGTGACGAAGCACGCGACGATCGAGAGCGAGCCAGAGATGATGTTGGTCATCAGCGCCTGCGATTCGGAGAAGCCCGCCGCCTGCCACAGCGTCGCGCCGTAATAGAAGATCACGTTGATGCCGACGAGCTGCTGGAACACCGCGAGCAACAGGCCCGCCCAGACGATCGAGCGCAGCCCGAGAAAGCCCCTGCCACCCGGCGGCGTCAGCACGTCGGACAGGCGCGGACGATGGTCCTTCGAGAAGCTCGCCTCGATCTCGCCGAGCGTCTGCTTGCCCTGTGCGCTGCCGAACAGGCTGGTGAGGACGCCGAGCGCCTCTGCGTTGCGCCGCTTCGCCACGAGGAAGCGTGGGCTCTCGGGAATGAAGAACAAGGCGATGAAGAAGATGACCGCCGGGATCGCCTGGAGCAGGTACATCCAGCGCCAGGCCGCGATGCCGAACCACAAGGGATTGAGCGACGCCACGTCATTGGGCGTGGCGGGATTGGCCGCGGCGGCGGCGAGATAGTAATTGGCGAAGAAGGCGGCGGTCAGACCGGTGATGATCATGATCTGCTGCACCGTGGTCATGCGGCCACGCAGCGCCGGGGGGGCGACTTCGGAGATATAGGCGGGCGACAGCACGCTCGCCGCGCCGACCGCGATGCCGCCGCAGATCCGCGCGATCACGAACAGCGTATGGTTGTGTGCCAGGCCCTGAACCAGCGCGCCGACGAGGAACAGCAGCGCGGCGTAGCGCATCACGTTGCGGCGGCCGATCGCGTCGGCGAGCGTGCCCGCCGAGAAGGCGCCGACCACGCACCCGATCAGCAGCGAGCCGACGGTGAAGCCCAGCCCAGCATCGTCGAGCGCGAACGCCGCCTTGAGCCCGGGCTGCGTCCCGTTCACCGCACCGCTGTCATAGCCGAACAACAGTCCGCCGATCGTGGCCACCGCCACGATCGCCGCAATGAACCCTAGATTGCCCTTTTGGGTATCGGGCTGGGTGGTTGCCATATCGTTTTTCCGCTCCTGAGACTGTTATAGTTGTGCTGGATGAACCGGCAGGCCCGCCACGCCGGCGTCGAAGGCGAAGAGGTTGCCCGCGAGCGGCTGCGAGTGCAAATCCTGTTCGCTCAAGCCCTTGCGCGCCGTTGTCGCATAGGCGGTGCGCAGGTCGGCGCCGCCGAAGGCGATTTTGGTGACGTTGGCGACGGGGAAGGCCACCGTCTCGATCAGCGTGCCCGCCGGATCGTAGCGCCGCACGCCCCAGCCGCCGAACAGCGCGACCCAGACACAGCCTTCGGAATCGATCGTCGAGCCGTCGGGATGGCCTTCACCGGGCGCGATCTCGCAGAACACGGTGGGGGCTTCGAGCGTGCCGTCGTCGTTGAGCACGACGCGCCACACCGTCCGGCCGAGTGTATCGGTATGGTAGAGCGTGCCGCCATCGGGCGCGATCGCCGGGCCGTTGGTGATGACGACGGGCGCGAGCCCGCTGTCGGTGCCGCCCTGCGCATCGGCGCGGTAGAGCCGGCCGGTCGCGTCCTGCTCGGCATTGTCCATGCTGCCGAACCAGATGCGGCCCTGCGCATCGGTGGTGGCGTCGTTGAGCCGATTGCCGGGGAGATGCCGCTCGGGGTCGAACAGATGCGCGAACTGTCCACTGACCGGGTCGAAACTGTGCAGGCCGGAGTCGAGGCCCGCGATCATCCCGCCCGAGCTACGCGGCAGGACCCAGCCGACTTCGCCCGGCGCTTCCCACTCGCGTAGAGCGCCGCCCGCGGGATCGAAGCGATAGATTCGCTGGCGCTTGATATCGACGAACCATAGCGCGGCGTCATGCCACACCGGCCCCTCGCCGAGCACCGCGCCGATCGGCGCGACCGAGCGGAGCGCGAGTTCCATCAGCGCCAGCCCGCGTCCACGAAATAGTCGTGGCCGGTGCACATCCGCGCATCGTCCGAGGCCAGGAAGAGCGCGAGCGCGGCGACATCGGCGGGCTGGATCCGGCCGTCGAGGCACTGCGCGGCGACGATCTCGGCTTCGCCCTCGGGGGTGTACCAGCGTTCCTGCCGAGGCGTCTGGATGTTGCCCGGCACGATCGTCGTGACGCGGATCCCGTCGCGCCCGAGATCGCGCGCGAGGCTGCGCGTGAGGCCTTCGATCGCCGCCTTCGCGGTCTGGTAGAGGACGAGGTCGGGGAGCCCGAGATGCCAACTGATCGACCCGAAATTGATGATCACGCCGCCGCCCGCTTCGCGCATGCCGGGGACCACTGCCTGCGCCGCAAAGAACAGGTGGCGGAGGTTGGTCGCCATCCGCTCATCCCAATACGCAGGGGTCACCTCTTCGATCGTGTGACGATCGTCGCGGGCGGCGTTGTTGACCAGGATGTCGATGCCGCCGAGCGTGCTCGAGATCGTCTGGATCGTCGCGGCGAGCGCGTCGAGATCGCGCAGGTCGCATTGGTAGAAGCTATCGGGCGCAACTTTCGCCGCGGTCGCTTCGCCCGCGGTCCGGTCGTTGTCGATGAACGCGACGTGCGCCTGTTGCGCGGCGAACGCCTCGACCAGCGCGGCGCCGATGCCGCTGCCGCCGCCCGTCACCAGCACACGCTTGCCGACCAGGCTCGGATAGATGGCGCCGCTCATTTGGTTGCTCCCAACAGGCCGCGCTCGGCCAGATTTGCGAAAAACGCGCCGATGCCGATCTGCCAGGGCGCGGCATCGCGCGAGGTGGTGACACGGTTGACCAGCCGACCGAGCTTGGCGCTTTCGATCGCCACGCTGTCGCCGATCTTGTGGGTGAAGCCGCGGCCCGGCTCGTCGCGATCCTGCACCGGTGCGAACAGCGTGCCGAGGAACAGCACGAAGCCATCGGGATATTGATGTTCGCTGAGCGTCTGCTTGACCAGATCGAGCGGATCGCGGCTGATCTCAGCCATGTTGCTCGCCCCTTCGAGGACATAGCCGTCGGTGCCTTCGATCCGCAGCCGGAGCTCGGCCGAGCGCACGTCGTCGATGCCGAAGCTCTCGTCGAACAGCCGGACCATCGGCCCGAGCGAGCCGGAGGCGTTATTGTCCTTCGCCTTGCCCAGCAGCAGCGCCGAGCGCCCCTCGAAGTCGCGCAGATTGACGTCGTTGCCGAGCGTCGCGCCGACCACCGTGCCGCGGCTGTCGACGAGCAAGGCGATCTCGGGCTCGGGGTTGTTCCAGGTCGAATCCGAGCGGATGCCGATTTCGGCGTCGGCGCCGACGGTCGAGAGCACGGGGGCCTTGGTGAAGACTTCGGCGTCGGGCCCGATCGCGACTTCGAGATATTGCGACCACATCGCATCGTCGATCAGCGCCTGCTTGAGATCGGCGGCTTCGGGCGAACCGGGGACGACCTTGCGGATCGAACCACCGACACGGCTTTCGAGCCGTTCGCGGATCGCCGCCGCCGCGCCCGAATCGCCGCGCGCACGCTCCTCGATCACGCGCTCGATCGCCGAGATCGCGAAGGTCACGCCGCATGCCTTGACGCATTGCAGATCGATCGGGGAGAGCAGCGTCGCCGCGGCAGTGTCATAGGCGCCGAGCGAACGACCACCGGCGGTGCTGAAATCGCCCGCCTCGACCAGCGCCGAGACGGTCGGCGCGACCTGCGCCATGTCGAACAGCTCGCCGTGCCGCAGGAGGACGGGGCTGGGGCCGTCGGGGGTCACGATGCGCCCGATAAAGGTCCCGCTGCGCCAGTCTGCTGCCAGCGCGGACTGCTGTGGCTCACCGCTAACCGCCATTATCCACTCCAGTTACGATTTTTTTCGTTGATAGCGCTACCAACACGACCCATCACGGGGTGTCAAGAGCGCGCTAGGGCGAGGGGCGTCCCGCGGGTGATGCGAGACCGCGGGTCATGCCCGCGGTCTCGGGAAAGCCTCACCGCGCAGACGCCTCGCGAACCCCTTCGACCCGTCGTGCGACGTGCCACGGATTGTCCGGCGCGATCGCGTGCGGCAACAGCTCGGCTGGCATGTTCTGGAAGCAGACGGGACGCAAGAAGCGGTAGATCGCCAGCGTCCCGACCGACGTCGTGCGACCGTCACTGGTCGCGGGGAAGGGGCCGCCATGCACCATCGCATGGCTGACTTCGACGCCCGTCGGCCAGCCGTTGGCGAGAATCCGCCCGACGCGGTCGGCGAGGGTCGGGAGCAGCTTGGCGGCCTCGGCATGATCGTCGGCGTCGATCTGCAGCGTCGCGGTCAGCTGACCCTCGAGCCCGGCGACGACGCGCGTCAGCTCGGCGACGTCCTTGCAGCGCACGACCACCGCCGACGAGCCGAACACTTCATGCCCGAGCGCGCGGTCGGCGAGAAAGGCGGCGGCGTCGGTATCGAACAGCGCGCCGACCGCCTGATTGGCGCCGGTGCTCGCGCAGCCGCGCGCGACGGTCCGGACCGAACCATGTTCGGCGAGCGCGGCGACGCCCTTTTCGAAGCTGTCATGGATGCCGGGCGACAGCATCGTCGCGGGCTGGCTGCCGCCGAGCGCGACCCCGGCTGCATCGACGAAGGCATCGAGTTCGGGACCGTCGATCGCGAGCACCAGGCCGGGATTGGTGCAGAACTGGCCCGCGCCCATCGTCAGCGACTGGACGAATGCCGTTGCAAGCGCCTCGCCGCGTGCAGCAAGCGCTGCCGGGAACAGGATCACCGGGTTGATGCTCGACATCTCGGCATAGACCGGGATCGGCTCGGCGCGTTGCGCCGCGATCTTGACCAAGGCCAGACCGCCGCCGCGCGAGCCGGTGAAGCCGACCGCCTTGATCCGCGGATCCGCGACGAGCGCGCCGCCGAGATCGTTGGTATTGCCGGGGAGGTAGGAGAAGGTGCCGGCGGGCAGGCCGCATTTGGCGACCGCGCTGGCGATCGCGCGCGCAACCAACTCGCCCGTGCCGGGATGCGCCGGATGGCCCTTGATGATCACCGGGCAACCCGCCGCGAGCGCCGAGGCGGTGTCACCGCCGGCGACCGAGAAAGCGAGCGGGAAGTTCGATGCGCCGAACACCGCGACAGGCCCGAGCGGGAGATTGACGCGACGCAGGTCGGGGCGCGGCAGCGGGGCGCGATCAGGCAGCGCGGCGTCGATCGTCGCGTCGAGCCAGTCGCCTTGCCGGACGACCTGCGCGAAGAGTCGCAGTTGGCCGACGGTGCGGCCGCGTTCGCCTTCGATGCGCGGGCGGGGCAGGCCGCTTTCCTGGACGGCGCGGTCGATCAGTTCGTCGCCGATCGCGACGATCGCATCGGCGATCGCCTCGAGGAAGGTCGCGCGCGTTTCGAGATCGGTCGCGGCGTAATCGACGAACGCGGCCTGCGCGAGCGCGGCGGCATCGGCGACGGCATCGGTGCCGGCCGAGGAGAAATCGGGGGTGAGGGCCGCACCGGTCGAAGGGTCGATCCCCGAGAATCGCGTCGTCGCCTGCCGTTGCTCGGCACCGACCAAAATCGCTCCGTCGATCATAGATAACCTTCCTTGGATTAGTCCGACATAATAGAAGCTGCCGGCGCAGAGTACAAGGCGATCGGCGCAAAGGCCGGAGGGGGACATCGGCCCGTCCGTGCGAAAGGGACGGGCCGATCGCTTCGTCAGATGAAGCGGTTGATCAGATTCTCGATCCGCTCCTGACGGCCCGAGCGCGGCTGCGGGTCGATGCCCTGCTCGACCGCGAGATCGGCGATCCCGGCCAGATCGAGCGAGCCGATCTTCTGGCCGAAATCGGCATCCCAGCCGGCATAACGCTCGGTCTTGATCGCATCGAGCCGACCGTCCTCGATCAGCGCTGCCGCATTGAGCAGGCCCTTCGCGACGACGTCGATCGCGCCGACATGGCCGTGGAACAGGTCGACCGCGTCCATCGACTGGCGGCGCACCTTGGCGTCGAAGTTGAACCCGCCGGTGGTGAAGCCGCCTGCACGGATGATCTCGAGATTGGCGAGCGTCAGTTCCTCGACCGAATTGGGGAACTGGTCGGTATCCCAGCCATTCTGCGGATCGCCGCGGTTGGCGTCGATCGAGCCGAAGATGCCGAGCGCCGCGGCGGTCGCGATCTCATGCTCGAAGGTGTGGCTGGCGAGGGTCGCGTGGTTCGCCTCGATGTTGACCTTCACTTCATGCTCGAGGCCGTAGCGCTTGAGGAAGCCGTACACCGTCGCGGTGTCGAAATCATACTGGTGCTTGGTCGGCTCGAACGGCTTGGGTTCGATCAGGATCGTTCCGGTGAAGCCGATCTTGTGCTTGTGCTCGACGACGAGCGACAGGAAGCGGCCGAGATTGTCGAGCTCGCGCTTGAGATCGGTGTTGAGCAGCGTCTCGTAACCCTCGCGACCGCCCCACAGCACGTAGTTCGCGCCGCCGAGGCGATGCGTCGCTTCGAGCGCGTCGCGGACCTGCATCGCGCCGAACGCGAACACTTCCGGGTTGGGATTGGTCGCACCACCGGCGGCGAAGCGCAGGTGGCTGAACAGGTTGGCGGTGCCCCACAGCAGCTTGCGGCCCGACGAAGCCTGCAGCTTCTCGAGGTGATCGACCGCTTCGGCGAAGTTGCGGCGATGCTCGTCGACGCTGTGCGCATCGGCCATCACGTCGACGTCGTGGAAGGCGTAGAACGGGATGTCGAGCTTGGTGAAGAAGTCGAACGCGACCTCGCGCTTCTGTGCGGCAGCGGCCGAATCGTTCGCGCCGGCATGCCACGGGCGGTTGAAGGTGCCGCCGCCGAACACGTCCGAGCCGGGCCAGCAGAAGGTGTGCCAGAAGCACGCGGCGAAGCGCAGATGGTCTTCCATCCGCTTGCCCATGACGACGCGGTTCTTGTCGTAATAGCGGTACGCCAGCTCGTCGTCGGTCTCGGGGCCCTTGAAGGCAATCTGCGGAATGTCGGCGAAGAAATCGGTGGCCATTGGGGCGCTCCTTGGGGGGGTCAGTTGGATGCGGTGAGGGGGGAGATGCGCGAATAGGCTGCCTTGAACCTCGCCTTTTTGGGGGCGAGGCGGCGGACCAGTTCGGCATCGGGGGCGATGCGGTGCGAGACGGGCGGGGCGACGCAGACTTCGGCGGGCGTGCCGCCATCGACCGCGATCTGCGCGAGGCGCGCGGCGCCGAGCGCGGGACCGACTTCGCCGCCCTGCAGGTACACCAACGGCACCTCCATCGCGGCGGCGAGCGTCTCGCCCCAATAGCGCGAGCGTGCGCCGCCGCCGATCACCGCCAGCTCGGCGACCTCGGTCCCGGCCTCGCGCAGCACGTCGAGCCCGTCGGCAAGCGCGAACGCGACGCCTTCGAGCACGGCTTGAGCGAGCCGGTTGGGACCGGTGTCATTGTCGAGCCCGACGAACGCGCCGCGGACCTGCGCGTCGTTGTGCGGGGTGCGTTCGCCCGAGAGATAGGGGAGGAAGATCTCGGGACCGTTGGCGACACCCGCAGCTTCGGCGCGCTGGAACAGTTCGGCGGCGCCGCTCGCGCCGGTCAGGCGCGCGACCCAGTCGATGCACGAGGCGGCGCTCAGATGAACCGACATCTGGTGCCACATGTCCGGCAGGCAGTGGCAGAAGGCATGGACTGCGCGCGCCGGGTTGGGGCGGAAGCGATCGTTGGCGACGAAGATCACCCCCGACGTGCCGAGCGACAGCAACGCCTTGCCGTCGGTCACGACGCCGACTCCCGCCGCGCCGCCGGCATTGTCGCCAGCGCCGCCCGCGACGGGAACCTGCGGGATGCCCCAGGCTTCGGCAGTGTCGGCGCGCAACAGCCCGGCGACATCGGTACCCTCGACCAGTCGCGGCATCTGCGCTTCGGTCAGTCCGCACGCGGCGAGCAGCGTCTCGCTCCAGCGGCGGCCCGCGACGTCGAGCCACAAGGTGCCCGCCGAATCGGACATGTCGGACGCCTTCTCGCCGGTCATCCGCAGCCGGATATAGTCCTTGGGCAGCAGCACGGTCGCGACCTGCGCGAAGATTTCGGGCTCATGCCGGCGGACCCATTCGAGCTTGGGCGCGGTGAAGCCCGGCATCACGATATTGCCGCCGATCGTCCGGAATTCTGGTGTCGTTGCCTCGAGCGCCGCGCATTCGGCGAACGAGCGGCCGTCGTTCCACAGGATCGCGGGGCGCAGCGGCCGGTCGTCGGCGCCGAGCAGGGTCGCGCCGTGCATCTGCCCGGCCAGCCCGATCCCGCGCACCGCGCGCCGGACTTCGGGGTCGATCGCGAGAACGGCGGCGCTCGTCGCCTTCCACCAATCGTCGGGGTCCTGCTCGGACCATAAGGGATGGGGGCGCTGGACGCTCAGCGCCGCGACGCCCTGGCCGACGACCGCACCATGCGTGTCGAGGACGACGGCCTTGACGCCCGACGTGCCGATATCGATTCCGAGAAACATCTGCTGCCTTATTTGACCAGCGGATCGATCGTCTTGATCGTCCCGTCGGCGTTGAAGGTGAGTTCGGTCACTTTGACGTTGCGCAGGTGATTCTTGTTGCTCAGCTGCGTGTCGGCATAAAACAGCCACCATTTGCCGCCGGTCTCGAGGATCGAGTGGTGCGTCGTCCAGCCCTGCACCGGCAGCAGGAAATGGCCGCGATAGGTGAACGGGCCGTAGGGGTTGGTGCCGGTCGCATAATTGAGGAAATGCGTGTCGCCGGTCGAGTAGGTGTAATAATATTGCCCGCCGCGCTTGAACATCCATGAGGCCTCGAAGAAGCGCTTGGCATGATCACCGCCGAGCACGGGCTTGCCGGCTTCGTCGAGGATCACCGCATCGTGCGGCGTCTCGGCGAGGCTCTTCATGTCGGGGTTGAGCCGCGCGACCTTGCCGGTCAGCGCGGGCTGGGCGTCCTGTAGCAGATCGGTATCGCTGCCGTTGGGATCGAACTTTCCGTCCTTCCAGCGCTGGAGCTGCCCGCCCCAGATTCCGCCGAAATACAGATAGCTCTTGCCGTCGCTGTCGGTGAAGACCGCGGGGTCCATCGAGAAGGCGCCCGCGATCGGCGTGGGATCGGCGGTGAACGGGCCCATCGGGTTCTTCGAGGTGGCGACGCCGATCATGAACTTGCCGAGGCCGTTCTTGTCCTTGGTTTTGTCACGCGCGGGGAAGTACAGATAATAGGTGCCGTTCTTGTACGCCGCGTCGGGCGCCCACATCTGCTGCGATGCCCAGGGAACCTGCT
The DNA here is from genome assembly GCF_000241485.1 of Sphingomonas sp. PAMC 26605. Classification (GTDB taxonomy): domain Bacteria; phylum Pseudomonadota; class Alphaproteobacteria; order Sphingomonadales; family Sphingomonadaceae; genus Sphingomonas. The sequence goes on from NZ_JH584241.1 coordinate 3,072,084, forward strand.
TCACGTCGAGCGCGACCGGGCCGACCGTGACCGGCGCGCCGATCCGGTCCATCCGCAACACGCGATAATCGTGCATCGCATATTCGTTGCCGAGATCGTCGTCGGGAATCGACGTCGGGACGTCATGGCTCGGATAGACATAGATCTTGCCGTCGAAGACGTGCGCCGACGGGTCGGCGGTGTAGATCGACTTGACCAGCGGCTGCGACAGATAATGCCGCCCATCCGGTGCGCGGTCCTGCGCGAGCGCGATGGACGCGATTCCGCACGCCAATACCGTGGCCGCGATACGATATGCCATAGATCCTCTCCCCCGATGCGCCTTGTCGCGCTATGGCATACGGGTAGCGCTACCATTGAAGCGCCGCAAGCGCTTTTGGACGATCCGGCGGCACGCTCCCCGCTAAGACCGGATTTCCGGCATCCGACCGGACCGCGGACGGCGTCAGCGCGCCATCGCGCTTTGCGTGTCTTCGAGCGCCTGATCCACGAGGCGTCGCATCGCCGCGCGGGCCGCCTCGGCATCGCCCGCGACGATCGCGTCGCAGACCAGGGCATGATCGGGGATCGGGTTGCGTGGCAGCGTGCGCATGCGCTGCTTGAAATGCGTCGTCCAGCTCACCGCCGCGCCGATCGAGGCGCTGAGCACGGTCAGCGCGTCGTTGCGCGTCGCGCGCAGGATTGCGTCGTGGAATTGCCGATCGGCGGCGCGGCCGAGCTCGGTTGCGAGCGAATAGCGGCGCATCGCGGCGAGCGCGTCCTTCATCCGCTTGATATCGTCGCGGTCGCGCTTCGTCGCGGCGATCGCCGCCGCGGCGGGCTCGATGATCGCGCGCAGTTCGAACAGGCTGCGCACCAGTTGCGGATCGGGCTCGCCGGCAAACGCCCAGCCGAGCACGTCGGGATCGAGCAGGTTCCAGCGATCGCGCGGCAGCACGCGCGTTCCCGTCTTGGGACGGCTCTCGACCAGCCCCTTGGCGATCAGCACCTGGATCGCCTCGCGATACGCGCTGCGCGAGACGTCGAGCGTCTCGGCGAAGACGACCTCGCTCGACAGCGTCTCGCCCGGCGCGAACTCGCCCGAGACGATCGCCACGCCCAGCTTGTGCGCGATCGCGCCGCGCAGGCGTCGCCCCTTGCCGCGTGGCTGGCGCGTGATCGGTTCGGCGGGGGCGAGCGTTTCGGTCGAGAGCGTTTCTGTTTCCACCCGGCGATGGTAGCAGCAGCGGGGCGCGACGGAAACTCCGCGATTGCCCGGGGCCGATCGGCCGCGAAATCGTGGCGGTAAGTGGCGGAGAGAGTGGGATTCGAACCCACGGTGAGCTTGCACCCACGGCGGTTTTCAAGACCGCTGCCTTAAACCACTCGGCCATCTCTCCGCGCTATGGATCGCATAACCATCCCGCCCCGGTTCGTGCAAGGGCCACTGCGTGCGCGGTTTGTGATGGAGTGCGGGCCTTTGGGGGTTCATGTGCGCGGGCGGCTGTGCCAAAGTTGCGCAATGCGGGACAAACACACATTACGCGCTCGGATCGTTCAGGGCGCTGCAGCGATCGCGCTGTGTCTCGGGCTGGGTGGGCCGGCCGGCGCGCAGGACGACGCGGGTTTCCAGAGCTATCTGACGACGCTCCGCGCCAAGGCCGAGGCCAAGGGCGTCAGCCGTACGACGCTCGATGCGGTAATCCCGACGCTGACGCTCAATCCGCGCGTGATCGAGCTCGACCGCGCGCAGCCCGGCGCCAATCCGAACGCCGGCGTCCCCGATTTCGCGCCGTACAAGGCGCAGCATTTGAGCAGCGCGCTGATCGCCAACGGGCGCAGCGCGTATCAGGCCGAGCGCTGGCGGCTGCGGCGGATCGAGCAGCAGACCGGCGTCCCCGAATCGATCATGGTCGCGATCTGGGGGCACGAGACGAGCTATGGCCGCGTGATGGGCGGGTTCGACCTGCCGCGCGCGCTGGCGACGCTCACTTATGAGGGGCGGCGACGCGATCTCTTCGCCGACGAGTTCATCGCCTCGCTGCAGATGCTGGACCGCGGCGTGACGCGGTCGCAGCTCGTCGGCAGCTGGGCGGGGGCGACCGGCGGGCCGCAATTCCTGCCGTCGATCTATCTGCGGCTCGCGCGCGACGGCGATGGCGACGGGCGCGCCGATATCTGGTCGAGCCATGCCGATACGCTCGCGTCGATCGGCAATTATTTCGCCAATGCCGGCTGGCGCCCGGGGCAGCCGTGGGGGCTGGCGGTGTCGGTGCCGCCGAGCTTCGACCGCAGCCAGATCACCAATCGCTTGCTGTCGCCGCGTTGCCTCAGGGTGTTCGCGCGCCACAGCGGGTGGAAGACGATGGCGGAGTGGCGCGCGCTCGGGATCGCGCCGGTTTCGCGTGCCTGGCCGGGCGATACGGTGCTCGCGACGCTGATCGAACCGGATGGTGTCGGGCGCACCGCCTATCTGCTGACCGGGAATTACCGTGTGATCCTCGATTACAATTGTTCGAACTTCTACGCGCTGTCGGTGGGCCTGCTCGCCGACGCGGTCGAGCAATAAGCGCGTGACGGTGCTGCTTGGCTTGGCGCTGCTTGGCGTCACGGTGTCGCCGGACGCTGCCACGCTCCAACGTGATCTTCGCGACCCGACCTTGCCGTCGGATAGCGCCGCGCCGCCGCAGGACGTGCCGCCAGAAGTCGCGCAAGGCACCGGTCCGCGCGGAACCTCGGGCGAGGTCCATGAGGATGGCGTCGGCTATGCCGCGCTGCTCGCTGCGCCGCCGGAAGGCCGCTGGGCCCGTGTCGCGATCGGCGTCGGTCATCCGACGCTCGCCCCCGGGACGCCGGTCGAACTGACCGCGCTCGACACCGGACGGACGATCGTCGCCCTGGTCGTCGCGCCGAGCGGCGGGGCGGTGGTCGCGCTGTTGCCGGGGGCGGCGCAGGCGCTCGGCGTGGGCGAGCATGCCGGGGTTCGCGTCCGCACCGTCGTCGCTTCGCCGCAGGACCTGCGCGCGCTACAAGCCGGGCAAGCGGCATCGCCTCGGCTCGACGCGCCGCCGACCTTGCTCACGGCGCTTCGGCACAAGCTTCCGAACCGAGCGGTCGGCGCCGCGCCGCGCCCTTCGCCACGACCACCGATCGCGGCGGCGCGGCCGACGCCGGCTCCGCCGCGGCCCGCGCCGGCAAAGCCCCACGCCGCGGCCGAGACCCAGCCTCCCGCATACGCAAAGCCTGTGCCGCTGCCGGCCCCGGCGCGCGGCGGGCTGATGGTCCAGGTCGCTGCGCTCTCGTCGGCCGAGCGCGCCGCGGGGCTCGCCAAGCAGCTCGGCGGACGCGTCGTCCCGCTCGGCAAGCTCTACCGCGTCCAGCTCGGGCCCTTCGCCGACCCCGCCGCGGCGCAGCGCGCACGTGACGGCGCCGCGCGACGCGGCTATGCTGACGCACGCATTTTCCACACCGACTGAAAACGAGACCGAACCGCATGTCCTCGCGCCAGAAACTGCTTGCCGCCGCTGTCGTCGCCTTTGCCGCAACGTGCCCGGCAGTCGCCGCCCCCGATTTCCAAACCCCGGCGCCGGTCGCCTATCTGCAGGATCTGTCGTCGGGTGCGATCCTGTATCAGAAGGATGCCGACCGCCGCATGCCGCCCGCCTCGATGGCGAAGATGATGACGGTCTATGTCGCGTTCGAGATGATCAAGTCGGGCGAGTTGAAGCTCGACCAGAAATTCCCCGTCCGCCCCGAGACGTGGCGCGCGTGGCATTCGCAGGGCTCGACGATGTTCCTGTCGTCGGGCGAGGAAGTCAGCGTCGAAGATCTGCTGAAAGGGATCGTCACGCTGTCGGGCAACGATGCCTGCGTCGTGCTCGCCGAGGGGATTTCGGGGACCGAGAGCGCGTTCACCGAGCGGATGAACCGCGCGGCGGCCAAGCTCGGCCTGAGCAACAGCCATTTCGGCACCGCGAACGGCTGGCCCGATAATGGCGTGACCTATGTCACCGCGCGCGATCTCGCCAAACTCGCCTCGGCGACGATCCGCGACTTCCCCGATTTCTACAAGCGCTTCTACTCGCTGCGCAGCTTCACCTGGGGCAAGACCCTCGGCGGCGAGAAGCCGATCGACCAGGCCAATCGTGATCCGTTGCTCGGTCGCGTGTCGGGCGCCGATGGCCTCAAGACCGGCCATACCGACGAAGCCGGTTATGGCTTCACCGGCTCGGCGCAGCAGAACGGTCGCCGGCTCGTGCTGGTGATGGCGGGCCTCGGCAGCTCGGGCCAGCGCGCCGAGGAATCGGTCAAGTTCATGGAATGGGGCTTCCGCGCGTGGCAGGCCAAGCCGATCCTCGCCAAGGGCAAGCAGATCGAGACCGCCGAGGTCCAGCTCGGCAACGCGCGCACCGTTGGCCTCGTCGCCGCGAACGATCTCAGCGCGACGCTCCCGGCCGGCACCGCGGGCGAGATGAAGCTCAGCGTGCAATATGACGGGCCGATCAAGGCGCCGATCAAGGCCGGCCAGCATATCGCCGATCTCGTCGTGGTGACGCCCGGCATGCCCGCCGAACGCCTTCCGCTGGTGGCGGCGAACGACGTCAGCGAGGCCGGTTTCTTCGGGCGCGCCTGGGCGGGTCTGATGAGCCTGTTCGGCGCTTGAGCCAATGTCCGTGACGGGCCGCTTCATCTCGCTCGAGGGCGGGGAGGGGGCGGGCAAGTCGACGCAAGCGAAACGCCTCGCCGCCGCGCTCGGCGCGCGCGGGATCGATGCGCTCGTCACCCGCGAACCCGGCGGGAGCGAAGGCGCCGAGGCGATCCGCGCGCTGCTGATGCAGGGCGCGGTATCGCGCTGGAGCCCGCATAGCGAAGCCTTGCTGTTCGCCGCCGCGCGCGCCGATCATGTCGAAAAGACGATCCGGCCGGCGCTGGGGGCGGGGCGGTGGGTGATCTGCGATCGCTTCCTCGACAGCAGCCGGGCGTATCAAGGCGTGGCGGGCGGGATCGATGACGCAGCCGTCCTTGCGTTGCACGGCTTCGGTTCGCGCGGGCTGCTGCCCGATCGCACGCTCGTGCTCGAGCTCTCGCCCGAGCAGGGGCGCGCGCGCGCGGCGGTGCGCGACGGCGCGGCGGCCGATCGCTTCGCGGCGCGCGGGGCGGCGTTCCATGCCGACGTCGCGGCTGCGTTCCACCGTTTCGCCGCCGCCGAACCCGAGCGCTTCCGCCTGATCGACGCTGCGGCCGACTTCGACACGGTTGCCGCGTCGGTGCTCGCCGCGCTGGCGGACCTGCTGCCATGACGCTGCCGCTCGGCAACGACGCCGCGCATCAGGCCTTCGCCGCCGCGATGACGAACGGGGCGTTGCACCATGCCTGGCTGTTTGCCGGCCCCGAAGGGATCGGCAAGGCGACCTTCGCCCGCATGGCTGCGTTGCGCGTGCTCGCGCAAGGCGCGGGCGCCGACCTGCCGCCCGGCTTCGACGTCCCCGAGAGCGATCCGCAGCGCAAGCTGATCGCCGCGGGTTCGCATCCCGATTATCGCGAACTGACGCGCCAGCCTAAGGAAGGCGACAAGACCGGGCTCGACCTCGCGCGCAGTATCCCGATCGCGCAGGTCCGCGCACTCGGGCCGATGTTCGCGACGCGGCCCTCGATGTCCGACCGCCGCGTGGTGATCATCGACTCGGTCGACGACCTCGAGCGGCCGGGCGCCTCCAACGCATTGCTCAAGAATTTGGAAGAACCGCCGCAGGGCACGATCTTCCTGCTGATCAGCCATGCCCCGGGGCGGTTGCTGCCGACGATCCGCTCGCGCTGCCGCCAGCTGCGCTTCGATCCGTTGAACGATGCAACCATGACGTCGGTGCTCGGCCATCTGCTGCCGAGCGTCGAGGATGCCGAACTGTCGGCGTTGATCGGCGTCGCGCATGGATCGCCCGGTCGCGCGCTCGGGTTTGCTGGGCTCGATCTCGCGGCGCTCGACCAGGCGCTGGCGGTGATCGCGCGCGAGGGCGATCCGGGCAATGGCCGCCGTGTCCGGCTCGCCAAATCGCTTGCGCTGAAAGCGGCGCAGAAGCGCTACGAGGCGTTTCTCGACCGCGCGCCGGCGTTCATCGCGGCGCATGCCGCCGATCGGCAGGGCGAGCGGCTGCGGATCGCGCTCGACGGCTATGACGCCGCGCGCACGCTCGCGGCGACGGCGCGCGCGCTGACGCTCGATGCGCAGGCGACGGTGTATGAGATGGCGGGGATCGTCGCGCGGCTGGCTGCCTGAGCAGCGGCCGCGCCGAGGCTTCAATAACCCCGAGCGATGTTCTAGGAGGCGGGCATGACCGAACCCTATTACATCACCACCGCGATCAGTTACCCCAACGGCCGCCCGCATATCGGGCACGCCTATGAGGCGATCGCGACCGATGCGATCGCGCGCTACCAGCGGCAGTTGGGCCGCGAGGTGCGCTTCCAGACCGGCACCGACGAACATGGCCTCAAGATGGTGCAGGAAGCGCGCAAGCGCGACTTGACGCCGCGTGCGCTTGCCGATGAAATGAGCGGGTATTTCAAGGCGATGGCCGACGCTCTTGATATCTCGTACGATCGCTTCATCCGTACCAGCGACGAGGATCATTATCGCGCGAGCCAGGCAATCTGGCGGGCGATGGAGGCAGCGGGCGATCTGTATCTCGATCGTTACGAGGGCTGGTATTCGGTCCGCGACGAGGCGTTCTACGACGAGAAGGAACTGGTCGAAGGCGAGGGCGGTGCTAAGCTTTCGCCGCAAGGGACGCCGGTCGAATGGACCGCCGAGGAGACCTGGTTCTTCAAGCTCTCGAAATATCAGCAGCCGCTGCTCGATTATTACGCCGCGAACCCCGACTTCATCCGCCCCGAGGCGCGGCGCAACGAGATCCTGCGCTTCGTCGAGGGCGGGCTGTCCGATTTGTCGGTATCGCGCACCAGCTTCGACTGGGGTGTTCCGGTTCCCGGCAGCCCGGGGCACGTGATGTACGTCTGGGTCGACGCGCTGACCAACTATCTGACCGGCGTCGGCTATCCTGACGATGTCGAACTGTACGAAACCTTCTGGCCCGCGCATCTGCACATCATCGGCAAGGATATCGTGCGATTTCATGCGGTTTACTGGCCAGCCTTCCTGATGAGTGCGAATATCCCGCTGCCGGGCGGGGTGTTCGGCCACGGATTTCTGCTCAACCGCGGCGAGAAGATGTCGAAGTCGGTCGGCAACGTCACCGATCCGATGGAACTCGCCGAGCGTTTCGGGGTCGACGCGCTACGCTACTTTCTGCTGCGCGAGGTGAGTTTCGGGCAGGATGGCAGCTATTCGGAGGACGCGATCGTGACGCGGTGCAATGCCGATCTCGCGAACAATCTCGGCAATCTCGCGCAGCGCTGTCTGTCGATTATCGCCAAGGCGTGCGGCGGTATCGTGCCTGCGACGGGTACCCGGACGGCGGCCGAGGATGCGCTGATCGCCAGCGTCGAAGCCGCCGAGACCGGCATGCACACCGCGATGACCGATCTCGCTTTGCATACCGCGCTCGAGGCGATCTGGGCGGCGGCGCGCGACGCCAACCAATATTTCGCCGACCAGGCGCCGTGGAGCGTGCGCAAGACGGACCCCGAGCGTGCCGACACGATCCTGTATCACGCCGCCGAGGCGATCCGCCGCATCGCGATCCTCGCGCGCTGGGCGATCCCTAGGGGTGCCGACAAGTTGCTCGACCTGCTCGCGCAGGCGGCGGACGCGCGAAGCTTCGCAGCGCTCGGCCATCCACTTGCGCCGGGCCTGGCGCTGCCGGCGCCGGCGGGCGTGTTTCCGCGGCTCGAATCCCTCATGGAGGCGTGATGTTCGCCGACAGCCATTGCCACCTCAACTATAAGGGGCTGGTCGAAGGTCAGCAGGATGTGCTCGCGCGCGCCCGCGCGCGCGGCGTCCATGCGATGCTCAACATCGCGACGCGCGAGAGCGAATGGGATGCGGTGATCACGACCGCCGAGCGCGAAAGCGACGTCTGGGCGACCGTCGGGATCCACCCGCATGAAGCCGACCAGCATCCCGACGTGGGCACCGCGCGACTGATCGAGCGCGCGCAGCACGCGCGCGTCGTCGGGATCGGCGAGAGCGGGCTCGACTATTTCTACGATCACAGCGACCGCGGCCGCCAGCGCGCGAGCTTCCGCGCGCACATCGCCGCGGCGCGCGCGACGCAGTTACCGCTCGTCGTTCATACGCGCGACGCCGAGGAGGATACCGCCGCGATTATGCGCGACGAGATGGGGAAGGGGGCCTATCCCGCGGTGATCCATTGCTTCACCGCGAGCGGCGCCTTTGCCGACATCGCGCTCGACCTTGGCTGCTATATCTCGATTTCGGGGATCGTGACCTTCAAGAACGCCAGGGATCTGCAGGAAACCGCGGCGCGGCTCCCGCTCGATCGGCTGCTGATCGAGACCGACGCGCCGTTCCTCGCGCCGGTGCCGCATCGCGGAAAGACCGGCGAGCCGGCGTTCGTCGCCGACACCGCGGCGTTTCTCGCGCAACTGCGCGGCGAGCCGCTCGAGGCGCTGGCCGCGGCGACTGCGGAAAACTTTCACGCTTTGTTCACCAAGACGCGCGTATGAAGCTGCGGATCCTCGGTTCCGGCACGTCATCGGGCGTGCCGCGGATCGGCAATGACTGGGGTGCATGCGACCCGACGAACCCGCGCAATCGGCGCCTGCGGGCGTCGATCCTGATCGAGAGCGCGAGCACGCGGATCCTCGTCGATACCGGACCCGATATGCGCGAACAGTTGCTCGCGGCCGGGGTGGCTACACTCGATGCGGTGATCTGGACGCACGATCATGCCGACCATACGCATGGCATCGACGATCTGCGGCAGGTGTTTCACGCCATGGGGCAACCGGTCCGCGGTCTGGCGCGCCCGGAGCTGAAGGCGATGCTCGAACGCCGTTTCAGCTACGTCTTTCGCGGGCATGACGGCTATCCGCCGACGGTGGTGATCGAGGCTCTCCCCGATACGATCACGATCGGCGACATCACCGTCAGCACGGTCGAGCAGCCGCATGGCCCGTTCGTCTCGGCCGGGCTGCGGTTCGCGAGTGGCGGAAAGGCGATCGGATATGCCACCGATTTCAGCGCGATGACGGCGGATATGGCGACGCTGTATCAGGGGCTCGACCTGTGGGTGGTCGATGCGCTGCGGCGGCGCCCGCATCCATCGCATGCCGATCTGCCGAGCGTGCTCGGTTGGATCGAGGCGTTCCGGCCGGGGCATGCGGTGCTGACGCATGTGGACCAGTCGATGGACTATGCGACGCTCGTCGCCGAACTGCCGCCGGGTGTCGAGCCGGGGTATGACGGATTGGAACGGGTCCTGTGATCGACGGCACGATGACGATCGTGCTGTATGCGCTGGTGCTGATCCTGCCGCTCAGCGCGCTCGTCGCGCGGCGTCTGCCGATCGGCGATGCGATCAAACTCGCATTGGCTTGGGTTGCGATCTTTGGTGTGTTGTTCATCCTCGTGACGCTTTGGCAGGGCGCGGCGTCGGGCCCGTGAACAGATCCAACGATCCCCAGAATACGACCTTATTTTACATAATGTATATTATCGGACTGTGAGCTAGTGGCCTTTTGGGCCAATGGGGCCGTCGTCCCCCTAAATATCGCGCGGCGCTCATGGTCGGAATCGGCGCGCCGCGGTCCCTGCAATCCATATAGCGACCAAAAACGCGACGCGACGACGGATCCGTGCGGTGTCCCGTGATGGGGAAAGCCGAGCTTTAGCGACACCAAGAAAGTCACGGTGGAAGCCTCCGGCGCGATGCGGGATCATCTCCCAGCACAACGATCGGAATTGACGATGTCGTCCATGCTTGCTGCCCCCCGGGCGAACGCCGCATCGCATCGCGCGGGTGCGGCATGATCTCGCCCGTCATCCTCACCGTTCCCGGATTGCTCGGCTCGGGGACCGATCACTGGCAAACCCGCTGGGAACGCGAGCGCGCCGATACGCATCGGATCGAGCTGGGCGATTGGGACAATCCCAATCGCACCGTCTGGATGAGCCGGATCGACCAAGCCGTCACCGCCGCGCGCGGGCCGGTCGTTTTGGTCGCGCATAGCCTCGGGTGCCAGGCGGTCACCTGGTGGGCGAACGCGCTTGGCCCGAGCGGCGCGTCCTCGGTGCTCGGCGCGCTGCTGGTCGCCCCGCCCGCGACCGAGCGCGCTGCGCTCGATCCGCGCATTGCGCGCTTCGGCAACGATCCGCGCCGTGCGCTCCCATTCGTCTCGCTGCTCGTTGCGAGCGAAGACGATCCGTACGCCACGCTCGCCGAATCGCAGGCGCTCGCGCGGAAATGGGGTGCCGGGCTGGTCGATATGGGCCTCGCGGGGCACATCAACGCGCGCTCGGGGCTCGGCAGCTGGCCGCAGGCCCAGGCGGTCGCCGAACTGCTGCGCGATGCCCGGACGGGCAATGTCCGTCTGCTCGCCGATCAGGCGCAAGCGCTGTTGCTCGACCCCGACGCGACCCCCGCGCACCCGCGTGCGGTGACGCCCGGCGGCATGACGGTCGGCCGATCGGCCCCGCACCGCTGACCGCGCCAGCCGCTCGCGACTTTCCGGCATCGCATCGATGCGTGCTTTGCGCTAGGCGACGGCGACATAGTCGAGCGAGCGCGAGATCCGATGCACCGACCCTTTCCTGCCCCGACCCGAACGGCCTACCGATGATCGGCCGCCTCGTCAGCATCATGGCGCGGCTGCGCGACCGCGAGACCGGATGCGAATGGGACGTCGCGCAGGATTTCGCGAGCATCGCGCCCTATACGATCGAGGAAGCCTATGAAGTCGCCGACGCGATCGCGCGCGACGATATGGCCGATCTCAAGGACGAGCTCGGCGACCTGCTGCTGCAAGTCGTGTTCCACAGCCGAATCGCCGAGGAGGCCGGGCTTTTCGCGCTGCCCGACGTGGTGGGGGCGATCAGCGACAAGATGGAGCGCCGCCACCCCCACATCTTCGGCGACGCCACGGCGGGCGGATCGCAGCGCTGGGAACAGATCAAGGCCGAGGAACGCGCCGCCAAGGGCGCCGGGGGTGCGCTCGACGGCGTCGCGGTCGGCCTGCCCGCCTTGCTCCGCGCCGAGAAGCTGCAGAAGCGCGCCGCGCGCACCGGGTTCGACTGGCCCGATACCGCGGGGCCGCGCGCCAAGATCTTCGAAGAGATCGCCGAGATCGACGCGGCTACGACACACGACGAACGTGAGGACGAGATCGGCGACCTGCTCTTCTCGGTGGTGAACTGGGCGCGGAAACTCGGGGTCGATCCCGAGGCGGCGCTGCGCCGCGGCAACGCCAAGTTCGAACGGCGCTTCAAGGCGATGGAAGACGCTGCGGGCGATGGCTTCTCCGCGCTGTCGCTCGACGAACAAGAAGCGCTGTGGCAGTCGATCAAGCGCCCCAAACAGGGCTGAGCGCGCTTGCATAGGGGCTCTGCACGGTCCAGCCGAGGCTCGAGTAGAGCGCCCTTCCCTGGTCGGTCGCGACGAGTATTTCGCGCGACGCGCCGGACCGCCGCTGCGTGCGCAGCGACGTCATGACGACATGGCCGAGCCCGCGCCGTTGGTGATCGGCGCTGGTGCGGATCCGATCATACGCAAAGACCCCCGCCGTCTCGACCGCATAGCCACTCGCGCCGAGCGTCCCGTCGGGCGCGGTGATCGTGGCCGCGATGACGTGGTCTATCTCCTCAAGCGCAAGCGTATAGCCCGACGGCAGGCTGCGCGCGGGCGGGTCGGCCGTGCTCGTCATCACCCAGGCGCGATCCTGCAGCGTCCATCCATCGGGCAGCAGCCGGAGCAACGCGGCGTCGTCGGCACAGACCTTGATAAACACCCGCGGCCGCGCGATCGTCCGCGCGAGCGCCGCTATCGCGCTATCGGGACGCGCGGAGATGTAGCGGCACCATTCGACGTCGCTATGGGTATCGACCCGCCAGCCGCCATGAACGGCGACCGGCGCGGGCAGCCCGCGCGCGATCGACCGCGCCGCGACCCACCCCGCGAGAAGTCCCGGGTCGACTCCGTCAGCGCTGGGCGAAGCGCTCATAGTCGCGCTCGGCCATCCGGACCTCATAGATCGCCTGCGCGCCCTCGACGCTCTGGCTCAGCACATCGCCATGCGCATGCAGCCACGCCGCCCCCGCGCCGTCGCCGGCATCGAGCAGGATCGTGTAGCGCCGATGGCTCGCGGTCAGCAGTCCGGCGACGGTGTCGAGCAGGCCCGCCACCCCTTCCCCGCTCAGCGCCGAGATCGCCACGACATCGTCGCGCCGCGCCGCCTCGCCGAGCCATTCGGCGCGTTCGTCGTCGTCGAGCAGATCGAGCTTGTTCCAGGCCTCGATCCGCGGCACCGAGGTGTCGACGCCGATATCGCGCAGCACGGTCTCAACATCGTCGCGCTGCACCAGCGTATCGGGATGCGCGATGTCGCGGACGTGGATCAGCAGATCGGCCGAGACGACTTCCTCGAGCGTCGCCTTGAACGCCGCGACGAGCTGGGTCGGGAGTTCGGAGACGAAGCCGACCGTGTCCGACAGGATCGCCTTGTCGATCCCGGGCAGCGCGATCTGGCGCAGCGTCGGGTCGAGCGTCGCGAAGAGCAGATCCTCCGCCATGACGTCGGCCCCGGTCATCCGGTTGAACAGCGTCGATTTTCCCGCGTTGGTATAGCCGACGAGCGCGATCACTGGCCACGGCGCGCGCTGGCGCCGGTCGCGGTGGAGGCCGCGGGTGCGCGAGACTTGTTCGAGCTCCTTCTTCAACCGCGCCATGCGGTCGCGGATCAAGCGCCGATCGGCCTCGATCTGCGTCTCGCCCGGGCCGCCGAGGAAGCCGAAGCCACCGCGCTGACGTTCGAGATGGGTCCAACTGCGCACGAGCCGCCCCGCCTGGTAATCGAGATGCGCGAGTTCGACTTGCAGGCGTCCTTCGGCGGTCGCGGCGCGCTCGCCGAAGATCTCGAGGATCAGCCCCGTACGGTCGATCACCTTGGCCGACAGCGCCTTTTCGAGGTTGCGCTGTTGCACCGGGGTGAGGCTCGCGTCGAACACGACGAGCTCGGCTTCCCCCATCCGCACCGTCGCGGCGAGCGCCTCGAGCTGACCTTTGCCGATCAGCGTCGAGGGCTGGAGCGTGCGGACCTTGATCGCGACGCGATCGACCACCTCGACATGGATCGCCATCGCGAGCCCAGCGGTTTCCGCCAGTCTTGCCTCGGCATCGCGGGTCGATACGCCGGTGTCTGGATACACCACGACCGCCTTGGCACCGCGCGCTACGTCGTCGCGGTCACGTTCGAAACCTGTGGTCAATCTTCGTCCGAACCTGCTGTTTCATCAGCCAAATTGAGGGGGTGCGCGGGTTGGATCGTCGAAACCGCATGCTTGTAGACGAGCTGCGCCATGCCGTCGCGCTGGAGCAGCATGCAGAACAGGTCGAACGCCGCGATCTGCCCCTGCAGCATCACGCCGTTGACGAGGAACATCGTGACATTGTCCTCGGACTTGCGCACCGCGTTGAGGAAGATTTCCTGGAGCAACGGCTGCTTGCGCTGGGCTTCGCCGACGGCGTTGACGATCGCATCGATATCGACGCTGTTCGACGGCATGATCGTCGAAATCGCGTGCTTGTAGATCAGCTGCGACTGGCCGTCGCGGCGGAGCAGAACCGAGAAATTGTCGAACCAGGTGACGATGCCCTGGAGCTTGACGCCCTTGACGAGGAACATCGTGATCGGCGTCTTGGTGCGGCGGAGCGCATTGAGGAACAGGTCTTGCAGCGAAGTGTGCTTGTCGGCCATCGGTCGATCCTATGTTTTTGGCGGGTGGTTCCCGCAGTGCGCCGGTTCCGGCGTCGAGATGCGCCTGATTGGCGCTGAGGGTGATTTAGGGTGTCTGGGGCGGTTCGTCCAGCGGGTGGGTTTTGGAAAGGATGTGGTCTCGTGTTGGCGGCGCTCGATCGCCTGCCGGCTTGCACGGCGCGGCCGATGAGGATTTCGTTCAATTACCCAGCCATTCGGCCGTCAATTCGCCGCTATGCCCCTCCGGCGCCAACGCGGCGCGCAGGGTCTGTAGCAGAGGCGGCAGCGCCTGCGCGAAGGCATAGGGCGGGTTGACGATATAAAGCCCGGCGCCGTTATAGCTGCCGGGCTGATCCTCGTCGTACAGCCAGTGCTCCACCGACAGCATTTTCGGGATGCCGAGCCTGCGGAGCTGCCCCTTCCACCGTGCATGCGTGGCGCGATCCTTCAGCGGATACCAGATCACCGTCACGCCATGCGCCCATTTGCGGTGAGCGGCGGCAAGCGTGGCGGTGATCCGTTCGCGTTCGTCCGTCTGCTCGTACGGCGGATCGACCACCACCACGCCGCGCGCGGTGCGGGGCGGCAGCACCGCCAGCCAGAGTTCGTAGGCGTCGCGCTCATGCACGGCAGCGGACGTGCCGCGCATCACGCCGCGCAGGGTATAGGCGTCGTCGGGATGTTTTTCGTTGAGGATCAGCAGATCCTGCGGACGCAGAAGCTGCGCCAGGATCTGCGGCGAGCCGGGGTAGAGCTGTGGTTCGGCCCCGACATTCACCGCCTGCACGGCGGTGCGGTAGTCGTTCAGCAAGGGGTTCGGGTCGGCAAGGGCGCGCACCACCCCGTGCGTCGACTCGCCGGTGCGCTGGGCATCCTCGCCACCCAGATCGTACAGCCCGCAGCCGGCGTGCGTGTCGATCAGGGTGAGCGCGCCCGGTTTCAGCTGCAAGGCCCGCACGAGGGCGATCAGGAGGCTGTGCTTGACGACGTCGGCGCTGTTGCCGGCATGGAAGGAATGGCGATAATTCATTGCAATCCGAAATTCTGACGATCCGGCTTCAGACGCGTAGCGGGTCGCGAGGCAATTGAGGCAACCAAGCCAGCGCTCGTATAAAGTCGGGCCGAAACCTTCAACGCACTTCCGCGCAAGGTCTCAACCCCGCGTTGGCGATCGGCAGCAGAGCGGAGACGCGAGGCTCCGGACGCATGCAACTGCCCGATCGTCGCGAAACCGGACGCGACAAGGATCACCACGTCCTTCCCCGCCCGCCCCTCAATCCTCCCGCACCTCGGTGATCCCGAGCAGTTTCAGCTTCCGGTGCAACGCCGAGCGCTCCATCCCGATGAAGTTCGCGGTGCGCGAGATATTCCCCGAGAAGCGCCGGATCTGCACACGCAGATACTCGCGCTCGAACGTCTCGCGCGCTTCGCGTAGCGGCGAACCCATGATTGCCGTCCCGCTCCCGCCCAGCTCGCCGGGATCGCCGAGGATGTCGGCGGGCAGCATGTCGAGGTCGATCCGCCCGATCCGGTCGCCGGGCGCCATGATGATCGTGCGTTCGACGATGTTGCGGAGCTGGCGGACGTTGCCGGGCCATTCGTACGATTGCAGCGCGACCATCGCGTCGGGCGCGACCTCGGGAGTCGGGACACGGCGTTCCGAGGCGTAGTGCGCCATGAAATGGTCGATCAACGCGGGGATGTCTTCGCGCCGCTCGGCGAGGCCCGGGATCGCGACGGGGACGACGTTCAAGCGGTAATAGAGATCCTCGCGAAAGCGCCCCTCGGCGATCTCGTGCGTCAGGTCGCGCGCGGTCGCCGAGACGACGCGGACGTCGACCTTGACGATGCGCTGCCCGCCGACGCGGCTGAAGCTCTGGTCGGTCAGCACGCGCAGGATGCGGCCTTGCGTGGCGAGCGGCATGTCGGCGATTTCGTCGAGGAACAGCGTTCCGCCATGCGCCTGTTCGAGCAGCCCCGAGCGCACGAGTTGCCCCGCTTCCTCGGCGCCGAACAGCTCCTCCTCGACGCGCTCGGGCGTCATCCTTGCGGCATTGACGATGACGAACGGCGCATTGGCACGCTGGCTCCAGCCGTGGAGCAGCCGCGCGGCGACTTCCTTGCCGACGCCGGCCGAACCCATGATCAGCACGCGGCTGCCCGTCGCGGCGACGCGCTTCAAGGTCGCGCGGACGCCGTTGATCGCGGCGGAATTGCCGGTGAGATCGTTGTTCTGCCCGACCGACTCGCGGAGAGACGCGATCTCGCGGCGGAGGCTCTCGGTCTCGGTCGCGCGCGCGACCATCAGCAGCAGGCGTTCGGCCTCGAACGGCTTCTCGATGAAATCGGCGGCACCGCGGCGGATCGCGGCGACCGCTGTGTCGAGATTGCCGTGGCCCGAGATCATCAGCACCGGGATCGACGGGTCGCGCCGCTTGATCTCGTCGAGCAGCTCGAGCCCGTCGAGCCGCGAGCCGTGGAGCCAGACGTCGAGCAGCACGAGCGACGGGCGCCGCACCGAGATCGCCTCGAGCGCCGAGTCGCTGTCTGCGGCGACGCGCGCGCCATAGCCTTCGTCCTCGAGGACGCCGGCTACGAGGTCTCGGATGTCACGTTCGTCATCGACGACGAGAATGTCGAGGGGCATGGCTCAGGTCCGGTTCTGCAAAAGGGCGGGTGCGGGCGCGTCGGCGATGCCCCCATCGCCTCCGTCGCCCTGGTCTAGCGTGGCGAGCATCGCCGTGTCGAAACGCACGGTGACGATCGTGCCCCCCCCGGGGCGGTCATCGAAGGCGATCGTACCGCAATGCTCCTCGACGATCTTCTTGACGATCGCGAGGCCGAGCCCGGTCCCGCGCGCGCGTGTCGTGACATAGGGCTCGACGATCCGGTCGCGATTGGCGGGCAGCCCGATGCCGGTGTCGGCGAGGGTCAGCGTGATATGGCCCTGCCCTTCGCCGACCGTCATCGCGATCTCGGCCGCGCGCGCGTCTGGATGGGCCTCGACCGCCTCGACCGCGTTCTTGACGATGTTGGTCAGCGCCTGGCCGATCTGCCGACGGTCGCACACCAGGATCGGGCCGGGATCGTCATGCGTGAGCGTAAAGACGATGCCGGGATGCGCGACCTCGTGAAGGAACATCGTCTGGCGCGCGAGATCGACCAGCGATTCCTCGCGGAACACCGGCTTTGGCATCCGCGCGAAGGAGGAGAATTCGTCCACCATCCGCCGAAGATCGCCGACCTGGCGGATGATCGTCTCGGTCAGGCGCGCGAAGGTCGTGTCCTCGGGGTCGATCTGCTTGCCGTAGCGGCGCTGGAGGCGTTCGGCGGCGAGCTGGATCGGGGTCAGCGGGTTCTTGATCTCGTGCGCGATGCGGCGTGCGACATCGGACCAGGCGGCGCGGCGCTGGTCGAGCAACTGGCCGGTGATGTCGTCGAAGGTCAGGATCGGGCCTTCCGCGGCGCGCGTCACCTTGACCGCGAGCGTACGCGCCTCGCCGCCCCCCGCGCCGAGCTCGACGATCGCCTCGCGCTCCTTGCCTTCGACCAGGGCAGCGAGCTCGGGCGAGATCAGGCTGAGCGGCTTGCCCGCCAGCGTCTCCTCGACGCTTTCGAGCAAGGTCATCGCCGAGCGGTTGATAAGGCGGATCGTGCCGTCGGGCGCGACCGAGATCACGCCTGCGGTGACGCCCGACATCACTGCCTCGATCAGCGCGCGGCGGCTCTCGAGCGCGCTGTTCTGCGCCTGAAGCCGGCTGGTCATGCCGTTGAACGCGTTGGCGAGCGTCCCGACCTCGTCGTCGGTGGTCGGCGTCGGCACGCGCGCGCCGAGATCGCCCGCGGCGACGCGGTGCGCGGCGGCGACGAGTTCGCCGACGGGTCGGACAAGCCGATCGGCGACGGCGAGCGCGATCCACACCGCGATCGCGACGATCAACAGCGAGATCGCGAGCAAGGCAGCGTTGAACTTGAGCTGCAGCGAGCGGGCCTTGACGAGCAGGTCGCGATAGGTTGCAAGGACCTGGGTGCTGCGCCGCGACTGTTCCTCCATCACCTTGACGTCGGAGATCGCGACGCTGAGGAAATAGCGGTCGGCGGTCCCGGGGATCGCGGTCAGCGTCTCGATGCGATTGCCCTTGACGGTCGTCACGCTCGGCGCGCCGCCGCGCACGCGGTCGAGATCGGTCGCGGTGATTTCGTTGCGGAGGTCGAGCTTGTCGGGATTGATCGCATGCAGCAGCTGGATGTCGTTTCCCGGGCTCGCGGCGAAAATGAACCCGTCGGACAGGCTGCGGAAATAGATCTGGTAGAAAAAGATGTTCTCGAACGCGGGCGACCCCGATTTGAATTCGGGCAGGCCGCCAATGTCCTGCGCAGCGATCACCGTCGCCTGCTGCCAACGCTTAAGCATCTGCTGGTAGGAGGTCGAGGCGACGCCCGTCGCGTTCTCGATCATGTCGCGCGCCTGGTCGGAATACCAGAACTGCACGCCGTACTGGAACAGTAACGACGCGAAGATCACGACGAGCAGCGTCGGCACCGCGGCGATCATCGAAAAGATCGCGACCAGCCGGACGTGCAGCCGTCCGCGCCCGCCGATCGGCGAACGCGCCGCGCGGCGCATCGCGACACGGCGTCCGAGCAAGACGAGCAGGGCGACGCCGGGCAGCAGGTTCGAGACGAGCAGCAACGCGACCACGCCCGGGCTGAGCAGGCTCTGCGAGACGGCGCCGCTCGCGATCACGAAATAGCTCGCGACCGCAATCGCGACCGCGATGCCGACGACCGAAAGCTCGAGCGCAGGCGTCACGCCGATCCACGACCGCGGCGCGGCGAAGGGAACAGAAGAGGCCGAAGCATCGCTCATCGTGACATTGCTACAACGCCAGCGTTGCAAGGAAAACACACAAATCGGGTTTCTGTCGCAGTTCCGTACCGATCGGGCGTCCGGGCGCGTCGTTCAGGGATCGATCCCCAGCAGATCGAGCCGCTTTCGCAGCGTGTTGCGGTTGATCCCGAGCGCCCGCGCCGTGCGCAACTGATTTTGCCCGTGCCGTGCGAGCAGCGCCTCGATCAGCGGGCGTTCGACCTCGGCGATGATCCGGTCGTAGAGCGTCCCGTCGTCGAGCGCCGCCGGCTCCTCGATCGCGAGTCGCTCGATGCGCGCGCGAATCGCGGCGTCGATTCCCGCATCGCCGGGCGTAGCGACCGACGGCATCGCGCTGCCGAGCATTGCGCGGATCTCGCCGGCATCGATCCGCTCGTCGCGCGCGAGCACGGCGATGCGGCGCATCATGTTCTCGAGCTCGCGGACGTTGCCCGGCCAGTCATAGGCTTCGAGCACCGCGATCGCATCCATATCGAGCTGCTTGCGCGGCAGCCCGTCCTCGGCGGCGCGGTCGAGGAAGTGGCGCGCGAGCAGGGCGATGTCCTGCCGTCTGGCGCGCAGCGCCGGGAGCGTCACCGGCACGACGTTGAGGCGGTAGAACAGATCCTCGCGGAACTGCCCCGTCGCGACGAGCTGACCAAGCTCGCGATTGGTCGCCGCGACGATGCGGACGTCGGCGCGAATCGTCCGTGCGCCGCCGACCGTGGTGAACTCGCCCGATTGCAGGACGCGGAGCAGCCGCGTCTGCGCCTCCATCGGCATGTCGCCGATTTCATCGAGGAACAGCGTGCCGCCAGCCGCCTGCTCGAACCGCCCCGCCGATCGCGCCTGCGCGCCGGTGAAGGCGCCGCGTTCATGCCCGAACAGCTCGGCCTCGATCAGTTCGCGCGGGATCGCCGCCATGTTGAGTGCGAGGAAGGGCGAACGGCGGCGCGGCCCGAGATCGTGGATCGCACGCGCGACCAATTCCTTGCCGGTGCCCGATTCGCCCGAGACGAGCACGGTCAAATCGTTCGACACGACGCGCGCGATGATGCGGTAGACGTCCTGCATCGCGGGCGAACGCCCGATCAGCGGCAGCGCGCGATCCTCCGCCTCGATCGGCTCGGCCTCGCCCCCCGAGCCGCGTGCCAGCGCGCTTTGGACGGTGCGCGAGAGCGCATCGAGATCGAACGGCTTGGGCAGATAATCGAATGCACCGACCTCGGTCGAGCGCACCGCCGTCGTCAGCGTGTTCTGCGCCGACAGCACAATGACGGGAAGTCCCGGATGCGCGCGCACGACGCGGTCGACCAGATCAAGCCCGTTGCCGTCGGGCAGCTTGACGTCGCTGATCAGCACGTCGGGCAAAGCCGTGGCGAGCTGCACTTCGGCCTCGGCGATCGTCGCGGCGGTCAGCACGCGGTGCCCGTCGCGCTTGAGCGCCTGGCCGACGACGGTGCGGATCGCTGCGTCGTCGTCGAGCACGAGGATGCGGCCGGTGCGCGTCATGAATCGCCTCGCGGGAGGAGGATGCGAAAGACGGTCATCGGCGGCGCGCCCTCGCGCGCGAACTGTATGATCCCGCCCATGTCGCGCACCAGCTTGTCGACCAAAGCGAGGCCGAGCCCCTGCCCTTCGGGCTTGCCCGAGATGAACGGGTCGAACAGATGCTCGGCTATGTCCGCGGGCGGGCCCGGGCCATTGTCGATCACGCAGATTTCGATCGGCAGCGGGCGGCGCGGTTTGCCCGGCGCGGGCGCGACCGCCATGCCGTGGCGATAGGCGGTGGCGAGCGTGATCCGCGCATCGGCCTGCTCCTGCGTCGCCTCGCTCGCGTTCTTCAGCAGGTTGAGCACGACCTGGAGCGTCGCATCGCGGTCGATCTGGACGCTCGGTAAGGACGGGTCGAAGCGCTCCTCGATCGTCACATGCTGCGCGAAGCCGGCGAGCGCGACGCGACGCGCGTGGCCGAGCAAGGGATAGATGTTCTCGGGCGCGAGCTTGAGCGGCCGGGTGTCGGTAAAGTCCTGCATCCGGTCGATCAGCGCGGCGATGCGATCGACCTCGGTGGTGATCAGCGTGGTGAGTTCTTCGGCGCCCTTCCCCTTCGACAGCAATTGCGCCGCGCCGCGAATCCCCGAGAGCGGGTTCTTGATCTCGTGCGCGAGCATCGCCGCCGCACCGATCGCGGCGCGCGCCGCCGCCGCCCGGTCGGCGCTGTGGCCCATTCTGCGCGACGTGGCGGCATGATGCAGCGTGATCGTGTGCCAGCCGGGGTGATCCGCGACTCGCGTCTCGATATAATCGACGCGGATCTTGCCGCCGCGCTTGAGCGCGATCTCGGTGTCGAACGCGGCGAGCCCGTGATTGTCGCGGGCGTTGGGCTGGCTCGGCGGGGTCATCACCGAGACGAGTGGATGACCGAGCATCGCGCGCTCGGACAGATTGAGCAGCGTTTCGCATTCGGCATTGGCGAAGACGATGCACCCCGCATCATCGACGACGAGCACCGCAACCGGGAGCGCTGCGAACAGCTCGGCGAAATCGGGGCCCCCGATCGCCTTCACGCGGCGGCGCGGCTGCACCAGGGGGCGTAGAACTCGGCGAGCATCGCCTGCACGACCTTGGGATCGGGGATCTGGTTGACCTTGTTGCGGAACTCGGCCGAGCCGTGGAGCCCGCGCGTGTACCAGCCGATATGCTTGCGCGCCATGTTGACGCCGGTTTCGTTGCCGTAATGGCTGAGCATCGCTTCGTAATGTTCGGCGATCACGCCATATTGTTCTTCGATAGAAGGATCGGGCACGCGTCGGCCGGTGGCGAACCATTCCATCACCTGGCCGAGCAACCACGGACGACCATAAGCGCCGCGGCCGATCATGATGCCGTCGGCGCCAGACTGATCGAGCGCCGTCTCGGCGTCCTCGATCGAAGTGATGTCGCCATTGGCGATCACCGGGATGCTGACCGCGTCCTTGACCGAGCGGATGAACGCCCAGTCGGCATTGCCCTTGTACATCTGGTTGCGCGTGCGGCCGTGGACGGTGACGAGCTTGACGCCGAGGTCCTGCGCGATCTGCGCGAGTTGCGGCGCGTTGAGGCACGCATGGTCCCACCCCATCCGCATCTTCAGCGTGACGGGCACGCTGACCGCGTCGACCACGCCCTTGATGATCGCGCCTGCAGTGTCGAGATCGCGCATCAGCGCCGAGCCGGCGTCGCCATTGGTGACCTTGCGCACCGGGCAGCCCATGTTGATGTCAATGATCGCCGCGCCGCGATCCTCGCTGAGCTTGGCCGCCTCGCCCATTTCGTACGGCGTGCAGCCGACGAGCTGCATCGACACAGGATTCTCGATCGGCGCCCAGGCGGCCTTTTGCAGCGACTGGCGCGTTTCGCGGATCGCGGCCTGGCTCGCGACCATCTCGGTGACGTTGAGGCCCGAGCCGTAGCGCCGCACCAGCGTGCGGAACGGCATGTCGGAGACGCCGGTCATCGGCGCGAGGATCACCGGCGAGGCGATCGTCACGGGGCCGATCTGGAGCGGAGCGAGGCGGGAAGTCACGGGGATAGGTCTGCCTGAAAAACGGGCAGCCTATAGGGGAAAGCGGGTGGAGCGGCAAGCATGCGTGGCTGGGCTGGCGGGGCGTGCGCGGTTGGGCTAGGCGCTCATCGCATGAACACCCCTAGCACCGCTGCGTTGATCGTCGCCGCCGGCACTGGCGTCCGCTCGGGCAGCAAGATCCCCAAGCAATATGCGCCGCTCGGCGGCAAGGCCGTGCTGGCCTATTCCTATGCCGCGCTGGCGGCGCATCCGGCGATCGAGCGCGTGATCGTGGTGATTGGGGCGGGGCAGGAAGCAGCGTTGCGCGAGGCGGTGGGTGAGGTCGAGTTTGTGATCGGCGGAGCAAGCCGACGGCTATCGGTGCTGGCTGGGTTGGAGGCGCTTGATCGTCGCCCCGGCGGAGGCCGGAGCCGCCTCGTTCCCGCGGACGACGCGAGCAACGCAGCGGCCCCGGCCTCCGCCGGGGCGACGGGCGAGGTCGAGCGCGTGCTGATCCACGACGCTGCCCGGCCGTTCCTCAGCGCCGCCGTCATCAACCGGCTGCTCGGCGCGCTCGGCGACCATGACGGCGCGGTCCCCGCCCTCCCCGTCGCCGACACGCTCGCCAAGGGTGAAGCCGCGCTGGGCGAAACCGTGCCGCGCGACTCGCTCCACCGCATCCAGACGCCGCAAGCCTTCCTCTTTCCCACCGCCCTCGCCGCGCATCGCGGCTGGCCAGATGACGGATCGGGCGACGAACCGACCGACGACGCGCAGATGGTGCGCGCCGCCGGCGGCAGCGTCGCGCTGGTCGCAGGAGACCCCATGCTCGAGAAAATCACCCACCCCGCAGATTTCGCCGCCGCCGAGGACCGCCTCGCCACGACGCTGCGCACGCGCATGGCGACCGGCTTCGACGTCCACCGGCTCGAAGTCGGCGAGGAACTCTGGCTTGGCGGCGTCAAGATCCCGCACGACAAGGGTCTGTCGGGGCATAGCGACGCCGATGTCGCGCTCCACGCGATCACCGATGCGCTGCTCGGCACGATCGCCGCGGGGGATATCGGTACGCACTTCCCGCCGAGCGACCCGCAATGGCGCGGCGCCGACTCGGCGCAGTTCCTTCAGCACGCCGCCTCGCTGATCACCGATCGCGGCGGGATCATCGATTTCGTCGACCTTACCTTGATGTGCGAGGAGCCTAAGATCGGCCCGCACCGCGCCGCGATGCGCGACCGCATCGCAGAGCTCTTGCAGCTCGACGCGGATCAGGTCAGCATCAAGGCGACGACGACCGAGAAGCTCGGCTTCACCGGGCGCGGCGAAGGCATTGCCGCGCAGGCGGCGGCGACGGTGCGGGTTCCGGGGAGCAAGCGATGAAGCGGCTGACGACACTCGCGGCATTATGGTTCGGGGCGACCGCGACGGTCGCTGCGTCGGCCGCGCCGACCGACCTGCCGTGCCTGACCGAGCAGGAGGGGCAATCGCTCGTGCTCGTCGCATTGCCCGACGTGCTCGACTCGGTCGGGAAGGCCTGCGCTTCGGCACTGCCCCCGACCGCGACGCTTCGCGCCGGTCTGCCGGCACTGGTCGCGCGCTACCGCGTCGATGGCGATGCGGCCTGGACCGCGGCGAAGCCTGCGATCGGCAAGCTGGGAGGTGACCAGTTCCGCGGGATGGACCCCGACGTGATCCGTCCTCTCGTCGGTACTCTGCTCGGGCCGCTTGTGGTCAAGAACCTCAAGCCCGGCGATTGTCCACGGATCGACCGGATCACCGGTTTGCTCGCCCCGCTGCCGGTCGCCAATACCGCGGCGCTCGTGGTGCAGCTGTTCCTGATCGGCAACGAATATTCCAAGACGCGCGCGCCTTTCACGATCTGCTCGACCCATGGATAAGCGCGACACGATCCTCCCGGCCGAACTGGTCGAGGCCGCGCGCAAGGTCGTCGCCGCCAATCTCGCCGCCGGACGTCGTGTGACGCTGGCCGAAAGCTGCACCGGCGGACTCGTCGCGGCGGCGCTGACCGAAATCCCGGGATCGTCCGAAATGTTCGAGTGCGGGTACGTCACCTATTCGAACGACGCCAAGCTCGACATGCTCAACGTCAGCGCCGACGTGCTCGAGACCTTCGGTGCGGTGTCGGTGGCGACCGCGTGGAGCATGGCGCAAGGCGCGCTCGAGGCGAGCGGTGCCGATATCGCGGTCGCCATCACCGGCGTTGCCGGTCCCGGCGGCGGGACCGAGAAGAAACCGGTCGGCACGGTGGTGTTCGCGCGAGCCGAGCGGGGCGCCGATCCGGGGCATGTCGTCGCCGATCGCAAGGATTTCGGCGACCTTGGCCGCGGTGGCGTGCGGCTTCAGGCCGCGTTGTGCGCGCTCGAACTGCTGCTCCCGCCTGACGGCGACGGCGACGCATAGAGCACGGCTGCGCGCTCCTCGAACGCGCCGATCATCTTTCGCAATGCGGCGCCGAACACCTGCCCGGCGAGCATCTCGAACACGCGGTTCTTGAACGCGAAGTCGACCGTGAAATCGACCGCGCAGCCCGTCCCGTCGGGGCGGAACACCCAGTCGTTGCGCAGATATTTGAGCGGCCCGTCGAGATATTCGACATGGATCCGGTTGGGGCGTTCCTTGTCGACCTTTGAGGTGAAGGTCTCGCGCAGCCCCTTGAAGCCGACGATCATGTCGGCGGTGAGTTCGGTCGCGCTGTTCGAGCGGATGCGGATCGCCGAGACCCAGGGCAAGAATTCGGCATAGCGGCCGACATCGGCGACCAGGTCGAACATCTGCTCTGGGGTGTAGGGCAAGCGGCGTGTTTCGGAGTGGCGGGGCATCTACATCCTCCCCGGCACGGGGAGGTGGCGGCCGCAGGCCGACGGAGGGCCTCCGCGAGTGTGACGCTCGTGGCACGCCCCCTCCACCATCCTGCGGATGGTCCCCCTCCCCGTTCCGGGGAGGATCTTCATGCGACCCTCGCCAGCTTCGCCTCGCGCGCTGCCTTCATCTTGGCGAAATCGTCGCCGGCGTGGTAGCTCGACCGCGTCAGCGGCGAGCTCGCAACGAGCAGGAAGCCCTTCGCGCGCGCGATCGCGGCATAGGCGTCGAACATGGCCGGCGTGACGAAGTCGATCACCTTGGCATGGCGCGGGGTCGGCTGGAGATATTGCCCCATCGTTAGGAAGTCGATCTCGGCGCTGCGCATGTCGTCCATCACCTGATGGACCTCGAGCCGCTCCTCGCCGAGCCCGAGCATCACACCCGACTTGGTGAAGATCCGCGGATCGTGCCGCTTGACGCTCTCGAGCAGCCGCAGCGAGGCGTAATAGCGCGCGCCGGGACGGATCGTCGTGTAGAGCCGCGGGACGGTCTCGAGATTGTGATTGTAGACGTCGGGCCCCGCCTCGATGATCGACTCGACCGCGGCCTGCGTCTTGTTGCGGAAATCGGGGGTGAGGATCTCGATCGTCGTGTTCGGCGTAGTGGCGCGGAGCGCCTGGATCACCTTGACGAACTGCGAGGCGCCGCCGTCGGGCAGATCGTCACGATCGACCGAGGTCACGACGATATGCTGCAGCCCCATCTGCGCCGCCGCATCGGCGACGTTCTGCGGCTCGAGCCTGTCGACTGCGCGCGGCATGCCCGTCTTGACGTTGCAGAACGCACAGGCGCGCGTGCAGGTATCGCCGAGGATCATCACCGTCGCGTGTTTCTTGCTCCAGCACTCGCCGATATTGGGGCAGGCCGCTTCCTCGCACACCGTGGTGAGGCTCTTCGAGCGCATCAGTTCGCGCGTCGCGGCGAAACCGGCCGAGGTCGGCGCCTTGACGCGCAGCCAGTCGGGCTTGCGGTCGCGGGGCGGGCGGGCGAGCGGGGACATCTCGTTCATGCTCGTGCAGATAGCGATTGCCGTCGCGGCTTGCCACCCCCTCTTCGCTTCCGGTAAAAGCGCGGCATGACCGATTTCAGCGATCTCGTCGGCGGCTACCACCGCTTCCGTTCCAGCGATTATATCCGTCAGCACGAACGCTGGGCGGAACTCGCCGAGGGGCAGAGCCCCAAGGTGATGGTGATCGCCTGCTCGGACAGCCGAGTCGATCCGGCGCAGGTGTTCGACACATCGCCGGGCGAGATCTTCGTCGTGCGCAACGTCGCCAATCTGGTGCCGCCATTCGAGCTCGACGGATCGCGCCACGGCGTCTCGGCGGCGCTCGAGTTCGCGGTCAACCAGCTCGAAGTCGGCGAGATCGTCGTGATGGGCCACGGATCGTGCGGCGGCGTCAACGCTGCGCTGACGCGCGCGTTCGAGGGCAAGGCGCCGGGCGAAGGCGGCTTCATCGCGCACTGGATCGACATGCTCGATGCGGCGCGCGACCGGATCGTCGCCGAGCACGGCACCGGCCCGCAGGCGATTCGCGAAATGGAACTCGAGACGGTTCGGGTCAGCCTCGCCAATCTGCGCAGCTTCCCCAATATTCATGCGGCCGAGGCGGCGGGGCGGTTGCGGCTGCGCGGCGCCTATTTCGCGATTGCCGATGGCGTGCTGCATGTGATGGACGAGGGCGGGACCTTCGCGCCGGCGTGACGTCCGCGATTGATCGAGTCGTTACGTTCGCGTAGCCCGAGGATCATGAGACCCAACACGCTGCGGACGCTGCGCCGCTATCACCATTATCTCGGCCTGTTCTTCGCGCCGATGATCCTGCTGTTCTCGCTCAGCGGTGCGCTGCAGACCTTCCGGCTGCAGGAGACGCGCGGCTATGGCGAGACGCCGCCGAACTGGATCGTCTGGCTGGCAAGCGTCCACAAGGATCAAGGCCCGCCGCGTCCGCCGCGCCCCGAAAAGCCGAAGCCGGCCGGCGATATGTCGAAGCCCCGGGGTGACGCCGAGCGCGGCGGCACAAAGCGCCCCTCGCCGCTGCCCCTCAAGATCTTCGTCGTTGCGCTGGCGATCGCGCTCGCTTTCTCGACGATCACCGGCGTGGTGATCGCGCTGTCGATCCGCTCAATGCGGCGCGTCTCGATCGCGCTTTTGGTCGCCGGCGCGGTGGTGCCGATCGTCCTGCTCTGGATCTGATCGATGACCGCGGGCGCCGGAGCTAGAGCCCCAGCGCCTTGCGCGCGATCGCCTCGATCTTCGGGTCGAGCTCGGGCGGGGTCATGTCGATATGCGCCTCGAGCTGCTCGGCGATCGCGCTCAGCGCGGCGATGCGTCCGGCTTTCTTGTCGTTGCCGTCGATCACGGTCCACGGCGCCCAGCGCGTGTCGGTGCGCTTGAACATGTCGTGCATCGCGTCGAGATAGGCGGCGCGCTTCTCGCGGTTGCGGTAATCCTCGACGCCGGTTTTCCAGCGCTTCCACGGACGATCGAGCCGGTCCTCGAGGCGTTTGTCCTGCTGCTTTTGCGAGACATGGACGAACAGCTTGACGATCGTCGTTCCCGAATCGGCCTGTTGCGCCTCGAATTCGTTGATCTCGTCAAAGCCGCGCTTCCACTCGGCTTCCTTCGCATAGCCCTCGACGCGTTCGACCAGCACGCGGCCGTACCAGCTGCGATCGAACACGCCGATATCGCCGCATGCGGGGAGCTTCTGCCAGAATCGCCACAGGAAATGATGGTCGAGCTCGTCCTGCGTCGGCGCCTTGATCGGCCAGACCTCGAAATTGCGCGGGTCCCATTCGGCGCAGAGCCGCTGGATGATGCCGCCCTTGCCCGCCGCGTCCCAGCCTTCGAACAGCACGATCGCGCGCTTGCGGTGGACGATATGCGCGACCTGGATATGTGCGAGGCGTTTCTGCAGCTTCGCGAGATCGGCGGCGTAGTCGCCGTCGTAGGATTTGCCCGATTCGTAGTCGGAAAGGTCGATCGTCATATCCCCCTCCCGCTTGCGGGAGGGGTTAGGGGAGGGAATGGGCAGAGCGTTGTCATGGGGAGACACTGCCCTCCCCCAGCCCCTCCCGCAAGCGGGAGGGGAGTTTGGGCAAGCGCTTCCCGTAGCCGGGTGGGTTTTATTGCGGCCGCACCGCTTCGTCGGCCGGCTTGGCGGTGGCGACGCCGGCGGTCGAGCGCAGGTTGAGTTCCTTGAGCTGCTTGGGCGTCGCGAAGTTGGGCGCGCCCATCATCAGATCCTCGGCCTTCTGCGTCATCGGGAAGGTGATGACCTCGCGGATGTTGGGCTCGTCGGCGAGCAGCATGACGATGCGGTCGACCCCCGGCGCCGATCCGCCGTGCGGCGGCGCGCCGAACTTGAAGGCGTTGATCATCCCCGCGAAGTTCGTATCGACATCGGCCTGGGTGTAGCCGGCGATTTCGAACGCCTTGTACATGATCTCGGGACGATGGTTCCGGATCGCGCCCGACGACAGCTCGATGCCGTTGCAGACGATGTCGTACTGGTAGGCGAGGATGTCGAGTGGGTCCATCGTCTCGAGCGCTTCCATCTCGCCCTGCGGCATCGAGAAGGGGTTGTGGCTGAAGTCGACCTTCTTGGCATCCTCGTCATATTCGAACATCGGGAAATCGACGATCCAGCAGAATTCGAAGCGCTTGTCGTCGATCAGGCCGAGCTGATCGGCGACGCGCGTCCGGGCCAGGCCGGCGAGCTTGGCCGCCTGCGCCGCCTTGCCGGCCGCGAAGAAGATGCCGTCGTTCGGGCCGAGGCCGAGCGCTTCGGCGATCGCCTTCATGCCGTCCTGGCCGTGATTGTTGGCGATCGGGCCGCCGAACACGCCGTCCTTCTGCGTCGCATAGCCGAGGCCGGGGAAGCCTTCGCTCTGCGCCCAGCTGTTCATCTCGTCGAAGAACTTGCGGCTCTTCTCATGCGTGTTGGGTGCCGCGATCGCACGGACGACGTCGCCGCCCTCGACCATCGACGCGAAACGACCGAAGCCCGAACCCTTGAAGTGCTCGGACACGTCGGTGATGATCAGCGGGTTGCGCAGGTCGGGCTTGTCGTTGCCGTACTTGAGCATCGATTCGCGGTACGGGATGCGCTTGAACGGCAGCGCCGAGACGGTGCGGCCCTTGCCCTGCCAGTTGGCGAATTCCTCGAACACGCCGTGGAGCACGGGCTCGATCGCCGCGAACACGTCGTCCTGCGTGACGTAGCTCATCTCGAAATCGAGCTGGTAGAATTCGCCCGGCGAACGGTCGGCGCGCGCGTCCTCGTCGCGGAAGCATGGCGCGATCTGGAAATAGCGGTCGAAGCCCGCAACCATCAGCAGCTGCTTGAACATCTGCGGCGCCTGCGGGAGCGCGTAGAACTTGCCGGGATGGACGCGGCTCGGGACAAGATAATCGCGCGCGCCTTCGGGGCTCGACGCAGTGAGGATCGGCGTCTGGAATTCGGTGAACCCCTGCCCGATCATCCGCTGGCGCAGCGACGAAATGACGTTCGAGCGCAGCAGCACGTTGGCGTGGAGCCGCTCCCGCCGCAGATCGAGATAGCGATACTTGAGGCGGATTTCCTCGGGATATTCGGCCTCGCCGAACACCGGCATCGGCAGCTCGTGCGCGACCGACTGGACGACGACGTCGCGCGCGCGGATCTCGATCTCGCCCGACGGAAGGTTGGCGTTCACCGTCTCGGATGACCGGGCGACGACCTCGCCGGTGATCGTCACGACCGACTCGGGGCGCAGCTTGTCGAGCACGGCGTGCGCCGGGCTGTCGCTGTCGGTGACGATCTGGGTGATGCCGTAATGGTCGCGCAGATCGACGAACAGCAGATTGCCGTGATCGCGCTTGCGATGGACCCAGCCCGACAGCTTGACCGTGGTGCCGACGTCCGCGGCGCGGAGCTGGGCGCAAGTATGGGTGCGATAGGCGTGCATGGATCTCATCTCACTCTTTCCGTCGTCCCCGCGAACGCGGGGATCCCGCTTCCCTTCGCGCAGCATTCGGCGCGGCGCGGGCGGCAGAAGCGGGATCCCCGCTTACGCGGGGATGACGGTTGAAAATATGGTCCCGCGCTTTCCCGTCACACAGCGCTTTGTCAAGGCGCGCGACCCTCGCTATGGGGTGGAGATGCATATCCATCCCCTGATCACCGACAGCGCCACCCTCGCCAATCTCTGCGCCCGAATGTCGCAAGCCGATTTCGTCTGCATCGACACCGAGTTCATGCGCGAGAACACCTTCTGGCCGGAACTCTGCCTGATCCAGATCGCCGACGTGAACGAAGCGGCGGCGATCGACCCGCTCGCGCCGGGGCTCGACATGAGCCCGCTGCTCCAGCTGATGGTCAATAACGAGGACGTGCTCAAGGTCTTCCATGCCGGCGGGCAGGATCTCGAAATCGTCTACAACCTCACCGGCACGACGCCGCATCCGCTGTTCGACACGCAGGTCGCGGCGATGGCGTTGGGGCAAGGCGAGCAGGTCGGTTACTCGAACCTGGTCGATGCGTGGCTCGGGATCACGGTCGACAAGGGCGCGCGCTTTACCGACTGGAGCCGCCGTCCGCTCGACGCGCGGCAGATCGAATATGCGATCGGCGACGTGACGCATCTCGCCAGGATCTTCCCGAAGATGCTCGAGCGCTTGCGCCGCACGGGCCGCGGTGCGTGGCTCGACCAGGAGATGGAGCGTCTCGGCGACCCCAAGAATTACGCCAACGATCCCGAGGAAGCCTGGCGCCGGATCAAGGTGCCGAGCCGCAAGCCCGACGTGCTCGGTCGGTTGAAGGCGCTCGCGCGCTGGCGCGAGATCGAGGCGCGCGGCAAGGACCTACCGCGCGGGCGGATCGTCAAGGACGAGACGATCGCCGATCTGGCGGGGCACGCGCCCAAGCGGCAAGCCGATCTCGCCAAGGTGCGCGGGCTTTCCGCGACGTGGGCGCAGAACGATATCGGCGCGCGGCTGATGGCGGCGCTCGAGCATGCCGAGCCGATGTCGGCTGACGAATTGCCCTCGCGCGATGACCGCAAGCCGGGGATGGGCAAGGACGGCGCTTTGGTCGCCGATCTGCTCAAGCTGCTCCTGAAAATCCGTTCGAAGGAAATCGACGTCGCGGCGCGGTTGCTCGCGCGGACCGACGATCTCGACGCGCTCGCCGCCGGGCAGCGCGAAGGGCTGTCGATCCTCGAGGGATGGCGCTTCGATCAATTCGGGCGCGACGCGCTCGATCTGGTCGAGGGGCGGCTGGCGTTTGCGGTGGTGAACGGCAAGCTCAAGATGACGCGGACCGAGGATATCGCGGTCTAGCCCCTCTTCGTCACCCCGGCCTTGTGCCGGGGCCCACCGGGATGCCCGAACTGCGGCCACAGAGTGCGTGGCACGGTGGACCCCGGCACAAGGCCGGGGTGACGGGAGGGCCTATTCGACGATCACCGCCTTGCGTCCCAGCGCCGCCGCCAGCGACGCGTGCCGCCGCTCGACCGTCTCGCTGTACAGCGCGATGTCGCTGTCCTTCACGCGCAGCGTCACCGTCTCACCATCGTCGGCGAGCGACGAGCGTTGCAGCGGGCCGGCAAGCCCGCCGCTCATCCGCTGCCCGAGCCGCATCGCCAACCCCCAAAGCACCGCGCGTTTCAAGTCGAGCGGATCGGCGAGTACCGCGAGCGGCGCCGGCGTATTGACCCCGCCGCCCAGACTCGTGTGGAGCGCCTGTGCGATCAGAGCACGGCCGCGCGCGTCGACCGCGACCCAATTGCCGTGGAGCGCCACTTCGACGCCGCGTTCGGCGCGGAATTCGGGATTGGCGCGCCAGCCGACATCGGCGAGCAGGCACGCCGCGAGCCGCAACCGCGCCATTTCGGGCTGGTCTCGGGTAAACAACGGCGCGATCCAGCCGTCGAGCAGGTCGCCATGCTCGGCGAAACGGCCATGCCGCCGGCCCTCGTCGCGCGTCGCGACGATCAGCGGGTCCTGCGCCTGCACCTGCGGGTCGAGCGCGCCGTAGAGCAACCCCTCGCGCAGGCCGAAGGCCGAAACGATCGTGGTCTCGCTGCCGATATGCTTGAGGAGCGCGACGAGCAGCGCCGTGGCGTCCCCCAGCGTCGCGGCGCGCGCGGCGGACAGGCCGGGGATCGCGCGCAGCCAGCTCTTGTTGACGTGGCTGATCGTCCGCCCCATCCGCGCGATCGCCTCGGCCGACATCGCATATTCGTGGATCACCGGGAGCGGATAGCTCGCGAGATGCATGTCGAGCCGCGCCAACGCACGCCATGATCCGCCGACGAGATAGAGCGGGAGCCCCGCCCCCTTCCCCGTCCAGCCCGACCGATCGAGCGCGCGCGCGACCTCGCGTTGCAGAACGCCAGGCCCCTTGTCGCGGATCGCGCCGATGCGCAGTACGCCGAGCGGGAAGGACACGCGCTCGCCGACCTTGCCGTCGCGAATGCGGATCAGTTCAAGGCTGCCGCCGCCGAGGTCCCCCACGATACCGTCGGCCTGCGGGATTGCGGACATCACGCCGTAGCCGGCGCCCGTCGCCTCCTGCTCGCCGCTAAGCAATTCGACCTCGAGCCCGAGATCGTGCGCTGCATCGAGCAGAACCTTGCCGTTGGAGGCATCGCGCACCGCGGCGGTCGCGACGGTACGGAGCTGCGTGACCTCCATCTCGCGCGCGACGGCGGCGAAGCGCGCCAACGCGTCCTTGGCGACCGCGATTCCCGATTCGGCGATCGCGCCGGTCTCGGCCATGCCGCGGCCCAGCCCAGCCATGACCTTCTCGTTGAACAACGTCGCGGGCAGCCGCTCGGGGCCTTGATAGACCACCAGGCGGATCGAATTGGACCCGATGTCGATGATCGCAGTGCGGGGTTCGGCTGGATCCTGCTCGCGGGTCACGACGGTTTTGCCTGAGACAGCGCTGTCACGATTGGCGGGCGACAAGGGGAAGCGGAACGGCGTGTTCATCAGTTCAGCGCCGGTTTCTGAGCGACAGCTTGGGCACCGAACCGCTCGCGGCGAGCGAGGCGCCGCGCCCCGACAGCGAGGGGTTGGTCATGAAATAGCGATGCAGGTTGAACGGCCGGTCGCCCGGCTGCGTGCGGACATACGATCCGTCGCCCTGCAGCTCCCAGCTCTGCTCGTTGTCGATCAGATTGGCGACCATCACCTGATCGAGGATCTGCTGGTGGACGGTCTTGTTCTCGATCGGCAGCATATATTCGATGCGGCGATCGAAATTGCGCTGCATCCAGTCGGCCGACGAGATGAACACCTGCGCGCCGTCATTGGGCAGCATCCCGCCATTGCCGAAGCACCAGATCCGGCTGTGTTCGAGGAAGCGGCCGATCACCGATTTCACGCGGATGTTCTCGGACAGGCCGGGCACGCCGGGCTTGAGGCAGCAGATGCCGCGGATGATGAGGTCGATCTGCACTCCGGCGTCGCTGGCTTCGTAGAGCTTGTCGATCACCGCCGGGTCAACCACCGAGTTCATCTTCGCCCAGATCGCGGCGGGGCGGCCCGCCTTGGCATTGTCGATCTCGGTATCGATCAGCCGCATCAGACGTGGACGCAAGTCGCGCGGCGACAGGCTGATCAGCGCCATGTTCTCGGGTTCGACGTACCCGGTGATGTAGTTGAACATCTGTGCCGCATCGAGCCCGAGCCGCGGGTCGGCGGTGAAGAAGCTGAGGTCGGTATACACTTTGGCGGTGATCGGGTGATAATTGCCCGTGCCGAAATGGCAGTAGGTCCGGTATTGCCCGCTCTCGCGGCGCACCACCATCGAGACCTTGGCGTGCGTCTTCCAGTCGATGAAGCCATAGACGACCTGGACGCCCGCGCGTTCGAGCGCGGAGGCCCAGAGCAGGTTCTGTTCCTCGTCGAAGCGTGCCTTCAACTCGACCACCGCGGTGACCGACTTGCCCGCCTCGGCGGCGGCGATCAGCGCGTTGATGACCGCGGGCTGCTTGCCCGCGCGGTACAGCGTCTGCTTGATCGCGACGACATCGGGGTCTGCCGCTGCCTGCTTGAGGAAAGCGAGCACGACGTCGAAGGTCTCGTACGGGTGGTGGACGACGATGTCCTTCGCCTTGATCGCGGCGAAGCAGTCGCCGCCATATTCGCGGATCCGCTCGGGGAAGCGCGGCGAGAAGGGCGGGAATTTGAGATCGGGGCGATCCTCGTCGACGATCGCCTCGAGGTCGCCGACGCCGAGAAACGCGCCGCTCTCGGTGACGAAGCAGTCCGCGCCGCCGAGCTCGTCGCGCAACACCGAGCCGAGCCGCTTCGGCATCCCGCTTTCGAGCTCGAGCCGGATGACGCGGCCACGCCGGCGACGCTTGATCGCGTTCGCAAAGTAGCGGACGAGATCCTCGGCCTCTTCCTCGATCTCGAGATCGCTGTCGCGCAGCACGCGGAACTCAGCGCCGCCGATCACGCGGTAGCCCGGGAAGACGAGCGGAGCGAAGCGCTTCACCAGCGATTCGACCGCGATGTAGCGCGCCTTTTCGCCCGGCAAGCGGAGGAAGCGCGGCATCGGCGCGGGGATCATGACGAGCTCGCGGATCGGCTGGTCGTCCGAGATGCGGACCAGGTCGAACATCACCGCCAGCCCCTTGTTGGGGATGAACGGGAAGGGATGCGCCGGGTCGAGTGCCTGCGGCGTCAGGATCGGGAAGAGCTGCTCGCGGAACTGCGTCTCGAGCCAGGCGAGGTCCTCGCCCGACAGCGCCTCGTCGATCGTCCGCGAGCTGAGCACCGCGATCCCGGTTTCGGCGAGCTGGCGGCGCAGGTCGCGCCAGACGTCGCGCTGGCTGGTCACCAGCGCGTCGGCCTCGGCGACGATCGCAGCGAGCTGCTGGCCCGAGGTCAGCCCGTCGTTCGACAGCCGCGCGACGTCCTGCAGCTGCTGACCCTTCAGTCCGGCCACGCGGACCATGAAGAATTCGTCGAGGTTCGACCCCGAGATCGACAGGAACCGCACGCGCTCGAGCAGCGGATGCGCGGTGTTGCACGCTTCTTCCAGAACGCGCCGGTTGAACGCGAGCCAGGACAGCTCGCGGTTGAAATAGCGGTCGCTCCCCTCGCTTCCGGCAAACGGGTCGTCGTCGTGGTCCAGGCTCGCGAGGTGGGCGGGTCGGGTCATGGGGTTTCCGTCGGTTCGGGGAACAGGTCGGGCACCGCGCCCGGGATCAGTCCGGCTTCGATCAACGTGGCCCGCGCGAGCGGGATCGACAGGCGCTTGTGGCGCGCCAGCAGTGCCTGATCGAGCAGATCGACCGTGCGCAGCAAGGTTATGTGGGTGCGTTCCACCCGCAGGACGAGCCATTGAATCACCTCCGGCCGGGCATCGATACCACGCCGGAGGAACTGACGCTCGAAGATTGCGCGCATCAGCTCCTCGTCGGGGTCGCCGATCCGCACCGTCGGGCTCGCGGCGAGGCGCGAGCGAAGGTCGGGCAGCTTGATCGACCATTCGGGCGGCGGCGCGTCCGCCACGATCACCACCGGGCGGCGATCCTCCTGCGCGCGATTCCAGGCGTGGAAGATGCTCGTCTCGTTCTGGCGCTCGGCATCGTCGATAAGGCCGCCGCCGGTCTTGGCGGCGAAGATCCGCGCGAGCAGGCTGCGGCCCGATTTGCGCGGACCGGTGACGACGACCGCCATGACGGGCCAGGTGCTCCAATGCTCGAGCTGCTGCACCGCCCGTGCGTTCGAATTCCCGATCAGGAATTCGTCGTCACGCGGGTCGGCTGGCCAATCGAGCGGAAGTGCCATTTGTGCCGGGAGCATTAGATCACCCCGTCGGCGAATCGGTGGGTGCGGGTTGGCCGGACGGGCCCGAGCGCCGGATGCGGAAGGTCGTGCCGCTCGCGCTCACGCTCCAGCCGCGCGACTCGAGCGCGGCGCGCAGGACGGCGGGGTCGGCGTCGTAGGTGACGCGCAGCACTGAAACGCCGCCGATCGCGAGGCTGGTGGTGATCGCCGAGCGCACGCCCGGGATCGCCTGAAGCGCGCTTTCGGTCGCGGCGACCGAGCCGGCACTCGGCGTGTCGGCCTGAATCGTAATCGGTGCGCTCGTTCTGGCGGCCGAGGGACCGGGCAGGCCATCGATCCCGAGATCGATCGGTACGACGTCGGTCGGCGTTGCGCTCGGCGTCGGTGTGGCGACTGGCGCGACATAGGCGAGCCCCGAATCGCCGTTCAGCCCGCCGCCACGGAGTGCTGCCTGATAGGCGTCGTCGATCCGCTTGACGCCGGCATCGAGCAGCACCGGCAGCGCGTCGGCGCGATCGACGCGCAGCGTGAATTGCGCGATCACGTTATTGTCGGGGCCATGCCGGGCCTCGAATACGCCAATGATCGGCCCGCCGGGCCATTCGCGGCGGAGCGTGACCTTGGGGACGAGCACGTCGGTCGCGCCATATTGGTCGAGCACGACGCGCCACCAGCCGCGGCCGGGCCGCTCGGTCTGGCCGAGCGTGAGCAACAGCGCGTCGGCGCCGGTGCCGGTCGGGCGGACGTAATCGACCAGACTGCTGCCGGTGCGATAGCGGCTCCAGGCGTCCTGCCACGCGGTCTTCTGTTCGAGCCCGGTCGCGACCCCGCCGCTCACCTCGATCGGAATCGTCAACATCGGCGCCGAGCGCGCCGCCGCCGCGGAAACGCCGAGGATCGATCCGGCACGCGCACGGCTGAACAGCACGCCGAGTTTGGCGACGTAGCGATTGGGGCCGATCTGCTCGTTCTCGACGACGATCCCCGAGACCATCGCGTCGAGCGTCCCGTCGGACAGCGTGGCGCCGCCCTTTCCCATCCGACGCGAGAGCATGTCCCAGCCCTTGCGCTGCGCGATCCGCCAGCCGGCATAGCGCGCCGCCTCGGCGCTCTTGGCGGTAACATCGACCGAGATACCGCTGACCTCATAGCTGCCCGAGCTGTCGGCGGGTGCGACGCCCTGGTCGGGATCGTCGACCTGCGCGAACACCAGCCCGCCCGTCGCGGTGAGAGCGAGCGCCGCGGCGAACTTTATGGGCGTGGAAAGGCGGCGGATCGTCATGTCGGCGCCCTTTTGGCGAAGGAGGCGTGGAAATCCAAGCAGGATATGGCTAGGCGGACACGATGAGCGAAACGAACCCGGACACCGAGTCCTACACTTATGCCCAGGCGGGCGTCTCGATTGCCGCCGGCAATGCGCTGGTGCGCGCGATCGCACCGCTCGCCAAGGCGACGCGCCGGCCGGGCGCCGATGCCGAGCTTGGCGGGTTTGGCGGGCTGTTCGATCTAAAGGCGGCGGGGTTCGTCGATCCCCTGCTCGTCGCGGCGAATGACGGGGTCGGGACCAAGCTCAAGCTCGCGATCGAGCACAATGCGCATGACGGGGTCGGGATCGATCTCGTCGCGATGTGTGCCAACGATCTGATCGTGCAAGGCGCAGAGCCGCTGTTCTTCCTCGATTATTATGCGACCGCGAAGATCGACCCTGCGGTTGCCGAGCGTGTGATCGCCTCCATCGCTGAGGGCTGCCGGCAGGCGGGCTGTGCGCTGATTGGTGGCGAGACCGCGGAGATGCCGGGGATGTATGCCGCCGACGATTATGATCTGGCGGGCTTCTGCGTCGGGGCGGTCGAGCGCGACCGGGTGCTGACCGGGGCGGCGATCGCGCCGGGCGATGTCGTGCTCGGGCTTGCCTCGGCGGGGGTGCATTCGAACGGGTTTTCACTGGTGCGGCGGCTTGCCGCCGACAAGGGCTGGAAGCTCGACCGCCCGGCGCTGTTCGATGCCGACGTGCTGCTGATCGACGCGCTGATGGCGCCGACGCGGATCTATGTGAAGGCGTTGCTGCCGCTGCTGGCGGAAAAGCGGATCAAGGGGCTGGCGCACATTACGGGCGGCGGTTTGCTCGACAATATCCCGCGTGTGCTGCCCGACGGGACGCATGCGCGGATCGACGCCGATGCGTGGGCGCAGCCGCGGCTGATGGCGTTCCTTCAGGCGCAGGGCAATATCGAGCCCGAGGAAATGGCACGGACCTTCAATTGCGGGATCGGGATGGTCGCGGTCGTGGCGGCGGATCAGGTCGCGGCGGTGACCGCCGGGCTCGAGGCGGCGGGCGAGACGGTGTTCGCGATCGGGACGATCGAGGCTGGTGCGCGCGGGTGCACCGTGTCGGGCTCGGTCGAGACCTGGGGCGGCCGTGCCGATTGGACCGCGACGCATAACCATG
This sequence comes from Sphingomonas sp. PAMC 26605, assembly GCF_000241485.1. Lineage (GTDB taxonomy): Bacteria > Pseudomonadota > Alphaproteobacteria > Sphingomonadales > Sphingomonadaceae > Sphingomonas. The sequence goes on from NZ_JH584241.1 coordinate 3,110,494, forward strand.
GGTGACCGCCGTCTTCCCCCCTCCCGCTTGCGGGAGGGGAGTCTTGAGCCGCAAGGTCGGCATTCTGCTTTCTGGCCGGGGCTCCAATATGATGGCGTTGGTCGAGGCGGCGCACAATTATGACGTCGTGCTCGTCGCGTCGGACAAGCCCGATGCCGCCGGCATCGCCTGGGCGCATGACCGTGGCCTCGCCACCTTCACCCAATCGCCCAAGGGCATCGCCAAGGCCGACTATGAAGCCGCGATCGACGCGGCGCTCGTTGCAGCTGGCGTCGAGGTGATCGCCCTCGCCGGCTACATGCGCCTCCTCTCCGACGCATTCGTCGCGCGCTGGGCGGGGCGGATCATCAACATCCATCCCTCGCTGCTGCCCAAGTACAAGGGCCTCGACACCCACGCCCGCGCGATCGCAGCGGGTGACACGGTCGCCGGCTGCTCGGTCCATATCGTCACCGAGGAACTCGACGGCGGCGCCGTGCTCGGTCAGGCCGAAGTCGCGATCAGGCCCGGCGACACGCCCGACAGCCTTGCGGCGCGCGTGCTTGAGGCCGAGCATCGCCTCTACCCACAGATTTTGGCGGAGTTTGTAAGACGATGAGCCCCGATCCCGCAGCCATCCTTGCCAAGGTGCGTGAACTCGCCCTGGCATTGCCAGAAACGACCGAGCGCGAATCGCATGGCGCGCCCGGCTTTCTGATCGAAGACGGCAAGTTCTTCGCCTATTTCTGGCACGATCATCATGGCGACGGCGAGACCGTCGTGATCGTCAAGACCACCGGCAGCGACGAGCAGGCGATGCTGATCGAAGCCGATCCCGAGACCTATTTCAGCCCGGCCTATCTCGGCGCCTCGGGCTGGGTCGCGCTCCGGCTCGACCGCGAAGTCGACTGGGACCGTGTCGGCGACCGGATCGCGATCAGCTGGGAACTCGCCGCGCCGCGCCGCCTGCTCGAGGCGGGCGGACGATGAGCGAGCAACCGCGCGATCCGGAACTGCAGGTCGCCGCGACCGAAGCGGTCGCCAAGGCCGAAGCCGCGGCGACGCGGCGGCGCTGGATCAACCTCGGCGAATTCATCGCGGTCGCCGGGCTGCTCATCGCGGGTGGCAGCCTGTATCTCAACTGGGCCGACCACCGCGCCGACGAAGCCGACAAGCAGGTCGCCTCGGTCAAGGCGGCGCGCGAGCAATCGCGCTTCGACATCCGCGCGTCACCGGCGTCGAACGGCAGCGCGCTGCTTCTGGCGCACGACGAGCGCCATGCGATCCGCGACGCGACCGTCACCTTCCCGACCGCGCTTGGCGTCGGCACCAAGGACACCGTCGCCGACACGATCGATCGCGGCTGGTTCGACCATGCCCTGCTCAAGACGACCGATGGCGGGCCCGACAAGAAGGCCGGGCGGCTGCCGGTGCTGATCGCGCTGACCTATTGGGACGGTGAAACGCCGCGCACGACGCGCGGGATCTACGATATCGGGTGGAAGACCGAGGGCGGGTTTCCGTTCGGGCGCTCGGTCAAGCTCGAGAGCCTGCGGCTCCACGAACTCGGCGGGACGCAGAAGCGGCTCGATGCGATCTGGGCGGGGCAGCAGCCGAAGGCGAAGGACTGACGGCGTTACAGCCGGGGGTCAGAGACTCCGCGCGTAGACCGGGTCGACATGCACCTCGCCACCGACGACGAAATCGCGGCTACCGATGACGCTGAAACCGTTGCGTTCGTAGAAGGCGCGGGCGCGGGCGTTCTGGTCCCATACGCCGAGCAAGAGCCGCTTGCCGCCGAGCAGCACCGCGTCGGCGGTCGCCTGCGCCAGCAGCGCGGCGCCGATGCCGCTGCCATAGGCCTGGCGGAGCGTATAGATCCGTCGCAGCTCGACATCGCCGAGCTGCAGGTCGATCGGAAAGTCGGGCGCGGTCAGCACGGCATAGCCGATCGGCGCCAGCCCGGGCTCGATCTCCGCGACGGTGACGACCGTCGCGGGATCGGCGAGCCATTCGGCGAACACCGCGGCGCTATTGTTCTTGAGACAATGCGCGACGAGATCGGCGCCGGCGAGCGACGGCGCATAGGTATCAAGGAACGCCGCATTGGCGACGAGCGACAGCAGGTCGGCATCCGCCGCCCCTGCCCGTCGCACGCGCCACTTTAGCATCAGCCGACGATTTCTTCGGGCTTGAAGAAATAGGCGATCTCGATCTCAGCATTCTCGTCCGAATCCGAACCGTGCACGGTGTTGGCTTCGATCGACTCGGCGAGCTCCTTGCGAATGGTGCCGGGCTCGGCGTTCGCCGGGTTGGTCGCACCCATGATGTCGCGGTTGCGCTGCATCGCATTCTCGCCCTCGAGCACCTGCACGACGACCGGGCCCGAGATCATGAAGCTGACGAGCTCGCCGAAGAACGGACGCTCCTTATGGACCGCGTAGAAGCCTTCGGCCTGCTCGCGGGTCATCTGGATGCGCTTCGAGGCGATGACGCGCAGGCCGGCTTCCTCGAGCATCTTGGTGACGGCACCGGTAATGTTGCGACGCGTCGCGTCGGGCTTGATGATCGAAAACGTGCGGTTCGCGGCCATGACCGTGAAGCTCCTGTGGTTTGAATGACGATTGGGAAAGTCGCGGTTCCCTAGTCGGGAGGCCGGTTGGATGCAAGTCTCGGGGTCGGCCTCAGGCCGCCTGCTCCCAGCGGCCCGAGTCGCTCTGTTTCCAGTAGCGGCGCTCGATCCCGGTGCGATCGGCGAGCGCCTTCCAGGCGGCGCGCGCCTGGGTGATGCGGTCCTCGTCGAAGAAGTGGAAGGCGCGGTCGAAGCCAAGCGCTTCCTCACGCCACACGCCGTCGGCGAGCGCGATGTTGCGCGCGGCGTTGGCGGCGGCGGGGCGGTCGGCGATGAGGATCGGCTGAGCGGTGTCGCTTTCGCCGTCGGCCTGCGCGTGCGGGAGGAAGCTGTCGGGGGCGTAGGTCCATAGCAGGCGGTCGAGCGCGCCGCGCTGGTCGGCGCTCTCGGCGACGATCAGCAGGCGGCCGCCAGTCTCGACGACACGCTCGGCGATGCGCGGGAGGACGCGCTCGAGCGGCTGCGCGGTGAGGTGGTAGAAATCGACCTGCATGTTTCTCGTGCCCCTCCCTTCTTACTCCCCTCCCGCTTGCGAGGTCGAGGTCGGTCATGCCCCCGGCATGACCTAAACGATGCGGGGCATCGTTTACCTCGACCTGGGTTGGGGGTGGGGCGTGCCCCAAGCGGATCGCGGGCGTTCCAGGTCGTTCCCACCCCTAGCCCCTCCCGCAAGCGGGAGGGGGATTTTGCAGCTCAGCCTTCGAAATTATCCGCCACGAATCGGTCGAGCAGGCGTACGCCATACCCCGTCGCGCCCTTGTCGTAATTCGGTCCGGCCTTGTCCGACCACACCATCCCGGCGATGTCGAGATGCGCCCATTTCACGCCCGGATCGACGAAGCGCTGGATGAACTGCGCCGCGGTGATCGACCCGGCGCCGCGCGGACCGACATTCTTCATGTCGGCGATCGGCGAGTCGATCAGCTTGTTGTACGCATCGCCCAGCGGGAAGCGCCACAGCAGGTCGCCCGAAGCCTTGCCCGCCGCCAGCAACTGGTCGGCGAGCGCATCGTCATTGGCGAAGATGCCGCCATGCTCGTTGCCGAGGCTGATGATCATCGCGCCGGTCAGCGTCGCGAGATCGACGATCGTCTTGGGACGATGCGTCCGCTGCACCCAGGTGACCGCGTCGCACAGCACCAGACGCCCCTCGGCATCGGTGTTGAGGACCTCGATCGTCTGCCCCGACATCGAGGTGAGCACGTCGCCGGGACGGATCGCATCGCCGTCGGGCATGTTCTCGACCAGGCCGCACACGCCGATCACGTTCGCCTTGGCCTTGCGCCCGGCGATCGCCTTCATCGCGCCGACGACCGCGCCCGCGCCGCCCATGTCCCATTTCATGTCTTCCATGCCCGGCCCGGGCTTGAGCGAGATGCCGCCGGTGTCGAAGGTCACGCCCTTGCCGACCAGCGCCAGATCGGGATCGCCCGCCCCTGCCCCGCTCCACTTCAGCGCGAGCAGCCGCGCGTCCTTGGCCGAACCCTGCGACACGCCGAGCAGTGCGCCCATGCCGAGCTCGCGCATCTCGTCCTCGCCGAGCACGGTGACCTCGAGCCCAAGGCCCTCGACTTCGGCGAGCACCTTGGCGACGAAGGTCTCGGGATAGATCTTGTTGGGCGGCTCGGCGACGAGCGTGCGCGTCAGTTCGAGCCCCTCGGTCAGCGCCTTCTGCTTACTCCACGCGCCGTCGGTGCCGTCGGGCGCACCATGGAGCACGATCGTCGTCAGCGTCGGCTTCGACTTTTCGGGCAGCTTGGTGCGATAGACGTCGTGACGCCAGCCGCGCTGTGCCGCCGCGCCGGCGAAGCGCGCGGCCGCGTTCGACGAAGCCTCGGCGCCCGCGAAGTCGACGCTCACGCGCTCCACCCCCGAGGTCAACAGCCGCGCGGTCAAGGCGCCCCCGGCACGCTCATAGTCGGCCTCGCTACCGGCGCCCGTGCCGAGCAGCAGCACGCGGCGCACGCCGCCGGCGCCGTCTGCGACGAAGGTCTCGCTCACGCTCGCCGCCTCGCCATCGAAGCGGCTCGCGCGCGCTGCCGCCTTGACCAGATCGAGCGCGGCGGCATCGATCAGCGTGGTGGCAAGCCCGGCAAGGCCGTCTTTCCTGATCGGGAAGGCAATGGCCGCGGCGGACGCCGGCGCGGCGCTGGAAAAGTCGATTTGCATGAAAGCCTCGATGTGGGTCTGGTCTGCGCTTGAGTCGGATGTCTCTAGGACAGCGGAACGCGGCTGGCAAAGGATCGGCCCCAGGAATTCGCCGCAGCACGATTGCAGCAAGGCAAGGTCGATGCGATAGGGCGGGATCGACCAGCGGCATCCGGCGACAGATCGGGCGCTTTCTCGCATCAGGGTGTTAGTTCCGACGTGAAGCGTGCCTTCTTCCTCGCCAGTTGTGTGTGTCCGTTGCTCTGGGCGGCCGCGCCCGCCTGCGCGCAGGACCTGCAGACGCGCACCGTCCCGCCGCCGCCGCCCGCGACGACGCCGAGCACGAACGACGATCAGGTCCAGTTCAACGCCACCACGCTCGAATATGACAACACGGCCGACGTGGTCACCGCGACCGGCGACGTGCGCATGTACCGCGCGGGCAATCGCCTCCGTGCCGACACCGTGGTGTGGAACCGCAAGACCGGCAAGGTCCGCGCGAGCGGCAACGTGGCGGTGGTCAACCCGGGCGGCGATACCGCTTATGGCGATTCGATCGACCTGACCGACGCGCTCAAGGACGGCATGGTCGACAACATGCTGCTCGTGCTCGAGAAGGGCGGGCGGCTCGCGGCGCGCAAGGGGACGCGCGCGCTCGACGAGAGCGTCGTGCTCGAAGACGCCGCTTATACCCCATGCGGCGTGACCGATACGGACAATTGCCCGAAAGAGCCGTCGTGGAAGATCACCGCGATCCGCGTCCTCTATCGCCCCGACCGCAAGCGGATCTATTACAAGGGCGCGCGGATCAATCTGTTCGGCCTGCCGACGCTTCCGCTCCCGGCCTTTTCCAATTCGATCGGCGACGGCAACGACAATGGCCTGCTCGCCCCGGATTTCCGCTACAGCCGGACCAACGGCTTCGAATTCGCCCAGCCGTATCACTTCGCGCTCGGGCCCAATCAGGGGCTGACCGTCACGCCGCGGATTTTCAGCGCGGTGCTGCCGATGCTCAAGGCCGAATATAGCGCGCTCAACACGCTCGGCGCGTATCGCATCGCTGGCTATGTCACCGCGAGCCCGCGCAGCACCGACCTGCTGACCCCGACCCCGGCGGGCACGCCCGATTCCTTTCGCGGCTATCTCGACGGCGTCGGCCGGTTCCAACTGACCCCGAATTGGACGTTGAGCGGATCGCTTCGCCTGACCACCGACCCGACCTTTCTGCGCCGCTACGACATCTCGACCGACGACCGGCTGCGCAGCACGGTCAAGCTCGAGCATATCGACGAGAGCAGCTATTTCTCGGTCGCCGCCTGGTACGTCCAGACGCTGCGCGTCGGCGACCGCCAGGCGTTGCAGCCGATCGCGCTGCCCGAGATCGATTACCGCAAGCGCATCCCCGACAGCCTGCTCGGCGGCGTCTTCACCTTCCAGGTCAACAGCCTGGGGATCGAACGCCCGGCGGGCCAGGACACGCAGCGCGCCTTTGCCAGCGCACAGTGGGAATTGCGCAAGCTGACGCCGTGGGGCCAGGAAGTGACCTTCACCGCGCTCGGCCGCGGCGATATCTATCACACGAGCGATATCCTCGCGACCAGCGTGGCGAGCTATCGCGGCGAATCGGGGGTCACCGGGCGGATCATCGGGGCGTTCGCGGTCGATGTGAAATGGCCGTTCATCGGCACCTTCCTCGGCGGCACGCAGCGGCTGACCCCGCGCGTGCAGCTCGTCGGCTCGCCGCAGGCGGGAACGCTGACGGTGCCGAACGAGGATTCGCGCTCGGTCGATCTCGAGGATACCAATTTGTTCTCGCTCAACCGCTTCCCGGGTTACGACCGGTTCGAGGATTCGGCGCGCGTGACCTATGGGCTCGACTGGGCGGTCGATCTGCCGGGCTTCTCCTTCACCACCAATATCGGCCAGAGCTATCGCCTCAACAGCCGGCCCTCGCTGTTTCCCGACGGCACCGGCCTGTCGGGCCGCGTGTCGGACATCGTCGGCCGCACCGAGATCCGCTTCCACGACTGGATCTCGGTGATCCACCGCTACCGGCTCGACCAGGGCGATTTCGCGGTGCGCCGCAACGAGCTCGACGCGACGGTCGGATCGCGCAGCACTTATGTGCTGGTCGGATACCTCCGGCTCAACCGCAACATCGACCAGACGCTCGAGGATCTGCGCGATCGCGAAGAGTTGCGGCTCGGCTCGCGCGTGCAGATCTCGCGCTTCTGGTCGGTGTTCGGCTCGACCGTTATCGATCTGACCAATCGCGACGAGGATCCGCTGTCGCTCGCCGACGGGTTCGATCCGGTGCGGCACCGGCTCGGCGTCCAATATGAGGACGATTGTCTCCGGCTCGGGATGACCTGGAAGCGCGATTATCAGACGACGGGCGACGTCAAGGCGGGCAACGGCTTCCTGTTGACGCTGGCGTTCAAAAACCTTGGCCGCTAAGCACTGGTTCAGACGGACCGGCGCAGTGGAGCGTTCAACGGCTCGGGCCGGACCCGGCTCGAGGTTTTGGCGCTGTTCGAGGCACGCCGTGCGGGATGGGATTTTGATTACGTGAAGACTGATACTGCAAAGCCGACCCGCCTGGGTCGCAGCTTCGGCTTTGGTGCCGCGATCATCGCCTTGCTGGCCACGAGCGGGGGCTCGATCGCACAGACCGCACCCGACCCTGCGGGTCAGGATCCCGCGACGGCCGAATCGCCGGGCGTGGCGGCGCTCGATCTGCCGAAGAACCCGACGATCTTCGGCAAGGTCGATCCGACGATCCGCAAGCCGACCGCGATCGTCAACGGCGCGGTGATCACCGGCACCGATATCGACCAGCGCGTCGCTTTGCTGCTCGCCGCGCGCGACCTCAAACTCTCGGCGCAGGAAATGGCGCAGTACAAGCTCGTCATCGTCCGCCAGCTGATCGACGAGACGCTCGAGATCCAGCAGGCCAAGACCGCCGACGTCAAGATCGGGCCCGACGAGATCAACAAGAGCTACGACACCGTCGCACGCAACTTCGGCAAGACGCCGGCCGAGATGCGCGCATATCTGCGCTCGATCGGCTCGGCGGACCGCTCGCTCAAGCGCCAGATCGAGGCCGAACTGTCGTGGAACCGCTATCTGCGCCGCAAGGTCGACGTCAATGTCGGTGACGAAGAGGTCAATGCGATCATCGACAAGATCAAGAAGCAGCAGGGCTCGACCGAATATCACGTCCGCGAGATCTATCTGAAAGCCGATGCCGATCGCGCGCCCGAAGTGTTCGCGCAGGCGCAGCAGATGATGCAGTCGATCCAGAAGCGCGACAAGGGCGAGGACACGTTCGGCTATTACGCCCGCCTGTCCGACGCCACGACGCGCGCGACCGGCGGCGATCTCGACTGGTTGAGCGAGCAGCAATTGTCGCAGCTTCCGGCGTCGCTGGTCGAGGCGATCAAGTCGATGACGCCCGAGCATCTCGCCGGGCCGATCGAGGTGCCGGGCGGCTTCTCGATCATCTATCTCGTCGATACGCGGAAAATCGGCGTCGCCGATCCACTCGACGCGCGCCTGACGCTCAAGCAGGTCAGCGAGCGCTTCCCCGAGGGGATCACGCAGGAGCAGGCCAACGCCCGCGTCGCCGAGTTCGCCAAGCTCAGCGCGACGATCAAGGGCTGCGGCGAGGTGGCCAAGGTCGCCTCGGCGCTCGGCGCCGACGTGGTCGACAACGATTCGGTGCGGATCAAGGACCTGCCGGTCGCGCTGCGAGACATCATGCTCAAGTTGCAGGTCGGTGAATCGACCCCACCGTTCGGCTCGGCCAAGGACGGCATCCGCTCGCTCGTGCTGTGCGGTCGCGACGAAGCGGTTGCAAACATTCCGGGAGTGGAACAAGTTCGCAGCACGATGGAGAATCAACGCGTTAACCTGCGCGCCAATCAGCTGCTCCGCGATCTGCGGCGTGATGCGATCATCGAATATCGCTGACCGGGGAGAAAGTACGATGGTCGCGCCGCTCGCCATATCGATGGGAGACCCGGCGGGCATCGGGCCCGAGGTGATCGCCAAGGCGTGGGCGCGCCGTGTGGAGGCGGGGCTCCCGGCCTTTTTTGCGACCGGGGACGCGCGCGCGATCGCGGCGGTGTGGGACGGTCCGATCACGACGATCGCGCATCCCGACGCCGCGAACGGCGTGTTCGAGACCGCGCTGCCGGTACTGACGGTCGAGGATGGCGGCGAGATCGTGCCGGGCGTGCCAGATGTCGAAGGCGCACGCTGTGCGTTGCGTGCGCTCGAGCTGGCCGCCGGCCTCGTCCGCTCGGGTGCGGCGCGCGCGCTCGTCACCGGGCCGGTGTCGAAGAACCAGCTGTACCAGATCGGTTTCAATTATCCGGGCCAGACCGAGTTCGTCGCGGAGCGTTGCGGCATCGCCGGCGAGAATGCGGTGATGATGCTCGCCGGGCCCGATCTGCGCGTCGTGCCGATCACCACGCACGTCCCGCTCGCCGCGGTCAGCGGCCTGTTATCGATCGAGCTGATCGTCGCCAAGGGCCGCGCCACCGCGCGCGGCCTCGCGCGCAATTTCGGCATCCTCAACCCGCGGATCGCCTTTGCCGGGTTCAATCCGCATGCCGGCGAGAGCGGCGCGATCGGGCGCGAGGAGATCGAGCTGATCGCGCCCGCGGTTGCGCTGCTGCGCGACGATGGGATCGACGCGATCGGCCCGTTTGCTGCCGACACGCTGTTCCATCCGCGCGCGCGCGCCGGCTATGATGCGGTGCTGTGCTGCTACCACGACCAGGCGCTGGTGCCGATCAAGACGCTCTATTTCGACGAGGGCGTCAACATCACGCTCGGCCTGCCGATCGTGCGGACTTCGCCCGACCATGGCACCGCGTTCGACATCGCCGGCAAGGATCGCGCCGAGCCCGGCGCGACGATCGCGGCGATCCGTCTCGCCGGCGAAGCCGCCGACCGCCGCGCCGCCGCCGACGCGTGACCCTTCCCGATTTGCCGCCGCTGCGCGAGGTTATCGCGCGTCACGGCCTCAACGCGAGCAAGGCGTTGGGGCAGAATTTCCTGCTCGACGCGCAACTGCTCGCGCGGATCGCGCGGATCCCCGGGGATCTGACCGATGCCGAAGTGCTCGAGATCGGCCCCGGGCCGGGCGGGCTGACGCGCGCGCTGCTCGGCGCGGGCGCACGCGTCACCGCGATCGAGCGCGACCGGCGTTGCATCCCCGCGCTCGCCGAACTGGGCGAGGCGTTTCCGGGCAAGCTGCGCGTTATCGAGGGCGACGCGCTCGAGATCGACGGCGCTGCGCTGTTCGAGAGCAAGCCGCATATCGCCTCCAACCTGCCCTATAACATCGGCACCGCCCTGCTGGTGCGCTGGCTGTCGGCCGATTGGGCGCCGTGGTGGCAGAGCCTCACGCTGATGTTCCAGCGCGAGGTCGCCGAACGGATCGTCGCGCCGACCGATGGCGAGGCCTATGGCCGGCTCGCGGTGCTGGCGCAGTGGCGCAGCAAGGCGACGCTGGCGATGCCGGTGCACCGCTCGGCCTTCACGCCGCCGCCCAAGGTGATGTCGGCGGTGGTCCATATCGTGCCGACCGAGGCGCCCGAGGCAGTGCGCTTCGCGAGCCTCGAGCGGCTTACCGCCGCGGCCTTCGGACAGCGGCGCAAGATGCTGCGGCAGAGCTTGAAGGGTGTGCCTGGGGCGCTCGCGGCGCTCGACGCGGTCGGGATAGAGGCTACGCGGCGCGCGGAGACGGTAAGCGTTGCGGAGTTTGTGGCGCTGGCGAAGGCGCTTTCCTGACATCGTCGCCCCGGCGAAGGCCGGGGCCGCGGGATGCAGCAGAGCGCCGCCCGATCAACCGAGCGGCCCCGGCCTCCGCCGGGGCGACGGATCAGTCCTTCTTCGGCAGCGCCGCTGGCGGTGTTGCTGACGCCGTCACGATCGGCGGCCCCTTGGCGATCGACGCGGTCAGCGTGGCGACCTCGGGGCAGGCGCGCTTGGCGCAGACGAGCTTGACCTTGGCCAGATTTTCGCGCGCCCGCAGCACCGCGCCCTTGGCGACGAGCGCCTCGCCCTGCCCGCTCAGCGCGGCGACATCGTTGGGATCGAGCGACAGCGCCTCGCGATAGAGCCGGATCGCCTTGCCCGCCAGGCCGCGCGTCCGCGCGACTTGGGCGAGGCTGACGAACGCATCGAGGTTGCGCGGATCGACCGCAACCGCGCTCTCGAGCAGATCGGTCGCGGTATCAAGATTGCCCGCCGCCTGCTGCGCCCGCCCCTTGGCAAGCAGCGCGAGCGAGCGCGCATCGACGCCGTCCGCCGGGCGCTGGCCCTGCACCGCGGTCGCGACGGTAACCAGCGTCAGCGCGGCAGCGACGGCGACGGACGTGTAACGCATGAGATACTCCAGCTTCGACACAGCGGGAGAGCTATCACGGCGCGACGAGGCGCGCGACAAAAAAGCCGTCGGTGGCGTCATGCGCCGGGGTCAGGCGGACGCCGGGGCCGTGACGTCGCCCGGCGGGCAGGCTGAGCGGTTGCGCCTTCCAGCCGGGATTGGCGGCGAGGAAGTCGGCGACTTGCCCCGCCCCCTCCTCGTCGAGCAGCGAGCAGACGATATAGACCAGCGCACCGCCCGGCTTGACCAGATTGGCGCCGACCTCGAGCACGTGCTTCTGCATCGCGACCAGCCGCTCGATCCGGTCGGGGGTGAGCCGCCAGCGCGCCTCGGGATTGCGACGCCAGGTGCCGGTGCCCGAGCACGGCGCGTCGATCAGCACGCAATCGGCGGCGTGCAGCCAATCGTCGAGCATCTCGACTTCGCGCCCCGGGTTGAGCAGGCGCGTTTCGATGATCCCCGAGCGCGCGCGCTCGGCGCGCGGCGCCATGCGCGAGAGCCGCATCCGGTCGGTGTCGGTCGCGAGCACCTCGCCCTGCCCTTCCATCACTGCCGCGAGCGCGAGCGTCTTGCCGCCGGCGCCGGCGCACAGGTCGACGATCCGCTGGCCGGGTTTCGCCTTGGCGGCGAGCGTGACGAACTGACTGCCGGCGTCCTGCACTTCGATCGCGCCGTGATTGTATGCGGGGAGGTTTTCCACCTGCGTGCCGGATAGGAGACGCAGGCCGTCGGGGAGACCCGCGATCGGCTCGGCGCCATCGATGTCGATCTCCTCGACGATCATCCGATTGATGCGGACGTCGAGCGGCGCGCGGTCGATGAGCGCGGCGAACTCCTCGTCATCGATGTCCGAGGCGCGCAGGCGGTCGATGATCCACACCGGCGCTACGCCCGACGGCGCGGCGGTCTCGTGCTTGCCGATCAGCGCGGGGCCATGGCCGACGCCGTCGAAGGTGGCGGCGACTGCGGGATCGGCCTGCGCGACGGCGAGCATCGCGGCGCGGCCGCTCGCGGGGCGTTCGCCCGCTGCCCGGATCGCGGCATAGACCAACTCGCGAACGGCGCGGCGATCCTTGCTGCCGGCGTAGCGGCGCGTCGCGAAATAGCGCGCGATCAGCGTGTCGGCGGCGGCGCCGCTATCGCGCGCGCCGGCGATGATCTGGTCGAGCAATTCGATCGCGGCTTGCGTGCGGGCGGATGGGGTCATGATCGTCTTTCTTATTCTCTTGCGGCGGCAGCGGGTGCCGCAGCGTATCCCCCGGATGGTCCGCGGGGCGGCCGAACAACACGCGCGCCCGATAGGGCGCGAAGCGAAGCGGCGCGTCGAGCGGCGGCAGTGCCTCAACCGGCGTCGAAAGTCACGGCCTGTCGTATTCACTGCCACGCGGCGGAACGGGGCGCTGGGTCTGCGAATAGGAATGCGTCGAGAGCCAGCGGACGGTTCGGCTCGCATCCGCCTTGCACCGATCGCACGGCCCGCTACGCTCGCAGCGTCTCCGGTCAAGGATCCCTGCATGCGTGCTGTCTGTGTTCTTCTGCTTTCTGCCTCGATCCTGACCAGCGCCGCGTCCGCCGCCTCGTCCTCTCCCGCTTCGACGGCTTCGGCCGACCACGCGCTCGATCTCGCCAAAAAGGCGATCGCGTTGCGCTCGGTGAAAGGTCCCGGCAACCAGACCCCGCAAGTCGCCGCGCTCTACAAGGCTGCGCTCGTCGCGGGCGGTTTTGCCGAGAGCGACGTCGAGATCGTGCCCGTCGACGACACCGCCTATCTGATCGGCACCTGGCGCGGCAGCGATCCGACGCTCAAGCCGCTGGTGATTTCGGGCCATATGGACGTGGTCGAGGCCAAGCCCGCCGACTGGCAGCGCGATCCCTTCACCCCGGTGGTCGAGAACGGCTATCTCTACGGCCGCGGCGCGACCGACATGAAGCTCGACGGGACGATCGCGATCACCGCGCTCACCGATCTGCGGCGGAGCGGCTACAAGCCGCGTCGCACGATCATCATCGAATTCTCGGGCGACGAGGAAACCGCGATGAAGACCTCGGCGCTGATCGCCGAGCGCCTGAAGACCGCCGATATCGTGCTCAACATCGACGGCGGCGGCGGCGTGCTCGACGAGGCGAGCGGCAAGCCCAAATATTGGACCTGGAACGGCGCGGAGAAGACCTATGCCGATTTCCGGCTGACGGTCACCAATCCCGGCGGCCATTCGTCGATGCCGCGCGCCGTCAACGCGATCGTCGAACTGTCGAAGGCGATCGAGAAGGTCGGCGCGTACCGCTTCAAGCCCGAGCTCAGCCCGCTGACGCGCGAGGCGCTCGCCAAGGCCGCCCCATTCGAGGAACCCGCGATCGGCGCCGCCTTGAAAGCATTCGTCGCCAACCCGAGCGATCCTGCGGCGATCGCGACGCTGACCGCCAACCCCGCCACCGTCGGCAAGATCGGGACGACCTGCGTGCCCACGCTGATCAACGGCGGCCATGCCGAGAATGCGCTGCCGCAACGCGCCACCGCCAACATCAATTGCCGGATCTTCCCCGGGCACAAGCCCGCCGACATCATGGCCGAGCTCGGCCGGGCGATCGGTGACCCTGCAGTCAGACTGGAAGATGTCAGCGAGGGTTCAATCGCCAACGACGCATCGCCGATGCGCCCCGATTTCATCGCCGCGATCGACCATGCGATGGGAAAGACCTATCCCGGCGTACCCGTCTTCCCCGCGATGGCGTCGGGCGCGAGCGACAGCATGTGGTTCCGCTCGCACCATGTCGCGAGCTATGGCGCGAGCCCGACCTTCATCAAGCCGTCGGAGGATTTCAGCCACGGCCTCAACGAGCGCACCCCGATCGCAACGATCGCGCCGGGGATCGCTTATTACCGGCTGCTCTTAACCGATCTGTCGAAATAGCGAGCCCACTAGCGGGCGCACGCGCGCGGCATCGCGTCTCCAAGCAACGCCGCGCGCTGCATCCGCAAATCCGCCTTTCCGCGTACACTTGGCTGCGGCCCCGAGCCGAGCCCGCGCCACAGCGCCGCGTTGAACGCGTCGGTATCGAGGTGATCCTCGGTGCGGAAATCCTGCCCCTCCATCGCCGCTGCCCAATAGCGCGCGTCGTGGACGGCGCAGGCGATCCCTGCGTGCGCCGTGCCGAATCGGTCGGCCGCGATCGGCAATTGCGTCGTCCGCAGCACGTCGGCGGCCACCGCGCGATAGCTCCAGTCCGTCACGGCGGGATCGAACACATCGGCCATCGGCAGCGCCAGCGAATCGTTCAAGCCGAGCGGGGCAAGCCCCAACACCGCTTCGATCGTCCGTAACAGGCTGACGGTGGTATAGCGCGTCGAAACCAGCGCGTGCCGGCGCACCATCGGCCCGACGATCAAGGCGACGCTGCGGCGCGCATCGACATGGTCGGCGCCGTTCTGCGCATCGTCCTCGATCACGAAAACCAGCGTCGTATCGCGCGACCGGCTTTGCGCGATCGTCTCGATCACCTGCCCCAAGGCATAGTCATTGTCCGCCATCTGCGTCTCGACGGTATTGACCCCGTCGATCGCGTCCTTGAAGTCGCCGAAATGATCGTGGCTGAGCCGCAGCAGCGTCAGCGCGGGGACTTGGCCCCTCGCATCGGCGGCGGTGAATTCGCGCCGCCACTCGAGCATCCGCCAGTAATCGGGCATCTTCTGGTCGAACCCGCGGAAATACGGGTCGCTGCGCGGCGCGAGCAGCCGGTCGCCCGGCGTATAGATCCGCGTCCCCGTCGTCGCCGGTTCACGCACCAGCGGCACGAAGCCGGGCTTGCCGAGGTCGTAGATCGACGCATCGGAAAAGCCGTAGTTGCGCACGCTCAGACCCGCGCGGATCGCGGCATTCCACAGAAAGCCTTGCCCCGTCTCGTCGTCGCGGTCGCCATCGGGGGCGGTGAGCAGCGCCGGCCCCGGCAGAAGATCGGGATCGCGCGACAAGGCGGGGTTGGTCGCGTGGCGTTCCGCTGGCCTCTGGGCGGGATAGAGGAAGCGGTCGGCCTCTTCGGCCTCATAGGCGAGCCCGCGTCCGGCGTAATTGACCGGCGCGGTCTTCTCGAGCAGGTCGGGCACCCGCGCCGCGGTCGACCAGGTCCAGCCGGTGCTCGATTGCTCGCCGCTGTCGTAGAAATTGTCGAGCGTGACGAAATCACGCGCGAGGGCGTGGTGATTGGGCGACAGCCGCTCGCCGAGGATCGCGAGATGCGGGTCGCCATTGCCGACCGCGAGATCGCCGAGCACCTGATCGTAGGTGCGGTTTTCCTTGATGATGAAGACGACGTGCTTGATCCGCGCGCGCACCGCCGCCATCGCCGCGTCCGCCGCTGCCCGCGCCCTGGTCGCGGTCAGCCCGATATTGTCGGCGACCTGCAGCGTCGTGCGCACCAGACCCGCCGGCTTGGGCAGCGCGAACTGCAGCAGCCCGGCCTTCTCGAGCTGGAAGATATATTGGTTGGCGGCCCCGCACGCATCGGGCTGGCCGCGATAGATCGCGAGCTTCGGCGCACAGCCGAGCGGATTGGGCCCCGGCGGGCTCTTGCGGTTGGCGACGAACACGCGTCCGCCATCACGGCTCGTCGCGACCGCGCTCGGATACCAGCCGGTCGGGACGAGCCCCTCGAGCGTAGCGTCACCACCGTGCGGCGCGACCAGCGCGACCGCGTTGATCCCGCCCATCGTCACCAGCAGGCGATGATCGGGCAGCAGCGCGAGCGCATTGGCGTTGAGCCCCTTGCCGACCGGCGCCGCGCCGAACGCATCGGGCAGGACGAGCCGGGGCTCGCCAGCCAGCCGCCCCGTCGCCAGATCGACGATCGCGAGCCGATCGGCATTGTCCTCGGTCGCGTAGAGCCGCGCGGCGAGCGAATCGATCACCAGCGCGGTCGGCGCGCCGAGCGTCGCAACGCGGCCGGTCACGCGAAGACGATCGGCGCGCAGCTCGAGCGCGACGAGCTGGCGATCGCGCGGTGCCGAGACCCAGGCATGCGTCGCATCGGTCCACAGGATCGCGAACGGATTCTCGCCGCCTGGAACGCCCGATTGTGCCGGATCGATCTTGCCGGGGCGAAGATCCTGCTCGGCGATCACCGTGCCGGCCGCGAGATCGATCAGGCTGACCGAATCGTTGTAATAATTGGCGACCAGCGCGCGTCGCCCATCGGGACTGACCGCGATGCCGGCGGCCTGCGGCTTGACCTCGGCGCCGTTGCCGGCAGCGTGCCCGAGCGCGATCGGCGCGCGTGTCTCGGCGAAGCCTGAACCGTTCGCATCGAAACGATGGACGACGTCGTCGACCCCGCCCCCGACGACGAAGCCGCGGCCATCGGGCAGCCAGGCGATCCCAGAATAGCTGTTCGGCACGGTCAGCGTCTGGAGCAGCCGGCTGCCGCGCGCATCGATCGCGTAGCGGAAGACATATTGCATCGATTGCGCGGGGAGCCGCTTGCCGTCGGCACCATTGAAGAGATTGAAGCCGCTGGTCAGCACGAGCATCTCGCGCCCGTCGGGGCTGACCGCAATCGCCGCGGCGCCGTCGGCGACATAGTCGGGGTGCGGGCCGACCTGCGTCACCAGCGGCGCGAACCGCGCGCCCGGCGCCGCCAAGGGGGTCAAGCGCTGCCCGGTCGGCAGCGCCACGCCCGGCGCGGGCGGCTGCTGTGCCGCGACCGTCGCCGCGATCGCGAGCACGCCGGCGAACAGAAACGCTTTGTACATGATATCCATCCCCAAACCGTATCGCCTTCGTACGACATTTTGACGACGCGGCCAGGCCCGATCGTGCGCGTCGCGGCGGCTGCGGCTCGCCACGCGCGATCCCGCGGTATCCTACGGGAAAACCCCAATATCTGGCGCGCCGCGAATTGGGTTGAAGCCAAAGGACCGCCGCGTGCGCGGCGCTAAAGGGGAAAGACCATGGATCCGGGTGTCGTCGATCTGTCGCGGCTGCAATTCGCGCTGACCGCGCTGTATCACTTCCTGTTCGTGCCGCTGACGCTCGGGCTGAGTTTCATGCTCGTCATCATGGAAGCGGTCTATGTCATGACCGACCGGCCGATCTGGCGCGTCATCACGCGCTTCTGGGGCAAATTGTTCGCGATCAACTTCGTGCTCGGCGTCGCCACCGGGCTGACGATGGAGTTCGAGTTCGGCACCAACTGGTCGTATTTCTCGCATTATGTCGGCGACATCTTCGGCGCGCCGCTCGCGATCGAGGGGCTGATGGCGTTCTTCCTCGAAGCCACCTTCGTCGGGCTGATGGTGTTCGGCTGGAGCAAGCTGTCGAAGCTCGCGCATCTTGGCGTCACCTTCATGGTCGCGCTTGGCACCAATCTGTCGGCGCTGTGGATCCTCGTCGCCAATGGCTGGATGCAGAACCCGGCGGGCGCGACCTTCAATCCCGAAACGATGCGGATGGAGGTCAGCAACTTCGGCGCGGTGCTGTTCAACCCGATCGCGCAGGCCAAGTTCGTCCACACCGTGAGCGCGGGCTATGTCTGCGCGTCGGTGTTCGTGCTCGGCATCTCTGCGCTGTATCTGCTGCGCGGCAAATATGTCGGCGTGGCGAAGCGCTCGATGGCGGTCGCCGCCGCGTTCGGGCTCGCCTCGTCGCTGTCGGTCGTCGTGCTCGGCGACGAGAGCGGCTATGCGCTGACCGACAACCAGAAGATGAAGCTCGCCGCGATCGAGGCCGCGTGGCACACCGCCCCCGCCCCCGCCGGTATCACGCTGATCGGCATTCCCGACGTCGCCGCGCGCACCACGCATTATGCGGTCGAGGTGCCGTGGGTGCTCGGGCTGATCGCGACGCGCAGCCTCGACAAGGAGGTTACCGGCATGTCCGAGCTGGTGCTGAAGGCGCAGGAGCGGATCACCTCGGGCGTCGTCGCGTATGACGCGGTGCAGAAGCTCAAGATCGACCCGACCAATCTGCGCGAGCGCGCCCGGTTCGAGGCGCACAAACGCGACCTCGGTTATGCCCTGCTGCTCAAGGCGCACGTCGCCGATCCGCGTCAGGCCAGCCCCAAGCAGATCGCCGCGACGGCGTGGGATGTCGTCCCCAACGTGCCTTTGATGTTCTGGAGCTTCCGGGCGATGGCGTTCATCGGCTTTTACATGATCGCGCTGTTTGCCACCGCCTTCGTGCTGGCGAGCCTGCGCCGGCATGACAGCACGCGGTGGTTCCTGCGGCTCGCGCTCTATTCGATCCCGCTGCCGTGGGTCGCGATCGAGCTCGGCTGGATGCTCGCCGAGATCGGTCGCCAGCCCTGGGCGATCGAGGGCGTGCTGCCGACCTTCCTCGCCACCTCGACGCTCAGCGCGGCGGCGCTGTGGACGACGATCATCGGCTTCACGCTGCTCTACGGCACGCTGGCGGTGATCGAGGTGCGCCTGATGATCGCGGCGATCCGCAAGGGGCCGTTCGAGCATGTCGACGATCCGACGCCCGAATTCGCCCCCGAGTCCGCTGTCGTCGCTCCCCTCCCCGTCGCCGCCTGAACCGAAAGGATCGACCATGTTCGACTATGAAATCCTGCGGCTGATCTGGTGGACGCTGATGGGCGTGCTGCTGATCGGCTTTGCGGTCACCGACGGCTTCGATCTCGGCGTCGCCACGCTGCTCCCCTTCGTCGCGCGCAGCGATGCCGAGCGCCGGATGGTAATCAATTCGGTCGGCCCGACCTGGGAGGGCAACCAAGTGTGGTTCATCACCGGCGGCGGCGCGATCTTCGCGGCCTGGCCGTTCGTCTATGCGGTGAGCTTCTCGGGCTTCTATCTCGCGATGTTCCTGCTGCTCGCCGCGCTGATCCTGCGCCCGGTCGGCTTCAAATATCGCTCTAAGCGGCCCGGCGCGGCATGGCGCAGCCGGTGGGACTGGGCGTTGTTCGTCGGCGGGTTCGTTCCGGCGCTCGTGTTCGGCGTCGCGGTCGGCAATGTCCTGCTCGGCGCGCCGTTCCGGCTCGATAGCGATTTGCGCTCGTTCTACGAGGGCGGGTTGCTCGGGCTGTTCACGCCGTTCAGCTTGCTCTGCGGGCTGTTGTCGGTGGCGATGCTCGTGCTCCACGGCGCGACCTGGCTGAGCTTCAAGACCGAGCAGGACGGCCCGGTCCATCGGCGCGCACGCCGCTTCGGGGCGATCGCTGCGATCGCGACGATCGCGCTGTTCGTCGCCGGCGGCGCCTATGTCGCGTTCGGCGATATCGGCTATCACATGGCGTCGGCGGCCGATCCGCTCGGCCAGTCCAACCCGCTGCGCACCACGACCCAGCATGTCGCGGGCGCCTGGCTCGGCAATTACCGGCTCTATCCGTGGATGGTGATCGCGCCGGTGCTCGGGATCAGCGGGGCGGTGGCCGCGTTGCTCGGCATCACGCTGGGCGCAGAGAAGAGTTCGTTCGGCGGCTCGGCGCTGGCGATCACCGGCATCATCGCGACGGTCGGTCTGGCGATGTTCCCCTATATCCTCCCGTCGAGCGTGGATGCGCATTCGAGCCTGACGGTGTGGAACGCGTCTTCGACCCCGACGACGCTCGGCATCATGCTGTTCGTGACCGTCGTCTTCCTGCCGATCGTGCTCGCCTACACCAGCTGGGCGTTCCACGTGATGTGGGGCCGCGTGACCACCGCAGAGGTCGCCACCAACCCCGATCTCTACTGATCCGAAAAGGGACCGAACGATGTGGTATTTCACTTGGGTTCTCGGCCTCGGCCTCGCGATCGGCTTCGGCATCCTTAACGGCATGTGGCACGAATTCCATTCGGCCGCCGACGAAGACGATGGCCCGCCGCTCGCGTGACGCACGCGCGCACCCGCTCCGCCCGCTGCCGATCGCACCGATCGGCAGCGGGTTCGCTTACCGGACCGACAGCCGGGTCACGGGTCGCGGCGCCGATCGCGCAGCGCATCGTCGATCGCGACCAGCGCGACGACCAGCATGAACAGCAGTGCAGCGCCGACTGCCAGCACCAGAAATGCAGACTGTTCCATTGCGTCCCTCCCCTAGGGTGTCTGGCGAACAGGATGCGCTCGGCTCCGAAAGCGCGCTTTGACCCCCGTCAAACCGCTGCTCGGCAATGACCGCGCTCTGCGCCGATTGCGCGGTGCGCGACGCGGCCTTGTGCAGCAGCCTGGCGGACGATCAGCTCGACCGTCTGCGCCAGCTCGGGCGACGCCACCGGGTCGCGCGCGGCGAGACCATGGTGTGGGCCGGGTCGGACAGCCTGGTCTGCGCGACCTTGCTATCGGGGGTGCTCAAGCTCAGCGCGACGACGCGCGACGGGCGCGAGCAGATCGTCGGGCTGCACTTTCCGAGCGATTTCATCGGCCGCCCTTATGCCGGGACCGTCGCCTTCACCGTATCGGCGCTGACCGACGTCGAACTGTGCGTCGTCCCGCGAGACCGCTTCGAGGCGGTGCTCGCGGCGAACGGCGGGATGGAGCGGCTGCTGCTGGAACGGACCTTCGCCGCGCTCGATGCGGCGCGCGCGCGTCTGCTCAGCCTCGCGCGCAACAGCGCGAGCGAAAAGGTCGCGGGCTTTATCGTCAGCATGGCCGAGCGCGCGCGCGGGATCAGCGACTCTTGCGCGCTTCCCGGCGGCCCAGTGACGTTCGACCTGCCGCTGACGCGGGGGCAGATCGCCGATGTGCTCGGGCTGACGATCGAGACGGTCAGCCGTCAGCTGACCAAGCTGAAGGTCGCCGGGGTGATCGCGCTGCCCGGCGTGCGCAGCGTCACGATCCGCGACGCGGCGGCGCTCCGCGCCTGCGCGGGGCTCGACCCGGCCTAGCCGCAGCTCGCGGCGAGACGCTGCGTCAGCATCGCGCGCGCGGCGGGGGTCAGACGTTCGTCGCCCAGCGTCAGCAAGGTCAGTTCCTCGAACGCCATCGCCTGGCGGAACCCCTGGAAAAAGCCGCGTAGCATATAGCCGAACGCTTCCGGGCAAAGCCGCGCTCCCGCCTCGGGGTTCAGCGCCGCGACGATATCCTCGGCCTGCGCGAGGCAGGCGGAATGCCGCGCGGTGACGTGATCGAGCAGCGCGTGACACAGCGGCTGTCCGCGCGACGCGGCGAACAGCCGTGCGAACAGCCGCTCCTCGCGCACGACGTGGCGCCCGAGCGCGACGCGCAGGTCCGCGCGCAGCGCCTCGCCCTCGCGCGGCGACGGCGGCTGCGGCAGCTGGTCGGCATGCTGTTCGAGCCGATCGCACAATTGGTCGAGCGCGGCGTGGTCGGAAACAAGCCCGACCACGTCGATCTCGTCGATGACATGCCAGCCCGCCGAGCGGACGGGATGAACCGAATGCGGCATCTTCGCCTCCGTCGTCGCCCGCGCCGAGATCACAGCCGGAGCCCGAGCCCGACCCCGAACACCAACGGGTCGATGCTGCTATCGACGCGGTTGACCGACGCGCCGGTGGTGAGCCGCGCCTTGGTGTCGATGTCGATATATTTGACGTCGAGATTGGCGAACACACGCTTGGTGATGTCGAAATCGAGCCCCGCCTGGAGCGCATAGCCGAAGCTGTTCTTGAGATGGACGTCGGTATTGCCGATCGCCGCCTTGAGCGCGCCGCTCGCCTTGCTCGAGTAGAAGATCGTGTAATTGACCCCGGCGCCGACATAGGGCCGGATCTTCGCGTGCGGCAGGAAGTGATATTGCAGCGTCAGCGTCGGCGGCAGGACCCAAGTGCTCGCGAGATGGTCGATCCCGGCGAGCGCGGCGCGGCCCTGGAGCTGGTGCTTGGTGGTCGCGAGGATCAGCTCGGTGCCGAGATGGTCGCTCAGCATATAGGTGAAGTCGAGCTCGGGCGCATAGCTGTCGGTCACGCCGATCCGCGCGCCGGGGAAGCTCGGCTGGACGCCGCCCGAGCTTTCATTGGGCGAAACCATGATCGCGCGGACGCGGACCAGCACGTCGCCCTTTTGCTGGGCGAGCGCGGGTGCGGCGCCGGACAAGGCGGCAAGCCCGAGCAGCGGGGCGGCGAATGAAGCGATGCGCATCTGGTTTCTCCCTGGTGAAGCGATGTGCTTCCCCTAGGCCCCGCGCGCGCGCGTACCTTTGATCCCGCGCAAACTCGGCCGGTTCGGCGAACCGACCGCCCGCGGCATGCGCCGTTACCCGTGGCTGCTGACCCGATCGCGCCCGGCATGCTTCGCCGCGTACAGCGCTTGGTCGGCACGACGCATCGCCGGCGCGAGCGAGGCGTAATCGCGCACGATCGCCAGCCCGCACGAGAATGTGAGCGCCGCGCCGCCGAGGCGGCCGATCTGGTCGCGATGCAACGAAGCGCGGAGCCGTTCGACGATCTCGGTGGCTTCGTCGAGCGTCGCGTCAGGAAGCAGGACGGCGAATTCCTCGCCGCCCCAGCGCGCGGGCAGATCGGACCGGCGCATCTCGGTCCGCAATCGATTGGCGAATGCGATCAGCACGCGGTCGCCCTCGTCATGGCCGTGGCGATCGTTGATCGCCTTGAAATGATCGAGATCGAGCATCGCGACGACCGAATTGCGATCCTCGCGCAGCAACGGCGCGATCGCGTCCATGAAGCCGCGGCGGTTGCGCAAGCCCGTCAGCACGTCCTTCTCGGCGGCGTCCGCCAACCGTTCGACGCGCGCGCGGGTCTCGGCAGACGCGCGGGCGACCGAAGTGAGCAGGTCGCCCACGAGATCTTCGCCGCCAGTGGGCACCGGCGGCACCGGTTCCCCACGCTGCAGCGCCTGAAGCAGGCCGGTCGCGTGCGACACCGGCGCGAGCAATCCGCGCAGCGCGCCGATTGCCGACCCCGTCCCGACAAGCGTCGCCACGAGCAGCGGCACGAACAGCCGCCAGTCCCAGCGCGCCAGGGCGAGCTCGGTCAGACAAAACACCACGATCGGGAGATGGACCGCGCCGAAACAGATGCTGAATATGCGCAGCTGGTAATTGCGCGGAAATAGGAACCGCGTCGCTTGATAGAACCGCATGCCTGCCCTTCGGCAAGATCACCCGATATCGGCGCTCTTGGGTGACCTTGCTTAAACGTTTACACGGCGCCCGACCCGGTCGGACGAGCACCGGGCAGGGGTCTAACCGCGTTGTCCGCAGGGCGAAAGGCCCAAGTCGATCAATAGACGACGACGCTGCGAATACTTTCGCCGGAATGCATCAGATCGAATCCCGTGTTGATCTCCTCGAGGCTGAGGACATGCGTGATCATCGGGTCGATCTCGATCTTGCCGTTCATGTACCAGTCGACGATCTTGGGGACATCGGTGCGTCCCTTCGCCCCGCCGAACGCCGTCCCGCGCCAGTTGCGCCCGGTGACGAGCTGGAACGGGCGCGTGCTGATCTCCTTGCCCGCCTCGGCCACGCCGATGATGATCGACGTGCCCCAGCCGCGATGGCACGCCTCGAGCGCCTGGCGCATGACGGTCGTGTTGCCGGTGCAGTCGAAGGTATACTCCGCGCCACCATCGGTCAGCGCGACGAGATGCGCGACGAGATCACCGACGTCCTTCGGGTTGACGAAGTGCGTCATGCCGAACTTGCGGCCCCATTCCTCGCGATCGGGGTTAATGTCGACCCCGACGATCATGCTGGCGCCCGCCATCCGCGCGCCCTGGAGGACGTTCAAACCGATCCCGCCGAGCCCGAACACGATGACGGTGTCGCCGACCTGGACCTTGGCGGTATTGACCACCGCGCCGACACCGGTGGTGACACCGCAGCCGATGTAACAGCTCGTCTTGAACGGCGCGTCCTCGCGGATCTTCGCCACCGCGATCTCGGGCAGCACCGTGAAGTTCGAGAAGGTCGAGCAGCCCATGTAATGGAAGATCGTCTCGCCCTTGTACGAGAAGCGCGAGGTGCCGTCGGGCATCAGCCCCTTGCCCTGCGTCGCGCGGATCGCGGTGCACAGATTGGTCTTGCCGCTGAGGCACGACTTACACTGGCGGCATTCGGGAGTGTAGAGCGGGATGACATGATCGCCCGGCTTAACCGAGTTCACCCCCGGCCCGACCTCGCGCACGATGCCCGCGCCTTCGTGGCCGAGCACGCTCGGGAACAGCCCCTCGCTGTCGAGCCCGTCGAGCGTATAGGCGTCGGTATGGCAGATGCCGGTCGCCATGATCTCGACCAGCACTTCGCCCGCCTTGGGCCCCTCGAGGTCGAGTTCGACGATCTCGAGCGGCTGCTTGGCGGCGAAGGCGACGGCGGCGCGGGTTTTCATGGGAGCTCTCCTCGAAACGGTCGCCCCTCCCTTACGGTGGCCCCGTCGCGCGTCAACCGCGCGGCAAGCTCACGCGCGATCGCGCCGCGGCATGCCGCGCAACACCAGCGCGACGCCCAGCGTCGCCACGCCGAGCATCCCGATCACGCCGGGCACATCGCTGCCGAGCGCGATCATCGCCGTCGCGACCAGCACGACGAGGACGGTGACGAGCGAATTGGCGATGTTGTTGGCGGCGATCACGCGCGAGCGTTCGGCGGCGGGGGTCGCGGTCGAGAGGATCGCATAGAGCGGCACGATGAACATCCCACCCGCGAACGAGATGCCGGCAAGCCCGAACAGGATGTGCCAGCTCCCCGCTGCGGCGACGAAATGCGCGATGTCGAGCCCCGCCGCGCGCATCGCGAAACCGTGCGTCGAGGCCGATAGGTCGATCAGGCAGACGCCCATCAGCGCCGCGGAGAGCGGCACATAGCGCGCCGAGACTTCGCCGCGCAGCAGCCGGTTGACGCTCAGCGACCCGATCGCGATCGACACCGAGAAGACGAGCAGGAACAGCGTCACCACCGCCTTCGACCCGCCGAGCGTCGCGCTGACGAGCGGCGCAAACTCCGAAACCAGCACGGCCCCCGCCGCGAAGAACCAGCTGATCCCGAAGATCGAGAGGACGATCGTGCGATCGCGGCTAGCGGTTCGCACAATGTCGGCGGTGCCCTTGAAGACGTTCCAATCGATGCGGTACTGCGTGCCCGTCGGCGGCGCGGGCGCGATCGCGAGGCTCGCGACGAACCCGACACAGGCGAGCGCCGTGGCCGCCACCCCCGCCTCCCACGGCGCGAGCACGCCGGCGAGCAATTGCCCGCCGAGGATCGCGAGGAAGGTCCCCGCCTCGATCAGGCCGGTCCCCCCCATCATCTCGTGCGGTCCGAGCTGTTGCGGCAGGATCGAATATTTGACCGGGCCGAAGATCGTCGAATGCAGCCCCATCAGGAACAGGCAGCCGAGCAGGATCGGGATCGATCCGACCGCGAAGCCGAGCAAGGCGACCGCCATCACCGTGATCTCGGCGCCTTTCACCCAGCGGATCAGCACCGCCTTGTCGATCGCATCGGCGGCCTGCCCGCCGATCGCCGAGAACAGGAAATAGGGCAGGATGAAGATGCCGGTCGAGATCGTCGCGAGCAGCTCGCCGCTCAAAGCCCCGTGCCGCACCCCGAAATTAGCGAGAAACAGCAAGGCGAACTTTAGCACGTTGTCGTTGAACGCGCCGAGGAACTGGACGACGAACAGCGGCGCGAAGCGGCGCTTGGTGAGCAGACGGAATTCGGGCGAGGCCATCGCCCGCCTTGTCGCTGCCAGGCGCGGCGGGCGCAAGCGAAACCCCCGCCCCGCCGCTGCGCCGTTCAGAAGAACAGCTTGCGCACCGACAAACGTACCGTCCGCCCCAAAGGATTGAGATAGTCCGGCTGATACGCGACCGGCGTCGTGCCGTTCGCATCGGTCACGCGCTGGCGCGCGTCGAACAGATTGTCGACCGCGACCGCGATGCGCATCCCGCGCATCCACGGATGCTTCTTGATCAGCTCGATCCGCTGCCCGAGATCGCCGAACAGCCGGACGCCGAGCGTGCCGAGCGCCGAGAAATGCAGGTTCTGCGGGCTGCCGAGCGTGCCGCCGTTGACGTCGGTCGCGCTTTGCCAATTCGCCGAGAAACGCACGCCGAGACCGTTGTTGTTATACCCCGCCTGCCCCTCGAGCTCATGCCGCGGCTGCCCGCCGCTCGAGCCGATCGCATCGCCGTTGAGCAGATCGAGCGACGGACCGCCGCGCTGGACGAGCACGTGATCGGTGAAATGCCAGGTGTGGTAAAGCGCGAACTGCAGCCTTCCGCCGCCTCCGCCGCCGCCCCGACCGCCACCGCCGCCGAATCCGCCAAAGCCGCCGCGCCCACCGCCCGGCCCGCCGCCCGGGCCACCCGGCCCGCCGCCACCAGCCCTGCCCCCCGGCCCGCCGGGTCCGTCCGGACCGCCGCCGCCGCGCGCCGCGCGCGCCGCAGCGATCTGCCGCTGGACGCTTTCGGGGATCTTGATCCCAGCGAACGGGTTGGGCCCCGTCCCGGCGCGCCACGCCTCGATCTGCTTCTGCAGCTTCGACTTGAGCGCCATCGAGAAATTGATCCCCCAGCGCAGCTCGGAACGGCTGCTCTGCGCGAAATTGATCGGCCGCGTGTCGAGTTGCGTCAGCACGAGATCGCCGTTCGCGTCGCGCACGCGCGTGAAGCGCGAGGGGAAGGCCGCCTCGATCGCCGCGGTCCCGGTCGGGAAGCTCGCGATCGGGTTCTCGATCCGCGCGTCGATATAGGTCGCGGTCAGCGACAGGTCCTTGGTGCTCCACGGTTTCAGCGTTGCGCTCAGCTTGTAGGTATGGCTGCTGCTCGCGATCAGATTGGGGTTGCCGCCCGAGATCGTCGTCACGCTCGCATTCTGGCCGAGCACATAGTCGAACACCGGCACGTTGGGCGTCACGATCTGCGGATTGCCGAGCTGCGTCGCGCTCGGCGCGGTGTCCTGCGTCGTCGCCGAGGCGATGATCCGGAGCGGCACGACCGGCGACCAGTTGAGGCCGTAGCCGAGCGTCGTCAGCGTCCCGAAATCGGAGAGATGGTTGACCGCGACATTGCCGTTGACCGACAGCGTGCCGATCGCGGCGAGCACGTCCTTGGCGCGGCTGGTCAGCGGCACGTCGACATTGAGCTGGCCGTTGATGATGTCGCGCGACACCGCGCCGGTCGCGGTCAGGCCGTTGCGATACGAGCGGCTGTCGAAGCTGCTGATGTCGCCGCCGAGATGGACGCTGGTCGAGATGTCGCCTGCGGGCAGCTTGAACACCGTGCCGGTGAACAGCGCGTCGATCTTGCCTTCGTCCGAGGTCGAATAGGCGCGCGTCGCGGCGCGCGTGCCGATCTGCGACGCCCCGAGCGCGCCGAACGGGTTCGCGGTCGGATCGTTGGCGGCGAGCCGCGCGTCGAACGCGCTGGGGTCGAGCCCGGCATCGGTGAAGGTCTTCGATTCGGCATGGTCGTAGGTGCCGGTCACCGACCATTGCCACGCCTTGCTGATCGTGCCGTTGAAGGTCGTGCCGAGATGCGCCGCGACCGTCGAATTGCGTTGCTCGAGCGGCGCGAAGTCGCCGCCGAGCGTGCGGCCGACGGTGACGGCATCGGCCGAGAAGGGGTTGCCCGCCGGCACCACCAACGTCGTCGTCGGCAGGCCGAGCAGTCCGATCGTGTCGCTCGCCGAAAGCGTGGCGTTGAGCGTGCCCGAAATGTCGCCGAAGCTGCGCGCATAGGTCGTGTTGGCGTTGAAGGTCCGGCCCGAGGGCAGCAGCGTGCGAAACGGCCGCTGATCGGTCGGGTCGGTCGCGACCAGCACCGGCGTGGTGGCCCCGGGCGGCGGCGTCCGCACCGTCGGCACGATGCCGCGCTCGCTCTCGGTCAGCGCCTCGACCGGCTGATATTCGAGGTGGAGGTTGACGCGGCCCTTATTGGCGATCTGGAGCAGATCGAGTTCGCCCTGCGGCGCGTTGCGGCCGCCTTCGGTGGCGAGCTTGTCCGACAGTTCGACCGTCGCCGCGCGGAAGCGGCGGCGCAGGACGATATTCACCACCTTCTGGTCGGCGCTATAGCCATATTTGAGCGCGACCTCCTCGGGCAGGATCTCGACCCGGGCGATCGCTTCGGTCGGCAGGTCGCGGACTTCGGAGAAGCTCGAGATGCGCTTGCCGTCGAGCAGCACCACCGGCGCCCCGCCGCTGCCGCGATCGCTGCGGATCTGCGGGGCGAGTTCGCTCAGCAATTCGGTGATCGAGCCGACGCCGTACGATCGGATGTCGGCCGGCCCGAAAGTCTGTTCGGGCGGGATGTCGCCGATCACCGAGCCGGGCGGCTTTGTCCCGCGAACGATGATGTCGGGGCCGTCCTCGCTGTCGTCGGTGACGGGTGCGGGCGCGCTCTTGCGCTTTGCCGTCGCGGAGGTCTTTCCGTCCGGCTGCGCGACGGATTTCGGGGCGGATTGCGGCGCCGCCGGCTGCGTTGCCTGCTGGGCGGCCGCCAGGGTGGGGGTCGCCGCGAGCGCGAGCGTCAGCAATTTGGTCGTGCGGATCATCGTTGCCCCATTTCGTCTCGCCGCCCGCTAGCGCGCATCTGTCGCAAGAGTATGCCGAAGATCACCCGCTGGAACTCGAACGGCCCCTGCCCTAGAACGCTTGTTATGAGTGAAGAGCGATTCGAGCGGCATCGGCAGCCCTGGACGACCGACGAGGTCCAGAAGCTGCACACGTTGGCGAAAAAGGGCATGGCGCTCAAGGCGATTTCCAAGGCGCTGAAACGCAGCGAGGAATCGACCAAGGACCGCGCCAAGGCGGACGGCCTCACCATCGCGAAACTGCGCTGACCTGCGCGCTGCGGCGGCGCGCGAAGTGCGGCCGGACCGAGACAGTTGATATGCCGTTGGAACAACCGCTATCAGGCCGCGTTTGGCGTCGGTTGCGTAGGGTATCCACCGTGCGCGAGCGTCCTTGAAAGCGGTGGACTAAGATGGCGGCTGAGTTTCCTTCCCTGCGCGCGGTGATGTTCGTCGGCACGACAGCGCTTTTGCTCGCCGGCTGCGGTGCCGCCAAACAGGACAAAGGCGGCCGCGGCGCGCCCAAGGGCCCGCCCGAAGTCGGCTATATCGTGATCCAGCCGAGTTCGGTCCCGCTCGTCACCGAACTCGCCGGCCGCACCGCCGCCTATCAGAGTTCCGAAGTCCGCCCGCAGGTGACCGGCCTAATCAAGCGGCGCTTCTTCACCGAGGGCGCGTTGGTGCGCGAGGGTCAGCCGCTCTACCAGATCGACCCGAGCCTCTATCGCGCCTCCGCGGGCCAGGCGAGCGCGAACGTCGCCAGCGCCATTGCCAATGCCGAGGCGACCCGCGTCAAGGCCGAGCGCTACAAGCCGCTCGCCGATATGCAG
Organism: Sphingomonas sp. PAMC 26605; assembly: GCF_000241485.1. Taxonomy (GTDB): domain Bacteria; phylum Pseudomonadota; class Alphaproteobacteria; order Sphingomonadales; family Sphingomonadaceae; genus Sphingomonas. The sequence continues at coordinate 3,139,901 of NZ_JH584241.1, forward strand.
GCGGTCGCCAAGCAGGACTATACCGACGCCGCCGCCGCCGCGCGCCAGGCCGCTGCGGCGGTGTCGCAGACGAGGGCCGCGCTCGATACCGCCAAGATCAACCTGCGCTTCACCACCGTCCCCGCGCCGATCACCGGGCGGATCGGGCGCTCGCTCTATACCGTCGGCGCGCTGGTGACAGCGAGCCAGACCGATCCGCTCGCGACGATCCAGAAGCTCGATCCGATCTATGTCGACATCCAGCAGGCGAGCGCCGATCTGTTGCGGCTGCGACGCGCGCTCGCCTCGGGCGGCGCGGTCGCGACGCGCGCGAACGTCCAGCTCAAGCTCGAGGATGGCACCGACTATGGTTTGACCGGCGACGTCGAATTTTCCGAAGTGGTCGTCGACGCAGCGACCGGGACGGTAACGTTGCGCGCGCGCTTCCCCAATCCGAAGGGCATCTTGCTTCCCGGCATGTTCGTCCGCACGCGCTTCGCGCAATCGATCGATCCGAACGCCTTCCTCGTCCCGCAACAGGCCGTGTCGCGCAGCCCGAAGGGCGAGGCGACGGTGTTCGTCGTCGGGCCCGACGGCAAGGGCGGGTACAAGGCGGTGCAGCGTTCGATCACCGCGTCGACGACGCAGGGGACGGACTGGATCGTCACCGCCGGGCTCAAACCCGGCGACAAGATCATCACGCAGGGCGTCGGCAAGGTGAAGGTCAACCAGACGATCAAGCCCGTCGCCGCGAACGCGCCGCAGACGATCAAGCCGCCCAAATCGGACTCCGCGTCCGACAAGACGAACTGAGCGCCGCCTCGTGATTTCCCGCATCTTCATCGACCGGCCGATCTTCGCCTGGGTCGTCGCTATCATCATCATGCTCGGCGGGATCGGGGCGATCTACACGCTTCCGGTCGAGCAGTTCCCCGACATCGCGCCGCCGCAGGTCAACATCCGCGCGACCTACCCCGGCGCCTCGGCGACGACGCTCGAAAACTCGGTCGCGCAGGTGATCGAGCAGCAGCTGACCGGCATCGACGGCCTGCTCTATTTCGCGACCAGCTCGTCGTCGCGCGGGCAGGTGACGATCACCGCCACCTTCGACAAGGGGACCAACCCCGACATCGCGCAGGTCCAGGTCCAGAACAAGGTGCAGCAGGCGCTGTCGCGGCTGCCGCAGCAGGTCCAGCAACAGGGCCTTACGGTCACCAAGTCGAACCCCGACTTCCTGCTGATCGCCGCGATCTACGACACCACCGACCGGACGACCAACCAGGACGTGTCGGACTATCTCGTCTCGAACCTGCAGGACACGATCGGCCGCATCAAGGGCGTGGGCGACATCAACGTGTTCGGTGCGCAATATGCGATGCGCATCTGGCTTGATCCCAACAAGCTCGCGAGCTTCAGCCTGATCCCGAGCGACGTCACCACCGCGATCACCGCGCAGAACGCCGAAGTCGCGGCGGGCGAAATCGGCGGCGTTCCCAACGGGCCTGGCCAGGTGCTCGATGCAACCGTGACCGCGCAGTCGCGCCTATCCACGCCAGAGCAGTTCCGCGCGATCGTGCTCAAGACCCAGCCCGACGGCTCCGCGGTGCATCTGTCGGATGTCGCGCGCGTCGAGCTCGGAGCCGAAAGCTATGCCGTCACCAGCCGCGTCAACGGCCATCCCGGCGCCGGCATCGCGGTCAGCCTCGCGCCGGGCGCCGACGCGCTGAGCACCGCCGAACTGGTCAAGGCCGAGATCGAGCGATCGGCCAAGGCGTTCCCGACCGGCTATGCCTACAGCTTCCCGCAGGATTCGACCTCGTTCATCAAGCTCTCGGTCGAGGAGGTCGAGAAGACGCTGTTCGAGGCGATCGTGCTCGTCGTCATCGTCATGTTCGTCTTCCTGCAGAACTGGCGCGCGACGCTCATTCCGACGATCGCGGTGCCGGTCGTGCTGCTCGGCACCTTCGGCATCTTTTCGCTCGCCGGCTTCTCGATCAACACGCTGACGCTGTTCGGGCTGGTCCTCGCGATCGGCCTGCTCGTCGACGATGCGATCGTCGTGGTCGAGAATGTCGAGCGCCTGATGGAAGAAAATCCCGATCTGTCGCCGCGCGATGCGACGATCGAATCGATGAACGAGATCACCGTCGCGCTGATCGCGATCGCGCTCGTGCTCTCGGCAGTGTTCCTTCCGATGGCGTTCTTCGGCGGATCGACCGGCGTGATCTATCGCCAATTCTCGATCACCATCGTTTCGGCGATGGTTTTGTCGGTCGTCGTGGCGCTGGTGCTAACCCCCGCCCTCACCGCGACCTTGCTCAAGCGCAAGCAGGACCAGAAGCAGGACGGCTGGATCGCGCGCAAGACGCAGCCCGCCAAGGACTGGTTCAACACCGGCTTCGACAAGACGATCGATCGCTATGGCAACGCCGTCGCCAAGGTGATCGACCGCAAATGGCTGTTCGTGCTGATCTATGCCGGCGTGATCGCGATCCTGGCAATTCTGTTCCTGCGCTTGCCGACCGGCTTCCTGCCCAACGAGGATCAGGGGATCGCGCAGATTCAGTACAACCTCGCGCCGGGCGCGACGCTCAACTCGACGCGCAAGGCGCAGCTCGAGATCGAGAAATATTTCGCCGGCCCCGAGGGCAAGAACGTCGACGGCTATCTGACCGTTGCGGGCGGCGGCGGCGGTTCGGGCGGACAGAATGCCGGCCGTGGCTTTATCGCCTTCAAGGATTGGGCCGACCGCAAGGGCACCGAAAACGGCGCCGACGCGATCACCACGCGCGCCACCAAGGCGCTCGCCGGGCTGCGCGACGTCGAGTTCTATGCGACCGTGCCTTCCCCGGTGCGCGGGCTCGGCCAATCGACCGGCTTCACTATGGAATTGCTCAATTCGGGTGGCCTCAGCCGCGAGGACTTCAAGGCGGCGCGCGACAAGTTGCTCGCCGCCGCGCGCGCCGACAAGACGCTCGCCGCGGTACGCCCGACCGATCTCGACGACCAGCCGACGCTTCAGGTCAATCTCGACGCGCAGAAGCTGAGCACGCTCGGCCTCACCCAGGCGAACGTCAATTCGACGCTGTCGACCGCCTGGGGCGGCACCTATGTCAACGACTTCAACGATCGTGGCCGCGTTAAACGCGTCTATGTCCAGGGCGATGCGCCGTATCGCGCCTCGCCCGACGACCTCGCGCAATGGTATGTCCGCGGATCGACCGGCGCGATGACGCCGTTCTCGGCCTTCTCGACGACCGGCTGGAGCACCGCGGCGCCGTCGCTCGCGCGTTTCCAGGGGATCTCGTCGTTCGAATTCTCGGGCCAGGCCGCCCCGGGCCAGAGCTCGGGCACGGCGATGGAAAAGATGACCGAACTCGCCGCGAAATATCCAGGGACGAGCGTCGCGTGGAGCGGCCTGTCGTATCAGGAGCGCCTGTCGTCTGGTCAGGCGCCGTTCCTCTACAGCATCTCGCTGCTCGTCGTCTTCCTGTGCCTTGCCGCGCTCTATGAGAGCTGGTCGATCCCGATCGCCGTGTTGCTGATCATTCCGCTCGGTCTGGTCGGCGCGGTGTTCGCGGTTACGCTGCGCGGGTTGCAGAACGACGTCTATCTCCAGATCGGCCTGCTGACGACGATGGGGCTGGCCGCCAAGAACGCGATCCTGATGATCGAATTCGCCGAGCAGGCCGAGAAATCCGGCAAGCGCGTGATCGACGCTGCGCTCGAGGCGGCGCGAATTCGACTGCGCCCGATCCTGATGACGAGCTTCGCCTTCATCTTCGGCGTGCTGCCGCTGGCGATCTCGACCGGCGCCGGCGCCAACAGCCGCGTCGCGATCGGCACCGCAGTGATCGGCGGAATGCTGACCGCGACGATTCTCGCGATCTTCTACATCCCGCTGTTCTTCGTAATGATCCGCCGCGGCGCGCGCGGCATCTCGCAGAAGCTGCACCACGCGGAGAAGCCGGCGGACGACATGCCGCCTGCGCATCCGACCGGCCAGGGCGAGGCGACCGCATGATCCGCAAGACCGTCTCGCTCGTCTCGCTCGTCGCGCTGTCGGCGTGTTCGCTCGCGCCGAAATATGTCCGGCCCGACTTGCCCGTTCCGCCGAGCTGGCCGGTCGGCGACGCCTATCTGGCGCAGAACGAGGCGACGCTGCCGAGCATCAGCTATCGCGACATCTTCCGCGATCCGCGGCTGCAGCGTGTGATCGAGCAAGCGCTCGTCAACAATCGCGACCTGCGCGCCGCCGCCGCCAACATCGCGATCGCGCGCGCGCAATATCGCATCCAGCGGGCCGAACTGTTGCCCGAGATCGGCGGCACGGCAGGCTATTCGCGTCGGGACAACGGGACGCGCGGCGTCACCAATACGGGCTCCGGGCTCGGCACCGGTACGGGCGTTACGGGCACCGGTACGGGCGGCACCGGTACCAGTACTGGGACGTTCACGAGCAATGGTGGGGCGACCAACACCTTTTCCGCAAGTCTCGGGATCACCGCGTTCGAGGTCGATCTGTTCGGCCGCGTTCGCTCGCTGACGACGGCCGCGCAAAATCGCTATTTCGGAACCGAGGCGACGGCGCGCGCGACCCGCCTCACGCTGGTCGGGGATATTGCGACGGCGTGGCTGACCTATGCTTCCGACACCAGCCTGCTCAAGATCGCTCGCGATACAGCGGCGCTCGCGGCGCGCAGCGTATCGCTCACCAAGTCGCGCGTCGATGGCGGCATCGCGCCACGCACCGATCTCGATCAGGCGCGGATCATCGAGCAGACCGCTTTGTCGGACCTCGCGACGCAGACCACGGCGGTCGCACAGGACGTCAACGCGCTCCAGCTGCTGGTCGGTGCGCCGGTCGATCCATCGCTGCTGCCTGCGTCGATCGAGCAGGCCGCGCCGACCATCGCCGAACTGCCCGCCGGGCTCAGTTCGAGCATTCTCCTGCGCCGCCCCGACGTCGTCCAGGCCGAGTATGAGTTGCGCGCGAGTAATGCCGAGATCGGCGCGGCGCGTGCAGCGCTGTTCCCGACGATCTCGCTGACCGCGCTCGCCGGGCTGGCGAGCAGTTCGCTCGGCAATCTCTTCACCGGCGGCGCATTCAACTATTCGGTCTCGCCGAGCGCGAGCTATTCGATCTTCCGCGCCGGTGCGGGTCGCGCCGGCGTCGCGCAATCGCGCGCGCAGCGCGATTATGCGCTCGCAACGTATGAAAAGGCGATCCAGACCGCCTTCAGCGAAGTCGCCGATGCGCTCGCGCGGCGCGGCACGATCACCGCGCAGCTCGACGCACAGCGCGCGCTGACCGCGGCGTCGACCGACAATTACCGGCTGTCCGATGCGCGCTATCGCGGCGGGATCGATACCTTCCTGCAAAGCCTTACCGCGCAGCAGTCGCTTTATTCGTCGCAGCGCAGCCTGATTTCGGCGCAGCTGACCGAGGCGACCAACCTCGTGACGCTCTATCGCTCGCTCGGCGGGGACTCGACGCTCGATGTCACGGCGGCCGGGCCAAAACCCACGCAGCCGTAACGATTGCCGGCCGAGGCCGAAGGAACGCGTGACAAGCCGCGGCGCGCGTGGCAGCGTTGCGCGGTTCCAGGCTGATCCAGCCGTGGTTGGAAGCGCCGGGGAGTGATCGACGATGGGCCATCACATCCGGCGGTTCGAGCCCAAGGACGAGCAAGCGATGCTCGCCTTTGCCGAGACGCTCCCCGAGCACGACCTGCTCTTCCTCGGGCGCGACCTGCGCCATCCGCGCGTCATCGCTGCCTGGGTCGCGGCGATTGCCGAAGGCTATATCGACAGCCTCGTTGCCGAGGATGGCGGCGCGTTCGTCGGCACCGCTGCCTTGGTGCGCGATCCGCTCGGCTGGAGCGCGCATGTCGGCGAGATCCGGTTGCTCGTCGCGCCGGCCAAGCGCGGTGCCGGGCTCGGTCGCGACTTGCTCGAAGGGCTCTATTCGGTCGCGCTCGACCGCCGTCTCGAAAAGCTCACCGCGCAGATGACCCCCGATCAGATCGGGTCGGTGATGCTCTTCGAAAGCCTCGGCTTCCGCGCCGAGGCGCTGCTCAAGGACCATGTCCGCGATCGCGCGGGCAACACGCACGATGTCGCGGTGCTGAGCCACGACATCGTGCGGAGCGCCGATACCACGCGCTAGATCGCGCCGCGGATCGCCGCGCTTATTTCTCGCCGCGGACCGCGCCGACCGCGTCGCGGCCGAACTGCAGGATGACTTCGCCCATCTCGCGCGCCTGGCTCACGCTGCGCTGGCTTTGCTCGCGGAGAAAATCGCCCTGGATCTTCATCACCTCCGAGAGGTCCTTCGCCCCCGCCGCGGCGCGCATCGCGGCAAAGGCCTCGCGAGCGTTGGCTTCGGCCTGATCGAGCATCTTGATGCCGATCGCCGAACTGCTCTCGGCCATCTTGCCGCCCGCGTCGCGCAGCGCTTCACCCGCCTTTCTGGCCGGGTCAGCGACGTTTTCGGTAAAGGCGTCCCGGATCTTGTCGGTCATGAAGCTGCGTCCTTTCGATAATATGGGCGACTGGGCCGAGCGGCACCGCGCAGCGCGCAAGCCGGCGAGGCGGCGCATCCGCGCCGGGCCGGCATAAGCGGTGCTGACGCGATACGGCATCCGACTCTCCTTTGCCGCGGTCTTCGCCGCCGACAGGTTGTGAGTTTAGGCTCGCGCCGCGCCGAGCGCAAATCCTGCCGGCGTGCCTTAACGCGACCTCAACCCGTCGTACCGCATGATGCGCGGATGGTCCGCCCCGCCCCGCCTGTGGCCCCGCCGAGCGCGGCCACGTTTGCCCTCCTTCCACTCTGCGTCCTGGCCAACGGCGCGCTGTTCTGGCCGGCCGCCTGCCTCGTCGCGATCGCCGCAGCGGTCGCGCAGCGACCCGGTGCGATGCTCGTCTGGTATGGATTGGCGGTCGGGTTCGACGCGAATGCGCTCGTGCTCGCACCCTTCGTCGTCGCGCTCTGTGTCCGCCTGCGGGCGCCGTGGCCGACGCTGCCGCTCGCGCCCGCATGCGCGCTCGCGATGCTGCTGGCGCGCTCGCAGGGCGTGCCGCTTGCCATCGTCTTGCCGCAGGATGTTGCGCTGACGCGCGGCGCGCCGACGCTGTGGGCGATCGCGCAGGCACTCCCCGGGATCGGCGCGCTTCCCCTGGCCGGGCTGGCGATGGCGAGCGCACTCGGCGCTGCCATGGCCTATACCGCCTGGGCAACGGGACTGAGCCTACGGCGCGCAGATCTGCTCGACGCCGCGTTGCTTGGCGCGATGCTCCCCGTCCTGCTGCCGGCAATCGGTCCGCAAGCCTTGCTTCTGGCGGACGCATTGGCGCTGATCGTCGCCGTGCTCGATCCACGCGCCGGTCGCTGGCGGGTCGCCGGGCTCGTCGTTGGCGGCACCACGATGGCGTGGCTCGGCCGCGCCGACGCCACGGCGCTCGCTGCCGTGGCGATGCTTGCGGCAACACTGCTCCATGCCCGCATGGTTCTCAAACCCGCCGCCAACGACAATCCGCGTATCGTGCCGCTGCAGCGCGCCAAGCCCCTGCCCTCCTGGCCCGAGACATGCTAGCGCAGCGCCGAGTCGGGCAGTTCGGGGCGGCAGGCGATGGCGATCTTTACCGGTAGAGCGAGCAACGGCAGCGATGGTTCGGCCGGGCATCCCGTGCCCCCATCGTCCGCAGCGGCCAAGCGCGGTCTGTTCTCGGTGATCAGCGCCGACGTGGTGATCACGGGCAATATCGCGGCGAGCGCCGATCTGCATGTCGATGGGCGGATCGAGGGCGACGTCTCGTGCGCGACGCTGATCCAGGGGCAGGACAGTCGGATCGCCGGGGCGGTCGTCGCCGAAACCGCGCGGCTCGGCGGCGGGATCGACGGATCGGTCGCGGTGCGGCATCTGACGATCGAGCGGTCGGCGCGGATCGTTGGCGACGTCCAGTATGAATCGATCTCGATCGAAGTCGGCGCGTCGATCGACGGACGGCTCAAGCACCAGCCGGCCGAAAGCGAAAGCCGCAGCTTCGACCGCGCGTCCCCGGTCGCGGCGCTTCGCCAGATCGAACCGATGCGCGCGATCGAGAACGGCGTCGAGCCAAGCACCGCCGCCGTCGCCGAAGGATAGCGGGCGGCGGGTGCAGCCCGACCTTAGGCTTTAGCGCAGCATTGCGAAGTAGGTCGTCGCCGGTGCCGGCAGAACGCACCGCGCGACCGCACCCGGGACGATCACCAACGCGAGCGCGATGCCGGTGCCAGCCAGCGCGCGGCGCGACCAGCGCGCATCTGCCGTCAGAACGACCGCCGCCAGCGCGGTCGCCACCATCGGCCATAGATGATAGCGCAGGTCGGAAGCGATGCTGAGCACGCTGAAACTCGCCTCGAGCGCGATCGCCGAGGCAAGCAGCGCGATCGCGAAATCGCGCATCGGCGCGGGATCGCGGCGAAGCGCGACGACGAACGCGCAAATCGCGAGCACGAGCCAGACGATCGGCCAGCCGAGCGGCGTCTCCGCATTGATCCGCGCCAACGCCTGCCAGCGTGCGGCCGCGGGCCCGGGGCTGCGCAAGCCGACCGTATTGGCTTCGGTCACTCCCGGCGGTACCGCGCTCGGCCAGTTCGCTGGCACGATCCAGCGTTCGGTCGAATTGAGATGGGCGAGGCGGTGCGTCGCGTACGCCAACGGATGCCGTACGATCGCTTCGCCGAGCAGGCGATACAGCGGAGCGGCGGTCAGCCCGTGCAACCGCTCGAGGGTCGGGCCACAGCGATCGGGCGTGCCGAGCGGATCCCAGAAGAACGGCTTGACGCAACGCAGCGCGACCACCGCGCGCGCCTCGCCTGCGGTCAGGCCGACCGCATGCTGCGGGTCCTGCGCCGCGATCGCCGAAAGGTCGTAAAACGCCTCGGTCCGTTCGACTCCGCTCGTCCCGGCGCCCAGCACGCGGTGATTGATCGCCTGCGCGAGCACGAGCACGGCAACGACCGCGCCGAGCGTGGTCACCGCACGCGCCCACCATGGCTTGGGGCCGACCAGCAGCACGACGAGCGGGACAGTCGCGAAAACGGCGTTCGAGCGCACCAACGTCGCATAGCTCAACAGTGTCGCGACGACCAACAGCGCGGCGAGGGGCGGCCGGGCGCCGCGCAACCGCCACCAGGCAAGGATCCCCGCAGCGGCAAGCATTGCGCCGAGCATCTGCGTATCCTTAAGCACGACGCCCTGCCAACCGACGTATAGCGGCAACACCGCGAGCAGCAGCACCACGACCGCAGCGCGGCGGCGCCCGTCGCGCGCGAGCGTCGCGGCGATGAGCCCGAAGCCCATCCAATACAGCGCCATCTGCAACAGCAGCATCGGCTCCGCGCCCCCGCCGAACACGCCGTGCAGCCCGTGCCACAACCGCGCCATGATCGGCGGATGCCAATCCTCATATTCATCGGCGAGCGCTTGCCCGAACTGCGCGATGCCGTCGTAGGTGATGATCCCCGGCCAGAACAGCGCAAGCGACCCGAGCAACAGCAGCAGCGTCGCACCACCGATCCGCGCCGCCGCGACGCGATCGGTGCGGGGCGGCACTGCCCGTGGCTCGGTTGCGCGCGTCATGTGCGGGGCATGACGCGGCGCACCATCGCTGTAAAGCGCCGATGCCAAGCGACTTTCAGGACTCGCGGCGGCGCCGCCTAAATGTGCAGCGCTCGGCCATAGGCACCGAGCACGCTCTCGTGCATCATTTCGCTCAGCGTCGGATGCGCGAATACCGTCTCCATCAACTCGGCTTCGGTCGTCTCGAGCTGACGCGCGACGACATAGCCCTGGATCAGCTCGGTAACCTCGGCGCCGACCATGTGCGCGCCGAGCAGCTCGCCGGTCTTGGCGTCGAACACCGTCTTGACGAAGCCCTCGGCCTCGCCGAGCGCGATCGCCTTGCCGTTGCCGATGAACGGGAATTTGCCGACCTTGAGCTCGTGGCCGGCTTCCTTGGCCTTGGCCTCGGTCAGCCCGACGCTCGCAACCTGCGGTCGCGAATAGGTGCAGCCGGGGATGTTCCACTTCTCGAACGGATGCGGGTTGAGCCCCGCGATCGCCTCGACACAGACGACGCCTTCATGGCTTGCCTTGTGCGCGAGCCAGGGTGCACCGGTGACGTCGCCGATCGCATAGATCCCCTCGACATTGGTGCGCGCATAGCCGTCGACCTTGATATGGCCGCGCTCGGTCTCGATCCCGAGCGCCTCGAGACCGATATTCTCTGTATTGGGCACGATGCCGATCGCGACGATGACATGGCTATAGTCTTCCGACGTAACCGTGCCGTCCTTGCCCTTGATCTTGGCGGTAACGCCCCTCGCCGAGGTTTCGATGCCCTCCAGGCCGGTGCCGACGAGCAGCTTGATGCCCTGCTTGGTCAGCGCCTTGTCCATGAAGGCGCTGACCTCCTCGTCCTCGACGGGAAGGATGCGCGGCAGCATCTCGACGATCGTGACGTCGGCGCCCATGTCGTTGTAGAAGCTCGCGAACTCGACGCCGATCGCGCCCGAGCCGATCACCAGCAGCTTGGTCGGCATCTCGGGCGGAACCATCGCGTGGCGATAGGTCCAGATCCGCTCGCCATCGGCCTTGGCGAACGGCAGGTCGCGGGCGCGCGCGCCGGTGCCGATGATGATGTGCTTGGCCTCGAGCTCGGTCGTCTTGTCGCCCTGCTTGGCGCTCAGCTTGCCCTTGCCGGTCAGCGCGCCGAAGCCCTCGTACACCGTGACCTTGTTCTTCTTCATCAGCCCCTTGACGCCGGCGTTGAGCTGTCCCGCCACCTTGCGGCTGCGCTCGACGACCTTGTTAAGGTCGAACGAAACGTTGTCGGCCTTGAGCCCGTAGCTCTCGGCATTCTGCATGTAGTGATAGATTTCCGAGGTGCGCAGCAGCGCCTTGGTCGGGATGCAGCCCCAGTTGAGGCAGATGCCGCCCAAGCGCTCGCGCTCGACGATCGCGGTCTTGAGCCCGAGCTGCGCCGCGCGGATCGCGGCGACATAGCCGCCGGGGCCCGAACCGAGGATGATGAGGTCGAATTGGTCAGCCAAGGGAGGATTCCTCTATCACTAAAGGGCGCGGCCGGTCGTCCTCGCCCATCGAAACCAGAATATAGGTGCCGCGCGCGGCGCATTCAGTGCCCTCGCCGTGGCGGTCGCGCCGCCACACTTCGACCGCGACGGTCATCGAGCTGCGCCCGGTCTTGACGATCGCGGCATGGAACGAGACTTCGTCGCCGATCTCGACCGGCGCCGTGAAGCTGAAGCCATCCGCCGCGACGACCGGCGCGCGCCCGCCGCAATGCCGTGATGCGACCGAACCCGCGGCCAAGGCCATCTGCCCCATCAGCCAGCCGACGAAGATCTTGCCGTACGGATTGGCGTCGCACGCCATCGCGGTCGCACGGATCGCGGGAGATGTCGTCGGGGGCTGATCGGTCATGCCGAAGCAATCAGTCGCGCAGCGCCGGATCGCGCTGCGCCCGCCACGCCAGGCGCAGCGGGGGAAGGCCCATCAGCACGATCACCGCCATCATACCGAGTGCCACTTCCCAGATCGGGCTCGCGGCATGCGGCAGCGCCCACACTGCGCCATAGGCGATCACCGCCGCGCCGAGCAGGCCGGCCGCGATATGCAGCAGCTCGATCAGGGTGCGGCGGCCGATCATCAGGCGAGCATCGAGAGCGGCGCTTCGACCAGCGTCTTGAACGCCTGCATCAGCGCGGCGCCGTCGGCCCCATCGATCGCGCGATGGTCGAAGCTGCCCGTCGCCGACATCACCGTCGCCACGCCGAGCGCGTCGTCGATGATGTACGGCCGCTTCTCCCCCGCGCCGATCGCCATGATCATGCCCTGCGGCGGATTGATCACCGCCTCGAACTGCTTGATGCCATACATGCCCATGTTGCTGAGCGAGGCGGTGCCGCCCTGATATTCCTCGGGCTTGAGCTTGTTGTCGCGCGCGCGCGTCGCGAGGTCCTTCATCTCGGTCGAGATCGTCGCGACGCCCTTGGTGTCGGCGCCCGCGATGATCGGCGTGATCAGCCCCGACGGGGTCGACACCGCAACCGAGATGTCGGCGCGGCTGAAGCTGATCAACTGGTCGGGGGTGAACATCACGTTGCATTTGGGCACCTGGATCAGGCTGGCGGCGAGCGCCTTGATCAGCAGATCGTTGACCGAAAGCTTGACGCCGCGGCCCTCGAGCCCCTTGTTCATGTCGGCGCGCAGCTTGAGCAGCGCATCGAGGCGGATGTCGACCGTGAGATAAATATGCGGAACGGTTTGCTTAGATTCGGTCAGGCGACGCGCGATCGTCTTGCGCACGTTGCTGAGCTTTTCCGCGCTGTGCGGGATGTCGGGGATGATCGCGGGCTTGGGCGCCGCGGCGGGCGCTGCTGCCAAGGCCGGAGCTGCGGTTTCCGCCGCCGGGGCGCTGGCGGTTGCAGCGGATGCGTGACCCGACTTGGCACCTTCGAGATCGGCGCGAACGATCCGCCCGTTCGGGCCAGAGCCCTGCAGCGTGGCGAGATCGATGCTCTTCTCGGCAGCAATCCGGCGGGCGAGCGGGCTCGCCTTGACGCGATCGCCGCCGTCCTGTCGCGGCGCCGGAGTCGACTTCGGCGCGGCGCTGCCCGCGGGATTGCCGTGATCCTCGGCCTGTTCGGCGGTCCGCTCGACGGGCTTGGCTTCGCTGCCGGTCTGGTTCGGATCGACCGGCGACGGCTTGGGCTCGGACTCCTTCGCGGCGGGCTCGGGCGTCGTCGCGCCGGCGCTTTCGCCTTCGGCGAGCAGCGTCGCGATCACGGTGCCGACCTTCACGTTGTCGGTCCCCTCGGCGACGAGGATCTTGCCGATCGTGCCTTCGTCGACCGCTTCGAATTCCATCGTCGCCTTGTCGGTCTCGATCTCGGCCATCAGGTCACCCGACTTGACGGTGTCCCCTTCCTTGACCAGCCATTTCGCCAGCGTGCCTTCCTCCATCGTGGGAGAAAGAGCGGGCATCTTGATTTCGACCGGCATCAACGCGTCCTCATCTGTCCGAATCCGTAGGGGTCGTCTCTCGCGCCCGGCGCGGCGATGGTCAAGGCCATGGCTTGCACCTTGCGCCGCTTGGCCCCACCTATCGTTCACAATATCGCTGTTGGGGGAGAGCGAACGCCATGCGGACCTATCTGGTCGTGATCGACGAAACGCAGGAAAGCAGCATCGCGCTGCGCTTCGCCGCGCGGCGCGCTGTGAAGACCGGAGGCGGCGTCGAAATCCTTGCCTTGATCCCGCCGACCGAATTCACCGCCTTTGCCGGGATCCAGGCGACGATCGAAGAGGAAGCGCGGCAGCATGCCGAAGGGCTCGTTGCCGCCGCCGCTGGCACGCTGCTGCAGGAATCGGGGCTCAAGCCGACACTGACCGTGCGCCAGGGGGAAGGCCCCAAGGTGATCCGCGACGTGATCGCCGGGAATCCCGACATCGCCGCGCTGGTGCTCGCCGCAGCACCGAGTGGCGTTCCGGGCCCATTGGTCGCGCATTTCGCCGGCGCCGATGCGGCGTTGCCGATCCCGCTGATGATCATCCCCGGCTCGCTCGACCGCGAGGCGATCGATAGGCTGAGCTGAACGCTGCTCCCCTGGGCCTTCTCCTCCCCTCCCTGAAAGGGAGGGGTCGGGGGTGGGTCGGCCCGTTGTGACGGCTGACCTGCG
>NZ_JH584241.1:3154209-3432368 GCF_000241485.1 Sphingomonas sp. PAMC 26605
CCCCCCAGCCCCTCCCTTTCAGGGAGGGGAGGCAACTTGCGTCGCGCCTTGTATCGCGCCACGATGCCGCGATGCGCACTCTCCCCACCGTCGCCGCGATGCTCGCGATCCTTGCCACCCCCGCTATCGCCAAGGACGCCGCCCAGCCCGCGCCCGATCCGGCCCGCCTCAAGGCAACCGTCGAGAAGCTTGTCAGCTTCGGCACGCGCCACACGCTATCCTCGCCTGACGACCCCGTCCGCGGAATCGGCGCCGCGCGCTCCTGGGTCGGCGGCGAGATGACGCGGATCGCCGATGCGTGCGACGGCTGCATCACCGTCGCCAATATCGCGCGCACCTTCACCAACGCGCGCGCGCCGGACGGAGTGAATGTGGTCGACGTGCTCGGCTTCCAGCAGGGGCTCGACCCCAAGCGTGTGATCATCGTCGGCGCGCATATCGACAGCCGGATCAGCAATGAGATGGATGCGACGCACGACGCCCCCGGCGCGAACGACGACGGATCGGGCGTCGCGCTGGTGCTCGAGACGGCACGGATCCTGTCGAAGCAGAAATTCCGCGCGACGATCGTTTACGCGGTCTTTTCGGGCGAGGAGCAGGGGCTGTTCGGCGGAACGCTGCTCGCCGACACCGCCAAGGCGCGCGGCTGGACGGTCTCGGCGATGCTCAACAACGACATCGTCGGCAATACCATGGGCCAGAACGGCGTGCGAGTCGCTAACCGGGTGCGGGTCTTTTCCGAAGGAATCCGCGCGATCGAGGACGGCCCCGCACAGCTGGCGCGGCGCGGCAATGGCGGCGAGGATGACGGCCCGTCGCGCAGCCTCGCCAAGGCGATCGACGGCGTCGCGGCCACGATCCCCGGCGGGCTCGACGTGTTCGTCGATCGCCGGCCCGATCGCTTCGGACGCGGCGGCGATCACGAGCCGTTCCTCAAGCTCGGCTATCCCGCGGTGCGCTTCTCGGTCGGCGCGGAGAATTGGACGCAGCAGCATCAGGATGTGCGCGTCGAGAACGGAATCCCGTATGGCGACACGATCGACAAGATGGACTTCCCCTATCTCGCCAAGGTCACCGCGATCAACGTGGCGACGATCCGCCGCCTCGCCGCCGCTCCCGCCGCACCCGACGGCGTGACGGTCGCCGGCGCGCTGAGCTTCGACACGACGGTCAAGTGGGAGCCGGTTGCCGGCGCGACCGCCTATCGCATCCACTGGCGCCGCAACGACACGCAGGACTGGCAGAAATCGCTCGATGTCTCCGCCGCCGCGACGAGCACGGTGCTCAAGGACATCAGCGTCGACGATCATTTCGTCGGTGTCAGCGCGGTCGGTGCGGACGGGTCGGAAAGCCTGGTGAGCTTCGCCGGACCCGAGCCGCGCCGCAAGTGAAACGCGCTTAGCTTCCGAGGACCGGCTGCTCGACCGGACGGCAGATCGGCTTGCGCCGGACCGGACGGTAATACCGCTTGCGCGCCGCATGATAGACCTGCCGCTCGCGCACCGTCTCGACATATTCGGTCGTCGTCGTGGTCACGACCGGCGCCGACTGGATCGTCACGACCGTGGTGGTCGCGCCGGGATAAGCGTAGCCATAGCCGCCGGCGTAACCCGACGTGGTCGAATAGGTCGTCACATTGCCGTTCTGCACGACCGGCGGCAGCGGCGCGGGATAGGGCTGCGGGGGATAGGGGCGTCCATAGCCGCCAGCCTGATCATAACCCCCAGAACCGTAGCCACGATCGTCATAGCCGCCGTTCCAATCGAGCCCGTCGATCGAATCGTACACGCGACCGCGCGAATCCAGCAGCACGGCATCGTCATAATAGCGATACCAGCCATAGCCCGCCGGCGGCGCGGACAGGCCGTAGCCGGCATAGTCGCCGATGAAGAAGTTGGGCGAGAACCAATAGCCGGGCATGCGATAGCCGCGCGACGGCCGGTGATAGGCGTTCCAGCCGCCCGGCGCGTTGAGACCGCCCTGCCAGCGACCGCCGATCGAGCCGCCCCAGCGATGGCGATCGGGCTGACTGACGGGGCGCTGGCCCGGATAGGGACGGCCGGGGGCGGGCATCGGCGGGCGCTGCATTTGCCCCTGCGGAGGCGGAGGTGCGGGCATGGTGTTGCCCGGGACGGGATAGGACGCGCCGGGGGCCGAGCCACCGCCGCGATACCGCTGCGCATCGGCCTGCCCCGCACCGAACGCAGTGACCAGCGTGAGAGTGGCCAAGATCAAGGGTCGCATCGTCAAGCCTCCGCAAACGGCACCGTACACAAAGGGTGTACGCCGCGTTAACCCGTCAGCTACCATTTCGATCGATGCGATTCTAGATTAACGGCTGTCCCGTTTCGGATCAGCCCGCGATGCGTGGCGCGAGCACCGCGACCAGCGCTTCGCAGCCCGCGGCATCGGCGGCATCGAAACGCGCCGGGCTCGGGCTGTCGAGGTCGAGCACGGCGATCAGCCGACCGGCATGGACGATCGGCACGACCAGCTCCGACCGACTCGCTGCATCGCAGGCGATATGGCCGGGAAAGGCGTGGACGTCCTCGACCAGCTGCGTGGTGCGCGTCCGCGCCGCCGCACCGCATACCCCGTCACCGATCGCAATCCGGATGCACGCCGGCTTGCCCAGAAAAGGCCCGACGACGAGCGTTTCGTCGATCAGCCGGTAGAACCCCGCCCAGTTGAGATCGGGGAGATATTGCCAGATCAACGCAGCGGCGTTCGCCATATTGGCAATCGCGTCGTGCTCGCCGTCGGTGAGCGCGTCGAGCGCGGCATGAAGGTCGCGATAGAGCTCGGTCTTCGAGCTTTGGTCGATCGTAAAGTCGTACATGCCCCGCCCCTACCCCGTTCGGCAGCGCGACGAAAGCGCCCGCCTGCGTGATCGACCGCGGCGCGCTAATCTTTTAGGGAAATCCGATGGCCGCCATCCCGATCACCCGCTCGATCAGCATCGACAGCGACGAACTGCAGGAATCGTTCACCCGCGCCGGCGGTCCGGGTGGGCAGCATGTCAACACGACCGACAGCGCCGTATTGCTGCGCTTCGACGTCGCGAACTCGCCGTCTTTGCCCGACGCGGTCAAAAACCGGCTCGCCGTCCTGGCAGGATCGCGGCTGACGCGCGAGGGTGTGCTCGTGCTGCGCAGCGAAGGCGCGCGCTCGCAACTGCTCAACCGGCAGGAGGTGCGGGAGCGCCTGATCGCGTTGCTCCGCGAGGCGACGATCGTTCCCAAGCGGCGTCGACCGACCAAACCCTCCAAGGCCGCCAAGGCCAAACGGCTCGACGGCAAGACCAAGCGCTCGACGGTCAAGTCGCTGCGCGGCAAGGTAACCGACTAAAGATCGCGCAAGGCGCTGGCGGGGCGCGCGCGGAGCGCCGGCAGGCTCCCGGCCAGCCCGGTTCCGAGCGTCAGCGCGACGCCCGCGCCGAGCGTCGCACCGACCACATCCCAGCGCGGCGCCCAGCCGATCTTGAAGATCTGCGTGACGACGTACCAGCCCGCCGCGGACCCCATCGCCAACGCCACCGCGACGAGCACCAGCGACAGGATCGCGTATTCGAGCGCCTGCGCGCCGAGCACCTGACGGCGGCTCCCGCCGAGCAGCTTGAGGATCACCGCGTCGTAGCGCCGGCTCGATCCCGAGGCCGCGACTGCGCCGATCAGCACCGCGACGCCCGCCGCGACCGTCACCGCCGCCGCCGCCCGGATCGCGAGCGCGACTTGCTGGAGCACGGCGCTGATCTGGCCGATGACGTCGCCGACACGGATCAGCGTGACCGACGGCAGGGCCGCCGCGACTTGCCGCGCGATCGCGCCGTCACTTGCGGGCGCGGCATAGACGCTGGCGAGCAGGCCATGCGGCGCTTCCTCGATATAGCCGGGCGAGAAGACGATCGCGAAATTGAGCCCGAGCCCGCCCCAGTCGATCTTGCGCAGCGCCGCGATCCGCGCCGGGACGTCGACGCCGAGCACCGACACCGTGATCATGTCGCCGACGTGCAGTCCGAGCGCCACCGCAGCCTTGTCCTCGAGCGAGACGAGCGGGGGCCCGTGATAGTTGGCCGGCCACCATCGCCCGGCGACGACGGCATTGCGTGGCGGCAAACGCGCAGCCCAAGTGATCGTCCGGTCGCCGCGCAGCACCCAGGCGTCGGCCGGCAGCGTCTTGATCGCGCTTACCGGCACACCGCGCAGTGCGACGATCGATCCGCGCAACGACGGCAGCGCCTCGATCGTCGCCATCGGCGCGGCGCTGCGCACGGCGCGGGCGAAGGTCACGGCGTCATCAGGCTGCAGGTCGATCGCGAAGAAGCGCGGCGCCTTCGCGGGCGCGGCGCCGTTGAGCTCTGCGCCCAGGCTCGAGTCGATCACCGCCAGCGCGACGAAGAGCGAGAAACCGAGCCCCAATGCGACGACGAGCCGATCGGTCTGCGCCCCGGGCCGGTGAAGATTGGCGACCGCAAGCCGCAGCAACGGACGGCGTGAACGCGGCAGCCGCGCCGCGATCGCCCGGATCGCGATGCCACATCCCCATAGGACGGCGATCAGCGCGAGGATCGCGCCGACAAAACCCAGCGCCAGCAGTCGGTCGGACGCGGTCCCGACGGCGAGGGCAATCAGCGCGCCGATCAACGCCACCATCCCGCCAAGCACGCCGGCTTGCGGCGGTCGTCGCGGCGCCAGCGTGTCGCGCAGCAGCGTCGCCGCCGGGACCGCGCGGGCGCGTGCAAGCGCAGGCAGAGCGAACAGCAGGGCGACGAGTACCGCAAGCCCCGCTGCGGTCGCCAGCGGTGCGGGATACAGCGCCAGCCGCGGCGGAACCGGCAAGGCCGCACCCGCGACTTCGGTGACGACCCATGGGAACGCCGCGCCGACGATGAGCCCGGCGCCGATGCCACCCACCGCAACGACGCCCAACTGGGCAAGGAAGATCGCGGCGATCGTTCCCGAGCGCGCACCAAGCACCTTCAATGTCGCGATGATCTTCGCTTTGCCAGCGAGATAGGCGGCGACTCCGCTGCCGACCCCTACCCCGGCTATCGCCAGCGCGGCGAGCCCGACCAGCAACAGGAACTGGCCAAGCTGCGCAATGCCGCGCCGCGCGCCACCCGCGGCCTCGCCGCGCATCTTGGCCGACCAACCCGCGCCGCGGAATGTGCGCAGCACGCCGTCACGCGCCGCGGCCGCGGCTTCGGGATGCGCGAGGAGCAGGCGGTAATGGCTTTCATACAGGCTGCCCGGCTGCACCAGAGCGGTGGCGTCGAGCCCGGCAAGATCGACCAGCACCGGCGGACCCAGCGCGAATCCGGCCCCAAGGCGGTCGGGCTCGTTGGCGATCACACCAATGATGCGCAGCCGTGCCTGCCCGAGGGTCAGCGTGTCGCCCGGCTTGACGCCAAGCCGATCGGCCAACGCTGGCGCGATCGCGATCTCACGCCCCGTCGGCCGTGTCGCCAGCGCGCCGGGCGCGAGGCGGAAGCGCCCGACCAACGGCCAGGCCGGATCGGTCGCGCGCAGGTCGACCAACGCCGGTGCGCCGCCCGCGCTTGCCATGCCGCGCAGCGAGACCGTTTCCGACACGCGCCCGAGCCGCGCGAAGGCGGCGAGCTCGTCGACCGTCGCGCGCCGCTGCGAGACGCTGAACTCGAGATCGCCGCCGAGGATTTGCCGGGCATCGCCATCGAGTGACGCGATCATGCTCGCCGCGAGACTGCCGATCCCGGCGAGCCCCGCCGTGCCGAGAAACAGGCAGATCGCGAGCAGCACCAGCCCCCGCCCGCCCCGCCGCAGATCGCGCAGCGCCAGCCGCCACACGATCGTCATGCGCCGCGGCGCTCCGCGACGATCCGCCCGTCGCCGAGCTCGATGACGCGCGCGCAGCGGGCCGCCAGCGCAGGATCATGGGTGATGATGAACAGCGTCGTCATGCGCGCACGATGCCGCGCGAAAAGCAGGTCCATGATCGCGGCGCCGGTCGTCGTGTCGAGATTGCCGGTCGGTTCGTCGGCGAAGATCAGCGCCGGGCGCCCGACCAGCGCGCGCGCGATCGCGACGCGCTGTTGTTCACCGCCCGACAGCTGCGCGGGATAGTGGCCAATCCGGTGCCCCAGCCCGACGGCGTCCAGTTCCGCCGCGGCGCGCGCGAAGGCGTCGCCGTCTCCTGCGAGCTCCAGCGGCACCGCGACATTTTCGAGCGCCGTCATCGTCGGGAGCAAGTGAAACGCCTGGAGCACGATCCCGATCCGGCCGCGTCGCGCCACCGCGAGCGCATCCTCGTCAAGCGCGGTGAAATCGAGCCCGGCGACGCGCACGCTGCCCCCGCTCGGGCGTTCCAGTCCGGCGAGCACAGCCATCAACGACGATTTTCCCGATCCTGATGGCCCGAGGAGCGCGACGCTGTCGCCCACAGCCACGGCGAGATCGATCCCGCGCAGGATCTCGACCCGCGCGGGCACGCGGCCGAGGGCCAGCGAAACATTGCGCGCGACGATCAGCGCGCTATCGACGGAGGATGGCATCATCTTTCTTCCTTGGGCGATATCGCTGGCGACGGCAAATCGCCGCGGCCGGGCTCGCCGTGTTCTGTGCTGTCGCGCCGGCCGGTCTGGCCGCCTCTCCCGAGGCGCCGCTGATCTGGGCGTTCGGCGACAGTCTCAGCGCGGGGTACGGCCTGCCCCCGGAGGCGGGCTTCACCACCAAGCTGGAGACCGCGCTGCGCCGCGCGGGGATCGCGGCGACGGTGCGCAACGGCGGGGTCGCCGGTGACACCGCGGCGCAGGCACGCGCGCGACTGCGCTGGGGGCTGCGCGGGCTCGGCGCGACGCCCGATCTGGTGATCGTCGAACTCGGCGCGAACGACATGCTGCGCGGCCTTCCCGTCGCGCAGGCCCAGGCGAACCTCGACGCGATCCTCACCGAATTGCGGGCGCGGCGCATTCCCGTGCTGCTCGCCGGGATGCGCGCCGCGCCCAATCTCGGCCCCGACTATGGCCGCGCCTTCGACGCGCTGTACCCCGCGCTCGCGAAAGCCCATGGCGTCCCGCGCTATCCCTTTTTCCTCGAGGGCGTCGCGGGCAACCGCGCCTTGCTCCAGGCCGACGGGATGCACCCCAATGCGCGCGGGGTCGATATCGTTGTCGGGCGGATCCTGCCAAGCGTGCGCAGCGCGCTCGCCCGGAGGCCAAGCCATTGAAGCTCGAAGACCAGTTCCTTCGCTATTTCGGCAGCAGTGATCTCGCCGCGGTCACTCTGGCAGCGCTCGAGGCCGGGATCGACCATATGCGCGTCGATTTCGGCCTTGAGCGTGACCACGACAGACGCTTCGGCCTGTGGACGCTGCTCCACATGCTCGGCGCTGCGCCCGACCTCGACATTGCTTTCGCGAGCGATACCGACCGAACCGCGGCACGGCGCTTCATCGAAATGACCGAACGCCACGAGGCGTGAAGCGCCGCGTCGCGGGGATCAGTCCGCCACGTCGATCGCACGGGTCACGATGATCTCGGGCCGCGCAGTCGCGGTCTCACGCGCGGCGACGCCGAGCGCCTTGAAATGGTCGGACGCCATGTGCTGCGCGACGGCTGCATCATCGGTATAGAGTTCGTTGAACACGAAGCGCTGCGCGCCTTCGGTCTCGCGCCACAATTCGTAGTGCAGCACGCCCGGCTCGGCGCGCGACGCGGCGACGCAGGTGCGCGCGGCAGCGATGAAGGCATCCTCCGCGCCCGGCTTGACGGTGACGAACGCGACGATCTTGACGGCCATGACTGCACTCCTGTGTCGAACCCGCGAGGTGGGGGCTCGCAGCGGGCAAAGCAAGCGCGCTCTAGTGCCGGAGCGGATCGCCGGCGGAACCTGCGGCGGCCCGGTTCATTGGACAGCAACCCGCTGCTCGCCAGGCCAGGAATTCCCCATGCGCCGTATTACCTCGCTCCTTGCGCTGCTCGCCGTGTCCGCATCGCCCGCCCTCGCGCGGCCGGCCGCGTCGCCAGAGCAGACCACCGCGCCGCTCGGCGCCGATCTCGAGCGCTTCGCCTATCCTTTCCCGGTGCATTGGTACGAAACCGAATCGCAGGGCATGCCGGTACGGATGGCCTATCTCGACGTCGCACCGACCGGCCCGGCAAAAAATCGGACGGTCGTCTTGCTTCACGGCAAGAACTTCTGCTCGGCGACCTGGCAGGACACGATCACCGCCCTCGCGGCGCAAGGGTATCGCGTCATCGCGCCCGACCAGATCGGTTTCTGCAAATCGTCGAAGCCTGCGGGCTATCAGTACAGCGTTGCCGCGCTCGCGACGTTGACGCGCGGCCTGCTCGATCGGGTCGGGGCGCATAAGGTGCTGCTGGTCGGGCATTCGACCGGCGGGGTGATCGCGCTGCGGTTCGCGCTGCTCTACCCGAAGAGCATCGATCGGCTCGTGCTGGTCAATCCGCTGGGGCTCAACGACACGCTCGCGCAAGGCGTGCCCTATACCGAGCTAGGCGCGCTGCGGGCGGAAGAGGCCAAGACCGATGCCGCATCGATCAAGGCCTATCAGCTCCGCAATTATTATCACGGAGAATGGCGTCCCGCTTATGATCGCTGGGTGGCGATGCTCGCCGGGCAATATGCCGGCCCCGATGGCGATCGCGTGCGCGACGCGCAGGCGCGCCTGTCGGACATGCTCGAGACACAACCCGTCGCCGCCGAGCTCGATCGGGTCAGCACGCCGGTGTCGCTGCTGATCGGTCAGCGCGACCGCACCGCGTTTCGTGCGAATAGCGCGCCCGAGTCGGTGCGCGGGCTGGTCCAGACCGTGCCGCAGGCGGCCGAGGCTGCGGTCCATCGCTTCCGCGAAGCCCGGCTCGTTCGCATCCCCGATGCGGGCCACGCGCCGCAAGTCGAGGATCCTGAAGCATTTGCGGCCCTGTTGCTGACCGAGCTTGCCCGGCCATGACCCCGAATAGGTCCAAAGCGTGACGATAATTTCACGCGACACCCCGTGCGCCGCACGGCAGAACGATCGATCCCAGTTCCGCTGTAAGGACCTTATCGCATGCGTATCATCTCCCTCCTCGCCGTCTCCGCCGCGCTCGCGTCGGCCTCGCCGGTTCTCGCCACGGGCTGCATCCGCGGCGCTGCGGCGGGCGGTGTCGCCGGGCATTTCGTCGGCAAGGGCCATGCCGTGATGGGCGCCGTCGCCGGCTGCGCGATCGCGCATCATCACTATGCCAAGCAGGCGCGCGCGCAAAAGGCCGCCGCGCGCGCGCAGCACTGAACGACCATCCCACCACCCCCGACGGGCGCTATTTCGTGGTGCGCGGGCGGCTGTGGCGACGGAGCAATCCGGCGCTCGACGCAGCGACGCGCACCACGCTCGTCGGCGCTTTGATGGATGCGCGTCGGGCGGTCGGCGTGGCGCTCCGCCTCAAGGACGAAGCCGCCGAGGAAAGCGCGCGGGCGTCGGTCGATGCCGCCAAGCGGGCGCTCGGCGAACGCGGCCCGGTGTGGTGGGACGACGGCGCGCCCGATTACACGCGGCATATGGCGCGCAACACGCCATATGCCGCGTGGTTCGAGGCGATCAGCTAGCGCGCGGCTTGGCTTTGGGCATGTCGGCAAGCTCGATCCACACCGGCGCGTGATCGCTCGTCTTGTCCCAGCCACGCACAGCGCGATCGACCTGCGCATCGACCAATCGCGCGGCAAGCGCCGGACTGAGCAGCAGATGGTCGATCCGCAGTCCGGCATCGCGCGCATAGGCGTTCCGGAAATAATCCCAGAAGGTATACATCGTCGCGTCGGGATGGAGCGAGCGCAGCGCATCGGTCCACCCTTGCCCGGTCAGCCGCGCGAACGCCGCGCGGATCTCGGGTGCGAAGAGTGCGTCATCGACCCAGCGTTCGGGTTTATAGACGTCGCGTTCGGTCGGCATGACGTTGAAATCGCCGGCGAGCAGGACCGGCAGGCCCGACTCGAGCAGGTCCGCGGCATGCGCGATGAGCGCGTCGAACCAGCGCAGCTTATAGTCGAACTTGGGCCCGGGCCGCGGATTGCCGTTGGGGAGGTACAGCCCGCCGATCAGCACGCCGTTGACCGCCGCTTCGATATACCGGCTCTGCCCGGGGTCGGGATCGTTCGGCAGGCCGCGGCGTGTTTCGTGGATTTCCCCGACCCGGCTGAGCAGAGCGACGCCGTTCCAGCTCTTCTGTCCGTGCCAGATCGCGTCATAGCCAAGTGCGCGGATCGCTGCTTTGGGGAATTTGTCCTGCGGCGCCTTGAGTTCCTGCAGCACGACGACGTCGGGCGTGCTTTCCTCGAGCCAGCGCAGCAGCACCGGCAAGCGCCCATTGACCCCGTTGACGTTGTAGGTCGCGATTTTCACGCCGCCTCGCTCGATGGGCGGTGCGCCCCGCCCTGCACCGCTCCCGCCAGGGCGCGGACGACCATGGCGTGGACATCGACCCGCGCCTTCAGTCGCGCGGCGAGCAAGGCGGTGCCGCTGATCTTGCGCTGGACGAACAGCGTATCGACCGGCGGCACGTGCCAGGTGTCGCGGTCCGCCGCCA
This sequence comes from Sphingomonas sp. PAMC 26605, assembly GCF_000241485.1. GTDB lineage: Bacteria > Pseudomonadota > Alphaproteobacteria > Sphingomonadales > Sphingomonadaceae > Sphingomonas. The sequence goes on from NZ_JH584241.1 coordinate 3,164,771, forward strand.
TCGCCATCCCCTGCTCGCGCAAGACCCCGACAAAGGCGCGATCGCCGAAATCGAACGGCCCCGTCCGGTTGAGTTCGACCAGGATCACGTCGATCATACGATCGACCAGCGCGCCATGCCGCGCCACCGCCGCCGCGCCGAGAAACCCCGCGGCGACGGCAGCTTCGCGCACCGCAGCACGGTCGCCCGCGAGCCCCGCTTCGAGCAATCGCCGGTACCCTTGCGCCGTCTCGCGTGCGACCGCGCGCGTCGCCCCGAAATCGAGCAGCACGAGCTTTCCCGACGCCGGCTGATAGCGATAATTCGCGAAGTTCGGGTCGGTCTGCATCAGCCCGAACGCGAACAATTCGCGCAATACCAGCGCGATCAGCGATTCCACCGCCGCGTCGCGGATCGCCTGATCGGACTCGACGAGCGACTCGATCGCCACCCCTTCCTCGAAGCTCATCGCCAGCACGTCGGACCCGCTGAATTCGCGGTCGAGCACCGGCACGACATAGGCAGGGCTATCCGCGAGCAGCGCGCCGAACCGCGCGAGCTGCTCGCCTTCGCGGATATAGTCCGCCTCTTCGTGGAGCTGCCGCTTCGCCTCGGCGAGCAACGGCGCGATATCGATCGTCTTGGGAAGCGCGCCCGAGACCCGCAGCAACGTCGCGACATTGTCGACATCTGCATCGATGCTGTCGCGGACACCGGGATATTGCACCTTGACCGCGAGATCGCGCCCGTCGGGAGTGCGCGCACGGTGCACCTGTCCGATCGACGCGGCGGCGAGCGGCCCCGCGTCGAACCGCGCGAAGCGGCGGCGCCAGTCCTTGCCCCAATGGCGCGCGAGCACTTGCTGGAGTTGGGCGGGGGGCATGTGGTGCGCATTGTTGCGCAAGCGCGCGAGGATCTGCGCCAGTTCGGGCGGAAGGAAATCGCCCGAATCCATCGATATCATCTGCCCGAGCTTCATCGCCGCGCCGCGCAGATGCGACAATTGATCGGCGACGCGCCCGATATTGGCGGGGGTGAGCAGCAAATCGCTCATCCGTGGTCGCTGCCCGTCGGCGATCCGCCGCGCGCCCTCGGCGATCACCCCGCCCGCGACCCCGCCGGCCAGACGCCCGAACACGCCGAGGCGCGCGATCCGCCCGCTCGGTACCGCTTTCCCGCGGGACGCTCGATCGTCGCTCATGCCGCTGCCCTTACCAAAATCTGCTGCCCGGCACGCCTTTGAACGGACCGGCGACGGCGGAGGTGATCCAACCGCCATAAAAGCCGCCCGGCTGCGGAACGACCGTCTCGCCGTCGACGCTGCAGCGGTCGAACGGCGCGGCATAGAAGGCGATATGATCGGCGAGCGCGGCGAAGGCGCTGGTCGGGCGCGGATAGCTCCAGCCGACCGCGGGTAGGACGGTGTCGTCGAGCACCACGTCCCAATAGGTCGCATCGCCCTTCCATTCGCAGAACGAGCTGCCCCGGCCGGGCCGCAGCGCGCTTTCGCGAATATCGCGTCGCGGGATGTAATAGCTCGGCGGATGGCTCGTCTCGAGTGTCCGGACGCTGGCGCGCGTGTCGGCGAGGATGATGCCGCGATGCGCGATCACGATATGCGCGGCACTCGGTTGCGCGATTGCCGGCCGCGGAAACGCCCAGACGCTCTCCTGTCCGGGCCGAGGCGGTATCGGATCGGGCTTCATCGACGTTCCCACCGCAAGACGAGACGCTGCAGCCGAGGCCGAATGCGCAGGAACAGACGATAGCCCGCTTCGAACCCCGCGAGCACCCCGCGATTGCGAGCGATCAGCCCGAGCGGACGCAGCAACGGGATCGCCCGCCACATCGCCGCGAACGCGGCTGCGCCCGAGAGCAGGGCACCGTTCTCGCGCGCATGGAAGCGTGCGAGCAGATCGGCCCGGTCGATCGGACAGGATGCAGGGGCACCGGCCGCGACATCGACGAAATCGATCCGGCGCGCGCGGTCAAGCCGGCGCAACCAGGCGATCTCGCGGGCGCACAGCGGGCATCCGCCGTCGTACCAGACGGTGACGCAGTGGGCGCGCGAGGGAGCGGAGGCGGTCATCTGGAGTGCCTAACGCCGATCCTGCCCGTCCGGGTGCAACGATGCGGCCGGCCGATGCGGGATGCTTGATGCAAATCTAGAAGAAAAACCTGATCGGCAGTGGCACCTCCATGAATTCCGCGGGTTACAGCCGACAAGGAGACCTGCTTTGACCGAGACGACGCGCCGCCAGATGCTTACCGCCGCAACGCTGGGAACGGCGGCCGTCCTCGGGACGAGCCCGGCGATCGCCGCCGAGGCGCAACCCGCAAAGCCCAAACAGAACCCGCGCGACAAATACCCCAAGCCGCCGTTCGAGGCGCAGCACCAGCCTTGGCCAGGCCTGGCCAGCCGCATGACCCCGCGCCCCGATCATGGCGAGACGAGTTATGTCGGCAGCGGCCGGTTGCGCGGTCGCAAGGCGCTGATCACCGGTGGCGACTCCGGCATGGGGCGTGCCGCCGCGATCGCCTTCGCGCGCGAGGGGGCCGATGTCGCGATCAACTATCTTCCCGCCGAGGAACCCGATGCGCGCGAAGTGATCGACCTGATCCACCGCGCCGGCCAGAAAGCCGTTCCGCTGCCCGGCGATCTCCGTTCCGCGCCTTTCTGTCGGCAGTTGGTCGATCGTGCGGTCAGCGCGCTGGGCGGGCTCGATATTCTCGTGTGCAATGCCGGCCGCCAACAGTCGATCGCCTCGATCCTCGACGTCACCGACGAGGAATTCGACGCGACGATGAAGACCAACATCTATGCCCCGTTCTGGACGATCAAGGCCGCCGTCCCGCATATGGAGCCGGGCTCGGTGATCATCGGGACCACATCCGAACAAGCCTATGATCCCTCGCCCGATCTTTACGCCTATGCGCAGACCAAGGCGGCGACGATGAATTACGTCAAGTCGCTCGCCAAGCAGCTCGGTGCCAAGGGCATTCGCGTGAATGGTGTCGCGCCGGGGCCGATCTGGACGCCGCTCCAGATCTCGGGCGGCGCATCGCAAGGCAAGGTCGTGACGTTCGGCGCGACCACCCCGCTCGGCCGTCCGGGTCAGCCCGCCGAGCTCGCCGGCATCTACGTTCGGCTGGCCGAAGATGACGGCAGCTTCACCACCGGCAACATCTACGGCGCCGGCGGCGGTCAGGGGCAACCATGAGGCGCGGTGCGGTGATGAACCGAATCCACCGATATGCCCTCGCAACCGCGATGCTGAGCGCGGCGACGCTCGGACCGGCGCTGGCGCAGGAGCCTGGCTCGCGGCAGACCCGCGACTTTGTCGACGCCATGGCGCATGCCGACGCGTTCGAGATCCTCGAGGCGCAGACCGCGCTCGCCCAAAGCGCGGACCCCGACGTCCGGGCATTCGCCACGAAGATGCTCGGCGACCATGTCGCGCTCGATCGTGCGCTTGCCGACGCGGCGGCCAAGGCGGGGCTGCGCCCGCCCGCCAAGGGTGTCGGTGCCGATCAGGCGCCGCTGCTGAACGGTCTCCAGAGCCTGACCGGTGCCGCGTTCGACCGGACCTATCTGCAGCACCAGCGGCAGGCGCATCAAGCTGCGCTGACCGAAGCCCAGGCCTATGCCGCATCGGGCGACGATCCCGATGTTCGGGCTTTGGCCGCACGCGCGGTTCAGACGATCGCCGCGCACCGCGCCATGGCCGAGCAGATGAGCGGTCAAACCCCCGCCCCCTGACCCGCGCGAGCGCGGTGAGATGCTTCCGATGCGGGCCGCGCGGACGATTCATTCGCCGCCCGCCCGGATCGCGGCGGAAAGCGCGCTACCTGTTCCATGCCAGCGGACTCCTTCCTAGTAGAAGTCCTTTTGAGCAAAATCCGGCGTCGCCGCTTATCCCCACAGGTGATTACCGAGCGTAAAAGACCGTTATACTTGCGCATAATATGCTATGATCGTGCGATGAACAGCGACACTGCTCTGCCGCTACGGCCCCGTCATCTCGCGAGGACTCCGGTAAAACGCGGCAACATCTTGTATTATGTCGATTTACTGCGATGTGCCGGATCGTTCGGCGTCGTTCGCGCGGTCGGCGGATCGCAGGTGTCGATAGCGCGAGAGTGTATCCGAGTCGCAGGCCTTCGCGCGGGTCGGGTGACGGCTCCGTCATTTGCCCCGATCGACCTTCTCCGGAAAGGGTGAGACGGGCAGCATCATGTCGGACAATCGCAATCTCCAAAACGATCTGACGGAGTGCGACCGCGAGCCGATCACGCGGCTCGATCAGATACAAGATTTCGCATTTCTGGTCGCGATGACGAACGACTGGACGATCGTCCGCGTTTCACAAAACGTGCAATCCTTCCTCCAGGTCGCGCCGGCCCAATTGCTGGGCTCGCGCTTCGACGTGTGGATCAGCAAGGCGGCGCTGCACGCGATACGGACGCGTCTGGCGACGCTCGCATCGAGCGGAAGCGAGCGTCTGTTCGATCTCGATCTCGTCGAAGGCGTACCTCCGCTCGATCTCGCCATTCATTTTCAGAACGATCTGCTGATCATCGAAGGCGAGTTCTCGCAAAAGGCTGGCGGTTTCGACGTCGCGCCGATGACCCGGGCGATGGTGGCACGCCTCGCCAAGGCGCCGAGTATCGAGCGGCTCCACACCGATGCCGCGCGTCAGGTGCTCGCGGTCACCGGCTTCGACCGGGTGATGATCTATCGCTTCGACGAACGCGGCGATGGCGAGGTCATCGCCGAATCGACCCGTGCGGGGGTCGAGAGCTTTCTCGGGCTGCATTATCCGGCGACCGACATCCCGCAACAAGCGCGTGCACTCTATCTGCTCAACCCCTTCCGCATCATCGCCGACGTGGCCGCCCCGCCGGTCGCGTTGCTTCCCCCGATCGATGCGGTGACGCCGCCGCTCGATCTGACGATGGCGATCAGCCGCTCGGTGTCGCCGGTACACCTCGAATATCTCGTCAACATGGATGTCGCTGCGTCGCTGTCGATCTCGATCGTCGTCGATGGTCAACTCTGGGGGCTCATCGCTTGCCACGCCGCCGCGCCGCGCCTGCCGAGCTTTGCAGTCCGGACCGGGGTCGAGCTGTTCGGCGCGATGTATTCGCTGAAGCTCGAGAGCCGGCTGCGCCGCCGCAACGATGAGGATGAGCAGAAAGGGCGCGGGCTTGCCGACCGCCTGATCACCATGATCGCGGGCGACGAGTCGCTGATGCACAATGCGATGTGGCTGCAGGACATGACGCGCGACATCATCGATTGCGACGGCATCGCGATCTATCGCGGCGGAACCGCCTATCTCCACGGTTCGACCCCGCCGGAGCAGCAGGTCGCGATGCTGGCATTTCATATGAACGCGGCATCACCGAGCCGGGTATTCGTCACCGACTGCCTCGCCGCGATCCACCCGCCGTGCGCGACCACTGCGGAGCGCGCGGCCGGGATGATGTCGATCCCGATTTCGCGCATACCCCGCGATTATATCATGCTGTTTCGCCGCGAGCGGCTCGAGCGGATCCGCTGGGGCGGCAACCCCACGAAAGAGGCGAACGTCGACGCCGGACCGCGCATCTCGCCGCGCAAGAGCTTCGCGGCGTTCGTGCAGGAAATCCGCGGACGCGCGATCGGCTTCTCGGAGCGCGAAGTGCGCATGGGGGAAGCGATCCGCCAGGCGCTGATCGAGGTGATTCTGCGCTATTCGGACGAAGCCGCCGCCGAGCGGCGCCGCGCGGCCGAGCGACAGGAATTGCTCATCGCCGAGCTCAACCACCGCGTGCGCAATATCCTCGCGCTGATCCGCAGCCTGATCACCAAGACCGGAGAGGCGACTCCCGCCGTCGCCAGCTATGTCGAGGCGTTGAGCGGACGCGTGCAGGCGCTTGCGCGCGCGCATGACCGCATCACGCGGCAGGAATGGGGTCCCGCGCCGCTCGCGGGCGTGTTCGAGGACGAAGTCGCCGCGCATCAGGGGACGCGCGAGCGGCTGCGCTTGATCGGCCCGCAGGTGCAGCTCCAGCCGCGCGCGATCTCGACGATGGCGCTCGTCGTCCACGAACTCGTCACCAATTCGTGCAAATATGGCGCGCTCTCGACGGCCGGGCGGATCGAGGTGACGACGCGCGTGGTCGAGGGCGAAGGCGTCTATCTTGAGTGGAAGGAGGTTGGCGGCCCGGCGGTGACGGCACCGACGCGACGCGGCTTTGGCTCGACGATCCTCGAACGCACCGTGCCGTTCGATCTGCAGGGAACCGCCGACCTCCATTATCGTCTTGCCGGGCTTGAAGCCGAATTCTTCATCCCCCAGCATAACGTCTATCTGCCGTCCGAGATTTTCGCGCCGGAGCCGAGCCTGGAACCGCGGTCGGCGCCGATCCACGGTGCTGCTCCTGTCGCTGACAGCGACCAGCCGCTCCGGGGGGCGCTCGTGCTGCTGCTAGAGGACAATATGCTGATCGCGCTCGAAGCCGAGGACATGCTCCGCGCGCTTGGCGCGAAAGACGTGCTCGTCGCCGCGACACTGAGCGACGCCGAGCATTTGATCGCGTCGCATACGTTCCAGTTCGCGATGCTCGATATCAATGTCGGGGGCGGCACCAGCTTCGAACTCGCGACCAAGCTCACCAGCCGGGGGACCCCGTTCATCTTCGCATCGGGCTATGGCGAGGGGCTCGCGCTCGAGCGGCGCGAGGGGAGCGAGATCGTCCTCCAGAAGCCGTATGAGCGCCGACATCTGGAGCGTGCGATCGAGCAGGTGCTGCATCCCGCCGGCGTTTGACCGCGCCGTGCGGCGAGGGATGCGCACACCGGAAGGATTGCGCCCTTGTTCTCGGCGGCGCGCATCGGCATGGAATGGCGATGACGATCCACCGTACCGCAACCGCCGCTTTGCTCCGCCACTGTGCTGTCGTGCTGGTGTCGCTCGCCGCGATCCCGAGCGGTGCGACCGCGCAGGAGCCGGCGCAAGGCGATCCGGCCCAAGGCACCGGCCCGCTTCCCGCCAATGTCGCGCCCGCCCCGACCCCGATCTGCACCGATCGTCCGACCAAGGCGAGCGTCGCCTGCACCGTTCCCGCCGGGGCGTTCCAGCTCGAGACCGACCTGATCGACTGGACGCGGCAGACGCTCGACGGCGTCCGGACCGATACCATCCTATATACCAATCCAACGCTGAAATATGGCGTCGGGCGGCACACCGATGTCGAGGTCAACATCGCGCCGTATGAAACGGTGCGGATGCGGAACGCCGATGGCAGCGTGACGACCGATGGCGGCGTCGGCGATCTGTTCGTGCGGGTGAAGCAGAAGCTGACGATCGACCGTTCGAAGACGCAGGTTTCGATCATCGGCTCGGTCAAGGCGCCGACCGCGGGATCGGTGGTCGGCAACGGCGCGTGGGAGGGCAGCCTCGCGCTCCCGGTCAACATCCCGCTCCCCGCCAAATTCACGCTGACCACCAGCCCCGAACTCGACATCTCGGCAAACCAGGGCGATGTCGACGGCTACCATCTGGAACTGGTCAATCTCATCAATCTGTCGCATCCGCTCGGCAAGGATGCGACGGTCTATGCTGAATTCTGGACCAAGGAGAGTTTCGAGCCGCGTCAGAACGGTCAGCAATATTCCGCCGATCTCGCCGCTTCGTACCAGTTGACCAAGACGCTCCAGCTCGACGCCGCCGCCTATTTCGGGCTCAATCGCGAAACGCCGGGGCTGCAGCTCTACACCGGCGTATCGGCGCGCTTCTAGCGCGCGAGCGTCGCCAGGCTGCGGAACAGCTCGTCGCGGCGAAACGGCTTGGTCAGTCGCGGCAGATCGGGTGCGATCCCTTCGCTTTCGGCATAGCCGGAGATGACGAGAACCGGGAGGCGCGGGTGCTGGCGGTGTACCGCACGGGCGAGATCGGATCCCGTCATGCCCGGCATCAGATGGTCGGTCACGACCAGATCGGGCACCAGCCCCGCGCGCACCAGCGCGAGCGCCGCCTCGGCCGACTCGGCCTCGACCACGTCATAGCCGATCTCCGCGAGCATCGCGGCGGTGCTCAGCCGTACGAACTCTTCGTCATCGACCAGCAAGGCCGTCCCGCGCGCTGCCTCGAGCAGCTCCGGCGTCGCGGCCGGGAGCGGCGCATGCAGGGCGCGACCCTGCGGCAACCACAGCTCGACCTGCGTGCCCGCCCCCGGCTCGCTGCGCAGCCGCAGCGCACCGCCGAGCTGCGACGCAAGGCCATGGACCATCGAGAGCCCGAGCCCGGTCCCCCTCCCCACCCCCTTGGTCGAAAAGAACGGCTCGATCGCGCGCGCCATCGTCTCGGCGCTCATTCCGGTTCCGGTATCGCTGACCGACAGGCAGATATAGCCGCCCGCGGCGAGCTCGGGATCCTGCTCGATCGTGGCGGGGGCTGCGTGGATGCGCAACGTTCCGCCATCGGGCATCGCGTCGCGCGCATTCACGGCCAGGTTGAGCAGCGCCATCTCGAGCTGGTTGGGATCGGCGTTCGCGGTCGGGAGATCCGCCGGCGTCTCGATCACGACGCGGATCTGCGGGCCGATCGTGCTGGCGACAAGGTCGCCCATTCCGCGCACCAAGGCCGCGACATCGACCGCGACCGCCTGGAGCGGTTGCCGACGCGCGAAGGCGAGCAGGCGCTGGACCAGCGTCCGCGCGCGTTCCGCCGACAGTGCCGCGCCTTCGATCAGCCGCTGCTCGCGCTCGCCGCCGATCCCCTTGCGCTGCAAGAGATCGAGCGCGCCGACGATCGGCGTCAGCAGATTGTTGAAATCGTGCGCCACGCCGCCGGTCAGCTGGCCCATCGCCTCCATCTTCTGCGCCTGTCGCAACGCTTCCTGCGCCGCGGTAAGGTCGGCTTGCGCGCGCAGCCGCGCGGTGACGTCGCGCGCATGGTGGAACGCGCCGATGATCCGCCCCTCGCCGTCGCGCAGCGGTGAATATTGAATTTCCCAACTCGGCGCGTCGATCTCCGGATTGCCGAATTCGGCCTCGACCGTAAAGCGCTCGCCCTGGAGAGCGCGCGTCATCAGCGCCTTCATCGCGTCACGCTGCTCGGGAACGAACAGCTCATGGAACACGTCTCCCAGCCGGGTGAAGAAGCCGTTCGCGCGGAAGAAGGCGTCGTTATGCGCCTGGTTGAAGGCGATCAGCCGATAGTCGGTATCGAACGCGCAGATCGCGGTGCTGTCCGATTGGATGATGTTCTCATGCAGCAGCAGCGCCTGGGTGCGCTCGACCACGGTGGCCTCGAGCGTCGCGTTGAGCTTGGCCAGCGCATCACGATCGGCACGGCGTTCGGTCACGTCCTGGACGACGCCCAGCAGCCGTGCGGGCGCGCCGTCCGCGTCATATTCGATTTCGGCGCGCCGCTCGATCCAGCGGATCTGCTGCGTGTCGGCGCGGCGCACGCGATATTCGATCTGCAAGGCCGCAAGCCGCGCCGCGCGATGGTCGGCGGGAGAGCCGACGGCGGCATCCTCGGGCAGGATCAGCGCCTCGATCCGCGACGCATCGACCGTGCCTTCGTTCGGAAGTCCGAACAGATGGTAGAATTCCGCCGAGGCGCTCACCGTGTTGGTTGCGAGATCGACCGCGAACACGCCGATATGCCCCGCTTCCTCGGCGCGGCGCAGGCTTTGCTCGGCTTGCGCCAGCGCGAGATCGACCTGACGCTTCGATTCGGCCTGGACGACGTTGGCGGTGGTCTCGTTGGTTAGGCACAATACCCCGCTAATCGCGCCGGCATCGTCGAACACGGGGGAGAAAGAGAAGGTCCACCACGTCTGTTCTGGGTCGCCCCAGCGCGCCATCGGCACCGGATGATCGACGACGCGATACGCGGTGCCGCCCAACGCGCCGAGAAACATCGGGGCGACCGCGGGATAGGCGTCGGCCCAGAGGGTGGGAAAATGCGCGCCCATCGCACCCGCGATCCGCGGGCCGAGGATCGGGGCGTAAGCGTCGTTGAAGAAGAAGGTCTGGCTATCGCCCCATACGAGGTAGACCGACTCGGGCGAGGACAGCAGAAAATCCAGCATCGTCGTCAACGCGACCGGCCATTCCGCACGCGGACCGAGCGGGTGCGATGCCCAATCGACCTGCGCCAACAACGCCGCAGCCGAAGCCGGTGCGGAGCCGGCGGGGTCGATCGACGAGCTCTCTTCCCTCACGCGTACCAACCGTGCCTCCGACCTTGCCCTGCACCGGCATGCTGTGGGCGACGACGGTTACCGCCGCCGCCGCCCGTCCCGCAACCACTTGTTCGCAAAAGTGAAGCAGAAAGCACCGGATTCCGCGAGTTCGTCACCCCGCCTGCCGCGCAACCGCATCGCGCACAGCGAGCGGCTTGAGCATTTCGGCCACCGCGAGATAGCCCAGGACGAGCGCGGCAAGCGCGCCGCACTCGGCGGCGCTGGGCGGCGCAAAGCCGAGCGCGGCGGCCCCGACGACAAAGGGCAGCATCACCGCCAGCCCGAGCCCAGCGAGCGCCGTCGCGACAAGCGCAGCCTGTGGTCGACTGCGCCACGCGGCACGGCGGGTGCGGATGACGAATACGACGAGGATCTGGGTCGCCATCGATTCGAGGAACCATGCCGCGCGAAAGGTCGGCACATCGACACGATAGACCCATAGCAACAGCGCGAAGGTCGCCACGTCGAAGATCGACGAAAGCGGCCCCATGATCGCGGTGAAGCGCAGCAATCCGGGCATGTCCCAGCCGTGCGGCCGCGCGAGATCGACATCGTCGGCGCGGTCGAACGGGATGCCGATCTGCGAACAGTCGTAGATCAGATTGTTGAGCAGGATTTGCACCGCGGTGAGCGGAAGGAACGGCAGCACGAGCGAGGCGAGCGCCATCGTCAGCATGTTGCCGAAATTCGAGCTCGTCCCCATGCGGATGTATTTGAGGATATTGGCGTAGGTCCGCCGCCCCTCGGCGACGCCATCGGCGAGCACGTCGAGATCGGGCGCGAGCAGGATCATGTCGGCCGCCTCGCGCGCGACATCGGTTGCGCCATCGACCGACAGGCCGACATCGGCAGCCCGGATCGCCGGGGCATCGTTGATCCCGTCACCGAGGAAGCCGACGGTATGCCCTGCGGCCTTCAGCGCGCGGACGATCCGAGTCTTCTGGTCGGGGCTGACGCGGGCGAAGACGTCGACGCTCGCCACCCGCGCGGCAAGCGCGGTATCGGACAGATCGGCGATCTCCTCTCCGGTCAGGACCCCAGCGAACGGAACCGCCAGCGCCGCGACGAGATGCTCGACCACGGCGGCCGCATCGCCCGAGATGACCTTGATGCGGATCCTCGTCGCCTCGAGCCGCGCGATCGCCGCGGCGGCGCTCGCCTTGGGCGGATCGACGAACAGGCAATAGCCGAGGAACACCAGGCCCGCCTCGTCGCGCGCGGCGATCCGCTCCTGGCCGGGTGCCGGCTTCCATGCCACGCCCAACGCGCGCAGCCCCTGCGTCGCCTGATCGCGCTGCATCGCCGCCAGCCGCGTGCGCAGCACCGCATCGAGCGGCACCAGCGCCCCGCTGGGATCCTGCGCGTGCGTGCACAGCGCGAGCAGCGTCTCGGGCGCGCCCTTGACGATCTCGATCCGCGCGCCCGCCTGCTCGGCCAGCACCGAGACGCGGCGGCGCTCGAAATCGAACGGGCATTCGTCGAGCTTGCGCCAACCGGCGATCCGCTCGGGCGTCGCATGGCGCAGCAAGGCGGCGTCGAGCGGGCTCTTCAACCCGGTCTCGAACGCTGCATTGACCGCGGCGAGTTCGACCACGCGCTCGTCGTCCGCCCCATCGATCCCGGGATGGCCGACCAGCGTGATCGAGGCTTCGGTCAGCGTTCCGGTCTTGTCGGTGCATAGAATGTCCATCTGGCCGAGATCGTGGATTGCCGACAGCCGCTTCACGATCACCTTGCGCGCCGCCATGCGCTGCGCGCCGCGCGCGAGCGAGACCGTCACGATCATCGGCAGCAATTCCGGCGTCAGGCCAACCGCGAGCGCGATCGCGAACAGGAACGACTGGAGCGGCGGACGCCCGAGCGCGAGGTGCGCGACCAGCACGAACAGCACGAGGAAGAGCGTCAGCCGCGCGATCAGCAGGCCGAGCTGGTGGATGCCGCGTTCGAACGCGGTCGGCGGTTCGGCGCCGCCAAGCGACGCCGCGATCGCGCCGAACCGCGTCCGCGCGCCCGTCGCGACGACGAGCATCGTCGCGGTGCCGGCGATCAGCGAGGTCCCGTGGAACAGCGCGTTGCTGGCGTCGCCCGGCGCGGTCGCGTCGGGAACGAGCGCGACCTGCTTTTCGACCGGATAGGGCTCGCCGGTGAGCAACGCCTCGTCGACCTGCGCGGCGTTGACCGCGAGCACCACGCCGTCCGCCGGAACCAGATCGCCCGCGCTGAGCAGCACCACGTCGCCCGCAACGATCTCGCTCGCCGGCCGCTCCGCCGCGACCCCGTCGCGCAGCACGTTGGCGTGGAGCGCGATCGAGCGTTTCAGCGCGGCGGCGGTCGCTTCGGCACGGTGTTCCTGCACCATGTCGAGCGCGGTCGAGACGATCACGACCGTGACGATGATCGCAAAGCTCGCCGCATCTCCCGTCGCGCCGGCAACCGCCGCGGCGACCAGCAGGATCGCGATCAACGGGTTGGCGAGCTTGCGAAGCAGGCCGCGCAGAACGCTGCTCCGCGCGGCGGTGCCCAGTTCGTTGCGGCCATCGCGCGCGAGCCGGCTGGCGGCGTCGATGCTGCCGAGCCCGGCGCGGCTGCTCCCGAGGCGCGCGAGCACCGCCTCGGGCGGATCGCGCCAGAAGGGCGGCGCTGCGACGACGGAGGCGATCCCTGGCTTCAGGCCCATTCGCTCGAGTCCTTGCGGTCCGGCCGGCGCGATCGTGCGGTGCGCGGACATTCCCGGGGCTATGCGGCGGATCCGGGCGAAGCGCGCTACGGGTTAGCCCGTATAGCGACGCCGGCCGCAAACCGCGACGAGCGCTGGGCCGGTCGCCGGATCACGCGCGCTTCCGCGCGCCGCCGCCGCCGCACCGGCAATCGGCCCTCCCCCGCGGCCGGCCCGGAGACGCGCATGTCCGATCCCCTTTCCCTCGAGCACGCCGCAGCGCTCGACGCCTATTGGCGCGCGGCGAACTATCTTTCGGTCGGGCAGATCTACCTGCGCGACAATCCGCTGCTCGAGCGGCCGCTCACCCGCGCCGACATCAAGCCGCGGCTGCTCGGCCATTGGGGTACGACCCCCGGGCTAAACTTCGTCTACGCCCATCTCAACCGGCTGATCGTCGCGAACGATCTCGACATGATCTATATCATCGGGCCAGGGCATGGCGGGCCGGGGCTCGTCGCCAACGCCTATCTCGAAGGCTCGTACACCGAACATTATCCCGCGATCGAGCGCAGCCGCAGCGGGATGGAGCGGCTGTTCCGGCAATTTTCCTGGCCGGGTGGCATCCCGAGCCATGTCTCGCCCGAATGCCCGGGCTCGATCCACGAAGGCGGCGAACTCGGCTATTCGCTCGCGCACGCCTATGGTGCGGCGTTCGACAATCCCGATCTGATCGTCGCCTGCGTCGTCGGCGACGGCGAGGCCGAGACCGGCCCGCTCGCGGCAAGCTGGCACAGCAACAAGTTCCTCAATCCCGCGCGCGATGGCGCGGTCCTGCCGATCCTCCATCTCAACGGCTTCAAGATCGCCAATCCGACGATCCTCGCGCGGATCGGTCGCGACGAGCTGACCGATCTGCTGCGCGGCTATGGCCACGAGCCGTATTTCGTCGAGGGCGACGATCCCGCCTTACTCCACCAGCAAATGGCGAGTACGCTCGACACGGTACTGCAGACCATCGAGGCGATTCAGGCGGAGGCCCGTGCCGCGCCCACTTCGCCGCCAAAGCGCCCGCGCTGGCCGATGATCGTGCTCAAGACGCCGAAGGGCTGGACGGGCCCGAAGCGCGTCGATGGCCTGCCGGTCGAAGGCACGTGGCGGGCGCATCAGGTGCCGATCGCCGATTTCGACAAGCCCGAGCATCTCGAACAGCTCGACGCGTGGCTGCGCAGCTACCACCCGGCCGAGCTGTTCGACGCGACCGGCAAGGTCCGTGCTGAAATCGCGGACCTCGCCCCGACCGGGCATCGCCGGATGAGCTCGAACCCGCATGCCAATGGCGGTGCGCTGCTCGAACCGCTGTCGCTCCCCGACTTTCGCGATTTTGCGGTCGGGCTCGACATGCCCGGCGCGGTCGAGGCCGAAGCGACGCGCGTGCTCGGCCACTATCTGCGCGAAGTGATGCGGCTCAACCTGGCGACCAAGAACTTCCGCATGTTCGGTCCCGACGAGACCGCCTCGAACCGGCTCGACTCGGTCTATGAGGTATCGGGCAAGGCGTGGATGGCCGACATCGAACCGGTCGATATCAACCTAAGCCCCGACGGGCGCGTGATGGAAGTGCTGAGCGAGCATCTCTGTCAGGGCTGGCTCGAGGGCTATCTGCTGACCGGGCGGCACGGCTTCTTCTCGTGTTACGAGGCTTTCGCGCACATCGTCGATTCGATGCTCAACCAGCACGCCAAATGGCTCAAGGTCAGCCGCAAGATCGCCTGGCGCCGCCCGATCGCCTCGCTCAACTATCTGCTCACCTCGCATGTCTGGCGTCAGGACCATAATGGCCTGTCGCATCAAGACCCGGGCTTCATCGATCAGGTCGCCAACAAGACCTCGGACATCGCGCGCATCTATCTCCCGCCCGACGCGAACTGTCTCCTGTCGGTGGCCGATCACTGCCTGCGCAGCCACGACTACGTCAATCTGATCGTCGCGGGGAAACAGCCCGAATGGCAATGGCTCGCGATCGACGAGGCGGTGCGGCATTGCACCGCCGGCGCCGGGATCTGGCATTGGGCGGGAGTCGACGACGCGAATCCCGATGTCGTGATGGCCTGCGCCGGCGACGTCCCTACGCTCGAGGCGCTTGCCGCGGTGATGTTGCTACGCGAACAGGTGCCCGACATCCGCATCCGTTTCGTCAACGTCGTCGATCTGATGGTGCTCGAACCGAGCAGCGAACATCCGCACGGGCTCGACGATCACGCCTTCGATGCGCTGTTCACCACCGATACGCCGGTGATCTTCGCCTTTCACGGCTTTCCCGCAACGATCCATACGCTGACCTATCGCCGCACCAACCATCCCAACATCCACGTCCGCGGCTTCAAGCAGGAGGGCACGACGACGACGCCGTTCGACATGGTCGTGCTCAACGATCTCGATCGCTATCGTCTGGCCCTCGACGCGATCGAGCGGATCCCGCGCCTCCACGCCGAGGTGCCCGCGGCGCGCGATCGCTATTGGGCCGCAATCGAGCGGCACAAGCTCCACATCGCCGAGCAGGGCGAGGATCTGCCCGAGATTCGCACCTGGCGCTGGTCGGCATGAGCGCGTCGCGCGTGCCTGCGGGCACGACGATCCTGACCTTCAACGGCGGATCGTCCTCGCTCAAGTTCGGGCTGTTCGACGTTGCCGGCGCATTGGCGGAACCGCTGCTGACGGGCGAAATCGAAACCGCAGGCGGCGGCGCGGTCCGGCTGCACGCGGCCGATCCCGCCGGTCGCGTGCGTGTCGACCATTCGCTGGGCACCGCGGCGCCGGATAGCTGGACGCGCCACGTCGTCGATCTGCTCGATCGCACGGCGCTACCGGCCCCCGCTGTCATCGGGCATCGCCTCGTCCATGGCGGCCCCGAACTGCTCGCGCCGGTCCGGATCGACGCCGCTGTGCTCGGACAGATCCAGGCGGCGGCGCGTTTCGCCCCGCTGCATATCCCCACCGCGCTCGCGACGATCCGCGCGACGCAGCAGCATTTCCCGAACTGTCCGCAGGTCGCCTGCTTCGATACCGGCTTCCACGCGACCATGCCCGCGGTCGCGAGCACGCTGCCGCTCCCCGCGGCGCTGCGCGCCCAGGGTCTAAGGCGCTACGGCTTCCACGGACTGTCGTGCGAGTCGATCGTGCGGCAGCTCGGACACGACGTACCGGAACGGCTGATCATCGCGCATCTCGGCAACGGTGCAAGCGTCACCGCGGTGCGCGCGGGCCGCTCGGTCGATACCAGCATGGGGCTGACCCCGACCGGCGGGTTGATCATGGGGCGCCGCACGGGCGATCTTGACCCCGGCGTCCTGCTTCATCTGCTGCGGAGCTGCGGCTATACCCCCGAAACGCTGGCGACGCTGGTCGATCGCGAAAGCGGGTTGCTCGGCGTGTCGGGAATCGACAGCGATCTGCGTCGGCTCAACGCCGCCGCGGCGACCCAGCCCGCCGCCGCGCTGGCGATCGCGATGTTCTGCCACGCGCTGGTCAAGACGATCGCCGCGATGGCGGGGTCGCTCGGCGGGGTCGACATGATCGTCTTTACCGGCGGGATCGGCGAACACGATCCGGGCGTCAGGGCGACCGCCTGCGCCGCGCTCGGCTGGATGGGCGTCGCGCTCGATCCGACGCGGAATAGGGCGGGCGCCGCCACGATCAGTGGCGACGCGTCACGTGTCGCGGTACGCGTGCTGCCCGCACGCGAAGATCGGGAGATCGCGCTCCACAGCGCCGCTGTGGTGGGGGCCGGATAGCGCCCGGCCTGCTCACTCGTCGGCGAGGACGAGCGGGGTCTTCGCATCGAGCCCCCGGACCATCGCGCGCGCCTGGCCATGAACCTCGTCGAGGTGACGGCGGGCCCAGGCCGGCTCCATGTCGGCGGTGATGTGCCCGAAATGGACATGCTGCGACGGCAGCATCGCGAACGCGCGTTCGATATAATGGTCGAACGCCTGCGTCAGCGCGCGCAGCTGGCCCATTTCATCGAGCCAGATCTCCTTCAACCCCGACGTCGTCAGGCTCAGCATCCGCTTTCCCGCGAGCACGCCCTTGGCGGTCCCGTCATAGACTTGCTGCGGGACAACGCCGCTGCCGAGCACGCGTTCGACATAGCCCTTGAGCATCGCCGGCGGCCCGCCGAACCAGATCGGATAGACCAGCACGAACACATCCGCGTCCTGCAGCACGGCGAGTTCGTCGGCGACATCGGCGAACAGACGTTCACCGGGTCCAGGCCGCTCGGCCGATTTGAGGACGGGATGGAACCCCATCGCGTAGAGATCGCGGACGATCACCTCATGGCCATGCTCGCGCACCGTCGCGCTATAGGCGGCAGCGATCGCCGCGTTGAAGCTGTCTTGCTCGGGATGGCACAGGATGACGACGTGACGCGGGGGCTTGGGCTGCGGGGTAGCGGGCATGAGCGATCTCCTTGCGCAAGGCCTACGCTCGCCTAAGGGACTGCGCGCTCCGTAATTCTACGGAGCGCGGTATCAATGGCTCAGCACCAAGGGGACCGCGCAGCTCGCGAGCATGCGCTTCGTCACCCCGCCAAAAGCCTCGAGCAAGCGACCGTGGGTATAGCCGCCCATCACGATGTAATCGGCGTTGAAGCGCGCGCATTCGGCCTCGATCAGGCGATCGGGCGCGGTCAGCCCGTCGTCGATCGTCCGTACGCTGGCATGAATGCCGTGCCGCGAGAGATATTCGGCTGCCTCGGCGGCTTCGGTGCGTTCGCCGCCGTCGTGCGCCATGAAGATCTCGACCGCACCGGCCAGCTTGAGCAAGGGCACGCAGGCGCGCAACGCCGCGGCAGCGGATGCCTGCCCATCCCAGGCGACGAGCACACGGTCGAACGCGAAGCGTTTGAGCGTTTCGGGTACTGCGACGATCGGGGTATGCGCGTGCATCAGGACGCGGCTCGCCACGTCGCGCATATCGGGGTCGCGATCATCGCTGAGCTTGCGGCTGAGCACGATCAAATCGGCCAGAGCGGCTGCATCGACCACTGAGTCGGCGAGCGTCCCGGTCGCGTCGGTCCAATCCCAGCGGACGTCCTCACGCGCCAGCCGCGACACCAATTCGGTCTTGTTCTCGGCTTCGCGCGTCCGCTCGTCCTCGAGCAGCGCGACCGCAGCGATGCCGTAATAATCGCCGTTGATCGTTGCGGGGATCGCCACGTCGAGGCACGACAGATGCCCGTCGAGCGCGCGGGTCAGATCAAGCGCCGCCTGCAGGCGGGATTCCTGGCCGGTATCGTCATGGACGAGCAAAAGAACGTTTTTCATTACGGCCTCCATCGAGCGTGGCTGGACGCTATCGGAGCGCAATAGCCGGCGGTATCGGGGATCATACGGATAGGGGCAGGCGGTTCGGCCGCTGGCGTGCCGTGGTGGCGTCGGCTGCGTCATCCGCTCCATCGAAGCGCGACACCAGCCAGGGCGAGGATGCGCCACCCACCGTCAGCTGCGTATCGCACGAGGCAGCGAGTGCCGGGCGATGGCTCACCAGCAACAGCCCCTGCCCGGTCGCGGCAAGCCGGTCGGCGAGTCGGCTGACGATCACGCGTTCGGTCGCGGCGTCGAGACCCTCGCTCGGCTCATCGAGCAGCAGCCAGGGCGCCGGACGGAGATAGGCGCGGGCGAGCGCGAGGCGGCGCCGCTCGCCGCCCGACAGGCGCGCGCCATTCTCGCCGATCCAGCAATCGAGCCCGTCCGGAAGCGCACGCACGCGCACGTCGAGCGCGGCATCGTGGAGCGCGCGCCAGAGCAGCGCCGAGTCGGCCTGCGGGCAGCCGAGCAGCAGATTGTCGCGCACGGTTCCGGACAGCAACGCGCTATCCTGCGGCGCCCAGGCGAAAAGCGCGCGCCGCCGGCTCGGCGCGATATCCGCAAGGTCATGGCCGTCGAGCCAGATCTGGCCGATCTCGGCCACTCGCAGCCCGACCAACGTCTCGAGCAGCCGCGTCTTGCCCGCGCCCGAGCAGCCGCCGATCCGCACCCGCGTGCCGGGAAGCAGCGCTTCGGCAGGCGCCTGGGCAAAGGTGATCGTCGCGGGCATGAGCGCAGGCGCTGGCGCCTCGATCGTCTGCGTATGGTCGAGCAACGCGTCGAGCCGGGCCGTCGCCTCGCGCACCGCCCCGCGCTGCGCCAGCCGCCGGACCAATGGGGCGGCGCCATCGAGCGTCATTACCGCCGCAAGCGCCGCAAGCGCCGCAATGGGTGCGCCCTGCCCCCGTGTAACGCCGAGAACCCCGACGGCGACGATCGCCAATGCGACCGCCTGCGCCAGCTCGAACCAGCCCAGCACGCCCGCCTGTGCCATGACTGCGTCCCCCAACGCATCGCTGCGCGCGGCGACGCGTTCCGCCGCCCAGGATTCGAGCCCGTAGCAGCGCAATTCGGCGACCGACGCGCCATGCTCGGCGATCTCGTCCTTCAGCGCGCCGGCCGCGCGCTGCACCGCCCGACCCGGTGCCTCGAGCGCAGTCGCGAGCCGGTCGGCGACGAGCAGCAGCACGGTCAGGCATCCAAGCGTCACGAGCGTTGCGGCCACCCCAGCGAATGCGGTCAGGCCCGCTCCGGCAAAAGCGGCAGCGGCGAGGCCCCATCCCGCGGACCGCATCGCAAAGCGCGTTTCGACCACCGCGACGTCCTGGACGATTCGCGCGGTCGCATCCCCGGTCGCGCAGGCGAGCGCGCGCGTCACGGGGGCCGCGACGATCGCGCGGAACACTGCGGGGCGGACCCGCGCGAGCGCGCCGAACGCGGCTTCATGACTGGCGAGCCGCTCGCCGTACCGCGCGCCGGTCCGCACGATCGCGAGCAAGCGGATCGTCGCGCCCGGCAGCATGTAATTGAATCCCTGCGCGATGATCGGTCCGGCGAGCCCGGCGGCAGCGGCGGCGGTGATGAACCATCCCGACAGACCGAGCAAAGCGACCGAGGCCGCCGCGACCAAGGCGGCATAGCCGGCCGCACGCAGCAACAGCGGCGCCTGGCGTTTGCGCTGCTCGCGCAGCAGGCGTTCGAGCGCGGTCACTCCGGCGCCGCCAGCGATACGCGACGGTCGGCGATCGCGGCGAGCGCGGCGCTGTGCGTGGCGATCAACGTGGTGCGTCCGTTGGCGAGGCGCCGGATCGTCGCGATCAGCGCCGCCTCGGCGTGCGGGTCGAGATGCGCGGTCGGTTCGTCGAGCAACAGGATCGAACTCGGTTTGAGGATCGCGCGGGCGAGCGCGATTCGCCGGATTTCGCCGCCCGACAGCCCACCACCGCGCGCATTGATCGGCGCATCGAGGCCGCGCGTCGCGAGCATTGGCCCCAGTCCGGCACGCTCGGCGGCGGATGCGATGTCGCGATCGGTCGCAGCGGGCCAGGCCAGCGCCAAATTGGCGCGCAGCGTCCCCGCGACCACCAACGGCGTTTGTCCGATCCAGGCCGCGCTTGCCGCGACCGACCCTTGGTCGCTCGGTTCCAGGCCGTCGACCAGGACCCGCCCGCCGCTGAGCGGCGCAAGCCCCAGCAACAGGTGCAACAGGCTGCTCTTTCCGCTCCCTGATGGCCCGACCAGCGCCACGATCGCGCCTGGCGCGAGATCGAACGAGAAATGCCGTACCGGCGGGGCGTCGTCCGTGCTGTAGCGGATCGTGACATCGTCGAACCGGATCCCGGGCGGGCGTTCGAATCTGCGCGCCGGAGCGTGCCCCTGCGGCGGCGCGAAAACGGCCTCGGGCAGGCGGTCGACCGCGGTCTGCGCGGCCTGCTTGTCGTGATAGGCCGCGGCGATCCGCCGCATCGGCAGATAGAATTCGGGCGCGAGCGCCAGAACGAAGAAGCCCCGGGCGAGATCGAGCTTCTCCGGCACGGGAAACGGCAACAGGCCGAGCAGGTTGAAGCCCGCATAGACCGCGACCAGCGCGACCGAAAGCGCCGCGAAGAATTCGAGCGCGCCCGACGACACGAACGCAATACGCAGCACCCGCATCGTCCGCCGCGCAAGTTCGTCCGAGGCGACGCCCAGACGCTCGGCCTCGCGCGCAGCACCGTCGAAGGCGAGCAGGATCGGCAGCGCCCGGATCCGATCCGCGAACAGCCCCGACAGCCGCGACAGCGCGGCGAACTGGCGGCGCGATTGCTCGGCCGCCGCGCCCCCTGCGAGAATCATCGCGGCGACGAACGGGATCAGCGTACCGATCAGGATGCCCGCCGCGATCGGGCTGGCGAGCGCCGTCGCGCCGATCACCAGCAGCGGCGCGAGGCTCGCTGCAGCGCGCGCCGGGAGGAAGCGCGCGACATAGCCGTCGAGCGCCTCGATCTCGTCCACCGCAGCCGCGAGCAGGGCTCCCGTCGTCGCTTGCCCGGCGGGTGCCCGACGCAGGACATGGTCGATCAGCGACGCGCGCACCGCGCACTTCGTGCGCCGCGCCGCGGCCGCCCCGATCCGCGCGGCCGACAGCCCGCAAACCCCGCGCGCAATCCCGGCGGCGAACAGCAGCGCCAGCCACGGTACCAGCGCCGCTCCCCCGGCGGAAAGGTGCACCACCGATCCCGCCAGTCCAGCGGCGAATCCGATTCCGGCGAGCGTATCGCCGAGCAGCAGGCCGCTGGCCGGCCATAGCCGAGCATCGGGGTCGAGCACGCGCTTCAGGCGGCGTGCCGCGCCATGCGGATCGGGGGCGGCAGAAAGCGTGGCCATCGCCGCGGCCTAGGCAGCGGCCGCGCGACGACGAATACGCAATTCCCCGTAGCACCGCGGGCCGTGGCATCCGTATCAATCCGGATAGCGCCGCCGTTGCCGAGCGCGCATCGCCAAGCCGAAAAGGACCATCGCATGGCGTACCCCCCCACCTTCCGGTCACCCGATCCCGCTGCGCGTACGGCGCGCCGCGCCGCCACGGCCTGCGAGCGAGGCGGACGATGACGATCGCGGCCCCCAGCGCGGACCCGTCCGCGATCCGCCACATCATCGTCCTCGGAACGCCGAGCGCGACCAGCTTCACGCATGCCGTTGCGGAGACCTATCGCGATGCGGTGCGCGATTGCGGGCAGCACGCGAGCCTCCGCGATCTCTACGCGATGCGATTCAATCCGCTGCTGGGACCGACCGAACGCCCGACCGTGTCGGGTCACGCGCTGCTCCCCGATGTCGCTGCCGAGCTCGCCTTGCTCGAGGGGGCCGCCGTGATCGCCTTCGTCTATCCGTTATGGGTCGGCATGCCGCCGGCGATCATCAAGGGCTATATCCACCGCGTCCTCGGCGCGGGCTTTCGCGAACCCGATCTGCTTTCGGGCACCCAAGTCTCGCTGTTGCATGGCAAGCGGTTGCTCGGGTTCAGCGCCTCCGCCTCAACCCGGCCGTGGCTCGAAGAACACGGCCAGTGGGCGTCGATCCGCCAAGGGATCGACAGTTATCTCGCGTCGGTTTTCGGGCTGGTCGACGGCGGCCACGTCCATTTCGATTCGATCGTCGAGGGCGTTCCCGAGCATTATGTGCGCGAATGTCTGGCCGAGGTCCGCGAAACCGCGCGGCGCACCTGCGCCGCTGTGCTGAGCGAGCGGCACGCGCGTCGCAACGACGCGCGGCGATTGCTGCTCGCCCAATGACCGACCCGACACGACGCGCGACCAGCAACGCCGACGAACGCGCCTGTAAGTGCCCGCCATCGGCGGCCCGTCTCGATGATGGTGCGAGCTGTATAAGTCCGCTATTGCAGGCCCGCGAAGTGGCGGGCGCCGCGCTTCCTCACTCCAGCGTCCGGTATCGCGGAGGCGAATCGATGGCAGAACCGAGACTTGTCCATATCATCGATGATGAGGAGGCGATCCGCCGGTCGGCGAGCTTCATGCTCAAGACATCGGGCTTCCGCGTCGAAACCTGGACGTCGGGCGTCGAGTTCCTGAAGGCTGGGCGCCATGCCGAGATGGGATGCGTGCTGCTCGATGTGCGCATGCCCGAGATGGATGGGCTGGAAGTTCAGCAGGCGATGGCCGAACGCGGCCTCGCCATGCCGGTCGTGGTGATGACCGGGCACGGCGATATCTCGATCGCGGTCCGCGCGATGAAAGCAGGCGCCATCGATTTCATCGAAAAGCCGTTCAGCAAGGCGCTGCTGCTCGAGGCGCTCGCCAGCGCATTCGAACGGATCGATCGCGCGGAGAGCGATGCTGCCCGGGCGGCGGGGGCCGCGGTCGCGATCGGCGGGCTGACGGTGCGCGAACGTGAGGTCCTTGCCGGCCTGGCGCAGGGACTGCCCAACAAGACGATCGCCTATGATTTCGGCATTTCGCCGCGCACGGTCGAGGTCCACCGTGCCAACATCATGACCAAGCTCCACGCGCGCAGCCTGTCCGAAGCGCTGCGGATCGCATTCGCGGCCGGCATGGGCAAAACGCCCGCCTGATTCGGCGACGCTCTAGGAATTCGGTCGGTCGCGGCGTTTGTAGACCGTGATCAATTCATGCCCCATCGGGCGCACCGCCACCACGCGATACGCGCGCGCCATCGCCGCGCCGACGATGTGCCGGATATCGGACCGCTCCCCCGAAAACGGCGGTCGCATCACGACGACCGCGGGATGCAGCGCGAGAATGCGGCGAACTTCCCGCGCCTGCTCGACTCCGGTCGCGCCGTTCTCGCGCGCGCGATTGAGGTGCGCCGGAACGACGTAGCGCGACACGCGGCAGCGCCCCGTGCCGGCATAGAGCATCGTCGTCCCGGAATAGACATAAAGGCACCCCGGCCCCCGCCCGACCGCGCGGCTGAGCGCGGCGAACGTCGCGGCATCGCCCCGCGCACGCAGGTTGACCAGCACGACGATCTGTCCGACCAGCGCGACGAGAATAAGGATCGCCGGGCCGATCCGCCGCCCGAAGCGCGGATTCGCGAAAAAGCCCGCAGCGCAGGCGCAGCCGGGTACGAGCACTGGCAGGCCGTAATGGTCGAACCAGGTACCGAACACGATCACGCCCAGTACCGCGACGGCGAACCAGGCGAAGAGGAACCGCCGTGCCGCTCCGTCCCCGCCAATTCGTACCTCGCGCACTTCGGCAGGTGCGCCGAAGGCCATTGCGACGAGCGGCGACAGCAGCAATACGAGCGTCCCGCCGTTGCGGATCATCTCGGCGGCCGGGTCGGCATTACGGTGCGCGATCGAGAGGAAATTGGCGAAGACGAAAGCATCCGCCTGTCCGATGGAAGTATAATAGCCAAGCGCCACCGCCGTCGGCGCCAACGACAGCGCGACCAGCCCCGCGCCATAGCTCAGCAGCGCAAGCGGGCTATGCCGGGCGCGCCACTCCTGCGCGAGAAGCCATAGACCGAAGAAGATTCCCTCGAACACCGCGCTGTATTTGATTTGCAGCGCGACGCCGACGAGCGCCATCGCGCCACAGCCGAGCGCCCGCCGCCGGCGCCGATCTCCGGCAGCGACAATCAGCGCAGCAGCGACCGCCATCGGCAGATTGTAGAAGATCGGCGACTGGCCGCCAACGCCGTTCAACAGGTTGGGCCACAGCACATAAGCCAGCGCCGCTGCCAATGCTCCCGCCCCCCACGCTGCGCGTCGCGCCAGCTGCGCGACGGTGAGCGCGGTGAGGATCAGCGACAGCGTCGCCAGCGCCTGATAGGCGAGCACGCCCCAGCGCAGCGGCAGCCAGGCGGCGGGCATATAGAGCAGGAACAAGCCGATCGGTTTGCGATCCCAAATATCGACATAGGGCAAGGCGCCGCGCCACATCGCGTGCGCGTTCACGTAATAGAATTCCTCGTCGACCTGGATCACCGGATCGCCGAAAGTCACCATCCGCGCGAGCAGCGCGACGAGCATGACGACGATCACCAGCGCCGGCCCCGCTCGATGCGGGACGAGGCGTCGGGTCGCAGTCGGGATGGACGTAACCGGCATGGCGCGCCCCGTAGAGCGGCCGCCGGCCTTTGTCACCGTCACCGACCGCCCGGCGCGTCCGGGGTTGCAGCCGCCCGGCTTCAGCCCCATTGTGGCCACACGCCAAGGGCATAGGCCGCGGCATCCACAAATCGGGCCTTGCACACCGTGTTGCGTTTCATTCCTTTCGCCGGCCTGCTCGCTGCCCTGCTCGCGCCATCCGCCCTCGGAGCGGCGGCGTCGTCGTTCGACCTGATCGGGCCACGACTCGACGTCACGGTGGTGCGCGACGGCATCACCCTCCCGCTCGAGCGCGTCCCCAATCTGGCGGAAGGCGACCATATCGCGATCAAGCTCGCCGCCCTTCCTGGGCACGACGAACATTATCGCCTGATCGCGGTGTTCCTGCGTGGCGCGGTCGATCGCCCTGGCAAGGACTGGTTCCGCGAGGCCGAAAGCTGGCGGCCCACCGATTCCGCGCTTTCGCTGGTCGTCCCAAAGGACGCGCAGCAGATGGCGCTGTTCATCGTGCCCGAGCGCGGCGGCGGGGCCGGCGCGGTGGTCAGCGCGGTGCGCAAGCAGCCCGGCGCCTTCGTCCGCGCCGCGCAGGAACTCAACCAGGCCTCGCTCGACCGGGCGCGGCTCGACACCTTCCTGCTGGAATTGCAGCGCGCCGAGCGTAAGAGCCCGGAAAGCCTCGCTAACGTCTCCCCGATCTTGACGCACAGCCTTGCGGTCAAGCTCAAGAGCGAATGCCTGCAGCAGCCAACCGAGGTCCAGTCGGCCTGCCTGACCGGCGACCGAGAAACGCTGCTGCTCGCCGACACGCACAGCTCGGCACTTGCCGACACGCTGGCGGGCGCACCGACCGATCTTGCCTTCCAGCTCAGTGCTACGCCACAGGCGGGCTATGGCTCGTACAGTTCGTATATCGGCGTCGTGCGCGATGTGTTCCGCCTGTTCGGGGCGTTCCAATCGACCCAGCTGCAATTCATTCCCGCACTCGGGCAGCAGCGCGACGGCCACGTCACGGTGCTGCTCAACACACCGGTGTCGTTCGCCAAACCGACCTCGGTGATGGTCGTCGCGCTCCCTGCGATCGAGGCACCCAAGCCCCCACCGCTGCGGCAACCGACCCCCAATACGATGCTGTGCGCGAGCCCGGGGCTGGTGCTGCCGGTCGAGGGGGCGCCGCTGGTCTATGCCACGGGCTATGCGCACGACATGGTGCTGCGGCTCAAGCGGCTCGATGGCACCCAGGCCGAGCTGCCGGTACGCGCCGACCCGAGCCTCGGCGGGTTCGTCGCGACCGGCGACATTCCGTTCGGACCATTCGGACCGGTGATTTCGGCACAATTGCACGGCGCTTGGGGTTTCGCATCGTTCGACGGCCCGAGCTATGTCCTGACCAAGCCTGGCGACGGGACGTGGAAGGCAACCGATCGAACCGCGCTGGTCGTTGGCCGTTCGAACGAGCTCCAACTGACCGGCGGGAGCGCCGGCTGCATCAGCCAGATCGGTCTCAAGCGCGGCGACGGACCGGTCGAGCCGCTCAGCTGGAAACAGGCGGACGCGCACAACGTTGTCACAACCGTCCCGCTCGAGCAGGCCGAACCCGGCACGGTCTCGATCGTGATCGAGCAGAAGGGCGTCGCGACGCCGACCGAACTGCCGCTGCGCACGCTGCAGCAGGCCGGCAGCGTCGATGATCTGAGCTTCCATGCCGGCGATGACCAGGCGACGCTGACCGGAACGCGACTCGATCAGGTGACCGGCGTGACCCTCGGCTCGCTGAGCTTCCAGCCCGGTGCGCTCACGCGAGTCGGCAAGCAGGATCGCGTCGCGCTTCAGGCGAACAATCCGGCGAGCGCGATGGCACTCGCCGCGGGCACGACCCTACCCGCCGACATCGGCTATCTTGGCGGGCGGCACAAGACGCTGAGCGTAACGGTCGCGCCACATCGCGTCGGCGCGACGCTGGTGCGCGTGACGGCGCGCGCGCCGGTGCGCGACGGCGTATTGCCGATCACTTTGCCGGACCCCGCGGTCTTTGCGCAGGACGCCCGGCTGAGCTTCGCGTTCCATCTCGACGATCCGGCGCCGCTGACGGGGCGCGAGAGCATCGAGGTCAGCACGCTCGACGGCCGCTTGAGCACGACGATCGCCGCCGGCAAGGGCTATGACCTGCAGGACGCGAAGACCGGAATCGTCTCGATCAACCCGGCCGAGGCGCTCGGGCCGACCGCTTATGGCCCGCTGCGCTTCCGCATCGCAAGCGACGGCGCGGGCTCGTCCTGGACGCCGCTCGCAACCGTGGTTCGGCTTCCGGAGATCCACGCGATCACCTGCGCCGCGCGCAAGACGTGCAAGCTCACGGGCAATCGCTTCTTCCTGATCGAGGCGGTCGGCGCCAACGCGGAAATGCAACCGAGTCAGGCGATCGCGGACGGTTTCGTCGCAACCGAGATTGCCACGCGGGCCGGCGCGGATGGACGGATCTTCCTGCGGCTGCGCGACGCGCCACAGGCGATCGCGACGGTTTCGGCACCGTAAGGGCGCAGCGGGCCTCCGAGTGCGCGTCCTCACGCCTTGCGATGCCCAGATCATAAGCATACACATTATCTGCTTGCATGTTATCGGCCGAGGCGGCAAAGCGCTCCGGCAGTCGCCTAGGGCGGCGCGCGCCCGACTCCTGTAGTCCGCAAACCCGCCGTTTCGAGAGCAGCGATTTATGAGCTTGGAAGATTCGCCAGGCCGTCCGGCCGATTACCCGACCCTCGAGGACTCGACGCCGATCGTCGAGCCCGCCCCCAGGGTCGAAGCCGTGGACCGTCAGCCGCGTGCGCGGCGTCGGCTGCGCACCCCGCTGCTGCTGGTCGCACCGATCATCGCGGTGATCGCGATCCTCTATTTCTACCTTGCCGGCGGTCGCTACGAAGCGACCGACAATGGCTATATCCAGTCCGGACTCGTCTCGGTCAGCGCCAATGTCAGTGGTCCGGTCGTCGCGATCGCGGTTCACAACAATCAGCGCGTCAAGGCGGGCGACGTCCTGTTCCGGATCGACCCCGCCCCGTATCAGGCGGCGGTCGATGAAGCGGAGGCCGAGCTTGCCAGCGCACGCACGCAGGTCGCTTCGGTCCGCGCGAGCTATCGCGAGGGCGAGGCATCGCTTCAGGCCGGCCGCGACAAGCTTGCGTATGCCGTGCGCGAAGCCGCGCGCCAGAAAGCCCTGCTCGCCGAAGGCATTTCGTCGCAGGCGCAATATGACCAGGCAGTGCTCGCTGCGCAGACCGCGCGCCAGCAGATCCAGACCTCGGTCCAGCAGAATGTCGGCGTCGCCGCAACCTTGACCGGCAGCGTCAGCGCGCCGACCGAGCGCCAGCCGTCGGTGCAGCGCGCGCAGGCCGCGCTCGAACGCGCGCAACTCAACCTCGGCTACACCGTCGTCCGCGCGGCGCAGGAGGGGATCGTCACCAAGGTCGATCAGCTCCAGCTCGGCAGCTACGTCTCGGCGGCCAAGCCGGTCTTCACGCTCGCGGGCACGCGGCTGTGGGTCGAGGGCAATTTCAAGGAAAACCAGCTCGACCATATGCGCGTCGGCCAGCGCGCGACCTTCAAGATCGATGCCTTTCCCGATCTCAAGCTGACCGGACGCGTCGCGAGCTTCAGCCCGGGCACCGGCAACAGCTTCGCCTTGCTCCCGCCTGAGAATGCGACGGGTAACTGGGTCAAGGTCGTCCAGCGTCTGCCGATCGAGTTCAGCGTCGACCAACTGCCACGCGACATTCCGCTCCATGCCGGGCTGAGCGTCGAGGTCACCGTCGATACCGGGTATCAGCGCCATCTGTTCGGCCCGGCGACGACGACGGCACCGGCGGCGCAATGAGCGACGGCTACCCGGCACCGGCCGCCCGAAATTTCATCACCGCGTCGGTGATGGCGGCGACGGTGATGAATTCGCTCGACAGCACGATCGCCAACGTCGCGCTGCCGCATATCCAGGGCAGCGTCTCGGCGTCGAGCGAGGAGATAACCTGGGTCCTCACCTCCTATATCGTTGCCGCTGCCATCATGACCCCGCTCACCGGCTGGCTCGCCGGGCGCTTCGGGCGCAAGACACTGATGCTGTGGTCGATCGTCGGCTTCACCGTCGTCTCGGGGCTGTGTGGCCTCGCCAACAGCCTCGGCGAACTGGTCGGCTTCCGGTTGCTGCAGGGCGTGTTCGGCGCCGCCCTGGTGCCGATGAGCCAGGCGATCCTGCTCGACATCAATCCGCCCGAGCGCCACGGGCCCGCCATGGCGGTGTGGGGGATGGGCGCGATCCTTGGCCCGATCATCGGGCCTGCTCTGGGCGGCTGGCTGACCGACAATCTCACGTGGCGCTGGGTGTTCTACATCAATCTGCCGATCGGGATCCTCGCGTTCGTCGGCCTTTCCGGCTTCCTGACCGAGACGAAGGACGCGGCGCGGCCGCGGCTCGACGTATTCGGCTTCGCGATGCTCGCGCTGGCGATCGGCGCATTCCAGCTGATGCTCGATCGCGGCCAGACCAAGGATTGGTTCAGTTCGCTCGAGATCTGCATCGAGGCCGGGCTGGCGGCATTCTTCGGTTACCTCTTCGTCGTCCACACGCTGACCGCAAAGAAACCGTTCATCGATGTCGGCATGTTCAAGGACCGCAACTTCCTGACGGGCTCGATCTTCGGCTTCTTTCTCGGCACCGTGCTGTTCGGCGTGCTCGCCTTGCTGCCGACGATGCTCGAAACGCTGTTGGGCTATCCCGTCGTCCTCACCGGGCTCGTCACCGCGCCGCGCGGGGTCGGCACGCTGATCTCGATGATCATCGTCGGGCGGATCATCAAGCGCGTCGACGCGCGCCTGTTGATTTTCCTCGGCTTCGGGCTCGCCGCGGTGTCGCTCTACATCATGGCGGGCTTTTCGCTGCAGATGAGCGAACGGCTGGTGATCGTCTCGGGCTTCGTCCAGGGGCTCGGCACCGGGCTCGTCTTCGTGCCCTTGACGACGATCGCGTTCGCGACGCTCGACGTGAAATATCGCAACGAGGGCGCCGCGATGTTCACGCTGACGCGGAACATCGGCTCGGCGGTCGGCATCTCGGTGCTTCAAGCGCTGACGATCCGCAACGCGGCAGCCGTGCATGCACGCCTGACCGAGGGGGTCCGCCCCGACAGCGCAGCGTTACCGCAAGGCTTCGACTTCGACCTCCCATCCGCCGTCGCCGCAATGAACGCGCAGATCACCCGACAGGCGTCGATGGTGTCCTATATCGACGCTTTCTGGCTGCTGTTCGTGCTGACGCTCGCGGTGATCCCGCTGCTGCTGCTGATGCGCGGCCCGCGCAAGGGCGCGGCCGACGGCCCAACGATCCATATGGACTGATGCCAATGCGCTTCCTCCCGCTCCTCCTCGCCGCGACCGCGCTCGCCGGGTGCACCGTCGGCCCCGATTTCGTGCGCCCGCAAGCGCCCTCGGCGACCGGCTATTCGCCGCCGAGCGAGCAGCGCGCGCCCGCCCGCGGCGCACCGTCGGTGACGCTCGGCGCGGGCCCGGCGCAGCGCTGGTGGACCGCGTTCGGCTCGCCCGAGATGGACGCGCTGGTCGATCGCGCGCTCGCTAACAATCACAGTCTGGCGGCAAGCAATGCGACGCTCGCCGCGGCGCGCGACGAACTGCGCGCGGTCGCCGGCAAAGCGTTGCCGCAGATCGATGCGAATGCCCGCCTCGATCAGGAACAGGTCAACCTCGCCGGCTTCGGCTTTTCAGGCAACAATCCGCTCGCGCCCGGGGGCAATCCCGAGTTCCATCTCTATTCGGTCGGCGGCGGGATCAGCTATGACCTCGACCTTTTCGGCGGGCTGCGCCGCCAGGTCGAGCAGAGCGCCGCGCAAGTCGAATCGCAGCAACGCCAGACCGAGGCCGCGCATCTCTCGATCGCGGGACAGGTGGTCAACCAGGTGCTGACCGTCGCCGCGATCCGCGCGCAAATCGCGACCGCCAACGCCTTGCTCGCCGACGACCTCCGCAACGTCGACCTGACGCAGAAGCGCCGTAAGGGCGGCGAAGGGACGCTGGTCGAGGTGCTCAACGCGCAGAGCCAATATACCGCCGACCGCGGTGACATCCCGCAGCTCGAACAACAGCTCGCCGAGGCGCGGCATCTGCTCGCGACGCTGGTCGGCATCGCGCCGTCGGAGCTCGGCGCGACCGAATTCGATATCGCCCGATTGACGCTGCCCGCAACGATCCCGGTCGCACTGCCATCCGAACTCGTCCATCGCCGCCCCGACATCCTGCAGGCCGAGGCCGATCTCCATGCGGCTTCCGCCGGCATCGGCGTCGCAACCGCACGGCTCTATCCCGACATCACGCTCGGTGCGACGCTGACGCAAGGCGCGCCGGGGATCGGCGATCTCGTCAAGAATGCGTTTCGCGGCTACGATATCTTCGCGGGCGTCACCGCGCCGATCTTCCACGGTGGCACGCTCAAGGCGCAGCGCGCCGCGGCGGTCAATCGCGCCAAGGCAAGCGAGGCGACCTATCAGCAGACGGTGCTGACCGCGTTCAATCAGGTCGCCGATCTGCTCTCCGCGATCCAGAGCGATGCGCGCTCGGTCGTCAACCAGCGCGAGTCGGTTTCGGTCGCCGAGCGGTCGCGGCATCTGTCGCAGCGGAGCTACCAGGTTGGAAATTCGGGCATTCTACAGGTGCTCGAGACCGAGCGCCTGTATCAGCGCGCGAGCAACGCCCTCGTTCTCGCGCAGGCACGCCAGTGTCTGAATGTCGCGCGCCTGTATGTCGCCACGGCCGGAGGATGGAGCGGCTCTGCCGCGGAGTCTCCGCGGGCTTCTTAGTCTCCGCCGGCGCGGGTCTGTGCATTGAAAACGGCCAGCACCGGCCTCGGTCGTTCCAGCGTCTCGGGACCAGGCTCGCGGCCTGGTCCCTGCCCGAGTTCAATCGCAAACGTCCTGATATTGCTGCACTTCGGGGTCCCAGACCGAGCCGCACGCCGCGCCTTCGTCGACATAGCTATCATCATAGCCATAGCCGCCGTATCCGTAGCCGCCGAACGCATAGCCGAGCGGAACGCCATAATAGCCGCCATAGCCGTAGCCATAACCCGGGTAGTACCCGCCGTAACCGCGACCTCCGCGATAGCCGCCGCCATGCGCATATTGCCCACCGCGATAGCCGCCGCGGAAGCCACCATCGCGTCCGCCGCCATTGTGGAAGCCACCCCCCGCAATCGGACGTCCGCCGAACGATCCACCGCCACGATAGCCGCCGCCATGGCCGCCGAACGCGCCACCACCGCCAAAGCTTCCGCCGCGGCCACCGCCGCCCCCGATATGCGCGCCACCGCCGCCGCCATGCGACCCGCCGCCACCATGACCGCCGCCGCCGCCGCGCTGGGCAATGGCGGGGGATGCCGCCAGCAGCGCAACGCCGGCGATCGAGCTAAACACTGTGTTGAGAATCTTCATCGACTTGTCCTCGGGCTGTGCCCCTTGACTCCCATATAGGGAGCCGGAGGGCCTGTTGTGAGGGGCATAGCCAATTGCGCGGCCTGGGCCGCGCCGTCGCTCAGGCCGGATCGTCGAGCGAAAACAGATCGCCATCGTCGTCGAATGCGAACAGTTCGGCATAGCGCCCCCATTCGGTGACGGTGCGGAGCGTCGTGGCAGCGAAATCGGGCGACATATGGTCTTCGAGCTCGTCGCGGAACCGCCGCGCCGGCGCCTGATGGCTGGGGCGCTCGTCGAGCACGACGCGGATGTGGCGGGCAAGCCGGACATGCGCTTCGAGCGTGCGGCGGAAATTGGCCTTGCGCTGATCGACATCCTGCTGCGCGAAGGCGGCGCCCTGCTTGGTCAGCACGGCGTCGCCATCATCGATATCGACGAATTGCAGCATCTGCAATGTCTCCACGATCGGGAAGAGGTCGTCGATCTCGAGCTGGAGCATATCGGCGAGAGTCGCGAGCGGCGCGCGGCCCTCGAACGGCGCTGCCTCGATCTCTTCGATCAGGCCGGCGAGGCTGTTGATCGAGACATCGGGCAACGGCCGGTCGAGACCATGCTCGGGCGGTGCGCCCGGAAGTGCTACGGGCACGACCGCACGCTGTGTCATACGCGCATAGATCTGCTCGACGAGGTCGCGGAACGCCGGATCGAGCCGGTCGCGCGGCTGCGGCAGATCGACGGTGAACTCGGCCGCGATCCGCCCGGGGTTCGACGAAAGGACGAGGATTCGGTCGCACATCAGCACCGCCTCCTCGATATTGTGCGTGACGATCAGCACCGAGGCAATGCCGAGCTTCCCCTCGCCCCACAGATCGAGCAGGTCGGTGCGCAGCGTCTCGGCGGTGAGCACGTCGAGCGCCGAGAAGGGCTCGTCCATCAGCAGCAGCGACGGCTCGACAACGAGCGCGCGCGCGAGCCCGACGCGCTGCCGCATTCCGCCCGACAATTCCTTCGGGAAGGCGTTCTCGAAGCCGTCGAGGCCGATCAGGTCGATCGCCGCCAGTGCGCGCGTGCGCCGCTCCTCGGCCGGGACGCGCTGTGCCTCGAGCCCCAATTCGACATTCTGCAGCACCGTCAGCCACGGGAACAAAGCGAACGACTGGAACACCATCGACACCGAGCGCGGCGCGCCTTCGGCATCGGGAACGAAGCGCAACTCGCCGCGCGTCGGGCGGACGAGGCCCGCGATCGAGCGCAACAGCGTCGACTTTCCCGACCCCGAGCGGCCGAGCAGCCCGACGATCTCGCCCTCGCGTACTTCCAGTGCGACGTCCTCGAGGATCGGCGGGCCGCCCTGCTCGCCGCCATAGCTGTGGCTGACATGCTCGAGCGTGACGACGGGGCGGGCAGTGTGCGGGATCATGGCAAGGTCCTCAGGACAGACGCAGACGGCGTTCGGACAGGCGATAGAGCGGGCGGAACAGCAAGCGGTTGATCGCGATGACGAACACCGACATCACCATGATGCCGAGCAGCACGCGCGCGCCGTCGCCGGCGGTGGTGGCATCGGCGATATAGCTGCCGAGCCCCTGCGCGCGCAGCCGCGTGCTGCCCCACGAGACAGCTTCGGCGACGATGCTCGCATTCCACGATCCGCCCGAGGCGGTGAGCGCACCGGTGACGTAATAGGGGAAGATCCCCGGCAGGATCAGCCGCCGCCACCATTGCCAGCCGCGCACCCCGAACATCTGCGCGGCCTCGCGCATATCGCTCGGAATTGCGCTCGCGCCGGCGATGACGTTGAACAGGATGTACCATTGCGTACCGAGCACCATCAGCGGCGACAACCAAACGTCGGGATCGGCATGGAAATGGACGATCGCGACGACCGCGATCGGGAAGAGCACATTGGCCGGGAACGCCGCGAGGAATTGCGCGACCGGCTGGATGCGCGAGGTCCAGCGCGGCCGCAGCCCGACCCACACGCCGATCGGCACCCACACGAAGCTCGCTAGGATGATCAATACGATCACCCGCAGTAAAGTAATCAGACCGAAGCGCAGCGCCGCCCATGCGTCGCCGAGCGTCAGCGTCTGGTGGAGGAAGTCGATTGCATAGCCCGTAGCGCCAAGCGCGGTCAGCGCGACCACCGCCGCCCACAGCCGCATCCCGCGTGCCGCCGGCGCGGCGGCCTTGGCGGCGCCCCCTGCCGCTGCTGCGCGATCGGGCGGCGGGCGGGTTCGAGCAGATAGACCAACCGCCCGAACCCGCGCAGCGGTGCGGTGACCGCCGGGAGCAATCGCGCGCGGCGGAACAGGTCGAACAGCCACGAACGCGGCGGGGCGACGCTCGCGGTCTGCTCGACGCGGAAGCGGTCGGCCCAGGCGATCACCGGCCGGAAGACGAGCTGGTCGTAGAGCAGGATGACGACCGCCATCGCGCCGACCGCGAGCGCGACCGCGGCGAGGTTGCGCTGCTCGATCGCGATCGCTAGCCACGAGCCGATCCCCGGCAGCATGATCTGGGTATGGCCGACGCTGATCGCCTCCGACGCGACGACGAAGAACCAGCCGCCCGACATCGACATCATCGCGTTCCACACCAGGCCTGGCGCGGCGAACGGCAGCTCGAGCCGGATCAGCTTGCGCAGCGGCGAAAGGCCGAACCCGCGCGCGACTTCGTCGAGATCGGCCGGGACCTGGCGCAGCGACTGGTACAGGCTGAACGCCATGTTCCACGCCTGGCTGGTGAAAATCGCGAAAATCGCGGCGCATTCGACGCCGACGCGGCTGCCCGGGAAGAGCCCCATGAACGCCGTGACGGTAAAGGTCATGAAGCCGAGCACCGGCACCGATTGGAGAATGTCGAGCGCGGGAATGATCACGAGCTCGGCGCGGCGGCTCTTGGCGGCGGCGGTCGCCGCGATCAGCGTGAAGACGAACGACGCCGCGAGCGCCGCGAACAAGCGCAACGTCGTGAGCAGGGCATAGCGCGGCAATTGCCACCAATCGAGCACGACCGGCTCGAGCCGAAGCTGCGCGAGCGGCTGGGTCGCGTCGCTGACCCCCGCGGCGACCGCCACCCCGGCCGCAACGAGGATGGCGAACAACGCCGCGTCGGGCCAGTCGAGCCGCAATTGCAGCCGGCGCGGCGAGAAGCCGAGAAAACCGGGCGTTTGCATGTCAGAACGCTCCATGCAGCCGCAGCGCGGCGATATTGGCCGGACCGCGGTCGCGATTGTAACCGGGGTTCACGATGTGCTGCGCGTCGAGCGTGGCATCGACGCCGCGCAGCACATGCACGTCGTAATAGAGCTCGGCGATCTGCTCGCAGCCCGCGTCGGGCAATCGCCCGTCGCCGACGAGCACGCCGATCCCGCCCGCCGCGAGATAGCGGCGATGCGCGGCCGAGATGCCGTTGACGACGAGCGCCATCCCGATCCGGTCTGACGGGCGTCCCCAGCCCTTGCCGGCCAACACCGCACCGACCTGCGCGGTGCGATCGATATCGGTGAAATCGTATGGCTCGATCGCGCCGTCCGACCAGCCGAGGCGACCGAACACGCCGAGCGTCGCCGTCACTTCCTGCTCGACATTGGCATAGCCGCCGATCCGCGTACTCCGGCGGCGGACCAGCGCAGTATCAACTGGGTCGCCGCTTGCCACACCAAGCGCCAGCGCCTGATCGAACCGTCCGAACTGCCCGCGGTTGCGGAACAGCCCGAGCCGGACCGCGCCCGCGCGCGCGCCGATCGTGTGACGATGCTCGATCTCGGCATCGAGCTGATACTGGCCGAAGCCGCGCTCGAGCGTTTCGCCATTGGGTATGCGCGACAGGTTGAACGCGCCGAAGCGTGCGGTCCACGCGCCGCGATAGGCCTCGAGCGCGGCGCCGGTCGAATAGCCCCAGGCGTCGGCGGCATAATCGAAGCTGCCAGCATCGACCACCGACCAGTTGAGGAAATCCGCGCGCGGATCGTGCGCATAGCGGTTCGTATCGAACACATCGCCCACACCGATCTTGCCGACGCTCAGCACCAGCCGATCAATCGGCCGCGACCCACCGAGCTGGTTCGACGTCGCCACCACCGCCTCGCGCGCGCTGCCGAGCCCGATCGTCTGGCGGAAGAACAGGCGCTGCAGGCGGACATAGGGATTGGTCTTGCCTACCTTATACGCCTCGGCGCTGGGAAAGCCCGCCGCGCCGAGCGTATTCGACAGCCCGAAGCCCTGGTCGATCTCGGGATTGGCCCAGAGCTCGGCGCCCTCCCATGGACGTACGCCGATATAGGCGGTGACGTCGGCGGTCTCCTTCACCTGCCGCGGCGCGAGGCTGTTGGGTCCCGAATAGGGTGCGGCGAAGCCCCCTACCCCCTGGACGACGAAGGTCGCCTGGCCGTGCAGCGCGAAGGTCTGGGCTTCGGGCGTCTGCGTGTCGCCCGGCTGGGTGTCGCGGGTCTGCGCGGTCGCGGAGCTGGCGAACAGCAGCGCGAGCCCGCCGATTGCCCACGCTGGCCGAAACGCGGCGCGGCGCGCGGACCGCGTCTCAGCGAAACGCACGAGCGAACGGGATGCGCGCGGGAGCGCGAAGCGTGATCATGGGCGAAATCCTTCGGTCTCGTGGTTCGAGCCCGCCGGATATCGCCTCAGGGCAGCGTCGCGCCGCCTGCGCCGACCCGGTCGGGCCCAGGATACCGGTCATCGACGCAGCAAAAGCCGAGGCTTCTACTGTCGCCGTCTCCGGACAAGGGGCTAGATCGGGGCATCGGGTTCCTGTGTTCGAAAAAGCAGTCGAAGCCTGGCAGCCGCGACTCGCGCGACTGCGTCCGCCTTCGCGCGCCGACTAGCAGCTTGTAATCCGCGCGCACAGGTCTTGATTTTGCAGGTGCGGTGAGACGGGTACGGCGCCGCCGCTTAGTGTCGCGACAGGCTCCCGCGGACGGATCACGCCAGGATCGCGGGCCCCAGAATGTCCTCCATCGCGCGCGCGACGTTTTCGATCGTGTAGGGCTTTTGCACGACCGTCCTGTCGCGGTGGCTCTCGGGCAATTTGGCCTGTTCGCCATAGCCGGTGGCGAACAGGAAGGGGATGCCGAGCTCGAGCAGCCGGTCCGCGATCGCGAAGCTGTTGCGGTCGCCGAGATTTATGTCGAGCATCGCGACCGCCGGCCGGCTGTGCGCGATCGCGTCGAGCGCGCCATCGACGGTCGCCGCGGTGGTGACGTTTTCGGCGCCCAGCCGCGTAACGATGTCCTCGGCGTCGAGCGCGATGATCAGGCTGTCCTCGACCAGCAGCACGTCGTGCCCGTCGAGCATCCGTTCCGGCGCGGCGGCGGGAAGGCCTGCCACGGGCCGCGCGCTGCGGATCGGTGGCGTGGCGCGGATCGCAGCCGGCGCTTCGGTGACGTGCCGCGCAGGGATGCGGAAGCGCGCCTCGACCCCGTCAGGGCGATAGTCGACGTCCGCCGTCCCACCGAGATCGTACGGCACCGAGCGATGGATGATCGTCGTGCCGAACCCCTTACGAGTCGGCAAAGCGACGGTCGGGCCGCCGGTCTCGCGCCAGAAGAACAACAGGTCCTCGGCCGTGTTGCGTTCCCAGCTGATCGCGACGTGCCCGTCGGGCACCGACAGGCTGCCATATTTGGTCGAGTTGGTGACGAGCTCGTGCAGCACCAGCGCCATCGTCGAATAGGCCTGCGGGTTGAGCAGCACCGGCGCGCCCTCCGACACGATCTTGTCATCGTCGGCGACGAAGGCTGCGGCCTCGGCATCGATCAGCGCCTGCATCGGCGCAGGCCCCCAATGGTCGTCGGTGATCTGGTTGTGCGCGCGCGCGAGCGCGTGAATCCGGCCATCGACGACCTTGACGAAATCCTGGACGACGTCCTCGGCCGGTTGCGACTGGCGGATCAGCCCGCGGATCACGCCGAGCACGTTGCGGACGCGGTGATTGAGCTCGGCGATCAGCAGCTCCTGCCGGGCATTGGCGTGTTGCCGCTCGGCCGAGGCTTCGTCCGCCAGCCGCAACACGACTTCGATCAGCGTCGCTCGGAGTGTCTCGGCGACACGGATTTCGGAGGCGGTGAAGGGCTGCGAGCGCCCCTGCACCAACTCCTTCCACTCGGCAAAACTCTCGCGTGGCGACAGGCGGGGGCCGTTCGCCCCATATTCCACGGGCTTGTGCGGATCGCCCGCCCAGCGCACCGAGCGAACGAGCTCGGAACGGAACAACACGACGTAATCGCGCGGCGCGCGCGAGATCGGGATCGCCAGCAGCCCTGCCGACTCGGCGGCGAACTCTTCGGCGCCGGGCAGGATCGACGCGATCCGGTCGGTCGCGAACACCTTGCCCGCGGTCGTGCCGTTGAGCGCGCGAACGATCCGACGGAAGGCATCGGCCGAAGGAGTTACGCCCGAAAAGGCATGGTTGCCGCCGATCCACACGCCGACGCCATCGGCCTTGATCGCGCGCGTCAGGATCTCGCCGAGCCAGTCGGGATCCTTGAGCAGCGTATCGTCGGAGGCGATCGCGCCAAGCAACTGGTCGGCGATATCGCGCGCGCCGCGCTCGAACTCGACGGTCGCCTGGCGTTCGCGGCTCTCGAGCCGCATCGCGAACATCTGCGCGAACAGTTCGCTGACCGAACGCCGCTCGAAGGTTGGGCAGCGGGCCGTGTAATGGTGACAGGCGAACAGCCCCCACAGCTTGCCATCGACCAGGATCGAGATCGACAGCGACGCCTGCACGCCCATGTTCTTGAGATATTCGATATGGATCGGCGAGACCGAGCGGAGCACCGACAGCGACAGATCGAGCGGGCGCCCGCCCGCGTCGCGCGCGGGAACGATCGGCACGGCCTGCTGGTCGACGTCGGCGATAAGGCGCAACAGGTTGCGCTTGTAGAGCAGACGTGCCTGGACCGGGATATCGCTGGCGGGATAGCGCAGCCCGAGAAATTTGCCGATGCCGGGCTTCACCGCCTCGGCGACGACCTCGCCCGAATCGTCGGCGGCGAAGCGATAGACCATCACCCGATCGAAGCCGATCAGCGCGCGGACCTGCCGTGCGCCTTCGCGGTAGAAGCTCTCCATGTCGGCGCATTGATCGAGCCGCGTGATCATCGAGCGGACCAGGCCGCTCGCATCGCCATATTCGCCCGACGCCGGTTCGGCCTCGATCACGACCTGGTCGCCCGAGACGTGGAGTGCGATATCGAACGCCGCGCCGCCAGGGAGCAAGACGATGTCGAACATGCGCTCGACCGCATCGGCGCCGCGCAACATCGCGGCACGATTGCGCAGATCGTGGATCACCGCGGACGGCAAGATTTCTGCCAGCGGCAGCCCGAGCAAATCCTCCGGGCTATGCCCGATGAATTGGGCGACGTTCGCCGATACCCGCGCGACGAGCCAGTCGGCGGTCAACGCCAACAGGAACCCGATCGGCTGGATCGCGCCCAGGATATGAATCGGTTCGCGATCGCAATTCGTCAGATCGACCGTTCCGAAATCGTCAGCCAAAGGTTCCGGTCCTTACCCATCGGTGTCCGCTGATTTCGAACAACGCAAACACGTTACGCGCCGCTTGCACCGCGACGGACCGCTTTAGCGCAGTATCGAGACGCGCGTCGAGCATCTGGAGCAAGTTGCGCCACGCGGCCGAATCGCCGCCCCCGAGAAAACGCGTCGGGAAATCGGACGGAACCGATCGCTTGAGCATCGTCCCGCCGAGGCGCGACCCTTCGAGCACGTAGAGACCGCCGAGCAGCGCCGCCTCGCTTTCGAAACGGATCGCCCCCGCGGGATCAGGTACGGCGAGCCCGAGCGTCGCGAGATCGGCGCGCAGCAGATCGGCGCGCTGGCGTGTTTCCCAGTCGGGCGCGATGTCGGCGATACCCGCATCGGCCAGCGCGCGCTCGACCGGGATATGCGCCGCCGCCTGTGCCCCGAGAAACGCCCCATAGTCCTGCCGGTCATCGAGCCGCACGTGCGAGAACAGGCGATCGACCCGCTCGTGCTGGTCGTGCGTCGCGGCTCGCAATTCCGCGCGCGCGG
Organism: Sphingomonas sp. PAMC 26605; assembly: GCF_000241485.1. Lineage (GTDB taxonomy): Bacteria > Pseudomonadota > Alphaproteobacteria > Sphingomonadales > Sphingomonadaceae > Sphingomonas. The sequence goes on from NZ_JH584241.1 coordinate 3,205,111, forward strand.
TGGTTTGGTCGGTCATCGCGGCAGTGTACTGGATATCGCGACAAATGTAACCGAGCTCGCTCCGCACCGGTTGCGCTCGTTTTGGCGTGCGATCGAGGTCACGCGGGCCTGCTCAAATAGCGCGATCCCGCGAGGCAGAAGCGCCAGGGTGTCGCCGCCGCCTTGCTGATCCCGATCCGCGGGCCTTCGACGATAGGCGGTGCGATCTCTGGCGCCTTCAACGCGAAGGGCGGCTGGTCGAGCGCCGCGCCGTTCAAGGTCGCATCGACTCCGAGAGCTTGCGCGAGGCGGCCCGGTCCGCGGCACAACAGCCGCTCGGACACGCCGCCGCGGCGGGCCTGCATGACGTCAAACCCGACCAAGGGTTCGATCGCGCGGATCAGAACCGCGCTGCCTGTCCGGTCGGCCGAGCAGACCATGTTAAGGCACCAATGCAGCCCGTAGCTGCGATACACATAGGCGCGCCCGACCGGTCCGAACATCGCCGCGTTGCGCGGCGTGACCCCGCCAAAGCTGTGCGACGCGGGATCGCCGGCATCATAGGCCTCGGTTTCGACGATCCGGCCGCCGACGCCATGGACGAGCAATTCGACGCCAATCAAGCCGCGCGCCACGCTCGCCGCGTCGTGCCGGAAGAAATCCTCGCTCAGAAACACTCGAAATGCTCCGCATTCGCCGGTTCGGTAACGAGTTGGTCGGGCAGGAAATGCGCTATCGGAAGGCAAGTTTGGAGTGGCATGGCTGGGCATGGCTTGTATGGGAGCCGCAGCGCGGATCAACCCCCAAGCGCGTTACGGAGAGGCTGCTGAATCGCCCGTCGCGACTATCGGCGACTGATCAAGGAGCCTTGCCATGCCTGCCCCCTCCCTGGCACCCGCGCGTGCAGCGAAATCACCGCACGTCGGTCTCGTCCACGCGGCGCTCGCCGTCGGAGGCTTCGCGATCGGCACGACCGAATTCGCGACGATGAGCTTGCTCCCCTATTTCGCGCGCGACCTTCATATCAGCGAGCCGACCGCCGGGCATGTCATCAGCGCCTACGCGCTCGGCGTCGTCGTCGGCGCACCGATGATCGCGATCCTGTCCGCGAAGCTCCCACGGCGCACGCTGCTGATCGGCTTGATGACGGTCTTCGCGATTGCCAACGCGCTCTCGGCGTTGGCGCCATCCTATCGCATGCTGCTCTTCGTCCGCTTCCTCAGCGGCCTGCCGCATGGCGCCTATTTCGGCGTGGCCTCGCTCGTCGCGGCGTCGCTCGTGCCGCCCGAACGCCGCACGCAAGCGGTCGGCCGGGTTATGCTTGGTCTGACGGTCGCGACGATCATCGGCGTGCCGGTGGCGACCTGGCTCGGCCAGGCGTTCGGCTGGCGCTTCGGGTTCGCGATCGTCGCCGGTCTCGCGCTGATCACGGCGGGACTTGCCATCGCGATCGTGCCGCACGATCGCCCGCAGGCCGGAGCAAGCCCGTTGCGCGAACTCGGTGCGCTGCGCCGCGGGCAAGTATGGCTGACGCTGGCGATCGGCGCGATCGGCTTTGGCGGGCTGTTCGCGGTCTACACCTATCTCACCGTGACGCTGAGCGCGGTGACGCGGGTCCCGCCCGCGCTGATCCCGATCGTCCTGGCAGTGTTCGGAGTCGGAATGACGGTCGGCAATCTCGTCGTCCCGCGCTTCGCCGACAAGCGCTTGATGCCGACCGGCGGCGTGTTGCTGCTGTTCATGGCGGTGTCGCTCGCGCTCTATACGCTTGCCGCGCACAGTTTCCTCGCGGTGACGCTCGACGTTTTCGCGATCGGGCTCGGCGGGGCGCTCGGCACGACCCTCCAGACGCGGCTGATGGACGTTGCGGGCGACGCGCAAACGCTGGCGGCGGCGCTCAACCATTCGGCCTTCAACGTCGCCAATGCGCTCGGGCCATGGCTCGGCGGAATGGCGATCGCGGGCGGGTTCGGCTGGACCTCGACCGGCTGGGTCGGCTGCGGGCTGGCGCTCGGCGGCTTCGCGGTGTGGTGCGTCGCGGTTGTCCTCGAGGCGCGCACGCGCCGAACCGGCTGACGCGGCGGATCAATCCGCCGCGATCGGTCCCTGCGGCGGCGATGCCTTGCGCGTCGCCCAGACGATCGCGGTCAGGCCGACGCACAACCAGGCCGAGATGCGGAACAGATCGGTCGAGGCGAGCAGGTACGCCTGCCCGACCATCTGCCGCGTAATTGCGCCCGCCGCCTGTGTATCGCTCAGGCCAAGCCGCGCGAGGCCGCCGACGGCCGCCTGATAGGCGCCCCCCTGCCCGACCGCTTCGGACAATCGGCTCTGGTGGAGCGCCTCGCGACGGTCCCACATCGTTGTGATGATCGAGGCGGCGAAACTGCCCGCGGTGATCCGCGCGAAGTTCGATACGCCCGTCGCCGACGGCAGCTTCTCGGGCGGGATGCGATCGAGTGAAATCGTCAGCATCGACAGGAAGAAGGTCGCCATCGCGACGCCCTGGACGAGTAGCGGCAGCATCAGATCGTAAAAGCTGGCGTTCGTCGTGTAGCCCGAGCGCAAATAATAGGAATAGCCGAACGCCGCGAACGACACCGTCGCCAGCACGCGCGCATCGACCTTGCCCGCGATCCGCGCGACGAACGGGGTGAGGATCACCGCGACCGCGCCCGAGGGCGCCGCGACCAGCCCCGCCCAGGTCGCGGTATAGCCCATCTGCGTCTGCAGCCACAGCGGGAGCAGCAGCGTGTTGGCGAAGAACACCGCATAGCCGAGGCAGAAGGCAAGCGTCCCGATCGCGAAGTTGCGGTTCTTGAACTGGGTGAGGTTGACCGCCGGATTGGCGTCGGTCAGCTCCCAGATCAGCCACACGACGAAGCCGATCGCCGCGACGATCGTGGCGATGACGATCCGGTCCGACGAGAACCAATCGTCGTTCTTGCCGAGATCGAGCACAATCTGCAATGCGCCGACCCACATCACCAGCAGGATCAGCCCGACCCCGTCGATCGGCAGTTTGCGCGTCGGCGTGTCGCGCTTGCCGAGCATCCGCCAGCAGATCAGCCCGGTGAACAGCCCGAACGGCACATTGATCAGGAAGATCCAGCTCCAGTGGTAATTGTCCGAGATATAGCCGCCGAGGATCGGCCCCATGATCGGCGCGACGAGCGTCGTCATCGACCAGATCGCGAGCGCGGTACCGCGCTTGTGCGCCGGGAAGATCGCGATCAGCAGCGCCTGGCTGCCCGGGATCATCGGCCCCGAGACCGCGCCCTGCAGCACGCGGAACCCGATCAGCGACGGCAGGCTCCACGCGATCCCGCACAGGAACGAAGCGATCGTGAACAGCATCACCGACATGCAGAAGGTCTTGACCACGCCGAAGCGGCCCATCAGCCAGCCGGTCAGCGGGACCGCGACGCCGTTGGCGACCGCGAAGGCGGTGACCACCCAGGTCGAATTGTCGCTCGACACGCCGAGATTGCCCGCGATCGTCGGCAGCGAGACGTTGGCGATCGTCGTGTCGAGCACCTGCATGAAGGTGCCCATCGCCAGCGCGAACGCGGTCAGCGCGAGCGGAAGGCCGGTGAGCGGCGCGGGCCCGGCGGCGGCTGGGGCCGACATCAGGCCAGCGCGATCATGGAGGCCAAGGCCATGGTCCGCGCCATCACCGGTTAGCCGCGATGATCTGCTGGATCTTCGCTTCGACCTGCGACCCGCCGGCATCGCTCGCGATGCCCTTATAGGCGGCGGTCGCGGGGGCGCCGACCATCGTCCCCGATTGATCAGCAGTATCGACCACGGTCGCGACCGACAGCCCGACCCGCAACGGGTTGCGCCGCAATTCGCGAGGGTCGAGCGCGATGCGCACCGGCACGCGCTGCGTGATCTTGATCCAGTTGCCGCTCGCATTCTGCGGCGGCAGCAGCGCAAAGGCGTTGCCACTCCCCGCGCCGAGCCCGACGACCTTGCCGTGGAACACCAGGCTCTTGCCATACATGTCGGCGGTCACCGTCGCGGGCTGGCCGACGCGCAGATCGCGCAGCTGGGTCTCGCGGAAATTGGCATCGACCCAGACGCGGTCGAGCGGCACGACCGCCATCAGCGGCATACCGGCTGCGACCTGCTGGCCGAGCTGGACGGTGCGCTGCGCGACCACGCCGTCGATCGGCGCGATGACATGCATGTGGCTGCGCATGATCGCGGCCTTGCGATAGGCGGCGATCGCCGCGAGCACCGCCGGGTTGTTCGACACCGTCGTGCCCGCGACACCGTTGCGCGACTGCGCCTGCTGGCTGCGCGCAAGCGCGAGCGTCGCGGCGGCGACCTTGACCTGATCGGCCGCGTGGCTGAGCTCCTCGCCCGAGATCGCCCCCTGCGCGGCGGCGCCGCGACGGCGCGCGAGATCGTTCTGCGCGCGCGCCAGTTCGGCTTGCGCTTGCACCACTGCGGCGCCGGTTTCCCCGAGCTTGGAGAAATCCGATCGCGTCGCGCGAACCGCACGCGCGAGTTCGGCTTCGGCCGAGGCCAGCCCGACATCGGCGGTCGCGGCGTCGAGATCGATCAGCGGCTGCCCGGTCTTCACCGTCTGGGTATTGTCGGCGTGGATCGCCAGCACCGTGCCCGCATCGCGCGCGGTGATCGAGACGACGTCGCCCGCGACATAGGCGTCGTCGGTTTCCTGCTCTGGCTTGGCGAGCAGGAAATGCATCACCCCCCAGACGATCGCCGCCAGTACCACCAGCACCGCGACGATCGTCAGCCCGCGGCGTCGCGCCTTCGGGTTGCCGGCGGGCGACCGCGCAGGGGTCGGTGCCGGATCCGGCGCGGGCTGCGGGGCCGCGGCTTCGGGTGTCGCCGCAACCTTTGGCGCGACGGGGGTAAGCGTGTCGGTCATTGGGTCGAGCCCTGTACAGCAACGGGAGAAGGAGCGGTGAAGCCGCCGCCGAGCGCGAGCACCAGCGCCACGCGCTGGAGCGCAGCGTCGGCGGCGAGATCGGCAGCGGCGGTCTGTGCGTCGAGCACGCGGATATCGTTGTCGACCAGACCGAGCTTGCTATCGAGCCCGCTCGACACGCGGATCGCGTTGAGCCGCCCCGTCTCGGCAAAGCCGCGGACGATTTCCCCCTGGCGCGCGCGATCGGCCTGGAGGCTGCCGATCCGAGCGATCGCATCGGCCGCTTCGCGCACCGCGCCGATCACGCGTGCGTTGTAATCCGCGGTCGCCAGATCGAGCGCGGCGGTCGCCCCGGCGAGATCAGCCTTGAGCCGGCCATTGTCGAAGATCGGCAGATGCACCGCGGGCCCGACCCCGGCCGTCCCGGCGTCGAGCGAGAACAGGTTGCCGAGCCCGATCGCCTGGAACCCGCCCAGCGCGGCGAGATTGACGTTGGGGTAGAACGCCTTGCGCGCCACCTGCCGCCCCGCCGCCGCCGCGGCGATCCGCGCCTGCGCGGCGGCGATATCGGCGCGCCGCGCGATCAGGTCGGCGGGCACTGCGCGCGGTAATGGCAAGGCCGCATCAAGCGTCAGCGCGCTCGCGTGAATGCCAGCGGCGTAATCGCCCCCACGACCGGCGAGCGCGGCGAGCGCATTCTTCGCCAGCACCTGCGCCGCCTCGGCGCGGAGCAGCGCCTGCTGCGCCTGCGCAACGAGCGTTATCGCGCCTTGCGCGTCGAGCGCGCTGGCGAGCTTGTTGCGGATCCGGACGTTGACCAGCCGCAGCGAATCCTGCCGCGTCGCGATCGTCCGCCGCGCGATCGCCGCCTGCGTCTCGGCGCGCGACAGGTTGATATAGGTCTGGACGACCGAGCCTGCCAAAGCGAGCCGCGCCGCGGCGACATCGAGCCCGGCCGCCTGCGTCGATGCGCGCGCGCCGTCGATCGCGGCCTTCTGACGCCCGAACAGATCGAGGTTCCAGTTCAGGCTGAGCTGCGTCGTCCCGACCGCGCGCACCGTCCCGGCATAAGGCGGGGGGATCGTGTAGATCCCGCTCAACCGCGCGACCTGCTCCTGCGAGTCGAGGGCGAGGTCGGGACCATTGTTCGCCCGCTGGGTCGATAGCAACGCGTCCGCCTGGCGCACGCGCGCGAGCGCCGCGTCGAGGCTGGGGTTGCCCGCGACCGCGTCGATGACCAGCCGATCGAGCTGCGGATCGCCGAAGCTGCGCCACCAGTCGGTCGCGATCACCGGCGCCGCGCTATCCGACAGCCCCAAAGCGGCGACCGGCACCGGCGCTAGCATCGGCTTGGACGCCGGGATCGCGCAGCCGGCCAGCAGCGCCGCCATGCCGACGATCGTCGCGTGACGCGCGCGTGTCATCGACTTACGCCTTCGCTGGTCTTGGTCAGCAAGGTGTCGCGCAGCTTCTGCATCATCGCGATCATCCTCTCGACTTCACCCTCGTCCCAATCGGCCAACCAAGCATTCCAGCAATTGATCACGCGCAGGCGCACGCGAAGCTCGAGCGCCGCGCCCTGTTCGGTGAGCGCGAGCTTCACCGCCCGACGATCCTCGGTGCAGCGTTCCCGCGTGATCCAGCCATTCGCCTCGAGCGAATCGACCAGACGGGTCATCGCGCCCTTGTCGTGCGCCATGTCCCGGGCGAGCTCGGCGCTGGTCGCCCCGCGACGAAACGAGAGCTGCGCCAGCGCCGACCATTGCGGGCCGGTCAGACCCTCGCTGGCGTAGACCGGCTCTAGCGCAAGCGAGCCGATCTGATGCACGCGGCGGGCGAGATAGCCGAGCGAGCAATCCGGCTCGAAATATTGGGGGGTATAGACAACCATAAAGGTTGCCATGGCAACAATTGCCTCGGCAGTCAATGGATTCGCCCAGGTGACGGAATTTTGAATCGGCCCGGCGGCCGCCGACGTCCATGCCTTCGACAAGCGCCGCAGAGGTGCCTAAGAAGCGCCATGACTCCTGCCTCGACCCGCCGAATCCTTCTTGCCAGCCTGATCGGCACCTCGGTCGAATTTTACGATTTCTACATCTATGCGACCGCCGCCGCGCTGGTGTTCGGTCCGCTTTTCTTCCCGGCAAGCGATCCGAACGTCCAGACGATCGCCGCTTATGCGAGCTTCGGCCTCGCCTTCTTCGCGCGCCCGCTCGGCGCGGCGCTGTTCGGCCATTTCGGCGACCGGTTGGGACGCAAATCGACGCTCGTCGCCTCGCTGATGCTGATGGGCGGGTCGACCGTCGCGATCGCCTTCCTGCCGACCTATGCCCAGGTCGGCTGGGTCGCGCCGCTGCTGCTGTGCGTGCTGCGCTTCGGCCAAGGGCTCGGGCTCGGCGGCGAATGGGGCGGCGCTTCGCTGCTCGCCGTGGAGAACGCGCCCAAAGGCCAGGAAAATCGCTGGGGAATGTTTCCACCGCTCGGCGCGCCGGTCGGCTTCATTGCCGCGAACGGGTTCTTTCTGTTGCTCGGCGCGACGCTCACGCCGGGGCAATTCACCGCCTGGGGCTGGCGCTTGCCCTTCCTTGCCAGCGCGGTGCTCGTACTGCTCGGGCTGTGGGTTCGCCTCAAGCTCAGCGAGACGCCGGCGTTTCGCGAAGCCGCGGCGCACCACGCAATTCCGCCGGTGCCGATCGCCGAACTCTTCCGTCACCATCTGCGCCCGACACTCGCCGGCACCGGCGCGGTGATCGCGTGTTTCGCCTTGTTCTATCTGACGACCGCCTTCGCGCTGAGCTATGGCACGACGACGCTCGGCCATGGCCGCCAGGCGTTTCTAGGGGTCGAGATCGCCGCGATCCTGTTCCTCGCGCTCGGCGTGATCGTCTCGTGCACGCTCGCCGACCGCGTCGGCGCGCGACCGATGCTGCGCTGGGGCTTTGTCGGCTGCGCGCTGTCGGGGCTGCTGATGGCGCCGATGCTCGGTGCGGCGTCGCTGTGGATCGTGTTCGCCTGGCTCGCGCTGTCGCTGTTCGCGATGGGCTTTGCCTACGGGCCGCTTGGCGGCTGGCTGCCGTCGCTGTTCGACGCAGGCGTGCGCTATACCGGCGTGTCGATCGCCTTCAACCTCGGCGGCATCCTCGGCGGCGCGCTCGCCCCGATCGCGGCGCAGAAGCTCGCGCAAACCGGCGGGCTGCCGCTCGTCGGCCTTTATCTGGTCGGCGCGGCGCTGTTGAGTTTCGGCGGTCTCGCGCTGCTCAAACCGGCGCGCTGAGCGCGCGCGCGGCCGTGCCGCCGCCCGCAACTTGGCGCGCGAAACGATCGTTGGGTCGGAAGCACGCTTGACCGCCGACGCGGCGGCACTCACGGAGTCGCCAAAGCCTGCGCCGCGAGGATTTCGCGGCGGCCAGACCACGCAAACAGTATCGAGACCTATCATGTGGCCGGCGCGGCTCTTCACTTTCTCTTCCAACGACATGGCGATCGACCTCGGCACCGTGAACACGCTCGTCTATCTCCGCGACAAGGGGATCGTGCTCGACGAACCCTCGGTCGTCGCGCTCGAGACGATCGACGGCGTGACGAAGCTGCGGGCGGTCGGTACCGACGCCAAGTTGATGATGGGCAAGACGCCCGAGGAAATCCGTACAATCCGCCCGATGCGCGACGGCGTGATCGCCGACATCGATGTCGCCGAGCAGATGATCAAGCACTTCATGGACAAGGCGCTCGGCGGCGCGAGCCGTATGCCGCGGCGCCACAAGGTGGTGATCTGCGTGCCGTCGAGCTCGACCCAGGTCGAACGCCGCGCGATCCGTCAGGCGGCGACCAATGCCGGCGCGGCCAACGTCCTGCTGATCGAGGAACCGCTCGCCGCGGCGATCGGCGCGGGGATGCCCGTCACCGAGCCGATCGGCAGCATGGTGGTCGATATCGGCGGCGGGACGACCGAGGTCGCGATCCTGTCGCTGCGCGGCCTCGCCTACAGCACCTCGGTGCGCGTCGGCGGCGACAAGATGGACGATGCGATCGCCTCGTACGTCCGCCGCAAATACAATCTGATGATCGGCGAAGCGACCGCCGAGCGCGTGAAGATGACGATCGGCATGGCGCGCAAACCCGAGGATGGCGTCGGGCTGACGATGCACGTTCGCGGGCGCGGCCTTGTCGGCGGGATCCCGACCGAGATCGAGATCAGCCAGGCCGAAGTCGCCGAGGCGCTCGGCGAGTTGGTCGCGCAGATCGTCGAGGCGGTGATGAACGCGCTCGAACAAACGCAGCCCGAGCTTGCCGCCGATATCGTCGACCACGGCATCGTCATGACCGGCGGCGGATCGCTGCTGCGCGAGCTCGACACGGTGCTCGCCGACGCGACCGGGCTCCCGGTGGTCGTTTCGGAAAACGCGCTGACCTGCGTCGTCACCGGTGCCGGTCGCGCGCTCGAGGACGCGATGTTCGGCGGGGTGCTGAGCGAAAACTGAAACCGCGCGGAACCTCCGGCAGCGACTTGCGCTTGATCAGCCGCGCGGGCACAGCGCCCGTTTCCCCGATTTGGAGCATTCCGCATGGCCGCCGACAAGATGGATATTCTGCACTCGAGCCTGCTCGACAATGACGACGAGCGCGTCGTCGAGTTCATGGGCGAAGTCGATGGCGAGGAGTATCAGTTCGCGGTGCAATATGCCGTGCTCGAAGCACTGAGCGGCGACGCCCCCGAGGACGACGCGATCGAGCAGTTCAACCGCTTCGAGGATTCGATCGCCGAGGCCGGCCTTGTCGCGCTGGCGCGCAACAGCGACCAGGCGATGATCGTGATCAGCGAGAACGATCTCGAATAGGCCGGAGCGCCATGCCGGGTTCGTCCGGCATGGCGCCCGCTATTGTAGCTGGCTTGCAGGAAGTGTCTTAGCTTCGTAAACCACGGGCTTCCTCGTGGAGTCACCGTCCGATGCGCGCTCGCCTGCTCTTGTCCACCGCAGCTTGGCTGCTCGCCCTCTCCGCGACGGCACACGCCGAAACCCCTATCGCCCCAGACCCGGCGGCGCCCAAGGGCAAGCTCCCCGACACCGCGCGCCCGACCGCCTATCGCCTGTCGTTCATCATCGATCCCGATCAGCCGCGTTTCAGCGGCCAGGACGAGATCGACATCACGGTCAAGGCGCCGATATCGGTGCTCTATCTCCACGGTCGTGACCTCAACGTCGCGCTCGTTACCGCCAAGGTCGGCGGCAAGGTCATCGCGGCGCGCTATACCCAGGTCGACAAGACCGGCGTCGTCCGTCTCGATTTCGCCTCGCCCTTGCCCGCCGGGGCCGCGACGCTGAGCTTCGTTTATGATGGCGCGTTCGGTGATGGCGCCTCGGGGCTCTACCGCGTCAAGGTCGCCGACAAATGGTATAGCTGGACGCAGTTCGAGTCGATCGACGCGCGCGCCGCGTTCCCGAGTTTCGACGAGCCCGGTTTCAAGACGCCGTTCACGCTGCGCGTCATCACCAAGGTCGGTGATCGCGTTACAGGCAATGCCCCCGAGACCGAGGTCCGGCCGCTGAAAGTCGATCCCCAGTCCGGCGCGGCAAAATTCCTGCGTGCGTCGGGCAAGCCCGTCCCGGCGGCGATGGACGAGCATATCTTCGCCCCTACCCGCCCGCTGCCGACCTATCTTGTCGCGATCCATACCGGTCCGTTCGTCCGCGTCGAGGGCACCGTCGCGCCCGACGCGGAGCGGAGCACCCCGCTTCCGCTCGGCGCGGTTGCGACGCAGGCGCAGAAGGACAAGATGGGCTATGTCATGGCCGAGAGCCCGCGCATCGTGCAACTGCTCGAAAAGTATTTCGGCGAGCCCTTCCCCTTCCCCAAGCTCGACCAGATCGGCTCGCCGATCATGCCCGGCGCTATGGAGAATGCCGGCGCCGACACCTATGGCGATGGCATCATCTACCTTCCGCCCAATGCCTCGACCGGCAACAAGCAGGAATTCGGGATGGTCGTCGCGCACGAGCTCGCGCACCAATGGTTCGGCGATCTCGTCACGCCCGCCTGGTGGGACGATATCTGGCTCAACGAGAGCTTCGCCAACTGGATGGGCTATCGCATCGGCAACGAATGGCGGCCCGAACTCAACATCGGCGTCGGCGGGCTCGCCGAGGGCTTCTCGGCGATGAACACCGATGCGCTCGAGGTCGGCCGCCCGATCCACCAGGCGATCGCGACCAATAACGACATCGATAGCGCGTTCGATTCGATCACGTACGGCAAGGGCGGCCAGGTGATCGCGATGATCGCGGCCTATCTCGGCGACGAGAAGTTCCGCGACGGCGTGCGGCTCCATCTCAAGCGCCACGCTTATGGCAATGCCACGTCGGAGCAATTCTTCCAGAGCCTCGCCGACAGCGCGAAGGACCCGCGCGTCCTCGCCGCGCTGAAGAGCTTCGTCGATCAGCCGGGGGTGCCCGTGGTCGATCTCACGCGCAACGGTACGCAGTTGACCGCGGCACAATCGCGCTATGCGTTTCTCGGATCGGCCCCGCGCGCCGAACAATGGACGCTTCCCTTCTGCTACCGCCCGATCGACGGCGCGCGCGTCTGCACGCTGATCGACCGGCCGAGCGTGACCTTCGCAGCACCGGTCGGCGCGTTCGTGCCCAATGCCGGCGGCACGGGCTATTATCGCTTCAACCTCGCGCCCGCCGACTGGCAGGCGCTGATCGCGCGATCGGCGGTCCTCACATCGGGCGAAGCACTGGCCGTGCAGGACAGCCTGTGGGCGGCGTTCCGTGCGGGCAAGGTGCCCGCCGGATTGTTGGTGACGGCGGCGAAGGCGATGGCCGCCAATCCCGATTCGAACGCCGCCGTCAGCGGCGGGGGACGCCTGTCCGGCTTGCACGACCGCGGGCTGATCGGCGATGCGCAGCTCCCCGCGTATCGCCGGCTGATCGGATCGCTCTACGCGCCGATGCTCGCCAGGATGGGCTTCGATCCAACCGCCGGCGCGCATGCCGGCGACACGCCCGATCGCCAGAAGCTGCGCCAATCGCTGGTGTCGCTCGTCGCCGAAGAGGCTGCGGACCGGACGATCGATGACCGCCTCGTCGCCGCGGCGACGCGCTATATCGGCGGGAGCCGCAGGCGCTCGACCCGGCGTATCTCGGTGCGGGCTTTTCCGCCTATGCCAGGCATGGCGGCCTGTCCGCCGCGCGCAAACTGGTCGAACTCGGCTTGTCGAGCGAGGATTCCGACGTCCGCGCATCGGCGCTAGCGGCGGCGGGATCGACCGGGCAGCGCGACGTGCAGGACTATCTGCTGGCGCTCAAAGATCCGCGGCTGCGCGGCTTCGACCGGTTGATGGTGATCCAGTCGCTCACCGGTACACCGGGAACGGTCGAGAGCGCGGGTGACTGGCTGCTCGCCCATTACGATGAGCTGCGCGCCGGCGGAAATGGCGTATTCATCACCAGCCGCCTGCCGGGCGCACTCGGCGCGCAATGCGGGGTCGATCGTGCCGCGAAGATCGAGAGCGTCCTCGGTCCCAAGGTCCGCGCCGCGGGTGCGGGCGTGCTCGATTTCGAGCGCGTGGTCGAATCGATCCGCCACTGCGGCGCCCTCCGAGACGCCAAGGCGGACGAGATCGCCGCGGCGATCGCGGCCAGCTGATACGAAAACGCTTCCCCGGCATTGGCCGGGGAAGCGTCTCGAGGCTTGTAGAATGTCGATGCCGGAACGAGCCGATCAGGTGCGGCTCGCGAGCTCCTTGTTGAGCCACAGCGCCAGCAGCGTGGCCAAGGCACCCGACAGCAGATACGCGCCGCCCGCGACGAGCCCGAAGTGCGACGACAGATACAGCGCGACGAGCGGCGCGAAGCCCGCGCCGACCAGCCAGGCGATGTCCGACGTCAGCGCCGCGCCGGTATAGCGCGATTCGCCCGCGAATTCCGAAGCGACCACGCCCGACGACTGGCCGAAAGAAATACCAAGCAACGCGAAGCCGAGCACCATGAAGATGACTTCGCCGAGTTCGCCCGCGCCGAGCAGCTGCGGCGCGAAGCCCGAGAACACCGCGATCGCCGCGGCCGAAGCGCCCAGCAGCGTACGCCGCCCGACCCGGTCCGCGAGATAGCCCGAAGCGACAATCGCGACGACGCCGATCGCCGCGCCGACGACTTCGATCGCGAGGAAGCGCTCCGGATTGCTGCGAGTGTAGAGGAACACCCACGACAGCGGGAACACCGTGACCATGTGGAACAGGGCGAAGCTCGCGAGCGGTGCAAAGGCGCCGAGCAGGATCGTGCGGCCCTGCTTGCGGACGGTTTCGATCACAGGCGCCGGAACAAGGTCGCGGCTCTCGAACATGTCCTGATAGTCCGACGTGCTGACGATCCGCAGCCGAGCGAACAGCGCCACGACGTTGATCGCGAACGCCACGAAGAAGGGATAGCGCCAGCCCCAGTCGAGGAAATCGGTCGCCGACAGCGTCGCGGTGAAATAGGCGAACAGGCCGGCGGCCACCATCAGGCCGAGCGGCGCGCCGAGCTGCGGGATCATCGCATACCAGCCGCGCTTGTTCTGCGGTGCATTGAGCGCGAGCAGCGACGACAGGCCATCCCAGCTGCCGCCGAGCGCGAGCCCCTGGCAAATGCGCAGGAAGGCGAGGATGATCGCCGCGTAACCGCCGACTTCGGCATGCCCCGGAAGGAAGCCGACCGCCACGGTCGAACCGCCGAGCAGGAACAGCGCGATCGTCAGCTTGGTGCCGCGGCCGTACAGATGGTCGATCGCGAGAAAGATCATCGAGCCGATCGGCCGTGCGACGAACGCCAGCGCGAACAGGCCGAACGAATAGAGCGTGCCGGTCAGCCGATCGACATACGGAAAGATCATCGTCGGGAAGACGAGCACCGAGGCGATCGCATAGACGAAGAAATCGAAGAACTCCGAGGTGCGCCCGATCACCACGCCGATCGCGATCTCGCCCGAGGAGACGTGCTCCTGGTTTATCCGGCTGGCATCGGCCTCTATCGCGCGCGACGTCGGGGTGTGGGTGGCTTGCATCGGTGTTCGAACTCCCGGCCATGATCGCCGTTTATCAGCTTCCCCTACGCTTGCTGCAGCGCAGCCAGGATTGGACAAAATGTCCAATGGGAGGCGCGCATCTGTGGGCGTAGCTGCGCGGCATGATCCGACCTCCCTCGCTCCTCCGCCCCGCAATCGCGGGCCTCGCGCTGTTCGCGCCCGCCTTGCTCGGGGGGTGCAGCACCGTCGTCCTGTCACCTGCGGGCGATGTTGCGCAGCAACAGGGCGACCTCGTCGTCATCGCTACCTTATTGATGTTGATCATCATCGTACCCGTGATGTCGCTGATCGCGATCTTCGCATGGCGCTATCGCCAGACCAACACCGAAGCGCCGTACAATCCCGAATGGCACCATTCGACCGCGCTCGAACTCGTTATCTGGGCGGTCCCGCTGTTGATCATCATCTGCCTCGGCGCTGTCACCTGGACCAGCACGCATCTACTCGACCCGTATCGCCCGATCGGCCGGATCGACGCGACTCGGCAGGTTGCGCTCAACGCCAAGCCGCTGCGTGTGCAGGTCGTCGCGCTCGACTGGAAGTGGCTATTCATCTATCCCGATTACGGGATCGCGACGGTCAACCAGCTCGCGGCGCCGGTCAATCAGCCGATCCAGTTCGACCTTACCTCGTCGGATGTGATGAACGCCTTCTACATCCCCAATCTCGCCGGCATGATCTATGCGATGCCCAGCATGACGACCAAGCTCAACGCGGTCGCCAACAAGCCCGGCAACTATGCCGGCTTCTCGTCGAACTTCAGCGGCGACGGCTTCTCGTACATGAAGTTCCGCTTCCTCGCGGGCTCGCAGGGTGATTTCGACGCCTGGATTGCGCGGGTCCGCGCAAGCGGCACGATGCTCGACCGCGCGACCTATCTGAAGGTTGCGAAGCCGAGCATGAACCATGCCCCGACCTTCTATGCGGGCGTCGCGCCCGGCCTGTTCAACGCCGCCGCCAACAATTGCGTCGCGCCGGGCCAGGTCTGCATGGACGCAATGATGCGCGCCGATGCCGGCCCGCATAATGGCGAGCACGGCGAAGGCCATGCCAAGAATGACGATGCGATGAAGATGTCGGCGATGCCGATGGCCGATTCGGGCAAGCCCCAGCCGGTCGAAGCAACCAAGACCACCGCCAAGAATTCAGCCCAAAGCACAGCGCGCCTCGCCGGCGCAGGTATGCCGATGCCCGGCGACCGGAGGACCTTCTGACATGATGCCCCCGATGAGTAACGTACACCCGGTCGTGAGCCCGATCCTCGGGCGCCTGACGCTCGACGCGCTCCCCTTGCATGAACTGCCCGTGCTGCTCGCCTTTGGCGGTGTCTCGGTCGGCGGTCTCGCACTGCTCGCGATCATCACCTATTTCAAGGCGTGGGGCTGGCTCTGGCGCGACTGGTTCACGAGCGTGGACCACAAGAAGATCGGCATCATGTATGTCATCCTCGCGCTGATCATGTTCCTGCGCGGCTTCTCCGACGCGCTGATGATGCGCGCGCAGCAGGCGATGTCGTTCGGGAGCAACACGGGCTACCTTCCGCCCGATCACTACAACCAGATCTTCACCGCGCACGGCGTGATCATGATCTTCTTCGTGGCGATGCCGCTCGTGGTGGGCCTGATGAACTTCGTCGTGCCGCTGCAGATCGGGGCGCGCGACGTGTCGTTCCCCTATCTCAACAATTTCAGCTTCTGGCTGACCGCGTCGGGGGCGATCATCACGATGATCTCGCTGTTCGTCGGCAACTATGCGCGCACCGGCTGGCTCGCGATGCCGCCGCTCTCGGGGATCGAGGCGAGCCCCGACGTAGGCGTCGACTATTATATCTGGGGGCTGCAGATCGCGGGACTTGGGACGCTGCTCTCCGGCGTCAACCTGCTCGCGACGATCGTCAAGATGCGCGCGCCCGGCATGACGCTGTTCAAGATGCCGATCTTCGTCTGGACCGCTTTGTGCACCAACACGCTGATCGTCGCCGCCTTCCCGGTGCTGACCGCAGTGCTCGCGATCCTGTCGCTCGACCGTCTGCTGGGGATGCAATTCTTCACCAACGGCCTCGGCGGCAACCCGATGATGTACGTCAACCTCATCTGGATCTGGGGTCACCCGGAGGTCTATATCCTCATCCTGCCGGCGTTCGGCATCTACTCGGAGGTCGTCGCGACCTTCTCGCAGAAGCGGCTCTTCGGCTACACCTCGATGGTCTATGCGACGATCGTCATCACGATCCTCGCCTATCTCGTCTGGCTCCACCACTTCTTCACGATGGGCTCGGGCGCGAGCGTCAACTCGTTCTTCGCGATCACCACGATGATCATCTCAATCCCGACGGGCGCGAAGATCTTCAACTGGCTGTTCACGATGTACCACGGCCGGATCCGCTACGAGCTGCCGATGATGTGGACGGTCGCCTTCATGCTGACCTTCACGATCGGTGGCATGACCGGCGTGCTGCTCGCCGTGCCGCCGGCCGACTTCGTGCTGCACAATTCGCTGTTCCTGGTGGCGCATTTCCACAACGTCATCATCGGCGGCACGCTGTTCGGGATGTTCGCCGGGATCAACTTCTGGTGGCCCAAGGCGTTCGGCTTCAAGCTCGACCGGGTGTGGGGCAAGCGCTCGTTCTGGCTTTGGGTGGTCGGTTTCTGGACCGCCTTTGCGCCGCTCTACGTGCTCGGCCTGATGGGTGTGACGCGGCGCCTCAGCCACTTCGACGATACGGCATATCAGCCGTACTTCATCGTCGCGGCGATCGGCGCGCTGATGATCGCGGGCGGGATCGCCTGCATGGCGATGCAGTTCTTCGTCAGCATCCGCGATCGCCACAGCACGCGTTTGCTCGACCTGACGGGCGATCCGTGGGACGGCCGCACGCTCGAATGGTCGACCTCGTCGCCGCCGCCGGACTACAACTTCGCGTTCACCCCGATCGTCTATGACAACGATGCGTTCTGGGACATGAAGACGCGCGGCTTCGAGCGTCCGACGACGGGCTTCAAGGCGATCCATATGCCAAAGAACGCCGCGGCCGGCGTCATCATCGGCCTTATCAGCGTCGGCTTCGGCTTCGCGATGATCTGGTACATCTGGTGGCTGGCGATCGCCTCGCTGGTGGCGATGCTCGGTGTGTCGATCTGGCATTCGTTCAATTACAAGCGCGATTTCCACATCCCGGTCGAGGACGTGATCCGCACCGAGGACGAGCGTACGCGCGTTCTCGCAGCGCAGAAGGTGGTGGCATGAGCGCCGAACTGACCTACGAGCCGACTGCCGACGGCGCGAAGCCGGTGTTCTTCGAGCTCGACGAGCATGATCATCCCGAGGGCGGCAGCACGATGCTGGGCTTCTGGATGTACCTGATGAGCGATTGCCTCATCTTCGCGGTGCTGTTCGCCTGCTACGGCGTGCTCGGGCACGGCTATGGCGGCGGCAAGGGGCCCAAGGAGCTGTTCGAGCTCCCGCTCGTCGCCTTCAACACCGCGATGCTGCTGTTCTCCTCGCTCACCTACGGCATCGCCATGCTGACGATGGAAAAGGGCAGCGTTCGCCAGGTGCAGTTCTGGCTGGTCGTCACCGGCCTGTTCGGCCTGACCTTTCTCGGCGTCGAGATGTACGAGTTCAGCAACCTGATCGCGGAGGGCAATGGCCCGTCGCGCAGCGCGTTCCTCTCGGCCTTCTTCACGCTGGTCGGCACGCACGGCTTCCACGTCACCTGCGGCCTGATCTGGCTGACCACGCTCGTCATCCAGGTGGGTACGCACGGCCTCGGCCAGGCGAACCGCCGGCGCCTGCAGTGCCTCAGCATGTTCTGGCATTTCCTCGACGTCATCTGGATCGGCGTCTTCACCATCGTCTATCTCATGGGAGTGCTCGGATGAGCGCCGATACGCACATCACCGCCCACGAATATGATGCTGGCGCCGACGGGCACCACGACGCGCATGGCGACGACATGCCGCATGGTTCGATGCGCGATTACATCATCGGCTTCGTACTTTCGGTCATCCTGACGGCGATCCCATTCGCGCTGGTGATGACGGGCGCGCTCGATCACACTTGGACCGCGATTCTGGTGCTCGGCTCGGCGCTGGTGCAGGTGTTCGTCCACATGATCTACTTCCTGCACATGAAGACGGGCAACGAGGGTGGCTGGTCGTTCATCGCGCTGTTGTTCACGCTGATCGTCATCGTCATCACGCTGTCGGGATCGATCTGGGTGATGTATCACATGAACGCCAACATGATGCCGATGAGCCCTTCCATGTCGTCCGAGACGATGCGCCAGCAATGAGACGATCCCCCGCGACACTGGCCGCGCTGCTGGTCGTCGCGGGGGTGTTGTGTGCCGGGCTGATCGGGCTCGGCGTGTGGCAGATCGAGCGGTTGCACTGGAAGGTCGCGCTGATCGAGACGGTCGGGGAGCGCGTCCACGCCGCGCCGACCCCGGCACCGGGGCTCGATCGCTGGCCCCAGATCACTGCTGAAAGCGATGGCTATCGCCATATTTGGGTCTCCGGGCGCTACCGCGACGACGCGACAGTGTTCGTCCAGGCGGTGACCGAGCGCGGTCCCGGATTTTGGGCGATGACGCCGATCGTG
This sequence comes from Sphingomonas sp. PAMC 26605, assembly GCF_000241485.1. Lineage (GTDB taxonomy): Bacteria > Pseudomonadota > Alphaproteobacteria > Sphingomonadales > Sphingomonadaceae > Sphingomonas. The sequence continues at coordinate 3,223,661 of NZ_JH584241.1, forward strand.
TCCGATCGCGGTTTCACCGTTCTCGTCAATCGCGGCTTCGTTCCCGATCGTCATGCGCCGCTCGTCGGCAGCGCGCGCGTTACCGGGCTGCTGCGCCCGAGCGAGCCCGGCGGCGCCTTCCTGCGCAAGAATGATCCCGCCGCGAACCGCTGGTTCTCACGCGACATCGCGGCGATCGCGGCGGCACGGCGGCTCGGCCCAGTCGCGCCCTATTTCATTGATGCCGATGCCGGGGCGCCGGAAAGCGTACCGGTCGCCGGGCTGACCGTCATCCGCTTCTCCAACAATCATCTGGTCTATGCGATGACCTGGTTCGCGCTTGCGGCGATGGTCGCGGGCGCCGCGGCAATGCTGGTGCGCAGCCAACGGCGCGGGTCGGCATGACCGCACCGCTCCCCCCGCTCGACACGACCGGACGCGACAACCTCCGGCAGTTGATCAACCTGCGCTGGCTCGCGGTCGGCGGGCAGTTCGCGACGATCCTGGTGGCGCAGTTCCTGATGGGGCTGACGCTCCCGCTGATCCCGATGCTGCTCGTCGTCGGCGGCCTGGTCCTGCTCAACGTGATCAGTCTCTCGCAACTGCCGCGCCGCGTCGCGATCTCGAACGGCGAGCTGTTCGCCAGCCTGTTGCTCGACGTCGGCGCGCTGACCGCTTTGCTCTATCAGAGCGGCGGCGCGACCAACCCGTTCATCGCGCTCTATCTCGTCCAGATCGTGCTCGGCGCGATCCTGCTCGAGGCGTGGTCGAGCTGGGCGCTGGTCGCAGTCACCATTGCGGCGTTCGCCTTGCTCGCCGAAGTCCATATGCCGCTGCTGCTGCCACAGCGCTTCTCCTATGACTGGAGCGACCTGTACGTCCTCGGCTCGCTGATCTGCTTTGTGCTGATCGCACTGCTGATCGTCGGCTTCGTGACGCGGATCAACCGCAACCTCAGGATGCGCGACGCGCGGCTCGCCACGATGCGCCAGCAAGCCGCCGAGGAAGATCATATCGTCCGCATGGGGCTGCTCGCGACCGGCGCGGCGCACGAGCTCGGCACGCCGCTCGCGTCGCTCTCGGTGATCGTCAACGATTGGGGGCACGCCCCCGCTCTGCGTGCCGTTCCCGGCCTTGCCGAGGAGATCGAGGACATGCGCGTCGCGCTGACGCGCTGCAAGACGATCGTCACCGGCATCCTGATGGCGGCGGGCGAAGCGCGCGGCGAGCATCCGACGATCACCAGCGTCCACAATTTCTGCAACGAGGTCGTCACCGAATGGCGCGTGCAGAATTCGGAGGAGGCGATCGTCTTTCGCAACCGCTTCGGTACCGATCGCGCGATCGTCGCCGATACCGCGGTCAAGCAGATGATCTGGAACCTGCTCGACAATGCCAAGGAAGCTTCTGGCCGTCCGATCACGCTCGAAGTATCGCGTGACGGGCCGTCGCTGCTCTTCGCGGTCAGCGATACCGGCCCCGGATTTGCGCCCGAGATGCTCGCCAATATCGGCAAGCCCTATCATTCGACGCGCGACCGGCTCGGGAGCGGGCTCGGCCTGTTCCTCGTCGTCAACGCGATGCGCAAGCTCGGCGGATCGGTCGAAGCACGCAACCGCGCGGGCGGCGGCGCGGTGGTGACCTTGACCTTGCCGCTGTCGGCATTGGAGTGGAACGGCGCATGAGCGACAAGCATCTGTTGATCGTCGAGGACGATACTGCCTTCGCCAAGACGCTGCGCCGCTCGTTCGAACGCCGGGGCTACGCCGTCGAGATCGCCTCCGATCAGTCGGCAGTGACGGCAGCACTGGCCGAACGCACCCCCGACTTCGCGGTGGTCGATCTCAAGCTCGGCGCAACGTCGGGCCTCGCCTGCGTCCAGGCGATCCACGCGCATGACGCCGCGACGCGGATCGTCGTACTGACCGGCTATGCCAGCATCGCGACCGCGGTCGAGGCGATCAAGCTCGGCGCGACCAACTATCTAGCCAAACCGTCGAACACCGACGATATCGAGGCTGCTTTCGGACAGACGGAAGGGTCCGCCGCCGGCAACGTCGACGCGCCGCTGACCAATCGCCCGACCTCGATCAAGACGCTCGAATGGGAGCATATCCACCAGACGCTGGCGGCGAACAATTTCAATATTTCGGAAACCGCGCGTCAGCTCGGGATGCATCGCCGCACGCTTGCGCGGAAGCTCGAGAAGCAGACCGTCAAATAAACTCGAACTTTGCGGGGACCGTGCGTCGAAACGCGGGCTCGTGCGTTGCAGCGACGTCTAAGGGGAGACGTTCATGCCGGGCCCAAGATTGTTCGAGCCGATCGAGGTCGGCACGCTGACGCTGCGCAATCGAATCGTGATTGCGCCGATGTGCCAATATTCGGCTACCGACGGAAAGGTCGGCGATTGGCATGTCATCCATCTTGGTCATCTGGCTTTGTCGGGCGCGGCGCTGCTGACGATCGAAGCTACTGCGGTCCTGCCCGAAGGGCGGATCAGCTATGGCGATGTCGGGCTGTGGGATGATGCAACCGAGGCAGCGCTCGGAAAGGTGATCGAAAGCGTCCGCCGGCATTCCGACATCAAGATCGGGATCCAGCTGTCGCATGCCGGCCGCAAGGCATCGACCGAGCTGCCGTGGCGCGGCGGCAAGCAGATCGCGCCGACCGCGGCCAACGGGTGGCAGACCGAAGCGCCCTCCGCCACCGCCTTCGCCGAGGGCGAGAATGCGCCGGTCGCGCTCGATCGCGACGGCCTCGTGCGCATTCGCGACGCCTTCGCGGTGGCCGCCACGCGCGCGGCACGGCTTGGGCTCGATCTGGTTCAGCTCCACGCTGCGCATGGCTATCTGCTCCACCAATTCCTGTCGCCTTTGTCGAACCGGCGCGACGACGAATACGGCGGCAGCCTCGAGAATCGCATGCGCTTCCCACTCGAAGTGTATGACGCGGTCCGCGCCGCCTTCCCGACCGACAAACCCGTCACGATGCGCATCTCGGGAACGGATTGGGTCGAGGGCGGCTGGGATATCGACGGCACCGTCGCCTTTGCCCGGGCGCTCGAAGCGCGTGGATGTGCCGGAATCCATGTGTCGAGCGGCGGGCTCGACCCGCGTCAGGCAATCCCGGTCGGCCCGAGCTACCAGGTCCCGCTCGCGCGCGCGGTCAAACAGGCGGTCGGCATTCCCGTCGTCGCGGTCGGCCTGATCACCGACTATGATCAGGCAGAAGCAATCGTCGGAACCGGCGACGCCGACCTGATCGCGCTGGCGCGCACGATCCTCTACGATCCGCGCTGGCCATGGCACGCGGCCGCGCATCTCGGCGGGCATGTCACCGCGCCCGAACAATATCTGCGCTCGCAACCGCGCCAGTACAGCACGCTGTTCGACGCGCCCAAGGCCTGACGCCGCTTACGCTACCCGCAAGACCGTCTCACCAAGACCGATCAAGGATGTCCCGATGAAGACGCTTTCATGGACTGCGGCCGCGCTTGGCCTGACGCTTGCCCCGCTTGGCGTACATGCCCAATCGTTGCCGGCGTCGCCCGCCTCCTCGACCGAAAAGCCCGGCAAGGAAGAAACGGCTCCGAAGAAGGACGAAACCGGGCTGATCATCACCGCCTCGAGCCGACTGCGCTACGAAACCGTCGACGGTCGCCCCCGCCCCGGCTTTGCCAGTGCCGAGGACGCGCTAGAGCTGCGCACCGGCGTCGCGGTCGAATATGGCCCCGGCCCGCTCGCGATCGGCGGCGAACTCGTCGACAGCCGCGCCTACCTCACCGGCAAGCAGACGCAGATCGGGCGCGACGACGTCAACGCAGTCGAGCTTCCGCAGGCCTATTTCAAGCTGCGTCTCGACGATGCTCTCGGCCATGGCACCGCGTTCAGCGTCGAGGGCGGGCGATTTCTCATCAACCTCGGTTCAGGGCGGCTGATCGCGACCGACGAATATCGCAACACCGTCAACGGATTCACCGGCCTGCGCGGCGATCTCAAGGCGGGCGACAAGCTCGTGGCGACGCTCTTCTACGTCCTGCCGCAGGAGCGCTTGCCCGACTCGATCGATGCGATCCGTGCCAACAAGGTCGTGTTCGATCGCGAGACCTTTCACGACGTGCTCTTCGGCGGCTATGTCCATCGCAAGAAAGCGTTCGGCGAGGCGCAGGTCGAATTCGCTTACTACCGCCTCGCCGAGCACGACTCGCCCGGTCGCAGCACCGCCGACCGCCGGCTCCACACGATCGACGCGCGCCTCTTCCGCGAACCCAAGGCGAGCAAGATCGATTATGATGTCGAGGCGGCGTATCAGTTCGGCCATGCCAGCTCCTCGACCCTTGCGACCGCGACCTCCGCGCGCGTGTCGTCGGGCTTCACCCATGCTGCGATCGGCTACAGCTTCGACACGCCGCTGAAGCCACGGATCGGGCTGTTCTACGATTATGCGAGCGGCGATGGCCGGAACGGCACGTTCAACCGCTTCGACACGCTGTTCGGCAGCCGGCGCGAGGATCTCGGGCCGTCGGGGACCTATGCTGGCCTCGCACGCGAGAATATCAGCGCGCCCGGCGTCCGCTTCGAGGCCAAGCCCGGCAAACGCGTCGAGGCGCTGCTCGACTATCGCGGCATCTGGCTCGCCTCGCGCTACGACCGCTTCTTCAACGTGACCGATGCAACCGGCCGCTCGGGCGATTTCGGCGGTCAGCAGGTCGAAGGGCGGCTGCGCTACTGGCTGGTGCCGAAGCATCTTCGTCTCGAGAGCAACTTCGCCTTGCTCTATAAGGGGGACTTTCTGAAGAACGCACCGACCGCGCTCGCTACCGACAAGGGCGTCGTGCGCTTCCTCGAATTCAACGTTCAAGCGAGCTTCTAGCGCGTGTCTGCTGGCGACGGCACCTCCGGCGTGCACCATCTCGGCGGATTTATGACAAGTCTGGACGTTTCGCGCGGACCGCCTATATACCGAACGGTATGAATAGCGCTTGCACAATCTCGCCCCCGAAAGGGCGTCCGCGCGAGTTCGATATCGACGAAGCGCTGAGCCAGGCTTTGCTGGTGTTCTGGCGCAACGGCTACGAAGCCGCATCGATGACCGAACTGACCAGCGCGATGGGGATAACCAAGCCCAGCCTGTACGCCGCGTTCGGCAACAAGGAGCAGCTGTTCCACAAGGCGCTCGACCTCTATGAACGCGAGAAGCTCGCTTACATGACCTCGGCGCTCGAAGCGCCGACCGCGCGCGGCGTGGCCGAGCGGTTGCTGCGCGGCTCGCTCGAAATGCAGATGAGCACGTGCGACCCCAAGGGCTGCCTCGGCGTGATCAGTGCCGCGACCTGCGGGGTCGAAGCCGAACCGATCAAGGCGGAGGTTGTCAAGCGGCGCGCGTCGTCGGAGGCGGCGCTGATCAAGCGCTTTGCCGCGGCGCAGGCCGTGGGGGAATTGCCCGAGGGCATGACCCCTGAAGCGCTCACGCGGTTTCTTTACGCGATCCTGCAAGGGATTGCGATCCAAGGCGGGTCGGGCGCGACCTGCGCCGAGCTGTCGCAGCTCGTCGAGACCAGCATGGCGGTTTGGCCGACCCAATAAAAACTTGTCGATAAATATTCGGACCGGTACAGAATGCAGTTGACGCACTGCATCAGCCCTTTATATACCGACTGGTATTGAAGCTGGATCCTGACCCGGACCCGGTACCGGCAAAAGGGTCTGCGCCCATGACCACCGAGATCACCTGACCCTCCGGCCCGTCGGCATTGCCGCCGGGCCTGCTCTTTACATTCCGAAGGTCGATCCGCGGGAAGCCTGCTTCTCGCAACGATCGGTCACGCCCATCGGCGGTACCGCGGACGACGCTCGTCCGTGATCGGTGCCGCTCGTCCGACCGCCAAACCCAAAGGGGGATTTTCCATGGCTTATCTGGACATCGACAATATGTTTGCAGCGCCCGTTGCCAGCCGCAGCCAATGCGCCCCGGGGACGAAGGCCGCAAGCTTCTCAGCGCTCGAATGGAGCGTCATCGCGCTCGCCCAGCGCGATACGCTCGGCAGCCTGAACACGCCGGGACGTCTGTCGCGCGCACTCGGCGGGCTGTTCGGCCGCGGCACCGCGTCGCGGCTTGCCGACCCCAAGCTCGAAGCGCTGCGCCGCGCCGCGGTCCATGCGCGGCACCGCGGTTTCGCTTTGCCCTCGTCCGAGATCGCCAATTTCCACGCGGTCGGCTTCAGCGAAGCGCAGCTCGAAACCCTCATCACCAGCGTTACCGGAATGCGCGTCGGCCGAACCGACCGGAGAATCTTTGCATGAACGTGATCACCCCCATCGAGGCGCGATCGGACCTTCGCGATGCGTCCGACGAGCCGCGTACACAGCACCGCGCACGCTGGCAAAAGCGCGCCTTGATCCTCGTGCCGATCGCGATCGCGGGGGTCGTCGGCGTCAAGCTGTTCGACCATTCCGATGCCGTCGCGGCGCTCCCGCCCCCTGCCCCCGTCACGATCGCGACGCCGCTGGTGCGCGAGATCAGCGAGTGGGACGATTATGTCGGCCGCTTCGCGCCGAGCCGCAGCGTCGAGGTCCGCCCGCGCGTTGCGGGCGAGGTCACCGGCGTGCATTTCCATGACGGCGACGTCGTCAAGCAGGGGCAATTGCTCTTCACGATCGACTCCCGCCCGTTCGCCGCGGCGCTCGCCGAAGCGCGCGCCAACGAAGCCAGTGCGCAGAGCGCGCTGGTGCTCGCCCGCACCGATCTCGGCCGGGCGACGCGTCTGATCGCCGACGATGCGGTGTCGGCCGGCGAGATCGATGCCCTGCGCGGCAAACTCCAGGCGGCGCAGGCCGGCTTGGCGGCGGCGCAGGCGCGTGTTCGTGCCCGCGCGCTCGACGTGTCGTTCACGCAGATCCGCGCGCCGATCGGCGGCCGCATTTCGGATCGGCGCGTCGATGCCGGCAATCAGGTCGCGGGCGGCGAAGGCACGGGCGGCACGGTGCTGACGACGATCAACGCGCTCGATCCGATCTACTTCACCTTCGACGGTTCGGAGGCACTGTTTCTCAAGACGCAGCGCAATCGCCAGCCCGGCGCCGTGGCGCCCGCGGTCGAGATCCAGCTGCAGGACGAGACGAGTCATCGCTGGAAGGGCAAGCTCGACTTCACCGACAACGGGCTCGACACGCACTCGGGCACGATCCGCGGTCGTGCCGTGCTCGCCAATCCGGGGCTGTTCCTGACGCCGGGAATGTTCGGCAACATGCGGCTCGCCAGCGCCGGGACCAGGCCCGCTTTGCTCGTCCCCGACGATGCGGTGCAGACCGATCAGGCGCGCAAGATCCTGCTGACGGTCGGTGCCGACAATGTCGTCACCGCCAAGGCGGTCGTGCTCGGCGCGGTGGTCGACGGGATGCGCGTGGTGCGCTCGGGGATCGGCCCGAAGGACCGGATCGTCATCACCGGCACGCAGATGGCGATGCCGGGCGCGAAGGTCGCGCCGACGCTGGGCAAGATCGCGGTGTCGGCAGATGCGGCGGCGCCTACCGCGCAGCCGATCGCGGGGGAGGCGACGCTGAGCCGGTAACGCCCCCGCCCCCGTCATCCCCGCGAACGCGGGGATCCCGCTTCTTCTTCTTCGACAACGGGGCCAGGCAGCGGGATCCCCGCTTTCGCGGGGATGACTGGGGGTTGGCGTTTGCCCCGACCCGATAGCCGTTCAAGTCTTCACTGCCGTTCGTCACTCCGGCTCCGCTCCTGGACGCCGTCCGGTGTCGTGCGCGCTCATTCGAGGGACATAGTCCATGCGCTTCTCGCGCTTCTTCATCACCCGGCCGATCTTCGCCGGCGTCATCGCGGTGGTCATCACCATCGTCGGCCTGATCGCCTATTTCAGCCTGCCGATCTCGCAATATCCCGACATCGTGCCGCCGACGGTGACGGTCAGCGCGACCTATCCGGGCGCCTCCGCCGAGACCGTCGCCGAGACCGTCGCCGCGCCGATCGAGCAGGAGATCAACGGCGTCGACAACATGCTGTACCAGTCGTCGCAATCGACCGGCGACGGTAAATTGGTAATCACCGTCACCTTCAAGATCGGCACCAATCTCGATGCCGCGCAGGTGCTGGTGCAGAACCGCGTCGCAGTCGCGGTGCCGCGACTACCCGAGGACGTGCAGCGGCTCGGCGTCGTCACGCGCAAGACCAGCCCCGACTTCCTGATGGTCGTCAATCTGATCTCGCCCGATAACTCGCTCGATCGCGGCTACATCTCCAATTACGCCCTTACGCAGGTGCGCGACCGCTTGAGCCGCATCGATGGCGTCGGCGACGTGCAGCTGTTCGGCAGCCGCGATTATTCGATGCGCATCTGGATCGACCCCGGCCGCGCCGCCGCGCTCGATCTCACCGCGGGCGAAATCGTCGCCGCCTTGCGCGCGCAGAACGTCCAGGTCGCGGCTGGCACGCTCGGCCAGCCGCCTTACGCCACCGGCAATGCCTTCCAGCTCAACGTCGAGACGCAGGGCCGCCTGACCGACCCCAAGCAGTTCGCCGATGTGGTGATCCGCACCGACAAGGACGGCCGCCAGGTCAAGGTGTCCGACGTCGCCCGCGTCGAACTCGGTGCGCAGGACTATGGCGCCAACACCTATATGAGCGGCAAGCCGACGGTCATCGCCGCTGTCTTCCAGCGCCCCGGCTCGAACGCGCTCGCCGCCGCGCAAGCGGTGTCGGCCGAGATGGAGACGATGTCGAAGAAGTTCCCCAAGGGGCTCGCCTATCGCGTCATCTACAACCCGACCGAATTCATCTCGCAATCGATCGACGCGGTGAAGCACACTTTGCTCGAGGCGATGATCCTCGTCGTGCTCGTCATCCTCGTCTTCCTGCAGAAATGGCGTGCGGCGATCATCCCGATCGTCGCGATCCCGGTCTCGCTGATCGGCACCTTCGCGGTGCTTGCGGCGGTCGGCTACTCGCTCAACAACCTCTCGCTGTTCGGTCTGGTGCTCGCGATCGGCATCGTCGTCGACGACGCGATCGTCGTGGTCGAGAATGTCGAGCGTAACCTCGAGCACGGGCTCTCGCCGCTCGAGGCGGCGCGCAAGTCGATGGACGAAGTGTCGGGCGCGCTCGTCGCGATTGTGCTCGTGCTCTGCGCGGTGTTCATCCCGACCGTCTTCCTCACCGGCCTGTCGGGCGCGTTCTACCGCCAGTTCGCGGTGACGATCTCGACCGCGACGATCATCTCGCTGCTGCTCTCGCTGACGCTGTCGCCGGCGCTCGCCGCGATGCTGCTCAAGCCGCATGCCCCGGCAGGCACGGGCAGCCGCGCCGCGCAGCTGGTGCGCCGCGCGGGCGACGCCTTCAACCGCGGGTTCGAGCGGATGAGCGACGGCTATGCACGGCTCACGCTGCGCCTCGTCAGCGCACCGCGCAAGATGATGCTCGCCTATGGCGCCTTGATCGCGCTGACCGCGGTGGTCTTCACGGTCACCCCGTCGGGCTTCGTACCAGCGCAGGATCAGGGCTACTTCCTCACGATCATCCAGCTGCCGCCGGGCTCGGCGGTCGATCGCACCGACGCCGTCATGCAGAAGGTGGCAAAACGCATCCTGCCGCTCGCCGGAGTCAAGGGCGCGGTGATGCTCGCGGGCTTCGACGGCCCGTCGCAGACGCTCGCACCCAACAGCGCGGCGGCCTATATCCCGCTCAAGAGCTTCGAGGAACGCGCGAAGCTCGGCGTCACGCTCGCCTCGATCATGGGCGAGGCGCGCAAAGCCACCGCCGACATCAACGAGGCGCGGCTGCTGATCGTCCCGCCACCGCTGATCCAGGGGATCGGCTCGGCGGGCGGCTATCGTCTGATGGTGCAGGACCTGCAGGGCCACGGCTATCAGGAGATGGGCAAGACCGCCTCCGGGCTGATCGGCCAGGCCAACACGACCAAGGGGCTGGCGCAGGTCTATACCTTCTTCGACACCGCCACACCGCGCATCTTCGCCGATGTCGACCGGACCAAGGCGAACATGCTCGGCGTGCCGCCAGAGCGTGTTTTCGAGGCGTTGCAGGTCTATCTCGGGTCGGCATTCGTCAACGACTTCAACCTGCTCGGCCGCACCTACCGCGTCACCGCTCAGGCCGACGCACCGTTCCGCAACACCACCGCCGATATCGCCAATCTGAAGACGCGGTCGAACACCGGGCAGATGGTGCCGATCGGATCGGTCTCGACCTTCCGTGACAAGACCGGGCCGTATCGCGTCGTGCGCTACAATCTGTTCCCGGCGGTCGAGGTCGATGGCGATACCGCCAAGGGGTCGTCGTCGGGCCAGTCGCTCGTCGCGATGGAAAAGCTCGCCGATACCGCACTGCCGACCGGCTATGCGCATGAGTGGACCGGGATCGCCTTCCAGCAGAAATCGGCCGGCAGCACCGCCGGGCTCGTCTTCGGCATGGCGGTGCTGTTCGTCTTCCTCGTGCTCGCCGCGCAATATGAGAGCCTGACGCTGCCGCTCGCGATCATCCTGATCGTGCCGATGTGCCTGCTCGCGGCGATGACCGGCGTGAACTTGCGGGGCATGGACAATAACGTCCTGACGCAGATCGGCCTCGTCGTGCTGATTGCGCTCGCCGCAAAGAACGCGATCCTGGTGGTCGAGTTCGCCAAACAGGCCGAGGAGGAAGACGGCCTGTCGCCGGTCGAGGCGGCGGTGCGCGCGGCGAAGGACCGGTTGCGGCCGATCCTGATGACGAGCTTCGCCTTCATCCTCGGCGCGGTGCCGCTGGTGATCGCCGAAGGGGCTGGCGCCGAGCTGCGCCAGGCGCTCGGCACTGCGGTGTTCTTCGGAATGATCGGCGTGACCGGCTTCGGCCTGCTCTTCACCCCCACTTTCTACGTCGTCGCACGCGCGCTGGCGAAGCGGCTCGAACGCCGCCGTCCGGACGCGAACGCGACGCATGGCCCCGCTGCCGCGCCTGCGCTGCAGCCAGCCGAATAGGAACGACCCATGAAAACCGTCCTGCTCACCAGCCTCTCCGCGCTCGCGCTCTCCGCTTGCGCCGCCGGGCCGAACTACGTCGCCCCCACGCCGCCGCCGACCGCCGCCGCGCCGTTCGTGACCACGAACCCGGCGACGGTCACCGCCGCTGCCGACCAGAATTGGTGGCGGATGTATCGCGATCCCGTGCTCGACGGGCTAGTCGCCGATGCACTGGCGGCGAACACCGACTTGCGCGTCGCGGTAGCGCGGCTCGACGCGGCGCGGGCATCGCTGCGCGGCGCCAAGACCGACCGCGAGCCGCAGGTTAATTTGGGCGCTAGCGGCAATTACGCGCGGGCATCCGAACTGCAGAGCCTGCCCGGCTATGCCCGCGAGCGCGCGACCTACGACGTCGGCCTCGACGTCAGCTACGAACTCGACCTTTCGGGCCGTGTTCGCCGCAATGTCGAGGCGGCGCGCGGCGATGTGGGCGCGGCGCAGGCCGACGCCGACGCGGTGCGCGTGTCGATCGTCGCCGCCACCACGCGTGCCTATGTCGATGCTGCGTCTTCGGCGGAACGGCTCGCGGTCGCGCGACGCATCGTAGATCTGCTCGAAAAGTCGACCACCCTCACCGGCAAGCGCGTCGATGCCGGCCGCGCGACGAAGCTCGATCAGGCGCGAATCGCCGCGCTGCGTGACCAGCGCGCCGCGCTCGTTCCGCAGATCGAGGGCGAGCGCCAAGCGGCGCTGTTCCGGCTGGCGACGCTTACCGGCCGAACTCCGCGCGACCTCCCGGTGACAGCGGGCGCGCGCAGCACGACGCCGCGGCTGAACCAGCCGATCCCGATCGGCGACGGCGCGGCATTGCTCGCGCGCCGCCCCGACGTCCGCGCTGCCGAACGCCGGCTCGGCGCGGCGACCGCGCGGATCGGGGTCGAGACCTCGCAGCTCTATCCGCAGATCTCGCTCGGCGGGTCGATCGGGTCGACCGCGACCACCGTCGGCGACATCTTCACCGGGGGGCCGGTGCGCTGGCTGCTAGGACCGCTGCTCAACTGGTCGCTCAACCAGTCGGCCGCACGTGCCCGGATCGCGGGCGCAAAGGCCGAGACGCGCGGCGCGCTTGCGACCTTCGACGGCAGCGTACTGACCGCGCTCGAGGAAACCGAAACCGCGTTGTCGAGCTACGCCCGTGAACTCGATCGGCGCACGCAGCTCCAATCGGCGCGCGACAATGCAGCGACCGCCGCGCGGATCACCCGCGCCCGCCAGCGCGAGGGCACGATCGATTTCCTCGAAGTGCTCGATGCCGAACGCACCTTCGCCGATAGCGACGCCGAACTGGCGGCCGCCGACGCGAGGATCGCTGACGCCCAAATCGACCTCTTCCGCGCGCTCGGAGGTGGCTGGCAAACCGCGCACGCCTGATCCCGCGGGCTCGATCTAGTCCATCCTAACCGCCATCGTCGCCGCGCGGGCACCTAGCATCCTCGTGACGGCCCGGCTCAGCCGCGGCCGATGGGATACGTCGATCGTCGGCGATCGACCGGCCGCGATCGAAAATTGCGTCCGCGTTGGACCCAAACCGATATCGTTTCGTTAGCGTCGCATTCCATCCTTCAGGGTTGCGGTCGCGCCATGCGTCATTACTTAGCACGCTAATGATGTCCGAACGATCTCTCGCCGAGGCGGCCTACGCCCGTACCTTGCTGCCGCTTGCCCGTATGTGGCGGCAGTCCGCCGATCGCGCACTGAGCGGCTTCGGCCTGTCGGCATCGGGCGGGTGGACGATCGTCCAGGTCGGGCGCCTCGGCGACGACGTGCGGCAGACCGACCTTGCCGCCGAGCTCGATGTCTCAGCGGCCTCGCTGGTCCGCATCGTCGATCAATTGGTGGCGGCCGGGCTCGTCGATCGCCAACGCGACGAGGTCGATGCACGGGTCAGCCGCGTACGGCTGACCGAGCGCGGACGCACCCTGGTGGCGAAGATCGAGACCGCGTTCGAGGCACTCCGTCGAGAGATGCTCGCCGACGTCGCCGACGCCGATCTCGTGATCGCGCTGCGTGTCGCCGAACAGCTCGAGGCGCGCTTCACCCGGAAGCGCAACCGATGACGCGCGATCGGTTTGGGTGGAAGGAGGCGCTGTTCTCGGTGAAATGCCTGATCGCGGCGGTGCTTGCCTATTACATCGCGTTGCAGATCGGCCTGACGCGTCCGTATTGGGCGGTGACGACATCCTACATCGTCGCGCAGCCGCTGGCGGGCGCCGCGCTCTCCAAGGCGGCGTTTCGGGTGATGGGGACTATCCTGGGCGCCGCCGCGGCGGTCGTGCTCGTGCCCAATCTGGTCAACGCGCCCGAATTGCTGTCGCTCGGACTCGCGCTGTGGCTCGGCGTCTGTCTCTACATCTCGCTGCTCGACCGTACGCCGCGCGCCTATGTCTTCCTCCTCGCCGGCTATACCGCGAGCATCATCGGTTTCCCCTCGGTCGAGGCGCCGGGCGCGATCTTCACGACTGCGATCCTGCGCGTCGAGGAAATCACGATCGGCATCCTGTGTGGCGCGCTGATCCACGGCTTCGTCTTCCCGCAGACCGTGACCGCGACGCTGCTCGTGCGCGTCAGCGCGATACTCGCCGATGCCGAGCGCTGGTCGCGCGATTCGCTCGCCGGGCTCGCCGACAGCCGGCTCGACCGCGACCGTCGGCGGTTAGCGCTCGATATCAATGAGCTGCACCAGCTCTCGATCCATCTGCCGTTCGACACCGCACGGCTCCAGCCGCGGGTCCGTACGCTGCGCGCGTTGCAGGCCGAGCTGTCGATGCTGCTTCCGCTGGCCAGCGCGGTCGACGACCGGATCCGCGAGCTGCTGCGTGGGGCCGATACGCCGCGGCCCGAAGCTTTGACGCTGATCGAAGACGTGCGCGAATGGCTCGCGACGGCGCAGCCGATGGCCGAGCGTAACGCCGCCGCCGATGCACTGATCGCGCGCGCGCGCGCGCTCGAGCCGCCGGTCGCCGAACCCCTGCTATGGCGCGATGCCTTGCGGCTCAGCCTGCTCGCGCGGCTCGCCGAGCTGATCGACGCGCATCGCAACGCGCGCGATCTGCTCGATCAGATGCGCTCACCCTTGCGCGCGCCGCTCAACCCCGGGGTTGCGCGGCTGTTGGCCCGCACCGCGCGCCGCCCGCTCCACCGCGACCGCGGGATCGCGCTGCGCGCTGCGGCGGGGACGGTCGCGACGATCCTGCTCGGTTGTATTTTCTGGATCGGGACCGGCTGGGCCGACGGCGCGGGCGCGGTGCTGATCGCAGGGGTATGCTGCGCGCTGTTCGGCAATAGCGACGACCCTGCGCCGGCGATCATGGCGTTCTTCTATGGTACGATCATTGGCCTGGTCATCGCCGCGGTCTACGCTTTCGCGATCCTGCCGCGGATCACCGACTTTCCGACGCTGATTGCCGCGCTTGCACCGGCATTGCTGATCGGCGGGGTTTTCCTGTCGCGACCCCGCACGACGCTAATCACGCTCGGCGCATTGCTCGGCGGGATCAACACCGTCGGTCTCAATGATCGCTACGGTGGCAGCTTCGACACATTCGTCAACGGCGGCGTCTCGCAGCTGATCGGCACGATCTTCGCGGTCGTCACCGTCGGGCTGTTCCAGACGATCGGCGCCGATACCGCCGCGCGACGGCTGATCCGCGCCGGGTGGCGCGAGTTGGCGCAGCGCAGCAACGCGGCGGGCGTGCCCGATACCGCCGGCTGGGTCGCGCGGATGCTCGACCGGATCGGCCTGCTCGCGCCGCGGCTCGCGTTGCAGGGCAAGGATCCGGGCAAGCCGCTGCTCGATGCGCTGAGCGACCTGCGCGTCGGCTTCGCAATCGGTGAATTGCGGCAGTTGCGGATCGACGGCACGTCCTACGATGCGGCACGCATTACGCCGGTGCTGAAGGGTGTCGGCGCGCATTATCGCGCGCTGCGGCCCGACCGCCCCGCCCCGCCCGCGCCGGTCCTGCTCGCCGACCTCGACAGCGCGATCGACGCGATGGCGGCCGACGCCGAGCCGGCGCGCGCCCGCGCGGGCGTGCTCGCGCTGACGTCGCTGCGCCGCAACCTCTTCCCCACAGCGCCAGCGTATGGCGTGGCGGCATGATCGGCGAAGTCTCGCTCGGCGGGGTGTTCGTGCCGACGATCCTGCTGCTGGCGATCGCCGCGCTCGTGCTGACGGGGGCGACGACGCGGCTGCTGTCGGCTTTCGGCGCCTATCGTTTCGTCGCCTATCGGCCGTTGGTCGATTTCGCGCTCTTCTTCCTCATTCTCGGACTTCTGTCCTTGCTTACCGGACCTTCGTTATGAAATCGCTGCTCGCCCCGCTCGGCCGTTCCGCCGTAACGATTGTCATCGTGTTGCTCGCGATCCTGGTCGCGGTGTGGCTGTGGCGCCGCTACGAGACCGATCCGTGGACCCGCGACGGGCATATCCGCGCCGATATCGTGCGGATCACCCCCGATGTCGGCGGGCTGATCACCCAGGTCGCGGTGCACGACAATCAGCGCGTCAAGGCCGGCGACGTGCTGTTCGTGGTCGACCGCCCGCGCTTCGAGCTGACGCTCGCGCAGAACGACGCGGCGATTCAAAGCGCGCGCGCGACCCTGCTCCAGGCGCGGCGCGAGGCGCAGCGCGATCTCGCGCTCGGCGATCTCGTCGCCAAGGAAACGCACGAGCAGAACGTCGCGCGTGTCGCCACGGCGAGCGCGGCACTGGCGCAGGCGCAGAGCGCACGCTCGACCGCCGCGCTCAACCTCGCGCGGACGACGGTGCGCGCGAGCGTCAACGGCACTGTGACCAACCTCGATCTGCACCCGGGCGACTATATCGCGGCGGGCGCGCAGGCGATGGCGCTGGTCGACGCCGATTCGATCCGCGTCGAGGGCTATTTCGAGGAGACCAAGCTCGGCAGCATCCACATCGGCGATCCGGTGACGGTCCATCTGATGGGCGAGCCGCGCCCGCTCAAGGGGCGGGTCGACAGCATCGCCGCGGGGATCAGCGACAATGAGCGCAGCGTCAGCGCCAACCAATTGCCGACGGTCAACCCGACCTTCACCTGGGTGCGGCTCGCGCAGCGCATCCCGGTGCGCGTCAAGCTGGTCGAGGTGCCACAGGGCGTCGCACTAATCGTCGGGCGCAGCGCGACGGTGACGGTCGTGCCGCCAGCTCCGCAGGTGCACCCATGACGCGCGGCCGGATCTTCGGCGTCGCGGCGCTGCTGCTAGCGGGCTGCACCACCGCCGGCCCGAACTATACGCTGCCCGATCACGCCGTGGTCAACCGGCCGAGCGCGCTCGGCGCGTTCGACAGCGGCAAGGAGAAGCGCTTCGCCGACGTTCCGCTGCCCGATCATTGGTGGCAGCTGTACGGCGACGCACGGCTCGACGGATTCGTCGCGGAAGGGCTCGCCGCCAACGCCGATCTGCGCGCCGCCGACGCCAACCTTCGCCGCGCCGATGCGGTAGTGGCGGAAGTCGCGGCGGGGCGCACGCTCTCGACCACCGTCGGCGGTGGCGCTTCGCTGTCGCGGCAGTATGGCACCGGGGGATCGCTGCCGGGGACGGTCGGGTACGATGTCGGCCTGTCGCTCACCTATCCGCTCGATCTGTCCGGTCAGATCCGCCGTGCGATCGAGGCGGCACAGGGCGATGCCGAAGCCGTCGCCGCCGCGCGCGACAATGTCCGAGTGACGGTCGCCGCCGAGATCGCGCGCAGCTATGCCGCGGCATGCACCGCCAATATGGTGCTCGCTGCCAACAACCGCGTGCTGGCGCTCCAGCGCCAGACGCTGGGCGTGACGCAGCGGTTGCAGCGCGGGGGACGCGGCACGGCGTTCGACGTGACGCGGGCGCAGAGCGCGGTCGACCAGAGCGCCGCGCTGGTGCCCGCGACGATCGCGACGCGCACCGCCGCGCTCTATCGGCTCGCGACGCTGATGGGACGCCCGCCGGCCGACTATCCCAGGGAGGTCGCCAGTTGCGCGACCGCGCCGACGATGCGCAAGCCGCTGCCGATCGGCGACGGCGCGGGCCTGATCGCGCGACGCCCCGATATCCGCGCTGCCGAACGCGCGCTCGCCGCCGCCACCGCGCGGATCGGCGTGGCGACCGCCAACCTGTATCCACAGGTCAACCTCGGCGGGTCGATCGGGCTGACCGGGCCGCTTTCGGCATTCGGTTCGAGCGACGCCTTCCATATCGGTCTGGGCCCGCTGATCAGCTGGAGCTTCCCCAACCGGCCGATCGTCCGCGCGCAGATCGCGCAAGCCGGGGCCGCCGCCGACGGCGCGCTGGCGCAGTTCGACTCGGTCACGCTCGAGGCGCTGCGCCAGACCGAGACCGCGCTCTCTGCCTATGCCCGCGAGGCCGACCGCAACGCCGCGCTCGCGCGCGCGCAATCGAGCGCGGCGACCGCCGCGAACCAGGCGGGGACGCTCTATCGCTTCGGTCGCACCGATTTCCTCTCGCTGCTCAGCGCGCAAGCGGCGCTCACCACAGCGCAAGCGAACCTTGCCGCCTCCGACGCGTTGCTGGTCGATCGGCAAGTCGATGTGTTCAAGGCCCTTGGCGGGGGCTGGCAATCGTGAACGGCCGCAGGAGCGACAGATGAGACAGGTTTCCCTTCCCGACGGCGCCATGGTGCCCGCGCTTGGCCAGGGCACATGGATGATGGGCGAGGACCGCTCGAAACGGAGCACAGAGATCGCGGCGCTGCGCGAGGGTATCGCGCTCGGCATGACGCTGATCGACACCGCCGAGATGTACGGCGAAGGCGAATCGGAGCGCCTCGTCGGCGAAGCGATTGCGGGGTTCCGCGAGCAGGTGTTCCTCGTCAGCAAGGCGTATCCGCAGAATGCCGGACGCGCGCGGTTGCGGGCGTCGTGCGAGGCGAGCCTCAAGCGGCTGGGGACCGATCGGCTCGACCTCTATCTGCTCCACTGGCGCGGTTCAGTCCCGCTGGCCGAAACCGTCGAGGCGATGGAAGCCTTGCGCGGCGCAGGCCTGATCGCGCGCTGGGGCGTCAGCAACCTCGATACCGAGGATATGGAGGAACTGGTGGACGCAGGTGGCGAAGGCTGCACGACCGATCAGATCCTCTACAATCTCACGCGGCGCGGGCCCGAGCACGCGTTGCTGCCGTGGCTCGCGGAACGCCGCATCCCGATCATGGCGTACAGCCCAGTCGAGCAAGGCCGTTTGCTCGAGAATCGGGCGCTGGCGACGATCGCCACTCGGCTCGGGGCGACACCCGCACAACTGGCGCTCGCCTGGGCGCTGCGGCGTGACGACGTGATCGCAATTCCCAAGGCCGGCAGCGTCGCGCACGTCCGCGACAATCGTGCCGCGCTCGATCTCGTGCTTGATCCGACAACGCTGGCAGCGCTCGACGCGACGTTCCCGCCGCCGCGATCACGCACGCCACTCGCGATGCTCTAAGCAGCGCGCCCGAGCGCGGCGAGCAGCGTCTGTTCGGAAACGATCCGGATCGGCTTACCGGCGCGGCGCAGCGCCTCGGCCTTCCCATATGCCGGGCTCGTGAACGTCGCGCGCGTGAAGCGATCGCCCCCGGCGACGACGAGCACGTTCGTGCTCGTACCGACCGAGGTCATCACCTTCGCTCCGAGCGCGGCGAGCCGGTGCGCCAAAGGCCCATCGCGCGGCTCGCCGACGATCGCGACCCGCTCGCCGAGCAGCGGCCCTGCTTCGGCCGGGGTCGGCGGCGGCCCCGGCTTGCGCGGCGGCGCGAGCCATTCGTCGAGCGAGATCCCGGTCTGCTCGATCGCCTTTACGATCACCCAGCCCGCCGCACGCGCATCGCTGAGCGCGTCGTGATGGCGATGCGCGATACCGAGATAGCGCGCAAGGCCGCCGAGCTTGTGGTTCTCGAGATCGGGCCAGGCGCGCTTGGCGACGCGGACGCTGTCGAGCCACATCGTCTCGATCAGCGGCCGATCGTGCTGGCGGCACGCCGCGGCGAGCGCGCTTTTGTCAAAAAAGGAATGCGCGACGGTCGTCCGCCCCGCGAGATACCGGTCGACGATCGCGTGAACGTCGCCGAAACGCGGCTGGCCGACGACATGGTGCGCGGCGATCCCGTGGATCTGGGTGTTGAATGCGTGGAACTCATCGCAGGGATCGAGCAGCGTTTCGTACTCGAAGATCTCGCGACCACCGCGAAATCCGACGATCCCGATCTGGCAGATGCTGCTCGCACGCGAGCAGGCTGTTTCGACGTCGATCACGACGAAATCGGGCGGCGGGGATTGGCATTCGGCAGACGACACGCCGTCCCGCATAGCAGTTTCTTGAGGGGATATGTCCAGCGACCTAGCGATCCCGCGACGCGATCAGCGCCCTGCCCTTTTCCGACAGGCTGCGAAAGGTGATCGACCAGCGCGGCGCGTCCATCTCGGCAATGCTGTGCTCCCACACATGCCGGGCCGGACCACTCAGGTGATAGGCGCCGCGTGGCGTCAGCGGCACATTCGCGCGCTCGAAGCGATCGTCGATTCGCCTACGGAAGCGCAGCGTCGCCGGCGCCCCGAGCGAAATGCCGAAAACATGCTCGAAATGCGGCCGGTCGCGATGCCAGCCGATGCCGGCGCCGACATCGTAGCGGATCACGAGCGCCTGAACGAGGTCACCCTCCGCCAGGCCGGCCATGATCTCGCCGCGGCGGCGCAGCGGGTCGAGCCAGTCCGGGATCGGAGCGGCCTCGCCCATCCCACCGGTATCGAAGTCGTAATGCCAGCCGAAACTGTGGGTCAGCCGCTTGCCGAGCCAGCCCTGAAAGCGGAACGGTTCCAAGTCCGTCGCATCGATAGCGGCGATCAGCGCCGCCGCCTCTGTTTGCGATACGAAATTCTCGACCGCGTGGAGACCCGGCAGGATCGGAGTATCGAACAGATCGCGCATCATCCATCCATAGACAAAAGGCCGCCCCTTGCGGGACGGCCTTTCCATTGTCGGCCTTGGCCGGCAAAAATTCAGGCGAGCGCGCCCTCGAGAGAGACCGAACTCGAACCCTGTGCCGACTGCGGCGTGAGACAATGAGACATTCGACCACCTCCTTTCCATTGTTGAACGATGGCAAGGAGATGGTGTCGTGTCGCCGAATTGCAAGATCTCAGGACGGCGGCGTCAGAAGCTGAAGCGGCCGCCGAGCGACAGGACGACGGCATGCGCGTTCTGCAGCAGGCCCTTGGTCAGGATCACCGTCTGCGCCGGAGTGCCGGCATAGGCTGCAGTCGCGCGATCGATCGTCGTGTCCTTGAAGTCGACATAGCTCGCCGCAGCATCGATCGTCATGTGCTTGTTCATCCGGTAGCTGCCGCCCGCCGAATAGGTCCAGCGGTTCGAGTCCGGCACCCGCGCGTCGCGCAGGCCGTCCTGCGTCGGCGTGACCGCGCGCTGCACGCCGGCACGGACCGTCGCCTTGGGGCTGACCGCATAATCGAAGCCGCCTGCCAGGCTCCAGCTGTCGCGATAATTCTCGGGCAAAGCGACGTTGAGCGGGGCGCCGAGGCGGATCGCATCGAACTTGCTCCAATTGTACGCGACGACCTGCGCGTTGAGCGTCAGTGCCTCGGTCGCGCGCAGGCGCCCGCCGACGATCACCTGGCCGGGCGTGTTGAACTGTGCGGTCACGCCCGAGAGCGAACGGTTCTGCGGTGCGAGCGGGCCGACCAGCCCGGCGACGGTGAGATCGCCGGTGAGCGTGTGCTTGATGCTCGATTTGTAGCTGATGCCGACGGTGACGAGCTTGTTGTGGAGCTGCACGCCTGCGGTCCAGCCGAAGTCCCAGCCGTCGCCGTGCAGCGCCTGGCTGCCGTCGGGAAGCGCCGCCGAGACGTTGGGGAGCGCGTTGCTGAGATAGGCATCGGTATATTCGACGTTGAGTGCGCCACCGACGCGCAGCCAGTCGGTCAGCGCGACGCCGATCGACGGCTGGATGTCGATCGTGCGCAGCCGCGTCTTGTCGGCGCTGTAGCGCGTCCAGCTGTTGGCGTCGTAATCGGTGGTGAAGCTGAACGGCGAGGTCACCGCAATACCCACCGCGATCCGGTCGTTGATCGGATAGGCGAACGATCCGCTCGGCAGCACGCCATTGTTGATCGGGTCGCGCGAGCGGGTCTGCCCGCCGATCGCGGTGAAGGGCTGGCCGGGGCGCGAGATCAGCGTGCCGTTGTCGATCACATCGCCCTTGGGCAGGAGCGCGGTGGCGCTGACCTGGACTTCGGCATCGGTGATCCCGGCGATCGCGGCGGGGTTCCACCACAGCGACGAAGGTCCGGTGTCGGCGACTTCGCCCGAGAACGAGCGGCCGGCGCCGACCGTGGTCTGCGACTGGAGATAGAAAGCATCGGCATGGGCGACGCCAGCGAAGCCGACGCTCGAGACGAGCGCGGACGCGGCCAGCAACGGGCCCTTGTAACGGATTGCCATGATATAGTCCTGATGTTTACGGTTTGGGGGAGAAAAAGCGGGCGCTTTCAGCGGACTCGGGTCCAGGTCTGCGTCTTGCAGAGCGGGAAGAAGACGCAGCCGCGCAGCTTGAGCTGATCGCTGCCGATCGGAGTGATGCGGCCGCTATAGGTGTGGCCGTCTTCGGCGTTGTAGACTTGGCCGTTCGCCCAGACACCGTCCTTGTCGGGCGCGAAGCCGCTGAGCATCAGCATCCCCTGAACGGGGCGCGTGCGCAGCTTCGCGTCGGAATTCTTGACGTCCTTGAGCGCAGGATTGGCGCGGATTGCGTCGGACGTGACGACCTTGCCGCAGATCGACGACCCGCAGTGGCTGATTTCGACGATGGCGTTGAGGGTCTCGGTCTTCCAGCGGCCGATCACGGTGTCGGCGGTCGCCGGCGCGCCGGCGAGCAAGGCGCCGATAAGCAACAGGGACATGATCTTCCTCTCCAAGCCGCATCGGTGTCGCGATGCCGTGATCATACGCCATGCTTCGGGACGCGCCCGCACGGTCGGTTCTTGCCGTCGCACCGTTTCGGCCCTATTCGCGAGCCCGTTGACGTATGCGGCAGTTCGATCCGCAGTAGATTCGTTCGGCGACAAGTCAAGCACTTGTCGGAGCCCCCGCGAACGCCCCTCGGCTCGCCCGCCAAGATCGCGCTTTCCCAACGCGAAGAAATCCGCAACACTCGCGCCAAGACGTTGATCGCACGAACTCGACAAAGGGGCGTGTCCGACGCTCGCCGGCGGCCGGCGAGGGTCTGCGTCGCAGGAGCGAAGACGTTGATGACAGAGCTGTCGCAGGACCTGACCGGGATCAACGAGGTTGCCCGGATGCTCGACATCACGCCGCGCACACTCCGTTTCTACGAAGACAAGGGACTGATCACGCCCTGTCGGGTCGGCGCGATCCGCGTCTATACACGGCGCGAGATCGCGCGGATGCGATTGATCCTGCGCGGCAAGCGACTCGGCTTCACGCTGCGCGACATCGTCGAGTTTCTCGATCTCTACGATGCCGACCCGCAGCATGTCGAACAGATGCGCGCGCTGGCCGGTCGGTGCCGGCAGCGGATCGATCGTCTCGCCGCGCAGCAAGAGGCGATCGCCGAAACGCTCGAGGAACTTGAGAAGATCGAACGCGAGGCGCTCGCGCGGGTCGTCAAACCGGTGCGGCGCCGTCAGGCAGCCGCGACCGACGCATCGCCGCGCGAGCTATAGACCGCGTCCCATTTGCCGGTTTCGTATCGCTTGGTCACTGCGGCGGCAGGCCGAGCGCGTGCGCGGGTCGAGCAGGGCCAATCGCGCGATCGCGACTCGCTATCCCGCGGCGCGCGCGCTCACAGAACGGTGCGTGTCGCCCGCCATGCCGCGATCAACGCCGCCGCCTTGGCGCCGACCCCCGCGGCATCGTCCCCCGGACGATAGAGGGCGCCGCCGACGCCGATCCCCTCGGCCCCCGCGGCGAGCCACTCGGCGAAATTCTCCGCCCCTGTCCCGCCCACGCCCCACACCGAAACGTCGCGCGGCAGCACTTCGCGGATCGCCTTGAGATAGGTCGGCCCGAGCGCAACCGCGGGGAACAGCTTGATCCGACGCGCGCCGGCGTCGATCGCACGGAACGCCTCGCTCGGCGTGACGAAGCCCGGCATCGGCTCGAGCCCGAGCGCGACCGCGCGCGCGATCAGCGCGGGATCGGTATTGGGGGTGACCATCAGCGTCGCGCCGGTCGCGGCGAGCGCCTCGACCCCAGCCATATCGAGCACGGTCCCCGCGCCGATCGCGGCGGTGTCGCCGAACGCCTGCTGGATCGCGGTGATGCTGGTGAACGGATCGGGCGAGTTGAGCGGCACCTCGATCATCCGCACCCCCGCGGCAACGAGCGCCGCGGCGACCGGGAGCGCCTCGTCGGGGCGGATGCCGCGCAGGATCGCGACGACCGGCGGAGCGCCGGCAGCGAGCAGATCGTCGATCGTCATCGTTCAGTCTCCCAAAGCGCGAGTCCCGCGAGCGCACAGGCGTCGCCGTCGAGCAAATGTGTATCGATCCCCGATGCGGCGAGCGCGCGCGCGTACCGTGCACAGAGCGCGGGATCGCCGATCAGGCCGACGCTTTCCCCCGCTGCCGACGCAATCTCGGCGATTTCGCGACCGATCAGCAGCCCCGAAAGGTAGCCAAGCGCCCAGGCCGGCGAACGGCCGTCGATCAGCTGGGCGCTGCGCGCCTCGAACAGCGCACCGAGCAGGAGATCGCCGTCGCGTGCCCGCGACAGTCCATGCGCGAAGCCGCGCCGTTCGCCGGCGGGATCGGCGTCGCCTGCGCCGGCGGCGCGCAACAGGGTCGAGCGATCGCGCAGCAGCGCGAACAGTTCCCCGGTGAAGAAAGTCTGGAATCCGACGATCCGCCCCTGCTCGATCGTCGCCCATTTGCTATGCGTCCCCGGCAGCGCGAGGCGATGCCGCCCCGTACGCAGCGCCGGATCGCGCGCGATCGCACCGAACAGCTGGGTTTCCTCGCCGCGCATCACGTCGGGCCCGCCCGACGGCGCGGTGCAGGCGAGCCCCGCCATGATAGTGACCGGCACGCCGTCGAGCGTCGCCTGCCCTGCCGCAGCGAGCCAGCCGGGAACGTCGGAGGGACACGCCGCATAGGGCACTTCGATCCAGCCGTTGCGCGACCCGACCATGCCGCACAGCGTAATGGAGTCCGGATCGCGCTCGGCGCACCACGGCACGATCGCGGCCCGCAGCGTTGCTTCGGCAGTCTGATCGAGCGCGCCAATTCCCGCGCCTTCGGCACGCGCGACAACCTCGCCCTGTTCGATCCGGAAAAGCCGCAAGCGGCTCGTCCCCCAGTCGCCGACGATACGGTAACTCATGCGGCGATCCGGACGGCGGGAAGCGGCAGCCCCGGTGCGGGCGCGTCGAACGCGAACAGCGCGCCCGCCAGCGGCTGCGCGGCCAGCGCTTCGTCTGACAGGCCAGCGCGGGCGGTGGTGATATACCCGGTGCGAAGCTCGGGACCTCCGAACGCCACCTTGGTGACGTTGCCGCACGGGACCGCGATCCGCTCGAGCAGCGCACCGTCGGGGTGATAGCGCCGCGCTTCCCAGCCGCCCCACAACCCGACCCACACGCACCCTTCGGCATCGATCGTTACGCCATCGGGATTGCCATGCGCTGGATCAATCGTCGCGAACAGCGTGCCGTCGCGCAGCACAGCATCGTCCGCGATGTCGAAGCGGTGGATCGTTCCGGCGAGCGTATCGACATGATACAGCAGCCGCCCGTCGGGGCTGATCGCGGGACCGTTGGTGATGGTGCATTCGCCCCCGACCGCGACGATCTCGACGCCGTCGAACAGATGCACCGCGCCGCTCGGGCGCGCCTCTTCATCATCCATCGTGCAGAACCACAGCCGTCCTGCGCCATCGACCGTCGCGTCGTTGGTGCGGTTGTGCGCGGGCATCGCGACGGTGGCGAGGGGGGCCTGCAGCGTCGCACCGTCGAATCGCTGCAACGCGGATCCGTTGCCGACCAGCAGATCCCCCGCGGTGGTCGGCACCACGAAGCTCGGCGCGCCGCCGACGGCGTAGCTGTCCCGCGTGTCGGATGCGGGATCGTAGCGGTGGATCATCCCGCGCTTGATATCGACGAACCAAAGCGCTTGCTCGATCCAGGCAGGCCCCTCCCCCAGCGTCGCTGCGACCGGCCAGACCAAACGACTATGCTGCACCAAATTCCGATCTTTCCGTTGTTTTCCCGAGATATCTGATCGATCCTATAATTCGCGTATCAGGATGCGGCAATCAGCGATCGACGGCTGGACCGCCGACGCGACGGGCCGGCTTATAGTCTCGGCGGTTTCCAGCGATCGAACGCTACGACGGGGCGGGTTTCTCAGAACCCGCACCGGATGATCGGATCGGCGGGTTTCGCACGATCTCCGCTGGCATTGCGGCGGATAATCGGGCACCTGCGCCGGCATGACCGGCCTGCCCCATGTTCGAACGCCGACAATCAGCCTGATTATTCCTGCCTATAACGAGGAGGATTATCTTCCGGCGTGCCTCGACGCGGTGATGCGCAACGTCGCGGGCAAGGCGTTCGAGATCATCGTGGTCGACAACAACAGCACCGATGGAACGCGCGCGGTGGTCGAACGCTACCCTGGCGTCAAATATGTGTTCGAGCCTAGCAAGGGCATCACGCGCGCACGCCAGCGCGGTTTCACGGAGTCGACCGGCGATATCCTCGCCTATGTCGATGCCGACACGCATCCGCCCGAGGGCTGGATCGAGCAGATCTGGGAACAGTTCGGCGCAAATCGCGAACTTGCCTGCTTGTCGGGCCCGTATAGTTTCTACGACCTGAGTGGGCTGCGCAACCGCGTCTCGACCGCGTGGTTCGTCGCGGCACGTTCGATCTACGGGATCACCGGGTATCTGATGGTCGGCGGCAATTTCGCGATCCCGCGCCATGTGCTCGAGAAAATGGGGGGATTCGACAGCTCGATCGAATTCTACGGCGAGGATGTCGACATTGCCAAGCGCGCCAAGAAGCAAGGCAAGGTGCTGTTCTCGCCGCGCTTCATCATGCCCACCTCGGGCCGCCGGATGCAGAAGCAGGGCTTCGCCAAGATCGCCGGGATCTACCTCGCCAATTACGCGTCAATCGTCCTGCGCGGCCGGCCGGCGACCAAGGGCTATGAGGATATTCGCTAGGCGCCACCGCCCGCGCGATTGCTCCGTAGAATCCCGAACTGCGCCGCCGCTCGGACTCGCCTTTGATCGCGCGGTGAACCTCCCGCTCGAACTTCTTGTCGCGACCGCGATGGTTGTGCTGACCGTCGGCGTCCATCTGGTCGGCATTGCCGGTCTGCTCACGCTGCTGCGCCACCATCGCGCGCGCAGCGGCCTTGCCAGCAGCATCGTTCGCGATGGCATCGGGATCGTCGGCGCCGCCACCGGTCTGTTCGTGCTTCATTCGATCGAGATCTGGAGCTATGCCGCGCTCTATTACGCGATCCGTGCGCTGCCCGACTTCGAGACCGCGCTCTATTTTTCGACCGCTACCTATGCGACGATCGGCTATGGCGACATTGTGCTCGCCCGCACCTGGCGGATCCTGGGCGCGATCGAGGGCGCCAACGGCGTCATCCTGCTCGGCTGGTCGACTGCCTTCTTCGTCGCCGTCGTCAGTCGGATCCGGTTCGTCGAAGGGGAGATAGGCACATTCCGGTAAGCGCCACCGACCCGCTCGCCGACGCCTTCGCTTTGTTCGTCAACAGCACGACCGATCGCGCGCAATTCCTGCTCGATCCTGCCGGCCTGGTGACGAGCTGGAATCGCGGCGCAGAAATCCTCACCGATTGGAGCGCGGAGGCGATTATCGGCCGACCGTTCGCGCTGTTCTATCCCCCCGCCGACGTCGAACGCGGCGTACCCGCGGCGGATCTCGCGCAAGCGCGGCATGACATCACCACGCGCAAGGAAGCGTGGCGCATCCGCCGCGACGGATCCGAATTTCTCGCGGATTCGACGCTCGTCGCGTTGCGCAATGCCGAGGGCGCACTGCTCGGCTATGGCCAGAGCGTCTACGACGTGACCGCCCGCCGCGCGGCCGAGGCAGCGCTCGCCGATAGCGAACAGCATGTCCGCTCGATCCTCGAGACCATTCCCGATGCCATGATCGTGATCGACGAGCGCGGCCGGATCCTGTCGTTCAGCGCCGCGGCCGAACGCCTGTTCGGCTATGCCGAGGTCGAACTGATCGGGCGGAACGTCAGCCTGCTGATGCCAGGTCCCGATCGCGACCGCCACGACAGCTATCTCAGCCACTACCTCACGACCGGCGAACGCCGGATCATCGGGATCGGCCGCGTCGTTGTCGGCAAGCGCCGCGACGGCAGCGCCTTTCCGATGGAACTCGCGGTCGGCGAGGCGAGCAGCACGGGGCGGCGGATCTTCACCGGCTTCATCCGCGACCTGACCGAGCAGCAGCGCAGCGAATTGCGGATGAAGGAACTCCAGTCCGAGCTGATTCATGTCTCCCGGCTGAGCGCGATGGGGACGATGGCCTCGACGCTCGCGCACGAACTCAACCAGCCGCTCACCGCGATCGCCAATTACATGGAGGCGAGCCGCGATCTGCTCTCGGTGCCAGACGACGATACGCTCGAACTGCTGCGCGAAGCGGTCGACCAGTCCGCCAGAGAAACGCTGCGCGCTGGCGAGATCGTCCGCGCGCTGCGCGATTTCGTGACGCGCCGCGAGGTCGAACGGCGCGTCGTCGCGCTGCGTCCGCTGATCGAGGAAGCCAGTGCGCTGGCATTGATCGGCGCGCGCGAGCGTGGCGTACGCGCCTTTTTCGACTTTGCCGACGATGCAGCGCACGCCTTGGTCGATCGCGTCCAGATCCAGCAAGTGGTCGTCAATCTGGTGCGCAACGCGGTCGAGGCGGTCGAAAGGTCGCAGGTCCGCGACGTGACGATTTCGGTCCGCGCGGCGGCCGCCGATATGCTCGAGGTGGTCGTCGCGGACACCGGTCCGGGAATCGATCCGGCGGTCGAGCAGCGGCTGTTCCAGGCCTTCGCCACCAGCAAGCAAAGCGGCATGGGACTGGGCCTGTCGATCTGTCGCACGATCGTCGAGACACATGGCGGGCGAATCTGGGCTGCGCCGCGTCAGCGTGGCGGGACGGCGTTCCATTTCACCATACGCAGCGCGGGCGAGACCGGAGATACCCGGACGATTACGTAAAGACGCTGCGGGGGCCCGACGGCAAGTAAGGGAACCCCTTTCGTGCGGATTCCCATGACCGACATTGCCGTCCTCGATCCGTCGCGTCTCTCCCGCCGGATCGTTTTGATCGACGCCGACGAAAGCGTCCGCCGCGCGCTGCAGCTGCTCCTGCATTGGCACGGCTATGACGTTCGCTCGTTCGGCACCGCGGCGCCCGTCCTCAAGGATGGATATGCCGACGCGGGCGATATCCTGATCACCGATCACGCTCCTCCCGACAGCACCGGCATCGCGGTGCTGCGGATCCTGCGCAGCCGGGGCTGGGCCGGACTGGCGATCCTGATGACCGCCACCCCTTCGCCGAACCAGGAACGCTGCGCGCGGGCGTCGGGCTTCAGTGCCGTCCTGCACAAGCCACTCCATCACCCCGAGTTGATCGCTGCACTCGCCCCGCGCTGACCGGATCCGCCCCGGTGCGGTACGCTCAAGCGGGAATGTTCAGCGTCTTCGTCTGCATTTCCCCGACGATCACGCGCAGCGCGCGGATCAAGGCGCTGCGTCGGCGCTCGTTCTGACATACGAGGTAGCTGCGCAGTTGATACGATCGGCCGGCGGTGTCGAGCGGACGGTAGACGATTCGGCTGTCGGGGGGGCATTCGGATTCGAAGAAGGCGCTGATGCCGAGCCCGAGCGCGATCCCCTCGCGGATCGTCTCGCGCGTCTGGAGCTCGATCGTCGCCAGCGGGACGATCCCGGCATCGTCGAGCGCGCGTTCGGTGAAGGCACGCGTCTTCGACGACGCCTCGCGGAGCAGGAGGGTCTCACCGGCGAAGGCTGTGATCGGCACCATTGCCGCCGCGGTGAGCGGATGCTCGCGCGGCAGCGCACACGCGAGCGTCTCGCAGGCCAATGGCTCATAACTGCAACCCGGATCGCCGGGCGGATCGCTCGCCAACGCGGCATCGACATGCGCTTCGCTCAGCCAGCGCATCACCTCACGGGCGTTGCCCATGCGGACCTGCACGCTGGTCTGCGGGTGATAGCGGCGAAGCAACTCGACCATTTGTGCGGCGTAGAACGGATTGTCCGATCCCAGCCGCAGCATCCCACCGGTCATCTCGGCGGTCTCGCCGAGGATCTCGTCGATGTCGGCGGCGGTCGCGAACAATTTGTGCGTGAGCGCGAGCAGGTCGCGCCCCGCCGCGGTGAGGCAGAGCGGCACCTTGCGGCTTTCGAACAGCATCACGCCGTAGCGCGCCTCGAGCGCCTTCAATTGCTGCGACAGCGTCGGTTGCGAGACGTTGAGCCGTCGCGCCGCCCGCGATACGCCGCCTTCCAGCGCGATCGCGTGGAAGGCGCGCAGATGCTGATAATTCACCGCCATGGAGCAGCGAATTATCGTACGGTCGTGACGCTGCCGTGACGGTTCGGCGACTTTCCGATAGGCACAGCCTATCCCTCGCATTCACGCAATGACTTGGCGGCAACACTTCGAAACAGACCAAAGCGCCGATCGGGGGGCTGAGATCGACTCGGCCCAAGCAGCGAGGTCGCGCACGGTGATACGCCGGCGCAGGCCGTCACTGTCGAAGCGAGGGGTCGCACATGCAAACGCGCTATCTTCTGTCCTGCGCCGTCGCCGCCATGCTCGGTGGCGCGACCGCGACACACGCCGCCGCGGCCGACCGGCCCGCGCCGCGCGACGCCGAGGCCGCCCAGGCGCGCCCGAGTGACCAGGGCACGCCGAGCGATCAGGCCGATGGCGACATCATCGTGACGGCGCAGCGCCGCGACGAGACGATCCAGAAGGTCCCGCTGACGATCCAGGCCTTCTCCGGTGACACGCTGTCGAAGCTCAACATCAAGTCGTTCGACGATCTTATCAAATACACGCCCAACGTCTCGCTCGGCACCAACGGGCCGGGCCAGGGCGCGATCTTCATCCGCGGCCTGAGCGCCGGTTTCGCCGGCGGCCAGTCGAGCGCCACGATCGCGAATTTCCCTAACGTAGCGTTATATCTCGACGATCAGTCGCTGCAGTTCCCGGCGCGCAACATCGACGTCTACGCCGCCGATCTCGAGCGCGTCGAAGTGCTCGAGGGGCCGCAGGGCACGCTGTTCGGCGGTGGCGCCGAAGCGGGTGCGGTTCGCTACATCACCAACAAGCCCAAGCTCGACCGGATCGAGGGGCATGCCGAAGGGATGTACGGCTTCACCTCGGGCGGCTCGGCCAACAACAGCGAAGTCATCACGCTCAACGTGCCGATCATCAAGGACAAACTCGCGGTCCGCGGCACTTTCTACAACGAGCGGCGCGGCGGCTATATCGACAACGTGTCGAGCACCTTCACGCGCTCGAACGACGATCCCGGCAATTATTATCTCAACATCAAGCCCAATGCCGGCGGGATCTGCCCCAACGGCAAGGGCACGACGACCGGCTTCTGCACCGTGACCGGCGCCGGGGCGCAAATCAACAACAACACCACCGCGCAGAACGACTTCAACCCGGTCACCTATACCGGCGGGCGGGTCGAGGCGCTGTGGGACATCGACGCCGACTGGAACGTGCTCGTCACCGAGAGCCTCCAGCATCTCGACGTGCTCGGCGTGTCGCAGCAATATCCGACCGGCTCGGACTTCCAGAAGCTCAACCCGCTCGAGATCACGACCTTCGTGCCGAGCTACGACCATGACCGTTTCGAGAGCACCGCCTGGACGATCCACGGCAAGGTTGCGGGGCTCAATCTCGTCTACACCGGCAGCTATCTCGACCGGAAGATCGACAACCAGGTCGACTACACCAATTATTCGCGCACCGCGTACGGCGTCTATTACACCTGCACCGGCGGCGCGACGGGCTGGGGCAAGGCCGCCGCGACCTGCTTCTCGCCGGCGACCTATTGGCACGACAAGGTCCACAACACGCATCTCACCAACGAATTCCGCATCAGCACGCCCGACACCGGCCGCATCCGCGCGATTGGCGGGGTGTTCCACGAGGAGTTCCGCGTCGAGGACGTGATGAACTTCGAATATAAGACGATCCCGTCCTGCACCACCGCCAACCTCGCGATCGCGCTGGCGGGCGGGCAGGTCTGCGCTGCCAACATCCGCACGATCGCGGGCGCCGACGTCAACGATCCGAGCGTGCGCGACGACAATGCCGGCTTCGGCGAGGACGTGAAGCGCGGCTACACCCAGATCGCGGCGTTCGGCTCGGTCGATTTCGACATCATCCCCAACGTGCTGACGATCACCGGGGGCACGCGCTATTACAATTACAAGGAATATGAGGTCGGCGCGCAATATGCCGTCCGCACGCCGAGCTGCCTCAACGTCCCCAACGGCCAGTGTGGCCCGAACAGCGGAACGTTCGACATCGGCACGCACAACGACCAGGTGACCTATCACGGCTTCAAGAGCCGCGGGAACATCACCTGGCACGTCAACCCGGCGACGATCGCCTATTTCACCTTCTCGCAAGGCTTCCGTCCCGGCGGCTTCAGCCGATCGCAGCGCGCGGTCGCGGTCGGTCCGGCCTCGGCGGCGGCGGGCGGGACGCCGCAATATATGACGCCCAACGGCTATGCACCCGACTCGCTCGACAATTACGAGATCGGCGTGAAGACCGCATTGTTCGACCGGCGGCTGCAGATCAATCTGTCGGCGTACAACATGAATTGGAAGAACGTCCAATTCCTGTTCTACAATCCGGCGCAGCTCGGCAACACGACGTTCGGCGTCAACGGCCCGAACTACAATATCAAGGGCGTCGAGCTCCAGCTCACCGCGCGCCCTCAGCGCGGGCTGACGATCAACGGCACGGCGACCTATAACGACAACAAGCAGACCAATTCGCCGTGCCTGGTCAGCAACATCTCCACCTCGCCGACCTTCGGCAAGTGCATCACGATGGTCAAGGGCGCGGCGTTCCAGAACCCGTTCGGCGAGATCGGTACAACCGCCGCGTTCTCGCCCAAGTTTCAGGGCACGGGGCGGATCCGCTATGAATGGGAAACCAACGGCTACAAGCCCTTCCTCCAAGCCGGGGTCAATTACACCGGTACGATGTACAACCAGCCCGCGACCTATCTCTCGGGCGAAGGCGTGGTTGTCCCCGCGACGACCTTCCTGCGCTACAGGCAGCCGGGCTATGCCACGGTCGATGCTTCGATCGGCGTTTCGCGCGGGCAATGGAATGCGCAACTGTTCGGCACCAATTTGAACAATTCGCACGCCAGCACCTTCACCTCCTCGACCGAGTTCATCAAGGCCGAGGTGCCGCTGCGGCCGCGCGTGTTCGGGCTGCGCATGGGGTATGACTTCTGACGATGGACGCGCTCCAGCCGATATGCGACGCGGCGAAGCGTCGCATATCGGCAGAGCGGAATGACATGATCCAGCACGACACCGCCGCCACCGTTCCGATCCTCGACTCGATCGCCCAATTGCGCGTGCTCCAGGCGTCGGGCGAGCATGGCGAAGTCCTGCGCCGAGCGGCGGAGCTCCTCGCGCCCTATCCCGAAAATCGGGACTTGCTGCTGATCGAGGCGGTCAGCCTGCGGATATCGGGGCGTATCGCCGAGGCGCTCGTCGCGCTGGACCGGTTCGCATCGCTGCACCCGACTTACAGCCAGATGCTGCAGGAACGCGGCCTGTGCCACGTCGCGCGGAAAGACGCCCCGGCTGCGATCGACGCGCTGCTGCGTGCGGTCACGCTCAACCCGGCCTTGCCGATGAGCTGGCGGATGCTAGAGGGCGTGTATCGCCTCACCCGCGATCCAGAGAATGCCGCGCTCGCCGCCGCGCATGTCGCAACGCTCGCCGCCTTGCCGCACGCGGTGATCGCCGCGACCGCGCTGTTCCACGACGGCGAGCTCGAACCCGCCGAGCAGATGATCCGCGCCTATCTCGTCGAACATGGCGACCAGATCGAGGCGATGCGGCTACTCGCCAAGATCGCGCTCGCGCGCGAGGTGCTAGACGATGCCGAGCTTTTGCTCGCCAGCGTCCTCGATCTCGCGCCCGATCACGCCCCGGCTCGGCGCGAATATGCGCAGTGCCTCGTCCAGCGTCACAAATTCCCCGCGGCCGGCGCCCAACTCGCGCTGCTCGGAGCGGACGGTCTATCGTCGCTCGACGATCGCCAGCTCGCCGCGACGGTCGCGATCGGGCTGGGCGACCATGCGGCGGCGATCGAACTCTACCGTGCAATGCTTGCAGAGGTACCCGAATCGGCCGATCTCCATCTCTGGCTCGGGCACGCGTTGAAAACCGTCGGCGACATTCCCGAAGCGATCGCCGCGTATCGCGCGGCGGCGGCGGCACGCGCCGATTTCGGCGATGCCTATTGGAGCCTCGCCAATCTCAAGACTTTCCGCTTCGAAACGGATGAGATCGCGCGGATGCGGACAGAGGAAGCGCGCGCCAAGACCCCACAAATCGACCGCATTCACCTATGCTTCGCCCTCGGCAAGGCGCTCGAGGACCGCGGCGAGATCGCCGAATCCTGGTCCTATTACGAACGCGGCAACGCTCTCCAGCGCGCCTCGAGCCGCTATCGCGGCGAGGTGCTCGAGGCTAACACCCAGGCGCAGAAAGCGGTCTGCACCCCCGCTTTTTTCGCAGGGCGCGCCGGCTGGGGGGCGCCCGACCGCGACCCGATCTTCATCGTCGGCCTGCCGCGCTCGGGCTCGACGCTGATCGAGCAGATCCTCGCCTCGCACAGCCAGGTCGAGGGGACGCAGGAACTCCCCGATATCCAGCGCATCGTCCACGACTTGCAGGGCCGCGACCCCGATCCCGAGCAACCGCTCTACCCCGCGTGCCTCGCCGATTTGTCACAGGCCCAGGTCGCGGCGCTCGGCCAGCGCTATCTCGACGAGACGCGCAGTTATCGCACCACCGGACGGCCGCTGTTCATCGACAAAATGCCCAACAATTTTCGCCATATCGGGCTGATCAAGCTGATCCTTCCCAACGCGCGGATCATCGACGCGCGGCGCGAGCCGATGGCGTGCTGCTTCAGCAATTTGAAGCAACTGTTCGCGCAAGGGCAGGAGTTTTCTTACAGTATTGCGGACATCGCGCGCTATTATCGCACCTACCTAGATCTGATGGCGCATTGGGATGCCGTACTTCCCGGCGAAATCCTGCGCGTCCATCACGAGGCGGTGGTCGACGATCTCGACGGCAACGTCCGCCGCATTCTCGCCTTTTGCGGGCTCGATTTCGAACCGGCGTGCCTCGCCTTCCACCAGAACCCGAGAAGCGTGCGGACCCCCAGTTCCGAACAGGTCCGCCAGCCGATCTTCCGCGACGGGCTCGATCAGTGGAAACGCTTCGCAGCCTGGCTCGGCCCGCTCGAAACCGCGCTCGGCGATGCGGTCACGCGCTACCGCTCATAGGGCGCGCCTATACCCGGCATAGCGGCAAAGCCTTGGCGCCGCGCGGCGCGCGCGGGCAAGCAGCCCGCGAAGACGGGAGGCCGCGGTGTCACACGAGACGTTCGATGTTGCGATAGTCGGCGCGGGGATCGTCGGGCTGGCGCATGCGCTCGCGGCGGCGCGGCGTGGTCAGAGCGTCGTGGTGATCGACCGCGACCAGAATGCCAACGGCGCCTCGATCCGCAATTTCGGCTTCGTCACGGTCACGGGTCAGGAGCAAGGCGCGGTATGGCGCCGCGCGCGCCGCGCGCGCGACATCTGGGCCGAGATCGCCGGGCCAGCGGGAATTGCGATCGAGCAGCGCGGCCTGGTGCTGGTGGCGCAGCGGCCCGAGGCGCGGGACGTTTGCGAAGCGTTCCTCGCGACCGACATGGCGGAGGGGTGTCGCTGGCTTGACGCCCCGGCGGCGCGCGTGCGGCTCGGGGCGGTGCGCCCTGCGCGGCTCGAAGGCGCGCTCGAAAGCGCGATCGAACTGCGCGTCGAATCGCGCAGCGCGATCCCCGCGCTCGCGTCGTGGCTGGCAAGCGAGCATGGTGTCACCTTCCAGCGCGGGGTCGCGGTGCGCGGTGTCGCGACCGGTCGCCTCGATACGTCGGCGGGCGCCGTTTCCGCGCGATCGATCATCGTCTGCCCGGGCGACGATCTCGCGACGCTGTTTCCCGAAGCGCTTAGCGGCGTGACGCGCTCGAAACTGCAGATGCTGCGGCTCGCCGCGCCGGGCTTCCGGCTGCCCGCGGCGATCATGTCCGATCTCGGGCTGACGCGCTATCTCGGCTATGCGGCTTTGCCTGAAGCCGCGGCGTTGCACGCTCGGCTCGAAGCCGAACAGCCCGCGCACCTCGCCAACGGCGTTCACCTGATCGTGACGCAGAGCGCCGACGGCAGCCTGATCGTCGGCGACAGCCACCATTATGCGCGCACCCCCGATCCCTTCGCAAGCGAGGCGGTCGACCAGCTCATCCTCGACGAATTCGCCGCGGTGTTCGGTGCGGTCCCGCCGGTGATCGAACGCTGGACCGGTACCTACGCCTCGGCCGCCGCGCACAGTCTCGTCACCGCTCCGGCCAAGCGCGTCCGGCTCGTCGTCGTGACCAGCGGCACCGGCGCCTCGACCGCCTTCGGCCTCGCCGAGGAGGTGATCGCCGAGCTTTTCTCCGACTCCGAGGACCCCCGCCAATGACTTTCGCGATCACCGCCGTCGTGTTCGATTGGGCCGGAACCATGATCGACCATGGTTCGCGCGCGCCCGTCATCGCCCTGCAGCGCGCCTTCGAGCAATCCGGTGTCGCGATCACCGAGGAAGAAGCGCGGATCGACATGGGACGCGCCAAGCGCGACCATATCCGCGCGCTGCTGGCGATGCCGCGGATCGCCGCGACCTGGCAGACGATCAGCGGCGCGATTCCCGCTGAGGACGATGTCGCCCGCCTGCACGACGCGGTCGAGCCGCTGATGCGCCGCGCGGCACGCGATTGCGCGACGCTGATCCCGGGGGCGGCCGACCTCGTCGCGCGGCTCCGTCGCGAAGGCGTCCGGATCGGGTCGTGCACCGGCTATACCCGCATGATGATGAGCGACATCCTGCCGGCCGCCGCCGCGCAAGGGTATGCGCCCGATGCCGTCATCTGCGCGGGCGAGACGCTCGCGGGACGCCCCTCGCCGCTGATGCTGTGGAAGGCGCTGGTCGAGCTTGGCGCATGGCCGGCGTGGCGCTGTGTCAAGGTCGACGACGCCGTGGTCGGTATCGGCGAAGGCAAGGCCGCGGGCGCCTGGACCGTTGGCGTCGCGGCGTCGGGCAATGGCGTGGGGCTCGATCAGCCGACGCTCGCGGCGCTTGCGCCAGCCGACCGCGCGGCGCGGGTGAGCGTCGCCGCCGCCGCGCTGCGCGCCGGGGGCGCCGATTACGTGATCGACAGCGTCGCGGACCTTTGGCCGGTCCTGCTCGAGATTGCCGCGCGGATCACCGCCGGCGAACGGCCAGCGACGTGAGCGAGCCGCGCGACAGCGCCGTCACCCGCTGGCTGCGCACCGCGCCGCCCGCGCTCTTCGCGCTCTATGGCGGTAGCGCTGCCTTTGCCGCCTATTTCGCGATGTATGCCTTCCGCAAGCCGTTCACCGCCGCGGCCTATGCGCATGTCGCCGGCTGGCCGTTCGCGATCGACTACAAGGTCATGCTCGTCATCGCCCAGGTCGCGGGCTACGCGCTGTCGAAGATCCTCGGCATCAAGATCGTCTCGGAGATGCCCCCTGCCCGCCGCGCCGCCGCGATCCTGCTGCTGATCGGCCTGTCCGAGATCGCCTTGGTCGGGCTGGCCGTGCTGCCGCCGCTCGCGGGTTTGATCGCGCTGTTCGCCAACGGGCTCGCGCTCGGAATGATTTGGGGACTGGTTTTCGGCTTTCTCGAAGGGCGGCGGCTGTCCGAAGTGCTCGGCGCGATGCTGTGCGCGAGCTTCATCCTGTCGTCGGGCGTGGTCAAGTCGGTCGGCGAAATCGTATTGCTGCGCGGCTGGGCCGATGAGCGCTGGATGCCCGCGACGACCGGCCTGCTGTTCGTACCGCTGCTGCTGGTCGCGGTCTGGGCGCTTGCGCAGCTTCCCCCGCCATCGGCCCGCGACGAAGCCGAGCGCCGGCCGCGCTCGCCGATGAACGCCCGCCAGCGCGCGGCGCTCTTCCGCGCGCACGCCCCGGCGCTGATCGCGCTGATCGGCGTCTATGTGCTGCTGACCGCGGTGCGCGATTTTCGCGACAATTTCGCCGCCGAGATCTGGCGCGAGCTCGGGCTTGGCGACGAGGCGGCGATCTTCACCTGGTCCGAGGTGCCGGTCGCGATCATCGTCCTCGCCGCGCTCGCCTTGCTGATCCGCGTGCGCGATAATGCAAATGCGGTATTATGGAATTTGCGGCTGATCGCGCTCGGTCTCGCACTGATGGGGCTTGCCACTGCGGCATTCCAGCTCGGCTGGCTCGGGCCGGTGGCGTGGATGATCGCGGTCGGCGCCGGGCTGTATCTCGCTTATACGCCGTTCAACGCTTTGCTGTTCGACCGGCTGATGGCCGCGACGGCGTTCGCGGGCAATGCCGGCTTCCTGATCTATCTCGCCGACGCGAGCGGCTATTGCGGCAGCGTGACCTTGTTGCTGGTGCGCAGCTTCGCGCATGTCACGCTGCCGTGGAGCACTTTCCTGGGCGGAATATGCTACACTACGTCGCTGCTCGGGCTGATCGCGACGCTGTGGGCGATGCGGCGGTTCGAGGCGACGCTCCGCATCCCCATCGAAGGAGGGCAGCAGACATGGGCGAGGGTGTAGTCGATGCGATCTTCGCGCTGTTCGACCGATTTGGCGATCAGCATTATGGCGAGGATGCAACGCAACGCGCACATGCGCTGCAGACCGCCGAACTGGCGCGCCGCGCGGGCTGTACGGAGGCGATGATCGCTGCGGCGCTGCTGCACGATATCGGGCAGTTCCTCGACGATGCCGGGAGCGCCGCCGAAACGCATGGCGCGGACGCGCAGCACGAGACGAAAGGCGCGGCCTATCTCGCGCGCCACTTCCCCGACAGCGTCACCGAACCGGTCCGCCTCCATGTCGTCGCCAAGCGCTATCTCTGCGCGGTCGACCCGACCTATCGCGACGCGCTGAGCCGTGCTTCGGTGTTGAGCTTGTCACTCCAGGGCGGAGCGATGACCCACGCCGAGGCGCGCTGCTTCGAAGCGACCCCGTTCTTCGCCGACGCGGTGCACATCCGCCGCTTCGACGATATGGGCAAGCAGCCCGCATGGAGCGTACCCACGCTCGAAACGCACCGCATGCGGCTCTTGGCGCTGCTCAGGCGCTAGCTCAAGCGTGCGCAGCCGGCGGCGCGATCTGCTCCAGCACCGCCAGCGCGTCGGGGCGCAGGACGATATCCGCCGCCGCCAGATTTTCGACGAGATGCGCGCGCGATGCGGTTCCCGGGATCAACAGGATGTTCGGAGAGCGCTGCAGCAGCCAGGCAAGCGCGACTTGCATCGGGGAGGCCTCGTGCGCGCGCGCGACCTCATCCAGAGCGGTCGATTGAAGCGGCGTGAAGCCGCCCAATGGGAAGAACGGCACATACGCAATCCCGTCAGCCGCCAATGCGTCGATCACCGCATCGTCATTGCGGTGCGCTAGGTTATAGTGGTTCTGGACGCAGACGATCTGAGCGATCCGGCGCCCCTCGGCGACCTGCGCCGCGGTCGCGTTGCTGAGGCCGATATGGCGTACCAGCCCCTGCTGCTGCAGCTCGGCGAGCACGCTCAGCGGCGCCTCGAGCGACCCTTCCGCCGGGCCGTGCGCATCGCCGAACATCAGGCGCAGGTTCACCACGTCGAGCACGTCGACGCCGAGGTTGCGTAGATTGTCATGGACTGCGGCGGTGAGATCCGCTTCCGAGAAGGCCGGGTTCCACGATGCGTCGTCACCCCGCCGCGCGCCGATCTTGGTGACGATCGTCAGCGTGTCGGGATAGGGCGAGAGCGCCTCGCGGATCAGCTGGTTGGTGATGTGTGGGCCGTAGAAATCGCTCGTGTCGATATGATCGACCCCCGCCTCGACCGCGGCGCGCAACACCGCGATCGCTTCGCCGCGATCCTTGGGCGGGCCGAACACCCCCGGCCCCGCCAATTGCATCGCGCCATAGCCGATCCGGTTCACGCTGCGTGCGCCGAGCAGGTAGCTGCCGGCTTGTTCGATCGTCATGCTGGACTCCTCATTCGATGATGACGGCGATGTAGCGCGCACCCTCCTGTATGATTAGACGAGACAATCGGCACGCCCCGTGCGACACCGCGCACAATGGCCAATCTCGAAGACCTTTCCGCCTTTCTTGCCGTGGCGCGCGCCGGCGGCTTTCGCGACGCGGCGCGCGGTGGCGGCGGGAGCGCGTCGGGATTGAGCGAGGCCGTGCGGCGGGTCGAGGCGAGCCTCGGCGTCCGCCTGCTGCATCGCACGACGCGGAGCGTCCTCCCGACCGAGGCGGGTGCCCAGTTGATCAGCCGCCTCACCCCGGCGCTCGCCGAGATCGCTGCCGCGCTCGATACCGTCAACGGTTTTCGCGATTCGCCGACGGGGACACTGCGGCTCAACGTTCCGATCAGCGCCTCGCGGATGTTCCTGCCCGCGATCGTGCCGCGCTTCCTCGCCGCTTTTCCCGACATCCGGCTCGAGATCACTGCGGAAGACGGCTTCGTCGACATCGTTGAAGCCGGCTTTGATGCCGGCATCCGCTATGGCGAGCGGCTCGAGCAGGACATGATCGCGGTGCCGATCGGCCCGCGCGAACAGCGTTTCGCCGCCGCCGCTGCACCGGCCTATCTCGCGCGGCACGGCGTTCCCGGCCACCCGCGCGATCTGCTCGGCCACGCGTGCCTCGGCGGTCGCCAGACGGGCGGGCGGCTCGCGCCTTGGGAATTCGAGCGCGCGGGGGAAATCGTGATGGTCGAACCGAGCGGTCCGCTCACCGTCGTCCATGCCGGCACCGATCTCGCGGTCGCGGCGGCGGCTGCCGGGACCGGGATCATCTTCCTGTTCGAAGACTGGCTGCGGCCGCATTTCGCGAGCGGGGCGCTGGTCCCGGTGCTCGAGGACTGGTGGCAGGCCTTTCCGGGGCCGTTCCTATACTATTCCGGCCGCCGCAATCCGCCCGTCCCGCTGCGCGCCTTCATCGATTTCACGCGGACGCGCGATGCGGCGTAGGTCGTGATTCGTAAAGCGGTCATTCCGCTTCCGACCCAACTGTGAACATTAATTAGGCGGGCGCTTTCAGGTCGGTTCCGCAGCAAGGGCAGAAACGAGGCGGAAGCGAACGCACAAATGGCTTTCCAAAGGAAGCGATCCGCCAGTGGCATGTCGGGCAGCGGGCCAGAAGTTGGGCATAGCAAAGCGACCCGATTAGAAGCGGAAAAACAATCCAAAACAGTATCGTTGCCGCCAACTCGTTGAAACTGGCTACGAGCACCGTGAGCGTCACGAGAGGCCAACACCCAAACGTCGCAAGATAGAAACGAGACAGTGGGCTCATACGAAATTGGTAGCGCCAACGAGATCGTCACGCAAACGGGCGACTACGCGGACGGCAGCTTCCCACCAGGCCAGGACCTTCCCACTCGGATCGGCATCGATCCGAAGGGGCCTGTCGGCTCTCGCCCATTTGCGGACAGTCCTTAAGTACCCGAGCGATTGCAATCGACCATATGCTGTGCGACTTTTGGGCATGCTTTTACTCCCGCTTGCCCTGTCTTTCATTGTCGGAACTCCCGATCATTTCACAGTGCAAGGGCGCCCGATTAATTTCACATATATGTCGGTGCCCGGCGGATGTCGCAAAGGATTGCCAAAGTTAAAGCGGCTTTGCTCGCTAAACCGAGATCCACCAATAAATGAAAAATATAATTTACAAGTTGCGTTTGGCGATTTCAACTACGACGGATTGGAAGATGTTGTCCTCCGTTATATATCTTCGTCAAACTGCGGATCGGGTGGCTGCTGGACCGACGTATATTACGCTGAAAAGAATGTCGGCTTCGGACTGGTTCTACATATAAACAGCGATGGTCGAGTCATAAAATGCCGCACCCGAGGCCGGTCGGGAGTGGCGTTCCCTGATGCCGGGCCACGATATGTCTGCTTCGGCATATCGTGAACGCGACCATGCGGACGCCAGCGCACATCGTATGAACGACCGTTATCCACCACTTTTCGCCGTTCGAGCGCGGCCAGCGCGACCACCAATCCCGAAAGCGGACCATCCGCTATCCGTGAAAAAGCGGACGGGCAGCTAACGACCAATTCAAGTCATTCATCGGGTGAGGGCAAGACGGTAATACAGCGCCTGGAGTAGAAACCTTCCCAGCCGACCGGCTCCGGATTGTCGGTCGCATAGCGTCGCTTCGCTTCAACGTGCTTTCGCGCAAACCACTGGTTGAACTGATCTAAATAGTCTTCACCTCTCCCCATCCGCCACCCGATCGAGCCTGCGTGAATGTCGGGGTGAGCGGTCCAAGGGGGGAACATTCGAGCAGGATACTTCGACCGGCCCTATGTCTGCAATCCACCCAATTTTTTGCCGTTCAGCCATGCGTTAGCCGCCCCCATTTGGTGAGGCGCGCCCTAGTCAAACGTGCTCTAGCGTCCGGTCGGTCAGGCGCGCGAACGCCACGTCGTCGAGCGGTTCGCCGAACTGGCACCCGGCCTGATATTCGTCGGCCCAGATGATCGTCGCGATGACCTGGCCGATCTTGGGCAAGGTCAGCCAGATCTTGGCGCCCTTGGTCATCGGCGAATAGGTGTGGATCCTGGCACCGTGCAGCGAAATGTCTGTCACCTTGCACAAGGCGCGGTCGAGCCCGCCGCGGCCCATCTTCGCGTCAAGCGACATCGGCGAACGCGGGCTGCGGCGACGCTCGGTCTTGACGGCGGGTTCGAATTCGGCGGCGATCATTGGCGGTTCCTTCCCGCGCCCTTCGCGAGAGACCCAAATCTATGCCGGTATCCTTAAGGCGCGGTTAGCGATGCTGCGTCCGCCGCATTTTCCAGTGCCCAACGCAGAACCGGCCCGCTCCCGATATGGGAACGAGCCGGCTCGATCCGCGCGGCGCCCGGAAGCGCCGTCGCCAAAAGCTTACTTCTTGCCGATCGACGACATCGCGCCGAAACGCTTGTTGAAGCGGGCGACCTGGCCGCCTGCGTCGAGCATCGTGCCGCGCCCGCCGGTCCAGGCCGGATGCGCCAGCGGATCGATGTCGAGCGTCATCAGATCGCCTTCCTTGCCCCAGGTGGTGCGGGTCTGGAACTGCGTGCCGTCGGTCATCTGCACCGTGATGGTGTGATAATCGGGGTGAATGCCTTTTTTCACGTCTTGAATCTCCGAAAGGCCGCTGGTTACCGACCAGCAGCGAAGTCGCGGCCCCTAGCAGGGCGCCGCGTGTTTTGCAAACTCATCCGCGCCGCAATCCCCACCAGCGGCGCAGCGCGATCAGCGACCAGATCGCCTCGACCCCACCGAACGGCCAGGCTCCCTGCAGGAAGCCGTAGGTCGAGCCGAGCACGCACGCCCCGGCAAAGCCGAGCACCCACCACGGCGAGCGCTCCTCAAACGCATAGCAGATCAGCATCGCCGATACGGCAAACAGCCCGAACCAGGTCAGCGCGTCCATTACGCCTTGGGTGGATCGGCGATCATCGCGGTGAAATTGGCCTCCGCGGCGAGTTGCCCGTCGATCGTCGCGCGGCCGGCGAACTTGCACACGCTCGAACGCTTCTGGACGAATTCGACCTCGAGCTTGAGCAGCACGCCCGGCTCGACGGGCTTGCGGAACTTCGCC
Organism: Sphingomonas sp. PAMC 26605; assembly: GCF_000241485.1. Lineage (GTDB taxonomy): Bacteria > Pseudomonadota > Alphaproteobacteria > Sphingomonadales > Sphingomonadaceae > Sphingomonas. Next base: position 3,266,670 of record NZ_JH584241.1, read on the forward strand.
CCGTCGATCGCCATGAAATAGACGAGCTTGCCCGAGCCCGCGAGCCCGAGCGATTCGACCGCGAGGATCCCGGCGGCCTGCGCCATCGCCTCGACGATCAGCACGCCCGGCATGATCGGACGCCCGGGGAAATGGCCCTGGAAGAACTGTTCGTTGATCGTCACCGCCTTGATCGCCGTGATCGACCGGTCGAGGATCAGTTCCTCGACACGGTCGACCAGCAGCATCGGGTAGCGGTGCGGCAGCGCCGCCATGACCCGCCCGATATCGAGCGGGCCAAGCGGGCCCCGAACGTCACCTTCGCTCATCGTGGCGCTCAGCGGCCCGACGGCGCCTTGGCGCCGGCAGCCGGTGCCGCGGCGGCACCGCCGGCCTGCTGTGCCTGGGCGCGGCGGACGGCCGAGAGATAGACGAGCTGCTGGAACTGCTGCTGCAGCTGCACCGTCTGCTGGCTCGGCTGCCAGTTGGCGGGCGGCGTGATCGACACGTTCGGCGTCGCCGCATCGAGCGCGGCCTTGATCGCGTCGGTCACATCGACGGCAGGCGCGCTGTACTGGACCGAATTGGCCGAGAGCAGCAGGCTGATCTTCTTCGAATCGACGACGCTCTTCACGGCTGCCGAATATTTCTGCGAGATCTGCTCGATCGCCCAGGCTTGCGCGCGCGTGGCAGGCGCGCTCAGACGTGCCGATTCGGCCTGCGCTGCCTTCTGCGCGGCTTCCATCTTGGCGAGGATCGGGTTGCGGGCGGCCTGTGCAGCGGCGATCTCTTCGTCCGAAATGCGCTTGTCCTTGTTGGTGTCGAGCGGCGCGCCGAGCGTCGCCATCTCGGCCTGCAGCGCCTGCTGGCGAGCGCTCGCCTGGTCGAGCTGCGCCTTGTAGGTCGTGCTGATCGACTGATTGGCGGCGTCGAGCGCCTTGGCGGTGAGGATCACCGTCTCGGGGTCGGAAATCGCAACGCCATTGGCCTGAGCCTGCGCGGAGTTCGCCATCGCGAGCGCCGGCAAAACCGCCGCGCAACCCAGCATGAGCTTCTGGTACGTCTTCATCAGAACTGTGTCCCTACGTTGAAAGTAACGAGTTTCGAGTCGTCGCTCTTATCCTTGAGCAACGCATAAGCAAGATCGATCCGCAGCGGGCCGAACGGCGAGTTCCAGTTGACGCCCGCACCGACCGAAATACGCGGCCGCGGCGAATCGCCACCGAAGGTTTCCTTGAACGGCGCGGTCGAGCTGGTCGAGGCGGTGTTGACCGAGGTACCCGAGCAGGCGCCGCCAATCGTCGCGGAATAGCCGACCGCGCAGGTCGTCGCCGACCCCGCGTTGGTCGCGTCGGTCGACGGCACGACGTACAGCGGGCTGCCGTTGGTGGCGAAGTTCTGCGTGATCAGCGGAAGATAGGTCACGCGCCCGGTGACCGGGTCGATCTGTGTCGGGAACTGGCTGCCCTGCAGCACCGGCGAGGTTACGCCGAACAAGGCACCCGCCTGAACGTAGATCGACGGCCGCAACCCCAGTTCGCGCGCACCCGCACCGAGCGGGATTTCGAGCTCGAGCTTGCCGAGATAATAAGCGCGGCCGCCGAGCGCATCGTCGGCGAGCAACTGCTTACGATCGGTGACCAGCGTCTGGTTGCCCGCCGCGTCGGTCGTATAGCTCTGCCGCTGGACGCGCGGGCCAACGCCGCGAATGTCGAAGCCGCGGAAATCGGGTTCGCCGAGATAGAATCGATCGGTGATGCGGACATTGTCGATGCCCAAGCCACGGCTCTTCTCGAGCGACTTGATGTAACCGCCCTCGAGATTGGCCGAAGCGATGAAGCCGCTGCCGATGTTGAAGAACTTCGACCCTTCGAACTTGGTACGGATATACTTCACGTCGCCGCCGAGCCCGGCGAAATCCTGGCTGAAGATCAGGCGATGGCCCGCCGTAGGACGCAAGCGGCTGTTGAGGCTGTCATAGATCAGCGAGTAACCGACCGACGAGGTCCAGCGGTTGCCGATCGCGTCGCAGAGGTAGCGGCCAGCCTGGAGCGGGTCGCACGCGTCATTCGCCGAGTTGCCGCGGATGCCGTCAAAATTGGTGTCGGTGTAATAGGTCGATTTGTCGAGCCCGACCTGATCGTAAGTCAGACCATAGCGCCCGGCGAGCTGCCAATATTCGGTCAGCGGAACGCCCGCCCGGACCTGGAAGCCGGTCGAGACCTGCGTGTAGGTCGTCTGCCGCTGGTTATCGATCGTGTAGTTGAACGCGTTGTAATCGCGTCGGAAGATGTCGCCGCCGACCGCGATGTTCTTGTTGAACAGATACGGCTCGGTGAAGCCCAGCTCGACCGACTTGGAATAGGTCGAATAGCTGACGCTGGCGCGCAGCTCCTGGCCCTTCCCGCGGAAGTTGCGCTGGCGGATCGAGGCCTGGATGATGAACCGCTCGAGGCTGGAATAGCCTGCCGACAGCGACAATTCGCCGGTCGACTTCTCCTCGAGGTTCGCGGTCAGCACGACGCGGTCGGGCGATGACCCTTGCGTCTGCTTGATCTCGAACTTGTCCTGGAAATAGCCGAGCGAGTTGATGCGGTCCTGCGAGCGCTTGACCTGGAAGCTGTTGAACGCGTCGCCTTCGGACAGGCGGATCTCGCGCCGGATCACCTTGTCCTGCGTCTGCGTGTTGCCGTTGATGTCGATCCGCTCGACATACGTCCGCTTCGCCTCGGCGATGTGGAAGTTGATCCCCATCGTCAGCGTGTCCTTGTCACGCTGGAAGTCGGGGTTCACTTCGGTGAAGGCGTAGCCGAACAGCCCGGCCGCCTCGCTCAGCGAATCGACCGAGGTCTCGACCTTCTTGGCGTCGTACCAGTCGCCCTTCTTGATCCCGAGATTGGCGGCGAGCTTCTTGTTGTCGAAGTCGCGAATGTCGCTGTCGACGCTGACGTCGCCGAACTTGTAACGCTTCCCCTCCTCCACCACATAAGTGATGATGAAGTCCTTCTTGTCGGGCGTCAGCTCGGCGACCGCCGAGGTCACCTTGAAGTCGGCATAGCCCTCGGTCAGGTAGAACTGCCGCAGCTTCTGCTGGTCGTAGGCGAGACGATCCTGGTCGTAGCTGGTGTTCGAGCTGAGCAGCGTGGTGAGACGTGCCTGCTTGGTCGCCATCTGCTCGCGCAGCTTCGAATCCGAGAACACCTCGTTGCCGAGAATGTTGATCTGGCGGACCTTCGATTTCGGGCCTTCCGAAACCTCGAAGATCACATCGACGCGGTTCTGGTCGAGGCTGACCATCTTTGGCTCGACGACAGCCGCGAAGCGGCCTTGGCGGCGATACAATTCGATGATCCGCGCGACATCCTGGCGGACCGCGGTGCGCGTGAAGATCTGGCGGGGGGCGAGTTTCACCTCCTTCTTGATCTTGTCTTCCTTGAGGCGCTTGTTGCCCTCGAAAATGACACGGTTGATCACCGGATTCTCGCGCACGCGCAGCACCAGTTCGCCGGTATCGGCACCGGCGATGACCACGTCGGCGAATAATTCGCTCGCGTAGAGATCCTTGATCGCCTGATCGAGCGTCTCGTTGGTGAAGGGCTGGCCGGTGCGCAGCTTGGTGTAGGACAGCACCGTCTCGGGCTCGAGCCGCTGCGCGCCCTCGACGCGGATCGACTTGATCGTGCGCGATACGGCCGGCGTGGCAACCGCTGCGGCCGGAGCCGTCGTCTTCGCGGCAGGTGCAGCGGTCTGACCCGCCGTCTGCGCCGCCGCCGCGACGGGCAGGCCCGTCAGCATCGTGCCGGCGAGCAACACGGCGGTGGCCCGTGCGCCGAAATTGGAAACCTTGATCGCTGTCACATCCCACCCCAAATCGGAGAAAATTCCGCGTGGCCGATAAATCGTCGGCCCGCCCTGCCTTACCTGCGTCAACCGATCAAGCCGGTCAGCGACTTCCACAGGCCGAAAGCGCCGAGATCGTTGATCGTGACCATGATCATCAACGCCAGAATTGCCGCCAGACCGCCACGAAACGCCCATTCTTGAATCGCGGGGGTCACGGGCCGGCGCCGGATCGCCTCGATCGCGTAAAAGAAGAGATGGCCGCCATCGAGCAACGGGACTGGCAACAAATTGATGAATCCGAGATTAATCGACACGCCCGCGATCAGGAAGATCAGATCGGGCCAACCAAGCGCGAGCTGCTCGCCCGACACCTTGGCGATGCGCAGCGGCCCGCCCAGCTCATCGACCGAGCGTCGCCCGGTCAGGATCTGGCCGAGCCCGTCGAGCGTGGTGCGCAGGATTTTGCCGGTCATCGCGACGCCCTCGCCGGGCGCCTCGATCAAGCTCACCGGCCGCGCGACCGGCGCCGTCGGGCCGATCCCGAGCAGGCCCTTTTTGTATTCGTTGCCGAAGCGGTCGCGCTCGGTCGCGGTGCCGAGCACGGCCTCGCGCTCGATTGCGGTGCCATCGCGGACGAAATCGACCGCGACATGCTCGCCCGGGCGGAGCACGGCAAATTGCGCGACGTCGTTGAAGGTTGCGACCGACCGTCCGCCGAGCGCGGTGATACGATCGCCCGGCTGCAGGCCGATCGCCGCGGCCGCACTTCCGGGACTGACCAAGCCGACCACCGACGGCGTCCGGTCGATCCCGAAGGTCATCGCGAAGCCTGCCAGAATGATGATCGCGACGATGAAGTTGGTCACCGGCCCCGCCGCGACGACGATCGCGCGCTGCCACACCGGGCGCGCCTGCAAAGTGCGCGCGCGTTCCTCGGGCGGGAGTTCGAGCCAGGCCCGATCAGGCACGCTCGCGGCATTGAGGTCACCGGCAAATTTTACGTATCCGCCGAGCGGCAGCGCGCTGACCTTCCAGCGCGTGCCGCGCTGGTCGGTCCAGCCGAAGATCTCATGGCCGAAGCCGATCGAGAAGGCGTCGATCGTCACGCCGAACAGCCGCCCGGCGAGATAATGCCCCAGTTCGTGCAGGAAAACGAGCGGCCCGATCACGAGCGCGAAAGCCAGGATGGTAAGCAACAGACCTGGGGAGTGGCTCAAACCGAGATATCCTTCACGTTCGCCCCTCTCGTCGACCCACCGCGCGACCCGACATGGCCGCGCGCCATTCTACGTGCTTCGGCATCGACCACGAGCACGTCTTCCAACGTGGCCGGCGCGGACGGATCATAGCCCTCGAGCGTATCGCCGACGATTGCGGCAATTTCGAGGAAGCCGATCTCGCGGGCAAGAAAAGCCGCGACCGCGATCTCATTGGCGGCGTTCAAAATTGCCGGGCGCGCGCCACCCGCATCGAGCGCGTCGCGCGTCAGGCGCAGCGCCGGGAAGCGCACCGGATCGGGCGCGGTGAAGTCGAGCCGGCCGATCGCGACGAGGTCGAGCGGCGCCATCGGCGTCGCCATCCGGTCGGGCCAGGCGAGGCACGAGGCGATCGGCACGCGCATGTCGGGCGGGCCCATCTGCGCGAGCACCGAGCCGTCGACATAATCGACCAGCGAATGGATCACCGACTGCGGGTGGATCACGATCTCGATCGCATCGTGCGGGACCGGGAAGAGCCGCGCCGCCTCGATGAGCTCGAGTCCCTTGTTGAACAAAGTGGCCGAATCGACCGAAATCTTCGCGCCCATCGACCAGTTCGGGTGCGCGACCGCCTGTTCGGGCGTTACGCTGCGCATCTGCTCGGTCGACCATTCGCGGAACGGCCCACCGCTGCAGGTCAGGATGATCCGCCGCACGCGCTCGGGCCGCGCTGCGTCGAAGCACTGGAAGATCGCATTATGCTCGGAATCGGCCGGCAGCAGCGTCGCGCCCGATTGCGCGGCGGCCGCAAGGACGACCTCGCCCGCGGAAACCAGCGGTTCCTTGTTGGCGAGGATCACCGTCTTGCCCCCCGCGATCGCCGCCATCACCGGCTCGAGCCCGGTACAGCCGACGATCGCGCCCATCGTGATGTCGGCACCCATCGCCGCCGCCTCGATGATCGCGGCGCGTCCGCCCGCGCAGCCGATGTTGGTCCCGGCGAGCGCGGCGCGCAGTTCCGGCAGGCAGCTCTCATCCGCGACCACGGCAAGCTTGGCCTTGGTCCGGATCGCCGCCGCGGCGAGCCGTGTGACGTCGCAATTGGCGGTCAGCGCGAGCACCTCGAACCGATCGGGCTCGCGCTCGATCAGATCGAGCGTCGACGTACCGATCGAACCGGTCGCGCCGAGAATGGAAATCGTCTTCACCACCAATAGACTTTCGGTAACAGGACCAGCAGCGCGGCGACCGGCGCGACCGGAACGAGCCCGTCGAGTCGGTCGAGCACGCCGCCGTGTCCGGGGAGCAGCGAGCCGCTGTCCTTGACGCCGGCCTGGCGCTTGAGCCAGCTCTCATAGAGATCGCCCGCCTGCGCGAGCACGGCGAGCGCCGGCGTCGCAAGCGTCAGCCGAAGCGGCAGGCCGTATTGAACGTGCATCAGCGCGCCGAACAGGCTCGCCGCCGCGACTCCGCCGGCAAGCCCCGCCCAGGTCTTGTTCGGGCTGATCGTCGGCGCGAGCTTCGGCCCGCCAAGGAAGCGCCCTGCGGCATAGGCGCCAATATCGCATGCCCAGACCAACGCCAGCGCCCACAAGGTCAGCACGACGCCTTCGCGCTGATGCCGGATCAGCAGCAGCGCCATGATCGGCAAGCCAACATACAGAATGCCGCGCGCGAGACCGGGAAGCCGCGTCACGATCACGACGAAGAACGCCGCACCGATCAGCAGCCCAAGCGACAGGAACCCCGCCCCCGCCCCGATCACCGGCATCATGATCGCGAGCGGGACCGACAACGCATATTGCGCGAGCCGCTTGGTCTGCGGCGGCACGCCTTGCAGATCGGACCATTCGGCCATCATGAACAGGCCGAGTACGACGCACAACAGCCAGAAGGCGATGCTGCCGAGCACGATCCCGGCGAGCGCCACCGCGATCAGGCCGAGCCCGACCACGATCCTGAGCGTGAGGTTCGACGGCCCGGCGGTCTTGGGCGCAGCGCTCACAGGCCGCCGAACCGCCGCTGGCGCTGCCCGAAGGTCGCAATCGCCTCGGCCAGCGTCTCGCCATCGAATTCGGGCCAGAGGGTATCGACGAACAGCAACTCGGCATAGGCCGCCTGCCACAGCAGGAAATTCGACAGCCGGATCTCGCCCGAGGTGCGGATCAGCAGGTCGAGCGGCGGCAAATCGCGTGTCTCGAGTTCGTCTTCGAACATCGCCGCGTCGATCATCGCGGGATCGAGCTCGCCTGCGCGCGCGCGCTCGGCCATCCGCCGCGCGACATCGACGATCTCGGCCTGCGCGCCATAATTGAGCGCGATCACCAGGATCGGCCCGCTATTGACCGCCGTCCGCGCGATCGCGGTGTCGATCAGCTCGACCAGATCGGGGGTGAAGCGGCGATAGTCGCCGATGATGCGCAGCCGCACATTGTCGCGCACCATCTCGTCGAGATCGCTCTTGATGAAGACGCGCAGCAGACCCATCAGGTCGCTGACCTCTTCCTCCGGACGCCGCCAATTCTCGCTCGAGAAGGCGTAGAGCGTCAGCGCCTCGATCCCCATCGCCCGCGCCGCGCGCGCGACGCGGCGCACCGCCTCGACCCCGGCGCGATGCCCGGCGAGCCGCGGCAGATGCCGCTTCTTGGCCCAGCGGCCATTGCCGTCCATGATGATCGCGACGTGGCGCGGGAGCACCCCGGCCACGGTCGCAGGATCGGCAGCCCGGGCGGCGAACGGCCTCACTTGCCCAGGATTTCCTTTTCCTTGGCCGATGCCGCGGCATCGATGTCGGCGATCGTCTTGTCGGTCAGCTTCTGGACCTCGGTCTCGAGCTTCTTGCGATCGTCCTCGCCGAACAGGCCCTTCTTCTCGTCGACCTTGAGCGAGTCCATGCCGTCACGACGCACGTTGCGCGCAGCGATGCGCGCCTCCTCGGCATACTTGCCGGCGAGCTTGGCGAGCTCCTTGCGGCGCTCCTCGGTCAGATCGGGGATCGGCAGGCGCAGCGTGGTGCCGTCGACGATCGGATTGAGACCGAGGCCGGCCGAGCGGATCGCCTTGTCGCACGGTCCGACGTTCATCTTGTCCCACACCTGGACCGAGATCATCCGCGGCTCGGGCACCGAGACGGTCGCGACCTGGTTGAGCGGCATCTGCGCGCCATACACTTCGACCGTCACCGGATCGAGCAGCGAGGTCGAGGCACGACCCGTCCGCAAACCGCTGAGATCGCCCTTCAGCGATTCGACGCTGCCGGCCATGCGGCGTTCGAGATCAGCCTTGTCGTAAGCGGCCATGGATCAGTCTCCCTTGATATGCTGAACGGTCGTCGAGACGCCCTCGCCGCGCAGCACCGCGGCAAGATTGCCCGACTGACGGATGTTGAAGACGACGATCGGAATATTGTTGTCACGACACAAGGCGATCGCGCTGGCGTCCATCACCTTGAGATCCTGGGCGAGCACGGTGCCGTAACTGACGGTGTCATAACGCTTTGCGGTCTGCACGAGCTTCGGGTCGGCATCGTAGACGCCGTCGACCGAGGTGCCCTTGAACAGCGCATCGCACTTCATCTCGGCAGCGCGCAAGGCGGCGCCGCTGTCGGTGGTGAAGAACGGGCTACCGACGCCGGCCGCGAAGATCACGATGCGTCCCTTCTCGAGGTGGCGCTCGGCGCGGCGGCGGATGAAGGGCTCGCACACCGAGGCCATCGGAATGGCGGACTGGACGCGCGTCTCGACGCCGATCTGCTCGAGCGCATTCTGGACGGCGAGGGCGTTCATCACGGTTGCGAGCATGCCCATGTAATCGCCCGTCGCGCGGTCCATGCCGCGCGCGGCGCCCGAGATGCCACGGAAGATGTTGCCGCCGCCGACGACGACGCAGAGTTCATAGCCCTGGTGCTTCACGTCGGCGATTTCGGCGGCGACGCGCGCGATCACATCCGGATCGATCGACAGGCCGTTCGAGCCCATCAGGACTTCGCCCGACAATTTCAACAGGATGCGTTTGTGGGCGGTGGTCACGGTATTCCAGACTGCAATGGGCTTCGACCGCCAAAGGGCGGTGCGGCGCGGACCTTATCGGCGACGCCGGGCGATTGGAAGCGCGGAAACCGTGCAGGGCGCTCGGGTGGGCACGGATGGCTGGTCTCGCCCCCGCTTCCGTCACCCTCGCGAAAGCGAGGGTCCCGCTTCTTCTACTGTGCGCGGCCCAAGTAGCGGGATCCCCGCTTTCGCGGGGATGACGGGCGGCGGACGCAGCAAGGGCCGCACCATGCGGCGCGGCCCCTGCCCTTTATCGCGTAACCCAAAGGCGAAACCGAATCGCTTACGCGGTCGGCTGCGGCTGCTGCGGAACGCCCGAAGCGGCAGCGACTTCGGCTGCGAAGTCGCTCGACTCCTTCTCGATGCCTTCGCCAAGCTGGAAGCGGACATAGTCCTTGAGCTCGATCGGCTTGCCGGCGGCCTTGGCGGCGTTGGCGACGACGTCCGAGATCTTGGTCTTGCCGTCCATCACCAGCAGCTGGCTGACGAGCGCGTTTTCCTTGCAGTACTTTGCGATCGCACCGTCGACCATCTTGGCGACGATCTCGGCGGGCTTGCCGCTCTCCGACGCCTTCTCGGTCGCGATCGCGCGCTCGCGCGCGACGATCTCGGGGTCGAGGCCGTCCTCGTTTAGCGCGAGCGGGAAGGCCGCCGCGATGTGCATCGCGATCTGCTTGCCGAGCGGCAGGAGCACGTCCTCACCCGCTTCGCTCTCGAGCGCGACGAGCACGCCGATCTTGCCGAGGCCGGGAGCCGCTGCGTTGTGGATGTACGGCACGACCGCGCCGGCGGTCACTTCGAGGCGCTTGGCGCGACGCAAATTCTGGTTCTCGCCGATCGTCGCGATGTTGCTGGTCAGCGTCTCTTCGACGGTCTTCTCGCCGATCGAGGCCTGCTTGATCGTCTCGATATCGTCGCCGAGAGCGAGCGCGACCGCAGTAACGTCACGGACGAACGTCTGGAACTGGTCGTTCTTCGCAACGAAATCGGTCTCGGAATTGACTTCGACCGCAGCACCCTTGGTGCCGTTGACTTCGACGCCGATCAGGCCCTCTGCCGCGGTGCGGCTCGACTTCTTGGCAGCCGCCGCGAGGCCCTTGGCGCGCAGCCAGTCCATCGCCGCGGTCATGTCGCCAGCCGCTTCGGTCAGCGCCTTCTTGCAGTCCATCATGCCCGCGCCGCTCTTTTCGCGCAGGTCCTTAACCGCTGCTGCAGTGATCTCGGCCATGTGAAAATCCTCTTGTCTGTAGATACGAATATAGGCGGAGCGGGGCTGCTGCCCTACCCCGCCCATAGGTCAGTTCGGTGACGCTTACGCGTCGATCTGGCGCTCGGCCTCGGCGACCATTTCGGCCTGCAGCGCAGCGTCCGATGCCGGCGTGATTTCGGCGGCAGGCGCTGCTTCCGGGGTCGCGGTCAGCGCTTCCTCGGCGGGCGGCGCTTCCATCGAACCGATGTCCTGCTTGCGCGCCATCTGCTCGTTGCCACCGCGCGTCGCGGCGATCGCGATCGCTTCGCAATACAGGCGGATCGCACGGCTGGCGTCATCGTTTGCCGGAACCGGGAAGGCGATGCCGTCGGGCGAGACGTTCGAATCGAGGATCGCGACGACGGGGATGCCGAGCGTGTTGGCTTCCTTGATCGCCAGCTCTTCCTTGTTCGCGTCGATCACGAACATCACGTCGGGAATGCCGCCCATGTCGCGGATGCCGCCGAGGCTCAGCTCGAGCTTGTCGCGCTCGCGCGTCAGCTGGAGGACTTCCTTCTTGGTGAGACCGACGGTGTCGCCCGAAAGCTGCTCTTCGAGCGTCTTGAGGCGCTTGATCGAACCCGAAATGGTCTTCCAATTGGTGAGCATGCCGCCCAGCCAGCGATGGTTGACGAAATGCTGGCCCGAACGGCGCGCGGCGTCAGCGACGGGCTCCTGCGCCTGGCGCTTGGTGCCGACGAACAGGACCTTGCCGCCAGCGGCGGTCGACGCCGAGACGAACTCGAGCGCGCGTGCGAACAGCGGAACGGTCTGCGAGAGATCGAGGATGTGGACGCCGTTGCGGTCGCCGAAGATGTAAGGCTTCATCTTCGGGTTCCAGCGATGCGTCTGGTGTCCGAAATGCGCGCCCGTTTCGAGCAACGCCTGCATGGAGACGACTGGTGCCGCCATAATGTATTTCCTTTCCGGTTGTGCCTCTGGGAAGCGAGTAATCCGTTGATCCTGGGTGAAACCCCGGACGGACACCGGCAATATGTGCTTCCCATGCGGTGTGAAGGCGGCCCCGTTAGCCGAACCCGTCGCGCAAATCAAGCGCGACAGCGGCTTGACAAGTGGAACGTAAATGGAACATATCATGCTCACGAGCGGAACGGGGAACCGAGTTGCTCGAAAGATGTTGCTGGTTTGTGACGTCACACCGTGATGGACGGAGTTGAACGATGGCTGTTGTCGGTTTCCTGGTTTTCGCGAGCGCGTTTGCGGCGAGTGTTTCGGTGTTTTGGTTCACGCTCGCCCCGGCGTTGCCGCGGATCATCTCCCTGCTGCGCGACGGCGTCGACCCGATGGCGACGCGCGCGCCGGCCTGGATCGTCAGTGAGCCGCGTCTTCGGGCGCGGGTGCGGACGGTGTCGGCAGTGGCCCGCCCGACGCTGCGCGCAGCCGCTTGATCCTTGCATAGGCGGCGATGCTGAACGGCACCGTCGCCAGATAGGCCGCGCACAGGAATGTCAGCGTGTGCCAGGGCGCGGAGATCAGCGCCGCGCCGAGCATCACCACCACCGCGATCGCCTCGAAGCGGATATTGGTGCGCAGCTTGAGCGAAGACCAACTGAAGGTGGCGACGCTCGACACCATCAGTAGCGCCATCAACGCGACCCAAGGTCCGACGATGAATGGCGAGCGCCACAGATTGAGCCCGGTCCAGAACCACAGATAGAGCGGCAGCATCGCGAGCCCGGCGCCGACCGGCGCGGGTGCGCCGGTAAGAAAGCCCGCCGATTTATGCGGCTGCTCGGCGACATCGATCCCGGCATTGAATCGCGCCAACCGCAGCGCGCAGAAAACCGCGAACACCAAAGCGACGAGCCAGCCGAAGCGCGGCACTTCCTTTAGCGACCAGAGATACAGGATCAGCGCCGGCGACACGCCGAACGAAATCGCGTCGGAGAGCGAGTCGAGCTCGGCGCCGAAGCGGCTTTCCCCGCGCACCATCCGCGCGATGCGGCCGTCGATCCCGTCGAGCACGCTGGCGATCATCACCATCAGCACCGCGGTTTCCCACTGCCCAGAAATCGCGAAGCGGATCCCGGTCAGGCCCGAACACAGCGCCAATGCGGTGACGGCGTTGGGCGCGACCGCGCGCAGCGGAAGTCCACGGGTCGGCATTCGCCGTGTCGGCGACCTCATGCCGCAAAGCTCGCCTGGGCCGGGGTCGATCGAACGTGCAACCGAATCGTACGGAGCCTCACTGCGCGATCCCGCTCGCAACCGTTCCGCCGACGCGCCCGAGAATCGTTTCACCCGCGACGCTGCGCTGGCCGAGCACCACCTGGCAGGCGCAATCGTCGGGCAGGAAGACGTCGAGCCGGCTGCCGAAGCGGATCAGCCCGATCCGTTGGCCCGCCGCAACCATATCGCCCGGCTTGACGAACGGCACGATTCGCCGCGCGAGCAGCCCGGCGATCTGCGTAAAGCCGATCCGCCGACCATCGCGCCCCTCGACCACGAGATGCTGGCGTTCATTGTCCTCGCTCGCCTTGTCGAGCTCGGCGTTCACGAACTTGCCCGAAATGTAGACGACCTGCTTGACCGTCCCCGCGATCGGCGTCCGGTTGATGTGGACGTCGAACACCGACATGAAGACCGACACTCGGATCAAGGGCGCATCGCCCAGCCCGTTCGGCCCCGCAAGCTCGCGTGGCACCGGCACGCGCTCGATCATCGAGACGAGTCCGTCGGCGGGTGAAATGATCAGCCCGTCACCCGATGGCGTGACGCGCACCGGATCGCGGAAGAACAAGGCGACCCACAACGCCAGCCCGAGCAACGGCCAGGTCAAGACGGGCACGAAGAGCCACGCAAGAAAGGCGATCAGCAGCGCGATCGCGACATATTTGCGGCCTTCGGGGTGCAGGTCGGGCACTCGCCATTTGACGGCTTCGGCGGGCGGGTTCGGCTTGTCGTTGGATATCATGCGCGAAACTGTAGCCGACCCCCCTCCCCGCGACAATCGCCAACCCGAGCGGCAGTCGCGGTCGGCCGAGCCGGCGTCCGTCGCGACACGCGGCGCGGGTTGATCAGCGCGCGCCTTGCTCCTAGACGCTCCCCAAACCTCCCTTCAGGAAAGAGCGGAAATGGCCAAGATCAAGGTAAAGACGCCCGTCGTGGAAATCGATGGCGACGAGATGACGCGGATCATCTGGCAGTGGATCCGCGAGCGCCTGATCCTCCCCTATCTCGACATCGATCTCGAATATTACGACCTCGGCATGATGAGCCGCGACAATACCGACGACAAGATCACCGTCGACAGCGCGCGTGCGATCCAGAAATACGGCGTCGGCGTGAAGTGCGCGACGATCACCCCTGACGAGCAGCGCGTCGAGGAATTCGGCCTCAAGAAGATGTGGAAGTCGCCCAACGGCACGATCCGCAACATCCTCGGCGGCACGATCTTCCGCGAGCCGATCGTGATCAAGAACGTCCCCCGCCTGATCCCGGGCTGGACGCACCCGATCGTCGTTGGCCGCCACGCCTTCGGCGACCAGTATCGCGCGACCGACTTCCTCGTCCCCGGCCCCGGCAAGCTGCGGATGGTGTTCGAGGGCGACGACGGCAAGGTCATCGACCAGGAAGTCTTCCAGTTCCCGAGCCCCGGCGTCGCGATGGCGATGTACAATCTCGACGATTCGATCCGCGATTTCGCCCGCGCCTCGATGCATTACGGCCTCAACCTGAAGTGGCCGGTGTATTTGTCGACCAAGAACACGATCCTCAAGGCCTATGACGGCCGCTTCAAGGACCTCTTCGCCGAGGTGTTCGAGGCCGAGTTCAAGGACAAGTTCAAGGAAGCGGGCATCGTCTACGAGCATCGCCTGATCGACGACATGGTCGCATCGGCGCTCAAGTGGCACGGCGAGTTCGTCTGGGCGTGCAAGAACTATGACGGCGACGTTCAGTCGGACCAGGTTGCACAGGGCTTCGGCTCGCTCGGCCTGATGACCTCGGTGCTGCTGACCCCGGATGGCAAGACCGTCGAGGCGGAAGCCGCACACGGCACCGTCACGCGCCACTTCCGCCAGCACGAGCAGGGCAAGGCGACCTCGACCAACCCGATCGCGTCGATCTTCGCCTGGACCGGCGGCCTCAAGTATCGCGGCAAGTTCGACGGTACGCCCGAGGTGACCAAGTTCGCCGAGACGCTCGAGCGCGTCTGCATCAAGACGGTCGAGGACGGTCACATGACCAAGGATCTCGCGCTGTTGATCGGCCCGGAACAGCCGTGGATGACGACCGAGCAATTCTTCGAGCAGGTCCGCGTCAACCTCGAAGCCAAGATGGGCGAGATCACCGGCTGAGGCGCAATCCTCCCCCGCAAGGGGGGCACGCGCAGCGGGACGGAGGGGGCGGGGGCGCGGCGCTCTGTTGCGGAGGTGCCGCTTCCTCCCCCTCCGTCGCCTTCGGCGCCACCTCCCCCTGGCGGGGGAGGATTTTTCGGCTACCCCTCGGGCGACCGCACATGCTCCGGCCGGAGGCCGAGCCCGATCAATCGGGCCGGGAGCCGCCTGAGCAGCGGCAGATGATCGAGCAGCTGCGCCGCTAGCGGCGGCTGGGTCACCGGCGCCGAGCTCGCCAGCAACGGTGCGATCACGCGGTCCTGCACCAGGAGTTGCGCCTCCTGCGTCACCCTTGCGGGTCCCTTTCGCCGTCGCTCGACCCGTTCGAGCAGCGGATCGGGATCAGCGCCCGCCGCCATCGGCCCCGCCAGCACGTTCGCCGCCGCGACCCCATCCTGGACCGCCAGATTGATCCCGATCCCGCCGATCGGCGACATCGCGTGCGCCGCATCGCCGATCACCAGCAACCCCGGCCGATGCCAGCGCTCGAGCCGGTCGACGCTCACGCTCAGCAACTTCACCGCGTCCCAATCCGGTAGCGCCGCATCCACGCCCGCCGTTTCCGGCCCGACCGCGCGGACGCGTTCGCGAAACGCGGCTATCCCCTCGCCGCGGATCTGGTCGGCCGCGCCCTTCGCGAAGACGAAGGCGCATTGCCAATAAGCACCGCGGTCGATCAGCACGAAGATCCGGCCGCGGTCGAACACCCCCATCGACGCGTTGTCGGGCGCTTCGGTCTTCGGCAGGCGGAACCAGAAGACGTCCATCGGTGCCCCGACCGTGGTCAGCGGCAGCCCGGCCCGAAAATGCGAATCCCGGCCATCGCACGCGAGCACGAGCCGCGCTTCGATCGCGTCGCCATCGCCCGTCCGCACGCCGACCACGCGCCCGCCAGCTTCGATCGGCCCGACAGCGCGGCAATTCCGCCGCAGCGCGAAGCCCGGATACCGCCCCGCCGCCGCCGCGACGAAATCGAGAAACTCCCATTGCGGCATCAACGCGATGTAGGGCGCGGGTACGGGCAGATGCGTGAAATCGACGAGCTCGAGCTGCTCACCAGCAATCCGCGCACCGAGCATGCGCAACTTCTGATGCGGACGCGCGAGCAGCGCATCGAGCAATCCGAGCTCGGCGAAGATCCGCAGTGTCGAAGGATGCACCGTGTCCCCACGGAAATCGCGGAGGAAGTCGCCATGTTTTTCGAGCACCACCGTCTGCAATCCGGCACGGGCGAACAACAGCCCGGCGACCAGCCCGGCCGGCCCACCGCCGACAATCACCACATCCACGTCACGCATCGGCTGACAAAGCGTCTTCGAGCTGGTCTAACAGTGACATGGCATCCCCCCTTCTCTCTTCCGGTTTCAGCGACGCGCTCGTCATTCTCGGCGCAGCGGGACTGGTCATCCCGGCCTTCGCCCGCGCGAAGATCAGCCCCGTTATCGGTTTCATCCTGGTCGGCCTGCTCGTCGGGCCGTTCGGGCTCGGCGCGCTCGTCACGAGCTACCCCTGGTTGTACCACATCACCATCTCCGATCCGCATGCGATCGAACCCTTCGCCGAATTCGGCATCGTGTTGCTGCTGTTCTCGATCGGGCTCGAATTGTCGTTCAAGCGGCTTTGGTCGATGCGCCAATTGGTGTTCGGAACGGGCGCGGCGCAGCTGATCGCATCGGGCATCATCCTCGGCACGGGGTTGCATCTGCTGCTGGGCCTTAACTGGACGGGGTCGATGGCGCTCGGCATCGCGCTCGCGCTGTCGTCGACCGCGCTTGTCCTGCCGATCGCGGGGACCGCAAGCCCGGTCGGGCGCACCGCCTTTGCGATGCTGCTGTTCGAGGATCTGGCGCTCGTCCCGATCATCTTCGTGCTGGGTGCGCTCGGCCCGATGGCGGCGGCGGCGGGATGGTCGGGGTTCGCGAAGGTCGGCGGCCTTGCGGTGCTGACCGTCGCGATCCTGTTCGTCGGCGGACGGCTGCTGCTCCCGCGGCTGTTCGCCCAGGCGGCGCGGACCAAGAGCCCAGAGCTCTTCCTCGCCGCCTCGCTGCTCGTCGTCATCGCGGCGAGCCTTGCCACCACCGCGGCGGGCCTGTCGCCGATCGTCGGTGCGCTGATCGCCGGGCTGCTGATCGCCGAAACCGACTATCACAGCGAGGTCGAAGTGATGACCGCGCCGTTCAAGGGGCTCGCGCTCGGGGTGTTCCTGATTACCGTCGGGATGAGCGTCGATATCGGCGCGATCCTCGCCGACTGGAGCCGCTACCTGCTCGGCATCGCCGCGGTCGTCGCGATCAAGGCGGTGGTGACCTTCGGCCTGCTGCGGCTGTCGGGAATCCGCGGCGGGGTCGCCGCCGAGACCGGCGTGTTGATGGGCAGCCCGTCCGAGACGACGCTGATCGTGCTCGGTGCGGCGAGCCAGGCGCAGCTGCTCGCGCCCGGGCTTGCGAGCTTCTGGCAGACCGTGACCGCGATCGGCCTGACGATCACGCCGCTGCTGGCGATGCTCGGCAAGCGCGCGGCGAAACGGATTGAGCAACGCGCCGATACGCTGCCCGAGGCCGAGATTTCGCCCGAGGGACCAGGTACCGTGGTGATCGGCTTCGGCCGCGTCGGGCGGATGGTGTGCGACATGCTCGCGGTCCACGGCCAGCCCTATGTCGCGGTCGAGGCCGATATCGACGCGGTCACCGCTGCGCGCGCCGAAGGCTATCCGGTGATCTTCGGCGACGTGGTGCGTCCCGAGCTGGTCGACCGGCTCAACCTGGGGCGCGCCAAGGCGCTGATCCTGACGATGAACGATCCCGTGCTGAGCATCTCGATGACTCGGCGCGTCCGCGGCTGGGTGCCCGATCTCCCGATCATCGTCCGCGCGCGCGACACGGCGCATGCCGCGCAGCTCTACAAGGCGGGCGCGAGCGATGCGGTGCCCGAGACGCTCGAAAGCTCGCTGCAACTCGCCGAGGCGGTGCTGACCGATCTCGGCGTCGCGGTCGGGCCGGTGATCGCGTCGATCCACGAAAAGCGCGACGAACTGCGGCAGGAGATCAAGGCCGCAGCCGAGATGGAGGTCGTCCCACGGCTCAAGCGCGTTCGCAGCGGGGTTCGCACCGAAGGAACGATGAGCTGAGGGCGCATCGCCGCTTTCCCCGGAAACAAGGTCCGAAACGCTGCAATGACATCTGCTCGATAAGGCATGCGCGCGCGATAATTCTTCAGGGTATCTCCGTAACGTAGCGCTGACTCTTGCGCGCGCGCGGGCGTATCGTGCCCCGGGCTCGCGCCGACCGTCATCCGGGTCGGTCCGGAACTGCCGCAACCGGCTTTGACGACACCGACCACGAGTGCGACCAAGAGCGGCGCCACCGGTCGCACTGTCGAAACCATCCCCGATCGAACCGAACCCGCGGTGGACCCGGCCGCTGCTGCGACGGTCGTGGTGGGACCTTCCGGCGGCCCGCCGTGCTGCGCGCGTGATCGCGTCATCGCTTCATCATCGCTCAGGAGGGGGTAACATGGCTTGTCGTTGCTGCATCATTCCGGACGACGTGCTGCTCCGGTTCGCATCCGATCCCGACCTATCCGACGAAACCCGCCAGGCGCTGCATCACACCGCCGCGCTCAGCGACCAGATCCGCGCGCTGCGCCAGCAGAACGCGGCGCTGACGCTGGCCGCGATCCAGCTCCCGATCGCGAAGGGCGCGAGCAACGCGGCGCTCCCGCAAGCGCTTCCCGCGGCGCATATCTTCGATTGTCATCATACGATGACGCTGCCGGGCGCGCAGGTGGCCAATCCGGGCTCGTCCACCACTGGAACGATCAAGCGCGCCTATGGCGAGTCCGAAAACGTCGCGAAATTCTATTGGGATATCTTCCAGCGCGATTCGATCGACGGCAACCACATGACGCTGGTCTCCTCGGTCCATTACGGCGTGAAGTATAACAACGCCTTCTGGAACGGCGCCCAGATGACCTATGGCGATGGCGACGGCCAGATCTTCCTCGACTTTACGCGCGGCAACGACGTGATCTGCCACGAACTCACCCACGGCGTCACGCAACACAGTCTCGGTCTCGCTTATTCGGGCGAAGCGGGCGGGCTCAACGAAAGCATGTCCGACGTGTTCGGCTCGATGTTCCGGCAATGGGAAAAGCGGCAGGACGTTCATCAGGCCGACTGGCTGATCGGCGCCGACATCATGGGGCCGCTCGCGCATAAGAAAGGCTTTACCGGCCTGCGCGACATGGCCGCGCCCGACAGCGCCCACGCCATGGCACCGCAGCCCGCCCATTACTATCCCGGCATCGGCAATCTCGACCCGCATAGCTCGAGCGGACCGCCCAATCTCGCTTTCTACAAGGCCGCGAAGGCGATCGGCGGGCATTCCTGGGAAAAGGCGGGCAAGATATGGTACAGGGCGCTGACGACGGCACCCGCGACGCCGAACATGAAAATGGCGCAATTTGCTGCGCGCACCCGGACTTCCGCGAAGAGCTTGTTTCCCGATGACGCTTCGATCCATACTGCTGTCGACAACGCTTGGACTGCTATCGGCTTGTGATCCGGGCCAAGCGGCGGTCGTTCCAACAAAGGCTGTCGCTATGCGCGAGATCACGATCGAGGCGTTTGGCGGGTTCGTCGGCGCGGGTGGGCCGGGAAGCCATGTCCACCAACGCGGCAAGATCGCCTGGTCCGCTTTGTCTTCGGCCGACCAGGCGGCGCTCGAGCGGCTGTTCGCCGCGCGGGCGAAGGTCAACGCCAATCTCTATTACCGGCTGACGCGGACCGGCGACGGCGCGACCGAGACGGTCGATGCGCTCCCCGATCAGGTACCGGCCGCACTGCTGGCGAGCGTGCAGAGCACGCTCGACTGAGATCCAGCGCGGGGGTGTCAGGCGGTCGCCAGCGCCGCCTTGACCGCGGCGATCGCCGCATCGGCTTTGGCGCCGTCGGGTCCGCCGCCCTGCGCCATGTCGGGCCGGCCGCCGCCGCCTTGCCCGCCGAGCGTGGCGACCGCGATCTTAAGCAGGTCGACCGCGCTCCGCGTCGCGACGAGATCGGCGGTGACGCCGACCGCGACCGAGGCGCGGCCGTCGTTGACCGCGACGATCATCGCCACGCCCGACCCGATGCGCTGTTTCATCTCATCGACGGTGCCGCGCAGACCCTTGGGGTCGAGGCCGTCGACCATCTGGCCGAGGAAGGCGACGCCGTTGATCGTGTCGGGGCCAGCTTGTGCCGCCCCCGCCCCGCCGCCGAGCGCGAGCGCCTTCTTGGCTTCGGCCAGTTCGCGCTCGAGCCGACGCCGATCCTCGACCAAGGCGGCGACGCGCGCGGGCACTTCGTCGGGCGAGGATTTGAGCGCGGTCGCCGCCTCGCGCAATTTCTCGTCGCGGCCGGTGAAATAGGCGCGCGCGGCTTCGCCGGTGAGCGCCTCGACGCGGCGGATGCCCGACGACACCGCGCCCTCGCCAATTACCGCGAACAACCCGATATCGCCGAGCGCGCGAACGTGCGTGCCGCCGCACAGCTCGAGCGAATAGGTCTTATCGCCTTCGGTGCCCATCGAGACGACGCGGACCTCATCGCCGTATTTCTCGCCGAACAGCGCCATCGCGCCTTCTTCGATCGCTTCGTCGGGCGTCATCAGCCGCGTCGCGACCGGGCCATTGGCGCGGATGTGGTAGTTCACATCGGCCTCGACCAAGGCGAGTGCGGCGGGATCGATCGCGCTCGGCTGCGAGAAATCGAAGCGCAGGCGCTCGGGCGCGACCAGGCTCCCCTTCTGCGCGACGTGCAAGCCGAGCCGCTGGCGCAGCGCCTCGTGGAGCAGATGCGTCGCGCTGTGGTTGGCGCGGATGCGGTCGCGCCGCGCGCGGTCGATCGTCAGGTGGAGCGCGTCACTGACCGCAATCTCGCCCTCGGCGATCGTCGTGGCGTGCGCGAACAGGCGACCAAGATACTTCCGCGTGTCCTCGACCTGCCCGAGCACGCCCGGCGCGGTGAGCGTGCCGGTGTCGCCGACCTGCCCGCCGCTCTCGGCGTAGAACGGCGTCTGGTTGAACAGGATCTCGACGCTCTCGCCCGCGCTGGCGCGCTCGACGCGCACGCCGTCCTTGACGATCGCGACGACCTGGCCCTCGCCTTCCTCGGCGGTGTAGCCGATGAATTCGGTGCTGCCGGTCGCCTCGGCGATGTCGAACCAGACGTCGTCGGAGGCGCGCTGGCCCGAGCCCTTCCAGGCGGCGCGCGCGGCGCGCTTCTGCTCGGCCATGGCCACGTCGAAGCCCGCGCGGTCGATGCCGAAGCCCTGTGCGCGCAGCGCGTCCTCGGTCAGATCGTAGGGGAAGCCGAACGTGTCGTAGAGCTTGAACGCGGTCTCGCCGGGGAGCGTCGCGCCCGGCGCCATGCTCGCGGTCGCCTCGTCGAGCAGGCGCAGGCCGTTGACGAGCGTGCGGCGGAACTGGGTCTCTTCCTGCAGCAAGGTCGATTCGATCGAAGCCTGTGCACGGACGAGCTCGGGGTACGCCGCGCCCATTTCCGCGACGAGCGCGGGGACGAGCCGGTGCATCAACGGCTCCTTCGCGCCGAGCAGGTGCGCATGGCGCATCGCGCGGCGCATGATCCGGCGCAGCACATAACCGCGCCCCTCATTCGACGGCAGCACGCCATCGGCGACGAGGAAGCCCGACGAGCGCAGATGATCGGCGATCACGCGGTGGCTCGCCTGCGTCTCCGCCGTCAACGCCGCGCCCGACTGCGCGACCGAGGCGGCGATCAGCGCCTTGAAGG
The DNA here is from genome assembly GCF_000241485.1 of Sphingomonas sp. PAMC 26605. Lineage (GTDB taxonomy): Bacteria > Pseudomonadota > Alphaproteobacteria > Sphingomonadales > Sphingomonadaceae > Sphingomonas. The sequence continues at coordinate 3,288,137 of NZ_JH584241.1, forward strand.
TATCGGTGTCGTAATTGTCGTGGACGCCCTGCAGCACCGCGGCGACGCGCTCGAGCCCCATGCCGGTGTCGATCGACGGGCGCGGCAACGGGTTGCGCGTGTCCTTGTCTACCTGCTCATATTGCATGAAGACCAGGTTCCAGATCTCGACGAAGCGGTCGCCATCCTCGTCGGGGCTGCCGGGAGGGCCGCCGGGGATGTGATCGCCGTGATCGAAGAAGATCTCCGAGCACGGACCGCACGGCCCGGTGTCGCCCATCGACCAGAAATTGTCGTTGGTCGCGATGCGGATGATGCGCTCTTCGGGGAGCCCGGCGATCTTGCGCCACAGGTCGAACGCCTCGTCGTCGGTGTGATAGACGGTGACGGTCAGCCGGTCGGGGTCGATCCCCCATTCTCCGGTCAGCAAATTCCAGGCGAGCGTGATCGCGCGCTCCTTGAAATAATCACCGAACGAGAAATTGCCGAGCATCTCGAAGAAAGTGTGGTGGCGCGCGGTATAGCCGACATTGTCAAGGTCGTTATGCTTGCCGCCGGCGCGGACGCACTTCTGCGACGAGGTGGCGGTGACGTACGGTCGCGATTCGAGCCCGGTGAAGACGTTCTTGAACGGCACCATCCCGGCATTGACGAACATCAGCGTCGGATCGTTCTGCGGCACGAGCGGCGCCGAGGCGACCTTGGCGTGGCCCTCGCCCGCGAAATAGTCGAGGAAGCTGCGACGGATGTCGTTGGTCGAGACGGGCGTCGAGATCGAAGGCTGGGTCATGCGCGTGGGCTTAGGCGAGCGCGCGGCTTAGCTCAAGCGGGGGGCGGTTGGTCTTGGCGCGGTATTGCGATGGTGATGATGCCGATGGTTGCGGTCTCGGGTGTGCGGAGGCGGGGACGGAGCGTTGAACGGAGTAGCTGGTTGACGCGATTGACCCCTAGACGTGGTATTTAAAAATGCGATCGTTTCCATTCCTGCGCTAATGCAGATGCGGTGGATCCGACGATTTCAAAGAGCAGCATCGCTCCATACCATAACTGCGGCGATGTAGGACAGAGCCATGTCGGCAAGCGACCAGTTTAAGCCATTCCGCGGTGGACGCTCGAACGTCCGCTCATGCCTGAACCGGTCATTCGCACGCAATTAAGCAGCTGGACGAATGCGGGACCAGTTGTTGCAGTTCAATCGCACATCACGGAATCTCGAGATCGGTCTTACATCGAGCAGCGCAGGCGGTCAGTCGTTGGGACGTTTACGATTGACGCAGCGTGACGTTCGGCCTCGCATCGGCCGAATGCCGTAAAAACCTGTTTGTCGCACAATCGTGATCGGTGCCGGGTTGCCCGTGAATCTGACCGCCGACAGCAATGGAGGACGAAAGGTCGCGGCGAACGGCCGGTTATGGGGCACGACCGATAAGCTGGTTGTCCCACGGTAAGATCAAGGCGTCGGAACCGGGACAGGATGTCGCCCCTCCTTTGGTAACGTGAGCCGGACGAGGACCGGCATCGCAAGCAGCACTAATGGATATTGCAGCATGAGGCCGGCAATGATCGCAATCGCGAGCGGCTGCTGGATCCCCGAGCCCTGGCCGATCGCCAGCGCCAGCGGCAGCAGCGTGAAGATCGCCGCCAGCGTCGTCATCGTGATCGGGCGGAGCCGGTTGCGGCTTGCCGCGCGCGTCGCTTCCGCGGACGGCATGGTCCGGGCCAGTTCCTCGAATTCCGAGACGTAGAAGATCGCCATCTCGGTCCCGATGCCGATGATCATCGTCATACCCATCAGCGCGGTGATGTTGAGATCGACCCCCGCCGCCCAGAGCGCCGTGAACACCGCGGTGGTCGACAGCAGCGAACAGCCGATGATGATCAGCGGCAACCAGAAACGGCGATAGAGAATCAGCAGCAACGCCAGTTCCGCGATCAGCGCCGCGCCGAACACCTTGATCAGCCCGGCAAAGGCGATCTGCTGCTGCTGGTAGAGGCCGCCCAGTTCGTAGCGCACACCGGCGCCGAGAACGCTTGGCCGGTCGAGCGCCGCCTGCACGTCGCCGACCGCCGCACCGATGCCGCGGCCCTGGATCCGCCCGGTCACCGCGATCATCGGCTCGAGATTCTCGCGGCTGATCTGCGGCTGGCCCGTCACCGACTCGATCGTCGCGACGCGCGACAGCGCGAAGACGTGCCCGTCGCTCGCGCGGATCGGCAATTGGGCGAGCCCGGCTTCGCTGAGCGTCAGCGCATCGGGCAAGCGCACGCGCACGTCGACCGCCTTGCTCGGCTGGGCGAGCGTGGTGGCGACGCTCCCGGTCAACGCGGCGCTGAGTTGCGCCTCGACATCGGCGGGGGAAACGCCCTCGAGCCCGGCGCGGACCGGATCGACATGGACGTCGAGCGCATCCCCCGCGAGCTGCACCCCATCCTTGACCTCGACCACGCCGTCGATCTTGCCGATCAGCGCGGCGACCTTGCGCGCCTCGCTCTGCAGGACCGAAGGGTCGGTGGCATAGAGCTTCACCTCGATCGGCTGCGGCACTGCGGTCAGATCGCCAATGAGATCCTCGATCAGCTGCGCGACCTCGACCTGGACGCCGGGCACCTCCGCGGTGATCCGGTCCGCCACCGCCGCCGCGATTTCCTCGGTCGGGGCGGCATGATCGGGCTTGAGCCGCACGAAATAGTCGCCGTGATAGCTTTGCCCGAGATCGCCGCCGAGCCCGGTGCCGAGCCGGCGCGAGAAGGTCAGGACCGCCGGATTGGCCTTCAGCATCGCGTCGATCTGGCCAACCTGCCGGCCGGTCTCGTCGAGCGACGTGCCGGGCGCGGTGTAATAGTCCATTACGAACCCGCCTTCGTCGACCTTTGGCATGAAGCCGCTCGGCACGTTTTCGTAGCTGATATAGCCGATCACCAGCAGTGGCACTGCGGCGACGGCAAGCAGCCAGGGTCGCGCCGACAGCCGGTCGAGAATGCGGTCGTGGACCCGCGCCACACGCCCGACGCCGGGAGAACCGGGGTCATGCCACGCGCTGAAATCGACCAGCCAGCGCACCAGCACCGGCACCACGAAGGCGGTCATCGCCCAGGAGATTGCGAGCGCCGCCGCCATCGTCAGCGACAGCGCCTTGGAGAAGGCGCCGGTGACCCCGGTCAGGAACGACAGCGGCACGAACACGATCAGCGTCGCGAGGCTCGATCCGGTGAGCGGCGCGAGGAACTCGCGCGCCGCCGGGATCACCGCAGCGTCGCCGGCGGGGCGGCCATCCGCGCCGATCGCCCCGGCGCGGCGCGCGATATGTTCGACCATCACGATGACGTCGTCGATCAGCAGCCCGACCGCCGCGGCGATCCCGCCGAGCGTCATGATGTTGAAGCTCATCCCCAGCATGCTGAGGACGAGCACCGTCGCCGCGAGCGTCGCGGGCACGACGATGACCGCGACCAGCGTCACCCGCCAGCTGCGCAGAAACCCCAGCAGCACCGGGGCTGCGAGCACGAGCCCGATCAGCACCGCGTCGCGCACGCTCGCGACCGATTGCGTGACGAGCTCGCTCTGGTCGTACCAGCACACCAATTTGACGCCAGGCGGGAGCGCAAGCGTGGCGAGCTTCTGCTGGACGGCCTGCGCGATCTGGACCGCATTGCCGTCGGGCTGTTCGTAGATGTTGAACAGCACCGCGGGCGTGCCGTCCTCGACGATGCGCTGCCAGACCGGGACGGCACCGTTCTGCACGCTCGCCACGTCGCGCACGCGGACGACGCCCTGCGGATCGGCGGAAACGACGATCGCGCCGATCTGCGCCGCGGTCGTCACGCTGCGATCGGCGATGACGAGCGACAGGCGGCCGCGATCCTGCACCTGTCCGACCGCGCTCAGCACATTGCCGTTGCGGATCGCGGTGGCGAGGTCGGCCATCGACAGAGTGTGATCGGCGAGCCGGTGCGGATCGGCGAGCACCTGCACCTCGGCGGTGTCGCCCCCCTGCACCCCGACGCGCGCGAGCCCTGGCACCGCGGAGAGCAGCGGGGTTATCTGGTATTTCGCGATATCCTGCAGCGCGACCGGATCGGCGGCGGTCGAGACGAGCGCATAGGAGATGATCGGGAACACCGTCGGGTCCATCCGCCGGACGGTGTATTGCGTGCCGGTCGGGAGCGACGGGATCGTCCGCGCGATCGCCGAATCGACCAGCAGCGTGCTCGCGACCATGTCGCGACCCCAGCCGAAATCGATCGAGATCTGCGCCGAGCCGCGGCTGGTCGCGGAGCGGACGTCCTGCACACCGGGAATCGCGCGGAGCGCTTCCTCGATTGGGCGGGTGACGGTCAGCGCGGTCTGGTCGGCGGGGCGGCTGCCGGCATCGAGATCGACCACGACGCGCGGGAAGGACACCTGCGGAAACAGGCCGATCGGCAAAGACAGCGCGGCGACGAGCCCCGCCAGCGCCAGCGCGAGGGCGATCAGGACGAAGGCGCGCGATTGCTCGCGCAGCAACCGTTCGAGCATCAGCGCGTCCACCGCACGGCGGCACCGTCGCTGACCTGATAAGCGCCATCGACGATCAGGCGATGCCGAGGATCAATCGGCCCGCTGACGACATCGCCCGCGTCGGAGGCGAGCAGCACCGTGACGGGGACGGCGACCGCCTTGCCGCCGCCGACCTGAAAGACGTGCGCCGGCCGGCCCGCGGTGACGACCGACCGATGCGGCACGACCCAGCCGGCGATCTGCCCCGTGGAGATCGCGACCTGCATGCCTTCGCCCGGCAACAGGCTCCCGGCCGGAAATGCCACGTCGACATCGATCATCCGTGTCTTGGCATTGAGCGCAGTGCTGACCCGCAGCACCCGCCCGGCCAGCGGCGTTCCGCCCGACAGCCGGACGAGCGACGCCGATTGCCCAACCGCGACGCGACCGCGCTCGGCAGGATCGACCCCAGCGGTCACGACGATGCCGCCGGCCTTGGCGACCGTCAGGATCGGCGCGCCCGCTTGCGTCCGGTCACCCTGCGCGACGCTGACGGCGGTGACGACGCCGTCGAACGGCGCGGTCAGCGTCTGTTCGCCGTTCCCCGCGCCATCCGCCTGCAGCGCGGCGAGCGCGGTCTGCGCGTCGGACACCGCCTTTTCCGCCTGGACGAGCTGGTCCTGCGTCGCGAGGTGCTGCGACAACAACTGCGCAGTGGTCGTGCGTTGCTTGCGCGCCGCGGTCAGCGCGTCGATCGCTTGTCGGTACAGGCTTCGCGACGCGGGCGCGGTGGCGAAGGTGGCGAGCGGCTGACCACGGCGGACCGCGGTGCCGGGTACGACCATCAGCCGGGTAATCTGGCCCGGTTGCGCCTCGTTCAAGGTGCGCGTTCCGTTCAGCGCCGGCGCGACCGAGCCGTAAGCGGTGACGGTTTGCGGCAACGACCCTTGCGCCGGCGCGACGGTGGAAACGAGCGCGCTCGGTACCGCCGTTTGCGCGGCCTCGGAGTTACCCCCCGCGCCGCATCCCGACAGCGCCAGCGCGATCGACAGGCAAAGCGGCGCCCTCATTGCGGCACCGTGCGAGCATCGCCGGTGGGCAAATCCACGGTTGGCAGGCCATCGCCGACGAGTGTCTGGATCGCGACCTGTCGATCGAGCAGCCCCAGTTCGAGCGTCATGATCTCCTGTTCCTTGGCAAAGCGGTTGTAGACGAGGTCGACATAGCCCCGCTCGTCGATGTTGGAGGCGCCGAACGCGGCCTGCGCCCGCTCGGCGGCGGAGCGCGCCGCAGGCAGGTCGCGGCGTGCGACCGCGAGTTGCGCGGACAGCTGCTCGATCTCGCGCAGCAGCGCGCCGACAGTGCCGATCGCCGTCGCGAGGCGCGCCGTATAGTCGGCATGGAGCTGGGCACGGGTCGCACGGGTGATCAAGACATTGCCCTGGTTGCGGTCGAAGATCGGCAGGCCGATCGCGGCATTGGGGCCGCTGTTGATGACCTTCGAGCTGTCGCTGCTGACGCTGCCGCCGAGCACCAGATCGGGGAACTGCGCGATGATGGCCTGGCGCAACTGTTCGTCGGCGGCGGCATAGCCCAGCCGCAGCGCGATCAGATCGGGGCGGCGGTCGGGCAAGGTCGCGAGCCCGGCGCGGATCGCGGCGGGGTCGAACTGCGGCAGATCGAGTTGCGTCGCGAGCGGGACGACGACGTCCGGCGCGAGCCCGAGCAACGCGTCGAGCTGATGCATTAAAGCCAGTTGCCGCTGATCGAGCGCATCGAGCGCGGTCCGCGCGGCCTGCAGTGCGACCCGGTCGGGCGCGACCGTCACCAGCGTGACGTTGCGCGCGGCGAGCGCCTGTTCGAGCTTGGCGTTGCGCGCGGCGAGCAATCGATAGGCCGCGACATAGCTTTGCCGACTGGCCGCGCCGAGGATCAGGTCCCCGGCGACTTGCCGCGCCTGTCCCGCGACCTGCCATTCCTGCCAGACGATATCGGCGGCGACCTGGCGTTCGCTGTCGATCGCGGCGCGGCGGCGCGTGCGGTAGGTGAGCAGCGCCTTGATGTCCTGGCTGAGCCCGATGTTCCACGCGGGCACCGACCCGCCACCCGACAGCAGCGGAAGGAAGGCGCCGGTCAGCGACGGATTGGGCAGGACGCCGGCCTGCCGCGTCTGGCCCGCGGCGATTTCGCGGCGCAACCGTGCCGCCTTGAGGTCGGGGTTGTTCGCGAGGACGAGGTCGACCACCCGCGCGACCGACAGCGGCTCCGTCCCGACGATGGTTTCCGCGCGCGCCAGCGATCGTACGTCGGTCGCCAGCGGCGGCGCGGTCGCAAGCGGCAGCGGGGTGTAGCGCGCGCACCCGGTCACCCCGCTCAGCGCGGCGAGCGCGACCATGGCGCGGCGCGATAGGGGACGTCTCAACGCATGCAACTCCGGAAGCCAGGCGACGGTACGGACGTGCGCCTATCGCGCGATATGGCATAGGCGGGTGATGATCCGGATGTTGTTTATTCCCAACTTGCGCGCGAAGCGTGACGTCCGGCTAGGCGTTCGTGCTAGGCGGCTGGTGGAGGTGATGCGGTGAAACTGCTGCTGCTCGAGGATGACGAGGCGACCCGCACCCATCTGGAGCGTACGCTGGTGGCGGCGGGGCATGTCGTCGACGCCTGCGACAACGGGAGCGACGCGATCGTCCTCGGGTCCAGCGGCGATCATGCCGTCCTGATCCTCGATCGCATGGTCCCTGGGGTCGATGGGCTCGGCGTGCTCAAGGCGCTTCGCGCGGCCGGCGTGCGCGCGCCCGCGATCTTCCTCACCGCGATCGACGGGGTTCATGACCGTGTCGAAGGGCTCGACGCCGGCGCGGACGACTATCTGGTCAAGCCGTTCGCCGGGATCGAGTTTCTCGCCCGGGTCAACGCGCTGTTGCGCCGCCAGCCGGCCCAGGATGTCGCGACGGTGCTGCGCGTCGCCGATCTCGAAATCGACCTGATCAAGCGCAGCGTGCGGCGTGGCGGACGCACGATCCCGTTGCAGGCGCAGGAGTTCAAGCTGCTCGAATATCTGATGCGGCACGCGGGCGAGATCGTCACCCGGACGATGCTGCTCGAAAACGTGTGGTCGTTCCATTTCGACCCGCAGACCAACATCGTCGAAAGCCACATGAGTCGCTTGCGCTCGAAGGTCGATCGTGGCTTCGATCAGGAACTGATCCAAACGGTGCGCGGATCGGGTTATCGGTGCGATGGCCTGGCTTAGCGGTTTCCGGAGCGGAGCGTTCCGCTTCGCCTGCCTGCTCGCGCTCGCGTTCGCAGCGGGATCCGCGCTCGTCTTGAGCGTCGTCGAGCGGTCGATCGCGCATTATGCGGTCGACGCCACCGAAGGCGGCTTGACCAGCGAGGCCGCGATCCTCGCGGGCGAGGATCGCGAAGGAGGGCGGCCGAGCCTGCTCGGGGCGATCGCCCGGCATCGGCGCGCGAGCGGCGCGGAAGCGTTCCGATACCAGGTGATCGACCGCGCGGGACGGCTGCTGGTCGACGATATCGGCGCGCCGACGGTCAGGCTCGGCTGGGGGCAGGTCGCGGTGCACGACGACCCGCAGGACCCCGCCGCCGAAACCTTGAAGAGCCTCGGGGTTGCCCTCCCCGGCGGCGGCACGCTCGTCGTCGCCACCGACACCTACGACATTCAGGAATTGCGGCGTGGCCTCGACCGCTTCCTGGTCGTGGCGGGAGCGGCGATCACCGGGCTTGCGCTGTTGGGTGGCTATACGATCGGCGCGCTCTTCATGCGTCGGCTCGACCGCGTCAATGCCGCGATCGGCAGGGTGATGGCGGGTAATACGGCGGAGCGCCTGCCGCCGATCGGCATCAGCCGCGAATTCGACCAGCTTTCCACCAACCTCAATGCGATGCTCGACCGGATCGACGCGCTGATGGACGGCCTGCGCCAGGTCACTACCGACATCGCGCACGATCTCCGGACTCCGCTCGGGCGGCTTCGCCAGCAACTCGAGCAAACCCGCGACGCGCGGGACCCGGCGCGGATCGAGGCCGGCATCGACACCGCTATCGCACAGACCGACGAGGTTCTCGCGATCTTCCGGGCGCTGTTGCGGATCGGGACGCTCGAGGGGGGCGACGGGCGCCAATACTTCGCTACACTCGACCTGAGCGAATTGGTCGGGCGGGTGATCGCCGCATATCAGCCGGTCGCCGAGGACGCTGGCAAAAGCCTCGTCGCGGAGCATGCCGACGGTCTGCTGGTCGAGGGCGATGCCGAACTGCTGGCGCAGATGATGACCAATCTGATCGACAATGCAATCCGCCATACCCCGCGCGGCAGCACGATCGTCAGCCGGCTCGAGCGGATCGACGGCGCGATCGTCGCGAGCGTCAGCGACGACGGACCCGGCATTCCGCCGCACGAACGCGACGCCGTGCTGACGCGCTTCTATCGCCTTGACCGCAGCCGGAACTTGCCGGGCGCCGGGCTCGGTATGGCGCTGGCCGCCGCCATTGCGGCGCTGCATCACGTTCGCCTCGACCTGCTCGACAATCGCCCCGGATTGCGGGTGCGCCTCGCTTTCGCGCTGCATGGACGGGGGGTCGAGCCCGGCGGTGGGTCGGTGGGTTAGCGATCCCTAACGTGACCGCGCGCGCGTGCTGGGGCAAAAGCCGGCCCTCATCTTCGTGGAGACTGCAATGCGCCGCCCTTCGCTTCTCGTCCTGCTCGCCGCCACTGCCGTTACGCCGTCCGCGCTCGCGGCGAAGCCCATGCCGACCTATGCCGTCGCCCAGTCGATCGCCGGGCCCGATGGATCGTGGGACTATGCCCGCGCCGACGAGGACGGCACGTTCGTGTATGTCGCGCGCAGCAACGCGGTCACGGTGCTGGACGTGGCGACCGGGAAGGTCACCTCGCTCGGCAGCGTGCAGCGCGGCCATGCGGTCGTGCCGCTGCGCGGCGGCAAGCTGCTGGTGACGAGCGGGACCGATGGCACGGTGCGCTTGTACGATCTGCGCTCGGGCGCCCAAACCGCCAGCATCGCGGTCGGCAAGAAACCGGACGCCGCCATTCTCGACCCGCAGAAGACCCATGCCTATGTCATGAATGCCGATAGCGGCACCGTGTCGGTGATCGAGCTCGCTACGAGCAAGGTGTCTCGGACGATTCAGGTCAAGCCCGCGCTCGAATATGCCGCGTTCGGCGCGGACGGGACGCTGTTCGTCAACAATGAGGATGCCGACGAGATCGAGACGGTCGACGTCGCACGTGGGGTTGCTGGCAAGGCGATCGCGCTGCCGGGCTGCAAGGCGCCGACCGGGCTCGGCTATGACAGCGCGCACGACCGCCTGATCGCTTCGTGCGCCAACGGCAAGGCCGCCATCGTCGATGCCGGTCGGCGGCAGCTGACCACGCTCGTCGATATCGGTTCGGGACCGGACGCCGTGATCATGGACGAGGCGCGCGGGCTCGCCTTCATCCCCTGCGGGAAGGACGGGGTGCTCGACATCCTTTCGCTGAAGGGTGCGAGTGTCGAAGCGGTCGGTGCGGTAAAGACCGAGGTCGGCGCGCGCACCGGCGCGCTCGATCCCAAGACTGGCGCGCTGTATCTGCCAACCGCGACGTTCGGCCCGCCAGTGGCGGGCGGCGGTCGTCCCGCGATGGTGCCGGGCTCCTTCCATATTCTGGTGGTCAAACCAGCGCGCTGAAGGTGCGGTTTGCCGATCATCGAAATTTTGTTGAATGATCTCAATAGAGTCGTGGCGGTGCGCCGGCCGCGCCAATATTGATTCTTGCCAACCTAATAAGAAACAAAGATAAATTCGCCGTCCTGTAACAATTGAGTCCCACCCGAACCTCTTCGGGAGCGTCATAACGCGCAGTCGTTGTCGACCGCTCAGCGCAAGGACTGGGACCATGACGAAGACGCGAGCACTGTTGCTTATCTCCACGACGGCGTTCGCGCTGGCACCGCTCGGCGCGAGCGCCCAGGTCGCGGCAGGACCGGCCGACCCGGCGGACAGTGACATCGTCGTCACCGCGACGCGCGCGGCGAAAACCGCGCGCGCCGAGGAGAAGGCGGCGCCCAATCTCATCAACGTTCAGTCCGCCGAGGACATCGTCAAATATCCCGACTTCAACGCCGCCGAGGCGCTCGGTCGCGTTCCCGGCGTCAGCCTGGCGATCGACACCGGCGAAGGGCGCTTCGTCAATATCCGCGGGATCGACGGTAACCTCAACGGCACGACGTTCGGCGGCGTCACCTTGCTCAACACCCAGCCCGGCGGCACCTATTTCGGTGGCGGCGGTCGTGCGGTCGAACTCGATACGGTCCCGATCGGCGCGGTCGATCGCCTCGTCGTCCGCAAGAGCGGGCTACCCGATCAGGAGGCCGAAGGGCTCGGCGGATCGGTCGAACTGACGCCGCGCACCGCGGTCGGCCTGACCAAGCCGTTCTTCGAAGGGACGATCGGCGGCGGCTATCAGAGCGCGCACAACAATGGCGATGTCTTCATCGGCGAGGCGGCGGCGGGAACGGCGTTCGGTCCGGACAAGCAGTTCGCGATCGTGCTGACCGGGTCGTTCCACACCGACCAGCGCGGCTTCGACGACGTCGAGCCGGGTTTGCTCGATGCGGTGCAACCGGGGACGCCGGGCGACAAGGTGCTCGATGCGCTCGACCTGCGGCGCTATTCGTACAACCGCCGCCGCTTCGGTTTCGGGGGCGAGCTCGACTGGAACCCGGATGCGCAGAGCCATTATTATCTGCGCGCCAACAATGCCGGCTACACCGAGTCGGTCCATCGCTCGATCCTGCAATATCGCGGCCTCGGCGACGCGACCACGCAGAGTGGCAACGTCATCACCGCGACCGGCGTCGATGCCCGCGTGACGCTGCGCGACGAACAGGAATCGCACCTCAATTTCATCGCCGCCGCCGGCGGTCGCAACGATTTCGGCAAGGTGATCATCGATTACCAGCTGTCCTATACCGCCTCGACCTATCACCGCGACTATGATCGCAACACGACGTTCTCGCGCGTTGGGCAGCCCGGCTTCACCGTCGCCTATGACAATGCCACGCGACTGTATCCAACGCTGACGCCGACCGGCTTCAATCCAGGCGATCCGACGCAGTTCACGCTGACGGGCGCCAATAACGCCACCGAACGGGCGCACGACCGCGAATATGCCGGCGTGCTCAACATCACCGTACCCACCACACTGCTCGGCGGGGACGGACGGTTCCAGTTCGGCGGCAAACTCCGCTTCCGCGACAAGATCGACCAGCCCAACAACCTGAGCTATGCGGGCGTCCCGACGACATCGCTGGCCGCAGTGCTGGGCGGCGGCCCCTATACGGACTATTACGACGGCGCCTTCAACGTCGGCTATGCGCCGGGGATCGGGGCAGTCCGCGCGGTGCTCGCACCCTTGGCCCAGTTCACCAGCGCGGCGAACGCCGTGCGCAATGCGCAGGCATCGTTCAACGATACCGAGAACGTCTATGCAGGCTATGCGCAATATACCGGCACGTTCGGCAAGCTCGGCGTCCTGGCCGGGGTGCGCGTCGAGAATACCGACGGCACCTATCGCGGGACGAGCGTCACCAACGGCAACCGCTTCACGCCCTCGGCGCGCAAGTCGGCTTACACGAATGTCTTTCCGACGCTTCAGCTGCGCTACGACATCACCCCGAAGTTCGTCGCGCGCGCAACCTACTCGACGGGGATCGGCCGGCCCGGTTTCCTGCAGCTGCTGTCGGGGGCCGTCATCGATACGGGCAACCTCGCGGTATCGGTCGGAAATCCCAATCTCAAGCCCACTACGGTGAACGCATTCGACGCGCAGATCGAATATTATTTGCCCAATTCGGGGATCGTGTCGGTCGGCGGGTTCGACAAGGAATTCACCAATTATATCGTCAACAATCTCCAGCAGAACGTAACCTATGTCGACGGCAGCGGCGCTTCCTTTCCGGGCTATGACGTATCCAGCTACACCAATACCAAGACCTCGCACGCGCGGGGAATTGAGGCGCAGTACAATCAGAAACTGAGTTTCCTGTCGGCCCCGTTCGACGGCTTCGGCGTGCTGGGCAACGTGACCTATGTCTGGTCGAAATTCGCGATCCGGCCCGGCGAAACCAGTCGCCTGCAGGGTACGTCACCGCTGACGTACAACCTTGCGGCCTATTACGAAGCGCACGGGCTTCAGTTGCGGCTTTCGCTCAGTCATGTCGATGCGGCGATCTTCGGTGCCGGCGGGAGTGCCGGGTTCGACACGTTCGAGGACCAGCGGACCCAGCTGGATCTGACCTCGTCCTATCAGGCGACGCGCAACATGGCGGTGTACTTCAATGCGAAGAACCTGAACAATTCGCCGCTGCGATACTATGAAGGATTTGCGAACCGCACGACGCAGCGCGAATTCTACGATCAAAGCTACGAGGCGGGCTTCCGGTTCAAGTTCTGATCGATAGAACGCATCGTACAGCTTTGCCGTGCCGTGATATGGCAGGGAGCAGCGGCAACTTTTCTCGCGTGAGACCAATCTCGGCTAAGTCGCTTCCTTGCAGACCCAGCTGATCTCGAAAGCCCCGCGAATGGCCAGTTTAACTGAAACCTGACGTTCACGGCTGAATCCTCGAACGACGGCTTCGTCCCAAAATCTAGACACCCCGCCCCACCATCAGGCCGTTTCGGCGCAAGCACAGCATCAATCGTGCCGGCCCCGCGCCGCGTCATCCGAGCGGCGCGTCGAGCGACGTCGGCGGCGCGCTGAACCATTTGGGCCCCGCCGCGGTCATGTGGAAGCAATCCTCGATCCGCACGCCGAACTTGCCGGGCAGATACAGCCCCGGCTCGTCCGAGAAGCACATCCCCTCCGCAAGCCGGGTCGTTTCGCCGTGGACGAGGTTGACCGGCTCGTGTCCGTCGAGCCCGATGCCGTGGCCGGTGCGGTGCGACAGGCCGGGGAGCGCGTAGCGCGGGCCATAGCCGAGCGAGGCGTAATAGCCGCGGACCGCGTCGTCGACCGCGCCCGCCGGCGTGCCGAGTTGCGCCGCAGCGAAGGCTTTCGCCTGGCCGGTGCGGACCTGGTCCCACACCGTGCGCTGCTCCTTGCTCGCCGCGCCGTAGACGAAGGTGCGCGAGACGTCGGATTGATAGCCCTGCACGGTGCAGCCGCAATCCATCAGCACGACCTGCCCGTCGGCGACGATCTGCGGATCGCGGCTGCCGTGCGGGAAGGCGGCGGCGGGGCCGATCAGGACGAGCGCGAATTCGGGGTCGCCGCCGAGCTGCACCGTCGCGGCGTTCATCAGCGCGGCGATGTCGGCTGGCTTCATGCCCTTTTCGACGCGCGGCCAGGTCCAGCGATAGGCCGCGATCGTGACGTCGGTGGCGGTCTGCATCAGCGCGATCTCGGCGGCGGTCTTGCGCATCCGCACGCCGCGCACGACGGGGTTGGCGCTCACGATCTTCGCGCCCGGCAGCGCATGCGCGAGCCCGTCGACCGCGAAATAGCGCACCGTCTCCTCGATCGCGATCGGGCGGCCGGCGAGCTTGCGGTCGCGCAGGAAACCGGCGACGAGCGTCGCGGGGTCCTCGTCCTCCTGCCAGACGCGCACCTCGGCCGGGACGCCGAGCGTCTGGCGGACCGAGGGTTCCTCGAAGAACGGCGTGACGATGCAGGGTTCGCCCTCGACCGGCAGGATCGCCGCGGTGAGGCGTTCGCTGCGATGCCAGGTGATTCCGGTGAAATAGACCAGGCTCGACCCCGATTCGATCAGGACGGCGCCGATCCCGTTCGCGCGCATCAGCCCCTGCGCGCGCTCGATCCGGGCGCGGCGTTCGGCCGGTCCGATCGGCGTCGTGCCGACGGTCAGCGGGCGCAGGCCCGCCAGATCCGGCGCGGAGGCGCGGACCACCGCGGACGACAAAGCGGGGATCGCGACCGCTGCGCCGACGAGCGCGCGCCGTGTGATCGCTCCGCGTGGCACCAACGCGGTTCGGTTCTGATCGGCCATGCTCGCACTCTCCCATTCGGGTACCGCTCTGCCAGCCCTGCGCTCGAGCCGCAACGCCCCGACCGGCCCCGACCCGCGGTGTGCGCTTGACCGCGCGGATAATCTCCCCTTGATGACCCGAAAGATGAAAACTGGGGCGACACGTGGCGAAACGGCTGACTAGCTATATTCTGATCGGGCTGGTGCTCGGGTTGATCGTCGGCTGGGCGATCAATTTCCAGATCGCCGACGGCAGCCCGCAAGCGACCGCGCGGCTCAAGGAGATCGGCGCGGGCTTCACGATCGTCACGACGATCTTCCTGCGGCTGATCAAGATGATCATCGCGCCGCTCGTCTTCTCGACGCTCGTCGTCGGGATCGCGCATATGGGCGACATCACCGCGCTCGGCCGCGTCGGGGGGCGTACGATGGCGTGGTTCGTCACCGCATCGCTCGTATCGCTCGCGCTCGGGCTGCTGCTGTTCCACGGGATCGAGGCGGTGATCGACCTGGTCGCGCCGGGCACCGGCTTCGGCTTCAAGCTGCCGCCGCCCGCCGCCTCGGTCGGGCTCGACGAGAAGGCGTTCAACCTCACCAATTTCATCACGCATATCGTGCCCTCCTCGATCGTCGAGGCGATGGCGACCAACGAGATCATCCAGATCGTGTTGTTCTCGGTGTTCGCCGGCGTTGCTCTCACGGCGATCGGCGAGAAGGGCGAACCGATCGTGCGCGGCGCCGAGGCGCTCGCCGCGATGATGCTGCAGATCACCGATTACGTGATGCGCTGCGCGCCGTTGGCGGTGTTCGCGGCGATCACCGCGACCATCACGGTCAACGGGCTCGGCATATTGTGGTCGCTCGGGCTGTTCGTCGGGGGCTTCTATCTGGGGCTCGCGACGCTGTGGCTGCTGCTGTTCGGCGCGGCGTTCGTGTTCGTCGGGCCGCGGGCGTTTGGCCTGGCACGCTATATCCGCGAGCCGATCCTGCTGGCGTTCTCGACCGCGTCGTCCGAGGCGGCGTATCCGCGCACGCTCGAGGCGCTCGACCGGTTCGGCGTGCTGCGGCGGATCTCGAGCTTCGTGCTGCCGCTCGGCTATTCGTTCAACCTCGACGGGTCGATGATGTACATGACCTTCGCGACGCTGTTCATCGCGCGGGTCTACGGGATCGACCTGCCGCTCGGCACGCAGATCGTCATGCTGCTCGTGCTGATGATCACCTCGAAGGGGATCGCCGGCGTGCCGCGCGCCTCGCTCGTCGTGATCGCGGCGGTGATGGGGCAGTTCGGGATCCCCGAGGCGGGGCTGCTGCTGATCCTGCCGGTCGACCAGTTCCTCGACATGGGGCGATCGGCGACCAATGTCGTCGGCAACGCGGTGGCGACCACGGTGGTGGCGAAGTGGGAGGGCGCGCTTGGTGAGCCGGTGGCGGCGGAAGTCGAACCGCCGCACGCGCCGCATCGGGCATAGCGGTCAGCGCGCGATTCCTTCCTACCGTCACCCCGGTCTCGTGCCGGGGTCTACCGGGCCGCGCGTGCTACGACGGCAAGAGCGGGATCACGGTGGAACCCGGGACGGGCCCGGGGTGCCGGAGTGTGTGGCAGGCCTGCTCACGCATAAGCGTAGGGGCCGCCCTTTTCGAGCGCGGCCTGATAGGCCGGGCGGGCGTGGATCTTGTCGAGCCAGGCGATCGTCGCGGGGCGGCTGTCGTCGAGCCCGGCGCGGCTCTTGGCGGCTTCGAGCGGGAAGCTCATCATGATGTCGGCGCCGGTCAGCTCGCTGCCCGCGAACCACGGGCGCTTGGCGAGTTCGGATTCGACATAGTCGAGATGGACGTCGATCATCGGCTGGATGCGCTTCGCAGCGGTTGCGCCGATCACCGGGATGCGGTTGAGCACGAGCAGCAACAGCAGGGGCGGCATCACCGAACCTTCGGCATAATGCAGGAACTGGCGATAGCGCAGCACGTCGTCGCGGTGCGCCGGCGGCCCGAGCTTGCCGTCGGCATATTCGACGAGATAGTCGATGATCGCACCGGTCTCGGCCAGGGTCTGCCCGGCGGCGGTGTCCTCGAGGATCGGTGACTTACCGAGCGGGTGGACGCGCTTCAGTTCGGGCGGGGCGAGCATCGTCTTGGCGTCGCGCTGATAGCGCTTGAGCTCGTACGCCAACCCGAGCTCCTCGAGCATCCACAGGATGCGCTGCGAACGCGAATTGTTGAGGTGGTGGACGATGAGGGTCATGCGCGCGCTCCGATGGGTCGATCGTCTAGATCGTAGCGCGGAACGCGGAAGCTCGCACTAAAGTCGTAATGTAACGGGGTTCGCCTCGTCGCGACGATGCCAGGACCGACCGGCATCGGTGTTCCCCGACTTCGGATGCTGCTCGGGCAGAGGGGTGGACCCCGGCACGAGGCCGGGGTGACGGGGGGCTTTTGGATTGGCGGCCGATCCCGTGATGGGCCTGCCGTGTGGCGACATCGCCACTCACCACGCCGCCACTGAGACGCCCGTCACTGACCCAACCCTTACTGACGCGCCCATTACCGACGCGCCCTCTCTGGAGAGCCCGTCACTGGCGCGCCCGTCACTGGCGAGACCGCCACTGGAGAGCTCGCCACTGGCGAGGCGCTCACTGGCGAGCCCACCATATGAAAGGCCCGCCATTGCTGGCGGGCCTTCCCGGTTTTGCGACGGCGTGGTCATGCCGCCTGTCGTAAGAGCGCGGCCGAGCCCTGCCGTCGCTCCCTGCCCCGGACCGACCGGCCCGGAGCGAACTCACATCTCGGGTTCGTCCCCGTCGTCGGGCTCGCCGCCGACCATCATTTCCTCGGCGACCTTGTCGGTGCGCGCGCGGATCGAGGCTTCGAGCCGGTCGGACATTTCGGGATGCTCCTTGAGGAACGTCTTCGAATTCTCGCGGCCCTGGCCGATGCGGACGCTGTCATACGAGAACCACGCGCCCGACTTCTCGACCAGCCCGGCCTTGACGCCGAGATCGAGGATCTCACCGATCTTCGACACGCCCTGCCCGTACATGATGTCGAACTCGACCTGCTTGAACGGCGGAGCGACCTTGTTCTTGACGACCTTGACGCGCGTCGTGTTGCCGATGATCTCATCGCGATCCTTGATCTGCCCGGTGCGGCGGATGTCGAGCCGGACCGAGGCGTAGAATTTCAGCGCATTGCCGCCGGTCGTCGTCTCGGGATTGCCGTACATCACGCCGATCTTCATGCGCAGCTGGTTGATGAAGATCACCATGCAGCGCGAACGGCTGATCGAGCCGGTGAGCTTGCGCAGCGACTGCGACATCAGACGCGCCTGCAGGCCGACATGGCTGTCGCCCATCTCGCCTTCGATTTCGGCGCGCGGCACGAGCGCCGCGACCGAATCGACCACCAGCACGTCGATCGCGTTCGAGCGCACCAGCGTGTCGACGATCTCGAGCGCCTGCTCGCCGGTGTCGGGCTGCGAGACGATCAGCTCGTCGATGTTGACGCCGAGCTTCTTGGCATAGACCGGATCGAGCGCGTGCTCGGCATCGACGAACGCCGCGGTGCCGCCGGTCTTCTGCGCCTCGGCGATCACGTGGAGCGCGAGCGTCGTCTTGCCCGATGATTCGGGACCGTAGATCTCGATCACGCGGCCGCGCGGCAGACCGCCGACCCCGAGCGCGATGTCGAGGCCGAGCGAGCCGGTCGAGATCACCTCGACCTGCATCGTCTGCTTCGAACCCAGCTTCATCGCCGAGCCCTTGCCGAACGCGCGATCGATCTGCGCGAGTGCGGCTTCGAGCGCCTTCGCGCGCTCGTCCTTGGCCTTTTCGGCGGCCTTGTCCGTGGATGCTGCCATTTTGCTGTCGATGACCTTCAAAGATACCGCCATTGGTAGCTCCCGTCGCTAGACCGAACGCCCGTCGCGTTCAATGCGTGACGACGATGTATCGCATTTGTTCTGCGAGAACAAGTGCGGAACGACGGGCGTTTTGCGAAGGTCACAGCACAGGTTACAGCGGCAGGTTAGGGAAGCCCGCCGCCGCCCATCGCGCCATAGACCTGACCGGTGGTGAAGCTCGCATCGTTCTCGGCGAGCGCGACATAGATGTTGGCGAGTTCGCCCGGCTGGCCGGGGCGGCCGAGCGGAGTCTGGCTGCCGAACTGTTCGAGCTTCTCCATCGTCGCGCCGCCCGAGACCTGCAGCGGCGTCCACACCGGCCCCGGCGCGACGCCGTTGACGCGGATGCCCTTCTCGGCGAGCTGCGCCGCGAGGCTGCGCACATAGCTCGTCGTCGCGGCCTTGGTCATCGCATAGTCGTACAAATCCTTCGACGGCATCGTCGCCTGTTCCGAGGTCGTGCCGATGATCGACGCGCCGGGCTGGAGATGCGGCAGCGCCGCCTTGATGATCCAGAACGGCGCGTAGATGTTGGTCTTGATCGTCGCGTCGAAATCCTCGCTGGTGAGGTCGAGGATCGAGGCGCGCGTCTGCTGGCGCGCCGCGTTGCTGACGAGGATGTCGAGCCCGCCCAGCTGTTCGACCGCGGTCGCGACGAGCGTCTCGCAGAACGCCTCGTCGCGCAGATCGCCCGGGATCGCGACGCCCTTGCGCCCGGCCTGCTCGATCAGCGCGATCACCTCGCGCGCATCCGCTTCTTCATCGGGGAGATAGTTGATCGCGACGTCGGCGCCTTCGCGCGCATAGGCGATCGCCGCCGCGCGGCCCATGCCGGAATCGCCGCCGGTGATGAGCGCCTTGCGCCCTTCGAGCCGGCCCGAGCCGCGATAGCTGTCCTCGCCGTGATCGGGCTTCGGGTTCATGTCGCGCGCGAGCCCCGGCCAGGGCTGCGTCTGCTTTTCGAACGGCGGCTTGGGCCCCTGCCGCGGATCCTTGAGAATGGCCATGTCATGTTCCCGTCGTCTTGAGGTTCGACGGGGAAACCCGTCAGCCCATCACGGGTTCATTGAAAATCGACAGGCCGCGCCGTGTGTCAGCCGAGCGCGTCGAGCGCCTTCGCCACACCGTCCATCGTGAACGGCTTCGGCAATGTCGGCCGGTCGCGATATTCCTCGGCGACCGTGTCATGCGATCCGCCGGTCGCGAAGACGAACGGAATGCCCTTCTGCGCCAACACGTCGGCGATCGGGAAGCTCTTCTCGCCGCCGCGCAGGTTGACGTCGAGGATCGCAGCCTCCACCCCGCCACCAGCGATCACCGCGAGCGCCGCCTCGACCGTATCGGCCGTGCCAGCGACCGCTTTGCCGAGCACGTCGAGGAAATCCTCGATCATCATCGCGATGAGGGGTTCGTCCTCGACGATCAAAATGCTGTGCACGCTCATTCGGCGGCCTTAGCGCCACCCGGCGCCATCCGCCAAGTCATTTCGCGCGCAGCGCCTCGCGCGTCGCCTCCGCAAGCTGCTGGACGGTAAAGGGTTTGGCGAGAAAGGCGACATTGTCGAGATCGATCGACTTGCGCAGCGTTTCCTCGGCATAGCCCGACATGAACAGGATCGGCAGATCGGGATAGCGCGTGCGCACCTGGCGGACCATCGTCGGCCCGTCCATCAGCGGCATCATCACGTCGGAGA
The DNA here is from genome assembly GCF_000241485.1 of Sphingomonas sp. PAMC 26605. Classification (GTDB taxonomy): domain Bacteria; phylum Pseudomonadota; class Alphaproteobacteria; order Sphingomonadales; family Sphingomonadaceae; genus Sphingomonas. The sequence goes on from NZ_JH584241.1 coordinate 3,308,200, forward strand.
TGAGCAGATCGGGCTTGTCGCACGATACGAGCAGTTCGAGCGCCGCCTCGCCATTCTCGGCGGTCAGCACGGTATAGCCCTGCCGCGTCAGCGCGCGCTCGGCGACCGCGCGGACCATGTCCTCATCTTCGACGAGCAGGATCGTCCCCGTTCCCCACAGATCGGCGGGCTTCCCGCGCGGCGCGGCCTTTGCCGGCGCTGCATCGACCAGCGCCCCCGCCGTGTGGACGGGAAGGTAGATCGTGAAAACCGCCCCGGCCGGGCCCTGGGGGCCGGCCTTGACGCTGTCGGCGAAGATCCAGCCGCCCGATTGCTTGACGATGCCGTAGACGGTCGAGAGGCCGAGCCCGGTGCCCTTCCCCACTTCCTTGGTGGTGAAGAAGGGTTCGAAGATCTTGGGCAGGATCTCGGGCGGAATGCCGCCGCCGGTATCGGAGACTTCGAGCACGACATAGTCGGCCGGGGGCAGGATGTCCGAGCCGAGCTTGCGGACCTGCGCCGCGGTGACGGCATAGGTCTGAATCGTCAGCGTGCCGACGCCGCGCGGATCCTTCGCGATCATCGCGTCGCGCGCGTTGACCGCGAGGTTGACGACGACCTGTTCGAGCTGCCCCGGATCGGCGCGCACGGGGGAAAGGTTGCGGCCGTGCTTGACGGTCAGCGTTACCGTCTCGCCGAGCAGGCGCTTCAACAGGTTCGAGACTTCGGAAATGATGTCGGGCAGTTGCAGCACCTGCGGGCGCAGCGTCTGCTGGCGCGAGAAAGCGAGCAATTGCCGCGTCAGACTCGCCGCGCGGTTCGAATTGGCGCGGATCTGCTGGATGTCGTCATAGTCGCTGTCGCCGGGCGAATGACGCATCAGCATCAGGTCGCAATGCCCGATGATCGCGGTCAGGATATTGTTGAAATCGTGCGCGACACCGCCGGCGAGCTGCCCCACCGCCTGCATCTTGGTCGCCTGTGCGACTTCGCGCTTGAGCCGCGTCTCCTCGCTATTGTCCTTGAGGCTGAGCAGCACCGCCGAATCGCCCAGCCCCCGCGCGCCCGCGATCGACAGCGCGACGGGCTCGTCGGGATGATCCTTCAAGCGCACCGCGAGATCGGTCGAATGCGTCGCCCCCCCGGCGAAGCGCCGGATCGCGTCGGCGACGACGCCCTTGTCCTCGCGCACCAGCAGGTCGCCCGGATAGATTGGCGGGCTCGCCGGATCGACCGCCGCGGCGCGCGCGAAGGCGTCGTTCATCTGCAGGAAGCGGCCGTCGCCACCGATCAGCGCGACGCCGAACGGCATCAGCGCGACGAGACTCTTGATATGCGCGCTCGCGCTCTCGCCGATCGCGGCGTGGCCCTCCTCCTCGTCGATCAGCGCGACGAGCATCGGTGCGTCGTCGCCGTCGAGGAACGGGATCTGGAGCACGCGCAAGGGGTTGCGCGTCAGCCCCTCGCGCTCGAAGCGCGCCATGCCCTGGGCATCGGTGATCAGGAAGCGAGCAAAGTCGCGTCCGACGATCGCGCCTTCGTCCTGCCCCATCGCGCGTGCGCGCAGCACACGATTGGCAGCGCGGATCCGGCCGTCGGGATTGATCAGCGCCGCCATGATTCCGGCGCCGCCGAGCCGATCGCCGGTCGCGCCGGCGATCAGGTTTTCCATCGTCTGTGCAAGGTCGAGCCCCTGCGGGGCGAAGAACCGCCAGACGAGCAGATTCTCCTCCTCGCCCGCGCGCGTGACTTCGGCGGCGAGCTTGGCACCCTTGAGCGCGAGCCGGTCGAGCGTCGCCCGCCCGTCCCGCCACGCAGCCCGACCGACGCTACCGAGCCGATCGATCTCGCCCGGCTCGAGCGGCAGGCCGGGGGGCGTCGGGAAGCCGCCGAACACCGTCTCGTAGCGATCGTTGGCGCAGACCAGCCGGCCGGCGCGGTCGGTTACCGCGATCGCATCGGGGCTGCTCGCGGCGAGCGCACGCGCGACGCTCCAATCGGGTTCGGGCGCGGTCCCGCCACTCGGCGGGAAGAAACGCCGCGCGGCGATCAGACCGCCGGTGAGCACGAGCGATCCGGCAAGAAACGCCGCCGCCAGCGCCACGCTGTGGACGAGCAGCAGGATCACCGCCGCCGCCGCAACGCCGCAGCCGAGCGCGATCAGGGCGGGGTTGCGCGGCGCGGGAGCGGAAGGGGGCGCGGGGAACGTGGCCATTGCCGCATGCTGTGAGCGCTGCGCCGCGCGCGTCAAGGCTTAAGCGGCGGGGTGCCGCGGCGAGCGAGCGGTTTCGCGACGAAGCCCAGCCGCGAAGCGATCGGGCCCCCGCGGCGGACGCGGGGACCCGAGCATCTTACCAGACCTTCACGCGCTCGGCGGGCGCGAGGTACATCTTGTCGCCCGGCTTGACGCCGAACGCCGCGTACCAGGCGTCGACGTTGCGGACTTCCGCGGTGCGGAACGGACCCGGCGAATGCGGGTCGCTCAGCAGCTGCGAGCGCAAAGCGGGCTCGCGGAACTTGATCCGCCAGACCTGCGCATAACCGAGATAGAAACGCTGATCGCCGGTCAGACCGTCGATCACCGGCGCAGGCTTGCCGCCGAGCGAGCGATGATAGGCGTCGTACGCGAGCGCGAGGCCGGCGAGATCGGCCATGTTCTCGCCGAGCGTGAGGCCGCCCTTGATGTGCTGACCCGGGAGCGGCTCGTACGCGTCGTACTGCTTGACCAGCTGATCGGTCATCGCGGTGAAGCGCGCGACGTCCTGCGGCGTCCACCATTCCTTCAATGCACCGGTCGGATCGAACTTGCGGCCCTGATCGTCGAAGTGATGGCTGAGCTCATGGCCGATGACCACACCGATGCCGCCGTAATTGACCGCGGGATCGGCCTTCGCGTCGAAGAACGGCGGCTGGAGGATCGCCGCCGGGAAGACGATCTCGTTCATCGGCGGGTTGGCATAGGCGTTTACCGTCATCGGGGTCATGCCCCATTCGGTGCGGTCGATCGGCTGGCCGAGTTTTTTCAGATCGCGCTGATACTCGAACTGGTTGCCCGCCGCGACGTTGCCGACGAGATCGTCGCGCTTGACCTGCAGCGCGCTATAGTCGCGCCACTTGGTCGGATAGCCGATCTTGGGGGTGAAGGCGGCGAGCTTGGCGTGTGCCTTGACCTTGGTCTCGGGCGCCATCCAGGTCAGCTTGTCGAGCCGGTTGCCCATCGCCGCGATGATGTTCTTGACGAGCTGATCGGCCGAAGCCTTCGACGCGGGCGGGAAATAGGCGGCGACATATTGCTGGCCGACATCCTCGCCGAGCGCACCCGACACCGTCGCGACGCCGCGCTTCCAGCGCACCGGCTGCTGCGGCGCGCCGCTCAGCACGGTGCCGTAGAAGGCGAAATTGGCGTCGTTGATCGGCTTCGACAGATAGCCGGCATAGGAGCGCAGCGTGCGCAGGATCATGTAATCCTGCAGCACCTGCATCGGCGCATCGGCGAACGCCTTGGCTTCGCCCGCGATCGCGCTCGGCATGCCGACGATATAGGCCGGCTGACCCGCCGTACCGGTCGCCTGGAGATAGGCCGCCCAGGGGAAGCCCGCTGCCTTGCCGTCGAAATCGGCGGCAAGATACTTGTTGTAGGTCAGGTCGGCGTTGCGCGACTTGACGCGGTCCCAATGCGCCTCGGCGAGCGTCTTTTCGAACGCGAACACCGCGGCTGCGCGCTGCGCGGCATTGTCCTGCCCGGCAAGGCCGAGCATCGTCGCCTGATACGCCTGGTACTTGGTGCGCGTGTCGGCGAGCTTGGGGTCGTCCTTCAGGTAGTAATCGCGATCGGGGAGGCCGAGGCCGCCCTGATAGACGTGGACGATGTAATTCTCGGGCGCCTTGTCGTCCTGGCCGACGCCGACGCCGAACAGGCCGCCGACGCCGCGCTGCTGGAGCTTGGCCATTTCGCTGGCGAGCGCGGCCTTGTCCTTGGCGGCCTTGATCTCCGAGATCCATGGCTGGATCGGGGCGATGCCCTTCGCGTTGACCGCGGCTTCATCCATGAAGCTCGCGTAGAAGTCGCCGATCTTGTTGCCCGGCGCCTGCGTCGCCTTGTCGAGGATGATCCGCGTCCGCTCGAGCGAGCGGTCGGCGAGGACGTTGAACATCCCGTAGGTCGCCTTGTCGTCGGGGATCTGCGTCTTGGCTTCCCATGCGCCGCCGGCATATTTGCCGAAATCGTCGCCCGGCTTGACCGCGCTGTCCATGCCGGAAAGGTCGAGCCCGAAGCTGCCGATCTCGGCGCCGGTCGCGGCACTCGGCGCAGCGGCGGCGGGCTTGGGCTTGCCGGCCTGGGCATAGGTCACGCCGCCGACTGCGGCCGATGCCAATAGCGAGAGCGTTAGGAGCGACAGCCGCATAGAATGTATCCTTCCTGAACAATATTGCTGCGTGTTGTACCGCTATGACACAAGCAGTCAAATCGTTCTTGTCGCTCCGTGGCGATGCGCGCGTGCGCGCCATTTACGCGCGATCCGCAGGCGCCAGACGAAGCTCGTCGCGACATAGCCGAGGATCGCGAGAGCGATCGCGAGGATCACCAGCCCGACGATCGTCGCCGGGCCACCGTGCGACACCAGCCAGTGCAGCCAGCTCGCATTCGCCTGGACGTTGCGCGCGATCGGCGCGCCGGGAACGTCGCGGTCGAGCCGCAGCACCCAGTGGCCGATCTCGTACGCGCCCCAGAACAGCGGCACGGTGGTGATCGGATTGTGCAGCAGCGTCGTGCCGACCGCGACCGGCACGTTGGCGCGCACCGGCAGCGCGGTCACCGCGGCGAGCGGCATGTGCGCGAAGGGAAACAGGATCCCGGTAAACAGCCCGAGCGCGACGCCGCGTGGCACGGAGCGGCGGGTGAAGCGCCACAACGACGGCGCGAGGATGCGGTGTGCGACGGGGCGCAGGAAGCGATTCGCCTCGATGCTCTCGCGCGTCGGCACATGCCCGCGCACCCAGCCCGCCGCACGGGCAACGGGACCGGGCCGCGCCACATGCTCAGCCACGGTCGCGCATGATCCGGCCCTGTTCGCGCTTCCAGTCGCGCTCCTTGATCGAGTCGCGCTTGTCGTGATCCTTCTTGCCCTTGGCGAGCGCGAGCTCGATCTTGGCGCGGCCCTTCGAATTGAAATAGACCATCAGCGGCACGAGCGTCATGCCCTCGCGATTGACCGCGCCGTGCATCTTGTTGATCTCGCGCTCCTTCAGGAGCAGTTTGCGCACGCGCTTGGGCTCGTGATTGTAGCGGTTGCCGTGGCTGAATTCGGGCACGTTCGAATTGATCAGCCAGACCTCGCCATCCTTGACCTCGGCATAGCTCTCGGCGATCGAGCCGGTGCCCGAGCGCAGCGATTTCACCTCGGTGCCCGTCAGCGCGATCCCGGCCTCATAGACCGTCTCGATATAATAATCGTACCGTGCGCGCCGGTTCTCGGCGACGATCTTGGTCTTTTCGAACAGGGGAGGTTTGGGACGCGCCATGGGAGGCGCGATGTAGGCGTTGCCGCGCGGAAACAAAAGCCACGCTTCGCATTTAACCAAGCGAATCGGGTAAAACACGCGCTAACCTCCTATCTAGGGTTAGGGTGTAATGTCCGCTCGCGCCGCTGCCCGTTTCATTGTAGGCTTTTCTCATGTCCGATCTCGCCGCTCCCAAATTCGCGACCCACAGTTTCGCAATCGCCATCGAGGCGGCCGACATCGACTTCATGGGGCATGTCAACAATGCCTCCTATCTGAAGTGGGTGCAGGACGCGGTGGTCAGCCACTGGCAGCGCTTCGCGCCGAGCGAGGCGCTCGCGACGCACGCCTGGGTCGCGCTCAAGCACGAGATCACCTATCGCAAGCCGACCTTCCTCGACGACGAGGTGATCGCGACCGTGCTGCTCGAAAAGGTGCAGGGCGCGCGGGCGTTCTACGAGACGGTGATCAAGCGCGGCGAGGAGGTGCTCGCCGAGGTCAAGTCGAGCTGGTGCTGCCTCAACGTCGAGACGATGCGGCCAGCACGGCTAGCGCAGGGCGTGATCGACCGGTTCTTCGCCAAGGATTGAGGGCGTCTCTAGCCCCTCCCCTTCAGGGGAGGGGTTGGGGTGGGGACGTGTCCGGATTGCGCTGGTCTCTGCGAGGCTTCCTTCCCCCACCCCCTACCCCTCCCCTGAAGGTGAGGGGCAAGAAGTGAGTCAGACCAGCCCCGCAGCCGCCAGCCCGGCATCGACCGCACGCTGGCTCGCTTCGCTCGGCCAGGTCATCGGCAGCCGCAGCGCCTTGGGGAAGTCCGGGCGGAGCTTGTTGACGGCATACTTCACCGGCCCCGGCGAGGCATCGGTAAACAACGACACGTGCAGCGCGAACAGCCGATCGTGCAGCGCCAGGGCCTCGACATAATCCCCTGCCCCGCACGCCGCCTGGAACTCGGCGCACAACTTCGGCGCGACGTTCGCGGTCACCGAAATGCACCCGATCCCGCCGGTCGCGTTGAACGCGAGCGCCATGTCGTCATTGCCCGACAATTGCTCGAACCCCGCGGGACACGCCGCACGCTGCGCCGAGACGCGCTGGATCACGCCGGTCGCATCCTTGATGCCGATCACGCTCGGGAAAGCATGCGCGATCCGCGCCACGGTCTCGACCGCGATATCGGTCACGGTGCGGCCGGGCACGTTGTAAAGCACGATCGGCAGGTCGCACGATCCCGCCACGGCCTCGAAATGGCGGGAGATGCCTTCTTGGTTGGGCCGGTTGTAATAGGGCGGCACCATCAACGCGGCGTCGGCCCCCGCCGCCTTGGCCGCCTTGATATTGTGGATCGCGACGCGCGTGTCGTTCGACCCCGCGCCAGCCAGCACCGGCACGCGTCCGCGCGCCTGATCGACGCACACCGCGACGATCGCGAAATGCTCCTCGGCCGACAGCGTCGCCGCCTCGCCCGTCGTTCCGCACGGCACGAGCCCGGCCGAACCTTCGGCGATCTGCCACTCGACGAAATCGCGATAGGCGCGCTCGTCGAAGCTGCCGTCAGCGGCGAACGGCGTGACCAACGCCGGGATCGATCCCGAAAACATACGAATTGCTCCTGCGGACGGAATTCCGTCGCATTTCTGGTTTATTGATCGGGACAAATACGGACCGGAGGCATAGTCTGTCCACATGATTGCATGGCTCATCAAATCCGGCGTTTTCCTCGCGGGCGTTTCCACGCTCGCCGTCACTTCGGGCGATGCGCAGGACCAGCTCGGCTGGGGCCGCGCGACGCAAGTGCTGACCGGCACCACCGCCGCCAACACCGCGCTCGCCTCGTCGATCGCCGAATGGAAATCGCTCCAGCAATCGTCGAGCTACAGCTTCGACAGCTATGCCCGCTTCCTGCTCGCGCACCCCGGCTGGCCCGCCGAGACCGCGATGCGGCGGATGGCGGAAAAGTCGCTCGACAGCGGCGGCTGGTCGCCTTCGACCGTCGTCGCCTTCTTCCGCCGCTTCCCGGCACTGACCGGCGCGGGCAAGACGCGCTTCGCCGAGGCGCTCGCCGCGACCGGGCAGCAGGGCGAAGCCGCCAGCGCGGCGCGCACCGCCTGGATCTCGGGAACGCTGTCGAGCGTCGACGAGAGCAAGATCCTCACCAACTTCTCGAGCGCGCTGTCGCCGGCCGATCATGACACTCGGATGGACATGCTGCTGTGGCAGGGCGCGACCGCCTCGGCGCAGCGCCAACTGATGCTGACCAGTCCGGCGCGCCAGAGCGTGTTTGCCGCGCGGCTCGCCTTCCGCACCGGCGCGCCCGACGCCGGCGACCGCATGATCGCGACGCAGGCGTACGGTGCGAGCGATCCCGGCTGGATCGCCGACCGCGCGACCTGGTATCGCAACACCGGCGCATCGTTCAGCGCGCGCAACACGCTCGCACAGCGGCCTGCGCTCGCGGTCGTGCCGGGAAGCGCCGAGCAGTGGTTCGAGGTCTTGCTGACCAACGCGCGTGCGGCGGCGAACGACGGGCAGAACTCGGTCGCCTATGATATCGCGCGCCAGCTCGGTGACGCCTACCCGGCGGGTACGGACGTCAGCACGCGGCCCTATGGCGAACGCGACGATTATACCAGCCTCGCCTGGCTCGCGGGCCGCACCGCGCTGAAGCAGCTCGGGCGGCCCGGCGATGCAGTGCCGCTGTTTCTCAACTACGCCGCCGCCTCGAAGACCCCGACGACGCAATCGAAGGGCTATTACTGGGCCGGTCGCGCGGCCGAAAGCGCCGGCCGTCGCGCGGAGGCCAACGGCTATTACGCGCGCGCCGCGGCGTTTCACGATCTGTTCTACGGCCAGCTTGCCGCCGAGCGGATCGGCCAGCCGCTGGTCGCGCCCGGCGATCCGATCCTGCGCCCGGTCGATCCTTCGACGCGCGCGGCCTTTTACGGCCGCGAGACGGTGCGTGCGGCGCAATATCTCGGCACGGTCGGCAATTGGGAGGACCAGACCGCGTTCGTCCGCCAGATCGCGCTCGACGCCAAGACCGACAGCGATCATGTCCTCGCGACCGAGCTCTCGCGCACGCTCGGCCGGCCCGACCTCGGCGTGATGGTCGGGCGCAGCGCGCTGCAGAACGGCCTCAGCGAATATTCGACGGTCGGCTTCCCCAACGTCCGTGTGCCGGTGGGGAGCCAGGACGACTGGACGATGATCCACGCGATCGCGCGCCAGGAAAGCCAGTTCGACCGCGCCGCGATCAGCCATGCCGGCGCGCGCGGGCTGATGCAGCTGATGCCCGGCACCGCGCGCGACCAGTCGACCAAGCTCGGCCTCGCCTACAATGCCGCGGCGCTGACCACCGACACCGATTACAACATCATGGTCGGCTCGACCTATTTCCGGCATATCTACGAGCTCTACGGCAGCTATCCGCTCGCGGTGGCGGCGTACAATGCCGGCCCGGGCAATGTGAACAAATGGCTCCGCGCGAATGGCGATCCGCGCTCGGGCGGCGTCGACATGCTCGACTGGATCGAGGCGATCCCGATCTACGAGACGCGCAACTACGTCCAGCGCGTGCTCGAGAATGCGGTGGTGTACGATCTGATGAACCCGGCGCGCTCGCGCTCGTCGGGAAATAATCGGATCAGCTGGTATCTTGGCAAGAGCACGCCCGGCTGAGGCATAGCCACGAAGCGGTCCCAGCGGCTCCCTCCCTCCCTGAAAGAGCGTCGGGTGAACAGCGCCCCGCGCTGTTCAGGTCATGCCGGGGGCACGACCGACCCGACGCTGGGTTGGGGGTGGGTCGCTCTCCGGATCGCGCGCCCTCACCCAACGGGCCGACCCACCCCTACCCCTCCCTCCCAGGGAGGGGAGGCGCGCGTGGCAGGACCGCTTGCGTTCGGCCTGCGTGGGGATGACATCGGGCGCCGCACATCGGTAGATAGCGCGATGACCGACCGACCCAATTACATCACCCCCGCGGGCTATGCCGTGCTCAGTGCCGAATATCGCCAGCTCCTCGGCGAGGAGCGGCCCAAGCTCGTCGACGTCATCTCCTGGGCGGCGGGCAATGGCGACCGCTCGGAGAATGGCGATTACATTTATGGCCGCAAGCGGTTGCGCGAGATCGACCGGCGGCTGGGATTTCTCGCGCGGCGGATGAAGGCCGCCAAGGTGATCGATCCGGCCGCGCAACCCGATCGCGCCCGCGTGTGGTTCGGCGCGACGGTGACGATCGCCGACGCCAATGACCTTGGGGACGATGCCGAGCGCGTGCTCACGCTGGTCGGCGACGACGAGACCGACGCCGCGGCGGGCAAGATCGGCTGGCATGCGCCGATCGCGCGCGCCTTGCGCGGCGCCGCGGTTGGCGACCTCAGACGCGTGCTCCTCCCGGCGGGCGAACGCGACTATGAAGTGATCGCGATCACCTATCCGACGCCCGAGGCGCGCGCGAAGTCATGACCGTCATCGTGCTTGTACGGATGCGACGAAACTGGCGCGACGTGCGATCGAAGGCCGTGCCTTGGCCGATAGAGATGGCTATAGCGCGCGCTCGTCGCGCCGCCTGAGCGCGCCGTGTTCGGGAGCAGTGCAATACGATGACGATGCAGCGTGTGTTTGTGAGTGGGAAGGTGCAGCGGACCGGATATCGCGACTGGGCGGTGCGCCGCGCGCAGGAACTGGGGATCACCGGCTGGGTACGGAACCTGAGCGATGGCCGGGTCGAGCTGCTGCTCGTTGGCGAGGACGACGCGATCGTGGCGATGACCGATGCGTGCCGCGAGGGATCCGAACATTCGCGGGTCGAGCATGTCGAGGCGCATGCCGCCACCGAGCGCGCGCCAAAGGGCTTCACCAAACGCTTCACGGCCTGAGCGACCGCGCCGGAACGGCGCCAATTTCGCACCTGCACTTAACCTGCAGCAGTGTTATTCTGACCGCATGACGGATGGGCCGCCTCTCAATACCGCACCGCTGCCCGTCCGGCTGCGGATCGAGGATTATCTGCTGCTTCAGGAATCAGGAGCTTTCGCCCCCTACACTCGCACCGAGTTGATCGACGGGGGGGTCTATTTCGTGAACGCTCAGCATCGACCGCATGCGCTCGCCAAGATCGAGCTGTACGACGCGATCCGCGCCGCGCTGTGCGCGATCGACTCGCCGCTGCGGCCACTGGTCGAGGCGAGCATCGCGCTGTCGGGCCATGACGTCCCCGAACCCGATATCGTGCTGACGAGCGAGCCGCGCGGCGAAGGGTTCGTGCCGCTGCATTCGGTGCGTCTCGTCATCGAAGTGTCCGACACGACGATGCGCAGCGACATCCGCCGCAAGGTGGCGAGCTATGCCCGCGCCGCGATGCCCGAATATTGGGTGGTCGATATCAAGGCGCGGACGATCCACCAGATGTGGTCGCCCGCGGGCGGTCTCTACGCGGACCGCTGCGCGATCGCGTTCGGCGACATCATCGCCGCGGCGACGATCGCCGGGCTGAACGTCGATACGGCGAGCCTGTAGCGCCCGCCGTATCGACCGCGCCGATCAGCGCGTCAGTTTCTTGTAGGCGAGACGCGTCGGACGGTCGGCCGCATCGCCGAGGCGACGGCGCTTGTCTTCCTCATACGATTCGAAATTGCCCTCGAACCATTCGACATGGCTGTCGCCCTCGAACGCGAGGATGTGCGTCGCGAGGCGATCGAGGAAGAAGCGGTCGTGGCTGATCACCACCGCGCAGCCCGCGAAGCTCTCGAGCGCTTCCTCGAGCGCGCGCAGCGTCTCGACGTCGAGATCGTTGGTCGGCTCGTCGAGCAGGAGGACGTTGCCACCCTCCTTGAGCATCTTCGCGAGGTGGACGCGGTTGCGCTCGCCGCCCGACAACTGACCGACCTTCTTCTGCTGGTCCTGGCCCTTGAAGTTGAACGCGCCGACATAGGCACGCGTGCCGAGCTCCTGCTTGCCGAAGCGGAACACTTCGAGCTTGTCGGACACTTCCTCCCACACGGTGTTCGAGGGCGTCAGGTCGTCGCGCGACTGGTCGACATAGCCGAGCTTGACGGTCTGGCCGACCTCGATCGAGCCGCCATCGGGCTGTTCCTGGCCGGTGATCAGCTTGAACAGCGTCGACTTGCCCGCGCCGTTCGGCCCGATCACGCCGACGATCCCGCCCGGCGGGAGCACGAAGTCGAGATTGTCGAACAGCAGCTTGTCGCCATACGCCTTGGTCAGGCCCTTGGCCTCGATCACCTTGCCGCCAAGACGTTCGGGCAGCTGGATCAGGATCTGCGCCTTGCCGACGCTGCGGTTCTCCTGCTTCTCCATAAGCTCGTCGAATGCGCGGATACGCGCCTTGGACTTGGTCTGGCGCGCCTTCGGAGTCTGGCGCATCCAGGCGAGCTCGTCGGAGATCGCCTTGGCCTTGCCCTGCTCTTCGCGATCCTCCTGCTCGAGCCGCTTGACCTTCTTTTCGAGGTAACCGGAGTAGTTGGACTCATAGGTGTAGTAGCGCCCGCGATCGAGCTCGAGCACCCAGTTCACCACGTTGTCGAGGAAGTAGCGATCGTGGGTGACGAGGATGACGTTGCCGACATAGTCGCGCAGGTAGTTTTCGAGCCAGGCGACGCTCTCGGCATCGAGATGGTTGGTCGGCTCGTCGAGCAGCAGGATGTTGGGCTTTTCGAGCAACAGCTTGCACAAAGCGACGCGACGCTTCTCACCGCCAGAGAGGTTGGTGACGGGGCTGTCGCCCGGCGGGCAACGCAGCGCTTCCATTGCGATCTCGAGCTGGTTGTCGAGGCTCCAGCCGTCGACCGCGTCGATCTTCTCCTGCAGATCGCCCATCTCGGCGAGCAGGCCGTCGAAATCGCAATCCTCGGGCGGATCGCCCATGATCGCGACGATCTCGTTATAGCGATCGACCATCCCGCCGATCGGGCCCGCGCCCGCGCGGACGTTGCCGATCACGTCCTTGGTCTCGTCGAGCTTGGGCTCCTGCGGCAGATAGCCGACCTTGATGCCCTCGGCGGCCCACGCCTCGCCGGTGAATTCGGGGTCGATCCCGCCCATGATCTTCATCAGCGTCGACTTGCCCGAGCCGTTCGGCCCGATGATCGCGATCTTGGCGTCGGGGAGGAACTGGAGCGAGATGTTGTTGAGCACCGGCTTGGGGGCGCCGGGGAAGGTCTTGGTCAGGCCCTTCATCACATAGCTGTACTGCACGGCCATCGGCTGCGGACTCCGGGGGTAAAGATGGTGGATTGTTGGCGTGGCAGATAGCGATGCGCGGGGGCGTTGGCAACGTGGGCGGTCTGCGGTAGCTTCTTGGAATGGAACGGATCGACATCTCTGACGGGCGGCGTGTCGCGGATCTGGTCGAAGCGGTCGAGCGCGGCGACGAGGTCGTGATCATGCGCGATGGCGCAATCGTCGCGGAAGTTCGGGTCCCCGCAGCCAAGGTTTTGCCCGGCGACGGGCAAACGAGCGAAAGCGGCATGATTGACCTCGACGCGATCCGCGGTTTCCATACCCGCTTCCCCGGTCTGCGCATTGAGAGCGCAACGACATTGATCCGCGAGATGCGCGACGAGGATGATCATTGAAGGCGTATTTCGATACGAGTGCCTTTGCCGCGATCCTCTTCGAAGACGACCGGTGGCAGCACATTGCCGACTGGATCGAGGCGCAGCAGACCCAAGGATGTTTCAGTGATTTCGGATGGGGCGAATTCGTTTCGGCGGTCGGGATGCGCGTACGCCTCGGCCGAATGCCCGCAGCGGAAGCGCGGGATTTTCTGGACGTCGTGTCGCCCGGGCTGCGCGGTTGGACGCGCGTCGAGATCGTGCCCGCCGACATTGCCGCTGCGACCGCGCTGCTTTCAGAATTCGCGCTCGGCCTGAGACTTCCCGACGCAATTCATATTGCGGTCGCTCAGCGTCTCGGGCTTACACTCGTTTCGACCGACATCCGCCAGGTCCGCGCCGCCGCCTCGCTCGGTGTCGCCGCGATCAACCCCTTGCAACCAGACGGGACTCCTTCTTGACCAAGCTTCGCGCCCTCGCCCCTTCGCTGCTGCTCGCCTCCAGCTTGCTCGCCGGTCCAGCGCTCGCCCAGCGCGCCGCGCCGCTGGTCGATCCCGCAGTTGCCGCGCTGCGCGACAAGGCGCTGAACGACGACTTGGCCTATGAGATCGTCGAAGGGCTGACCACCGAGGTCGGCCCCCGCCCCGACGGCTCGCTCAAGGAAGAGCGCGCGCGACAATGGGCGGTGACGAAACTGAAGAGCCTCGGCTTCAAGAACGTGCGGATCGAACCGTATGAACTCAAGAACGTCTGGGTGCGCGGCGTCGAGACCGCCGAGGTTGTCGCGCCGTTCGAGCAGCCGCTGCGGCTCACCGCGCTCGGCAATTCGGGCGCGACTCCGGCCGCGGGGCTGACGCTGCCGGTCGTCTTCTTCCCCTCGCTTGCCGATCTGCGACAGGCGCCCAGCGGCAGCCTTACGGGCAAGATCGCGTTCGTCTCGAACGCGATGCAGGCCAATCAGGACGGATCGGCCTATGGCCCCGAAGGCCAGGCGCGCCGTGCCGGGCCGAACATCGCGGCGCAAAAGGGCGCGAGCGCGATCGTGATCCGCTCGATCGGTTCGGACCATGGCCGCGGGCCACATGCCGGCGTGACCAATTTCGAGCCCGGCGTCGCGCCGATCCCCGCCGCTGCGCTGTCGGTCTCCGATGCCGACAATCTCGAACGGATGATCAAGCGCGGCAAGCCCGTCACGCTGCACCTCACGCTCACCCCGACCTTCGTGCCGAGCCGCATGTCGGGCAACGTCGTCGCCGAAGTCCCCGGTACCGACCCGAAGGCCGGCACGATTTTGATCGGGGGACATCTCGACAGCTGGGATCTCGGCACCGGGGCGATCGACGACGCGTCGGGCGTCGCGATCACCACCGCTGCCGCCAAGCGCTTGATGGACGCCGGCCGGCATCGTCGCACGATCCGCGTCGTGTGGTTCGGCGACGAGGAGACCGGCGGGTTCGGCGGCCTGGCCTATGCCAAGGCGCATGCCGGCGAGACGCACGCGATCGCGGCCGAATCCGACTTCGGCGCCGACCGCGTTTGGCGCTTCGAAACCAACCTGCCCGAAACCGCCAAGCCCGTCGGCGATCGGCTGAGCGCCGCGCTCGCGCCGCTCGGCATCGTCCATGGCGCCGGCATCGCCGGCGACGGCACCGATGTCGGCCCGACGCTCGCGACCGGGGTCGCGGCGGTCGATCTCAACCAGGACGGCACGCGTTATTTCGACTATCACCATACGCCCGAAGACACGCTCGAACGGATCGATCCGCAGCAATTGCGCCAGAATGTCGCGGCTTGGACGACGATGCTCGCGGTGGTCGCGGACGCACCCGAGGCAATCGGTCCGGTCACACCGAAACGATAAAGGCGGCTCGGCTCGTCGCAAATATGGCGAAAAGGTGGCAGAAGCGCCCGCCATCGGCTGATTTGCGATTGACGCACCGCAGCGGGACGTTATGCGTCCGGTCTTCGCGGCGGCATAGGGCCGGTTGCGAAACGCTTATTTGCTTGGGAGCAATTGCATGAAGAAGATCGCCCTTGTTCTCGTCGCCGCCGGCCTGGTTTCGCTCGCCGCTTGCAACAAGAACCCTGAAGCAGCTGCAATCGAAAACAACGCCGACGTCATGGCTGACGGCATCGACAACAATGCCTCGATGATCGACGATATGGCTTCGAACACCTCGAACGCGGTTGCTTCGGACGTCCTGTCGAACAAGGCTGACGAACTGCACGACGCTGCCGACAACGTCCGCGACGCGGGCGATGCCAAGGCTGACAACGTCGCCAAGGCTGCCAAGTAAGATTTCCGGGCTTCGGCCCGGGTCTGACGGATCGGGGCGTCTTCCTAGCGGAAGGCGCCCTTTTTCATGCCCGTTCAGGTGCCGCGAGCGAGGATCAGGTCGAGCGTGACAAGGTCGCGTGCGATCGTGGCACGATAGGAGGCGCCGCGCGGCGCCAACGCCAAAGCGCGCGACCAATAGGGCCGCGCCGCCCGATAGTCGCCGGCGTTGGCATAAGCGAGCCCCTCGAAGAACGGCGGCGCGGGATGCTCGGGTGCGAGCCGTGTCGCTTGCGCGAACGCCAGCCGGGCTGCGGGCGACATCGCGCCGTCGTGCTGCGTCAGCGCCGTCCCGAGCCCGGTCCAGAGCGTCAAGCTGCGCGGATAATGGTTGAGCCCGAGCAACACGACGGTCGCGCCGCTGCGACGACTGCCTGACCGCATCAGCGCGTCGGATGCCATCAGATACGCGCCATCGCCGGTAAAGCGCCCGAACATCGCATCGCGCAGTTCGACGATGTCGGGTGCGACCAGCACCGGCGCCGCATCGGACACCGCGAGATGTTCGCCGAGCCCGGCATGCTGCTGAAGCGCATAGCCCGCCGCCCCGAGCATCAGCGTCGCACCCGCCAGCGTCCACAGCCGCCGCGCCACGCCGCTCAGCCACAGCGCCGTCGCCACCGCGACGCCGATCAGGGCTAAGGCTATCCAGCCCATCATTGCGTGCACCGTCCCGTCATCGCGCCGCTCTAGGCGATTTCGGCGAAAGGTCTAAGCGCAAGCGACGCGCGGCCCGCAATCGGCAAGGCCGCGCGCGTTTCAGCCGCGGCCGATCAGCCGCTGTGCGATCGTGTCGGCGACGTCGGAGATCGGCGCGCCGGTGCGGTCAGCCTCGTCCCACACCTGGACGAGCCGATCGGGGATCCGCTTGATCCGCGTCTCGACTTCGTCACGGTCGCCCTGCCCGAGATATTCGAGCGCGACGTTGATGATGCCGCCGGCGTTGATGACATAGTCGGGCGCATAGAGGATGCCGCGCGCCTGGAGCGCCGCACCTTCGGCCTTGGTCTCGAGCTGGTTGTTTGCGCCGCCCGCGACGATCGTCGTGCGCAGGGCGGCGATCGATGCCGGGGTGAGGATCGCGCCGAGCGCGTTGGGGCTGACGATATCGGCTTCGACGCCGAGAATCGCATCCGCGGCCGCGGTCTGCGCGCCGAGTTCCTCGGCGAGCGCCGTGGCGCGATCGGCATTGACGTCGGCTAGCGTGAGCACGGCGCCGTCCTTCGCCAGCAAACGGGCAAGACCGCCGCCGACGCTGCCGACCCCCTGGATCGCAACGCGGACGCCCTTCATGTCGCTCGCGCCCAGACCACGCTGCGCCGCCGCCTTGACGCCGAGATAGACGCCCATCGCCGTATACGGCCCGGGATCGCCACCCGCGCTCCCCGCCGCGACGGGCAAGCCCGAGACGTGCTTGGTCCTGGTCGCGATCGTCTTCATGCTCGCTTCGGACATGCCGACGTCCTCGGCGGTGACGTACCGCCCGCCGAGCGAATCGACCGCGTTGCCGAACGCTTCGAGCTGCGCGCGGCTGATCGTCTCGCCGGGGTTCGCCGCGAGCACGACGCCCTTGCCGCCGCCCATCGGCAGATCGGCCATCGCATTCTTGTAGCTCATCCCGCGCGACAGGCGCAGCGCATCGGTGATCGCGCGGTCGTGATCGGCATAGTGCCAGAAGCGCACGCCGCCCGCTGCCGGGCCGAGTTTGGTCGAGTGGATCGCAATGACCGCGCGGAGACCCGAGGCCGGATCGGTGAAGAGGTGCACGCCCTCATGATCGTCGAAATCGGGGAAGCCCCAGCCGGTGGTCACGGACAAATTCCTGGCTGCTGAAAAGAATGGGGCGACCGACGGGACTTGAACCCGCAACATCCGGCATCACAAGCCGACGCTCTAACCAATTGAACTACGATCGCCGCAGAGGAAGCGCCCCTAGCGGGGTCGAGGGGCCAGCGTCAAGAATGGATCGATCAGAATTTACCGTCGATCGTCAGGCGATGCCCCGACGGGCTTGGCTGGAAGCCGCTTTGCTCGAGCTTTTGCGCGGCGGCCGCATCGACCGGCTTGACCGTCAGATCGGCGCGGAAGCGGCCCGGCAGCCACAGCCGCAGCGCGATCTGCTCGGTCCCCGCCTGGCTCGCGAGCGGCAGCAGCAAGGCGCCTGCGTCGCACCGTGCACTTCCGGCGAGCCCCTGCCCCAGGCTGATGCCCGCGATATCGGCGCCAAGCGTCGCCCTGACGCGACCTTCGGCGGTCTCGCACTTTCCGTCGACGAAATGAACGGTGACGGCGTCGAGATCGACCCCGCTGATCGGCAACGGGGCGAACACCGCGCCCGCGGGAACGCTCGCGGTCATGGCGTCGAGCCCGACACCGTGCCGCGACACGCTGACCGCGCCATGCACCGCGCGGCTCGCGTCGGCGGCCGTCGCGGGGCTCGCCAGATCGACGCGTGCGCGCCCGGCGAGCAACGCCCACGGCGAAAGCGATGCGCCAAGATCGCCGAGCGCGATGCTGCCCACCTGCGCCTCGCGCAACTGGCCGAACCATACGCTGCCGTTCGCCTCGCGCGCTGCGACACCTGCGGTGTCGAGCTCGAACCAGCCGAGCACGAAGCGCAGCGGGAGCAGGATCAGCAACGCCGCGAAGAACACCGCACCGAACAGCGCGACCGGGCCGGTCTTCAACCGAAAGCGCGTCATTGGCCCCTCGCCTTCAACGTCATCTGCACCGCGACGCCATGATCGCCGGTAGCGGTGGTGGCGAGCCGGTCGACCAGGATGCCCGCCGCCTCGAGCTCGGCGATCCAGCCGACCAGCGCCCCCGGCCGCGCCGAGGCGATCGCGATCTGCACACGATCGCCGCCCTGCGGGGTGACCGAGGCGAGCGCGAAGCCGGCGTCGTTGGCGCGCGCGCGAATCACCGCTTCGAGCGGGGCGTCGAGCGGCGCCACGCGCTGCGTCTGCGCCGCCTTGACGGCATCGACGCGCACCTGCGTCTCGCCGAGCGCGATCACCGCGTCGGCATGCCGCGCCTTCGCCGAATCGAGCGCATCGCCGAGCGGCACGACGAGGAAATAGCACAGCACCAGCACCGCGATCACGCCGGCCGCGAGCACCAGATACTGTTCGCGCTGCGTCCGCGCGCGATACCACAGGAGCAGCCGCTCGGTCATTGCGGTTTCACCATCAGATCCCCCGAGAGCCGGCCGTTGATCGTCTGGAACTGGCCCTGCGGCGTAGCGGCGAAGCCGCTCGCCGCGAGCCGGCGTTGCAGGTCGAGGATCTGCCCCTCATTCTGCACCCCGATCCCGACGCGGAGCGACCCGTCGGGCTCGAAGCCGAGCGTGCGCGCTTCGCTTCCCGGTGTCGCACGGATCGCGGCGAACACCGCCGCCGCCGTGCGGCTGAAGCCCAAGCCGCCGCCGCGGAGCCGATCGAGCCGCGCGGTCAGCTGCCGGTCGGCATCGCTCACCGCCTCGCCGCGCGCGAGCCCGCTGCGCGCGAGCAGATCGGCGCGGCGTTCGAGATCGTCGGCGGCGGTCGCATATTTGATCAGCTGGACGACGGTGATCAGCAAGGTCACCGCGACGATCGCCGCGCTCAGCCAGCCGAGCCGGCGCACCAGCGCCCAATCGACTCCGCGCCGGCGCTTTCGCGCGAACATCCCTTGCCGCAGATCGAGCGCCGGCGCCGCAACCGCCGCGACGATCGCAGTCTCGAACGCGTCGCGCGGCAGCACCACGGGCGCGACCCCGCCGGTGACGAGCTTGGTCAGCCGCGCTTCGTCGGCGAACCCGCTGGTGACGCCGCGCACGACCCCCTCGCCGCCGAGATCGGCGCGCAGATACCCCGATTCGGGCCGCGGCAGCAGCAGCGGCGCGGGAAGCAGCGCATCGGGGTCGACGCCGTTCTCGGCGAGCAGATCGAGCCACGCGCGCATCTGCAGCGCCGCGACGACGCCGATCGGGCGCTCGACCAGCGTGCCCTCGCGTCCGACCGCGACGTGGAGCTCGCCGATCGGGCTGGCGCTCGCATCGGCGGCGAGCAGACGTGCGGCGGTGACCGATTGCGCGAACGAGCGGTCGGGCAGCTCGGCCCAATGCAGCGTCACGGCGTCAGCCGGCGCGACCGCGACGTGCGGCACGGGCGAATCGGCCGCGAGCCGCGGGAAGCCTTCGCCGCGCGCGGTCACCGCGTCGCCGGCGATGCGCAGCCAGCGCCACGGCAGATCGTGCGCGGGAAGGAAGAGGACGAGGGTTTCGGTCATGATGGCTCGCCCCATTGCCGCGATACGAGCCGCGCGGGAAGCACCGTCGCGTCGATCAGTCCGGTTTGTTCCAGCGTGGTCCCGCCCAGCACGACGCGCACGCTGAGCGAGAACCACGTCGTCTTGACGTCGGTGAGCCCCGGCGCGTCGTCGCCCGTGCTGCTCCGTACCGCGCTTTGCGCCCAGAACGCCGTGCTGTTCGCGAAGCCCGCGGCCGGGCGTTGCAGCAGCACTTGCCGCACTGCCTCGGGCGATAGGCCGATCCGGAGCATCGCGATCAGCGGCGCCTGTTCGGGCAGCAGCGTGTTGACGTTGAGCTTCGACGGCGCGGCGACGGGCAAGGTGCACAGCCACGGGCGCAGCTTCTCGTAATCGCTGCGCGTCACGCCGCGCACCGCGCGGAGCTCGCTCGGGTCGGCCATCAGCGTGTTGGCGGTGCGATAGGGCTGCGCCCCGCCGCGATAGTCGCGGTCCTCGGCGCCGCCGGTGAGCGGCGCGTCGTCGCTGTCGATCCAGTCGGCTGCGGCGGCGGCGATCGCATCGGGCGACCCGGCCGCGGGATCGACCAGCCGGATCAGCCGCGCGAACTGCAGTTGCGAAGGGGTATAGGCGAAATAGTGCCCGCTTCTCGCGGGCGTCTCGGTGACGAGACTGTTGAGGTTGAAACAATTGCCGCCATCGACAACGGTCGCGGTCGCGGTGCCGTTCGCGATCGGCAGCGGGTATGGCGTGCCGCTCCAGCCGCCCTGCAGCGTGACCTTGTCGGGGCTTTGCCGCAGCAGGTCGCTGACGCGAACCACCGCGAGCGTCTCGGCCGCGAACGAGTAAGCGCGCGCCTGATCGAGCGCGACGGCGTTGCCGCCGAGCCGCGTCGCGAGCCGCAGCCGCTCGAGCGCGGTACCAGCGAGCACCGCGATCACCGCGACGAGCAGCAACACCGTGAGCAACGCCGCGCCGCGCTCGGAGGGTTTGCGATCACCCGACGCGGTCATCGATGCGCCTCCCATAGCCGGTGCCGACGAGGAAGAGCTGACGCGTCGCCACGCCATTGTCGCGCAGTACGCGCAGCTCGAGCGCATCGGGCAGCGGCGTCTGTGGCGTGCCGGTCCAGCGGTCGCTCCACGCACCCTTGATGCGGTAGCGCATTGCGACCCGGCGGACGTGAGTCAGCAGCGGGGTCGGCGGCAGCGGCGCGGCGCCGTCGAGCATCGGATAGGCGGTGCGGGCGAGTGCGCCGTTGACGACCCCATATTCGACCTTCTGCACGCTCGCGCGTGGCGTGCCGTCGAGGTTGCTCCAGCCGCTGCGGACGAGGCGGAGCAGCGGGGCCGCGGCGGCGCCAGCCTCGCCGGTGAAGGGCGGCAGCACGCCGCCGGTGTCGTCGCGCGTCGCGCGGGTCGTCGCCTCGGCGAGATCGGCGGTGAGGATCGCGCCCAGCCGGTTGAACGCCGATACGTCGTCGAGCTTGCTGCCGGTCGCGGTCTGCGCGCGGACCGAGAAGGACAGCAACGCTACGCCCGCCGCGGCGAGCAGGCCGAAGATCAGCAGCGAGATCATCACCTCGACCAGCGTGAAGCCGTGCTCGGCAGGGCGCCGCGTCACGAGGCGCGCGTCCCGTCGCGCACGACGGTGAGATGCCCGGCGTTGCGACCCGCGGGATCGCGCACCATGACGTCGATCCGCACCACGCGGACGTTTCCAGTCGGCTGCACTGTCCGCGTCCAGCTCCAGGCACGGCCGCCATTCTGCTCGACGCCGGAGGCGGTGCCGAGCGTGGGGGGACGCGCATCGGTCATCGCCTCGATCGCGACGTTGCGCGCGACGGTCTGCGCAAGGAGCGTGGTGTCGAGCGTCGCAGCACCGCGGATCGTCGCCCCCTCGAGCCGGATCAGCGCGAGCGCGGCGAGGCTGAAGACCGCGAGCGCGACCATCATCTCGATCAGCGTGAAGCCGCGCGCATTAGCCACCGACCCGCACCTTGCCGTCGTTGCCGATCTGGACGGTGAGCCGTTCGGCATCGCGTTCGAGCGTGACGTCGAGCGGGCGGTCGGTGCTGCCGACCGAATCGAACACCACGCGGTCGCGCGATCCGCCCACCGGGACCGCATGCGTCCCCTTGCCCCATTGCGTCACGCGCAACGGCTTTTCGGCCATCGCGACCCAATCGCCATCGACGCGTTCGTCGAAGCCGTACCCGCCCTCGGAGATCCACACGCTGATCGGCTTGGCGCCGACGACGGCGAGATCGCGCGCAGCGCTGGCGCGCGCGGCGAAACGCGCCGCTTCGTCGGCAAGGCGGCCGCGCGGATCTGGCAAGGCAAGCACCACCGCCGCGCTGGCGAGGCCGATGATCGTGACGACGACCATCAGCTCGATCAGCGTGAAGCCGCGCTCGCCTGTGCGCCGGTCAAAGCCGCGCTTGCGCGCGGGGGGCTTATTGCCAGCTACCGATATCGGCATTGACGCCCTCGCCGCCTTCCTTCTTGTCCGCGCCGAGCGTCCAGACATCGGCTTCGCCATGCGCGCCGGGCGCCGCATAGAGATACGGCTTGCCCCACGGATCGAGCGGGAGCTTCTTGATATAGCCGCCGCGCTGATATTTCGACGCGTCGGCATCGGCGGGGGCCGAAACCAATGCCTGCAGCCCGTCGGTGGTCGAGGGGTAGGAATCGTTCTGCAGCTTGTAGAGATCGAGCGCGCCTTCGATCGTCGAGATGTCGGCCTTCGCCTTCACGATCTTGCCCCTGTCGCCGAGCGGCAGGACGTTATAGGTCACGATCGCGGCGAGCAGCCCGATGATGACGATCACCACCATCAGCTCGATCAGCGTGAAGCCCGACTCACCGTCATTCCCGCGAAAGCGGGAATCCCGCTTCTGCTGGCGGGAGGAAGCAGCGGGATTCCCACTTGCGCAGGAACGACGGATGGGGGGCATTGCGAACCTCG
Source organism: Sphingomonas sp. PAMC 26605 (assembly GCF_000241485.1). GTDB lineage: Bacteria > Pseudomonadota > Alphaproteobacteria > Sphingomonadales > Sphingomonadaceae > Sphingomonas. The sequence continues at coordinate 3,330,805 of NZ_JH584241.1, forward strand.
TCATGTTATTGGCCTGCCAGGGTGTTGAGCTGCAGGATCGGCAGCAGGATCGATAGCACGATCGTCGCGACGACACCCCCCATCACGACGATGATGATCGGCTCGAGCAGCGACAGCGCGGTCGTGGTGAAACGGTCGAACTCGCGCTCGAGATACTCCGCCGCGCGTTCGAGCATGTCGTCGAGCTGTCCCGCGGTCTCGCCCGATGCAGCGAGATACGTCAACAGCGGCGGAAAGACGCCCGCGCGGCGCATCGCCGCCGAGAGGCTGCCGCCGCCGCGGATCGATTCGATGATCTCGTCCGATGCCTGTTTGAGGCGGAGATTGTGGATCGTGCTGCCGGTCAGCGTCAGGCCTTCGAGCAGCGGCAGACGGCTCGCCACCATCGTCGCGAGCGTCCGCGCCATGCGGGCGGCGTGGAGATCGCGGAACAGGCGGCCGAGTAGCGGCAGTCTCAGGAGCCAGGTGTCGAAGCCGAGCTTGATCCGCGGGTTCTTGAGCGCGCGCCACGATCCGAAGCCGGTGAGCAGGATGACGAGCAGGATCGCCCACCAATAGCCGACCATGAAATTCGACAGCCCCATCACGACGCGCGTCAGGAACGGCAGCTGCTGCCCGACGGTGTCGAACTGCTCGACCACCTGTGGAACGACGAACACCATCAGCGCGGTGACCACCGCCATCGCCACCACCGCGAGCACCGCGGGATAGGCGAGCGTGGTGATGATCTTGCCGTTGATCTCGGCCTGGCGCTCGAGCAACACAGACAGGCGTTCGAGGATGACGGGCAGCGAGCCCGAGCTCTCGCCCGCCGACACCATCGCGCGGTAGAGCGAGGGGAAGCTCTTGCCCTCGCGCGCCATCGCCTCGTGCAGGCGGCGGCCTTCGACGACGCCGGCATGGACCGACTCGACGATCGCGCGGACATGCGGCTGCTCGGTCTGGCGCGAGATCGTGCGCAGCGATTCCTCGAGCGGCGAGACGCGATTGAGCGTGGCGAGCTGGCGGGTGAAGAGCGTGAGCTGCTTGGTGCTCATTTTCTTCGAGCCCAGCCGCAGGTCGGAAAGGAGCGGCTTGCCCTTGGGCTGGCGGCCGGAACCGGGTTCGACCTTGACGACATAGAGCCGGCGCCGGTCGAGCAGCACGCGCGCGGCGTCGATCGAGGACGCGGCGATTGCCCCGCGGGTTTCGCGTCCCTTGGTGTCGATCGCGAGATAGTCGAAGTCAGGCATCTTCTACCCCTCTCCCATCGGGAGAGGGTGGCCGAGCAAAGCGAGGTCGGGTGAGGGCAGCGCGGCCAACCGGCGTGGGCTGCCCTCACCCTTCCGCCGCCTGACGGCGGCTCCCTCCCTCTCCCACAGGGAGAGGGACTTATTCACCCGCCACCTCCGGCACCACCATCGGCGCCTCGGCATCGGCCATGTCGCGCCTGGAAACGCGCACCGCTTCCTCCGCCGTCGTCACCCCGTCGCGCACCAATTGCCGCGCCGCCGACCCCAGCGTCGGCGCGTGCGCGAAGGCATGCCGCGCGATCAGCGCCTCGTCGCCGCCATCGTTAATCAACCGCCGCACCGTTTCGTCGATCCGGATCGCCTCGTACACGCCGACGCGGCCCTTGAACCCCGTTCCCTGGCACTGCTCGCACCCGACCGCCTGATACACCACCGCGTCCGGCTCGAACCCGAGCAACGCCGCTACCGAGCCCTCGGCCGCCACCGGCCGACGGCAATGCTCACACAAGCGCCGCACCAGCCGCTGCGCGATCACCGCGCGCAGCGTGGACGCCAGCAGGAACGGCTCGACTTTCATGTCGCGCATCCGCGTGATCGCGCCGACCGCATCGTTGGTGTGGACCGTCGACAACACGAGGTGCCCGGTCAGCGACGCCTGCACCGCGATCTCGGCGGTCTCGCGGTCGCGGATTTCGCCGACCATCACGACATCGGGATCCTGCCGCAGGATCGCGCGCAGCCCCGCGGCGAAGGTCAGCCCGACCTTGGCGTTGACCTGTGTCTGTCCGACCCCCTCCATCGCATATTCGACCGGATCCTCGACCGTCAGGATGTTGCGGCTGCCATCGTTGAGCAGCCGCATCGAGGCGTAGAGCGTCGTCGTCTTGCCCGAGCCGGTCGGCCCGGTGACGAGGATGATCCCGTTGGGCTCGGTGATCGCGTCCTTAAGCAACTGGTTGATCGCCGCGGTCATGCCGAGCACGTCGAGCGTGATCCCGGCATTCTCCTTGTCGAGGATACGCAGCACGACGCGCTCGCCGGCGCGACTGGGAAGCGTCGAGACGCGCACGTCGAGCAACTTGCCGCCGAGCGTCAGCCCGATGCGCCCGTCCTGCGGTACGCGCCGCTCGGCGATGTCGAGGCGTGCCATCACCTTGATGCGGCTGACTACGACGGGGGCGACGTGCGGCGGCATGCGGAGCGTCTCGCGCAGCACGCCGTCGATCCGCATGCGGACGACGAGGCCGGTCTCGTACGGCTCGACATGAATGTCCGACACGCCGTTGCGCGCGGCGTCGGCGATGATGCCGTTGATCAGCCGGATCGCGGGGGCGTCGTCGGCGGTGTCCAGCAAATCGTCGGCGGTGGGGAGATGATCGGCGAGTAGGTCGAGTTCGTCGCCGAGGCCGAGCGTGCCGGCCGCCATCGCGGCGGCCTGACCGTCCATGGCATAGGCTTCGGAGAGCAGGCGGTCGAATTCGGTCGCGGCGACGAAGGTTACGTCGAACGGGCGCGCGAGGTGGCGGCGGAGTTCGAGCAGAACTTTGGGGTCGGAACCCTCGCGCATTGCGACGGTGAGCTGGTCGTGACTGGGGTCGAGCACCACGCCGAAGCGGCGGGCGAATGCGTAGGGGATGGTGGCCGAACCAAGGAAACGCCCCTCCCCTTCAGGGGAGGGGTTGGGGGTGGGGCGGGTCTCACCGAGACCGGCGCCAGCAATTGCGGCACGGCCCCACCCCGCCCCCTCCCCTGAAGGGGAGGGGCTAGAAACAGAAGCAGCGCCCTCCCCCGCCATCACCGGTCCCGCTTCGTGTGGATCACCGTGCTCGAACTGCGCTGCACCGGCACCATGATCCGCGGGTCATCGACATTGCCGAGCACCGGCGCACTCGGGATCGGTGGCGCCGCGCCCATGTAATCGCGCACCAACTGGTCGATCGACGGCTCGTCATTGGGCATCGCCAGCCCCTGCTGGAGCCGCAGATAGCCGTAGCGCTGCTCGGTCAGCTTGCGGCTGTCGTCGGCGGTGCGCAGGATCGTCGGGCGGATGAAGATCATCAGATTGGTCTTTGTCCGCGACTTGGCTTTCGAACGGAACAGGTTGCCCAACCCCGGAATATCGCCAAGCAACGGGATCTTCTCGATCGTCCGCCGCTCGTTATCGTCGAGCAGGCCGCTGATCACCGCGATGTCGCCGTCGTCGACGGTGCGGATCGTCTCGACCTCGCGCTTGTTGAGGATCAGGTCGCTGTTGGTGGTCGACACCGGCCCCGCGATCGAGCTGACCTCGAGCCGCAAATTGAGCTTCACCGTTCCGGAGGAATTGACCTGCGGACGCACCGTCAGCTCGATCCCGACGTTTTCCCGTTGGGTCGTCTGGAAGGCGTTATCGAAATTGGTCGACAGCGCCTTGCCGGTGGTGATCGGGATTTCCTGGCCGACCAGGCTGTGCGCTTCCTGATTGTCGAGCATTACCAGATGCGGCACCTGGAGCAGGTTCGACGTCGTATCGCTCTTCACCGCATTGATGATCGAGCTGAACACCGTATCGCCGATCTTGCCCGCCCAGCCGCCGAAGCCGCCGCTCGCGCCGAGCACCGAGCTGATCGCGCTCTGCGTCAGCGAATCGCTCGCCGTGCTGTTGGTGCTGGTCGTGACGGTCGAGCCGTTGATCGTCGTCGTCGTCGTCGCGAGCTGGCGCGCGCCGATCGCGCCCGCGATCGTCAGCAGGCTCGGCGCGGTGTTCTGGAAGCTCGACGCGGCGAACACCCCGCCCTTGAGATTGGCGATCGCGAACTGCGCGCCGAGCGAGCTTGCGGTCTGGTCCGAGACTTCGGCGACGATCGCCTCGACGAGCACCTGCTCGCGCCGCGTGTCGAGCTGCTGGACGACCTCGGCGAGCTGGCGCTGGACCTCGGCGGGCGCGGCGATGACGATCGCGTTGGCGCCGACGAAGCGCGTCACTACCGAAGCGGTGCGCCCGCCCGAAGTGATCGCGGTCTGTGTCGGAGCGTTGCCGGTGTTGGTCGTGTCTTGCTGCTGCACTGCAGGCGTATTGGCGGGGCGCGAGCTGGCGTTATTGCCCGTGCTGCCGGTCGACTGGCTGTTGCTGCCGAAATTGGACGCCGAGAGCTGCTGGTTGGTGATCGGCGACGGCGTCTGGCCGACGAGCTGCTGGAGGACGGGCAGCAATTGCTCGGCATCGGCATTCTCGAGGAAGATCACCTTGATCTCGGTGCCGTTCTTGGCGCGGCGATCGAGATCCTCGGCGACCGCGGCGAGCCGTGCGACCGAGGTCGCATCGCCGCGAATCGCGACCGAATTCGAGCTGTTGACGGCAACGACACTGACCGTGCCGCCCGCCGCGGCGGGGGCCGCCCCCCCAGCCCCGCCGCCGCCCGCGCTCTGCCCGGCGAGCGCCTGCAACGCGGTCGCGATCTCGCGCGCGCCGGCATTCTTCAACGCGATGATCCGCGTCGCGGCGGTATCGGTGTCGATCTGTCGCAGCACTTCGCGCACGCGGCGGACGTTGTCGGCGAAATCGACGATGACGAGGCTGTTGCCGCCGCGGTTGGCGCTGACCGAGCCCTGCGGCGAGATCAGCGAGCGCACCGTGTCGACCGCCGATTGCGCATCGATCGAGCGCAGCCGGACGATCTCGGTGATATAGCTGTTGCTCGTCGCACCGCGCGCACCGACGCGGCTCGGCTGCGAGGCGGCGCTGTCGGTCGGCTGGATGCGGAACGCGCCGTTGGTGGTAGGCACGGCGACCAGCCCGTTGGCGCGCAGCGTCGAGAGGAAGATCTCGAAATATTGCGACTTGCTCACGGGATGATCGGTGACGACGGTCACCTTGCCCTGGACGCGCGCGTCGATGATGAAGGTCCGCCCGGTCACGCGCGCGGCATCGGCGATGAAGGCGCGGATATCGGCGTCTCGGACGTTCATCGTCTGCTGCGCATGCGCCGCCGCTGCGAGCGAGATTGCGAGAATGGGCGTCAGGATCAGTTTCTTCATTGCCCCGCAATCGTAATGACGAGTGGTACCGTGTCGCTGCCGCGTTCTACCGTGAAGGCGAGCGTTCCGCCCTTGGCATATTGTGCGCCCAGACGCTCTATGTCTTCGCCGCCGCCGACGGGTTTGCCGGCGATCTGTGTGATGACGTCGCCATCGCGCAACCCTGCCGCGCGGAAACCGGCACCGCTCCCCTGTTGCCGCACGGTGAGACCGCTGACGCGGCCGCCGTCGATCCGTGGAATGAAGCCGACGTCGCGGCGCAACTGCGCGAAGCTGACGCCTTGCGGTCCGACCGCGACCGGCGGCGTCGCGGGGGCGCCGGCCAATGCGCCGCCACCGAGCAGTGGCGGGCCGCTTGGCATGGCGGGCGCGATGGGCGCCTGTTCGGTCTGCGGCAGGTACAGATCCTCGGCCGCGCCGCCGCGATCGATCGTGACATGGTCGAACGCGACTGCCTTTAGCCGCACCCCGGGCATGATCTCCTGCCCGACCGCGACGCTTTGCTGGACCCCGTCGGGCCCGGCGATGATCGCCGAGCCGCCGCCCTGCGCTTCGTCGATCCGCACACCGAACAGCGTCAGCTGGAGCGTGGTGACGACCGAAGGCCCCGCCGCATCGCCGCCGCTCGCGCGGTAGAAGGGATCGAAGCCGCGCAAGATCGCTTCGGGCGACCCCGCGACCCCGCCCTGTTCGGGGCGCCAGATCCCGACCGGGCCGACCGGGGTCAGCACCGCCCAGACCAGCCGCGCGCTCTGGATCGCCAGCAGCGCGATCAGCGCCAGCTCGAGCGTCGAATAGACCGTCGTAACCGGAAGCCGCCGCAGGAAAGCCCGCGCGCGCGCATCCAAAACCAAGCGCATGTGGACCCCATCCCCGATCGCGACGTCCTATCGGCAGCCGTGTTACCGCCACGTAGCGCCGCTGTGAACCGTGTACGTGACAGATTGCCGATCGGATGCGCGGTCATCGGCTGGAAAACCCGGTAAAGCTTTGGCAAGACGTACGGTGTGACCGAAGCTCCCGCCTCGCCAGCCGCCGCCCGCTTCGGTTCGGGTCTCGATGCCGTCGCGATAACGGGCCATCTCGCGAGCCAGCCGGGCGCCCAGCGCGTGCCGTCGCCCAAGCTGACCCTGTTCCTTCGTCGTCGGTTTCTCGATGCCGAAACCTGCGCCGGCCTGCGCGCCGCGGTCGATGCGACGCGGCGCCCCTCGACCGTGTCGGACTTCAACGGCGACCGCGCGTTCCGAACCAGCGAGACGGGCGATCTCGATCCGCTCGACCCGCTGACGATCGCGCTCGACTCTAAGATTGCGGCCTTCACCGGGCTCGATCCGGCGCATGGCGAACCGATCCAGGGACAACGCTATGCGGTCGGCCAGGAATTCAAGCCGCATACCGACTATTTCGATCCGCTTGGGGTCGATTTCGATCGCTACTGCGGCATCGCTGGCAACCGCACCTGGACGGTGATGGTCTATCTCAACGAACCCGAAGCCGGTGGCGCGACTCGCTTCAAGGCGATCGACAAGATCATCCAGCCCGAAACCGGCAAATTGCTCGCCTGGAACAACCGGCGGCCCGACGGGTCGCCCAATCCGGCGACGCTCCATCACGGCATGAAGGTCCGCGCGGGCGCGAAATACGTGATCACCAAATGGTTTCGCGAACGCCCGTGGCGCTAAGGCAGGCGACATAGAAAAGCCGCCCGACCCTCTCGGGTCCGGCGGCTCCTGAATGGTGGGCGCGGCAAGGATTGAACTTGCGACCCCACCCGTGTGAAGGGTGTGCTCTACCACTGAGCTACGCGCCCGCTGCCCCTGTCCCGCGCGATGCGGCGGAGCGAAACGGATAAGGGCGGCCTGACGCCGCCCTGGTGCCAGTCTCTTAAAACGAGCCGGCGCGGTTTGTCCAGCGCCGATGCCCGGAAATTCGGGTCAACCGATCAGTTGACCGAGTCCTTGAGACCCTTGCCGGCCTTGAACTTGGGCTGCGACGACGCCTTGATCGTCATCGGCTCGCCGGTGCGCGGGTTGCGGCCGGTCGAAGCCTTGCGCTTGCTGACCGAGAAAGTCCCGAAGCCGACGAGACGCACTTCATCACCCTTTTTCAGCGCGGCCGACACTGCATCGAACACGGCTTCCACGGCCTTGCTTGCATCACCCTTGGTCAGACCCGACGTGTCGGCCACCGTCGCGATCAGTTCCTGTTTGTTCATGGCCACGAAACCCCCGTTTATAAAAAAGATAATGAAATGATTCCCAGGCGAAAGCCGGTGGCGCAGTAAGGCGGCTTGCATCGGGGCTGTCAAAGCAAAAACACCCCCGCCGCCGGTGAAAACGGCGAGGATGCAACAATATACGCTAATCCGAGCTTAATGGTGGAGTTCACCCCCGATTGCCGGCACGCCGACGGGGGGTTGCGCGGCGAGATCGTCGGCCTCGGTCCAGTCGATCGCGGTGAGTGGACCCGTCAGAGCGAGCCGCAGAACCTCGTCGACATGCGCCACCGGGATGATTTTCAGACCGTCGCGGATGTTGGCCGGGATGTCCGCCAGATCCTTCTCGTTCTCGTGCGGGATGAGCACCGTGGTGATCCCGCCGCGCAAAGCGGCGAGCAACTTCTCCTTGAGCCCGCCGATCGGCAGCACGCGGCCACGCAGCGTGACTTCGCCCGTCATCGCGATGTCGCGGCGTACCGGCACGCCGGTCAGCGTCGAGACGATCGCGGTGACGATGCCGATCCCCGCCGATGGTCCGTCCTTGGGTACCGCGCCTTCGGGCAGATGGATGTGGATGTCCTTGCGCGCGAAGATGCTCGGCTTGATCCCGTACGACGGCGAGCGCGCCTTGATGAAGCTGAACGCGGTCTCGATCGATTCCTTCATCACGTCGCCGAGCTTGCCGGTGATCTTGGCCTGACCGCGCCCAGGCACGGTCACGCTCTCGATCGTCAGCAACTCGCCGCCGACCTCGGTCCAGGCGAGCCCGGTGACCGCGCCGATCTGGTTCTCCTCTTCACCCAGGCCATGACGATACTTCTTCACGCCGGCGAAGTCGGACAGATTGTCGGGCGTCACGGTGACGCTCGTCGTCTTGCCCTCGAGGATCTGGCGCAGCGCCTTGCGCGCGAGCTTGGCGATCTCGCGCTCGAGCGTGCGGACGCCGGCTTCGCGCGTGTAATATTGGATCAGCGCGCGGAGACCCTCGGTGGTGAGCGCGAACTCGCCCGCCTTGAGACCATGCGCCTCGATCTGCTTTTCGATCAGATGGCGCTCGGCGATCTCGACCTTCTCGTCCTCGGTATAGCCCTCGAGCCGGATGATCTCCATCCGGTCGAGCAGCGCCTGCGGCAAGTTTAGCGTGTTCGCGGTGGTCACGAACATCACGTCCGACAGATCGACGTCGATCTCGAGATAGTGATCCTGGAACTTGGCGTTCTGTTCGGGATCGAGCACCTCGAGCAGCGCCGACGCCGGATCACCGCGGAAATCCTGGCCGAGCTTGTCGATCTCGTCGAGCAGGAACAGCGGGTTGCTGGTGCCGGCCTTTTTGAGATTGGTCACGATCTTGCCCGGCAGCGAGCCGATATAGGTCCGGCGATGCCCGCGGATCTCGGCTTCGTCGCGCACGCCGCCCAAGGACTGGCGGATGAACTCGCGGCCGGTCGCCTTGGCGATCGACTTGCCGAGCGAGGTCTTGCCGACGCCGGGCGGGCCGACGAGGCACAGGATCGGCCCTTTCAGCTTGTTGGTCCGCGCCTGCACGGCGAGATATTCGATGATCCGGTCCTTGACCTTCTCGAGCGCGTAATGGTCCTCGTCGAGCACCGCTTGCGCCGCCGAGATGTCCTTGCGGATCTTCGACTTCTTGCCCCACGGGAGGCCGAGCAGCACGTCGAGATAGTTGCGCACGACGGTCGCCTCGGCGCTCATCGGCGCCATCGTCTTGAGCTTCTTGAGCTCGGCAGTCGCCTTGGTGCGCGCCTCCTTCGAGAGCTTCATCGTCGCGATCTTCTGCGTCAGCTCGGCAATCTCGTCGCCGTCGCCGTCATCGCCCTCGTTGCCGAGTTCGCGCTGGATCGCCTTCAACTGCTCGTTGAGATAATATTCGCGCTGGGTCTTCTCCATCTGGCGCTTGACCCGCGACTTGATCTTCTTCTCGACCTGCAGGACGCCGAGCTCCCCCTCCATGAAGGCGAACACCATCTCGAGCCGCTTGGCCGGATCGCGCTCGATCAGCAGCGCCTGCTTGTCGCTGACCTTGACCTGGATGTTGGCGGCGACCGCATCGGCGAGCTTCGAAGGATCCTCGATCTCGCCGAGCTGCACCGCGGTCTCGGCCGGCAGCTTGCGGTTGAGCTTGGCGTAATTCTCGAACTGGTCGATCACCGAGCGCATCAGCGCCTTGAGATCGGGGCTGAGATCGTCGGGGGTGAGCTCGCCGACGCGCTCGCCCAGCTCGTCGCTCGCGGCTTCGAGGTCGTCCGAACCGGCATCGCCTTCGAGCATCTCGACTTCGGCCGAGAGATAGCCGTCGCTCTGGACGAGCGAGGTCAGCGCGGCGCGGCGCTTGCCCTCGACCAGCACGCGCACGGTGCCGTCAGGCAGCTTGAGCAATTGCAGCACGACCGCGGTGACGCCGATCTCGTAGAGATCGTCGCGGTCGGGGTCGTCCTCACTGGGGTCGAGCTGCGCGACGAGGAAAATCTCCTTGTCGGCGGCCATTGCGGCTTCCAGGGCTGCGACCGACTTGTCGCGCCCGACGAACAGCGGCACGATCATGTTGGGGAAGACAACGATGTCGCGCAGCGGCAGGACGGGATAAGCCTGAGTGGACGGGGTGGCAGAAGCTTGGGTCATGGATACTCCGAGGTCGCGACAAGGCCGCGTGCTTGACCCCTTATATGGGGGGAGTTGCCGATCCATCAATCGCCGAGCGCTTTTGGGCGGGGCAATCGCGCTTGCGGCGCTGCCCAATCGGCTCGCCGCCGCGGAGCGCGGCGGCGGCGGCCCCGTCGCGCGGGCGTTCGCCGCCGCCGGGGGACGCGATCGGCTGGCGCGTGTCCGTAGTCTGTCGTGGACCGGCGTTGCGCGGACGATGCTCGGCACGGTACCGGTCGTGCTCCATGTCGAAAGCCGAATCGAGCCGTTCATCCGCTCACGCGCCGACACCTGGCTGACGACTGAGGGGCGCGGCGCCGCGCGCACCGTGATGATCGAGCGCGACAGCGCCTTCGTCGTACAGGACGGCGCACAGACCGCGCTTCCCGCGCTGCAAGCGCGGTTCGAGCGCCAGCGGCTTGGCGCGTTCGCCTATCTGCTGCTCGCCCCGGCGTTCGTCTCGGCAGCCGGGCCGAACCGGCTCAACGCGGCGCACGACGGCTATCCGCCGATCGCGCTGACGCTAGGCCGCGATGGCGCGATCGCGACCGCCGACTATGTGCTTTCCGCACCCGACCCCAGCGCCGCGGCGATTCGCCAGCATTTCCGCTTTGCCGGCAGCGTGCGCGCGCAAGGCGTCCGCTTCCCGCGCGTCACGACGATGCTACAGGACGGTCGCCCGTCGCTGCAGTTGACGATCATCGATTTCTCCGTGGAACTGAGCCCCGCATGATCCCTGTTCGTATCGCTCTCCTGTCGAGCTGCCTTGCGCTCACCGCTGCCGCTCTGCCCACCAAGGGCGAGCCGCCGCTGACCGCGCAGACGCAGAAATCGGGCGGGCCGATCGATGCCGAACAGGCCAAGCTCGGCTTCGACGCCGCCGACCTCGCGTTCGAGGTGCTGCCCGAGACCGAGACGCTGCGCGGCGTTGCGACGCTGCGCTTCACCGCCAAGGCGCCGCTGACCAAGCTCGTGCTCGATATCGACCGCAACCTGCCGGTCGATGCGGTTGCGATCGACGGCGCTGCGCTCGCGCCATCGGCATGGCGCAACCCGGAGGGGCAACTCGTCGTCACACTGCCGCGCACGATCGCGGCGGGCAGCCATGTCACCGCCAAGCTGACCTATGGCGGCACCCCGCACGTTGCGATCAACGCGCCGTGGGATCCCGGTGTCGTCTGGGCCAAGACGCCGAGCGGCGCGCCGTGGTTCGGCACGACCGCAGAGGGCGCCGGGTGCGACCTGTTCTGGCCGTGCCTCGATTTCCCGACCGGCGAGCCGGGCGTCGTCACGCTCCACATCACCGTGCCCAAGGGGCTCAAGGCGCCGTCGAACGGCGTGCTGCTCGGGGTCGACACACTCGCCGACGGACGCACGACGTGGAACTGGCGCGTCAAACGGCCCAACACCTATGGCGTCGCGCTGACGGTCGGGCCGTTCGAGGAGATCGCGGGCAGCTACAGGAGCCGCTACGGCAACACGATTCCGATGTCCTATTGGTACCTCCCCGGGGAAGAGGCCAAGGCCAAGGCGCTGTTCGCCGAATTCGCCCCGACGCTCGATTTCTTCGAAAGCGAGGTCGGCCCCTACCCGTTCGGCGACGAAAAGCTCGGCGTGGTCGAGACGCCGTACAAGGGCATGGAGCACCAGACGATCAATGCCTACGGCAACGGCTATGCCAAGGCGCCCGAAGGCTTCGACTGGCTGTTCCAGCACGAATTCGCGCACGAATTTTTCGGCAACCAGATGACCGCCGCCAATTGGGACGATTACTGGCTGCACGAGGGCTATGGCAGCTACATGCAGCCGCTCTATGGCCGCTGGCGCGAGGGCGAGGCGCGCTATGCAACGATGCTGTCCGACCAGCGCAACAAGATCGCCAATCTCCGCCCCGTCGTCTCGGGCAAGATCCGTACCGAGGAAGAGGTATACGAAATCGGCAAGGGTGGCCCGGGGCAGGACATCTATTACAAGGGCTCGTGGATGCTTCACAGCCTGCGCACGCTGATCGGCGACCGCGCGTTCCGCGAGGCGACGCGGCTGCTCGTCTATGGCCGGCTCGACCCGCGGCCGGGCAATTTCGTGCCGCGCTACGCCTCGACTGCGGAGTATGAGCGGATCGTGCGGCGCGTGACGGGCCGTGATTACGACTGGTTCTTCGACGTCTATCTGCGCCAGGCGGCGCTTCCCGAACTGGTCGAGACGCGCAGCGCGACGCGGCTTGCACTGCATTGGCAGGCGCCGGGCGGCGGGCGCTTTCCGATGCCGGTGGACGTGCAAGTCGGCGGGCGGATCGTGCGACTCACCATGGCGGGCGGCTTCGGAAGCCTGCCGGTGCCGCGCGCGGCGCATGTCGTGATCGACCCCAATGCCAAGCTGCTCCGGCGTTCGATCGCGATCGAGGACTATCAAGCGTGGCGTGACGCCGCGGCAAAGGCGGCGAAACCGACCAATTGACAGCGCTGGTGTCCTAGTCGCATAGTACAGTCAGAATAGCTGGCGGGAGTCGTGATGCCTTTCATCCCTTTGGATCCGGTTGGGCTTCCCGGTCTCGCGGCCTTCGCGATCGGCATTTTGGGCGGCCTGATCGCCTTGCTGCTGGCGCGCCGTCGCGGCCGCAATGGCCCGACAAGCGCCGATTCGGAGCGTCGCAACGCTTCGATCGTCTGGATCGTCGTGCAGGGCCTCGGCATCGGATTGGCCGGCTTCGGTCCGATCCACGTCGCGCTCGATCCGCTATCCCTCAAGGCGCTGATCGAGGCGGGGGTCGTGGCCGCGCTGATGCTGGCCGCGGTCTGGCTGTTCGACTCGGCATCGCGCGCGATGGGGCGGAACTGGGCGTTGGTCGCGCGCACGCGCAGCGACGGCCAGCTCGTCGAAACCGGCCCGTTCGCGCTGATCCGCAATCCGATCTACGTCTCGCTCGCATGCCTGATGGTCGCGATGGCGATCGCCTATGGTCATACCGCCAATCTGCTCGTCGCCGTGCCGATCTTCGCGGTCGGCACCTGGATGCGGGTACGCCATGAAGAAGTGGTGCTGCGGGCAGCGTTCGGACCGGCGTTCGATCGCTATGCGGCGCGGGTCAAGCGCTTCGTACCGGGCGTGCTATGAGCGCGCGGCGCGGCGCATCGACCAGAAGCGCGGGCCGCCCTTCGGCACGCGCCACTCGTCGGTAATCTCGAACCCGAGCGCATGATAGAAAGCGAGGTTCTTCTCGGTCGCTGTCTCGAGATACGCCGGAAGCGCGCTCCCAGCGATACGGTCGAGACCGGCGCGTACCGCCGCTGCGCCGAAGCCCCTGCCCTGCGCCGCGGGATCGCATCCGGCGACGTGCAGATACCAGGCGGCCTCGCCCGGAAAATGCGCGGCGATCGCGTTCGACACCGCCAGTGCGCGACCGATCGATCCGCCAAGCGCACGCCACATCGGCCAGGCGTGGAGCAGCAGGGTGAGGATACCGTCGGACGCCTTTCCCGGGACGCGCCACAAGGTCGCCGCCTCGCCGCCGGGGGTCACCAGCCGCATTCCGCTCAGCGCCTCGGCATCGAACAGCAACCCGAACAACCGCGGCAATCGGCGCGCGCGGTCGGCGGCGTCGGGAAAGATATAGGACATCGCCGGATCGTCGGCGAACGCGCGCGCGAGCAGGGTGACGATGCGCGCGCGATCAAGGGCGCCGGCCGTTCGAACGCCCGCAGCAGGGTCGAGATACCCAGACGATAGCCGCGAGCGTTTCAAGGAGGTCATTTACGGCCCCCCTGATGGCAGCGCCCTGCCCCGGTTACGGGGCAGGAGCCGTTCGGCTTAGGCGGCGCCGGCGCCGGCCTTTTCCTTCTTGCCGTAGACGCGGATCGGCTCCTTGCGGCCCTCGATCACGTCCTTGTCGATCATCACTTCCTCGACCGAGTCCATCCCGGGCAGGTCGAACATCGTGTCGAGCAGGATCCCCTCGAGGATCGAGCGCAGACCGCGCGCGCCGGTCTTGCGGTCGATCGCCTTCTTGGCGACCGAGACGAGCGCCTCGTCGGTGAAGCCGAGCTTGACCGCCTCCATGTCGAACAGCTTCTGATACTGCTTGACGAGCGCGTTCTTCGGCTCGGTCAGGATCGTCACCAGCGCGGGCACATCGAGATCCTCGAGCGTCGCGATCACCGGCAGACGGCCGACGAATTCGGGGATCAGGCCGAACTTCAACAGATCCTCGGGCTCGACCGCCTTGAGCGTCTCGCCAGTGCGGCGCTCCTCGGGCGAAGCGACATAGGCGCCGAAGCCGATCGACTTGCCCTGCAAACGGTCGCCGATGATCTTCTCGAGGCCGCTGAACGCGCCGCCGCAGATGAACAGGATGTTCGTCGTGTCGACCTGCAAGAATTCCTGCTGCGGATGCTTGCGGCCCCCCTGCGGCGGAACGCTCGCGGTGGTGCCTTCCATCAGCTTGAGCAGCGCCTGTTGCACGCCTTCGCCCGACACGTCGCGCGTGATCGACGGGTTCTCGGCCTTGCGGCTGATCTTGTCGATCTCGTCGATATAGACGATCCCGCGCTGCGCCCGCTCGACATTGTAGTCGGAGGCCTGGAGCAGCTTGAGGATGATGTTCTCGACATCCTCGCCGACATAGCCGGCTTCGGTCAGCGTCGTCGCATCGGCCATGGTGAACGGCACGTCGAGGATGCGTGCGAGCGTCTGCGCGAGCAGCGTCTTGCCGCAGCCGGTCGGCCCGACGAGCAGGATGTTCGACTTGGCAAGCTCGACGTCGGCGCCCTTCTGGCCGTGGTTGAGACGCTTGTAGTGATTGTGCACCGCGACCGAGAGCACGCGCTTGGCGCGCTTCTGGCCGATCACATAATCGTCGAGCACGTCGCAGATTTCCTGCGGCGTGGGAACGCCGCCGTCCTTCTTCGAGACGAGCGCCGATTTGGTCTCCTCGCGGATGATGTCGTTGCACAGTTCGACGCATTCATCGCAGATGAACACAGTCGGTCCCGCAATGAGCTTGCGGACTTCGTGCTGCGACTTGCCGCAGAAGGAGCAATAAAGCGTGCTCTTCGAGTCGCCGCCGCTGAGCTTCGTCATTCTAACCATCCTTCGCGCCGCCACAGGGCGCGCATATGCGGAGCGTCCATCCTAGACCGCCCTCGCGCAATCCGACAATCACCAAAATCGCCGGGTGCGTTCGGCACCGGGACGCAACCGTGGCGCCCCGATCCCGAACAGAGTCTGAACCCGCAAGCCTCAGGCCGAGGTCAGCGCCGGCGGCGTGCTCGAATCGTCGGGCAATGCCGGACGCTTATCGAACACCTGATCGACCAGCCCGAAATCCTTGGCTTCATGGGCCTCGAGAAAGGTATCGCGATCCATCGCGCGCTCGATCTCCTCGAGCGGCTTGCCGGTGTACTGCGCGTACAGCGTGTTCATCCGGTTCTTGATGCGCTGGATTTCCTTGGCCTGGATCTGGATGTCCGACGCCATGCCCTGCGCCCCGCCCGAAGGCTGGTGGATCATGATTCGCGCATTGGTCAGCGCGACGCGCATGCCCGGCTCGCCGGCGGCGAGCAGGAACGAGCCCATCGACGCAGCCTGGCCCATGCAGACCGTGCCGACGCGCGGACGGATGTATTGCATCGTGTCATGGATCGCCATCCCCGCCGTGACGACACCGCCCGGCGAGTTGATGTACATGAAGATGTCCTTCTTGGGGTTCTCCGACTCCAGGAAGAGCAGCTGTGCCGAGATCACCGAGGCCATATGGTCCTCGACACCGCCGGTCACGAAAATGATGCGTTCGCGCAGCAGCCGCGAATAAATGTCGAAGCTGCGCTCGCCGCGGTTGGATTGCTCGATGACGATCGGAACGAGGCCGTCATTGATCGGGGCCAGAAAATCGCCTGTGTCGAACGGATTGCGCATGATGAGCCTTTAAGTCCTTTATGCCCCTAGAAGCGCATACATCGGCGCTGCAGGAAACGAGTTCAAGCCCCGACGGCGTCCGACCGTCTGTCATCGCCGCCCGGCGCGCGGTGGCTGAGATAGGCGAGCCGCCGCACTTCGCGCCGGCCGCGCACCACGGTGTCGAGGATCAGCCCGGTGAAGACATTGAGCGCGGCGAGGATCGCGAGGCCGACGACGAGCACCGCGGTCGGCAGGCGCGGCACGAGATGCGTGTGCATGTACGTGACGATCAAAGGGATCCCGAGCGCGAGCACACCGAGCGAGAGCAACGCGGCGATCGCGCCGAAGAACAGCAACGGCCGCTCGATCCGGTACAGCGTGACGATCGTGCGCGCGATGCGGAAGCCGTCGCGATAGGTGCTGAGCTTCGATTCGGAGCCTTCGGGCCGCGCGAAATAGGCGGTCTCGATCTCGCCGGTCGGCATCTTCAGCTCGAGCGCGTGGACGCTGATCTCGGTCTCGATCTCGAAGCCCGACGAGAGCACCGGAAAGCTTTTGACGAAGCGGCGCGAGAAGACGCGGTAACCCGAGAAGATATCGGTGAAGCTGCGCCCGAAGAGCTGCGCGAGCATCCCCGTCATCGCCTTGTTGCCGAGCACGTGACCGCGGCGATACGCGGCGGTGACCTGCGTCACGCGGCTGCCGACGACCATGTCGAGCTGTTCGTCAAGCAGCCGCGCGACCAAGGCCGGAGCGGCGGTCGCGTCATAGGTCGCGTCGCCATCGGCCATGACATAGATGTCGGCATCGACATCGGCGAACATGCGGCGGACGACGTTGCCCTTGCCCTGCATCCGCTCGGTACGGACGATAGCGCCGGCCGCGCGCGCGACCGCGACGGTGTCGTCGCGACTATTATTGTCATAGACGTAGATCGTCGCCTCGGGGAGCGCGGCGCGGAACGCCGCGACGGTCTGCGCAATGGCGGCGCTCTCGTTATAGCACGGCAGCAGGACGGCGATACGTGGTGTCATGCCCGAGCCTTAGGTCCGAATTGCGATCGGTTCGACTGTTTTGTGCGCCGTGCGAGACGGGCATAAAAAAGCCCCTCCCCTTCAGGGGACGGGTTGGGGTGGGGAAGGAACCGGCGCTAGCGCTCTGCGAGGCACGTCCCCACCCCCAAACCCCTCCCCTGAAGGGGAGGGGCTTTTCGGTTATTCCGCGGTATCGGCGGCGGGCTTCTTTTTGGCAGCAGGCTTCTTGGCAGGTGCCGGAACCGCGTCCTCGGCCGAAGCCGCTACGGCGGCGTCGACCGCAGCCGCCGCCTTCTTGGCAGGCGCCTTCTTGGTCGCGGCCTTCTTCACCGGCTCGGCTTCGACGAGATCGTCGCCAGGCGTTGCCGGCTCGATGTCGCCGGCTTCCATTTCCTTGGCGTCGTCGTCCGAAGGCTTGGCCTTCTTGGCAGCCGCCTTCTTCGCCTTGGGCTTGTGGTTGTCGTGATCGTGCGTGTGCGTGCCGCTCGAGAAGCCTTCCTCGCTCTCGATCGCCGCTTCGAGCTCTTCGCGCGTCACTTCGCGGTCGGAGATCTCGGCCTTCTCGAACAGGAAGTCGACGACCTTGTCCTCGTACAGCGGCGCGCGGAGCTGGGCCGCCGCCATCGGCTCCTGCTGGATGTATTGCAGGAAGCGCTGGCGGTCTTCGTTGTTATAGTTCTGCGCGGCCTGCGCGATCAGGCGGTTCATCTCCTGCTGGCTGACTTCGACGCCATTGGCCTGACCGATTTCCGACAGGAGCAGGCCAAGGCGAACACGCCGCTCGGCGATCTTGCGGTAATCGTCGCGCTCGGCTTCCATCTCGGCGAGCGCCGCCTCGGGGTCTTCCTCATGCGTCGCTTCATGCTGGAGCTGCTGCCAGATCTGGTCGAACTCGGCTTCGACCATCGACGGCGGCACTTCGAAGTCATGACCTTCGGCGAGCTGATCGAGCAGCTTGCGCTTCATGTGGGTGCGCGTCAGGCCGTTGAGCTCCTGCTCGATCTGGCCCTTGAGCAGACCGGTGAGCTGCTCGAGGCTCTCGAGCCCGAGCGAAGTCGCGAGGCTGTCGTCGATCACGCTCTCGCCGGCGGTCTTCACCGCGGTGATGCTGAGGTCGAAGGTCGCTGGCTTGCCGGCGAGGTCCTTCGCCTGGTAATCCTCGGGGAAGGTCACGGTGATCTGGCGCTCGTCGCCGACCTTGACGCCGACGACCTGCTCCTCGAAGCCCGGGATCAGACGGCCGGTGCCGAGCTCGACCGACATGTCGCTGCCGGTGCCCCCCTCGAACGCCACGTCGCCGACCTTGCCGACGAAGTCCATGACGACGAGGTCGCCCATCTGCGCCTCATGACCCTCGGCTGCGTCGTCCCACTTCTTCTGCTGGTCGGCGAACTTCTGGAGCTGCGCCTGGACGGTCGCTTCGTCGGCCGGGACGGTCAGGCGCTCGAGCTTGAGCGCGTCGATCGCCGGGGTCGGAACGTCGGGAAGCACTTCGAGCGTGACGGTGATCTGCGCGTCGTCACCGAGCTTGAAGCCGTCGGCGAGCTCGACCGAAGGCTGCAGCGCGGGGCGCAGCTTCTGCTCCGCGATCAGGTCCTGGATGCCCTGCTGGATCGAGCTGTTGAGCGCGTCCTGCATCAGCGCGTCGCCGTGCATCTTGCGCACGAGGTTCGCAGGCACCTTGCCGGGGCGGAAGCCGGGCATCTTCACCGTCGGCGCGACGCGCTTGAGCTCGGCATCGACGCGCGAATCGATATCCTTCGCGGTGATCGTCAGCGTGTAGGCGCGCTTGAGGCCTTCGTTCAACGTCTCGACAGTCTGCATTTCAGATCTCACGCCTTAATCAGGGATAGTGTGTCGCAGTCCCCATGCCTAACGCATGAGAGACTGGTGCGGGCGAAGGGACTCGAACCCCCACATCTTGCGATGGCAGGACCTAAACCTGCTGCGTCTACCAGTTCCGCCACGCCCGCAAGGACACCGCCGGTGTGGGGGGCGTCTATACCAGCCATGCGCCCGGGGGCAAGCGGGCAAACCACGGATGCCTTTTCGCCCGCGCAACCGCTATGCCGGTGGTGCGTTGATAGCTTCCGAAGGAGAGACGTTATGGCCAGCACGCCCCCAACCGAACTGCCGCCGATCCCGAGCGAACCCGGCCAGCCCGATTCGGTGCCGACAGAATTGCCGAGCCCGACGCCCGATGTGGTCGTGCCCGATCCCGCTGGCGACCCCGGCGGCGAACCGATTGCGCCGATGGACACCGGCATGACGGGGGATTTCGCATGAGCGATCCGCATCCCGACAGCCTGCCCGAGAACGATACCGACGACCGCAGCGACATCGAACAGGCGGTCGAAGCACGCAAGGACGCGGTCGAACGCGGCGAAGGCGGGCGCGAACCTGACGCCTTCACCTCGCAGGGCATGGAAGACGGCGTCGGCGGGACCGGCGGCGTCGTGAAGAATCAGGATGACGACGCGCAATAGCGCGGCATTCCCTGGCAAAAGACGATGAGAAAGGGCCTGCTTTGCGGGCCCTTTTTTGTGCGTCCGCGCCGCGGCGGATTTGGCGAAGGCGTGCCGTCTAGGAATTGACGGGCTGTTTACCGTCATGCCTTTGGGGGGCGCCATCCATGTCCGTCGCAGATGTTTCTGCCGTTACACCGGCGACGCCGGCCTTCGGCACGTCGTTCAGTCGGTTAGCCGCGCCTGCCATGTCGATCGCGATCCTCGCCGCCGCGATGTTCGAACTCCATGCGATGGACTGGCATGCGGTGCTCGCGATGGTTCCCGGCAACCCGCTGTTCTGGCTGGTGCTCGTGCTGTTCTACAGCACGCCGATCATCGCCGAATGGGCGATCTACCGCCGCATCTGGGGCATTCCGCGCGCCGCGATCGCGACGATGGCGCGCAAGACGGTGAGCAACGACCTGCTGTTCGGCTATGTCGGCGAGACCTATCTCTATGGCTGGGCGCGGCGCGCGGGCAAGGCGCCGGGCGCCGCGTTCGGGACGGTCAAGGATGTGGCATTGCTCTCCGCGGCGGTCGGCAACAGCGCGACGATCCTGGTAGCGCTGTTCACGGCGCCGCTGCTCGAGCGGCTGCACATTGCGATGCCGATATGGGGCCTGGCGCTTGCGATCGCCGCGGTCGCAGCACCGCCGATGGTCGCGATCTTCGGGCGCAAGTCGGTGTTTCACCTGCCCGGCGCCTTGATCCGCGAAATCACCACGATCCATATTATCCGCTCGACCAGCGGGATCGTGCTGACGGCGCTGATGTGGCATCTCGCTCTGCCCGAGATCGCACTGAGTTGGTGGGTCGCCTTCTCGGCACTCAAGCTCGTGCTGTCGCGGCTGCCGTTCATCTCGAACAAAGATCTGGTGTTCGCCGGCGCGACGGCGCTGCTGTTCGGGCATCACGGCACTATCACGACGCTGATGGCGATGATGGCGAGCCTCTCGGTCGCCGCGCATATCGTCACCGGGCTCGCCGCCTCGACCAGCGGACTGGTCGGGAGCGTTACCGGGCGGCTCCGCCAGATCGGCGCATCACGCGACATTCAGGTCGCGTGACGCGCGCCAGTTAGCCAAGCACCTTCTTGAGGACTTCGTTGACGACGCCCGGGTTCGCCTTGCCGCCCATCGCCTTCATCGTCTGCCCGACGAAGAAGCCGAACAGTTTGTCCTTGCCGCCGCGATAGTCGGCAACCTTGTCCTCGTTCGCCGCCATCACCTCGGCGATGACGCGTTCGATCTCGCCGGTGTCGCTGGTCTGCTTGAGCTCGCGCTCCTCGACGATGTCGGCGGCACCCTGCCCGGTCTCGAGCATGATCTCGAACACCTGCTTGGCGAGCGTGCCCGACAGCGTGCCGTCCGCGATCAGGCCGAGCAGCGCGGCCGCCTGATCCGGGCTGACAGGCGAATTCTCGATGTCGCGGCCGGTGCGGTTGAGCGCGCCGAACAGCTCCGACGTCGTCCAGTTGGCCGCGGCGACGGGCGCGACGCCGGTGTCGAGCAGCGCATCGAACCAGCGCGCCGCCTCGACCTCAGCGGTCATCACCGCAGCGGCATAGGGCGTAATGCCGAGCGCTTCGTAGCGACGGCGCTTGGTGTCGGGCAGTTCGGGCAGCGACGCCCGGCATTCTTCGAGGAATGCGTCGTCGAGCTCGAGCGGAAGCAGATCGGGATCGGGGAAGTAGCGATAATCGTGCGCGTCTTCCTTCGAGCGCATCGAGCGGGTCTCGTTGCGGTCGGGATCGTAGAGCCGCGTTTCCTGGACGATCCGGCCGCCGCTCTCGAGCACTTCGACCTGGCGCTTGGCCTCCTGCTCGACCACCGCCATCACGAAGCGGACCGAGTTGACGTTCTTGGTCTCGGTGCGCGTACCGAGGTCTTCGCCCGCCTTGCGGACGCTGACATTGACGTCGGCGCGCATCGAGCCTTCCTCCATGTTGCCGTCGCACGACCCAACGTAACGCAGGATCGATCTGAGCTTGCGCAGGTAAGCCCCTGCTTCAGCGGGAGACGCCATGTCGGGCTTCGACACGATCTCCATCAACGCGACGCCCGAACGGTTGAGATCGACGTACGAGCGCGTCGGATGCTGGTCGTGCATCAGCTTGCCGGCATCCTGCTCGACATGGATCCGCTCGACGCCGATGCGCTTGCCCGCGGCGTCGGGGTTCTTGTCGTCGAGGCTGATGTCGATCGCGCCCTCGCCGACCAGCGGATGATAGAGCTGGCTGATCTGATAGCCCTGCGGCAGATCGGCGTAGAAGTAATTCTTGCGGTCGAAGCGCGACCAACGGTTGATCTGCGCGTCGATCGCCATGCCGGTGCGCACCGCCTGGCGGATACACTCGCGGTTGGGCACGGGCAGCATGCCGGGCATCGCGGCATCGACCAGCGACACCTGCGTGTTGGGCTCGGCGCCGAACGCCGTCGCCGCGCCCGAGAACAGCTTGGCGTTCGAGGTGACCTGTGCGTGGACTTCGAGGCCGACCACGACCTCCCAGTCGCCGGTTTCGCCGCGGATGGTGTATTTGGAGGCGTCGGTCATGCGTCGGTCTCGGGTGTGATGAGGGTGAGGTCGGGGAAATAACGGCGATATCGTCGTGCGTCGCGCGTGAGAAGAGCGGCTCCCGCAGTTTTCGCATGCGCTCCGATCAGGAAGTCACCAAGCAGGCGTTCACGTCCGCCGCCAGCCGCGCGATATTCCCGATGCGCACGGCCTGCACGATAGGCTGCGTCGACACCGAAATCGACAACCGCCAACCCCAATGCATCGAGCGCGGCCTGCAACGCACCGTTACGCTCGGCAACAGCCAACTCAGCTACCACGATCGAACTGACGGCGACCGCGCCGACGATGCGCGCATCAGAAACTTTGTCGAACGAACATGACGACCACTCGCTCGGCGAACCCAACATATCGACGATGACGTTGGTATCCACCATCGTCAGGGCGGGAATGGATCGTCTCCGCGAATATCCCGCATGATCTCATCGGTACTCTCGCCCGTCCGGAAAAGCTTGTATCGCTCCGACACCGCACGCATTTCTGCGACAAGCCGATCGCGCTCCGCGGCATGGTCTTGCTTCGGCTTCCGAATGACCGCCTCATCAAGCCCGAGCATCTCGATCTCGACCGGTGCGTTAGCGATCAAGCCGAGGGCATCGCGTACGTCTTTCGGGATGGTAATCTGTCCCTTCACGGTAAGATTAGTCAGCTTTCCCATGCCTCAGTAATACCAATTATCGGTATTACTGTCTACCACCAAGCCGTAGCGCGGGCAGTGAACCCGGCGCGCTCCTCGAGGGCGAGCCCGGCGTTCAAAACGCCTTGCTCGTCGAGTGGCTTGCCGATGATCTGCAGGCCGAGCGGGAGCCCGGCGCCGTCGAGGCCGCCCGGCACCGACATCGCCGGCAGGCCCGCCAGCGAAGACGGCACGGTGAAGACGTCGTTGAGGTACATCGCGATCGGATCGGCCGACTTCTCGCCCAGTGCGAACGCCGACGACGGCGCGGTCGGGGTCAGCAGCAAGTCGCACTTCGCCCAGGCCTGCTCGAAATCGCGCGCGATCAGCGTGCGGACTTTCGAAGCCTGTGTGAAGTACGCGTCGTAAAACCCTGCCGACAGGACGTAAGTGCCGATCATGATACGGCGCTTGACCTCGTCCCCGAACCCATCGGCGCGCGTCGCGGCGTACATGTCCTGCAGCCCTGCCCCCTCGGGCAGATCGCGCAGGCCGTAGCGCACGCCGTCGTAGCGCGCGAGGTTCGACGATGCTTCGGCCGGCGCTATGATGTAATAGGCCGGCAGTGCGTATTTTGTGTGGGGGAGCGAGACCTCGACGATCTCGGCGCCGGCGTCCTTGAGCCAGTCGATCCCCTGCCGCCACAGCGCGTCGATCTCGGCAGGCATATTGTCGACGCGATATTCCTTGGGAATACCGATCCGCTTGCCCTTGAGATCGCCCGACAATCCGGCTTCCCAGGCGGGCACCGGCAGATCGAGCGAGGTCGCGTCCTTCGCGTCGAAGCCGCTCATCGCCTCGAGCAGGATCGCGCAATCGCGCACGTCGCGCGCCATCGGGCCGGCCTGGTCGAGCGACGAGGCGAACGCGATCGTCCCCCAGCGCGAGCAGCGGCCATAGGTCGGCTTGATCCCGCTGATGCCGGTAAAGGCGGCAGGCTGGCGGATCGAACCGCCGGTATCGGTGCCGGTCGCGGCGGGGCACAGCCGCGCCGCGACCGCCGTCGACGAACCACCCGACGAGCCGCCAGGCGCGAGCGGAGCGTTGCCGCCGTCGTTGCGGCGCCACGGCGAGAGGACATTGCCGAACGCGCTGGTCTCGTTGGACGATCCCATCGCGAACTGGTCCATGTTGAGCTTTCCGAGCATCCCCGCGCCGGCGTCCCACAGATTGGCCGACACGGTCGACTCGTACTGCGGGGTGAAGCCCTCGAGGATCAGGCTCGCCGCGGTGGTCGGCACGCCCTTGGTGCAGAACAGGTCCTTCATCCCGATCGGAACGCCGGCGAGCGGCTTCAACGTATCGCCAGCGGCGCGCGCCGCATCAGCGGCGTCGGCAGCGGCGAGCGCGTGGTCGGGGGTCTCGACCAGGAAGGCGTTGAGCGCCTTGGCCTTCGACACGTTGGCGATGAACCCTTCGGCGACTTCGCGCGCGGAGAAGGTGCCGGCGCGGACGCCGTCGCGGATGGCGGCTACGCCGAGATCGGTCAAGTCGGTCATACGGTCATTCCCGTTGCCCCTGCGTAGGCCGGGGCCGCTTCGTTGTGGTGCAGGCCGCGCGCGACGAACGCGGCGGCCCCGGCCTGCGCCAGGGCGACGATGGTGCGGATCATTCGATCACCTTGGGCACGGTGAAGAAGCCGTGCTCGGCCTGGGGGGCGTTGGCCAGCACGGCATCGCGGATGCCGCCGCCGGTCAGCGGGTCGGCGTTGACGACGTCGTCGCGCAGCCGGAGATGGTTGGGGATCACCGCGGTCATCGGCGCGACGCCGCTGGTGTCGACCTCGCTCAGTTGCTCGATCCAGCCCATGATGTTGTCGAGCTCGGGCGCGATGCGCACGGCGTCTTCCTCGGTGATGGCGATGCGGGCGAGGCTCGCGATTTTGCGGACGGTGGCGATGGTGACTGGCATGGCCTTGCGGCTAGCAGAGCGCCCGAGCCTCGCGCAACCTATTCGAACGGATCGCCGACCGGAACGCCCCCGACGAACACCCGGCGCGCGGGCACGGCGCGGATCTCGACCTTGCCGTCCGCCGCCCCCGCCGTGAGCGCGGCGCGCTCAGCGGCGCTCAGCACACCGCTCGCATTGTCCTCTACGCGCGCCCAGCTCTCGCCGGTCCGCCGATAGCGCGAAGCACCGCAGCTCGATCGCGGCACGATGACCGGCGCGACGGCGCCGCGCGGCGGTCGCTGCGCGCGCGTAAGATCGTCGATACAGCTGTGCGAGAGCGACACCGCCTCGTTCGCGCCCGGCGTGTAAAGCAGCAGGCACTGCGTGTTGCGATCGGTGCTGCAGCCTCTCCAGTCGGTGAGCACGGTGCGCAAAGCGAGCGGCACGGGCACTTGCGCAGGCAGCACGCGCAGGCGTTTGACGAGCAGATCCGCCTCACTCTGCGTGCGATCGACGCGGGTGATATCCCAGCGGCTGGTCTTGGTTGAGATCTCGCGCGCGCGCGACGCGATCGCCGGCGTCCGCGACTGCGCGAGCCGGCGCAGCGCCGCTTTGCCGGGATCGCCGAAATCAAACGCGAGGGCGGTCCAGTCGAACTTGGCCGGGGCGACACGTCCCGATTCGAGCCGCGCGACCTGATCCGCACTCGACAAAGCGTTGAAACTGGCGATCGGCGTGGCGAGCAACAGCCCGGCGCCGGCGACGATCAAGGCGAGCCGCACATTGCTCGGTCGCACATAGTCGGCCCACGCCGTCCGCCCGCGGACCACGGCAACGAGGTAGGCAAGGCCATAGGCGCACGCGAAGGTGACGAACACCAACGCCCACAATCGGTCGGGCGTGAGGCCGTATTGGCCGATCCGCAACCCCGTCGCGATCGCCGCGATCACCGCCAGCGGCAGCACCGCAAGCGCCAGTGCGAGCGCGCCTAGGCGTAGCACCGGGTTCGAGGCTTCGTCCGTCTCGCCATTACCGATTACCGCATTGGCGAGGAGCAACGCGCCGAGCACGCACCCGAGCAGCGTCGGCGTGGTCGATTTGGTCGCTTCCCACAGCGCGTCGAGCCCGGTGAACGGCAGCGACAGCAGGAACACGGCCAACGCGACGCCGAGCACCGGCGCGAGCACGCCGAGCACAGCCGTCACAACGCGCTGGAGTTGCCGCACGACGCCGTCGCGTTCGCGCAGCAGCCCGAGCGCCCCGCCGAAACTCGTGCCGAACACCAGCGCGCTGAACCATCCGTGCTGGAGCAGATCGCGCAATGCGTGGAGCCCGATCAGGTAGAACAGGTCGGCGAGAAGCCACGCCAGCGCGAACGTCACTCCGGTGAACAGCCAGCACGCGCCCCACAGCACCGCGTTGGTCCAGGCGTCGCCATGGACATCGGCATAGGGGAAGCGCCATGCACCCTGGTCGCGCACCGTCTGGAACAGCGGCACGGCGATCGCGATCGCGAGGTACAGGCTCGCGTTCGGCCAGCTCCACCACGCCCCGGCACCCCAGCCGTTCCAATAGACGATCAGCCCCGCGATCACGCCTACCCCGACGCCGAACGTTGCCGCCCACCACCGGCGCCGCCGTTCGAGCGTGAAGCCGAGGGTCAAGGCGCCGGCGGTGATCGCGCTGGTCAGCGCGATTCGCCACGCCGCCGTGTGGAACGCGGAAAGGAGCACCCATCCGCTGCCGGACACCTGATGCACCGCGAGCGCAGCGAGCGCGCCGATCAGCGCGAGCAGCGCCGGGCGCAGCGGCCAGCCCTGCGTATCATCCTCGAAACTGGTCGATTCTTCCATCGCGCCGTTCCCCCTGCCCCATGCGCACCCAACGCCGGCGCCAAGCCGATTGCAAGCGCGGCGATCCTGCTGCACGGAAAAAGGAAATGCATGGCGGAACCGCGCCGTGCCCGAACGAGGCGGACCGGTTTGGCGCGTAAATTTCTCTACCTCTTCACCGTATTGATCGTGCTCGTGATCGCGGGGGCGTTTGCCTATGCGCTGTGGGGCACGGCGCTGATCAAGCTGGCGATGGTCCCGCACGCCGACTTCATCGCGCAGCCGCGCGAGCGCGCCGCCAGCTACCGCCGCGCCGAGATGTGGTTCGCGCGGCCCGACATTGCGGGCAATCCGGCGCTATGGCTCCCGCCCGGCTACACCCCCGCCAACGGCCAGCGGGCGGCGGTGTTCTTCATCCACCCGACCTCGTTCCTCGAACGCACGCGCTGGAATGCGCCGCTCGACAACGCAGAGGCCAATGCGCGCGCCGCGCTGTTCCTGCGCGGTCAGGCGAGCGCGTTCAACGCGGTCGGCGCGATCTGGGCGCCGCGCTACCGCCAGGCGACCTTTGGCGCGTTTCTGACGACGCAGGCCGATGCGGCCAAGGCGCTCGATCTCGCTTACGGCGACGTCGCCGCGGCGTTCGACGCGTTCGTCGCGCAAGCCGGCAACCGGCCGATCATCCTTGCCGGGCACAGCCAGGGCGCGCTGCATCTGCTCCGGCTGTTGCGCGAGAAGGTCGCAGGGACGCCGCTGCAGAAGCGGATCGTCGCCGCCTATGTCGTCGGATGGCCGGTATCGCGCAGCGTCGATCTGCCGACGCTCGGCCTGCCCGAATGCCGCAGCGCCGATCAGGCCGGCTGCCTGCTGTCGTGGCAGAGCTTCGCCGAACCCGCCGAGCCGTCGCTCGTGCTCGACGCGTACGACGCCAGCAGCGGCGTTGATGGCAAACCACGCCGCGGGACGCCGATGGTGTGCACCAATCCGCTCACCGGAACGCCCGATGCCGCGGCGCCTGCCAGCGCCAATCGCGGCACGCTCGTGCCTTCGGCCGATCTCTCCAGCGCGACGCTCGTCGCCGGACAGGTGCCGGCGCGCTGCGATCCCCGCGGCTTGCTGCTGATCGGCGCGCCGCCCGCGCTCGGCGGCTATGTGCTGCCGGGCAACAACTATCACGTCTATGACTATAGCCTGTTCTGGGCGAACGTCCGTGCCGACGCGGCGCGGCGGCTGGCAGCCTTCGCGAAATGATCACCACCGACCGGACCGAATTCCGCGCCTGGCTCCCGGCGGGCGGCCGCCTGATCGGGCTCGACGTCGGCACCAAGACGATCGGCACCGCGTTGTGCGACGCGGGCTGGAGCTTCGCCTCGCCCGCGCTGTTGATCCGCCGTACGAAATTCCAGAAGGACAAGGCCGCGCTCACCGACCTGATCACGACGCAGCAGGTCAAGGGCATCGTGATCGGCCTGCCGCTCAACCTGAACGACGGCAGCGAGAGCCCGCGCAGCCAGTCGAGTCGCGCGTTCGCGCGCAACATGGCCGACCTCGACCTGCCGATCTTCCTGCAGGACGAGCGCTGGTCGACCGTCGCCGTCACGCGCACGCTGATCGAACAGGATGCGAGCCGCGCCAAGCGCGCCGAACTCGTCGACAAGATGGCCGCAGCGTACATTTTGCAGGGGGCGATCGACGCGCTGGTCGCGGTTTAGCGGCCACCCCGGCACCCACGCGCCCTGCAAGCTTGGCCGTTCGCCCTCGCGGCCACGACGCGCATCGCGAGTCGCGTATTCGAGCGGGGGGTCTCTGCTCGCGCGGACGCTGTCGCCCGGGCCGAATTGTCGCTCGGTCCGGCGCTTGCGCCGCGCTGCCCGGCGTTTCGACCATTGCCGTACGATGCGATCGGGATAGGCTTTGGTCGGGAGGCGCGCTTCGACTCGACGCTGGCAAGGCCGTCGCGCTTCCGCGAGAGGAGAGCTGTCATGCCGCACGCAGCCGATGCCCCGACCGATCCTGCCGAACCGATCATCGTAATCGCACGCGGTGATCCCGGATGGGATACGCCGCTGCCGCGGATCACGCTCGACCTTTCGAAATTCCCGTCGGGCCGCTGGGCGCTCCAGCTCGACAAAGGGCTCGCGCAGCGCGAGGCCCCGGTCGTCATCGTCGCACACGGTCTCGCCTGTCGCGCCGTCGCATGGTGGGCGCAGCTTTCCCCGCGCAGCTATGTCCGTGCGGTGAGCGGCGCGCTGTTCCACGCCCCGCTGCAAGCACGCGACGAACAGCACGCGGTGGTCGCGGCGCTTCGGAGCGGGCCGTGCTACCGGCTTCCGTTCGCCTCGATCGTGCTGGGCGACGCTTGGCACGCGGTCGAGGAGACGCTCGCGCTGGCCGACCGCTGGGGGAGCCGCTTCGTCGCGACGGGATCGCACGAGGCTGCGCCCAGCCCCAGCAACCGCCACGCGCCGCTCGGGCCGGTCGAGCGAGCGTTGCTCGCGCATATCGGTCTGTTCGACCCTTTCCTGACGACCCCGCCATCCCGCGCCGTGGGCACGCCCGTGACTGGCGCACCGCCCGGCTGAACGAAGGCTCGCTTTGCCGCGTGACCGACCGCCGCTGCCGCGTTTCTCGTGAGCCTGCGGAAACTTACTCGGCGGCGCGGGTTACAGCGTCACGCTCGATCGGCATGCAAGTCGAGCGATGTACCAGGCGCAACGCGGCATTCCCTGCCGACCAATACGCTGCCGGGCGTCGGGCATCCCCTGCGGATCGCGGCGTTCGACCTGACCGGAGTCGAGCGATGCAGATGCAGATGCAGGATCTAAGCGGGAAAGTTGCGGTCATCACCGGCGCCTCGAGCGGGATCGGCGAAGCGACCGCCCGT
Organism: Sphingomonas sp. PAMC 26605; assembly: GCF_000241485.1. Taxonomy (GTDB): domain Bacteria; phylum Pseudomonadota; class Alphaproteobacteria; order Sphingomonadales; family Sphingomonadaceae; genus Sphingomonas. The sequence continues at coordinate 3,360,222 of NZ_JH584241.1, forward strand.
CTGCTTGCCAAGGAGGGCGCGACCGTGGTGCTCGTCGCGCGCCGCAAGGACCGGATCGAAGCGCTGGCGGCCGAGATCGGCGAAACCGCCCGCGCGATCGTCACCGACGTCGCCGATCTCGCCGCGGTCCAGGCGATGGTCGCGCAGGTCGAAGCGTGGTTCGGCGGGATCGACCTGCTGTTCAACAATGCCGGCATGGGCGTCAACGGCCCCTTCGCCGCGAGCGACCCGGCCGATTGGAAGACGCAGATCGACGCCAATCTCTACGGCGTGCTCAATTGTACCCATGCCGCGCTGCCGCTCATGAAGGGTCGCGCCGGCGCGATGATCTCGATCGTATCGAGCGTCGGCGGCCGGTACGGCATCGCCGGCTGGTCGGTCTATAACGCGACCAAGTTCGCCGTGGTCGGCTTCGCCGACGCGTTGCGCAAGGAAATCGGCGAACAGGGTATCCGCGTGTCGCTGATCGAACCCGGCTCGGTATGGACCGAATGGGGGCATAACGTACCCGAAGCGACGATGCGCGCCCGCCGGGAGTCGCTCGACGCGCTCCATGCCGAGGATGTCGCGCAAGCGCTGGTCTATGCCTTCGCGCAGCCACCGCGTGTGCTCGTCGAGGAAATCCTGGTCCGTCCGGTGCGCCAGATCGCGCCATGATCCCCCCTCTCCATACCTCCGCCGATTCGGCCGCACAGCGTCACAAGGAACAGATCCGATGAAAGCCATGATCCTGCGGGCCCCGATCGGCCTCGATACGCTCACGCTGACCGACCATGCCGATCCGGGGCAACCGGGTGGCGGCGAGATTCGCGTCGCGCTGCACGGCAGCACGCTCAATTTTCACGATCTCGGCGTCGCCACGGGGCGGATGGGCGCAGCCGCCGGCCGGATTCCGCTTGCCGATGGCGCCGGCACGATCGAGGCTATCGGTGAGGGCGTGACCGAATTCGAGGTGGGCGATCAGGTCGTCTCGTGCTTCTTTCCCGGCTGGGCGGATGGAACTGCTAGGATCGGCGATTTCGCGGGCACGCCCGGCGACGGGATCGACGGCTTCGCGCGCGAGACCGTGGTGCTGCCCGCAACCGCCTTCACCCACGCCCCGAAAGGCTATGACGCCGTCGAGGCGGCAGCGATCACCACCGCGGGGCTGACGGCATGGCGCGCCTTGGTCGGCGACGGTTGCCTCAAGCCGGGCGACACGGTGTTGCTGCTCGGCACCGGCGGAGTGTCGATCTGGGCGCTGCAGATCGCCAAGCTGATCGGCGCGCGCGTTGCGATCACCTCGTCGTCCGACGCCAAGCTCGAGCGGGCGCGGACGCTCGGCGCCGATTTCACGGTCAATTACCATGCGACGCACGACTGGGGCCGCGCGGTGCGCGACTGGACCGGTGGCGGCGGCGTCGATCACGTCGTCGAGGTCGGCGGCCCAGCGACGTTGGCGCAGTCGATCGAGGCGGTCCGCGTCGGCGGCCATATCTCGCTGATCGGCGTGCTCACCGGCGGCAGCGGCGACGTCCCGACCGCTGCGCTGATGGCCAAGCAGGCGCGGCTGCAAGGGCTGATCGTCGGCAGCCGGCGCCAGCAGCAGGATTTCGTACGCGCGCTCGAGGTCGGCGGCATCCGCCCCGTGATCGACCGCCGCTTCCCGCTCGAACAGCTCGCCGACGCCTTCCGCTTCGAGACCGGCGCGAGCCACTTCGGCAAGATCGGGATCGAATGGTAAGTACCGGCACCACGCCGGCCGCCACCGCGACATCTCCGCACATCGCTCGACAAGGACATTAAGATGCAAACCCGCAAACTCGGCCGGCAAGGCCTCGAAGTCTCGGCGCTCGGCCTCGGCTGTATGGGCATGTCGGATTTCTACGGTGACCGGGACGAAACCGAGTCGGTCGCGACGATCAATCGCGCGCTCGATCTTGGCGTCACCTTTCTCGACACCGCCGACATGTACGGCGTCGGCGCGAACGAGGAACTGGTCGGCCGGGTCGTCCGGACGCGGCGCGAATGGGTCGTCGTCGCGACCAAGTTCGGCAACGTTCGCGGGCCCGATGGCAGCTTTCGCGGGGTCAACGGCCATCCCGATTATGTCCGCGCGGCGTGCGACGCGAGCCTCGAGCGGCTCGGGCTCGACGTGATCGATCTCTATTACCAGCACCGCGTCGATCCGCAGGTGCCGATCGAGGACACCGTCGGCGCGATGAGTGAGCTCGTGACGGCCGGCAAGGTGCGCTATCTCGGCCTGTCCGAGGCAGCGCCCGAGACGATCCGACGCGCGCATGCGGTCCATCCGATCTCGGCGCTGCAAACCGAATATTCGTTATGGAGCCGCGATGTCGAGGCCGAGATCCTGCCCGTGGTGCGCGAGCTCGGGATCGGCTTCGTGCCCTATAGCCCGCTCGGCCGCGGGTTCCTGACCGGGCAGTTCGCCAAGCCCGAGGATTTGCCCGAGGGCGACACCCGCCGCGCGCATCCGCGGTTCCAGGGCGCGGCGTTCGCCAAGAATCTCGAGCTCGTCGCGGCGATCAAGGAGATGGCGGCCGCCAAGGGCTGCACGCCGGCGCAACTCGCGCTCGCCTGGGTGCTGGCACAAGGCGACGACGTGGTGCCGATCCCCGGCACCAAGCGCCGTATGTATCTCGAGGACAATCTCGGTGCGCTGAACGTGGCGCTCGACGCGAACGATCTCGCGCGGATCGATACGGTACTGCCGCCGGGCAGCGCCGCGGGGATGCGCTATCCCGAAGCCTCGATGGCGGCGGTCAACCGGTGAGCGCGGCGTCGTTCGCGGCGATTGCACCGCGTAACCTCGCGGTCGTCACCGGCGCCGCGGGCGGGATCGGCCTGGCAGCGGCGCGCGCCTTCGCCGCGGCGGGGATGCGCGTGGTGCTGGTCGACCGGTCGGGCGAGGCGCTCGATGCCGCCGCCGGCACGATCGCGGGCGCTGTCGCCTATACCGTGGATGTGTCGGATCGCGCTGCGATGCGCGCGCTCGCCGGCGAGATTGGCGCGCGGCACGGCCCAGTATCGGTGCTGATGAACAATGCGGGGATCGGCGCGGGCGGCGACGTCTTCGCCGATGCCGCGATCTGGGATGCGGTGCTCGGAATCAATCTGCTCGGGGTGCTCAACGGCGTCCAGAGCTTCGTCCCGGCGATGCTCGATCACGGCGGCCCCGCGCTGGTGATCAATACCGGATCCAAGCAGGGGATCACGCAGCCCCCGGGCAACACCGCGTACAATGTCAGCAAGGCCGGGGTGAAGGCGTTGAGCGAAGGCCTCGCTCATACGATGCGCGAGCGCAGCGGCGACCGCGTCAGCGCGCATTTGCTGATCCCCGGCTTCACCTTCACCGGCATGACGCGGCCGGGGATCACCGAAAAGCCGGCGGGCGCCTGGATGCCCGAGCAGGTCGTCGCGCTGCTGCTCGAGCGGCTGGCCGCCGGCGATTTCTACATCGTCTGCCCCGACAACGAGACGACCCCCGAGCAGGATGCCAAGCGCATCGCCTGGGCGGCGGGCGACATTACCGAGAACCGGCCGGCGCTCTCACGCTGGCACCCGGACTGGAAGGACGCGTTCGCCGCTCATATGCAGAGCTGAGTCCGCGCGACCGCCGCTTACGCGCCGCGTGGCGGACGGTGACCCCGCCGCGGGGATCACCCGAATGGAGTGGCAATGACGCGGCGGGCGGTTTGTCTCGTGCAACCGCCCGCGCAAAGACGATTACCGCTGGCTGCCCAAGGATGCGGCGGTCCTCGCAATCTCGTGACGGCCCTTCGTGCTCGAGCAATTCGGCGTCTCCGGCTTGACATCGTGACGCCGGCAGGATGCAGGAGCGGCGATGACCAACCCCCACTTTCCCCTCTGCATCGGGATCGGCACCTATCGCGGCGGCGGCGGCGCGGGGATCGCGACGCTGTGCCTCGGCGCTGATGGGTCGTGGCGGCACGGCGAAGCCTATGCGGCCGCCGCCAATGCCGCGTTCAGCGTCTATGCCCCGCGACACCGGCTGCATTACATCGTCGATGAGGCGGAACGCGGCAGCGTCGGCGTTCATCGCTTCGCGGACACGGGCTGGGAAATGCTCGCATCGGTCGGCGTCGACGGCGCCGCGCCGTGCCACATCGCGCTCGATCCGACCGAGACGCGCCTCGCGGTCGCCAATTATGCAAGCGGCAGCGTCGCGCTATTGCGGCTCGATCCGCGAACCGGCCTTCCCGCCGGACCAGTGCAGGTTCACGCTAACCGCGGTTCCGGCCCCAACGCGGCGCGCCAGGAGGCGCCGCACGCGCATTGGGTCGGGTTCAGTCCCGACGGGCAATGGCTGTACCAGACCGATCTCGGCACCGACGAAATCCTCGCTTTCCCCATCGATGCGGCCGGCACGCTGGGCGCGGTGCAGCGTGCCTATCGGGCGAGACCGGGCTCGGGGCCGCGGCATCTGCTGCTGCATCCGCGTCTCGGAAAGCGCGCCTATCTGATCGGCGAACTCGACAATACGCTGAGCGTGCTCGATCGCAGCACCGGCATCTTCGTCCATCGTGAGACGGTATCGACGCTGCCGCCGGACTGGCAGGGCGAGTCGATCGTCGCGCACGTTGCGATCAATCGGGCAAGCGACCGGCTTTACGTCTCCAATCGCGGGCATGACAGTATCGCGGTGTTCGCGCTCGACGACGGCGGCGCCCCAACCTTGCTCGACCATGCGGTGACTGGCGGCGCATACCCGCGCTTCTTCGCGTTGCTCGAGGACGCGGGGCTGATGGTCGTCGCGCACGAGAAATCGCAGACCGTGACGACGCTCGCCTTCGGAGCGGACGGCCGGCTCACGCCCACCGGCCTGTCGATCGCGGTCGCCGGAGCCGCGTCCGTCATCATTCCGGAACCGGCAGCGCTGTAGGCTTGTCGCGGCAGGCCATACGTGACGGGTTTATCATGCGGCCGTCACCGTATACTCAGCTGAAAGATAACATCTTTCTGCAAGCGGTGACGTGGGGGGGCGCAGATGGACGGAAACCTGCAGCGGACGCAGTGGCGCCACTCGATGACGGCCGAGAACGCCGAGTCGCGCCGGGACGCGCTGCGGATCGCCTCGATCCGGCGCGGACCAGCCGCGCTTGTCGCGGCGCTGCTGCTCGCGGGCGGACCCGCCGCCGCGAAGCAACCCACGCCCGACCTGCCCGCCTCCTTCTCGATTGCCCCCGCCCCCGCCTGGATCACGCGCCACGCCATTCCCGCCGACAATGGCAGCGCTGCGGCCGGCGGTATCACGATGCTGCTGCGCGACAATCAGGCGGCGTTCGACGCCGATGGCGCGACGACGATCGGCTGGGACGATGCAACCAAGGTGGTGACCCCGGACGGACTCTCGAAAGCCGCCAATCTCGCGATCGCCTGGAACCCCGAGACCGAACGTCTCGCCATCCACCGCGTACTGATCCTGCGCGGCACGCAGACGATCGACGTCCTCGCCACGCAGCATTTCACGATCCTGCACCGCGAAACCAATCTCGAGCGCGCCGCGATCGACGGTCGCCTGACCGCGTCGTTGCAGATTGCGGGGTTGCAGATCGGCGACGTGGTCGAGGTCGCAGCCTCGCGGCGGCACCTCGATCCCGCGATGGCGGGACATCACGAAGCCGAATTCCTCTTCCCTCCGACCGCGCGCGACGCCGCGCTCGACGCGCGTTGGCCTGCCGCGGCGGCGCTCCGCTGGCGTGCGATGCCGGGGCTGCCCACGCCTGCGCAAACCACCGCCGGCGGGGTCACGCGCCTGTCGATGCGCGTACCCGATCTGCGCGAGCCCGAGCTGCCGAAGGGCGCGCCGCCCCGCTTCCGCCAGGCCGACGTGCTGCAATTCTCCGACTGGTCCGACTGGTCCGAGCTCTCCGCGGTGATTGGCCGCTTGTTCGATCGCGCGGCGACGCCGCTCGCGGGCGGGCCCGTTGCCGCCGAAGCCGCGCGGATCGCCGCGGCAAGCCCCGACCCGGTGCTCCGCGCGCAATCCGCGCTGCGCCTCGTCCAGGATCAGGTGCGCTATCTCTTCGTCGGGCTGAACGACGGCGGCTACGTCCCCGCCGCCGCCGACGAAACGTGGCAGCGGCGCTATGGCGATTGCAAGGGCAAGACCGTCTTGCTGCTTGCCTTGCTCAAGGCGCTCGGCATCTCGGCCCAGCCGGTGCTGGTCAACACGAACGGCTTTGGCGATGCGATCCCGCGCTATCTCCCTGCCGCGGGGCTGTTCAACCATGTGCTGGTCCGCGCGACGATCGCGGGGCGCAGCTATTGGCTCGACGGCACGCGGCTCGGCGATCGACGGCTTGCCGACATTCGGACACCCGCGTTTCGCTGGGGCCTGCCGTTGCAGGCGCGCGGTGCCGCCCTCGTTGCGATGATGCCCGAAGCACCGACGCAGCTGCTGGCGACAACGTCGCTCCGGCTCGATGCTTCGGGCGGGGTCGATCGTCCGGTGCCCGCCCATGCCGAATTCGTCACGCACGGCGATGGCGCGCTCGGCCTCGCGCGCACGCTCGGTGCGCTGACCCCCGAAGTTCGTGATCGCGCGCTGCGCGCAGTGTGGCGCAAGGAATATGATTTCGTCACGCCGAGCGCGGTGTCGGCCCGATTCGACTCCGAAACCGGCACCGAAACCATCGTCCTCGACGGAACCGCGACGCTCGACTGGCAGGATGGTGCACTTGAATTGACCAACATCCAGCTCGGCGGGTCGGTCGATTACGCGCGCAGCCCCGGGCTGGATGCCGACGCCCCCTTCGCGGTCGCCTTCCCCACGTATTCGGAGTATCGCGAGACGATCGTGCTACCCGATCACGGACGCGGCTTCCTGCTCGATCCGGTCGCGTTCGACGCGACGATCGCTGGCATGGCGCTGCACCGGGCCGGGGCGATCAGCGACGGCGTCGTGACGCTCGTCACGAGCCGCCGGTCGCTCGCGCCCGAGTTCCCGGCCGCGCAGGCGCCGGACGCGCAACAGGCGCTTCGCAGATTGCAGCATCAGCACAGCTATTTGCGGCGGAAGGTCGATGCCAAACCCTGATGCGACCGGCGGTGGATCGTCGGCGTGGAACGCGCTGCCAGTTTCCGAACGGTGCAGGCCTATAACGCCCGCATCGCGATCTCGCCTGATCGCCGTCCTGATCGCGGGTTGACTTCATTCCCCGCGCCGCCGATCCGGCCGCGATACGTTAGGGAGCGCGTCATGCTGCATTTCGACCTGATCCAGTCGATCAGCCTCGCCGGGAACGCCGCCGCCGCCAATGACGATCGCGCCGGTGCCGGTGCCCGGCGTGCCTGGGTGATCGACGGCGCGACCGATCTCGGGCCGCCGGGACTGGTCGGCGCGCAGGGCGGCGCCGCCTGGATCGCGGCGACCGCCGACCACGCGTTTGCCGCCGCTTCGGACGGTCGGGTGTCGGGCGTGGTGGCGGGTGTCTTCTCGGCGCTCGCAGACGCGTACCAACGTGCCCGGCACCGCGAGCCGGTGGGGCGCTGGGAGTTGCCGAGCGCCGCATTCCTGTGCGTCGCACTCAAGCAGCGGCGGATCGAGATCGCCTGGCTCGCCGATTGCGCCTGCCTTCACCTTCGTGGGGATACGGTTCGCCGGCTTGGCCCGCAGCCGAGCCTCGCCGAGACGCAAGAGGCCGAGGCGATCCGGAGCGCCGGGCTCGATCTGCTGCCGATGCGCAGCGCGCCGACGCTCGATCGGCTGCGCACCAACCGTACGCGTGGCGAACGGCGCGTCCTGGGCGTCGAGCCCGGCCACACCGATGCCGTCCATTACGATACGGCTGCCATCGCGCCCGGAGACGAGCTGGTGCTGATGACCGACGGGCTCGCCGCGCTGATCGACGATTACGGCGTGCCGATCGACGCGTTCGCACCGCTGTTGCGGGCCGAGGGATTGCACGGCGTTGCCGCTCGGCTTCGCGCGATCGAGGCGGACGATGCCGACTGCCGGCGCTTCGCGCGGTTCAAGCCGTCGGACGACGCCACCGGCCTGTGGTTGCGGATCACCGGCGAAGCCTGACGGCGGGGCCCCTGCCGTTTGCCCGCGGCCCGCCGGCCTCAGCCGCGCGCTGCCGCGATCACTGCATCCCCCACCGCCGGGCGTAGCGCGAAGATGCCGCTGTCGCGATGGCGCGTCGGGTGGACACGGTTGGTGAGCAGGGTCCAGGCGAGCCCGCGCTCGAGATCGATCCACAGCCCGGTGCCGGTGAAGCCGGTATGCCCGATCGTCGCCGTCGAGCAGCGCTGCCCGCCCGACCAGTCGGGATGGCGCACTTCCCAGCCGCAGGTGCGCGGACCGTTCACCGGGGTCGCGATCGCCGCCAGTGCCGCGGGCGACAATCCGCTCCCGTCGAGCACGCCGCGCGCGAAGCCGAGCACGCCCGAAACGGTGCCGAACAGCCCGGCATGCCCCGTCGCGCCGCCCATCGCCGCACAATTCTCGTCATGCACCTCGCCCTTGAGCACGCGTCCGCGCCACGCGCAGCGCTCGGTCGCGACCGCAGGCCCGGGCGGCGGGCCGAAGGCAAGGTCCGTTCCGAGCGGCCAATCGCGCAGCGACGCGCCGGTGATCCGCTCGATCGCGATGCCGAGCAGGATGAAATTGATGTCCGAATAGACCGCCGGCCCGTGCCGCCATTCGCGCTGCAGCACGAACGCGCGCAGCCGCGCGGGATCATTACCATAGGTGTAGATCGGCTCGACCGCAGGCAGGAAGGTACGGTGGACGAGGCAATCGCGGAAGGTCAGCCGCCGCTCGGCTGCGGTCGCGACATCGTATTGGCGCAGATCGGGAATCGCGTCGGTCAAAGGCCGGTCGAGGTCGATCCGCCCCTCATCCGCGAGCGCAAGCACCATGCTCGTCGTGGCGATGACCTTGGAAACCGATGCGAGATCGAACCAATGCTCGACGGTCAACGCTTCGCGCTCGGGTTCGAGCTGCGCGAGCCCCGCGGTCCGCGTCGCGGTGAAGCCGTCGCGGGTGACCACGCCGAGAGTGGCGCCGGGCACCTGCCCCGCGGCGACGGCCGCGGCGGCGGGCGCGAAGGCGGCGTCGATGTCGATCATACCATCTCCTCGTCGCGTGCCCGGATTCCCGCGATCAGCGGGAGAAATATTATCGCGGCCAGGCTCAGCGTACCCGACAGCCAGAAGAAGCCGTCATATCCGATGCTCTTGACGATGTCGCCGCCCGCGCCCTGCAGCAGCCGCGGCAACAGGAAGGCGAACCCCGAGAGGAAGGCGTATTGCGCACCCGCGTAGCGCGGATTTACCAGCAGCGAGAGATAGACGACGAAGATCGCGCCTTCCATGCCGTGTGCGAACTGATCGACCGCGGTGGCGGTGTAGATCGCCAGCCCGTTCGGCGGCACGTGCCACAGCCACACGAAGATCCAATTGCCGAACGCCGACCCGATCGCCCCCAGCACCAGCGCGCGGCTCATCCGCAACCGCACCGCGAGCGTCGCGCCGACGACCACGCCCGCCATGCTCGACGGCGTGGTGATGAAGCCGTCGGCGATGCCCATCGTGGTGAGGTCGTAATGCGCCGCGATCTCGAGCGGCTTGACGCCCCACAAGGTCAGCACGTCGCCCATCCGATAGAAGGTGACGAAGCCGAGCAGCGGCAGCACGCGATAGCCGAAGCGCCAGAAGATGTTGACATACGGCCCGAGCCAGGTCGAGCGCCGCGCCCAGGCGGTCGCCGGGAGCCGGACGATCCACGGCAGCGCGATCGCCATCAGGACGAACGGCACGAGGCACAGCACCAGCACCCCGACGGTCGCATTGGTCTTGGCGCTGATCCCGGCGGCAATCGCCAGTTGCAGCGCGACCCAACCGAACCCGCCGAAGAAGACGAGCGCGCCGCCGAGCAGGATCGCGACCGCCACGAGACCGGTCAGCACCGCCGTCGTCCGCCGGCCGACTGCGTGCCCGCCGGGGGCGAGGCTGACGAGGATCGGGAGCGGCACCGCCGCAAGCAGGGCGACCGCGAGATAACCCCACACCCAGCCCGCACGATCCGCGACCGTCAGCGCGACCAGCGACGAGGCGGCCATTGCGGTACGATAGCCCCACAGGTTGGCGGCGGTGAGCGGCCCCTGCTCGCCGGCTGTCGGCGCGAGTTCGACGCGCCAGCCATCGGCCGCGACCTCGAGCGTCGTCGTCCAGAAGGCGAGCAGCACCGCGAGCAATGCGACCAGCGGCAGGTCGGTATCGGCCGAGGTATAGGCCATCGCCACCATCGCGGTGACGATCCCGATCTGTGCGGTGACGATCCAGCTCATCCGCTTGCCGAAGACGCGCGACAGGCCGGGCACCGCAAACGCATCGAGCAGCGGCGCCCACAGGAATTTGAAGGTCGGCAGCAGCGCGACCCAGCCAAAGAAGCCGATCAACACGATATCGAGGCCGTGCTTCGCCAGTCGCGCCGACAGCACGGTGGAGAACATGTAGAACGGCAGCCCCGCCGAGAACCCGAGCAGGACGAACAGCGTCATCAGCCGCAGGCTCGGGCGCCCGGTTCGCGGCGGTGCCGCAGCGGTAAGATCCGTCACGATCGCCCTTCGGTCGGCATTTCGTAAATCGACGACGAGCGCCGCGACGATCGTTCCGTCATAAACCCCAATCCCATCATCGCTGCCGAGCCGTGCGATAGCCCGCACGCGCCGGCGGTTCGAGCCGATCCGTCACGCATCGGCCCACCTTATTTCGCGCTGCGATCCGTTGCGTCGTCCGCCGGCACGGTCGCCATCGACGCGGCGACCGCCTCCGCGCGCGCCATCACGCGCAGGATGTTGCCGTCGGTCAGCTTGGCGAGATCGCCATCGCTCCACCCGCGCCGCGCCAGTTCGGCGATCACCTTGGGATAGCCGTCGACGCCGTTCATCCCCTCGGGCGCGGTATTGTCAATCCCGTCGAAATCGCCGCCGAGCCCGACATGGTCGTGTCCGGCGATCTTCGCGACATGCTCGATATGGTCGGCGACCGTCGCGACGGTGACGCGCGGCATCGGATGCGCGTGGTCCCATTCGACCAGCGGGGCTGCGGCGCGCGGGCCGTAGACGTCGCCCGGTACGGCGAGCGATTTGGCGTAAGCAGTCCGCGCCACATCCCACTGCTTCCACGCGTCGGACAGGAAGGCGGGATAGAAATTGATCATGACGACCCCGCCGTTCGCGCCGATCGCCGCGAGCAGATCGTCGGGGATGTTGCGCGGCACCGGCGCCAGCGCGCGCGCCGAGGAATGCGAGGCGATCACCGGCGCTTTCGATACCGCAAGCGCCGCGCGCATCGTCGAATCGGCGACATGGCTGACATCGACCAGCATCCCGATCCGGTTCATCTCGGCGATCACGCGCTTGCCGAACGGCGACAGGCCGCCGGCCACCGCCTCGTCGGTCGAGGAATCCGCCCAGGCGAGGCTCTTGGTGTGAGTCAGCGTCATATAGCCGACGCCGAGCGCGCGGTACTCGCGCAGCACCGACAACCGCCCGTCGATCTGGTGGCCGCCCTCGACGCCGATCAGGCTCGCGGTGCGCCCGCTTGCCATGATCCGCCGCACGTCGGCGGCGGTCGTCGCCAGCGCGAGCGTGTCGGGATTGGCGGCGACCAAGCGGCGTACGACGTCGATCTGCTCGAGCGTCATCTCGACCGCCTTGGGGCCTGTCACGTCCGCCGGGATCCACACCGACCAGAACTGGCCGCCGACGTGCCCAGCCTTCAGCCGCGCGAGGTCGGTCTGCAGCGGACGCGGCAGATCCGCCCCGCCCTTGCGCGCGACCGCGACGTTGCCGCCCTGGTAATGCGCAATCTCCCAGGCGAGATCGTTATGCCCGTCGATCACCGGCGCACGCGCGAGCACGTGCTCCGCGCGCGCTGTATCCGCCGCGCTCGGTGCCGTCTGCGCTCCCGCCGGCGGGGCGATCGAAATCGCCAGCGCCAGCGCGACCGGTGCGAAATGCTTCATCGCGTCTGCACCCGGATGCCGAAGCGGAAGGCGCGGCCGAGCAGATCGGAATAGGTGCTGTTCGCGGCGAGGCCCGTCTCGGGAATCAGCAACGGCGCGCGGTTGAACAGGTTGGTGACGTTGACGAAGAACTGCGCCTGCACCTTGCCCGCGACGCGCACGTTCTGCGTCACGTTGAGATCGGCGTAGAACAGCCCGGAGACCCGATTGTTGTCATAGGTCGGATAGGTCGTGGTCGAGAGCGGGCAGTTCGTCTGACACTCGATGCCGGTCGCCGCGTAGCGGCCCGAACTGATCCCGCGACCGACCGCGGTGATCGATGTGCTCGGCAGATCGAGCGTCACGCTGCCGCGGAAGATCCAGGTCGGCGTCGTCGCCTGGCCGCCGTTCACGCCGACCGAATTGACCGGCACCGTCCCCGGGACCCCGGTGTCGAGGATGTTGTCGAGATAGCGCGTCGCCTCGCCACGCAGCGTCAGCGCGGTCTGGCCGGAAAGCTGCGTGCGATAGCTCGTGTCGAAATCGATCCCGCGCGTGAGCTGGCTCGCCGCGTTGAAGGGCTGCGTGCGGATCAACAGATAGGGCTGCCCTGGGACCGAGCGGGCCTGGTCGATGGTGATCGCGTCGCAGAATTGCTGCTGCCCGATGCTGCAGAGGTTCTCGATATCCTGCGCCGAGAAGCTGGTGATGCCCTGCTTGATCTTGATCCGCCAGTAATCGATCGAGGCGTTGAAGCCTTTCAGGAACCGCGGCGACAGCACCGCGCCGACCGTCCAGGAATTGGCGACTTCGGGGCGCAGGTTCGGGTTGCCCGTGGCGATGCCCGAATAGCTGAAATTGGCGGGCCCGTTGGCGCCATCGGCGGTGAACAGCGGGTTGCGCACCGAATCGCTGTTCGCGGACCCGGCCTGATACAGCTCGTTGAGGTTGGGCGCGCGAATGTCGCGCGAGCGCACCACGCGGAAGCGGATGTCGGGGATCGGCGCCCAGGTTCCGCCGAGCTTCCACGTCACCACGCCGCCCGAGGTCGAATAATCGGTCCCGCGCACCGCGCCGTTGAATTCGAGCCCGAGGCCAAGCGGCACCACCGTCTCGAGATAGGCTTCCTTGACGTTGTAGCGACCGTTGGTGGGCAGATAGTTGCCGACCGACCAGGTGTTGGTGACGGTCGGGCGGCCTTGCGCATTGACCGTCGAGATCGGCTGGAACTGTTGCGGAACGAAACCGCGGATGCTCTCCTCGCGCCACTCGCCGCCGATCGCGACGCTGACGTCGCCAGCCCAGGTGCGGAACGGCGATGCGCGCAGGTTGAGCCCGGCGGTCTTCTGCTCGGTGATCTCGTCGCGATAGGGCGCGCCGAGGACATAGGCGATCGCCGCGGGATCGGCGACGCCGACGCCGAGCCGGTTGAGCGGGACGCACGCCGGATCGTTGTTGGTGGCGATAGTGTCGACGTTGATCCCGCACTGGATCGACCCGGCAGCATAGCCCCCCGTATTATTCGCCGGCGCGACTGCTGCCGCGGTGGCGTTGGCGATCCGCGTGATGTTCTGCACGTTGCGCAGCTGCTCGCGCAGATCGGCGCGGCCGTATTGCCCGTAAACATCGAACGACACGGTCTTGCCGAACAGGTCGAACTTGCCGTCGCTGCCGATCTGGTAGCGCTGTACCTTCCGCTTGTTGTCGACGACGCGGTACGGCAGATCGACCGAGGTGCTCGCGAGCGTCACGTTGCTGATCCCGGCCAGCCGCGCCGAGCCGAGCGCGGCGACGAGATAGGGATTGTTCGCGGCGATCGTGATGCCGGTCTGCAGGTTGGGCCCGGCATTGAACAGGATATGCTGTCGGTTGAACGACCCTTCGGCATAGAGTTCGATGCGATCGGTCACGTCGTAGCTCGCCCGGCCGAACACGCCGTAGCGCGTGTCCTGCGGATCGAGCCCGATGTTGCGGCCCGAATCGTTGACCTGCCAGCTGCCGCCCTGCGTCAGCGTCGGCGCGGCGGCCCCGGTCGGCGAGGGGAAGGTGAGCGCGCCATATTGGAACTGCTGCGGTTGCCCGCCGCTGCCGAAATAGACGCCGCGCAGGCTGTTCGCGGCCACGCCGCTGCCCGCGACCGCGGTGCTGCCGGTGATCAGCCCGCCCGGTGTCGAGTTCGCCGCGCCGATCTGCCGCTTGGTCGTGATGAACTGCGGCGTCGTGCTGGTCGCGGTCCAGGCGGGGTCCTGGATGCGGACATAGCCCGTCGCATTCCAGTCGCGATCGACTTGGAAGATCCCGTCGCGATGGGCATATTCGCCCTCGACCTCGATATGCCCGCGCCCGTCGGCGAAGGAGGTACCCGCGGTCAGCGACGCCGAATAATTGTGCCCGTCGCCATATTGGGTGATGCCGTTGTCGGCGGTGATGCGGAAACCCTGAAACTTTTTGTCGAGGATGAAGTTGACGACGCCCGCGACCGCATCCGAGCCATAGGCGGCGGATGCACCGCCAGTGACGACCTCAACGCTCTTCACCAGGCCTTGCGGGATCGTGTTGACATCGACCAGCCCGGTGATCGTCGATCCGACCGAACGATGCCCGTCGACCAGCACGAGCGTGCGAACCTCGCCCAGATTGCGCAGGTTCAGCGCATTGATTCCCGCCTGCCCGCTCGACAGATTGAGCCGCGAATTGGCGGGCTTGGTCGACCCGGCGAGCGCGGGCTGCTGATTGACGAAATCGGCGATGTTGTTCGACGGCGACTGATTTTCGATCTCGGTCCGGCTCAGCACCGTCAACGGCGTCGGCGCCTGGAAGCCGCTGCGCGCGACGCGCGAACCCGTGACGACGACATCGGGCGCATCTTCATCGCTCTGGGCGGGAGGTTGCGACTGCTGAAGTCCGGCGCGCTCGGCCGGCGCCGCCCCCGCCGCGATCGCATCCGCGGGCGGCGGTGCGACCTCCCGCGCAGGCAGCGTCTGCGCGGCCGCAGGGTTGCCGAGCGCGCCCGCCAGCGTCAGCGCCGCCATGCTGCATCCGAACATCATGGCCATCCGGCGCTTAGCCTGATCCGAATTCGTCATCATTGTCCTTCCCTGACCGGACCCCAAGTGCGGCGCGTCTCTGGACGCTGTCCGTCGCTTGCAACCTACGGCTGTTGTCGTCCCCGGCCTCTCTGGGCCGGTTCCCCCTGCTGCAATTCAGAAGGTTGCGCGGTCTTGTGCGAATGCGTCAAGAGCCGGATATTCGCCTTCCCATAGCCTGCCTCTATAGGCCGCCGACCATAACTCGCCGCTATGCCCTAGCCTGCGCTATTCATGGGCCAGTATTGCCACACGCCGCTAGCCTCCCGGCTCCGCGCCAGCCATGAAAGCTCGACCATGATCAATCGCCGATCCTTTCTGCTGCGCTCCGCGGCTGCCGCGGCGATCGCGTCGGGCCCGGCGTGTCGCGCGGCGGACCCGGCTGGACGCCAGACGAACGTGCGCGGGGCGGCCGCCCCGATCGAGATCGTCGATGACGTCTACGGAATTCCCCATATCCGCGCGCAGTCGATCCCCGACGCCTTTTTCGGCCAGGGCTATGTCGTCGCACGCGACCGACTGTTCCAGATCGATTTCGAGCATCGCCGCGAGCTTGGCCGGATGGCCGAGGCGTTCGGTCCGGAGTTTGTGCGACACGATGCACAAGCGCGGCTGTTCCATTATCGTGGCGATCTCGATGCGGAACTGCGGCGCATCCCCGCCGAAGTGCTGGCCTGCGCGCGAGCCTATATCGCCGGAATCAACGCGCGCATCGACGCGGTGACCGCCGACCCCACGCTGCTCCCGCTTGAGTACCGCATCCTCGGCGTCGCGCCGATCCGGTGGGACATTCACGACATGGTGCTCGCGCGCGGCGCGGCGGCGGGCAATACCGACGACGAAGTCCGCCGCGCCCGGCTCGCGGCATTGGGTCTGCTCGAGCTCGATGCCGTGATCGCGCCGCTGATGCCGGCGCATCCGTTGACCGTCCCCGACGGGCTCGATGTCGCGCAAGTGTCCAACGACGATCTCGGCGTGCTGACGATCGGTCGCTTGCCGTTCGGGCCCAACACCCCCGTCGTCGATCCCGACGAACGCTCGGGCCGGCTCGAGCGCGCCAATGCCGGGAGCAACGCCTGGACGATCGCGGCGGCGCGCTCGGCGACGGGCCGGCCGATCCTCGCCAACGACCCGCATCTCGGAATCGGCGGGTTTGGTCCGCGCCACGTCGCGCATCTCTCGGCGCCGGGGCTCGACGTGATCGGCGGCGGCGCGCCGGGGTTGCCCGGCATCATGCAGGGCCATACCGAGCGCTTCGCCTTCGGCCGGACCAATTTCCACATCGACCAGGAGGATCTGTTCGTCCTCGAGCTGCATCCGCACGATCCCGAGCGCTACCGCCACGCCGGCGGCTGGAAGCGATTCACGCGTGTCGAGATCAGCGTTCCGGTCAAGGGTGCGGCGCCGCACACCGAAGTGTTGCGGTACGCGGCCCAGGGACCAGTCGTTTCCTACGATCCCGCGAAGCATCGCGCGACCGCGATCGCTTCGATCGCGATGCA
This sequence comes from Sphingomonas sp. PAMC 26605, assembly GCF_000241485.1. Taxonomy (GTDB): domain Bacteria; phylum Pseudomonadota; class Alphaproteobacteria; order Sphingomonadales; family Sphingomonadaceae; genus Sphingomonas. Next base: position 3,376,787 of record NZ_JH584241.1, read on the forward strand.
GCCGGGCGGCGGCGGATCGTTCGCGATGATCGCGATCAATCTCGCAAAGGATTGGGCCGGATTGCAGGAAGCGTTCAAGCTTCACCCCTCCCCGACCAATCTCCATTATGCCGATGTTGCGGGCAACACCGGCTGGCAGGCGATCGGCTTCATGCCCGTCCGCAAGCGCGGCGCCGGGCTGATGCCGGTCCCGGGCGACGGCCGCTACGACTGGACCGGGATGCGCGACCATCGCGCGCTGCCGAGCGCGTATAACCCCGCCAAGGGCTGGTTCGCCTCGGCCAACCAGGACAATCTGCCGCCCGACTGGCCGACCGACCGTATTCCCGCATTCGATTTCCGCGATCCCTATCGCTACGAGCGCATCGCCGATGTCCTGTCGCACCAGACCAGCCACAGCCTCGCCGACAGCGTCGCACTCCAGCACGACACGCTCTCGACCCCCGCACGCCAGCTCGTCGCCCTCCTTCCGACGGCGTCTTCCGAAGGCGCACGCCCGGCGGTAACATTGTTGCGGGGCTGGAATTGCCGGCTCGACGCGGCGAGCGGCGCGGCGGCGTTGTTCGAAATGCTCTGGCGCGAGCTCTCGCATCGCATGCTCGCCGCGATCGTGCCCGAGCGCGCCAAGGCGATCGTCACCTCGATCGGCCCATCGGTCCTGCTCGGGCTCCTCGCGCGCCCCGATGCGCGCCTCGGTCAGGACCCGACCGCCGCCCGCGATGCGCTGTTCGACGCGGCGCTGATCGCCGCATGGACGAACGCGAAGGCGCAGCTGGGCCCCGATCCGGCAAACTGGCGCTGGGGCGCGTTGCATCGGCTGCGCATCCAGCATCCGCTCGCGCGCATCCCCGCGATCGCCGCCGCCTTTCCGGCGATCGAAGTCGGCCCGACCGGCGGCGACAGCTATACGGTGCAGGCGCACTGGCTGGGCAACGGCCCAGGCTGGTCGGCGGGCGGCGGCGCGAGCTACCTGCAGGTGATCGACGTCGGCGCGTGGGACAATTCGCTGGTGCTCAATCTCCCCGGTCAATCGAACGATCCGCGCTCGCCGCACTATCAGGACCAGGTCGCGACCTGGAGCGTCGGCCAAATGCAGCCGATGCTCTATAGCCGGGCCGCGGTCGAGGCTCACGCCATCGCGCGGCTGACGCTCACCCCGCAAGGAGCCCGCCCATGAAGCACCTCACCGTCCTCGCAGCCTTGCTGGTCGTCGGCGCGGCCCCCGCTGGGCCCGCCAAAGTCGATGTCGTGATCCGCGGCGGCACGATCTACACCGGCGCGCAGAGCCCGCCGATCATCGGCGACGTCGAGATTGCCGGCGACCGGATCGTTTATGTCGGTGTCTCGCACCATACCGCGGCGGCGAGCGTGATCGATGCGACCGGCCAGATCGTCGCCCCCGGCTTGATCGACGCGCACACGCATCCCGACACCTATATCCGATCGCCCGACCCCAAGGCGCGCCTGAACCTGCCCTGGCTCGCGCAGGGCGTCTCGACGATCGTCACCGGCGTCGATGGCGGCGGTACGCCCGACGTCGCGGCCGATGCGCGGAAGCTGCAGGCGAGCGCGATCGGGACCAATGTCGTCCCGTTCGTCGGCTTCGGCGCGATCCGCCAGCGCGTGCTCGGCGAAGCCAATCGCGCGCCCACCGCGACCGAGCTCGCGCAGGAAAAGGCGCTTGCGGCAAAGGCGATGTGCGAGGGCGCGATCGGCCTGTCGACCGGGCTGTTCTATGCCCCGCAGAGTTTCGCCACCACCGACGAAGTCGCTGCCGTCGCCGCGGAAGCGGGCAGCCGCGGCGGGATGTACGATACCCATCAGCGCGACGAATCCGATTATACGATCGGCCTGATCGCCAGCACCAAGGAAGCGATCGAGATCGGCCGGCGCGCGCACATGCCCGTGCATTTCGCGCATCTCAAGGCGCTCGGAGTCGATCTCCAGGGCCATGCGCCCGAGCTGATCGCGACGATCGAAGCCGCGCGCCGCGCAGGGCAGGACGTCACCGCCGACCAATATCCCTGGCTCGCCTCGGGCTCGAGCGTCGACGCCTCGCTCGTCCCGCGCTGGGCGGTCGACGGCGGCTACAAGGCGATGCTCGCGCGTTTCGCCGAGCCGGCGACGCTCGCGCGGATCAAGACCGAGATGACCGAGAATCTGCGGCGCCGCGGCGGGGCGGAGTCGTTGCTGCTCACCTCCCAGGGCCAGCCATGGACGGGCAAGACGCTCGCGCAGATGGCGACGCAATGGGGCGTCTCGCCGATCGATGCCGCGATCCGCATCCTCAAGACGCCCGATGCGACGGGCACCGGCCCTTCCGGCGTCGGAGTCGCGAGCTTCAACATGGTCGATCGCGACGTCGACCTGATCATGCAGCAGCCATGGGTGGTGACGAGCTCGGACGGGTCGGACGGACACCCGCGGCAATATGCCACGATGCCGCAGAAATACCGGGTCTATGTCGAGCAGCGCAAGGTCATATCGCTCGCCGACTTCATCCGCCGCTCGAGCGGACTGACCGCGGATATCTATAAGATCGACCACCGCGGCTATCTGCGCCCCGGTTACTATGCCGATGTGGTGGTGCTCGATCCCGTGCGTTTCGCGCCGCGCGCCGATTACATCCATCCGCGCGTGCCGAGCGTCGGGGTGCGTGCGCTGTTCGTCAACGGTCGGCTCGCGCTGCGCAACAGTGCCGCCACCGGCGCGGCGGCGGGAAGAGTGCTGCTGCGCGCCAGACCCGCCGGCTGCGGGGCATAGCCCCGGGTTATGGTTTGGCGCCCGACAAATACTGGGCGGATCGCGGCTCGCCTGTACACCGGTCTCTCCCTCAAGTCTTGCGTAGGACCGCGATGATCCCGGCCCCCTTCCTCCTCTACCTCGGCCATTCCGACGACGATGTCGGGATCAAGACGTCGCGCGGGCTCGCCACCTTCCGGCGCGACGATTGCGTCGGCGAGTGGCGCCACGACGATTGCCCGCTGACGCTCGGCCTGCCGCGGATGGACGCCGTCACCGCCCGGAAGGCCGGCGCGCGTACGCTGGTGCTCGGTATCGCCAATGCCGGCGGCCGGTTGGGCGAAGCGCTGGTTCAGGATGCGCTCGAGGCGATCGCGCAGGGCATGAACGTCGCCTCTGGGCTTCACCAGCGGCTGCGCGACGATCCCCGCCTGGCGAGCGCAGCGGCGGCGGCCGGCGTCGAGCTCTTCGATGTCCGCGATCCGCGCCCGGACATTCCGGTCGGCAACGGCAAGCGCCGCGCGGGCAACCGCCTGCTCACCGTCGGGACCGACTGCTCGGTCGGCAAGATGTATGCGACGCTCGCGCTGCGTGATGCGCTGCAGCGGCGCGGTGTGGTCGCCGATTTCCGCGCGACCGGCCAGACCGGGATCCTCATCGCGGGCGACGGCGTGCCGCTGGATGCGGTGGTCGCCGATTTCATCTCGGGCGCGATCGAGACCCTCGCGCCGGCGCGCGGCGACGATGGCTGGGATCTGATCGAGGGCCAAGGGTCGCTCTTCCACCCGTCCTTTGCCGGCGTATCGACCGGCCTGCTCCACGGCGCGCAGCCCGCAGCGCTCGTGCTCTGCCACGATCCTTCGCGCGCGCATATGCGCGGCCTGCCGCACTATCAGCTTCCTGAGCTGGCCGAATGTCTCGCCGCCAACATCCAGGTCGCAAGGCTCACCAGCCCATATGTCTGCGCGGTCGGCGTCGCGCTTAATACGGTCAAGCTCGACGAGGACGCTGCACGGCGGCTGTGCGCCGCAACGAGCGACGCGCTCGGCCTGCCGTGCACCGATCCCTATCGCTTCGGCGCCGATCCGATCGCCGACTGGCTGCTGCAATGCTACGCACCCTCGACGCCCGCCACCAGCGCTTCGGCCTGAACGCGCCCTTCCGCATCGCGCGGGGCGTGAAGACGGCGGCCGACGTCGTCACCGTCACCGTGCGCCAGGGCGTGATCGAAGGCCGCGGCGAAGGCGTGCCCTATCCGCGCTACGGCGAGACGATCGAGGGCGCGCTCGCGCAGATCGCGCACGCGAGCGCGCGGATCGAGGAAGGCGCCAGCCGTGACGAGCTGCGCGCGCTGCTCCCGGCCGGCGCGGCGCGCAATGCGCTCGATTGCGCGCTGTGGGATCTCGAGGCGCGACTTGCCGGCGCGAGCGTCGCGGCGCTGGCCGGCGTCGCACCGGCTGCGGCGGTCGCCTCGGCGATCACCATCGCGATCGACACGCCCGAAGCGATGGCGGCCGTCGCCGCGCGCGCCGCGCACGTGCCGTTGCTCAAGGTGAAGGTCGATCGTACGGATGCCGCGATGCAGATTGCCGCCGTCCGTTCCGCCGCGCCCACCCCGCGCATGATCGTCGATCCCAACGAAAGCTGGACGATCGCCGAACTCGAGCGCTGGCAGGATCTGCTGGTCGAACACCGCGTCGACCTGCTCGAGCAGCCACTGCCGGCTGGCGAGGATGGCCTGCTCGACCGGTTTGCGAGCCAGATCCCGTTGTGCGCGGATGAATCACTCCACACGAGTGCCGATCTCGACGCGCTCGCGGGCCGCTATCAATACGTCAATATCAAGCTCGACAAGACCGGCGGCCTGACCGAGGCGCTCGCGCTCGCCGAAGCGGCCAAGGCCCGTGGCTTCGGACTGATGGTCGGCTGCATGGTATGTTCCTCGCTCGGCATCGCGCCTGCGATGCTGCTCGCCGGCGAGGCGGCGTTCGTCGATCTCGACGGGCCGCTCTGGCTTGCCGAGGATCGGCCCGGCGGCGTCGTCGATCGGAACGGCGTGCTGGTTCCGCCCGAGCCCGGCTTCTGGGGCGGGGCGGCGTGAGCCTTGCGCGACGCTGGTTCGCCGTGCCGCTCTGGCAGCGCGTGATCGGCGGCCTCGTGATCGGTGTGATCCTCGGCGCTGCGTGGCCCGCGGGTGCGAACGCGATCGCCATCCTCGGCGATCTGTTCGTGCGGCTGATCCGGATGCTCGTCGTGCCCGTCGTGCTGGTGACGATCGCCGCCGGCATCGCCGCGCTCGGCGATCCGCGCCGGCTCGGCGCGATCGGCGGGCGCACGGTTTTGCTCTTCGCCTTCACCACGATCGTCGCGGTGACGATCGGGATGGCGACCGGACTGATCTTCCGCCCCGGCGCCGGCATCACACTCGCCGGCGTCGCACCGCACGCGCTCGGGGCTGCGGTTTCACCCGGCGACCAATTGCTCGGGATCGTGCCCGTCAACATCATCGATGCGCTCGCCAAGGGCGACATGCTCGCGATCATCTTCACCGCGGTGCTGCTCGGCGTCGGCATGGTGGCTGCGGGCGAGGCGGGCCGGCCGGTGGTCAAGCTGTTCGAGGGGCTAGCGGCGGTGCTGCTCCAGATCGTGCGGATCGTGATGGAGGTGACGCCGCTCGGCGTGCTCGCGCTGATCGCGCGCGCGGTGGCGAGCGGCGGGGCGGCGGTGTTCGTCAATATCGGCGCGCTCGCTTTGTGCGTCGTGATCGCCTCGCTCGTGCAGATGCTGTTCCATGGCGCGCTGATCGCCTGGGTCGCGCGGCTGCCCGCGCTGCGCTTCTTCCGCGGCATCCTCGATGCGCTCGTCGTTGGTTTCTCGACCGCCTCCTCCTCGGCCACCCTCCCCGTCGGCCTGCGCGTGGCGGAGGACAATCTCGGCATCGCGCCGGCGGTGGCGGGCACGGTGCTGCCGCTCGGCGCGAGCATCGGCAAGGACGGGACGGCGATGTATGTCGGCCTGATGGGCCAGTTCGCGCTCCAGGCGCTCGGCATTACCCCCGATCCCGGCATGCTGCTCGTCATGTTGCTGACCGGCGCGCTCGCCGCGTTCGGGACGGCGCCGGTGCCCTCCGCCTCTTTGTTCATGCTCGCGGCGATGCTGTCCGCGGTCGGGGTCGCGCCCGAGCAGACCGCGCTGATCGTCGGGCTCGTCCTGCCGTTCGACCGCTTGCTCGACATGACGCGCACCACGCCGTCGGTCTCGGCCAACCTTACCGTCGCGACATTGGTCGCGCGGCGCACGGGCGCGCTCGATACGGCGGTGTTCCGCGGGGCGACATCGGGCTAGGATGGCGCGCTTATGAACCTGCGCCATATCGAAATCTTCCACGCCGTCTACGTCAACGGCTCGGTCAGCGCGGCGGCCCGCGCGCTCAACGTCTCGCAGCCCTCGGTGTCGAAGACGCTGCGCCACGCCGAATCGCTGCTCGGCTTCGAACTGTTCCAGCGCAACGCCGGCCGGATGGTGCCGACCGAGGACGCGCACGCAATGTTCGGCGACGTCGCCGAGATCCAGGAGCGCGTCCGCGCGCTGCGCGAAGCGGGCCGCAACCTGCGCACGGGCGGCGGCGCGACGCTGCGCATCTCCGCTCTGCCGAGCCTCGCGCTGAGCGCGCTGCCGACCGCCGTCGCGCGCTTCCTCAAGACGCACCCCGACGTGCGCTTCGACCTGCAGACGACGCATCACGACGACGTGCTGCGCAAGCTGTACGAGCGCGAGACCGAGATCGCGATCGGTTATCAGGCGCCGCGTGGCGCGCCGCTCGGGCAGATCTGGCTTGGCGAGGGCGAACTCGTCATGCTCTACCGCGAAGCCGAGATGCCAGACGCGCCCGCGCGGCTCGAACTGAGCCAGCTCGCCGGACAGCCCTTCATCTCGCTCGCCGCGAGCGGGCCGATCGGCAATCTGTTCACGACCGAGATCGAACGGCTCGGGCTCGAGCTGAGCGAGATCGTTTCGGCGCGGACCTTCTACATCGCCGCGGCGCTCGTGCGCGCGGGGGTCGGGCAGACGGTGGTCGACAATCTCACCGCCGAGGCGTGTCTCGCGCCTGGCCTGTCGATGCGCCCGCTCAAACCCTCGCTGACCTTCGACATCCATGCGATGCATCTGCTCGATCGGCCGCCGAGCGCGCTGGCGAGCGATTTCCTGGCGGTGCTCGGCACCGTGATCGAGGCGCCATGACCATAATGCTGCTCGGACTGCTGCTCGCCGCCCCCGCGTCCGCGGAGTCCCCGCCCGACCCGGTCGCCGCTGCGCTCGCGCAAGCGGGACCGGGGACGCGGATCGGCCTGGTGGTGGTCGACGAGCAAGGGCATGAGATCGTCGCGATCCGCCCCGATGAGCGTTTCATGCCCGCCTCCAACACCAAGATCTTCACCACCGCCGCCGCCTTCGCGACGCTCGACATGACCGCGGCGGACGGCGGCGGTGGGGCGGAGGTGCGGCTCGAAGGGCGCGACGTCGTGCTCGTCGGGCATGGCGATGCACGGCTGTCGAGCGCTCCGGATTGTCGCGTCGATTGCCTTGCCGCGCTCGCCGACGCGGTCGCCGCGCGGACCCACGTCGTCCACGACGTGATTGGCGACGACAGCGCCTTTCCCGACGAACGCTGGCCGCAGGGAATGAGCTGGAACAACCAGGCGGGCCGCTACGGCACCGCCGTCTCGGCGCTGACGATCGACGACAATGTCGCGGAACTGGCGGTTACCTCCGGCGCGATCGGCACACCGCCGGGAATCGGCAGCGATGGCTATTACCGGATCGAGAACCGCGCGATCACCGTCCCCGGCGCGCGTTCGTCGCTAGAGGTCACGCGGCTGCCGGGCAGCGACATCCTGCAGATCACCGGCAGCCTCGGCAGCAGCGCGACGCCACGGCCGTTGTTCGTCGGGATCGACGATCCGGCGCACCGCGCCGCCTGGCGTCTCATCCGCCTGCTGCGCGCAGATGGCGTGCGCGTGACGGGGACGGTGACGGTCCGCCACCGGCCGCTATCCCCATCGGACGATCCCGCGCAGCGCAGCGGCGCGCCCGCGCCCCGTCCCCCCGCCCCGCCTGCCGCGCTCGCCCGGCTTGCGCCGCCACCGCTAGCCGAGGACGCCCGCCTGACCAACAAGGTCAGCCAGAACCTCCACGCCGAGCTGTTCCTGCGCCGGGTGGCCGCTGCGACTGGCAGCGGATCGGTCGCCGATGGCCGCGCGGTGGTCAGCCACATGCTCGGCGACATCGGCATTGCGCGCTGGCAATATGACTTTGCCGATGGCTCGGGCATGTCGAGCTACAATCGGGTGACGCCGCGTGCCACCGTCGCCTTGCTGCGCTGGATCACCGCGCAGCCGTGGGGCGCGGCGTGGCGGACGACCTTGCCGGTCGGCGGAGTAGACGGCACGCTCGCCGCGCGCTTCCACGGCACGCCGCTCGACGGACGGCTCTTCGCCAAGACCGGCTCGCTCAATGCGACCAGCGCGGTCTCGGGCTATCTCACCGGCGCGAGCGGGCATGTGCTGACCTTCGCCGCCTTCGCCAACGATGTTCCGGGCGATGCGTCCGCGATCGGGGCGATCGACCAGGCGCTGCTCGCCGTGGCGGCAAGCCACTGAGTCGCACGCGCGGCCTCGGTCCTTCCGCACCACACCCCCGGCCAAACCCGTCACCCCAGCGAAAGCTGGGGTCTCCAGGGGGCGGGCGCTTTGCTTCACAACGAGGAGACCCCAGCTTTCGCTGGGGTGACGGGGAATGTCGATCTCGCGTGCGCGCCGATCGCGATTATGGAGGGCGACGTGCCTAAATATCGGCCAGCGGCGTCACGATCTCGTAGCGATCGCCGCGATACACCGAGCGGGTGAATTCGACGAACCGACCATCGGGGATGCGCGTCAACCGTTCGATTCGCAACACTTCCGAATTCTGCCGCACGCTGAGGATACCCGCCTCGGTCGGCGTCGCGAGCGAAGCGCGGACGCGCTGCGTCCCCGAGGTCGGGCGGAAACCGTGCGCGTCGAGCGCCTGATAGAGCGAATCGCCAAGGCTCTCGAGATCGGGCAGGAAATCGGCGGGGATGATCGCATGTTCGATCGCCAGCGGCTCGCCGCCCGCGAGCCGCACCCGGCCGAGCCGGGCGACGCGCGCGGTCGGACTGATCTGCAGCGCAGCCGCCTCCTCCTCGGTCGGCTGGGCATAGGTCTTGTTGATCCACACTACGCCCGGCGCCTCGCCGCGCGCGCGGGTCTCGTCGCTGAAGCTGCTGAGCTTGGCGCCCGCGGTCTCGATCCGCGGCGCGACGAACGTGCCCGATCCCTGCTTGCGCAACAGCACGCCCTCGGCGACGAGCTGCTCGATCGCTTTGCGCACGGTGACCCGCGACAGGCCCGCCATGTCGCTGAGGTCGCGTTCGGAGGGAAGCGCGCTGCCGGGACCGATCCCGCCGCTGCTGATATGCTCGCGCAGGCTGCGCGCGAGCTGCAGATAGAGCGGTGTCCCCTCTTCGGTCGACGTCCAGGCAATGTCCCGCATCGTCAGTCCCGCGCTTTCATGCCCGCGAGCGCCCGGCGCAAATCGCCGCCGCTCGTATCGAGCCGCACCCTAGCATCGGCGAGAGACCTGCCAAGCGCGACGAGCACCCCCAACCGGATGTCGTTCTGCGCGACATCGAGCGCGCGCGCCGCCGTCTCGGCATCGACCCCGGAGATCTCCGCGACCATCGTCCGGCCGCGCTGCAGCAGCTTCGCGTTCGAGATGCGCATTGCCACCATGCGGCCGTCATAGACCAGCCCGCGCCGCAGCATGATCGCGGTCGACAGCATGTTGAGGATCGCCTTCTGCGCGGTGCCGGCCTTCATCCGGGTAGAGCCCGCGAGCACTTCGCTGCCGGTGACGGCGCAGATCGGGTGTTCGGCCGCATCGAGCAGCGCCGAACCGGCATTGTTGGCGATCGCGATCGTCAGCGCGCCCGCGGCGCGCGCGCCCTCGAGCGCGGCGAGCGTATACGGGGTGCGGCCACTCGCCGCGACGCCGATCACCACGTCGCTCGGCCCGACCCGCGCGGCGCCGATCTCATCGCGCGCCGCGGCGGCATCGTCCTCGGCGCCTTCATAGGCTTCGGTCAGCGCGCCGCTGCCGCCGGCCATCAGGAACACCAGCCGATCCATCGGCCAGCCGAAGGTCGGATGCAGCTCGGCGCCGTCCTGCACCGCGAGCCGGCCCGAGGTCCCCGCGCCAACGAACACCAAGCGCCCCGCGTCGTCGAGCCGCGCCGCCGCCGCCTCGGCGGCGTGCGCGATCGCGCGCGTTTGCGACTGGATCGCTGCGATCGCGGCCATCTGACCTTCGAGCATCGCTTCGACCGCGAGCTCGGTCGGCCAGCGGTCGAGGTCACGATAACGGGGGTCGAGCGCTTCGGTCTTCATGCGATTTCCTGGACTGGTGAGAGGGGGCCGCCGATCCTTCGTCCCGAACCGGCAGGCGCGGCGCAAACGATGAAGGCGACCAGCGTGGCGATGCACAACTGGAACGGAAACGACAGCGTGCGCAGCACGCCTGGCAGGCCGATCGCGCTGGCGATGCCCGGCTGAAGCAACAGCACCGTGACAAAGCCGATCAGCAAAGCGGCGATCACCGACCCCGTCGTCCCGCGCCCGGTGAACAGAGCGGTGAAATATACGCCGAGGAGCCCGGCATAGGTGAACACCATCACCTGCAGTGCGAATTCGAGCAGCCCCATGCTGCTGTAGCGCTGCCAATAATAGGACACGACCGCCATCGCGAACATCGCCACTCCGATCACGCCCATCCCGACACGCCCCGCCTGGACATAATGCTGCTCGGCGGCGTCGCCGCGCCGTTCGCGCCACGGCCGGTAGAAATCCTGCACCAGCACCGAGGACATCGCGTTGAGCGCCGAGTTGGTCGTCGCCACCGCCGCCGCACAGATGCCCACGGTGACGAGCCCGCGCAAGCCGCCGGGAAGCTGGGTGAGGATGTAGTGCATAAAGATGCTGATCTTCTCGCCGCCGAAGCGGTTGTCCGCCGCCGCGGTCGTGCCGCCCATCAGATCGGGGCGGTCATAGAAGACATAGAGCAGCAGTCCGATCACGATGAACATCCCGACCACCGGGACCGTCGCCAGCACCGACAGATAGAGGCTGCGCGCGCCGGTCTTGGCGTCCTTGCACGATAGCAGCCGCTGCGTCGTATCCTGGTCCATCCCGGCATTGGCGATGTAGAGCAAGGCGAGCCCGGTGACGACCGCGAGCAGCGAGAAGGGCTTCGACAGATCGAGCGACAGATCGAACACGCGGAGCTTGTCGATCCCCTCAGGCGTATGCCGCAGCCCCGCGATGATATCGGCGGTCGAGGCGGGGATCGACAGCCGCAGGAACACCAGCACCGCGATCGCCGAGCCGAGATACACGACGAACTGGATGAGGTCGTTCCACAACACCGATTTCAACCCGCCGACGAAAGTGAACAGCACGCTCGCCACCACCAGCACCGCCGCCGCGATCATGATGCCCTGCGCATCGACACTGCCGGTGATGACCATCGCCAGCGCGATCGCCGCGAGATAGACGCGCGCGCCGCCGGCGAACACGCGCCCGACGAGGAACATGCCCCCCGCCCAACGCGTCGCCGTTGCACTGAAGCGCAGCGTGAGCAGTTCGTACGCCGTGGTCGCCTTGATCGCATAGAAGCGCGGGATCATCACGTGCGCGACGAAGATCGCGCCGATCAGGCCGCCGATATTGCCGCTGAGATAGGTCAGGTCGCCGTGATAGCCATAATCCGGCCCACCGAGGAAGGTCGCGGCGGATTGCGTCGCCGACAGGACCGAGATCGCCGCGAGCCATGACGGCACATTGCCGCCCGCCAGAAAGTAATCCCGCGCCGAGCTGGTCTTGCGCGGCGTGAAGATCCAGCCGCCTGCCACGAGCAGCAGCAGATAGGCCGCGATCACCAGCCAGTCCGCGGTCGAGAAGGGCAGCATCATCGAAACCGGTCTCCGGGTCGGCACCAAGGCGGTCCGGACCTCGCGAACATGAAACGCGCCCGGCCGCCGCTTCCGGCGACCGGGTAGGCAGGCCTTAGATCTTCGCGCTCAGCGTGAAGCCGATCGTGCGGCCCAGGATATCATACGTATCGGGGAAGGTGTTGAACACGCCGCCGGTCGAAACCCGCGGCGGATCCCGGTCGAGCAGATTGTAGATCCCCGCGCTCATCGTCACCATATCGGTGAACTGATACGAGGCCGACAGATCGAAGGTGTTCTGCGCGGCGATCGTCTCGGTCGATCCGACCGTGCTCGAGCGGACCTTGCCGATCCGCTGCCAGTCGAACTGGATCACGCCCTTGTCGAACAGCATGCCGATGCCGGCGGTGTGGCGGTAATCGGGCTGGACCAGCGTGGTGCCGTCGCTCGAACAGGTCGCGCCGAACGTGCCCTTGCACTGGATCGCCGAGACGGTCGAGTTGGCCTGGATCTCGTACGAGGTGACGATATTGCCCTGATAGCTCAGCCGGATCCCGGCGCCCGGCAGCCAGTCGCGGCGCAGCGTATAGCTCGCCGAGATATCGAAGCCGCGCTGCAGCAGGCGGCCGAGATTCTGGTTGTTGACGAAGGCGTCGGCGAACGTCCCATTGGCGTTGCGCGTGACGAGCCCGCACAGCGGGTTGCCCGCGGTCGGATTGGTGACGTAGCAGCTGGTGATCGCCGCGATCGGCTGGATCACGCCGACCGCGCCCTTCAGATCGAGCTGATACCAGTCGACCGTCAGGTTGAAGCCCGGCAGGAAGGTCGGCGTGAACACCGCGCCCGCAGTGGTGGTGAAGCCGGTCTCGGGCTGGATGTCGGGGTTGCCGCCGTAATAGTAATTCCCGGTGAGATAGCCCGGCGCGGTCGAGTTGGTCGACCCCACCGCCGGCGCGCCGAAGCGCGCGCATTGCGCGGCGTTGCCGGTGCCGATCACGCACGGATCACCGCCGTAGCGTGGCTTGAGGCGATCGACCGTGACGAGATTGCTGAACGGCAGCGAGGAAACGCCGCCGGCGAACTCGCCGAAATTGGGAGTGCGCAGCACGCGCTGATAGGTGCCGCGCAGCCGCAGATTGCGATCGATCGCCCAATTGCCCTCGACCTTCCACGTGCCGTGCGTGCCGAACAGATTGTAGTCGGACAGGCGATACGCGCCGCCGATGTCGAGCTTGCGGATCAGCGGCAGATTCTTGAGCAGCGGGATCAGGACCTCGCCGTACAGCTCCTTCACGTCGAACTGGCCGCTATACGCCGCCTGAACGCCCTCGCGGTACGTATTGCCGCTGAGCAGCGCGGCGTCCTGACCGATGTCGGCGGTCTCGCGGCGATATTCGGCGCCGACCGCGAAGCCGATCGGCCCGGCCGGCAGCGAGAACAGCTCTTCCAGCGATCCGCTCAGCGTGGCGGCGGTGACGAACTGGTCACGCTTGCGGTTGAAGCCGTTGATGTCGCTGCCCAGCGCCGACGCCAAACCGGCCTGGTTCGGCCCGAAGATGTTCACCGTATTGACGATCGACGCGAAAGTGTTCGCGCCGCTGGCATTGGCGACGAGGCCGTCGCCGGTGATCAGCGTATGCTCGGTCGAGCGGCCGTATTGCGCGTAGACGTTCCACTTGATCTTGTCGGTCAGCGGACCGCGCAAGCCCGTCTGGACCTGCAGCGTGTTGCGCTCGGTCGCATAGGTGATCAGCCCGAGCTCGGCGAGCGAGCGCGACACGTTGACCTGCGCCGCGCCATTGACGAAGGTCAGCTGGTTGCGGATGTCATTGGTCAGGAACGGGTTGTTCTGCGCGATCGACACCGTTCCGCTGACCGAGGCGGGCGTCGCGCCGGGCGTGCCGGTTTCCTCGGTGCGCGTGTTGGTAAACATCGCGCGGCCATAGATCTCGACCTGCGGGGTGATCTCGTATTTGTAGAGCGCGGCGACGTTGATCCGCTTGAGCGGCGAGATCAAAGGATAGCTGTCCGAGATGTTCGACGTTGCCGATGGGGTGGTAGTGAACGCGCCCGCATCGGTGAAACCGAACTTGCGGCCGCTCGCCACGTCGGTGAAGACGCCGCCGACGCTCGGGATCGTCTGGTTCGGGGTCGCCGCCCATCGGCGCTGGCCCGCCTGGATGGCGTCACGCTGCGTATAGTCCGCCGCAACGACAAGGTTGCCGCGGTCGCCGAGCCCGGTGCCGAACATGATCGACCCGCCATATTGCGCACCGCCATTGACCGACAGGCGCGCGCTGGTGCTGCCGCGCAGTCCCTTGAAGTCGTCGTTGAGGATGAAGTTGACCACGCCCGCGACCGCGTCCGCCCCGTAGACCGCGGCGGCGCCGCCGGTCAGCACGTCGACGCGCTTGATCAGCGACGCCGGGATGGCGTTGACGTCGACCGAGTTGCGGAAGCTGAACGGCGCGCCGCGTGTGCCGTCGATCAGCACGAGCGAACGGCTCTGGCCGAAGTTGCGCAGTTCGAGCACTTGCGCGCCGAACGCGTCGCTCCCCTGCGACCCCTGCCGCACGCCGCCGGAAAGCTGCGGGATCTTGGTCGAGAAATCCTCGATCGTCAGCGCGGACTGGAGCCGGATCTGTTGCTCGTTGGTGGAGGCGACCGGGCTGCTCGACGTGAGGCCCGGCAGCGCGATGCGCGTGCCGGTGACGACGATATCGCTGCCTTCAGCGGGCGCGTTGGGGGTTTGCGTTGCAGGCTGGCCAGCCGATGGATCGGCGGTCTGGGCGAATGCGGGAGCATGGAGCAGTGCCGCGGTGAGGCCGGCGAGCGCCACGCCGCTCTTGTGAAACTTGCCCATCGTTTTCCCTTCGTTTTCCATGTCCCTCGGCCGTATCGGCGCCCGTCCTTGGTGCGGAGCGTGTCGATATCGGCGTCATGCGTGGCGTCAGATGACCACATAGTCTCGAAATTGTAAAGTACCGGTATTTGATTGGTCCCCATCTTCGGCACTTGAAATCCTCGGTCGCCAAAGCGTGCCGCCGCTCAGCGGCGCGGCAACGCCGGTCGTGCCGGGATAGGTCAGCGGGAGGCCACGCTGGCTGCGCACGGCCAGGAACGCCATTGCCTCGGCCTCGATGAAATCGCTCCGCAAACCTAGCGCGTCGGCGGTCTCACACACGCCGAGGCGATCGCGCAGCGCCTGCAACAGCACCGGATTGTGACAGCCCCACAGCTTCGGCACGGCCGGCAAGCTGCTAGCGGCGAGCGCAACCGAATCGGCAGTGAACGCGGTCAGCGTCGCCGCCGCATCCTCGAGCGAACAGGCCATGGTCCAATCGAGCGGGAAGTCGTAGCGGTCGAGCGACTTCGCGCCTTGCGCACGAAAATAGTCGTGCGAGATCAGCTCGGCGAGCACCGTTACCTCGACACGCCCGGCGGCGGCGAAGCGCCCACCATCATCATAGCGCCCGGCGCCATGCGCCTGCACGACCTGATCGATCAAACCGTTGGCCGGCCCGGTGTCGAAGGCGACCAAGCCGCCATCGGCGCCGATAAAGGTAAGGTTGGCGACACCGCCGAGGTTGAGAAACGCCACCGGTCCCGCAAGCCCCAACCGGTCCGCCAACGCCGCATGATAGGCCGGAACCAAGGGCGCGCCCTGCCCGCCCGCGGCCAGGTCGTCCTGCCGCATCTGACCGACGACGGGCGTGTGCAGCGCATCGGCCAGCGCCTGCACATCGCCGAGCTGCACCGACAGCTGCCGCTCAGGTCGATGCAACACGGTCTGCCCATGAAACCCGATCAGATCCGGTCTCCGCTCCGCCGCCGCGATGACGCGCTCGGCCGCGCGCAGATGCGCGTCCAGCACCGCGGCCGCCACGCCTTCGAAAGACGGGGGCGCATCGCCGAACCCGTTCCAGGCGAGCGCATCCGCGGTGCCGCGCTCGATCGTCGCACGCTCGGCATCGGTGAAGGGGGCAAGATATGCCGGCCCGAACGCATGGATACGCTCGCCATCGGTCTCGACCATCGCGGCGTCGACGCCATCAAGCGAGGTGCCGCTCATGAACCCCAGAACCAGCATGGACCGCTCCCCTTCCCACCGTGGACGACGTCTGTAATCTCTGGCACCGCGCTATCATCGCTACCGCGCGCCATGCAACCACATACAGTCCACTTGCGCCTTAACCGCCAGATTGGTATTGTCGCATCATGTCGCTATCGAAACCCGTCACCACCAAAATGGCCGAGGAAGCGCGCGAGGCGCCGGCCAGGGCCGCCGAGCAACTTCGGCGCAATGCCGCGCTCGTCCGCGAGGCGGGGCAGCGTCTGCGCGCTCTCGCACCGCCCTTCGCCGCCACGCTCGCCCGCGGCAGTTCGGACCAGGCGGCGGCGTTCGCCAAGTTCGTGTTCGAAACGCATGTCGCGATGCCGACGCTCAGCCAGGCCCCATCGATCGGCTCGCTCTATCACGCGACCTCGCCGCGGTTCGACGGCGTGCCGCTGATCGCGATCTCGCAGTCGGGCCGCAGTCCCGACCTGCTCGCCGCCGCCGAGGACGCACGCCGCCAAGGCGCGATCGTGATCGCGGTGGTGAACGATACCGCGTCGCCGCTCGCCGACCTCGCCGAGATCGTCATCCCGGTCCATGCCGGCCCCGAGACCAGCGTCGCCGCGACCAAGAGCTTCGTCTGCACGCTCGTCGCGCTCGCGCATCTCGCGGCGGAATGGAGCGGCGACGCGGGCCTGCTCGCCGCGCTCGAAACCACCGGCGCGGTGCTCGAAGAGGCGGCGAACGCCGATTGGACGTCGGCCGTCCCACTGCTGCGCGCGGCGCAGACGATGCTCGTGCTCGGGCGCGGGCCGACGCTGCCGATCGCGGGCGAGGCGGCGCTCAAACTGAAGGAAACTTCGGGGCTGCACGCCGAGGCGTTCAGCAGCGCCGAAGTCGCGCATGGCCCGATGCGGCTCGTCGGCGCAGGCGATCCGGTGCTCGTGCTCGCGCCGCTCGACGTCGCACGCGAAGGGCTGGTCGAACGCCTCGCCGATTTCGCCGAGCGCGGCGCGAAGCTGATCGTCGCCGGCATGTCCGACGGGACCGCGCCGGGCGCGATCGTCCTGCCGTTCCGCGAAGATCTGCATCCCGTGCTCGGCGCGATCGCGCAAATCCAGAGCTTCTACGGCCTGGCCGAAGCGCTCGCGCTCGCGCGCGGGCTCGATCCGGATCGACCGCCGCACCTCAACAAGGTAACGCGTACGCTATGACCCGGATCGCTCTCACCGGCGCGCGCATCGTGCTGGCCGATCGCATCGTCGAGCGACAGGCGCTCATTCTCGACGACGCGCGGATCGTGGGGCTTTCCGCGGACGTTCCCGACGAGTGCGAGCAGCACGACCTTGGCGGCGGCTGGCTGCTCCCCGGCTTCATCGACACGCAAGTCAATGGCGGCGGCGACGTGCTGTTCAACGATGCGCCGACGCTCGCCGGGATTCGCACGATCGCCGAAGCGCATCGGCGCTATGGCACCACCGGTCTGTTGCCGACGCTGATCAGCGACCGCGCCCCGGTCGTCGAGGCCGCGATCGCGGCGGGCGAGGACGCGCTCGCGGCGGGCGTGCCCGGCGTTCTCGGCGTCCATATCGAAGGGCCGCACCTCAATCCCGGCAAGAAGGGCATCCACGATGCCGCGCGCTTCAGCACGATCGACCCGGACGCGCTCGCACGGCTGACCGCGCCGTCGCGCGGGCGCCGGATCGTCACGCTCGCGCCCGAACTGGCGCCGGCCGGCGCGGTGCGCGCATTGGCCGAGGCGGGCATCCTGGTCTGCGCCGGCCATTCGCTGGCCGATTACGGCCAGACGCGCGCGGCGCTGGCGGAAGGCCTGGCGGGCTTCACGCATCTGTTCAACGCGATGACGCAATTCCTCAGCCGCGATCCCGGCATGGTCGGCGCGGCGCTCGAGGATCGCGCCAGCCATTTCGGTCTGATCGTCGACGGGTTGCACGTCCATCCCGCGGCGCTGCGAGTCGCCATGCTCGCGCGTGGTGTCGAGGGGATCATGCTGGTCACCGACGCGATGCCGCCGGTGGGGGGCGAACGCGATCATTTCACGCTGATGGGGCAGGACATCGCCGTCGTCGGCGGCACGTGCCGCGGTCCCGACGGGACGCTGGCAGGCTCGGCGCTGACGATGGCACAGGCGTTTCGCAATGCGATCGACATGATGGGGTGCGATATCGTCACCGCCTCGCGAATGGCGAGCGGAAACCCCGCCGCCTTCCTGCGGCTCGACCGGGAAACCGGCGCGATCGCCCCCGGGCTGCGCGCCGATCTCGTCCATCTCGACGACACGCGCCGGGTGACCGCGACCTGGATCGCCGGCGCCCGCGCGTCCCACGCCGAATGACGCCCGAGCTCGGCCTGATCGAAGGCCGCTTCGGCCGCATCTGGGACGCGGCAGAGCGCAGCCACGTCGTACGGACGCTCGCCACCGCGGGCTACGGCTTCTACCATTACGGTCCCAAGGCCGACCGGTCGCTGCGACGCGACTGGCGGCGATCGCACGATCGCGTTGCCACCGCCACGCTGGGGCGGCTTTCGGCCGAGGTGCGCGGCGCGGGCATGCGCTTCGGCATCGCGCTGACCCCGGTCGGATCAACCCACCCGTTCGATGCTGCCACGCGCGCGGATCTCACGCGCCGCGTCGCCGAACTCGATGCGATCGGGATTGACGACCTCGCGATCCTCTTCGACGATCTGCGCGGCGACATGCCCGATCTCGCCGCGCGCCAGGCCGAGGTGGTGGACTTCTGCGCCGGCCTGACTCGCGCCACGCGGGTCTATACCTGCCCGACCTATTATTCGGACGATCCCGTGCTCGACCTCGTGTTCGGCGCGCGCCCCGCGGACTATCTCCACACGCTTGGTCGCGCGCTCGATCCTGCGATCCAGGTCTATTGGACCGGCGAGGAGGTCTGCGCGCGGGCGATCGAACCGGCGCATCTCAGGCGCGTCACGGACGAACTCGGCCGCCCGGTGTGCCTGTGGGACAATTGGCCGGTCAACGACGGTTCGCGCATGTCGCGCTTTCTGCATCTGCGCGCCTTCACCGGGCGCAGCGCCGATGCCGCGCCCTATCTGAGCGGCCATGCGATCAACCCGGCGCTCCAGGCGCAACTCGGCTGCATCCCCGCGCTGACCTTGCCGATGGTGTACGCGCAAGGCCGGGACTATGCCTATCGCAAGGCTTTCGACGACGCGGCCCAGCAGCTGCTCGGCCGCGCCTTCGCGAGCGCGCTTCGCGAGGATCTGCCCGCGCTGCAGGATGTCGGGCTCGAGCGGCTCGGCGCACGCGCGGAGCGCTTGCGCGCGCGCTACCACGCGATCGATCACTCCGCCGCGCGCGAGATCGTCCGCTGGCTCGATGGCAACGATCTGATGACCGACGACGAGGTCCAGACCCAGTGATATGCGACGCGGCACACGGCCGAGCAGGCAAAGGAGACGTCGCATGACCTATTATCTCGGCATCGACGCCGGCGGCAGCAATTGCCGCGCCCGACTGATCGACCCGACCGGCGCGGTGATCGGCGAGGGGCGCGCCGGCGCCGCCAACGCGCGCGTCGGCATCGACACGCTCTACGCGACCCTCGCCGAGACCGCCGACCAGGCGATCGTCGCCGCCGGCCTGACTTCGCCACAACGCGCCAGGATCGAGGCGGGCATGGGAATCGCCGGGATCAGCCGCCCCGGCGTGCTCGACGCGCTCGCCGGGCTCGATTTCGGGTTCGCGCACGTCGCCTATGCCACCGACGCCCAGATCGCCAATCTCGGCGCGCACGACGGACAGGACGGCTCGATCCTGATCATTGGCACCGGCAGCGTGGCGCAGCTGCGCGTCGACGGGCGCGACTTCACGATCGGCGGCTATGGCTTTCCGATCTCTGACGAAGGCAGCGGCGCCGCGCTCGGCCTGTCGGCGATGCGCCACGCACTGCGCGCGCTCGACGGCCGCACGCGCAAGACGCCGCTCAGCGCCGCGGTGACCGAGCGCTTCGACCATGACACCGCCCGGGCGATCGCCTGGATGGATGAGGCAACGCCGCGCGACTATGGCCTGCTCGCGCCGTTGGTGATGGACTATGCCGAGGCCGACGACACGATCGCGCGCTCGATCGTCGAACACGCCGCGAGCCATATCGAGCGCTTCATCGAGACGATCTTCGAGCGCGGCGCGACGCGCTGCACGCTCGTCGGCGGACTCGCCCCGCGGATGCGCCCGTGGCTGCGCGCGCGGACCGTCGGACGGTTGAGCGAGGCGCTCGGCGATTCGCTCGACGGTGCGTTGCGGCTCGCCGGGTACCGACCCGATCCGGGCGGTGCCGCCCGGCACTGACACCGCCTTATCGCCAGCGCGCCCGCTTGGAGGTCTGCCCGACACCGGGGTTGAAGCTGTTCATCGGGTCGAGCGCGCGATAATGGTCGGTCAGCGCGGGCTTGGCCGTGTAGAGATGGCCGACATTGTGCTCGGCTGGATATTCCGCGCCGCGCGCATCGAGCAGCGCCCACATCGCATGCTCGATCGCGAGCGGGTCGTGCCCGGCGCGGATCACGTAATCCTGATGGAAGACGTGGCAGAAGAAATGGCCGTAATAGAATTTGTGCGCGATCGCCGCGTCGACCTCGGCGGGCAGCGTCTCGAACCAATCGTCATCGTTGCGGCGCAGCGCGATATCGAGCGCAACGATATCTGCGACCTCGCGCGCGTGCACCGTTCGATAGCGCACCGCCGCCCCCGCCGCCGCGAAGCGGTGCGTGAAGGCGGCATCGCCCTCTTCCTGCGTGCACCGGAAGAACGCACCGTCGCCCGGTTCGAGCACATCCGCGAGCAGAGCCTCGGTGGCACCCGCATCGCGCGCGGCGACGCGCAGCATCAGGTGATGCTCGAAACGATCGCGATACGCGGTCAGCCGCTTGGGGAGGTGACCCGGGCCCAGCCGCGTCGCCGCCTGCAAAGTGCGGTCGGCGACACCCTGCAGGCCGAACCGGCGGAACCAGCCATCGACTCGATCCTTCCACCTGAACAGCGCGGGCAAGCGTGCGGTCCCGAGGTGACGGATCGCGAGAAAGGTATCGCGGCCGTATCGCTCGGTCAGCGTGAACGCCTCGCGATGGAGATACTCGCCCGCGATCGGCAGCGGCAGATCGCCGCCGAGCATCGCGCGGCGCAGGCGCGTCAGGTCGGCCGTGTCGTTCGAGCCGACATAGAAGACGGTGGTCCCCGCTTCCTTGACGAACGTGTCGAGCCGCACCGCGAACACGACGACATGTCCGGCCGAACCCGACGCCTCGAACAGCCGTTGCGGATCGGCGTTGAAGCGCGCGGGCGTGTCGGCATCGACCGCGCGAACATGCGTCGCATAGGCGTGGTCCGACGCGCGCGCGCCGCCGTCGTGCACCGCGGTGGCGGGGAAACCGCCGCGCTCGACCCGGGCGAGCATCTGCTCGGGCGTATCGCCCAAGTCGATGCCGAGATGGTTGACGAGTTCCAGCCGCCCTGCGCCATCGACCCGCGCGTACAGCGCCAGTTCGGTGTAGGCCGGACCCCGACGCACCAGCGCGCCGCCCGAGTTGTTGCACACCCCCCCGAGCACCGACGCGCCGATGCAAGACGAACCGATCACTGAATGTGGCTCGCGGCCGAGCGGCGCCAGCGTCTTTTCGAGCCGATCGAGCGTGGCGCCCGGCAGGCACACGACCTGCTCACCGCCCCGCAGCAGATGGACTCCGGCAATGCGCAGCATCGACACGAGCACGACCGGGCGGTCGTAACCCTCGCCGTCGGGCGTCGAGCCGCCGGTCAGGCCGGTGTTGCTCGCCTGCGGAATGAGGATCGCGCCCGCTGCGACGACCGCCTGCGTCACATGCCACAGTTCGACCAGCGATGCCGGCCGCACCACGGCCGCCACCGGCCCGGTGCCGAAGCGATAGCCGGTGCGGAAACGGTGCGTCTCGGCCGCGCCGGTCAGAACATGACGCGCGCCGACTGCGGCGCGCAATGCGCCGAGCAAGGCCGCAGTCGGCTCGGCGTCGCGCGCCGCTACGGTCTCGCCGCGCGGGGCAGCGCCATCGCTCATCTGGGGCATCGCGCCGGGGTCGGTCGGCGGGATCGTCATGGTGATGCGTCCCTGCGGAATGAAGGGGAATGGTGGGCCCGGCAGGACTTGAACCCGCAACCTAGCCGTTATGAGCGGCCAGCTCTAACCAGTTGAGCTACAGGCCCCCGCCCGCTCGTTAGCGCCATGCCGGCGAAGCTGGCAAGCCCGCAGCGACAATCAGCTGGTCGAGCGAGGCCGCTGTGACCGCGCGCCGCGCGAGCCCGTCGAGCACGCCGTCCCACCAGCGGTGAAATTGCGCAAGATCGGCCGCGTCCCGGACATATGGCGTATGGCCGGGCGCCAGCGAGGGCGAATGGAAGGCGAAATTGAGCAGCCGCAACCCCTCGCCGACCGCCACGGCAATGGCTTCGAGCGCGTCGCGCAGCGGCATGTCCTCGGGCGTCAGCGCGACGCGCGACAGCAAGCCACTGCGCGCGAAGATCCCGCGGCCGCGCGGCAATACTCCGAGCGCGCGGTACAGCCGGGTTCCGCCGCGGCGGAGCCAGCCGGTATGGATCGTCGTCAGCGGCAGTTCGAGCAGCGCGCCGGCGGGCCCGGCGCGGAAGGCGGGGTTGCCGATCTCCACAAAATCGGGGCCGCCGTCGGCCGCATAGCTGTAGCGCGCGCGCATCGAACTATCGACGCGATAGCCACGCTCGGCGAGCAGCTGAAGCGTGTTCGGCCCGATCCCGTAGCGCCCCGCGCGATAGGCGATCGGCCGGACCCCGATCGCCCGGGTGATCGCGTCGGTCAGCGCGTCGAGCTTGGCCGCCTCGAGCGTTTTGGGGAGATTGCCGGCATAACTGTTCGCCGGCGTCAGCGCCTCGTCGAACGGCGGGCTGACCCAGGGATGCAATTGCGTCCCAACCGCCGAAACGCCGTCGGCCAGCAACGCCGCGAGCAGCGCGCTCGCGCGCGCGTCGGTCGCGATCGGATAATCGATCATATAGGTCAGCGGGACACCGCGATCGGCGAAGCGGCGATGCGCGGCGGGCAGCGCGGCCATCGCCGAGACGCCATGCGCGCTCCGCGTCAGCGGGGCGTTCCAGTCGAACTCTTCCTCGGTATCGACGAGCACGGTGAAACGCGTGCCGAAGTCAGCCGGCCACGCCACCAGCGCTTCGGGCGCGGGAGCACGCGGGCGATACCCGGGGGGTGGCACGTCGGCAGCCACGGTCAGGTGCGCGATGCCTGCTCCATCTCGGCAGAAAACGCCGCCGGCAGCCGCAAAGTCAAGCGCTTGTCGCCGAGCACCAGGCTGCCGTGCAGCTCGGCGGCGAGATTGCGCGCGAGCCGCAGCGCGAAGCCGGTGCCGAGCAGCGGCGCGCCCCCAGCGTCGTCGCCGCGCTCGGCCTCGGACTCGGCGTCGATCGTCAGCACGCTCTCCTCGCCATAAGCGGCAAGCGCCGCGGGCCGATCGAACACGATCGTCACCGCCGCGTCGCCGCGGGCCGCAGTGACGCCGAGCCGTTCGCCCGCGCCGCCCGCTGCGACCAAGGTCGCCAGCAAGCGTCCGATCAGCCGCTCGACCGCACGATCGTCACCGCGAATCGCGAGCGCGGGATCGGCGTCGGGAAGCGCGAGCGTGGTACCGCGCAGCTCCGCCAGCGGCGCAAGATCCTCGGCGACTCGCGCCAGCAACGGCGTGAGCGGAACGTCGCTTGCGCGCAGGTCGAGCGCATGTGTTTCGATCCGTGCGGCCATGTCGATATCGTCGATCGCGCTGAGCAGGCCGCTGGTCTGGCTGCGGATCACCCCGGCCTGCGCACGATACGGCGCCGGCACGGGGCCGAGCACCTGCGCCTCGATCATCTCGGCGAAGCCCGCGATCGCGTTGGTCGGTGTGCGCAGTTCGTGCGCGAGTTGACGCAGCGCGTCGGCGGCGGCGCTGTGCGCGGGGCGAGTCGGAGCGGCGCTCTCCTCGGCGCGCGGCCGCCGCGCCGTGCCGCGATAGCCGGTGAAGCGGCCGGTCGTGCGATCGAACAGCGGGATCGCGCTGATCCGCCAGTGCCCCGCCGCATCCGAGATACCATCGACGACGAGCCGCGCATCGGTGAATCCGGCGCGCCGCCGGAACGCGCCCGCGGCCACGCCATCGACCGGCGAGCCGGGCGCGCCATGATCGAGCGTCAGGCCGATCAGCGCGGCGCGCGAGGCGCCCTCGACCCAGCGCAGCACGCCGCCCGCGTCGGTTTCGAAGCGGAAGGTGTCGGCCGGCCGTGCCGGGCCATCGCGCCGATCGGGCACCGGCGTATGCGCTTCGCGGTGCGGTGGCGTGGGCGTCTCGGCGCGCTGGCGCTGATAGGCGTCGATCCGCGCGACGAGCTCGGCGATCGGAAAGGTGCCGGACGGACGCGTCGAACCGTCGCTCGGCGCTTCGGCCGCAGGCGGCGCCTGTTCGATACGGCGGCGCGCTTCGGCGACGAGGGGGAGCTTTGCCGCGACCGACGCGATCGACAGGAAGGGCGACGCCGCGGCGATCGTCTCGGGATAAGCGATCGCTGCGGGCGCGACGACGGGCTCGGGGACCGGCGCTTCGCGCGCCACCGTCGGCGTCGCGACCGGCGCGATTTCCGGCGGCGGCGTCTCGGCGACCGGCGCGGGCGCGCCAAGCACGAAATCGACGCTACCGAAGCTCTCCAGCGCGCGGTGCACGTCGCGCCCCAGATCGCGGCGATGCCGCAGGATCGAGCGCGCGGCGGGCGAGAGGGCGGGCAGGATCGCGCTCCACTCTTCGACCGACAGCTGCGCGCTCCGCAGCACCGGCGCGGCGATCGCGAGTTCGTCCTGGGCAAAGAATGCGACCAGCGCCGCCGGCGCCGGAGCGGCTGCGAGCGCGCGCGCGCTCGCAGCGCGGATCGGCGGCGGAACATCGCGCCGGATCGCGGCGAGCCGTTCGATCGTGGTGTCGGTGGCAATCACGCGACCCCGCCCGATGAGATCGACGAGTTGCCGCCACGTCGCCTGCGCACCGAACGGCGTCGACATGTCTGCCGAAAGAACCGTGCCCAAGCTGTCGTCGAAGCGCACGTCGCGTCGTCCTTCCGCGGTCGCCAAGCGCGCCGTCAAGTTTTTCTTAACCGGGGTACGGACTCGGCGGAAGCCCAAGATTTCGGCACGTCGCATTGTGGGACAATTGCGTTCCGTCGCAATTATCTTATGTTGCCCGTCTGACGTGCGATGCGAAAAGTCGTATTGCGGGGGAGTTTACGTAATGAGCTTTGATTCGATCGACCGGCGCATCCTGGAACTGCTCCAGGACGACGGGCGGATGACCAACGTCGAACTGGCCGAGCGCGTCGGGCTGACCGCACCGCCGTGCCTGCGCCGCGTCCGCGCGCTCGAGGAAGCCGGGGCGATCCGCGGCTACCATGCCGAGATCGACGCGGCAACGCTCGGCTTTCCGATCACGGTGTTCGCGATGGTGTCGCTGCGCAGCCAGGCCGAGCACGACCTCGCCGCCTTCGAGGAGCATGTCGCGACGATCCCCGAGGTGCGCGAATGCCATATGCTCAATGGCGAGATCGACTTCATCCTCAAGATCGTCGCGAGCGACCTGAAGAGCTTCCAGGAAATCCTGATGACGCATCTGACCCCCGCGCCGAACGTGGCGAGCGTCAAGACCTCGCTGACGATCCGCACCGCCAAGGCCTTGCCGGGGATCCCGATCCGCACCGCCTGAGCGGCTTTCCAAAACTTCCGGAACGCGCACCGCAAAGTGTTGGCATCCCGGCTTTTTGTGCGTAGCGTCAGGGCCTTGCAAACAAAGGCAGGTGTTCGTTATGGAAATGCCACCGCCGCCGGTCGAGCTCATCGGCGCGGCACCGCAGCACGTCGTCTCGGTCGCCAGCTTTCGTCCGGGTCCGGTCCTGTGCGGCGGCAGCCCGGTCGCAGCGGTTGCGCTCGCCCAGCCCTTTCCGATCACGCACGAACGCTGGAACGCCGCGCCGGCCCCGCCCCCCGGGGCGCTGGACTATCGCTTCAGCTTCACGCTCGATGCCGACGGGCGCCCGGGGACGATCCGGCGGATCAATCCCGCGTCGCCGCTGGGCTTCTATCTGGATAGCAACGATCTCGCGCCGGCGCTTGCTGCGTCGCGCTTCGCGCCCGGATCGCCCGGACGCCGGTGTACGATCGCCTTCACCTTGCAGCTGGACCCGGTCGAGACGGCACCGCTGGCGCGCCTGTACGAAATCGAGAGCTTGACGGTGCAACCGCTGCCGCCCGAGATCGCCGGGCGAACACACCCGGCGGGGTCGACCTGCCCGCGTGGGCCGGGCGGATATCGGCGGCTCAACAATCCCGCGTTCGAGACGATCGGGAACGCGTCGCGCAGCTTTGCCTGGAGCTATCTGTCGTACGATACCGATCCGCGCGGCACGGTACGCGGCGTCAGGCTGCTCGGGTCGTCGGGCAATGCCGCGCTCGACAAAGCGAGCATCCGCGCGGTTTCCGCCGATCGGTTCGCGCCCGGCCCGGGCTATCGCGGCTGCATCTACCATTTCTACAAGACCGGCGGCGACATTCTTCCGGCCCCGATGCCCGCCGATACGCCCGCCGAGACGGGCGACATGCCAGCGTGCCGGGTCGATGACGCCACGCTCAAACGCCTGCTCGGAAGCTCCGCCTATCCCGCGGCCTTCGCGCGGCGGCGGATCGAAGGATTCGCGGCGGTGCGCTACGACACCGCGCCATGGGGCGCGATCGGCAACGTCGCGGTGCTGGTGTCCGAACCCGACGAAGCGTTCGGCGCGGCGGCGCGCGCGGGTTTGTCGCAAGCGCACGTCGCGCCTTCCCCGGTCGGCCATAGCGGCTGCGTCCAGCGAATCCGCTTCAGGCTCCCGCCCAGCGGCTGAACGCAAAAAGGGCGGCCCGCGGGCCGCCCTTCTCGTTCACGTCCAGAGTGGCGCGATCAGGCTGCCGTCGGCGGGGCGTCGACGAACACCGTCCACAGCCGCGCGATCGCCTTGTTGGGCTCGGCCGCAACCTCGGCGAGCGCAGTCTTGGCGCCGGCGCGATCGCCCGACAGCGCGAGCGCCATGCCGAGGTGGAGATTGTTGCGATCGGCGTCGGGCGCGCCCTTGGTCTCGCACAGGCGATACATCTCGATCGCCTTGGCATAGTTACGCGTGCCGAAATAGGCGTCGCCAGCCTGCTGCGCGAGGTCACCCTTGGGTGCACCAAGCGCATTCTTCTCCTTGATCGCGAGCGACGAACTGCCCGCGATCCCGGTCTTGGCGCGCGTCAGCAGCTCGGTCGCGGTGATGTTGCCCTTGGGGATCGCGCTCGAGGCGAACCCTTCGTCGAGCACCGTCTTGGCTTCGTTGGGCAGGCCGATCGTCAGCGCGGCATCGGCATAGTCCATATATTCGCGCTGGCCGGCCTGGCTCTTGGTCGCCCACAGCAAGCGGAACAGATCGATCCGGTTCTTGCTGTACTTGACCGCCGCCGGCCCCTGGAAGCCGAAGGTGTAGATCGCGCCGCGCCAGTTCGGCGCGGTGCCATAGTCGCTCAGCCACGCCGCGGTCCAGGCATCGGCCTGCTCGGTCAGACCGGCCTTGGTCAGGCGCGTGAAGGCATATTTGTACCAGGCTTCGGGCGGCTTGCGTCCGGCGGCCTTCTCGGCCTTGACCGCTGCCTCGAGATCGTTGGCGCCGCCTGCCACGTCGCCCGCTTCGACCTTCGAGCGCGCGATGTTGAGCTGCAGATCGTCGTTGGTGAACCCGAGGTCGCGCGCCTTGGTGTAATCCTGCACCGCGAGCTTATAGTCCTTGGTCGCAAACGCGAAGCCGGCGCGCTCTTCGTAGCGGATGCCGAGCTCGGCCTTGGGCGTCGCGGGATTGGCGATGAGCGCGTCGAGCGGCGGGGTCAGCGCGGCGACGCGCTGCGTCTCGGGCTGGCCGGCGGTCTGCGCGTTGACGAGCGAGAGACGCAGGCCCGAGGCGAGGTACTTTTCGTAATCGCTCTTGGCGGCGGCATCGAGCGCGTCGACCGCGGCGGCGGCCTTGGTCAGATCCTTGGGCGTCGCGCCGAGTGCGGTCTGCGCATCGACCGCCGCGGCGCGCGCTTCCTTCGAGATCGTCGGCGTCGCGGGCCCATCGGCCTTTTCCTTCTTGGCGATCGCGGGGGCGACGAGCGCGGCCCCGTTCATGCCGACGACGAGCGCGGCGGCCAAAGCGATTTTCGAGACCATCTTCATTGTCGAACTCTCCTTTTGCCACGCAAGCGCCGCGCGGCGGAATCCTGTCGCCGCTCTAACGCCGTCGGTCATACGGTCAAGCGAGCGCAATCGAGTAACCTCTTCGCTCAACCCTGGTCCGACCCGTTATATCCCTGTCGCGAGACTCTTTGACGCGTTCGCGACGCGGGCCTAACGGCAGGGACGATGATCGCCTTGCTCTCCCCCGCCAAGACGCTCGATTACGAGAGTCCGCTCCCCGCCCTCACCCCGACCACGCCGCGCTTCGCCGCCGAGGCCGAATCGCTCGCCAAATCGGCGGCGAACCTGTCGCAGAAGCGGCTCGCCGAGCTGATGCACATCTCGCCCAAATTGGCGAAGCTCAACGCCGACCGCTTCGCGGGGTTCGCCGACGCGCCCGAGCGGCCCGCGCTCTTCGCCTTTGCCGGTGACGTCTATACCGGGTTCGAGGCGCAGACGCTCGACGAAAGCGCGATCGCCTTCGCGCAGGATCATGTGCGGATGCTGTCGGGGCTGTACGGCCTGCTCCGCCCGCTCGACGCGATGAAGCCGTATCGCCTCGAGATGGGCACGCGTTGGGCGCCGCGCCGCCACAGCCTCTACGAATGGTGGGGTGACCGGATTGCCGCCGCAGTACGCGAAGCGGTCGCAGACGAAGGATCGGGCGTCGTGCTCAACCTCGCGAGTCAGGAATATTTCGGCGCGGTGCTCGGCAAGCTCGACGGCGTGCGCGTGATCGATGTCGATTTCCGTGAGCCCGGGCCCGACGGGCCACGCTTCGTCAGCTTCCATGCCAAGAAGGCGCGCGGGCTCGTCGCGCGCTGGCTGTGCGAGCATCGCATTACCGAGATCGACGCCATGAAGGGCTTCGACACCGACGGCTATCGCTTCGCCAAGGCCGAGAGCGAACCCGATCGCTGGCGGTTCACGCGGTCATGAGCGGCGCGGCAGTGATCATCGGCGCGTCGGGCGGAATCGGCGCGGCGCTCGAGGCGGCGCTGATCGACGAGGCCGCGTTCGATGTCGTACACGGCTTCGCGCGGTCGCGTTCGGGTGCGCAGCATCTCGATCTCACCGACGAGTCGAGCATTGCCGCGGCGGCAGCGCACGTCGCCAAAGGCCCCGCCCCGACGCTGGTGATCGTCGCGACCGGAATCCTCCACGACGGCGAGCATGGGCCGGAAAAGGCGTTGCGCGAGCTCGATCCCGCCTGGCTGTCCCGCGTCCACGCCATCAACGCGATCGGCCCGGCGCTGATCGCCAAGCATTTTCTACCGCTCACGCCCAAGACCGGTCGCAACGTCTTCGCTGCGCTCTCGGCGCGCGTCGGCAGTATCTCCGACAACAAGATGGGCGGCTGGCACGGCTATCGCGCTTCGAAAGCCGCACTCAACATGCTGGTGCGCACGATCGCGATCGAGGAGAAGCGCCGCAACGATCGTGCGATCGTCGTGACGCTGCATCCGGGCACGGTCGACACCGCGCTGTCGAAACCGTTCCAGGGCAATGTCCAGCCCGGACGCCTGTTCGACACCGAACGCGCGGCGCTGCAACTGCTCGACGTGATCGAAGCGTTGAAGGCGCCCGACACCGGCAAGCTGTTCGATTTCGAAGGCAAGGAAGTGCCCTTCTGAGCGCGGCTCCATGACGAACTTGTCACCTCGGAGGGATTGATACGGTTGCAAAACGGTCCCATCCTTGGCCGTATCGAGCAGCAAGCTCGAAGCTACTTCGAGGGGACCGTCATGATCAGTCACGCATTCGCCGCCATCGTCCTGATGTCGGGCACCGCCGCACTCGCGCAGACCCCGGTCGCGACCAAGACGACCACCAAAACCGTCACCAAGCCCGCCGCTGCGCCGACAAGCAAGACGACGGTGACGACGACGAAGACCACCCCGCCCGCGACGACCGTCAAGGCCACCACGGTCGCGCATTCGCGCACGACGACGACGACCGGCGGCCGCATGGTCCAGGCCAAGCTCGCCAACGGCAAGACCGTCACCTACAATTGCTCGCTGCCGGGCAACAAGACCAAGACCGCCTGCAAGTAGCGCGCGTTCCCGCCCCTGCGCGCGCCATCGGGACATGCGCAGGGGTGGCATTTGCCGTCGCGCCGGGCTAGGGTTGTCACGACCCCGTAACACAGCCGAAGGCACCGCACATTGACCGACGAGACCGTCCTCGCCGACCCTTCCGATATTGCGCCGATCTCGATCGTCGACGAAATGAAGTCGAGCTATCTCGACTATGCGATGAGCGTGATCGTCGCGCGCGCGCTGCCCGATGTCCGTGACGGCCTGAAGCCCGTCCACCGCCGCATCCTGTGGTCGGCGAGCGAAAGCGGCTTCGTCTACAACCGCCCGTATCGCAAATGCGCGCGCATCGTCGGTGATGCGATGGGTAAATATCACCCGCACGGCGACAGCTCGATCTACGACGCCTTGGTCCGCATGGCGCAGGACTGGTCGATGCGCGTCACGCTGATCGACGGCCAGGGCAATTTCGGATCGATGGATCCGGATAAAGCCGCGGCGATGCGCTACACCGAGGCGCGTCTCGCCAAGGTGACGAATTCGCTGCTCGAGGACATCGACAAGGACACCGTCGATTTCACGCCGAACTATGACGGCTCGGAGCGCGAGCCTTCGGTCCTTCCGGCGCGCTTCCCCAATCTGCTCGTCAACGGTGCCGGCGGCATTGCGGTCGGCATGGCGACCAACATTCCGCCGCACAATCTCGGCGAAGTGATCGACGCGACGCTCGCGATGCTCGACGCCAAGACCGGCGCGCGCGAGGCGCTCACCACCGAGGAACTGCTCGAGATCGTCCCCGGTCCCGATTTCCCGACCGGCGCGATCATCCTCGGCCGCTCGGGCGCGCGCTCGGCCTATGAGACCGGCCGCGGCTCGGTCATCATCCGCTCGCGCTACGTCGTCGAGGAAGGCCGCGGCGATCGCCGCTCGATCGTGCTGACCGAGATCCCCTACCAGACCGGGAAGAACGGCCTGGTCGAGAAGATCGCCGAAGCCGCCAAGGACAAGCGCATCGAAGGCGTCAGCGACATTCGCGACGAATCGAGCCGCATGGGCGTGCGCATCGTGATCGACCTCAAGCGCGATGCGACCCCCGACGTCGTGCTCAACCAGCTGTGGCGCCACACCCCGGCGCAGTCGAGCTTCCCGGCGAACATGCTCGCGATCCGCGGCGGCCGCCCCGAACTGCTCAACCTGCGCGACATCCTCGAAGCGTTCGTCGGCTTCCGCGAGGAAGTGATCACGCGGCGCTCGAAGTTCGAGCTCGCCAAGGCGCGCGAGCGCGCGCATCTCTTGCTCGGCCTCGTCATCGCGGTCAGCAACCTCGACGAGGTCGTCAAGATCATCCGCGGCTCGTCGAGCCCGGCCGCGGCGCGCGAGGCGCTGCTCTCGCGCGACTGGCCGATCGCCGACATCGCGCCCTATATCCGCCTGGTCGAGGCGGTCGACACCGAGGTCACCGGCGCGACCTATCGCCTGTCCGAACTGCAGGTCCGCGCGATCCTCGATTTGCGCCTGCATCGCCTGACCGCGCTCGGGCGCGACGAGATCGGCAACGAGCTCCAGGGCCTCGCCGATTCGATCGCCGAGCTGCTCGAAATCCTCGCCAACCGCGCCAAGCTCTACGCCGTGATGCGTGAAGAACTGGTCGCCGTCCGCGCCGAGTTCGCGACGCCGCGCAAGACCGAGATCGCCGCTGCCGCCGACGGCATCGACGACGAGGATCTGATCGAGCGCGAGGACATGGTCGTCACCGTGACGATGCAGGGCTATATCAAGCGTACCACGCTCGACACCTTCCGTGCCCAGGCGCGTGGCGGCAAGGGCCGCGCGGGGATGGCGACCAAGGACGAGGACGCGATCACCAACCTGTTCGTGACGAGCACGCACACCCCGGTGCTGTTCTTCTCGACGCTCGGCAAGGTCTACCGGATGAAGGTCTGGAAGCTGCCCGAGGGCGGTGCTGCGACACGCGGCCGGCCGATGATCAACCTGCTCCCGCTGGCCGAGGGCGAGGTCATCTCGACCGTGCTCGCGCTGCCCGAGGACGAGGCCGAATGGGCCAAGCTCCACGTCATGTTCGCCACCGCGAACGGCAGCGTGCGCCGTAACTCGATGGACGCCTTCGCCAACATTCCGACCGCGGGCAAGATCGCGATGAAGTTCGAGGGGATCGACGAGGACGATCGCCTGATCGGCGTCGCTCTGCTGAGCGAAGAGGACGACGTCCTGCTCGCCACCCGCGCCGGGAAGGCGATCCGCTTTGCAGCGCATGAAGTCCGCGAATTCCAGAGCCGCAACTCGACCGGCGTGCGCGGCATGGCGCTCAAGGGCGACGACAAGGTGATCTCGCTGTCGATCCTCCACCGCGTCGGCGCGACGCCCGACGAGCGCGAGGATTACCTCCGCTTCGCCCCCTGGAAGGGCGAGAAGGACGGCGAGCCGACGATGGAGGCCGCGCGCTATCAGGAACTGATGGAGCGCGAGCAGTTCGTGCTGACCGTCTGCGAGAACGGCTATGGCAAGCTGTCCTCGGCCTATGACTATCGCCGCACCGGCCGCGGTGGCCAGGGCATCACCAATATCGACAACATCCCGCGCAACGGTCCCGTCGTCGCGAGCTTCGCCGCGACCAAGGGCCACCAGCTGATGCTCGTCACCGATCAGGCCAAGGTGATCCGCACCACATTGGGCTCGATGCGCGTGATCGGCCGCAACTCGGCGGGCGTGAAGCTGTTCGACGTCGGCAAGAACGAGCATGTCGTCTCGGCCGCGCGGATCGAAGAGTCCGAGGGCGATGCCGAGGCCGACGTCCGCGACCTGACGTCGGTCGAGCTCGCGCCCGACGACACCGCCGACATCAGTGACGATCTTGCTGCCGGCCCGGAGAATGGCGAATGAGCGACCTGCCGCTGACTGCGTACAAGGTTCTGACCGCCGAGCAGATGGCGACGCTGGAGAAGAACGAATCCTTCGCCGGCGCGCCAATCGACCTTGCCGACGGTTACATCCATTTCTCCACCGCTGACCAACTCACCGAAACGGTCGACAAGCACTTCGCTGGCCAGACCGACCTGCACATTGCCGCGGTCGATCTCGGGTCCTTCGGCGCCGCGCTAAAATGGGAAGAGTCGCGCGGCGGCCAGCTTTTCCCGCATCTCTATGGTGGCCCGTTGCTGCTCGAGACGGTGATCGCCTACGGTCCGCTCGAGCGCGATGCCGACGGCAAGGTCAAGCTGCCGGTCGCAGGCTGAGCGCGGCGCTCAGCCGCGCATCGCCACGGCCTTGGTCAAGGTGTTGAAGTTCGGCAGATAGGGATTGCTGCCGATCACGGCGAGCGGTGCAATCGGCTTGTGGAAATTGATGCCGCAGGCCGTGTCGTCGCTCCATACCACGGTCCCGACGACCTCAAGGTTTTCGGCGAGCAGGACGATCTCTTCGCCACGCTTTGGCAGGTCGGCGCCACGCACGCACGCGCCGACGCACGAAATGTCGGCGATCTCGACTGCGAGCGGTTTACGGTCGATGATCACCGTGCCCGAGAAGCGAGCCAGATACCGCTGCTCAGACCGAACGTCTTTCAGGTCCTCGATCCGATCCGTGTCCACAATCCTGGCTGTCTGGTCGTTGGTCACAGAGCGATAACATAACCAGGTTGGTTTCGTTCCGACATTGCTCCCTGGCAAAGGCTTACAGGGGATCACGCATATAGGTCGATGACCTCGGCATCCGCGGCTTCGGCATCGAGCAACAGCGTGCGATGGCAATGCTTCGGATCGCGCTCGAAGCACAGCAAGGCGCTCGGCTTCTCCGCCGCAAGCGCGAGCATCTGCGCCGACTGCGCCTGCGCCTCGGGCAGGACGAGCTGCTCGGCATAGACCGCCTCGAGCGTCGCGACGTCGCCTTTCTTCGCCGCATCGCGTCCCCGCTTGGGCGTGCCGAGGGCTTTCAGATGAAAATAGTCGATCCCCGCCTCGGCCAGCGAAGCGGCAAGCGCGGTCTTCGAAAACCCCGGTCGGCGCGACAGAGGCAGCGCCCGTACGTCGATCACCCGCTCGACGCCAGCTTGGGTCAGCGCCGCGATGAAGGCTGCCATCGTCGTGGCCTCATACCCGATCGTGAAAATTTTCATCGCGTCCTCCTGCAACGGAACCACGGCAAACCGTCATCGTCCAACGCATCAGCGACGAAAGAGCATGCAGCAAATCGATGGTCGCCGCGATGCTGCGGAAAGAGGTCATCCGCAAAGAAGAAAATAGGGATCGGCCCTTACCGCGGGCGCAGCGCAACCCCGCTCCCTCAACATTAAAATAGAATATTGATAATTCGACAATTGCTGAACAGAGTTACGGATAGATAGACGCTTACATCCAATACGATGGCCTAAATGGCGCGTATCTCTTCAAACACGAATAAACACAATAATTCTCAGGATCAATCCGGACACTCTTTCGCAGGAGACTGAAATGGCAACCGACATCAGAAAAGCCACACTCGTTGCCGCCCGGGACTTGCCGAAGATCGTCGAAGCCGCGGTGCATGCCGCCGGCGATCGCGTCGGGGTTTCAGGGCAACTCGTTCTGCGCTGGGATCTGGCGGGGAAGGTTGTCCGCGACTTGCTCGAGGGCCAGAAATTTGCCGACAATGTCGCACTCCACATGAAGGCCGCAGGGGTGGACGCAGCGCCCGCCGTATTGGCGATCGACAACCATATCATCGCCGGATTCTTCGAGCGCCAGGCGGTGCCGCAAATCCGCACGCTTTGAATCGGGAGGCGGGAATGCATACGCCCAAGTTGCCGCTGCATCCCTCGAGCGACCTGGCGATGACATGCCCAAGCGCCCAGCCCGACATGGCCGAGGCGCACGTCTTCGGCGTGGTCGCGGGCACCTTGGCCGAACCGCGGATCGCCTATCTCAAGCACGATGCGAAGGTGGGCGCCGAGGTGATCGATCGGCTCGGCACGCTCGATCCGACGCTGATCTTTCGCTACTCCGGCGTTTGCGAAAACAGCGCGTGCGGCCAGTTCGATAACGGCCGCTGCGGGCTTGGCCACCGCATCCTCGAACAGTTGATGCCCGTCGTCGACACCCTCCCCTCATGCCAGATTCGCGCGACATGCCGGTGGCATCAAGAGCAAGGCGATGCGATCTGCCTGCGCTGTCCGCAAGTGATGACGCGCGTCCCGCCGGACCAGACGCAATTGCGCGCTGCGGCCCGACGGCCCGACGCCGATCGCCTGCCCCCGGCCGCCATGGTCGGCTGACCCGACCGCCGCAAAAACGGCTGTCCCCTTTGCCTCGCCGACTTGCGCCCGCTATCAGCCGGTGCATGACACATGACGTACACATTATTGGCGGGGGCCTCGCGGGCTCCGAAGCCGCCTGGCAACTCGCCGAGGCCGGGTTCAAGGTCAAACTTTCGGAGATGCGTGGTTCGGGCGAGATGACCCCGGCGCACCAGACCGACGGCCTTGCCGAACTGGTCTGTTCGAACAGCTTCCGTTCGGACGATGCGACGAGCAACGCGGTCGGGTTGATCCACCAGGAGATGCGCACGCTCGGCTCGCTCATTCTGCGCGAGGCCGACGTCCACAAGGTGCCCGCCGGATCGGCGCTCGCAGTCGATCGCGATCGCTTCTCCGATGGCGTCACTGCGGCGCTAAGCGCACACCCGAATATCACGATCGTCCGTGAGCGTGTGGACGTCCTGCCCGAGACCGGGCTGACGATCGTCGCGACCGGCCCGCTCACCGCCCCGGCGCTTGCCTCGAGCATCGGTGGCGCGACCGGTAGCGACGCACTCGCCTTCTTCGATGCGATCGCGCCGATCGTCCATTTCGACAGCATCGACATGGACACCGCCTGGTTCCAGTCGCGCTGGAACAAGGGGGAAGGCAAGGATTACATCAACTGCGCGCTCAACAAGGAGGAGTATCTCGCCTTCCACACCGGGCTGATCGAGGGCGAGAAGACCGAGTTCAAGGAATGGGAGGACGTCCCCTATTTCGAGGGCTGCATGCCGATCGAGGTGGCGGCATCGCGCGGGGTCGACACGCTGCGCTACGGGCCGATGAAGCCCGTCGGGCTCGACGATCCGCGCACCGGACGCTGGCCCTATGCGGTCGTCCAGCTCCGGCAGGACAATGCGTCGGCCACGCTGTGGAACATCGTCGGCTTCCAGACCAAGCTGAAGCATAGCGAGCAGGTCCGGCTGTTCCGCACCATCCCCGGGCTGCAGAATGCCGAATTCGCGCGGTTGGGCGGATTGCATCGCAACACCTTCATCCGCTCGCCCGAATTGCTCGACGCGACGTTGCGGTTGAAGGCGCGTCCCAACATCCGCTTCGCCGGCCAGATCACCGGCTGCGAGGGCTATGTCGAAAGCGCGGCGATCGGGCTGCTCGCCGGGCGCTTCGCCGCGGCCGAACTCGGCGGCGCGGCGATGAGCCCGCCGCCGGTCGCGACAGCGCTGGGCGCTTTGCTGCATCACATCACCGGCGCCGCGGTGGCCGAGACGTATCAGCCGATGAACGTCAATTTCGGCCTGTTCCCGCCGATCGAGGGCCGTACCAAGAAGGCCGATCGCAAGAAGATGTATACCGACCGCGCGCGCGACGCGCTCGGGGCGTGGCTCGCGGCTTAGGCACCGATCAGCTCTCCTCGCCGTTCGCTGGTGCCTCATCCTTGGCGGCCGGCGGACAGTCGCGCCGGATGCGCGGCGGCTTGCGCTTGACCGCGGTCCTGGCGAATTCGACCGGCGTCATCGCACCGGATTTGTCGGCGTCGGCCAGCGCGAACTTGCCCTCGGCCTTCACTGCCCATTCGTCGAACGACAGCATGCCGTCATGGTTGACGTCGAGTTTGGCGAATGCCTTGCGCCGAGCGGCGAGATATTCCTCGCGCGTGACCTTGCCGTCGCGATCCTTGTCGTAGCGATCGAAGCGTTTCTGCTCGCGCGTCTTGTCGCTCGCCTCGGGAACGGTCGCGGGAAGCGGGGCGGTCGCCCCGGCCGCTGGCGGCGCCGGGGAGGAGAGCGGCAACGCCGCGACCGAGCGCGCATTGCGATTCAAAATCAGCATCCCCGCCGCCGCTAGCGCTAATGCCGCCAGCCCGCCCACCAGATAGCGCCACATATCGTCCCCCCACGACTGTTGCGCCATCGTAACGCTTTCTCGTCGATCGCGAAAGGCTATCGTCCGGTGAGTCGGTGCAGCGCCAGCCGCGCGACCCGGCGCGGCGTGGCGCGGAGTATCGGCGTGTCGAGTGGAACGGCAAGGTCCATCCGCGCAAGATGGGCAAGCGCGCCCAACGGCCGCCCCGCCCGGCTCCACCGTATCGCCGTCGCCGCCGCGATCGCGGGTGACGCGGCCGCCGCGGCGCGTCGCGCCGCCTCGGGATCGCGCATGTGACGAGCCAGGTCGGCCAAAGCCCATCCTTCGCCGGCCGCTTCGACCGGGTCACTCGAGGCACCGCCAAGGAGCGACCGGGCCGCGACGAACATCGTACGCCCGCGCGCGGCGGCATGAGCCGCCAGAGCCGCCGGGCCGATCGCCTCTGCCTCGAGCAGCGCTTCCCATCCGTCGATCATCGCCGCAAGCTGCGCGCCAGAGACGCCGCGCGGCAGAACGCTTTCGGCCAGCGCCTGCAAGACCGGTTGCGCCGGCGGCGGTGCGGCGTCGAGCGCGGTCAGCGCGTCGTGCCACCATGTCAGCCGCATCTGCCCGACCAATGGTTCGCGCGTCGTGCGAAGGATCTGTCCGAGCGTGTCGTCGAGCGCAAGCAGCGCGGCAAGGCCGGTTCGCGTTGCCGCGGGGGCGTAGGACAGCACAAGCGCACGCTCGGGCACCGTAGCGCGATCGTTCATCGTGCTCTCCCGCTGATGGCACTCGTCGGATCGGAGGGAATCATCCGCCGACGCTAGTCGCGAAGGCTTG
This sequence comes from Sphingomonas sp. PAMC 26605, assembly GCF_000241485.1. Taxonomy (GTDB): domain Bacteria; phylum Pseudomonadota; class Alphaproteobacteria; order Sphingomonadales; family Sphingomonadaceae; genus Sphingomonas. The sequence continues at coordinate 3,414,889 of NZ_JH584241.1, forward strand.
GCTGCAGCAAGCGCGCATCCCGCCAGCCGCGGCTGACGGGACGGCGACTGGGCGCTCAGCCCCGGTAAGTCACCTGCTTGACCGCCGCGACGATCTTGTCGGCGTTGACCAGCATCAGCTTCTCGAGGTTCGCTGCATAGGGCATCGGCACGTCCTCGTTGGTGACGCGCAGCACCGGTGCGTCGAGATCGTCGAAGCCCTGCTCCATGCACAAAGCCTGGATTTCCGACGCGATCGAGCAGGTCGGCCAGCCTTCCTCGGCAACGACGAGGCGGTTGGTCTTCTTGAGGCTCTTGAGCACCGATTGGGTGTCGAGCGGGCGCAGCGTGCGCAGGTCGAGCACTTCGGCGTCGATGCCCTCGTCCGCCAGCTTCGCGGCGGCTTCGAGCGCGAGCCCGACGCCGATCGAATAGCTGACGATCGTGACGTCCTTGCCCTCGCGCATGATCCGCGCCTTGCCGATCGGCAGGACGTAGTCATCAAGCTTGGGCACGTCGAAGGTGCGGCCGTAGAGCAGCTCGTTCTCGAGGAACACGACGGGATCCTCGGTACGGATCGCCGCCTTGAGCAGGCCCTTGGCATCGGCGGCGTCATACGGCGCGATCACGATCAGGCCGGGGACGCTCGCATACCACGGCGCATAGTTCTGCGAATGCTGCGCACCGACGCGGCTCGCCGCAGCGTTCGGCCCGCGGAACACGATCGGGCAGCGCATCTGGCCACCCGACATGTAGTTGGTCTTGGCGGCCGAGTTTACGATGTGATCGATCGCCTGCATCGCGAAGTTGAAGGTCATGAACTCGACGATCGGACGAAGCCCGCCCATCGCCGCGCCCGTGCCGATACCGGCAAAGCCGTATTCGGTGATCGGCGTGTCGATCACGCGCTTGTCGCCGAACTCCTCGAGCAGACCCTGCGTCACCTTGTACGCGCCCTGATATTGCGCAACTTCCTCGCCCATCACGAAGATGCGCTTATCGGCGCGCATTTCCTCGGCCATTGCGTCGCGCAAAGCCTCGCGCAGCGTCAGCTTGACCATCTCGGTCCCCTCGGGGATCGCGGGATCGCTGACTTCGGCCTTGTGCTCGGCAGCCTTCTCGAGCTGGTGCGTACCGGTGTCGACCTTCTTGGCCTGGGGCTCCGGCGTCGCCTCGGCCTTCTGTTCGGCGGGCTGATCGGGCGCGGGCGCTGCGGCTTCGGACTTGCCTTCGCCGGTCGCGGCGGGCTCTTCGCCCTCGGCGGTCAGCGTCGCGATGACGGTGCCGACCTTCACATTGTCGGTGCCCTCGGCGACGAGGATCTGGCCGATCGTCCCTTCGTCGACGGCTTCGAATTCCATCGTCGCCTTGTCGGTCTCGATCTCGGCCATGATGTCGCCCGACTTGACGACGTCACCTTCCTTGACGAGCCATTTGGCGAGCGTGCCCTCCTCCATCGTCGGGGAGAGCGCGGGCATCTTGATTTCGACGGGCATCAGTATGTTTCCACCAGAATGTCGGTGTAGAGTTCGGCTGCGTCAGGCTCGGGCGCCTGCTCGGCGAAGTCGGCGGCTTCGTTGACGATCTTGCGGATCTCCTGGTCGACCGTCTTGAGCTCAGCCTCGGTCACGCCCTGCGCGTCGAGCAGCTTTTTGACATGGTCGATCGGATCCGACTTGTCGCGCACCGCCTGGACTTCGTCGCGCGAGCGATACTTGGCCGGATCGGACATCGAGTGGCCGCGATAGCGATAGGTCTTCATCTCGAGGATGATCGGCCCCTTGCCCGCGCGGACCCAGGCGAGCGCTTCCTCGGCGGCGCCGCGGCACGCCAGCACGTCCATGCCGTCGACCTGGATGCCCGGGATGCGGAACGATTCGCCGCGGCGGAAGAGCTGGTCCTCGGCCGACGAGCGGTTGACGCTCGTGCCCATCGCGTACTCATTATTCTCGATCACATAGATGATCGGCAGCTTCCACAGCTCGGCCATGTTGAAGCTCTCGTACACCTGCCCCTGGTTCGACGCACCGTCGCCGAAATAGGCCATGGCGACGCCGCCATCCTCGTTATATTTGTGGGCGAAGGCGAGGCCCGTGCCGAGCGACACCTGCGCGCCGACGATGCCGTGGCCGCCGTAGAACTTCTTCTCGGTCGAGAACATGTGCATCGAGCCGCCCTTGCCGCGGCTGATGCCCGCGCCACGCCCGGTCAGCTCGGCCATGATCACCTTGGGGTCGATGCCGTAGGCGAGCATGTGGCCGTGATCGCGATACCCGGTGATGACCGAGTCCTTGTCGCCGTCGAGACCCGACTGCAGGCCGACCGCGACGGCTTCCTGGCCGATATAGAGGTGGCAGAAGCCGCCGATCAGGCCGAGGCCATAGAGCTGGCCGGCCTTTTCCTCGAAGCGGCGAATGAGGAGCATCTGCTTGTAGAAAGCGAGCAGCTCTTCCTTCGAGGCCTCGTACAGTTTGGGCTCGTCGGGGCGCTCGCGGTTCGGCACCGGGGGTTGTGCCTTTACGGCGGCGGGGGCTTTTGCCACGTCTTGAAGACCTCATAACCTGGGGAGAGGGACGCCGAGCCTATAGGCGCGATGTTGCGCCGATATCAATCGCCCCCGTCAAAACGATGCACGCGCCGCATGTTTCCCGCGGTGCCGCTCGGGATGACGGGGAACGAGGGACGGCGGAACAGCGCAAGTTTCTGCGCGCCAAGCATATCGTCGATTGCCCCCCCGCCCGCGCAGAGCTTAAGGCAGCATAAAATGACAGCCGCCCCGCACCCGCTCCGCATCGCCCAGTTCCGCTCCTATTGGGCGGCACGCTTCGCGATGACGATCGCGCAGAATGCGATGATCATCGTCATCGGCTGGCAGACCTACACGATCGCGCGCACGACGATGTCGCCCGCTGGCGCCGCCGCGCAGCTCGGGCTGATCGGGCTGCTGCAGTTCATACCGCTGTTCGTCACGACGCCGATCACCGGCTGGGTCGCCGATCGATTCGACCGGCGGCTGATCACGCGCTGCACGCTCGCGCTGCAGGTGCTGTGCGCGCTGATCCTCGCGCTCGTCACCTATACCGAGGGGATGACGCTTCCCGTGCTGTTCTCGGTCGCGGTCCTGCTCGGGCTCGGCCGCGCCTTTGCCGGGCCGGCGTTCGGCGCGCTCGCGCCCAATCTCGTGCCGCGCGAAGTCCTGCCGACCGCGATCGCGCTGAGTTCGATCTCGTGGCAGGTCGGCACGATCATCGGGCCGGCGCTCGGCGGCTTCGCCTATGCCGCCGCGCCATGGGGCGCATACGCACTGGCGACGGTGTTGTTCGTGGTCGCACTCGCAGCGATGCTCACGATCCCGCCGGTGCCGCGGTCGATCGCCGCGCATAAGGGCAATCCGCTGCGCCAGATCGTCGATGGCCTCGCCTATGTCGGTCAGAACAAGCTGGTGCTCGGCGCGATCACGCTCGATCTGTTCGCCGTGTTCCTGGCAGGAACCAGCGCGTTGCTGCCGATCTACGCGCACGACATTCTGAAGGTCGGCCCGCAAGGGCTGAGCCTGCTTGCCGCCGCACCCGCCGTCGGGGCTGCGGTGGTCGCGCTGTTCTTCTCGTTCCGCCCGATCAAGACCAATGTCGGGCCCAAGATGCTCGGCGCGGTGCTGGTCTATGGCGTCGCCACGGTGGTGTTCGGCCTGTCACAGATCATGACGCTGAGCCTCGGCGCGCTCGTCGTCGCGGGGGCGGCGGACATGTTCTCGGTCTATATCCGCCAGTCGCTCGTCACGCTGCACACGCCCGACGACAAGCGCGGGCGCGTCGGCGCGGTGTCGCAGCTCACCATTTCGGCCTCGAACGAGCTCGGCGAGGCTGAGTCGGGCTTCCTCGCGGCGGCGCTCGGGCCGGTCGGCGCGGTGCTGGTCGGCGGCGGGGGGGCGATTGTCGTGACGATCCTCTGGACCTATCTCTTCCCAAGCATTCGCAATGCGAAAACCTTCGATCCGCCCAAAAGCGCGCAAGACTCGCACGATCTCGAACTGGAGGCCACGCCATGAAAGCCAACACGATCCTCGACACGATCGGCAACACGCCGCACGTCCGCGTCCAGAAGCTGTTCCCCGGCGCCGAAGTGTGGATCAAGTCGGAACGCTCGAACCCCGGCGGCTCGATCAAGGACCGCATCGCGCTGGCGATGATCGAGGCGGCCGAGCGTGACGGCCATCTCCAGCACGGCGGGACGATCATCGAGCCCACTTCGGGCAACACCGGCGTCGGCCTCGCGATGGTCGCCGCAGTCAAGGGCTACAAGCTCGTGCTCGTGATGCCCGAGAGCATGTCGCTTGAACGCCGCCGCCTGATGCTGGCGTACGGCGCGACCTTCGACCTCACCCCGCGCGAGAAGGGCATGAAGGGCGCGATCGAGCGGGCGCTCGAACTCGTCGAACAGACGCCGAACGCGTGGATGCCGCAGCAGTTCGAGAACCCCGCCAACATCGACGTCCATGTCCGCACGACTGCGCTCGAGATTCTCAACGACTTCCGCGATTCGCCGATCGACGTGATCATCACCGGCGTCGGCACCGGCGGGCACATCACCGGTGTCGCCGAGCGGCTCAAGCAGGAGTGGCCGAACCTCAAGGTCTATGCGGTCGAGCCCGCCGCATCGCCGGTAATCTCGGGCGGGACGCCAGGACCGCATCCGATCCAGGGGATCGGCGCGGGCTTCGTCCCCGCCAACCTCCACACCCAGGCGATCGACGGCGCGATCAAGGTCGACGCAACCGTCGCCAAGGACATGGCACGCCGCTCGGCGGCCGAGGAAGGGATGCTCGTCGGAATCAGCTCGGGCGCGACGCTCGCCGCGATCCTGCAGAAGCTGCCCGATCTGCCCGAGGGTGTGCGTGTGCTCGGCTTCAACTACGACACGGGCGAGCGCTATCTGTCGGTCCCGGACTTCCTGCCGGAGAGTTGAGCGGGGTCGCAATACGCTGACCGGACACGCCACACACACTGGTTCGTCACCCCGGGCTTGTCCCGGGGTGCACCGGGATGGACGCGCGCCGCCGTTGCTCATGCGGCACGGTGGACCCCGGCACGAGGCCGGGGTGACGGTTGGGGGATTGATGTATCTTCCGAACGGTGCCTGACCGCGGATCGCGCTGACATCGCGCCCATTTCGTATCCGCGCGGGAATGCGCTAAAGGCGCTGGCCCAATTCGGTCAGGAGCCGTTCGTGCCCTCGTTGCTTCTTCTCAATTCCCGGTCGTGACGGCATGACTCCCGTCCGCCCTCCTAGCGCCACCTTGCGCGCGATCGTCGTGGCGATCGCGGCGCTGGCGATCCTTGTCCCTGTCCTGCTGATCCGCTTCGCGCGGCCGCTCGTGCGCCATCATGTCGCGCGCACCGCCGCGCAGCGGGTCGTTCCCGCCGCCGAGCTGCCGCCGGTCGAGCCGGTCGCCTTCCAGGATCTCGACCCCGACGATGCGCGCGCGTTCAACGCGAGCGTACCCTTCGTCGACGGTCCCAACCCGGCCGCGCGCCCGTTCAAGCTCGGCGGCGATCCGATCCAGCGCACGCGTGCGATCGACTGCATGGCCGCTGCCGTGCTCTACGAAGCAGGCGACGATCCGGTCGGCCAACGCGCGGTCGCGCAGGTGGTGATCAACCGCGTCCGCCATCCCGCCTTCCCCAAGACGATCTGCGGCGTGGTGTTCCAGGGCGCCGAGCGCACGACCGGCTGCCAGTTCACCTTCACCTGCGACGGCGCGCTCGTCCACCACAAATGGCTCGACGCGCAATGGACGCGCGCGCGCGAAACCGCGACCGCGGCGCTGACCGGCGCGGTGTTCAAGCCGGTCGGCTATGCCACGCATTACCATACCGACTGGGTCGTGCCCTATTGGCAGTCGAGCCTCGACAAGATCGCCGCGGTGAACACGCATCTGTTCTTCCGCTGGACCGGCTGGTGGGGCACCCCGCCCGCCTTCAACCGCCACGTGTCGAACGACGAGCCGATCATCGCGCAACTCGCCGCCTATTCGGATGCGCACCGCGATGAGCCTTCGATCGTCGCGACCGAAGCGCTGTATGTCGACCCCGTCGCCGCGGCTACTCCGCTCCCGACCGAGCTGGCGAGCGACGACGGCAGCTTCCTGCTGACGCTCGACGCCAAGAAGATCACGCCCGACGGCTTCGCGCAGCTCGCCACGCGAACCTGCGGCGATCGCGCCTATTGCAAGGTGATGGGGTGGAGCGACAAGGCGAAGACGCCCGCTGCACTGCCATTGCAGCCGACGCAGATCGCCGCGCTCTCGTTCAGCTATCTGCGCGACCGGGCGCGGGGCTATGACAAGGCGCTATGGAACTGCACCGAGTTCAAGCGCGCGGACGTGTCGCAATGCATGAAGCAGCAGGTCTATCTGCCGGCACAGCGCGGCGCCGATGGGTTCAAGCTTGAGACTGTGCCCGGCGCGGTGCGTGCGCCGTTCCCGTCCGCCACGCCACCGGAGGGGCTGATCGGGGTGCGGCGCAAGGCCGAGGTCGCCCCGGTCGCAAAGCCGACGCCAGAGGGGCAGTAACCTGGGTCCTCCCCGTGCCGGGGAGGAGCGACGTTCAAGCGGCGGCGAACATCTCCGGCGGGATCGCCATCACCGACTCGGCGCCAGCCTCGATCTTGCGGCGCAAGGCGCCCGCTTCGGGCATGATCCGCTCGGCGAAGTAGCGCGCGGTCATCAGCTTGGCGTCGAGGAACGCCTGGTCCCCCTCGCCCGCTGCCTTGAGCTTGGTCGCCGCGGTCGCCATCCGCAGCCACATCACGCCGAGGCCAACGATGCCCATGATGTGCATGTAGCTGTGCGCGCCGGCGCCGACATTGTCGGGGTTCTGCATGCCGTTCTGCATGAACCACATCGTCGCCGCCTGCAGTTCGCCATTCGCCTTCTCGAGGCGGCTGGCGAAATCGGCGGTCGCCGGATCGGCCTTGCCCGCCGCGACGTCGTCGGCGACGACCTTGAAGAACGCCTGCACCGCGCGGCCACCGTTCTGTGCGAGCTTGCGCCCGACCAGATCCATCGCCTGCACGCCGTTGGTGCCCTCGTAGATCATCGCGATGCGCGCATCGCGGACATATTGCTCCATGCCCCATTCGGCGATGTAGCCGTGGCCGCCGTAGACCTGCTGCGCGTTGGTCGCGACGTCATAGCCCTTGTCGGTGCCATAGCCCTTGATGACGGGCGTGAGCAGGCCGATCAGGTCCGAGGCAAGCTGGCGCTCTTCCTCGGTCGCACCGGCATGCTCGAGATCGACCTGGAGCGCGCCCCACAGGCACAATGCACGAAGGCCTTCGGTCAGCGCCTTGGCTTCCATCAGCATGCGGCGGACGTCGGGATGGACGAACAGCGTGTCGGCCTTCTCGTTCGGCTCCTTCGGGCCGGTCAGCGCGCGCCCCTGGCGACGGTCGTGCGCGTACTGGACGGCGTTCTGATAGGCAACCTCGGCGACGCCCAAGCCCTGCAGGCCGACGCCCAAGCGGGCGGCGTTCATCATGATGAACATCGCGGCGAGGCCCTTCATCTCCTCGCCGACGAGCCAGCCGATCGCGCCGTCATAGTTCATCACGCAGGTCGAATTGGCGTGGATCCCCATCTTGTGCTCGATCGAGCCGCAGGTGACGGGGTTGCGCGCGCCGAGCGAGCCATCGTCGTTAACGAGGAATTTGGGCACGACGAACAGCGAAATGCCCTTCGAGCTTTCGGGCGCGCCCGGCGTCTTCGCCAGCACGAGGTGGATGATGTTCTCGGTCAGATCGTGCTCGCCCGACGAGATGAAGATCTTGGTGCCGGTGATCGCGTAGGAACCGTCGCCCTGCGGCTCGGCGCGGGTGCGGATCAGGCCGAGATCGGTGCCGCACTGCGGCTCGGTCAGGTTCATCGTGCCGCCCCATTTGCCGCTGACCATGTTGGGGACGTACTTGGCCTTCTGCTCGTCCGAGCCCTTGACCAGCAGCGCGGCGATCGCACCGTGCGACAGGCCGGGATACATGGCGAACGCCATGTTCGCCGAGATCATGAATTCCTGAAACGCGGTCGATACGACGTGTGGCATCGCCTGGCCGCCGAATTCTTCCGGCGCGCTGAGCGTGCCCCAGCCCGACTCGACGAACGCATCATAGGCTTCCTTGAATCCCTTGGGCGTAGTGACCGAGCCATCGTCGTGCCGCGTGCAGCCTTCCTGATCGCCCGAATAGTTGAGCGGAAAGAGCACCTCGGCGACGAACTTGCCGCCCTCGTCGAGCACGGCATCGACGACGTCGGGCGTCACGTTCTGGAAGCCGGCGTGGTTCGCGTAGTTTTCCAGCCCGACGACATGCTCGAGCACGAAGCGGACGTCGCGGACGGGGGGCGTATATTGGGGCATCAGGCTTCCTTCGGATGGGTGTGTTCGACGAGGTCGATGAACTCGGTCAATTCGGCGATCGCGGCGTCGATGTCGTGCTTCTGCGCCTCGAGCAACGCGACCCGGCTCCGGCAGCGCTCGATCGTGACGGCCCGCTGCGCACGCCGACCGTCGCCGATATCGTAGAGGTCGATCATCTCGCGAATTTCCGAAAGCGAGAAGCCGACGCGCTTGCCACGCAGGATCCAGGCGAGCCGCGCACGGTCGCGCTGCGAATAGATGCGCGCGGTGCCACGGCGCTCGGGGGCGATCAGCCCCTCATCCTCGTAAAATCGCAAAGCGCGCGCGGTGACTCCGAACTCGGCCGAAAGGTCGGAAATCGCGAAATGATCGCGATCGGGGTGACGCTCGATCAAGGCATAGGCGGGACCGGTAGACATGCCGTCCAGATAGTTGCCGCTTACGTGAACGTCAACATGCCCGACGCGCATTTCGCGACGAGTTGCCGCGCTGCTCGACAGGGCGATGTCGGCGCGCGATCTGTCTTAGCCGCCGTCTCCGCACAACAACCGACCCCGCGTGTCGCGCAGCGTCGCCGCCTCGGCTGCCGATTCGCTCAGCCGGGTGACGTCGAGCGCCGCGATCGAGGCGCGGCCGCGACAGGCTTGCTGGCAGCGATCCGGCACGCGCGGCGGGAAGACGATGCGATCCCCCTCGAAGCGCGCGTCGAGGCTGCAGCCAGCGCCCGCCCCCGTGCCGAGCGTGACGTGGAGCGTGTCGCCATCGCGCGTTACAACGCCCGAGACCCCGCAATTTTGTGTCTCGTCATAATCGACGAACACCCCGATCCGATAGGCTTTCGCACTCGGCACGATACAGATGCGGTCGTTCTCGGTCGCATAGACGCCGGTCAGATCGGTGCTCGCCGGATCGGCGATGACGCCTGCCTGGATCGCGGCGGCCTCGAGTCCCTGCGGTGTCGGCGATGCCGCCGGATCCGGAGCGCCGCGATGGCATCCCGCGAGCAGGACCAGCGCAGCAAGCGCAGGCCAGGCGCCCTCACATCCACGCGTGCCCAAAAGCGGCGTCATTCCGCCGCTGCCAGCCGATCGCCCTCGATCCGGCGGTAGAAGCAGCTACGCGCGCCGGTATGGCAGGCGGGGCCGGCGGGATCGACGATCAGCCACACCGCGTCCTGATCGCAATCGATGCGAATGTCGGCGACGTGGAGCACGTGGCCCGACGTCTCGCCCTTCTTCCACAGCCGGTTACGGCTGCGCGACCAAAAATGCGCTTCGCCTGTCTCGATCGTCAACCGTAGTGCCTCGGCGTTCATATGCGCGAGCATGAGCACGTCGCCATTTGCGCGGTCGGTCGCGACCGCGGTGATCAGGCCGGCGGCGTCGTATTTAGGGTCCAGCGCCAGGCCGGTTTCGCGGGGATCAGGCATATTCGCTGCTTAGCGGCCCCGCTGGCGCGCGTCACCCCGCCCCCCGCTATCAACACGACCCGCGATCACCGTCACCTCGTTCACCATCATCGTCACCCCAGCGAAATCTGGGGTCTCGTGAAGGCGGGCTCGCGCCTGATCAGGAGACCCCAGCTTTCGCTGGGGTGACGGTATGGTCGGGGGGGGACTAGTCCTTGCGAATCGCCCTAACCAGTTCGGCCTTGGTCATCTTCGAACGCCCGGTGATCCCGATCTCGCGCGCCTCCTTCAGCAGATCATCCTTCGTCCGGTCCTCGAGCTCGGACGCACGGTGCTCGATCGTCCCCGCCGCCTTGGCATTGGCGATTCGCGCCGCCTTTTCCTTCGATGCGCCGTCGCGGCGCAGATCTTCGTAGAGCGTGTCGTCCTTGACGCTCGGGCCATGGTCCTTCGCCACCGCAACCTCCTGCTATTGCCGGGCAAAAAACCCGCGATGCGACCAAACGCTCCGCATGTTGTGACAAAAGCGCGACAAACCCGGGCGCCGTCCCTATATGCCCACGCGAGCGCTACCCCCGAAGGGCGATATGCTGACCACGAATCCACATGAAGACGACACGCTGCACGAAGAGTGCGGCATTTTCGGCATTTCCGGCGCGACCGACGCGGCCCGGCTGGTCGCGCTCGGGCTGCACGCGCTGCAGCACCGCGGCCAGGAGGCGGCCGGCATCACCAGCTTCGACGGGGTGGAATTCCATACGCACCGCGCGATGGGGCATGTCGCGGGCAATTTCGACCGCGAGGAGATCATGGTCCCGTTGCGTGGCTCGGTCGCGTGCGGGCATGTCCGCTACTCGACCACCGGCGAGACGGCGCTGCGCAACGTCCAGCCGCTCTACGCCGACCTCGCCTCGGGCGGGTTCGCGATCGCGCACAACGGCAACATCTCCAACGCGATGCGGCTGCGGCGCGATCTGGTGCGGCGCGGGTCGATCTTCCAGTCGACCAGCGACACAGAAACCATCATCCATCTCGTCGCGACCTCGAACTATCGCACGACGGTCGACAAATTCATCGATGCGCTGAAGCGCGTCGAGGGCGCCTATTCGCTGATCGTGATGACGCCCGAGGGCATGATCGCCTGCCGCGATCCACTCGGCATACGTCCGCTGGTGATGGGCAAGATCGACGGCCCCGATGGCCCCAATGGAGATGGCGGGGCGATCATCTTCGCGTCGGAGACCGTCGCGCTCGACGTGGTCGGCGCGACCTTCGTCCGCTCGATCGAGCCGGGCGAGCTGGTGATGGTCAAGGGCAGCGAAATAACCTCGCACCACCCGTTCGCGCCGGTCGCGCCGCGGCCGTGCATCTTCGAATATGTCTATTTCTCGCGCCCCGATTCGATTTCGGAGGACCGCAGCGTCTACACCGTGCGCAAGGCGATCGGCGCGCAGCTGGCGATCGAGAGCCCGGTGGATGCCGATCTGGTCATCCCGGTCCCCGATTCGGGCACGCCCGCGGCGCTTGGCTATGCGCAGGAGTCGGGCATTCCGTTCGAGCTCGGCATCATCCGCTCGCATTATGTCGGGCGCACCTTCATCCAGCCGAGCGACAAGGTCCGCCACCTCGGCGTCAAGCTGAAGCACAACGCCAATCGCGCGCTGATCGCGGGCAAGAAGATCGTGCTGATCGACGATTCGATCGTGCGCGGCACCACCTCGCTCAAGATCGTCGAGATGATGCGCGAGGCGGGCGCCGCCGAGGTCCACATGCGCATCGCCAGCCCGCCGACGCGGCATTCGTGCTTCTACGGCGTCGACACGCCCGAGCGCGCGAAGCTGCTCGCCGCGACCAAGAATCTCGAAGAGATGGCCGCCTATATCAAGGCTGACAGCCTCGCCTTCATCTCGATCGACGGGCTCTACAAGGCGCTCGGCGAGCCGCAGCGCAACGCGATCCGGCCGAGCCATTGCGACGCCTGCTTCACCGGTGATTATCCGACCAGCCTGACCGATCAGGACGATGTATCGTCGGTCGATCAGTTCGCGCTGTTGGCGGAACGCGTGATCTAAGAACTAAGCCCCTCCCCTTGAGGAGCAACAGGTAAACCGCCCCCCGGGCGGTTTAGGTCAGGCCGGGAGCCTGACCGACCTGTTGCTGGGTTGGGGTAGGGCTGTAACGGGCGCTGACTCTCTGCGAGGCACGTCCCCACCCCCAACCTCTCCCCTGAAGGGGAGGGGCTTTCAGGAGACGGAGCCCGCATGACCGACAAGCCGCTCGCCAATCAAGTTGCCCTCGTCACCGGCGCAAGCCGTGGGATCGGCGCCGCGACAGCGCTCGCGCTTGGCGCCGCGGGCGCACATGTCGTCATCACTGCGCGCACCGCGGCGGGGCTCGAGACGGTCGAGAATGCGATCTTCGACGCGGGCGGTTCCGCGACGATCGCACCGCTCAACCTGACCGAGACCGACAGCATCGCCCGCCTCGGCGCCGCGATCGGCGAGCGCTGGCCCGCGCTGGACATTCTCGTGCTCAACGCCGCGATGCTCGGGCAATTGTCGGCGGTGCCCGCGATCGACCCAAAGGAAATGGCGCAAATCCTCACGCTCAACGTCAGCGCGCAGGCCGCGCTGATCGCGGCGTTCGACCCGATGCTGCGCAAGTCGCAGCGCGCGCGCGTGATCGGCCTGACCTCCAGCGTCGGGCGCAAGCCGCGCGCGTACTGGGGGATGTACGGCGCGTCGAAGGCGGCGTTCGAGACGCTGCTCGCCGCCTATGGCGACGAAATGGAACTGATCAGCTCGGTCCGCACCGCGATCATCGACCCGGGCGCGACGCGCACCGCGATGCGCCACAAGGCCTATCCGGGCGAGGATCCCAAGTCGGTCAAGGATCCCTCGGTGGTGGCCGACCGGATCGTTGCGCTGCTGACCGAGGATTTCGCGACCGGGCATTTCGAGCGAGTGGACTAAACTCCCCTCCCGCTTGCGGGAGGGGAACGCTTGACCAGCGTGACCTGCGCGACATCGATGCCGCCGCCGCGGAAGCCACCTTCGCAATACATCAGATAATAGCGCCACAGTTCGACGAACGCCTGATCGAACTTTGCCGGCAGGCGCCCCTCGACGACCGCGGCATCGAACGCGACGCGCCAGCGCCGCAGCGTTTCGGCGTAGTGCAGCCCGAAGGTTCGGTTGTCGCGCCAATCGAGCCCCTGCGCTTCGGCGATCGCGCGAAAACGACTTTCCGAAAGCAGCATCCCGCCGGGAAAGACGAAGCGCTGGATGAAATCGACGTTCTCGGCATAGGCCGGGAAGATCGCATCGTCGATCGTGATATATTGCAACGCCGCGCGACCGCCCGGCTTGAGCGCGCATGCGATCGCCTCGAGATACGCCGGCCAATATTCCTGCCCGACCGCCTCGACCATTTCGATGCTCGCGACCGCGTCGTAAACCCCGGTCACGTCGCGATAGTCGATCCGCGCCACCGTCACGTCGCGCAACCCGGCCGAAGCGATGCGCGCGTTGACCGCGGCCTCCTGCTCGGTCGACAGCGTAATCGCATCGACCTTGAGCCCGCGCCGCGCCGCGGCTTCGGCGAAGGCGCCCCAGCCGCAGCCGATCTCGAGCACGTGCTCGCCCGGCGCCACCGCGAGGCGGTCGAGGATCGCGTCGATCTTGGTCGCCTGCGCCGCTTCGAGGCCTTCGCCCTCCGACACCGGCTCGGCGAACAGCGCGCTCGAATACATCAGGCTCCGGTCGAGCCACAGCCGGTAGAAATCGTTGCCGAGGTCGTAATGGAACTCGATGTTGCGCCGCGCGCCGACGCGCGAATTGCGCCGCCGGCTGTTCGCGATCCGCCGCACCGCCCGCATCACCCCACCCGAGCGCGCCGTCCCGCCCAGCGTCACGCGGTTGCGCATGAACAGCTCGAACAGGACGGTCGGATCGGGGCTTGCCCATTCCCCCTTCGCCCAGGCGACATACCAGCCCGCAGAGCCCCCCGTCGCGAGCCGCAGCAGCGCGCGCCAACTGCGCAGGTCGACCACCGCCGCCGGCCCCGGCGCGCGACCGCCGAGCAGCCGGTCGCCCCCGTCGGGCAGGCGCGCGGCAAGCGATCCCGCGACCAGACCCGCGTCGATCCGGTCCAGCAGGCGGTGGAAGAGTTTCGAGAAGGCCCCAAGCATCGCGCGCCCCTCGCATCCATGTCGGCGCGCCGCAACGGGATTTTCAGCGTGCGCGGCGGGCCGCCTCCAGCGCACGCTCGCGACCCTCACGGTGGCCGATGATCTTTTCCGGGTAATCGCGCGGCCGGCAGCCGGCCTCCTCGGGGTCATGGATCGCATCGCCTTTGACGCCGGCAAGCTCGGGGACCCATTCCCGGATATAGTCGCCCGCGTCGAATTTGGGCGATTGCACCAGCGGCGCCATAACCCGGCTGAACATGTTCGAATCGATCCCCGTGCCCGCGGTCCATTGCCAATTGACCGAGTTCGACCCGTAATCGCCATCGACCAGGCAATCCCAGAACCAGCGCTCGCCCGCGCGCCAGTCGATCAGCAGATGCTTGATCAGGAAGCTCGCGGTGATCATCCGCACGCGATTGTGCATCCACCCGGTGGTCCACAGCTGGCGCATCCCGGCATCGACGATCGGATAGCCGGTGCGCCCCTGCTGCCACGCCTTCAGATCGGCGTTCGCTTCCTTGCCCGTCCGCCATTCGAGACCGCCGAGCGCGTCCCGGCCGTTCCTGGTGCCATAATCGGGATATTGCAGGATGACGTTCTGCGCATAATCGCGCCAGCCGATCTCGCTGAGGAACACGTCGACCGAGCCACCGGCGTCGGTCACCGCATGCCATACCTGCGCTGCCGAAAGCTCGCCGAAATGGAGATGCGGCGACAGACGCGAGCTGCCGTCGATCGAGGGCAGGTTGCGCGTTTCGTCATAGCGGGCGGCCTGATCGCGAAACGCGTTGAGCCGCTTGTGCGCTGCGTCTTCACCCGGCGTCCATGCCTTGCCGAACCCGGTCGACCAGTCGGGCTTGGTCGGGAGCAGGTCCCAGTCGGCGAGCGAATCGCTCTCGGGCCATGTCTTCGGCGCGGCGATGTGCGCCGGTACGCGCGTCGGTTCGGGCGGCGGCAGCGTCGCCTTGAGCGCGCGCCAGAACGGCGTGTAGATCTTGTACTGGCCACCCGACCCGGTCGTGATCGTCCCCGGCCGCGCGAGATAATTGCCGTCATGGCAGACGAGGTCGAGCGCCTTACCCACCGCCCGCTCGGCGTTGCGCCACCACGGCTCGAAATGGCGGATCGCATGGACGCGTTTCGCGCCGGCATCCTCGGCGACCTTCGCCAATTCCTCGGCCGCGTCGCCGCGCCGCAGGATCAGC
Organism: Sphingomonas sp. PAMC 26605; assembly: GCF_000241485.1. GTDB lineage: Bacteria > Pseudomonadota > Alphaproteobacteria > Sphingomonadales > Sphingomonadaceae > Sphingomonas. The sequence goes on from NZ_JH584241.1 coordinate 3,430,077, forward strand.
CGCGACCCCTTTCCGCGGAGCGCCGCATCGAGACTCGTCAGGCTGTGATGCAGCCACCAGCGCGACGCACCGCCCATCGCATACTGCTTCGCTGCGGCATTATCGAGCACATAGACCGGAATCACCGCGCCCTCGGCCGCCGCCGCGACCAAGGCGGGCTGATCGGCCAGCCGCAGGTCACGCCGCAGCCACAAAAGAACGGGATCGGTCACTTGCAAACACTCGCACGCTGGCGGCAGTAGCATCGACGCTCCGCCTTAACCTCGATCATACTGAACCGGTTTGGTGTCGCATCGTTCCCGGCCAGTGTTCGGCTTGCGACCTGCCCTGTCGCGATCGCCGTTCCGCGCGATAGATTTCGCCAAGCGTCACGATCGCGCGGACATGCGCCCTGGCAAGTGCCATGACGTCGTCGCCATAGCCGCCCCCGACGGTGCTCGCGAGCGCGATGCCGCGGCGCGCGGCGGACTGCGCAATGAACGTCTCGCGCGCGATCAGCCCTTCGTCGCTCAGTGCAAGCCGGCCGAGCCGATCGCCGGCGAGCGGATCGATCCCCGCCTGATAGAGAATCAGCTCGGGCCGATATTCGTCGATCAGCGGCAATAGAGTTGCAGCCAGCGTCGCGAGATAGGCGGCATCGCCGGTCCCGTCCGCGAGGGGAACGTCGAGCGTCGAGCGCGCCTTCCGCGCGGGGAAGTTCTTCTCGGCATGGATCGAATAGGTCGCGATCCCGGGATGGCCGGCGGTGAGCGCCGCGGTGCCGTCGCCTTGATGGACGTCGCAATCGACGATCAGCACGCGCGCGACATCGCCTTCCTCGACCAGCCGAACCGCCGCGATCGCCAGATCGTTGAATACACAATAGCCTGCCCCGGTGTCGGCGAGCGCATGATGACTGCCGCCCGCGCTGTTGGCCGCGAAACCGTGGTCGAGCGCGAGCCGTGCCGCGAGCCACGTCCCCGCGGGCACGACTTGTGCGCGCGCCGCCACGCCCGGCGTGACCGCAAAGCCGATTCGCCGCTCCTTCTCGCGCGGCACGCGCGCCTCGAGCACCTCGGCGACATAGGCCGGATCGTGCGTCGCCTCGAGCCAGCGCAGCGGCATCGGCTCGCACTCGTGCCACGCGATCGCGTCGCCGTGGCTGCGCAACAGGTCGCGGATCGCGGCGTTCTTGCTCAGCTGGCTCGGATTGGCCGACTGGCCGTTCGCGACATAGGCGGGATGATGGACGACCGCGATCATCCCCCCTAGGTAGGGTCGCGAATGGCCAAGACCAGATGGAGAGTTGCGTGACCGATCCGTATGTGCGCCCCGACGTTGCGGGCTTCCTCGGCTTTCTCAACGCGCTCCCCGGCCCGAAGATGCACCAGCTCGAGCCGCCCGCCGCGCGTGCGACCTATGCCGCGATGAAGGACATCGCCGATCCGCCGATCGGCGAACTGGCGATAATCACCGACCTGGCGATCCCCGGCCCCGCTGGCGACATTCCCGCGCGGCTGTTCGACACGGCGGCGACGCGCGCGGCGGGGCCGTTGGTGGTGTTTTTCCACGGCGGCGGCTTCGTGATCGGCGATCTCGACACGCATGCGAGCTTCTGCGCCGAAGTGTCGCGCAGCCTCGACCTGCCGGTCCTGGCGATCGACTATCGCCTCGCGCCCGAAAATCCCTGGCCCGCCGCGCCCGACGATTGCGAGGCGGCGGCGCGCTGGGCGGCGGGGAGCCCCGAAGCGCTTGGGCGCACGGTCACCGGCCTCGTGGTTTGCGGCGACAGCGCCGGCGGCAATCTCGCGATCGTCACCGCGATGGCGCTGCGCGATGCCCCCGCCGCAGTGCCGGTGATCGCGCAACTGCCCTTCTACCCAGCGACCGATACGACGCAGGAATACCCGTCCTACACGCGGTTCGCCGACGGGTATCTCCTGACGCGCGACAGCATGGAATGGTTCAACGCCGCCTATCGGGCCGAGGCCGAGCATATCCGTACTTCGCCGCTGAAGGGCGATCTTGCCGGCATGCCGCCCGCGGTAGTGGTGACTGCGAGCCTCGACCCGATCCGTGATCAGGGGCGCGCTTATGCGGGGGCGCTGGCGGAAGCCGGGGTGCCGGTGGTGTTTCGCGAGGCGGTGGGGAACATTCATGGCTTCATAACGCTGCGCAAGGCGATCGCGTCTTCGGCGGAGGATGTGGCGGGTGCTCTAGCCGCTGCAAAAACCCTGATCGCCGAAGCCCCTTAATCCTCCCCCGGGAACCGGGGGAGGGGGACCGCCCGGCTCCTTCAGCCGGGTGGTGGAG
>NZ_JH584241.1:3433178-3437273 GCF_000241485.1 Sphingomonas sp. PAMC 26605
CGGTCCCCCTCCCCCCGCTGCGCGAGGGAGGATTTAGAAGAAAGAATCCCCAATGACCGACCCCACGACCCTCCCCTATCGCCCCTGCGCCGGGATCATGCTGCTCAACGCCGACGGTCTGGTCTTCGTCGGACAGCGGATCGATGCCGAGGTCGAGGCGTGGCAGATGCCGCAAGGCGGGATCGACGATGGCGAAGACCCCGAGGCGACCGCTTTGCGCGAACTCGGCGAGGAAACCGGCATTGCGCCGGAGCATGTCGCCCTGATCGCCGCCGCGCCGCACGAACTGTTCTACGATCTCCCCGAAGAGCTGGTCGGCCGCGTGTGGAAGGGCAAGTGGCGCGGGCAGCGGCAGCGCTGGTTCCTGTATCGCTTCCTCGGCAGCGACGCCGACATCGACATCGCGACCGAGCATCCCGAATTCAAATCCTGGCGATGGATCCGCCCCGAAACGCTCCCCGAGATCATCGTCGCGTTCAAGAGAACGCTGTACGAAGAGGTGCTCGAGGCCTTCGCACCGCACCTGCGCTGAAGCGGGGTGGAGCGCGCGGTGCAGACCGGCTAGACCCTTGGCGATGGCGGGGATGACAGAGATCGAACGGGCGACCATCGCCCATGTCGCAACACAACCGATGCTGGCGCAGGTCGAGGCCTGGTCGGCGATCAACAGCGGCACGCGCAATCTTGCCGGATTGGCGGCGGTAGCGGAACAGCTGGCAGCCGCGTTCGGTGCGCTGCCGGGCGAGCTCGCGCTGGTCGATGGCGACACCGCCGAGAACGTCTCGGCCGATGGGGCGGTGACGACGCTCGACCATGGCAAGCATCTCCATCTGATCGTGCGGCCCGAGGCGCCGGTGCAGCTCCTGCTGACCGGCCACATGGACACGGTGTATCCCGCCGACCATGCCTTCCAGACGCTCGCCTTTCGCGACGACGGCACGCTCAACGGGCCCGGCGTCGCCGACATGAAGGGTGGCCTGGCCGTCATGCTCGCGGCGTTGCGCGCGGTCGAGGCGAGCCCGCTTGCGGCGCGGATCGGCTATGAGGTCGTGATCAATTCGGACGAGGAAACCGGCTCCTTCTCGTCCTCCGCGCTGATTGCGCGTGCGGCGCGCGGCAAGCTCGCCGCGCTGACCTACGAACCGGCGCTGCCCGACGGCACATTGGCGGGGGCCCGCGGCGGCACGGGCAATTTTTCGATCGTCGTCACCGGCCGCAGCGCGCATGCCGGGCGCAATCCCGAGCAAGGCCGCAACGCGATCGTCGCGGCGTCCGATCTGGCCGTGCAGCTGTTCGCGATCCGCTCGCCCGCGCTTGCGGTCAATCCCGCGCGGATCGAGGGCGGCGGGCCGAACAATGTCGTCCCCGATCATGCCGTGCTGCGGATCAACTTCCGCCCCGCCGACCGCGCCGAGATCGACCGCGCGCAGGCCGCGCTCGACCGGACCGTCGCCGCCGTCGCCGCGGCGCATGACGTGACGATCCGCGCGCACGGCAGTTTCAACCGCCCGCCCAAGCCGATCGACCCGGGTGCCGCCAAGCTCTTCGCGCTGGTCAAGGCGTGCGGCGCCGATCTCGGCCTCGATATCGCGTGGCGCGCGACCGGCGGGGTCTGCGACGGGAACACGATCGCGGCGTGCGGCGTCCCCGTGGTCGACACGATGGGCGCACGCGGCGGCGCGATCCACTCGACCGACGAATTCCTGATCGTCGAGTCGCTCCCCGAACGCGCCGCGCTCTCGGCGCTGACGATCCTGCGCCTTGCCGAAAAGGGCTTCCTGTGACTCACGTGATCCGCGCCGCGCGCGACAGCGACCTCCAGCCGCTTTACGAAATGGCCAAGCTCACCGGCGGCGGCTTCACCAATCTCCCGCCCGATCGCACGGCGCTGAAGGCCAAGCTCGATCGCAGTGCCGCCGCTTTTGCGCGCGTCGCGGACGAAAAGGCCGACGATCTGTTCGTGCTCGTGCTCGAGAATGTCGAGACCGGCGAGGTCCGCGGCACCTGCCAGATCTTCACCCATGTCGGGCAGAGCTATCCCTTCTACAGCTACCGCCTCGGCACGCTGACGCAGCACAGCAAGGAACTCGGCCGCACCTTCCGCGCCGACATGCTCGGGCTGACCACCGATCTCGAGGGGTGCAGCGAGGTCGGCGGGCTGTTCCTCCATCCGGGCGAACGCGCCGGCGGGCTCGGCATGCTGCTCGCGCGCAGCCGCTATCTGTTCATCGCGGCCCACCGCGCGCGCTTCGCCGATCGCGTGCTCGCGGAACTGCGCGGGATCATCGACGAGGCGGGCGGTTCGCCCTTCTGGGATGGCCTTGCGGGGCGCTTCTTCGGGATGAACTTCCAGGACGCCGACCAGTTCAACGCAGTGCGCGGCCATCAATTCATCGCCGACCTGTTCCCCAAGCACCCGGTCTATATCGCGATGCTCCCCGAGACCGCGCGCGCGGTGATCGGCCTGCCGCATCCCTCGGGTCGCGCGGCAATGCGGATGCTCGAGAACGAAGGCTTCGCCTACGAAAACTATGTCGATATCTTTGACGGTGGCCCGACGATGATCGCCAAGACCGACCAGGTCCGCACGGTGCGCGATGCGCAAGCGTCGCGGATCGTCGCGCTCGACGGCGATGGCGGCGATCCCGCGTTGATCGCGCATGGCCGACTCGCGGAGTTCCGCTGCGCCTATGGCACCATCCGGCCGTGCGCAGGCGGCGTCGTGCTCGATCGCGCCACCGCCGACGCGTTGCGCGTGAGCGAGGATTTCATCGTGAACCATGTCGCGCGCACCTGACCGCTTGTGTCGGGTTAACTGACAGTTAACTATCTCTACGCGCGCCAAGGCACGAGAATCCGCGGTTGGCCCACGGCTTGCGTAAGGATTTGGCATGTGGACCAAATTCTCCGGCCTGTTCGTCATCAAGACCAAGTTCGAAGCCTTTGCGGTGATCTATGCGCTCGCGCTCGGCGCGGTCGAGCGTGGGGTGCATTATCTCGCGCAATATCCCGGCGTCGGCGGCTGGCTGCTGTTCGCCGTGTGCCCGATCGCGGTGTTCATGGCGGGCGTGCGAATCCTCGATTCGGTCGAGCGCAACGCGGTGTCGTGACGCCGCTTTAGGCATCGACAGGATAAGTTGATCGCTTGCCAGCATTTCTGCACTATCTGCAAGGCAGCATGACGATCCTTACCCACCTCCAGCGGCTCGAGGCCGAGAGCATCCATATCCTGCGCGAAGTCGTCGCGGAGGCCGAGCGGCCGGTGATGCTCTATTCGGTCGGCAAGGATTCGGCGGTGATGCTGCACCTGGCCCGCAAAGCGTTCTTTCCGGGCAAGCCGCCCTTCCCGCTGCTCCATGTCGACACGACGTGGAAATTCCGCGCGATGTACGATCTGCGCGAGCGCGCGGCAGCCAAAGCGGGGATGGAACTGATCATCCACCAGAACCCCGACGCCATCGCGCAGGGCATCAACCCCTTCGATCATGGCAGCCGCCACACCGACATGTGGAAGACCGAGGGGCTCAAGCAAGCGCTGACGCAGGGCGGCTACGACGTCGCCTTCGGTGGCGCGCGGCGCGACGAGGAGAAGAGCCGCGCCAAGGAGCGGATCTTCAGCTTCCGCTCGGCGAGCCAGCGCTGGGATCCCAAGGCACAGCGCCCCGAACTGTGGCACCTCTACAATGCGAAGAAGGCGAAGGGGGAAAGCATCCGCGTCTTCCCGCTGTCGAACTGGACCGAGCTCGACATCTGGCAATATATCCTCGCCGAGGGAATCGAGATCGTCCCGCTCTATCTCGCCGGGCCGCGCCCGACGGTCGAGCGCGACGGGATGCTGCTGATGGTCGATGATGACCGCTTCCGGCTCGAACCCGGCGAAGTCCCGGTCGAGCGCTCGATCCGCTTCCGCACGCTCGGCTGCTATCCGCTGACCGGCGCGGTCGAGAGCGCGGCGACGACGCTTCCGCACGTGATCCAGGAAATGCTGCTCACCACCACCTCCGAACGCCAGGGCCGCGCGATCGATCACGACCAGAGCGCGAGCATGGAGAAGAAGAAAGCCGAGGGGTATTTCTGATGAGCGCGCTCACGTCG
>NZ_JH584241.1:3437842-3448871 GCF_000241485.1 Sphingomonas sp. PAMC 26605
CCTCTCCCCAGCCCTCTCCCCGGAGGGGAGAGGGAGTATCGTCCCGACGCGCTGATCGCGTCGGACATCCATGCCTATCTCCTCCAGCACCAGCACAAGTCGCTGCTCCGCTTCATCACCTGCGGTTCGGTCGACGACGGCAAGTCGACGCTGATCGGCCGCCTGCTCTACGACAGCCGCGCGATCTTCGCCGACCAACTGTCCGCGCTCGAAGCCGACAGCAAGCGCGTCGGCACGCAAGGCCAGAACATCGACTTCGCGCTGCTGGTCGACGGCCTCGCCGCCGAGCGCGAGCAGGGCATCACGATCGACGTCGCCTATCGCTTCTTCGCGACCGAGAAGCGCAAGTTCATCGTCGCCGACACCCCCGGCCACGAGCAATATACCCGCAACATGGTGACCGGCGCCTCGACCGCCGACGCCGCGGTGATCCTGATCGACGCGCGCAAGGGCGTGCTCCCGCAGACGCGGCGCCACAGCTTCCTCGTCCAGCTGCTGCGCCTCCGTCACGTGGTGCTCGCGGTCAACAAGATGGATTTGGTCGATTACGATCAGGATGTGTTCGAAACGATCGTCGCCGACTATCGCGCCTTCGCCGACGCGATCGGCATCGCGCAGTTCACCGCGATCCCGATCTCGGGCTTTGCCGGCGACAATGTCGCAACCCCGTCCAGCGCGATGCCGTGGTACGACGGCCCGACGCTGATCGAACATCTCGAGACGATCGATGTCGAGGCCGATGCCGCGCAAGCCCGCCCGTTCCGCCTGCCAGTGCAACGAGTCAACCGCCCCGACCTCGATTTCCGCGGCTTCTCCGGCCTGATCGCGAGCGGCAGCGTGCGCCCCGGTGATGCGGTGCGCATCCTGCCCTCGGGCCGCACCACGAGCGTCGCGCGGATCGTGACGATGGACGGCGACCTGCCCGAAGCCGTCGCCGGCCAGTCGGTCACGCTGACGCTCGCCGACGAGGTCGATTGCTCGCGCGGCGACGTCATCGCGCTCGCCGATTCGCCGCCGCAGGTCGCCGACCAGTTCCGCGCGACGCTCGTCTGGATGTCCGAAACACCGCTGCTGCCGGGGCGCAGCTATTGGCTCAAGCTCGGCACGCAGACCGTCGGCGCGACCGTCCAGGAGCCGCGCCACGCGATCGACGTCGCCACGCTCGCCGAACTGTCGGTCAAAACGCTCGGGCTCAACGATATCGGCGTGGCCGAAGTCTATACCGATCGCGACGTGGTATTCGAGCCCTTCGCCGACGGCGCCGACCTCGGCGGTTTCATCCTGATCGACCGCGCGACCAATGCGACCGTCGCCGCAGGGATGCTCGATTTCGCGCTGCGCCGTGCGCAGAACGTCCATTGGCAGGCGATCGACATCACGAGCGCCGCGCACGCGCAGCAAAAGGGCCAGGTGCCGCGGTTGCTGTGGTTCACGGGGCTGTCGGGCTCGGGCAAGTCGACGATCGCGAACCTCGTCGAGAAAAAGCTGTTCGCGCTCGGCCGCCACAGCTTCCTGCTCGATGGCGACAATGTGCGGCACGGGCTCAACAAGGATCTCGGCTTCACCGATGCCGACCGGGTGGAAAACATCCGCCGCATCGGCGAGGTCGCCAAATTGATGACCGACGCCGGGCTGATCGTCCTCACCGCCTTCATCTCGCCGTTCCGCGCGGAGCGCGAGATGGTGCGCGCGATGCTGCCCGATGGGTTCGTCGAGATCTTCGTCGATACCCCGCTCGCCGAGGCCGAGGCGCGCGACGTGAAGGGCCTCTACGCCAAGGCGCGCGCCGGGCAGATCGCCAACTTCACCGGCATTTCGAGCCCGTACGAGGCGCCCGAGCGCCCCGACATCCGGATCGACACGACGCGCGAGAGCCCCGAGGCGGCGGCAGAGCGGATCGTCGAGCATATCATGGGCGTATGGACCCCCGATCTATGAGCAACCAGACCGACGCCCAACTCGCCCGCTCGGTCGCGCTCGCGGCGGCGGAGGTGTTGCGCAACCTGTGCGTGACGGGCGCCTGTGCCGATGCCGAATTGGGGGACCGCGGCGACAGCGATGCCAACGCGCTGATCCTGCGCCTGCTGCGGGCCGCCCGGCCCGACGACTATATTCTGTCGGAAGAAGCCGCCGACGACGGTCTGCGCTGCGCGGCGCGGCGCGTGTGGGTGGTCGATCCGCTCGACGGCACGCGCGAGTTCCGCGAACGGCGCGAGGATTGGGCGGTGCATATCGGCCTCGCGATCGACGGCGTGCCGGTGACGGGCGCGGTCGCGCTGCCCGCCGCACACCGCGTGTTCGTGACCGACGACGCGCCGCCGGCCTTCGCCGCTGCCCAGCAGCGCCCGCGGATGGTGATCAGCCGCTCCCGCGCGCATCCGCTGGTCCTTGCGGTCGCCGAGGCGATCGGCGCGGAGCTCGTGCCGATGGGCTCGGCGGGCGCGAAGGCGATGGCGGTGGTGCAAGGCGATGCCGAGATCTACCTCCACGCCGGCGGGCAATATGAATGGGACAATTGCGCGCCCGTCGCGGTCGCATTGGCGGCCGGCCTGTTCGCGTCGCGAATCGATGGCAGCCCATTGGTCTACAATTGCCGCGACCCGCTGCTCCCCGATCTGCTGATCTGCCGCCGCGAATATGCCGAGGACGTGCTGGCGGCGGTTGCCGCAGCCACGCACCTGCTGCCCTAGCCCCACCCGTCACCCCGGGCTCGTCCCGGGGTCCACCATGACGCACGACATGCCTGCGAAGCACGCGCGGCACGGTGGGCCCCGGCACAAGGCCGGGGTGACGGTCTTGTGCGCCGCGCGGGCCACCGCCCCCAAAACGCAGAAAAGCCGGGACATTCCTGTCCCGGCTGATCGCCCGCCGATCGGCGGTAAAAGGTGGTGCACCCAGAGCGATTCGAACGCCCGACCCTCAGATTCGTAGTCTGATGCTCTATCCAGCTGAGCTATGGGTGCAGTGGAGTGGCGCTGTTAGCGGCGTCTTTCGGGGGACGCAAGGGCGTTGCGTCACCTTTCTTGCCGGCATAGAGAATTTTGCGATGACCCTGCCGCTTTTACCCGCCCGCCCCGCCGCTTTCGCGCTGGCCCTCACCGTTCTGCTCGCCGGTTGTGCCGCGCAGACATCGACGCGCTATCCCTCGCTGCTGCCACGCGCGATCGAATCGCGCAGCGATGCCGAGCCCGAAACGCCGATCGCGCTCGCCGATCCCGAACCCTCGACCGATTCGGCACTCGCCGAACTGAACAAGACGCTCGAGCAGACCGCGACCGAATTCGCCCCGGCCGCGGTACGCGCCGAGCGGCTGGCCAACGCCGCCAAGGGCGACGCGCCGGGCGGCGAACGCTGGATCGCCGCACAGACCGCGCTCGCCGAGCTCGACGGCTATCGCGCGACCACCTCGGCCACGCTTTCGGCGGTCGATACGATGGCGTCGGACCGGATCACCGCCGGCAAGCCCGAATATCCCGCGATCGCGACGCTCCAGACCGCCGCCGAGGCGGCGTTCGAGACGCAGAGCGCGCGCATCGCCGGGATCGCGGCGAAGCTGCCCGGCGCCTAGCGCAGCGTCTTGAGCAGCGGCAGGATCGTCGAATAGTCGTCGCTCCACGGCGTGAATCCGGGACGCAGCGCAACGGGTCGCCAGGCCGGATTGCCGTGCTGCAACGTCGCGATCACCTGGGGGTCGTGCGACAGCGCGATCCATTGCGACATGGTCGCGGCGGGCGTGTCGCCCCGGACCGGGCGATAGAAGAGCTGCACCGCATGCCATTTCCCGACCGCCGCGGCCCCTGCGACCACCGGCTCGAGATCGAGGAAGCGGTTCGATATATGCACCATCAGCAGCCCGCGCGGCGCGAGCGCCCGCGCGTAATTCGCAAAGGCTTCGCGCGTCATCAGATGCATCGGCACCGAGTCGGACGAGAAGGCATCGAGCGCGAGCAGATCGAGCGATTCGGGCGCGATGTGGGCAAGATTGATCCGCGCATCGCCGAGCACGACGCGCGCGCCGGGCAGGCATCGCGACAGGAAACTGAATCGCGCCCGCGCGATCCGGGCGATCGCCGGGTCGATCTCGTAGAAGCGCCAGTCCTGGCCGGGCCGCGCGTAGCAGGCGAGCGTTCCCGCTCCCAGCCCGACGACGCCGATCCGCGCGACGGGGCCATACAAAGCCGGCGCCGCCTGCATTGCCTGCCCGATCCCCGAACCCGGGACGTAATAGGTCGTCGGGAGCCGCTCGCGCGCCGGGGAGCCCAGCTCCTGCGTGCCGTGAACCGTCGTGCCGTGCGCGAGTTGTCGCTCGCGAGCATTGCCGCGGACGGTATAGATGCCGAAATAGCTCCGCGTGCGCGCACCGGGCTCGAGCGAGATCACCACCGCGCGATACCCGCCGAACGCGATCAGCGAGCCGAGTAAGGCGATACCGAACGCGCGACGCGATCCGATCGCGACCAACCCGACCCCGACCATCACGAGCAGCGCGACCTGCTGCATCGGCCCAGGCCCATCGACCGGCGCGGGATAGGCAAGGACCAGTGCGACCAATGCGGTGACGACGATCGCCACGCCGTACAGCAGGATCCGCCGCCGCTGCGCGCTGCCCTCCCACAACCGCGCGACGAGACCGAGCAAGGCGCGTTGCGGCACGAGCAGCCCCGCTGCGAGGAGCAGGATCGGATATTCATAGGTCCAGTCGAACAGCAGCGGCGCGAGCAGCGCCGAGAACACCCCACCGAGCGCGCCGCCGACCGACATGGCGAGATAGAATCCCGTCAGCCGGTCGGGCTCGGGCCGCAGCCGATAGAGCGCGGTATGGAGCGCGACCGAGACGAGGAACAACAGCGCCAGCGCCATGATCGCGCCGAGCATCGGCATCGCCGCCATCCCGCCGACGAGCAGGCCGCCGAACAGCAGGATCGCGATCGGCGCGATCCGCGTCTGCAGGTCGGCGGTGGTGCGCTCGCTCGCGAAGGCGATCGTGAAGCTCAGCAGATACAGCCCGAGCGGCAATACCCACAGCAACGGCATCGCGACGATATCGGTGGTGATCAGCGTCGAGGTCGCGAGCATCAGCCCCGACGGCACCAACGCCAGCACGATCCAGTGGGCGACGCGCCAGCGGCCCGGTGCCGGCGAGGTCGGGCGCGGCGCGGTGACGGCGGCGGGCCCACCGCGCGGCAGCGTCGCGGCACACAAGGCGACGAGCAACCCGACCAGTATATAGCCGCTGCTCCACAGAGCGCGCTGGCCATCGAGCGCGAAACCGGGCTCGACGAACAAGGGGTAAGCGATCAGCCCCGCAAAGCTGCCGAAGTTCGACGCGGCATAGAGCGCGTACGGATTGTCGCCCTGTCGCGTCAGACTGAACCAGCGCTGGAGCAGCGGCGCCTGCGCCGAGATCGCGAAGAACAACGGCCCGATCGACACGCCGAGCAGCCACGGCACCCAGATCGCGGGCTGCGCGGTCGGGCTCGGCTGGAGCGTGGTGAGGCCGATCGGCAGCCACAGTCCCGCGACGAGCAGCACGCCGAGATGCGTCATCGCCTGCGCGCGCGGGTTCATCCGGCCGAGCCAGTGCGCATAGCCGTACCCGGCGAGCAGCAGCGCCTGATAGACGAGCATCGCCGAATTCCACACCGCCGGCGCGCCGCCGAGCCGCGGCAGCGCCATCCGTGCGACCATCGGCTGGACGAGGAACAGCAGGAACGAACTCGCCAGGATGGTGAGCACGAACAGCGGCCGCGCGAGGCGCGCGGGAGCTCGGAGGGTCGTCATGCGGTCGGCCGATCGATGCGATAGAGGATGTGCCGGCGGAGCGGATCGCCGGGCGCAAGATTGGGATGATCGAAATCGCCGTCGACGACACGCGTCATGCCGATCCGCTCCATCAGGCCCCAGCTGCGCGTGTTGCGGGGCGTCGTGATCGCGACGATTTCGTCGAGCGGCGTATGCGTCCACGCCCAGTCGAGACACGCCAGCGCGGCTTCGCGCGCATAGCCTTGGCCCCAGCGTCCATGAGCAAGCCGCCAACCAATATCCGTCTGGCCAGCGATCGGCATCGGCGGCCGCTGCAGTTCAAGCCCACAAAAACCGATCACCAGCGCCGTCAGGCGATGCTCCATCGCCCAGTAGCAATAGCCGTACTGCGCCTGATCGGAGCGCTGGCGCGCCATTGCGGCCGCGACCTGTGCCTCGTCCTGCAGCGGTCCGATCGTGGCCATCACACGCGGGTCGCGGCAAATATCCAGCAGCTGCGGGAGGTCGTCGCGCTGCCACGGGCGAAGGATCAGGCGCTCGCTTTCGATCATGCTCGATCGACCGCATAGACGATCATGTCGCCGATCGGGTCGGCGGTGTCGAGAAAGCGCGGATGGCGGAAATCGAGCTCGGGCCGCCGCGTCATGCCGATGCGCCGCATCAGCCCCCAGGACGGCGCATTGCCAGGGTTGGTCCAGGCCGCAATCGTCGGCGCCGGCGTATTGGCCCAGCCCCAGTCGCGGCTCGCTTCGGCCGCCTCGCGCGCGATGCCCTGCCCCCAATACCGCTCGGCGATTCGCCAACCGAGCTCGTACATCCCATCGACCGGCGTGCCGGGATGCCCACCGATCCGCAACCCGCAGATGCCGGCAAGCGTGCCATCATTCCGCGTCTCGACCGCCCACATGCAGTGCCCGTCGGCTGCCTGTTTCGCCATCTGCGCGTCGATCAGCGCGTCGATCTCGGTGTTCGGGCGCACGCCGCCGAAATGCACCATCATCGCCGGCGTGTTGACGATGCGCGCGAACGCGGGCTTGTCGGCCTCGCGCCACGGCCGCAAGCGCAAGCGCGGCGTCTCGATCACGCGCCCAGCAAGCGCGCCGCGTGCGCCGCATGATAGGTCAGCACACCCGAGCAGCCCGCGCGCTTGAACGCCATCAGCGTCTCGAGCACCATCGGGTCGCGCTCGGCCGCCCCCGCCGCGACCGCAGCCTCGATCATCGCATATTCGCCGCTCACCTGGTACGCGAACACCGGCACCTCGAACGCCGCCTTCACCCGCGCGACGATGTCGAGATAGGGCAGCCCGGGCTTGACGATCACGCTGTCGGCGCCCTCGGCGAGATCGAGCGCGACCTCGCGCAGCGCCTCCTCGGCATTGGCCGAATCCATCTGATAGGTCTTCTTGTCGCCCTTAAGCAGCCCGCGGCTGCCGACCGCATCGCGGAACGGCCCGTAGAACGCGCTCGCATATTTGGCGGCATAGGACATGATCTGGACGTTGTGACGCGAGTCCCCCTCGAGCGCCTCGCGGATCGCGCCGATGCGCCCGTCCATCATGTCCGACGGCGCGATGATGTCCGACCCCGCCGCCGCCTGGTTGAGCGCCTGCCCAACGAGCGCGTCGGAGGTCGCATCGTTGAGCACATAGCCCGCCGCGTCGAGCAGCCCGTCATGGCCGTGGCTGGTATAGGGATCGAGCGCGACATCGGTCAGCACGCCCACTTCGGGCACCGCGTCCTTCAGCGCGCGCACCGCGCGGCACATCAGATTGTCGGGATTGAGCGCTTCCTCGCCCTTTTCGCTGCGCAGGTGGCCCGGGGTATTGGGGAACAGGGCGATGCACGGAATGCCGAGATCGCGCGCTTCGCGCCCCCGCGCGACGATCCCATCGACCGACCAGCGCGACACGCCCGGCAGCGAGGCGATCGGCTCCTCGACGCCCGATCCCTCGGCAATGAACAATGGCCAGATCAGGTCTGCAGGGGTGAGCACCGTCTCGGCGTAAAGCCGGCGGCTCCAGGCGGATGCGCGGGTACGACGAAGGCGAAGCGCGGGGTATTGAGCGGTCATGCCCCGCGTTCTGGAACCTCGCGCGGGCGCGCGCAAGCGCGTTAGCGTCGCGCGATCGAGCGGTTGGCGCGGACGCCGTCATCGGCGCGAGGTTGCCCCCCCGTCACCCCAGCAAAAGCTGGGGTCTCGAGCGGCCAACGCGGTACCCTCGAACCGGGAGACCCCAGCTTTCGCTGGGGTGACGGATGGGAAGCGACCTCGCGGGACTTCCGATCGACGATCCCCCCGCCGTCAGGCGCTCGGATGCAGCCGCCCCGCGGGTTCGGCCGAGCTCGGCACCTGTTCCTCGGCGCGCTCGGCGGGCACGACGAGCCGCTCGCTGCGCCAGCCGCCATAGCGATAATACCACAAAGCCATCGCGAAATTGGCGGACGAGCCGAGCGGAAAGCTCCACCACAGCGCATCGGCGTGGAGGCTCGGCTGGAAGGCGAGCGCGAAGCCGATCCGCACCGGATACATCGCGACGAACAGCATGATCAGCGGCGCCCACACCGCGCCGTTCGCGCGCACCGTCGAAAACAGCACCATCGTCATCCCGAAGATGATGAAGTTCCAGCTCGCCAGCAGCTGGATATGCCGCGCGATCGGGATCGCCGGGCTCGCGCTGCCGAGGAACAGCCCCATCACCGGCCGGTCGAACGCGATGATCGCGAGCACCATCGTCGTCGTCAGCACCGCGCTGAAGATCAGCCCGGCGCGGGTGATGCGATCGACCCGGTCCCAGAAGCCCGCGCCGATATTCTGCGCGGCCATGCTGCTCACCGCCGCACCGACCGCGAGCGCGGGCATCTGGATATAGGCCCAGAGCTGCAGCGACACCGCATAGGCGGCGGTGGTGTCGATCCCGTAGCGATTGACCAGCCCGGTCATGGTCAGCGCCGCCACCGACATGACGAGCATCTGCGCGCCCATCGGCAGGCCCTTCGAGAGGATCGTGCGGGTCAGCGCGAGGCTCGGGATCAGGAAGGACAGCTCGTGCCCGCGCAGCCGGATCGGCAGATCGCGCGCATAGATATACGCCAGCAGCCCGAGCGCTGCGACATGCGACGCGATCAGCGTGGCGGTCGCCGAGCCGGCGATGCCGAGCGCGGGCATGCCGAACCAGCCACGGATGAACACCGGGTTCAACCCGCTGTCGAGCAGCACGCTGAGCAGCGTGAACCATAAGGGCGTGATCGAATCGCCGATCCCGCGCAGCGCCATGCTGAGCAAGACCAGCAGCATCGAAGCGGGCAGCCCGAGGAAGATCACGCGCAGATAGGCGAGCGCGAGCGGCATCGCGCTCGGCGGCGTGGCGAGCACGCGCAGGATGTCGGGGGTGAAGATCCAGCCGATCGCCGCGACCACCACTGCGCCTGCCATCACCAGCCCGATCGACGCGCCGAATGCGCGGCGGGCCGCCTCGACGTCGCGCCGGCCGATGCTCTGGCCGATCAGGATGGTCGAGGCCATACCGAAGCCGAACACGAGCGCGAACATCAGGAACATGATCGTATTGGCATTGGCGGTCGCCGCGACCGCGCCCTCGCCGAGGAAGCGCCCGACCCAGATCGTGTTGATCGAGCCGTTGAGCGACTGGAGGATGTTCGAGCCGAGCGTGGGAAGCGCGAAGGCGAGCAGGGTCGCGGCGATCGGGCCGGTGGTCAGGTCGCGCTGCGTGGCTCCCCTCCCGCTCGCGGGAGGGGTTGGGGGTGGGGCCGTAATGTCCAAGGCGTCGCTCACAGGCCCTCCCCTAGCCCCTCACGCAAGCGGGAGGGGAATATGATCAAACTCGCCGCGCCACGACCATCCGTCGCCCCGGCGCAGGCCGGGGCCGCTGTGCTATGGGCACCCGGTGCGCACCACAGCCAGCGGCCCCGGCCTGCGCCGGGGCGACGGCCTAGCCCAGCCGGTGCAGCGCCGCCGTCAACCGCTCGGCCTCGGCGGACTTCTCGGCATGATCCGCGCGCGCCTTCTCAACCGCCTCGGGCTTCGCGCGTTCCACGAAGCTCGCATTGCCGAGCCGCCCGGCGAGCGCATCGCGCTCCTTGGTGGCGGCGGCAATGCCCTTGGTCAGCCGCTCGCGTTCGACGCCGAGGTCGATGATCCCCTCGAGCGGCAGCACGAAGGTCGCGCCATCGACCACCACCTGCAGCGCGCCACCACCGGGCGCATCTTGTACCACGCTCGCCCGCGCCAGCCGCGCGATCGCCGGCGCCTGCCGCTCGAGCCGTGCGAGCGTTTCCGCATCGGCGTCGCGGACGTGCATCTGCATCCGCGTACCCGGCGCGATGTTGACCTCGGTCCGCGCGGCGCGGATTTCCGACACCAATCGGATCAGCCAGTCGATTTCCTTGCTCGCCGCCGGATCGAGCGCGCGCGCATCGGCCATCGGCCATTTGGCGACGATCAGATCGGTCTCGCGCGGCCCCATCGCGTGCCACAGTTCCTCGGTGATGAACGGCATGAACGGGTGAAGCAGCACGAGAATCTGGTCGATCACCCAGCCCGCGACGGCGCGGGTTTCTTCCTCATCCCCCTCCCGCTCGCGGGAGGGGTTAGGGGTGGGCAGTCCCGCAGACGCGACGCTTGGTTCGACGTCCCCACCCCCGGCCCCTCCCGCAAGCGGGAGGGGAGACAGTACCGGCTTGATCAGTTCGAGATACCAGTCGCAGAAACGGCTCCACACAAACTGATAGACCGCATTCGCCGCACCATCGAAGCGCAGATCGGCGAGCGCGAGGTCGACCGCCTGGACGCAGGCGATCGTCTCGGCGATGATCCACTTGTTGACCGCGAGCTCGGCCGCGGGCGCTTCCATATGCGTACTCGCGACGATGCCGTTCGACTGTGCGAAGCGGCACGCGTTCCACAGCTTGGTCGCGAAGTTGCGATAGCCCTCGACGCGCTTCTCATCCATCTTGATGTCGCGGCCCTGGCTCTCCATCGCCGCCATGAAGAAGCGCAGCGCGTCGGCGCCATATTGGTCGATCAGCCCGAGCGGGTTGACGACATTGCCCTTCGACTTGGACATCTTCGCGCCATCGGCGGCGCGGACGAGGCCGTGGAGGTAGAGCTTCTTGAACGGCACATCGCCCATGAAGTGGATGCCCTGCATCATCATGCGGGCGTCCCAGAAGAACAGGATGTCGAAGCCCGAGATGAGCACGTCGTTCGGGTAGCGACCACCCAATTGAGGAGAAGGCGGGGTCTC
>NZ_JH584241.1:3449385-3471520 GCF_000241485.1 Sphingomonas sp. PAMC 26605
GCCCATCGTCGCAAACGGCCACAGCGCGGAGGAGAACCACGTGTCGAGCACGTCGCTATCCTGGCGCAGCGCAACGCCTTCGCCGGCCTGCGCCTGCGCCTCGGCCTCGGTCAGCGCGACGTAGATCGAGCCATCCTCGGCGAACCACGCCGGAATCCGATGCCCCCACCACAGCTGCCGCGAGACACACCACGGCTGGATATTCTCCATCCAGTTGAAGAAGGTCTTCTCCCACGTCTTGGGCACGATCTGGATCGCGCCCGACCGCACCGCCTCGATCGCGGGCTTCGCCAAGGTCGCCGCATCGACATACCATTGGTCGGTCAGCCACGGCTCGATCACCACGCCCGAGCGATCGCCATAGGGCGTCTGGATCGTACGCGGCTCGGCTTCATGCTCGACGCCGTCCTTGTCGATATGCGCGATGAGGAAGCCCTCGGCCTTCAGCCGCGCGACGACCGCCTTGCGCGCCTCCGCCGTGGTCAGCCCGAGCAGTTCGGCCGGGATCAGCCCATCGGACACCTGGACGATCTGCGCCCTGGCATCGAGCATGTTGAGCATCTCGCCCGCCTTGATCCCCGCCCGCTTGCCGACCTCGAAGTCGTTGAAGTCGTGCCCCGGCGTGATCTTGACCGCGCCAGACCCCAGTTCGGGATCGGCATGGTCGTCGGTCACGATCGGGATCAGTCGCCCGGTGATCGGCAGCTTGATCTGCTTGCCGACCAGATGCGTGTAACGTTCGTCCGAAGCGTTCACCGCGACGGCCATATCGGCGAGCATCGTCTCGGGCCGCGTCGTCGCGACCTCGATGAAGCCGCTGGCATCCGCCAGCGGATAGCGCAGATGCCAGAAGCTGCCCTTGATCTCGCGCGTCTCGACCTCGAGGTCGCTGATCGCGGTGCCGAGGCCCGGATCCCAGTTCACCAGCCGCTTGTCGCGGTAGAGCAGGCCTTCTTTGTGCAGGTCGACGAACACCTTCAGCACGGCCTTGGAAAAGCCCTCGTCCATCGTGAAGCGCTCGTTCGTCCAGTCCATCGAGCAACCGAGCCGGCGGAGCTGCTGCGTGATCTCGCCGCCGCTCTCCTCTTTCCATTCCCACACCTTCGCGACGAATTCCTCGCGGGAGAAGTCGGTGCGCTTCTGCTGGCGCTCGGCCATCTGCCGCTCGACCACCATCTGCGTCGCGATGCCGGCATGGTCGGTGCCGACCACCCACAGCGCGTCCTTGCCCTGCAGCCGCGCGTGGCGGACGAGAATGTCCTGCAGCGTGTTGTCGAGCGCATGGCCGATATGGAGCGAGCCCGTGACGTTGGGCGGCGGGTTGACGATCGTCCACGGCTCGGCGCCGGGGCGGTCGGGGCGGAACAGGCCGTTCGTCTCCCAATGCGCGTACCAGCGCTGCTCGAGTTCGGCGGGGTCGAAGGTTTTGGAGAGCTCGGTCATAGCCTGCAGGCTTTAGCCGCGACGCCGCAAAAGAAAAGGGCGGCCCGGTGGGACCGCCCTCTCCGCTGCATGGTGACGCGCGTCAGACCGCGTCGTGCGGCACGGTCTTGGGCGCTTCCACCGCCTTGGCGGGCTTGGGCGCGGCCTGGAGCTGCCCCGCCTTGCTGCAATCGCCGCTGCTCTGCGAGACGACCTTGGGTTCGGCATTGCCGTAGGCGGTCATCTGGTAGCTCTGCGTACAGCCGCCGTTGCTCGAGCTGTACGAGGTGAACGAATAGCTCGACCCGGCGGGAAGCGACTTCAGCGCGGCCTGGTCGATCTTCCCGCCCGCCGGCGCCGCCGCCTGGAGCGCGGCGGCCTGCTGCATCATCGTGGCCGCCTGGCGATCCATGTCGGCCAAGATCTGGTCGAAGCCGACGAAGGGCGAATCGACCAGCGCGACGGGGATGCTCCGCTCGACGGGGACGATCTCGAGCTTGGGCGCGACATCGCCCTGATACAGCACGTGCGCGACCGAGCCGTCGGGAAGCGCGACGTTCATCCGGTGGAACGAGCGGTCGGCGGCATAGGCCGTCCCTGCCAGCGCACACGCCGCAGCACTGGCCAGCGCGATCTTCGACATCAAACGCATGAGTTTCCTCCTCGTGGCAGTGAATAAGGAGTCGAAATCTACCCAGCCAAGCTGAACGCCAGATGAAAATCCCTCTCCCAGCGGGAGAGGGAGGGGCCCGCTCGGCAACGCCGAGTGGGCGGGTGAGGGCAGCATCCGACCACCGCCCTGCCCTCACCCCGCGGCGCATTCGCGCCTACCCCTCTCCCACCGGGAGAGGGGATAACCGGTCACCCGCCCTTGCGGCCAGATGCGCCCACCACGGGCGCCGCCACGTCACGTCCGGTCCACTTACCCATCCAGCCCAGCACTTCGCGATACCATTGCCGGCTCTCATTGGGCTTCTGCACCCAGTGGCTCCCGCCCGGATACACCACCAGCCGCGACGGAATGTCGCGCCGCTGGAGCGCGGTGAACGCCGCGATCCCCTGCGTGTAGGGAATGCGGTAATCGCCCTCAGAGGTGATCACGAGCTGCGGCGTCTTCCACGCGGTCACATGGTTGACCGGGTTCCATTTCTCGAACGCCGCGGGGTCCTCGAAATAGGCCTTGCCGCCATGCTCCCACTCGTCGAACCACAATTCCTCGGTCTCGTACGCCATTGCACGCGCGTCGAACACGCCGTCATGCTGGACGATGCACTTGAAGCGATCGGGCCAATTGCCCTCGATCCAGTTCATCATATAGCCGCCGTACGACGCGCCGAGCGCGCAGGCATTGTCGGCGTCGAGCCAGCTGAACTTGTCGGTCGCGGCCTTGAGCCCCGCCTTGAGATCGTCGAGCGGCCACCCGCCCCAATTGTTGCGGATCGCATCGGTGAAAGCCTGGCCGTAGCCGGTCGACCCATGGAAATCGACCGCGACGAGGCCATAACCCGCACCCGCGAACACCGCCGGGTTCCAGCGATACGACCAGCTGTTGTTGCTCGACCCCTGCGGCCCGCCATGCACCATGAAGGCGATCGGCACCTTGCCCGTGCTGCCCGCGGGCTTCACCGCATAGCCCCAGACCTTGTCGCTGTTCGCGCCGGTAAAGCTGAACTTGGTGACGCTCGGCATGTCGATGCTCGCAAGCTTGGTCGCGTTGACCGAGGTCAGCCGCGCGGTCTTCGTGCCGGTCAGGATATAGAAATCGTCGGGCGCGGTCAGCGAGTTCATCGCGAACACCACGCCCTTCGCCGTCGGCACCACCGCCGAGACGCTGCCCGCCTGCGTCAGCCGCGCGACCTTGCCGGTGAGCGGCGAAACCGACCAGATCGGCGTCTCCTGCGTGTCCTCGGCGGTGACGAGGATCGCCTTGCCGTCGGGGCTCCACGCGATCGAGCCGACCGAACGGTCCCAAGCCTGCGTCAATGCGCGCACCTGCCCGCTCGCCAGATCGCGCAGCATCAGCACTTGCCGATCGGCTTCGTAGCCGGCGCGCTGCATCGCGAACCAGGCGAGATATTTGCCGTCGGGCGACGCGGTCGGGAGATTGTCCATCCCTCGGTTCGCCGCGGTGAGATTGGTCGGCGCGGCCGAGCCGTCGGCCGGCGCGGAGAAGATATCGAGATTGGTCGAGAGCGGTTCGATCCGCCCCGCCTCGCGCAGGGCGAAGAACACCGTCTTGCCATCGGCGCTCCACGCCACTTCCTCGCCGCCGCCGAACGGCTTGGACGGCGAATCACCGACGAGCGCGCCCTCGATCGGCACGCCGTTGCCGGTCGCGCCGCTCGGCGTCAGCGGCAGGACGAACAATTGCGAGCGCGTTCCGTCCGCCCAGCTCGCCCAATGCCGCACGAACAGCTTGTCGAAGGTACGGCCGTTGCCGGCATTGGCATCCTTTTTGACCATCGCCGGCTCGAGGCTCGGCGCCCCCGGACGGCGATCGGCCCAGACGAGCAACTTGTCGTCCTTCGGCGAGACCTTGAAGCCCCCCATCCCGCCCTTGAACTGCGTCAGTCGGGTTGCCGCGCCGCCCGCGATGCCGATCGACCAGACCGCGTCATCGCCGCCCTTGTCCGACTGGAAATAGACCGTGCGCCCGTCATGCGAGAATTGCGGCGCGGTCTCGTTGACCTCGGCTTCCGCCGCGAGCTTCTCGGGCGCAGCGCCCTTGCGCGTCAGATCGAGCCGCCACAGGTCGAAGCGCCCGCCGTCGATCGACAGGTCGGTCTCCCGCTGCTGCCACACCAGCCAATGCCCGTCGGGCGACACCGCGGGCGCCGACACGCGCGACAAAGCGACGACATCGTCGATGGTGAGTTGGCGGGCAACCGCGGGTGCGGCAATGAAAGCGGCGCTAAGCGCGGTCGCGGCAAGAAGTGTCTTCATGGCCGCAGGTTACAGCAGAAGCCGCCCGCTCCCGCAATCGGTCTTACCCGGCGAAATTACTTGCCGGTGATCCGATCAATTTCGCGCGCCACCATTGCCTCGACCATCGCCGGCAGATTGGCGTCGAGCCAGTCGCGCAGCATCGGCCGCAGCATCTCGCGCACCACACCCTCGAGCGTGTCCGATCCCGTCACCTCGGGCTTGACCACCAGCCGCGACAAAGCGTCGAGCGGACTGCGCGAGGCTTCGGCAGTGCGCGCCGACAGCAGCGATTCGGGGCTCGGTTCGGGCGCGGCGGGCGCCGGCTTGGCAGCCACAGCTACAGGCTCCGCAGCAGGCGCCGGCGAAGGCGCAGGACGCGGCGCAGGCTCGCGTGCATATTCCGGCTCATGGACGGGCTCGCTCAGCTCGAGGATGTCGTGATCGAAGGGTTCGGGATCGGAGCGCGGTGGAAGCTGACGCGCGGGGCGCTTGGCGCGCCCCGGGGTCGCGTCATTCTCCTCGGCGATGATGCGCTTGATCGACGAAAGGATGTCTTCCATCGACGGTTCCGCGCTCAGATCACCCATTACCGCTTCCTAGCTTGTGCGTCGATCCGATGGTTAACGGTTCTTCGTCGCATTACCTGCAGTGATCGGCGCGCTTCTGTCAACTGGCGCATCGAGAATTGGGTCGAGCGGCTGCGTCATTTTCGCATTTTGCGGGCGAGTCGCATTGGTCCGCGTACCCGTGACCGCCGGGTCGGGATCGGACGACCAGTCCCAGATCCGGTGCCGCACGCTCTTGTAATGCGCCACGGGGTCGTACAGCGAACCGCCGTCGAGCCCGAGGTCGCGCGCCTCGGCCTCGCCCATCGCCGCAAGCAAGGCGAAGCCCGCGACATAGGCGTCGCGCTGCGCGCTGACGAGCGTGACCTGCGAATTGAGCAATTCCTGCTCGGCGTTGAGGATGTCGAGGATCGTGCGATTGCCGACGCTGTTCTCGGCGCGGACGCCCTCGAGCGAGAGCTTGTTGGCGTTGACCGCGACTTCGCTCGAGGCGATCGTCTCGAGCGACGATTTCCACACCGCATAGGCCGACCGCGCCTGCGCGATCACGCCGCGCTCGGTCTCGGTGACCTGCTCGATCGCCTGCGCGCGCGCATCCTGCGCCTGACGGATCTGCGCGGCGGGCCGTCCGCCCTGATAGAGCGGGAGCGTCAGCCCGAGGCCGACCGTCGCCGACTTGCCGCTCTGCCCGACCGCGACGCCCGTCCCCGCCCCGAGCGAGCCGAGATAATTGTAATAATTGCCGCCGACGTTCACGCTGACCTGCGGCAGGCGGTTCGCGCGCGCGACGCCGATGTCATAGCCGGCCGCGTCGCGCGCCTTGGCCGCGGCGAGCAGCGTCGGGTTATTTTTCAGCGCGACATCGACCGCGGCATCGGGGTCGGCGGGCAGATTGGGCAGGTCGGGCGGGGTATCGAGCCGCCCCGGCTCGGTCCCGATATAGCGGATATAGCTCTCGCGGCTGGTGATCAGCTGCGCCTGCGCCGATTGCAGCTGGCTGCGCGCGACCGCGAGCCGGGCTTCCGACTGCGCGACGTCGGTGCGGGTCAGGTCGCCGACCTGGAAGCGATCGCGGCTCGCCTGGAGGTTGACCTCGAGCACCTTCACGTTCTGCGTGTTGAGCCCGACGATCGCCTCGTCGCGGATCACGTCCATATAGGCGCCGACCACCGTGGTGAACAAATTGGCCTCGGTGCCGCGCAAGCTGAGCTGCCCGCTCTCGACCCGCGTCTGCGCGGCGCGGACGCCGTTGCGGACCGCACCCCCGCTGTAGATCGGGACGGAGAGCGTTACCGCGCCGACGACTTGGCGGTCGGGCGAGACGAAGCTGTTCGCCGCCTTGACCGCATTCTCGGTATAGCTGCTTTGCAGCTGGACGCCCGGCAGCCCCTGCGACCGCGCGATCGGCACGTTTTCGTCGACTCCACGCTGGTTCGCGCGCTGTGCGGCGAGCGTCGGATTCGTCGTGTACGCCTTGACCAAAGCATCGCGCAGCGTTTCCGCCGACAGCGGTGCCGCGACCAAAGCGAGCAGCGCTGTACCCGTGACGAAACCGAATGCGCGCATGGAGGGCGTATCTTTCTGGTTAAAAGGTGAAGCTGCGCGGCTGCGCGAAGCCCGGCAGCACGACGCAATCGATGTCGGCGAAGTCGAGCAAGGCGAATCCGCCTGCGGTGCGACGCCCCGAAGTCAGCCGCGTGACGCCACGATCGACGACCCCGGCAACCGCGCGTCCGCCGATCGCGAGCTGCGCGATCAATGCGTCCGATACCGCCTCGACCGCGCCGTCGATGACGAGCACGTCATAGGGCGCGCCTGCTTCATGGCCGGCCTCGAGCGGTCCCTCGATCACGGTGACGTTGGTCACCCCGGCAAGCGCGGTCCGCGCCGCGGCAGCAAGCGCTGGCTCGCACTCGAGCGCGACGACCGAATCCACCAGGTGCGCGAGCACCGCCGCAGTATAGCCGCCCGCCGCGCCGACGAGCAGCACGCGGTCGCTCGGGCGCAGCTCGGCCTGCGTCAACAACCGCCCGGTCGCGATCGGCAGATTCTGCGCGCGGCCATGGCCGAGCGGCACCGCGGTATCGCGATACGCGATCGCCTGCGCATCGAGCGGGAGGAAGGCCTCGCGTGGAACGCTGTCCATCGCCGCCACCACGCGCGCGTCGCTCACCGCATTGGTGCGCAACTGGCTCGCCACCATCGCGTGGCGCATCGCCACCATTTCAGAACCCTGCATCGTCACGGTCATTGCGCCACACCCTTGTCGGAGACCAGCTTCGCACAGCTGTTGTAGCTGTGCAATACACTTGTTTGCTGCGCTTGCTTCTATCGTGACGGAATGGCTTCGCCAAGCGACGCGTATCGGCAATTTTGAATGGCCGTGGTTGACAGCGCGCCCGCGTGCTTGCATCAGCGCGCCTCCCCGCACGACATGGGGCCCGATGGCGGAGTGGTGACGTAGAGGACTGCAAATCCTCGCACCCGGGTTCGATTCCCGGTCGGGCCTCCACCCTATGATCGTTTCCGCCGCACGATGGCGGGGTATGTCACCGGCTACGCGCCTCGCGCTCAAGCGCGGCGATGAACGGCTGGTCGGCGGGCGGCATCGCTAGATCGCGCAGCGCACCCGGCGCGTGCCAGGCGAGCGCGGTCGCGTCGAGCGGCGCGGGGACCCCCGCCCAATTTCGACAGACGTAGAGCAGCAGCAGCAAATGGCGGTTGACCAGCGGCGCGCTGGCGAAGGTCAACGGCGTCAGATCATCCTCGGCCACCTGGATACCGAGCTCCTCGGCGAGTTCGCGGGCCGTCGCCGCCTCGGGGGTTTCGCCCGGCTCGACCTTGCCGCCGGGGAATTCCCACAGGCCGGCCAGGGCCTTACCGGCCGGGCGCCGCTGAACTAGAACGCGCCCGTCGCGCGCAATGAGCGCCGCTGCGACGACCAGCATCAGCGGTTTCGCAAGCAACGCGTCGGCAGGCTTAGCCATTCGTTAACGATCCTTGTCTATCGGGCACTCACTATCAGGCTCGGAAGGTACCGCCATGATCGTCCGAATGCTGACCCGTCTGTCGAAGGACCGCCGCGGCGGCACGGCGATCGAATATGGCCTGATCGCCGGGCTCGTCGTCATCACGATGATCGCGGCCTTCACGCAGGTGGCGACGATCACGACCACGATCTGGGGCACCGTCACCACCAAGGTCAGCACGACCGGCGCGGCAAAATAACCCGGATCGCCGCGCCCGGGTTCCCGCAGCTTAAACTTTTATCAACCCCCGCCTTCTAGAAGGACAGCGTTGGCCCGGGTTTCCGGTCCGACCGGGTACTGAAGCCATCATCCACGGAGACCGGAATCATGAAGACAATCCGTAATTTCATCAAGAATTCGAAGGGCGCGACCGCCATCGAATACGGCCTGATCGCCGCGCTCATCGCCGTTGCCGCGATCGCCGCGATGCAGGGCCTGGGCAACCAGCTCCGCACCACGTTCACCAACGTCTCGGGTTCGATGAAGTCGGGCGCCACGTAAGCCTTATCGCTTCGGCGACGATTGGCGGGCGGCAGGACCATGGTCCTGCCGCCCGTTTTCGTATCGACGCGTTTTTTTTCGGCACTCCGGGCCGGTCGTGCTCCGTTCGATCTAAAAAGATCGAGTGGGAGATGGGCGATGTGGAAATTGCGACGGCTGCGGCCCGAGACAAAAGGCGCGACGGCAATCGAATACGGTCTCATCGCGGCGCTGATCGCGGTTGCCGCGATCGCCGCGATGCAGGGCCTGGGCAATCAACTCGCCACGACCTTCGCCAACGTTTCGGGCGCGATGAAGGCCGGCTGAGTCGATCGGCGTCGTCCGAGACGCGCTAGAGCCGCCCCATCGCGAGGAATTTCTCGCGTCGGCTGCGCCGCAGTTCCGCAGGCGTCTTGCCGTCGAGCTTGAGCAGCGCCGATTCGATCGCGTCGCCGAGCGCCACGATCGCGGTGGCGGGGTCGCGCTGCGCGCCGCCGAGCGGCTCGGGCACGATCGTGTCGATCACGCCGAGCCCCTTCAGATCCTGCGCGGTGACCTTCATCGCCTCGGCGGCATCAGGCGCCTTGTCGGCGGTTCGCCACAGAATCGAGGCGCAGCCTTCGGGCGAGATCACCGCATAGACGGCGTGTTCGAACATCATCACGACATTGCCCGCGGCGAGTGCGATCGCGCCGCCCGAGCCGCCCTCGCCGACCACCGCCGCGATCATCGGCACGCCGAGCGCGAGACACGTCTCGGTCGAGCGCGCGATCGCCTCGGCCTGGCCGCGCTCCTCGGCCTGGATACCGGGAAACGCACCGCTCGTATCGACCAGCGTGATGACCGGCAGACCGAAGCGGTCGGCAAGCTCCATCAGGCGGATCGCCTTGCGATAGCCCTCGGGCTTGCCCATCCCGAAATTGTGGCGGATCCGGCTCGCGGTATCGTCGCCGCGCTCGTGGCCGAGCACGACCACGCGCCGCCCGCGGAACCGCGCGAAGCCGCCGAGGATCGCCTGATCGTCGCCGAACGCGCGATCGCCCGCGAGCAGCATGAAATCATCGAACAGCCCGGCGACATAATCCTTGAAATGCGGCCGCTCGCCGTGGCGCGCGACCTGCGTCTTCTGCCACGGCGTGAGCTTGGCATAGGTGTCGCGCAGCAGCTTGTCGGACTTCGCCTGAAGCTTGCCGACTTCCGCGGCGATATCCACCGTGCCTTCGGACGCGGTCTCGCGCAGTTCGTCGATCCGGCTCTGCAGCTCGGCGATCGGTTTTTCGAAATCGAGGAAACTTGCCATAGGTTGGGGCGGTTAAGCCCCGCGTCGCTTGGCGTCAACGCGCGCCGCCAAACGATCTGTCGCCTCGGCGAGCGGATGGCGTGCGTTGACGAGTTCGACCAGCCGGCTCGCGTCGACATGCGTATAGATTTCGGTGGTGGCGATGTCGGCATGGCCGAGCATCGATTGCAGCGCGCGCAGATCCGCCCCGCCGGCGAGCAGATGCGTGGCGAAGGCGTGCCGCAGCACGTGCGGGCTGACCCGGTCGGGTGGGATCCCAGCCTCCGCCGCCAGCCCCTTGAGCAGTTGATAGAGCCGGATCCGGCTGAGATGGCTCTTGCCCGAGGGAAAGAGCCATGGGCTCTCCTCCGGCACATGGTGCCGCCACAACGCGACCGCCGCGCGCGCGCGATCCGAGAGCGGGACGAGCCGCTCCTTGCCGCCCTTGCCGCGCAGGATGAGGTACGGCCGGTCGGGCGCGACCGCGCGCCGCGGCAGCGACATCAGCTCGGTCGCGCGCAGCCCCGAGCCATAGAGCAGCTCGACCAAAGCCGCGAGCCGCAGATCGTTGGGATCGGGCGGATCGCGTCCGATCCGCGCCGCGATCGCGGCGAACAACCGGTCGATATCGGCATGGTCGAGCACCTTGGGCAGCGCGCGCGATGCGCCGGGGCGCGGCAGCGCGGCACCGGGATCGTCGTCGCGAAACCCCTCATCGACCAGAAAGGCGAAGAAGCGCCGCAGCGCCGCCGATTTGCGCGCGACGCTCGCCTTCGAAAGCGCTAGCCATTCCGCGCCGAGCCGGGTGAGATCCGCCGGCGCGGCATCGCCCAATCGCCCTTCGAGAAACCCCGACGCCAGTTCGAGATCGCTGCGATAGGCGGCGACGGTATTCCTCGCCGCGCCCGCCTCGGCGGCCATCATCTCGAGAAACCGCTCGATCAGCGCGCGATCCCCGCCCGCGGATCGTGACGCGCTCAAAGCCGGCTCATCGCCTCGACGGCGACCATCTTCGCTTCGCCCGGCAGGCCGACCGCACGCAGCGCCAGCACGATGTGATACAGCGCTTCGGGCGAAACACCACGCCACGACCGCGTCTGCATGCCCACCGCCGACAGCAACGCGACCGTACCCGGCTCGTGATCGAGCGCCGCCTTGCCGATCGCGCGCGTCCAGCTGTCCTCGTGGCCGACCCGCACGCCGAGCGTGCGGGCGCCGCGCTCGACTTCGCTCGCCGACATCCGCCCGAGCCCGGCGAGCCCAGCGAAGAGCATGCGGCGCTTGAGCCCGTCCGAATCGTTCGCGCCGGCATAGGCGCTGACCTCGTCATAGCTCGCGACCGGTTCGGCGGGGTCAGCCAGGGTCAGCATCGCCCAGGCATCGCTCCCGCGCGACGCCTTGTCGCGCCAGCGCTGCGCGCGCGGATCGAGCCCGGCGCTGAGAATCGAGGCAACGATCCGATCGACATCGGGCTTTTCGAGCGTTTGCGGAAGTCGCGCGGCCGCCCCTGCGGTCAGCACGAGGCGGGCATAGCGGCCCTCGGCCGTCTTGGGTTCGTCCCACAGCCGCTTCAACGCGTCGGCGCGGCCCGCGACGTCGTTCGCATCATATGCCGCGCGCAGGTCGCGTGCGATGCCGGCCTCGGCGATCGACTGGTCGTCGCCGGCATCGATCGCGCTGTACAGGTCGATCAGCGCCGCGCTCGACAAAATGCCGCGCGCCGCGGCGAGTTCGGCTGCCGCTGCCCGGACGTTAGGGGCGAGCGTCGGCGCGAGCGCGCGCCAGCCGTCGACCGCGGGCGTTCCCGTCGCGAGCAGCGTGTCCGGGATCTCGACACCCGAGGCCATCGCCAGACCATAGCGCCACGACGTCAGCTGAGAGACATCGTCCCACTCGATCGTCACCGCCTGGCGTCCGCTCTGTCCGGCACCCGCGACCTTCTGCGCGAGCAACAGGTCGACACCGCCCGCCAGCCGCGAGCGGCGCGCCTGATCGATCAGCGGCTTCACCTTGGCGGGCATGCCCGACAGCCCGGCGCACATCGCTCGCGCGAGGATCCAGCCGCGCTCGGCGCCAAGGTTCGCACCCGCCTCGACCGCCGGACACAAAGCCGCGGGATCGCCCGTCGCCAGCGCCGCCTGCATCGTCGCGACGAACATCTTGGGCGTATAATCTTCGGTATCGACCGCTTGCACCATCGCGCGTGCGCCGACCGATTCGCCCATCCGCACCAGCAGCCAGGCGCGCTCGGCGGCGAAATCCGCGCCGTTGACGCCGCGCGGCGTATCGACCCGCGCGAGCAGCGCACGCCGCAATGCGATCGACACCCAGCGCGACGCGACCGGGGGATTAAGCCGGCGCATCAGCGTCTCGAGGTAGCGCCCGTCGGCCTGCCCGAACGCGTCGGTGCCCATCGCGCCTTGCGCCGGGCCGGCAACGCCGACCCGGTCGAGCGAGCGCCGCGCATAAGCGGGCATGTCGGCGCGAACGAAGGCGGCGAAATCGGTCGCCGCCGGCGGGGTCGCGGTCGGCGTTGGCGCGTCGAGCGGGCTCGGCGCGGCGTCGGGCGCATCGGGAAGCGTCGGGGCAAGGACCGGCGCGGCCGGGCGCGGCACCACCGGCGTTGCTGCCGCCTCGGGCCGAACCGGCTGGACCGCACGCGGCCGCGGCGCACTCGGCGGCGGCGTCGGATCGCCGAAGCCGGGCGGCAGGATCGATTCGGGCTTGTCCTGGCCGACCGCCGGGATCGCCAGGGCCGCCGCGAGCGCGGCGAGCGCGACCTTACTTCTGGAGATTCGCAAGCGGGACAGCCTTTTCGACATGCTTCAGCGGCTTCTCGTGCGAGAGCCGCGACAGGCCGAACAGCAAGGCGACGACCACCACGAGGACGACGATGAGAGCAACGATCGAACGGGGCATGGGCTCACAACCTGCAACAAACGGAAAATCGGCAACGACCAAGCTTTTGCCCGAGACGCAGGTGCGCTGTATAGCGCTCGCTTCGATGTTGCAAAGCCCCGCCCCCACCCCGCCCGAGCCACCCCGCTGGAACGGCCAGCCGATCGTGCTGGTCGGATTGATGGGCGCCGGCAAATCGACCGTCGGGCGCAGGCTCGCGACCCGGCTCGGCCTGCCGTTCGTCGATGCCGACAGCGAAATCGAGATCGCCGCCGGAATGGCGGTGTCCGAGATCTTCGAGCGATTCGGCGAAGCCTATTTTCGCGACGGCGAACGCCGCGTGATCGCGCGGTTGATGGACGGCGAACGCCGCGTGATCGCCACCGGCGGCGGCGCGTTCGTCGACCCGCAGACGCGCGCCGCGATCCTGTCGAACGGCTTCGCGATCTGGCTCGACGCCAATCCCGCGGTGCTGGTCGAGCGCGTCTCGCGCCGCGATACGCGCCCGTTGCTGCGCAACCGCGATCCGCTTGCCGTGCTCGAGGAGCTGGCGCGCGTGCGCAACCCGTTCTACGCGACCGCGCACCTGCGCGTCTCCAGCCACCGCGCGCCGCACGACGCGACGGTCAACGCCATTCTGAAAGCGCTCGGCAAGATATGACGACCATTCCCGTGGCGCTCGGTATGCGCAGTTACGACGTCGTGATCGAAGCCGGCGTGCTGGCGCGCGCAGGCGAATGGCTGAAGCCATTGTCGCGCGGGCGGCACATGGCGATCGTCACCGACGAGAACCTGCTGCCGCATCTCGCGACGCTGCAGGCGTCGCTGACCATGGCGGGTGTGGCGAGCGAAGCGATCGTGCTCCCGCCGGGCGAAGCCACCAAGAGCTGGGCGATGCTCGAGCAACTGACCGACCGGCTGCTCGAACTCGGCGTCGAGCGCGGCGATCATGTCGTCGCGCTGGGCGGCGGGGTGATCGGCGATCTCGTCGGCTTCGCCTGCGCCATCCTCAAGCGTGGCTGTGGCTTCGTGCAGATCCCGACGACCCTGCTCGCGCAGGTCGATTCGTCGGTCGGCGGCAAGACCGCGATCAATGCGCGCGCCGGCAAGAACCTCGTCGGCGCGTTTCACCAGCCGGCGCTGGTGCTGATCGACCCGGACGTGCTCGACACGCTGCCGCTGCGGCACGTCCGCGCCGGCTATGCCGAGGTGGTCAAATACGGTCTGATCGACGATCCCGATTTCTTCGACTGGTGCGAGGCCAATGCCCCCGCCTTGCTCGCCGGCGACCCCGCCGCACGCGCCTATGCGATCGCGCACGCGGTCGCCGCCAAGGCGCGCATCGTTGCCGCGGACGAGCGCGAGACGACCGGCAAGCGTGCCTTGCTCAACCTCGGCCACACCTTCGGCCATGCGCTAGAGGCCGAGGCCGGGTTCTCCGACCGATTGCTCCACGGCGAGGGCGTCGCCGCTGGAATGGCGCTGGCGTTCGGCTATTCGGCAGCGCACGGACTTGCCCCGGCGCACGACGCCGACCGCGTCGCGACGCACCTGCGCGCGATCGGCCTGCCCGATGGGGTGACGGCGGCGGGGATCGAAGCCGACGGCGCGACGCTGGTGGCGCACATGCTCCACGACAAGAAGATGGATGCCGGCACCCTGCCCTTCCTGCTCGCGCGCGGGATCGGCGCGACCTATCTCGATCGTTCGGTCGAGCTTGCCGACGTCCGCGTCTTTCTCGACCGAGCGGGTGCCTGAATGCCGAACGGTATCGCCAAGACCAACCTTCCCGAAAAGACCTGCCCGGTCTGTCAGCGGCCGTTCGCCTGGCGCAAGAAATGGGCGCGCGACTGGGACTCGGTGGTCTATTGCTCGGATCGCTGTCGCAAGGCCGGGCGTCAAACCTGACACGCCAAGCGCGCAACCAAAAGGCCGGCTGGCGGTTCTCGAGCCATTCCCCCTGGACGAAGGATGCGACATGGCCAAGGCTCTCGAACGCTTCACGATTGAACCCGCCGGCGACGGCTATACGCTGCATATCGAAGACGAGGACGGCGCGGTGCTCGAGCTCAGCGCGACGGTCGAGCAACTCGACCTGATCGGCGAGGCGATCGAGGACCATCTCGAGGAGGACGTCGACGATATCGACGCAGTCGAATAAGCGCTCAGGCCTGGCGCGCGGCGATCCATGCGAGCCAGAGCCAGCCTGCAATCAGCAGGACACCACCAATCGGGGTTATCGCGCCAAGCCAGCGCGGTAACCCGATCGCGATCAGATACAGCGACACCGCGAACACCGCTCCGCCGCACAGGAACAGCCAGGCCGGCCCGCGTGCCTCCATCCGCAGCGCGACCAGCGCGGCGACGGCATGGATCAACTGGTAATGCGCGCCGGTCTTGAGCCATTCGGCGGCCTCCTTGCCCGCGCCATGGGCGCCGAACGCTCCCGCGCCGATCGCCAGCGCACCCGACAGCGCCGCCAGCAATGCGATCCAGTTCATCGCGGTCCCTCCACCGATTCCTCATCCTCGGGCAACGCCGATTCGCGCTCGTCCTGTGTGATGATCGTGTCGCGCGCCGCGCGAATATCGCCCGCTGCGACCTGCGCGCGCAGCCGTTCCTTGTCCTTGCTGCGATAGAGGTCCTCGGTGCGGTCGATCTCGGCCTCGTCGACGCCGATGCTCTTGAGCGCCATCCGTCCCATCTTCACCGCCGATTCGAGCACTTCGCGCACCACCCCGTCGAGCGGCGCGCCCTTGAGCTTGATCACCGCGCGGCGATCATAGGCGCGGACGTAGATCGAGGCGTGCGGGAAGGCTTCCTTCACCCCTTTGACGAGATCGGCAGAAATCTGGTCGCCGTCCATGCAGAACAGGATGAGCTCGGCCTCGCCCGCCCCCGCCTGGCGCAGCAGATCCATCCGCGTCCCGTCGCCATAATAGACCTTGGCGCCGAACTCGCTGGCGATGTCGATCATCTCGATATCGGTGTCGATCAGCGTCACCGGCACCCCTTGCGCGATCAGCATCTGCGCGACGGTCTGGCCGAAGCGCCCATAACCGACGATCAGCGCATTGGCCCCGTCCGCGGTCGGCCCGTCGCGCTCGCCCGCCACAATCGGCTCGGCGCGGATCCGCGATGTGATCATCATCAGGAACGGCGTCGTCGCCATCGACAGCGTGACGATCGCGCCGAACAGGCTGGCGGCCTCGGGCGCGATCAGGAAGGCGTGCTGCGCCTGCGCGAACAGCACGAAGCCGAACTCGCCGCCCTGGCTCAGCAGCAGCCCGAGCGCGAGCGCCGACCGCCACTTCATCTTGAACAGCATGCCGATGCCGAAGATGATCAGCGCCTTGGTCGCGATCAGCGCGAGCGCCATGCCGATCACGAAGAACGGCCGTTCGGCGATCGCGTGGAGATCGAGCATCATCCCGACCGCGAGGAAGAACAGCCCGAGCAGGATCGAGCGGAACGGCTCGACGTCTGCTTCCAGTTCATGCCGATACGGGCTGTCGGCGAGCATCACGCCCGCGACGAACGCGCCGAGCGCGGTCGACAGGCCGAGCGATTCCATGATCGCCGCCGCCCCGATCACGGTGAACAGCGCGGCGAAGACGAACATCTCGCGCTCGCCGAGATTGCCGATGATGCGGAACAACGGGCGCAGCAGGAAACGCCCGGCGGCGACCAGCCCCGCCACCGCGCCGACGGTGTAGAGGAACAGCAGCCATCCCGGCGGCCCGCCGGCATCGGCCGGATTGCGCGACAGCACGGTGACCAGCGTGATCAAGGGAACGATCGACAGATCCTGGAACAGCAGGATCGAGAAGGCGCGCTCTCCGAACGGCGTGCGCAGCCGCCCCGCCGATTGCAGCATCGGCAGGACCTGCGCGGTCGACGACAGCGCCAGCGGCAGGCCGAGCACGAGCGCCGCGGCCCCGGAGAAATGCTGCGGCGAGCCGGCGTGGCTCGCCAGCCAGACGACCCCGGTCACCGCGATTCCGCACAGCCCGACCTGGAGCAGGCCAAGCCCGAAAATCTCCTTCTTGAGCGCCCACAGCCGTGTCGGGTTGAGTTCCAACCCGACGATGAACAGCAGCAAGGTGATGCCGAGCTCGGCGATCCCCATCTTCGATTCGGCATCGCCGACCAGATGCAGCACCTGCGGCCCGACCACCGCGCCCGCAACGAGATAGCCGAGCGTCGCGCCGAGCCCGAAGCGGCGGAAGATGAGGACGAAGACGAGCGCGAACCCGCCGAGGATGACCCCGTCGAGTAGCAGCGACTGGGTCACGCCGGCGCCTTGGCAGCCGCTTCGGCAGCCTCGGCGGCTGCCTCGAAGGCGAGCCGGATCGAGGCGTGCCGCGCGCTGTGCGGCAGGGCCGGCGTGAAGAGGGCGAACCCCGGCCAGGCGGGAAGCGGGCCGTCGTTCGCCAGCCAGGCGGCAAGCGAATCGCGCGCCGCGGCGAGCTCGGCGGGGGTCTTGCCGATCGCCTCGGCGCCCATCAGCGACGCCGATGCCTGACCCAGCGCGCAGGCGCGCACCAGCAGGCCGAGTTCGGCGACGCGCCCGTCGGAATCCATGTTGACGTCGACCGTCACCCGGCTGCCGCAGATAGGCGAGCGCTTCTCGGACGATCCCATCGGGTCACTCAGTCGTTGGTGATGCGGGATCGTCGCCGAGAGGCGAAGAATTTCGGTGGTGTAGAGCGGCGCGGTCATTGCGCCTATGTAGGCAAGGCGGCCGCGCGCGTCACCCCGCCGCGCTCACTCGGACGCGTTGTCGGCGTCGACGTCGCGTTCGGTCGGCGCATAGACATGGCCGAACACCGGCTCGCCCTTGCGGCGGCGGTCGACGAAGTCGGCGATGCTCGCGCTGGTCGTGTTGAGCAATGGATAGACCTTGGCCTGGGTCAGCCATTCCGGGCGATGCGTCGGCCCCCCGCTCATCGTGTCGGTCATCAGCACGACGAGCAGAAAGGCCAGACTCGCGAGGATCAGCCCCTTCAATGCGCCGAAGCCGAAGCCGAGCGCGCGGTCGACCGGGCCGAGGATCGAATCGCGCGTGCGCGCGCCGATCGCGTTGGCGACCATCCGGCCGCCGAAATAGGTAACGCCCGCGAGGATTGCGAAGGCGAGCACCGCCGCGCCCGTGGTCGTGCCGACCATGCCCGTCAGCGCACGCGTCAGCGGTACATGGAACAGCTTGACCGCGAACACGATCGCCACCCAGGCGAACAGCGAAAGCACTTCGGTTACGAAGCCGCGCACCAGCCCCAAAGTGGCGGCACCGCCAATGGCGAGCAGGACGAGGATATCGAGCGCGGTAAGATGCATCTCCGCGCCTTATCCGCGCGCGCTGGGGTAGTCGAGAGGGGCTACCGCCCGAGCATATGCTCGACGAAACTGCCGAGCGTACGAAAGCCGGTGAGCTTCAACCCGCTCTTGTCGTCCTGCACCGCCGCCGGAAGCAACGCGCGCTCGAAACCGAGCTTGCCCGCTTCCTTCAAGCGCAGCGCGCCGTGGGCGACCGGACGGACCTCGCCCGACAGTGCGAGCTCGCCGAACACCACCGCATCGGCGGGGACCGGCCGCTCCGACAAGGCCGAGATCAAAGCCGCCGCCACCGCCAGATCGGCCGCCGGGTCCTGTACGCGATACCCGCCCGCGATGTTGAGATAGACTTCGCTCGTCGAGAAACTCAGCCCGCAGCGCGCTTCGAGCACCGCGAGCACCATCGCGAGCCGCCCGCTGTCCCAGCCGACCACCGCGCGCCGCGGCGTCGCGCCGCTGGCCAGCCGCACGACCAGCGCCTGAATTTCGACCAGCACCGGGCGCGTGCCCTCGAGTGCGGGAAACACCGTCGTCCCGGTCACGCCCTCGTCGCGCTGCGTCAGGAACAAGGCCGAAGGATTACCGACCTCGGTCAGCCC
Source organism: Sphingomonas sp. PAMC 26605 (assembly GCF_000241485.1). Classification (GTDB taxonomy): domain Bacteria; phylum Pseudomonadota; class Alphaproteobacteria; order Sphingomonadales; family Sphingomonadaceae; genus Sphingomonas. The sequence goes on from NZ_JH584241.1 coordinate 3,467,918, forward strand.
TTCGGCGACCATCGCGAACACGCCGATCTCGTCGGTCCCGCCGAAGCGATTCTTGATCGCGCGCAGGATGCGATATTGATGGCTGCGCTCGCCCTCGAAGCTCAGCACGGTGTCGACCATATGTTCGAGCACGCGCGGCCCGGCGATCGACCCATCCTTGGTGACGTGACCGACCAGCACCACCGCCGTGCCGCGCTCCTTGGCGAAGCGGATCAGCTCCTGCGCCGAGGCGCGCACCTGGCTGACGGTGCCCGGCGCGCCTTCGATCAGGTCGCTGTGCATCGTCTGGATCGAATCGATCACGAGCAAGGCGGGCGGCTGCCCCTGCCCCAATGTCGTCAGGATATCGCGCGTCGAGGTCGCCGCGGCGAGCTGCACCGGCGCATGCCCAAGCCCCAGCCGCCGCGCGCGTAACCGGACCTGATCGGCCGCTTCCTCGCCCGAGACATAGGCGACGCGCAGGCCCGCAAGCGCCATCTTCGCCGCCGCCTGGAGCAGCAAGGTCGACTTGCCGATCCCCGGGTCGCCGCCGATCAGCGTCGCCGAGCCCTCGACGAAGCCGCCGCCGAGCGCACGATCGAGTTCGGCAATTCCAGAGGCCATCCGCTCGGGCAAGGCGATCTCGGCATCGAGCCCAACCAGCGTCATCGTTCTGCCGCCGCCCTGCAAATTGTGCTTGGCCTGGAACGGCGTCACCGTCGCCGCGACTTCCTCGACCAGCGTGTTCCACTCGGCGCAATCGGCACACTGCCCCTGCCAGCGGTGCGACACCGATCCACACGCCTGGCAGACGTAGCGCTTTTGAAGTTTGGCCATGCCCCCGTCATAGCCAATCTGGAACGGGAGGGGAACAGACATTCGCCGGCAGCGCGCTCCACGATCCATTCGTCCGTCGATTAGGTGATCGAAATCAATCGCTCAGCAATATTAACCCGGCGTTCGCACCTTCCGTCGGAAGAAGGCCTGTCCCCCCGGAGCCCCCTTATGCGCCGCCTCATCTACATCAGCAGCACCCGCACCCCTTTCACCCCCGACGAGCTCGACGCAATCCTGCGGATCTCGCGCCGTAACAACGCCGCGGTCGGCGTCACGGGCTTGCTCGTAGCCGGCGGCCGACGCTTCCTGCAGGTCCTCGAGGGGCCGGACGCGGCGATCGACACCGTGTTCGAGCGGATCAAGCAGGATAAGCGCCATCACGCCGTCGTGGTCCTGTCGCGCTCCGAGATCACCCAGGCGAGCTTTGGCCAATGGTCGATGGGCTATGCGCACGGCGGTCCGGCGGGCGGCGGAGCGACGCTTCCCGAAACCGTCGCGGAGCTGCTCGCGCCGATCACCGACCCGAACGTCCGCGGCTATTTCGAAGGCTTCGCGCAAGTCCACGCCGCCGCCTGAGCGCTACCCCCGCGCCGGGATGTGGAGGCCGCGTTGCACCGCCGGCCGTTCCAGCCCGCGCGCAAGCCACGCCTTGACGTTGGCGAACGAGTCGAACCCGACAAGATCCCCCGCGCCGTAGAAATTGACGAGCCCGTTGACCCAGCCGAGCATCGAGATGTCGGCGATCGTATAGTCCTCGCCGAGGAACCAGCTCTTGCCGGCCAGCGCCGTGTCCATCACGCCGAGCAGCCGCGTCGCCTCGGCGACGTAGCGATCGCGCGGGCGCTTATCCTCGAAATCCTTGCCGGCGAATTTGACGAAGAAGCCGACCTGCCCGAACATCGGCCCGACCCCGCCCATCTGGAACATCACCCACTGGATCGCCTGCAGCCGGGCGACCGGATCGCGCGGCAGGAACTGCCCGGTCTTCTCGGCTAGGTAGAGCAGGATCGCGCCCGATTCGAACAAAGCGAGCGGCGTGCCCCCTGGGCCCTGCGGATCGAGAATTGCCGGAATCTTGCCGTTGGGATTGAGCGATTCGTATTCGGGGCTCTTCTGGTCGTCCTTGGCGAAATCGACGAGATGCGGCTCATAGGGCAATCCGGTCTCCTCGAGCATGATCGACACCTTGACGCCGTTGGGCGTCGGCAACGAATAGAGTTGCAACCGCTCGGGATGCTGCGCCGGCCAGCGCTGGGTGATCGGAAAAGCGGACAGATCGGTCATGTACGGCTCCAGGCGCTAAGGGATTTGCCGCGAGAGATAGTCACGCGCCCCGCGCTTCGCTATGGCGCCGTGCGATGCAAGCTTCCGATCTCCGCGTGGCGCTGTTCAGCGGCAACTATAACTATACCCGCGATGGTGCGAACCAGACGCTCAATTTGCTCGTCGGCCATTTGCTTAGTCGCGGAGTCAAAGTGCGCATCTATGCCCCGACCAGCCGCACCCCGGCCTTCCCGCCGACCGGCGACCTCGTCAGCGCGCCGTCGATCAAGATCCCGCTGCGCGGCGAATACAAACTGACGCGCGGCATGGGCAATCGCGTGCGGCGCGATCTTGCCGCGTTCAAGCCCAATCTGATCCATCTCTCGGCGCCCGACCGGCTCGGCCACAAGGCGCTCGACTATGCCGAGAAGCACAATATCGCGTGCGTCGCGTCGTACCACACGCGCTTCGAGACCTATATGAGCTATTACGGGCTCGGGTTCCTCGTCCCCATCATGATCCGCGCGCAGACGCGCTTCTACAGCCGCGTCGACGAAGTGCTCGCGCCGAGCCAGATGATGGGCGAGATCCTCCACGAATGGGGCGTGCCGACGCCGGTCACGCGCTGGTCGCGCGGGGTCAATCACGATCGTTTCAACCCGGCGCGACGCGATCTCGCTTGGCGCCGCAGCCTCGGCATCGGCGATGACGAGATCGCGGTCGGGTTCCTTGGGCGGCTGGTCAAGGAAAAGGGGCTCGACGTGTTCGCGCAGGCGCTGCGCGTGCTCGACCAGCGCGGCGTCAAATATCGCACCTTCGTCGTCGGCGAAGGCCCCGCGCGCGACTGGTTCGCGCAGCAGGCGCCCAATGCGGTGTTCGCGGGCTATCTCACCGGCGACGATCTCGGCCGCGCGGTCGCGTCGATGGACGTGTTCTTCAACCCGAGCCTGACCGAGACCTTCGGCAACGTCACGCTGGAAGCGATGGCGGCGGGGGTTCCGGTGGTCGCGGCGCGCGCCTCGGGCGCGGTCGGGCTGATCGCCGATGGCGAGACCGGACTGATCGTCCCGCCGACCGATATCGAGGGCTATGCCGATGCGCTGCAGCGCTTCTGCGAGGACGATGCGTTCCGCAAGAGCGCAGGCGCAGCAGGCCATGCCGCCGCCGCGACCTATCAATGGGAGCGGATCAACCAGGTGGTGCTCGACACCTATCTGAAGGTGCTCGAGCGGCGCGCCGGGACGCTGCCGACCAGTGTTGCGCAAGCCGCCTAGGGCGTTGAGCCATAAAGTGCCCTCTCCTTACGCATGGGCGGAACGGCAAAAAGCGGTGGAAGCCGACGTTGCGCAATGACGGTCTGGCACGAAATTTCGTGCAACCTGCCCGTCATTCCCGCGTAGGCGGGAATCCATTAGTCCCGTCCGTCCAGTCCTGCGCCGTCAGCCAGTATGGATCCCCGCCTGCGCGGGGATGACGGAAGGGGGTCGGTGGCGCTTTTAATAGCGGCCCACGACGCACCGGTCT
>NZ_JH584241.1:3472412-3517381 GCF_000241485.1 Sphingomonas sp. PAMC 26605
TGACCGCTTTAAGAGTCTACGACCTGGCAGGGTCGCTCCCGGCTGCTCATCCCGAAATGAAAAGAGGGAGGCGATACATTCCTCCCTCCATCCCGCACCCGCTGGTGATCGCCGCAATCAGCACCAGTCGTAGACCAGCGGTGCCTCGCGAAACGCGAAGCGATCGACATGGCGCGCGACCGCGCCCTTCAGCCCCTCGAGTTGCGCCTCGGACGTGGCATCGATCCGCACCTCGAGCATATCGGGATGGGCATCGAAGGTGACCGTCGCATCGCCGGGATGATCGGCGCCGCGCGCGTCCTTGGGAAAGACGATCGTCCCGTGCTCCGGAGTGAACGTCACCGCCAGATTGTGCTCCGAATGCTTGCACGTCTGCTGGAGGTATTTGCTGGCGCTCGCGGTGGGGACGCGGGCGGTTGCACTATGGCTCATCGTAAGTCTCCCGATAGGGGCTCCGGCTTCGTCGGCGATCGCCAGGCGTCGGCGCAGAAGCTGGAGCCGTGTCATTACAGCCGCTCGATCTTCTGCGCGGCTTCGTCGATCAGCGCGACGAGCTGGTGGAGCGTTTCCTTTTCCACCTCCTCGGCGCGCAGCTTGTGCATCAGCACTTCCTTGAGGTTGCCCATCGCGCGACGAACCGACGCGCTGTCGGTCCGCGCGCGCTCGGCGCCGACTTCGGCCAGACGTGCGAACAGCGCCTCGACCAGCTCAGCATTCTCGGCGAGATGCGCAGTCCCTCCGGCGGTGATCGCGAAGCGCTTCTTGGCGCCCTCCGCTTCGCGGGCCTCGATCAGCTCCATTTCGTCGAGCAGCGTGAGCGTGGGATAGACCACCCCCGGGCTCGGCGCATAGGCGCCCCCCGTCAGCTCCTCGATCGAGCGGATCAGGTCGTAGCCGTGGCGCGGCTCGTCGGCGATCAGCTTGAGCAGGACGAGCCGCAGTTCGCCGCCGTCGAACATCCGCCGTCCGCGCGGGGACCCGCGGCCCTCGCCTTCGCCCCGGCCTTGGCCGCGCCCGCCGCCGAAACCGCCGTGCATGCCCATGTGATGATGCCCGCCCATGCGCTGGCCGGCGCGTTTATGCATTCCAAACATATCGTTCCTTTCTGAGACTCGATAGCGCTAAGATATATCTTCCATAGCGGAGTTCAAGATATATCTTGGAACAAACTTCGTGGCCCCGGCGCAGGCCGGGGCAGCTGCGTTTCGTGGCGCTGCCTGCGCAAAGGCATCAAGCGGCCCCGGCCTCCGCCGCGGCGACGCGTGACTTCCGCTCGCCGCACCCTATCTTCAGCGCATGCCCGATCTCTTTGCCGCCTTCGATCCGCCCGCCGCCGAGGCGGTGAGCGCGACCGCCCCGCTCGCCGATCGGCTCCGCCCGACCACGCTAGCCGAAGTCGTCGGCCAGGAGCATATCACCGGCCCCGAAGGCGCGATCGGGCGGATGGTCGCCGCCGGCCGGCTGTCCTCGATGATCCTGTGGGGGCCGCCCGGCACCGGCAAGACGACGATCGCGCGGCTGCTCGCCGATGCGGTCGGCTTGCGCTTCGTCGCGATCTCGGCGGTCTTCTCGGGCGTCGCCGATCTGAAGAAGGCGTTCGCCGAAGCGCGCGACCATGCCCGGATCGGCAAGCGCACCTTGCTGTTCGTCGACGAGATCCATCGCTTCAATCGCGCGCAGCAGGACGGCTTCCTGCCCTATGTCGAGGATGGCACCGTCACGCTGGTCGGCGCGACGACCGAGAACCCGTCGTTCGAGCTCAACGCCGCCGTGCTCAGCCGCGCGCAGGTGCTGATCCTCCACCGCCTCGACCACGCCGCGCTCGGCAAATTGCTCGACCGCGCCGAGCAGATCGAGGAGCAGCCGCTCACGCTCACGCCCGAAGCGCGCGATGCAATGATCGCCAGCGCCGATGGCGACGGCCGCTTCTTGCTCAACCAGGCCGAGACGCTGTTCGCGGTAAACCTGCCCGAGCCGCTCGACCCCGCCGGCCTCTCCGCCTTCCTCCAGCGGCGCGTCGCGGTCTATGACAAGGATCGCGAGGGGCATTACAACCTCATCTCCGCGCTCCACAAAGCGGTGCGCGGGTCGGACCCACAGGCAGCGCTTTACTATCTCGCGCGGATGCTCACCGCGGGCGAGGAACCGCTCTACCTGTTGCGGCGGATGGTGCGCATGGCGGTCGAGGATATCGGCCTCGCCGACCCGAACGCGCTGACGCAGTGCCTCGCCGCCAAGGACGCCTATGATTTCCTCGGCAGCCCGGAGGGCGAGCTCGCGATCGCACAGGCGTGCCTGTATCTCGCGACCGCCCCCAAATCGAACGCCGCATACAAGGCGCAGAAGGCCGCCTGGGCCTCGGCGCGCGAGACCGGGTCGCTGATGCCGCCCGAGAATATCCTCAACGCGCCGACCAAGCTGATGAAGGAGATCGGCTACGGCAAGGGCTATGCCTATGACCATGACAGCGCCGACGGCTTTTCGGGCGCGAACTATTGGCCCGCCGAAATGGCGCCGCAGACCTTCTACGTGCCGACCGACCGCGGGGTGGAAAAGCGCATCGCTGAGCGGATGGCATGGTGGGCGAGCTTGAAGGGGGAGAGATGAACGACTGGGACGCGCTCGCCGCCTTCGCGCTGACCCTGCCCGACACGATTGCTGCGCCTTATTATGGCGCCCCGGCGGTCAAGGTCGCATCGAACGGCCGCGCCTTCGTGTCGTTCGGCAAAGCGGCGGGTTCGTTCGTGCTTTCGATCGACGCGGATACGAAGGCGATGCTGCTCGAAACCGATCCCGCTACCTTCTGGCAAACGCCGCATTACGAAGGCTGGCCGGCGGTGCTCGTGCGCTACGCCAGCGCCGATCCGCCCCGCGTGCAGGCGATGATCGCGCGCGCGCGCGACCAGGCCGCCGCGCGCAAGCCCGGCAGACCACGCAAACGACCGTGACCCCCGCCCATTTCACCCGCTTCGCCGCGATCGACTGGTCGGGCGCGAAGGGCGCGCGCCATCCCGGAATCGCCGTCGCTGTGTGCGAGCGCGGGAGCGAAGCGCCGGCGCTCGTTGCGCCGCCGCGCGGCGCCTGGTCGCGGACCGACATTCTCCACTGGCTCCGAGCACAAGGCGATACGCCATTACTGGTCGGCTTCGACTTCAGCTTCGCCCCGCCATTCGTGCTGCGCGGCGCCTATCTTCCGGGCGAAGACGCCCCGACGACCGCGCGCGCCTTCTGGGGCCATGTCGATGCGCACGCCCCAGACGGCGATCTCGGGGCCGCGTCGTTTCTCGAATCGCGCCGCGGCACGCATTTCTATCTCGGCGCGGCCGACGGGACGAAGGCCGATTTCCTCCACTTCCGCCGCTGCGAGGCGCATCACAACGCCGCTGGATTCGGCAAGCCCTCGACCGTCTATGACGCGATCGGCGCGGCGCAGGTCGCCAAGGCGAGCTTCGCCGGAATGCGGCTGCTCCACCATCTCGGCCGCGCCCTCCCCGTCTGGCCGATCGACCCCGCACCGCAGCGCGGTGCGTGCGTCGTCGAGATCTACACGACGATCGCCGCGCGCGCCGCCGGGCTGCGCAAGGGCCTGAGCAAGCTGCGCGACGCCGCCGCGCTCGACGCGGGCCTCGCCGCGCTCGGCAGTTGCGCGCATACGCCGCTCGCGCGCTACACCGACCATGCCACCGATGCGATTCTCACCGCGGCCTGGCTCCGCGCGAACGCCACGCGCGACGATTTGTGGCACCCGCCCGCGCTGACCCGCGAAATTGCGCGCACCGAGGGCTGGACCTTCGGCATCAGCTGACGCATTGGGGGTTACCGTGCCGGCTTAGCTCAGTTGGTAGAGCGCCAGTTTTGTAAACTGGATGTCGCGGGTTCGATTCCTGCAGCCGGCACCACCGCACCGTCCTCGGCGAGCCCGCAGACGAGAGGCACGACGCACCCACCGGGCGAACGCCGCTTCACAGATGGCCGCATCTGTTTAAGAGATTGGCAACCGGCGCTCGGGCACCGGGAACGGCTAAGGATTTCGGCGTGCGGACTGCGGGTTCATTGGCGTTCCTCAATGGCGGCGGACACCTTGGCGAGTTGATGCGAGGCTTTGACTGGGCGCAGACCCCGCTCGGCCCCGCCGACGCCTGGCCGCACAGCCTGCGCACCGCGACCGCGCTGCTGCTGCGCTCCGCGGTGCCGATCGCGATGCTGTGGGGCCCCGACGGCATCATGCTCTACAACGACGCCTATTCGGTCATTGCCGGCACGCGGCATCCGCAGCTGCTCGGATCGAAGGTCCGCGAGGGCTGGGCCGAAGTCGCCGACTTCAACGACCATGTGATGCGGACCGTACTCGCGGGCGGGACGCTCGCCTATCGCGATCTGGAGCTGACGCTGCACCGTCATGGCCACCCCGAACAGGTGTTCATGAACCTCGATTATTCTCCGGTGATCGACGAAGCGGGCAACCCGGCCGGGGTGCTCGCGATCGTCATCGAGACGACCGAACGGGTCGCGGCGGAGCGGCGCCAGGCCGCTGCCGAAGCCGCGCTGCGCGCCGAACGCGACCGCGCGCAGGACGTGCTCGCCAATATGGGCGAGGCCTTCCTGCTGCTCGACCGCGACTTTCGCATCATCGACATCAACGACGAGGCGATGCGGCTCGAAACGCGTCCGCGTGCCGAGATCGTCGGGCGTACGCATTGGGAGGCGCATCCCGACGCGGCACCGGCACTGCAGGACCTCTACCGCAAGGCGATGACAGAGCGCGTCGCGGTCGCGCTCGAGCATCGCTACGTCTGGCCCGACGGACGCTCGGCCAGGCTCGACATGCGCGCCTATCCCGTGTCCGACGGGCTCGCGGTCTTCTATCGTGACGTCACCGAACAGCGCCGCGACGAAGCCGAGCGGATCGTCGAGGCCGCCGAACGCGGCGCGATCCTCGCGCAACTGACCGAGGGCGTGATCGTCACCGATGCGACCGGCGCGATCACCTTCGTCAACGACGCCGCCGAACGGCTCCACGGCACGCGCCAGCTCGGCGTCTCGCCCCACGGCTATGCCGCCGCGTACAGCCTGTGGACGGTCGCGGGCGATCCCTACCCCCCACTCGAGCTCCCGCTGGCGCGCGCCGCGTTGCATGGCGAGACCGTGCTCGACGCGAGCTGGCGGATCCGGCGCAGCGATGGCCGCGAACTCCTCGCGCGCGGCGCAGCGCGTCCGATCGTAATGTCCGACGGCCGCCGCGTCGGTGCCGTACTGACCTTCCGCGACGATACCGAGCGCGCCCGCGTCGAACAGTCGTTGCGCCAGGAGACGCAGGCGCTCGGCACGCTCAACCGCGCCGGCGCGGCGCTCGCCGCCGAGCTCGACCTCGAGCGGATCGTGCAGATGGTCAGCGAGGCCGGGGTCGAGCTGACCGGCGCGCGGTTCGGCGCCTATTTCCACAACGTGATGGATGCGAGCGGCGAACGGCTGCACCTCTACACCCTCGCCGGGGCCGACCGGGCCGACTTCGCCAAACTGGGATTGCCGCGCGCGACCGCGGTGTTCGGCCCGACCTTCCGCAACGACGGCGTGATCCGCTCGGACGATATCCTCGCCGATCCCCGCTACGGCCAGTCAGCGCCGCACTACGGAATGCCTCCTGGGCACCTGCCGGTGCGCAGCTATCTCGCGGTGTCGGTGGTGTCGCGCTCGGGCGACGTGCTTGGTGGCCTGCTGTTCGGCCATCCCGAGCCCGGGCGCTTCACCGAACGGCATGAGGGGCTGATCCAGGGGCTCGCCGGCCAGGCGTCGGTCGCGATCGACAATGCCCGGCTGTTCCAGCAGGTGCAGGATGCTAACGCCACGCTCGAACAGCGCGTGGCCGAGCGCACGGCGGAACTCGAGGACGCGCAGGAGGCGCTGCGCCAGGCACAGAAGATGGAAGCCGTAGGCCAGCTCACCGGCGGCATCGCGCACGATTTCAACAATCTGCTGACCGGCGTGATCGGGTCGCTCGACATGATCCAGCGGCAGATCGCGAAGGGCGAAACGAGCAAGATCGAGCGCTATGCGACGACCGCGATCACCTCGGCGAACCGCGCTGCGGCACTCACCCACCGCCTGCTCGCTTTCTCGCGCCGCCAGCCGCTCGATCCAAAGCCGGTCAACGCCAACCGCTTGGTCTCGGGGATGGAGGAGCTGATCTGCCGCACGATTGGCGAGACGATCGCGCTCGAGATCGTCACCGCGGGCGGGCTGTGGCAGACGCTGTGCGACCCGCACCAGCTCGAAAGCGCGATCCTCAATCTTGCGATCAACGCGCGCGACGCGATGCCCGACGGCGGCGTGCTGACGATCGAGACCGCCAACGCCCATCTCGACAGCGCGTATGCCGCCCGCCAGCGCGACGTGAAGCCCGGCCAATATGTCTGCATCTGCGTCACCGACACCGGCAGCGGGATGAGCAAGGCCACGATCGAGAAGGCGTTCGAGCCGTTCTTCACGACCAAGCCGATCGGCCAGGGCACCGGGCTCGGCCTGTCGATGATCTATGGCTTCGCCCGCCAGTCCGAAGGCTATGCGCGGATCTATTCCGAGCTCGACCAGGGGACGACGGTCAAGCTCTACCTCCCGCGCTATTATGGCGAGGCCAATGCCGACGAGCCGGATCAAGCTGCGCTAAGTGACGCGCACCGTGCCGAGGGCGAAACCGTACTGGTGATCGAGGACGAAACCGCGGTGCGCGATCTGGTCGTCGATGTGCTCGAGGAGCTCGGCTATCGCACGCTGCAGGCGTCGGACGGCCCTTCCGGACTGAAGCTGCTGCAGAGCGACGTCCCCCTCGACCTGCTCGTCACCGATATCGGCCTGCCCGGGCTCAACGGCCGCCAGCTGGTCGATGCCGCGCGCGTGACGCGCCCCGCGCTGAAGGTGCTGTTCATGACCGGCTATGCCGAGAATGCGACGATCGCCAACGGCTTTCTCGAACCCGGCATGGCGATGATTACCAAGCCCTTCGCGGTCGAGGCACTGGCGACCCGCATCCGCGACATTCTCGAGAAGCCCTGACGCCCCCTGCAGGCGCTGCGGCGCGACAAGCTTGAAACCAACCGATGCGACGTCCATGTCGCAGGTCCCATCAACCGGAGAGATCGTGGAAACCATGACGACGACCACCGCCGCCCCCCGCTCGTTCGAAGCCGATGTCGCCAAGCTGCTGCATCTGATGGTGCACTCGGTCTATTCGGACAAGGATGTGTTCCTGCGCGAGCTGATCTCGAACGCCGCCGATGCGTGCGAGAAATTGCGCTACGAAGGGCTCAGCAACGCAAGCTTGCTCGGCGACGACGGCCAGCCGCGCATCACCGTCACGCTCGACCCCGAGGCGCGTCGCCTGACGATCGAGGATAACGGCATCGGCATGAGCGAGGACGAACTGGGCGAAGCGCTCGGCACGATCGCGCGCTCGGGCACCAAGGCGTTCATGGACAAGATCGCGGGCGCCAAGGACGCCGAAGGCAGCCAGTTGATCGGACAGTTCGGCGTTGGTTTCTATTCCGCCTTCATGGTCGCCGATCAGGTGGAGGTGACGTCGCGCCGCGCCGGCGTCGACACTGCGGCGCTGTGGTCGTCGGACGGCCAGGGCACCTACACGATCGAACCAGTGGACGTTGCCGCCGCTCCCGCGCGTGGCACCCGCGTGCTGCTCCACCTAAAGGAAGACGCCACCGGCTATACCGACGCCTTCACGATCGAGCGGACGATCAAGGCGCAATCGGGCCATGTGCCCGTGCCGATCTTCCTCAGGGACACGCCCGACGCCGAGCCCAAGCAGATCGCCGACGGCGCTGCGCTGTGGACCAAGCCAAAGTCCGAGATCAGCGGGGAGGACTATACCGATTTCTACCGCAGCGTGGCGGGTCAGTTCGACGCGCCCGCGCTGACGCTGCATTACCGCGCCGAGGGCGTGCACGAATATACGGTGCTCGCCTTCATTCCCGAAACCAAGCCGTTCGACCTGTTCGATCCCGATCGCGCCGGGCGGATGAAGCTCTATGTCCGCCGCGTGTTCATCACCGACGAGGCCGAGATCCTGCCGCGCTATCTGCGCTTCGTGCGTGGCCTCGTCGATTCGAGCGACCTGCCGCTCAACGTCTCGCGCGAGATGATCCAGGACAGCCCGGTGCTCGCCGCGATCCAGAAGGGCGTGTCGAACCGCGTGCTGAGCGAACTCGACAAGCTGTCGAGCAACGACGCCGAGCGCTATCTCAAGCTGTGGGACACGTTCGGCGCGGTGCTCAAGGAGGGCCTGTACGAGGATTATGCGCGGCGCGACACGCTGCTCGGCCTCGCGCGCTTCAAGACCACCAATTCGGGCGGGGAATGGCGCTCGCTCAAGGAGTATGCCGCCGACCTCAAGGACAACCAGACCGCAGTCTATTACGCGCTCGGGCCCGATCTCGACCGGCTTGCCTCGTCGCCGCAGCTCGAGGGCTTCCGTGCGCGCGGGATCGAGGTGCTGCTGCTGAGCGACCATGTCGACAGCTTCTGGGCGGCGGCCGGCATGGATTTCGACGGCAAGCCGTTCAAGTCGGTGACGCAGGGTCTGGCCGATCTCAGCCTGATCCCGCTGCCCGAAGGCACCGAACCGACGCCCCCCGCGTCGGAGACGGTCAACGACTTCATCGCCTTCGTGAAGACGACGCTCGGCGATGCCGTGTCGGACGTGCGCGTGTCCGAACGCCTGACCGAAAGCGCGGTCTGCTTGGTCGCGCCCGACCACGGCATGGACCGTCAGCTCGAGAAGCTGCTCGCCGGCGCGGGCCGGCTCGACACGACCGCCAAGCCGGTGCTCGAGATCAACCCGCGTCACCCGCTGATCGAGAAGCTCGGTGCCGAGGGCTCCGATGCGGGGCTGCGCGAGGACGCGGCGCATTTGCTGTTCGACGAAGCGCGGATCGCCGATGGCGAACTGCCGGTCGACCCGCGCGCCTTCTCGGCGCGGCTGACGCGGGTGCTGGGCCGCGGGCTCGGCTGAGCCGCGCGGCGTCTCAGGCGAGGCGTTCGGGAACCGAAAGCGCCTCGGCGACGATCGTCGCCGGGGCGCCGACCGCTTCCCACGGGAAGACGAACCACCTTTTGTCGCTCGCCCGGTCGATCGTCCGCGCGCGATAGTCGACCCGATCCTGCGATCCCAGATTGTCGATCAACACCGCGAAGCGCACTGCAGCGCGCTCGCTTCCGGCCTCTGCCAGACGCCGTCGGATTTCCGCGATCGTCGCCCCGCTGTCGTTGATGTCGTCGACGAACAGCAGCCGCGCGCCCGCAGCGCTTTTCGCCGCGAGCTTAGCGAGCAGATCGCCCGCGAAATCGGGCAGTTGCGCCGAGACGTCGATCGACAGCATCGGCACGTCGAGCGCGTGCGAGAGGAAAACCGCCGGCACCAACCCGCCGCGCCCGATGCCGATCACGAAATCCGGGGTCCAGCCTTCGCGCAGCACGGCCTCGGCGACCGCCTGCGTGTCGGCGACGAAATCCTCGTGCGCGATCGGGTGGAGCTGCGGGGCGGCAGCGTTGCTCATGGCGGACCCTCCAGGGCGCGGCGCGACCGGCGCCGTCGCAGGCAGGCGCGGTTAGCCGAGTGCGAAGCGGAGCACAACCAGCGCAACGCGCGGGGTTTGCTGATGCCATCGCGCGATGATCGGTTATGTTGTGAGTCGAACGCTGTGAAGGACCAAGCATGCTCGACGAAATCACGACCCGCCGCACCCTGCTGCTCGGTGCGACGACGTTGGCGGCCCTCGCCCCAACGATGCTGCACGCGCAGACCAAGCCCGCCGACGAGATCGTCCCGTTATGGCCAGGCGCGATCCCCGGCGACCGCCACGCCGCGATCACGCGCAAGGTGGCGGACCAGTCGCACGACCCACAGCGTCCCGATCGCTGGATCACGGGGATCGCGCAGCCTGCGCTCGTCGTGCGGCGCGCGGCGCAGCCTAATGGCGCCGCGGTGCTGCTGATGCCGGGCGGCGGCTATGGTTTCCTGTCGTACGACAATGAAGGCGAGGAGCAGGCCGCGTGGCTCAACGCGCGCGGGATCACCGCCTTCATCCTGTTGTATCGGCTCCCCAGCGAAGGCTGGTCGAATCAGGCGCTCGTGCCGCTGCAGGATGCGCAGCGCGCGCTGCGGCTGATCCGTACCGAGGCGGCGCGCTTCAAGGTGGATCCGGGCAAAATCGCCGCGCTCGGCTTTTCGGCGGGCGGGCATCTCGCCGGGTCGCTCGCGACGCGCTTCGCCGAGCCGACCTATGCCCCGGTCGATCGCATCGACGCGGTATCGGCGCGACCCGATCTGGTCGGGCTGCTCTATCCCGTGGTGAGCCTCGAGGCGTCCTTCACGCATGGCGGATCGCGCGACAATCTGCTCGGGCGCGACGCACCCGCCGCGCTGCGCCATGCCGGATCGGTCGAAACGCGCGTCACCGCCGACACCCCGCCGGCCTTCCTCGTCCATGCCGCCGACGACGGGCTCGTTCCCGTCGCGAACAGTATCACCTTGTTCAGCGCGCTGATCGCAAAGAAGCGGCCAAGCGAACTTCACGTGTTCGACGCCGGCGGACACGGCTTCGGCGCGCGCTTGGCGTCGACCATGCCGGGATCGGCTTGGCCCGGCCTGTTCCACGCCTTCGGCGCGAGCAAGGGCATCTTCCCCCGCTGACCAAATACCAAAATTCGTTCATATGTGGAATTGAACTTTATCCATGAACACCATAAAGCGATGCGGCCCCGAGCCGGGCGCGCGGCAACGCGCCCGCCGCTTGGAAGGCATTGGAGAGGATTATCGATGCGTCACACCGTGTGGATGCTGCCGCTGCTCGCGGCGTTAGCGCCGGCCGCCCAGGCCCAGACCAATGTCCCGGGCGATGCCTATGCGAGCGACCCGGTCGGCATCGTCGCCGACCCCTGCCCGCAGCATTCCGACCCGAGCGACGACCCCGGCCGGGAACGTTGGAAGCTCCACATGCTGACGCGCGACTTCGGCCAATTGTGCCGCTATGCCGCCGCCAATCAGGTGCTGACCGAGAGCCGCACGCCGGTCCGTATCGTCTTCATGGGCGATTCGATCACCGACAATTGGATCCACGCCGACGCCGCGCTGTTTAGCAACGGCGTGGTCGATCGCGGGATCAGCGGCCAGACGACGCCGCAGATGCTCGCGCGTTTCCGCGCCGACGTGATCGCGCTCAAGCCGCAGGCGGTGCACATCATGGCGGGCACCAACGATGTCGCGGGCAATACCGGCGCGGCGACGATGGAGACGGTCGAGGGCAATATCGCGAGCATGGCCGAACTCGCCCGCGCGCACGGCATCAAGGTGATCCTCGCTTCGGTCCCGCCTGCCGCGGCCTTCCCGTGGAGCCCGTCGAAACAGCCCGTGCCGCAGATCGCAGCGCTCAACGCCTGGCTGCGCAGCTACGCCAAGGCGCAAGGCTTCGTGTACGTCGATTATTTCGCCGCCTTGGCGACGCCCGAGGGCGCGATGAAGCCCGGCCTTGCGAGCGACGGCGTCCATCCGACCGCGCAAGGCTATGCCGTGATGCGCCCGCTCGCGCTCGGCGCGATCGCGCGAACGCTCGGCAAGTGAGTCTCACCCGCCGCGCGATCCTCGCCGGCATGGCGGCGCTGCCGATGGCACGCGGCGCGCTCGCGCAGAGCCCGATGGGGCTGGCAAAGGGGCCGGTCGAGCCCAACTGGCCGTCGCTCGTCTCCAACTATCGCTACCCCGACTGGTTTCGCGATGCGAAGCTCGGCATCTGGTCGCACTGGGGGCCGCAATCGGTGCCCGAGCAGGGCGATTGGTACGGCCGCTTCATGTACATGCAGGGTCACCCGATGTACGCGCACCACCTCGAGACCTACGGCCATCCCTCTGTCGCGGGGATGAAGGACATCCAGAACCGCTGGACCGCCGATCGCTGGGACCCCGACGCGCTGATCGCGCGCTACAAGAAGGTCGGCGCGCGCTATTTCATGGCGCTCGCCAATCATCACGACAATCTCGACTGCTTCGACAGCCGCTATCACGCGTGGGATTCGCTGCGTGTCGGCCCGAAGCGCGACGTCGTCGGCACGTGGGAGAAAGCCGCGCGCAAGGCCGGGCTCAAGTTCGGCGTGTCGAACCATTCGGCGCACAGCTGGCACTGGTATCAAACCGCTTATGGCTATGACCCGACCGGTCCCAGAAAGGGCGAGCGCTACGATGCCTTCCGCCTGCGCAAGGCGGACGGCGCCGGACAATGGTGGGACGGGCTCGACCCGCAGGAGTTATATACCGGCGGCCATGCCGTCATGCCGAACGGGATCGACACGATCCCCGGCATGGAAGCCTGGCACGACAAGCACGACGGCCAGTGGATCGAGACCGGCCCGACCGACAACCCAGCCTACGTCACCAAATGGCTGTTGCGGCAGACCGACCTGGTCGAGAAATACAAGCCCGACTTGGTCTATTTCGACGATTACGGGCTGCCGTTCGGGTCGATCGGGCTCGAGGCGGCGGCGGATTATTACAACCGTTCGATCGGCTGGTCGGGCAAGATCGACGTCGCGCTGTTCGCAAAACAGTTGAAGCCGAACGAGCGTTTCGGCGTGGTGCAGGATGTCGAGCGCGGCTTTACCGATCACCTGTGGGACGAGCCGTGGCAGACCGACACCTGCATCGGCGACTGGTTCTACAACGTCGCGCGGCTGAACGACAAAAGCTACAAGACCGCCGAGCAGGTCGTGCAACGCCTGGCCGACGTCGTCTCGAAGAACGGCAATCTGCTGCTCTCGATCCCGCAACCGGGGCATGGCGCGATCGACAGCGAGGAGGAGAAGATTCTCGACCGCCTCGGCGGCTGGACCGCGATCAACGACGAAGCGATCTTCGGCTCGCGGCCATGGCGCCTGTATGGCGAGGGGCCGACCCGACTGACGCCGGGGATGCAGAACGAAGCCGGCGCGGGAAGCTTCACGGCGCGCGACGTGCGCTTCACGACCAACAAGGGCGCGCTCTACGTGCTGTTCCTCGGTTGGCCGGTCGGCACCGCGACGGTCGGGTCGCTTGCGCATGGGCGGCTTACGGGGGTGATCGAACGCGCGACGCTGCTCGGCGGCGGGCCCGTCGCGCACCGTCAGGATGCGACCGGGTTGCATTTCGAGATGCCGCGCAAACCTGCGGGTGGCTTCGTGCCCGTAATCCGCCTCGATGGAAAAGGGTTGATATGACGCCGAGCCAATCGCCTGCGACACGCATCGTGCCGATCGTTCTGATCGTCGCGCTCTTCTTCCTGTGGGGCGCTGCCAACAATCTCAACGACGTGCTGATCGCGCACTTCAAAGGGCTGTTCAGCCTCGGCGATTTCGGCGCGGGGCTGGTGCAATCGGCTTTCTATCTCGGCTATTTCTGCCTCGCCATCCCGGCCGCTCTGTTCATGCGCGCGTATGGCTATCGCGCCGCGGTGCTGCTCGGGCTCGGCCTTTACGGCGCGGGCGCGCTGCTGTTCTGGCCCGCTGCGGCGGCGCTGAGCTATCCCTTCTTCCTGATCGCTTTGTTCGTCATCGCCAGCGGCCTGGCGTTCCTCGAAACCTCCGCCAATCCGCTGATCGCGCGGCTCGGCAGCCCCGAGACGGCGTCGCGGCGACTCAACTTCGCGCAGGCGTTCAATCCGCTCGGCTCGATCACCGGCGTGCTGATCGGGCGCGCCTTCATCCTGTCGGACGCGCCGCATACGCTCGACCGCGCGACGCAGGCGGCGGCGGTGCAAATCCCCTATCTCGTGATCGGGCTCGGCGTATTGGTCTGGGCGGTGCTGATCCGGCTCGCCCCCTTCCCGGCGATCGCGACCCAGCCCGAGCCCGACGAAGGCGTCGGCGCCGCCGCCGATTTCGCCGCGCTCGCGCGCGCGCCGCGCTTCTTGTTCGGGGTGCTCGCGCAATTCTTCTATGTCGGCGCGCAGGTCGGGGTGTGGAGCTTCATGATCCGCTACAGCGAAGTCGCGGTGCCGGGCACGCGCGCGACCGAGGCGGCGGGCTATCTCACCGCGTCGCTCGTGGTGTTCATGGTCGGCCGCTTCATCGGCGCCGCGCTGATGGGGCGGATCCGGCCGCTGCCGCTGCTCGCGGGGTTCGCCGCCGCTGCGGCGGCGTGCTGCGCCTTCGCGGGGCTGGTCGGCGGCATGCCGGGGGTGCTGGCGCTCGTTGCGAGCAGCTTCTTCATGTCGATCCTGTATCCGACGATCTTCGCCGAGACGGTCGACGGGCTGGGGACGCGCACCAAGGCGGGGTCGGCGCTGCTCGTCATGGCGATCATCGGCGGGGCGATCTTTCCCGCGGTGATGGGGCTGGTCTCGGATGCGAGCGGATCGATCGTGCCCGCGATGCTGGTGCCCGCCGGATGCTTCCTGGTGGTCTTGCTGTTCGGCCTGACCGCGCGGGGGGCACGATGATCGCGCTGCCACAGCTCGGCATGGGCTGCGCCGGGATCGGCAACCTCTATCGCGCGGTCGACGACCAAGTCGCGAGCGATACCGTCGCCGCCGCGCTCGCCGCGGGGATCGGCTATTTCGACGTCGCGCCGCATTACGGCTTCGGGCTCGCCGAGACGCGCCTCGGCGCGGCGCTCGCCGAGCATGACCCGGGCGCGACCGCGATCGTCTCGACCAAGGTCGGCCGCTTGCTCGAGCCGACCGACTCGGCCGCCGCCGAACGCCACGGCTTCGTCGATGCGCCTGCGCTCGAGCCGGTGTTCGATTATTCGTACGACGCGGTGCTGCGCAGCGTCGCGGAGAGCCGCACGCGGCTGCGGCGCGAGCGGATCGACTTACTGTTCGCGCATGATCTCGGTGCGATGACGCATGGCGAGGACGCGCCGCGCCATATGGCCGATTTCCTCGACGGCGGCTATCGCGCGCTGCGCAGCTTGCGCGATGGCGGCGAGGTCGGCGCGATCGGCGTCGGCGTCAACGAAGTCGCGGTGTGCCTCGAGCTGCTCGAGCGCGTCGAGCTCGACGTCATCCTGCTCGCCGGGCGCTATACTTTGCTCGAACAGGCCGATGCGCTGCCGCTGATCGACCGGTGCCGCGCGAGCGGTACGCGGCTCGTCGTCGGCGGCCCGTACAATAGCGGCATCCTCGTCGAGGGTAGCCGCAGCGCCAGCCACTTCAACTACGCGGCCCCGCCCCCGGAAATCGTCGCGCGGGTCGCCGAACTCGAACGGATTTGCGCGGCGTTCGATGTTCCGCTGCCGGCTGCGGCGCTGCAATTTCCGACGCGCGAGCCGGCCGTCGCTGGGGTCATCCCCGGGCTGGTCGGCAGGGAACAGGTCGAAGCGACGTTGCGCTACGCCGATTGGCCGATCCCAGCGACGTTGTGGGACGCGGTACGCTCCATCGAGGCGACGCGATGAGCGCGATCCTGCTGCACCCGGACGACACGATTCTCGTCGTCACCGCGCCGCTCGCCATTGGCGACACCGTGCTGATCGACGGCGCACCGAGCGTGGTGCACTCCGAGATCGGCGTCGGCCACAAGATCGCCCGCCACGTGCTCGCCGCGGGCGAGACGGTGATCAAATACGGCGCGCCGATCGGATCGATGACCGCGTCGGCCGGCCGCGCGGAGCATGTCCACCTGCACAATATGAAGAGCGACTATATCGCCTCGCACCTGCGCGATACGCTCGAACGGAGCCCGTCATGATTTCCGCTTGGTTGCGCAACGATGGCCGCAAGGGCATCCGTAACGTCATCGCCGTCGCTTATCTCGTCGAATGCGCGCACCATGTCGCGCGCCGAATCGTCGACAAGAGCGACGACCCCGACGTGCATCTGATCGGTTTTCCCGGCTGCTACCCCAACAGCTATGCCGACAAGGTGATGAAGGCGGTCGCGACACATCCCAATGTCGGCGGCGTGGTGATCGTCTCGCTCGGCTGCGAGAGCTTCAATCGCGAAGGCCTCGCCGCCGTGGTCGCGGCGAGCGGTCGACCAGTCGAGACGCTGGTGATCCAGCAGAATGGCGGAACCGCCGCGACGATCGCTGCCGGACTCGCTGCCGTCGCGCGGATCAAGGCGATCGCGGATGCGGGCCCGCGCGCTGCGATGGCGCCGAGCGAGCTCGTCATCGGCACGATCTGCGGCGGGTCGGACGGGACCAGCGGGATCACCGCCAACCCCGCGGTCGGCCGCGCGTTCGATCGCTTCGTCGCCGAGGGCGCGACCTGCATCTTCGAGGAAACCGGCGAGCTGGTCGGCTGCGAGAACATCATGGCCGATCGCGCGCTGACCCCCGCACTGGGGGAGGCGCTAGTCGCGAGCGTCGCCAAGGCCGAGCGGTATTACACCGTGCTCGGCTTCGGCAGCTTCGCGCCGGGCAATGCCGAGGGCGGCCTCACCACGCAGGAAGAGAAATCGATGGGCGCCTATTCCAAGTCGGGCAGCTCGCTGATCTCGGGGATCGTCAAACCCGGCGACATCCCGCCTTCCCCCGGCCTGTATCTGCTCGACGTCGTTCCGGATGGCGAACCGCGCTTCGGCTTCCCCAACATCTCGGACAATGCCGAGATCGTCGAATTGATCGCGTGCGGCGCGCATGTCACGCTGTTCACCACCGGCCGCGGTTCGGTCGTCGGGTCGGCGATCTCGCCCGTCATCAAGATCTGCGCCAATCCCGAAACCGCGCGCAAGCTTGCCGGCGACATGGATATAAACGCCGGCCGCATTCTCGAAGGGGCCACGACGATCGAGGAGGTCGGCACGGAAATTTACGACCGTACGCTCGCGGTCGCGCAGGGGGCGCGGACGCTGTCCGAAGAGCTCGGCCACCGCGAATTCATCCTGACCTACAAGAGCTTCGAACCGGTCGGCCCGGCCTGCCTTCCGCGTCGGGCAGGAGCGTAACCGGCAAGCGCGCCTGCGAGACCGGCCAGCCCCGCTGACCGCGGCACGATGGCAACCATCGTACCTCGGTCAGCGTCTGGGGGATCAGCCCCAGGCGCTCTTCATCTTGGCGAAGAACCCCGAGGTCTGCGGGCATTCCTTGCCCGTTTCGGTCGCGCGAAATTCCTCGAGCAATTCGCGCTGGCGCGCGCTCAGATGGGTCGGCGTCTCGACCTCGATCTGGATGACGAGATCGCCGCGGCCGCGCCCCTGGAGCACGGGCATGCCCGCACCGCGCTGGCGCAGCTCGCGCCCGCTCTGGGTGCCCGCTGGAATCTTGATCTGATGGTCGACGCCATCGGGCCCGGCGATATGCACCTCGCCGCCGAGCGCCGCGGTGGTGAAGCTGATCGGCGTGCGCGCGAACAGCGTCGTGCCCTCGCGCTCGAACAGCGGATGCCGCGCGACGTGGAGGAAGATGTAGAGATCCCCCGCCGGCGCGCCGCGCAAGCCCGCCTCGCCCTCGCCGGTCAGGCGAACGCGCGTGCCCTCGTCGACGCCCGGCGGGATGTTGACGGTGCGCGTCTTGGTCTTCTCGACCCGGCCCTCGCCGTGGCAGTTGCCGCACGGGTCGGCGATCGTCTGGCCGGCACCGTGGCAAGTCGGGCAGGTCCGCTCGACGACGAAGAAGCCCTGCTGCGCGCGGACCTTGCCATGGCCCTTGCACATCTGGCAGGTCTTGGCGGCGGTGCCCTTGGTCGCGCCCGAGCCGTCGCACACGTCGCACACGCCCGAGACATCGATCGTGATGTCGCTCGCCTTGCCGTGGAAGGCTTCCTCAAGCGTGATTTCCATGTCGTAGCGCAGGTCTGCGCCGCGCTGGGGCCCACGCGATCCGCCGCGCTGTCCGCCCATGAATTCGCCGAAGATGTTTTCGAAGATATCGGAGAAGCCGCTGAAATCCTGCGCGCCGCCGCCACCAGAACCCTGCTGCTTGAACGCGGCATGACCGTAGCGGTCATACGCCGCGCGCTTCTGCGGGTCCTTGAGGCAGTCATACGCCTCGCTGATCGCCTTGAAGCGTTCCTCCGAATCGCCGCAGCCCGGATTCTTGTCGGGGTGATAGCGCATCGCGAGGCGGCGATAGGCGGATTTGAGCGTGCCGTCGTCGGCAGTGCGCTCGCATTCCAGCAGTTCGTAGAAATCGATGTCGGTGGTCACGTTTCAGCCCCCGCCTCACCGCCGTCACCCCCGCGAAGGCGGGGGTCCCGCTTCTCCCCCGAACCGCACAGGCCGGCCGAAGAAGCGGGATTCCCGCGTGCGCGGGAATGACGGGCTGGGCTCATTCCAGTTTACGCCTTGTGGTCGTCGACCTCGGAGAATTCCGCGTCGACCACGTCTTCCTTGGGCGCTTCGCCCTCGGCGGCAGGAGAAGCGTCGGCCTGCGCCTGCTTCTCGTAGATCGCCTGGCCGAGCTTCATCGCGACCTGCGCGAGCGCCTCCGACTTGGTCTTCATCGCCTCGGGATCGCCACCTTCGACCGCGGTCTTGGTCTCGGCAATCGCGGCTTCGATCTCGCCCTTGAGCGATGCATCGACCTTGTCGGCATTGTCGGCAAGCTGGCGCTCGGTCGTGTGGATCAGCGATTCGGCGTTGTTCTTCGCCTCGGCCGCTGCACGGCGCGCCTTGTCGTCCTCGGCGAACTGCTCGGCGTCGCGCACCATCTGCTCGATGTCGCGATCCGACAGGCCACCCGAGGCCTGGATGCGGATCTGCTGCTCCTTGCCGGTGCCCTTGTCCTTGGCCGACACGTTGACCAGGCCGTTGGCGTCGATGTCGAAGGTGACCTCGATCTGCGGCACGCCACGCGGTGCCGACGGAATGCCGACCAGGTCGAACTGGCCAAGCATCTTGTTGTCCGCCGCCATTTCGCGCTCGCCCTGGAAGACGCGGATGGTGACGGCCTGCTGGTTGTCGTCCGCGGTCGAATAGGTCTGCGACTTCTTGGTCGGGATCGTGGTGTTGCGATCGATCATCCGGGTGAACACGCCACCCAGCGTCTCGATGCCGAGCGACAGCGGGGTCACGTCGAGCAGCAGCACGTCCTTGACGTCGCCCTGGAGCACGCCGGCCTGGATCGCCGCACCCATCGCGACGACTTCATCGGGGTTGACGCCCGAATGCGGCTCCTTGCCGAAGAAGTCCTTCACGACCTGACGGACCTTGGGCATCCGCGTCATGCCGCCGACGAGGACGACTTCGCTGATGTCGCTCGCCTGGACGCCGGCGTCCTTCATCGCCTTCTTGCACGGCTCGAGCGTGCGCTGGATGAGATCCTCGACCAGACGCTCGAGATCGGCGCGCGAGATCGCCTTGACGAGATGCTTCGGACCCGTCGCATCGGCCGTGATGAACGGCAAATTGACTTCGGTCGTGGCAGCCGACGACAGCTCGATCTTCGCCTTCTCGGCCGCTTCCTTCAGACGCTGGAGCGCCAGCTTGTCCTTGGTGAGGTCGATGCCCTCGGCCTTCTTGAAGTCGTCCGACAGGAAGTTGAGCAGCTTGTTGTCGAAATCTTCGCCGCCGAGGAAGGTGTCGCCGTTGGTCGCCTTCACCTCGAACACGCCGTCGCCGATCTCGAGGATCGAGATGTCGAAGGTGCCGCCGCCGAGGTCATAGACCGCGATCGTCTTGTTGGTGTCCTTGTCGAGGCCATACGCAAGCGCAGCAGCCGTCGGCTCGTTGATGATGCGGAGCACTTCGAGACCGGCGATCTGCCCGGCGTCCTTGGTCGCCTGGCGCTGCGCGTCGTTGAAGTATGCGGGAACGGTGATGACCGCCTGCGTGACCGTCTCGCCGAGATAGGCCTCGGCGGTTTCCTTCATCTTCTGGAGCGTAAAGGCGCTGATCTGCGACGGGCTGTATTCCTTGCCGCCGGCGCCGACCCAGGCGTCGCCATTGTTGCCGCGCACGATCTGGTACGGGACCAGCTCGGTGTCCTTCTTGGTGATCGGATCGTCGAAACGACGGCCGATCAGGCGCTTCACCGCGAAGATCGTGTTCTCGGGGTTGGTCACCGCCTGGCGCTTGGCCGGCTGGCCGACGAGACGCTCGCCATCCTTGGCGAACGCGACGATCGACGGCGTGGTGCGCGCGCCCTCGGCATTCTCGATGACCTTGGGCTTGCCGCCCTCCATCACCGAGACGCAGCTGTTGGTCGTGCCGAGATCGATTCCGATTACTTTTGCCATTGGTCCTCTGGGGCCCCCATCGCTAAAAAATTGCCATTCCGCCGCGCCCTTAGAATAAGCAGCGCGACACTTCACTCCGGCGATATAGGGGGGCTTTCGCTTGTCGCAAGATTGCTCCGCACGTATGGCGCCACAAGTTGTTCCCGAAGCGGGAGAGTTTCGCATGCGCACGTCTTTGGTTCTGGTTGCCGCGCTTGCGCTGGGCGCTTGCGGCAGCGGTCCGCCGACGCTTTCGGTCGACAAGGGGTATATCCGGCTCGCCGCGGTGCCGAGTCGGCCTGCGGTCGCCTATTTCACGATTCATGGCGGCACCGCCGACACGACGCTGATCGCGGTGAGCAGTGAGGTCTCGATCAAGAACGAGTTGCATCAGTCGATGCAGTCGGGCGGGATGGAAGCGATGAAGCCGCTCGGCGACGTGCCGATCCCCGCGGGCTCGACCGTCACGTTCGCGCCCGGCGGCAAGCATCTGATGATGTTCGACATGAACCCGGGGATAAAGCCGGGCCGCGCCGTCACGCTGACCTTCACCTTCGCCAACAATCAGCGAATCCTGTTCGACGCGCCGACGATCGCCGCGGGAGCGCCGCCGCCCGCGCCGTGATCGCCGCTCACGCCGCCAGCGTCTGCTCGACCTTGGGCGCGAGTTCGAGCGTGAGCAGCGCATAGGCGCCCTTCCCCGGCCCCTCGCTTTCGAGCCGCAGCGAACCGTGCATCGCCGCCATCGAATTGGCGCACCAGTGCAACCCCAGACCGCCCGACTTGTGCTTGCGCGTCGAGAAACCGCGCTGGAACAGCGTCGGGGCATTCTCGGCGGCGAAACCCTCGCCATCGTCGCGGATCGCGATCACCGAGCGGCCGTCGGTCTCGGTGATCGTCACCGTGATCGATCCGCTGTCGGTGCCGGTCGCGGCGATCGCGTCGGCGGCGTTCGAGAAGAGATTGCCGATCACCTGGCTCAGGATGATCCGGCTCGCCATCACGTAACACGCGTGCGCGGGGAAGCTGAAGGCGATCGACACGCTGCCTGAATAGCGCGCGATCGTCGCATTCTTGGCGAGGATCTCGGTCACGTCGCACGGCGCGACTTCTGGCCGCTCGTGCGCCGCGCTCTGCTGCGCGCCGATGATCTCGAGCACATGGCTCATCGCCTCGCGCCCGATCTGCAGCTCGCGGTGCCGGTCGGCGCGGTCCTTCGCCTCGGCCTCGACCGCCGCCGCGACGAAGGCGAGCAGTTTCGCGCGCCGCGCGACGGGCAGATCGTCCTTGCCGAGCTCGGCGATCGCACGGTCGAGCACGCTGCGCTCGACCGGGGCTCCTTGCGCGATCCCCTTGCTCAGGATCGTGCTGATCGGGTTGAGCGCGTTGCGGACATTGTGCATCACCGCGACCGCGCTCTCGCTCTTGCCGAGCGCGAAGCTCTGCACTTCGACCTGTTCGCGCAAATCCTTCAATTGCTCGAGCATCGCGTTGAAACTGTTGCGCAAGGAACCGATTTCGTCCTTGCGCGGCTCGTCCGGCAAGAGGCCGAGCGACCCAGAAGTGCGCACCATCTGCATATGGCTCTCGACGCGCGCCAGCGGGCGCAGCACGAGCATCGCGATCATCCGCCGCAGCGTCGCCAGCACGAGCAGCAACAGCAGTGTCGATCCGACCACCGCGAGCAACAGCATGCGCTGCCCGAGCAACGACAGATCACGCGTCACGCTGAACGCGGCGCTGGCGACGGCATGGCCGTCGGCGCCGCGGATCGGGACCGCGATCCGCAGCGTCGAGCGCGCCGAGACGATCGCATCGGTATCGGGACGGTTGCTGAAATCGATCGCGGCGGGCAATTGAAGCACATCCGACAGCGTCTTGGAGGTGATCCGCCGCGCCATCAGCACATAGCCGCGCGGATCGCCGGTGCCGTCGCTGCGCCGCACTTCGGCGACGCCAACCGCAACGAGCTCGTTGCCGAGCCGCAGATAATAATGCCCCGAGCTCTGGCGGCCGAGCACGTGGCTGAAATCGGTCTGGCCGAGCGAGGCAACGAACTCGGTCCGCCCCGGTGGATTGCGCCAGCGAGCGATGACGATGCGACCGTCCTTGCCGACATAGGCCATGCCGTCGACGTTGAGATTGACCATCGCGAGCGTCGAGAAGCTCTCCTTCTCGAACTCGGGCGTCGGATGCTCCATGTAATCGTAGCTCGCGGTCCAGTCGCCATAGTCGCGCACCGCGCCCTCGACCTTGGCGGCGAAATCACCGAGCGCGGCGCGCGTCCGCTCGATATGCGCGGCGACCGATTTGTCCTCGAGCTGGTTGAAGCTCGGCACGATCAGCGCGGCGAGCAGGGCGGTCAGCGCGACCGAGCCGATCAAGCCGATCCCCATCAGGATCAGGACGAGCTTGGCGCCGAGCGAACTCGGTTCGCGCAACGCCTCGATCCGGCCCCGTGCGGAGCGTCGGGACCCAGGCATCAGCCGTGCGTCCCGTTACCCGGTTCGATCGCTTCGTCCATCACGGGCTCGACCACGGGATCGAGCATGTAGCGCCTTTGGGCGATCTCACGGGCATGATCCTGCGCGACCGGCCGCGAGAAGAAATAGCCCTGCATGTGGCTGCAACCGGCGACGCGCAGCGCCTGCAACTGCGCGTCGGTCTCGACCCCTTCGGCGATCACGCCGAGCCCGAGCGCGTGGCCAAGATGGATGATCGAATGGACGATCGCCGCGCTCTCGCGTTCGCGGCCCATGCCGTCGATGAAGCTGCGGTCGATCTTGAGGCAATCGAGCGCGAACTTGCGGATATTGTAGAGCGAGGAATAGCCCGTGCCGAAATCGTCGAGCGCGATGCGGAAGCCCATCTGGCGGAGTTTGTAGAGCGTGTCGGCGGCGCGATCGGCATCGTCGAAGATCGCGGTCTCGGTGATCTCGATCTGGACGCGGCGCGGGTCGATCCCGGCGCGCTGGACGGTCTCGACCAGCCGCGCGACGAAATTGTGGCGGCGGAACTGGCGCGGCGAGAAATTGACCGACACGTACTGCCCCGGCCATTCGCCGAGCACCTTCAGCGACTCAGCGAGCACCCAGTCGCCGAGTTCGTGGATCAGGTTGGTCTCCTCGGCGATCGGGATGAACACCGCCGGGCTGATCGGCCCATGCTCGTTGGTGTTCCAGCGCAGCAGCGCCTCGAAGCCAACGACTTCCAGTTCCTCGCGCGCCACGATCGGCTGATAGACGAGGCTGAGCTCGCCCTTGGCGATCGCCTGCGACAGGCCACCCTCGATCGCGCGGCGCAGCCGGATATTCTCATCCATGCCTTCGTCGAACAGCCGCACGACGCCGCGGCCCTCGCGCTTAGCGTCGTTGAGCGCGAGATCGGCGCGGCGCATCAGGTCGGTCGGGTCGCGCGATTCGCCCGGCTCGGTCACGATGAGACCGAACGACGCGCCCCCCTGGACCGAATTGCCGAGCACCTTGAAAGTGCCGGTGCAGGCCTTGAGGATCCGCTGGCATTCCATTTCGGCGGCTTCGGCGCCCGGCGTGTCGAACAGGAGCCCGAACTCGTCGCCGCCCAGCCGCGCGACGAGACCGCCGGCGGGGATCGAGGTCTGCAGGATGTCGCAGATCGTGCGGATCAGTTCGTCGCCGGCGAGATGGCCGAGCGTGTCGTTGACCAGCTTGAAACGATCGAGATCGACCATCGCCACCGCGAACTGCCCCGGATGCTGTGCACGCTCGGTCAGCGCGCGGCGGAAGGCGAGCCGGTTGGGCGCCTCGGTCAGCGAATCGTGGTTCGCCATGTGGATCGCGCGGCTTTCGTTCGCGGCGAGTTCGTGGCCCTGTTCCTGGAGCTGGACGACCTGCGCGGCGAGCGTCTCGCGTGCTTCCGCCAGTTCGCGGTCGCCGCGCCAGCGATGCGCGAGCGCGGTCGCCATCTGCGTCACCTCGGCGACTTCGAACGGCTTTGCGATGTAGAAGATCTTGTCGGCGGGACCCGCCGCCTTGGCGATCTCGATCGGCGAGAAATCCGAATAGCCGGTAACGATGACGAGGTTGATATTGGGATCGAGCTTGCGGATCCGCGTCGCGGTCTCCTTGCCGTCGATGCCGGGCGGCATCCGCACGTCGATGAAGGCGACGGCATAGGGGTCGCCGGCCTTCAACGCGGCTTCGACCGCCGCCACGCCATCGAGCCCCTGCAGCGCATGGGTGAGATCGAAGGCGATCGTGTCGTCGGCGGTCGCTTCGGTGGTATCGTCGCCGAACAATTCGGCTGCCATCGCGCCGAGCGCGCCGCCATCGCCTGCCGCCGGCGCGAAGCTGCGCCGATAGCTGTCGTGCATGGCCGGTTCGTCGTCGACGATAAGAATTCGCATAGCCACCCCGCCTGCAAGAGAGTGGGCATTAAAGCCCGTTACCGACTGGTATGCCAAGGCGGTTAACGCGTCGTAAACGACGATCGCGAAACTCAGCCGCGGTCGAGCGCGAGCACCCCCAATTGCACTGCGCCGAGCGGCCCCGCCATGTCGCCGAGCGCAGCGGGGACGACGAAGCGGTCGATCGGCAACAGCCCGGGCGCGGCGACATAGCCGCCGAGGCTCGCCACCAGACGCGTGCGAATTTGCGGCAACAGATGCGGTACGCCGACCATCACGCCACCGCCCATCACGATCCGACGCGGAATGCCCGTCAGCACCACCGTATGGCAAAGTTGCGCAAGGGTATGCGCAACGGTGTCCCAAGCCGGATCGGTCGCGGCCAGATCCTGCGCGGCCGTTCCGGTGCGCGCCCGGATCGCGGTCCCGGACACCAGCCCTTCGACGCAGTCGCCATGAAAGGCGCAGCTGCCACCCCAGGCGTCGCCCGCCATCCGCAGCGGGCGGACATGGCCCAGCTCGGCGTGCGTCATCCCTGCGACCGGGGCACCGTGGAGGACAAGCCCGACGCCGACCCCCGTCCCCACGGTGATATAGGCATGATCATTGACATCGTGCGACGCGCCCCAGCGGCCTTCGCCGAGCGCGGCACCGTTGACGTCGCTGTCGAAGCCGAACGGCACCCCCGCGACCTTCGCCAGCCGCAGCCCGACATCGGTGTCGGACCAACCCGGCTTGGTGGTGGCGGTGATGTAGCCGTACGTCGCAGCGCTGCGGTCGAGCGACACCGGACCGAAGCTGGCGATGCCTAGCGCGGCATAGCCCGACCAGCGCCGCAACACCTCCTCGACCGCAGTCAGCGTTTCGTCAGGCGTGGTCGTCGGGATCTGAACGCGCTCGCGCACGTCGTCGGGGCCGCTCGCCAGGACGCAGATCACCTTGGTCCCGCCGAGCTCGACGCCCGCGATCAGCGGTGCGCTCACTCGACCGTCACCGACTTGGCAAGGTTGCGCGGCTGATCGACATCGGTGCCCTTGATCACCGCGACATGATACGCCAGCAGCTGGACGGGCACGGCATAGACGAGCGGTGCGATCAGCGGATGGACCTTGGGCATGGTGATCGTCGCCATGCAGCCGTCGCCCGCCGCCTGGATGCCGTCATAATCCGAGATCAAAACGACCTTGCCGCCGCGCGCCTGGACTTCCTGCATGTTGCTGACGGTCTTGTCGAACAGTGGCCCCGACGGCGCGATGACGATGACGGGGACGTTCTCGTCGATCAGCGCGATCGGCCCGTGCTTCATCTCGCCCGCGGCATAGCCCTCGGCGTGGATGTAGCTGATTTCCTTGAGCTTCAGCGCGCCTTCGAGCGCCAGCGGATAGTCGGTACCGCGACCGAGATAGAGCACGTCGCGCGCGATTGCGATGTGATGCGCCATCGCCTCGATCGCCTCGTCATAGGCAAGCGCGCCGTTGATCGCGGCGGGGGCTTCGGCGAGATGCTTGACGATCATCTTCTCCTCTGCCGGGCTGAGCTTGCCCTTGGCGCGCGCGAGGTTCGCGGCGAGCGCCGCCAGCACCGCGAGCTGGCAGGTGAAGGCCTTGGTCGAGGCGACGCCGATCTCCGGCCCGGCGTGCGTCGGCAGCAGAATGTCGGCTTCGCGCGCCATCGAGCTGGTCGGCACGTTGACGACGACCGCGATCGTCTGCCCCTCGCTGCGCGCGTGGCGAAGGGCCGCGAGCGTGTCGGCGGTTTCGCCCGACTGGCTGATGAAGAGCGCGAGCCCCCCCTCCTCCATCACCGGCGCGCGGTAACGGAATTCGGAGGCGACATCGAGATCGACCGGCACGCGCGCGAACTGCTCGAACCAGTATTTGGCGACCATGCCGGCGTAGAAGCTGGTGCCGCAGGCGACGATCGTGACGCGCTTGATCGTCGAGAGGTCGAACTCGGGGATCGGCAGCGTGACACGTTCCTCCATGCGCTGGAGGTACGAGCGCAGCGTCTGCGCGACGACGATCGGCTGCTCGTAGATCTCCTTGAGCATGTAATGCTTGTGGTTGCCCTTCGACACCACGTCGCCGGTGACGCCCGACAGCGTGACCGCGCGTTCTACGGCCGTGTTGTCGCGGTCATAGACCTGTGCGCCCTCGCGCGTCAGCACGACCCAGTCGCCTTCGTCGAGATAGGCGATGCGCTGCGTCAGCGGCGCGAGCGCGAGCGCGTCGGAGCCGAGATACATCTCGCCCTCGCCGTATCCGACGACCAGCGGCGAGCCGAGCCGCGCGCCGATCAGCAGATCGGGATGCTGGCGGAATAGAATGGCGAGCGCGAACGCGCCGTGGAGCCGCGGCAGGACCTCGCGGACCGCATCCTCGGGGGCGAGGCCGGCCTCGACCTTCTCGCTGATGAGATGCGCGACGACTTCGGTGTCGGTCTCGCTGGTGAAGGTGCGGCCGCGGGCGATGAGTTCGTCGCGCAGCGGCTTGAAATTCTCGATGATGCCGTTGTGGACGACCGCGACCTCGCCGGTCGCATGGGGGTGCGCGTTATTGGTGGTCGGGCCGCCATGCGTTGCCCAGCGCGTGTGGGCGATGCCGGTCTTGCCGGGGAGCGGATGCGCCGCGAGTTCGCGCGCGAGGTTGATCAGCTTGCCCGGCGCGCGCCGCCGCTCGATCGCGCCGTCGAAATCGGTGGCGATGCCGGCCGAATCATAGCCGCGATATTCGAGCCGCTTGAGGCCGTCGAGCAGACGATCGGCGACGTTTTCGGTGCTCAGGATGCCAACGATGCCACACATGGAATGTCTCGAAACTAGAGGGTGTAGGGGATGCGGATGCCCGGCAAGCTCGCCGGGAAGTCCTTGGTGTTGCGGGTCACTAGAATGCGTCCGTGAACCTGTGCTGACGCGAGGATGACCGAGTCGGCAAGCTTCAGCCGGCGTTCGTTGCGCAGTTCCGCCGCGCGCGTCGCGATCGGAATATCGAGCTCATCGATCAGGAACCCCTCCAACAGCGATTTCGTCCGCGGTATCGTGATCTGGTCAACGCGGGACATGACCTCGATCCACGTCACCCGACTGATCCAGCGATCGTCGACCGACTCGAGCTCGAGCTGCGCTGACACGTTGCCGTTAAGGGCATCGATCAGGATATTGCCGTCGAACGACGCGGCGCTCACGACTTCGGCGACGGCTGCACGCCCCGCAGCAGATCAAGATAGATTGCGCGCTGACGATCATCCTCCGCGTCGAAGAGATCGGGAAACTCGGCTTTGACGTCTTCGTAATCGTCGTCCCAGGGACGGGTCCAGCTCGCGCGTTCGCGCCGCTGCCATTCGACGGCGTCGCCAATGTCGGTGCGATCCTTCCAGGCCCCGAAGCCGGCGCGCAAAGCCGCCAGTCGCCGTTGCCGATCCCCCTCTTCCGCGTCGCTCGCGATCAGCCGATCGACCGCGTCACGAATCACGGCCGCGCGCGACTGGCCGTGCTCGGCCGCGATCTGATCGAGCCGCGCAATGCGATCGTCGCCGAGCGAAACCAGGGTCCTGCTAGCCATCATCGATAGATATCATCGCATGATATCACTTGCCAGCTTTCTTCGCCGTCATCGCATCGCGAAAGCGCTTGGCCCATCCGGGCTTGGAGACTTGCTGCGGGCGCACCAGTACGAGCGCATCGGCTTCGACGTCGGCGGTGATCACCGACCCCGCACCGACGATCGCGCCCGCGCCGATCGTCACCGGGGCGACCAGCGCCGAGTTCGATCCGATGAACGCGCCTTCGCCGATGATCGTCTTGGCCTTGAAGAAGCCATCGTAATTGCAGGTGATCGTGCCCGCGCCGATGTTGGCCCCCGCCCCCACTTCGGCGTCGCCGAGATAGGTCAGGTGGCTCGCCTTGGCGCCCGCGCCGAGCACGGCCTTCTTCATCTCGACGAAATTGCCGACCTTCGACTTCTCGCCCATCACCGCGCCGGGGCGCAGGCGAGCGAACGGGCCGACCTCGGCCTTGGCGCCGATTTGCGCGCCCTCGATATGGCTGAAGGCGTGGAGCACTGCGCCGTCACCGACGCTGACGCCGGGGCCGAACACGACGTTGGGCTCGATCACGACGTCGCGGCCGATCACCGTGTCGTGCGCGAACCAGACGGTTTCGGGGGCGATCAGCGTTGCGCCGTCGGCCATCGCCTGCGCGCGGCGTTGTGCCTGCCACGATGCCTCGACCGCGGCGAGCTCGCCGCGGCTGTTGACCCCGGCGACTTCGGTCGCGCCCGTCTCGATCACCGCCGAGCGCCGACCGTCGGCGGCGGCGAGCATGACGATGTCGGGCAGGTAATATTCGCCCGCCGCATTGTCGTTGCCGACGCGGGCGAGCAGCGCGAACAGATCGGCGCTGCGCACCGCCATCAGCCCGGAGTTGCACAAATCGACCGCGCGCTCGGCGGGTGTAGCGTCCTTGAACTCGATCATCTTGGCGATCACGCCGTTCTCGGCAATGATCCGGCCATAGGCACCGGCATCGGCGGGGCGGAAGCCAAGCACCACCGCCACCGGCGCGTCGTCCGCGTTGAGCCGGTCGAGCATCGCCTGCATCGTCGCCGATGAGACGAGCGGGACGTCGCCGTAGAGGATCAGCACATCGCCAACGAACCCTTCGAGCGCCGCTTGCGCCTGCGCCACCGCATGCCCGGTACCGAGCTGTTCGGCCTGCAGCGCGGTCGCGATCCCGAGCGGCGAGACCGCCGCCTCGACCTGTTCGCGCCCCGCGCCCGTCACGACCACGGTCCGCGCCGGATCGAGCGCCGCGACGCTCGCCGCGAGGTGCAGCAGCATCGGTCGCCCGGCGATCGGGTGGAGCACCTTGTGCAGGTCGGACTTCATTCGGGTGCCCTTGCCGGCGGCAAGGATGATGGCGGCGATGGGCGGGCGAGTGAGGCTATCCATGGCGCCAGCCCTGCCACGCCGGACTTGCCAATTCCATAGCAACCCTGCCAGGCGGGGTCGCATGACGACGAATTCATTCCAGATCGTGGGGTTCGACCTCGACGGCACCTTGGTCGACAGCAGCGGCGATCTCACCGCCGCGGTCAACGACGCCCTCGCCTCCGCCGGGCGTCCGCTGCTCACCGTCGCGCAGGTCAGGACGATGGTCGGAGGCGGCGCGAAGCATATGCTGGCGCAAGGGCTCGAGGCGACCGGCGGCTGCACGCCCGAGGAATTTCGTCCGATCTACAAGCGGATGCTGGCCTATTATGCCGCGCACATTTCGGTCCATACGCGCCCCTTCCCCGGCGTGATCGCGGCGCTCGACCAACTCGACGCGCGCGGCATCAAGAGCGCGGTCGTCACCAACAAGTTCGAGAGCCTGGCGCTGACGCTGCTCGCCGATCTCGGGCTGACCGAGCGTTTCGCGTGCATCATCGGCGGCGACACGATGGGGCCCGGCCTGTCCAAGCCCGACCGCGCGCCGATCGACGAGATGATCCGGCGCTGCGGCGGCGGAAAGGCGGCGTTCGTCGGCGATTCAATCTACGACATCATGGCGGCGAAGAACGCCGAGATCCCCGGAATCGCGGTCAGCTTCGGCTTCCTGCTCGAGCCGGTCGAGGAGATGGGCGCCGACGCCATCATCGATTCGTTCGACGAACTGCTCCCGACGCTCGACCGCCTGTCAGCCTGAGGCGGGCCCGGCGCCACCCTTGCGCCATTTGGTCCAGAGATGCCGCGCGAGCATCGCGGGCGGCATCCGCAACCAGTGCGAGCGGATGTAGAACGCCATCCGCGTCACCGGGCGCGTCGCCCGCCCCCAACCGTCGCGCGCGGTGACGCGGCGGAGATAGAGGCGGTCGGACCAGCGCGGGTTCAGGTCGATCGTGATCGGTCCGGTGTAGCCGACCGCGGGCGTGTCATAGAGCTGCCAGCAAAGGCGTAACGCGCGCTGGACCTGATCGGACAACCCCTCCTCCCCGGCCCGCTCGTAGAGGCTCAGGTAAAAGTCGGACTGGGTCGCCGCGAACTGACGGCAAAGCCGATCGATGTCCCACAGGTTGCGCATCCCGCCCGCGAGATCACCGTCGGCGAACAGATGCGCGGCGGCGTGGATGACCATGTCCTCGGGCGCCAGCGCCCACAGCCCCGGCGCAACCTCGACCGCATTGGCGAGCAACGCCGCCGCATTCGGCGTGATACGCGCGGTCAACGGAAGGATCGTGTGATGCACGTCGATCATCCGATCGCGATCGCGGTGGATCAGCGGCGGGAGCTCGTGCATCCACTGGCGGTAATAGGCGTCGTCATACGGATCGGGCTTGACCCACTCCCACCCCGCGTCGAGCAACGCAGCTTCGACCATATCGAGCGATGTGCGCGGTACGAGGATGTCGAGATCGCCGATCGATCGCCCCTGCCCGGCCTGCAACCCCGCCGCGACGAACGCGGTGCCCTTGAGCAGGACGACCCTTTCGCCGAGCGGCGCCAGCGCGCGGCGTGCGGCCTCGGCCTCCCACAAGGCGACGACCCGCCCCTGTTCGGTCGACCGCCAGGCATCTTCGAGAATGCGTCCGACCGCAGCCGGCACCGCCAAACCATCGAGCCGCCACGCCAGCGTGCCGAGCATCTGCTCGGCGCGCGCGATCGCGAGCAGGGCGGTCCACCCCCCCGCGTCGAGCTCGAGCGTGCTTTCCGGCAAGCGCAGCGCGCGCGCCAGCAGCCAGCCATCGGGCGCGCGGCGCATCACCGCGCCGCCCATGCCGCCTCCACTTGCGCGATCGCGCTGGCGGTGTCGGGATAGTCGATCGCGCGTGCCGGGATCGAGGTCACGAGCGTCGTGAGGGCGTCGAAGCCACGCTCGCCGAGCGCGACATAGTTGGTCGAGGCCTGGGTCAGCCGGACGAACACCTCGCTCGCCGACACGTCGCGCGCGGCGGGTTCGAAGCCGAAGCTCGGGAACAGGATCATCGCCGGGCGCGCCGGCTGCGGCATCGTCGCGACCGCGTGCGCATCGGGGACGAAATGGCGGATCGTCCCCTTGGGCGTTCCCTCGAGCAGCGGCCCGAAGCGATCCGCCGGCGCCTCCGCCGCGACCGTCGCGATGCTCGCATTCTTGAGGCTGACGAGCCGTGGAAAGGCATGCATCTGTCCCGTTTCGGGATCGAGCAACGCAAATTCATCGCCCATCAGTCGCCATCCGCGAAGCGACAACAGCGCGGCGAGCGTCGACTTGCCCGCGCCCGACACGCCCGTCATCACCAGCGCCTCGCCATCGCGTTCGACGACCGAGGCGTGGAGCAGCAGATAGCGGCGCTGGCCGAGCGCCATCTGCAGGTTCATCCCCATCTCGGCGGCGAGCAGCCCTTGCGCGAGCGGCAGCGGCGCCGCCTCGGGCAGCACGAAATCGCCGCCGATCATCACCGCCGGCCGCAGCACGCGCCGCCACGGCCGCGCCGCGAACAGGCGCACGGTGAAATCGGGAACGCCACCGTCCGGCTTGGGATAGGCGCGGTACAAAGCCTCGAGCTGCGCGATCGGCGCGCGCCAGTCCGAGCCGATGCGGAACCCCACCGGCCCGATCGCGACGCTGAAGACGTGGTTCATGCGCGCGACACCAGCCCGGTCGCGACGAGTTCGTCGAGCCGCTCGCGCAGCACGTCCGTATCGGCATCGCCCAGCGCATAGTCGCGCGCGAGGCGTTCGAGCAGCGCCGCGCGCGTCATCCCCGCCTCGCCCAGCGTCGCCAAAATCTCGGGCGCAGGCGCGGTGATCAGATGCGTAATGCCCGAATCGCGATGATATACCGCGGAAAAACTGTCGAGATGGACAATGCTCAGGCTTTCGGCCCGCGCCATGCGGTAGAGGACGGCGTCGTCCGCCGGGGCCACCGCCTCAGCCGCGCGGCATCTGCAACGACGCGAAGCAGGTGAAGCCGCTCGTCCCCGATTGCAGCCGCCGGATGTAATTGGTGTAGGCGCGGCTCTGCTGATAGCTCGTCCCCGGCAGCTGTCCGCCGGCCAGCGCGGTCTTGACCTCCTCGCCCTTGAACGGTCGCCCCGGCGGCGCGAACGCACCGCGCGTTCCGCGCGGCACGGTGGTGCCGTCGGCGGCGATATAGCTGCCCGCCCGCCCCGGATCGGGCACCGGAATCTCGCAGGTCGAGATCGATGCGGTGGTCGCGGCGAGCGCCGGGCGGATCGAGACGACCGCGGCGGCGCCGGCCGCGCCGAGCATCAGCGCCCGGCGGCGCGTTGCGTTGGGGGTCTCGGGCGGAAGGTCAGTCATACTGACAGCCATTTCACATTCGCAAATCGCTGGCAAGCAAGGCTATCGAGCTTAAGCATCTTTGCGCTAAGGCGGCGGAATGCTCCAGGGTTTCGGGTCTCGGACGATCACGGCGATCGGTCTCATCGTCGTCGCGGCGATTGCGGTGTTCCTGCTGGCGGGGGATCTGCAGCCCGCGCTCGTCACGCTGGTCGGCGGGATTGCCGCCGCGCTCGTCGCGACGGGTACGGGCGACGGGCCGATCGAGACACCGCGCCAGCTCCCCGCCACCCCCGCGCTCAGCCCACCCGCGACGCAGGAGGTGATCGAGGCGATCGTCGAACCCGTACTCATCGTCGCGGAGGGCCGCGTGACGCATGCCAATGCCGTCGCCCTCGGGCTGCTCGGCAAGCATATCGTCGGCGAGGACGTCCGCGTCGCGATCCGCCATCCCGGCGCCGCCGAGCGGCTCGCCGGCCCGCCGGCCGCCAGCCCGCAAGGGCCGACCAATCTCGTCGGGCTCGGCACGCTCGATCAACATTGGGAAATGCACGTGAGCCGCGCCGAGGGTGGCCAGCGCATCGTCCAGCTGGTCGATCGCACCGGTAATTACGCCGCCGAGCGGATGCGCGTCGATTTCGTCGCCAATGCCAGCCACGAACTGCGCACCCCGCTGGCTTCGATCCTCGGCTATATCGAGACGCTCGGCGACGACAAAGCGGGCGAAGACGCGCAGGTTCGCGGGCGTTTCCTCAAGATCATGTTCGACGAGGCGCGGCGGATGCAGCGGTTGGTCGAGGACCTCATCTCGCTCAGCCGGATCGAGGCGGAGAAATACCGCCTGCCCGATCGCGCGGTCGATATCGGCGGGCTGATCGGCGAAGTGCGCTCAGAGCTGCTCGACGCGCAGGACAAGCGCAGCGCCGACATCGTCGCCGACATCGATCTGAGCGTACCGCCCGTTGCCGGCGACCGCGCGCAGTTGAGCCAAGTGCTCCACAACCTCATCGGCAATGCGATGAAATACGGCCGCGCCGGAACGCCGGTGACCGTGAAGCTGTGGCGCGACCCGGCGGGAATGGTGCGGATCAGCGTGACCGACGAAGGCGAAGGGATCGCGCCCGAACATATCCCCCGCCTGACCGAGCGCTTCTATCGCGTCGACCCGGGCCGCAGCCGCGCGGCCGGCGGCACCGGGCTCGGGCTCGCGATCGTCAAACATATCATCGAACGCCATCGCGGGCGATTCGACGTGGCCAGCGTCGTCGGCAAGGGCACGACGGTCACGATCCTGCTCCCCGCACATGGCCAATCGGGCGCCGTCATAAAACGGTAACGACAGTGTCACACAGGCGGTTTGTCGCGATGCTATCGTGGTACTACGGACCCATCTGTCCGAGGGGAGAATCCATGAACCGGAAACGCGCGATCTTCGCTTTTGCCGCCAGTAGTGCGGCAGCGTTGGCACTCAGTGCCTGTCAGGACCAGGCCAATGGCGGCGGCGCGGGCTCGCGCGACCACATCACCGTCGTCGGCTCGTCGACCGTCTTCCCCTTCACCACCATCGTCGCCGAGCAATTGATCAACAAGACCCCGGGGATGAAATCGCCCGCGATCGAATCGACCGGCACCGGCGGCGGGATGAAGCTGTTCTGCGCCGGCGTCGGCGCGGCGCATCCCGACATCGAGGACGCCTCGCGCCGGATGAAGGCGAGCGAATATCGCACCTGCAAGGACAATGGCGTCGACAGCATCATCGAGGTGCAGATCGGGCTCGACGGCGTCGCCTTCGCCGAATCGATGAGCGGTCCCAAACTCCAGCTCACAGCGGTCGATCTCTACAAGGCGCTCGCGGCGACCCCGATGGGCCAGCCCAACACCGCCAAGACGTGGAAGGACGTCAATCCCGCGCTGCCGGCAGTGCCGATCCAGGTCTACGGCCCGCCCTCGACCAGCGGCACGCGCGATGCGCTCGCCGAATTGATTCTCGCCAAGGGCTGTGACGCGATCAACCCGTCGCTCGCCGACAAGAAGGAGAAGGATCCGGCCGGCTATGCCAAGGGCTGCACTGCGATCCGCGAAGACGGCGCCTATGTTGATGCCGGCGAGAACGACAATCTGATCGTCCAGAAGCTCCAGTCGAACCCCAATGCGATCGGCATCTTCGGTTATTCGTATCTCGAGGAAAACAAGGACAAGCTCAACGGCGTGCCGATCAACGGCGTCGAGCCGACCTATGAGACGATCGCGCGCGGCGCCTATCCGGGATCGCGGCCGCTCTATCTGTACGTCAAGAAGGCGCATCTCACCGCGATCAAGGGCCTGCGCGAATTCCTCGCGCTCTATGCGCAATCGTGGGATCCCAAGGGCCCGCTCGTCGCCAAGGGGCTGATCGCGGCGCCCGACGACGTGCGCAAGCGCAGCGCGCAGATCATCAAGGACGAAACGCCGCTCAATCCCTCGAAGCTGCTCTGATCGCCCTTCGTTACCCTCGAACCTGAAGTCGAAAACCCCGCTTTGTCGATCCTTACTCTCTCCCTCGTCATCGCGGGGCTCGGCCTGATCGGCTGGCTGACGGCGCGAATGCGCGCCGTTGGCTTTCGCCGCGGCAGCACTGCGCGGTTCAGCTCGCTGCCGTCGCATTTCGGCGGCTTCGTCGCTTTGTGGACGGTGCTGCCTGCCGCCCTGTTCCTGTGCATCTGGGTCTCGACCTCGCCCGCATTGGTGACCGACCGCGTGTTGCACGATCCCGCCGCGGCGCAATTGCCCCCGCCCGGGTTCGACCGGGCGGCGATCCTGTCCGAAGCGCGCAGTCTCGCTTCGGGCAACAGCTTCGGCGCGTTCAACCCGCTGTCGCAGAAGCTGGCGCCGGCTTATGCCGCCGCGCAGAACCGCAACGACTGGATCGGCTCTGCGGTCGCGCTGCTGCTCGCCTTCGCTGCGGGCGGCGTCGCCTATACCCGCGTCCGCCCCGATTTCCGCGCGCGCAGCAAGATCGAGCGCGTCGTGATGGCATGCCTGCTCGCCGCCTCGCTGATCGCGATCGTGACGACGATGGGGATCGTCGCCTCTTTGCTGTTCGAATCGTGGCGCTTCTTCAGCGTCGTGCCGATCGGCGATTTCCTGTTCGGGACGCACTGGAGCCCGCAAGTCATCGACCCCGCCGACCCGGGCAAGACGCTCGGCGCGGTGCCGTTGTTCTGGGGGACGTTCTTCATCGGCGCGGTGATCGCGATGCTCGTCGCGATCCCGTTCGGGCTGATGAGCGCGGTGTATCTCACGCAATATGCGACGCCGCGCGCACGGCGCTGGATGAAGCCGATCCTCGAAGTGCTCGCGGGCGTACCGACCGTCGTTTACGGCTATTTCGCCGCGCTGACGGTGGCGCCGGCGGTGCGTGATCTGGCCGTGTCGATCGGCATCACCTGGGCGAGTTCGGAAAGCGCGCTGGCAGCTGGGCTGGTGATGGGGGTGATGATCATCCCGTTCGTCTCCTCGATGGCCGATGATTCGCTCGCCGCCGTCCCCGGCGCGATGCGCGACGGCAGCCTCGCGATGGGCGCGACCTCCTCCGAGACGATCCGCCGCGTACTACTTCCCGCGGCGCTGCCCGGCGTCGTCGGCGGCGTCTTGCTGGCGGTCAGCCGCGCCATCGGCGAGACGATGATCGTCGTGATGGCGGCGAGCGGCGTCGCGACGCTGACGCTCAACCCGTTCGCGAGCGCGACCACCGTCACCAAGCAGATCGTCGATCTGCTCACCGGCGAGGCCGAGTTCGACAGCCCGAAGACGCTCGCCGCCTTCGCGCTGGGGCTCACGCTGTTCGTCATCACCCTGCTCCTCAACATCGTCGCGCTGACGGTCGTGAAACGGTATCGCGAAGCCTATGAGTGACGCCCCCATCCTGAGCGGGCTCGTCCCCGGTGTCGCGACGACCGAGGCGGGGCCTGCGGACCGCGCGCCGACCGACTGGCGCACGCAGTCGATGCAGCGCCGCATCCGCCGCCGCTACGCGTCCGAGCGCCGCTTCCGCTGGCTCGGGCTCGGCGCGGTGGTGCTGTCGGCGGGGTTCCTCGCGGTGTTGCTCGTGACGATGGTGTATAACGGCGCGAGCGGCTTCCTGCAGACGCGGATCGCGGTGCCGATCGACTTCGCGCATGCCGGCCTGCTGCTGACCCCCGCCGAATTGCGCGGGCCGGGCGCGGACCTTGCGCTGTCGACCGCCAATATCGAGGGGCTGACCGACGCCTCGGCCAAG
Organism: Sphingomonas sp. PAMC 26605; assembly: GCF_000241485.1. Lineage (GTDB taxonomy): Bacteria > Pseudomonadota > Alphaproteobacteria > Sphingomonadales > Sphingomonadaceae > Sphingomonas. The sequence continues at coordinate 3,509,442 of NZ_JH584241.1, forward strand.
ACCGCGTTCGGGCCCGGCGGCGATCGCTGGCTTTCCGACGGCGGCTGGCTGCGCGTGCGCGAGGCGTTGAAGCGCGACCCCTCGCTGCTCGGCGCGCGCACAACGATCTGGGTGCCCGCGGCCGATGCGATCGACGTCGCCGCCAAGCGCCAGGGCGACCCGGCCTCGGAAGCGATCGTAGCACAGCTTGAGAAGCGCCACGCGATCTCGACCGGCTTCAACCTCCCCTTCCTCACCGCGTCGGATTCGAACGATCCGACGCGCGCGGGCATCTGGGGGGCGTTCAAGGGCTCGCTGTTCACGATGCTGGTGACGCTGCTGATTGCCTTTCCGGTCGGCGTGCTGTCGGCGCTCTATCTCGAGGAATATGCGCCGCGAAACCGCTGGACCGACCTGATCGAGGTCTCGATCAACAATCTCGCGGCGGTACCCTCGATCATCTTCGGCCTGCTCGGGCTCGCGGTGTTCCTCGGTACCTTCGGCCTGCCGCGCTCGGCCTCGATCGTCGGGGGCCTCACGCTTGCGCTGATGACGATGCCGGTGATCGTCATCGCGGGGCGCAACGCGATCAAGGCGGTGCCCCCCTCGATCCGCGACGCGGCTTTGGGTGTCGGCGCGAGCCCGATCCAGGTCGTCTTTCACCACGTCCTGCCGCTCGCGCTTCCCGGCATTCTGACGGGCACGATCATCGGCATGGCGCGCGCGCTCGGCGAGACCGCGCCGCTGCTGATGATCGGGATGCGCGCGTTCATCGCGTCGCCGCCCGCGCGGCTGACCGATCCGGCAACCGTCCTGCCCGTCCAGATCTTCCTGTGGTCGGATCAGATCGATCGCGGCTTCGTCGAAAAGACCAGCGCGGCGATCATAGTCCTGCTCGTCTTCCTGCTCGCGATGAACGGCTTCGCGATCTACCTCCGCAACAAATTCGAGACCCGCTGGTGAGCATTCCCAACCAACACAAGATTTCCGCGCAGCATGTGAACGTCTGGTACGGCGCCAAGAAAGCGATCGACGACGTGTCGCTCGATTTCGGATCGGATCACGTCACCTCGCTGATCGGCCCGTCGGGCTGTGGCAAATCGACCTTCCTGCGCACGCTCAACCGGATGAACGACACGATCCCCGCGGCGAAGGTCGAGGGCGAGATCACGCTCGACGGCGAGGACATCTACGCGCCCGAGATGGACGTGGTGCAGCTCCGCGCCCGCGTCGGCATGGTGTTTCAGAAGCCCAATCCCTTTCCCAAGTCGATCTTCGAGAACGTCGCCTACGGCCCGCGCATCCACGGCCTTGCCGGCAACAAGACCCAGCTCGGCGAGATCGTCGAGCGCTCGCTGCGCCGCGCCGGCCTGTGGGACGAAGTCAAGGACCGGCTCACCGACAGCGGCACCGCGCTGTCGGGCGGTCAGCAGCAGCGGCTGTGCATCGCGCGCGCGATCGCGGTCGACCCCGAGGTGATCCTGATGGACGAGCCCTGCTCGGCGCTCGACCCGATCGCCACCGCCAAGATCGAGGAACTGATCCACGAATTGAAGGGCCGCTACGCGATCGTGATCGTCACGCACAACATGCAACAGGCCGCGCGCGTCTCGCAGCGCACCGCTTTCTTCCACCTGGGCACGCTGATCGAATATGGCGCGACCTCGGACATCTTCACCAATCCTCGGCAGGAACGCACCAAGGATTACATCACCGGCCGGTACGGTTGAACGGGACATGCCATTGAACGATCATACGGTTAAGGCCTTCGATGCCGATATCGGCCAGCTTCGCGGGCTCATCGCGCAGATGGGCGGAATGGCGGAGCATGCCATTGCGGGCGCGATGGAAGCGCTGCGCCGCCACGACCTCGAAGGCGCGCAGCTCATCATCGCGGGCGACAAGAAGATCGACGCGCTCGAGCTCGAGGTCGAACAGCTCGCGGTGCGCATCATCGCGCTGCGCGCCCCGCTCGCCGACGATCTGCGCGAGGTCATCGCGGCACTGAAGATCGCCGGCGTGATCGAGCGGATCGGCGATTACGCCAAGAACATCGCCAAGCGCGTCCCCTCGATCGAGAGCCATGGCGAGATCGAGCCGCTCTCGGTGCTGCCCGCCATGTCGGCGCTCGCGGTGCGAATGGTGCACGACGCGCTCGATGCGTTTGCCGCACGCGACGCCGATGCCGCGGTCGAAGTGTGCCAGCGCGACCGTGAGGTCGATGATTTCTACAACAGCCTGTTCCGCGTGCTCGTCACCCACATGATGGAGAATCCGCGCACGATCGGGCAGGTCACGCAGCTCCTCTTCATCGCCAAGAATCTCGAACGCGTGGGCGACCATGCGACCAACATTGCCGAGATGATCTACTACGCCGCAACCGGCACGCACATGGTCGAACGTGACCGCGGCGCCCTTCCCAGCCTGACGGAGTAAACGATATGGCCCGCGCCAAAATGCTGCTGGTGGAAGACGATGCCGCGCTCGCCGAGCTGCTGATCTGGCACTTCAAGCGCGAGGATTTCGAGATCGCGCAGACGCCCGATGGCGAGGAAGCGCTGCTGCTCGCGAAGGAGAATACCCCCGACATCGTGCTGCTCGACTGGATGGTCGAGGGGCTGTCGGGGATCGAAGTGTGCCGCCGCCTGCGCCGCATGCCCGAGACGGCGAACGTCCCGATCATCATGCTGACCGCGCGTGGCGAAGAAGAGGATCGCGTCCGCGGGCTCGAGACCGGCGCCGACGATTACGTCACCAAGCCCTTCTCCCCGCGCGAACTCGTCGCGCGCGTCGGCGCTGTGCTGCGCCGCGTGCGTCCGGCGCTGGCGGGCGAGCAGCTGACCTATTCCGACATCGAGATGGATACCGTCGGCCACAAGGTCCGCCGCTCGGGCGAAGTGATCCCGCTCGGGCCGACCGAGTTCCGCCTGCTGAAACACTTTCTCGAACATCCCGGCTGGGTGTTTTCGCGCGAGCGGCTGCTCGACGCGGTGTGGGGGCATGACAGCGACATCGAAAGCCGCACGGTCGATGTCCATATTCGCCGGCTGCGCAAGGCGATCAACCGCGGCGACCGGCCCGACATCATCCGCACGGTGCGATCGGCGGGCTACGCACTCGATTCGGGAGCGTAAAGAAAAACGGGACCCATGCGGCACAATGTGCGTTGGACCGGACGAGCAGCACACCATGCTGCCCGTTCGCAGGAGACTGTTTTATGAAGATCATGATGTTCGCGGCGCTCGCCGCTATCGTCGCCATGCCCGCTCTGGCGCAGACCACGCCCGCGCCGGCGACCCCCGACACTTCGATGAGCCAGCCGCAGCAGCAGCCGGCTCCCGGCCAGCCCGCCCCGGCCGCCGACCCGGCAATGGCGCAGCCCGCCGCCCCGGCCGCCGATCCGGCAATGGCACAGCCCGCTCCTGCGCAGGCCGCGCCGGCTGCCGCCCCCGCAGCCGCAGCACCGATGGCAGCGACCGGCGACTATCCGGCCTGCTCGCGCACGGTGAAGGATGGCTGCACCGAGCGTTCGAACGCCGCCGGTGCCCGCGTCCACGGGAAGCGCATGCACAAGCGCTGAGCCGGCGCCGGAATTTTCCGGCGAGGGCGTGCAAGAGTTGCCGTTACGGCCGGCGTGCAGAAGCTCTGCACGCCGGCCTTTTCGTATCTGCAGTATGCCGATCGCGGCTTGCACGCGGCGCGCAATTGCCTAGGACGCGCCTCAAACCACCTAGAGGAGTCCATCCATGTCCATCCGTTTCGATGATAAGGTCGCCATCGTCACCGGCGCCGGCGGCGGTCTCGGTCGCGCTTATGCGCTGGAACTTGCCAAGCGCGGCGCGAAGGTCGTGGTCAACGATCTCGGCGGCTCGCGCGATGGCACCGGCCATAGCGACGCGGCGCTGAAGGTCGTCGAAGAGATCAAGGCGGCCGGCGGCGAGGCGATCTCGAACGGCGGCAGCGTCACCGAGTACGAGCAGATGGTCGAGATGGTCGCCAAGGCCAAGGAGACCTGGGGCGGCGTTCACATCCTGATCAACAACGCCGGTGTGCTGCGCGACAAGAGCTTCGCCAAGATGGAACCGGCCGATTTCAAGTTCGTCATCGACGTCCATCTCAACGGCTCGGCCAACGTCACCAAGGCGGTGTGGGAAACGATGCGCGGCCAGAATTACGGCCGCATCCTGATGACCGCGTCGTCGACCGGGCTCTACGGCAATTTCGGCCAGGCCAATTACGGCGCGGCCAAGCTCGGCCTCGCTGGGCTCACCAAGACGCTCGCGATCGAGGGTGCGAAGAACAACATCAAGGTCAACACGATCGCGCCGACCGCGGGCACGCGGATGACCGAGGACCTCTTCCCGGCAGAAGCGTTCGCCGCCTTCGCGCCCGAGAAGGTCGCGCCTGCCGCGCTCTACCTCGTGTCGGAGGAATCGCCGACCAACATGATCATCGGCGCGGGCGCCGGCGTGTTCCAGGCGGCGTACGTCACGCTGACGCAGGGCAAGCTGCTCAGCGGCGACGATCTCTCGCCCGAGGGCATCGCGGCGCATTGGGCCGAGATCACCGATCGCGCGGGCGAGATGACCCCGCAGAACGGTGCGGAACAGTCGATGAGCATCCTCAAGAAGCTGCAGGGCGGCTGACCCCGCCGCGCGGTCGGTGCGTCGTCCGGTCCAGGCCGGAACGGCGCGCTGACCCCGCCTCGCCGGATTCGTCCGCCGCAGTCCGGCCACCCTTCTTGTGCGACGCGAAAATTCGCGTACCTTATCAAGCGCACCGTGGGATTCGCGCGCGCCCGCGCCCGCTCACGCAGCGACGGGGGCCTGGGTGACCTCAATTCTGATCGTCGATCATGACACGGTTGCCCGCACTGCGCTGAAGCAAGCGTTCGAACGCTTCGACGGCGTGCGTTGTGCAACGATCCAGCCGTCGGCGGCACCCGACGCGGCCAGTCTCACGGACGGGCGCCACGGGATCATCCTCGCGATCGACAGCGATGGGTCGGCGGACCGCTGGGAGCAGGCGCGCCGCGCGCGCGCCGACGATCCGGCGATAGCGATCGGCTATCTCTCGGGAAACGACGATCATGCCTGGAGCGCGGCCGGCGTGCCGCACAGCGTCGTCTTCGATGCCACGGCCGATCCCGCCACGATCGCCACCGTCTTCCTGCGACTCTGCCGCTTGGCGCAGCAGGGCGTGGGCTTCGCGGTGGATCGCGGCGCGCGCGCCGACCTCCCCGATTTGAGCACCGCACGCGCGCGGCTCGCCTCGCTCGGCAACGATCTGATCCATCTGTCGCGCCTCAACGCGATGGGAATGATGGCGACGACGCTGGCGGACGAACTTTCGCAGCCGCTGACGACGATCAGCAACCATCTGGCGGTGGCACGGATGCTCGTCGATCGCGCGGGCGACCCCGTGCTCATCGCCCAGTCGCTGCAGGCCGCGACCGAGGGGAGCCGTTCGGCGGGCGAGATCATCCGGACACTGCAATCGCTCGCGACCCCGCGCGAGACGCACCAGGATTCGGTCGTGCTCGATGACATGCTCCGCGATGCCGCGGATATCGTCACGCTCGGCCGCCCCGGCGCGCGGATCACGCTGGATCTTCCGGCGTCGCTCATCGTCTCGTGCGACCGCATCCTGATCCAGCAGACGCTGCTCAACCTGCTGCAGAACGCGGTCGATGCTGCCGACGGCACGCCGGTCGATATCGTCATCAGCGCGTCCGACAAGGGGCAGGTCGTCGAAATCTGCGTGGCGGATTCGGGGCCCGGAATCGACCGGACGCTGCTGCCCGACGTGTTCGAACCCTTTGTCACGACCAAGAGCGACGGACTGGGGATCGGCCTGCCGATCTGCAAGGCGATCGTCGAGGCGCAGGGCGGGGTCATCACGCTCCGCAATCAAGCCGAACGCGGCGCGATCGCCTGCTTCACAGTGCCGCGGATCGCGTAGCGATCCCCGCGCGCGGCACGTCTGGTCAGTCGACAACCTTCATCAAGCGCCGCTCGACCGGCGCGAGCACCGCGCCGAGCTCGGGCCCGCGCTTGAGCACCATGCCATGTTCGCCGATCAACGCCCACATGCCCTGCTTGTGACGCAGCGCGGGGCGTTTCTCGACGCGGAACTCGGGGCGCTCGGCGGCACGGCGGAAGGCCGCGAAGACCGCCGCCTCATGGCCGAGATCGATTGCATAGTCGCGCCATAGCCCTGCGGTGACCATCCGACCGTACAGATCGAGGATCCGGTTGAGTTCGAGGCGGTCGAAGCCGATCTGCAGCGGGGCGCCACGCGCGCCGGGAAAAGGGGTGACCGTTCCCATCAAGCCCGATCGCGTATATCGGTATTTTCGAGCAGCAAAGCGTCGAGCCGCTTGCGCATCGTCTCGAGCTCGCAGCGCAGCAGTTCGACCTTCTGCGTCGCCGGATCGAACATGTCGCGGCACGGCGTGCCGTAGGCAAGGAATTCGACCGGCTTCTGCCCGCCCTCGACCATCGTCGCGCGCGCCGGAATGCCGACCATCACCGCACCCTCGACGACATCCTTGGTGACCACGGCATTCGCGCCGACGCGCGACCCCTTGTTGAGCGTGATCGGACCGAGCACCTGCGCGCCCGAGCCGATGATGACGTTGTCGCACAAGGTCGGGTGGCGCTTGCCGGCCACGCCGTTGTCGGGGCTGGTGCCGCCGAGCGTCACGCACTGATAAATCGTGACATTGTCGCCGATATGCGCAGTCTCGCCGATCACGACGAAGCCGTGGTCGATGAAGAAATTGCGCCCGATCGTCGCACCCGGATGAATGTCGATCGCGGTCATGAAGCGCGAGAAATGGTTGACCGCGCGCGCGAGGAAGAACAGCCGCGCCTTGAACAGGCGATGCGCGATACGGTGGTAGCCGAGCGCCCACACGCCCGGATAGGTCAGGATCTCGAGCCGCGACCGCGGGGCCGGATCGCGCGCCTTGATCGAATCGAGATAGGCGATCAATCGTCCCATCATTGCGGTTTCCCCTTCATCAGCGCGCTATCTAACGCTTCGACCCGTCGAATTAAAGGCGCAGCCGGTCGCTAAGTTTGCAGAAGTAAAGCCTATCTTTCTTGTAGGATTTGAAAAAGGCGGTGATCTGTTGACGATGCCCGATCTTGCGACTGTCGATTTCGCTGCCGTTTTCGCGAGCGTGCTGCCCTTCATCCTGATCGGCTTTGCCGCGCAGATCGTCGATGGCGCGCTCGGCATGGCGTTCGGGGTGATCAACAACACATTGCTCGTCGTGCTGCTCGGCATGCCGCCGGCGGTCGCTTCGGCGAGCGTCCATGCGGTCGAGACCTTCACCACCGCGGCGTCGGGCGTCAGCCATATCGTTCACCGCAATGTCGACTGGCGGCTGTTTCGGCGCCTCGTCATTCCGGGGATGATCGGCGGCGCGCTCGGCGCCTATGTGCTGAGTCATATCGACGGCGCGGTCGCGCGGCCGTTCGTGATGGCGTATCTGTCGCTGATGGGGCTGTATCTGCTCTACCGCGCCTATCGCGGACCGGTCGCGCCCAAGCAGCCCAAGGTGATCGAGCCGCTCGGGCTCATCGGCGGCTTTCTCGATGCCGCGGGTGGCGGTGGTTGGGGCCCGGTGGTAACCTCCAACCTGCTCGTCCAGGGCGCCGCACCGCGGACGACGATCGGCACGGTCAACACCTCGGAATTCTTCCTCACCGCGACGATCTCGGCGACCTTCATCGCGACGCTCGGGCTCAAGGCCTTCACGCTGCAGACGCTCGGCATCCTCATCGGCGGATTGATCGCCGCGCCGATCGGCGCGGTGATCGCCAAACGCGTGCCGGCGCGCCGACTGATGGGAATGGTCGGCGGCCTGCTGACCGTGACGAGCGCCTATTCGGTGTGGGCCGCGCTCGCAAATTGAGCAGGAAGCCCCTCCCCTTCAGGGGAGGGGTTGGGGT
>NZ_JH584241.1:3517938-3544860 GCF_000241485.1 Sphingomonas sp. PAMC 26605
CACCCCAAACCCCTCCCCTGAAGGGGAGGGGCTTAAGGAGGGTCAATTGATCGCCGAATGGACCGTCGCGACGGCCTTCATCACTGCGCCGATCCGCACCGCGGTCTGGATCGCCTCGGCCTTGGCGCCGGCTTTCTTGAGGATCTGCTCGTGGCTGTCGATGCACATGCCGCAGCCGTTGATCGCCGAGACGGCGAGGCTGAACAGCTCGAAATCGACCTTCTCGATCCCCGGCTGGCCGATCACGTTCATCCGCAGCTTGGCGGGCATCGTCTGGTACTCGGCATTGCCGGCGAGATGCGTGAAGCGGTAATAGACGTTGTTCATCGCCATCACCGCAGCGGCGGCGCGGGCGGCGTTGGCAGCCTCGGGCGAGAGCTTGGAGGCGACCTCGGCTTCGGTCACTTCAACCAGCGGCTTGTAGCCGGTGGCGTGCGCGCAGCACAGGAACAGGCCGTACTTCTGCTGGTCGGGCAGATGCGCCTCGTTGAGCAGCGAGCCGACATTGAGCCGGATGTCCTTGGCGAAATCCGGGAGCGTCCCGGCGAAATCCTTGAGCGACATTGATCTTTCCCTATCCACAAACACGTCACCCCAGCGCAGGCTGGGGTCTCTCGAGGGCGAGCGTCATGCCCGCCCCATAAAGACCCCAGCCTACGCTGGGGTGACGGTGATGGCGGGCACGACCGTCAGGCCGCGCCCGCGCGTCCAATTTTACGCCGCGACCTGGAGGACGTCGTCGCCCTTGTTCCAGTTGCACGGGCAAAGCTCGTCGGTCTGCAGCGCGTCGAGCACGCGCAGCGTCTCGGCGGGATTGCGGCCGACGTTGAGGCCGTTGACCTGCACCGCCTGGATCACATTGTCCGGATCGATGATGAAGGTCGCGCGGAACGCGACATGCTCGTCCTTGTCGAGAATGCCGAGCTGGCGAGCGAGCACGCCACCGTTATCGGCAAGCCACGGAAAATCGGCCGCCGCCAGATCGGGATCCGACTTGCGCCAGGCGAGGTGGACGTGCGCGGTGTCGGTCGAGGCGCCGATCAGCACGGCGTCGCGGTCCTCGAAATCGCCCTTGAGGCCGGCATAGCCGACGATCTCGGTCGGGCAGACGAAGGTGAAATCCTTCGGCCAGTAGAACAGCACCTTCCACTTGCCCGGGAACGCATCCTGGCTGAGCGTCTCGCCGGCGGGGAGCGCGGATACGCCCTGCTGGACGGGAACGGTGAAGTCGGGGAGCTTGTCGCCGATGGTCAACATATCTTGGGCCTCCTGGAAGAAATGGGGCCTCATCGGACATCCTCACACGCGGCGTTGAAACGCCGTCTCGTTGCGCCCCCCATATAGGCGCTGGTCTTATCGATCCAATGGGTTATTTGTCGCCGGGTGATCGAGCGGAGCGATGAATGGCAACGTACCTACCGACCCTCAAGCAATTGCAATATCTCGCGGCATTGCAGGACCACGGCCATTTCGGTCGCGCGGCCGAAGCGTGCTTCGTCACGCAATCGACGCTGTCGGCGGGGATTCGCGAGCTCGAGACGCTGATCGGCGTGACGCTGGTCGAACGCACGCGGCGCGTCGTGCGCTTCACCCCATTGGGCGATCGGATCGCCGACAAGGCACGGCGCGTGCTGCGCGAGGCCGAGGAATTGGGCGACATGGCGCGCGCCGCCGGGCGCCCGCTGTCGGGCGAGATGCGGATGAGCGTCATCCCGACGATCGCCCCCTTCATGCTGCCGCGCATCCTGCCACGGCTGCGGCGCGACTATCCCGATCTCAAGCTGTTCCTGCGTGAGGAGCCGAGTGGTGCGGCATGCGAGGGGCTGCATCACGGCCGCGCCGACTGCGTACTGCTCGCGCTTCCCTATGCCTGTGGCGAAGTTTCGTCGCAGACGCTGTTCGACGATCGGCTGTTCGTCGCCGGGCAGCCGGGCGAGATGGGCAATGTCGACCGCGCGATGCCGCCCTCCGAGATCGACGAGACGCGGCTGCTACTGCTCGAGGACGGGCACTGCCTCAAGGATCACGCGCTGTCGGCCTGCGCGCGCCCCGAGCTGCGCGCCGAGGCGACGATGCTTGGCACCTCGCTGCACACCATCGTGCAGATGATCGACAACGGCCTTGGCCTCACCATGCTTCCCGAGATGGCGCTGAATGCCGGCATCCTCGACCATACCAGTCTCGTCGCGCGTCCGCTCGATGCCGCCAACCCGTCGCGCAAGATCGCGCTCGTCTGGCGCCGGGGCTCCCCGCGCGAAAAGGACTTCCAACTGCTCGCCACGGCGCTGGCCGACGCCGCGTAACGAAACCATTTCGGTTCTGAACCGTATTTGTGACACGCCGTTCATCGAGCGCGCGTCCCAATCGAGTGGAGAATCGCGATGACCTTCAAGACCAACCTCTATCTTTCGGCGATGGCCGGCGCGTTGATCGTCGGCGCTGCGGCGACCGCCCAGACCGCTCCGACCGCCCCCGCCCCCGCAACCGGCGGAACGCAGACCGCGCCGACCGCAGGCATGCCCGCAACCGGCCAGACCGCGCCGGCAACCGCCGCACCCGCCGCGGGCGCCAACCCGACCGTCGGCGGCGCCGTGATGGACGCGACCAAGCCGATCGCGGTCAACGCCTCGGCCGCGCCGAACCTCAGCACGCTCGTCTCGGCGGTCAAGGCGGCCGGCCTCGCGACGACGCTGTCGGGCCCGGGTCCGTTCACCGTGTTCGCGCCGACCAACGACGCCTTCACGCGGCTCGCACCGGGCACCGTCACCACGCTGATGAAGCCCGAGAACAAGGCGACGCTGGCCAAGGTGCTGACCTATCATGTCGTCCCCGGCACGCTGACGCTCGCCGATCTGCAGGCGAAGGTTAAGGCCGGTGGCGGCAAGGCCTCGCTCGTCACGGTCGAGGGGGATCCGCTCGTCGTCGAGACCGTCGGCAGCGCGGTGCAGCTGACCGACGTCAACGGCAACAAGAGCTATATCGAGACCGCCGACGTCAAGCAGTCGAACGGCGTGGTCCACGTCGTCAACGGTGTCGTACTTCCCAAGCTCAGCTAATGTCGCGCGCGCGGCACCGAGCGATCGGTGCCGCGCGCTGACGCTTCAATCCATATATTTGAGACCGGCACGCAGATAATCCCAGCCGGTGATCGCGGTCAGCACGGCGGCAAGCCAGAGCGCGACCAGTCCGACCTGATGGACGAACGGATAGGGCGGCACCGCCCCCCCGAGGATCAGCGCGCCGAGCGCGATCAGCTGGATCGTCGTCTTCCATTTCGCCAGCTTCGACACCGGCACCGAGACCTGCAATTGCGCAAGGAACTCGCGCAATCCCGACACAGCGATCTCGCGCAGCAGAATGATCAGCGCCGCGATCTGATGCACGCCCTGGATCACCGCAGGCGTATCGTCGCGCGTCCCGACGAGCAGCAGGATCACCGCCGCGACCATGATCTTGTCGGCGATCGGATCGAGGAACACCCCGAGCTTCGACACCGTCCCTTGCGCGCGCGCGAGATAGCCGTCGAAATAGTCGGTGATCCCCATCAGGCAGTAAAGCGCGAAGCCCGCGGCATAGCCATTGGCCCAGCCCGGCCACCACAGGAACCATGCGAGCAAGGGCACCGCGACGATCCGCGACAGGGTGAGCAGGTTGGGCAAGGTCAGCACAGCCCTGCTCTACCCGCCTGATCGCCTTGGTGAAACCCCATCCCGACGGCGTCAAACCCATAAGCAGGTTGCTGCCGCCATACCGCCTAGTCTATGGGCGGCCTTTATTCTGCCACTTCGAGGCCGTGTACACACCATGCTCAACGCGCTCGGCTTGCTGAAAGAGCGCCGATTTCTGCCTTTGTTCGTCACTCAGTTTCTGGGCGCGTTCAACGACAATCTGTTCAAGACCGTGATGGTGCAATTCGCGATCTACAAGATTTTTGCAGACCCCAAGCTCGAACAGAATTTCACCGCCTTCGCGACCGCGCTGGGCATCCTGCCGTTCTTCCTGCTCTCGGCGCTCGCCGGGCAGCTGGCCGACACGCATGACAAAGCGAAGATCATCCGCATCGTGAAGACCGCCGAGATCGGGATCATGATCGTCGGCGCGTCGGGCCTGATGATCGCGTGGAGCGGCTATACCACCGCCGGCCTGATCCTGATGCTCGCCGCGGTGCTGTTCCTCGGCGTCCATTCGGCGTTCTTCGGCCCGATCAAATATGCGATCCTGCCGCAACATCTGCACGAGGACGAAGTGCTTGGGGGGACCGGCCTCGTCGAATCGGCGACCTATCTCGCGATCCTGATCGGCACCGTGCTCGGCGGCTTCATGGCGGTGCAGCATGCCGCGATCGTCGTGCTCGTCGTCGCGGTGGTCGGCTGGATCGTGTCGCTCCAGGTCCCGCCTGCGCTGCGCGAAGGCAAGGAGCTGTCGATCAGCTACAATCCGTTCACCTCGTCGTGGCGGCTGATCTCGGGGACGATGCATATCCGCCGGCTGTTCCTCGCGATCTGCGCGATCAGCTTCTTCTGGACGATGGGCGCGGTGTTGATCATCGTGTTCAACCCGCTCGCCAAGAACGTGCTGACCGCCGACAAGCACGTCCTCACGCTCATGATCGCGCTGTTTTCGGTTGGCGTTGCGGTCGGCTCGGTGCTGATCAACGCGCTGCTCAAGGGGCATACTTCGGCGAAATACGGGCCGGCCTCGGTGCTCGCGATGGGCGGCTTCATCGTCGCCTTCTCGCTCCTGTGCCGTTCGTGGCCCGCTGCGCCTGCCGGAACGCTGTACGACGTGATGACCTTCATCGAGACGCCGCGCGCCGCGCTCGTGATCCTGTCGCTGATCGGCATCGCCGTGACCGGCGGGATGTTCGTCGTGCCGCTCTACGCCTTCCTCACCACCACGGTCGCCAAGGACGAGACCGCGCGTACCGTCGCCGCGAACAATGTCGTCAACGCGGGCGCCATGACGATCGGCGCGATCGGGGTGCAGGGGCTGGCGATCGCCGGCGTCTCGCCCGAGAATACGCTGCTGGTGGTCGCGGCGATGTGCCCGGTCTCGGCGTGGCTCGCCTACAAGCTCCACCTTGCCTGCGACTGAGCCGCAGGCGGCACCTTCAGAAGATGAAAGTGTAGAAGCAGATGAAGAAGGCGGCGAAGCTCAGCGCGAACAGCCGCACGTCGCTGTCGTCGCGAGTCCGCGCCCGCGCGATCCGCGATTCGACGAACGCCTGGCGGAAGGGGTGACGCGCGCTGGGCGCGGTGAGCGAGATTACATCGTGCATGGCATTCGTTAACGCGTCGTTTACGATTCCGCTCCACGATTCGTGTCGACCTCGCTGTACAGATCTGGGACGGCCGCGCGCGGTGCCGTGGGTCAGCGCGTTTCGTAGAGTTCGAGCGGCAAGCCGTCGGGATCGCTGAAGAAAGTGAAACGCTGATCGGTAAAGGGGTCGATCCGGATAGGCTCGACCGCGACTCCGGCTTCGACGAGCCGCGCGATCACCGGCGCCAGATCCGCCACCGCGAAGGCGAGATGGCGCAGCCCCGCCGCCTCGGGATAGGACGGGCGCGGCGCAGGCGCCGGAAAGGAGAAGAGCTCGAGCTGCGCCGAACCGATGCGCAGGTCGGCCTTCCACGATTGCCGCTCGGCGCGATAGACTTCGTGGATCAGCTCGAGGCCGAGCAGATCGACGTAGAAACGTCTGGACCGCGCGTAATCGGTGCAGATCAGGGCGACGTGGTGGAGCGCGTTGAGCATCCGCGCGGCTTTAACCGTGCCGGGCTCGCGCGCCAAGCAGTGGCGCGGGTGCGGGACAGGAACTCAAAGGTAGGAATGGTGGAGCCGAGGGGGATCGAACCCCTGACCTTTCGCATGCCATGCGAACGCTCTCCCAGCTGAGCTACGGCCCCATCGTATTCTGGAAAGAAGCCCGAAACCGGAACCTCTTTGCGGGAAGGCGTCGCCCCTACCGAGGCGACGCGCCCTTGGCAAGCGGTCTAGGCGCCGCCTGCCATAAAAAACATCAATCAGCTGTGGATCAATGCTCGTCTTCGCTCGCCGGCGCTTCCACGCCGAGATCGTCGTCGCCGCCGAGATCGACCTCGTCGTCGGGCGAGGGCTCCTCGTCTTCACCGGTGTCGATATCCTCGTCGTCGCCGGCGAGATCGTCGTCCTTCTTGACCAGCTCGGGCTTGGCCTGCTCGAACGGCAGCGGCTGCTTCGACTTGAGGATCGGCTCGGGCTCCCAATGCGCCCCGCAATTGATGCAGGTGACGGGATCTTCCTTGCCGAGATCGTAGAAACGGGTGGCGCATTTCGGGCACGTACGCTTTGTGCCCCATTCCGGCTGGATCATATGCCGATTGAACCTTTTGTTGGGCCGATGAGCGTTGCGGCCCTCGGCGGACAGGAATTGGGTCTCGCGACCCACAGGGCCGCAAAGTGGTGCGCGCCTTGCCATAGCGCAAGCGCACTGTCAAAGCGCACGCCCGATGGCACACCCTATTCCCACCCCGCGCGCAATCCAACCATCCGGGCCACTCAAGGGTCGCGTCCGCGTTCCCGGCGACAAGTCGATCAGCCATCGGTCGCTGATGCTTTCGGCGCTCGCGGTCGGACGAAGCCGGATCGAGGGGCTGCTCGAGGGCGAGGACGTGCTGGCCACCGCCGCTGCGATGCGCGCGATGGGCGCGACGATCGTGCGCGACGAGGATGCGGTGTGGCGTGTCGACGGCGTGGGTGTCGGTGGACTGCTGCAACCGCAAACCGCGCTCGACATGGGCAATTCGGGTACGTCGACACGGTTGTTGATGGGCCTCGTCGCAAGCCACCCGATTACCGCGACCTTCATCGGCGACGCCTCGTTGTCGAAGCGCCCAATGGGGCGTGTCATCACGCCGCTGTCGCAGATGGGCGCCGACGTGACGGCGAGCCCCGGCGGGCGCCTCCCGCTGATGTTGCGCGGCATCTGCCCCGCCATCCCGATCACCTACACGCTGCCCGTCGCGTCCGCGCAGGTGAAATCCGCGATCCTGCTCGCCGGGCTCAACACGCCGGGGATCACGCGCGTGATCGAGCCGGTCGCGACGCGCGACCATAGCGAGCGGATGCTGCGCGGCTTCGGCGCGACCGTCACGGTCGAGCCGTCGCCGCAGGGCCGCGTTATCGAGATCACCGGCGAGGCCGAACTCAGGCCGCAAGCGATCCTGGTGCCGGGCGACCCCTCTTCCGCCGCCTTCCTCGTCGTCGCTGCGACGATCGTGCCGGGATCGGACGTGGTGGTCGAGAATGTCGGGCTCAACCCGACCCGCGCCGGACTGTTCACCGCGCTGCGGATGATGGGCGCGAGCATCGAAGAGCAGAACCCGCGCGACGTCGGCGGCGAACCCGTCGCCGATCTGCGCGTCCGCCATGCCGCGCTCACCGGCATCGAGATCCCGCCCGATCTCGCACCGAGCATGATCGACGAATATCCCGTGCTGTTCGTCGCCGCCGCCTTCGCGAGCGGCCGCACGATCGCGCGCGGCGCCGACGAACTGCGCGTCAAGGAATCGGACCGCATCGCCGCGATGGCCGCCGCGCTCGGCGCGATCGGCGCGCGCGTCGAGGAAGTCGAGGACGGGATGATCATCGATGGCACCGGCGGCGACCCGCTGCCCGGCGCCACGACGATCGCGACGCTGCTCGACCACCGCATCGCGATGAGCATGGCGGTCGCCGCGCTGCATTGCCGCAAATCGAATGACGGCGCCGCGATCACGCTCGACGACGCCGCCCCCGTCGCGACGAGCTACCCCGCCTTCTTCGACCAGATCGCGCAGCTGCAGAGCGGCGCCGCATGATCGATTCGCATACCGCCGACGTGATCGGCTTCGTTGGCGCGATCGTCATTCTGGCGGGCTTCGCCTATCAGACGCTCCGCAATGCGGCGCCGAACCTGGTGTCGAACGGGCTCAATTTTC
The DNA here is from genome assembly GCF_000241485.1 of Sphingomonas sp. PAMC 26605. Classification (GTDB taxonomy): domain Bacteria; phylum Pseudomonadota; class Alphaproteobacteria; order Sphingomonadales; family Sphingomonadaceae; genus Sphingomonas. The sequence continues at coordinate 3,525,897 of NZ_JH584241.1, forward strand.
TCGGCGCAGCGCTCCTCGCGCTGTCGCTCGTGGTGAACTACAATCTTCCGGCGCTCGCCCTCGAACTGGCCTGGGCCGCAATCGCTTTACTTGGATTGGTACGTATCGTGGCGACACGCCGATGATTATTGCTGTCGATGGACCCGCCGCCTCGGGCAAGGGCACGATCGCGCGCGCGCTCGCGCGGCATTACGGCTTGCCGCATCTCGACACCGGGCTGCTCTACCGCGCGGTCGCGGCGAACGTGCAGCGGCTCGAGCTCGACGCGTCGGTCGAAGCCGACGCGGTCGCGGCCTGCGATTTCGACGATACGCTGCTCGACGATCCGTTGCTGCGCAGCGATGCGATCGGCTCGCTCGCCTCGGTCGTTTCGGCGCATCCGCTCGTTCGCGCCTCGCTGCTGCAACGCCAGAAGCGCTTTGCGCAGCAGCCCGGCGGCGCGGTCCTCGACGGGCGCGACATCGGTACCGTGATCGCCCCCAGTGCCGACGCGAAGCTGTTCGTCCGCGCCACCCCCAACATCCGCGCCAAGCGGCGTCACGCCGAGCTTCGGTCGCACGGATCGCTGATCAGCATCGACAAGGTGCTCGCCGACATCCGCGCCCGCGACCTGCGCGATTCGACCCGGTCGAACGCGCCGCTCGTCCCCGCCAACGACGCGGCGTTCCTCGACACGAGCTTCCTCTCGATCGAGGCCTCGGTTCAGCGCGCGATCGACATCGTCGAGTCGAAGCGGACCAAAGGCTAGGGCGCGTTCGAAAGCCAATCCTCATGGCTGTGCCGGACACGCAGGATGACCACCTGACCGCCGTCATCCACTTCGTAGACGATCACATGCGCCTTGTACGGAAGCGCGCGGACAGCGCCGCTAAGTTCTTCGCGCAGCCGCGCCATTTCCGGATAGCTCGCCAACCGCGAAAAGGTGGCGACGAGGTCTTGGTTGTAGCGACGCGCCTGTTCGTAGCCGAATAGGTCGAGCCCAATCAGAAAGATGCCTTCGAGATCGTGATCCGCTTCGGCCGATAGCCTGAAGGCCGTCACCTACGCCGAGACTCGTTTCGACGCCTCGTGCCTCGCGACCGCGCTTTCCCAAATCTCCTCGACGCTTCGGTTGCTAAGGCCATTGGCGCGCGCTTCATCGACCAGCCGCTGCATATTCGCGACCTTGGCCTCGCGACTCTGCGCCTTGCGGATCAGATCGCGCACGACATCGCTGCTATTGCCATATTGCCCGGTTTCGGCCTGCGCTTCGACCCATGCCTTCATCTGATCGGGCAGCGATATGTTCATGGTAGCCATCGGCGTCTCCGTCGCGAAACCTATGCCTATGGCAAATTTTGTCAAGCGTGTGTTACCTTGCCCCCGCCTCGCTTGCACGCTATAGCCGCAAGGTCCGGCGAGCGGTGCTCGCGGAGGCTGGCGCGACAGGCATGTCCTCTCGCGCCCTTTTCGCATTTAGCGAGTTGCCCGCCCCCGCGAACGTCGATCGGCGGATGTCGGGCCGGCATGCGGCCATCCCGACACATAGGCCAAGACCGCCGGAGACAACCGGCTGGCCGGAACAATGATTTAGGATCCCATCTCTTTATGGCCACTCAGCCAAACCCAACCCGCGACGATTTCGCCGCCCTCCTCGAAATGACTCTCGGCGGTGCCGACAGCTTCGAAGGCCGCGTCGTCAAGGGCACCGTCACCGCAATCGAGAACGACCTGGCCGTCATCGACGTCGGCCTGAAGTCCGAAGGCCGCGTTCCGCTTCGCGAATTCGCGATGCCGGGCCAGAAGGCCGATCTCAAGGTCGGTGACGAAGTCGAAGTGTTCGTCGACCGCGTCGAGAACGTGCACGGCGAAGCGATGCTGTCGCGCGACCGCGCGCGCCGCGAAGCCGCATGGGACACGCTCGAAACCGAATTCGCCAAGACCGCGCGCGTCGAGGGCGTCATCTTCGGCCGCGTCAAGGGCGGCTTCACGGTCGACCTCAACGGCGCCGTGGCCTTCCTGCCGGGTTCGCAGGTCGACATCCGCCCGGTGCGCGACGTCACCCCGCTGATGGACATCCCCCAGCCCTTCCAGATCCTCAAGATGGACCGCAAGCGCGGCAACATCGTCGTGTCGCGTCGCGCGATCCTCGAAGAGACTCGCGCCGAGCAGCGTTCGGGCCTCATCCTGTCGCTCGCCGAGGGCCAGATCATCGACGGCGTCGTCAAGAACATCACCGATTATGGTGCGTTCGTTGACCTCGGCGGCATCGACGGCCTGCTCCACGTCACCGATCTCAGCTACAAGCGCGTCGGCCATCCTTCGGAAGTTCTCAACATTGGCGATACCGTCAAGGTTCAGATCATCCGCATCAACAAGGACACGCAGCGTATCTCGCTCGGCATGAAGCAGCTCGAGAGCGATCCGTGGGAAGGTGCAGCCGCGAAGTATCCGGTCGGCGCCAAGCTCACCGGCCGCGTCACGAACATCACCGAATATGGGGCGTTCGTCGAGCTCGAGCCGGGCATCGAAGGCCTGGTGCACGTTTCGGAAATGTCGTGGACCAAGAAGAACGTCCATCCCGGCAAGATCGTCTCGACGAGCCAAGAAGTCGACGTCGTGGTCATCGAGGTCGATCCCGACAAGCGCCGCATCTCGCTCGGCCTCAAGCAGGCGATCAGCAACCCGTGGGAGGCCTTCGCTGAGGCACATCCGATCGGGTCTACCGTCGAAGGCGAAGTCAAGAACGCGACCGAATTCGGTCTGTTCATCGGCCTCGACAACGACGTCGACGGCATGGTCCACATGTCCGACATCGCCTGGGGCGTTTCGGGCGAGGACGCGCTCAACCTGCATCGCAAGGGCGAGATGGTTCAGGCCATCGTGCTCGACATCGACGCCGAGAAGGAGCGTATCTCGCTCGGCATGAAGCAGCTCGAGCGTGGCGCACCGGCAGCAGGCGGCGTTGCCGCCGGCGGCATCTCGGCAGCGGCCTCGGGCCTCAACAAGAACGCCATCGTCACGGTCACCGTGCTCGAAGTCCGCGACGCGGGTCTCGAAGTGCAGGTCGGCGACGACGGCGCGACGGGCTTCATCAAGCGCACCGACCTCGGCCGCGATCGCGACGAGCAGCGTCCTGAGCGGTTCCAGACCGGCCAGAAATTCGATGCGATGGTCACCGGCTTCGACCGTTCGAAGAAGCCGACCTTCTCGATCAAGGCGATGCAGATCTCCGAAGAGAAGCAGGCGGTTGCACAATATGGCTCGTCCGACTCGGGCGCGTCGCTGGGCGACATCCTCGGCGCAGCGCTCAAGGCGCAGGGCACCGACGCCAAGAAGTAACATTCGGACCGACGGCGGGGGGCGATTTCCAGGACGGGAAATCGCCCCTTTTCATTTTTCCCGTCGTTTTCAACCTATCCCCGTGCTAGACTTGCTGTAGATCAAGCCGATACGGCCACTTTTTCGACAGCGTGTCAGCCGGGGGTAAGGAAGCGTACGATGATCCGATCAGAACTTGTGCAGACACTGGCTGCCGAAAATCCCGATCTGTCGCAACGCGACATCGAGGCTCTGGTCACGACCTTCTTCGATGAGATCATCAAGCGGCTCGCCGCGGGCGGGCGGGTCGAGCTGCGCGGCTTCGGCGCCTTTTCGACCCGCGCTCGCGATGCGCGCACCGGCCGCAACCCGCGCACCGGCGAACTCGTCGATGTCGACGCCAAGCGCGTGCCGTATTTCAAGCCCGGTAAAGAGATGCGCGCCAATCTGAACGTCTGAGCGCCTGAGCGCCTTGACGCCATGCGCCGGGTGCGCTTGTACGGCGCGATGCGGACGTGGCGAAATTGGTAGACGCACGGGACTTAAAATCCCTCGCCCTCAGGGTGTGCGGGTTCGAGTCCCGCCGTCCGCACCATTGGCGCGCTGGCATGCGGCAGAAGAGCGCCCCGCCCCCGCTCCTCGGCGCACGTCACCGCTCGACGCCATCCTCGGTCTCGCTTATGCTGCGAGTCTCTCATCTGTGAGGATCCGAAGATGCCAATGCCCGATGATGTGAACGCGGCACTCGAGCGCTTTCAGAACTTCCTCGGGCATTGCCCCGACGAACTCGTGGACGCCGCGAGCGGTTTCACGAAAAGCGATGGAATGCTGTTGGTCGGCGAAGTCGGATTGTCGCATGCGCACGACGAACTCGGCGAATATTCGATGGATTAGCCACGCGCTTCGGAGACCCGGTTCGATAGCCGATGCGCGGGCGTGTCGCTTGCAACGTCCGCAAAGCCTGGTCCCGTCGCGACTTTACCGGTCTGGGCGATGGCGCTTGCACGCGTCACATGGCAAGACAGGCCTATGCCCCCCGTCCGCCCCGTTCGTCCGACGAAGCACAAAGGCCTTCCCCTCGTCACGCTGCTCGCGCTCGCCGCCTGCACGCCGCGCGCCGATACCGGTCCGGTCGTGGTCGCTGCGATCGGCGGCGACCCGGTGCTTGCCGATCCCGCGCGTGGCCCGCTCGATACCCCCGCCCGTCTGATGCTCGACGCCACCGCCCAGGGTCTGGTGCGCTTCGACGCGACCGGTCAGGTCGAGCCCGGCATCGCCGAGCGCTGGAGCGTGATCGACAACGGCACGAGCTACATCTTCCGCCTGCGCGCGGGCGAATGGGCCGACGGCCAACCGGTCACCGCTGCGGAGGTCGTCACGCTGCTGCGCCGGCAACTCGCGCCGCGCTCGCGCAACGCATTGCGCCCCTTCCTCAGCGCGATCGACGAGATCGTCGAGATGACCCCCGAGGTCATCGAGATCCGCCTCAAGCGCCCGCGCCCCGATCTGCTCAAACTCTTCGCTCAGCCCGAACTCGCGCTCTTCCGCGTCCAGCCGCCGAGCGGCAGCGGCCCGTTCCGCGTGATCGCGCGGCAGCGGCGCAGCGTGCTGCTGCGCCCCGCGTTCGACCCCGCGCGCGCTGCCGACGACGATGCCGTCGAGCCCTCGCCCGCCGCCAACGTCCGCCTGATCGGCGAACGCGCCGCGCGCGCGATCGTCCGCTTCGAACGCGGCGAGGCGGCGCTCGTCAGCGGCGGCAGCTTCGACGATTGGCCGCTCGTGCTGGCGACGCAGATCGCGCCTGCCGCGCGCCGCTTCGACCCGGCGGCCGGATTGTTCGGGCTCGCCGTCGTCAACCGCAGCGGCGTGCTCGCCGATCCCGCCAATCGCGCGGCGATCGCGCGCACGATCGACCGCGCGGGCTTCACCGCCGCGATCGCGTCGGACTGGGAAGCCACAAGCCAGATCCTCCCCGAGCAGCTCGATTCGTCCGCCCCGCCCGCAGTGCCGAGCTGGTCGCAACCGCCGCCGGAGGACGAACCGACGCCGCGCGCACGGATCGAGCAATGGCGCACCGCCAACCCCGGCGAGATCCACCTCCGCGTCGCGCTGCCGACCGGCCCCGGCGGGACGATCCTGTTCGGCTATGTCGGTGCCGCGCTGCTGACGCTCGGCATCTATCCCGAGCGCGTCGCGCCCGACGCTGCGGCCGACCTGCGCTTGATCGACGCGGTCGCGCCCTATGACAGCGGTCGCTGGTATGTCGCGACGGCGTGCCAGCCGTGCAGCGAGGCCGCGACCAATGCGATCGAGGCGGCGCGCGAAGCCGATTCGCCGCGGCTGCGCGCGCAGCAGATCGCCGTCGCCGATGCGGCGCTGGCGAGCGACGTCGCGTTCATCCCGCTCGCGCGGCCGCTGCGCTGGTCACTGGTGGCTGCGGGGCTGAAGGCGTGGACCGGGAACTCGCGCGCCTGGCACCCGTTGAACCATCTCCGCAACGACCCCAATTGAGGTGACATGGCCAACACGTCTCGCATGACTCCGCCGCCCCTCGGGGCGTTCGCCGCTGGCTATGCCGGCAAGGATCCGGTCGCGGTGCGCAAGCGGATCGAGGCGATGGAGCATCTGCTCGAAGGCCTGTTCACGATTCCGGGGATCAATCGCAAGATCGGGCTCGACGTGATCCTCGATCTCATTCCGATCGGCGGCGACGTGGTCGGCGCGGCGATGGGCGCGTGGATGGTGTGGGAGGCGCGCAATCTCGGCATGTCGAAGCTGCAGATGGCGCGGATGTTCGGCAATGTCGGGATCGACTTCGTGCTCGGCGCGGTGCCGTTTGTCGGTGCGATCCCCGACCTGCTGTTCCGCTCGAACACGCGCAACCTGAAGCTCATCAAGCGCCATCTCGACAAGCATTACCCCGCGACCGCAGTGGTCGACGCAGGCTGAGCCAGCCCGCGGTGCGGGCTAGCGGTGCCCGCGCCAGATCTTGACGGCGGCGTCGCGGGTCAATCCGCCCGATCCGGGGGTGCAGCGCGCGTAAGCGAAGCTCTTGTCGAGACACAGCCACAGCTCGTCGAGCCAGCCCTTCTTGTTCGCCGTCACGCGCACCGCGTCCGCGGGAACCCCGGGGTTGACCGCCGCGAACGCCGCGGCGAACTGTCCGGCGGTCAGCGGGCGGCGCGACAGGCGATCCATGTCGGGATAGCGCAGCTTGCCGTAAAGGCCGTTCGAGCGCGCGAAATAGGCGGCAGGCGTGGTGCCCATGCAGGTGCCGTGCTTGGCCCATTCGTGCTGAAGCAACTGCGGCGACGGCGTCGCGCAGACGTGCTGCTTGATCAGCTCGGGCGCGAGCAGCGCGGTCGAGGTGCAATATTGCGGCCATTCCTGCCCGACACCATCGGGCCACAGCCCGTGCAGCGTGAAGCCGAAGCGATTGCTCCCGCCGCATTCGAAGCTCTTCGTCGCGTCATTGGCGTTGCCGTGGCAATATTCGGGCGCCCAGGTCAGCGCGAGCGTATAGCCGGTGATCGGGCGGACGCGCTGCGGCTGTTGCACCGTTGCGAGCTCGGGATGCGGGGTCGGCAGGCTCGCCGGCACCGCGCATTGCAGCGCCTGCGCGCTCGCCATGCCGGGCAGCATCAGCAGCGTCACGAGACAGGCTTTGGCGATGCGGATCATGCGGTGTCCTCCCCGAACCAGCGTTTGCTCTCGGGCTTGAACAATTGCCACACCGCGATTGCGTTGAGCACCCAGGCGATCACCGCGAGGATCCCGCCGGCACCATGTGGCATCGTTCCCTTGACCACCGCCGCCAGGAAGGTGAGCGCGCCGATCACGAAGAAGCCGGTGATGATCCACTTGGTGACCACCGAAGCCTGGCGCGCGGTGAAATACCAGAGCAACAGCGAAATCCCGATGCTCAGCGCGGTGACGCCGATGAGCATCGATTGCCCGAACGCGGGGCCCAGTTGCGCCGCCGCCGGCTGTTCGGCCATCCGCGCCATCGTAGCGGACCACGACATTGCGGTGTTGACCAACCCGACGACGAGGCCGCCGAGATAGCAGCGTTCGAACAGCACGATCGCGTGTGGACGCTCCACGAATCTTCCCCCCTGCAAAGCCCTTAGCCCAGACTAACGCCGCGGCGGGGCAGCGCAATGCCTCATCCCAGAGTGAAGTCGAGCCCGAGATCAGCCGCCGGCGCCGACTGGGTCAGCCGCCCGACGCTGATATAGCTGACCCCGGTCTCGGCGATCGCGCGGATCGTATCGCGCCGGACTCCACCCGACGCCTCGGTCGGAACGCGCCCGGCGACGAGCGCGACCGCCTCGCGCAGCACCGCCGGGCCCATATTGTCGAGCAACACGTGTGTCGCACCGGCGGCGAGCGCGGGTTCGATCTGCGCGAGCGTATCGACCTCGACGATGATCCGCGCGATCCCGGCGGCGACCGCGCGGGCGACCGCGGGACCGACACCGCCCGCAACCGCGACGTGATTGTCCTTGATCATCGCGGCGTCCCACAGCCCCATGCGGTGGTTGGTCGCCCCGCCCATCCGCGTCGCATATTTCTCGAGCATGCGCAGACCGGGGATCGTCTTGCGCGTATCGAGCAGCGTCGCGCCGGTCCCTGCGATCGCATCGACATAGTCGCGCGTCAGCGTCGCGATCCCCGAGAGATGCTGCACCGTGTTGAGCGCCGAGCGCTCGGCGGTGAGCATCGCGCGCGCCAGACCGTGGAGCCGCAGCACCGGGCTCCCTGCGGCGACGCGCGCGCCATCCTCGACCAGCCGCTCGAGTTCGACCGCGGGATCGAGTGCGCGGAAGAACGCCTCGGCGATCGGCAGCCCGGCGATGACGATCGCGTCGCGGCTGTCCATCACGCCGCTGAAACGCGCGTCGGCGGGAATCACCGCGGCCGAGGTGATGTCGCCGCCGGGCCCGAGATCCTCGGCGAGCGTGGCGGCGACAAAGGCGTCGAGGTCGAAGCGGTCGAGGGTGAAGCGCATGGCGGCCTCCGGCAGGCGGTGGGGAAAGCGCGCCGCTATAGAGCGCGCCGTGCGGTCATGCCAGGATTGCGCGCGTCCGCCGCGCTCAGCGGGGTTTCGGGATCAGCGCGACGGCGTCGGCAAACGACACTTCGAGCACCGTCGCGCCGCGCTCGTCCACGACGAACAAGCGCGTATCGAGATGGAGCACGCCGCCGATGGCGTCCTCGGCGATCAGCGCGCGCGCGATCGCCACGGCGCGCGATCGCAGCGATGTCGGATCGGCGATCTCGACACCTTCGGGGTCGATGAGCCGGTCACCCGCCTGATCGAGATGGAAATACCACCGAGGCATATACGCTCCTCGGGCAAGACAAGATAAAAACGCGTCTTGTCGGCGCCGCTGCCCATGAAGACGACGCTGCAAGGATCGTATCACGTCGTGGCGCACGCCACTATACCGAAGCATGGCGCTGACAATTATTATTGATATTTGATAGGTTAAAGCGAAACGACCTGGGCTAACGCGCGCGCTGGCAAGCCCCGCTACATCGGCCGAGGCGACAGTGCGATGCTTACGCTCCCGCCCCGGCGGAGGGCCAATGCAACTCGACCCCATTCTCGAGACGATCATCCGGCGGATCGCGTCGCGCGCGCGCGTTTCCGAGGAGGATCGGACTGCGATCCGCTCCTTGCCCTATTCCGCGCGGGCGATCGAACCCTCGAGCTATCTCGTCCGTGAGGGTGCGCAACCGAGCCGCTGCGCGTTCCTGCTGTCGGGGTTCTGCTATCGCCAAAAGCTCACCAGCGAAGGCGCGCGGCAGATCGTATCGATCGAAATCCCCGGCGAATTCATCGACCTGCACCATCTGTTTCTCACCGAATCGGACCATAACGTCCAGGCGCTGACCCGCGCGCATGTCGCCGAGATCGACGCGGCGGCATTGCGCGAGCTCGCGCTGACGCGACCCGCGATCGGCGCGGCGTTATGGATCGAGGCGCTGATCGGCGCGTCGATCTTCCGCGAATGGATCGTCAATGTCGGGCGGCGCGATGCGCACAGCCGCGTCGGGCATTTGCTGTGCGAACTCGCGGTCCGGCTGGATATCGCGAACGACACGACCAACCGGGCGTTCGACCTGCCGATGACGCAGGAGCAACTCGGCGATGCGGTCGGGCTGACCCCGGTCCATGTCAACCGCGTGCTCCGCGCGCTCGCCGCTCGCAACCTGATCTCACGCGACCGGCGGCAGATCTCGATCCTCGATTGGGACGCCTTGCGCGATGCGAGCGACTTCAATCCGCGCTATCTGCACCTGACCGCCTGACGCGCTCTGCGCTCAGGCCGCGACCGGATCGAGTTCGACCGTGCCGGCGACGTGGACGGTGAAGAGCCGTTCTCCCGCGGCATCGTCGACCTCGATATCGAACGCGACCTCGGTCCGGCCGTCGCGAAGATCCGCAGTGAGGATCTCGCCCGCGGCGTCGGCGGCGCGCGATCGCGCGAGGCCGGGCGAGGCCAGATCCGACCCGACCTCATCCCGCACGTAGGAGGTCTGATTTTGGACATGGAAGAAGTAGCGCGACATGCCGGAAAATTACCATGCCGGCGCCGAGCTTTCCATAAACTCAATCAGTCGCCGCTGACACGCACTGGGCCAAGATCGCCCATCCCGACCGTTCCGCTCGCCATCGCGAGCATCGCGTCGAGGCTCTTCTTGGCCTGCAGCCGCAGCCCTTCCTCGATCTCGACGCGCGGGGTCAGGTCGCGCAGCGCGAGGTAGAGCTTCTCCATCGTGTTGAGCGCCATGTACGGGCAGATGTTGCAGTTGCAATTGCCGTCGGCGCCGGGCGCGCCGATGAAATTCTTGGTCGGCGCGGCCTTCTGCATCTGGTGGATGATGTGCGGCTCGGTCGCGACGATCAGCGTGTCGCCGGGCATCGTGTCGGCGAAGGCGAGGATCCCGCTGGTCGAGCCGACATAATCGGCATGGTCGAGGATGTAAGGCGGGCATTCGGGATGCGCCGCGATCGGCGCGCCCGGATATTGCAGCTGGAGCTTGAGCAGCTCGGTTTCGCTGAACGCCTCGTGGACGATGCACACGCCCGGCCACAGCAGCATCTCGCGCCCCGTCTTGCGCGCCAGATAGCCGCCGAGATTCTTGTCGGGGCCGAAGATGATCTTCTGGTCGAGCGGGATCTGGCTGAGGATCTTCTCGGCCGACGAGCTCGTCACGATGACGTCGCTCAGCGCCTTCACCTCGGTCGAGCAGTTGATATAGGTCAGCGCGATGTGATCGGGATGCGCCGCGCGGAACGCCGCGAACGTGTCGGGCGGACAGCTGTCCTCGAGCGAGCAGCCGGCATCCATGTCGGGCAGCACGACGATCTTGTCGGGGCTGAGGATCTTGGCGGTCTCGGCCATAAAGCGCACGCCGCAGAAGGCGATGACGTCGGCGTCGGTCGCCGCGGCCTTCTTCGACAGATCGAGGCTGTCGCCGACGAAGTCCGCCAGATCCTGGATCTCGGGCTTTTGATAGTAATGCGCGAGGATCACGGCGTTGCGTTCGGTCCGCAGCCGGTCGATCTCGGCGCGCAGATCTACTCCCGTCAGGCTCCCGCCGATCCCGTTGCGCGCGTCCATAGTCAGATCCTCGTCGTGGAGGCTGTCAAATGGACGCGGGCGCGCGCAGGATCAAGGCATTCCGGGGAATGGCGGGAAAGCATAGCCTGGCACCGCCGCGGCCGGCGACCCGGCGACGGTCAGCGCATAGAGCGTCGCGCCGAGCGCGCTGAAGGTGATCAGCTCGATCAGCACGGTCGATGCGAGGATCGTGCCGATCCCCCACCACCAGGCGGGATGCACGCCGCCCGACCGGCGGATATCGGCGACGACGCCGATCAGCGGGAAGACCAGCACCGCCGCCACATCGACTTCATAGGCATAGGGGATGAGCAGCGGCATCGGCAGCAGCCGCCCCAGCGCCGGCCCGACGAGCAGCGCCATCCCGCAATAATGCAGCCGGCGGTGCCACTGCGTCGCGCGCCGCAGCACGATCGCCGCCGCGGTGAGCCCCGCAAAGGTGAGCACGACGACGGGATCGAGCACGAGGAACTGGACGGGCAGGAAGAAGAACGGCGCATGGCCGATCCGGATCAGCCGGATCGTGACGAGCGTGCCGAGCACGACCATCGCGACAACCCAGCCCGTCGCGACCCAGCCGAGCCGCCGGTGCAGCGCGATCGAACCCCGCGTAGCGAGAATGTTCTGCGCGACGTACAGCACGACCCATCCCATGAAGACGAGCGCATGCGCATGGACGATCGGCGGCGAACCGAAGCTCGACCGCCCCAGTGCGAGACTGAGCGAAAAGCCGGCGAAAATCGTCGCCGCCATGACAAATGCCATAACGAGAAAGAAACGATCGTCGTTTCTGACGCCTACGATCGGCTCCGCAACACTTGCCATGCTCACCCCCCGATGAATACGAATCGTGGAATGGCCTTAGCACAGTCGGGCGATCGGGACACGGCGCTTGTCCTTTGCCGGAAGCAATTTTTCGAGCCGATGTTCACGAGCGATTGGCGAGCACCTCGGCGATCGACTTGGTCGTATCCCATATTTCGCTGCTGTCCTTCGCCTCGTCGGCGAAGCGTACCTTAACCGTCGCATCGAATCCCGCGGCGCGCAGCGGCAGCGCGAAGCTGCGTTCGACCGCGCGACGCGTGGCGTCACGCGCGAGCCGGATCGGCACCGCACCGTTCGCCTGGCGCACCAGTTCGCGCTGCCCGGCGGCGCGATTGGCCGCTTCGAGCTTGGCGTCGGCATCGGTGATCGTCGACAGGATGCCGCCCTCGCCATATTCGCGGATCTGCGTCAGGTCGATCTGCGGCGGCGACGCCTCGACCGCGGGCAGCACGACGCCGAGCGTCCTGGTGCCGGCGTCCCACGTCACGTCGCGCGCGCTCAACTTGCCCATATCGACATGATATTCGACGAGGCCCGGCATGATCAGCGTCTTCTTCGCCTGCAGCCCGAATTGCGACTGGGTCGAGGTCGACACCGCGACGAAGCGCGCGGCGAACGCCGAGAGCCGGTTCTGCTCGCGCAGGCCTTCGAGCGATCCGCTCGCGATCGTCACCGGATCGGGCCCGGCGAGCCGGTGCTCGACCAGCGCGCCGATGCCCCACACCAGACCGAGCACGAACAGCGCGATCAGCGCCAGCGCAGCGGCGAACTTGCCGATGAAGCTCATACGGTCAGCCTCCAGATGCCGCCCCGCTCGGCGGCGCGCGCGCGGCCGCGCAGGTCGATCAGGTGCGCGAGCACCGAGCGCTCGGCGGCGGGAAACAGCCGCGGATCGATCCCGACATACATCCGCGCGACCATCTCCGCGATCGTCGCGGGCGTCTCGCGCAAGCCCCGCAGGATCTGCCCCTCGCGCTGCTTGCGATGCCCGAGCATCCCACGCACCAGCCGCTGCGGGTTCGCCACCGGGTCGCCGTGCGCTGGGTAATACATGGGTTCGGTGCGTCCGAGCAGCTTTTCGAGGCTCGCCATATAGGCGGTCATGTTGCCGTCGGGCGGCGAGACGATGCTCGTCGACCAGCCCATCACATGATCGCCGCTGAACAGCGCGCCTGCGCCGTCCTGCGCCTCGGGCAGGACGAAGGCGAGATGGTTCGAGGTGTGGCCGGGCGTGGCGAGCGCGGTGAGCGTCCACCCCGCCCCGCCGATGCTGTCGCCTTCGGCAAGTACGCGGTCGGGGGCATAGTCGCGATCGAACGACGCATCGCCGCGAATCCCGGCATCGTCGAGCGCGAGCGGCGCGCAACCGACGATCGGCGCGCCGGTCGCGCGGGCGAGCGGGCGCGACCCCGGGCTGTGGTCGCGGTGGGTATGCGTGATGACGATCGCGCACACCGGCCGGCCGCCGATCGCGGCGACGATCGCCGCGACGTGATCGGGATCGTCGGGCCCGGGGTCGATCACCGCGAGATCGGTCGTGCCGACGAGATGCACTTGCGTGCCGGTATGCGTGAAGGGCGATGGATTGGGCGCGAGCAGGCGGGCGACGCGGGGCTCGAGCTGCTCGGGCACGCCGGGGATTTGCTCGCTCATCGCGCCGAAATGGCGGGTCGCGCCGGCGAAGGCAAGGGCGCGCCCCGTCGTGGCGTGCGGCGGTTGCCTAATTGGCGTGCGCCAGATCCGCTTCGAGCTCGGCGAGCGCGGTATTGATTCCGGCAAGCGCGCGCGCGCGTTGCGCGGCCGACATCGCCTCTGCCGCCATGACGTTCGCGCGCGACCGGCGCAGACCGTCGAGCGCATGGGCATAGGCATCGCGCTGCAGCGTCTTGCTGTTCGCCGCCAGCGCGGCGCCGCGGGCCTTGGCGGCGGCGATCCGGTCGCTGCAGATAATGATCCGCTGCCGGTCGGCGGCGCGTTCCCGGATCACCATCCTCGCGTCTGGCCCATGCGAGCCGCAGGTGCGCGCGACGACGTGCGGCGTCGGCGGCACGGCGGGTATGGGGGGCACGGGGGGCACGGGCGGCATCGACGGCATAGGCGCGATTTCGCCGACCAGCGTCGAACTGCCGTCGCGGTTCAGCTTCACGTAGCGACCATAGCGGACGATGCGCTTGCCATCCTTGGTCACCGTCACCGTCATCGTGGTGCTGCCCCGGCCGGGTGCAGCCTCGGCGAGCGCCGGCGCTTCGGGCGGCACGGGCGGCGCGGGCGGCGCGGGCGGCGCGGGCGGCGTCGGATCGCCGCCGTTCGACGGTGACAGCGGCGGCTCGGGCGCGGGCGGCAGCCCCGGACCGGCAGCATCCGACGCTTCGATACGCACACGCGGGCGTGGCGCCGGCCGTGCCGGCACGGCGGGGATCGCGGCAGCAGCGGGCGCAGGCGCCGCGGCGGCCTGATCGAGCGCGGCGAGATCGACCCCGGTCGCGTTCTCGACAGTGCTGCGCACTTTGGCGGCAGCGGCGGCGCCCGAAGCGGTCAGCCCGAGCCCGCCCGCGCCGAGCAGGGCGAGCATCCCCGCCCCCGCGATCAGCCGGGCGCGCGAAGTCCTGGTCGTGGTCAGCATCCGCAGTCTCCCTTTCAGATCATCGATCGTGTGGAGGTGACAGGTCGCCGCGACCGTGCCGCCCATGAAGCTCGGATGCGCCGCCTTCAGGATCGCGCAGGCATAGGTGTGGCGGCGCATCGGGTTCATGCCCGCGAGCACGCGCGCGTCGTTGGCGATCTCCTGGTCGGCGCGGAACGCGCGAAACGCGCGCCACGCGATCGGGTTGAACCAGTGGAACGCCAGCACGACGAGCGCGACCCAATTGGCAAGCAGGTCGCCGCGCGCGTGGTGGCCGAGTTCATGGGCAAGCGCGAGGTCGCGCTCCTCGGCCTCGAACCGCTCGGCGAAATCGCGCGGGAAGGCGACATAGCGTCGCACGACGCCGAAGGCGAGCGGCCCGGTCGCGGCGCTCGTCTCGATCACACGGATGCCCTGTAGCGCGGCGTGCGGCGCCGCCGCGTCGAGCAGCCGCCGACAGAAACGGTGATGCGACACCGTATGCCACACGAGAAACGCCACGGTCCCGCCGATCCACAGCGCGGCGATCGCCGGTGCGATCCACCCCGTCGTCGGGCTCGTCGCGACGACGCTTTCGACGCCGGGGTCGACCAGCAAGACGCCGACCTGCTCGCTTACCCGCAACATCGGCGCGACTGCGGCTTCGTGCCACGCGCTCGGCAGCGGCGGCAGCGCGAGCCGCAACACCGGGAGCAGCCACAGCGCATAGGCGACGTCTGCGCCGAACGCCTTGCGCACCGGCCGCCGCAGCAGCAGCACCGCGACCATCAACACGCTCGAGGCGACCAGCGCCTCGACCAGCCAGCTTGGCGAGATCCACTCGGTCATGGCTTGAGCTCCTTCAGGAGGGCTTCGATCTCGGCGATATCCTGCGCGGTCAGCGCGTCGCGGTCGGCAAGATGCGCGACGAGCGGACTGAGCTTGCCACCGAACAGCCGGTCCATCAACTTGCGCGATTCGCCCGCGACATAATCCTCGCGCTTGACCAGTGGCCGATACAGATAGCGCCGGCCGTCCTGTTCATGCCCGATGATGCTCTTCGCGAGCAATCGCCCGAGCAAGGTCTTGACGGTATTGGCGCTCCAGTCGCGCGTCGCCGGAATACGCTCGGCCACGTCTTGCGCGGTGAGCGGACTTTCGTCCCATAACACTTCCATTACGGCATGTTCGGCGTCGCTGATGCGTTCGGTCACGAGTCGCTCTCTGTACTGACTACGTGTGTAATCATATCGTTTACGTCTGTAGTCAAGTGCTGGCTTGCCCGCCCTCGCAGGTCCGATAGGCTGCCCGAAAACAGAGGAGCGGAGCGATGACCTTCACCACCCTGGCGACCGGGCTGCGCTTTCCCGAAGGCCCGGTCGCGATGCCCGACGGCAGCGTTATCCTGGTCGAGATCGAAGCGGGCCGCATCACGCGCGTTCATCCCGACGGCACCAAGACGACGGTCGCCGAGCCTGGCGGCGGACCCAACGGCCTTGCGATCGGCCCCGACGGCAAGCTCTATTGCTGCAACAATGGCGGCTTCGAGTATGTCGAGACGCCGAGCGGCCTGCTCGTCCCGCACGGCCAGCCCGCCGATTATTCGGGCGGGCGGATCGAACGGATCGACATCGACACCGGCGAAGTCGAGGTGCTTTACAAGGACGGCGATTTCCATTGCTCGCTGCGCGGCCCCAACGATATCGTGTTCGACGATGCCGGCGGTTTCTGGTTTACCGACCACGGCAAGACCCGCGCGCGCGAGCGCGATGTCACCGGCATCTTCTATTCGCACGCCGACGGGCGGCACCTCGCCGAGGTGATCTTCCCGAGCGAGAACCCCAATGGCGTGGGCCTCTCGCCCGACGGCAAGCGGCTCTACGTCGCCGAGACCTATACTTGCCGGCTGATGGCGTTCGACATCACCGCCCCCGGCGAGGTCGATCCGACCGCCGGGCTCGGCGGCCCCGGCATTCCGCTCTACCGCCCCGCCGGGTACAAATTCTTCGATTCGCTCGGTGTCGAGGCATGCGGCAACATCTGCGTCGCGACGATCGGCGAGAGCGGAATCTCGGTCATCTCGCCGGGCGGCGAGCTCGTCGATTTCGTGGCCACGCCCGACCCGTTCACCACCAACATCTGCTGGGGTGGCCCCGACATGCGCACCGCCTATATCACGCTGTCGGGCACCGGACAGCTCGTCAGCATGGAATGGCCGCGGCCGGGTCTGCGGCTGGCCTACTGACGTCGCGCCATTGCGGACGCGTCTCCCCGGCAGGCGGCCCGCATCTCGTGTATCGTCGGATGCGTAGCGAAATCCTGCGTTTGGGCGTAGGGTGCGGCAGGGCGTCGGGTTCCGACCGAGCGCCCTGGCGATTCGGGGGCGGATCATGCGCACATGGATATCGGTCTGGACGACGATCCTCGCCGCGGCATGTCTCGGGGCCTGCTCGCTCCCCCGCCCCGCCGCGCGCGCGGGGTGCGACTTTGCGGCGACGCCGATCCGCGTTTCGGAAATCGACGCGCATGCGATTGCCACGGCGCGGAGCAGAGGCCTCGCGCCCGAACCGGCGCAGGACGACTTTGCCGCGGCGATGCGCGCGGCGGTGCAGCGCCGGCCGCAGACCCCGCTGCTTACCGCACAACCGGACGGCGATCGCTATCTCATCCTCAGCGGCGGCAGCCAGCACGGCGCGTTCGGCGCGGGGCTGTTCTACGCGATGGCGCAGCACGGCGGCATCCCCGAGTATAAGATCGTCACCGGCGTCAGCACCGGGGCCTTACAGAGCACCTTCCTGTTCCTCGCCAATCAGGAGACCGGCGGCGGCACTTATGGCTGGGTCGACGGGCCGATGGCCGGGGTGGTGACGCCGGGGCAAAGCAACCCGGGCGACCTCGTGCTCGCCTATTCGATCGCGAGCGAGGGCGATCTGCTCAAGCCGACCGGCGGCGGCGGGCTGCTCGCCGCGCTCCGCCATGGCTCGACCGACACCTTCGCGCCGCTGCGCGCGCGACTCGAGGCCGCGATCACCCCCAAGCTGCTGCGCGAAGTCGGCGAGCAATATCTCGCGGGGCGGTCGTTGTTCATCGGAGTCGGCAATGTCGACGACGGCACCGGCTATGCGATCGATCTGACCCGGCTGGCGCAGCGCACGCTGTCGCCCGGCGCCGACGTGACCCTGATCAAGGGCTGCTATATCGACGCGCTGCTGGCGTCGTCATCGGTGCCGCCCGGCGTACCGCCCGTGTCGCTGCAATTCGCCGGCACCGATCCGGCGGCGGCCGACCTGTTCGTCGATGGCGGGACGCGCGACGGCGTGTTCGTCCAGGATGCGCTGGCAGGGCTCGAGGGGCGCGCCGAGGGCGGGCGCGTCACGGTCATCGTCAACGGTGCGCTCTATCAGGCGCCCTGGCTCGAGAAAGGCGAACGCGTGCGCAAATGGTCGGCGGTGACGCTCGGGCTGCGCGCGGTCGATATGCTCGAGAACCAGGTCTATCGCTTTTCGGTCGCGCAGGCCGAGCAGTTCGGCGTGGCCAAGGGCGGTCTGCTGATGGCCTATATCGGCACCGAGGGGCTCGCGCCCGGTGCCGAGCCGCCCGGTGCGCATCTGTTCCGCGGCAAGAGCTGCGATGCCTGGAGCCAGCAGGACAGCGCCGCGGGGGCGCAGCAATTCCATCCGAACTACATGGCCTGCCTGATCGACTATGGCGAGCAGCGCGGGGCTGGCGGCGCCGGCGGCGTCTGGAACCACGACATTGCCCGGCCGCTGATGGTCGCCGCGCCGTGAGGGACAGTGGGGGCGGTGCGTCTGCGCGCGGAGATTGACCCGATTTCATGGGAATGCTTAAGCACCGGACGCCCCCAGGCCTTCGGAGATCGCCATGCAGAAGCTATTCCCAACCGCCGCCGCCGCGCTCGATGGGCTGCTGCATGACGGCATGACGATCTGCGCGGGCGGGTTCGGCCTGTGCGGCATCCCCGAGCGGCTGATCGACGCCATCCGCGACGCCGGCACCACGGACCTGACGATCGCCAGCAACAATGCCGGAATCGACGGCGAAGGGCTCGGCAAGCTGCTCCGCACGCGCCAGGTCAGGAAGATGATCTCGTCGTACGTCGGCGAGAACAAGGAATTCGAGCGGCAATATCTGTCGGGCGAGCTCGAGGTCGAATTCTGCCCGCAGGGCACGCTCGCCGAGCGTTGCCGCGCGGGCGGCGCGGGGATCCCCGGCTTCTACACCAAGACCGGTGTCGGCACGCTCGTCGCCGAGGGCAAGGAAGTGAAGACGTTCGACGGCGAGGAATTCATCCTCGAACGCGGCATCCGCGCCGATCTGTCGATCATCAAGGGCTGGAAGGCCGACGAGAGCGGCAACCTCATCTTCCGCAAGACCGCGCGCAACTTCAACGCGCCGATGGCGACCGCGGGGAAGATCTGCGTCGCCGAGGTCGAGGAGGTGGTGCCGGTCGGCTCGCTCGATCCCGACTGCATCCATCTGCCGGGTATCTATGTGAAGCGGATGATCGTCGGCAGCCCGTACGACAAGCGCATCGAATTCCGCACCGTCCGCGAGGCGGCGTGACTGGCGGACGCTTGGCAAG
>NZ_JH584241.1:3545442-3676786 GCF_000241485.1 Sphingomonas sp. PAMC 26605
CCCACCCCCAACCCCTCCCCTGAAGGGGAGGGGCTTGATCCTTGCCGCACTGGCGCTCTCCGCCTGCACCGCGACACCGCCGGTCGCGGTCGCGCCACCGCCGGTCGCCGTCCCCACCATCCCTCCCGGCATGCAATATCTCTACGGTTCGGGCGAAGCCGCCGCGGAGTCGGTGCAGATGTGGCAAGGGTTGGTCAGCTATGCAGAGACCCAGGTGCGCGCGCGTCCAAGCGCCAGCGTAATCCTCGACGAAGGCGCGACGTTGGCTTCACCGCGTTTCGTGTCCTGCGGCGCAAAGCCGTTTGCCGCCGTGTTCGACGTCGATGAGACAGTGTTGCTCAATCTCGGGTTTGAGTATGATGACGCAACACACCCCGGGCGCAGATACGACGAGAAGCGTTGGCAAGAGTGGGAACGCACCGGCGGTGGCAAGGTAGATGCTACGCCAGGCGCGACAAAGGCGCTTAACGCACTGCGCCAGTTGGGCATTACTGTCATCTTCAACACGAACCGGAGCGTCGAAACCGCCGACAGCACTGCCAAGACGCTAACCGACGCGGGGCTGGGCCCGGCGGTCCACAAGCAAACCTTGTGGTTAAAGGGCGACGACAACACCGGTGGTCTCAAGGATGTCCGCCGTTGGTGGATCGCTGACAAATATTGCGTAATCGCAATGGGCGGCGACCAGCTCGGTGATTTCAGCGACCTGTTCAACGCTGGGCTCGCCCCCGCCGCCCGCCGCACCGCGGTAATGAGCGCGCCGATCGCCGCCAAGTTCGGCGCGGGCTGGTTCGTCCTGCCCAACCCCGTTTACGGCACCGCGCTCAAAGGGGGCATCGACCAGGTCTTCCCCGCCGACAAGCGCTGGACGCCCCCTGTATCTGGAGAGAAATAATGGCCTGGACTCGTGACCAAATGGCAGCCCGCGCCGCGCGCGAATTGCAGGACGGCTTTTACGTCAACCTCGGCATCGGCATCCCGACGCTCGTCGCCAACCATATCCCCGAAGGCGTCACCGTCACGCTCCAGTCGGAGAACGGCATGCTCGGCATCGGCCCCTTCCCGCTCGCGGGCGAGGAAGATGCCGACCTCATCAACGCCGGCAAGCAGACGATCAGCGAGCTCCCGCAATCGGCCTATTTCGGCTCGGACCAGAGCTTCGCGATGATCCGCGGCGGGCATATCGACCTGACCGTGCTCGGCGCGATGGAAGTCGCCGAGAATGGCGACATCGCCAACTGGATGATCCCGGGCAAGATGATCAAAGGCATGGGCGGCGCGATGGATTTGGTCGCGGGCGTCAAGAAGATCATCGTCGTGATGGAACACACCAGCAAAAACGGCGACCCCAAGTTCATTCCCGCCTGCACGCTGCCGCTGACCGGCAAGAACGTCGTCGACATGGTCATCACCGATCTCGCGGTGTTCCAGCGCCCAGACCACGCCTCGCCGTTCAAGCTGATCGAGATGGCGCCGGGCGTCAACGCCGACGAGATCGCCGCCAAGACCACCGCGCACTATCTGGCGTAAGGCGATGGGCTATACGCTGATCACCGCGAACCGGAATTATTCGAGCTGGTCGCTGCGGCCCTGGCTGCTGCTGCGCGCGCTCGATATTCCGTTCGAGGACCGGCTCGAGCCCTTCACGCAGGCCGTCAATTACGACGCCTTCCGCGCCTTCTCGCCGACCGGGCAGGTGCCCGTGCTGATCGACGGCGACCGCACCGTGTGGGATTCGCTCGGGATCGTGCTGTACATCGCCGAGCGCCACCCCGGCGTCTGGCCCGAGGACGCAGCGGCGCGGGCCTGGGCGCAATGCGCCACCGCCGAAATGCACGGCGGCTTCGGCGCGGTGCGGAACGCCTATACGATGAACGTCGGCGTCCGGGTGCGCCCGCCCGCCCCGACCCCGACGCTCGCCCGCGAGGTCGCGCGGCTCGCCGAGCTGTGGTCCGAGGGGATCGATCGCTTCGGCGGCCCGTGGCTCGGCGGCCCGACGTTCGGCGCGGTCGATGCCTTCTTCGCGCCGGTCGCGTTTCGCGTGCGCACCTATGGCCTCGATGTCGGCGCCCACGGCGCGGCGTGGGTCGCGCGCATCCTCGAGCATCCGGCGATGCGCGAATGGGAAAGCGCCGCGCTCGCCGAAAGCTGGCGCGAGGCGGCGCACGAGGCCGAACTCGCCGCGGCCGGAACGCTCACCGCCGACTATCGCCTATGATCCGCTGGGCGCTGACGGGCATCGCGCTGCTGGTCGCGATCGCCGTCGGATCGATCTACGCGTTCGTGTCGCCGCCGGGCCAGCTCAGCTTGCTCGACGCGGCGATGGGCGGCGGCTCGGGCACCGAACGCCCCGGCAGCGCGATCCCCTTCGGCAGCGAGGGCCAGACGCTCGACGTTTGGCGTCCCGCCGGACCGGTGACGAAACGCCCGGTGCTGATTTTCTGGTATGGCGGCGGCTGGGTCGCGGGCACGCGCCAGGGCTATGCCTTCGCCGCGCGCGCCTTTGCGCGAAACGGCTTCGTCGTCGTAGTGCCCGATTACCGCAAGGTCCCGCAGATCCGCTTCCCCGCGATGCTTCAGGACGGCGCGCAGGCGGTGAAATGGACGCGCGACCATATCGCCGAATACGGCGGCGACCCCGCGCGGATCGGCGTCGCAGGCCATTCGGCAGGCGCGTACACCGTCGCGATGCTGACACTCGACCCGCGCTGGCTGAAGGCGGAGGCCGTCGATCCCGGGATCATCAGGGCTGCGATCGGCCTGTCGGGCCCGTACGATTTTTACCCATTCGACAAGAAGCGCTCGATCGACGCGATGCAGGGCGCGAAGGACCCGCTGATGACGCAGCCGATCCACTTCGCGCGCGGCGACGCCGCGCCGATGCTGCTCGTCACGTCTACAAAGGACACCGAGGTCCGCCCGCGCAACGCGATCCATCTGACGGCAGCGCTGAAGGCGAAAGGCGGGGCGGTCGAGTTCCGCAACTATCCGGGCATCACGCACGAGAATGTCGCGATGGCGCTGTCGGTGCCGTTCCGCGGCAAGGCGCCGGTGCTCGCCGACAGCGTCGCCTTCCTTAACGCGCATCTCGGGAGGCCGTAACGATACGCGTCCTGCCGACCCGATCGTCGGGTTGGCTGGGTCGTTTCCTCGCCCCGTTGCTGCGCCACGCCGGGCACGGCGTCACGAGGCTCGACGTCGCCCCCGGCGCCCGCACTAACACGATCGGCAGCGTCGCCGGCCGCCCGCCGAACCGCGACCCGCGCAGCGCGCGGGGACGCCGCGGCGTGGATCGACGAGGATGACGACACGCTTCGCATTCTCGATGGCGAGAACATGAAGGCCGACGAATGCCGCCATCGTGCCTTCAGTTTAAATCACCCCCGTCATCCCCGCGAAAGCGGGGATCCCGCTTCTGCTGCTCGAACCGGGCGAGGCAGCGGGCCCCCCGCTTTCGCGGGGGTGACGAGGGCTGTGCTCGATATTATCGCGGCTGGGCCTCGACGCCCGATTGCCACAGCACCACGGCATGCTGCTCGCGTGCCTCGCCCGGGCTTTAGAATCGTCCCGACTTGCCGCCATACCCCGCACCCAGATCGGTCTCGATCAGCGACACCCGCGATCCTGCGCGCGCTCCGCGACCACCTGCCGCTGCCGTTCGAACACACTTCACACTCCATTCCGCCGATCCTCGCGCAATAAGTGCCACGTCAAGCTTCCCGCCCGCGCATCTTTCGGCTACGGGCCGCGCATCATGGCCACCAAACCCCGCACCCTGTACGAAAAAATCTGGGCCGACCACGTCGTCGAGCAGCGCGACGACGGCACCTGCCTGATCTATATCGACCGTCACCTCGTCCACGAAGTGACCAGCCCGCAAGCCTTCTCCGGCCTCCGCGCCAACGGCCGTGCCGTCCGCCGCCCCGACCTCACGCTCGCGGTGCCCGATCACAATCTCCCGACCACCGCGCGCCGCGATGGGGCAGGCCGTCCGCTGCCGATCGCCGATCCCGAAAGCGCCGCGCAGCTCGACGCGCTGACGCGCAACACCCAGGATTTCGGGATCGACTATATCGACGCGCTCGCGCCTGCGCAGGGCATCGTCCATGTCGTCGGCCCGGAGCAGGGCTTCACGCTGCCCGGCACCACGCTCGTCTGCGGCGACAGCCACACTTCGGCGCATGGCGCGCTCGGCGCGCTGGCGTTCGGCATCGGCACGAGCGAGGTCGAGCATGTCCTCGCGACGCAGACGCTGCTGCTCGGCCAGTCGAAGACGATGGAAGTCCGCGTCGACGGCAAGCTCGGCTTCGGCGTGTCGGCGAAGGACGTCGCGCTCGCGATCATCGGCAAGCTCGGCGCCGCCGGCGGCACGGGCTATGTGCTCGAATATACCGGCTCGACGATCCGCGAGATGTCGATCGAGGGCCGCCTGACGATCGCCAACATGTCGATCGAGGCGGGCGCGCGCGCCGGGCTCGTCGCGCCCGACGAGACGACCTTCGCCTATCTCGAGGGCCGTCCGATGGCCCCCAAGGGCGCCGATTGGGACGAAGCGCTCGCCTATTGGCGCACGCTGCCGAGCGACCCCGGCGCGGTGTACGACGCCCTCGTCACGATCGACGCCGCCGAAATCGCCCCGCTGCTCACCTGGGGCACGTCCCCGGAAGACGTCGTGCCGATCACCGGCGTCGTCCCCGATCCCGACAGCTTCGCCGATCCCGCCAAGCGCGATGCCGCACGCAAATCGCTGGCCTATATGGGCCTGACCGCGGGCACCGCGATGCAGGACGTCGGGGTCGATTACGTCTTCATCGGCAGCTGCACCAACAGCCGCATCGAGGACCTCCGCGCCGCTGCCAAGGTCGCCGACGGCCGCCACGTCGCCGATGGCGTCACCGCGCTCGTCGTGCCTGGCTCGGGGCTGGTCAAGGCGCAGGCCGAATCCGAAGGGCTCGACCGCATCTTCATCGCCGCCGGCTTCGACTGGCGCGAGCCGGGCTGCTCGATGTGCCTGGCGATGAACCCCGATAAAGTCCCGCCGGGGCAACGCTGCGCTTCCACTTCGAATCGAAATTTCGTAGGGCGCCAGGGACCGGGTGCGCGGACACATCTGGTTTCACCGGCGATGGCGGCTGCGGCCGCGGTCACCGGACGATTGAGCGATGTTCGTAATCTGGTTACGAATTCCTGAGGGGCATGTGATGAAACGCGTTCTTGTTCTGCTCGTAATGGGCACCTTGTTGAGCGGGATGGCCGCCTATGTCGCCACCGCCCAGACCAGCGCCGCCACCCCGCCGACCCCGACCGGGCGCTAACGCATGCAGCCAGTGACGCAGGTTTCGGGCAAAGCCTATCCCTGGGGCCAGAAGAACGTCGATACCGACGTCATCATTCCCGCGCACTGGCTCAAGACGATCACCCGCGAGGGGCTCGGCAAGGGTGCGTTCGAAACGGTGCGCGCGGTCCCCGGCAACATTTTCGACGATCCGCGCTACGCCGGCGCGCCGATCCTGATCGCCGGCGACAATTTCGGCTGCGGTTCGAGCCGCGAGCATGCCGCCTGGGCGCTCGCCGACATGGGCATCACCGCGGTGCTCGCGCCGAGCTTCTCCGACATCTTCTCGGGCAACGCCTTCAAGAACGGGATCGTCGCGGTCGTGCTGCCGCAGGAGGCGATCGACCGCCTGCTCGAGGTCGCGCAGGACCAGCCGATCACCGTCGATCTCGAGACGATGACGGTCACCACCCCGTACCAGGATCGCTTCGGCTTCGAACTCGACGCGTTTCGTCGCCAGTGCCTGATGGAAGGGCTGGACGAGATCGGCCTGACACTGGCAAGAGATACCCAGATTTCGAAATACGAAGCCGGGGTAAAAGAACACCGGCCGTGGATGAGCGGAGACCGGGCACATGCGAGCACTTCTGTCGAAAGCGGCGGGCGGACCTGAAACTCTAGTCCTCGACGAGCTGCCCGATCCGGTGGCGACTGCGGGCCAGGTCGTGGTCGCGGTCAAGGCGTGCGCGATCAACTATCCCGACGTGCTGATCATCGAGGACAAATACCAGTTCAAGCCGCAACGCCCGTTCGCGCCGGGCGGCGAGATCGCCGGCGTGATCGAGAGCGTGGGCGAAGGCGTCACCGGCTGGAATGTCGGCGACCGCGTGATCGGCATGACCGGGCATGGCGGGCTGGTCGAGAAGGTCGCGGTACCGGCCGGCTCGCTCTACCCGCTCCCGCCCGAGCGCGATTTCGCCGAGGGCGCGGCGCTGCTGCTCACCTACGCCACCACCATTCACGCTCTGCTCGACCGCGGGCATCTCGCCGAAGGCCAGAGCCTGCTCGTGCTCGGCGCGGCGGGCGGCGTCGGTCTTGCGGCGATCGAACTCGGCAAGGCGTTCGGTGCGCGCGTCGTCGCGGCGGTGTCGTCCGAGGAGAAGGCGCAGGCAGCCCGCGAGGCTGGCGCCGACGAGACGCTGATCTACGCCCGCGCGCCGTTCGACAAGGACCAGTCGAAGGCGCTCGCCGAACAGTTCAAGGCACTCGGCGGCAAGGCCGGCTATAACGTGATCTACGATCCGGTTGGCGGCGATTATGCCGAACCCGCTTTGCGCTCGATCGGCTGGGAAGGCCGCTACCTCGTCGTCGGCTTCCCCGCCGGCATCCCCAAACTCCCGCTCAACCTGACGCTGCTGAAAAGCTGCGACGTCTGCGGCGTCTTCTGGGGCGCCTTCGCCGCGCGCGATCCCAAGGCCAATGCCGCGCATATTGAGCGTCTGTTCCAGCTGTGGGAAGACGGCAAGATCGCCCCGCGCGTCACCGAGACCTTCGCGTTCGAGGATGGCGGCAAGGCGATCGCCAAGATGGCAGCCCGCGCCGCGATCGGGAAGCTGGTGGTCAAGATCGCCGACTGACGCCCCTTCCCGTCACCCCCGGCCTCGGCCGGGGGGCCGCCCTGGGTCGGATCGAATCTCTTCTTTCTCCGCGTCCTTCGCGCCTCTGCGCGAACCAATCTTTTTTTTGCGCGCAGAGGCGCGGAGGACGCAGAGAGGTTGCCCTTCGTGTCTTCGCGCCTTCGCGTGAACCACCCTTCCTTTCCACGCGAAGCCGCGAAGACGCGAAAGCGGCTTACGAGCTGGCTACGCGCTCCGCCGACCGGCGCTCGGAGACCCAGACATAGAGCGCAAACACCACCACCACCGCTGCCATCACCCCAACCCAAACCGGCCCGATCGTCTCCCACAGCAGATAGACGTTGAGCGCCGCGATCACGCTGCAGATCGCGTACCCGACCACCTTCACCCACACAGGATTGGCATAGTCCCCCATCCGCGCGCGGCTGCTCGTCACCATCATCAGCGGGAAGATCGCGAACGGCAGCTGCATCGACAGCACGACCTGCGACACCACCAGCAGCGCGACGGTATCCTTGCCGCCCGTCGCCGAGATCACCACCAGCGCCGGCACGATCGCGATACCGCGCGTCACCAGCCGGCGGATCCACGGCGCGATGCGGATTCGCAGGAACCCCTCCATCACGATCTGCCCGGCAAGCGTGCCGGTAATCGTGCTCGACTGCCCCGAAGCGAGCAGCGCCAGCGCAAACGCCGTCGCCGCCACGCCGCCCAAAGCCGGCCGGAGCAACTCGAACGCCTGCCGCAGATCGTCGACCACGATCCCGCTGCGCCAGAACACCGCCGCCGCCAGCACCAGGATCGCGGCATTGACGAAAAACGCCGCCCCAAGCGCCAGCGCGGTATCGACCGTGTTGAACCACAAGGCCGCCTTGACGTCGCGCGGGGTGCGCCCGAACGCGCGCGTCTGGACGATCGAGCTGTGCAGATAGAGGTTATGCGGCATGACGGTCGCGCCGAGGATGCCGAGCGCGACCAGCAACGCCGCGGTATTGGGAATCGCCGGCGTCACCGCCCCCAGCGCCACCGCGCTCCAGTCGGGCCTGGCGAGCACGATCGTATAGACGAAGCACAAGGCGATCGTCGCGATCAGCGCCATCACCACCGCCTCGATCTTGCGGAAGCCGAGGTTGATCAGCAGCAACAACAACAGCACGTCGAGCCCGGTGACGATCACGCCCCACACCAGCGGCAGCCCGAGCAGCAGATTGAGCGCCACCGCCGAGCCGACCACCTCGGCCAGGTCGCAGGCGATGATCGCGATCTCGCACAGCAGCCACAACGCCACCGCCACGGGCCGCGGATAATATTCGCGGCACGATTGCGCGAGGTCCCGCCCGGTGACGATGCCGAGCCGCGCGCAGAGGATCTGCAGGAAGATCGCCATCAGGTTCGACGCGAGGATGACCCACAGCAAGCTATAGCCGAACTGGCTCCCGCCCGCGAGATCGGTCCCCCAATTGCCCGGGTCCATATAGCCGACCGACACCAGGAACCCCGGCCCGGCAAAGCCCAGCCATTGCCGCCACCCGGCCCGCCGCGCGTCGCCCGTCGCCCAGACCTTGAGCGTACGGTGCGCCTCGGGCAGCGAAGGCGCCAGGTCTTGCGCAGAGGATCGGTCGGGCAATGTGGCCATTGATGGTCGAAATCCCGGCATTGGACGGTGAAGCGATCGATTGCGTTTAGACCGATCCGTGCTGTCCCGGCTACGGCCAAGCAAGCGTTTCAGATGCGACAAAGCTGCTTTCGGTGCCAAGCCGCGCGGCGGGCGTTGCGCAAGCCCTGCAGCACGCTTATCTCGAAGGCGCTATTCGACAGGCCCAAGGGGACCGACCATGACCACTTTCGACGATCGCGAGCGCGCTTTCGAGACCAAATATGCCCGCGACGAGGAAGTTGCCTTCCGGATCGTGGCGCGCCGCAACCGTCTGCTCGGCCAATGGGCGGCGACGCAGATGAAGCTGACGCAGGAGGAATCGGACGCCTATGCCACCGCCGTGGTCCAGGCCGATTTCGAGGAAGCCGGCGACGAGGACGTGATCCGCAAGCTCGTCAGCGACCTCACCGCCGCGGGCGTCGAGATCGACGAACCGGCGATCCGCCACGCGATCGAGGAAAAGACCGTCGAGGCGCGCCGCCAGTTGATGGGGACCGAATAATGCCGATGCCCGCCGAAGAGATCGTCTCGCTGATCGTCGCCGGCATCCCAGATGCGCAGGTCGAGATGACCGATCTCGCGGGCGATAACAACCATTGGGCGGCGCGCGTCGTATCCGAGAGTTTCCGCGGGCTTCCCCGCCTCAAGCAACAGCGCGCCGTCTATGCCGCGCTCGGTGACAAGATGGGGGGCGTGCTCCACGCGCTCCAGCTGACCACCGCAGTCCCCGTCCAGGAGTGAGTATCATGAGCACCGACCCCGACCAGATCCGCATCGCCGAGCTCGTTCGCAAGGACGACGTCGTCCTTTTCATGAAGGGCAGCCCGCTCTTCCCGCAGTGCGGCTTTTCGAGCCGCGCCGTCGCGATCCTCAACCATCTCGGCGCCGAGTTCGGCAGCGTCGACGTGCTGCAGGACCAGGGCGTCCGCCAGGGGATCAAGCAATTCTCCGACTGGCCGACGATCCCGCAGCTCTATGTGAAGGGCGAATTCGTCGGCGGTTCGGACATCATGATGGAGATGTACGAGAGCGGCGAACTCGCTGCGCTGCTCGAGGAACAGGGCGTTTCGACCGAGAAATGAGGATGCCGGGTCGGGCGGGCCGCGCTCTGAAGCGCTGGCCCGCCCTGCTGAAGCGATTACCGCTCGGCGTACCCAGAGCGTTGCACCCTGCGTGCCAGTTTTAGAAAAGCCCGGTTCCCGGCGGTTTAGATGGTTAACGAACCCAGCCGTGATACCGGAGCTGTAAAAAATTCCGACATATCTGCAGGGAATGCACGGACGTACCGGATATCCGCGGGGCCCCGACAATCGCGGTGTCACCTGTACCGATGCGGTTCTAATCTCCTAAAAGCCCCTCCCCTTCAGGGGAGGGGTTGGGGTGGGGAAGTGCCTGCCGCTATCAGCCTCGCTGAGCCTTCCCCGGTGAAGGCCGGCGAACGCGGTCTAACCCGCACCACGCGCGGCTCTCAGACCTACCCAAGCCATCACACCCCCGCTACAAAATGGCGATGACCACCTCCCCCACCCCCCGCACCGGCGGGCGCATCCTCGTCGATCAACTCGTCGCGCAGGGCTGCGACCGGATCTTCACCGTCCCCGGCGAGAGCTTCCTCGCGGTGCTCGACGCGCTCCACGACACGCCGCAGATCGATCTGGTGGTGTGCCGGCAGGAAGGCGGCGTCGGCTTCATGGCGTGCGCCGACGGCGCCCTGACCGGACGCCCCGGCGTCGCCTTCGTCACGCGCGGACCCGGCGCGACCAACGCGTCGATCGGCGTCCATGTCGCGATGCAGGATTCGCAGCCGATGGTGCTGTTCATCGGCGACGTCGATCGCGGCACCAAGGACCGCGAGGCGTTCCAGGAAATCGATTTTCCCGCGATGTTCGCGCCGATCGCCAAATGGGCGGCGAAGATCGACGACGCCCGCCGCATCCCCGAATATGTCGCGCGGGCGTGGAACGTCGCGATGTCGGGGCGGCCGGGGCCGGTCGTGCTTGCGCTGCCGGAGGACATGCTGCTCGACGAAGTCGTGGCTGCCGACCGACCGCGCGTGGAGAAAATCGTCCAACCGTGCGACCCCGACGCGATCGCCCACCTGCAGGACATGATCGCAACCGCCGAACGCCCGCTCGCGATCGTCGGCGGCGCCGGCTGGGACAGCACCGCAGGTGCCACCCTTGCCGACTGGGCGGCCGAGGCCGGCGTCCCCGTCGCCGCCGCCTTCCGCCGCCAGGATGCGATCGCCAATGCGTCGCCCGCTTATGCCGGCAATCTCGGCTACGGCCCCAACCCCAAGCTCGCCGCCCGTGTGCGCGAGGCCGATCTGCTGCTCGTCATCGGCCCGCGCCTTGGCGAGGCGACGACCGATGGCTATACGCTCGTCACCCCAGAGCATCCCGGCCAGCGCCTCGTCCACGTCCATCCCGACACAGCCGAGCTCGGCATGACCTATCGCACCGATCTTGCGATCTGCGCGACGATGGCCGAATTCGCCGAGGCGCTGCGCGCGGTGCCCGGGCCGCTGCATCCGCATGCCACTGAGTCGCATGTCGATTACCTCGACTGGTCGACCCCGGTCGCGCGCGACGGCGTCGCGCTGGATCTCGGTCCGTGCGTGGCGGAGATGCGGGCGCAGCTTCCCTCCGACAGCATCATCTGCAACGGCGCGGGCAATTACAGCGGCTGGTGGCATCGCTACTGGCGCTATGCCGGCCCCGGCACGCAGCTCGCCCCGACCGCGGGCGCGATGGGCTACGGCGTCCCCGCCGCCACCGCCGCCGCGCTGCGCCACCCGGAGCGCACCGTCGTCGCACTCGCCGGCGACGGCTGCTTCCTGATGAACGGGCAGGAACTCGCCACCGCGGTCGCGCACGGTGCGAACATGCTCGTGCTGGTGATCGACAACAGCACCTACGGCACGATCCGGATGCATCAGGAGCGCGAATTCCCCGATCGCGTCAGCGGCACGGCGCTGCGCAATCCCGATTTCGCCGCGCTCGGCCGCGCTTATGGCTGCTGGGCGGAAACCGTCGAGACGACCGGCCAGTTCGCCCCGGCGCTCGCGCGCGCGATGGCGGAGACCGGCGTGCGCCTGCTCCACCTCAAGACCGACATCGAGACGATCACCGCCGCAACGACGCTGACCGCAATGAAGGCGCGCACGAAAAAGGCCGCCCCGTAACCGGAGCGGCCTTTCCTCACGCTTTACGCAAATGATCCGAAGATCAGATGTCGTCGCCGAGCGCGCCCTTGACCTTGCCAGCAGTCTGCTGGGCCTTGCCCTTCAGTTCCTGCGCGGCGCCTTCGGCCTGCGTGTCAGGATTGTCACTGTGCTGCTTGGCCTTGCCAATGGCTTCATTGACGTTGCCTTTGATCTTGTCGACGAACTCGCCCATGATACTTTCCTTCCACTGAGGGATGTCGGGGGGCCGACATCGTTTGCACCTGCCATCTCAACGGATCGGCACAAAGCTGGTTCCATGACGTATGTGTCATTTCGTGGCCGAACCGGTTATATCAGCCCCGCGAGCGGGCTCGACGGATCGGCATACATCCGCCGCCCCATCCGCCCCGCGCGGTACGCCAGCCGCCCCGCCTCGACCCCGGCTTTCATCGCCGCCGCCATCATCACCGGGTCCTTTGCTTCGGCGATCGCCGTGTTCATCAGCACGCCGTCGCAGCCGAGCTCCATCGCCTGCGCGGCCTCGGATGCGGTGCCGACGCCTGCATCGACCAGCACCGGCACCTTGGCGCCCTCGACGATCAGCCGGATCGTGACGCGGTTCTGGATCCCGAGCCCCGACCCGATCGGCGCGCCCAAGGGCATGATCGCGACCGCGCCGACATCCTCGAGCCGCTTCGCCGCGATCGGATCGTCGACGCAATAGACCATCGGCAGGAAGCCTTCCTTGGCGAGGATCTCGGTCGCGCGCAGCGTCTCGACCATGTCGGGATAAAGCGTGCGCGCTTCGCCCAGCACTTCGAGCTTGACCAGATCCCAGCCGCCCGCCTCGCGCGCCAGGCGCAGCGTGCGGATCGCCGATTCGGCGTCGAAGCAGCCCGCGGTGTTGGGCAGATAGGTGACCTTCTTGGGGTCGATGAAGTCGGTCAGCATCGGCGCATTGCGGTCCGAAACGTTGACGCGCCGCACCGCGACGGTGACGATCTCGGCCCCCGACGCCTCGAGCGCGGCGGCGTTCTGCGCGAAGTCCTTGTACTTGCCGGTGCCGACGATGAGGCGCGAGCGGAAGGTCCGGCCAGCGACGCTCCAGGTGTCGGCATCGAGCGCGGCGGCATGATCCCCGCCGCCGACGAAATGGACGATCTCGAGCTCGTCGCCGTCCTCGACCAGCACATCGGCGAGCGTCGAGCGCGGCACGACCGCGAGATTGCGCTCGACCGCGACCTTCTCGGGCATCAGCCCGAGATCGGCGGCGAGGTCGGCGAGGCTCAGCCCGGCGCGCACGCGGCGATGCTCGCCATTGAGCTGGATGGTGATGGTTCCGTCGCTATGCGATTGCACGATTGTCCAACTTCCGTTCGGGCGGGGTCTGACCCTGTCCCCGTCCTGCCCGGCAGAGGAGAACAGCCCTTCGACAAGCGCTGGGCGAACGGGCTATGGAGCTTTGCACCTAGGCCCCGCCCTGCCCGCATTCAACCGCCCACAGCCGGAAGTCCCCTCCGCGATGCCCGAAACCATCTTCGTCCTCAACGGCCCCAACCTCAACCTGCTCGGCACGCGCGAGCCCGAGATCTACGGCCACGACACGCTCGACGACATCGCCGGCCAGCTCGAGGACCGCTCGCGCGAGCTCGGCCTGTCGATCGACCTGCGCCAGTCGAATCACGAAGGGCATCTGATCGACTGGCTGCACGAGGCGCAGGCGCTTCCCGCCAAGGCGGTGCTGCTCAACGCCGGCGCCTATACGCACACCTCGATCGCGCTCTACGATGCGATCAAGGCGATCCGCACCCCGGTGATCGAGGTGCATCTGTCGAACCCGCACGCGCGCGAAACCTTTCGTCACGTGAGCCGTATCTCCCCCGTGGCGCACGGGACGATCTGCGGTTTCGGCGCGCTTTCCTACATGCTGGCGCTTGAAGCCGCCGCGCGTCTCTGACAGGACGCGCCCCAACAAGGGAGATACGGGTCTCATGGCCGAAGATTCACACAAGGACGCAATGCGGATCGACGTCGATCTGGTGCGTCAACTCGCCCAGCTGCTCGACGACACGCAGCTGACCGAGATCGAAGTCGAGGATGGTGGTCGCAAGATCCGCATCGCGCGCAAGGCCGCAGCCGTCGCCGGCGCGGTGCAATACGCCCCCGCGCCTGTCGCTAGCGCACCTGCGGCCACGAGCGCGCCCGAGATCGTCGCGTCGCCGGCGGCTGCGATCAACGCGGTCAAGTCGCCGATGGTCGGCACCGCCTACCTGTCGCCCAACCCCGAGGCGAAGCCGTTCGTCAGCGTCGGCGACAGCGTCGCCGCGGGCGACACGCTGCTGATCGTCGAGGCGATGAAGGTGATGAACCCGATCCTCGCGCCGAGCGCGGGCCGCGTCACCGCGGTGCTCGTCACCAGCGGCCAGCCGGTCGAGTTCGACCAGCCGCTCGTGGTCGTCGAGTAATCATGCCCGAGATCAAGAAGCTCCTGATCGCCAATCGCGGCGAGATCGCGCTGCGAATCCACCGCGCCTGCCACGAAATGGGTATCCAGACCGTCGCGGTGCATTCGACCGCCGACGCCGATGCGATGCACGTGCGACTCGCCGACCAGGCGATCTGCATCGGCCCGCCGTCGGCGACCGAGAGCTATCTCAACATCCCCAACATCATCTCGGCGGCCGAAATCTCGGGCGCCGACGCGATCCACCCGGGCTACGGCTTCCTCTCGGAGAACGCCAAGTTCGCCGAGATCATCGAAGCGCACGGCATCATCTTCGTCGGGCCAAAGCCCGAGCATATCCGCACGATGGGCGACAAGATCGAGGCCAAGCGCACCGCCGGCGCGCTCGGCCTGCCGCTCGTCCCAGGGTCTGCCGGCCCGATCAGCGATCTTGCGGAAGCCAAGGAAATCGCGGCGCAGGCCGGCTATCCGGTGATCATCAAGGCCGCGTCGGGCGGCGGTGGCCGCGGGATGAAGGTCTGCACCTCAGAGGACCAGCTCGAGACGCTGATGCAGCAGGCCGGCAGCGAGGCGAAGGCCGCGTTCGGCGATGCGACGGTCTATCTCGAGAAATATCTCGGCAACCCGCGCCACATCGAATTCCAGGTGTTCGGCGACGGCGAAGGCAATGCGATCCACTTGGGCGAGCGCGACTGCTCGCTCCAGCGCCGTCACCAGAAGGTGCTCGAAGAGGCCCCCTCCCCCGTGCTCGGCGAAGAAGACCGCGCGCGGATGGGCGGGATCTGCGCCAAGGCCATGGCCGACATGGGCTATCGCGGCGCCGGGACGATCGAATTCCTGTGGGAAAACGGCGAGTTCTATTTCATCGAAATGAACACGCGCCTCCAGGTCGAACATCCCGTCACCGAGGCGATCACCGGGCTCGATCTGGTGCGCGAACAGATCCGCATCGCGGAAGGCCACGGACTGACGCTCCGCCAGGAAGACGTCCAGTTCCGCGGCCATGCGATCGAATGCCGCATCAACGCCGAGGACCCGCGCACCTTCGCGCCGTCGCCGGGGCTGGTGAAGGCGTATCACGCGCCGGGCGGGATGAACGTCCGCGTCGATAGCGGGCTCTATGCCGGCTACCGCGTGCCGCCTTACTACGATTCGATGATCGCCAAGCTGATCGTCTATGGCACCACCCGCGCCGGCGCGATCCGCCGCCTGCGGCGTGCGCTCGAGGAGTTCGTCATCGACGGCCCGACGACGACGATCCCGCTCCACCAGGCGCTGATCGAGGACCCCGACTTCCAGAAGGGCGACTATACGATCAAGTGGCTCGAGGAATGGCTCGCGCGCCAGGACGGCTGATCCCAATCCCCTTGTTTTTCCTTGCGAACCCGTAATGATGCAGTCGTTGCTGCAGCTTATGGGCGGTGAGGACTAACAGGGGGACGACGGCTTGCGCACACGGATCTTCGGTGCAATCGCGGCGGCGATCTTCGCGTCGCTGTTCGTCGCCTTCCTTTACGTCCGCAGCCCCGACACCGATCCACACGCGATGCGCGCCAAATACGGCGCGGCGCCGTCGCAGTTCGTCGATCTCGGCGACGGGCTGACCCTCCATCTGCGCGATACCGGCCCGCGCGACGCGCCGGTGCTGCTGCTGCTTCACGGCATGAACGACTCGCTCTTCGCGTGGGAGCCCTGGGCGCAGCGCCTCGACGCGCGATATCGCGTTATCCGGATGGATTTGCCCGGCCACGGGCTGACCGGTGCGAGCCCGACCCGGGGCTATGGTCCGATCGCCATGGCGAAGGTGATCGAACGACTCCGCGCGCGGCTCGGCGTCGCGCGGATGGTCGTGGCGGGCAATTCGATGGGTGGCGGGGTCGCCTGGCATTATGCGCTGCTCCACCCGCAACGCGTTCGCGCCTTGGTGCTAATCGACTCGGTCGGGCAGCCCGGGCCCGCCGATGACGGCGCCTCGCTGGTGATGCGAATCGTGCAGACGCCCGGGCTGCGCGACCTCGCGCTCCAGATCACGCCGCGCTCGATGATCGCCGACGGCTTGCGCGGTGCGTTCCACGATCCCGCAAAGGTCAGCGCGGCGATGATCGATCGCAGCTGGGAGCTGTTGCGCTATCCCGGCAACCGCCGCGCGATGCTCGATCGCTTCGCCTTGCCCGCCGACGTGGCGACTCCGGCCGAGCTCGCGCGCCTGACGATGCCCGTCCTCATCCTGTGGGGCAGCGACGACCAGATGATTCCGGTCGCGTCGGCGCACTGGCTCCAGTCGCATATCCCCGGCAGCCGGCTGATCCTCTATCCCGCGACCGGCCACGCCGTGATGGAGGAACGCCCCGACCAGAGCGCCGCCGACGTCGACCGCTTCGTCACGGGGCTGCCGGCCGGATAGATCGTTCCCGACGCCCTACCCCGTCACCCCGGCCCTGTGCCGGGGTCCACCGCGACGCGCGTTCTGCCGCTCGAACACAAGCGGCACGGCGGGCCCCGGGAAGAGCCCGGGGTGACGAAGGAGAGGATCGCGTCGCGTCTTCCTCTGCGCCCCTCCGCGTCCTCCGCGCCTCTGCGCGAACCAATTTCTTTTTGCGCGCAGAGGCGCGGAGGACGCAGAGGGGTTGCGCATCGCGCCTTCGCGCCTTCGCGTGAACCAGACGTCTCTCCTACGCGAAGACGCGAAGACGCGGAGCGAGAGGATGACGCGACCGCCCCCGTCCGTCACCCGGCCCCGTGCCGGGGTCCACCGGGACACGCGTTCTACGCGTGCAGCGCTCGCGGGACGGTAGGCCCCGGCACGAGGCCGGGGTGACGAAGGAGGGCATCCGTCTCGCACCACGCACCCCGCGCTAACCGCTTGGCCTCCCAGCCCTACCCCCCTAAGCTCCCCCCCGACCGCCCCGGAGCCGCCATGACCCTCATCGAAAATCTCCGCACGCTTACCCCCTCGCAACGCAACTCGATCTGGGCGAGCTATCTCGGCTGGACGCTCGACGCGTTCGATTTCTTCCTGCTCGTCTTCATGCTGTCGGCGATCGCGACCGAGTACGGCACCGACGTCAAGCATGTCGCCGAGGCGACCTTCCTCACGCTCGCCGCGCGGCCGTTCGGCGCGTTCTTCTTCGGCTGGCTCGCCGACCGCGTCGGGCGGCGGCCGATCATGATGATCGTCATCCTGCTCTTCTCGATGTTCTCGCTCGCCTCGGCCTTCGTCACCTCGCTGACGATGCTGTTCGTCGTCCGCGCGGCGTTCGGCTTCGCGATGGGCGGCGAATGGGGGATCGGCGCGAGCCTCGTCATGGAATCGATCCCGCCCAAGCTGCGCGGGCCGGTGTCGGGCCTGCTCCAGTCGGGCTACCCGTCGGGCTATTTCCTCGCGAGCCTCGTCTATTTCCTGCTGTTCGACCAGATCGGTTGGCGCGGCATGTTCGTCGTCGGGATCGCGCCGGCGATCCTCGTCTTCATCATCCGCTCGCACGTCGACGAAAGCCCGGCGTTCGAGGCGCGCAAGGACGAGGCCAAGCCCAATCCGTTCGTCGAGCTCGCGCGCCACTGGAAGATCGCGCTGTATCTCGTTGTCCTGATGACCGCGTTCAACTTCTTCAGCCACGGCACGCAGGATCTCTACCCGACTTTCCTCAAGCAACAGCACAAGTTCGACACGCACACGATCGGCGTGCTCACCGCGATCATGAATATCGGCGCGATCGTCGGCGGGCTTAGTTTCGGCATCTGGTCCGAGACGATCGGTCGCAAGCGCGCGATCATCATCGCCAGCCTGCTCGTGCTGCCGGTGATCCCACTCTGGGCGTTTGCGCAGACGCCGCTGCTGCTCGGGCTCGGCGCCTTCCTCGTCCAGGTCGCGGTGCAGGGGGCGTGGGGGATCGTGCCGGTGCATCTCAACGAGCTGTCGCCGGCGCTGATGCGCGGCATGTTTCCGGGCTTCGCCTATCAGCTCGGCAATTTGATCGCGTCGCGCAACGGCCCGTTCCAGGCGGGAATCGCCGAGGCGCATGGCGGGAGTTACGGATACGCGATGGCGCTGGTCGCGGGGATAACTGCGGTGGTGCTGGTGATATGGACCTGGCTAGGCCCCGAACGCCGCGATGTGGATTTCGTGGCGGAAGCCAAGGCCTAGCCCCAAATCCTCCCCCGGGAACCGGGGGAGGGGGACCCTGAGCATTCAGCGAAGGGTGGAGGGGGCCTCTCCGCAAGCGTTACGCCCGTGGCGGCCCCCTCCACCACCAGCCTGAAGAAGGCTGGCGGTCCCCCTCCCCCGGTTCCCGGGGGAGGATTTAAGGGCGCTGTCCTACAGGCCGTGTTTCTGTTATGTTCCAGATCGCTCGTTGAAATCGTAGAGACCGGCAGCAGATCATCACAAATTCGGAAACAATCCCCCCGCACAACATCACGTCTAGGGGTCAATCGAGTCAACCAAACACGCTTCGTCGCACATCGCACCCGCGTGACAAGGGTGACGGACGCGCAACCGCCCGCTAAAGGCACAGCCATGACCGACATCACCCCAGAGATCGTCGCCCAGCACGGGCTGTCCACCGAAGAATATGAGCGCGTGCTCGTCGCGATGGGCCGCGAGCCCAATCTCACCGAGCTCGGCATCTTCTCGGTGATGTGGTCCGAGCATTGCTCGTACAAATCGAGCCGTATCCACCTGAAGAAGCTCCCCACCACCGGCCCGCAAGTGATCTGCGGCCCCGGCGAGAATGCCGGCGTGATCGACATCGGAGACGGCCAGGCGGCGATCTTCAAGATGGAGAGCCACAACCACCCGTCGTACATCGAACCCTATCAGGGCGCGGCGACCGGCGTCGGCGGCATCCTGCGCGACGTCTTCACGATGGGCGCGCGGCCGATCGCCAACCTCAACGCGCTGCGCTTCGGCCGGCCCGATCATCCCAAGATGCGCCATCTGATCGCCGGCGTGGTCCACGGCATCGGCGGCTACGGCAATTGCGTCGGCGTCCCGACCGTCGGCGGCG
Organism: Sphingomonas sp. PAMC 26605; assembly: GCF_000241485.1. GTDB lineage: Bacteria > Pseudomonadota > Alphaproteobacteria > Sphingomonadales > Sphingomonadaceae > Sphingomonas. The sequence goes on from NZ_JH584241.1 coordinate 3,564,648, forward strand.
AGGTGAACTTCCATCCGGCCTATGACGGCAACATCCTCGTCAACGCGATGACCGTCGGCGTCGCGCAGCAGGACAAGATCTTCTATTCGGCCGCCTCGGGCATCGGCAATTCGATCGTCTATGTCGGCTCGAAGACCGGCCGCGACGGCATCCACGGCGCGACGATGGCATCGGCCGATTTCGGCGAGGATTCGGAATCGAAGCGCCCGACCGTTCAGGTCGGCGATCCCTTCACCGAGAAGCTGCTGATCGAGGCGTGCCTCGAACTGATGGCCTCGGACGCGATCGTCGCGATTCAGGACATGGGGGCGGCCGGCCTCACCTCCTCGGCGGTCGAGATGGCGTCGAAGGGCGGCGTCGGCATCGAGCTCGACATGAACGCCGTGCCGCAGCGCGAAACCGGCATGACGCCGTACGAGATGATGCTGAGCGAGAGCCAGGAGCGCATGCTCATGGTGCTGAAACCCGGCCGCGAGGACTTCGCCGAGGCGATCTTCAAGAAGTGGGAGCTCGATTTCGCGGTGATCGGCAAGGTCACCGAGACCGGCCACATGGTGCTGAAGTTCAACGGCGAGACGGTCTGCGACATCCCGCTCGCCCCGCTCGCCGACGAAGCCCCGCTCTACGATCGCCCCGCCGCGTCGAAGGAAGAGTATCAGGCCTGGGCGAAGGTGCCCCCGCTCGGCGCCACCCCCGAGGCGAGCGACATCGCCGCCGACCTGCTCAAGCTGATGGCCTCGCCCGACATCGCCTCGCGTCGCTGGATCTGGGAGCAATACGACACCCAGGTCGGCGCCGACACCGTCCAGCGCCCCGGCGGCGATGCCGCCGTGGTCCGCGTCCACGGCACGCAGAAGGGGCTCGCGATGAGCACCGACTGCACCCCGCGCTATTGCTATGCCGACCCGTATGAAGGCGGCAAGCAGGCCATTGCGGAGTGCTATCGCAACCTCTCCGCGGTCGGCGCGACCCCGCTCGCGGTGACCAACTGCCTCAACTTCGCCAACCCGCAGCGCCCCGAGATCATGGCGCAGATCACCGGCTGCCTCGACGGCATGAGCGAGGCGTGCCGCGCACTCGACTTCCCGATCGTCTCGGGCAACGTCTCGCTCTATAACGAGAGCAAGGCGACCGGCGGCGGCTCGGCGATCCTGCCGACCCCCGCGATCGGCGGCGTCGGCCTGCTCGCCGATTGGTCCAAGTCGGCGACGATCGCGTTCAAGGGCACCGGCGACGTCATCGTCCTGATCGGCGACCGTCGCGGCCATCTCGGCCAGTCGCTGTGGCTGCGCGAAGTCCATGGCCGCGAGGAAGGCCCGCCCCCGCCGGTCGATCTCGACGCCGAGCGCCGCAACGGCGAATTCGTCCGCGCCCACATCGCCACTGGCGCGCTGACCGCGGTGCACGACGTGTCCGACGGCGGCGTGGCGGTCACGGTCGCCGAGATGGCGCTCGCCGGCAATGTCGGCGCGATGCTCCACGCGCCGCTGCCGTGCGGCGTGGCGTGTTCGCTGTTCGGCGAGGACCAGGGCCTCTACGTCGCGACGATCGCCGACCATCTGCTGCTCGAGACGCTCACCGCCGCCGATGCCGCCGGGGTCGAGATCGAGCGGATCGGCCGGACCATCGCCGGCCGGCTGATCTTCGAGCTGCCCGACGACGATCATGTCGTCACGCTCGACGCGCTGCGGACGGCGCATGAAGGCTTCTTCCCCGCGCTGATGGGGACGACCGAGGCGGTGGCGGCCTAAGCGCCGCCGCCCAGGTCAGGCGATGTCGGGGGACAGCCCCTCGACGCAGACCCGGTTCCGCCCCTCGCGCTTGGCGCGATAGAGCAGCGCATCCGCCGCGGCGATCGCGTCGAGCGCGGCCCCGTGCGAGGTCATCACGATCCCCGCCGAGAAAGTGATCGGATCGAGCGCTTGATCCGTCTCGCGCAACCGAAAGGTCCGGCGTTGCAGCGCCTCGTTGGCCGCGGTGATGACCGCGCGGGCTTGGCTCCGCGTGACCCCGCGCATCAGGATGACGAATTCCTCGCCCCCCCAGCGCGCCACGATATGCGGCGCGCAACTGCGCGCGATCGCCTCCGACACCGCCTTGATCACCCGGTCGCCGACCGGATGGCCATAGCGGTCGTTGATCGCCTTGAAGCGATCGATATCGCAGATCGCCAGCGCGACCGGCGTACCCGCCTCCGCCTTGGCAAGCTCGGCTTCGAATCCGCGGCGGTTCACCAATCCCGTCAGCGAATCGCGCAGCGCGTCGTTCTGCGCGGCGGCGACCTCGGCATGGAGCGCATCGATCTCCTTGAGCGCCGACACCAGATGCCGCTCGGTCTCGCTCGAGCGCGCGATCATCGTGGTGATCGACTTGGCGATCGGCAGGTCATCTTCGTCGATCTGGTCGAGCTCGGCGCTGAGGTCACGGCCGAACCGCCCCGTCGCCGAGGCCGCATCGCTGGCGAGATCGTGGAGCTGGAGCGTCTGGTGCCGCAATCGCACGCCATTGCGCGACTCGGCCGCGATCTCGACGCCGGCGCCGCCCGTGGACGACAGCGCGCGATAGGCGCTGTAGATTTCGTCGGCCTGATCCTGCGAAAGCGACGCCCCCGTGATCAGAATCGCGTCGATCGCGCGCGCCGCGAGGCACGCCGGGTCAGTCTGGTAGAGATAGCCCAGTTCGTAATTGGGCGGAGTCGGATCAAGCGACTGCGTGGCAAGAAAAGCCAGGACGTCCGCCGCGACCGACTCGCTCGCCACGAAGCGTCCCGCATTCGTGATTGGCCCTTTCCGCGCGCGTCCGACGTTCATCACTCTGCCCTTTTCCTCCGGGCATAGTAGCGAGGGTCTCGTTAATAACGGATGCAAAACGACCCAAAATCGTATCCGGGTCGGCCCTTTTTACTCGACCCCATTCCACGTGCCGAACACGTCGAGCATCTGCGGCGTCAGCCAGCCGAAATGGAAGTTGAGCATGTAGAGCGACCATAGGATCGTCGCGACGATCGTCACGCGCTTCGCAATCTTGCCAGGATGGAATTCGTGCGGCGCACTTTCGGCCTGGCCAGGAACGCGCTCGACGCCGGCTTCATCGCTCGTTTTGACGCCGAACGGCAGCACGAAGAACACCGAAAACGCCCAGAACAGGAAGTAGATCGCCAGCGCCGAAGTCCACCGCATTGGTCCTGGTCCCGTCCTAGCCACAAGGTCGCCCCTCCCCTTCAGGGGAGGGGATGGGGGGTGGGGAAGTGCCTCGCAGAGACCTGCGCTCGCGACTGCCCCACCCCGACCCCTCCCCTGAAGGGGAGGGGCTAAGCTGTAGGCCTTACGCCTCGATCAGCAGTACGTCGACGTTCGGCTTCTTGCCGGTCCAGCGCGTCGCGACTTTCCGCGTGGCCAAGCGGATCTGCTCGCGCAGCTTGTCGCGGTCGCGTCCGCCCTGCTTGGTCGCCGCGATCACCGCGCTGACGGTTTCCTCGAGGAACGGCTCGCGATCCTCCTCGACCGGGATGCCCTGGATGCGGACCTGCGGCGTACCGATCAGCCCGCGCGAGCCAATCGCGACCGCGACCGAGATCTGCCCGTTTAGCGCCAGCTTGCGGCGCTCGTTGATCGTCTGGCCGTCACCCGGCAGGATCACGTCGCCGTCGAGCACGAGCCGGCCGACCGGCGCATTGCCGATCTTGGTCGGCGCGCCCGGCGCGAGCCGCACGATGTCGCCATTGGTCTGAACGAGGGCGCGCGGGACGCTCTCGGACAGGCCGAAGCGCGCATGCTCCATCAAATGGCGCATCTCGCCATGGACCGGCATCAGGATCTCGGGCTTCATCCAGCGGTACATCTGGAGCAGCTCGGGGCGCCCCGGATGACCCGACACATGGACATGTGCCTGGCGGTCGGTGATCATGATCACGCCCTTGGCCGCAAGCTGGTTCTGAATCCGCCCGATCGCGACTTCGTTGCCCGGGATCTGCTTCGACGAGAAGACGACAGTGTCGCCGGTCGCCAGCGCGATCGGGTGCTGGCCGTTGGCGACGCGCGCGAGCGCGGCGCGCTCCTCGCCCTGCCCGCCCGTCGCGACGACGAGCACCTTGTCGCGCGGCAGCCGCATCGCCGCCTCGGCGTCGACCGTCTCGGGGAAGTCCTTCAGATAACCCGTCGCGCGCGCGACCTTGAGGATGCGGTCGAGCGAGCGGCCCTGAACGCAGAGCGAACGGCCTGTCTCGATCGCGACCTTGCCGAGCGTGTGGAGGCGCGCGGCGTTCGACGCGAACGACGTCACCATCACGCGGCCCTTGGCCTTGCTGATCACGTCCATCAGCCCCGAGAACACGTCGCTCTCCGAGCCCGAAGCCTCGTTGTTGAAGATGTTGGTCGAGTCGCAGACCAGCGCCAAAATGCCTTCCTCGCCGATCGCCGCGAGTTCGGCCGGGCTCGACGGGTGGCCGATGACCGGGGCAGCATCGAGCTTCCAGTCGCCGGTGTGGAAGATCCGGCCATAGGGCGTGTCGATCAGCAAGGCGCTCGCCTCGGGGATCGAGTGCGACATCGGCACGAAGGTCACGCCGAACGGCCCAAGGTCGAACGGTGCGTTTGGCTGGATCACGCGAAGCTTGACGCGCGACGCGTTGCCCTCTTCCTCGAGCTTGCCGCGGATCAGGCCGGCGGTGAACGGCGTCGCATACAGCGGCACGCCGAGGTCTTCGGCGAGATACGGCAGCGCGCCGATGTGATCCTCATGGCCGTGCGTCAGCACGATGCCGACCAGATCGTCGAGGCGTTCCTCGATGAACTGCAGGTCGGGCAGGATCACGTCGATGCCGGGATATTGCGGATCGGCAAAGGTGATGCCGCAATCGACCATCAGCCACTTGCCTTCGCAGCCGTAGAGATTGACGTTCATGCCGATTTCGCCCGACCCGCCAAGGGCCAGGAAGAGAAGCTCGTTCTTTGGTTTCGTCACGTAGAATCGGTACTTTCATTTCGGCCGCGCCAAGCGCGTGCCTTCAGGTTTGCGCCTGTTAAGCGCGGAATATCGTAAGAGTTTGGGGAAGCGGGGCTCCGAAACACGGCGCACACTCGCTGACTCTAGGCTCCTATATGGGCGCGATCCCACAGAATCGCCAGCCCCTGAATGGTAAGATCGGGTTCGACCACGTCGAACATGCTGGTGTGCTGCTCGAACAGGATCGCGAGGCCGCCCGTCGCGACGACCTTGATCGGCCGGCCGACCTCGGCCTTCATCCGTGCGACCAGCCCCTCGATCATCGCGACATAGCCCCAGAAGATGCCGATCTGCATCTGGCTGACGGTATCGCGACCTATCACGCTGGCGGTCGCCGGCGCCTCGATCGCGATGCGCGGAAGCTTGGCGGCGGCGGTGACGAGCGCGTCGAGCGAGAGGTTGATCCCCGGCGCGATGATCCCGCCTTTGTACGCGCCGGTGTAATCGACCACGTCGAGCGTGGTGGCGGTGCCGAAATCGATCACGATCAGGTCGCCGGGGTGCCGCGCGTGCGCCGCGATCATCGTCACCGCGCGATCGGCGCCGACGCTCTTGGGCTCGAGCACGTCGAGCGCCATGCCCCATTCGACCGGCGGCTCGCCCGCGACGAGCGGCTCTGTGTTAAAATATTTGCGCGCGAGCGTCTGGAGGTTGTGGAGCGCGCGCGGGACGACGGTGGCGATGATCACGCCGGTTACCGCCGCGCGGTCATAGCCTTCGAGCGTGAGCAACTGGTGGAGCCACACGGCATATTCGTCGGCGGTGCGACGCGGATCGGTGGCGATGCGCCAGCGCGCCTTGATCGCTTTGTCCTCGACCAATGCGAAGACGATGTTGGTGTTGCCGGCATCGATCGCGAGCAGCATGGGTGTTGGCCTTCTACGAACGGATGGGACGCTAGATCAGAAACACGTCGCCGGCGTGAATGACACGGCTGCCGCCGTCCGCCAAGCGCAGGATGAGCGCGCCGTCGCCGTCGAGCCCGCCGAACAGGCCGTCGATCGCCTGTCCATCGGGCAGCCGCGCGGTGAGCGCGGTGCCGACCGGGTGCGCGCGCTCGAGCCAGCGCGCTCGGATCGGGGCGAGCCCCTGCCCGCGCCAGATCGCGAGCCAGCGGGCAAAGGCTTCGGCGAGGGTTTCGGCGAAGTCGGCAGGGTGTGGGGTTGCGCCGTGCTGAGCGAGGCTGGTGGCAAGGCGGTCAGTGTCGTCGGGGTAATGCGCGAGATTGACGCCGATCCCGACGATCACTGCGTCCCCGGAGCGCTCAAGCAGGATACCGGAAAGCTTCGCCCCGCCAAGGAGCAGGTCATTGGGCCACTTGATCCACATCGTCGCCCCGGCGGAGGCCGGGGCCGCTGGCGTATCGCGCGCGCCGGCCGGTGCGCTCCCCAACGCAGCGGCCCCGGCCTTCGCCGGGGCGACGGCCTTTTTCAGATAGACCCGAACCACCTCTTCCAAGGCAATCGCAGCAACCAGAGCCAGCGTCGCCGTCGCCGGATCCCCAGCGCGCACCCGCACCACCGTCGACCCGTAGAAATTTCCGACCGGCGAGGCCCAGACCCGCCCCTGCCGTCCACGCCCGCCACTCTGCCGCTCGGCCCGCAGCCACAGCCCCTCCACGGCGCCCGCAGCGGCGAGGAGGAGCATATCGGCGTTGGTAGACCCCGTCTCGGCGACGGTGCAGATCATAGGGTTCAGAACAGCGCCTTCGCCGCGAACATCGTCGCCACGCCGAGGGGCTTGAGCAGCAGCCAGCCGACCGGCGACACGAACACTGCCGACACCGCGATCACCGCGCTCTCGACCGGCGTCGCACGGCCCGAATAGGCCTCGGCCGGATCGTCGAAGTACATAACCTTGATGACGCGCAGGTAGTAATAGGCGCCGATCACCGAGGCGACGAAGCCGACCACCGCGAGCGGATAGAGCCCCGCATTCACGGCTGCTGTAAACACCGCCAGCTTGGCGTTGAAGCCGAGCAGCGGCGGGATACCCGCGAGCGAGAACATGAAGATCGCCATCGCCAGCGCGAGACCCGGCCGCGAACGCGACAGGCCGGCAAGGCTCGCCAGCGTCTCGACCGGCTGGCCCTCGGCATCCTTCATCTGCAGGACGACGACGAAGCTGCCGAGCGTCATCACGACATAGACGGTGAGGTAGAACAGCACCGACGCGACGCCCTCCTGCGTGCCGGCGGCAAGGCCGACGAGCAGGAAGCCGACATTGTTGATCGACGAGTAAGCCAGCAGCCGCTTGACGTTGGTCTGGCCGATCGCCGCAACCGCGCCGAAGATGATTGACGCGAGCGACGCGAAGATCACGATCTGGCGCCACTGGTCGGTCGCCGGGCCCATCGCCTCGATCGCGACGCGCACCGCGAGCGCGACCGCCGCAACCTTCGGCGCCGAAGCGAAGAAGGTCGTCACGGGGGTCGGCGCGCCTTCGTAGACGTCGGGCGTCCACATGTGGAACGGCACCGCGCTCATCTTGAAGGCGAGACCGGCGAAAACGAACACCAGCCCGAAGGTCAGGCCTAGCGAGTGGCCCGCGCCATACGCCGTCGCGATCGAGGAGAAGAGCGTCGTGCCGCTGAAGCCGTAAACGAGGCTGATACCGTAGAGCAGGATGCCGCTCGCCAGCGCGCCGAGCACGAAATATTTAAGGCCCGCTTCGGCCGACCGCGTATCGCGCCGCATGAAGCTCGCCAGCACGTACGCCGCAAGGCTCTGCAGTTCGAGACCGACGTAGAGCGTCAGCAGATCGCCCGCCGACACCATCATGCCCATGCCCGCTGCCGAGAGCAGGATCAGCACCGGATATTCCGGCCGCAGATCGTCACCGCGACCCTGTTCAAAGAACCGCGGCGCGATCAGGATCGCAACCGCCGAGGCGACGTAGATCAGCACCTTGGCGTAAGCCGCAAAGGCATCGGCGCGATACAGACCCTCGAATGCAGCGCCACCCTTGGAGGCCGGACCGAGCAGCGCCAGCCCGGCGCCGATCAGCACCGCAACCGAGGCCCAGGACACCAGACGCGTCGAGCCCTGCCCACCCCAGGCGGACACCAGCATCAGCGCAATAGCCCCCGCCGCGAGCACCAGCTCGGGCAGCGTCATCAACAGCGAAGCGTTCATGGCCGTGCCTCCGCATGGACCGCGGGTGTGGCCAGAGCCTTGCCCGGCGTCGGCAGCGAGTCACCCTTGGGCGTCGCGCGTGCGATCCGTGCCTCGAGCGTCGCGACATCGCTGCGCATCGGGGCGAGGAAGCTCTCAGGGTAAACGCCCATCCACAACGCGACCGCGGCGATCGGCACCAGCAACGCAGCTTCGCGCAGGCTGATGTCCTTCATCGCACGAACGTCGTCATGAACGATCTCGCCGAAAACGACACGGCGGTAGAGGTAGAGCATGTAGGCGGCACCCAGGATGATGCCCGTCGTGCAGAGCAAGGTGGCAGTGGTGGAGACGCGGTAGGTCCCGGCGAGCGAGAGGAACTCGCCGACGAAGCCGCTCGTCCCCGGCAGGCCGATCGAGGCCATCGTGAAGAACAGGAACAGCAGCGCATACCGCGGCATGTTGATCGCCAGGCCGCCATAGCGCGAAATCTCGCGGGTATGCAGCCGGTCATAGATCACGCCGACGCACAGGAACAAAGCCGCCGAGACGAGGCCATGCGACAGCATGACGATCATCGCGCCCTCGATGCCCTGCCGGTTGAAGGCGAACAGACCGATCGTCACGATCGCCATGTGCGCGACCGACGAATAGGCGATCAGCTTCTTCATGTCGGACTGCACGAGTGCGACGAGCGAGGTGTAGATCACCGCCACGGCCGACAGCGCGAGGATCAGCCAGGTCAGCTGTGCCGAGGCTTCGGGGAACATCGGCAACGAGAAGCGCAGGAAGCCGTATCCGCCGAGCTTCAGCAGCACGCCCGCCAGAATCACCGACCCTGCGGTCGGCGCCTGCACGTGCGCGTCGGGAAGCCAGGTGTGGAACGGCCACATCGGCATCTTCACCGCGAACGAGGCGAAGAAAGCGAGCCACAGCCAGGTCTGCACCTGCACCGGGAAATCGGTGTTGAGCAGGGTCGGGATGTCCGACGTACCCGCAAAATTCACCATCCACAGCATCGCGACGAGCATCAGCAGCGAGCCGAGCAGCGTGTAGAGGAAGAATTTGTACGACGCGTAGATCCGGTTCGCACCGCCCCAGATACCGATGATCAGGTACATCGGAATCAGCCCGGCTTCGAAGAAGATGTAGAACAGGAACAGGTCCTGCGCCGCGAAGGTCCCGATCATCAGCACTTCGGTGATGAGGAACGCCGCCATATATTCCTGGACGCGCTTCTCGATCGCGACCCAGCTCGCGCCGATGCAGATCGGCATCAGGAACACGCTGAGCATCACCAGCAGGAGCGCAAAGCCGTCAAGGCCGAGCTTCCAGCTGAACACGCCGAGGCTGCCGGCATTCTCGACGAACTGCCACTGCGCCCCGCCGATGTCGAAGCTCGACCACAGATAAATACCGAGGACGAAATCGATCAGCGTCGCGATCAGCGCGATCCAGCGTGCACCCTGCGCACTGACGAAGAGGCACGCGACCGCCGCAAGCGCGGGGATGGCGAGCATCACGGAGAGGATGGGGAAGCCGCTCACCGGGTGATCGCCCAGGTGACGGCGCCGGTCAGACCGAGCAGCATGACAAAGGCATAAGTGTAGACATATCCAGTTTGCAGCTTTCCAGCGACGCGCGAGCCTTGCGACACGACCCAGGCCGAACCGTTGGGGCCGAGCCGGTCGATCGTCTGCTCGTCACCGCGGTGCCAGAAGAAGCGGCCGATGGCGAAAGCGGGTTTGACGAAGAGCAGATTGTAGAGCTCGTCGAAATACCATTTGTTGAGCAGGAAGTCGTAGACCGGGGCATAGGTCTCGGCGAGCTTCCGCGGTGCGTGCGGCGAGCGGATGTAGAATATGTAGGCGCCGAGCAACCCGGTCAGCATCGCTATCGACGCCGACAGTTTCACACCCAGCGGCACTTCGTGCATCGCGTGCATCAGATGCTCGCGGAACGCGATCGCGCCGTGCCAATATTCCTCGCCCGCACTCGGCTCGATGAAATAGCCGTGGAACACGAAGCCCGCAGCGATCGCACCGATCGACAGGATGATCAGCGGCAGCAGGATCGGGAACGGGCTCTCGTGCGGATGATAGCCGCCCGTGCCGTCGCCATGCGTGGTGAACACCGGATGCGCCTGGACGACGTGGCCGTGGCCATGCGGCTCGCTGCCCTGCCCTTCCTCGGCGGCTTCGCCGTGGTGCGCATGCGCCGCGGTCGTGCCGTGGTCGTCATGGCCAGCGTGCACGGCGTCATGGCCGTGGCCATGCGCGTCGTGGATCGCATGCTGGATATGCTCGGACTGCTCCCAGCGCGGCTTGCCCCAGAAGGTCAGGAACATCAGGCGCCACGAGTAGAAGCTCGTCAGCAGAGCGACGATGATCCCGACGATCGACGCGCCATGCTGGCCCGAAGCCCAGGCCGCCTCGATGATCGCATCCTTCGAGTGGAAGCCGGCGAAACCGATTGCGAGCGGGTTGCCGAACACGGCCGGGATGCCGACGCCGGTGATCGCCAGCGTCCCCATCATCATGCCCCAGAAGGTGATCGGGATCGATTTCCGCAGGCCGCCATAATAGCGCATGTCCTGCTCGTGATGCATCGAATGGATCACCGAACCCGCACCGAGGAACAGCAAAGCCTTGAAGAAGGCGTGCGTGAAGAGGTGGAACATCGCGGCGCCATACGCACCACAGCCAGCGGCAAAGAACATGTAGCCGAGCTGCGAGCAGGTCGAATAGGCGATCACGCGCTTGATGTCGGTCTGCACCAGCCCGACCGTCGCCGCGAACAGGCAGGTCGCGGAACCCACCGTCATCACGACGGTCAGCGCGAACGGCGAGGTCTCGAACATCGGCGACAGGCGGCACACCATGAACACGCCTGCGGTGACCATCGTCGCCGCGTGGATCAGCGCCGACACCGGAGTCGGGCCTTCCATCGCGTCGGGCAACCAGGTGTGGAGCCCGAGCTGCGCCGACTTGCCCATCGCGCCGACGAACAGCAGCAGGCAGAGCACCGTCATCGTATCGAAGCGGCCACCGAAGAAGCCGATCGTCGACCCGGCCATCCCCGGCGCAAGCCGCAGGATCTCGGGGATCGAGACGGTGTTGAACACCAGATACGTGCCGAAGATGCCGAGCATGAAGCCAAGGTCGCCGACGCGGTTCACGACGAACGCCTTGATCGCCGCGGCATTGGCGCTGGGCTTGCGGAACCAGAAACCGATCAGCAGGTAGGATGCGAGACCCACGCCTTCCCAGCCGAAGAACATCTGGACGAGGTTGTCCGCGGTCACGAGCATCAGCATCGCGAAGGTGAACAGCGACAGATACGCGAAGAAGCGCGGCTGGTCGGGATCCTCCTCCATATAGCCCCAGCTATACAGATGGACGAGCGCCGACACCGACGTGATGACGACGAGCATAACCGCGGTCAGCGCGTCGACGCGCAGCGACCAGTCGATCCGCATGTCGCCGGAATGGATCCAGTCGAGCACCGGCGTGACCGTCGCTTGGCCACCACCGAGGTAGTGAATGAAGATCGGCCAGCTGAGCGCGCACGACGCGAACAGCGCGCCGGTCGTCACGACCTTCGGCAGGATCGCGCCGAAGCTCTTGTTCGCGAAGCCCGCGACGATCGCTGCGAGCAGCGGCAGGAAGACGATGAAGAGGATCGAGGTCATGCGGCGATTTCCGTCATCCCCGCGAAAGCGGGGATCCCGCTGCCTTGGCAACGGTCGAGGAGAAGCGGGACCCCCGCTTTCGCGGGGGTGACTGCGTAGTCAAACGTCACGGCCATCACCCCTGCATCCGGTTGGCGTCGTCGACCGAGATCGTCCCGCGGCTACGGAAATAGATGACGAGAATGGCGAGCCCGATCGCGGCCTCACCCGCCGCGACGGTCAGCACGAACATCGCGAACACCTGGCCGACGAGATCGTGGAGATACCCAGAGAAGGCGACGAAGTTGAGGTTCACCGCGAGCAGGATCAGCTCGACCGCCATCAGCATGACGATGAGGTTCTTGCGGTTGGCGATGATGCCGAGCACGCCGAGCGCGAACAGGATCGCGCCGACCACGAGATAATGGCCGAGACCAATCACAGCTCAATTCCCTTGCCGACGATGGGTTGCGTGTTGCGCGTGGCATCCTGCGGACGTCGCGCGTTCTGGCGGCTGACATTTTGCGCGCGCGCGCCCTTGCGCTCGCGGTGCGTCAGCACGATCGCGCCGATCATCGCGACGAGCAGCACGAGACCCGCGCCCTCGAACACGAACAGATAGCGCGTGTAGAGCAGCATCCCGAGCGCCTCGATATTGGGCACCGTGTCGGGCGTCGGCGCGGCGCGGCGCGCGAGCTCGATCTTGCCGGCGCTCCAGGCACCGAACGCGACCATGATCTCGGCGGCGAGGCCGACCGCGAACACCGCGCCGATCGCCGCATATTTGGCGAAGCCGGCGCGCAGCTCGGCGAAGTCGATGTTGAGCATCATCACGACGAACAGGAACAGCACCGCGACCGCGCCGACATACACGATGACGAGCAGCATCGCGATGAACTCGGCGCCCACCAGCACCATCAGCCCTGCGGCGTTGAAGAAGGCCAGGATCAGCCACAGCACGGCGTGCACCGGATTGCGCGCGGTGATGGTCAGCGCGGCGGACGCGATGACCAGACCAGCGAACAGGTAGAAGGCGATGGCCTGGATCATGCCGGCGCCCCCACACGACCAGCCGTCACCCCAGCGAAAGCTGGGGTCTCGTGGGGCGAGCACGCGCCCTTACGGCTTGAGATCCCGGCTTTCGCTGGGATGACGGGGGTTGGGTGCATCGTCGGGTTTCCAGAATTCATGGCGCGCTTAACGGTACGGTGCATCGGCGGCAAGGTTCGCCGCGATGGCGCTTTCCCAGCGGTCGCCGTTGGCGAGCAGTTTCGCCTTGTCGTAGATCAGCTCTTCGCGCGTTTCGGTCGCATATTCGAAGTTCGGGCCTTCGACGACGGCGTCGACCGGGCAGGCTTCCTGGCACAGGCCGCAGAAGATGCACTTGGTCATGTCGATGTCGTAGCGCGTCGTGCGCCGGCTGCCGTCGTCGCGCGGTTCGGCCTCGATCGTGATCGCCTGCGCCGGGCACACCGCCTCGCACAGCTTGCACGCGATGCAGCGTTCCTCGCCGTTCGGGTAGCGCCGCAGCACGTGCTCACCGCGGAAGCGGGGGCTCAGCGGGTTCTTCTCGAACGGATAGTTGATCGTCGCCTTGGCCTTGAAGAAATATTTCAAGGTCAGCGTGTGCGCCTTGAGAAATTCCCAGAGCGTGTACGACTTGATGATCTGCCCGATGTTCACGAGCGTTTCTCCGACTGGTTCGCCGACGCGGCCCGGCACACACCATCGGTCGGATAGCGTGGACGGCCGTCATCGTAGAGATATTGCTTGGTATGGACGCGGTCCTGCGGGGCGCACTCGGTGCCGACGCGGGTGAGCATCAGCACACCCGACACGAGAAACACCCAGAACAGCGACAGCGGAAGGAAAATCTTCCAGCCGAGCCGCATCAGCTGGTCGTAGCGATAGCGCGGGACGGTCGCCTTCACCCAGCTAAACAGGAAGAAGAACAGGCCCATCTTGAGCAGCAGCCAGATGATCCCCGGCACGAGATAGAGCGGCGCCCAGTTGAACGGCGGCAGATACCCGCCCCAGAACAGCGTCGCGTTGAGCGCGCACATCAGGATGACGTTGGCGTACTCGCCGAGCCAGAACAGCGCGAACGACATCGACGAATATTCGGTCTGATACCCGGCGACGAGCTCGCTCTCCGCCTCGGTCAGATCGAACGGCGCACGCTGCGTCTCGGCGAGCGACGAGATGAAGAACATCACTGCCATCGGGAACAGCAACGGGTTGATGAAGAAGCCGTTGACGATGCCGAGGCCCATGCCGCGCTGCGCCTCGACGATGGCCGTCAGGTTGAAGCTGCCGGTCCACAGCACGACCGAGATGAGGATGAAGCCGATCGCGACTTCGTAGCTCACCATTTGTGCCGCGGCGCGGATCGCCGAATAGAACGGATATTTCGAGTTCGACGCCCAGCCGGCGAGGATGATGCCGTAGACGCCGAGCGACGACGCCGCGAGCACGTAGAGCAGACCGACATTGATGTTGGCGACCGCGGCGCGCTGATCGAACGGCACCACCGCCCACACGATCAGCGCGACCGTGAAGGTGATGATCGGCGCGAGCAGGAACAGCGCCTTGTTCGACGCGGTCGGGATGATGGTTTCCTGAAGGAAAACCTTCAGACCGTCGGCGAACGACTGCAGCAGACCGAACGGCCCGACCACGTTGGGGCCACGGCGCAGCGCCATCGACGCCCAGATCTTGCGATCGGCATAGATGATCATCGCGACCGCGAGCATCAGCGGCAGCGCGATGACGAGAATGTCGATCAGCGTCGCGACGAACCAGGCCCAGCCGAACGGCAGGCCGAGATAGGTAAACCAGGAGGTCATGCGAGAATATCCGTCACCCCGGCGAAGGCCGGGGTCGCCAAGGTGGGAGAGAGACGGTTGGTCGTGCGAGACAACCCAGCGGCCCCGGCCTTCGCCGGGGCGACGTTGACGCGCATCATTCCGCTGCCTCCGCAAAGTCGACGCCGTGGACGAGTTCGGCCGAGCAGCGCTGCATCGTCGGGCTCGCCCGGCAGATCGCGTTGGTCAGATAGAAGTCCTGGATCGGATAGCCGGTGATCTCGCCGGTCACCGATGCGTCGAGCGCAGGCGGTGCCCAGTCGAAGCTGGCGAGGCCGAGATTTGCCAAAGCGGGCGTATCGACGGCCATGTTCGCGCGCAATTCCTCGATCGTGTCGAACGGCAGCGTCTTGCCGAGCACCGCCGAGAGCGCGCGCAGGATCGTCCAGTCGTCACGCGCGTCACCCGGCGGGAACACAGCCCGCTCGCCGCGCTGTACGCGACCTTCGAGATTGACGTAGGTGCCCGACTTCTCGGCATAGCTCGCGCCCGGCAGGATCACGTCGGCAGCCGCAGCGCCCTTGTCGCCGTGATGGCCGACATAGACCTTGAAGCTGCCAGCGAACTTGCTGAAATCGACTTCGTCCGCGCCGAGGAAGAATGCGAGCTTAGGCGACGCCGCGACGAGATCGGCGATGCCGCCCTTCTGCGCGTAACCGAGCATCAGTCCGCCCATCCGGCTCGCCGCCATATGGACGACGTTGAAGCCGTTCCACGCATCCTTGATCAGCCCGAGCGGCGAAACCAAAGCGAGTGCTGCGCCGAGCGCCTTGAGCCCTGCCCCGCCGACGATCACCATCGGACGCTCGGCCGAAGCGAACGCCTCGGTGACGGCTTCCGGCAGATTGCCGAGCAGCGCCAGATCGGCGCCGAGCCACTCGACCTTGTAGGTCAGCTCGGTTTCCGGCCCGATCGCGAAGACCTTGGCGCCCTTCTTGATGGCTTTCCGGATCCGCGTGTTTACCAGCGGCGCTTCCCAGCGCAGATTGCTGCCCACGAGCAGGATCACGTCGGCCTTTTCGGTGCCGGCGATCGTCGTGTTGAAATTGACCGCCGCGAGGCTCGACGTGTCGTAGTCCATACCGGTCTGGCGGCCTTCGAGCAGGGTCGATCCCATGCTCGCGAGCAGCGCCTTGGCGGCATACATCGTCTCGGCGTCGACCAGATCACCCGCGACTGCAGCAACGCTCGACCCTGCATCGACCGCGGCGATGGCAGCGAACGCCTCGTCCCACGTCGCCTTGGTCAGGCGCCCGTCCTTGCGGATGTACGGCGTGTCGAGGCGTTTGCGCACCAGACCGTCGACGGCGTGGCGAGTCTTGTCGCTCGCCCACTCCTCGTTCACGTCCTCGTTGATCCGCGGCACGGCGCGCAGCACCTGGCGACCACGGCTGTCGAGCCGGATGTTGGTGCCGACCGCGTCCATCACGTCGATCGTCAGCGTCTTCTTCAATTCCCACGGACGCGCCTCGAAGGCGTAGGGCTTCGAGGTCAGCGCACCGACCGGGCAGAGATCGACGACATTGCCCGACAGCTCGCTCGTGACCGCGCCTTCGAGGTACGACACGATCTGCATGTCCTCGCCGCGACCGATCGCGCCGATTTCCTCGACGCCGGCGACTTCCTCGGCAAAGCGGATGCAGCGCGTGCACTGGATGCAGCGCGTCATCACCGTCTTGACGATCGGGCCCATATACTTCTCGGTGACCGCGCGCTTGTTCTCGTCATAGCGCGAGTGGCCGCGGCCATAAGCGAGGCTCTGGTCCTGCAGGTCGCATTCGCCACCCTGGTCGCAGATCGGGCAATCGAGCGGATGGTTGATCAGGAGGAACTCCATCACCCCTTCGCGCGCCTGCTTGACCATCGGCGAGTTGGTGAAGATCTCCTGCTTGTCCGCCGCCGGCAGCGCGCACGACGCCTGCGGCTTGGGCGGCCCTGGCTTCACTTCGACCAGGCACATCCGGCAATTGCCGGCGATGCTCAGGCGCTCGTGATAGCAGAAGCGCGGGATTTCCTTGCCGGCGATCTCGCACGCCTGGAGCACGGTGGCGCCAGCGGGCACTTCGACTTCGACGCCATCGACTTTGACTATGGGCATTATTGAGTCTCTTCGGTGAGATCGAGGCGACGGTCGATGCGGTCCAGCCGATGATGGATCGCACTGATATCGGCCTGCATTCCAAACACGGACGTTGTCAGTCCACGCGAATAGTCTTCGAGCGCGGACATTCGCACCGCGAGCGAAGCGAGATCGCGCTTAACCGAGGCCATGTCGCCCTGCATCCGCTTGAGAATTTCAAGGATGAGGTCGCCCTGCTCCAGGGTCATTCCGCCGCCTCCATCATTGGGCTCAGCCCACCACCGCGCTTCTCGGTGATGCGCCGCTCCATCTCGGGGCGGAAGTGCTTGATCAGGCCCTGGATCGGCCAGGCCGCGGCATCGCCGAGCGCGCAGATCGTGTGGCCTTCGACCTGCTTGGTCACCTGATACAGTGTATCGATCTCGGAGATGTCGGCGTCGCCGGTGCGCATCCGCTCCATCACGCGCCACATCCAGCCGGTGCCTTCGCGGCACGGCGTGCACTGGCCGCAGCTCTCATGCTTGTAGAAGTACGAGAGGCGCGAAATCGCGCGGACGATGTCGGTCGACTTGTCCATCACGATGATCGCCGCGGTGCCGAGCCCCGAGCCGACCTTCTTCAGGCCGTCGAAATCCATCGGGCAGTCCATGATCTCGGCCGCCGGTACCAACGGCACCGAGGAACCGCCGGGGATCACCGCGAGCAGATTGTCCCACCCGCCGCGAATGCCGCCGCAATGCGTCTCGATCAGTTCGCGGAAGGTGATCGACATCGCCTCTTCGACGACGCACGGCGTGTTCACATGGCCGCTGATCTGGAACAGCTTGGTACCGCGGTTGTTCTCCGCGCCGAAGCTGGCGAACCACTCGGGGCTGCGGCGCAGGATCGTCGGGACGACCGCGATCGACTCGACGTTGTTGACCGTCGTCGGGCAGCCATAGAGCCCCGCCCCGGCCGGGAACGGCGGCTTCAAACGCGGCTGGCCCTTCTTGCCCTCGAGGCTCTCGAGCATCGCGGTCTCTTCGCCGCAGATATAGGCGCCGGCGCCGCGATGGCAGAACACGTCGAAATCGTAGCCCGACCCGCTGGCGTTCTTGCCGATCAGACCCTTGTCATACGCTTCGGCGATCGCCGCGAAGAGCACTTCGGCCTCGCGGATATATTCGCCGCGGATGTAGATGTAGGCCGCACGCGCACGCATCGCGAAGCCCGCGATCAGCGCGCCTTCGATCAGCTTGTGCGGATCGTGGCGGATGATCTCGCGATCCTTGCACGAACCCGGCTCGGATTCGTCGGCGTTGATGACCAGGAAGTTCGGGCGATCGGCCTTGGGCTCCTTGGGCATGAACGACCATTTGGTGCCGGTCGGGAAGCCGGCGCCGCCACGGCCGCGCAGACCCGACGCCTTGACCGCGTCGATCAGCGCATCCTGCCCGAGCGCCATCAGGCCCTTGGTGTCGTCCCAATCGCCGCGCATGATCGCGGCGTCGAGGTTCCACGGCTGATAGCCGTAGACGTTGGTGAAAATGCGGTCTTTATCAGCGAGCATCAGCGGGCATCCGTTAGATCAAGCCGGCGTTCAATTCGCTCCAATCGACTATCAAGCCGATCCATGCGATTGTTGATACCCGTCGTGGAAATGAAGATCCCCGACAGATGTTCGTCGGTCGCAGTGGCACGCATCTTAAGTTCGCCGATATCGGCTTTCATGTCGGCCATGTCTGCCTGCATCTTTTTCAAAATCTCATAAATGAGACTGGGATCGACTTCAGCCATCGATCTTTTCCCACTCATCGCGATAGTCGTGGTTCTCCTCGACCATCGCCTTGAGGTTGGTCGGGCCGCCCAAGGCAGCGCTGTCGCGACGCCCGATCTGCGAGCCCGGCGTGATCGGCCTTCCCTCGGCGAGCGCCTCGAGCACCGCGATCGTGCGATCATAATCGAGATCTTCGAAATTGTCGTCGTTGATCTGGACCATCGGCGCGTTGGCGCAGGCGCCGAGACACTCGACCTCGGTCAGCGTGAACATGCCGTCGGGCGTGGTCCGCCCCTTGATCAGGCCCTTGTTCTTGCATGCCGACAAAACGTCGTCGCTGCCGCCGAGCAGGCACGGCGTCGTGCCGCAGACCTGGACGTGATAGCGGCCGACCGGCGCCATGTTGAACATCGTATAGAAGCTGACGACTTCGTAGACGCGCATATACGGAACGCCGATCTGGCGCGCGACGAACTCGATCACCGGAACCGGCAGCCAGCCTTGCGTCTGAGTCTCGGCGCCGACCTGGCGCTGCGCGAGATCGAGCAGCGGCAGCGACGCGGATTGCTCGCGCCCCTTGGGATAGCGGCCGAGGATCTCGTTCGCCTTGGTCTGGTTCTCTTCGGTCCAGGCGAAAGAGCCCCAGCGGGCGCGAGTCTCTGCTTCGTCGGGGATCTTGGGGGCTTCAGCCATTAGCGGTCACATTCACCAAAAACGATATCCATCGCGCCGAGGATCGCGGTCGTATCCGCCAGCATGTGGCCCTTCGACATGAAGTCCATCGCCTGCAAATGCGAGAAGGCGGTCGGGCGGATCTTGCAGCGGTACGGCTTGTTGGTGCCGTCGGCGACGAGATACACGCCGAACTCGCCCTTGGGGCTTTCGGTCGCGACATAGACGTCGCCCGCCGGCACATGGAAGCCCTCGGTGTAGAGCTTGAAGTGGTGGATCAGCGCTTCCATCGAGCGCTTCATCTCGGCGCGCTTGGGCGGCACGACCTTGCGGTCAAGCGACGCGATCGGCCCTTCGGGCATCTCGCCCAGGCACTGCTTCATAATCCGCGCCGACTGGCGGACTTCCTCGACGCGCACCATGAACCGGTCATAGCAATCGCCGCGCGTGCCGACCGGCACGTCGAAGTCCATCCGGTCGTACACGTCGTACGGCTGCGACTTGCGCAGATCCCAGGCGATGCCCGAGCCGCGGATCATCGGGCCCGAGAAGCCCCACTTGATCGCATCGTCGCGGCTGACCGTGGCGATGTCGACGTTGCGCTGCTTGAAGATGCGGTTGTCGGCGACGAGCGAGATCGCGTCCTCGAACAGACGCGGCAGGCGCGTGTCGAGCCAGTCGGCGATGTCGGTCAGCAGCTTGAGCGGGGCATCCTGATGGACGCCGCCCGGACGGAAATAGGCGCTGTGCATACGGGCGCCCGAAACGCGCTCGAAGAAGTTCATGCAATCTTCGCGGATCTCGAACAGCCACAGGTTCGGCGTCATCGCGCCAACGTCCATGACGTGCGAACCGAGGTTGAGCATGTGGTTCGAGATGCGCGTCAGCTCGGCGAACAGCACGCGCAGATATTGCGCGCGCAGCGGCACTTCGAGATCGAGCAGTTTCTCGACCGCGAGCACATAGCTATGCTCCATGCACAGCGGCGAGCAGTAATCGAGCCGGTCGAAATACGGCAGCGCCTGCATGTAGGTCTTGTATTCGATCAGCTTCTCGGTGCCGCGGTGGAGCAGGCCGACATGCGGATCGACGCGCTCGACGATCTCGCCGTCGAGTTCCATCACGAGGCGCAGCACGCCGTGCGCGGCGGGATGCTGCGGGCCGAAGTTGATCGTGTAGTTCTGGATTTCGACGTCGCCGACCTCGGGCTTTTCGCCGTCGACATGCTTTTCCAGCTGATCGAGATAGTCGCTCACTGGTTCTGCCCTCCGCCGGTCCCGCGACCGCTGCCGTTGCTCGGCAGCACGTCGGGGTTCGGGTTCTTGCCGGGCGCATCGCCCGGGTTGGGATTGCCCGCGCCCGTCTGGGCAGTGGACTCGCTCGTCTTGGGCTCGCTCGGTGCGGCCTTGGCCGAGACGTTGGCGTCGGCCTTGACGATCTCGTCGGCCTTGAGCGGCGTCGGCGCGCCCTTCTCTTCGGGCAGTTTCGCCTTCTCGTCACCCGGAAGGACGTATTCGGCGCCTTCCCACGGGCTCATGAAGTCGAACGTGCGGAAATCCTGCGCGAGCTGGACCGGTTCGTACACGACGCGCTTGGCCTCTTCCGAATAGCGCAATTCGACATAGCCGCTCAGCGGGAAGTCCTTGCGCTGCGGATGCCCGCGGAAACCGTAATCGGTGAGGATACGCCGCAGATCGGCATTGCCCGAGAAGAGCACGCCGTACATGTCGTAGACTTCGCGCTCGAGCCAGCCGGCGACCGGCCAGATCCCCGTCACCGATGGCACCGGCTTCTCGTCATCGGTCTGCACATGCACGCGGATGCGATGGTTGCGCGTCAGCGAGAGCAGGCAATAGACCACTTCGAAGCGATCGACCCCGCGATCGGGATAGTCGACACCGGCGATTTCCATCAGCTGCTGATATTCGAGGCCGGGCGTGTCGCGCAGCGCGACCATCGTCTCGACCAGCGAGGCGCGATCAACGTGGAGCGCGACTTCGCCGACCGCGTCGAGCGAATGCAGCAGACGGCCACCGAGCGCAGCGGCAGCCGCATCGATCACGCCGTCATTGGCGACATAGGCAGGTGCGGGCGCCCTCACCGTTCAATCGTCCCGACGCGGCGGATCTTCCGCTGGAGCTGCATGATGCCGTAGAGCAAAGCTTCGGCGGTCGGCGGGCAGCCCGGCACGTAGATGTCGACCGGAACGATCCGGTCGCAGCCGCGCACGACGCTGTAGCTATAGTGATAATAGCCGCCGCCATTGGCGCACGAGCCCATCGAGATGACGTATTTCGGCTCCGACATCTGGTTGTAGACCTTGCGTAGCGCCGGGGCCATCTTGTTGCACAGCGTACCCGCGACGATCATCACGTCCGACTGGCGCGGGGACGCGCGCGGTGCGGCGCCGAAGCGCTCGAGATCGTAGCGCGGCATGTTGACGTGGATCATCTCGACCGCGCAGCACGCCAGACCGAACGTCATCCACCACAGCGAGCCGGTGCGTGCCCAGTGGAACAGGTCCTCGGTCGAAGTGACGAGGAAACCCTTGTCCCCGAGTTCGCCGTTGAGATCGTTGAAGAACGCCTGATCCGGCTGCACGATCGGGTTCGGCCCGGCATCACGCAACAGTTCGACAGGGCCCGAGTGACCGGGCAGGCTTGGTGCTACTCCCATTCGAGCGCTCCCTTCTTCCATGCATAGACGAGGCCAAGCGCGAGTTCGACGATGAACAGCATCATCGAGCCCCAGGCGACCCAGCCGAGTTTGAAGACCGATACGGCCCAGGGATAGAGAAACGCCGCTTCCAGATCGAAGATGATGAAGAGGATGGCGACGAGGTAGAAGCGCACGTCGAACTGGCTGCGCGGATCCTCGAATGCGGGGAAGCCGCATTCATATTCGCTGAGCTTTTCGGCGGTAGGCTTGTGTGCGCCCGTGAAGCGTGCCGCGATGATCGGCAGGAACACGAACGCGCTCGACAGCACCAGGGCTACGCCCAGGAACAGCAGAATCGGGAGATATTGCGACAGGTCGAGCATGATCAGCCTTGGGTGCTTCTCGCATGTGCGAACGGATGCCCGGGGCTTTAGGACGATGGTCCCGAGCGGGCAAGGCTCTGGACAGTGAGAATGACTCGCAAGAGTCACGGTTGCAATTGCCGTCCTTCCGGGGCACTCTTCGCGCAGACTCTGGCGGAGGGGGAACGCCCATGAGACTCAACGGACTTTACGCGATTGCTGCGGTTGCCATGATAACCGTCGCCACATCGGCGACGGCGCAGACGGTCGACGCCGCCCGCCCTTCCTCGCTGGTCGCAGCGCTGCAGGAAGGCGGCTACAAGGCCGCTCTCGACACCGATGGTTCGGGCGATCCGCGGATCAAGAGCGCGGCGTCGGGAGCGAACTTTTCGATCTATTTCTACGGATGCACGGCGAACACCAACTGCAAGTCGATCCAGTTTTCGACGAGCTATACCGTCAAACCGAAATTGACCTTGCAGAAGATCAACGAGTGGAACGCGAAAAACCGGTTCGCGCAGGCCTATCTTGACCAGGATGGCGATCCGGTCATCCAGTTCGACGTGGTGCTCCAGAACGGAGCACCGTCGCGCTTATTCCTCGCATCCGTCGAACGCTGGACGACCGCCATGGGGGCTTTCCAGACCTTCATCGGCTGGTAGGCCCGCCACTCCTCAGCGCAGTGCGTTCGCCAGCAGCTTGTGCAGCCGCGACTGCAGCGCATCGTTCGCCGCGAGGATCTCGCTGCGCTGGACCATCTGGTCGCTGCCGCGGAAATCGCTGACGAAACCGCCGGCTTCCTTGACCAGCAACAGCCCGGCCGCGACATCCCACGGCTTGAGGCCGCTTTCCCAATAGCCATCGTACCGGCCCGCCGCGACCCATGCGAGATCGAGCGCCGCCGACCCCATGCGGCGGATACCCGCGACTTCGGGCGCGATCGCACCGAAGATGCGGCTCCACTCGGTGAAATTGCCATGGCCGAGGAACGGAATGCCCGTCGCGATCAGCGAGTCGGCGAGGTCGCGGCGCGCCGAAACGCGCAAGCGCTGCTCCTGGACCCAGGCGCCCCGCCCCTTTTCAGCCCAGAACGCTTCATCGGTGATCGGCTGATAGACCATCGCCGAGGTAATCTCGCGCTTACCGTTGGGCAGCGTCTCCTCGACCGCGATCGAGATCGAGAAATGCGGAATGCCGTGGAGGAAGTTGGTCGTGCCATCGAGCGGATCGACGATGAAGCGCGGCTTGTTGGGGTCGCCGGCTACTTCGCCGCGCTCCTCCATCAGGAAGCCCCAATCGGGACGGGCGCGCGACAGTTCCTCGTAGATCGTCTGCTCGGCGCGCTGGTCGGCGATCGAAACGAAGTCGGCCGGCCCCTTGCGGCTGACCTGAAGCTGCTGGACTTCGTTGAAGTCACGGCGGAGACGCGGGCCAGCCTTGCGGACGGCGCGGTCGATGATCGTCATGAGACCGGAATGGGAGGGCATTCTTTTTCTTCCTTCTCCCTCTCCCCGCTTGCGGGGAGAGGGTCGGGGAGAGGGGGAGTATCGAGCGTTACCGCCGATGACTGCCCCTCTCCCTCGCTTCGCTTCGCTCGCTTGCCCTCTCCCCGCAAGCGGGGAGAGGGAGAGATTCAGTCAGCCCGTCGCACGTAGGTCTGCTCGTATACATCGACGACGATC
Organism: Sphingomonas sp. PAMC 26605; assembly: GCF_000241485.1. Lineage (GTDB taxonomy): Bacteria > Pseudomonadota > Alphaproteobacteria > Sphingomonadales > Sphingomonadaceae > Sphingomonas. Next base: position 3,588,509 of record NZ_JH584241.1, read on the forward strand.
CGCGTGCCTGCACCGATATGCGGCGGCACCATCACGCGCACGCCATTCTCGAGGATCGCAGGCTTGTAGCTCGACGAGGCGGTCTGCCCCTTCACGACGGCGTCGGCCTCGACGATCGTCGCCTCGATCGTGTCGGGGAGCTGCACCGAGATCGGACGCTCGTCCCACAATTCCATCACGACGTCCATGCCGTCCTGCAGGAAAGCCGCGGCATCGCCGAGGATGCCGGCGTCGAGCGTGATCTGCTCGTAATTGATCTTGTCCATGAAGGTCAGCGTGTCGCCCTCGCGGAACAGATACTGGAAATCGACCGTGTCCATGCGGACCTTCTCGACGCTTTCGGCCGAACGGAAGCGGACGTTGGTCTTGCGGCCGTCGATGAGGTTCTTCATCTCGACCTGCATATAGGCCCCGCCCTTGCCCGGCTGGGTATGCTGGATCTTGACGGTCTTCCAGATACCGCCTTCATATTCCAGGATATTGCCGGGACGAATTTCGACCGCGTTGATCTTCATGGGGGAGCCTGTAGTTGGAAAGAGCCAAGCGCACGGCACGCCGCGCGGAGGTGCGCCTTAGCGGGGCAAGGGCTTTCCGGCAAGATAGGGGTAGGGATCGACGTCCGTGCCCTCGTACCAATGCTGGTCGGGCGTCGTGTGGGTCAGCCCGAAATGAAGATGGAAATTCCCGGCCCCGGCGTTGCCCGTGTCGCCGACATAGCCGAGCACATCGCCGACCTTGACCGACTGGCCTTCTTGCAGCCCGGGTGCATAGCCGCTGAGATGGGCATAGTAATAGGTCCAGTTCCGCGCCGGCGAGCGGACATAGACCGTGGTGCCCCCCGCCGCGCTCACCCACAGCTTTTCGACCATCCCCGGCGCTGCGGCGGTAACCGGGGTGTTGGATGGCGCCATCAGGTCGGCGCCGTGATGTTCGCGCAAGCCATTCTCGCGCGGATCACCCCACGAATCGCGAAGGTCCTGCCGTCGCATACCGCCGACCGGGACCGCGAGTACGCTTCCCTCCCCCAGCGCGGCCGCCCCCGCCGCCGGCAAAGGCGTGCCGGCGGGGGATGGCGCTGCACTGCTCTCGATCCGGCGTGACGCCTCGGGCAGCAGGGCCAGCAGCGCGATCCACGCTGCCGCGATGATCGCCAGCGAGATCAGGATGAAACGCGCAACCCGGTTCACGCGATCACTTCTCGAAAATCGCCGGCGTGCCCGGCTTGACCATCATCGACAGCCGCGCGACGTCCCAATTGGTCAGGCGAATGCAGCCATGGCTCTCGGCGCGCCCGATCGTCTCAGGCGACGGCGTGCCGTGGATGCCGTAATGCTCCTTGGACAGATCGAGCCACACCACTCCGACCGGTCCGTTCGGCCCAGGGGGAAGCAAGGCAGCCTTCGCGCTGCCCTTGGCGTCCCAGAACAGCTTGGGGTTGTAATGGAACGGCGGGTTGTACGACGGACCGTTGATCTTCCACGTCCCGATCGGCAGCGGATCATGCTCGCTGCCCATCGTCGCCATGAACTGCGCGACGAGTTTGCCGTCCTTGTCGAGCACGCGGAGCACTTCGCGCGATTTGCTCACCACGATCTTGGCGCCTGTGGGCTGGGTCGAATCGATGTTGAGCGACGCGAGCGTCTGACGCCATTTCTCGGGCAGTTTGGGATTATACGCCATCGAGGATGCGACGGCGTTTGGCACGACGATCTTGCTGCCGGGCTTGAGCGGCGTGGTCGGGCTGTTGAGTTCGACCAGGACCGCCGGGGTGGTGTGGAACATCTCGCCAAGCTTCTCCATCGCATTGCGATAGCCGAGCTCCGTCAGCTTCGCCTGGAGCGCCGGGTCCTTCGGCAAGGGATTGGTATACGGCCCAGCAAGCATTTCCGGCGTCAGCGTCACCGTCACCGACGGACGCCACTTACGATCGGGGTACAGCGCCTGCAGCGTGGGCTTATCCAGTTCGCCGGTTTGCTGGAGGCCGCGCGCTTCCTGGAAACCCCTGAGTGCAGCGACCAGCGACTTGCCTTGGCGACCGTCGAGCACCCCCGGCGAAAAGCCGAGATGATCAAGGATGACCTGGACATGGAGCGTGGAGGGATCGAGCGTTGTCGCAGCGGGCGCGGATTTTGTTCCAGGCGCGGCTGCGGCGATCAGCCCAAAGGAGGCTATCGCCAGACAGGCCGTTCCGGCCACCATGTTCCGCATTACGCTCGGCTCCTACATATTCACTATGCAGACAACGACTTGTGACACGCTTGTGTCCGACCAAATACACGCCCCCGAAATGAAACTTTCGCGGCGGGGCCTGCTCGGTGGCGTTCTCGCCGGGGGCGCGGCGCTTGCTTTCCCGCTTCCCGCAATGGCGGTCGGCACCGAATGGCGTCTCGCGATCCGCAACGTCCATAATAATGAGACCGTCGATGCGCTGTTCGCGCGCAACGGCGCGTTCGTCCCGCAGGGTCTTGCCGAGCTCAATCACGGCCTGCGCGACTGGCGCACTGGTCAGGCGACCGCGATGGACCGGCGGTTGCTGGCTCTGCTCGTCCGGTTGCGCGACAAGCTCGAACTGACCGGCCGCACCAAGATCGACCTGATCTCGGGCTATCGCTCGCCGGCCACCAACGCGTCGCTACGCGCCAGGGGCGGCGCGCATACCGGCGTCGCGAGCCAGAGCCAGCACATGCTGGGCAAGGCGACCGACATCAAGATCGGCGGCGTGACGCTCGACCGGTTGCACGGCGCGGCGTTGGCGCTCGGCGGCGGCGGTGTGGGGTTCTATCCGCGCGACGGGTTCGTCCATGTCGATACCGGCCGCGTGCGGCACTGGTAACGCGTTAGGGGTAACTCTGGCGTGTATGCAACACGCGGACGACCCTGACGAGATCATCGTCGACCCGATAGACGACGACATAATTCGGGGTCACGACCGCTTCGCGCGTCGGGCCGACGCGGCCGCGACGATAGAGGTACGGATTGACCGTGATCAGCTCGAGAGTCCGATCCACGGCATCGTTGAGTCGTGTGGCAGCCGCTGGATTGCGATCCCCGATGTACCCGAGGATCCCGCGAAAATCGTCTACGGCTCTATCGTCCCAGATCAGCCGCATCGAGCTTCTTCGATTCGATCAGCGCGCGCATCTCGGCCATGACCACATCATGCGGAATGCCTGGGCCCGGCTCATCCAGCGCTTCCTGCACCTTGGCGCGAAACCAGAGGTCATACGCCTCGGCCTCCTCGGTGGTGGCGAATTCGGACTCGATCGGAGACAGTTTGGCCATGGCGGGTCCATAGCATAAATGCCCGCGAGTCTCTACCCGCCGAGCACCGCCGCGAAGGCCTGGACCGCCGCCGCCTCGTCCCCGCCCCACACCGCGTTAGACACCGCGACGAAGTCCGCGCCTGCCGCGACGAGCGGCGCGGCATTCGCCGGCGTGATCCCGCCGATCGCGACGCACGGGATTTCGAACACCGTTGTCCACCAGCTCAGCAGCACCGGATCGGCGACGTGTTCGGTAACCTTGGTCGTCGTCGGATAGAAGGCGCCGAACGCGACATAATCCGCCCCCGCCTCGCCCGCTTCCATCGCGAAATGACGGCTGTCGGCGCACGAAACCCCGATCTGCGCCGCCGCACCGAGTTCGGAACGCGCTTCGCGTGGGTCGCCGTCGTCTTGCCCGAGATGCACGCCATCCGCCCCGAGCCGCTTGGCGAGCGAAATGCTGTCATTGACGATGAACGCGACGTCGGCGTCGGCGCAGATCCGCTGCAGCGGATCGGCCAGAGCCGCCGCGACATGCTGGTCGACATCCTTGACGCGGAACTGGAACGCCGCGACCGGCCCCGCGTCGAGCGCGCGCCGCAGCCGATCGGGGAAACCGCCGGTCACGTCGAGCGGCGAGACGAGATAGAGCTGGCACGGCGGTCGCCGGATATCGCGCGTGAAGCGCGCCGCGAAATTGGGGTCGAGCGGGCCGAGCGGATCTTCGCCGCGTGCGTCTTCAATGTCCATGACGCGGCGATAGCGCCGCGATAGCGGCATGGAAAGCCACCGGATCATCGAGCTTGTGCGCGACGGCGTAGAGCTTGCGCCCGCGGCGCAGCTCGATCGGCGGGTCGAGATCGACGACCACGCTCGGCCAGCTCGCCAAAGCAAGGTTGAGGACACCGCGCTGCTTGATCGCCGCCGCATCCCAAGTCGCGCGCAAGCCCGCGATGTTCGCGACAGGGATCGTGACCGATCGCAGCGACCCGGCGCGCATCGTCAGCGCGCCGTCGGCCAGCGTCACCGGCAAGCGTCGAAACGATCGGATCAAGCCGATCAGCGCAATCACCAGTGACGCATCAAGTACGCCAGCCACCAGCGCCGCCCACCATCCGAGCCAGACGACGACGACGAGATGCACCACCAGCATCTCGACGATCGCGATGCCGAGCAGAACGCCTATCATCGGAGCCAGGCTACGATGATAGGCGAATTCCACGGCTTATTCTTCGTTCTTGTAGATCGAAATGATCTTGGCGAGCATCTCGAGCGCTTCCTCGCGCGGGCGCTGGAAGGTGTTGCGCCCGATGATCGAGCCGTTGCCACCACCGTCGCGAATGTCGCGCGCGTCCTGATAGATTGCGTCCGACCCCTTCGACGCGCCGCCCGAGAAGACCACCACGCGCCGTCCGGCGAAGCTCGCCTGGACGACATGCTTGACGCGGTCCGCCTGGTTCGACCAGTCGGTGCCTTCGTACAACGGCTTGGCTTCCTTCTGCTCGATGTGATCGCTCGGCAGCTTGACCTTGATAATGTGCGCGCCGAGCAGCGCCGCCATGTGCGCGGCATAGGCGCCGACGTCGAGCGCGAGCTCGCCCGACTTGGGGAGCATACCGCCGCGCGGATACGACCAGATCACGGTGGCGATACCGACCGATTTGGCTTCGGCCGACATTTCGCGAATCTGCCCGATCATCTCGAACAGATCGTCCGAGCCCGGATAGATGGTAAAGCCGATCGCCGCGCAGCCGAGCCGCACCGCATCCTCGACCGAGCCGGTCACCGCCTGGTTGGCGCCCTGCGCCCAGCTGTTCGAGCTGTTGACCTTGAGGATCGTCGGGACCTGCCCGGCGAAGGTCTGCGCGCCCGCTTCGATCATGCCGAGCGGCGCGGCGAAGGCCGAAAGGCCGGCATCGACCGCAAGCTGCCAATGGTAATGCGGATCGTACGCCGGCGGGTTGACCGCGAAGCTGCGCGCGGGGCCATGTTCGAAGCCCTGATCGACCGGAAGGATCACCAGCTTGCCGGTACCGCCGAGCTTGCCGTGCATCAGGATACGCGCCAGATTCGCCTTGGTCGCAGGGCTATCCGATTCATATTTGTCGAGAATGGCTTGGACTACGGGCGTCATCGACAGCTCTCCATGTGTGACTCTTTCAGCGGCTGATAGTCAGCCAGCCCCGCGACTGCAACGCAGCAATCTGCGGCACGGCGATTGTCGCGTGCGCACTTGCCTTTTGGCCGCGCCCACGCTTTCGCAGGCGGCATGAGCGATCCTGATACGCACGACCTGTCCCCCGCCGTCACCACGCTGATGGCGATCGCGTGCGGGGCGATGGTGGCGAACCTCTATTACGCGCAGACGCTGATCGGCATGATCGGCCCCGACATCGGGCTCTCGCCCTCGGTCGCGGGCGGGATCGTCACGCTGACCCAGCTCGGCTACGGGCTCGGCCTCGCCTTCATCGTGCCGCTGTCGGACCTGATCGAGAACAAGCGGCTGATCCTTGTCGCGACTGCGGGCGCGGCGCTCGGCTGTATCGGCATCGCGCTGGCCGAGGGGCCGCGGACCTTCCTGATCGCCGCCTCGGTCACCGGGATCTGCTCGGTCGGCGCGCAGGTCCTCGTCCCGCTCGCCGCCAAACTGAGCAGCCAGGCACGGCAAGGCCGCACGATCGGCCTGGTGATGAGCGGATTGCTCACCGGCATCATGCTCGCGCGACCGGTGGCGAGCTTCGTTGCGGGAAGCCTAGGCTGGCGCGCGCTGTTCTTCTGCTCGGCGGGTGTCACCGCGCTGGTCGGCCTCGCCTTGCTGCTGATGCTGCCGGCGCGGCGGCCCGACAGCACGCTGCGCTATTCGGCCCTGCTCGCCTCATCGCTCGACCTGCTGCGGCGCTATCCCGTGTTGCGGCTGCGGGCGGCGTATCAGGCGTTGCTGTTCATCGCGTTCAACCTGTTCTGGACGGCGGCGCCGCTCGTGCTGACGCAGCGTTTCGGTCTCGGCGCGAACGGTATCGCGCTGTTCGCGCTCGCCGGCGCGGGCGGCGCGCTCGCGGCGCCGATCGCCGGCCACTACGCCGACAAGGGGCACGCCCGCGCGACGACGCTGCTCGCGTTGCTGTTGCTGACCGTGTCGTTCGTCGCTGCCGATCTGGTCGTCGCGGCAAGCGGCCTGATCGCCTTCGCAGCAACCGCAGTGCTGATCGACGCCGCGGTGCAGCTCAACCAGATCTCGGGCCAGCGCATCATCTTCGGGCTCGACAGCGCGGCCGGCGGGCGGATCAACGCCGCCTATATGACGATCGTCTTCGTGTTCGGCGCGAGCGGATCGCTGATCGGCAGCGCGAGCTTCGCCGCGGGCGGCTGGCTGCTGTCGAGCCTGATCGGCGCGGCGATCGGCGGCACGGCGCTGTTGCTGTACCTGCTGTTCGATCGTCGCTCCGCGAGTGACGGAGCCGAGCCTCGCCAGGATTGACCGCTTCCGCGATCCGCGACACTCTCATGCGATAGCGGGGGGCGGGACGATGCGGATTTTATCGGGGATTTCACGGTGCCTGGGGCTGGTTGCTGTCGTGGCGCTATCGGCCGCGGCGAGCCCGCAACCCAAGGTCGGCGAACTCGCTCCGCGGTTCGAGCTGACGCTGATCGAAGGCAGCAAGGTCTCGTCGGACCAACTCCGCGGCCAGGTCGTCGTGCTCAATTTCTGGGCGACGTGGTGCGGACCATGCAAGAAGGAGCTGCCGCTGCTCGACGCCTATTACGAGGCGCAGAAAACCCACGGCCTCAAGGTCTTCGCGATCGCGACCGAGGATTCGCTCCAGCCGTTCCAGTTGAAGAAGCTGTTCGCGGTGATGCACATGCAATCGGCACGCCGAATCAAGGGGCCCTACACCGCGCTGGAAGGCGTGCCGACCAACTTCATCATCGATCGAGCGGGTCGGTTGCGCTACGCCAAAGCCGACGCGTTCGACCTCGATGCACTCAACACATTGCTCGTCCCGCTGCTGCAGGAGTCCGCACCGCAAGGATGAGGACGGCCAGTCCGCCCCTCTCCCCATTGCGTCCCAAGCCCCGCTTACCGCGACAGAGCAGCAACGCCTGGCAAGTCCTTGCCTTCCATCCATTCCAGGAACGCGCCGCCCGCGGTCGAGACAAAGGTGAAATCGTCGGCCGCGCCTGCCTGGTTGAGCGCGGCGACGGTATCCCCGCCACCCGCGACCGAGACGAGCGAGCCGCTCTTGGTCAGCGCCGCGGCGGTCTTCGCCAGCGCGACCGTCGCCGTATCGAACGGCGGGGTCTCGAACGCCCCGAGCGGGCCGTTCCACACCAGCGTGCGGCAGTTCTTCAGAACGTCGGCAAGCGCCTCGGTCGCGGCGGGGCCAACGTCGAGGATCATCTCGTCGGCGGCGACCTCGTGGACGTTGACGGTGCGCACCGGCGGATTGGCGCGGAATTCCTTTGCCACCACGACGTCATAGGGCAGATGAATCGTGCAGTTCGCGCGCTCCGCAGCTGCGAAGATTTCTTCGGCAGTGGCTGTAAGCTCATGCTCGCACAGGCTTTTCCCCACATCGACGCCGCGCGCCGCGAGGAAGGTGTTGGCCATACCGCCACCGATGATCAGATGATCGACGCGCGCGACGAGGTGCTTGAGCACGTCGAGCTTGGTCGACACCTTGGCGCCGCCGACCACCGCCGCGACGGGATGCTCGGGATTGCCGAGCGCCTTGTCGAGCGCGTCGAGCTCAATCTCCATCGCCCGGCCGGCGAACGCCGGGAGCAGATGCGCGAGCCCCTCGGTCGAGGCGTGCGCGCGGTGTGCGGCAGAGAAGGCATCGTTGACGTAGAAATCGCCGAGCGCGGCGAGCTCTGCCGCGAACGCCGGGTCATTCTTCTCCTCGCCTGCGTTGAAGCGCGTATTCTCGAGGATCGCGACGTCGCCCGGCTGGAGGTTCGCCATCGCGTCGGCCGCGCCGTCGTAATCGACGAACTGGACCGGGCGGCCGAGCACGTCCGAATACGGGCGCGTCAGCAGCGCGAGCGACATATCGGGATTGCGCATGCCCTTGGGCCGCCCAAAATGCGCAAGGATCAGTATGATCGCGCCCTTGTCCGAGAGTTCGGTCACGGTCGGCAAGGTTGCGCGGAAGCGCGTGTCATCGCTGACTTTTCCGTCCGCCATCGGCACGTTGAGGTCTTCGCGGACCAGCACGCGCTTGCCGCGCACGTCGCCCATGTCGTCGAGGGTCTTGAAAGCCCGAGCCACTGAAGAGTCCGTCATGGTTCCACCCTGATAGAATCGCCGACGCGGATGATCCCGCCGACAAGAACACGCGAACAGGCGCCGCCACGCCAATCTAGCAGGAGCGCCGCTTTCAAGCCCGGCGCGAGCGCTTCCATCCGCTCGCACGGATCGGTCTCGCGCGTGATGGTGAGGACGACGTCGTCGCCGATGCGCAGTTTCGCGCCCGCAAGCTGTGGAAGATCAAGACCTTCGACGAGGAGGTTAGATCGCCGTTCGAACCATGGCAGGCTATGCCCAACCTCGGCCATCGCGGCATCCCAGTCGGTCCGCTCGATTAGCGTGACCTGCCGTTTGCCCTTGCCGCCGGGTTTGATCGTCCCGCGGAAATCACCGTGGAGCCCGCCGTCGAGCGTGACCTCGACATGATCGACGGTCTCCATCGGCCCCTTGGGTCGGCCGTGGCGCGCGATGCCCGCCAATGTTCCAACCACGGTACTCAGCACACCCGCCGTCACCCCCGCGAAAGCGGGGGTCGCGCTTCTTTCCGCCGGAGCAGAAGAGGCGGGATCCCCGCTTTCGCGGGGATGACGGGGGGAGGCAAACGTCACCTTAGAGGAACTTCCCCATCGCCCCGGCGGTATCGACCATACGGTTCGAGAAGCCCCATTCGTTATCGTACCAGCTGACGACGCGGACGAGCTTGCCGTCCATCACCGCGGTCTCGAGGCTGTCGATCGTCGACGATGCCGGCGTGTGGACGATGTCGATCGAAACGAGCGGCTCGTCCGAATAGACCAGCACGCCCTTGAGCGGACCGCTCTCCGACGCCGCCTTGAGGATCGCGTTGACCTCGTCCTTGGTCGTCTCGCGCGACGGCATGAAGGTGAGGTCGATCAGGCTGCCGTCGGGAACGGGGACGCGGATCGCCGAACCGTCGAGCTTGCCCTTGAGCTCGGGCAGAACCTCGCCGACGGCACGCGCGGCACCGGTCGTGGTCGGGATCATCGACATCGCGGCGGCACGGGCGCGACGCAGATCGGGGTGGATCTGGTCGAGGATCTTCTGGTCGTTGGTATAGGCGTGGACCGTCGTCATCAGGCCGCGCTCGATGCCGATCGCATCGTTCAAAACCTTGGCGACGGGCGCGAGGCAGTTGGTCGTGCACGAGGCGTTCGACACGATCGTATGCTCGGCGGTCAGCTTGTCGTGGTTGACGCCGAACACGACGGTCAGGTCGACGCCCTTGCCCGGCGCCGAGATCAGCACCTTCTTGGCTCCCGCATCGAGATGCTTCTGGCAGCTCTCGCGGTCGGTGAAGAAGCCGGTGCATTCGAGCACGATGTCGACGCCGAGTTCCTTGTGCGGGAGATCGGCGGGGTCACGCTCGGCAGTGACGCGGATGCGCTTGCCGTCGACGACGAGATCGTTGCCCTCAGCCGAGACCTCGCCCGGATATTTGCCGTGGACCGAATCGCGGCTGAACAGCCAGGCGTTCGACTTGGCATCGGCGAGATCGTTGATCGCGACCAGTTCGAGGCCGGTATCGCCGCGCTCGAGCACCGCGCGCGCGACAAGGCGACCGATGCGCCCGAAACCGTTGATCGCTACCTTGATCGTCATCGTCCTGGCTCCTTCAAGCACTTGGGTCGATCGGCGGCGCGCCGCCGACTCTGTTTCGATGGGCGCGTCTTTGCGGGCGCGCGGGCAGCGCGTCAACCGCCCCGAACGCGCGGCGAGTCGGGCGGCGCGAGCGCCGACGCGCCTTGTTCGAGCGGTGTGCCATGCTATCTCACTCGGAATGGCAGACACCACGACATCTTCGACCCTCGACCGTATCGACCGTGCGCTGGAGCGCATCGAGGCCGCCGCCGCAGCCCGCACGGCCAGCACTGTTGCCCTTCAGAAACGCCACGAAAAGCTTCGCACGCGGATGGCCGAGGCGGTTTCCGCGCTCGACGCAGTGATCGCACGCGAGAGCGAAGCCTGATGGCCGACGTCACGCTCGAGATCGGCGATCGTCGCCACGTCGTTTCCTCGCCCGACGGGCAGGAAGACCAGTTGCGCCGCCTCGCGGCAATGCTCGACGAGCATTGGCCGATGGCGGTGCGCGCGTCGGGCGGACTCAGCGGCGAGCGTACGATGATGTTCGTCGCGCTGATGCTCGCCGACTCGCTCGAGGAGGCCAATCGCCGCCCGGCCGAGATCAAGGACGAGGTGCTGCTCACCACGATCGCCGAGCGGCTCGAATCGCTTGCCGACTCCCTTGAGCAATAGTCGCGGAGCGCCTATATCGGTCGGTGGCGGGCACTGCCCGGTACGAGCCTTTATTATCCCTGAGGCTATTCATCATCCAAGGGGGTTGTCCCTGCCAGGGTCTTGGCCCGAAGCACATGATCCCCACCTGACGTACCGCGCGTCAGAGGATAACCCGGCACACGGCCATGGCGGTCCCGCCACCGCTTCTGAAACCATGCGACGCTCCCGTCGCCCCGGCGCAGGCCGGGGCCGACCGGCGGTGCGCACGCGGCCAACCCAGCGCGCCCGACATAGCGGCCCCGGCCTACGCCGGGGCAACGGCTCGTGATCGACAAGCGCGCCTTGCGCGCGCGCATCCGTGCCGAGCGGGACGCCTTCTTCGCGAGTAGTCCGCCCGCCATCGTGCCGCCTCCGCAATTCCTCGCGCTGCTGGACTCGGGTCTAACGGTGACCTCCTACGTCCCGATCGGCAGCGAAGCCGACCCCTCCCCGCTCGCGCGCGCGGCGGTCGAGGCCGGATGCAGCATCGCGCTGCCGCACGTCACGACGCGAACCGAACCGATGCGCTTCCTCGCCTGGGATACCGAAGCCGCGCTGCAGGCGGGCCCCTACGGCCTCCACCAGCCTGCCAGCGCGGCCGGCGCGCTCGCCCCCGACATCATCCTGACGCCGCTGCTCGCGTTCGACGCCAAGCTCGACCGGCTCGGCCAGGGCGCGGGCTATTACGACCGCGCCTTCGCGCAATTCCCGCACGCGCGTCGGATCGGTGTTGCGTGGAGTGTTCAACAGGTCGACACCCTGCCGACCGATCCGTGGGACATGCCGCTCCACGCGATCATCACCGAAACCGGATGGATCGAACGCCGATGACCCCAAGCTGGCGCAAACCCGTCGGGATGCTCGCCATCCTCGCCTTGATCGGCTTGTGGTGTGTGGCGGCGGCAAGTCTGTCGGGCGTGGTCGGCCAGTGGCATCCGCTGCTGCAGGCGCTGTTCTACCTCGTCGCGGGAATTGCCTGGATCTGGGTTTTGCCGCTGCGGCGGATGTTGGTGTGGATGGAAACCGGCACCTGGTAGGCCGCGGATGGTTCGCAGAGATGCGCCCTGGCGTCCCAGACGATCCTATTCAACAGGACCAACATTCCTGCCGCAGCCGGACGGTGTCGGGAGGTTTGCGCTCTAATGTCTGGGATCCAAGTCCGCGAAACGCCATCCCAAATCAGGGAATGGCGCGAGTGACGGGACTCGAACCCGCGACCTCCGGCGTGACAGGCCGGCGCTCTAACCAACTGAGCTACACCCGCTTATTCAGCGTGAGGCGCGTCTCTATGGGGGTGACTCCAGCCTGTCAACCGCCCGTTTCGCGTTCATCCGAAGAATTTGCAAAATTGCCGGGACGGCGCTGGGTCAAGGTCCCGTGTTCAAACAGGAAACCCGCAATGTCGGGTTTTCCCGCCGCCCCCAGCACCGTCTGCAGGATGATGAGCAGCGGCACCGCGAGCAGCGTTCCCGCCGTCCCCCACACCCACGACCAGAAGGAAATCGACACGAGAATCATGATCGGGTTGATCGTGAGGCGATGCCCGACGATCAGCGGGGTGATCGCATTGGCCTCGACCAGATGGCAGCCGATCATCACCAACGCCGGCACCAGCGCGACCCAGATATCGTGGAAGGTCATCAGCCCGCCGAGCGCGAGCAGCAACGCTGCGGTGATCGGCCCGAAATATGGCACGTAGTTAAGCAGGGCGACGATCCCGCCCCACATCAGCGGGAAGGGCATCCCCATCAGGTAGAGCAGCCCCGAAATGGCGAGCCCGAGCGCGAGGTTGATGATCGTGATCGTCCCGAGATAGGCCGACGTGTCATCGACCACGCTCTGGATGACGCGCGCGGTCGCCATCGCCCCACCGAAGCTCGAGCGGCTGGTGATCGTGCGACGCCGCAGCCGCGTCCAGCCCGACAGGAAGAAGAAGACCACGAGAATCCCGAAGAACACCTGGACGATCACCGACGGCGCGAAACTCGCGGCGAGTTCGAGGATCGAGCTCGGCGGCGTCACTGCAGTGGTCGGCGGTGCCTTGACCGGCCCGGTCGCGGCGAGATGCTGCACCGTGCGATTGAGATATTTCTGAAAGCTCGAATAGAGATCGATCAGCGGCGCGATGTTCATCTGGATCCGGTCGATCCGCTCGGGCAGCCGCCGGAAGAATTCGGTCGCGGGCACGATGATCGCCGCCAGCGCGACGTTCGCGGCAACGAGAAACAGCAGCACGCAGGTCAACGCCGCAAGCGCCGAAGGCACGCGCCGCCGCTCGAGCCATTCGAGCACGGGAACGAGCGCGATCGCGATCACCAGCGCCGCGGTCGTCGGGAGGAAGAATTCCGCCCCCGCCTTGAGCGCGAACGGCAATGCGACCGTCAGGCCCACCCCCGCGATCAGCGTCAGCGCCGCCAGCAGCCGGTCGCGGCGCATCGCGATCCGCCATTCATCCTCGGGCTCCTCGGTCGGAACCGGCGGCAGCCCGAGCGCCCCGCTGTTGTTGATGTCGCGATCTGCCATAGGCGTGACCGTAGCGGCATTCGCTCGCCACGCAAACGCCGTGCGTTTCCCACACTATCCGGGTCGCATGATGCCGCCGGCGCCGATGCCTGCCCTTGGCGCGCCGCTGCGGCGCGGGTACCGTCGGCACCGCAACGCGGCGGTCGTCGGGGATTTGACCGCCAGGAAACAGGAACAGCGATGACCGATACCGAAGCGACGAAGCGCCCGCGCGCGCAATGGGCCCATCTGTTCTTCGGAAAGGACGGGTTGCGCGCGGGATGGAGCATGGCGCTGTTCCTCGTCCTCGTCACGGTCCTGACCTTCGTGGCGGTCGCCGTCACCACCGGGTTCCACCAGCCGACCACGAGCAAGGCCGGAACGCCGCAGCCAGTCTGGCCGACGATTGGCGTCGAGGCGGCGAGCTTCGCGGTCGTCGGGCTCGCCGCCTTTATCGTCTCGCTGGTCGAGCGTCGTCCGTTCACCCGCTACGGCCTGCGGCGCGAGGCGATGCTGCCCGACCTCCTCAAGGGCATGGCATGGGGTCTGGCGATGCTGTCGGTGTTGACCGGCCTGCTCGCGCTCGCGGGGGCGCTGGTGTTCGACGGCGTCGCGCTGAGCGCTGGCGCCGCATTGACCTATGGCGCGCTATGGCTCGTCGCGTTCGCGCTGGTCGGGCTGTTCGAGGAGTTCCTCACGCGCGGATTCCTGCAATATACGCTCGCACGCGGCGTCGCCGGGATCGTCACCGCGGTCGCGCCAAACAATCGCCATGCGCGGACGATCGGCTTCTGGGGCGCCGCCGCGGTCTTCTCGGTCGGGCTGTTCGCGATCGGGCATCTCTTCAACAAGGGCGAGACCGCGATGGGGCTGGTCAGCGTCGCGCTCGCCGGGCTGACCTTCGCCTATGTGCTCTACCGCACCGGCTCGCTGTGGTGGGCGATCGGCTTCCACGCGACGTGGGACTGGGCGCAGTCCTTCCTCTACGGGGTGCCCGATTCGGGCGCGATGATGCAGGGGCATCTGCTCGTCACGCACCCTGTCGGCGCAACCTTGCTGTCGGGCGGGCCGACCGGCCCCGAGGGCAGCGTGCTGATCGTGCCGACCTTGCTGCTGACGCTCGTCATCATCCACCGCACGCTGCCGCGCCGCGCGACGGCGTTCGACGCCTGAGCTTCAGGCCGCGCGCGGGCGCAGCCGGCCGGCGGGCTGGCGTGCGGNNNGAGCCGGCGCAGGATCGCCGCCAGCGTCCAGCCCGCCGCGAGGATCAGGAATGGCATTGCGGGATAATGGTAGCGCGTCTGCCCGGTGAAGCCGAACGCCGTCAGCGTCGCGAACGCCGGCATGCACCCGAGCAACAGCAGCGGCGCATGATCGAACCTACCGCGCAGCCGCTCGCGCACCGCCACGCCGAGCGCGAACAGGCCAAGTCCGACAATCGCCATGTAATAGAGCTGATCGATCCCCTGCACCGCGCGCCACGCGCCCGGGCGATCGGGATAGGTCTTGTCGAGCGACCAGAAGGCGTCTGAATCCTTCACCCACAGCAGCGCCATCTTGCGGACGCCGAGCGCGGTCCATTGCGCGGGGTGCGCCTTGATCCATGCGGTCGCGCGCGCCTTGAAGCGCCGGTCGAGCTCGACCTGTTGCGCGACGCGCTCGCTATAGGGAATACCGACCATCTCGTCCCAATACGGGGTCCGCTCCCATGCGAACCAGTCGCCGGTCGCGCGGTCGTTCGCGCCATAGAAGAGCGCGACCCCGCCATTGGTCGACACGGGGACGAACGCCCCCATCTGCTCGACATTGCGCAACGACCACGGCAGGACCACCGCCGCGAGCGTCACCTGGACCAGCACCGCCGCGCGCAGCGCATCGCGCCAGCGAAAATCGCGATATGCCAGCAGCAACGCGACGATGACGCCAAGCGGGAACAGCATCATCTGCGCGCGCATCAGCGTCGCCAGCCCGAACAGCGCCCCTGCCGCGATCAGCAGCACGCTGCGCTTGCGCCCGACGACCAACAGCGCGAACGCCACCATGCCGAGCGCGGTCGACGCGGTCTCCGAGCAGGGCTGCCCGGCATAGGCGATATGCGCCGGATAGAGTGCGTAGAGCAGCAGCGCGATCCGCGTCGCGAGCGCCCCCACACCAAGCGCGCGCCCAAGCCACACGATCGCGCCGAGGATCACCGCGACCGACAGCAGGTTGAGCAGCAACGGCCCGAACAGCCCGGGCCCGAACAGCATCATGCTCCCCGCGAGCAAGGCCGGATAGCCGACCGGCCAGAACGCGGTCGGGTGCCCCGCCTCCTGATAGCCCATCCCGCGCGCCATCTCGGCGGCACGGACCATATACCATTCGCCGTCGGACACGGCGTGCTGCGGCAGCAGCAGCAGCACGGCGAGCCGCAGCAGCAGTGCGAGCGCAAAAAGCGCCGGGACGACCCATGGCGCGGTTTCGAATGTCGCGACGCGCGCGCTCCATGATCGAATCGCTGCCATGCCCTGCCCTTCCGTGTTCCCCGCGAACAGCAAAGCGCGAAAGCGGGTCGCGCGGCTAGGGCGTTAATGACGAATGTACCCGGCGCGCGTGCGCGCCCACCGCCGGGGCCTTAACGAAGCGGGTTAAGGTCCTCGGCTGGGACCGCTCACGCCACCGCGCTCAGCCGATCCTCGAACAGCGCCTTGAGATCCTTTTTGAGGATCTTGCCATTGGCGTTGCGCGGCAAGGTGTCTTCGACGAACCGGATCGCCACCGGCGTCTTGAAGACCGCCAGCCGCGCGCGGACCCACGCCTGGAGCTCGGCCTCGCTCGCGCTCGTGCCGGGCCGCAGATGCACCACCGCCGCCGGTTCCTCGCCGAGCGTGCGGTGCGGGATGCCGATGAGTGCGCAATCGGTCACCGCGGGATGCGCGTAGAGCACGTTCTCGACCTCGGACGAATAGATGTTCTCGCCACCGCGGATGATCATGTCCTTGGCGCGATCGACGATATAGAGGAACCCCTCGGCATCGAGCCGCGCGAGATCGCCCGTGCGCACCCAGCCATCGACGAAGGTCGCCGCGGTCGCCTCGGGCTTGTTCCAATAGCCCTTCACGATCATCGGCCCACGCGCCCACAGTTCGCCGACCTCGCCCACTGCGAGCTCGGTCGTCCCGTCTTCGTCCATGATCTTGAGATCGGCGACCGGCGCGGGCGGCCCGGCGCTCGTCGGCCGCGCAAGATAGTCCTCGCCGCCATGCCCGGTGACGGTCGCCATCGTCTCGGTCATCCCCCAGCCGTTCGACGGCAGCGCGCCGAATTCGGTGTAGATCCGCCGCACCAGTTCGGGTGCCGAGGGAGCACCGCCATAAGCGATCGCCTCGAGCGAGGAGAGATCGTAATTCGCGCGGTTGGGATGTTCGAGGATCTGCCAAGCGATCGTCGGCACACCGCCGGTGACCTGCACCTTCTCGCGCTCGATGATCTCCATCGCGCGGACCGTGTCCCATTTGCGCATGAACACGAGCGTGTTGCCGAGTGCGACCGACATCATCATCGTCGCACTGCACGCGGTGACATGGAACATCGGGATCACGGTGAGGAAGGTCTTCGGCGTCGGCGCAGGCGGCACTTCGCCGCGCCGCAGGAAGGCACGCGCGCCACCGAACGCCGAGGTCAGGATGTTGGTGGTGAGGTTGCGATGCGTGCCAAGCGCGCCCTTGGGATGGCCGGTCGTGCCGCTGGTATAGAAGATCGTCGCATCGTCGTCGGTGTCGAGCTCGACCGCCGGGAGATCGCGTTCGGCAAGGCTCGCATAGGCGTTAGGCGTCCCGATGATATCCTCGAGCCGAACCGCGCCCGCACCCAGCGCGATCGAAGCGCGCGCGACGACGGTCGTTTCGAGCGCGGGAAAATCGGGCGCGTCGGCGATCAGCCGCTGATAGCGCTCGTCATCGACGAACAGCAGGCGGCAACCCGAATCGATGATGCCATAGGCGAGCTCGCCCGCGGTCCACCATGCGTTGAGCGGCACGACGATCGCGCCGATGCTCGCCGCGGCGAAGAAGATCACCGGCCATTCGGGCAGGTTGCGCATCGCCAGCCCGACGCGGTCGCCCTTGCCGATCCCCAGCTCGACGAGTGCATGGGCTAGCGTCGCGACGGCGCGGAAATTGGCGTCGTAGCTGACCCGCTCGTCCTCATAGACGGTGAAGATCCGCTCGCCATGCGCGCGCGACGCCGCGATCAGCCAGGCGAGCGTCGGCGGCGCGTGCTTCCACACGCGAGTCGGGATGCCGCGAATCGGGACGGTCTCGATCTCGAACTTCCCGCCTGGCGTGACCAGCGCTGCATCGACCTGATCGAGCGTCATCTTGGGCCAGGCCGGATCAAGCGCGACGAGCGGTTCGATATCCACGATCATCTCTCCTTCAGCGCGCCAAATACCCTGCGAGTTGAAACTCGGGTTTGCCGCGAAACACCGTTCAAGCAAGGTTAGTGTTGATTCGCGCGCCGCTCAAGGCAATAGGGTGTCTTCGCTTTCGAACAGGGGGTATGGAAACGATGATGCTGGATACCATGCCCTCCGCCACGCGATTCGACGCGGGCCGCCTTGCCCGGATCGATGCCTTTCTCAAGGATCGCTATCTCGATTCGGGCAAATTGCCCAATGCGCAGATCCTGATCGCACAGGGTGGCGAGATCGCGCACTTCTCCTCGCTCGGCGCGGCGCGCGAGGGGGGCGGCGCGATCGACGAAGGGTCGCTGTTCCGCATCGCCTCGATGACCAAGCCGATCACCTCGATCGCCTTCATGATGCTGGTCGAGGAGGGCAAGGTCGCGCTCGACACGCCGGTCCATCACGTGCTGCCCGAATTCAAGGATATCGGCGTCTATAATGGCGGCGGCGCGGGGGTGCCGTTCCAGACCAAGCCGACCGGCGAGCCGATGCGGATGATCGACCTGCTGCGTCATACCTCGGGGCTGACCTATAGCTTCCAGAACCGCTCCAATATCGACGCCGCGTACCGCGAGGGCCGGATCGAGAATTGGCATGGCGGGCTCGACGTCGACGGCTTCGTCGCGGCGCTCGGCCGGCTGCCGCTCGAATTCTCGCCCGGCACGGCGTGGAATTATTCGGTGTCGACCGATGTGCTCGGCGCGGTGGTCGAGCGCGTGTCGGGACTGACGCTGCCCGATTTCTTCGCGACCCGCATCTTCACGCCGCTCGGGATGCACGACACCTTCTTCCATGTCCCCGCCGACAAAATCGACCGGCTGACGGACTGCTACACGCTCGCGCCGGGCAAGGGCCGCGTGCTGTATGATCGCGGCGAGGCGAGCGCGTGGAGCAAGCCGCCCAGGCTCGTCTCGGGCGGCGGCGGGCTCGTCTCGACCGCGCTCGATTATCATCGCTTCTGCACGATGCTGCTGAACGGCGGCGCGCTGGAAGGCGCGCGGGTCGTCGGGCGCAAGACGATCGAGCTGATGACGATGAACCACCTCCCCGGCGGCGCCGACCTTTCGACGCTGTCGAAGTCGCTGTTCAGCGAGGCGGCGAATGCCGGCACCGGCTTCGGGCTCGGCTTCGCGGTCAATATCGATGTCGCGCGTTCGATGATCCCGGGGTCGGTCGGCGAATATTATTGGGGCGGCATGTTCTCGACCGCCTTCTTCGTCGATCCGGTCGAGCGGCTGCACATGGTGTTCATGACGCAGGTCTCGCCGTCGAACGTCTACCCGATCCGACGTGAGTTGAAGACGTTGATCTACAGTGCGTTGACGTAACCCATCCGTCGCCCCGGCGCAGGCCGGGGCCGCTGGGTCGGGCGCGCGTCGCTGACGTCGCGGACCACCTCCAGCGGCCCCGGCCTTCGCCGGGGCGACGCCCGTAGCAGGAGAAAACCATGACTTCGCCGATCACCACCGAACTTCACGACGACATCCTCGTCATCATCTCGAACAACCCGCCGGTCAACGCGCTCGGCGCGGCGGTGCGGCAGGGGCTCGAGGCTGGCATCAAGCAGGGCCTCGCCGATCCGCAGGTCAAGGCGATGGTGATCCGCTGCGACGGCCGCACCTTCTTCGCCGGCGCCGACATCACCGAGTTCGGCAAGCCGATGCAGGAGCCCGGCCTCCCCACCGTAGTCGACATGATAGAAGCCTCGGACAAGCCCGTCGTCGCCGCGATCCACGGCACCGCGCTCGGCGGCGGGTGCGAGGTGACGCTTGGCTGCCACTATCGCATCGCCGTGCCGAGCGCGAAGATCGGCACGCCCGAGGTCAAGCTCGGCCTGCTCCCCGGTGCCGGCGGAACGCAGCGCATCCCGCGCATCGCCGGCGTCAAGCTCGCGCTCGAAATGACCGCCAAGGGTGACCCGATCCCCGCCAAGCTCGCGCTGTCGGCCGGCTTGATCGATCGCCTGGCGGGCGAGGACAGCCTCGAAGCCGACGCGATCGCCTTCGCGCGCGAAATCGCCGACGCCCGTCCCCTGCCCCGCGCCCGCGAGAAGGTCGCGCAGGCCG
This sequence comes from Sphingomonas sp. PAMC 26605, assembly GCF_000241485.1. Classification (GTDB taxonomy): domain Bacteria; phylum Pseudomonadota; class Alphaproteobacteria; order Sphingomonadales; family Sphingomonadaceae; genus Sphingomonas. The sequence continues at coordinate 3,608,327 of NZ_JH584241.1, forward strand.
ACCCCGAAGCCGTCGCTGCCTTCAAGAAGGACAATGCCAAGCGCTTCCGCGGTTTCGACGCGCCCGCCGCCAACATCGCCTGCGTCGAGAAAGCCGCCGACGGATCGAGCTTCGACGAGGGGATCGCCTTCGAGCGGCAGGAATTCATGAAGCTGATGATGGGCGTGCAATCCGCCGCACAGCGCCACATCTTCTTCGCCGAGCGGCAGGCCGCCAAGATCGACGGCATCGACGCCAACATCCAACTGCGCGAGATCAAGCGCGTCGGTGTGATCGGCGCGGGTACGATGGGCGGCGGCATCTCGATGAACTTCCTGTCGGCCGGCATTCCGGTGACGATCGTCGAGATGGCGCAGGAGGCGCTCGATCGCGGCGCGGGCACGATCCGTAAGAATTACGAGGCCTCCGCCGCCAAGGGTCGCTTGAAGTCCGAACAAGTCGAGGCTGCGATGGGCGCGCTCAACCCCACGCTCGATTTCGAGGCGCTCGCCGAGTGCGACCTCATCATCGAGGCGGTGTATGAGAATATGGAGGTGAAGAAGGACATCTTCACCCGGCTCGACGCGATCGCCAAGCCCGGCGCGATCCTCGCGTCGAACACCTCGTATCTCGATATCGACGAGATCGCATCGGTCACCAAGCGGCCCGGCGACGTGGTGGGCATGCACTTCTTCTCGCCCGCCAACGTGATGAAACTGCTTGAAGTCGTCCGCGGTGCGCAGACCGACGACGATGTGCTCGCGACTGTGATGGCGCTGTCGAAGACGATCAAGAAGGTCGCGGTGGTGGCCGGCGTGTGCGACGGGTTCATCGGCAACCGGATGCTCAAGCCCCGCCAGGTCGAGGCGATGAAGCTGCTGATGGAAGGCGCGACGCCCGAGCAGATCGACCGCGTCCATGTCGCCTTCGGCATGCCGATGGGTCCGTTCCAGATGAGCGATCTCGCCGGCGTCGACATCGGCTGGCACCGCGACCCCAATCGCATCGAGAACATCCGCGACGCGCTCGCCGCCGAGGGGCGCTGGGGGCAGAAGACCGCCAAGGGCTTCTACGATTATGACGAGAAGCGGAACCCGACGCCCAGCCCCCGCGTGGCCGAAATCATCGAGGATTTCCGTTCCAAGTCGAATATGCAGAAGCGCGAGATCAGCGACCAGGAGATCGTCGAGAAGACGCTCTACACAATGGTCAACGAAGGCGCGCTGATCCTCGAGGAGAAGATGGCGCAGCGCGCGAGCGATATCGATGTGGTGTGGATCTACGGCTATGGCTGGCCAGTCTATCGCGGCGGGCCGATGTTCTGGGCCGATACCGAGGGGCTCAAGACGATCGTCGCGGGGTTGGAGAAGCACGGCTTCGCGGTGGCCGAACTGCTCAAGTCGAAGGCGGAAAGCGGCGGTCGTTTCAATGGATAACCTTCTTCTCCCTCTCCCCGCTTGCGGGGAGAGGGTCGGGGAGAGGGGGACGCACGCGATCGCTGGCGTTTCTCACTCCCCCTCTCCCGCGCTTCGGCTTCGCCTCGCTTGCCCTCTCCCCGCAAGCGGGGAGAGGGAGAGATGAGATCCGCAATCCAGACCGCCGCGGCGATCCGCAGCGGTGAAACCACCGCGCTCGCCGAATGCGATGCCGCGATCGCGCGCATCGAGGCCGGCAACGCCGAGATCAACGCCGTCGTCGTCCGCGACTATGACCGCGCCCGCGACGCCGCGCGCGCGATCGACGCCGGCTCGAAGGACGATCGCGCCCTCCTCGGCGTGCCCATGACGGTCAAGGAAAGCTTCGACATCGCCGGGCTGGCGACAAGCTGGGGCTTCTCCGAACACGCCGACCACATCGCCACCGAAGACGCCGTCGCGGTCCAGCGCCTCAAGGCCGCGGGCGCGATCATCCTCGGCAAGACCAACGTTCCGGTCGGCCTTGCCGACCTCCAATCCAACAACCCGGTCTACGGCCGCACCCGCAACCCGCACAATCATGACCGCGTCAGCGGCGGTTCGTCGGGCGGGTCGGCTGCCGCGCTTGCCGCGGGCTTCGTGCCGCTCGAATTCGGCTCGGACATCGGCGGCTCGATCCGCGTCCCCGCCGCCTTCTGCGGTGTCTGGGGCCACAAGCCGACCTTCGGCATGCTCGACACCGACGGCCATTACTTCCCCCGCACCCGCGGCGCGGCGCTCAATCTCAGTGTGATCGGCCCGCTCGCGCGCGATCCCGATGATCTCGCGCTCGCGCTCGATCTGACCGCCGACTTGCCGCTGCCCAAACCCGCCGCCCGTGAACCCCGAGAATGGCGCATCCTGCTCCTTCCCCAGCACCCGCTCGCCCCCGCCGCGCAAGCGGTCCGCCATGCGGTCGAGGCGATCGGCGCGGCGTTCGCCGCCGCCGGCGCGACCGTCGAGCGCGAAAGCGACCTGCTCCCCGATCTCGTCGAGCAGCACGCCGATTACATGCGCATCCTCGCGGTCGCGATGGCGCGCGGCCAGCCGCCCCGCGCCGGCCCACCCTCGACGCCGATGCCCGTGCTGCTCGATCGCCAGGCCGAATGCCGCCGCGCGTGGCGCCGCCTGTTCCGGCAGTTCGACGCGGTGATCGCCCCCGCCTGGGGCACCACCGCCTTCGCGCACGACGACACGCCGATCGAAACGCGCGAGGCGTGGATCGACGGCGCGCCCAGCCCGTTCGGCGCGCAGATCGCCTATCCCGGCCTCGCCACCTTCCCGCTCCTGCCCGCCACCAGCGTCCCCGTCGGCACCGACCCCGACGGAATGCCGATCGGCGTGCAGGTGATCGCCGAACGTTACGCCGACCATACCGCCATCGCCGTCGCGCGCCTCGCGCACGACCTTACTCGGAGCCGATAGATGACCCAGGATCTCGACACCTTCCGCAGCGAAACCCGGGCCTGGCTCGAAGCCAATTGCCCGCCCGAAATGCGCGAGCCCGTGCGCTCCGAAAAGGACGCCAATTGGGGCGGCCGCAATCCCGATTTCCAGCCCGGCCAGAAGGAATGGATGGACGCGATGGCGTCGCGCGGCTGGACCGTGCCCGACTGGCCCAAGGCCTATGGCGGCGGCGGCCTCAACCCCGCCGAGACCAAGATCCTCCGCGAGGAAATGGCGGCGATCAAGGCGCGCAACCCGCTCAATTCGTTCGGCATCTCGATGCTCGGGCCGGCACTGCTCAAATACGGCACCGAAGAGCAGAAGCTCACCCATCTCACCAAGATCGCGCGCGGCGAGATCCGCTGGTGCCAGGGCTATTCCGAGCCCAACGCCGGCTCGGATCTCGCCAGCCTCGCCACCTCGGCCGAGGATGCCGGCGACCATTACATCGTCAACGGCCAGAAGGTGTGGACGTCGTACGCCGACAAGGCCGACTGGATCTTCTGCCTCGTCCGCACCGACAAGAGCAGCAAGCAGGGCGGGATCAGCTTCGTTTTGTTCGACATGGCGAGCGAAGGCGTGTCGACCAAGCCGATCCTGCTGATCTCGGGCTATTCGCCGTTCTGCGAGACCTTCATGGACAATGTGAAGGTGCCCAAGTCGCAGCGCGTGCATGACGAGAACAAGGGGTGGGACGTCGCCAAATATCTGCTCGGGCATGAGCGCGAGATGATCTCGGGCATGGGTCTCGCGTCGAGCGGCGGCAATCCGTTGCTCGACGGCGCGATCGCGACGATCGGGCTCGATGCCGAGGCGCGGCTCGCCGATCCGCTGCTCCGCGCCGCGATCGCGATGTTCGAGGTGCGTGCGAAAGCCTTCGGGTCGATGTCGGAGCGCTTCATCGACGAGCTGAAGGCCGGCCGCGCGCACCCCGCCCAGCCCTCGATGATGAAATATTACGGCACCGAGCTCAACAAGAGCCGCCACGAGCTGATGATGGCGGCCGGCGGCTCGGACGCGCTCGAATGGGAGAGCGAAGGCTCGCGCGGCGGCGCCGAGGCGCGCGCCTGGCTGCGCACCAAGGCCAATTCGATCGAGGGCGGGACGAGCGAGGTCCAGCTCAACATCATCGCCAAGCGCATTTTGGAATTGCCGAGCTAGGTACGTCACCCCAGCGAAAGCTGGGGTCTCCCCGCAACGAAGCGTGCCCGTGCGGCACGAGACCCCAGCTTTCGCTGGGGTGACGGAGTAAGAAATGCCCCTGTTTTTGAACGAAGACCAAACCGCCCTGCAGGACACGATCCGCGATTTCGTCGCGGAACAAGCGCCGGTGAGCCACATGCGTGGCTTGCGCGACGCCAAGGACGCCACCGGCTTCAGCCGCGACCTCTGGAAAAACTTCGCCGAAATGGGCTTCACCGGCATCCTGATCGGCGAATCCGAAGGTGGCCTCGGCCTCGGCCATGTCGAGGCAGGCGTCGTGCTCGAGGAGATCGGCCGCAACCTGTCACCCTCGCCCTTCCTTACTACTGCCGTCGCGGCGGTCGAAGCGCTCAAGGGCACGGCGCATGCCGAGCGCTGGTTCCCTGGCATCATCGCCGGCGACACCGTCGCCGCGCTCGCGATCGACGAGGCCGCCAAGCATCGCGACAGCATCGGCCTCAAGGCCGAGCGTTCGGGCAACGGCTTCAAGCTGACCGGCAAGAAGCAGTTCGTCACGCACGGCCATGTCGCCGATCTGCTGATCGTCGCCGCGCGCACCGCCGGCAGCGCCGACGATGCCGAGGGCGTCACGCTCTTCGCCATCCCCAAGGACACCGCCAACCTCACCGCCACCCCGGAGCGCCTTGCGGACGCGAGCCTCGCCGCCCGGCTCGAGTTCGATGGCGTCGAAGTCGATGCCGATGCGGTGATCGGCGAGATCGACGGTGGCCGCACCCCGCTTGAGCGGCTGCTCCGCGCCGGCCGCACCGGCGCGTCGGCCGAACTGCTCGGCGTCGGCGCCGGCGCGATGGACATGACGGTCGGCTATCTCAAGGAGCGCAAGCAGTTCGGCACGCTGATCGGCAGCTTCCAGGCGCTCCAGCACCGCGCGGCGCATCTCTATTCCGAGATGGAAGTCGCGCGCGCCGCGGTGATGAAGGCGCAGCAACTGCTCGATCTCGACAGCCCGCACGCCGACACCGCGGTCTCGGTCGCCAAGGCGATGACCGCGCTGGCGACGACGCTGTCGGTGCAGGAAGGCGTGCAGATGCACGGCGGGATCGGCATGACCGACGAATATGACATCGGCTTCTACATGAAGCGCGCGCGCGTGCTGGCCGAGATGTTCGGGGATGCGAACTTCCACGCCGACAAGGTGGCGCGGGCAGCGGGGTACTAATCTCCCTCTCCCCTCCGGGGAGAGGGCAAGCGAGGCGAAGCCGAAGCGCGGGAGAGGGGCTGTTACACGCCGGTCGCTTTTCAGATACAGCCCCTCTCCCCGGCCCTCTCCCCGGAGGGGAGAGGGAGAAGAAGGACGCCATGACCGACACCCAGCCCACCCCCGCCCAGCTCGCGCAGCAACTCGTCGACCTGCTCGCCGTGGAGGAAATCGACACCGACCTCTACCGCGGCCCCCGCGGCACCGACGGCTTCGGCCGCGTGTTCGGCGGACAGGTCATCGCGCAGGCGCTGCAAGCCGCGCAACGCTCGACCGAGGCGCCCAAGCAGGCGCATTCGCTTCACGCCTATTTCATGCGCCCCGGCGACGAGGGTCACCCGATCCTCTACCGCGTCGTGCGCGACTTCGACGGCAAGAGCTTCGCCACGCGCCGCGTCATCGCCACCCAGCGCGGCGTGCCGATCCTCAACCTCGCCTGCTCGCTGCAGATCCCCGAGGGCGGCCTGGCGCATCAGGATGCGATGCCCGACGTGCCCCCGCCCGAAGAGCTGACCAGCGACCGCGACCTCCGCCTCGCGATGATCGACCGCATCCCCGAGAAATTCCGCGCGATGTTCCTGCGTCCGCGGATGGTCGACATCCGCCCGGTGTCCCCGCGCAGCTGGCTCGACCCGGTCAAGCAGGAACCACGTCAGAACAGCTGGTTCCGCGTGGTGGCCCCGATTGGCGACGACCCCGCGCTGCACCGCGCGATCCTGGCCTATGCCTCCGACATGTCGCTGCTCGGCACCGCGACGCTGGCGCACGGCGTCAACTGGATGACGCACAAATTGCAGACCGCCAGCCTCGACCATGCGCTCTGGCTGCACGAGGATTTCCGCGCCGACGATTGGCTGCTCTATGTCTGCGACAGCCCATGGGCGGGCCATGCGCGCGGCTTCAACCGCGGCAAGATCTTCGCGCGTGACGGGCGGCTGGTGGCGAGCGTCGCGCAGGAAGGGTTGATCCGCCTGCGCGAGTGATCGCTACACCGCGGTCTTGCCATATTCCTGCTTGGTCACAGGATGGCTGCTCGACAGGCCGCCATCGACCGCGATCGCCTGGCCGTTGATATAGCTCGCCGCATCCGAAGCGAGGAACGCCGCCACTTCCGCCAGTTCCTCGGGCTGTGCGCCGCGGCGCAGCGGGTTGAGCCGGCCGATCCGGTCGGTCTTGCCCGCCTCGCGCGCATAATCGAAGGTCGGCTTGGTCATGCCCGTCTCGGTCAGCCCGGGGCAGATCGCATTGACGCGGACGTTCGATCCCGACAGCTGCTGCGCCGACACCATCGCGAGGTTGATCACCCCCGCCTTCGATGCCGAATAGGCCGGCGACCCCGCGCCCGAGCGGATCCCCGCGACGCTCGCGGTCAGCACGATCGCGCCCCCCTTACCCGTTATGGCGCCGCGCTCGGCGATCTTGGGCGCGGCGTGTTTGATCGCCAGGAACGGTCCGATCAGATTGACGCGCAGCACCTCGGTGATCAGCGCGACATCGGTATCGAACAGGTTCGCCATCCCACCGGAAATGCCGGCATTGGCGAACATCACATCGAGTCCGCCATAATATTCGCACGCGACGTTGACCGCGCGGATCACGTCCTCCTCATTGCCGGCGTCGATCTGGATAGCGTGCGCCGCGCCGCCTGCCCGATCGATCATCGCGGCAGTCTCGTGGACCGTGTCGCTCTGGTCGGCGACGAGCACGCTGCCGCCCTCGCGCGCGAACAGCAACGCCGTAGCCCGCCCGATCCCCGAGCCCGCGCCGGTGACGATGATCGATTTTCCGCTGAACCGTGCCATTGCATCCTCCGTCGCCCCGGCGAAGGCCGGGGCCGTTTCGTTTGAGGCACCCGCGTGCCAAGCCACACACCGGCCCCGGCCTCCGCCGGGGCGACGGCGCTAGATGGTAACGCCGCCGTCGAGCACGATCGTCTGCCCGGTCATGAAACTACTCGCCGCGCTGGCGAGGAAAACAACCGCGCCGGCGATCTCCTCGGGCTCGCCGATGCGGCGCAGCGGGACTGTCTTGTTCGCCGCCTCGATCCGCTCGGGATCCTCCCACAAAGCGCGCGCGAAATCGGTCTTGATCAGACCGGGCGCGATGCAATTGACGCGGACATTGTCGGGCCCGAATTCATGCGCGAGGTTGCGCGCGAGCTGCATGTCGGCAGCCTTCGAGATGCAGTACGCACCAATAACGGTCGACCCGCGCAGGCCGCCGATCGAGGATACGATGACGATGCTGCCCGATCGCCGCTCGCGCATCTCGGGCGCGACCATCGCGATCAGCCAGTGGTTCGAGACGATGTTGTTGTCGAGGATCTTGCGGAACTGCTCGTCGGCGATCCCCGCCTGCGGGCCGTAATAGGGGTTGGAGGCGGCATTGCAGACGAGCACGTCGATCTGCCCGAATGCCGCCCGCGCCGCGTCGACGAGGTGCTGCAGCCCAGCTTTGTCCGAGATATTGGCGGCGACCGCGATCGCCGTGCCGTCGCCGAACCGCGCGTTGAGTTCGGCGGCGACCGCGTCGCAGGCATCCTGCTTGCGGCTGGAGATGACGACCTTGGCGCCGTGTTCGGCCAGCTCGAACGCGCTCGCCTTGCCGATCCCGCGCGAGGACCCGGTGACGATGGCGACTTTGCCCGTGAGATCGAATTGCGACATCTTCTTCTCCCCTCCCGCTTGCGGGAGGGGTCGGGGGTGGGCGCCCGCTCTCCTTCAAGCTGTGTTCTCGATCGTGAGCGCGAGCCCACCCCCAGCCCCTCCCGCAAGCGGGAGGGGAATAAGAAACTAAGCCCCCGCCTTCACCGCGAAATCCCACGCCGCATCGGCCAGCCGGTACACCCCCGCCGCCGATTTCTCCGCCTGCGCGCTCGACGCCGTCCCCTCGACGATCCGCTTCTTGATCCCCTGGACGATCCCGGTCAGCCGGAAGAGATTGTACGAGAAATACCAGTTGAGATCGGGCACGCCGTCGCGCCCCGTCGCCGCGCAATAGCGCTCGACCATCGCCTCGATCGTCGGGATCCCCGTCGCCGGCCCGGTATGCCCGAGCACCCCCGATCGCCCCTCGGGCGCGGTCACCCAGCTCATCAGGAAATAGGAGAAGTCGGCCAGCGGGTCGCCGAGCGTCGACAATTCCCAGTCGAGCAAAGCGATCACGCGCGGCTCGTCACGCGCGAAGATCATGTTGTCGATGCGGTAATCGCCATGCACCACCGAGGTGCGCGTCTGCTCGGGCACCGTCCGGCCGAGATAGTCGATTAGTTTCTCGACCTGCGGCATCGGCTCGGTCTCGGACGCGCGATACTGCTTGGTCCAGCGCGCGACCTGGCGCTCGAAATAATTGCCCGGACGGCCGTACTCGCCGAGCCCCGCCGCGACATGGTCGGTATTATGCAACGCCGCGAGCGTGTCGCACATCGCGTTGTAGATCCCGGTGCGCGCGTCGGGCGTGTAGTCGGGCAAGGTGCCGTCCCACAGATTGCGCCCGTCGGCGAAGCCCATAACGTAGAAATCGGTGCCGATCACCGCGGGATCGGTGCACAGCCCGTAAGGCCGCGCGACCGGGAAGCCGGTCGGATACAGGCCTGCAATCACCCGATATTCGCGATCGACCGCATGCGCCGAGGGCAGCAACACCCCCATCGGCTTGCGACGCAGCACATAGGTGCCAGACGGCGACTCGATCTTGAAGGTCGGGTTCGACTGCCCGCCGGCGAACTTCGCGTAGGTCAGTGGCCCCTCGAACCCATCGACATTGGCGACCATCCACGCCGTCAACGCGGCCTCGTCGAGCCGGTCCTTCTCGGGAACGGCGATCGTCTGGGGGGCGGCGTCGTCCATCACGAAAACTCGATCACGGAGCGCACCGTGTCGCCGGTGCGCAGATTGGCGAGCGCATGGTTGACGTCCGCGAGCTTGATCCGCTCGGCGACCATCGTGTCGAGATCGAGCTTGCCGTCGAGATACATCTGCACCAGCCGCGGCAGATCGATCGGGAAGCGCGTCGAACCCAGCAGCGAGCCCTGCAGCTTCTTCCCCGTCAGGAAAGTCGGCCCGGCGATCTTCACGTCATTGCCCGGCGCGATCATCCCGAGGATCGTCGCGGTGCCGCCGCGCCGCAGGATCGTCCAGGCGAGCTCGGCGGTGTTGCTCCGCCCGACCGCCTCGATCGCATAATGCACCCCGCCGCCGGTCAGGCCCGCAACCTTCTTCGCCAGATCGGCATCGTTCGAATCGAGCGTGTGCGTCGCGCCGAGCTTTTCGGCGAGTGCGCGCTTGTCGGCGACCGGGTCGATCGCGATGATCTGCCCCGCGCTCGCGATCTTGGCGGCGTTGATCGCGGCGAGCCCGATCCCGCCGCAGCCGATCACCGCGACGCTTTCGCCGGGCCGCAACTGGCTGTCGTTGAAGATCGAGCCCGCGCCCGTGATCACCGCGCAGCCGAGCAGGGCGGCGCGGTCGAGCGGCATCTCCTTGCTGATCGCGACACAGGCATTTTCGTGGACCAGCATCATCTCGGCGAACGCCGAGAGGTTGAGGAAGGGGCTGAGCGGCGTGCCGTCCTGCAGGCTCAACCTTGGCGGTGCCCCCTTGGGCCGCCGCGTCGAGGGATCGACGCACAGCGACGGCCGCCCGGTGACGCACATCTCGCACGCCCCGCAGAACACGGTGAAGAAGGTAATGACATGATCGCCGACCTTCAGATGCGCGACGTCCGATCCGACCGCCTCGACGATCCCCGCCGCCTCGTGGCCGGGAACGGTCGGCATCGGATGCGGGAAGGCGCCGTCGACGAAATGGAGGTCGCTACGGCACACCCCGCACGCCATGGTGCGGATCAGCACCTCGCGCGGGGCCGGATCGGAGATCGCGACGTCGTCGATCACCAGCTCGGTGTTGGGGGCGTAGAGGATGGCTGCTTTCACGTCTTCTCCCTCTCCCCTTCAGGGGAGAGGGCCGGGGAGAGGGGCAGTCTCTCCTCACCGGCCCATATCTTTGTGGTAGCGGACTGCCCCTCTCCCCTACCCTCTCCCCGCAAGCGGGGAGAGGGAGTATGTTACCGCCGCACCGCATCCTTCGCCGCGACCGCCGCCGGCAGATCGGCGTACTTGCCGAACTCGTTGCGAGCGATCGCCCGGTTGTGCACCTCGTCCGGCCCATCCGCGAAGCGCAGCGTCCGCATCGCCGCCCAGTCGTGCGCCAGCGCGAAATCGCCCGACACGCCGCCGCCGCCATGCGCCTGGATCGCATCGTCGAGGATCTTGAGCGCCATGTTCGGCGCCTGCACCTTGATCATCGCGATCTCCTGCTGCGCCGACTTGTTGCCCGCCCGGTCCATCATGTCGGCCGCCTTCAGACATAGCAGCCGCGTCATCTCGATGTCGATGCGCGCGCGCGCGATGCGCTCCTCCCACACCGACTGATCGGCGATCCGCTTGCCGAACGCGACGCGGCTCAGCAGGCGCTTGGCCATCGCCTCGATGCCCGTCTCGGCGACGCCGATCGTGCGCATGCAATGATGGATGCGGCCCGGCCCGAGGCGGCCCTGCGCGATCTCGAACCCACGCCCCTCGCCGAGCAGGATGTTCTCGGCGGGAACGCGGACATTCTCCAGCACCACTTCGCCGTGGCCGTGCGGCGCATGGTCATAGCCATAGACCGACAGCATCCGCTTGATCGTCACGCCCGGCGCATCCATCGGCACGAGGATCTGGCTCTGCTGGCTGTGGCGCGAGGCGTCGGGGTTGGTCTTGCCCATCGTGATAGCGATCTTGCAGCGCGGATCGCCGACGCCCGACGACCACCATTTCGTGCCGTTGATGACGTACTCGTCGCCATCACGGACGATCGAGGTTTCGATATTGGTCGCGTCCGAAGAGGCCACAGCCGGCTCGGTCATCAGGAAGGCCGAGCGGATCTCGCCGTTCATCAGCGGGCGCAGCCAGCGCTCCTTCTGCTCGAGCGTGCCGTAGCGGTGGAGCACCTCCATATTGCCGGTATCGGGTGCCGAACAGTTGAAGCATTCGCTCGCCCAGCCGACCTTGCCCATCTCCTCGGCGCATAACGCATATTCGAGATTGGTCAGCTGCGTGCCTTCGAACTCGAACGTATCGTCGACATGCGCCTGCCCCGAATGTGGCGGCATGAAGAAATTCCACAGGCCAGCGGCCTTGGTCTTTTCCTTCATCTCCTCGATCACCGGAATGACCTTCCAGCGCTCGCCGTCATGGTGCTGCGCGTCATATTCGGCCTGGCGCGGACGGATCTGCTGGTCGATGAACGCCTTCACGCGATCCCGGAAATAGATCTCGCGTTCGCTGAAGCTGAAGTCCATCTGCTCTCTCCGATCATGCCGTCGGAAGGCTGGGTATACCGTACCGCGTTTTCGGTAAAGCGTCTTTGGCGCGGAAAAGCCACGCATTGACCGCGCGCAACAAAGGGACTGTTTCTTCTAAAAGATGATGGTACAGATTATCGGATGGAGGCCCCCAACACCGTTCCGACTGAGGAAGAGACCAGCACCAAGCGCTTCCGCGCCAAGCGGGACGCGATCCTCGCCGCCGCCGCCGAGGCGATCAACGAGCAGAGCGCGAAGGGCATGACCTTCGCCGACGTCGCACGCCGCGTCGGGCTCAACACGACGAGCGTCACCTACTATTTCAAGCGCAAGGAAGACCTCGCCGCCGCCTGTTTCGAGTATACGCTCGAAAAGCTGCTCGCGATGCTCGACGAGTCGCTGCTCGAGCCGACGCCGCAGGCGCGCGTCGCGAAATATCTGTCGCTCAACATGGTGCGGCTCGCCCGCATCCAGCGCGGCGAGGAGACCGCGTTTGCGATCCTGTCCGATCTGCGCGCGATGGAAGAGCCGGTGCTCGGCAAATTGATGGCGGGCTGGCGCGAGGTGTTCCGCAAGACGCGCAGCCTGTGGGGCCCCGCCGCCAACCGCGCGCAGACCGATCTCCACGGCGGCCGCGCGCACGTGCTGCTCGAGAACACCTTCTGGCTGCCGATCTGGCTGACGCGCTACGATCCCGACCAATATGACCGGGTCGAGGAACGGCTGATGGACGTGTTCGCGCACGGCATCGCCGGGCCGAAGGCGACCTGGGATCCCGAACTGATCGACCTCGCGCATGACGAGCCCGAGCCCGGCCGCGAGGCGTTCCTGCTCGCGGCGACGCGGCTGATCAACCAGCTCGGCTATCGCGGCGCGTCGGTCCAGCGGATCGCCTCGGAGCTCAACGTCACCAAGGGCAGCTTTTACCACCATCTCGACGCCAAGGACGATCTGGTGCTCGCCTGCTACAAGCGCAGCCTGGATACCGTCGCCGACGCCCAGCGCCTCGCCGACGAGCGCGGCGGGAGCCATTGGGACCGGCTGTCGGGAACGATCGCAACGCTGCTCGACGTGCAGTTTTCCGAACGTGGGCCGCTCTTGCGCACCACCGCGCTGTCGGGCCTCCCGCCCGAATCGCGCACGCAGATGGTCGACCGCTCGAACCGCATCGCGCGCCGCTTCGCGGGTACGATGAGCGACGGCATCGCCGAAGGCTCGATCCGCCCGGTCGATCCGCTGATCGCGGCGCAGGCGCTGATGGCGATGCAGAATGCGGCGTTCGACATGCGAAAGTGGGCGCACACGATGACGCGCGAGCGCGCGATCGGATATTATGCCTCGACACTGGCGTTCGGCCTGTTCGACGACCGGATTTTGGATCAATAACCGTCGCCCCGGCGCAGGCCGGGGCCGCTGGGTTTGGGGCACGACCTTCGCGTCATAACCCAGCGGCCCCGGCCTCCGTCGGGGCGACGCGGAAATCAAAGGACCTGACATGGCCGACATGGCGCGTTTCGATTGGGCTGACCCCTTCTTCCTCGACGATCAGCTCGAAGATGACGAGCGGATGATCCGCGATGCGGCGCGGGCGTACGCGCAGGACAAGCTCGCCCCGCGCATCATCGACGCCTTCCAGAACGAGACCACCGATCCCGAGATCTTCCGCGAGATGGGCGCGCAGGGGCTCCTCGGGCCCACCGTTCCCGAGGAATATGGCGGGGTCGGCGCGTCCTACGTCGCCTATGGCCTCGTCGCGCGCGAGGTCGAGCGGGTCGATTCGGGCTATCGCTCGATGATGTCGGTCCAGTCGAGTCTCGTGATGTACCCGATCTTCGCGTACGGCTCGGAAGCGCAGAAGCAGAAGTATCTGCCCAAGCTGGCGAGCGGCGAATGGATCGGTTGCTTCGGCCTAACCGAGCCCGACGCCGGCTCCGATCCCGGCAGCATGACGACGCGCGCGAAGAAGGTCGACGGCGGCTATCTGCTGTCGGGCGCGAAGACGTGGATCTCCAACTCGCCGATCGCCGACGTTTTCGTCATCTGGGCGAAGTCCGAGGCGCATGGCGACGGCATCCGCGGCTTCATCGTCGAAAAGGGCGCCAAGGGCCTCGCCACGCCGAAGATCGAGGGCAAGCTCAGCTTGCGCGCCTCGATCACCGGCATGATCCTGATGGATGAGATCGAACTTTCCGAGGACGCTTTGCTCCCCGACGTCCAGGGCCTGAAAGGCCCGTTCGGCTGTCTCAACCGTGCGCGCTACGGGATCAGTTGGGGCGCGCTCGGCGCTGCCGAGTTCTGCTTCCATGCGGCACGCCAGTACGGGCTCGACCGCAACCAGTTCGGCACCCCGCTCGCCGGGCGTCAGCTCTACCAGAAGAAGCTCGCCGATATGGAGACCGAGATCGCGCTCGGGCTGCAGGCGTCACTGCGCGTCGGTCGCCTGATGGACGCGGGCAAGTTTGCGCCCGAGATGATCTCGATCGTCAAGCGCAACAATGTCGGCAAGGCGCTCGATATCGCGCGGATGAGCCGCGACATGCATGGCGGCAACGGGATTTCGGGCGAATATCAGGTGATGCGCCACATGATGAACCTCGAAACGGTCAACACCTATGAGGGCGCGCACGACGTCCATGCGCTGATCTTGGGCCGCGCGATCACGGGGATCGCAGCGTTCTGATGCGCCGCCTCCCCTGCCGTCACCCCCGCGAAAGCGGGGGTCCCGCTTCTTCGGGCGGCGGGAAGAAGCGGGATTCCCGCTTTCGCGGGAATGACGGAGCATGAGCGGGAATGACGGAGGATAGGATGAGCGGCCAAGCATCAGCCCCCCTCGCCGGCCTCAGGATCCTCGAAATGGCGGGGATCGGCCCCGGTCCGTTCTGCGGGATGATGCTGGCCGATCACGGCGCCGAGGTGATCCGCGTCGAGCGCCCCGGCCCACCCGGGATGGTCGACCCGATGCGCGACCCGTTGCTCCGCTCGCGCCGCACGATGTCCCTCGATCTCAAGCAGCCTGAGGCAATCGCGGCGGTGCGCCGCCTTGCGGCGACCTGCGACGGCTTGATCGAGGGCTTCCGCCCCGGCGTGATGGAGCGGCTAGGGCTCGGCCCCGAAACACTGCTCTCCGACAACCCGGCACTCGTCTACGGTCGGATGACCGGCTGGGGCCAGACCGGCCCGCTCGCCCACGAACCCGGCCATGACATCGACTATCTCGCCATCTCGGGCACGCTCCACGCGCTTGGCGAGGCAGGCCGCAAGCCGACCGCGCCGATCAACCTCGCCGCCGATTTTGGTGGCGGCGGGATGATGCTCGCCTTCGGCATGCTCGCCGCGATCCTGCAGGCGCAGGTCAGCGGCGTCGGCCAGGTGGTCGATTGCGCGATGACCGAAGGGTCGGCGGTGCTCGCCAGCATGGTCTGGGGTTTCCGCGCGCAGGGGATGTGGAGCGACGCGCGCGGCACCA
This sequence comes from Sphingomonas sp. PAMC 26605, assembly GCF_000241485.1. Classification (GTDB taxonomy): domain Bacteria; phylum Pseudomonadota; class Alphaproteobacteria; order Sphingomonadales; family Sphingomonadaceae; genus Sphingomonas. The sequence continues at coordinate 3,623,439 of NZ_JH584241.1, forward strand.
ATCTGCTCGACGGCGGCGCGCCGTTCTACGACACCTACGAGACCGCGGACGGCAAATGGATCGCGGTCGGCGCGATCGAGCCGCAATTCTATGCCGCGCTCCGTCGCGTGATGGAGCTCGACGGCGCCGAGTGGAACGCGCAATTCCTGCCCGCGGTGTGGCCGGTCTTGAAACGCGAGCTGGTCCAGCGCTTCAAGCGCCGCACCCGCGACGAATGGGTCGCGGCGTTCGAAGGGCATGAGGCGTGCATCGCGCCGGTGCTCGGCTTCGACGAGGCGATCGCGCATCCGCACAACCTCGCGCGCGCGGCGTTCGTCACTGCAGGCGGCGTGACCCAGCCCGCCCCCGCCCCGCGCTATTCGGTCAGCGAAACCGTGTCGCCGCGCATGGCCGGCGACCATGAGGGCGCGGCGATCCTGGCCGAGGCGGGCTTCGCCCCGGCCGAGATCGCAGCGCTGGGCTTCTGAAGTCAGGCGTCGGCGTATTGGGGCGCCGGCCGCGCGGCGTAAACGCCGAACACGCAGATCACCACATAGCACGCCACCGGGATCAGCAGCGCGAGCGTCAGGCTTCCGCTCGCATCGGCCAACGACCCGGTGGCGAGGGGCAGCACGGCACCACCGAAAATCGCGACGTTGATGATCCCCGATCCATCTGCCGCACGTGCACCGAGACCTTCACACGCAAGACTGAAGATCGTCGGGAACATGATCGCGTTCATCAGCCCGACCGCCAGCAGGCTGTAACCCGCGACCGCCCCTGTCGTGTAGCTCGAGATCAGGATGAGCGCGATCGCACCGACGGCGACGCCCGCCAGGACCTTGCCCGGGCTGACGACCCGCAAAACCGCAGACCCGATAAACCGGCCGATCATCGCCCCGCCCCAGTAGAGCGGTATCATCTTGCCCGCGCTGGCGGTGTCGAGGTTCATGACGCCGGGCTGCTTGAGGTAGTTCACGATCAGCGAGCCGATCGATACTTCCGCGCCGACATAGAGGAAGATGCAGAGCGCGCCGAGCGCGAAGCGCGGACGTTGCATCAGGTCGTTGCCGTACAACCAGACTACAGGCGCCAGCAAGATGAGGACCAACCCAATCCACGCCTGCACTTCAACCGCGACGACCGCACCGAGCGCGACCAGCGCCAGGCCCGCGACATAGCGCGGGGCAGCGACGAGGGGCTTGTCCTTCGCGGCGTTGGCGTCACGCGGCAGCCGATTGCGAAACAGCCAGACCGCGGCCGCGACGACAGCCAGCGCCACCGCCAGACCGAGATACCCCCGAACGATCGCGCCGCTCTCGGCGGTGCGATAGGCGTCCAGCGCGGCCCCGGTCAGGTCCGACGCCGAAATCTTCGAAAGGCTGCCCAAAATGATGATCGCGCCGGCATACGGAAATATCGTCGTGCCGAGCGAATTGAACGCCTGGGCGAAGGTCAGTCGGCTGGATGCGGTTTCGGCTTTGCCGAGAAGGCTTATCAGCGGATTGGCCACGATCTGGACCAGCACCACGCCCGCCGCCAGAATGAACAGCGCGAACAGGAAAAGCGCGTACGTCGCTGTGCTCGACGCCGGAATGAACAGCAGGCAGCCAATCAGCATCGTCACCAGCCCGGCGACCGCGCCGCGCATGTAGCCGATCCGCTTGACCAGCGCCGCCCCCGGAATGCCGATCACGAGATAGGCAGTGAAGAAGCAGAACTGCACGAGCATCGCCTGCGTGTAGGTTAGCGTGAACAGCTCCTTCAGTTTGGGAATGATCACGTCGTTCAGGCTGGTGATGCCGCCGAAGATGAAGAACAAAGCGAACACGAAGACCTGCAGCCCCGGCGCCGAGACGCCCGCTGCTGCGGCGTCGTTGGAATGCGGCGAAGTGGGGGAATGGATCTGCATGAAGCCTCCATGCCCGCCCACCCCCGGTCTGGCAATCCGCAGAATGTCATGCGATATAGGTTGCATAACAAAATACAGATCAGGAGAGTCCGTCATGGCTACCGCCGCTGTCGTTAGACCGCAGATGACCGAAGCCGAATGGGAAGCGCGCCAGGAACTCGCCGCCTGCTACCGCGTGTTCGCGATGCTCGGCTGGTCGGAGATGATCTACAACCATATCACGCTGAAAATTCCGAACGAGGACGGCGCCTTCCTGATCAACCCGTTCGGGCTGCATTTCAGCGAAGTGACCGCCTCGAGCCTCGTCAAGATCGACATCGATGGCAACAAGCTCGACGACAGCCCCTATCCGGTCAACCGCGCCGGCTTCGTCCAGCATGCGCTGTTCCACCGCCATCTGCCCGACGCGCATTGCATCATGCACACGCATACCACCGCCGGGATGGCGGTGAGCTCGCTCGAGGGCGGGCTGCGCGCCACCAATTTCTACGCCTGCAATTTCGCCGGGCAGATCGCCTATCACGATTTCGAGGGCGTGACGGTGCGCGACGAGGAAGGCGCGCGGCTGCTCGAGCATCTTGGGAGCAAACGCGTGATGCTGCTCAAGAACCACGGCATATTGGTGATGGGTCGGACCTTGCCCGAGGCGTTCATCAAGCATTGGTCGCTCCAGCGCGCGTGCGAGATCCAGATCGCGACCATGTCGATGGGCACCGCGATCGAGGTGACTCCCGATGTGGTCGCGGTGCATCAGCGCGATCTGCATATGGCGCAGGTTCCGGGCGGCCCAGGTGCGGCCGACTTCGCGGCGATGGTGCGTCTGGTCGACAAGATCGACACGGGCTGGCGTGCTTGAGATTTGAATATAACCAAACGAATCAATAATCTAATTTAGAGTTCTTGCCTCTCACGGATGCGCGCTTAACCTTCGTTAGGCTCGTATGTGTGGAGACGAAGAATGCTCAAGATCCTGCTCGCCGCTGCAACGCTTTCGCTCGCCTCGGCGCCCGCGCTCGCCGCACCCTGCAAGGATGCCAAGGGCCGCTTCATGAAGTGCCCCCCCGCCAAGCCGGTCGCGACCAAGTGCCGCCTGAACGGCAAGTTCGCCAAATGCGGCACCCCCGGCGCCAAGCCCGCCTGATCGCTGCGGGGCGGCGACGCGCCGCCCCGCACGTTCACCCGAAGCGATAGCCCGAAACCACCCAGCCGAACACGACATCGCGATAGTCGCAGGTCGCCGCATCCTCGCCGCCGGCACCGAGCGCGACCATCAGCGGAAGCAGATGCTCGGCCTCGGGATGCGCGAAGCGGGCGTTCGGCAGTGTGTCCCATGCGGCGACGCGTGCGGCGCGCGCCACCGGATCGGGATCGGTCACCGCCGCGGTCAGCGCGGCATCCCATGCCTCGGCGACCGGCGTGACCCGTGGACCGCGGGCGCGCAGGTTGTGGAAGCTCATCCCCGACCCGACGAGCAGCACGCCTTCGTCGCGCAGCGGTGCGAGCGCGCGCCCGATCGCGATATGCCCCGCTGGGTCGAGATCGGCGCGCAGCGACAGCTGGAGGAGCGGGATGTCGGCGTCGGGCACCGCGACCATCATCGGAATGAACACGCCGTGGTCCCAGCCGCGCGCCTCGCCATGATGCGCGATCCCCGCGTCGGCGAGCAGCCCGCTCACGCGCTGCGCAAGCGCCGGATCGCCGCGCGACGGCCAGTCGAGCCGATAGGTATGCGGCGGGAAGCCGAAATAGTCGAAATCGAGCGGATGCCCGTCGCCGGTGTTGATCGCCAATTCGGGCGTCTCCCAATGCCCCGAGACGAGCAGGATCGCGCGCGGCCGTTCGGGCAGCGAGGCGACCAGCCCGGCGAGATAGGCCTGCATCGGCCGCCACATCGGATCGGGCGGGCCGCCCGCCGGATCCATGAAGAAGCACGGCCCGCCACCATGCGGGATGAAGAGCGTTGGGAGTTTCATGGAAAGGATATCGCGCGCGCGCGCGACATCGACAATCGTCTGCCCGGAAACGGCGCGTTTCGCGATCGTCACGGCGCTTGCCGGGCGAGTCGGCGGCAGGCATGATCCCGGCATGACCCGGCCGAACGCCCCCCGCCCTGCCCCCCGCGCTGCCCTCGCCCTGCGCCGCCGTCCAGAGGCGGCGGCATGACGCGCTTCACCGTCAACAACCAGCCGGTCCAGTACAAGCTCGATCCAAACACGCCGTTGCTCTGGGCGCTGCGTGACGCCTCGAACCTGACCGGCACCAAATATGGCTGCGGCACCGGCGACTGCGGCGCCTGCACCGTCGATGTGGACGGCGAGGCGGTGCGATCGTGCCAGCGCACGATCGGCGCGATCGAGGGCAGCTATGTCACCACGATCGAAGGCCTGTCGCGCGACCGCTCGCATCCGGTGCAGATCGCGTTCCTCGACAGGAACGTGACGCAGTGCGGCTTCTGCATTCCCGGCATCGTCATGGCCGCGGCGACGCTGCTCAAGAGGAACCACAATCCGAGCGAGGACCAGATCCGCGCCGGCATCACCAATCTGTGCCGCTGCGGCATCTATCCGCGCCTGGTCGAGGCGATCCTGCTCGCGGCGAGCGTCCAGCGCGGTGACGAGACGATCGCCGCGCCCCCGCTCCCTGCGATCACCCCCGCCGACGCCGCGCGCGAAGTCCCCGCGCTGACTCCGCCAAGATAAGCCAAAGCTTTCGCAACGCTGTCATCCGAATTCAGCCGCGGCTCATCGCACGGCTGCCATAAGCGATGTAACGACCGGGCATGCTGTCCGGACGAAGATGAGGAAGTATCGATGCGCAAGTCTTTGCTCGCCGCGATCATGGCGGCTTCTGCGTTGATTCCCGCCGCCGCAATGGCGCAGGACGATGGCGCCCGGCCGCATCGCGGCGAGGGTCGAGGCCGCGACGGCCAGCAACAGGCGCGGCCGCAAGGCCAACCCCAGGGTCAGCCGCAGGGCCAACGCCAGCCGGTTCCCGGCGCCGAAGGCCGTACCAACTGGCAGCGCCCCCAAGGCCAGCCGCAACCGCAGCCACAGGCTCAGCCCCCGGTCCAGCCGCAGCAGGCGCGCCCCGATCGACAGGGCGGCGGCGGGCGCGACTTCGGCGGGCGTGGCGACTATCGCGGCCAGCCGCAGGGTGCTCCGCCCCAGGCACAAGGCGGCCAGCCTGGCGTTCCCGGCGGCCAGCCTGGCGGTCGGCCGGGCTTCGACCGCGGTCAGCGCGACGGCCGCCCCGATTTCAACGGCGGGCAACGCGACGGTCGGCAGGACTTCAACCGCGGTCCGCGCGATGGTCGTCCCGGCTTCGAAGGTGGCGCGCGCGACGGTCGCCCGGCCTTCGACGGGCAGCAGCGCGGCGGTGATTTCCGCGGCAACGATCGCGGCGATCCCCGCAACGGACGCGGCGGCGATGTCCGCGGAAATGACGGGCGCTTCGGCGATCGCGGCAACGGGGGAGGCTATGCCGGCGGCTATGGCCGGGGCGACAATCGCGGCGACTGGAACCGCGATTGGCGGCGCGACAACCGCTATAATTACAACAGCTACCGCACGCAGAACCGCAATGCCTATCATCTCCCGCGCTATTATGCGCCGTCGGGCTGGTCGGGCGGATATCGCCGCTTCTCGGTCGGCTTTTCGCTGAGCTCGGTGTTGTTCGACCAGAATTACTGGATCGACGACGCCGATTACTACCGCCTGCCGCCGGCCTACGGTCCGTATCGCTGGGTGCGCTATTACAATGACGCGCTGCTGGTCGATATCCGCACCGGCTATGTCGTCGATACGGTGTACGACATCTTCTGGTAAGCGCCGGACGGCGACTTTGGGGGGCCGCGAGCGCAACGCTTGCGGCCCCCTTGTTTTTTCGGAGGCCAGCGGCAAAGTCGCGCTCATGGCTCTCTTCGCAAAGAAACCCAATGGCGCCTCGCCGCTACGCCGCCACATCGGCGAAACCGTCGCGGCGCGGCTCGACGCCAATCCCGCGGTGAAGCGCTTCGCGGTCGATGGCGCGCAAATCTATCACCATCCCGATTTTCTCGACGCCGCGACGTGCGACACACTCGTCGCGATGATCGACGCCAACAAGCGCCGCTCGACCGTGCTCGCCGAGGAGAACGTCCAGGAGTTCCGCACCAGCGAGAGCTGCGACATGGATCGCTGGTCGCCCGACGTGCGCCCGACCGACGAGGCGATCGCGCATCTGCTCGGGATCGACCCGGTCTATGGCGAGACGATGCAGGGCCAGCGCTATGCCGTCGGCCAGCATTTCCGCGCGCATTTCGATTATTTCAACGAGAAGCAGGCCTATTGGCCGCAGATGATCGAGACCGGCGGGCAACGCACCTGGACCGCGATGATCTATCTCAACCATGTCGCGGAAGGCGGCGCGACCTGGTTCCCGCAGATCGGCATTCGCGTCGCACCCAAGAAGGGGCTGCTGCTCGCCTGGAACAACATGAACGCCGACGGCAGCCGCAACACCGAGACGCTCCACGAGGGCATGCCCGTGGTCAGCGGCACCAAATATATCGTGACCAAATGGTTTCGCGAGGGAAAGTGGATCAAGGCTTGAGCTGACTGCCCAGATTTGCGCTTGCTCGCCAAGCGCGTAGGAGGGCGGGCAATGAACACCGTCCTCAACATCAGCCATTCGATCCTCGGCCAGCCCTGGCGCTGGCGCATGCTCGAGACCGACGCGCGCGACCCCGGCTTCGCGCCCGACGATCTCGTCACGCAATTGCTGCTCGCGCGCGGCTGCCCGCGCGATGCGCTCGACGCGCACAAGGCGCCGAGCATCCGCGGCTTCATGCCCGACCCGTCGATCTTCCGCGACATGGACCGCGCCGCTGACCGCCTCGCCGATGCGGTGCAGGCGGGCGAGCAACTCGCGATCTTCGGCGATTACGATGTCGACGGGGCGACATCGGCGGCGCTGATGATCCTGCTGCTGCGCGATCTCGGTCTCGAGGCGCGGCCCTATATCCCCGACCGGATGCTCGAGGGCTATGGCCCGACGGGCGCAGCGCTGATGCGGCTCAAGGACGAAGGCGCGACGTTGATCGTCACCGTCGATTGCGGGGCGCAGGCGTTCGACGCGCTTGCGACGGCGCGCGATGCCGGGGTCGACGTGCTGGTGGTCGATCACCACAAATGCGCCGCCGCGCTCCCGCATGCGCATGCGCTGGTCAACCCCAACCGGCTCGACGAGACCGAAGGCGCCGAACACGGCCATCTCGCCGCGGTCGGCGTCGCCTTCCTGCTCGGCGCGGCGCTGATCCGCACGCTGCGCAGCCGCGGCTACTTCGCCGACCGGGCCGAGCCCAAATTGCTCGACCTGCTCGATCTCGTCGCGCTCGGCACCGTCGCCGACGTGGCGGCACTGCGCGGACTCAACCGCGCGTTCGTCGCGCAAGGGCTCAAGGTGATGGCGCAGCGTCGCAACATCGGGCTCAACGCGCTGATCACCGCGTCGCGCCTGACGCGCGCGCCGACCAGCACCGATCTCGGCTTCGCGCTCGGGCCACGGATCAACGCCGGCGGTCGCGTCGGCAAGTCCGATCTCGGCGTACGCCTGCTCACGACGCAAGACCCGGCCGAGGCCGAGCGGATCGCGATCGAACTCGATCGGCTCAACGAAGAACGTCGCGCGATCGAGGGCATCGTCCAGGAAGCCGCCGAGCTGATCGCGCCCAACCAGAGCAACCGCGCGGTGCTCGTCGTCGCGGGGCATGGCTGGCACCCCGGCGTGATCGGCATCGTCGCAGGCCGTTTGAAGGAGAAATACGGCCGCCCTGCCCTCGTCATCGCGCTCGACGATACGGGGCTCGGCAAGGGCTCGGGCCGCTCGATCACGGGCGTCGATCTCGGCGCCGCAGTGCTCGCGGCGAAGGAGCAAGGCCTGCTCGTCGCGGGTGGCGGTCACGCGATGGCGGCCGGGCTGACGATCGCCGAGGACCAGGTCGATCGCTTCGCCGCCTTCCTGAGCGAGCGACTCGAGGCGGCGGTGGCACGCGCGATGGGCGACCGCGCGCTGCTGCTCGACGCGGTGCTGACAGCGGGCGGCGTCACGCCCGATCTCGTCGCGGCGATGGAACTGGGCGGCCCCTACGGCATGGGCTGGCCGCAGCCGCGCGTCGTTGCCGGGCCGGTGCGGATCATCAAGGCCGATGTGGTCGGCAACGGCCATGTCCGCGCGATCGTCGCGGGCGATGGCGGGGGTTCGCTCAAGGCCGTCGCCTTCCGCCAGGCCGACACCGCGCTCGGTCAGGCGCTGCTCGGCGCCGCCCCGCACCGCCGCCTGTGGCTCGCCGGCCGCGCCAAGATCGACGACTGGGGATCGCGTCCGGCGGCCGAACTCCATATCGACGACGCGGCCTGGGCCGACTGACTCGCATTTCCTGCAACACATGGCTTGACCAGCGCAGCGAGTTTCCCTAACCGCCTCCAACCAACCGGCCACGCCGGCATGGCCCCTTCGTCTAGCGGTTAGGACGCGGCCCTTTCACGGCTGAAGCACGGGTTCGATTCCCGTAGGGGTCACCAGCATTGCGCCAACCCGCGGCGTTCGGCGGACACAGTACACCATCACCGCTGCATCGAACTGTGCTCGGCAACGGCGAAACGGCTGACGCGATCGACGAGGCCGTTTCGACAATCTTCCCCGTTCGCGACCGTATGTGCCTGAGCACGGGAAAGCCTGCGCAGATCGGACGATAGCTCACGCTCGCCCGCAACGTTCACGCGATTGCGCCATGCTCCTCGGCTTAGCGCGCGTAGCCCGCAAATTCTTTCAGCATCACGCGACGGAAATCGGCGCGCGCGCCGTTGAAGCAGGACTGGCGGCACACAGGCCGTCGGCCATTCATGCTTGGAGCACATCATGAGAAAGATCCTGCTAGCAGCCCTCGCCGCCAGCGCCGCCCTGATTTCGGTCGCCCCCGCCGACGCGCGTCAAGGGTGCGGCCCGGGCGGACATCGCGGGCCCGCGGGCTATTGCCGACCCGACCGTGGCGGCGTGTTCGTCGCGCCCGGCGTGCGCGTCGGTGTCTTCTATCCTGGCCGCGGCTATTGGGACGGGCGACGCTATTGGGGACATCGCGACCGCTGGCATGGCGGCTGGCGCTACCGCTGATCCCGCGATCGGGGCGTCGTTTCGGCGCCCCGATCGTCCAGGCCAAACCGATCCACATCCTCAGGCCATGAAGGTGACACGATGAAGCGACATTTCGGTCCGATGCTGCGCAGCGCAGCGCTTTTCCTCGCATTCGTTCCGATCGGGGCGTGCGCTAGGCCTGCCGCGCAAGGCGATACGACGGGGGGCACGGATGGCGCGCGATCAACCGGCGTGTCGCTTCAGCGCTTTGTGGCGGGGCACGAAAAGAAGCTGCTCGCCGGCGATACCAATGCCGACGGGAAGGTCAGCAAGGCCGAGTTCCTCGCCGCCGCAAAGCCCGGCAAGGCCGATCCGGCACGCCGCTTTGCAAAGCTCGACACCAATGGCGACGGATCGCTCGACCGTTCCGAGATCGATGCGATGCTCACGCGTCGCTTCAAACGCCTCGACACGAACGGCGACGGGGTCGTCAGCGCCGAGGAGCGCGCCGCGGGGCATGCCGGAAAGGGCAAGGTCGCGCGCGCCGACGCACAGCCATGATGCGGGATGACCTGGGATGGGCCTAGGATCGCGAGCCGTTGAGCGCAGACGATCCGGATTCGGCCCTGGTCGCGCGGGTCGCGCGCGGCGACCCCGCCGCGACGCGCCTGCTCGTCTCGGCCAAACTGCCCCGCATTCTCGCGCTTGCGGCGCGGATGCTGCGCGACACCGCCGAAGCGGAGGACGTCGCGCAGGAGACATTCGTCCGGGTGTGGCGCACCGCCGCGGCGTGGCAACCCGGTCGTGCCCGCTTCGACACGTGGCTGCATACGGTCGTGCTCAATCTCTGTCGCGATCGCTTGCGCCGACGACGCGAGGTCAACGGCGATACTATGCCGGAGGTGGCCGATCCGACCCCCGATGCCGAGGCCGCGCTGATCGAAAGCGAACGCGGATATGCGGTGGCGGAAGCGATCGCAGCCCTTCCCGAACGCCAGCGCGAGGCGATTCTGCTGGTGCACTATCAGGAGCTTTCGGGCGACGAGGCCGCAGCAGCCCTCGGGGTCAGCGTCGAGGCGGTCGAATCGCTGCTCGCGCGCGGTCGGCGGACGCTGCGCGCGCGGCTTGCAAGCCCGCAGGCGGGTGAACCATGAACGGACCATTGCCCCTAGAGCGATTTCGCGAGCTTGCCGACGCCTATGGCGGCGTCATCGCGCGGTGGCCCGAAGCGTATCGCGACGCCGCGATGCGGACGGCGCGTTCGCCCGCGGCGCAGACTCTGCTCGCGCAAGCCGTCTTGCTCGACGTAGCGCTCGACACCTGGCGCGCGCCGCCGCCCCCGGCCGACCTGCGGAGCCGGATCCTGGCGAGCGCACCGTCGCGCGCGCGTCGGTTTGCCCGCGCGCGGCTGTGGTGGTCGGGCATCGGCATTGCGGCCGCGTTGAGCGGCGCGGTCGCCGGATCGGCGGCGGTCGCGATGATCACACCCGCCGATGCGTCGGATAGCGGGACGTCGTTCGGTGACGTCGTAGCACAGGATAGCTGATCGATGAGCAAGCTTCGCATCGCCCTCGCGGTTTCGATCGTTCTCAACCTGTTCCTCGCCGGGGCGCTTGCCTCGGGCTATCTCACCCTGCGGTCGGGGACGCGCATGATCAATGCGGGGTCGCTGCGGATCGCGGGCGCCGAATTGCCGGCGGGAGTCAGACGGCCGTTTCGCGCGGCCTTGCGCGAAACCCGTCGATCGATGCGCCCGACGATCGATGCGGCCCGCGCCGCAAAGGCACAAGCGGCGCTGCTCCTGCGTCAGCCCGCCTTCGACCAAGCCGCGACCCTCGCCGCGCTCGACCGCGCGCGCGCGGCGGACCTTGCGGTACGCGCGGCGCTCGAACGCCGCGCCGTGGCCTATGCCGCCAGCCTTTCCCCCGCCGAGCGCGCCACATTGGCGGACGCGATGAAGCGGCGGTCGGTCCGGGTGCCGCCAGCGCCCGAATGAGACCCCAGCAACGCCGCTTGATCGCGCCGTTCGCAGCGATCGATTGATATTCTCAGCGGGACGCGGGGTTCGCTCGGCCCGCATCATTTCCCTGAACGTCGGGCATGGCGGGAGGGCCGCGTCCACTTTACAAAACGAAAGCGGATCCATACCCCCGCGTCCCGGAAGACGCTGGCGCTTGGCGGCGCGCGCGTCCACGCCGGCTCGGCACGGCCGCCCCTTTCGCGCGCTCCGCCAGACCGACGCCACCCGGGGGGAGACGAGCCGACGTGACCACGCGCTATGACATATTGATCGTCGGTGCCGGACACGCCGGCGCGCAAGCCGCGATCGTGCTACGCCAGATGCAGTTCGAGGGAACGGTCGCGCTGCTTGGTGCGGAAGACGATCTGCCGTACGAGCGCCCGCCGCTGTCCAAGGACTATATGGCGGGCGACAAGCCGTTCGAGCGCCTTCTGATCCGCCCCGAAAGTTTCTGGCACGAGCGCAAGGTCGCGCTGTTGCTCGGGCGCCGCGTCACGCATGTCGAACCCGACCGGCATCAGGTGCGCACCGCCGATGGCGACGCGATCGGGTACGGGACGCTGATCTGGGCGACCGGGGGTGCCCCGCGCCCGCTCACCTGCCAAGGCGCCGAGGCCGATGGCGTGCACGCGATCCGCACGCGCGTGGACGTCGATGCGGTGATGGCGCGACTGCCGCAGGTCGAGCGCGTCGTCATCATCGGCGGCGGCTATATCGGGCTCGAGGCGGCGGCGGTGCTGACCAAGCTCGGCAAGCAGGTGACGTTGCTCGAGGCGCTCGACCGGGTGCTCGCGCGCGTCGCGGGTGAGGACCTGTCGCGCTTCTACGAGGCCGAGCATCGCGCGCACGGTGTCGACCTTCGCACCCGGGCGATGGTCGCCGGAATCGAAACGGACGCCGAGGGCCGTGCGCGCGCGGTGCGGCTCGCCGACGGAACGCGCATCGCGTGCGACCTGGTGATCGTCGGGATCGGCATCATCCCTGCGGTCGGGCCGTTGCTCGCGGCCGGGGCCGCGGGCGCGAACGGCGTCGACATCGACGCGCACTGCCGCACCACCCTGCCCGATATCTATGCGATCGGCGATTGCGCGGCGCACGGCAATCGCTTTGCGGCGGGCGGCCAGGTGCGGCTCGAATCGGTCCAGAACGCGAACGATCAGGCCAAGGTCGCGGTGCAGGACATTCTGGGCGTGCCCCAACCGTATGACGCCGTGCCGTGGTTCTGGTCGAACCAATATGATCTGAAGCTGCAGACGGTCGGCTTGTCGTCGGGGCATGACGCGACGGTGCTGCGCGGCGATCCGGCGACGCGGTCGTTCTCGGTGATCTACCTGCGCGACGGCGCGGTGATCGCGCTCGATTGCGTCAATGCGGTCAAGGACTATGTCCAGGGCCGTGCCTTGGTGACCGCCGGTGCTCGCGTCGCACCGGCGTCGCTCGCGGACGCATCGGTACCATTGAAAGCGATCGCGATCGCCTGACTGTAGCCGCTATTGCGTCCAGCTGTCGGGCACCGGGCGCGGGCCGCCGGGGGTCAGCCAGCCGCTGTCGGACAGCCAGTCGTCGAGCCGATCGGGCCAGTGTGCCAGCGAGACGCGCTCGGAATGCATCGCCACGTTGAAGGCATGCCCGGTGTCGGCGAACAGATGCATCTCAGCCGAAACTCCCGCGGCGCGGAGTTGCTGGTACAACGTCAGGGCCGGGGTGGCGCAGCAGGCATCGAGCGTGCCCGCGACGAGAAAGGCCGGCGGCGCGCCCTTCACTGCCGTCGCCGGGATGCCGAGCGGCCCCGGATAGACCAGCACCTGGAAATCGGGCCGCGCGCTCAGCTGATCGACCGCGTCCCCGCCCGGCGACGGCGCAGGCGCGGGATTGTCGGCGACCATCGACACGAGCTCGCCGCCGGCCGAAAATCCCATGATGCCGATCCGGTGCGGATCGACGCCATAGGCGGCGGCATGCGCCCGCACCCAGCGCACCGCGCGGCGCACGTCGGCGGCGGCATCGCGTTCGATGCCGTAAGGCGAGCCGGGCTCGCGCGCGAGGCGGTATTTCAGCACGAACGCGGCCACGCCGAAGCGGTTGAGCACGTGCCCCGCATTGATCCCCTCATTCTGCCACACCAGCATCCGATGCCCGCCGCCGGGAATGACGATGATCCCGACGCCGTTGGCGTGCGCCGGCGCGGCGCGCAGCACCGTCAGCGACGGCGCGTGGACGTTGTGGATATAGCTGTTCTCGACGATTTCGGGCTCCCGCGCGCGCGCCTGCGAGCCCGGCGCGCCGTCCGGCCAGAGCGCGATCTGCGGGGGCGGCATCGTGACGGGCAAGGTCTGCGCGCAAAGCGGTGTCGCCAGCGTGAGCAGCCCCGCGAGCATCAGTGCGATCTTCATGCGACCTCCAACCAACCGAGTGTCTCGCGGCACAGCACGGCGGGCGGCCGCGTCGCGTCGAGCGTAAGCGCCGCCTCGTCCGCCCCGGGCGGCTCGAGCGTCTCGAGCTGGCTCGTCAGCAAGCTCGCCGGCATATAATGGTGCGGGCGCGTCTCGAGCCGGTGCAGCAGCTCGTCGCGTCCGGTATCGAGCAATACGAAGCGCGTCGGCGCGTCGATCGCCGCGCTGAGCCGCTCGCGATAGACGCGCCGCAGCGCCGAGCACGCGACGACGCAGACGCTCTCGCTTCGCACCGCGGCGCCGACAGCAGCGCCGAGCCGGTCGAGCCATGGCCAGCGGTCGGCGTCGGTCAAGGCGTGGCCAGCACGCATCCGCGCGATCGCTTCCGCATCGTGAAACGCGTCGCCTTCGACGAAACGACAGCCGAGCACGGCTGCGAGCGCGGTGCCGAAGGTCGATTTGCCGCTGCCGCTAACGCCCATGACGACCATGGCGAGCGGCCCGGCGACGGCATGCGCGACGGGTCGCGGATCGGGTTCGTCCGAAGACGCTTCGACTGGCACGGCAAAAGAGTCCTGCGCAAGACCACCACAGCGGCGGCCACAGCGACCCTGCGGCGCTCCGCCACCGGGGCGCAAGTACGACCATGGTCGCGGATTACCCGGGCGACGAGCGGGGCTATCCAGACGCATCGGGGCGAACCCGAATGTGGAGGATGTGGGCGGATGGCGATGGGACGCAAGAGGGCAGCGTGGCTTTGCGCGACGATGCTCGCGCTGACGCCCGCGCTCGCCGCGGCCGCGCCGGGCGCGTCCTGGCTGACCGCAAAGCCTGACGACCCGCGTGCCGTCACCGTGTCGCAAGGCGGCGACGGCAAGGCCGACGATACCGCGATCCTGCAGCGCGCGATCGACGCGTCGCGCGCGAAGAGCGGCGACGGCATCGTCTTCCTGCCCTCGGGTCGCTATCGCCTGACGCGCAGCCTGCTCGTTCCCGCCGGCGTGCGGCTGTTCGGCGTTGGGCCGACGCGGCCGGTGCTGGTGCTCGGCGATGCGACGCCGGGGTTCCAGCGCGGCGTGGCGACGCTCGTCGTCTTCACCGGGGGCGACCAATATCAGGTCGGGCGCGTGCCCGTGCCGATCCCGACCTTGGTCCCGCCGAGCGACACCGTGCGCGATGCCAATTCGGCGACCTTCTATTCGGCGATGAGCAACATCGATATCGAGCTCGGCGAGGGCAATCCCGCCGCGGCGGGGGTGCGCTTCCGCGTCGCGCAGCATGCCTTCCTGTCGCACATGGAGCTGCGGATCGGGTCGGGTTTCGCCGGGATCTACCAGGCCGGCAACGTCATCGAGGACGTCCATTTCGTCGGCGGCCGCTACGGCGTGGTGAGCGAGAAGACCTCGCCCGCCTGGCAGTTCACCGTGCTCGATTCGCGCTTCGACGGGCAGCGCGACGCCGCGATCCGCGAGCATGAGGCCGATCTCACGCTCGTCAACGTGAGCATCGCCAACACCCCGGTCGGGATCGACATCGACCCCGGCTATAGCGACTCGCTATGGGGCAGCGACGTCCGCTTCGAGCATGTCTCGCGCGCGGCGGTCGTCATTTCGCAAGAGAAGAGCGTCTTCACCCAGATCGGCTTCGACACCACGCTCGCGCACGACACGCCGGTGTTCGCGCGCTTCCGCGAGAGCGGCAAGACGCTCGCCGCGCCGGGCGCAGCATACCGCGTCGCGAGCTTCAGCCATGGGTTGAAAGTGCCCGCGCTCGGCGCGATCGGGCAGATTGCGACGGATTGGCAGGCGACCGCCCTCCCCGCGCTGCCCGCCGCGGGCGCCTCCGCGATCCGCGCATTGCCGCCCGTGGCGGAATGGAACAACGTCCACACGCTCGGCGTACGCGGCGACGGGACGAGCGACGACAGCGCCGCGCTCCAGCGCGCGATCGACACGCACCGCGTGCTCTATTTCCCGGCGGGCTTCTACAGCGTCACGCGCACGCTGCACCTGCGCCCCGACAGCGTGCTGATCGGGCTGCACCCTGCGCTCACTCAATTGGTCGTGCCCGACGATACGCCGGCCTTCGCCGGCGAGGGCAGCGTCGTGCCGTTGCTCGAAACCGCGCGCGGCGGCGATGCGATCGTCTCGGGGCTCGGCCTGTTCACCGGACGCGTCAATCCGCGCGCGAGCGCGCTCATGTGGAAAGCCGGCGCGGCCTCGCAGCTCACCGACGTCAAGATCATGGGCGGCGGCGGCACCCCCACCGCCGACGGCAAGGGCCTCGACACGCGCGCCGCGCACAGCGGCGATCCGATTGCCGACCGCCGGCTCGACGCGCAATATCCGAGCATCTGGGTGACCGACGGCGGCGGCGGGACCTTCGCCGATATCTGGACGCCGAACAGCTTCGCGCAAGCGGGCTTCTACGTCTCGAACACCGATACGCCGGGCCGCGTCTATCAGCTCTCGAACGAGCATCACGTCCGCAACGAAATCGTGCTCGACCATGTCGCGCACTGGCGCTTCCTCGCGCCGCAAACCGAGCAGGAAGTGCCCGAGGGGATGGACACGGTCTCGCTCGAGATCCGCGACTCGCACGATCTGCTCTTCGCCAATTACCACGCCTATCGCGTGACGCGGACCTTCCACCCGGCGGCGACCGCGGTGAAGCTGTTCAACAGTTCAGGAATTCGGTTCCGCAACCTCCACACCAATGCCGAGAGCGCGTTCGCGAGTTGCCAGGCGGATGGCTGCGGCACCTATCTGCGCGCGAGCAAATTCCCGTTCGAGGATGCGATCACCGACGTGACGCACGGCCTTACCGTGCGCGAGCGCGAGTTCGCGTCGCTCGACCTGGGCGCGCCGCCAGCGACAGCGGCACCGGCGACGCTGGGCCATCCGGTCCGCAAGCTCGCCGACGGCTTCTTCTCGATCTCGGGCGCCACGGCCGATGCCAAGGGCGCGCTCTATTTCGTCGAGCATCGCTTCCAGAAGATCTGGCGCTGGAGTGCGGCGCGCGGGCTCGAAGTGGTGCGCGACAATGCGCTCGACCCGGTCAACCTCGCGGTGGCCAAGTCGGGCGACCTGCTCGTGCTCTCCTCGCTCGGCGCGCAAGGGACCGTCTACAGCTTCGATCCACGCGCGCCGAAGGACGGCCAGGTGACGACGATCGCGCTGACCCCTGTCGCGCCGCATCCCGGCGCGGCGACGCTGCTGCCGGGCAATTGGTGGAACAACGGCGAATTCCGCGATCAGTACGACCCCGCCACCGACCATTTCACCACGCTGCCCGAGATGTTCGCGCGCGACGCCGCCACGCCCAAGGCAATGGAATATGTCGCGCCCGACGGGAGCCTCGCGCTTCCGGCGTTCCGCGTCTGGCAGCAGGGCCCGCCCGACCATATCGGCTGGCGCTTTTCGGATACGCTCGACAGCTACGGCCTGGTCGCCGCGCCGCCGGGCCAGCGCGTATTCGTCACCAACGCGTCGGAGAACCGCACCTATTCGGCGGTCGCCGGCGCGGGCGGCGCGCTGAGCGACCTCAAGCCCTTCGCCGATCGCGGCGGCGAAAGCGTCGCGACCGACCGCCAAGGCCGCGTCTGGATCGCCAACGGGCAAGTCTTCGGCTTCGACGCAGCGGGCAAGCCGCTCGGCCGGATCGACGTGCCCGAGCGGCCGATCCAGCTCGTCGTTGGCGGCGCCGATCGCCGCACGCTTTTCATCCTCACGCACCACGCACTCTACGCCGTCGGAATCTGAACGAAGACTTTTCAACACATAAGGGGGAGATGCAGCATGAACCGGATCGCAACCACGTTCGACACACGCCGCGGACGGCGGCGGGCGCTCGCCGTCGGCGCCGCGCTGATCGCCATTGCCGCCGCGGCCCCGGCCTGGGCCGACCCGGGCGCAGCGCAAGCGCCCTCGCTCGCCCAATCCACGCCCCCGGCATCGAACGCGCCGTCGACCGTGCCCGACGAGGCGGCGCGCGACATCGTCGTCACCGGCTCGCGCATCCGCACCAGCGGCTTCACCGCGCCGACCCCGACCCAGGTGCTCACGGCGGATTCGATCGCGAAGAACGCCGAGCCCAACATCTTCACCACGGTCGCGCAGCTGCCGTCGCTGCAGGGCTCGGCCAACACCTCGACCAACGTCAATTCGACCTCGAGCGGGCAGCAGGGCCTGAGCTCCTTCTCGCTGCGCGGGCTCGGCACGATCCGCACGCTGACGCTGCTCGACGGCCAGCGCGTGGTCGGCGCGAACGTCACCGGCGTGCCCGACATCAGCCTGTTCCCGCAATTGCTGATCGAGCGGGTCGACGTCGTCACCGGCGGCGCCTCGGCGTCGTATGGCTCGGACGCGGTCGGCGGCGTGGTCAACTTCATCACCAACAAGCATTTCGAAGGCTTCAAGGCCAATGTCTCGGGCGGCGAGACGACCTATGGCGACAACGCGCAATATCTCATCCAGGCGGCGGCGGGGCATCGCTTCGGCCGCTTCCACGTCGAGGTCAGCGGCGAATACGACCATGAGGACGGCGTACCCAGCCCGCGCTTCGGCGAGGCCGGCACCAACGGCCGCGACTGGTATCGCACCAGCACCTTCATCAATCGCGGGGTAACCAACGACGGCTCGCCGCAATATCTCGTGCGCGACCATGCGCAGGCCTATACCTATACCAAATACGGCCTGATCACCGCCGGCCCGCTCCAGGGCACCGCGTTCGACGTCAACGGCCAGCCGTTCCCGTTCCAATATGGCGGCGGAACGCCGGCCAAGAATGCGGCGGGCACGGTCAACGGCTGCTATTCGGCGGGCGCCTTTTGTCTCGGCGGCGATCTGTCGGGCAATGTCGGCAACGGCACGAGCTTGCAATCGGCGCTGAAGCGCGCGAACGGCTATGGCCGGATCGGGTTCGACATAGACGATCACAACGAGATCTACGCGAGCGTCAACGTCGCGCGCGTCGATTCGATGAATGTCCCCAACCCCGGCGCAACCAAGACCGGCGTCACGATCCAGTGCGGCGTGAATAACCCCCTTGCCAATCCGTTCGTCCCCGGTTCGATCCAGCAGGCCTGCACCAATGCCGGCATCTCGAGCTTCCAGTTCGGCTCGTCGAACGGGCAGCTGCCGGCCGACATCAGTGTCTATCCGACGCGCCGGCAATATCGCGCGGTGCTCGGCGCGGACGGTCAGGTCGGGCTGTTCGGCACCAATTGGAGCTATGACATCTACGGCGAGCATGGCGAGAATATCACCGACATCCACGTCAAGAACATCACGCTCAACGGCCATTACAACGCCGCGGTCCAGGCGATCACGCTGGGCGGCCAGATCGTCTGCGCCGACCCGGTCGCACGCGCCAATGGCTGCGTGCCGTACAACATCATCGGCGGCGCCCCGCCGAGCGCGGCGTCGCTCGCCTATATCGAGCCGGCGAACGGGCCGTTCCAGCATACCCGCCAGACGCAGGACGTGGTCAGCGCGAGCTTCTCGGGCGCACCGTTCAACTCCTGGGCAGGCCCCGTGTCGGTCGCGGCGGGCGCGGAATATCGCCACGAATTCTATCACGTGCTCGCCGACCCGTACGGCAATGGCGTCACCACCGAGAGCCCGTACAGTGCCGCCTATCCCGCCGATCCGACCGTCTCGACCAATGGTGCCGCCTGGTACGCCGGCAACTATCACAACGGTCGCGGCGCCTATTCCGTCTATGAGGGCTTTCTCGAACTCAACGTGCCGTTCCTGAACTCGGTGAGCGTGGGCAAGGCCAATCTCAACCTCGCCGGCCGCGCGACGCATTATTCGACCTCGGGCACGGTCTATAGCTGGAAGATCGGCGGCACCTGGGACACGCCGCTCGACGGCCTGCGCTTCCGTGCGGTCGAATCGCGCGACGTGCGCGCGCCCAACCTCTCCGAACTGTTCGCCGCACCCGTGTCGGTGACCAACAACAATTTTACCAACCCGTTCACCAATTCGGCGGTGAACATCATCCAGAACACGATCGGCAATTCCGCTTTGAAGCCCGAGATCGCGTACAATACCGAAGTCGGCCTGGTCTATTCGCGGCCGCACTGGCTGCCCGGCTTCTCGGCGTCGGTTGATTATTACCGGATCAAGATCAACGGCGTCATCTCCTCGCTTTCGGCGCAGCAGGAAGTCAATCTGTGCCAGCAAGGCGTGACCTCGCTGTGCAACACCTTCTCGCTGCCCGCGCCGCCGGCGGTGGGCTTCGTCAACAGCCAGTCGTTCAACCTCGCCTCGATCAAGACCAGCGGCTTCGATATCGAGGCGAGCTATCGCCAGAAGGTGAAAAACGCGACCTTGAGCCTGCGCGCGCTCGCGACCCATGTGCGGGAATTCGTCACAGATCCCGGCATTCCCGGCACGATTCCGGTCGATACGGCCGGCGTGAACGCCGGCAACACGCCGCACTGGAAGGTGCTGATGATCGAAAGCATCGACACCGACCAGTTCAACTTCTTCCTGCAGCAGCGCTGGTTCTCGGCCGGGACCTACGCCAACACCTATGTCGTGTGTGCGCCCGGAACCTGCCCGGTCTCGACCGCAAACAATCCGACGATCGACAACAACCGCATGGCCGGCGCGCTCTATGTCGATATCGGCGCGTCGTACAAGATCGGGCCGAAGCTGAACTTCTATTTCAAGATCGACAATATCGGCGACCGTGCGCCGACGGCGTCGCCGCAGACCAACACCGGCGTCGATGTCAACGCCGCGCTCTACGATCTGCTCGGCCGCACCTATCGGGGCGGGGTCCGCTACAATTTCTGAGCTGCGGCCGATCCTTCGCGTCCGGGTCGCCACGACCCGGACGTCTTTATCTGTAGCGACAGTGCGTTAGACCGGCGGTAGGACCTTCGTTTATGAAAATGACCGCTATCGCGCTGCTCGCTTCCACCGTGCTCGCCTCCCCCGCGCTGGCGTCGCCATCGGTTTATACGGTCGCGCCCGCCGACCCGCGCGCGGTGACCGTCAAGGGCGTCGGCGACGGCCGCGCCGATGACGGCCCCGCGATCCAGGCGGCGATCGATGCGGCGGCGGCGCGCAGCGACACGCCCGGCCACCCGGCGAGCCTCGCGGGCGGGATCGTGTTCCTGCCAGCGGGCACCTATCGCATCCAGCGCACGCTGTTCCTGTGGCCGGGGGTGCGGCTGTTCGGGGTCGGCGCGACGCGTCCGGTGATCCGGCTCGCCGACCATGCCGCGGGCTTCCAGCGCGGGATTTCGACGATGCTGGTGTTCGCCGGCGCGCGGCGCGATCCGGCGCAGCGCGTGCCCATCCCCGTGGTCAACAGCGTGCCGTTCGATCCGCAGATCGCCGACGCTAACCCCGGCACCTTCTATTCCGCGCTAAGCAATGTCGATTTCACGATCGGCGCGGGCAACCCGGCGGCGACCGCGATCCGCTTCCACGCCGCGCAGCACGCCTATCTCGGGCATATCGACTTTCAGATCGGCTCGGGGCTGGCGGGTGTCTATCAGGTCGCCAACCAGGCCGAGGATCTGCATTTCCACGGCGGGCGCTATGGCATCCTGACCGAGAAGCCCTCGCCGGCGTGGCAGTTCACGCTGATCGATTCGAGCTTCGACGGCCAGCGCGATGCCGCGATCCGCGAGCATGAGGCGCAATTGACGCTGGTCAACACCAGCTTTCGCGACATGCCGGTCGGGATCGAGATCGATCGCGGCTATGGCGACTGGCTGTGGGGCCAGGGGGTGCGCTTCGAGCGCGTTCGCAAGGCCGCGGTGGTGATCTCGAACGAGGCAAGCGCCTATACCCAGATCGGGTTCGAGAACACGCTCGCGAGTGGCACCCCGACCTTCGCGCGCTTCCGCGACAGCGGGAAGGTTGTCGCGGGCAAAGGCGCGACGTACCGCGTCGCGCGGTTCAATCATGGCCTCGCAGTGCCTGCGCTCGGGCAGATGGGGACGATCGCGACCACCTTTGACGCCGCTGCGCTGCCGACCCTGCCTACCGCGACCCCACCTGCGCTGCGCGCGCTCCCGCGGGTCGCCGACTGGGCCGACGTGCGGAGCCTCGGCGCCAAGGGCGATGATGCGAGCGACGACACCGCGGCGATCCAGCACGCGATCGACACGCATCGCACGGTCTATTTCCCGACCGGGCATTACCGCGTGTCAGGAACGCTGCGCCTCAAGCCCGACACCGTGCTCGTCGGCCTGCATCCCGGCCTAACGCAGATCGTGCTGCCGGATCGCACCCCCGGCTTCCAGGGGGTCGGCGGCCCGCAGGCGCTGATCGAGTCCGCCAAGGGCGGCGACGCGATCGTCTCGGGACTCGGCCTGGCGACCGGCGGGATCAATCCGCGCGCGACCGCTTTGCTATGGCGCGCAGGCGCAGCGTCGATGGTCGACGACGTCAAGATTCAGGGCGGCCACGGCACCGACCGCGCCGACGGCACGCGCGTCGACCCGTACAATGCCGACCATAGCGGCGATCCCGACCCCGCACGGCGCTGGGATTCGCAATATCCGAGCATCTGGGTGACCGATGGCGGCGGCGGCACCTTCTCCAAGCTGTGGAGCCCGAGCACCTATGCGGCCGCCGGCTTCTATGTCTCGGACACCGACACGCCGGGGCACGTCTACCAGCTGTCGAACGAACATCATGTCCGCACCGAGATCGGGCTCAACCGTGTCGCCAATTGGGAGTTCCTCGCGCCGCAGACCGAGGAAGAAGCCGGCGAGAGCGGCAACGCGGTATCGTTCGAGATCCGCGAATCGCGCAACATCCTGATCGCCAACTACCACGCCTATCGCGTGACGCGCTCGATCACGCCTGCGCCGACCGCCGTGCGGCTGTACGGCGACAACCAGATCCGTTTCCGCAACGTCCACGTCAACGCCGAGAGCGGGATCGGCTATTGCGACCACGACACGTGCGACACCTATCTGCGCGCGAGCCGCTACCCGTACGAGAATGCGATCCAGGACGTGACGCACGGGCTCGAGCTGCGCGAGCGCGAGTTCGCCACGCTCGATGTCGGTGCGCCGCCGCCGCCCCCCGCTGCCGCCACCATCGCGGTCGAGAAGCTCGCGGCCGACTTCACCTCGATCTCGGGCGGCGCGGTCGACTCGCACGGCGCGCTCTATTTCATCGACCATCGCAAGCAGCGCATCTTCCGCTGGGCGCAGGGCGCGGGCCTGACGCTGGTGCGCGACCAGCCGCTCGACGCGGTCAATCTCGCGGTCGACCGTTCGGACAATCTGCTGGTCCTGTCCTCGGCGGGGGCGCAGGGCACGGTCTACAGCCTCCGCCCCGGCGCGCCCGACAGCCAGGTGACGGTGATCGCCCCCACTCCGCGCGCCGAGCATCCCGGCGCGGCCACCGTGCTTCCCGTCAACTACTGGAACAATGGCGAATTCCGCGACCAGCTCGATCCCGCCAGCTATCGCTTCACGACGCTCGCCGAGATGTTCGCGCGCGACATGGCGCTCGCCAAGCCGCTGGAATATGTCTCGCCCGACGGCAGTCTTGCGCTGCCCGCTTATCGCACCGTCCAGCAGGGGCCGCCGACCTTCCAGGGCTGGCGCTTTTCCGACTCGCTCGACGCCTATGGCTTCACCACCGCCAGGCGCGGGGCGCGCGTGTTCGTCACCAACGAGTCCGAAGACCGGACCTACTCGGGCCTCGTTGGTGCCGGCGGCGCCGTCACCGAGCTCAAGCCCTTCGCCGAGCGCGGCGGCGAGAGCGTCGCGACCGACGCGCATGGTCGCGTCTACGTCGCCAACGGGCAGGTGTTCGTCTACGATCCCGCCGGGCAGCCCGCCGGTCGGATCGACGTGCCCGAACGCCCGTTGCAATTGCTGTTCGGCGGCGCGGACGGCCGCACGCTCTTCATCCTGACGCACCACGCGCTCTACGCCGCGCGGCCCTAGCGGGTTATCCGGCGATCCGCAGCGGCACGCGCAGCACGCGGTCGGAGGCGGTCAGGAACAGCGTCTTCCCGCCCTCGCCGAACGCGCAATTGGCGATTGGGCCGCCATTGGCGATCAGGCCGAGCGGCTCGGCTTCGGGGGTGAGGAACATCATGCCGCCCGGCACCGAGCAGACCATCGTCCCGTCGCGCGCGATCTTCATCCCATCGGGCAGCCCCGGCGCGCCGCCCGCCTGCAGCGGCTTCGCGTCGAGCCAGATCCTCGAACCCGTCGGAAGGCCGCGCGCGTCGAGATCGTAGACGCGGATCACCGGCGCCACCTCGTCCGATACCGACACGTACAGCCGCCGCTCGTCGGGCGACAAGGCGATGCCGTTGGGCCGCGTCAGCGTTCCGTCGAGCAGCACCGCCTCGCCGCCGGGCGTCCAGCGATAGACGCCGTTATGCGGCTGCTCTTTGATCGGCGAGGTATCGCCATCGGCGAGCCCATAGGGCGGATCGGTGAAATAGAGCGCGCCGCTGCGCGCGACGTGGAGGTCATTGGGGCTGTTGAAGCGCTTGCCCCGGTAGCGATCGACCAGCACGCGCCGCCGCTTGGTCGCGAGATCGAAGCGGTCGATGCTGCGCCCGCCGCTATTGGCGATCAGCAACGCGCCGTCATGCCCGAGCGCGAGCCCGTTCGAACCCGCCTCACGCACCAGCTTGGGATCGGTCCCCGCTGCGCCCGAGGGCGACAGGAACGCGCGCGTGCCCCCCGCGCGCGTCCAGCGCCGCATCAGATTGGCGGGCGGGTCGGAGAAGAGCAGCCCCGTCCCCGCCACCCACACCGGCCCCTCGGCCCAACGGATCCCGGTCGCAATCGTCTCGATCACCGCGTCGGGCGCGATGATCCGGTCGAGCTTGGGCGACAGCCGGCGGATCGCAGGGGCGGTCGCCAGCGCGGCGGCGGGCATCGCGACACACGCCGCACCGAGCGCGAGCACTCGACGACGGTCGATCACTTCCGCGGCAGCTTCATGCCGAGCAGGACGAGCTTGCCTCCGGTGATGCCGAAATAATGCGGCGTCCCCGCCGGGATCAGCATCACGTCGCCGACCCTGAGCGTGCGCGTCGTGCCGCCCTCGATCCGGCTGCCCTCGACCAGATCGGCGCGCGTGGGGTGCGGATCGACCATTCGCCCGCCCGAGATCAGCGTACCCGCACCCGCGATGACGATCGTGTATTCGGCATCGTCGGGATGCACCGCGGGCTTGCCCGGCGCTTTCCAATATTCGAGCGCGGCAACGGTCGCGCCGTCGCGCACCAAAGGCGCATAGGCGAACCCCTGCCCCGGCTGCATCCCCGCCGCCATCTTCGCGACCGCCGCCTGAACGTCGGCCGCCGAGGCGAACCCGGTCGGATCGGCCGCGGTCGCCTGCGCGGCAGAGGGAGCAGCAAGCACCAGCGTAGCCATCAGCAGCAACCGCTTCATGCCCGTCCGTCCAGCCGGATCGTGCGACCCTCGCGCGCCGAGCGGTAGATCTCCTCGACGATGCGCATGTCGCGCAATCCTTCCGCGCCACCGACGATCGGCTCGCGCCCGGTGACGATGCAGTCGGCGAGATGATCGAGCTGCCCCGCGAACTGCGTCGCGCGCGGCCCCGGCGGCGGGGTCAGCTCGCGCTCGCGCCCGTCACGTCCGGTCCACATATGGTTGCCGCTGTAGCGCGTCGCGGGCTCGAGCTCGATCCGCCCCTTGTCGCCCATCAGCAGCACGTGGTTCTGATTGGCGCTGTACATCGACTGGCACCCCGCGATCGCGCCCGAGGGGAATTCGAGGTTCCATTCGATCATGTCCTCGACCTCGCGGAAGCGCGGATCGCTGCGATCGGTCGATTCGCGCGCGGTCACCGCGATCGGCTCCTCGCCGGTCATGTAGCGCGCCGCCTGGAGCGAATAGACCCCCATGTCCATCAGCGACCCGCCGCCCGACAGCGCACGCTTCAGCCGCCATTTCGACGGATCGCCCTGGGTGAAGCCGTGTTCGGTCCGGACGTAGCGGATATTGCCCGCCGCCCCGCTGCGCGCGAGCCGCATCGCCTCGAGGTTGAACGGCTCGAAATGGCAGCGATAGCCGATCATCAGCTTGCGGTCGGCTTTGCGGCACGCGGCGATCATCGCCTCGCATTCGGCGACCGAGATCGCCATCGGCTTCTCGCACATCACATGCTTGCCGGCCTTGGCGGCGCGGATCGTATAGTCGGCGTGCATCGCATTGGGCAGGCAAACATAGACGATGTCGACATCGGGATTGTCGCGAATGCTGTCGAAATTCGCATAGGAATAGACCGCGCTCGCCGGCAGGCCGTGCTCGGCCGCGACGCGCGCGCCCTTGGCGGCGTCGCCCGTCACCACCGCCGCGAGCCGGCTGTTCTGGCAGCGCGCGAATTCGGGGATGATCACGCCGAGGCCGTAGGTCCCGAGCCCGACGATCGCATAGCCGAGCTTGCGTCCGCCCGGCGCGGCGAGCGGCTGCGCGCCCGCGGTTCGCAACATCATTTCAGGCGCGACCGCGCTGGCAGCGGCCAACAGGAGGAGATTGCGGCGTTCGAAATTCAAGGTCCATCTCCCGGCAGGGTAAGCGTGGGCAGCGTCGGGTCAGGACGCCTTGGCGGTTCCGCTCAGCGTTTGCGCGGCGATCGCCACTTGCGTACGGTTGTGGACGTTGAGCTTGCGCATCAGCGCGGTCATGTGCGCCTTGACTGTCGCTTCGGCAATGCCGAGGTCGTAAGCGATCTGCTTGTTGAGCAGGCCCGAATGCACGCCGCGCATCACCTTCAACTGGGTCGGTGTGAGCTGATCGAGCGGTCCGCCCGGCCGCGTCGCGCGCTCGCCGCGACTGTCATACTGTCGACCTTCCATGGCATCTTTCCTCTTCCCCGCCGCGCCAGGACTGCTCGCCTCGCTACGGAATCGCCTGCGCCCGTGGGAGCGCTAACGGACGTACCAATACCGAAATCGGTCGGACAGATTCAAGCGTAAATCGTGCTCGCCCTCTCTTTTTCGTGCGTTTTGTCTGGAAAGCCGCAATAACCTGTCCTACCAATATCGCACATCGCGCATCGACGCGAGATTCTGGGGGGTGGCTGATGGAACGACCGACACAGCGACGTGCGGCGCGCGCATGACCGAGCTTGACATCAGACTCGTACTTGCCGCGATTGCGGGGATCGCGCTGTCGATCGTGCTGATCGTGCGCGGTCGGCTGCACCCCTTCGTCGGTCTGCTCTGCGGTGCCTTCGCGGTCGGGCTGCTCGCCGGGCTGCCAGCAACCGACACCGCCAAGGCCGTGCAGAAGGGCGCGGGCGACATCCTCGGCGGCACCGGGCTCGTCGTCGCGCTCGGCCTGTCGCTCGGCGCGATGCTGCAATTGTCGAACGGCGCCGCGTCGCTCGCAACCGTCATGCTGCGGCGCACCGGACCGCGCGGCGCGCCCTGGGCGAGCCTCGCGATCGGGCTGCTGATCGGCCTGCCGCTGTTCTTCGAAACCGGGCTGGTGCTGGTGATGCCGATCATCGCGGCGGTGGCGGCAGCCCTGCCGGCGGGGCCCGATCGCGACGAACGGCGGCTGCGGATCATGCTCCCCGCGCTCGCCGGCCTGTCGGTGCTGCACGCGCTGGTCCCGCCGCATCCCGGGCCGTTGCTCGCGGTCGAGGCGCTTCACGCCAATCTCGCGCGGACGATGGGCTATGGCGTGCTGATCGGCATCCCGACCGCGATCATCGCCGGGCCGCTGCTGGCGCGCTTCACCGCGCGCGGCGTGACGCTCGGCACCCCGATCATCGAGACGGTCGCGGCGATGACCCCCACCCCTGCCCTGTGGCGGTCGCTGAGCGTCGTGCTCGCGCCGGTGCTGCTGATCGCTTTGGGGCAGGTCACGCTGCTGCTGCCGGGCGCGCAGCTCGGCTGGCTGTCGGCGGTGAGCAACCCGATCGCCGCGCTGCTGATCGCCAATCTCGCCGCGCTTCCGCTGCTGTTCGGACGGCAGCTGTTCGGGCGCGTGCTGCAGGGCGCGATCTGGGCCGAGACGATGAAGCCCGCCGGCGCGATCCTGCTCGCGATCGGCGCGGGCGGCGCGCTGAAGCAAGTGCTCGTCACCGCCGGCCTGTCCGATCTGCTCGCGCGCGTCGCGACGCACGGCGCGGTGTCGCCGATCCTGCTCGCCTGGCTGGTGGCGGTCGCGGTGCGGCTCGCCACGGGCTCGGCGACGGTCGCGACGATCACCACCGCCGGGATCATGCCCGGGCTCGCCGCCGCATCGGGCACCCCGCCCGAATGGATCGTGCTGGCGATCGGCGCCGGGTCGCTGTTCTTCAGCCATGTCAACGACCCGGGCTTCTGGCTGGTCCGCGGCTATCTCGGCACCGATACGCCGACCACCTTCCGCACCTGGTCGATCATGGAGACGGTGGTGTCCGTCGTGGGGCTGATCCTGGTGTATGTCGTCAGCGTGCTGACATGACCGCCTGGACCGTGCGATGAGCGAGGAACGACTGGCCGACCGCGCCTATGCCGGGATCATCGGGATCATCGACAGCGACGCGCTCGCGGTCGGCGATCGGCTCCCGTCGGAGGCGCGACTCGCAGAGATGTTCGGCATGTCGCGCGCAGTGGTGCGCGAGGCTTTGGTGCGGCTCGCCTCGGACGGGGTGACCGAGGCGCGGCGCGGTGCGGGGTCGTTCGTCAAGAGCCGCCCGTCGGAACGGCTCGTCGCCTATATGCCGATGGCCGCGCTGTCGGCGACGCTCGGCACCTATGAAGTGCGCTTCGTGCTCGAGGCGGAGGCGGCGCGGCTCGCCGCGGTCCGCCGCTCGGCCGTCGAGATGGAGGCGATCGACGAAGCGCTCGCGCGGCTGCGCGAAGCGCTGTTGTCGAGCGCGCCGGCGCATGACGAAGACATGGCGCTCCACCGCGCGATCATCCGCGCGACCGCCAACCCCGCGTTCGAGCTCGCCTTCGATGCGCTTGCCGGCGAGATCGACCGGATCATGCGCGCCGGGGTCGATATCTCGCGCTCGCGCCCGCCCGAGGTGATCGGCGCAATGATGCGCGAGCATGAGATGATCGTCGACGCGGTGCGCGTGCGCGACGGCGAAGGCGCCGCGCTGGCGATGCGCTGGCATCTGTCCGAGGGCCGCAAGCGGTTGATGCCGTGACGATTCGCGAATTGGCAACCCGCCCCGCTTCGGCTAAGACCATGAGCGAGGGCCGTTAAACGGCTCTCGTAGATCGCGCCGGTGCCCCGCGAGGGGCTTGAATGGGAATGCGGTGCGGGGGTCTTCCCCCAAATCCGCGGCTGTCCCTGCAACTGTAAGCGGTGAGCGAAAGCGTCATGCTCCTAGTAATGGGAGCGGCCACTGGAACATGCCGATCCTCGGATCGGCCCTCTGGGAAGGCGATGCTCGAGCTGCGACCCGCGAGCCAGGAGACCTGCCGGCGATAAGGTCGCTCTTGCCTTGGCCCAGGGGATGGCCGCGGCACGGTTCTCCGTCTGAGCGACGAGCCTATGCGGCTGGGGCTGCATCGGTGCGTGGCGCGGGCGGCTTGTGGCGCTCGTCCGTCGTCGCGCGTCGTCCGAAATCGGCCCCTTCCGTTCGTTGCTGTCGCGCCGCGGGGAAGAGCATGTCCGATCTATCGAAGGTTCCCGTCACCATCGTCACCGGCTTTCTGGGGGCCGGCAAGACGACCCTCATCAGCCACCTGATCCGCAACGCCGGCGGGCGCCGGCTCGCCGTGGTGGTCAACGAATTCGGCACGCTCGGCGTCGATGGCGACATCCTCAAGGGCTGCGCGATCCCCGATTGCCCGGCCGAGAACATCGTCGAGCTCGCCAATGGCTGCATCTGCTGCACCGTGGCGGATGATTTCATCCCGACCGTCGAGACGCTGCTCGCGCTGGACCCACGTCCGGATCATATCCTGATCGAGACGTCGGGGCTCGCTTTGCCCAAACCCCTGCTCAAGGCGTTTGACTGGCCCGCGATCCGCTCGCGCATCACGGTCGACGGGGTGATTACGCTCGCCGATGCCGAAGCGGTCGCCGCCGGGCGCTTCGCCCCCGATCTCGCCGCGATCGACGCGCAGCGCGCCGCCGATCCGAGCATCGACCATGAGACGCCGCTGTCCGAAGTGTTCGAGGATCAGCTCGCCTGCGCCGACCTCGTCTTGCTCACCAAATGCGATCTGGCCGGCCCCGCCGGGATCGCCGCGGCGCGCGCGATCATCGCCGCCGAGACGGTGCGGCCGCTGCCCGTGGTCGAGCTCGTCGACGGCGTAATCGATCCGCGCGTCGTGCTCGGGCTCGGCGCGGCGGCCGAGGACGATATCGCCGCGCGCCCCTCGTACCATGACGGCGAGGACGAGCATGAGCATGACGATTTCGACAGCTTCGTGCTCGCATTCGGCGAGATCGCCGACCCGGAGGATCTCGCCCGCCGGATCGAGACGCTCGCGGCGGGCGGCGCCGTGCTGCGCGTGAAGGGCTATGCGGCGGTGGCGGGCAAGCCGATGCGGTTGCTGGTCCAGGCGGTCGGCGCGCGGGTGCGAATCCAGTACGACCGGCCGTGGCGCGGCGACGAAGTGCGCGGCACGCAGTTGGTCGTCATCGCCGAGCGCGACCGGCTCGATCCGCCGGCGGTCAGGGCGGCGCTGGCGGCCTGATCCGCCATGCATGTCGTCTTCCGCGAAAGCCACGGGCTGGAGGAAAGCGCCACGCCGCGCGATCTGGGGCAGGATGCCGCGGATCTCGTGCTGCTGTCGTTTTCCGACAGCGACCTCGGCGCGTTCGCGGCCGGGTGGCGCGCGGGCGGTGACGCGATGCCGAGCCTGCGGCTCGCCAACCTCGCCGAGCTGACGCATCCGCTGTCGGTCGATACCTATGTCGAGCGCACGCTGGGCGCGGCGAAGGGCATCCTGATCCGGCTGATCGGCGGGACCGCCTATTGGCCGTACGGTGTCCAGCAAGTGACGGCGCTCGCCCGGCGGCGGGGAATCGCGCTCGCGATCATCCCCGCCGACGGCCGCATCGACTCGCGCCTCGATGCCGCATCGACGGTGCCGGTGTCGACGCTGCGCCGGCTGACGCAGCTGTGCGACATCGGCGGCGCGGCCGCGGCGCGCGCGGCGATCGCGCACTTCGCACTGGCGGCGGGGGTGTACGTAAAGGCCGCCCCGCCAGCGCGCGCGATCGCCGCGGTCGGCGGCTGGCAACCCGCGCCCGGGGTTACCTGCCCCGCCGCGTTCGCAATGACCTCGGTCCGGCCGCGGGTCGTGCTGGTGTTCTACCGCTCCTACCTCATGGCCGCCGATCTCGACCCGATCGCGGCGCTGCACGCCGCCCTCGTCGCCCGTGGCTATGACGCGATCGCGCTGTTCGCGCCGTCGCTCAAGGATGGCGACGCGCGCGGCTGGCTGGGCCGCTGGGTGTCCGCGCTCGGCCCCGCCGCGATCGTCAACGCGACCGCTTTCTCGGCGCGCGATGCAGCGGGGGCGACCCCGCTCGACATGGCTGGCGTGCCGGTCTTCCAGATCGCGCTGGCGACCTCGGACCGCGCCGCCTGGGCCGATGCGGCGCGCGGCCTCTCGCCTGCCGATCTCGCGATGCACGTCGTGTTGCCCGAGGTCGACGGCCGCCTCTTCGCGGGTGTGGCGAGCTTCAAGGACACCCGCCTGCGCGACGCCGACCTGCAATATGCCCGCCGCGAGCACCGCGCCGAGCCGGAACGGATCGACGCGATCGCCGACCGCGTCCACGGCTGGATAGCGCTCGGCGCCAAACCCACAGCGGAGCGGCGGCTCGCGATCGTGCTGTCGACCTATCCGGGCAAAGCGCACCAGATCGCGCATGCCGTCGGACTCGATGCGCTCGCCTCGGTCGCGGCGCTGCTCGGCGATCTGGCGGAGGCGGGCTATGCGACGACGGCGCTCAGCGCGGCGGATCTCCCGTCGGCGCTGGCAGCGCGAAGCAGCGCCTGGCCGGTGGCCGGCTACCGCGCAGCGCTGGCAAGGCTCCCCGCCGCGCTTCAGGCCGACATCGCCGCGGCGTGGGGCTCGCCCGAAGACGACCCCGATGTCGCGGACGGCGCCTTTCGCTTCGCCGCGGTCGCCGCGGGAAACAGTCTCGTCGCGCTTCAGCCCGAACGGGGAAGCGCCGCCATCCGCGCGCAGGAGTATCACGATCTCGCGCGCTGCCCGCGGCACGGCTATGTCGCTTTCTACCTCTGGCTGCACGCGCGGGGGACCGATTCGCTGGTGCATGTCGGCGCGCATGGCACGCTCGAATGGCTGCCGGGCAAGGCGGTGGCCTTGTCCGAGGCGTGCTGGCCCGAGGCGCTGACCGGGGCGATGCCGGTGCTTTATCCGTTCATCGTCAACGATCCCGGCGAGGCGGCGCAGGCTAAGCGGCGGATCGGCGCTGTGACGATCGGCCATGTCCCGCCGCCGCTGGTGGCCTCGGGCGGGGGCGCCGGGCTCGGGCGACTCGAGGCGCTGCTCGACGAATTCTCGAATGCCGACGGGCTCGATCCGGCGCGGCGCGACCGCCTGCAAAGCGACATTGCTGACGAAGCGATCGCGCTCGGGCTCGCCGACGTGCTCGCGCTCGACCAGGCACGATCAAGCGCCGAGGCGATCACACGGATCGACACCTTCGTCTGCGACGTCAAGGACAGCCAATATGGCGACGGCCTCCACGTCTTCGGGCGTGGCGACCAAGGCGTGGCGGAGCGCGACGGGTTACTCGCGGCGCTTGCCGGGCGGCGGGTCGCGCCCGGGCCATCGGGGTCGCCGTGGCGCGGGCGGCGCGACGTGCTGCCGACCGGGCGCAACCTCTACACCACCGACCCGCGCGCGGTGCCGTCGCGCTCGGCGCATGCGCAGGGGGTTCGGCTCGCCGACGAGCTGATCCGACGCCATCTGCAGGATCATGGCGATTATCCGCGCGCCCTGGTGGTCGACCTGTGGGGATCGGCGACGATGCGCACCGCCGGCGAGGAGTTCGCGATGGCGCTCCATCTGCTCGGCGCGGAACCGGTGTGGGATCACCAGTCCGACCGCGTCACCGGGGTCGAGATCCTGCCGCTGATGCAGTTCGACCGCCCGCGGATCGACGTCACGCTGCGCGTCTCGGGGTTGTTCCGCGACGCCTTTCCGACGCTCTGCGCGATGTTCGGGCAAGCGGTGCGCGCGCTCGCGGCGCGTGACGAGCCGGCGGATCGCAATCCGTTCGTCGGGGCATCGCCCGGTGCGCGCGTGTTCGGCCCGCGCGCGGGCAGCTATGGCATCGGGCTCGGCGATAGCGCCGACACCTATACGCCCGAAGCGCGCCGTGCGGCAGGTGCCGCTTGGCTCGCCGCCTCGGCGCATGCGCTCGACGACGGCGACGGACGAGCCGATTCAGCGGGAATCGCCGCGCGCGTCGCGGCGGCCGATGCCTTCGTCCACGTCCAGGACTTGCCCGAAACCGACCTTCTGCTCGCCGCCGATTATGCCGCGCATGAGGGCGCATTTGCTGCGGCGCAGGCGATCACTGGCGGCAAAGCCGCGCTTTATCACCTCGACGCGACCGACCCGGCCCGCCCACGCGCCCGTGCGCTCGGCGAGGAGATCGCGCGCGTCGTGCGCGCGCGCGCCGCGCATCCGGGCTGGGTCGCGGGCATGATGCGGCATGGCTTCCGCGGCGCGGCCGAGCTTGCCGCGACGCTCGATCAGCTCGGCGCGTTCGCGCATCTCGCGGGTGTCGTGACGCCCGAATCGATCGACCTCTACTACGACGCGACGCTCGCGCGCGACGAGGTCCGCGCATTCATGGCCGACGCCAATCCGCAGGCGCTCGCGGCGATGGAGGCGCGGTTCGTCGCGCTGCACGCGGCGGGGCTGTGGCCGACGCGACGCAATTCGATCCTCGCGCAGCTGGGGCCGAGCGCATGAGCGTGGTCCGCGGCTGGTGCCCGACGGCGCATCGCCCGATGGCGGCGGGCGACGGCCTGCTGGTCCGCGTGCGCCCGCGCCTCGCGCGGCTGACGCGCGAGCAGGCGCTCGGCCTGTGCGCGGCGGCGGCAGAGCATGGCAATGGCGCGATCGACGTCACCAACCGCGCCAATCTGCAGATCCGCGGCGTTCGCGAGCAGAGTTGGGCGCCGTTGATCGCCACGCTGTGTGCGCTCGACCTCGTCGATGCCGATCCGGTCCGCGAGGCGCGGCGCGCACTGCTGCTGGCGCCCGACTGGCATGCCTGCGACGATACGCATCGGATCGCAAGCGACTTCGCCGCTCGGCTGGCCGAGCTTCCCGAGCTCCCCGGCAAATTCGGCTTCGCGATCGATGCGGGGGCCGCGCCGGTGCTGCACCACGCGCCCGCCGACATCCGGATCGAGCGGGCCGTCACCGGCGCATTGATGGTGCGCGCGGATGGGCATGCGCGCGGCGCCGTGCTTCGTGCCGGCACCGAGGTCGATATTGCGGTGGCGCTCGCGTACTGGTTCGTCGCGAGCGGCGGGATCGCCGCCGGTCGGATGGCGCGCCACCCCGCCGCCTTGCCCGCATGGGCGGATCACGCGGTATCCCCGTCGCCGCCCGGTCTTGCGATCGCAACGGGACCGCATCCGCTCGGCGCAGTGGTCGGCCTCGCGTTCGGACGGATCGACGCGGCGGAGCTCGCCGCCTTGGTTAAGGACGCCGGCGCGATCCGCGTCACCCCATGGCGGCGGCTGATCGTCGAGGACGGCGCCGCCGCCGAACAGCCCGAGCCCGCGCTCCTGCACACCGACGCCTGCGTCGGCGCACCCGCCTGCTCGCAAGCGAGCGTCGCGACGCGCGCGCTCGCGCGGCGCCTCGCGCCACATGTCCAGGGCCAGCTGCATGTCTCCGGCTGCGCCAAGGGCTGCGCGCGCGCGCAGCCCGCCGATGTCGTGCTCACCGGGCGCGATGGCCGTTTCGACCTCGCCTTTGGCGCCCGCGCCGGTGCGCCGCCCGCCGTATCGGGGCTCGATGAGATCCAGATCCTCGCCCGTTTCGGAGCCGCCTGATGCCGCATGTCTATCAAACCGACGGCGCCGCGATCTATCGCCAATCCTTCGCGACGATCCGCGCCGAGGCCCAGCTGGCGCGCTTCACCGCCGAGGAGGAACCGGTCGCGGTCCGCATGATCCACGCCGCGGGCCTCGTCGGGCTGGCCGAGTACATCCGCTTTTCGCCCGACTTCGCGTCGATCGCGCGGCGCGCGCTTACGGCAGGCGCGCCGATCCTGTGCGATGCACGAATGGTGACCGAAGGGATCACGCGCGCTCGGCTTCCCGCCGACAATCCGGTGATCTGCACGCTCCACGCGCCCGAGACCCACGATCTCGCGCGAGCGATGGACAACACGCGCTCGGCTGCCGCGCTCGAACTGTGGCGGCCGCATCTGGCCGGCGCGCTGGTTGCGATCGGCAATGCGCCGACCGCCTTGTTCCATCTGCTCAACATGCTCGAGGACCCCGCCTGCCCGCGTCCCGCCGCGATCATCGGCTGCCCGGTCGGCTTCGTCGGCGCGGTCGAATCGAAGGCGGCGCTGTGGGCCGAACAGCCCGTGCCGTGCGTCGTCGTCGAAGGCCGGATGGGCGGCAGCGCGATCACCGTCGCGGCGATCAACGCGCTCGCGAGCCGCGCCGAATGACGTCCCCGCCCACCCAAGGCATCATCCACGGCGTAGGCCTCGGCCCGGGCGCGCAGGATCTGATGAGCGTCCGCGCCGACCGGCTGGTGCGCGGCGCGCGCCACGTCGCCTATTTCCGCAAGGCGGGAAAGCCGGGCCAGGCGCGCCGCATCGTCGAGGGCATGCTGCGCGCCGATGCGACCGAATTCGCGATGGAATATCCCGTCACCACCGAGATCCCGGTCGCCGACCCGCGCTATAACGACCGGCTCTGCGGCTTCTATGCCGCCTGCACCGATCACCTCGCCGCGCTTTCGGCGCGCGGCGAGGACGTCGTCGTGCTGTGCGAGGGCGACCCCTTCTTCTACGGCTCGTTCATGCATCTCCACAGCCGGCTGGGAGGGATCGCGCCGGTCAGCGTCGTCCCCGGCATCACCGGCATGTCGGGCGCCTGGACCGCCAGCGGCGCGCCGATCACCTGGGGCGAGGACGTGCTGACCGTGCTCACCGCGACGATCGCCGAGGACGAGCTCACCCGCCGCATCCGCGACACCGATGCGCTGGTGGTGATGAAGATCGGCCGCCATCTCGCCAAGCTGCGCCGCGCAGTCGCCGCCGCCGGGCGCGACGATGCGGCGTGGCTGGTCGAATATGCCGCGATGCCCGACCAACGCGTGACGCGGCTCGCCGAGGCGGACGGCATCGCGCCCTATTTCTCGATCCTGCTGATCCACGGCCAGGGGCGGCGGCCATGACCGGCTGGATCGCGATCGCAGGGCTCGGGCCGGGCGATGCGGCGCTGGTGACGCCCGAAGTCACCGCGGCGCTGGCCGAAGCGACCGACGTGATCGGCTATATCCCCTATGTCGCGCGGGTCGCGCCGCGCGCGGGGCTGGCGCTCCACGCCACCGACAACCGCGTCGAGCTCGACCGCGCGCGGCATGCGCTCGAGCTGGCGATGGCGGGGCAGCGCGTCGTGGTCGTGTCGTCGGGCGATCCCGGCGTGTTCGCGATGGCGGCGGCGGTGTTCGAGGCGGTCGAGCATGGGCCGCCCGCATGGCGCGAGCTCGACATCCGCGTGCTGCCCGGCATTACCGCGATGCTGGCGGCGGCAGCGCGCGCGGGCGCCCCGCTCGGCCATGATTTCTGCGCGATCAACCTGTCGGACAATCTCAAGCCGCAAGCGCTGATCGAGCGGCGCATCCGGCTTGCCGCCGAGGCGGATTTCGCGATCGCCTGCTACAATCCGCGGTCGCGGAGCCGGCCCGACGGGTTCGGGCGGGCGCTCGAGATCCTGCGCGAGGTCTGCGCGGACGCCCGGCCCGTGCTGTTCGCGCGCGCGGTCTCGACCCCCGAAGAGATGCTGCGCGTCGTCCCGCTGCCCGACGCGAGCCCTGAGATGGCCGACATGCGGACGCTCGTCATCGTCGGGTCGAGCGCCACGCGGACGATCGTCCGCAGCGGCGCACCGATCCTCTATACCCCGCGGTCGGCGGCATGATCGATCCAGCGCAGCACATCGGCCACCGTATCGACCTGCCGACGCTCGGGCAGGGTCGGGCGGTCGATCATCAGCACCGGGATCGCCAATTCGCGCGCTGCCAGCAGCTTGGCGTGCGCGCCCGTGCCACCGGCATTCTTGCAGACGACGAGATCGATCGCATGCTCCCGCAACAGCGCGGCATCGCCTGCGACATGGAAGGGTCCGCGATCGACTACGAGGCGATGATCGGGCAGCGCCGGCGCGACCTCGGGCGGATCGACGAAACGCAGCAGATAGCGATGCTGCGGCTGCGCCGCGAACGCCGCGACGTGCATCCGCCCGAGCGCCAGCATCACCGCGCGGCACGGCCCCGCGAGCGCGGCGACCGCCGCTTCGATGTCGGGCACGTGCCGCCAGTCGTCGCCGGACTCAGCGGTCCAGGCGGATCGCGACAGCGCGATCAACGGGACACCGGTTGCCGCAGCTGCCTCGACCGCGTTGGCACTCATCCGCGCGGCGAACGGATGGGTCGCATCGATCAGATGCGTGACCCGCTGCGCCCGCAGATAGGCAGCGAGCCCCGCCGCGCCGCCGAACCCGCCTACGCGCCTCGGCACGGGCTGCGGCTTGGGGCTGGCGGTGCGCCCGGCATAGCTCAGCACGGCGCGATCGCCGCGCAGCGCCAGCGCCTGCGCGAGCGCGCTCGCCTCGGCCGTGCCACCGAGGATCAGGATATTCGGCATGGCGGATGAACTCGGCAAGGCATGGCTGACGATCGTCGGGATCGGCGAGGATGGACCAGCCGGCCTGTCCACCGCAAGCCGCGATGCCCTGGCGCGCGCCGAATGGGTGACCGGCGCGACGCGCCACCTTGCGCTGCTGCCGCACCTCGCTTGTCCGTCGGCGCCGTGGCCGGTGCCGTTCGAGGACGGGATCGTGCCGCTCTTGGCGCAGCGCGGGCGGCGCGTCGTGCTGCTGGTTTCGGGCGATCCGTTCTGGTTCGGTGCGGGTTCGGTCGTCACGCGCGCACTCGAGCCCGACGAATGGATCGCGCATCCCATGCCCTCGACCTTCAGTCTCGCGGCGGCGCGGCTGGGGTGGGCGCTCGACACGACCCACTGCCTCGGCCTCCACGCCGCCCCCTTCGCACGGCTGCGCCCAATCCTCGCCCCCGATGTCCGCGCGATCGTATTGGTGCGCGATGGCGCGGCGGTCGGTGCGCTGGCGCGATATCTGCTCGATCAGGGCTTCGAGGACAGTCGGCTGTGGGTGCTCGAGGCACTGGGCGGTCCGCGCGAGCGCATGCGCGAAACCACTGCCGCCGCGATCGCCCTCACCGATATCGCGCATCCGGTCGCGGTCGGCATCGCCGTCGCGGGCGACGGTGCGGTCCTCCCCGCCGCGACCGGACGCCCCGACAGCTGGTTCGCGCATGACGGCCAGATCACCAAGCGCCCGGTCCGCGCGCTCACGCTGTCCGCACTCGCGCCGAAACCGTTCGAGACTTTGTGGGACATCGGCGCGGGATCGGGATCGATCGCGATCGAATGGCTGCTCGCGCATCCGACCACCCAGGCGCTGGCGTTCGAAGCCGATCCGATCCGCGCCGAACGCGCGCGCGCCAATGCGGCGGCGCTCGGGGTCGACCGACTTCACGTGATCGACGTACGCGCGCCCGACGGACTGGGCGGCCAGCCCGCGCCCGATGCGGTGTTCATCGGTGGCGGGCTTAGCGACGCGCTGCTCGACTGGCTCTGGACGCATCTGGCCCCGGGCACGCGGATCGTCGCCAACGCAGTTACGCTCGAATCCGAAGCGCTGCTGGCGACCTGGCACCGCGCAAAGGGCGGCGATCTGCTGCGGATCGAACTGTCCGACGCCGCGCCGCTCGGCTCGCGCCGCGGCTGGCGCGCGCACTATCCGATCGTCCAGTGGAGCGTGTCGCGGTGATCGTCGCGGGCTTCGGATTTCGCGGCAATGCCGAGCTGGCGTCGTGTGAAGCCGCACTGGCGCTGGCGCAGCACGGGCATCCGCCCCTCACCGCACTGGCCGCGCCCGACGACAAGGCCGAGATGCTCGCGCCGCTGGCCGAACGGCTCGGGCTCGCGCTGATCGGCATTCCGCCCGAAGCGCTGACCAGTGTCACGACGCCGACCCGCTCGCCCCCCAGCCTCCCGGCACGTGGCACCGGCAGCGTTGCCGAAGCCGCCGCGCTCGCCGCCGCCGGCGAAGGCGCGCGTGTGATTGCGCGGCGCCAGATCTCCCCCGATCGCAGGGCGACCTGCGCGATCGCTCAAGGACCCTCGACATGACCGTCCACTTCATCGGCGCCGGCCCCGGCGCACCCGATTTGCTCACGCTGCGCGGCCGCGACCGGATCGCCGCGTCGCCGGTGTGTCTGTACGCCGGGTCGCTCGTGCCCGAAGCGCTGCTCGACCATTGCCCGGCGGGCGCGCGGATCGTGAACACCGCGCCGCTGTCGCTCGATGCGATCCTCGACGAGATCGCGGCAGCGCACGCGGCAGGCGAGGATGTCGCGCGGCTGCATTCGGGCGACCTGTCGATCTGGTCGGCGCTGGGCGAACAGCTCCGGCGACTCCGCGCGCTCGGCATCCCGTTCACGGTCACGCCCGGCGTTCCCGCCTTCGCCGCCGCCGCCGCGACGCTCGAGGCAGAACTCACGCTGCCAGGTCTCGCGCAATCGGTCGTCCTGACGCGCACATCGGGTCGCGCCAGCGCGATGCCGCGGGCAGAGACCCTCCCCGCCTTCGCCGCGACCGGGGCTACGCTCGCGATCCACCTCTCGATCCACGCGCTCGACCGCGTCGTCGCCGAGCTGACCCCGGCATATGGCGGCGATTGCCCGGTCGCGGTCGTCTGGCGCGCGAGCTGGCCCGACGAGCGGATCTTCCGCGCCACGCTCGCGACGATCGTCGCGGCCGCGGCCGATGGGCCGGAGCGCACCGCGCTGATCCTGGTCGGGCCGGTCCTCGCCGCCGAGGATTTCGCCGAAAGCAGCCTCTACGCGACCGGCTACGACCGCCGCTTCCGCCCGCAAAGCGCCACTTCCCCCTTTGCGGAGACGAGCGAATGACCCCCGGCCTGATGATCGCCGCCCCCGCCTCGGGCACCGGCAAGACCACCGTGATGCTCGGGCTGCTGCGCGCCTTCCGCGACGCGGGGCTGCGCGTCCAGCCGTTCAAGAGCGGCCCCGATTATATCGACCCCGCCTTTCACCGCGCGGCGAGCGGGCGGCCGTCGTTCAACCTCGACAGCTGGGCGATGGCCGAGCCGATGCTCCACGGCCTCGCCGCCGAGGCGCGCGATACCGACCTCGTGCTGGCGGAAGGGTCGATGGGCCTGTTCGACGGCGTCGCGAAGCCGGGCGCGACCGGCAACGGCGCGAGCGCCGACGTCGCGAGGCGGATGGGCTGGCCGGTCGTGCTGGTGATCGACGTGTCGGGCCAGGCGCAATCCGCCGCCGCGACCGCGCTCGGCTTCGCGCGCTACGATCCCGCGGTGCAGATCGCCGGCGTGATCCTAAATCGAGTCGCGAGCCCGCGCCACGAACGCCTCGCGCGCAGCGGGATGGCGGCGGTCGGCCTCCGCGTCTTCGGCGCGCTGCCGCGGCGCGGCGACCTCAAGCTGCCCGAGCGCCACCTCGGCCTGGTCCAAGCGTCCGAGCATCCCGACCTCGACGCGCGCATCGCCGACTATGCGGTCTTCCTGCGCGACCATGTCGACCTCGCGGCGATCCGCGCGGCGGCCGCCGCTACCCCCGCCCCCGCCCCGCACGCCCACCGTTTCGCGCCACCCGCGCAGCGGATCGCGCTCGCGCAGGACGCCGCCTTCTCCTTCGCGTACCCGCACATGCTCGCCGGGTGGCGCAGCGCCGGCGCCGAAATCCTGCCCTTCTCGCCGCTCGCCGACGAAGCCCCCGACCCCGGTGCAGACCTGGTCTGGCTGCCCGGCGGCTATCCCGAACTCCACGCCGGACGCCTCGCCGCGGCACGGACGTTCCACGCCGCGCTCGCCGAGCATGCCGCGACCCGCCCGGTGCATGGCGAGTGCGGCGGCTATATGGCGCTCGGCGAAGGCCTGATCGACGCCGACGGCACGCGCCACCGCATGGCGGGGCTGCTCGGTCTGGTGACCAGCTATGCGCAGCGAAAGATGCATCTCGGCTATCGGCATGCGACGCTGCTCGCCCCGATGGCGGGCGCGGATAGCGGCACCACGCTGCGTGGCCACGAATTCCATTATTCGACGATCCTCGACCAGCCCGACGCCCCGCTCGCACACGTCGTCGATGCCGAGGGCACACCCGTCGCCGAGACCGGATCGCATCGTGGTCGTGTGTCGGGCACCTTCTTCCATCTGATCGCGCCCGAACGATGAGCGGGTCCGTCAATCGCTGGCGCGACGCGCGCGGCGGCGTCGCTGCCGTCGCATTGCATGGACCGCAGGCATGATCGACCTGCACCTCATCGGGATCGGCACCGGTAATCCCGACCATCTGACGCGCGCGGCGGCGGCGGCGATGAACGCCGCCGACCTGATCCTGCTCCCGCGCAAACGCGACGCGACATCGGACCTGATCGAGC
The DNA here is from genome assembly GCF_000241485.1 of Sphingomonas sp. PAMC 26605. Lineage (GTDB taxonomy): Bacteria > Pseudomonadota > Alphaproteobacteria > Sphingomonadales > Sphingomonadaceae > Sphingomonas. Next base: position 3,664,544 of record NZ_JH584241.1, read on the forward strand.
TGCGCCGCACGCTGTGCGCCGACGTGCTGCACGGCGCGACGCGCGTCGTCGAATTCGACCTGCCCGAACGTGCGGCGAGCGACGCCTATCTCGCCGCGGTCGGCGATTGGCACGATGCGATCGCCGCGTGCTGGGCGCGCCAGATCGCGACGCACTTGCCGCACGGCGGCCGGCTCGCGCTGCTCGTCTGGGGGGACCCGTCGCTCTACGACAGCAGCCTGCGGATCGCCGACCGCCTGCGCGATCGCGGCTTGGCGATCCGCGTCCATGTCGTGCCCGGCATCACCAGCCTGCAGGCGCTGACCGCGGCGCATGCGATCGCGCTCAACACGCTCGCCGCGCCCGTGCTCGTGACGACCGGACGCCGGCTGCGTGCCGATGGCTGGCCCGCGACGGCAGATACGCTCGCGGTGATGCTCGACGGCGATTGCGCGTTCGCCACGCTCGACCCGCACGGCGTCACGATCTGGTGGGGCGCCTATCTCGGCATGCCGCACCAGGCGCTGGTCGCGGGCCCGCTGGCCGCGGTGTCCGCAGATATCGTCGCGCAGCGCGCCAGGCTGCGGGCGGAGCATGGCTGGATCATGGATACCTATCTTCTGCGCCGATCGGGGACGGGCACATGACCGCGCCCGACTTCGATCCGGCATTCGGGCAGCAGCTCGAGAGCTTGCTCCGCTGGCGCCGCGACGTACGGCATTTCAGCGCGCGCGCGGTGTCCGAGGCGGATATGCGCGCGCTGCTCGACATCGCCGCGCTTGCGCCATCGGTCGGCAACGCCCAGCCATGGCGTTTCGTCCGCATCCGGTCGGTGGCGCTCCGCGCAGCGCTCGCCGATCATGTCGATGCCGCCTCCGCCGACGCGGCCCGCGCCATCCTCGACGCGGCGGTGCGCACGCGCTATCGGGCGCTCAAGCTCCACGGGATCGGCGAAGCGCCCGAACTGCTCGCGGTGTTCTGCGACGAGGCACCGGAAGCGGGGCACGGCCTCGGTCGCGACACGATGCCCGAGATGCTGCGCTATTCGACCGTCATGGCGATCCATACGCTGTGGCTCGCGGCGCGCGCGCGCGACATCGGCGTCGGTTGGGTGTCGATCCTCGATCCGCGCGTCGTGACCACGCTGCTCGACGTTCCCGCCGGCTGGACGCTGATCGCGCTGCTGTGCCTCGGCTATCCGACCGATCCGTCCGATCTCCCCGAGCTCGAACGCCGCGGCTGGCAGGCCCGCGAACCGATCGCGGACCGGATCCTCGAACGATGACCCGCCGCCACGCGCCGCCCCCTTTGCCGAAAGCCGATCCTATGCCAGTCTCTGCTCCGTCGTCCCACGCACCCACGCTGCGGCGGCGGATCAGCCTGTTGTACGTGCTGCTGATCGGCGCAAATATCGGTGCCTGGATCTGGGCGCTCGCGCTGTTCCACGCGCAGCCGCTGATGCTCGGCACCGCGCTCCTCGCCTGGGGCCTCGGGCTGCGCCACGCGGTCGATGCCGATCACATCGCGGCGATCGACAATGTCACGCGCAAGCTGATGCAGGACGGGCAACGTCCGACGACGGTCGGCTTCTGGTTCGCGATCGGGCACAGCACGATCATCCTGCTGGCGTCGGTCGCGGTCGCCTTCACCGCCTCTGCGCTGGCCGGTTTCGAAGCGCTCAAGGCGACCGGCGGGGTCGTGGCGACGATCGTGTCGGCGGCGTTCCTGTTCACGATCGCAGCGATGAACCTCGTCATCCTGCGATCGGTATGGCGCACCTTCGCGCACGTTCGCGCGGGCGGCGCCTATGTCGATGAGGATCTCGACATGCTGCTCGGCGGGCGCGGCTTGCTCGCGCGGCTGTTCCGGCCGCTGTTCCGGCTGGTGTCGCGGAGCTGGCACATGGCGCCGCTCGGCTTCCTGTTCGGGTTTGGCTTCGACACGGCGACCGAAGTCGCGATCCTCGGCCTGTCGGCGGCGCAGGCGGCGCATGTCTTTGCGATCGGGCCGGTGCTCGTCCTGCCCGCGCTGTTCGCGGCGGGAATGGCGCTGATCGACACGACCGACGGCATCCTGATGCTCGGCGCCTATGAATGGGCCTTCGTCAAGCCGATCCGGAAGCTCTATTACAACATCACCATCACCGCGGTGTCGGCGTTCGTCGCGATCGTCATCGGCGGAATCGAGACGATGGCGCTGATCGCCGACAAGCTCGATCTGCGCGGCGCGCCCTGGTCTGTCGCGCGCGATCTGGGCGGGCGGTTCAACCTGCTCGGCTTCGGGATCATCGGCGTGTTCGCTGTGTGCTGGATCGTCAGCTGGGCGGTGTATCGCTGGCGACGCTTCGACGAGATCGAAGTGTGCTTGGCCGCGTGACGGCGGATCGGTATCGTGGCTTCGCGAAACCGTCGTCGCGATAGGCCGCAAGGCGCACCATCGACGATGATGATCCCCGACGACAGGGCGCAACCGGGCAAGCCCGCAGTGCCCCCCCGCCTGCGCCACCGGGGCGTGGTCCGCGCCTTGTTGGCGCGGTCCGGCTGCGCCGCTAAGGAGGGCGGATGAATCGTCGCGAAGCGCTAACTGGTATGTCCTTTTCGGCGATGATGCTGATGACGGGGCCGAGCTTCGCGGTGGATCCCTTCCCGACCGAATGGGACCTACGCGACCTGTACCCGAGCGAAAGCGCCTGGATGGCGGCTATGGCCGCGGCCGGGGCGCAAATTGCGAAGCTCGCCGCCTTCGAGACCGGGTTTGCCCGAAACGCCCAAACCTTCGGCACAGCGTTGGCCGCCATTTCGGGCGCGCAGCGCGAAGCGATGCGGCTGGCGGCCTACGCCCGGCTGTCGGCAAGCGCCGATCTGCGCGATGGCGCCGCCCAGCAGCGCCAGGCGCGTGCGGCCGCGCTCGCGGGCGAACTGGCCGTGGCGACGGCGTGGCTGGACCCGGCGATTCGAACGCTCGGCCGCGACCGGATCGATGCCTGGCTGGCGGCTGACCCGACATTGGCGCGGTACCGACATGGCTTGCACGACGTCCTCAGGCTGGCGCCCCACGCGCTGCCGGCCGACGAGGTGGCCGCGCTGGCGTCGGGAGGGCAGCTCTTCGGCGGGCCACAAACGATCTACAATCAGCTGCTGGGCTCGGACATGCCGCATCCGACCCTCCGCCTGTCGACCGGTGCCGCGGTGCGGCTCGACGATGCGGGGTACACCCGCGCACGCGCCGTCGCCGAGCGCGCCGACCGCAAACGCGTTTTTGATACGTTCTGGGGGAGCTACGGCGCCTACCGAAGCACCCTGGGGTCGATCTTCGCGACGCAGGTGGCGGGGGACGCGATGCTCGCGCGGCTCGGACATTATGACGATGCGCTCGACGCCGCGCTTGCGACGAGCGCCACGCCGCGCGCGGTGTTCACGACGATGATCGCGGAGGCGCGCGCGGGGATCCCGTTGCTGCACCGCTATCTGCGACTGCGCCAGCGTGCGCTGCGTCTGCCCGATCTCCATTATTACGACATGTACGTCCCGCTCGGCCGCACCATTCGGACCTTCTCTCCCGAAGCCGCACGTACCGTCATGGTCGAGGCCGTCCGACCGCTCGGCGCGGATTATGGTGCCAAACTCTCGGCTGCGAGCGGCGCGCATTGGGTCGATTTTACGCCGCGTCCCGGCAAATATGCCGGCAGCTTCACCAACCCCGACGCCTATGGCGTGCATCCCTACATTCTGCTGAACTACACCCCCGATTATCAGGGTTTGACGACCTACGTCCATGAATGGGGGCACGCGATGCACAGCGTGCTCGCCAACAGCAAGCAACCGTTCGAGACCGCGCATTATGAAACTTTCGTCGCGGAAATCGCGTCGACCTGCAACGAGCAGCTGCTCGCGCACCATCTGATCGACACCGCCGCCAGCAAACCGGAAAAACTGTTCTATCTCGGCCAGTTGCTCGAATTGCTTCGCCTCAACATCTTCCGCGAGCCGATGCTCAGCGAATTCGAACATGCCGTGCATGGCCAGGCCGCTACCGGTGCGCCGATGTCGGGCGCCGCGATGTCGGAAACCTATCTCGAGCTGCTGAAGGACTATCACGCCCCGGTCATGGAGATCGACCCGGCCTATGCGATGGAATGGTCGTTCATTCCGCAATTCTACACCAGTTATTATTCGTTCCAATATGCGACCGCGATCGCCGCGTCCTCCTATTTTGCGCAGGCGATCCGCGCCGGCGACACTGGCGTCCGCGCGCGCTACCTTGACCTGTTGTCGGCCGGCGGGTCGGACTATGCCTATACACTGGTTCTAAACGCGGGCGTCGATCTCGCATCGCCTGCGCCCTATCGTGCGCTGCTGCGCCGCTTCGCAGCGTTGCTCGATCAATTGGAAGAGACGCTCTGAGGCGGGCCCAAAGCGAAGTCTCGCGCCCCGGCGAGCGGTGAAACTTCACGGTACAAGCGGTATCGCCAGCGCGCTCGCAATCGCACTCGCGGACTCGATGGGATTCATCCCATCGGAATTGCCGCTAGCCTGATTCGGTATACGCCGCTCACGATATCGCTGAGACGTATCGTGTCGCGTCGGTCGAGGGCTTCCGAAGCTTCGACCGCTTCGTGCTCAACCTCCCGTTTCTTGCCGCCCAGGTAGCTCCGTGGCGGTCGATGGCAGCTGACCACGGACTTGCGCGATTGATCGATAGCGCATTGTCCACTTTCGGGAGAGCCGCGCGACGGCATAGCCTGTAACGGCACCGACGGGTCCGGGCGGTCTGACCGAATCCCGCGCGGCATGCGGCGATTGCAGACGTTGGCGAAAGGCGTAGGCTCGGACATTGCTTGCCAACGGAGTCGATATGCGTGGCTATTTCGGCATCGCCCTGACGATGAGCATGGTTGTTAGTCCTCCTCCGTCCTTCGCGTCCTCACCGCGCGCAACCCATGCGTCGGCAGCGTCGTGTGACCGTGCGCTGGCGAGCGCCGTTTCACGCCAGAGATCCAGCGCCATACCGCCATCCTGCTGGCAAATAGGTCCCGTCACGCTCGGCATGACCGAGCAGGATGCAGAACGACGATTGGGCGCGCCGGTTGCTCGGTCGCCCGGTGCGGCGTCAACCGCGACGCTCTATGTCTTTCCCGTTGCGGGCGGCGCGCTGGTGGTGAATGGCCGAGCCCGGTTTCGCATGGCCGAACTGCGCTTCCTCGATAAGCGCCTCGTCGCCATCGACACTGAGCCGCCTTTCACGATGACCAGCGCGCCATGTTCGCAAGGGAATTTCCCCAGCCGGCCCGACGAGGTTGACGGGGCAGCACGCGCGGGGCCGTTGCTTCGCATCCTGGGCACCGGAGTGGGCGATCCGCTCTCGCAGGTGCGCAAACGTTTCGGTCGATCGCCTGCGGCTAGCCGCTCCCGCGATTGGTACAGCTATCTGCCCATCCCGCTGAGCTTCGACGTCGATCGCAATCGTATCACGGGTTTCGAAGTCGCGCGCGACGAGGCTTCGCTGACGGCCGAACGGCCTTGGCCGAGGCTCTACCTGCATCATGTCGCTGCAACGTGTCGGCTGACGGGGATCGATTTCGCGCTTGGGACCTAGCAAGGCCCGGCTCGTGGAAGCCCGCGGCGCGAGTCGGGATATCGACCGGGGTCGGTCGCGATTGCATTTGCAGGAGCCGCCGCGTGCGTCGTTCTGTTTTGCGGTACCGCTTGCGATCGATCTCCCGAGCCGGATTGCACTTGGTCTTGAGCGCGTACGGACGGCCTGACCGTCCGCCATCGGGCGCCGCGGACATCGCTCTGTCCTACAACCCGGCTGTTATGGTATGAGCGGGAAGCTCTTTGAAATGGTCGATCGGGCCTGGCTGCATCTGCACCGAAATGGAAACGATCGCGATCGTAAATGTCGCGTCTTGGGGTCAATCGAGTCAAGCGCGCGGCACCGTGCGGCGACGGATCACCCGGCCGCCCGCGCCTTCCGCCAGCGCGCCATCGCAGCGTCGTAGCGGGACCGTTCGGTGGCGAGCGCCGCACTGCTGGCCGCGGTCTCCCGCGTATGCTGCGCGTCGAGATCGCGGCGCTCGCGGTCGAGCGCGTGTTGGCGGACGGTGAGCTCGGCGTCGGCGTCGCGGTAGCTCGCTTCGAGCTCGGCGAGCGCTTGCTCGGCGGCGGCAAGCGCGTCGCTCGTGGGCTTGGGCGGGGGTGCGGGCTTGGGCTCGGGCGCGCGCGACCTCGAGACCGCGCGCTTCGCGGCGCCGCCCCCGGCGTTGGCACGCTTGCGCGGCGCGTGTTCGGGCGCCTTCGCCGCACGCGCCGGTGCCGCCGGCAGCGCCGCGATCTGCTCGGCGGTCGTCCCGCGCGAGCGCTTGATCACTTCGCCCGGTTTCGCCAGCGGCTCCGCGGTCAGCGCGGGGTCGGTTACTTCCTGCGCGATCCCGCGCGCGAACAGATCGTGCTCGCTGCCCCACGCCGCGAGCGCCGCCTTGCGGCTCGGCGCGGCGACATAGGCGTCGCTGAAGCCGGCCGGCACGACGAAGACCTTGAGCTTGCGCGCCACGCCGGCGCTTCAGGCCGCTTCGATGATCGGCACGAACTTGGCAGCCGTCAGGCTCGCCCCGCCGACCAGCGCGCCGTCGACATCCTCGGTCTGGAGGATCGCCGCGGCATTGGCTCCCGTCACCGAGCCGCCATAAAGGATGCGGATCCCGTCGGCGGCATCGCCGACCAGCGTGCGCAGCTTGGCGCGCGTGATCGCATGGACCTCGCCGATCTCGTCGAGCGTCGGGGTGCGCCCCGTGCCGATCGCCCAGCGCGGCTCGTACGCGATCGTCAGCCAGTCGCCGGTCGCGAGATCGGGCACCGATTTCTCGATCTGCGCCTGGACGACGCGCGCGGCACGGCCGGCGTCGCGCTCGGCATCGGTCTCGCCGACGCACAGGATCACGCCGAGCCCGTGGCGATGCGCCGCGCTTGCCTTGGCCCAGGCATCCTGGCTCGTCTCGCCCTGGTCGGTGCGGCGCTCGCTATGCCCGACGATGGTGAAGGCCGCACCCGCCTCGACCAGCATCGCGGCGGAGAGGCAGCCGGTATGCGCGCCGCTCTCGGCCTCGTGCACGTCCTGCGCGCCGAATGCGAAGCCCGGCACGCGCGCCACCGCCGGCGCGATCAGCGTCGCGGGCAGCGCGACCGAGACGTCGACCCCCGGCGCGGCGCGCGCGGCGTCCGCAATCGTGACCAGTTCGGCCAAGGCGGCGAGATTGCCGTTCATCTTCCAATTGCCAGCCACCAGCTTGCGTCGCGCCATCCTGCGTCTCTCCATCGTGGTTCTTTCAAACAGCGATACCGAAGCGCGCGCGCGGCACAAGTCCAACCGCCTGGGTTGATGCCGCCCCCGCCGCCGCCTAAAGCAGCGCGTTACCGCTCCAGACAGATTGGCCGTTTCCGACCATGCTCAGCTTTTTCCGCCGTATGATTGCCCACCGGTTCGGAGGCGCGATCGCGCTCGGCTTCGTCGCCCTGCTCGGCCTGGGGTTCGTGCTGGGCGACCGGGCGGGCCTGTCGGGCAGCGCCAACCCGGTCGCCAAGGGCGACGTGGTCGCGACCGTCGGCAAGAAGACGATCTCGGTCAGCGAGTTGCAGACCGCGGTGCAGCGCGACATGGACGGCTATCGCCAGCAGCAGCCGACGCTCGACATGGCGCAGTTCGTCGCGGGCGGCGGGTTCGATGCGACGCTCGAGCGGCTGATCGATTCGACCGCCTACCGCCAATATGCACAGGCGCAAGGCATGGTCGTCGGCAAGCCCGCGGTCGATGCGGTGATCGCGGCGCAACCGGGGCTTTCCGGGCTCGACGGCAAGTTCAGCCAGGAGAAGTATGAAGGCGTGCTGCGCCAGATCGGCATGACCGACGCCGACGTCCGCCTGCAGACCACCGACCAGATCCTCGTCAAGCAATTGTGGCAGTCGCCGCTGAAAGCCAGCCAGGTCCCGCTCCAGCTCGCGCTGCCCTACGCCAGCCTGCTGCTCGAGAAGCGCGCCGGGACGATCGGCTTCATCCCGTCGCAGGCGGTGCCCGCCGGGGCCGTTCCGACCGCGGCCGAGCTCAACACCTATTACGCGCGCAACGCGTCGCGCTACCGCGTCCCCGAGCGCCGCGTAGTGCGCTATGCGCTCGTCAACCCGGCCAGCGTCGCCGCCGCCGCGACGCCGAGTGCGGCCGAAATCGCCGCCGCCTTCAAGGCGCAGGCGGGCAAATATGCCGCTGCCGATCTGCGCACGATCGTCCAGGTCGTCGTCGCCGACCAGAATGCCGCCACCGCGCTCGCCGCCAAGGTGCGCGGCGGGACGCCGATCGCCGAGGCCGCGAAGGCCGCCGGGCTCGAGCCGGCGACGCTCACCGACACGACCAAGGCCGATTACGCCGCGCAATCCTCGCCCGAGATCGCCAATGCGGCCTTCGCCGGCAAGGCGGGCGACGTCGCCGGACCGCTGCGCGCGCCGCTTGGCTTCATCGTGCTCAAGATCGAGAAGCAACGCGTCCGTCCCGCGACGACGCTCGCCGCCGCGACCCCCGAGCTGACCAAGACGCTCGCGACGCAGAAGACCGCCGCACTGCTCACCGAGAAGCGCAATGCCTTCGAGGACACGCTGTCGAAGACGAGTTTCGACGGGCTCGTTACGCAGCAGAAGCTGACCGCGCAGACCACCCCCGCGCTACTCGCTTCCGGCCAGGACGTCGACAATCCGACCGCCAAGCCCGATCCCGCGATCGCGCCGATCCTTGCCGCAGCCTTCGCCGCGCATGCCGGCGATTCGCCGCAGACGGTGCCGCTCGGCCAGGACGGCAGCTTCGCGCTTATCACGCTCGCCAAGATCGTCCCCGCGGCACCGCGCCCGCTCGCGCAGATCCATGACCTGGTGACGCGCGACTTCGAGCTCGCCCGCGCGCAGAAGGCGGTCCGCCAGATCGCCGCCGGCGTCGTCGCCGCGGCGAACAAGGGCACGCCGCTCGCCCAGGCCTTTGCCGCGACCAAGCTCAAGCTGCCGCCGCTCCGCCCGATCGCGGGCCCGCGCGCGCAGCTGCTCGCCGATCCGCGCGCCGTTTCGGCACCGCTGCAAATGCTCTTCGCGATGCCTGCGAAGACCACCAAATTGCTCGAGGCGCCCAACAACGCCGGCTATCTGATCGTCCATCTCGACACGATTACCCCGGGTGACGCGAGCGGAAACCCCAAGGTGATCGCGGGGACGCAGAGCGACATCGGCAGCGTGATCGGCCGCGAATATGTCGCGCAGTTCGGCAAGGCGGTGCAGAACGCCGTTGGCACCAAGCGCAACACGCTGGCGATCGCCAAGCTCAAGGCGCAGTTGCTCGGCGGCGTGAGCGCAGATGACCAGCAGCCCTGATCGCGCCGACCACGTCGCCGCGCTGGCGGCCGGGCGGCCCGCTTTGCTCTGGCAGCGCCAGATCGCCGACACCGAAACGCCCGTCGCTGCAGCGCTCAAGCTGATCGAACCCGGGCGCGGCGACTTCCTGCTCGAATCGGTCGAGGGCGGCGAGACGCGCGGGCGGCACAGCCTGATCGGGCTCGCGCCCGATCTGGTGTTCCGCGCGCATGGCGCCGAGGCCGCGATCAACCCGCACTGGCTGAGCGACCGCGACGCTTTCGCGCCGTGCGATGCGCCCACGCTCGACGCGCTGCGCGCGCTGGTCGCGTCGTGCCGGATGGACGTGCCCGCCGAACTGCCGCGCGCGCTCGCCTGTCTTGTCGGCTATTTCGGCTATGAGACGATCGGCCTCGTCGAACGGCTCCCACGTCCTTCCAACGACGCGCTCGGCCTGCCCGACATGATGTTCGTGCGCCCCACGGTGATCCTGATCTTCGACCGGCTCGCCGACGCGCTGTTCCTCGTCGCGCCGGTCTGGCCCGATGCGGCGCGCGACCCCGAGACGATCGTGGCCGAGGGTGCCGAGCGGATCGAGGCGACCGCCGCACGCCTCGCCGCGGCACAGCTCCCCGCCCCCGTCCGCGCGCCTGCATCGGAAGAGATCGCGCTCACGCCGACGCTCGCGCCGGGTCGCTATGCCGAGATGGTCGCGGCGGCGAAGGACTATATCGTCGCGGGCGACATCTTTCAGGTTGTGCTCGCACAGCGCTTCACCGCGCCCTTCACGCTACCGCCGTTCGAGCTGTATCGCGCGCTGCGGCGGATCAACCCCTCGCCATTTCTCTATCACCTCGACTTGCCCGGCTTCGCGCTGACCGGTTCGAGCCCCGAGATCCTCGTCCGCGTGCGCGATGGCGAAGTGACGATCCGCCCGATCGCCGGAACGCGTCCGCGTGGCAAGACCGCTGCCGAGGACGAAGCCAACCGCGTCGGCCTGCTCGCCGACCCGAAGGAGCGCGCCGAGCATCTGATGCTGCTCGATCTCGGCCGCAACGATGTCGGCCGCGTTGCCGAGGCGGGTAGCGTGACGGTGACTGCCAGCTACACCACCGAATTCTACAGCCATGTGATGCACATAGTATCGAACGTCATCGGGCGCCTGTCACCCGATCACGACGCGATCGACGCGCTGTTCGCAGGCTTCCCCGCGGGCACCGTCAGCGGCGCGCCGAAGGTACGCGCGTGCGAGATCATCGCCGAACTCGAGGATGCGGTGCGCGGCGCCTATGCCGGCGGTGTCGGCTATTTCTCGCCCGACGGATCGATGGATTCGTGCATCGTGCTGCGTACCGCGGTGGTCAAGGACGGCACGATGCACGTCCAGGCGGGTGCGGGGATCGTCGCCGACAGCGTCGCCGAGTACGAACAGCGCGAATGCGAGGCGAAGGCCGGCGCGCTGCTCGCCGCCGCGCGCGAGGCGATCGCGCGAGCGGCGGATGTCAGCTTCGGCCAATAATCAGGGGATCGCTGCGGCCTGACGCTTGGCCTCGGCCTTCTCGGCGGAATATTGCTGCGCGCGCAGCAGCGCGCAGCCGGTCTGGCCGCCCGAGCCGGTCGGCGAACAGGTGTCGGGCAGGCCGGCCGCGCGGCGGCCGACGTCATCGGCGACCGAGGCGCGATTGACCCAGCTCTGGTTCTGCGCCGGGATCGGCTTGTCGTCGCGCAACTCCTTCGGGATGCGATACGGCTCCCCCTGGCGCGCGCACACGACGATCTCGGCGTCGGGGTTGTTCGACTTGGGGCAGGTCTGGTTGCCGGTCAGCGTGACCGAGCGGATGCGCAGCGGTGGCTTGCCGGATTCGGCCTGCTTGGCGGCGGCGTCGCTCTGCTCGGAGGTCTGCGCGAAGCTCGAGACGGGAACGACGGCCAGCGTCATGGCGATGGCAAGGGTGCGCAGCATGGTGAAAAGTCTCCTCGAGGATCAACAACGTCCGCCACGCCAGCTTGATCCAAGCTGAACGCGCACATTCGATGATTGTCGCTACACCACAAAAGCGGTAGCGGCGCGCTATGATCCGTGCACAGATCCTCGTTATCGACAATTACGACAGCTTCACCTGGAACCTGGTCCATTATCTGATGGAGCTCGGGGCCGAGGTGAAGGTCGTGCGCAACGATGCGCTGACTGTGGCCGACGCGCTGGCGAGCAACGCGACCGGCTTCCTCATTTCGCCGGGCCCCAAGACGCCGACCGAAGCGGGCATCTCGCTCGACCTGGTCGCGGCCTGTGCCGCGGCGGGGCGGCCGCTGCTCGGCGTGTGCCTCGGGCATCAGGCGATCGGCCAGCATTTCGGCGGCAGCGTCGTGCGCGGCGGGCTGATGCACGGCAAGACGTCTCCCGTGACGCATGACGGGTCGGGCGTATTCGCTGGGCTCCCCTCGCCCTTTATCGCAACACGCTATCATTCGCTGATTGTCGAGGATCTGCCCGATGCGCTGGTCGTGAATGCGCGTGCCGATGACGGCTCGGTGATGGGCGTGCGCCATGCCACGCTGCCGATCCACGGCGTGCAGTTCCATCCCGAGAGCATCGCGACCGAGCATGGGCACGCGTTGTTGGGGAACTTCCTGGCGGATGCCGGGGGCGTCGCATGAGCGCGTTTGCACCTTCTTCCCCCCTCCCGCTTGCGGGAGGGGTCGGGGGTGGGCGCGCGCGCTCAACGAACGGTGCGCTCGCAGTAAAGCGCGAGCCCACCCCCAGCCCCTCCCGCAAGCGGGAGGGGAGCCACTCGTGACGACCCTCGCCCTGCTCCCCGACCCTTCGTCCCCGCTCAGCCGCGAGACCGCGGCGCAGGCGTTCGCCGACCTGCTCGACGGCAAC
>NZ_JH584241.1:3677432-3790240 GCF_000241485.1 Sphingomonas sp. PAMC 26605
TCTCGGTTCTGCTCCCCGACCCTTCGTCCCCGCTCAGCCGCGAGACCGCGGCGCAGGCGTTCGCCGACCTGCTCGACGGCAACGTTCCCGATGACGCGATCGCCGCCTTCCTGATCGGCCTCACCGAACGCGGCGAAACGAGCATCGAGATCGCCGCCGCCGCGCGCGCGCTGCGCGACCGGATGCTGCCGATCTCGGCGCCCGTCGGCGCGCTCGATGTGTGCGGCACCGGCGGTGACGGCCATCACACGCTCAACGTCTCGACCGCGGTGTCGATCGTCGTCGCGAGCACCGGCGTGCCCGTCGCCAAGCACGGCAACCGCGCCGCCTCGTCCAAGGCGGGCGCGGCCGACACGCTCGAGGCGCTCGGGCTCGACATGCAGCGCGCCGGGCAGAACGCCGAGGCGAGCCTCAACGACATCGGCATCGCCTTCCTGTTCGCCGCCAACCATCACCCGGCGATGAAGCGCATCACGCCGATCCGCCAGCGGCTCGGCCGCCGCACGATCTTCAACCTGATGGGCCCGCTCGCCAACCCAGCAGGCGTCACGCGCCAGCTGATCGGCATCGCCCGGCCCGACTACGCCGCGACCTATGCCGCCGCGCTCGAACAGCTCGGCACCGAAGCGGCGCTCGTCGTCTCCGGCGATGAAGGGCTCGACGAACTGTCGAGCGCCGGACCGAGCGTCGCGGTCGCGGTCGGCCAGGTCGACCTCCCGTCCGTTATCACCCCCGAGGACGCGGGCCTCCCCCGCCACCCGATCAGCGCGCTCCGCGGCGGCGACGCTGTCCACAACGCCGCAGCGCTGCGCCGGTTGCTCACCGGCGAGACCGGCGCATATCGCGATGCCGTCTTGCTCAACGCCGCCGCCGCGCTGATCGTCGCCGGCTCTACCCCCACCCTCACCGCGGGCGTCGCCCTTGCTGCCGAAGCGCTCGACAGCGGCGTGGCCAACGCACTGCTCGATCGCTGGATCGCTTATTCATGACCGATATCCTCAATCGCATCCTCGAGACCAAGCGCGCCGATGTCGCCGCGCGCAAGGCGACCACCGCGCTCGCCGAACTCGACGCCTGCATCGCCTGCCAGTCGCCACCCCGCGGGTTTCGCGCGGCGCTCGACGCGCGCGCGGCGTCGGGCGGCTATGCGCTGGTCGCCGAGGTCAAGAAAGCGAGCCCATCCAAGGGCCTGATCCGCGAGGATTTCGATCCCCCCGCGCATGCGCGCGCCTATCAGGCGGGCGGCGCGACCTGCCTGTCGGTGCTGACCGACGAGGCTTGGTTCCAGGGGTCGGACGCCTTCCTGACCGCGGCGCGCGAGGCGTGCGACCTCCCGGTGCTGCGCAAGGATTTCATGGTCGATCCGTGGCAGGTCCCCGAATCGCGCGGGATCGGCGCCGATGCGATCCTGCTCATCATGGCCGCGCTCGACGACGTGACGCTCGCCGAGATCGAGGCGAGCGCGCTCGAATGCGGGATGGACGTGTTGGTCGAGGTGCACTCGATGGCCGAGATGGAGCGCGCGATGAAGCTCAAGTCGCGGCTGATCGGCGTCAACAATCGCGACCTGCGCGATTTCACGGTCGACTTCGCGCGCACTTACGAGCTGGTGTCGAAGGCGCCGAAGGACTGCACCTTCGTCGCCGAAAGCGGGCTGACGACGCGCGCCGATCTCGATGCGATGGCCGAGCACGGCATCCGCTGCTTCCTGATCGGCGAAGCACTGATGCGGCAGGACGATGTCGAGGCGGCGACGCGCGCCTTGGTCGGCTAGGCGCGCGTCGCCGCGGCGGCCGGCGCGGAACGAAGCCCCGCGCTGCGCCGTTTGCGTCTCCACATTCGACACGGAGATATGCCATGAAGACCGCCCTGCTCGCCCTGGTTGCGATCGCCACGCCCGCCCTCGCGCAGACTTCCGCCGCCCGCGCGCCGCAATCGGTGGCGATCACCATGACCGACCACGGCTTCGTGCCCAGCACCATCGTGTTGCGCCGCGGGGGTTCGTACGTACTGCGCGTCACCAACCGCTCGGACAAGGGCCACAACCTCACGCAGAAAGCCTTCTTCCGCGCGGCGCGTCTCTCTCGCGAAGATCGTGGCTTGGCCAGCGACGGCCAGCTCGTCCTGGCGCCGGGCGAACGCGCCATGCTACGCTTCGAGGCGCCGATGACCCGCCCCGGCGGGACGTACCAATTCAGCAGCACGACGCTGGGCGATGCCGACAACGATTATACCGGCGTGTTCCGGATGCGCTGACGATAGCGCAAGGTTAGCCGCGCTTCCACGGAGCCGGGACACCGCCCCGGCTCCGTCGGTTTCGCGTTCGAGGTCCCGCTCCGCCTTACCGGTAGCGCCCCATCGTCACCTTGAGCACCTGCGGGCGGCTGACGAAGTTTAGACCGTAATCGGTCTGGTCGCCATTCCACACCCGGCTCATCGCCCAGCGGCCATTCTCGAACTTGCCCTCTTCGACGCGCACCATCACGCCGTTCGATCCGGTGCCGGGGGCGCCTGCGAACGACACGCGGACGTGATCGCCCATCACGAGGAATTCGTTCGCCGACAATTGCGCGACCGCGACCCCGCCGACGGGCTCCTTGCCCCATGGCGCCTGGTCGCTCTTGAGCCATTCCCAGTCCTTCATGCCGAACTGCCACTCACCCCAAGTCGCGGTGATCGACCAGTCGCCCATGCGCGTCGACTGGATCGCGCCATCATCGGGCTTGGCCGCCCCCCAGGTCGGCTTTTCATAGGCGATCTTCGCCCAGTCGCGCATCATCGCGCCGACCGCGGCATAGGGCAGCGCGAACGCGCCGAGTGTGGCGGGCGACAGGTCGGCCGCGCCGAGCGGGAAATTGACATAGCCGGTCTCGTCCATGCCGAACGGCGAGAAGCCGATCGCGCCACGCCCGATCGTCGGCCAGAAGAAGCGCGCGAAATCGCGCGTATTGCCCATCTCCGGCACCATCAGCGCATTGTCGGGCCGCGCATATTGGTCGAGATATTTGATCACATTGGCGCTGGTCTTGTCATAGATGTCGGGCGCCTGCAGATCGATCGCGGGAGCCGCCGCCTTCCAGATGTCGAGCACGTCCTGCTGCGGCCCGCCGCTCGCGACGCCGTACGGATCGGGAACGTTCGACGGCCCCGAGAGCGAGGCGTTGACGTACATCGGCAGCGGCTTGATCGCCTTGCCCGCCGCCGCGATCGCGTTGACATAGCTGCCGACGTACCAGGTGTTGAACGCGCGATCGGCCTGCGCGCCGAACGCCGCGCTCCAGCTGCCGCTCTTGTGCAGCCGCTGCGCGAGCGCGGGCGGGATCGGCTTGGCGAACAGCGCGTCGGCGGTCGCGGAGAAGTCGCGCGGGTTCTTGTAGCTGCCGGTCTCATTCTCGACCTGAACCATGATGACGGTATTCTGCGAATCGTGATCGCGCAAATAGGTCATCAGTTGGACAAAGGCGCGCTTGTCGGCGGCGAGCGTCGCCGCGCCGTGCGCGCTGAGCACGCCGTGATCCTTGCCGTCCTTGGTCTTCATCCGCGGAAAGCGGCGATTGTCGAGCTTGACCCAATCGGGCGTGTAGGAGAACGACGTGTTCTTCCACGTGCCGAACCACAGCAGGACGACGCGCTTGTCATGGGCGCGCGCCTGGTCGAGCAGCGTCTGGAGGAAGCTGAAATCGAAGCTGCCCTCCTTCGGCTCGACCTGTTCCCACGCGATCGGCACCTCGACCGTATTGGCGCCGAGCCGGTCGAGCACGGGCCATGCCGTCGCGAGCGGCTCGGGATAATTGGTCGAATTGTTGACCTGCGCGCCGAGCATGAAGAACGGCGCGCCATCGACGATCAGCGCGTGGCGGCCGTTGCGGCTCTCGATCCGCGGAAGCTCGTGCGAGGCCTGCGCCGAGGCGGCCGAGCAGCCGGCGAAGATCAGGCCGGCCGCGAGCAGCGATGTCATCGCGCGACGACGCAGGGCCGTGCGGCCGTGGGGGGTGCTGTTCATCATCGTCTCCGGATATGGCGTATGTCTGGCAAGAAGCGGGCGTTCAGCCGCGCGGGGTCGGCTCGAGCGTCATCAGCACGACGTCGTTGGTGTCGAGCGGCACCGTCGCCGCGTAGCGACCATTGGCGCCGATCCGCACGACCCGGTCCTGCTCGGGCTTGTCCTGCGTCAGCGCCTGCAATTGCGAGACTTGCGCCGGGCTCAGCGTGGTCGGCAGGCCCATGTCGATATAGGCCGAATAGGCGTCGTTATGGCGATAGCCGGTGCGGTAGGTCCGCAGCCGATAGCTGCCGGGCGCGAGCCCGGTGAGCTGGACCGCAGCCGGCGCCTGCGCGGTCGCGGGCACCAGCTTGGTGTAGAACGGGCGATTGCTGATCTTCTGGACGGGCTGGTGCCAGTCCCACAGCAATACGCTGGTCTTGTGCCCCTCGGTCGCGGCCCAACTGTTCGCATCGAGCGTCGGCACCGCCTTGCCGCGCAGCGCGTTGAGATATTTGTAGGCGAACCACGCCGGCTTGCGGATGCCCTGCGGGTTCATCAGCCCGAAGCCGCCTTGAAACGGCGCGGTCGGCGGGCCGGGTTCCTCGAACAGGTCGCTATAGGTCCAATAGCTCATCCCCTGGACGATGCCCTGCACCGCCTTCAACTTGCTCAGGATATAGGGCGCGCTGACATAGCTGTCGTGCACCGCGTCGCGCGGGGTGTAGCTCGTGCTCCATTCGGTGAAATAGAGCGGCAGCTTGGGGAAGGGCGACGCCACGATCTCGGCGCGGACCTTCCGCGCGTCGGCGATGATCGCGTCGGGCGAGGCCGACAGCTTGGTGTCGCTCTTGCCCTGCTCGTCGAGGAAACCGCCCTCGACGCCATAGGTGTGCGTCGTGACGAAATCGACCGGCGCGCCGCTCTTGGCGACATGCTCGAGAAATTCGGGCACCCAGGCGGCACCGGCGGTCGATGGACCACCGACGCGCAAGCCCGGATCGACCTTCTTCAGCGCGCGCGCGGTGACGTCGTAGAGCTCGAAATAGGCCGGCTTGTCGGCCTTCTCCCAGAAGCCGTCGAGATTGGGCTCGTTCCACACTTCGAAATACCAGCTGCGCACCTCGGCGGCGCCGTAACGCTGCTGCAGATGCCGCGCGAAGGCGTCGATCAGCGCCGCCCAGCCGTCGAGCTTCGGGTGCGAGGTGTTGCCCTTCCAATAGAAAATCGTCAGATCCGACGTCTTGAGCGCGTCCGGTGTGAAGCCGAGCTCGACGAACGGCTTGATGTGCCGTTTGAGCATATCGTCGTACAGCCGGTCGATCCCGGTCCAGTCATAAATGGTCCGGCCATTCTCGACGCGGACGGTCTTCAGCACGTCGTGGAAGATCGCGTGGAAGCGAAGGTAGCGAAAGCCGAGCTCGTCGGTCGCGGTCTTGAGCTGCGCCTGGCTGTCGGCGCGGATCAGGGTGCCTGGATAATCCGAGCCGACCGAGAGATCGTAGAAGCGATCGACCGGTCCCTGCGCGCGGGCGACATCAACCGTGACGACGCGCTCGGGCGCGGCGTGTGCAGGTAGCGCTACCAGAAACGCTGTCGCGGCAGCGCCGCTCGACCAAAAAGTCATCCGTTGCATAGCATCGATCCTTGAATTTCCCTGTGCCTATCGCGCGGTGTCACGCAATGGCAAGCGTGGTCGTCAGGCGCAGCGATGCCGGGACGAGCCGCGGCCCCTCCCCGCTCGCCGCGAAAGCGTCGATCGTGATCGTGCCCGGGCGGCCGGTCGACTGCACGATCAGCTGCGCCAGCCCGTTGAACAGCGCGCGCTGCGGCGCGACGTCGCTCTCGAGGCTGTTGGGGTTGCCGTTGCCGACGCCGATCAGCTTGCCCGCGCCCGACACGCGGAAGCGCAGCGCGTCGTTCGCGGTCGGTACCGCTCGCCCGCGGGCATCGAGCAGGTCGACCGTCAGCATCGCCACGTCGCGTCCGTCCGCCGCGATCATCGTGCGATCGGCGGCGAGCCGGAGGCGCTGCCCCGGCCCGGTCGTCTCGCGACGCTCGCGCAGCACGATGCGGCCGTCGCGCCGGCCGATCGCCTCGATCACGCCGGGGGCATAGGGCACTTGCCATTCGACATGCTTCAGGCGCGGCATCGCCTTGCGGCCAAGGCTCTGCCCGTTGAGCAGCAATTCGATCTCGTCGAGGTTGGAATAGACCCAGACCGACACCGGCTTGCCCTCCTGCCCCGGCCAGTTCCAGTGCGGGAAGAGATGCAGGCTCGGCGCCTTCCCCCACCATGCCTTGTAATAATAGAAATAGTCCTTCGGGAAGCCGCACAGATCGACGATCCCGAATTGCGAGCTGTTCGACGGCCAATTGTACGGCGTGGGTTCGCCGCGATAGTCGAACCCGGTCCAGGCAAAGCCCCCGGCGAGCCAGTCGTGCGCGCCATATTGGCCCCACCATTGCTCGGGCGTAGTCCCCCAGCCGACGACCCCGTCATACGAACTCATGACGTGCCGCGCGGCATCGGTGCGATATTCGCCGCGCGTCGCGATCGCGCTCGACGTCTCCGATCCGTAGATCGGCCGCTCGGGATATTTCTTGTGGAACGGCTCGGGGAATTCGGGGTGATAGTTGAACCCGACGATATCGAGCGGCTCGGACAGCCCGGCTTCATTGTTCCAATTGACCGCCGCGGTGACCGGCCGGGTCGGGTCGAGCGCATGGCAGCGATCCACCATCGCCTGGGCGATGCGCTTCCCCTGCTTCATCAGCCCCTCTTGCTGGAGCAGATATTCCTCGTTGCCGATCGACCAGCCGATGATCGAGGGGGAATTGCGGAAGCGCTTCACCATCAATTCGAGCTCGGCCATGCCGCTCGGGTTCGAGCTCATCTGGCGCGTCTCGCACAGCAGCATCACGCCCATCCGGTCGCACGCCTCGACCCATTCGGGGGTCGGCATGTTGTGCGACGAGCGCACCGCGTTGCAGCCCATGCCCTTGAGCACCTCGAGCCGATACGTCTGCAACCGGTCGGGCAAGGCCGCGCCGACGCCGGCGTGATCCTGATGATTGCAGGTGCCCTGGATCTTGAGCGACACGTCGTTGAGGAAGAAGCCGCGATCGGCATCGAAGCGCGCACTGCGGATGCCGAAGCTGACCCGGTCGGCATCGCGCACCGCGCCGTTCGCGACGACCTTTACCACCGCGGTGTAGAGGTGCGGCGTTTCGAGCGACCACAAGGCCGGATTATCGACGCGCGCGCTGCTGCGATAGGTGGCCGCGCCCGACGCGGCGATCGCCTGCGCCGGGGCGGTCGCGCGCGCGACCACCGCTCCGCGCGCATCGAGGATCGTCCAGTCGAGCGCGGCATCCGCCGCCACGCGTCCGGCATTCTCGACGGTCGTGACCAGCTCGAGCGTCGCCGCGCCCGCGCCGGGCGTCGCGCGGACCACCGTCTCCCACGCGCCGAAATGCAGCGGGTCGGTCTTGCGCAGCCAGACGTGGCGATAGAGGCCGGCGCCCTCGTAGAACCAGCCGTCGCCGAAGCTCGCATCGACCCGCACCGCGATCGCGTTCTTGCCGCCATAATCGAGGAAGTCGGTGAGATCGAAGGCGAACGGCGCATAGCCATTGGCGTTGCGGCCGATGAAGCAGCCGTTGACGAACACCAGCACGTCGCGCATCGCGCCGTCGAATTCGAGCGTGATCCGCCGGCCGAGGTCGCTCGCGGGAATATCGAGGGCGCGCCGATACCAGCCGACGCTGGTCGCCGGGTAGCGCCGCCCGAGCGGGCGATAGCCGTGCGAGCGGAGCTGCGCGTCGCCCTCGCCTTTGTCGTCCTGCACGAAGGGCAATTCGACTGCCCAATCGTGCGGCAGATCGACCGAGCGCCACGCTCTGTCATCGAAATCGGGCCTGGCGATCTTGATGATCCCGGTCTTCGAGAAATCGGCCTGGCCGAAGCCGAAGTCGAAATCCTTGGTCGGATCGCTGCCGTGGCCGAGCGCGAAGCGCCAGCCGCTGTCGCAGCGCAGCCGCTCGCGCGGGGCGAGCGCGGCGGCGCTCTCGGCGGGGTTTCGGGCGCCGCTAGCGCGCGTTTCGGCGGCGCTGGCGGCGGGCAAGAAGGAGGCCGCGCTCGGCAGCGCCAGACCGGCGCCGACAAGGGCACGGCGTGTCATATCGGTCATCGCGTCAGCTCCGGGCAGGTGGCGCAGCGCGGACGCCGCTGAGGAAATCAGCATGGGTCGGCAGCACGCTCGCGCCTTGGCGGATGACGGCGCGCATCCGCTGCAGCTGTGCGCGGACCGCGTCCTCGGGCAATTCGTCGGCGAGCGGGTCGTGTCCGCGCGGCATCGCGCCCTGGCCGAGCAACACCGCGAGCCAGCTCGGCTCGCGGAACAGTTCGGCAGGATCGAGCACCAGGCGTCCGAGATTGGCGAAGATCGCCATGCGCTGGGCGAGGCTGTCGGGCACCGCCATTGCGCGCGTGTGCCGCCAGAAGGGCGAATCGTCGCGGCGCGTCAGCTTGTAATGCAGGATCACGAAGTCGCGCACGGCCTCGATCTCGCTGCGCATCAGGCTGTTGTAGAGATCGATCTCGGGCGCGGCGAAGCCGTTGCTCGGGAAGAGCGACATCAGCGTCGCGATGCCGCGCTGGATCAGATGGATGCTGGTCGATTCGAGCGGCTCGATAAAGCCCGAAGCGAGCCCGAGCGCGACGACGTTGCGGTTCCACGACAGCCGCCGCCGGCCGGTGGTGAAGCGCAGATGCCGCGGCTCGGCCAGCGCCGGCGCGTCGAGCGCGCCGAGCAACTGCGCGGTCGCTTCGTCCTCGCTGATATACGCGCTCGAATATACATGGCCGTTGCCGGTGCGATGCTGCAGCGGGATCCGCCAGCGCCATCCGGCCGAGCCGGCGGTCGCGCGGGTATAGGGGGTCGGCGCCTCGACCGCGGCGGTCGGCACGGCGATCGCGCGGTCCATCGGCAGCCAGTGCGACCAGTCGACATAGCCCGTCTCAAGCGCCTGCTCGATCAGCAGGCCGCGAAACCCCGAACAATCGATATACAGGTCCGCCGCGCAAACCCGCCCGTCGGCGAGCGTGAGGTCCTCGACGAAGCCGGTCGCGCCGTCGAGCCGCACATCGACGACGCGGCCCGCGACATGCTGCACGCCCTCCCCGATCGCCAGCTCGCGCAGGAAATCGGCGTATAAGGCGGCGTCGAACTGCAGCGCGTAGGAGATGTTCGACAGGACGTTGCGGGGATCATCCGAAGGTCGCGCGAATTTGCCCTCGCGCGCGGCGACTGCGGGGAGCGAGTAATCAGACCACGCCCCCTCGCGCGTGCGCAACCAGTGATGGTGGAAGGCGACCCCGCCGAGATCGGCCCCGTAGCGGCCGAAGGGGTGGAAATAGCGCTCGCCGATCGCGCCCCAGTCGCGGAATTCGATCCCCAATTTGTAGGTCGCCTGGGTTCGGCGGACGAGCTCGTCTTCGTCGATCCCGAGCAGCGCGTTGAATTGCAGGATCGGCGGGATCGTCGCCTCGCCGACCCCGACGGTGCCGATCTCGGGCGATTCGATCACCGTCACCGCCAGCCGATCGGCGGCGAAGTTGCGCGCGAGTGCCGCCGCCGCCATCCACCCGGCGGTCCCGCCGCCGACGATGGCGACCGATCTGACGGGCCGATCACGCATCCATCTTCCGTTCCTTATGCTCTCGCCCCGAAAAAAATGGCGGCGTGTCCGTATCGGACACGACCGCCCAAGGGGGGAGTGTTAGATGACGACGTCGAGCGATCGACGCGCCATCAATAGCGGACCTGCAGCCGGATCGACACGCGGCGGTCGTTGATCTGGTAGTTGCGCAGCAGATTGGGATCACCCTGATAGCTCTTGTTGACCGAGTCGGTCAGGTTCTGTCCGTCGAGCGTGATCGAGGCGAAACGGTTGAGCTGATAGCCGATCGAGGCGTCGAGCGAGCCGTACGACTTGAAATAGATCGGCAGCGTCGCCGCGCCATTCTCGCTGACCGAGTCGAGGAACTTCGAGCGCCAGTTGAACGCGACGCGCGCGGTGAGCCCGTATTTGTCGTACAGCCCGATCAGATTGTAGCTGGTGCGCGACAGGTTGATCAGCGGCACCTGGAACTGCGTCTGCGAGCCCACGTTCCCCGAGGCGAGCGTCCCGGCGTTGCTGTCCGCCAGCGTGAAGTTCGCCGCCACGCCGAAGCCCGACAGCGGCCCGGGGAGGAAGTCGAAGAACTTCTGCCCGGCGACCTCGAAGCCCTGGACATAGCCCTTGGTGACGTTGGTCACCGCACTCACGTTGAACTGGACCATGCCGACACCCGCGATGCTCTGCGTCTGGAGCGAGGTGCGCGTGTCGATGATGTCGCGCAGGTTCTTGCGGAACAGCGTGACCGCGATGTAGCCGGTCGGCTCGAAATACCATTCCGCCGCGGCATCGAACGAGGTCACTCGCTCGGGCTTGAGGTTGGGATTGCCCGCGACCGAGCCCGACCCCTGATACGGGTTGGTCACCGCATTGTACGGCTGGCCCGAATTGACCGTCAGCGGTGTGCTGTTCGACCCGTTGTAATTGGGCGAGAGCGTGAAGGTCGGGTTGAGCTGCGCGAAGGTCGGGCGGAAGATGTTCTTCGAGAAAGCGAAGCGCGCCTGCAGCTTGGGCGTGACGTGGAACCGAACGTTCACGCTCGGCAGCCAGGTGTCGTAGCTGCGGCCGCCAGTGTACGGCTGCACCACCGACGTGCTGGTCGAGTCGGTCGCCCCAGCGGTGCGATAGGTCAGGATCTGGAACCCCGCGGCCGAAGCGTCGGTCTTGACGTAGCGCAACCCGACATTGCCATCCAGGTCCATCCCGGCGAGGCGCGTGCCGAACGCGGCGCGCAGATAGGCCGAATAGTCCTTTTCGCTCACCGTGCTGGTGGTCGATTTCGTCGGATCGTCGAGCGAGCCGAACGCCGCAGTCTGGCCGCTGATCGCCTTGATGTGCGCGAAGGCCGAATCGGGGTGGAGCGCGTCGTAGAGGTTCCACTGATAGATCGGCCCGAACACCGAGTTCGCCGCGGTTCCGCGCAGCAACGTCGCCTGCCCCGGATTGTTCTCGACCACCTCCGGATGAGCCGACGCCAGATAGCAATTCGCCGCGGTCGAGTAGCTCGCGCAGGTGCCGCCGATCGTCGTCCAATTGTTGACGTTGGTCTCGCGGTTGATCGCGGTCTTGCTGCTGTAGCGCACGCCCGCGCTCAGCGACTTGAGGAAGCTGCCGTCATCGAAATCCCAGGTGAGATCGAGCCGCGGGGTGTTGCCGACCGCGGAATTGCTGATGCGGTCGGGCTGATAGGCGGTGAAGCCGTAATTGGCGATGTTGGAGAAGAAATTGGATGGCCCGCCAGTGACCGGATCGACCGCGACCTGGGTCGGGAAGGTTCCGCGATTGTCGAACGCATAATTGTAGCTCTGGTTGAACAAGCCGGCCACGCCGCCGCTCTTGGTATAGGGCGTGATGTAGAGGTTGAGCGAATCCTGCTTCACCGTCGAATCGATGTGCTGATAGTCGAACACGAGCTTCAGCCGATCGGTGACCGACCATTTCACGCCCGTCGTGATGTCGGTCGTGCGCGTCTTGCGGTTCGAGCCGTAGGTGACCGACAGCCCGCCCGGATTGGACAACTGCCCCGACGTCGCGATCCCGTTGGCGACGGTATAGCTGCCGGTCGGCGCGGCGCCGTCGTCCGACGCGAAATAGGCGACGCCGGTATCGGTGAATTTGTAGGTCGTGCTCAGGACCTGCGCATAGGCCTCGACAGTGTCGGCCGGGCGCCATTGCAGCACGCCCGAGATGCTCTGCCGCTTGCGATCGCCCTGCGCGACGTTGAAGCCGCCGCCCTTCTGGACCTGGATGTTCTGGCCAGCATAGCCCGGGACGAGCGTCGATTGCACGGGCGCGCCGCCTGCATCGGCGTTCGGGCCGTGGATGTTATAGGGTTCGACCTGATCGAGATCCTGGCGGAAGAACGAGCGCTGATACGAAGCGTTGACCAGCACGCCGATCTCGCCGAGCCCGGTGTGCCAGCGATTGCTGTAGAGCGCTGAGCCGCCCCAGCCCTTCTTCTTGGCGAGATCATATTCGGTGCCCGACACGGTCGCAGCGATGATCTGCCCCGGTGCGTCGAACGGCTTGCGCGTGCGCAGGTCGATCGTGCCGCCGAGCGACCCTTCGATCATCTCCGCCGAGGGGTTCTTGAAGACATCGACGCGCGACAGGAGATCGGGGCCGATCTCGTCGAAAGCCAGGCCGACCCCGCCGTTCGCGGTGAAGATGTCGTGGCCGTTGAGCTCGGTGCGCACTTCGCTGAGGCCGCGGATCGCGACCGTGCTGCCCTCGCCGAGGTTGCGCTGGATCTGGATGCCCGAGATGCGCTGGAGCGATTCGGCGATGTTGGTGTCGGGGAACTTGCCGATGTCCTGCGCGGTGATCGAATCGACGATCTGCTCGGAATTGCGCTTGATCGCCTGCGCCGAGGCGAGGCTGCCGCGCAGCCCGGTGATGACGATATCGGCAGGATCGGCGGGCGGATTCGCCTGCGTCGCGTCGGCAGCGGCGGGCGCTGCGGGTTGCTGCTGATCCGTCGTTGTCTGGGCCTGGGCCTGGGCCTGCGCGACCGCCGCCATACCGCAGATGCCGATCGCCAAACCGGAAACCCCGGCCAGATTGCGTACGCTCGTCATCATCAAATCCCCTCCCTCACGTCCCTGTCCGGGCTTGGAGCTTGCATAGAGGATATCCTCACATATGAAAACAGAAATTTATATGCGCTAAAAGAAATCTCATTCCGGAGGCAGGATTCGCGCCCTGCCCAACCTGAATCTTTCGTGGCTTGCATCAAAGAGAATAGTATTGCACCTGTGAAAGTGCTCCACGCGCCGCTGCGGGCTATCGTCAGCCGTCGCTTGGCTACCACGCGCTAGGCGCATACCGGACAGTGGCGACCTGCTCGGCACAATCAATCGGCGGCGGGACCGCACGTGGGAGGAAACGATGACGAACTTCAGCAAGCGCGAGCTCTTATATGGCCCCCTCGCCGCGCTAGGCGTCGGTGCGTTGAATCGCGTGGCGCCTGTGGCGGCGGCGACCAGCAAGCCCCGCATGGGCGCGATCGAACGCGGCCCGTTCAACGCCACCCACGAATCGCTTTCGACCTACGCCACGCCCGACTGGTTCAAGGATGCGAAGTTCGGGATCTGGGCGCATTGGGGGCCGCAGGCCGTTCCCGCGCGCGGCGACTGGTATGCGCGTTGGATGTACGTCCCGGGCCACCCGCATTACGAGCATCACCTCAAGACCTACGGCCACCCGTCGGAAAAGGGCTATAAGGACATCATTCCGCTGTGGACCGCGGAGCATTGGGATCCCGAGGCGCTGATGGCGCGCTATGCCAAGGCGGGTGCCAAATATTTCGTGTCGATGGGCGTCCACCATGACAATTTCGATCTGTGGAATTCGAAGCACAACCGCTGGAACGCGGTCGCGATGGGCCCGAAGCGCGACGTCGTCGGCACGTGGCAAAAGGCGGCGAAGCGGCAGGGCCTGCGTTTCGGTGTTTCGGAGCATCTCGGCGCGAGCCATAACTGGTGGTATCCCAACCATGGCTATGACCAGTTCTGGCCCAAGCTCGGCATTCCCTATGACGGCGCCAATCCCGCCTATGCCGATCTCTATCACGACAATCGCACCGAGCCGTTCATCGACACCAAGGCGAGCTGGTACACGACCGACCCGGCCTATCATCAATTATGGCTGAAGCGGATCCGCGATCTGGTCGACGGCTATCAGCCCGATCTGCTCTATTCCGACGGCGGGTTGCCGTTCGGCGAGGTCGGCCGCAGTCTGGTCGCGCATCTCTACAACAGCAGCATCGCGCGCAGCGGCAAGCTCGAGGCGGTCTATAACTGCAAGGACGCGGGCACCGGCGAATTCTTCAAGGAAGGCATGGTGCAGGACGTCGAGCGCGGTGTGCTGAAGGGCATCAACCCGCTCCCCTGGCAGACCGACACATCGAACGGTGACTGGTTCTACAACGAACACGAGACCTACAAGTCGTCGAACCAGATCGTCACGATGCTCGCCGACATCGTCAGCAAGAACGGCAACATGCTGCTCAACGTCGTGCTGCGCGGCGACGGCTCGCTGCCGCCCGAATCCGACAGTCTGCTGACCGATCTCGCCGCCTGGATGGCGGTCAATGGCGAAGCGATCCACGGCACCCGGCCGTGGACGCTCTATGGCGAGGGGCCGACCGAAGCGGTCGAGGGCATGTTCAAGGAGAAAGCGGACTATTCGCCGCGTGACATCCGCTTCACGACCAAGGGCAAGGCGCTCTACGCGATCACGCTCGGCGAGCCGCGCGGCACGACCGAAATCGCCGCGCTACGCAGCGGAGCCCCGCAGGCGCGCGGCCGCGTCGTCGGTGTCGAGCTGCTCGGCGCTGGCCCCGTGCGCTTCCGCCAGACCGCTGCTGCGCTGTCGATCGATATTCCCGCGCGACTCCCGACGCGCCATGCCAGCGTCTTCAAGATCCACCAGGCCTGATACCGGCGCGCCGACCCTGCCCAGACTTACGAAGGACCATCCCATGTATCGTCGCCCGGCCCGCCTTGCCAGCATCGCGCTCGCGCTCGTCCTTTCGAGTGCCGTCGCGCTCGCCCCATCGGCGCGCGCGCAGAGCGCGGTCGGCCATCCCGGCTGGCCCGGCAAGGGCGAGCTGTTCGTCGGCGCCTGCTATCAGCCGATCGATCGCAGCCCCGCGCAGATCCGTGAGGATATCGCGATCATGAAGCGCGCTGGCTTCACGATGGTGCGGATGGGCGATCTGTCGTGGGATTCGTTCGAACCCGAGGAAGGCCGCTTCACCTTCGAATGGTTCGACGACGTGATCGCGCAGATGCACGCCGCCGGGATTCGCGTGATCGTCGACATTCCGGGTCAGCCCGCGCCGATCTGGCTGCACAAGAAATATCCCGGGGTCGATATCGTCAATCAGGACGGCGTGCGGATCAACCCCGCCAGCCGCTATTGGGACAATATCAGCGACCCCGACTATCGCCGCCTCGCCGCCCGGCTCGCCCAGAAGATGATGCAGCGCTACGCGCACAATCCGGCAGTGATCGCGCTCGGCTATGACAATGAGATCGGCAACGGGCACATGTCCTATTCGCCGGCCGATCGGACGCGCTTCGTCGCGTGGCTCAAGCGCCGCTACGGCACGATCGAAGCGCTCAACAAGGCATGGGCGACACAGCGCTGGTCGCGCCGCATCAACAACTGGGACGAGGTCGACATCCCGTACGAGCGCGGCCCCGGCCCGAACGAGCGCTATCTCGATTTGCATCGCTATTGGTCCGACGACACTGTCGGCGCGCTCGAGGAATTGGAAGCGGTGCGCAAGCAATACGCGCCCAATTTGCCCGTCGCCTCGAACTTCTGGCCCAATGCCAGCACGAAGGGCTTCGATTACCTGCGCGCGTGGGACAAGATCTCGACCTATGGCGCGCAGGGCTTCTATCCCGGCGACCCGCTCAGCGCCGCGGTCGATGTGATGTCGAACCGCGCGGGCCACACCACGCCGGTGTGGTTCAACGAATTCACCGCCGGCGGCGGCGGCTATTACGGCACGCCCGGGCGCGCGCGGATGTGGGCCTATTACGGGCTGATCTATTACGCGCAGAGCTTCCTCGCCTGGACCTTCAACTCGCATAGTGGCGGCGAGGAACAGGCGCTGTTCGGGCTGGTCGACCATGACGGCCGGGCATCGTGGAAGGTCGACGAATTCGCGCAGATCGCGCGCGAGTTCAAAACGCTCAAGACGCTCGGCTTCCCGCGCTACGATCCGCCGCAGGTCGCGGTGAACTTTTCCTATCAGAGCTATTGGCTGACCAACCCGCCCCCCGGTCCCAACACGATGCAGGAATATTTCAAGGGCGATTACAACAAGTTCGAACAAGCCGCGTACAAGCCGTTGTTCGAGGACAATATCGACGCGGCGGTGATCGATTTCGGCCACGACTCGCTCGACAAGTACAAGCTTGCGATCCTGCCGAGCGCCTATGTGATGGACGCGGCGACCGCGGCCGCAGTGCGCAAATATGTCGCGAACGGCGGGACCGTCATCATGACCGGCTATTCGGCCAAGGTCGACGAGACCGGCAAATGGTTCGAGACGCCCCTGCCCGGCCGCCTCGGCGACGTGTTCGGCGTGCGCACCAATGCCTTCTACCGGGCCGAACAGCCGCTGAAGGTGAGCTTCGACGGCGCGACGTTGACCGGCAGCGACCCCTATTACGAAATCCTCGAGCCGAGCACCGCGACGCCGCTCGCGAGCTTCGCCAACACGCCGCAGCATAGCCCGGCGATCACGCTCAACCATTACGGCAAGGGCCAGGCGATCTACGTCGCCACCGCGCCGCAGTCCGAACTGATCGGGCCACTGGTCCGCTCGCTCTACGCCAAGCTCGGCATCAAGCCCGGCCCAAGGACGCCCGCAGGCGTGATCGCGCGCGAGGTCGATGGGCGGACGCTCTACGTCAACACGACGCAGGCGCCAGTCAGCGTATCGTTCGGCGGCAGCAAGCGCGGTTTGCTGTCGAACAAGCCCTACGACGGCACGCTGCCCCTCGCCCCCTATGGCGTCGAAATCGTCCAGTGATCCCACCGGCGGCCGGCACCGCGCACGCGCCTTGCATGTCCTCCACTACCTAGGAATGATCGCGACGCCCATCGGGAGACGATACGGCTGGATCGGAGCGTCGAGAGCCGGTCCGCGTCGATCAGCGGTATCACGGCTGATCCTCCAGCGCGTAGATCTGTTCGGCGGTGACCCACTTCTCGCCCTCGGCCGCGAAGCGCAAGCGGCGCTGAAAGCGGTCCATCAGCGTCTCCCACGCCTGGATCTCGGGATCGGTCGCGTCGCGCACGGCCTTGGCCGCCGGGTCGAAGTCCGGTGTCGTCTCCATCAGCATTACCAGGCGATCGCCGACCTGCCAGATCTCGAGCGTGGCGATCCCATCGGCGCGGATCGCGCGCGTGACAGCAGCGGGCGGACCACCCGGACGATGCCAGTGGCGATAGGCGGCGATCGCTTCGGGATCGTCGTGCAGGTCGAGGACGAGCACGTGCCGGGTGCGTCGTCCGGGAGCCGCCGACACGGCACCGCTATCGGGCAAAAACGTGTCGGACGTCATGGCTTCACCTTTGCTGTCTCGTCGATCACGCCGTATGCCACCGGCAGCGCCGATTGCCATCGCCCGCTCTTTCCTGCGACGCGGGCCGCCGTTATGCCGCGCATACGGTCGTCGTGGCGGGACCGCCACACCGGAGGATTTACGTGACCAAGAACGGACCGAAAGGCGTCTATGCCGCGCCCGCGCTGGAAAAGGCGTTCGAGATCATCGAATTGCTCGCCGAGCATCCCGATGGCGCGCTGGTCAGCGAGATGGCGGCGAGTCTCGGTCGCTCGGTCGGCGAACTGTTCCGCATCGTGATCGTGATGGAGCGGCTCGGCTATCTGCGCAAATCGGTCCACACCGATCGCTACACCGTGTCGTACAAGCTGCTCGAGACCGCCTATCGCGCGACCCCGGCGCAGAATCTGGTGCGCGCCGCGCTGCCGCAGATGCAGAGCCTCGCGCTGGCGGTCGGCCAATCCTGCCATCTGGTGGTGGCGAGCGAAGATCATGGCTTGGTGATCGCCTGCGAACAGCAGCCCGGTGTCCGTGGCTTTTCGTTGCGCGTCGGCGCGCGGATCGACCTGGTCAACAGCTGCTCGGGCCAGATCCTGCTGGCCTATGCCACACCGCAGCGCAGCGACCGGATTCTCGCGGCGATCGACGCGCAGCGCGCGGATCCGGTCGATCGTGAGCGTTTGGCGCAGCGCTTCGCGGTCATCCGCGCCGCGGGGCATGACAGCCGGCAGAGTCCGATAACCCACGGGGTGACCGATATCAGCTTCCCCGTGTTCGGCTTCGACGGGCGCGCGATGGCCGCGCTGACCATCCCGTTCCTCGAACTCATCGACGGCTCGCAAAAGGTTGGGCTCGAGGCGGCGCGCGATGCGCTCCGCGCCGCCACCGCGGCGATCTCCGATACGCTCGGCTATCACGGCGCGCCGTCGGACGCGTAATCCAGCGCACCGTGTCCCCCGAATGCGGTCTGCTGAGTCGGCGCTCCGCCGAGCGTCCGCGCGCGCTGCCCAGGTTTTAGAAACGCGCGATCGCCTTCAAGACGTGGTCCGCCTCCGCGATCAGCTGCGGCAGCCGCTCGGGCATGTCTTCGGCCGCAAAACTGTGAGTGTGCAGCGCATCGATCGGGATCTGCCCCGCCGTGATCGACGCGATGACATGCGCGAAGTCGCTTGCCAACGCGTTGCGGCTCGCCAGCAGGGTCGTCTCGCGCTTGTGGAACTCAGGATCCGAGAAGACCAGATCGCCCGGCGCGACGCCGACCAGGATCAGCGAACCGCCGTGCGCGACATAAGCGAGGCTCTGCGTCATGGCGGTCAGCGCACCCGTCGCGTCAAATACCGCATCGTACATCGCGCCGTCGGTCCGCTCGGCCAATCGCGCCGCGATATCCGGATCGACCGGAAAGGTATCGTCGAAACCTAGTCGCTCGCGCGCATAATCGAGACGCGCGGCGCGCGTATCGATCAGCGTCACGCGCGCCCCGGCCAGGCGCGCGAACAGGCCCGCGGCGACGCCGATCGGCCCAGCGCCGACGACGAGCACCCGGCTTCCGCCAATTAGCTTCGCGCGGGCGACGGCATGCGCGCCGATCGACAGGAACTCGACCATCGCGGCCTGGTCGAGCGACAGGCCTTGGGCATCGAGCACCGCGCTCTCGGGCACGACGAGCAGTTCGCACATGCCCCCATCCTGATGGACGCCGAGAACCGAGATGTTGACGCACGCGTTGGGCTTGCCCGTGCGACACGCGACGCAGGTGCCGCACGACAGATAGGGATTGATGACGACGCGCTGACCCTTGGCGAAGGCTGACCCCGCGGGCACCGCCTCGATTTCACCGGCGAGCTCGTGTCCCATCACCCGGGGATAGGCGAGATACGGATGCCGCCCGGCGTAGATATGGTAGTCGGTCCCGCACAGCCCGACCCGCCGAATGCGTATCGTCACCTCGCCCGTACGCGCGGAGGGCGCTGGCCGCTCCACAAGATCGAGCTGATATGGCTCTGTACAGACGATGGCTTTCACAGGTTCGGCCGCTCCAAGGAAAGACCAGCGTCTTAATAACCACCTATCATATGTGCAACTTAGTTTTGACCTGTGCAAATCACCGGTGCGTCGTCGCGGCGTGGTGCCCGGAGCCCGCAGGCGGAAAGAAATAGCGCACATTTAGGATCAGAAGGGAGCGTACGACCTATAGCCCTGAGGGCGGTGGAGCGCGGTGGGGCGCGACGCGGATCGCCGCACCAAGCTCGATCGAGACGTCGCTGCTCCGCACGCACCACTGGATCGGCCGATACGATCTCGACGCTTCCGGATGGAAAGCGGCTCAGGGAGAGGTCGGGACGATGCGCCGAAGCCCGGCACATCGTCCCGTTCGCCTCAGAACTTGCCGCTGAGCGTCACACCGATGATCCGCGGATCGTTGAAAACCGCCGCGTTATAGTTGTCGAGCACGCCCTTGAGGTTCTTCTCATTGGTGACGTTGCGCACGAACACCGCGAGCTCATAGGCATTGTCGGGACCGGTATAGCCCGCCTTGAGCCCGGCCTCGAACGTCCCCTCCGACGTGTATTCGACCGTCTTGTACGGGACGAAGCTGGTATAGCCCTGCAGCGTCACGTCGCCGCCGACGAACAGCTTGCCGCCATTGCCGAGCGGGAAGTCGTAGCGCGCGTTCGCATCGAGCTGATACTTCGGTGCGTTGGGGAGCGCGTTGCCGTTGATCTGCGCGAGCACCGCGGTCGCCGCACCCGCGGCATTGCGGATCGTGATCGTCGGGTTGAGCACGGTGCAGGTCAGCGCGCCGTTGAGGAAGCACGCGGGGGTGTAGACGCGCGTGTCGTTGATCTCGGTGTGCAGCACGCTGCCACCCAGACCCAGCGTGAAGTCGCGCACCGGGCGCCACGTCAGCTCGGCCTCGCCGCCCCACGCCTGCGCCTGGTTGGCGTTGAACAGCAGGCCGTTATTGTTGGCGTCGTTGCCGTTCAGCTGGATGTTGTGGACCTTGTAGTAAAAGCCCGTCGCGTTGAAGCGCAGCGTGTTGCCGAGCAGGTTCGACTTGAAGCCCGCCTCGTACGAGGTGATCGTCTCCGACCCTGCCGTCACGAACGCCGAGCTGAACACCGCGTTGCGGCCCTGGATCGTCGGCCCGCGGAAGCCGTGCGAGACGCGCGCGAAGACGTTGACGTTCGGGTCGACCGCATAGTTCAGGCTGGCCTCCCAGCTCGGCTGGGTGTCGGCCAAGCGAACGTTGGTCGCCGCGGTCGCCGGGAAGGTCGAAACGCCGGCCGCATTGCGCGGCGGGGTGACGAGGCGCGTCTTCTTTTCGTCATAGGTCACGCGCACGCCGCCGGTCAGCGTAAGCTTGGGGACGATCTCGTAGCTCGCCTGACCGAAGCCCGCATAGGAGGTGTTGATGTTGCGCAGCACGACGAAGTTGTTCGGGTTGGGCGCTGTTCCGAACGAATTGTTGAGCAGGAAGAAGCCGCGCTGGTCGAATTCGGTCGTGTCGCGCGATTCGAAGTAGATCCCGCCGATCTGCCACTTGAAGCGGCCCGTGCCGTTGCTGGCGAGGCGAACTTCCTCGCTCAGCTGGTCGAGATCGCGCACGCGGCCCTGGCTCTCGCCATAGAATTTGCCGCCGGCAAAGTTGCTCGCGGCACCCCCATCGGTGTCGCCACGGCTATAGCCCGCGGTCGTCTCGTACGCGGTGATCGAGGTCAGCGTCACTGCGCCGAAATCGTTCTTCGCGTTGAACGAGCCGCCATAGGTCTTGTACGCCTGGACGTTGCCGGCGCCTTCGTCGAGCGCGACGCTCGCGCGCGGTGCGGCGCTGACGTCGTTCGAACCGCGCAGGATCGCGCCGCGGTGGAAGATCGTCGAGGTGCCCGAATAATCCCGCGCATGCGCCGAGAGGAGGCCGGTGAAGCCGGTGTCGGGCGGGGTCAGCATCAGCTGGACGCGGATGTCCTTCTCTTCGAAGCCGCCAAGCTTGTCCTTGCCGCCGACGGTGCCGTCATCGCTCGGGCCGGTATAGGTGTTGTCGATCCAGTTATCGCGGCGCTGGTACAGGCCCGACACGCGGAAGCTCAGCACGTCCTTGACGATCGGGCCGCCGACGCCGGCATCGACGCTGACGGTGTTGTAGCTGCCATACGACGCGGTCGCGCGGCCGGTGAACTCGTTGGTCGGGCGGTTGGTGTCGAACTTGATGATGCCCGCGGTCGTGTTGCGGCCGAACAGCGTGCCCTGCGGCCCGCGCAGCACTTCGATCTGGTTGACGTCATAGACCGGGTTCGACTTGAGCACGACATGCTCGAGCACGACGTCGTCCTGGATGATCGACACCGGCTGCGATGCGCCGAGATAGAAATCGATGTTGCCCAGGCCGCGGATGTAGAAGCGCGGGAAGATCTTGCCGGTGGTCGTCTCGGCGTAGAGGCCGGGGACGCGGTTGGCGAGTTCGAGCAGCGTGTCGCCGCCGCCCGAGGTGTAGGTGCGCAGATCGGCGCCCGACAGCACGCCGACCGAGACCGGGACCTTCTGGAGCGGTTCGCTACGGCGCTGCGCGGTGACGACGATGTCGCCGAGATTGTCGCTCTCGGGCGCCGCCGAAACCGCGGCGACCGACGCTGCGGCGTCTTGTGCGCTTGCCGAACCGATGCTGGCGATCGCGCCGAACGCGGTGCCGAGCAGAAGGAGCGCCTTGGCGGCGTGTGACTTGGCCATGATGTTTCCCCGATGGATCTGATTGTCTGCCCACCCCGTTCGCCGCAGCGGTCGTTTCGACCTGCGCGGCGATGCTCTTACGACAATGCGGGATACGGTGTGGCCCCGACCGCGCCGCTAGGTCGCGATTGTGACGCGATTATGACAGGCAGCTCAGCGTCCCCGCTTTGTCGGCGCGCTGTGGCTTTCGGGTTGCACCGCCAGCGCCACGGCGCCGGCCGTTGCCGCTCGAGTTGGGATGGCCCCGACCTGATTGAGGATACGGCCGGCCGACACGATCTCGCGCAACGACAGCGTGGCGACGCCCCCCTAGCCCTGACACCCACGGATGGGACACAAAGGCATGCGGCAGATCCTTTATGTCAGTTTGAGCACGCTCGCCGGCGACACCGCCGACCTCGCCAGCATTCTCGAGCAATCCCGGCACAATAATGCGCTCGACGGGATCACCGGGCTGCTATGGTCCGACGGCAGGAGCTTCATGCAGGTGCTAGAGGGACCACGCGTGAGCGTCATGGCGACCTTTGCCCGCATTCTCGCCGACCCGCGCCATCATTCGCTTATCGTCCTTCAGGAACGCCGTATCCGCGGCAACGAATTCGGCGGCTGGACGATGGCGCACCGCCGCGCGAGCGATGCCGCCGACGCGTACGACGACCGGATGCAGCGCGTGCTGGTCAACACGTCCGAGGGGGTCCGCACCCACTTCCTAACGCTGGTCTCGACCGGTCACGTTGCGGCGCTGGCGCTTCCCGTAGCAGCCATCGGTGGGCCGCCGCCGGAGCTTACCCCGATTTGCACCACCGCGGTGCCGCGTCGGATCGATCAGCGGATCGGGGCTCCGTTCCACAATGCAGGTCTGGCGCTGCACAGCGCGTTCGACGATATGCCGCAAAGTACGAACCCCCAGCATGATCTCTGTATCGAAAAGCTCCGCAGCATTCCCCGGATCGCGACCGGCGACTCGCAGGAGAACCGCGCCCCGCACTGATACCATCGCTTGACGGGCGATTTTTCGTTCCGTATAGGTTCGTCGTCTGTTCCGACGAAAGGGCCGCGCGATGCTTACCCGCAAGCAGCATGAGCTGATCTGCTTTATCAACGACCGGCTCGACGAGACCGGGGTATCGCCGTCCTTCGAGGAAATGAAGGAAGCGCTCGACCTCAAGTCCAAGTCGGGCGTGCATCGCCTGATCAGCGCGCTTGAGGAACGCCAGTTCATCCGCCGCCTGCCCAACCGCGCGCGTGCGCTAGAAGTGCTCAAGATGCCCGAGCGCGGGATCAAGACCCCCGTCAAGGCGGCGCCATCCGCCGCGCCGCGCGCCGCACCCCAGCCCGCCAACGACGTGATCGAAATCCCGCTGCACGGCCGGATCGCCGCGGGCGTGCCGATCGAGGCGTTCGAGGGTGCGTCGATGCTGTCGGTGCCGGCAGCCCTGCTCGGCAGCGGCGAGCATTATGCGCTCGAAGTGTCGGGCGATTCGATGGTCGAGGCGGGGATTCTCGACGGCGACTATGCGCTGATCAAGCGCCAGGACGTCGCGCGCGACGGCGAGATCGTCGTGGCGCTGATCGAGGAGAGCGAGGCGACGCTCAAATTCTTCCGCCGCGAAGGCGCGATGGTGCGGCTCGATCCGGCCAACCGCGCGTACGATCCGCAGCGCTACGCGCCGGCGCAGGTCCGCGTTCAGGGCAAGCTCGCCGGGTTGCTGCGCCGCTACGACTGAGCAAGGATCGGCATTGCACCTGGCCGGTGCGTCGCGACGGTCGTGTCCGGTCAGTCCCGGTGCTCGGGGTTCGCAAGCTCGGAGTCGCGAGGCTCGGCAAGCGTGGACGCCACCACCGCATTGGCGTGCCCATGGCCCATGCCATGGTCGCTCCTCAGCAAGGCGACCAGGTCCATATGCCTTGCCGGCAAGCGTTCGCGCACCAGCCTGCCACTCTGCGATCGGACGGCCATAGGTCTTCTCGATCGATGGAAAATAGGATGCGGGTCCCGTGATCCTTTGGTCGACCACGGCGCGCAGGCTCCACAATGCGCGAATATGGTGGGCACCCTCCGGCATCCCGGCGTGAACCGCAAGGCCGGCTCAGCGCCGGTACCGGTCGATCACCGCGCCCCCGGCGGACCGATCTCCCAGGGTGCCGATCGCGATCGCATCGCGCCAGACCAGCGCCGCCGGACGCTTTCATCCTCCGGCGTCGCGATCCACGGATGCGCGTCGCCCGCGTGGCGAACCGTCCGCACCGCACCCGACGCCAGGGCGATCGCGACCCCGCCCGTCTGTGCGAGCATCGGCCGGTCGAGCCGCAGCCAGCGCGGCGCGCACCGCCGCGGCAAGCGATGCTCGCTGATCACGATATCGACGCCGGCACAGGCGGCGATCAATTCGGCGGTGGGAACGCGATACAAGCTGCGCGTCGCCAACACCCGCCACGCGCGCCCGCCAGCCATCCGTCGCGCTAGGCACAGGTCGCGGCTACAGCGGGCATCGCGTTGCTCCGACAGCAACACCGGCAAGTCCGAGACTCCGCCATTTTCGGCGAGCGTATCGGCGGTATAGTCACCCGTCCGGTCGCGCAGCAGCGCCAGCGCGCCGTCGGCGGTGCGGATCGCGACATGCCGCCCGTCCCCGGTCACGAGCAGATCGGGCGCCGGCGTCGCGAGCGACCATACCATGCCAACAAGCAAGGGAACCGCACCGAGCCGCCGCCACCGCGTCCGCCACAACGCGATCCACAGCCCACCCGCGACCATCAGGCCATAGGCGCCGCCCGGCATCGCCGGCAGCGGCGCGACCGCGCCCGGAATGGCCGCCGTCGCGTGCGCGATCCACAACAGCAGATCGAGCGAACGCGCTGTCAGCCACCAGAACGGCAGCCCCGCCCCGACCGTATCGAACAGCAACGCCAGCGCCTCGCACGGCATCGTCACGAAGGTCGTCAGCGGGATCGCGACGATATTGGCGACCGCGCCGTAGATCCCCGCTTTATGAAAGTGGAACAGCGCGATCGGCAACAGCGCGAGCTCGACGACGATCCCGGTCAGCAGCAGCGACGCCAGTTCGCGCGCGAGCTTCGCGAGATGCGATTGCTCGCGCGGCCCGAACCACGTCCGCAACAGCGGATGTTCGTTGAGCGAGACGATCGCCGCGACCGCCGCGAAGGACAGCTGGAAACTCGGCCCGGCAAGCGCTTCCGGGTACAGCAGCAACACCACGATCGCCCCTGCGGCGACCAGCCGCAGCGTCAGCGCCTGCCGCCCGAGTGCCAGCGCGACCAGGACGAGCAACGCCGCGACGCACGAACGGATCGTCGGGACTTCCGCGCCGGTAAGCAGCGTATAGCCGATCGCCGCAAGCGCCCCTGCCCCCGCGGCGATCAACGGCACGCGCGTCCGCAGCGCGATCCACGGGCTCAGCGTGAGCAGCCGTCCGACCAGCAGCATCACCGCGCCGACCGCCGCGGTGATATGCAGCCCGCTGACCGACAGCAGATGGGCGAGACCCGACCGGCGCATCGCATCATTGTCCGCGAGCGGGATACCGCCTTGGTCTCCCGTCGCGAGCGAGGCGGCGATGCCGCCCACCCCACCCCCGCCCGCGCTCGCCTGGATATGCTGCGACAGGCGCTGGCGCAGGCCGACACCCCCCGCCCCGCCGCCAGCGAGGATCGTGATCGGCGAAAAGCCACGCCCGGTCGCGCCGACTCCGTCGAACCAGGCGGTCCGTGCGTAATCATAGGCGCCGGGTACGGTGGGGGGCGGCGGCGGCATCAACCGCGCCGAAAGCTGCAGGATCGCCCCCGGCTCCAGCCGCGCCGGAACGTCGGTGTCGACGAGATTGACGCGGATATGCGCGGGGAGCGTCGGAAGCGGTCGGGCCGGGCCGCGCGTCGCCGGCACCGCGAGCACGCGCAGCGGGGCAAGCCGCAACCGCACCAGGTCTCGCGCGGCGAGCGGCTCGATCCGCTCGACCCGCGCGGTAAACGTCGCGATCGTCGGCGCGGCGAGCACCCCGTGCGCGACGCGTTCGGCACGCCACCAGATCAGGCCGAGCCCGATCGCGACCGCAAACCCGCCGACCGCCACGACCCGCGCCCCGCGCCCATGCCGCGCGAGCGCCACGCCCGCAAGCGCGACCGCGATCGCAACCAGCCCGGCCGCTTCCCATGCCGTCGGGTCGGGCAGCACGAACCACAACACGATCCCCGCGCCGAGCGCCACCGGCAACCACAGCGCCAATTGATCGCGCTCGGCCTCGAGCCAGGCTTCGACCC
The DNA here is from genome assembly GCF_000241485.1 of Sphingomonas sp. PAMC 26605. Taxonomy (GTDB): domain Bacteria; phylum Pseudomonadota; class Alphaproteobacteria; order Sphingomonadales; family Sphingomonadaceae; genus Sphingomonas. Next base: position 3,703,689 of record NZ_JH584241.1, read on the forward strand.
CCACCCCGAGTCGTCCGCCCAGTTGCCCGCCGAGTCGCGCACCGACGCCGAACCACCCCCGCGGCACGCCGATTTGAAGCGCAGGAAGGTGCGTGCTAGAGGCGCTCGAGGCTGATCCGGCCATCCAATCTCTAGTCTGGGAGCATGCGCGATTGAGCGCAATATCTGACCCCGCCGCGGCCCCCGCCGCCGGCGTATCCGACACCAAGGTCGTCACCCGGTTCGCGCCGTCGCCGACCGGTTTCCTGCACATCGGCGGGGCGCGCACCGCTCTGTTCAACTGGCTCTACGCGCGTCATCACGGCGGCGAATTCCTGCTGCGGATCGAGGATACCGATCGCGCGCGCTCGACCCAACCGGCGATCGACGCGATCCTGACCTCGCTGCGCTGGCTCGAGCTCGATTGGGACGGCGCCGAGGTCTACCAATCACAGCGCGCCGACCGCCATGCCCAGGTTGCGCACACGATGGTCGAGCATGGCCACGCCTATCGCTGCTATTTGACGCAGGACGAACTCGCCGCGATGCGCGCCGAGGCCGAGGCCGCGAAGAAGCCGCTGCGCGTCCGCAGCCCGTATCGCGACATGGATACGAGCGCCGAGACGCGTCCGTTCGTCGTGCGGCTGAAAGCCCCGCTCGACGGCGCGACGACGATCGAGGACAAGGTCCAGGGATCTGTGACGGTGCAGAACGCCGAGCTCGACGATCTCGTCCTGCTGCGCTCGGACGGCACGCCGACCTATATGCTCGCGGTGGTGGTCGACGATCACGACATGGGCGTGACGCACGTGATTCGCGGCGACGATCACCTCAACAACGCCTTCCGCCAGTTGCCCATCATCCGTGCGATGCACGCGATCGAGGGCAGGTGGCCGGATCCCGTCTACGCGCACATCCCGCTGATCCACGGATCGGACGGCGCCAAGCTGTCGAAGCGCCACGGCGCGGTCGGCGTCGAATTCTATCGCGACGAATTGGGCGTGCTGCCCGAAGCGCTCGACAACTATCTGCTCCGGCTCGGTTGGGGCCATGGCGACGACGAGTTCATCAGCCGCGAACAGGCGATCGAATGGTTCGATCTCGACGGTGTCGGCAAATCTCCATCGCGGTTCGATCTAAAGAAGCTCGAGAACCTGAACGGTCAATATATCCGCCAGGCGGACGATGCGCGTCTTGCTGCGCTGGTCACGCCACAGCTCGGTTTCGAACCTTCGGACAGCCAGGCTGACGTTCTGCGCCGCAGCATGGCCTCGCTCAAGCCGCGCGCTGCAAATCTCAACGAATTGGCGGCGGGAACGGCGTTCCTGTTCCACGTCCGGCCGTTGGAAATGCACGCCGAAGCGACCGCGTTGTTAAGCCCGGATGCGCGCGCATTACTCGCCCGTCTGCACGCAGCGCTTGACGCCGTCGAAAGCTGGGATACGGAGGCGCTCGAAGCTGCGGTCCGGCTGGTCGCCGAGGATGCAGGGGTCAAGCTGGGTCAGGTCGCGCAACCGCTGCGCGCCGCACTGACCGGGCGCAAGACCTCGCCCGGAATCTTCGACGTGCTCGATCTGCTCGGGCGCGACGAGAGCCTGGGGCGTATCGCCGACCAGATGGCTGCTTAGGTTTTCGAAAGGACTAACGATGACTGACTCCGTCAAGCTGAACGCCGCAGGCAAGGACCTCGATCTGAAGGTCATGTCGGGCAGCGTCGGTCCCGATGTGATCGATATCCGCAAGCTCTATGCCCAGACGGGCATGTTCACCTACGATCCGGGCTTCACCTCGACCGCGTCGTGCGACTCGGCGATCACCTATATCGATGGTGACGAGGGCGTGCTGCTCCATCGCGGCTATCCGATCGGCCAGCTCGCCGAAAAGTCGAGCTTCATGGAAGTCTCGTATCTGCTGCTCAACGGCGAACTGCCGAACAAAAGCGAGCTCGACGGCTTCACCCACACGATCACGCGCCACACGATGCTGCACGAGCAGCTCGCCTCGTTCTTCCGCGGCTTCCGCCGCGACGCGCATCCGATGGCGATCATGTGCGGCGTCGTCGGCGCGCTCTCGGCTTTCTATCATGACAGCGCCGACATCACCGATCCGCAGCAGCGCATGATCGCGTCGCACCGCCTGATCGCCAAGATGCCGACGATCGCGGCGATGGCGTACAAGTACAGCGTCGGGCAGCCCTTCCTCTATCCCGACAATTCGCTCAGCTACACCGGCAACTTCCTGCGCATGACCTTCGGCGTGCCCGCTGAGGAATATGTCGTGAACCCGATCGTCGAGCGCGCGATGGACCGGATCTTCATCCTCCACGCCGATCACGAGCAGAACGCCTCGACCTCGACGGTGCGTCTCGCCGGTTCGTCGGGCGCCAATCCGTTCGCGTGCATCGCAGCGGGCATCGCCTGCCTGTGGGGCCCGGCGCATGGCGGCGCCAACGAAGCCGCGCTCAACATGCTGCGCGAGATCGGCACGGTCGACCGCATTCCCGAATATATCGCCCGCGCCAAGGACAAGAACGATCCGTTCCGCCTGATGGGCTTCGGTCACCGCGTCTACAAGAATTACGATCCGCGCGCGACCGTGATGCAGCAGACCGTGCGCGAAGTGCTCGGCGAGCTCGGCGTGACCGATCCGGTGTTCGACGTCGCGTTGAAGCTCGAGGAAATGGCGCTTAACGACCCGTATTTCATCGAGAAGAAGCTGTTCCCGAACGTCGATTTCTATTCGGGCGTGATCCTCTCGGCGATCGGCTTCCCAACGACGATGTTCACCGCATTGTTCGCGCTCGCCCGCACCGTCGGCTGGGTCGCGCAGTGGAACGAGATGATCTCGGATCCCGAGCAGAAGATCGGCCGTCCGCGGCAGCTCTACACCGGCCCGACGCAGCGCGACTTCGTGCCGCTGGCCGACCGTTCGTGAGCGTGCTCAAGACGCTCGCCCTGGTGGCGGGCGTCTTGATCCTCGCGTTCGGCTTGCTGTTCGCAGGGCAAGGCGCCGGGCTCATCATGTGGCCGGCCTCGAGCTTCATGCTCAAGCAGGGCAGCTGGGTACTCTACGGCGCGATCGTCGCGCTTGCCGGCGCCGGTTTGATCTGGTGGGCGCGGCGCTAAGGCGCGTTACGCTGCCGGTAACGTGAAGATGAAGCGCGCGCCCTGCCCCGGCGCCGAATCGACCGTGACATCGCCGCCCATCGCGCGTGCCAGGCGGCGCGCGATATAGAGGCCGAGCCCGCTCCCGCCAGCCTCGCGCGGATCGACGCGCTCGAACTTCTCGAAGATCCGCGCCTGATCCTCGCGCGCGATTCCCTTGCCCTGATCGGCGACGATCACCGCCGCGATCGCACCCTCGCGTTCGGCGCGGACCCACACCATGCCGTCGGCGGGCGAATAGCGTACCGCGTTGCCGATCAGATTGACCAGGATCTGCAATGCACGGCGGAATTCGCCGGTCGCCGCCAGCGTCTCGCCGAACGCTGGGCGATCGATCCGCACCCGCGCCTCGCTCGCGCGCACCTGCAACAGCCCCGCCGCACGCCGCGCGACGTCGGCCAGATCGACTGGTTCCTCCAGCACCGCGAAATCGGGCCGCTCGATCGCCTGCAAATCGACCAGGTCGTCGACCAGGCCCTTCAGATGTCGCCCCGCACTCGCGATATCGGCAGCGTAATCGGCGTAATCCTGGCGCAGCGGTCCTTCCGACTGCGCATGGATGCTGTCGGCATTGGCGATGATCCGGTCGAGCGGCAGCCGTAATGCCTGGTCGAGCCGCTCGGCAAACGCGCTGATCGTCGCGTCGCTGCTGGGCTCCGGCGCAACAATGGCGGCTTCATCGAGCATGTGCGTGGCGCCGACAAAGCCTGCGAACAAACCGCTCGCATCGGTGCGCGGCGTCGCCGAAAGCCGTACCGCGCGTCCCGTGTCGCGAAGCGTCGCCGGCTGATCGTCGAAGCGCTGCTGCAGCGCGAGCCCGCCGAGGATCGGAAACGCCCCGCCGTCGCTTTCGCCGAGGATGAACAGCCGCGTCAGCGGCTGACCGAGCAATGCCGCCGCGTCGAAGCCGTAGCGCGCGCCGGCGGTGATCGTCATAAAGGTCAGCCGCAACGCGCTGTCGGTCTCCCACAGCCAGTCGGCCTCGCTTCGCAAGAAATCGCTCGCGCGGTCGTCGGCGATGTCGCCGGGATACCAGGGCGCGCGCGTGCGCCATCCGGTGATTGTGAGGCGGACACCATCGGGCGCTTTGCTCGGCCCGGTTTCCGGCTGCGCGCGCACCCACAGTTCGAGATCGTCGTCGCCATCGGCGGCGACGACGCCGCGCGAGACGAGGATGCCGAGCCGCCCCGCGAGATGCGCAAGCGTCGCGATCTGCGGCACGGCCAGCGGCAGGCCGATCGCGCCGCCCGCGCGCGCGTTAAGATCGTACAGCCGCTGGTCCGCCTCGACCAGGCGGCCTTCGCGGTCGATCAGCCCATGCACCGGCGGCAGCATCGGATCGTTGACGTTCATCGTGCACGCCCTAGCGCAACCAAAGCAGCGCGGTAATCGCGGTGGAGCAGCAGCGGCGCGAGCGCTTCGCGTGCGATCACAGGATCGATCGCGACGATGTCGTCGAGTGAATCGGCGAAGCGATCGATCGCGCGCGCGGGATCGGCCTCGCTCAGCGCAAGGCCGATCCGCGCGATCGATTCGCGATCGAGCTCGAGCGCGCGCAGCAGCAGCCACAGCCGCTCGGCGCCGGGATCGAGCACGATCTCGCGCGCATCGGCATAATCGATCCCCATCGCATGCGCGAGCAAGGCGATGAACAGAGCGAGACGGCGGTCGGCCAACGACTCGACCAAGAGCGTGGCAAATTCCTCCGGCTGTGGATCGAGCGCGGCCGCCAGCCGCAACGCGACCGATTCGAGTCGCTCGCCTTCGTCGTGTGCGGCGATGCTGCGCAACGCGGCCTCGGCAAGCGCACGGTCGAGCTGCGCGACCGCCTCGGGCGAAACATCGCAAACGCGTTCGCGCAACACCGCGGCGACCCACCACACCAGGCGATGGTGCAACTCGGCCGGCAGTTCGGTGGTGACCGGCTGGCCGGGCCCTGCGGGAAAGCGACGACGACTATCGGCCGAGAGCAACGCCATCGCCCCGGCCGCGACGACGCCATCGGGCGCGCCGACGAGGCGCGGTAACAGGCTGGCGCGATCGGGATCCTCGGGCGCCTCGCTCGGCAAGGCGTCGGCGAGCAGATCCTGGCGGACCCGCCCAAACAGCTCGCGCATCAGCTCGGGATCGCGCACCAGCCCCGAGCCGATCAGCCGCTCGAGCGTAGCCGGCGATTCGGCGGCCAGCGCCTCGGCGATCGTCGGCACGCCGCGCGCGGCGAGCAGGCGCGCGGCATGGCGCCGCAAGCCCGCCTCGACCCCGCGCGCGAGATCGCCGAGCACGCGCCCCATCGCCAGCCGCGTGCGGTCGTCGAGCCGGGCATGGTCGGCGAGGTAGAAATCGTCGATCGCGACCCGGAGCCGCTCGTCGGCGCGGCCGTCTGCCGCCGCCGCCCGGCCGAGCAGCGCCATGGCGCCCCCGCGGGCGCCGGCATCGATGTCGCGACGTTTGATCGACATACGTCAAGCATCTAGGGGGTTGTCGTTAAAGCCAAGCTAAGGCTTTCGACGAAACCCCTCAATCGCCGAAGCGAGCGTCGCAGCGGCATAAAGCCCGGCCGCACCGAGCGCGAGCAGCGGCTGACCGAACACCAGCAGGACGAACAGCACCAGCGGATAGGCCGCGGGGCTCGCCCACCAGCGCCGCTGCAGCGCCGGATCGGCGGCGCGTTCCAGCAAGACGGCGACGATCACCAGCGTGACCGCGAGGATCAGGCCGGCGGGGCGATCGGCGCGATACCCGACGAGGAGCGCCGCCGCCGCGGCAAGTCCCGATCGGGCATGGTCGGCGAAGCGCGCCGGCCCGGCTTCGTCGCGCACCCAGGCGATCGCCGCCGCGATCGTCGCGATGACGATCGCGCCGCAGACGAGTCCCATCCCGATCGCGCCATGCCCTGCCAGCAGCGTGACGAAGCCACCGAGTGCCACCGCCGCGCCCGCGCCGATCACCCCGAACGTCGGCACGGTGCGCGCCATCAGCGGCGGCAGCGCAAGGCGCACCAGCGGCGCCAGCAGATAGCGGTCGACCCAGCGCAGCGGCTTGGCGACCAACGCCGCGACCATTCCGTTGCCGCGCCGCGCGAGCGCCTGTGCGCTGCGCTCGATTCCGTGCGTCGCGGCCATATGCGAATCGAGATGGACCTGGTCGGCGCCCGCTTGCGCCGCGACCCGCAGCAAGGTCGACTGAAAGTCATAATCGCGCGGCAGCGCCGCGGCCTCGACGACCCGCTTCCCCTCAAGCAGCGCAAGTCCGGCCCAGGCGGTGTCCGCCCCGACGCGCTCATAGTGCGGGTCGCCCTCGTCGGTGACGAGCAAGGTATCGTGCGGCATCAACGCGATCGCCTGCACGACGTCGCCGGTCGTCACCACGCCATCGGCGACGACGAGGACGCGCGCGAGCGGATGGAGCTTCTCGACCGCCTCCGCCGCGGTACGCACCGCATCGACCGACACGCCGCGCCGTCCGATCCGGCTGATCGCGCCGAGCAATTCAGGCGTCATCCGCGCGACGACGAGCACGATCTGCATCGCGCCCGCAGCGGCAAGCAAACGGGCCTGGAACTCGATCAGCGTCAGTCCGCCGAACGGCAGCGTCGCGGCGAGCACGCCCATCCGGTCATCGGCATCTTCGGTCGCAAAAATCAGTCCAGCCAGCATCGCAAAGCTGTTAGGGCGTAAGCGTGGCTAAGGCAAAGCCTGCGAGACGCTTACAGCCTATCGACCGCGCGCCGCAGCCGCCGCAGCAGTGCAGCGTCCTGTGCTTCGGCCTCGGCCGCCTCGGTCGCGATCGCCATCAGCCGGACCGCACCGAAACTCGCCGCGAGCCCGCGCAGCCGGAACGCCGCGTCGCGCCACGCGGGGTCGCCCTGCGCCGCTTCGAGCACGGCGAGGCCATGCCGCACGCTGTCGAGGAAAGCAGCGCGCAATTCGGCGATCAGCGCGGGTTCGTCCCCCACCGCCGCCGCCAGCGTCGCATCGATTGCACCGGGATCATAGGCCATGCGCCCGGCATAGCGAACGATCGGTTAAGCCAAGGTTTCGCTATTCGCTTTGCGCGCGGCATATTCGTGGTAAACACCCCCTATGAACGGGGGTTCGCGGATCATCGACTTGCGGCCGAGCAGCGCCGCCTTTTCGGGCGAGAACCGCGACGGCGGCGTTTCCCCCGGAGCGACGCCATATATCCATGAGGAACCGATCGAACTGACCGACGTGATCGAAGATACACCCGTCCGCTATCCGCTGCCATGGCCCGGCATCATCGGAGCGGTGGTGTCGGTCGGCTGGCTCGGCGGGATGCTGGCGCTGTCCCGGGCGAGCCTCGCTACGCTCGCCCCGCCGATGCTGGCGATGTTCGTCGCCAGCCTGTGCGTCCCGCCTGCGCTGATCGGTATCCTCTTGCTCCTTACCCAGCGTTCGAGCCGCGCCGAGGCGAAACGCTTCGGCATCACCGCGCGCGCGATGCGCGCCGAGGCGGCGAGCCTAGAGCGGACCGTCGCGGTGCTCGGCCGAACAATCGACACGCACCGTGCCAACCTCGCCGAACAGACCAATGCGCTGATGGCGCTGGGTGACGGCGCCGCTGCGCGCCTCGCGAGCGTCGGCACCGGGCTCGCCGCGCAAGTGGCGGACGCGGACGCCCATGCGGCGACGCTCGCCACCGCCGCCGATCAGGCGCATACGCGGCTCGACGTGCTGCTCGCCCTGCTGCCGCGGGCGCATGGCGAAACCGATGCGCTCGCGCAGCTGCTCAAGGCCACCGGCGTCACGGCGAGCGAACATGCCGCCGCGCTCGACGCGCAACTCAATGCGCTCGCCGAACGCGGTCGCGAGGCCGACGCCGTCGCCAACGGCGCCGCGCAGAAGCTCGCGGCGCACATCACGCGAATGGAAGTCACCAGCGAAACCGCCGGGGCCCGGCTCGAACAGGTCACCGGCGACATGTCGCACGCAGTCGATGCCCTGCTCGGCCGCACCGCCGACGCGGTCGACGAGGCTCGCAAGGGCATTGCCGCGCAAGGCGACGCAATGCTCGCGATGCTCGAGACCAATCAGGCCGCGCTCGACCGCGCCGCGCACGACAGCGCCGAAGGACTGGCGGCGCGGATCCTCGAGATCGAACGCCTGATCGAAGACGTCGTGGCGCGGCTCGGCGAGCAGCGCAATCTCAGCGGCGCGATCGTCCGCGATATCGACCAGGGCATCACGCGCGTGTCGGGTCAGTTCGACCAATTCCATTCGCAGGGGGTATCCCGCGCGCAGGATCTTGCGGCGTCGCTTAGCGCGCTCGGCGGCTCGGCGCATGCCATGATTGAGGCGCTGCAGACCGGTGACACGATGGCGACCAATGCGATCGCGACGACCGAGCGGCTGCTGCTCGCGCTCGACGCGGCGGCGCGCGAGATCGACGAAACGCTGCCCGACGCGCTGACCCGGCTCGATTCGCGCACCGCCGAAAGTCGCCGCGCCGTCGCGCTGGCCAAGCCCGAACTGCTCGCCTTGGTCACCGCCGCGGAGAGCACGCACGACGCGATCGAGGCGATCGCGCATGTCGTCGCCACGCAGCGCGACACCGTCGAGAAGATGGCGGGCACGCTGCTCGATACGCTCAGCGACGGCAAGGTCCGTGCCGATGCGCTCGGCCAGATGGTCGACGACACGATCGATCGTACGCACCGTTTCGCGGAGGAAGCCGCGCCGCGGCTGGTCGAGGCGCTGCTGCGCGTCCGCGACAGCGCCACAGCCGCCGCCGACCGCGCGCGCGAGACGCTTGCCAGCGTCATCCCCGCGGCCGCGCTCGCGCTCGAGGAACATAGCGCCGCGGCGATGGAGCGCGCCACCGCGAGCGCGGTCGACCGCCAGATCGCCAGCATCGGCGACGCGGCCGAGGCCGCCGCCGCGGCGGCCGAACGCGCTTCGCAGCGATTGACCCAGCAGATCCAGGCGATCGCCGATTCGACCGCGCTGGTCGAAAGCCGGCTGATCGAGCAACGGCAAGAGCGCGAGCAGGCCGATCAGGACACGCTGACGCGCCGCGTTTCGCTGCTGATCGAATCGCTCAATTCCGCCTCGATCGATATCGCCAAGGCCTTCTCGGTCGATGTCTCGGACAGCGCCTGGTCGGCCTATCTGAAGGGCGACCGCGGGGTCTTCACGCGGCGCGCGGTGCGGCTCGTCGACGCTGGCGACGCGCGCGAGATCGTGCGACTGTATGACGACGACGCGACCTTCCGCGACCAGGTCAATCGCTATATCCATGATTTCGAAGCGATGCTGCGCGCGATCCTGTCGCAGCGCGACGGGACGCCGCTCGGCGTGACGCTCCTCTCGTCGGACATGGGCAAATTGTACGTGGCACTCGCGCAGGCGATCGAACGGCTGCGCTAGGCGGCAGGGTTAGATCGCGCGCCGCCCGAACGCCGGCCGCCGCGCGACGAGCGGATTGGAATCGCGTTCGAGCATCGCCAGCGTTGCCTCGAACAGCGGCCGCAGCGCGACGATATGCTCGAGCGCTTCCTCAGGCGTGTCGTGATTCTCGACGCAAGCCCGCGCGATCACCTCAATGCGCTCGGCCACGGTGCCGAGCGGCTCCGCCCCGAACTGGAACGATTCGCCTTTGAGCGTATGCGCCGGAATGACCATCGCGGCGGCGTTTCCGGCGCGCATCGCGGCTTCGAGCGCGGCGACGGATTTGACCCCGTCCTCGCGAAAGTAACCGAGAATACGCACGAACCCGGCACCGAGCTCGGAGCGCGCACGGGCAAATGCCGTCCGGTCGATCAAGTCCTTTTCGTCGAGCGCCACCGCCATCTCCCGCAGGCCTATCGCCCCGTTACCTGAATATTAGGCGGCCGAAGTAAACGAGAGGTTGATGCCCGTGTCAAAAAGGCAGCTGTCGAACTAAAGGCATGCTTCAGATCAATAGAGTAATTCTGCTATTGGAAGCGATGTCAGCGGTCGAAAGGATTTTTGGGGGCGCGCAAGGTGAGCCGGACCGGAACCGCGCCAAAGCCCAGATCGCGTCGAATGCCGTTGATGAGGTAGCGCTGGTAGCTCATCGGCAATTGATCGACGCGCGTGCCGAACAGCACGAAACCGGGCGGACGCGTCTTGGCCTGCGTCATATAGCGCAGCTTGATCCGCTTGCCGCCGGGCGCGGGCGGCGGATTGGCCTCGACCGCTTTCTCGAACCAGCGGTTGAGCTCGCCGGTGCCGACGCGGTGCGACCAGGTGTCGCGCGTCTCGAACGCGACCTTGAGCAACGTGTCGATGCCCTTGCCGGTGGCGCCGGACACGGTGAGCACGGGCATGCCCTTGATCTGGCTGAGCCCCTCCTCGAGCGCGCCACGGATGCCGTTGAACAGGCTCGAGCCGTTCTCGGCGATGTCCCATTTGTTGATCGCGACGATCAGCGCGCGGCCCTCCTGGAGCGCGGCGTCGGCGATGCGCAGATCCTGCGATTCGAGCCCACGCGTCGCATCGAGCAGCAGCACGACGACTTCGGCGAAATCGATCGCGTGGAGCGCGTCGGCAACCGACAGCTTCTCGAGCTTGTCCTGGACGTTGGCGCGCTTGCGCATGCCGGCCGTGTCGATCAGGCGCACCTTGCGCGCATCCTCGCCATGCTCGCGCTCGGGATCGTGCCAGATCCAATCAACCGCGATCGAATCGCGCGTAATGCCCGCTTCCGGCCCGGTGATGAGGCGTTGTTCGCCGAGGATCTGGTTGATCAGCGTCGACTTGCCCGCATTGGGGCGCCCGATGATCGCCAGCTTGAGCGGCGCATCGGGGGCGTATTCCTCGTCGTCATCCTCGCCGTGTGGAATGTCTTCGCCCGCGGCGTTCTTCTCTGGCTCGATATAGGGGAGCAGCGCGTCGAACAGTTCGACCAGCCCCTCGCCATGCTCTGCCGACAGCTCGACCGGGTCGCCGAAGCCAAGCGACAGCGATTCGAGGATGCCGTCGGCGCCGGCCTTTCCTTCAGCCTTGTTGGCGACGAGAATCACCGGGGTCGTCGATCCGCGCAGCCAGCGCGCGATCTCTTCGTCGAGCGGCACGAGCCCGACCCGCGAATCGAACATGAACAGCGCGACGTCGGCCTGCGCCACCGCCGCCTCGGTCTGCTGGCGCATCCGGCCGGGCAAGGACGCGGCGTCCTCATCCTCATAGCCGGCGGTGTCGATGATGCGGAAATTGAGCCCGACGAGCGTCGCGTCGCCTTCACGGCGATCGCGCGTCACGCCGGGGCGATCATCGACCAGAGCGAGCTTCTTGCCGACAAGGCGATTGAACAGCGTCGATTTGCCGACGTTCGGCCGGCCGATAATCGCGACCACGGGGGTTTTGGACATGCGCGCTCCTTACGGCACGCGCGGCCTTTCGTCACCCCCGTCGTCATTGCCGCGCCGAGACATCACTTATAGGCGGAAACGCGCCCCTTCTGGTCGAGCACATAGAGCGTCGAATTCGACACGATCGGCGGCAGCGTGAACGGCGCCTTGTTCTCGATCACCGTGCCGACCTTGCCGCTGTCGACCGACGCCGAGACGATCTGCCCGGCCGAATTGGTCAGCACCAGCCGCCCGCCCGCAAGCACGGGGCCGAACCAGGTGACCGGGTTAGCCTTCTTGCCTTCCTTGAGCGTGCCGTCCTTCTTGGTCTTCTCGCTCATGTAGTGACGCAGCTGGCTGATCCACCGCACCTTGCCGGTCGCGCGCGCGAGGCAGACGAGGCGCGCATCGTCGGTGACGATGAACACCCACTCGCCCGCGACCCACGGCGTCGAGATGCCCGCGAAATTCTGCTCCCACAGACGCTGACCCGAATCGATCTCGATCGCGACCATGCGACCGCCCTGCCCGACGGCATAGACGATGCCGCGGTCGATTACCGGATCGGCATCGACGTCGGCGAGCGACGAGACCGAGGTCGAGATCGTCGAGCGCGAGAGCGCATCCTGCCACAAAGTGCGGCCATTCTCGTAACGATAGGCGTTGAGCTCGCCCGAGGAGAAGCCGGCGACGACCGTCCCCTGGCTGACCGCGGGAGCGGCAACGCCGAACACGCCCTGCGTCTCGACCGAGCCCGACTGGTTCCACACCACGGTGCCGTCGGCCTGCGACAGCGCGAACAGCTGATTGTCCTGGCTCAGTACATAGAGCTGGCCATTGGCGACGGTCGGGGCGCCGCGCAGCGGCGAGCCCGGCTTGACGCGCCACAGCACCTTGCCGGTCGCCGCCTCGAGCGCGACGACGTCGCCGAGCCCGTCGGTCGCAAACACCTTGCCGTCATCGAAGCTCACGCCGCCGCCGAAGCGCGCGCCGCGGGCCTTCTTGTCGGCCTTGGCCTTTTCGGTCTTGGCGATATCGGTCGTCCACAGCTTCGCGCCGGTGGTCGCCGAAAAAGCGTGGATCGTCGCGTCGACGTCGATCGTGTAAAGGTTTCCGCCGGCAACGACCGGCGCCGCACCGAGCCGCTGGCGGTTGCTGCCGCCGTCGATCGTCGCACTCCAGACGCGCGATAGATTGGTACCAAGCGCGACCTGTCCGAGCGCCTTCGACGGGTTGCCGCCGGGCTGCGCCCAATTGTCGTTGGTCGTCGCGGGCGGCACGAGCACTTCGACGCCCGCAATCGTCTTGTCGGCGGTGACATCGTTCTCGCTGGCGAGGATCGCGATCCGCTGGCCAAGCACCGGGGTCTTCTTCTTGCCCTTCAACGCAGCACAGCTGCTCAGCGCAACGGCGGAGACGGCGATGAGGAGATAGCGGTTGGTCATCTTCATTGCGATTTTTGTTCCTTAGCCCCGGACACGGCATCGACGCCCAATATACCTGCCATCTGAACCGCGCGTTGCCGGATCGTTTCGGGCATATCGGGGTTTTGCGCAATCTGTCCGTAGAGCGTCCCCGCCAGATCGCGCCGGCCCATCCGCAGATACGAGATCGCGACGAGCTCGCCCGCGCTGCCGAACCACGGATTGCCCTTGACCGCGATGCCGCGCAGCCGCGCGACTACGACGTCGGGCTTGATCGTGTCGAACTCGGCAGTGGTCTGGCGGACAAGGGCGAGATCGCGGAACGGCTGGCCGATCGAAGTGTCGCTGGCGACCGCGCCGAACTTGGCAGCAGCACCGCGCAGATCCTTCTTCTGCAGCAGCGCATCGCCCTGGCTCATCAGCGCGAGCGCGCGGTAACCCTCGCCACGCGACTGGGCGAGCGCGGTCAGTTCGCCCTGCGCCGCATCGGGCTTGGCGGCGTTGAGATCGTCATACGCCTTGGAGAGCGCAGCGCCCTCGTCGGCGGCGACGCTTTGTTCATGCGACTGCCAGAGCAGCCAGCCCGCAAAACCAACGAGCGCGAGCACGATCACCGCGATCGCCGCGACGCCGTACCGCCGCGCCGCCTTCGCCATCTGATCGCGGCGCAATTCCTCATCGACTTCGCGCAGGAATGCGGCATCGGTATTCGGCGGCACGGCCAAGGCGGAACTCCATCGGATCAGGGCAGGAAGGCGCGGACCTTAGCCGCGCTGCCCGCCAAACAAAAGCGCTCAAAAAACGGGTGGGGCCGCTAGTCCTTCTGAGGGTAGATCTGCTCCAAGCCGGGAAAGCTGCGCGCCCGCACCTCATCGGCGTACTGCTCGACCGCGGCGGAAATACGGCCTGACAGATCATCGAATTTCTTCACGAAGCGCGCGGTCCGCTCGAACAGGCCGAGCATGTCTTCGGTAACGAGCACCTGCCCGTCGCACTGCGCCGACGCGCCGATCCCGATCGTCGGGCAGGCGATGCTGCGCGTGATCTCGATCGCGATCGGTTCGACCACGCCCTCGATCACCACCGCGAAGGCGCCGGCGTTTGCGACGGCCTTGGCGTCGGCGACGATCTTGGCGGCCTCGGCGGCGCTGCGCCCGCGCGCGCCATAGCCGCCGAGCGCGTTGACCGCCTGTGGGGTGAGCCCGACATGCCCCATCACGGGAATCCCGCGTTCGGACAGGAAGGCGACGGTCGGCGCCATCGCGGTGCCGCCCTCGAGCTTCACCGCGGCGGCGCCAGTCTGCTTGAGCAGCCAGGCCGCGCTTTCGAACGCCTTTTCGGGGCTCGCTTCGTAGCTGCCGAACGGCATGTCGATGACGACGACGCTGTGATAGCTGCCGCGCACCACCGCCGCGCCATGCGCCGCCATCATCTCGAGCGTGACGGGAACGGTCGATGGCAGGCCGTAGATCACCTGTCCGAGACTGTCGCCGACGAGCAGCATGTCGCAATGCGGATCGAGCAGTTGCGCGTTGCGCACGGTATAGGCGGTGAGCATCACCAGCGGCTCGCCGCCGGCCTGCCCGTCGCCTTTCCGCGCGCGGATCGCGGGAACGGTGAGCCGCTTCATCGGCGCCGGGGTCGGATTGGCGCGACTGGTCGCGGTGTCGATCGTGAAGGTCGTGGACATGACCAAGGCGAATAGCGCCTCGGGCGGCGCGACGCCAGCGCCCCGCGCGGGGCGCCGGCGCGCGGGAGGTTATTTGACTTCGACGCCCTTCCAGAAGGCGAAGCGATCCTTGATTTCGGCTGCCTTGGGCTTGGGATCGGGATAGAACCAAGCGGCGTCAGGGTTGCGCTTCCCGTCGACGATGATCGTCTTGTAGCTCGCATTGCCCTTCCAAGGGCAGTGCGAATGCGTCGCGCTGTCCTCGAAATATTCGGCGACGATGCTGTTGGCCGGGAAATAATGGTTGCCCTCGACCACTACGGTGTCGTCGGACTGGGCGATGACGGTGTCGTTCCAGCGTGCGGTCGGCATGGGCGTATCTCCTAGGGCTTGAGAACCGATAGATAGGTATCGGGCGTGAACCCCGCCAGCAGCGTTTCGGCTTGGACCAACACCGGGCGCTTGATCGCGGAGGGGTTGGCGAGCATCAGCGCGATCGCCTTTTTCGCATCCAAGTCGGTCTTCTCGGCGTCGGGCAGTTTGCGGAAGGTCGTGCCGCCGCGGTTGAGCAGCGCTTCCCAGCCGAGCCAATCGACCCAGCCGCGTAATTCCGCTTCCGGAACGCCGGCCTTTTTATAGTCGTGGAAGTCGTAGGCGACGCCGTGCTCGCCGAGCCAGGCCCGCGCCTTTTTGACGGTATCGCAATTGGGGATTCCGTACAGTGTCGTCATGCAAAGCGCCTTCGTTCGATTCGGGTCGTGGGGCGCGCCGCTGCCGGTCGGCGCGAGGAGGATCGACAGATGACTCGCCGCAGCCTCCCGTCGTTGGCGCCTGCGATGGGTTCGCACCCGTCGTCGCAGCTACGCGAGGCGCCCGCATCAGCCGAACGATACCCGCGCATTTGGAAACGTGGCGGCTCCCATCACTGTCTTACCGAGACGGTTGGGCGTCAGGGAGCTACCTCAAAAACTATACTCGCTAAGCGCTTGTTATGATTGAGCGTCGGTACCGTCTGCGCGCTCAATTAATACAACCCATTGGCCCCCGTGCAACCAAGTTCGGGCGCCCCCCTCATTCCCCATCACGGCCGCGTGACCGTCGAACCGGTCATGGAGGGCCTTTTTCGCAGAAGTTTATGCCACGCGTCGCTACGCGGATCCGAAATGCCGCCCGCCGCTTTTCGATATGCGAAATCGACAGCAATGCGTGTGCGGGCGACCATTACGATTGGATCCGGCCGCCTTGTCGAGTTCGGTGACGATCGGCAGCGGGTTCGGGCACAGCGTCGCTGCGATCGGCACCAACGGCCACGGAAGTTGAGCTGTGGTCCGCCTCCGCGCGGTGCCAGACAGTTGCCGATCGTCGGAGGCATTCCCGAGTTCCAGCACCGCGCTTTCAAGCGCAGCGCTGCCGCCAGACGGCAATCTAGTTAAGCTTGCCGATACCCGGTGGGCCGGTCAGCAGCATCCGCTCGATGCGTACCGACCAGCGCTCGGCCAGCGGTATTTCGAACCGGGCGGTTTGCTGCGTGATGCCCTCGCGCGCGATACGGCGGCACACCCGCAGGCACACCAAGATTTCAATGTCGGCCGAGGTTGAACACCCAGAATGGTCCGTTCGGCAAGACGGTCACAGCCAGGCGCCTTCGCGTGCGCTCTCCCGCATCGCCTCGATGAAGATCCGTACCGCCGGCATCGCTCCGCGCCCGGCCTCATAGAGCAGCGTAATCGGGATCGGGCGTGGGGCATGTTCGGCCAGGACCGGCACCAGCCGCCCCGCGCCGATCGCCGCGGCGGCCTGGTAGCTCAGCACATTGGCCAAACCCGATCCGGCCTCGGCGGCGGCGATGGTCCCGTCGATGGTATTGATGGTGAGCCGCGGGGCGATCTTCACGATGGCGTCGCCTGCGGCTCCGAACCGCCAATTGCTGCCGTCGCGCACCCCGTTGCAAGCGATGCACCGATGGCGCTCAAGGTCGGTCGGCACCATCGGCGTGCCATGCTCGGCGAGATAGGCGGGGCTTGCCACGATGGTCTGTTGCACCGATCCGATCGGCACGACGCGCAGGGCGCTGTCCGCGAGTGCGCCGATCCGCACCGCCACGTCGATCCCCTCCTCGACGATGCGGACATTGCGGTCGACCAGCATCATGCGGGCGTTCAGACCATCGTATCTGGCCAGCAGCGCGCTGATCGTGGGCAGCACGTGCAGCTTCCCGAACATTACCGGCGCCGTCACGTAAAGCTGTCCGCGCGGCACCGATCGCCCGCCCATCGCAATCTGCTCGGCCTCGCGCAGATCGGCGAGGATCCGCCGGGCACGATCGAGAAACGCCAAGCCTTCGTCGGTGAGCGAAACCGCCCGGGTCGAGCGATGGAACAGCGTGACGCCGAGATGCCGCTCCAGCGCCGCGACCGCACGGGTGACCGCGGGGGGTGACGTCCCCAGCGCGCGCGCGGCCGCAGCGAAACCGCGCCGGTCGGCAACGGCGACGAACGACGTCAGGGCGTCGAAGCGATCCATTATTCCTCGATGTGCAATAGTGAACATCGAGGATCGAGGATTATCATCGTATCCGCAACGTATTATCTTCCCTGCATGGCACAGACCTTTCTCCACACCCTCTTCGGCCCCCGCGCCCGGGCGATGCAGGAGGCGGATGGATCGCGCGCATCCTATGCGCGGTTGGAGGCCAATGCCGGACCGGTGGATATCCTCACCGAGCGCGAGGCTGGTTTCATCGCCGCCCGCGACAGCTTCTACATGGCAAGCGTCAGCGAGCAGGGCTGGCCCTATGTTCAGCATCGTGGCGGGCCGGCGGGATTCCTGCGCCGGATCGCGGGCAACCGGATCGGGTTCGCGGACTATCGCGGCAATCGGCAGTTTCTATCGGCGGCGAACCTGATGGCCGACGATCGGGTATCGCTGTTCCTGATGGACTACCCGAACCGGCGTCGGCTCAAGCTGATCGGCACGGCGCGGGTCAGTGACGATCGGGCCGAGATCGCCACCCTGATGCCGCGCGGTTATGCTGCCGAGCCCGAGCGAGCCTTCCTGATCGACGTGGTCGGTTTCGACTGGAATTGCCCTCAACATATCAGCCCGCGTTTCACCGAAGCGGAAATCCGCGAGCAGACCCGACCCCTGCTCGATGAACTTGCCGAGTTGCGCGCCCGCGTGACCGAACTGGAAGGAAGAAAACCATGACGACACAGCCGACCCTTGGCGTCCATCATATCGGCCTGACCGTCCCGGACCTCGATCAGGCGCGCGCGTTTTTCTGCGAAGTCCTCGGCTTCGGCGAGGTGGGCGGTGTCCCGGAATATCCGGCGATTTTCGTGTCCAACGGCGCCGTCTTCCTGACGCTATGGCGCGCCGCCGATCCGCTGACCGCGCGCGCCTTCGACCGGCGCGCGAACATCGGCCTGCATCATCTTTCGCTGTCTGTGGCCGACGACGCCGCGCTCGATGCGCTATGGGCAAAGCTCAGCGTTCATCCCGAAATCGTGATCGATGCCGCACCGGGCCCAATCGTTCCGGGAGCGGCCACGCGACACTTTCTCGTGTTCATCCCGGGCGGCATCCGGATGGAGTTCGCGACGCCCTTCGCTTGACGCATTGGTAGGGCGAGCGGCAGCATCGGACGCCCGCGATGGCAGATGCCGATCCGCCTGTCGCGGCGCCCGACCTACCCACGCGCCTGACCGATTCGCGTCTTCGACGCGTTCGATCCGGCGACTGGCGATGAAGGCGAATTTAGGTCTTCGCGAAAATCTGCTCGAACCAGCTCACGAACGCGCGCGCCTTCGCCGTCGGCAGCCGACCGCTCGGAAACAGCGCCCACAAGTCGGCGGTGGGGAGCTTCCAGTCGGTCAGCACCGGGACAACGCTTCCGCTCGCAAGCTCCGGTTGCATTACCCAGCGCGAGCTGATCGCGAGGCCAAGGCCGGCAATCACCGCCTCCCGAACGCCCTCGGCCGCGCTGAACGACAGTCGCGTGGGGATACGCACCGACGTCTCCCCATTTGCGCCCTGAAAACGCCATTCCTCCGCGATCAGCCCCTGCGTGTAGACGAGCGCGGTGTGCTCGAGCAGGTCGGCGGGAGTCGACGGAGTGCCCATCCGCGCAAGGTACGTCGGGCTCGCCACGACCAATCGGTCGCACGTGGCGAGTTTGCGGGCGGTCAGGCTCGAATCCGATAGCTCTCCCCCGCGGAGCGCGACGTCGATATTCTCGCCCATCAAATCGACGAAGCGATCGTCGAGGACGAAATCGACGCGAAGGTTCGGATGCGCGTCGAGGAAACCGCCGATCTTCGGAATGACGTGCAATCTGGCGAAGGTAACGGGGGCGCCGACGCGCAGCCGTCCATCGAGCCCCTTGCCCAATCCGCGCGCGGCGGTCTCTGCCTCATCGGCTTCGGCAAGGGTGCGCCGCGCGCGCTCGTAGAACGCCTGGCCCGCTTCGGTCGGGTGGAGTTGCCGCGTCGAGCGGACCAGAAGCCGGACCTGGAGACGCTCTTCCAGTGCCGCGACAAGTTTCGACACGTTGGGCTGGCCGGTCTGCAAATCGCGCGCAGCCGCCGAGAACGAACCGGCCTCAACGACGCGGACGAAAACCTCCATCGCATGCAATCGATCCATTCGCCGAGCCACCTATTCCATAATTGAATAAGTGATATCGCTTTGGCTCTCCTACTGCAACGCATCAGAATAGCGCATTTGGGCGGCAGGGCAGCGATGATGCTCGGCCGCCACGGAGAAGCGCGATGAATTTCCAGGAAACTTTCGCCCATATCCTGCAATCGGATTTGCCGCTGCAGGCCAAGCTCGATGCCTTCAAGATCGAGTTCGATACGCGGCTTGCCCCGCCCGCAGCCGTCGAAGCGCTGCATCGCTCGGTCGATGAATTGATCGCGTCGGGCGCACCGGATCGCGCGCTCAAGGTCGGCGACGTCGCCCCGGCGTTCACCCTCCCCGACCCGGACGGCAAGCCGGTTTCGTCCGCAGCGCTCCTGACCAAAGGGCCGCTCGTCGCGAGCTTCTATCGCGGCGTCTGGTGCCCGTACTGCAATTACGAGCTGACCGCGCTCGAGCAGGCGCGCCCGGAAATCGAGGCGCGTGGTGCGAGCCTGGTCGCGATCTCGCAGCAGTTGGCGCCCAATAGCCGGAAGTCGCAGCGCCAGAACGGGCTCGGCTTCCCGATCCTGGGCGACCATGGCGGCGCAGTCGCGGCGGACTTCAACCTGCGCTGGACGCTGCCGGAGTATCTGCGCGTGGCGCACAGGACGCTCGGCGCCGACCTGCCGCAGTTCAACGGCGAGGACAGCTGGACGCTGCCGATGAGCGCCCGCTACGTCATCGCGCAGGACGGAACGATCGTCTACGCCGAGGTGAATGGCGATTATACCCGGCGCCCCGAGCCGTCGGCGATGTTCCCGGTTCTCGAACGGCTGGCGCGCCGGCAGGCCGCCTGATCCCTCTTGATCGTCGCTCGACCGTCACGTCGCTGCTGTGAAGCAGCACGCGACAAAGGTGAGCGCCTGATGTCCGCATCTGCGCGCCGCGCTCTGATAGTATCTATCACGGGTGCAGCAAGCAGACCCTCGGAAAGCGTAAATCGACATTTACGTCACGGCACCGAGCTGGCGATGTCGAGCCAGCTTAGTACTGCGCGCGCCACCGCTCGCGCAGGTCAACACAAGGAACATCGCAATGTCCAAGTTCGCATTTCTGATCGAGATGAAGGCCAAGCCTGGCAAAGAAGCAGACGTCGAGGCGTTTCTCGCGAAAGAAGCGTCGCTGGTAAAAGGCGAGGCCGGAACCCTGACGTGGCACGGCTCGAAGGTCGAAGGGGAGACGGGCGTCTACCGGGTGTTCGACTCGTTTATCGACGAGGCTGCCGGCGAGGCCCATATGGCTGGTCCCCCCGGACAGGAGTTCGTCGAGCGGGCGGACGATCTGTTCAGTGAGACGAAGGTCTTTCGCCTGCAGGTGATCGCCTACAAGTAAGGCCGCAAGGCGGCGCTTGATTGCCAACGCTGACAGGCGCGTGGGCGGCTTGGCGCGACAGAAGCGCCGGCCGCCCATCCACACACCTCCCTCCCCGCAAGGACATCCAGTGGACACCGAATCAGCCAAACCCACGATCGTGCTCGTGCACGGCGCAGTCGAAGATTCATCGCTCTGGACACACGGCGTGATCCAGGGGCTGCAGCGCGGAGGCTACCCTATCAAGGTCTTCTCCAATCCCTTGCGGGGCGTGGCGCACGACGCTGCCTATCTGCGCAGCCTGCTCGACACGATCGAGGGCCCGGTGCTCCTCGTTTCCCACGCCTATGGCGGGGCCGTCATCAGCCAGGCCGGGGACGACCCCAAGGTCAAGGGGCTGATCTATGCGGGGTCGCCCATGCCAGCAGCGGGGGAATCGACGAACGACTGCCTCGACCGGTTTCCCGGTGGCGATTTCGCCACGTCGGTCGATCTGGTCCCCTACACCCTGCCCGACGGCACCAGCGGCACCAACCTTGTCGTGAAAGCGGAGAGATACGCTTACCTCCTCGCCGGCGACGTGCCCGAAGACAAAGTCGCGCTGATGATCGCCACTCAGCGGCCCATTTCGCTGGCAGCGCTCGACGAGAAACTGACAGCGGCGGCCTGGACGAGCAAGCCGAGCTGGCAGATCCGGCCGCTGCTCGATTCTGTCATCCCCCGGGCGGAGTTTACGTTCGAGGCCGATCGTGCCGGCGCGCACGTGATCGCGTTGGAATCCTCGCACGCTATCCCGGTGACCTTCCCGGACGTCGTGGTGGATGTGATCGGCAAGGCTGCCCGGACAGTCGCGCCGTAACGGCGGCGACCAGTAGCGGCGGTAGCTGGTGCGGACCTGGAGCAGTCAGGCCGCCGCAGCCACCGCGACGCGCCATCGGCGCGACCGGGATACGGCTCGACGAGAAAAGGCATTGGCATGCAAACCACTTCTGAGCTTTACGGCGCGTTGACGGGCAAACCTAGCCTCGAGGCGTTCGCTTGAGACGACGATCGGGGGCATTGTCGTCGGTACCGAGAAAAACGCCTTCCGCCTCCGAATGGGGCTATCCGTCAAACCAGTCGTGACAGGAGACGTTCCGTATTACCGCTCGCGGCTCCTGGCGCGATCCGCGTCGCGCGCCGTTCGCCGCCATGGCCAGCATCCTTCGATCTCGGTTTCGAGCGAGAAGCTCAGAAAGGTACGGATCGCGATAATGGCGCCAAGCAGCCCGACGCTCGCGAAGGTTAGCGGCGCAGTGATCGTTGCAATTATGTCGGCCCCGACGAGAAGCTCGAGACCCAGGAGAATGCCACGCCCCAACCCCGCTCGATACCGCTGATACGCGTCGCTCCAGTTCGTCTTACTGCCGTCCAGGCCGAATCTTACCGAGGCAAGCACGACACCGCCCAGGATTATCGTCGCTCCGACCAGCTCGAGGAGCTTGGCGAGGATATCAACGACAGCGTGCGCCTGCTCAATCATGCTGCTGATTACGCGGAAAAGGCTTCCTATTGCTATAGGTCGCCTTCGCCGACCGCACGTGCCTCCGACGACCCGATTGCGGTCCTTTGCGGCGTGGTCTTCGCTTCCCGGTGTCTGCCATTCGTTCGCCTGGATCGTAAGACCGTTTCGGGCCCGCGGGCCTGGCCACCCAACACCCAAACCCGGTGGCAACGGTTCTTCCGCCTTTCGGAGAGAAAGGCGCGATTGCGTCGCCTGGCGTTACTGTCTTCGCGACGGGGATCGTACTTTGGGACGGCGTGAGAAAATGGTGGCGCGTCCTTTGACAGCTAGTTTCCGTCTTCCAACCCGCCGCCTGGTTTCGAAGCGTCATAGGCACATTGCGCGTTTTCCAGCGCGGTGCCATTGGCGAGCGCCCAGTTGTAGAGGGCGGCAAAGGGTTCGCGCAGCGAGCAGCCGAGATCGGTAATGGTGTACTCGACGCCGATCGGCTGCGTCGGCAGGACCTTGCGACTGATCAGGCCGTTGCGCTCGAGACGCTTCAAGGCCTCGGACAAGGCCTTGTGGGTGATGCCGTCGAGGCGGCGCTTGAGGTCGTTGAACCGCGCCGGCTGGGTGCAGAGGACGCTCAGGATCAGCACCGTCCATTTGTTGGCGATATGGTCGAGGATGGGCCGCGTCGCGGCGACATCGAGCGGCAGTTCGAGCACGTCGGTGGCCATGGGTATATGCCTCACTATCTACGCACCATCTGGTACCTTCTTGCGATCAGATATAGAATCTATATCTGCAAGTCATCCCCCGCAACGTGAGGACGTATGAGCATGCTTTCTGGAAAAATCGCGGTCGTCATCGGCGGCCTTGGCGGTATCGGTGGTGCCATCGCAGAGCGGTTCGCCAAGGAAGGTGCGACGGTTTACGCCACCAGCCGTCGCGCCGAAGAGCGCGAGGTCGAGCTTGGGGCCGGCATACTGCGCGCGCGCCGCGTCGATAGTGGCGATCTGACCGCGCTCGCCGCCTTTTTCGAGGCGGTGAAGAGCGCGGCCGGACGGGTGGACGTTCTCGCCGTCAACGCCGGCATCTCCGAGTTCGCGACGCTAGACACCATCGGCGAGGATCATTTCGACCGGACCTTCGACCTCAATGTGCGCGCACTGCTGTTTGCTACCAAGGCCGCGACGGCGGTCATGCCCGATGGTGGGTCGATCGTGTTGGTCGGCTCGATCGCCGACGCGATCGGCACCAAGGGCTATGGCGTCTACGGAGCGACCAAGGCCGCCGTGCGCTCGTTCGCGCGGACCTGGGCCAATGAGCTCGCGCCGCGCAACATCCGCGTCAACGTCGTGGCACCGGGACCGACCGACACCGCGATGATGGCGGCGGCGTCCGACGAGGTGCGCGCGACGCTCGCGAACCTGATCCCGCTCGGCCGGATGGCGCGTGCCGACGAGGTCGCCTCGGCCGCGCTGTTCCTCGCCAGCGACCAAAGCAGCTTCATCACCGGAGCCGAGCTTCCGGTCGATGGCGGCATGGCGCAGGTTTAATCCCGACGCGAGCAGGACTTACGTGGTTCGGGGGGCAGCGCCGCAACCGCCGCCTTTCCAGCGCTCACGTTCGGCGCCATCATCGTCCGGCTGCAACCGTTGCGTCCCGCGCCTCGGCCGCGATGTCGCGAAGCGCCTGTTCGAAGACTTCCGGTGGCTGCCCACCGGAGATCAGATAGCGCTCGTTGATCACGACGGCCGGTACCGCGCTTATGCCGCGCGATTGCCAGAGCTGCTCTTCCGTCCGGACGTCATCGGCGTATCGCGTCGACGACAGAATCGCTTTTGCCTCGATCGGATCAAGCCCGACAGCCGTAGCGACCCGCACCAGAGCCTCGTGACTGGAAGGATCGCCGTGATCGGTGAAGTACAACGCGAACAGGGCCTCCTTGAGGGCCTGCTGCACACCCTGCGTCTCCGCCCAATGGAGCAGGCGATGCGCGTCGAAGGTGTTGTAGATCCGGCTGCCCTCATTCATGTCCATCGTGAAACCAACCGCCGCTGCGCGATCCCGGATCATGGCGCGGTTCGCCGCGGACTGCTCCGGCGTCGAGCCATATTTCTGCGCGACGTGTTCGACGATGTTCTGACCCTCCGGCGGCATCGTCGGATTGAGTTCGAACGGTCGAAAAACGATATCGGCGTCGATCGAATCGGCTAGGCGCGACAGCCCGGCTTCGAGGCCACGCAGCCCGACCACGCACCAGGGGCACGAGACGTCGGAGACGAAGTCTATCTTGAGCCGTGTCTTCATCTCGATACCTCTCCATGTTCATGATCCGTGTTGCTTGGTCACGGCCAGCTGACGCTGCATTCCCAACACTTCGGTCGGTACCCTATCATCCCCTGTGCCGGCTTGCGCTGCAGCAGAAACGACAGCGTCATGCCCGGATCGCCTGCAGATCAGCTGCCGTCAAATAGTGAGCAAACTCAGAGATTCAGAGGGGCGTCCGTCCCGCCCTTCAACGGCCTCTATTGGATTGAATTAGCACACCCATCAAAGCTTCTCGAGTTAGAAACACGCGTTTCCCAAGATCAAAAACTTCGATTGATCGCCAATACCATGGTTCCACGCCAGCGACCGCCGTCTTCATCGGGTCCCCCACCCACGAGCGTCGCGCTGACCGTCGCTTTGCCGATTTGACGAGACAAACCGAGCCGACCGTCAATCTCCACGCGCTTCAGCGGGCGTCCCTCGCGCTGCGGCGGCGCCAAGGCACCGACATGGCTGGCGAGCGACCATGCGCCGCGATCGAAGAGCAGACCATCGAGTTCGACATAGGTCGCCGACCGGGCATGGCCGTCGTAATTGGGCGAGTAATAGATGTGGGTCGAAAACCGCCGCCCGACCACGCCCAAATAGGCCTGCGTAAAGCGCCCGCCATATTCTACCGTGGCATACCGGCTGTAGAAACGGTTGGTGACACCCGCATCCAACGCCAGCCCCGACCGGAGGCGATGCGCGTAGCCGACATGTTGAACCGAGCGGAGCGGCTGGAGCCCGTCGTTGCGGGTCGGCCCCAGCGTGACCGAGAGACCACCATAGACGCCGCTCACGTCGTCATAGGAGATCGCGGCAGTCGCGACGGGAAGGCCATCGCTGGTCGAATGGCCGCGAAAGCGGTCATCGCTGGCAAGGGTGAGGCTGTAGCCGGGTTCTGCGCGCGCCACGGTCGGAATCAGAAGCGCGATCGCCACGCCGAGCAGACGCGTCGGGTCAGCGCGCCACGCGGCAGCCCCCGCCCTTTCCGCCGCTGGCGAGCAGCAGCGTAGCGCAGGCGTCGATCGACCCGCTGCCGGCATCAGTCGACGCGAGTTGCCGGCCGCCGCGCGCATTTAATTCGCGCGCCAGGGCGAGCAGGCCGCTGACATGCGCCGCTGCGTAGGAATTGCCGCTGACAAGATACCATCGTCCCCCCGGCTGCGTCGTCGGGACATCACGGCCAGGGGCGTTATAGACGCCGTGCCGCGACGCGGCCACCCCCAGTTCGGCAACCGCGACGACGCCGGGGATCGACGCCGGGAACCCTTCGCCGGTCCGCGGATCGATCGCCGCGACGACCGACATGCCGCGACGCATGCCGAGCTGGATCAATCGCGTGAGCAGCAGATCCTGCGGGCCGGTGAGGCTCATGTTGACGATATCGACGCCATTGCCGATCGCATAATCGAGCGCGCGCGCCAGGCTGAGGCTATCGCACACCGTGCCGCCGGCGGTCCGCTGCCAGCAGGCGCGCAGACCGATCAGGCGCGCGCCGGGGGCCACACCGGCGATACCGACACTGTTGTTCTCGCGCGCGCCGATGATCCCGGCAACGCCGGTGCCATGCGTTTCGGGGCCGGACGCTGCGCCGACGAAGTTCTGGCTCGAGATCAGCTGCCCGCGCAGATCGGGGTGGCCGGTGTCGATCTGGCTGTCGACGATCCCGATCTTGACGCGGAGCCCCGTCGCCATGCGGTGCAGGTCCGCCAGCTGCCAGTTGTGGGCGGCGGGCTGCGCCGCGAACAGCGGGTCGTTGGGCGCGCGCGCTTGGGCAGCCTGCGTCTCGAAATGATTCATCGGCTGCGACCAGGCGACGCCCTTCAGGTGCGACATATGCTCGCTGACGTCGGCGAGCGGCGTGGTGCCGGGCACCGTCATGATGACGCAGTCGATCCCGAGCGTCGGCATCGGCCAGGTGTCGAGCACAGTGAGACCGTTGTCGCGGGCGAGCCGCTCGGCCAAACGTCGCCGCGCGCGTGCCGCTGCTGGATCGCCATAGCCGCCGCTGCCGCCGCCATAATCGGCGGATGGCCGGTAATGCTCCGGCGGCAGCTCGAGCATGACGAGGATGCGCCGTTCGGGCGATGAATCGGATACGGTCACGGGCGCGGTCGGGGTCGGCGCCTGTGCCATCACCGGCACCGCGCACAGCGCGACGGCAATCGCGATCAGTGCGCGGATCATTCCGCCGGCGCCTGCTCGATCGGTTCGGCCATCGCGACGTCCTTGTCGGCGCGCAGCATTTTCAACGCCGTCCCGTCGGAGCCGCCGGGGACGTCGAGCACCCATGCGCCCGCGCTGGTCGGCCCGTCGACCAGCCGCGCGCCGCTCGCCAGCAGAACGCGGCGCAGCTCGGCCTCGCTCGTACCGGGACGAAACATCGCGAGCACGTTTCCGGTCCGCACCGCCGGTGCATCGCCCAGGACACGATAGGGGCCGGCGCGTTCGGTCGGGATCGCCAGCCCGCCCAGCACGAGCAGCCCGACGAACTGCGCGGCGACGACCCAGCGCAACGTGCGCGGCTGCGACATCGCGCGCCGAGTCGAGGCCGCCCAGCGACGCCGGCTACGGTCACGTCGCGGTATCGATGGCGTTTCGACAGGGCGCGGGGCGGCGTCGATCCGCGCCTGCAGCGTATTCCAGCTCGGCGTCAGATCGGATGTCTGCGCCGCAATGGCGCGCGCGAGCCGGCGCTCCATCTCAAGCTCCGCCCGACAGTCGTCGCATTCGAGGAGATGGGCCTTCACCAGCGCCTGGTCCGCCGCCTCCAACTGCCCCGTCGCATACCACGGCAGCAACAGCATCGCCGCGCGATGGCGATCGTCGAATGTCGATGCAATTTCGTCCATGTCGAACATCCTATAGCCAGTCGGCCAGATCGCCCGCGAGCGACTGCCGCAGATTGCGCCGAGCATGGAACATGCGGGTCTTCACCGTGTCGGTCGGGCAGTCCATGATCTCCGCAATTTCCCGATATCCAAGGTCCTGATAATAGGTCAGATTAACCACCGCGCGTTGCGGTGCCGACAGCTGTGCGATCGCCTCGGCGAGATCGCGCGCGACGCGCGCCCTCCCCGCCGCCCGGTCCGGCCCGTCGCTCTGCGCGTCCGCCATCTCGGCGGGGTCCTCCTCGACAGGCTCGTCGAGCCGCCGCAGCGCGCTCAGGCCCTGCCGATAAGCGATGCCGAACATCCAGGTGGACAGCCGACTCTCGCCGGCAAATCCGTCGATCCTGTCCCACACGACCATCATCGTGTCGTTCACCACCTCCTCAACCAGATACGGCCGGCGCAACAGGTTCGACAGGAAGCGCGACAGCGGCGTGTGTTCGCGCCGATACAGTTCCTCGAACGCGGTGATGTCGCGGGCCCGCAACCGCGCAACGATTCCCGCGTCGCCATTCCGGCCGTGGTCCCCCGTCCGCTGCGTCACGCGTGTTCAGCCCAGCCTTTCCTTGCTCGTTCGAGTGTTGGTAGCAGCCCGCACCCGAAAGGTTCATCCGCCGCCTGTTTTTTTCGCCTACCACACCAACCCGCAAAAATATTTCGCCGCGTGTTGAACCGTTTGCCGCGCCGCGCCCACTCACGAGGACCGGGTGCCTGACGGCACGGGTGCGGCCCGAGCGGGATCCGCGGTCAGACAAGGGGCAAAGAGCATGACGTTCGACAGACAGTTCGCAAAATTCAAGATCGGCGGCGCGGCGCTAGCCGCGATGCTCGCGCTGGTGGGGCTGCCCGGCGTCGCGCAGGCCGCGAAGTCCGATGGCTGCCCGGGCGGCGGCTTCACCGTCAGCGGCTTTTCGAACGGCGCGGTGCTCGGCACCAGCGGCCTGAAAACGACGGCACAGGCGTCGCTGATCCAGCCGACGCTAACGGTCACCGGCAGATACAACACCTTCGACATCACCAGCGACAGCTTTGCGGTCCGCAATTATGCGTTCACCGGCGTCGCCAACCCCGAGGATCTGACGGGCGGCCACCGCACGACCGTCTTCCAGGAAAAGACCCCCGATCACCGCGGGCTCGTGCTCAACGGAGCGATGACGGTCGAGATTGACGGCGACAGCCTCGTCATCACGCGCACCGGCCCCGGCCTCAGCATGCAGATCCAGGCGAAGGATTGCGCGGCCGGCGGTGTGTTCCAGATGGAGGTCGAGCGCGGCGACGGCACCGCGACGCGGATCACCCATGTCCTGGCGCCGGGCGCGTTCTTCTACGACAACCCCAATTTCCGCGCGCGCCAGGGCGACGTCGTGCCGTTCAAGGACACGACGATCGCCGTCACGCCGCGGATCAACATCGGCAACGACGTGTCGGCGAAGTTCATTGCGCGCGACAGCTCGCAGGTGGCGACGCGGGTCGACGATCCGACCTGCCCCAACCCGATCCAGACGCGCACCGGTGCGATCAACATCGTCAAGCATTGCGGCCGGGTGTCGAAGTGGGACGTCTCGAGCGGTGGTCGCCTGGGCTTCGTAACGGGCGAGGACGCGACCGAAGTCGCGCCACCGCCGACCGTATGCACGCACAAATGCCAGGCACAGAACCAGGTGCAGGGCCAGTCGGTCATCCTCGGCGCGCCGTTCCCGGTGCCGACCGAATCGCGGCTGAAGCCCGACCTGTCCTGATCTAGCCTTCACGGGCGGGTGTCGAACGCCGGTTGCCTCGACGCCCGCCCCCTTTGTCGATGAGACTGATGATGCGAGTTTTTCTTTATCCAACCGCGATGCTTGCGCTCGCGCTCGCCGCATGCGGCGCGCAGCCGCCGGCAAAGGCCAACACCGACATCGTCGTCGTGCGAGGATCGCCTGCCGCGCTCGACGCCGCCGTCTTCGCGAAGCAGCCGAATGCGGCTGTCGCAGCGACACCGGCTATCGCACCCGGCACACCCCAGCCGCGGCAACTCACCGTGGCGGAGTCAGCGCGGATCCACACCAGCGAGATGTGGTCGGAACCTCTCCCCGCCAACTGAGCACGAACCGAACAGGACGACAGCTCGAGCCGGTCGGATGTCGTCCAAGGATCGCGTACAGACGATAGCGACGTGCGGCCCGTCGCCACCGGTCGCAGGCTGCAGAGCCCCAATCGCAGACGCTCGCCGTCTATCGACGGATTCCCGGGAAGAGACGCCCAATCCGTTTCCAATACGGCGTGCCGATTTCCGACTGTGCGGACCGAACGGCAGATCGCCGTCTGCCTGCCCCCCCCCGCATAGCCGATACGACTAAGCGCTGCGGGCTAAGAGGCTCGCCCTTCCAGTTCAGCGGCGCGTGCCCATTTCGGAAACACGTCTGTGCTCCGTTCGCGTCTTGCCGAACCACGCGTCCCTGGTTGAGATCGCGCGTCGTTTTGCGGGGGTGGCGCTGCACCGCCCGACGCTCGACCGGAGGATGACCGTACCAATCCGGCAAAGCCGACGCCTTGCCGGTGCGCTTCAAGATGGACCCTTCCGCGCCCATTGGATTTGGCGACAAATTTCTTGATAAGGTCGATATAGGCCAGGATCGATCGTCCAACGCAGATAATTTGTAGTACAAGCCTTGCGCCATTCGTGGGCGACTGATACGCCATCCCTCAATCGGGCAAAGCTCGACATTCACGAGGGGAAGACCATGAGCTTGTTCACGACGACCGCACTGGGACGCATCCTGGCATGCAGCTTGGCGGTCACCGCCAGCAGCGCGGCCTTCGCGCAGGCGGCACCGACCCAGCCTAACGATCCCGCCCCGACCACCACAGCGCTTGCCGAGCAAGGCACCCCGCCCGAAACCGCCGGCACCGATATCATCGTCACCGCGCAGAAGCGCGCCGAGCGCGTCCAGGACGTGCCGCTCGCGGTGCAGGTGCTGACGGGCGACGCGCTCCAGGCGCAGGGCGTGCGGCAATTCTCCGATCTCACCAAGGCGGCGCCGTCGCTGATCATCCGCCCGGCCGAACAGCCCGTCAACGCCTCGGTCTCGATCCGCGGCATCGGCACCTTCGCCTTCTCGCCGAGCGTCGAGCCGAGCGTCGCGGTGCAGATCGACGATGTGCCGGTGCAGTTCCTCGCGCGCGCCTTTGCCGATCTGTCGGACATCGAGCGGATCGAAGTGCTGCGCGGCCCGCAGAGCACGCTCTACGGCCGCTCGGCCTCGGCCGGCCTGCTCAACATCGTCACGCAGGGCCCGAGCGCGCACCTCACCGGCCGCGTCGGCGGGCTAGTCACCACCGACCGCGAATATAGCGGCAATGCCGCGCTGTCGGGGCCGCTGACCGACACGCTCGGCTTCCGCGCGAGCGTCAATTACGACAATTTCGCCGGCAACGTGCACAATCTGTTCAATGGCGACACGGTCAACGGCTTCCGCACGCTGTCGACGCGCGGCAAGCTGGTGTGGAACCCGACCCCGACGCTCAACATCACCGGGCAGATCGGCTATATCGATGGCCATACCACGATCGGCCGGCCGTTCGTCCATGTCTCGCCCAACGCCCGCCTGCGCGGCGTCGCGGCTTACACCCCGGCGGTGTTCGCGCCGGGGGTGACGTTCGACAACGACAACACCAATGTCGTCAACAACGTCGACTCGGGCACCGATTACACCGATTTCTCGCAGTCGATCCGCGCCGCGCTCGACCTGGGCTTCGCCTCGCTCGTCTCGATCACCGCCTGGGATCACTTCAAGCAGTTCGACATTCTCGACCAGGATGAATCGGCGATCGCGGCGCTCGACAATCGCCAGTTCGGCACGTTCAACACGCATGCCTTCTCGCAGGAGCTGCGGCTGGTTTCGTCGGGCAAGACGCGGCTGCGCTACACGCTCGGCCTGTTCTATTCGAACCTCAATTTGACGCGCGATTTCACGCGCGGGCCGTTCTTCTCGATCGCGCGCTGGTATGCGACCAACGGCAACAAGCAATATGCCGCCTTCGGTCAGGCCGAATATGAGATCATCGACGGCACCTCGCTGATCGGCGGGATCCGCGCAGGGCACGGCAAGATCGACTACACCTTCCTCGATTACGCGGCGAACAACGCGAAGTTCGCGGGCAACAATTCGGAGGATTACCAGACCTACAAGGCGGGCATTCAGCAGCACGTCGCCAAGGACGTGATGGCATTCGCAACCTTCGCGACCGGGCACAAGGGCCAGGCCTATGACATCGGCACCGGCTTCAACCTGTTGCGGCAACAGACCGGGCCGGTCCGCCCGGAAACGTCGAAGGACTGGCAGCTCGGCGTCAAATCGCAATTCCTCGATCGCAAGGTGACGCTGAACGTCACGCTGTTCA
Organism: Sphingomonas sp. PAMC 26605; assembly: GCF_000241485.1. GTDB lineage: Bacteria > Pseudomonadota > Alphaproteobacteria > Sphingomonadales > Sphingomonadaceae > Sphingomonas. The sequence goes on from NZ_JH584241.1 coordinate 3,735,324, forward strand.
CCACCACCTTCGACAATTTCCAGGCGCAGGGGATCGAAACGCTGCCCGACGGCACGATCAACTTCCGCCTCGCCAATGTCGGCAAGCTGCGGACGCGCGGTGTCGAGCTCGAGGGCGGCGTGCGTTTCAACCGCAGCTTCAACCTGGGCGGCGGCGTGACCTATGACGATGCGCGGATCCTCTCCTTCCCGCTCGCGCAATGCTATCCGCTGCAGACCGCTGCGCAGGGCTGCACGGGCACGCCGGCACGCCAGAACCTCGCTGGCTTCCGCCCGGCGCAGGCGCCCGAATGGAAGCTGTCGGTGACCGCCGATTATACCCCGCGGCTGACCGACACGCTCGATGGCGTAGCGCAGGCGGCGTACAACTATCAGAGCAGCTTCAATTTCGGGATCAACGGCGACCCTGAGACGCTGCAAAAAGCCTACGGGATTCTCAATCTGTCGCTCGGCGTGCGGAGCGCGGACCGTAAATGGGAGCTGATCGGCTTCGTCAACAACGTGTTCGACAAGCAATATTTCTTCAACGCCAACAATTCGGCAGGGAACCAGGGCAATGCGTTTGCGACGCAGAGCAATCTGCCGCGCGACTTCCGGCGCTATGCCGGGGTGCGGGCGAGCCACACCTTCTGAGGCTCGGCGAAGAACGAAAGGCCGGGCGCTCCACCAAGCGCCTGGCCTTTTGCTGTGAGGGGCGCCCCACTCGTCACCCCGGCCCTGTGCCGGGGTCCACCGGGACGCGCGTCCTGCCGCTGAAGCGTTCGTGGAACGGTGGGCCCCGGCACAAGGCCGGGGTGACGGTGGGGGGATGAGACCTCGGTCAGCCCAACGCCAGACCGCTCACCTCAGCTGGCAGATATCCAGCACGTTCATGTCGTTATAATCGAGATTCTCGCCCGCCATCGCCCAGATGAACCCATAGGCGCGCGTCCCCGCCCCCATGTGCACCGACCAGGGTGGCGAGATCACCGCTTCCTCGTTCGCCAGCACGATGTGCCGCAGCGCATCCTCCTGCCCCATATAGTGGAACACGCGGTCGTCGGGGCCGAGGTCGAAATACAGATAGATTTCCGAGCGCCGTTCATGGATGTGCGGCGGCATCGTGTTCCACACGCTGCCCGGCTTGAGCAGCGTCATGCCGAGGCACAGCGATGCGCTCCCGCAAGTATGCGGCAGCAGCAGCTGATAGATCGTCCGGTCGTTCGATTCCGCGAGGCTGCCGCGCTCGAGCGGGGTGACGTCGGCCATCGCCAACTTGCGCAACGGGAAGGCGCGGTGCGCGGGGACGCTCAGCAGATAATAGCGCGCTTCCGCACCCGCGAAGGTCACATCGGCCGACCCCATCGGGACGTACAGCGCCTCGCACCGCTCGAGCGCGAACGCCTGTCCGTCGACGGTCACAACGCCCGGCCCGCCGATATTGATGATCCCAAGCTCACGCCGCTCGAGCAGCGGATGGCCCGCCGCGCTTACAGGCTCGGTCTGGTGAGGCAGAACGAGCGTACCGCCCGCGGGCACCGCGCCGCCGATGATGAAGCGTTCGCCGTGCGAATAGGTCAGCACGATCTCGCCGCTGCGGAACAGCCCGCCGACACGATAGCGGTCGCGCAAATCCTCGTTCGATGCGCACGCCATCATGTCGGGGTGCGTCGCGTAATAGGTCTTTTCGAACACAGGAATACTCCGGGGAAGGTCAGCGCTTGGACGGCGCGCGGTCGAGCTCGGCGACGGCGGTCGCCGCGAGCAGGAAAGCGCCGACGCCGTAGAATTGCGTGTCGCTGGCGGCGACGCGTTCGGGCTGGTCGCTGACCTGCTGGACCCAGCCGAGGCGACCATCGGGCTGCAGGCTGCGCACCAGCGCGTCCCAGCCCTTGCGCACCACCGGCGTATAGGCCGTGCGGTCGAGCAAGCCCGCCTTGACACCCCATGCCATGCCATAGGTATAGAAGCCGGTGCCGCTCGATTCCGGCGGCGAGTCCTCGGGGGCGAGCAGCGACGGCGCCCAATAGCCGTCGGGCTTTTGCAGGCCTTTGAGCGTCCCCGCCATTTCGACGAACAGCTTTTCCATCCGCCCGCGATCGGGATCGCCCTTGGGCAGCAGCGGGATGATCCGCGCCATCGCCGCGAACACCCAGCCATTGCCGCGGCTCCAGAACTGCTTGCGTTGCGCCGCATCGCGGCGTTCGAAGAAGCGGCTGTCGCGGTAGAAGAGGTGCGCGGCGGGATCGAACAGGAAGTCGGTCGTCGCCCAGAATTCGCGCAAGGCATAGTCGCGGTAGCGGCGGTCGCCGGTCTGGCGCGACAGCTCGATCATCGCGGGCGGCGCCATGAACAGCGCATCGCACCAGCAATAGCGCGTCAGGCATTCGGTGCCGTCATAGCCCGACGGCGGCTGATAGAAGGCAAGCCCGACGCGCGGCGGGTTGGCGACGATATAGTCGAAGCGCGCGCGCGTCGGCGCGATCGCTGCGGCTCCTGCGCCATGTTTCGCCGCCCACAGATAGGATTGGGTGATGACCAGATCGTCGGCATGATACGGCCGCTTCGCCGGGGTCCAGTCGTTGGCACGCCCCATCGCGACGACCGCCTGGCCGATCCCGGGCGGCGCCCCGGCATCGGCGAGCGCGGTCATCCCGACCCAGAACACCGCTTGCTCCCACGCGCGCGGATTGCGCGTCTCGGTGGTGATCCGCGAGACATGGCCGGTGTCGGTCATATGCGCGAGCTGCCACCGGGCAAGCTTGGTGGCGAGCGCGATGGCGTCGCGCGCCTGGGGTGCGGCAGCCTCCTGCGGCGCAGGCGCGGCGAGCAGCGGTGCCGACAGCAGCGCGGTGCTGGCGAGCAGGACGAGCGAGCGAGCGATCATGACGAACCTTCCGGAAGCGGCGTGCCGGCCGGATCGATAGTGACCCTTGCCAGCTTGGGACTGAACAGCTGGAGCGCGATCAGCGCGACGAAATAGGCGCCGCCCGCGACTGCGAAGATCGGCGCATAGCTGCCCGACAGATCGAGCACATAGCCGACGAACTTGGCGATTAGCATCCCGCCGATCGCGCCCGCCGTCCCGCCGATCCCGACGACCGAGCCGACCGCCGAGCGCGGGAACAGATCGGAGGGCAAGGTCAGCAGATTGGCGGAGAAGGCCTGATGCCCCGCCGTCGCCAGCCCGATCAGCAGCACCGCGGTCCACAGCGAATCGATATATTGCACCGTCACGATCGGCAGGATGGCGAAGGCGCAGACCAGCATCGTCAGCTTCCGCGCGGCGTTGACGCTGACCCCGGCGCGGATCATTCGCGACGAGGCCCAGCCGCCCGCGATGCTCCCCAGATCGGACATCACGTAGATCACGATCAGCGGCGGCCCGAAGCTCTTGAGATCGAGCCCGTAGCGCTTGCCGAGAAAGTCGGGCAGCCAGAACAGGAACATCCACCAGATCGGATCGGTCAGGAATTTGGGCACTGCATAGGCCCAGGTCGCGCGGATCCCGAACAGCCGCCGCCACGGCAGCGGCGCGCTCGGCTGCACCGGATCGCTCTGGATCAGCGCGAGTTCGGCCGGGGAGACGCGCGGATGCTCGGTCGGACGGCGATAGATGGCGAGCCATGCGACGAGCCAGATCACGCTGAACGCGCCGGTCGCGATGAACGCCGCGCGCCAGCCATACGCGAGCGCGATCGCAGGGACGAGCAGCGGCGTCACGATCGCGCCGACATTCGCACCGGCATTGAAGATGCCGACCGCGAAGGCGCGCTCACGCTGCGGAAACCATTCGGCGACCGCCTTGAGCCCCGCCGGGAAATTGCCAGACTCCCCGAGCCCGAGCGCGAACCGTGCAATGGCGAATTGCGTGACGCCGCCGACGAAGCCGTGCGCGACATGCGCGATCGTCCAGAAGGTGAAGGCGATCGCATAGCCGACGCGTGCGCCGGCCACGTCGATCATCCGCCCAACCGCCAAGAAACCGATCGCATAGGCCGCCTGGAACCAGAAGACGATGTCGGCATATTGGCTCTCGCGCCAGCCGAGATCGGCCTGCAGCAAGGGCTTGAGCACGCCGATCATCTGGCGGTCGACATAATTGATCGCGGTGGCGGCAAACAGCAGCCCGCAGATCACCCAGCGATACGATCCGGCGCGGCGCGCGGCATCGGTGATCGTCGCGTCGGCGGTGGTCACGGCTGAAAGCGCTTCATGGCGCAAGATGGTCGATGGCCCGATCGGTATAGTCTACGCATTCCGGCCACTCACCTTCCCGACTGCCCCGTGATCTGACGCCGGGATCGCGTCACTTGTAGTACAACTAAAAAGCAGTCGTCAATCGTCCGTGCCGCTATCCTCCACCTTCGGTCGCAGGCTGGTCGTCTCGCTCAATTGCGAGTGGCGGCTGAGGCTTTCCTGCATGTGATGCCGCGCTGCTTCGCGTGCGCGCGTCGAGTCCATCCGCACGATCGCATCGAGGATCGCCTCATGCTCGCCCTGCACCTTGGCGGCATAGGCACGGTGTGCTTCCTCCGACTGATCGCGCAGATAGAGGTTGCGCGGCGGCACGAGGCGCAGGCCGAGAAATTCGATCAGACGCTCGTAATAATGGTTCTGCGTCGCGCGCGCGATCGCGAGGTGGAAACCGCTGTCGGCGCGGGCGGCGGCCTCGGGATCGTCGATCACCGCCTCCATCTGCGCAAGCGCATCACGGATCGCGCCGATGTCGGCGGTGGTGCGCCGCGCCGCGGCGAGTGCCGCCATCTCGGTCTCGAGCGCGAGCCGCATCTCGAGCAATTTGATGACGTCGGTGAGCTCGCTCATCTCGTCGCGCGTCACCTGGAAGGCGCGGTATTGCGCGGTTTCGGCGACGAACACGCCCGACCCCTGGCGCGAGGTCGTCAGGCCCTGCGCCGACAGCCGCGCGACGGCTTCGCGCACCACGGTGCGGCTGACATTCTCCGCCGCCGAGATCTCGAGCTGCGTCGGGAAACGTGACCCCGGTGGCATCGCGCCGCTGCGGATGCGTTCCTCGAGCTTGGCGAACAGCCCATCGGTCAGCGAGGCTGAATTTCGTGCCACCGGCGTCTCCTTCGCAACGGCACCGATAAAGCGCGGCGCTCGCTGCTTGTCATACGAATTTTGCAGTTGTAGCATAACTGCTAACATCGAAGAGCGCTGAGCGCTACGGTCAACGGAGAGGCGTCATCGTGCGTTCGGCATTCCCTTTATTGCTCGCGGGCGCAGCGTGTCTCGCACCGATCACCGCGGTGGCGCAGAGTGCGCCCGTGCCGCCGATCCAGCCGCAGGTCTCGCCCGATCGCCCCGATTGGGAAAATCCCGCCGTCTTCGCCATCGGTAAGGAACCGCCGCGCGCGACGGGCTTCCCGTTCGAGAGCCGCGCCAAGGCGATCGCCGGACACCGTACCAAATCCGATCGCTTCCTGCTGCTGAGCGGACAATGGGCGTTCGCGCTTTCCCCAAATGCCGATCAGCTGCCGACGGGGTTCGAAAAGCCCGGTTACGACGTCTCGCAGTGGAAGACGATCAAGGTCCCCGCCGACTGGCAGGCCGAAGGCTATGACCAGGCGCGCTACAACAACATCACCTACCCCTTCCCCGCCAACCGCCCGCTGATCCCGCACGCCACAAACCCGGTCGGATCGTACCGCCGCGATGTCGAGGTGCCCGCGGGCTGGTCGGGCAGCGACGTGATCCTGCACATCGGCGCGGCGGGATCGGCCTATTACGTCTGGGTCAACGGCGCCAAGGTCGGCTATTCCGAGGACAGCAAGCTGCCGTCGGAATTCGACGTGAGCCGCTATCTCAAGCCCGGCCACAACACGATCGCGATCCAGGTCTATCGCTGGTCCGACGGCAGCTATCTCGAGGACCAGGATTTCTGGCGCGTCTCGGGGATCGAGCGCGAAGTGTTCCTGATGGCGGCGCCGAAGACGCGGATCCGCGATTTCTTTGTCCATGCCGGGCTCGACGAGCGCTACCGCGACGGCAAGCTCGCGGTCGATCTCGCGGTCACGCCCGCCAAGGCGGCGACCAGCGCGCGGATCGTGCTGCTCGATGGCGACCGGATCGTCACCGAGAAGTCGACATCGATCGCCGCAGGCACCGCCGAACGCTCCGTCTCGATCGCAACGACGATCCCAGACGTCAAACCTTGGACCGCCGAGACGCCCAATCTCTACATGCTGCTGGTCGAGCTGTACGATGCGAAGGGCGCGATCGTGCAGTCGACCTATAGCCGGATCGGCTTCCGCACCGTCGCGATCCAGAACGGCCTCGTCACTGTCAACGGCCGGCCGATCACGATCCGCGGCGTCAACCGCCACGAGCATGATCCCGAGACCTTCCACGTCATCTCGCTCGAATCGATGGAGCGCGACATCCAGCTGATGAAGCGCGCCAATATCAACGCGATCCGCACCTCGCATTACCCCAACGACCCACGGCTCTACGAGCTCGCCGACCGCTATGGCCTGTATGTCATGGACGAGGCCGATATCGAGAGCCACGCCTATATGGACTGGTCGAACAACCATCCCACGCAGCGCGCGGAATATCAGCTCGGCTTCGATCCCGCCTGGAAGGCCGCGCACGTCACGCGCGTCACCAACATGGTCGAGCGCGACAAGAACCACCCCTCGATCATGTTCTGGTCGCTCGGCAACGAGGCCGGGATCGGCCCGAACTTCGCCGCCGCCGCGGCCGCCGCCAAGCAGCGCGATCCGTCGCGTCTGATCAGCTATCTCGGCTGGGGCACGTGGGACGGGCGCTTCGAGCACCATCCCAACGATTTCGCCGACATCTACGCGCCGATGTACGACACCGCCGCCAAGCTGGTCGATTACGCGACCAACTGGTCGTTCCGGCAGCCACTCATCATGTGCGAATATGCGCATATGATGGGCAATTCGGGCGGCGACCTGAAGGAATATTGGGATGCGATCTATGCGCATCCCGACAAGTTGCAGGGCGGCTTCATCTGGGACTGGGTCGACCAGTCGATGTACCGCAAGACCAAGGACGGGCGCCGCTATTGGGGCATGGGCGGCGAATATGGCCCCAACCCCGGCGGCGAATTGGAATTCGGCGATGGCCTGATCCAGTCCGACCGCACGCCCAACCCCCAGCTGTTCGAGCTGACCAAGGTCTATGCGCCGATCCAGTTCGAGGGATTCGACCCGGCCAGCGGCGCACTGCGCGTCGCCAACCATTATGATTTCGCGAGCCTCGCCGGGCTCGACCTCGGCTGGCAGGTGCTCGAGGATGGTGTCGTGGTCGCGCGCGGGACGATGCCCGCGCTCGCCACCGCGGCGCATGGTCACGAGACGGCGACGCTCGCTTTGCCCGCGATCGCACGCAAGCCGGGTGCCGAATATCTACTCAACGTCGTCGCCCGCGCCAAGGATGCGAGCACGCCGGCAATCGCCGCCGGCCAGGTGATCGGCTGGGAGCAGTTCCCGCTCGGCGCCGTTGTGGCGGTCGCGAAACCTGCTCCCTCCGGCGCGGTCGATGTCTCGCAGGCAGGCGGCATGGTCACGCTCCGCGCCGCCGGCGCCGAACTGGTGCTCGATCGCAAGACCGGGCTGCTCCTCCGCTACGCTGCGAACGGTCGCACGCTGCTGCGCGGCGGCGCGCCCGATTTCTACCGCGCTCTGACCGACAACGACGTCGGCGTCGGCGTCGAGCGCACCCACGACGTCTGGAAGACCGCATCGAACGAGCGCACCGTCGAAGCGGTTGAGCAGCACACAACCCCCGGCGGCGCCGACGTCACGATCCGCTACCGCATCGGCAAGGACGTCGCACGCTTCGTCACGCGCTACGCGATGGCGGGCGACGGCAGCGTGGCGGTCGAGGGCAGCTTCACGCCGCTGCGCACCGATCTGCCCGATCCGCTGCGGATCGGGCTGGCCTATGCCATGCCCGCCAGCTTCGACACGCTCGAATGGTATGGCCGCGGCCCGCACGAAAGCTATGCGGATCGCAAGACCAGCGCACCGATCGGCCTGTGGCGCGGAGCGATCGCCGAGCAGAATCACGATTACATGCGGCCGCAGGAAACCGGCAACAAGGTCGACGTGCGCTGGATGGAGCTGTCGGATCACGCAACCGGCGGCCTGCGCGTGCAGGGCGATGCACCGCTGTCGATGAACGCGCTCGCCTTTCCCTATGACGATCTGTCGCGCCGCGCTCCGGGCACGCGCCGCAGCTCGGATATCGTTCCCCATGATGAGGTTTCGTTGATGATCGATGCAGTCCAGTCCGGAATCGGGGGCGACACGCAATGGGATCGGACCGGGCGCCCGCTCCCCCGCTACCGGATCGCGCTCGCGCCGCGCAGCTTCGGCTTCCGGCTCAGCCCGTTCAATGGCGCGGGCACCACCCCGACACTCGCCCGCCCCGCTTCGGCGACGGGCGTCGCGGAGGTTATCCAGTGAGCGCGCGCCTGCCCTTGCGCCTGCTCGCCGGCACGCTGCTGCTGCTCGCGGGCGCTGCCGTCGCCCAAAGCACCGCCACCCCCACAATGCCCCCGATCAGCACCCCGCTCCCACCCGCGCCCGACCGCGAGCCGCATGCCGCGGTCAAGCTCGCCGACTATCGCTACGACGATCTGCTGTGGGAAAACGACCGCACCGCGCACCGCATCTACGGCCATGCGCTCGAGGCGGCCGAGCCGCCCTCGGGATCGGGGATCGATTCGTGGGGCAAGAACGTCATCTGGCCGTTCACCGACCGCCAGCTGCGCAGCGGCGACCAGCACAGCTATCACGGCGAAGGCCTCGATTTCTACAATGTCGGCACCGGGCGCGGCGCGGGCGGGCTAGGCATATGGCACGACAACAAGCTGTGGACCTCGCGCAACTACACCCGCTACCGCATCCTCAAGAACGGCCCCGACGCAGCCGATTTCGAGGTCGATTACGCGCCGTGGCCAGTCGAGGTCGATCGCCGCGTATGGGAAACGCGCCGCTTCACGCTGCCGCTCGGCACGCAGTTCACACGGATGGTCTCGACGCTGTCCTCCGACAAGCCCGGCCCGCTGATCGTCGGCATCGGCATCGGCCGCCATACGATCGGATCGAGCGAAGGCGCGCTGACGGTCGATCGCGCACACGGCGTCCTCTCGTTCTGGAGCGCCGAGGACGGCGTGCACGGCCGGATGGCGATCGCGCTCAAGGTCGATCCGGCGATGATCGTCGATGTCAAAAACGACTTCGACAATTACCTCGTCCTGCTCAAGGTCGAGCCGGGCAAGCCGTTCGTCTATTATTCGGGCTCGGCCTGGGACAAAGGCGTCGGCGGTTTCCGCAGCCGCGCCGAGTGGGACCGCTACGTCCTCGCCGCCCCCGCCGATTTCCACGTGCCCACCGACCGCCGCCAGGGGAAGACACAATGAAGCGCCGCGATTTCATGGCGGCCGCGCTCGCGACCGGGTTCGTCGCCGACACCGGTGTCGGCGGCAGCGCGGGGGCAGCGCCGCGCGCACCCGGCGGATCGTCGGACCGCGCCTATATGGTCGACCTGCTCGCGAAAATGGCCAGGCCCGTGCTCGGCCCGATGGCGAGCGGCCAGCTCCACGCACGCTTCAAGCCCGAGCTCAGCCCGACCTGGGACGGGCGCGATCCGGGCGTCGCCTATCTCGAATGTTTCGGCCGGCTGATGGCGGGGATCGCGCCGTGGCTGTCGCTCCCCGCCGACACGACGCCGGAAGGCCGTTTGCGCGAAACGCTGCGCCAGCAGGCGGTGGCGAGCTATGCGCACTCGGTCGATCCGCGCAGCCCCGATTGCCTGTTGTGGCACGGCCAGGCGCAGGCGCTGGTCGACTCGGCCTATTTCACCAACGCGCTGATGCGTGCGCCCAAGCAGTTGTGGGAGCCGCTCGACACGACGACCAAGCAGCGGATCGTCGCGGTCATCAAGGGCCTGCGCGACGTCTCGCCACCCTACACCAACTGGCTGCTGTTCGCCGCGATGAACGAGGCGTTCCTGCTGTCGATCGGCGAGCAATGGGATCCGGTCCGGATCGACCTCGCGATCCGCAAGGTCAACGAATGGTATGTCGGCGATGGCTGGTACGGCGACGGCCCGCACTTCCATTTCGACTTTTACGGATCCTACGTCATCCACCCGATGTTGGTCGAAATCCTCGAAGTGCTCGTCGCGACGGGCGCCAAGTTCAACAGCTTGGCGAGCAAGGAGCTGCTCGAACAGGCCTATCGCCGCATGCAGCGCTTCGGCGAGAATCTCGAGCGAATGATCGGCCCCGACGGCAGCTATCCGCCGATCGGCCGCTCGCTCACCTATCGCACCGCGGTGTTCCAGCCCCTGGGCCTGCTCGCGTGGCGCAACCGTCTGCCCAAGTCGCTGCCTGCCGGCCAGGTCCGCGGCGCAACGATCGCCGCGCAACGGGCGGTGTTCCGCCTTCCCGGCAATTTCGATGCCAACGGATATCTTACGATCGGCTTTACCGGGCATCAGCCCGCGCTCGGTGACTGGTATTCCAACGCCGGAAGCATGTACCTTGTCACCGAAAGTCTCGTCGCGCTCGGTCTTCCCACCGATGCCCCCTATTGGTCGGACCCCGCCCAGCCTTGGACCGCACGGCGCGCCTTCGCCGGAGCAGCTTTTGCCAAGGACTATTATTCGGATGCATGATGCTATTGCGCCGAGGACCCGACCCCGGTCATGCCAATCGCCGTTAGCCTCGCCGCCCACCATATCTGCCGAAGCGGGCTGCGGCAGTTCATGCTCGCCACCGGGCTGACCTCGATCCCGCTGAACCGTACCTATCTCAATCTGCCGCAAGCGGTCGACATCCATCAGCGCGACACCTTCTCACTCGGCACCGAAATCGGCGGGACGCTGGTCAATCGGGTAAAGTGGTCGGGGTTTCTCCAATATGGGCAAGTGGTCGATACCGTGACCACCACAAACATGATCCGGCATGTCGAGTGGCTCAATGGCCGCAACGTCGTCGCCGATCCCGTCACCGGTCGGCCGCAATGCGGCGGCGCGGGCGGCGGGTGTGTGCCGTTCGATTTCTTCACCACCGAGGCGCCGAGCCAAGCCTTCCTCGATTATGCCGAGACCAGCCGATACGAGCGCCGCAGGAACACCCTCCATAGCGGCGGCGGCGCCACTGACGGGAGCATCGTCGCCCTCCCCTATGGCGACGTTTCGATGGCTGCCGGTGCCGAGTGGCGCCGCGAAACGCTCTCGAACATACAAAGGGTGGATGATCCCCCCACGCCACGGCGTTTGCCCCGAACTATGGGCTTGACGGTGTTGATCATCAGCATTCCCACCGGCTCGCGAGCGGCCGTACCGCAAGCGGCCGATTGCTTATCGCAACGAGCGGAAGATCACCGGCCAGTCGCCCGGTTCGGCGCCACCGCACATCTGTTGCAACGCCATGTCCGAGAGAACGAACCGCTCGCCATTCCAGATCCAGCTCGCCGACATCCCGCAATCGGCCATGCCGCGGCCCTTGGCTGCCATGCTCAGCGTGCCGGTCTTCGGGTCGAAGTCGGCGTCGGTCAGATAGGATTCGTCGCCGCGCTCGGCATCGTTGCCAAGATAAGGGGTCGGCAGCACCAGCCGCTTCGGCTTCCCGCCGCGGCGGGGCGCGATATAGCCGAGCGCGGAGCCCTGATAGGCACCCATGAGGCAGGGAATGATGACCAGCGCCTGCGTCTTGTCGAGCGCGTGCGCTTCTGGATCGACGGGCACATCGGACGCGCAGTCCTCCTTCGCGAACACCGCCTTCTGATCTGCGCGCACCGCCGCGATGAGACGCTTTTCCTCACCGGGCGCGAGAGTGACGGTGATCGGGTGGTCGGGAATTTTCGGGAGCGCGGGCGGTCGGGGCACGCGCGAGGCGGGCAACGGGCCGGTCCTGACGAGAGCAGTCACGCCGCCGATTCGGCTCTGCCGCTCGTCCAGACGCAGCACCGCGGCGGCAAACCCGTCGAGCGACACTTCGGCGTCTCCGCCCAGCGTGACCCTGGCCGCGTTGCGCAGGCGCGCGACCAGCTGTCGGACCCCCGCCAAATCGCTGCTCGAAAGCGTCGTCTCGTCGGTATTCGCATCGAGCCGCCACGCCGGGCCGCCGAGCCCAGCAGGCTTGCCGTCGATCCTGACATCGCCGAGCGCGAAGGCGCGCTCGGCGCGGATCGACAGCGCCAGCTTGCCGCTGGGACCCGCGTCGCGGTCGATGACGATTTCGGCCCCCGGATGCGCATCGGAAAAACCCTTGGCGACGCAGCGGAGCGCGTTGTCACACGCCACGAGCCAGGATTTGTAGCCGTCATAGGACTGGACGGTGCCGGGCGGAGCCGGAATCGGCTTTGCCGCCGCGACCGTGGCCGCAATCGCACCGAGCAGCAGCATCGTGCGGGCTATCCGTCGAAATCGCATCATCGGCACCCCACCCCCCGTTTCACGCGTTTGAACCCTCCGTATAGCAGCGGTATCGCGTTGATCACGCGGAAGGTTTCGTCCGGGCGGGAGTAAGGTCGATGCGATCGAATTGGCCATTGCCGGCATTGCTGCTCCAGGGGGCGTTCCTTTGCGCGACGGCGGGAACGAGCGCCGCGACGCCCTTGGACCATGCGCCGTCGATCGATGTCTGCAAGATGGTCACCGCCGACGAGATCCGCCCGATCCTGACGCTGGAGAAATCGGACGTTCGAAGCTCGCCGGAGCGGCCCAAGCCGGGCAGCGGGACGTGCACCTGGGACGCCATCGATCCCGGACTGACCGCCGATGCGCCGCCGACCGCGAGCGTCAGCATCGCGGTCTATCGCGTCGGAGATGCGGCCTGGATGGCGAAAAACTTCTCCATCGAGTTTCGCAAGGTGATCGTCCCGAGCCAGGTCCGCACCGATGATCCCGGCGACCTGATCGCACGGCCGAAGCAGGAAACGGTTGCCGCGCGGCATGGCGGAACGGTCGTCGTCGTGGAGGCGAGCAATCAGGCGAATGATCTCCAGCGCGCGCCTGAGCGCTTTTACAAGCTCGAGGCGTTCGCGCTCCGCCTTGCGGGCGCTACGGTGCGCGGGCCGGTCGATCCGCGGACCACGCAGGACGCCTGCACGCCCCTCGACCAGCAGCAGGTTCTCGGCATTCTGACGACCGAGCCGTCCTCGCTGGAGATCAACCGCGACGGCCTGCGCTGCACGATCGAGGTGAAGGACGGCAGCGGCCGGGTGGGCCATTGGGTCGACAATCGCGGCGAGGTCCAGATCACCCGGATCGACGCTCGGACCAATGCCGAGGCGTTGCGCTTCCAGCACGCGCAGACCCCGTTCATGCCCGTCAGCACGCTGGTCAGGACCAACGACCCGCGCGACCGCCTGGTCACGTCCGCGGACCAGCCGGGTGAAGCCTGGGCGGTGCACGGTGCCAATTACGTCACGCTCGGGGTGCAAAACGAGACTGCAGCGGCGCGATCCTCCCCCGGCTGGCGCTACCGCGTCCAGCGCCTGGCGTTCGAAGCGGCCGGCGCGACGATCGTGCCGACGCCGAATATGCCGCCCGACCCGATCGTGCCGAAACCGGTCGATACCGAGGCCAGCGGGAACCCCCGCGACACCACGCAATGGACACCACCCGCGCACCCCGCTCCGGCGCTCTCTTGGCTGATCGATCCGATCGTCGCGGTGATCGCCTTTCTGTCGGTGTGGCGCATGTTCCTGATGCCGGTGTTCGTCGTGGGCGCAATCGCGCTGATGGTGATCGGCAACGATCGCGCGGCGAAGCGGGGCAAGACGAGCCGGTCGAGACTATGGTTGGCGATCCTGATCCCGATCGGCTTCCTGAACATCATGCTGGGCCCCTGGCTCTCCAGCACCCTGATCTACCACGCCGGCGTGTCCGGCAGCGCCATGGTGACCGCGATCCGCCCCACTTCGACGCAGTATAACAATCATACCGTGGAAGCCTACGTCGTCCTCATCCGGACTCCTGAAGGCAAGGTGATCGAGTCCGGCTTCGCGGATGACGATTTCATCGTCTATCCCGCGCACAACGAGACGTCCTACCCGGGCGAGCGGCTGCCCTTCACGGTCCGCTATCTCGCGCACGCGCCGCGCACCTTCGTGATCGTCGCGTCCGACGACAGTCCCTGGGCGCGGACCCTTCGCTGCGAACACATCAAACAAGCCGAGCGTGATGCCGAGCAAAAGTCCGTTTTTGCGCCGGACAACGCCGCCTACAAGGCGGCCTATCAGCACGCATCGGCGGAGGCGCGCGCGGCGAAATGCTCGGAGGCGGACTGAGCCGCCGGCATTAGCGCCGTCTCCAGCGCTTCCCGACTTCCGCCATTCGGTCATGTCGATCAGACTACCGGTTGGGAAGCCGGCGCTGTGTCCGCGGTTGCGCGCCGACGCAGGAGCCCCGCGTCAGACGCAGCGGCTGGTATACGGTTTCCCATCGCGCTTCGCGCGGAGCGTCGTAGCAGCGAGATCAGGGTCGCGAACGCTATGTCGTTGAGCGCAGAACAACTGAGCGACAAAGCCTGTCGACAACCGCGAAGTTCGGCACAAAGGCCCAGGAATTCAATATGCTGATGAGCGCCGTCACGAACGCGATCACGTCGATCGGCGCCGCTGAGGCAATTGAGCACGCACGGGCTTAGTCCCATCGCGCGAGGATCGCCCGTGGTGCCGAGGCGTTGGAGGCGAGGATGAGGCTGGGCATGGCGGCGGCGCCGCCCCGGGCAAACTCCGTTAGGAACTAAAACGACCAGGAGACGACTCATGGCGATTCTTCGATCCGTCACTACGGCTTTGCTGCTGGCGCTGGCGGGCGCCGTGCCCGGCGCCGCAGCGACGGCACAGGATTATACGGGCGTCTTCGACATGGGTACGCTGACGGGCGGTTTGAGCATCGATGCCGTTACCCTGGCTGAGGAGAAGCGGTCGGGCACGGGTCGCTATGCCCACTCCGCGCCGCACGCTGCGCCGGTCGCGCGCGCGAACCTCACCTATCGACCGAACGCCGCGCTCCGCCAGAAGCATTTCGCGCAGTTCGTCGCCAAGGCACGGCGGCAGGATCCGGCCGGCGCGGCCAAGCTGCAGCAGGTCCTCGCCACCGAGAATGTGATCGGCAAGATCCAAGCCGGGATCGCGCCCTATAGCATGTCGACCAACAACGTCGCCGATGCCTCCGCAGTCTATCTCGCTTATGCCTGGATGGCGACGCGCGCCGACGATCGCGACCCGACACGCGCGCAAATGCTCGGTCTGCGCAACCAGCTCGCCGCCGCGATGACGAACAGCCCGGGCTTCGCGCGCGCGAGCGATGCGACCAAGCAGGAGGTCGCCGACGCCAATCTGGTGCAGGGCCTGATCGCGGGCCAGCTGGCAGCGCTCGCCAAACGCGATCCCGCGGCGCGGGTCCGCATCCGCAGCGCGGTCGCTCAGGGTGCGCGGACGACCTACGGCCTCGATTTGCTCTCGCTCGATCTCACCCCGCAGGGTCTGCGGCCGTGACGCCGCCTGCGCCGCTCCGAAAAGCCGGTCGTCCGCCGAAATTGGCTTCGGACAGAACCGCGCTGTCCGCCGACCGACCTTAGTCGAACCCGTTCTGCACGCGTTTGCACGTTAGTGCGGACTGCTCAACTCCGCCGAATCGGGTACGACCTTCGGCCCTTTCGCAGCGTCCGCGTCGCCGACGACATCGAACAGCAGCGTTGCGGGTCGGCCGCGTTGCCACCCCGTCAGCGCGGTTGCGGGACCGTCGCCGAACGCCTGCTCGGTGCGCGCGCCCTTGGCGCGAACGAAGCGGGGTCTGCGATCCACCGCGATCACGCCGTCCCCCATTCGCGCGACGGCCGCGCGACCGGAGGCATCACTCGAATCCGACCGATACTGGTTGATCGTGACCAGCAGACGTCCACCGTCAGGCGACAGGCAGTCGGCCTTGCCGGTGTTGGGAAGGCTCAACGCCTGGCCTTCGCGTCCGACATCCCACGTCCAGAGCAAGCGACCGTCCTTCGCGAACCGCCGCAACCGCGTGAAGGGACGCACGTTGGCGGCCCACCCACACGAGCCCGACCGCGCCTGCCAGCGCGAGAGTATCGATTGCTCCGCGCGTTTTCGGTCCGCGTCGTCGACCATCCGGTCAGCGACGATCCGCCCCCCGGATTTGACGATGCCGGTGAGCGAGGTGATGGCGCCGGGCGCCCCCTCGATCCGCCACACCGAGGTCGACGGCGCGATCGCTCCGGCGGCCAGCAGGAGCAGCGCGAGCACCATCAGCGCGTACCGACGAACGAACTCGGCGCCGCGCTGAGCGTCGAGCCCTGACCGACGATCCGGTGGTGGCGAGCGATCGGGGCCGTCATCTCGAACGCCCCGCGCTGTGCTCGATGCGCGCTCATGATCTTCGCCCCGTACGCCCCGCGTTGGCCCGCCGTAAGATCTGCTCGCCCCGGTCTATTCGCCGGCACGTTTGCCTTCCAGTCGTTGTTCAAACACTTGCGGATCTTAAGCGATCATCTTCTCAGCAGCTCGGTAAGGGCAACATGATGCTCCCGTCGCTTCTTCGACAAACGCATATCCGTCGATAAACTGTTCGCCGAGCGCAAACTGTCGCCGCGGCGAAGGACATGCTGGAGCAAGGCGGCCAAGGATTGCGATCTCCTGGACAGGCCGTTGGCACAGTCACGTGCACACGCCGGGTCGTCCAAACCGGTTTTAGCCGGTCCGATTAACCACTTACCTGTTGATTGGCTGGGGCGGCAGGGTTCGAACCTGCGAATGGCGGCATCAAAAGCCGCTGCCTTACCACTTGGCGACGCCCCAATCCGGGAGAGCGCGTCTTTAGGGTGCGTTTCCGGGCTTGGAAAGCCCGGAAACGCTTGATCCTTACAGCACGCGGTCGAGCCAGCCGTGCGGATCGGGCGCGAGGCCGCGCTGGATATCGATCAACGCCTGGCGCAAGCGCAGCGTCGTCTGGCCCGGGCCGCCGCTGCCGATCGAGAAATCCCCGTCGCGCAGCTTCATCGTGCCGATCGGCGTGACCACCGCCGCGGTGCCGCAGGCAAACGCCTCGACCAGCCGCCCGCTCTGCGCATCGGCGCGGCACTGGTCGATCGCATAGCGCTCTTCGCGGACCTCGAGCCCGTGATCGCGCGCGAGCGTGATGAGCGAATCGCGCGTGATGCCGGGCAGGATCGTGCCGGTCAGCGGGGGCGTGACGATGCTGCCGTCGTCGAACACGAAGAAGATGTTCATCCCCCCCAGTTCCTCGATCCAGCGCCGCTCGATCGCGTCGAGGAACAGCACCTGGTCGCAGCCCTGGCGAGTCGCCTCGGCCTGCGCGATCAGGCTGGAAGCATAATTGCCACCGCACTTGGCAGCACCGGTGCCGCCGGGCGCGGCACGCGTATAGTCCTGCGTCACCCACAGCGTGACCGCGGGGGCATTGCCCTTGAAATAGGCTCCGACCGACGAGGCGATCACCGCGTAGAGATATTCGGTCGACGGCTTGACCCCGAGGAACACCTCGCTCGCGATCATGAACGGGCGCAGGTACAGCGCCCCGCCGTCGATCTCGGGGATCCAGTCGGCCTCCTGCCGCACCAGCGCACGGACCGATTCGACGAACAGCGCCTCGGGCAGCGGCACCATCGCCATCCGCTCGGCCGAGCGGCGGAAGCGCGCGGCATTCTCGCTCGGACGGAACAGCGCCGCGCCGCCGTCGGGCAGGCGATAGGCCTTCATGCCCTCGAAGATTTCCTGCGCGTAATGCAGCACCGCCGACGCGCTATCCATCTCGAACGGCGCGCGCGCGACGACCTTGGCGTCATGCCAGCCGTCGTGCTCGTTATAGCGGATCGTCGCCATGTGATCGGTGAAGACGCGGCCGAAGCCCGGATCGACCAGCATGGCGGTGCGCTCGGAAAGCGGGATCGGCGTCGCGTGCGGCTCGATCGCGAAGCGCGGCGCAGAGGTTTCGACCGATGGAAGGCTTTGCGCGTCAGGGCGATTGTGCGGCATGGAATGCGACATTCTGTTACAATTTGGGGATTGAAGGCGTGTACGGGGTGCGCCAAAGGCGGTCAACAATGGCCACAGCAATCGCCTCCGCCTCACCGCTCTTCCTGCGCGAACCCGAGATTCGTCGCGGGATCGAGCTGATGTATTTCGCGCAGAGCACGCTTGCGCGCACCACCGAGACCCGGCTTGCCGCGATCGGTCTGGGGCGCGCGCATCACCGCGCGATCTATTTCATCGCGCGGCATCCCGATCTCACGGTGAGCGCGCTGCTCGGGCTGCTCGGCATTACCAAGCAATCGCTCGGCCGCGTGCTCAACGAGCTGGTCGACCGCGCGATGGTCGAAACCCGCGTCGGCGAGCGCGACCGGCGCCAGCGGTTGCTGCGCCTCACCCCTGAAGGCGCGGCGCTCGAGACCGAGCTGTTCGAGACGGTGCGTCAGCATTGGGCCGCCGCGTATGCGCGCGCGGGACAGCAGGCGGTGACGGGGTTCTGGTCGGTGCTCGAGGGCATGATCGGCGAGGAAGACCTGGCGCGGCTTTCGGGTCTAAGCCGCTAGGCGATCCCGCTCCGCGCTCAGGCGCGCGCCGCCGCGGCCAGTTCGGCATTGCGCTGCGTCGCCGCCGCAATCGTCGCCTGCAGCAAACGCACAAGCGCATCGCCCGCATCGAGCACATCGAGCCCGCGGCGCGTCGAGCCGCCCGGGCTAGCGACCTGCTCCGCCAGCGCGCCTGGCCCGACATCGGACGCCGCCGCGAGCAATCCCGCCCCCTCGACCGTCGCCAAAGCAAGGCGTTGCGCCTGCGAATCGGATAGCCCCTGCGCGACCCCGGCAGCGGCGAGCGCGTCGATGAAGCGATAGGCAAACGCCGGACCGCTCCCCGCGAGCGCGGTGACCGCATCGAACTGCGCCGGCGCGACCCATTCGACCAGCCCGAGCGGCGCCATCACCGCAACCACCGCCGCGCGAACGCGTTCGTCGGAGGTCGGCGAGTCGAGCGCGACTACGCCCTTGCCGATCGCGACAGGCAGATTGGGCATCGCGCGCACGATCGCGCGCGCGTCGAACCGCGCCGCGAGCGCCGCGGCATCGACGCCGGCAAGGATCGACAGGAGGATCGGGACGCCGGCGAGCCGCGTCGCATAGCGCGCCGCCACTTCGTCAAGCTGCTGCGGCTTCATCGCGAGAATGACCGCGTCGGGCAACGCCCCCGCGGGCAAGTCGCGCCCCTGCGCAACGTCGTCTGGAAGCGCCCGGTCGGCGCGATTGATCACATCGACCTGATCGCCGCGAAGCACGCCGCTGGCGACCCAGCGACGCAGCATCGCGCCGCCCATGGTCCCGCATCCGATCATCCAGACGCGTCGGATCGTCACGCTTCGCCTTGCGTCTCGGTCATCGCGGCGGCGAGCGCTTCCTTGGGGGTTCTCCCGCCCCACAGCACGAACTGGAACACCGGATAGAAACGCTCGCATTCGTCGATCGCGCTTTCGACGAGCAGTTCGGCGGCGCCGAGCGACATGGTGCCGCCCCCGGAATCGCTGGGCCCCTCGATCATCGCGGCATGGCGATAGAGCAGGATCCCGCTCGACGACCACAGTTCGAAATGCCCGACCCAAAGCTGTTCGTTGATCAGCCCGATCGCTTCGTAGATCGCGCTGCGGCGATCGTCGGCGACGCGGATGTCGGGAAAAGCGAGAAACTGGATGACGCTGTCTTCCTCGCGCCACAACGCACGCAGCTCATATTGCGTCCAGCTGCCCTTGACCTTGGCGATGACCTCGTCGTCCTGCCGCTCATGCTCCCAGCCGTGCGCCGCGAAATAGCTTTCGAGCATATCGATCGGCGCGGCATCGTCGCGGTCGAAATCGGCTTCGTCGAGCATCACAGCAGGTCTCCCGCATCCGCATTACAGGATGTGGGGGCCATGTTACAGGCGACGCACCAGATCGCGCGACGAAGACCCGAAAAAACTGTGGAAAAGATCAGATCAGCCTTCCGTCTTGGGGGTTGCGAGCTTTGCCTCGAGCGCGTCAAGCCGCGCGCGCAAAGCGTCGGCATCGTCGCGCGCCGCTGCCGCCATCGCCTTGACCGCATCGAATTCGTCGCGCGACACGAAATCGAGCCCGCCGATCCATTCGCGCGCGCGGGCCCGCGCACCGGCTTCGGCCTCACGCCCGACGCCCGCCAGCGTACCCGCAGCGCCATTGAGCAGTTTGGCGAAGTCGTCGAAAATCTTGTTGTCGGATTGCATGAGCCGGGATCCAGTCGCGTTCAGAGCTTGATGATTTGGGTGGTTGAACCCGACGGCGCAAGGGTTTCCGCGCCGGGGTTCAACGCCATGATGCCATAGTTCAGGTAGAAGGCGAGCAGCAGCCACGCAAGATACGGCACGAGCAGGACCGCCGCGAGCATGCGGATTCGCGCGAAGACGACGGTCATCGCGAGCGTCAGCGCGAACATCAGAGCGACGATGCCGAGCGCGAGCGTGACCTGATGCATGCCGAAGAAGACGGGCGACCAAATCAGATTCACCGCCAACTGTACCGCGAACAGCAATATTGCGACCCCCCGCAGCCGCGCGCCGCGCGCATGCAGGATCATCGCCAGCGCGAGCCCGAGCAGGATGTAGATCGTCGTCCAGGCGACCGGAAACGCCCAGTCGGGGGGCGTCAGTGGCGGTTTCACCAGAGCGGCATACCAGGCGTTCTGCGATCCCGCCGGCGCGAGACGCGCCGCGGTGAAGCCGAGCAACAGGACGAACGGGACCGTCACCACCGCCCAGCGCAGAAAGGCCAGCCGCAATTGCTGCTGCGATGCGATCTCGTTCAAGCCGTAAGCCCTTCCCGCCTCGATTGCGCCACCTCGATGTCCGAGGTGACGGCCAGTTCGGCCATATAGGAGATTGCGCCGCGTGTAGCCGGTAATTTCAGGGCATTGGAAGCGAAGTGTCTCGCATTGCAGCAATCAGGAATTCGACATTGCCCTCGGGGCCGGTGATCGGGCTTTCGACGATCGTCTCGACCGACCAATGCTGCGCCGCGACCCATGCCGCCACTTCGGCGCAGACGCGCGCATGGATCATCGGATCGCGCACCACCCCGCCCTTGCCGACCTCGCCGCGCCCCGCCTCGAACTGCGGCTTGATCAAAGCGAGCATCCGCGCCGCAGGCTTGGCGAAGCGCAACGGCACCTCGAGCACCTTGGCGAGCCCGATAAAGCTCGCGTCGCACACGATCAGATCGACCGGCTCGGGGATATGCGCGTCGGTGAGGATGCGCGCACTGGTCTGTTCGTGCACCACGACGCGCGCGTCCTGCCGTAATTTCCAGGCAAGCTGGTTGGTGCCGCTGTCGACCGCATAGACGCGCGCCGCGCCGCGCTGCAGCAGCACATCGGTAAAGCCGCCGGTCGAGGAGCCGACGTCGATCGCGACCGTGCCCGCGACGTCCCAGCCTACCGTGTCGAGGCCATGCGCCAGCTTGATCCCGCCACGCGACACCCACGGATGATCGCGCCCGCGCACGTCGAGCAGCACGTCGTCGGCGATCGCCTGACCGGGCTTGTCGATCTTGCGCTCTCCGGCAAACACCAGGCCGGCCATGATTAGCGCCTGCGCGCGGGTCTTGCTCTCGGCGAGGCCGCGATCGACGAGAAGTTGGTCTGCGCGAAGCTTCATCCATGCCTCCAACGCGAAGTCGCCGCGGATCGCAAGAGGCATCGCTGTCGCCGGCTGGCGCCACGCCCGATCGGCCGGTCGATCGGGCGCGAAACAGGACCGATCCGGCCCGTCGCGCCGCGCCGTCGCTTGGACGCAAGGCTATTGCCTACCGAACCGATGGAGATAGCATCATGACCAGGGAGGCGTGGTCGCGCGGCGTCCCCCTAGAGCACGGGCGGCCACGTCTCCCATCGCCTGAAAGGCCCCCCGGCCCCGGGCGATGTGGGCCAGCTTCAATCGAAAAAGAGATAGGCCGGATCGAACTTCGAGAAGCGGCGCAGCCCGTCCCAATCGAGAATCTCGACTTCGCCCTGGCGAAAGGCCACCAGCCCGCGCTCGCGCAATTGCCGGAGCATCCGGTTGGCATGGACCGCGGTCAGCCCGGTCGCATCGGCGAGATCGACTTGCGTCAGCGGCAATGCGAAGGTCGGCGTCGGGGCATGACCGATCCGCGCGAGCCGGACATACATCTCACAGAACAGATGCGCGAGGCGGATCGCCGCGCTGCGCGCACCGATCGACACGATCCATTCGCGGTTGATCGCCGCATCGACCAGGGTCGAACGCCACAGCAATTCGGTGAGCGTCGCCGAGGTCTGCGTCAGCGCGCGAATGTCGGCATGCGGGAACAAGGCGACGCGGACGTCGGTCAATGCCGCGACCGAATGTTCGAGCCGCTTGAGCGGATAGGAATGGAGATCGACGAAATCGCCCGGAATATGGATCGCGAGAATCTGCCGCCGTCCCTCGGGCGTATCCTTGTAGCGCTCGACAAAGCCTTCGAGCAGCAACGTGCACTGCGTGAGTGGGGTCTGCTGGCGCACGATGATCTGCTTGGCATTATAGGTCGTCGTCCGGACCACGGCCTGATCGAGCGCGGCGCGTTCGTCCTCGGTGATCGCCGGAACGCGATGGGTCTTCAGAAACAAATCGGTGTACATGGCCCCTCCCACGGGCGGGAACATGCGCCGAACATCCGCGTTTTGTCTAGTCTTGGAGACACGCTTTGGCCCGATTACCGTGTGATATCCCGATCGAAGCGACTGCCGAGCATGGCGAGGTCCTGCTCGACGGACCCGACGGGCTCGCCGCCTCGCTGACGCCCGCGGCGGCGCGGCAATCCGCGAAGCGCATGGCCAAAGCCGCCGATACGGCGGAACGCGACCCGTCCGCCGAACCCGCCTAGTCATCCTCACGCGCTCTAGCGGTCCGTTAACCCCACGCCGCGTACATCTGCCGGGTGCCGTTTCGCAAACTCTTCCTGAGCCGCTGGTCGGCGCTGCTGTGGGCCGGCGGAATCCTGTGGACCGCGGTCGACACCGTCGGCTTCGGTCCGGCCGCCAAGACGCCCGCCACTGTCGAGGCGACGCCCGCGAATACGGCGGATCAGACCGACGCGACGGGAACCGTGATTAACTCTGACGACCTCGCGGTGCTGGCCAATGCGCTCGGACCGCAATGAGCGATCGACCCGACGCAAGGATCGCATCGGCTAGCGCCGCGGTGCCGGCTTCAGCGCGATGCTCCGGATCCGCCAGCGTCGCTGCGCGGGCGTTGCGCCATCGATGTCGCCGGAACGGTGAAGCGTGACCGCACCGATCTCATAGACCGGCGTCGCGCCGCGCTTGAGCCGGGCATAGACCTGGACGGGCACCGTAACGTAGCGCTGCCCTGCCCCCGCATCGATCGCGCCGGGGGCGCCGACATGGGCGTGATATTCGCTATAAGCCGCAAATCCCGCAGCGAACGCCGCGGCGTTCCCGGCGCCGGGCTCGCGCAGTGCAAAGGCCTGCGTATATTTCTGCTCGCCGATCAGGGCATAATAGGTCTGGACGACATCCGCCGCACCCTGCGCGCTGTCTGGGGTGAAGCGTGCCTCGCTGACGGGTGTACGGTCGTCGGGCAGCCCACCCGGCGTACCCGGCGCCGGCGGATCGAGCGGCGCGGGGTCGGCGGTATTGGTTGCCGCGTTGTCTCCGCGATCCGCAGCCGCGCCGGGCTCGGGCGCCGCGTCGGTTTCGCTGATCTCGATCGGGGCGTTGGCGCCATAGGCATCGACCGAATCCTGCGCGCGGAGGGCGGCCGCGTTGATGTCGATGCTGTTGGGCTGGCTCGGCGCATTGGCGGAGCAGCCTGCGACGAACAGGAGCGGTAGGGATAGGAAGAGAGGTTTCATCGCTAGGCTCGCAAGCTGGGATACGAGGATCGTCCTAGCCGAACGTAACCGCCCATTGCCCGTTCCTCTGCGCGCCGTTCCAACGCGGCGAAGCGTTGGGAAACGCCGTTCGCCGCGTGGTCGAGCCGATCACGGACGGAGCACCACCGCGCCCCGCCCGTGGCCCGGCGTCACGGCCGCAGCGCGGTCTCGTCGCGGTCGCTCAGTTCATCGTCTTCGACCGTGTCGTCGTCGAGTTCGTCCTGAACATCGTCTTCGTCTTCATCGTCGTCGCTCTCGTCGGCATCGTCCTCTTCTTCGCCGACCTCGTCGTCGTCCATGTCGAGATCGTCGTCATCGTCATCGTCGCTCGACGCGATATCGGGGTTGATATCGGTCAGCAGGGTGCCGTCGCTCGGCCCGTCGCGCGTTACTTCGAGGATTTCCGCGCGCTGGCTCTCGTCATAGCCCTCTTCGTCGAACCCGTCGTCGCCCGTGCCCACGCCGGGCACCTGATGTCCACCGATGCTCATCTTCGCTCTCCCGACGGCCCCGCGGGATGCGGGATCGTTCCATCAGCGAACCGTGCGGACGCGAAACGGTTCCGGCCCGTGCGGGTAAACTGCGTCAACTGGGGCGAAATAGCCGTCCGCGCTCGACGATCGCTGCGATAACGATACCCGAAATCCCGGCGACCAGAAAGCCCAGATGAAGCGGCACGGTCGTACCGTCGAAGCTCCGCCCGATCGCCCAGCCGATGATCGCGCCCATCGTAATCCCGAAGAATCCCTGCACGCTCGACGCGACGCCGGCGATCGACCCCATATTCTCCATCGCCATCGCCGACATGTTCGAGGTGGCGAGGCCGAAGCACGCCATGGTGATCGCCTGCAGCACGACGAAGACGATCAGCGGTTCATCGCCGAACCATCCGACCGCAGCCCCGGTACCGGCCGAAACGATCATCACCACCAGCGCGGCCTGAGAGATGCGCCGCATGCCGAGCGTCATCACGATCCGCGAATTGAGCAGATTGGCCACCGCCATCGTTCCCGCCGACGCCGCGAACACGCCGCCGAGCCATTCGGGGCGGTGGAAGACGCGCTCCATGATCGGCTGGATCGAGCCGAGATAGCCGAAGATCGCACCCTGCGCGATCAGCGCCGCGATCGTGTAGCCGACCGAATAGCGGTCCGACAGCGTCTGCCGCCAGCCCGCCAGCGTCGCCTTGATCGACAGCGGCGACTTGTTTTCGGGGCGCAGCGTCTCGGGCATCCGCCACGCGAACCAGATCAGGCAGAGCAACGCGCCGCCGGCGATCACCTCGAAGATCAGCCGCCATGATCCGATCAGCAGGATGCCCTGGCCGATGCTCGGCGCGACGATCGGCACCGCCATGAACACCATGAAGGCGAGACTCGTCACCTGCGCCATCGCGCGGCCGGAGAAGCAGTCGCGAATCAGCGCAATCGTCACGACGCGGCTGGCGGCGATGGCGAGCCCGCTGAGGAAACGCACCGTCAGCAGCAGGGTGAAGCTGTTGGCCAGGCCGGCGCAGAGGTTGCCGACAATATAGAGGACGAGCCCGACGATCAGCACCGGGCGGCGGCCATAGCGGTCGGTCAACGGGCCGTGGATCAGCTGCCCGATGCCGAGCCCGACGACGAACACCGTGATGATCAACGGCGCGTCGATAATCGCATCGACGCCGAGCCGCCGCGCGATGTCGGGCTGTGCGGGCAGCATCGTGTCGATGCCGAGCGAGCCCAGCGCGATCAGCGCGGCGATCAACGGCACGAACTCGAGCAGCCGTAGCGGCGGCGAGTCCATCATCGGACGATGGGGGGGAAGCGACATTGCGCGCGCCATGCCCGACTTGGCCGCGCGGGTCACCCCGCAAAGCATGCATCCGGTCGAACGCGCGGCGCAGCCGTCGCGGAACGGACATGCCCGCGGGGCATTGTCGAGGTTCACCACACGGGAGCAAGACGATGAGCGTTTTCGGTATGATCAAGGATGCGATTTGGGGCCACAAGGAAGCCCCGGCCGCAGGGTCCCCCGCCGCGCCGACGGCGCCGCAAGCAGCTCCGGCACCGGCCAGCCCCGCCCCTGCGGCGGCAGCACCGGCCCCCGCCGCATCAGCCCCCGCTGCGCCGGCCAAGCCGTTCGACCTCAATGCGGTCCTGACGCAAAAGGCCGCCGACAAGGGCCAGCCGCTCAACTGGCAGACCTCGATCGTCGATCTGATGAAGCTGCTCGACCTCGATCCGAGCCACGACAACCGCGTCTCGCTGGCCAAGGAACTGGGCTACACGGGCGACATCGACGACAGCGCGACGATGAACGTCTGGCTGCACAAGAAGGTGATGGAGCGGCTCGCCGAGTAACGCGCTTTTCGAGAAGCGCGAACCGAAGTGGACCCGCGACGCCTCAAACGGGCGTTGCGGGTCCACTTTTTTGCACCGCTACCGCGGTTCAATAATCCTTCGACACGCGGACGTTGGCGGTTTGGCGGCCGAGCGTCGAGACGGTCGAGAGCAACGACAACCAGCGCGTCACCTGGAACTCGACCTGCGTTGCCGAATAGCCCGCGCCGTCGGTGACGATCTCGGCATAGAAGCGCCGCGTGATGTATTTGCCCGCCGCGACCGACGTCTTCTGCCCCGTCGTCGGATCGGCCGAGACGATCCGCAGCCGGTCGAGCCCGGCGACGCGACGCACGGCGTTGATCGGATCGAGCCCGCCCTTCCCATTCTGCAACGCCGCCACCGCCGAGGCCAGTTGCAGTGCCTCGGGTGCCGACAGATTGGTGATCGACGTGCCGAACAGCAGGCGTGAGAGCAATTCGTCCTGCGGCAGCGCGGGCACGCTCGAGAAAGTGATCTCGGGCTTGAGCGCGGGTCCGGTCACGTTGATCGAGGCGGTCAGCCCGGTGGTGTTGGCATTGGCGACGATATCGAGCGCGGGGTTGGCCGGCACCTCGCCTGCGAACAGGATCTTGCCGCGGTCGAGCGCGAAGGTGCGCCCCGCGAAATCGTAATTGCCGCGCACCAGATCGGCGCGGCCGGTGATCGCCGGATTGTCGGGCGCGCCGCCGATCTGCAAATCGGCCGACCATTCGCTGCGCAGCCCGAGCCCGGTTACAAGTACCTGATTTGGTGCGCGCGCGTGGATCGCCAGCGTCCAAGGCACCGGCGGAAGCTCGTCGTCCTGGCCGCCATCGGGCAGATTGATCTCGCGGATGTTGAGCTGCGGCAACGCCGTCGCCGCGCTCGCCTGGCCGAGGCGATAGCGGCTCTTGTCGAGCCGGAGATTGCCCGAGATCGTGCCCCCCGCCCCGTCCGACTGGAAGCGCAGCGGCCCGGTGACGGTCGCGCCGATATCGTCGCGCGCGATCATCACGGCGTGATCGGCCTGGACCTGAAGGTCGAGCCCGAGCCCGTTCTTCGCCGCGAAATCGAACACGCCGGTGCCGGTGACATGCCCGCCCTTCCCCGCGTCGGCAGCGAAGCGGTCGAGCACGAGCCGCGATCCGCCGAAACGGCCGGTCGTCTGGACATTGGTCAGCACGGTGCCGGTGGTCGTGCTTTCGATCTTCGCGCCCTTGGCCTGGACGACGCCCTTGATCTGCGGGTTGGCGACCGTCCCGCCGGCATCGGCGCCGATCGCGACCGGGCCGGTCAGATCGAACAGTTCGACCCTGGTCAGCCGCCACACGGTGTCGGCCGGCCCGTCATAGCGCAGCTGCGCGAACAGACCGGCCTTCTGCACGCGCTCGGCAAGGTCGCCGCCGTCCGGCAAGCTCAGCAGGATCTGCGCGCGGCCGACCGTTTTGCCGCCCGTCTCGGCGATCGCGCGCGCCGCGAGCCGGTCGCGCGCGAGCAGGCCCGAAATGCCGACATCGACCGGGCGCGACGAGACGATCAGCCCCGAGCGGGTCAGCCCGCGCACCGTCATGTCGATCTTGCCGGTCGGCGGCGCCCCGCCGCCCTGCGCGTAGGACAGGCTGCCCGAGGCGTTGCCGCCGAGCGCCAGCCCCGGATAGCCGATATCAAGGATCGACAAGGGCATCCGTGCGACCGTCGCGGCCAGCTCGGTCGATGCGCCGGTGAAGCGGCCCGACACCTTCGCCGCACCGCCCGAGAAGGTCAGGTCGGTCGGCGCGAGCCGCCAGCCATCGCCGTCGCGCGTCACCACCGCGGGGGTGACGAGCGTCAGCGGACGCCGGTCGAGCGTGCCATGCGCCGAGACGACATAGCGGTCGGGCGCAACCTGCGTCACCGACTGGATGTCGAACGCGCGCCCTTGCGAGCCCGCGATCGAGGCGGTGATCGTCCCCGTCCCGCCGCGCAGCTTCGCGCGCGCGGCGAATCGCCCGATCACCAGCGAGCGCCGCCGCAGCCCCGCGCCCACCAGGTTCGCGTCGATCGACGTTCCCGTCGGGTCGAGCAACGCGACCAGATCGAGATGTCCGCGCCGCAGCACGAAGGCGTTGGCGAGCTTCGCCGCGGTCGCGTCGAAATGCGCTTCGATCTGCTGCTTGTCCTGCACCGGCCGGAACAGCAAGGCGCCTGTGAGCCCCCCGCCCGCCACGTCGAGCCTGCCGTCGAAGCCCCCGGGGACGATCCGCAGCGGCCCCTTGGCATGCGTCCCGCTGACCGCGAGATCGGCGATCGCGATCGTCCCGTCGCCGCCCTTGGGCAGCAGGATCGCGCCGTTGCCGCTGAACGGCCCGAGCCGCGAGTCGCCGCGCGCGGTGAAGGCAAAGCCCGCATCGGTCGGATCGAGATGCGCGACCACGTTCGACAGGCCCATCGTCGCATTGGGCCGCGCGAACACCAGGTCCAGCGTCGGATGGTCGATCTTGCCGTCGAGCTTGAGCGTCAGCGGGCCATAGGTCGTCTGCTGCCCTGCCCCCTCGAAATGGAAGGTGCCGTCACGGTGACGTACGCCCGTTCCGGTGATGCGGATCTGCGGCGCGGTCAGCACGAGGCCGTTGAGGTGGAGCAGCCCGTCGGGGGTGCGCTCGAGCCCGGTGACGATCCGCGGCAGGCCGCCGCCGAGCGAGCGGAAGAAGGCGTTCTCGAGCGTGATCATCTGCGCGACGCCCTGCCCGACGACGCGCGTCCCGCGTCCGCCGGGCCCCGGGATCACCTTGAGCGTCGTCTGCACGTCGACCACGCCGAGCCCCGGGATGCGATAGCGCCCGAGCCCGCCATTGACGCCGATGTCGTAGCGCCCATCGCGCAGGTCCAGCAGCAAATTGATCCGCCCGCTGAGCTTGTCCGAGGTCAGCTTGAGATCGTCGCCGAGCACGAGCTGCGGCGTCACGCGCAGCACGCCGTAGATCGTCAGATTGCGCAGGATCCCGCCAGCGACATCGCCGACCCCGGTAACGCGCGCCGCGGTCGCGCGGATCGGGACGAGCACGGGCTGTTTCGAGAAATGCCCGCGCCCCGCCGCGCGGAAATCCTCGAAGCCGGTATCGTCGAACGCGAAGCGTTGCGCGGTGAGGCGATAGTCGAACGCCGCGGTGGCGAAACGGCCGTCGAGGATTGCGCGCAGTTCGATCGCGCGGCCGGTCATATTGGGGAAGAGCGCGTTCGGTCGCGTGAGAATCGCGTGAATCCGGAGGTTACGGTACGCGCTCTGCGCCAGATCAAGCGTGCCGTCGCCCGTCACATCGAGCGAATCCGAGCGCAGCGACAGGTTGCCCTTGAGCTGGCGATCGACCAGCGTCGCGCTGCCATGGACGAGCACGCGCGGCACGGTCAGCCGCTGCAGTTTGCCATGCGCGAGCGGCGCCGGGACGAGCGTGCCCGACACGGCATAGGCGCCCGCGCGGTTCGACAGCGCGAGATCGGCGAGGCGCGTCGTGCCGACATCGGCGACAACCTTGCCGCGCCACGCCGCCCAGCTGCCCTTGCCCGACAGATCGAGCGCGATCGACTTGCCGAAGCCCGACAGCTTCGCCAGCACGCCGCGCGCGGTCCCGCGCACATGCGCGGCCGCCTCGAGCCGGTCGCGATCGGGCTCGGCGTCGAGGTGAAGGCGGATATCGTCGCTTCCCGCGACGACCGCGGCGAGATCGATCAGCGCGCGGCCGCGATGCGTATCGGCGCGCGCGCGCAGCCGGGCGATACGTTCGACCCCGGCGACTGCCGGCGCGACGACGAGCCGGTCGACCGCCAAGCGCCCGATATGGATGTCGAAGCTCGGCAGGATCGGCCCCTTGGTCGGCGTCGGCTTCGTCTGCGGCAGCCGCGCAAGCGTCGCAGAAGCGATCCGCAAGCTGCTGATATCGAGCCGATTGTCGAGCCAGTGGAACGGCGACCAAGCGAGCTCGGCGCGCGGCGCGGCGAAGAACATGCCACGCCCGTCGCGCACCCGGACGTCGATCAGCGTCGCGCGCCCATAGATCGAGCCTTCGATCCGTCCGATGCTATAGCGCAGCCCATTGGCGGGCTTCAGCGCCGCGATCCGGTCGACGAGGAAGCGATGCCCGATGCCGGTATCGATCAGCCCCAACGCCGCGAGCCCGAGCAGGAACAGCGACGCGACGATGACGAAGACGATCCGCCCCAACGGTCCGTGCGGCTTGACGGTGGCGACCGGCGTCGCTTCGGCAACCGGCTCGGGGGACGCCTGGATTTCGCTCAAAACGCCTGCCCCAGCGAGACATAGACCGCGACGCGCGGATCGCCCGGCGCGGGGTTGACCGGCGTGCCGACATCGATGCGGATCGGCCCGAAATTCGAATAATAGCGCAAGCCCAGCCCGGTACCGTAGCGGAGCGCGCCGAGGCTCGGCAGCAGCCCGGTCGAGATATTGCCGCCGTCGAAGAACGGCACCACCCCGAAATGGCCGAAGGTCTTGACGCGCGCCTCGAGCGAGAACTCAGCGAGGCTGCGCCCGCCGACCGGGTCATTATTGGGGTCGCGCGGCCCGATGTCCTGATAGCCATAGCCGCGCACCGATGCACCGCCGCCTGCGTAAAAGCGGCGCGACGGCGCGATCGCATCGCGCGGCGCGCCCGCGATCGTGCCGAGCCGGATCCGCCCGGCAAGGACCGCGCCTTTGGTCACGCTCTTGTACGCGCTCGCGTCGAATTGCAGCCGCGCATAGCCGAACGCTTGCCCCTCAAGCGAAATTTCGGGCGAGAGCCGCCCGCTGAGCCGGAACCCGCGTGTCGGATCAAGCAGGTCGTTCGATCCGTCATAGCTCAGCACGGTCGGCAGCGCCCCGATGAAATAGGTCCGCCGCCGCGGCGCTCCGGTGTCAATGAGCACGTCGCGCTCGTCCGAGGCGACAAGCTCGGCGCCGAGCGACCAGGTCCATTTCTTCTGGAAGAAGATGTTGGTCTGCCGCTCGAGGCTCCCCGACAGCGACACGGTGCGCGCCTGATAGGCGGTGCGCTTGACGTTCGAGGCGACCGTCTGGAAGGTCAGGATCCGGTCGCGCCCCTCGAAATTGTTGCGGCGGAAGGTGACGCTCGCCGATTGCTCCTGCGTGCCGAGCACCCCGGCCAGCGTCAGCGCGCCTTCGGGCGGGAAAAGGTTGCGGTTGGTCCAGCTCAGCGCCGCGCGCGCGCCTTCGCCGGTGCCATAGCCGAGCTCGCCGGCGATGGTGTGCTTGGGCGCGGGTTCGAGCCCGACCGCGATGTCGACCGTGCCCGGCTCCTTGCCCTCTACGGGCGTGATCTTGACGCTCGACACCAGACTCGTCTGAACGAGTGCGCGGCGCAGGTCGGCGAGCGCCGAGGCGTCGAACGGCTGGCCGGGCGTGAAGCGCGCGATGTCCTGGACATGGTCGGCATCGAACACCTTGCTGCCCGAGGTCATCGTGATCACGCCGAAGCGCCGCGCCCCGCCTGGGACGACCGCCAGATCGAGCGTCGCGGTATGCGCCGCGCGATCGACCACGATCTGCGGATCGCCGACGATCGCGAAGGGGAAGCCGCGGTCGCTGATCGTCGTGCGCAGGCTCGTCTCGGCGGCGAGCACGGCGTCGACATTGACCGCATCGCCCGGATCGAGCCCGAACGCCTTGCGCAAGGCCGGCGCCTTTTCCCCCGCCGCGTCGATGCCGGCGACGTTTACGCCACCGAAGGTATAGAGCGGCCCCGGTTCGGCATCGAGCACGACGAGCGGCCGCGCCGCCGCCTCGACGCGGGTCGCGACGCGTGCATCATAATAGCCTTCGCCGCGCAGCAGCGTCGTCAGCAGCGTCGCATCCTCGCGCGCGCGCCGGTCGAGCTGCGCACCGTTCGCGGGCTGGCCTTCGTTGGCCTTGAGCGTCGAGAGTTGCGCGAAGCGATCGCGCAGCAGCGTGCCTGCCACCGCATCGATCCCGTCGATACGATAACTGTAGCGCGTCTCGCCGGTCACCGCGGTCGGGGTATCGGGCGTGGCGGGCTCGGCCGGTGCCTTCGACAGATCGGGCCAGGCGACGCCGAGCCCAGGCAAGGGCGCGAGCGGCGATTGCGGGTCGAGCTGCTGCGGCGGCGGTGGCGGGTCGAGCGGCGACGCGACGGGGCTCGCCGCCGGACGCGTTTGCGCCGTCGCGCCGGAACCGACACACCAAAGAATCCCGGCGGCCGCCCGATACGCCCGCCGCCGCCCGACCGATAACGACATACGCCGTCCTAGCCCGGCTCTCGGGCGAGCAACAGGGGTTTAGCGCGGGCTCAGCGCGGCAATCAGTGAATCGTGCCGAACGCGCGATCGAACGAGAGCAAGACAATCAGCCGCTCGATCTGCCGCCAGCGGCAGAAGTGCAGGTAGTTGCCGAGATCGCGGCTGCGATCGGCGCGTGCTGCCGCTTCCTGGCCGGCGGCGCCGCCGAAGACGGTGATGAGATCGGTGGCATGCGTCAGTTCGGTGCGGTCCGCGAGATAGGGAAGATGCATATAAGCTCCGCTCAAGACGCACCCGCACGCGCTGCGGGCACGGTCGCACTTCACTGAGCGTGCCACTCCGCGCGATCGCCGCGATCGCATGCCAGACGAAGGTTAACGGCATCGCGCACGGCGCCCCACGCCTCCCGGGATGGGACGCTGGCGTCCTGCCGCGGGACATGGCACAGCGCTGGACATGATCCGCTCCTCCCCTCCCCGTACGCCATTGGCCGGTGGCGCGCTGATCGCGCTCGGCGCGATCGCCGGCACCGGCGTCGGCCTGTTCTCGCCGCTCGGGCCCACGCGCGGGTTCCTGATCGGGCTCGGGCTGGGCGTGACGATCTCGATCGCGATGTGGCTGCGCGACCTGCGCCGCTGAAGCCGAAGCGAACCGGGGCAGCAGGCATTAGCGCAGCGCGCGCGACAACCAGACGACCCGGCCGATAATCTCGGCTGCGGCCGTTGTCATGGGCGGATAGGCCGGGTTGTCGCTCGCGATCCGCATGCCATCGGCCGCCTTTGACACACGTTTGACCAGCAACACGCCATCCAGCCGCAGCACGAAGATCGCCGGCGTCGCGCCGACCCGCATATCGCGTTCGTCGATCACGATCTGGTCGCCGTCGGCGATCGTCGGCAGCATCGAATCGCCACGGGCGCGCAGCATCGCGGCGTGCTCCGCGTCGAGTCGGAGCGAATCGAGCAAGCGCGGATCGAGCAGCATCGCCCCCTCCTCCGGCACATCGGCGCCGAGCGTGCCCGGCCCCGCCGACACCTCGACATCGAGCCGGCGGATCGGCGCCAGTCGCGGCGCCGCTAGCCCGCCGAGTTCGACCGGATCGACGCGGAAATAGGCGGCGAGCAGCGCCCGGTCGCGCTCGGCCAAGTCGCGCGGCGTCCCGCGCCGGACATATTGCTGGAGATAGGCGTCATTGCGCCGGAGCATCCGCGACAGCGCGGCATAGCCGACGCCGTGCGCGTCGATCAGCGCGGCGAGGCGCGCGCGGGGATCGGGAGGCTCCATTCGCGCCACCTTAGACATAGGAATTTTCCTAGACAAGCTGGAAAATAGAACAGATCGTGAACGCAGACGCTGAATGACGCCACCGAATCGCAAGGAGATCGCCATGTCCGTACTGCAGAAAATCGATCGCTATCTGAGGGCGAGCGCAATGCCGCCGACCACCTTCGGGCGGCTCGCAGTGCGCGATCCGCGACTCGTGCGCGACTTGCGCGGCGGACGCGAGCCTGGCCCGCGCATGGTGCGCCGGATCGAAGCGTTTCTCGCCGATCAGCGGGTGTCGCGATGAGCCGCGGGCCCGACGCCGCGACGCTGCTCAAGCGCGCGCTCGAGCGCCACGGCGATGCCGCCGGCCTCGAGATCGCGGTGCGCATGGCCGAGACGACGCGCTGGGCAAGCGCGACCTTCGCCGGGGCGCGGCATCAGATCACGTTGACGCTGCGTGACGACGCGTTCGGGCAAGCATGGCTCGGCGCGCTCCCCGACGCCGATCTGCCGCTGCGCGGGCATCTCGTGGCAGATCTTGCGGTGATTGCGATCACGCGCCGCGACGCGCGCTCGATAGCGACGGTCGAGGCGTTGACGGTGGAGACCTGAGTTCAGCGGTGGTCGGTCGCCATGCGCCGCAAGCTCCCCAACGTATCCTCGATCGTGTCGTTCGGCGCCTGGGCCGTATCGCGCCGGCTGACGACGCGTTCGAGCCGGTCGAGCAAGGCGTGGATCGTCTCGGACGGATCGCCTGCGTCCTCGGTCGAACGGTCCGGACGCGCGATCGGGCTGGGCGTCCGGCGTTCGATCGCGGGCGCGTCGACCGGGCCGAGCGGGAAGGTTTCGAAACGCTCGCTCGGGTCGAAGGTCTGGCGGCGCGGCAGCGGCAGCGGTTTGCTCGCGACGGGTTCGGGCGTCGCGGTGTCGCGCAAGAAATTGGGGTCATAGGCCGAAAGCGGCTCGTCGAGATCGACCGGCAGGGGCCGCTCGACCAAGGGCGCGATCTCGGCCGCATCGAGATGTACCGGCCGCGCGCGGACCTCGAGAAAAGGCGTGCCAAGATCGGTATTGGCGAAGAGCGGCCGCCGCGCAGGAGCGTCGGGATGCGCGTCGGCGCGGCGCAGGACGGGCGCGCTGCCGCTGCTCGTCGTGGGGCGACGAAGCGTGACCGTCCGGCCGCCGAAGGTCAGGAACAGGCCGAACCAGGCCAGCACCGCGACCCCGCCACCGCACAGCAGCACCAGCGCCGCGCGCGCGGTGAAGCCGAGGGGCGGCTCGGCCGCCGACAGCACCGACGCGACGCCGCTATCGACCACCATCGATTCGAGCAATTCGGTCGGGATCAGCGCAAACATCGCCGCGGTCAGCACCCCGATGATCCCCGCGACGAGCGGGGCCAGCGGGAGGGTCAGGCGTTGCGGATCGGAGGAGACGGCCATGCACTCTGCTCTGCCATGCTATCGGTAAGTTTTTGGTAAACGGGCGCGTAACGCGCAACGTTAACAGCCCAGTTACGCTCCGCCTCGACAAAAATACGCCCGCGCGTGCGGCGGTCTTCCCAACTGGCGCGATCGGCGAGCAGATCGGCGAGCGCGCGCGCCATCGCTTCGGGGTTGCCGGGCGCAAACAGCGTCCCCGTCTCGCCGTCGCGAATCAGCTCGCGATGCCCGCCGACGTCCGACGCCGCAACGAGACGGCGCTGCGCCATCGCCTCGAGCGGCTTGAGCGGCGTCACCAGATCGGTCAGCCGCATCTTCTTGCGCGGGTAAGCGAGCACGTCGATCACGCTGTAATAGCGCTCGACCGCATCGTGCGGCACGCGCCCGACAAAATGGATCTGCGCCGCGACCGGCGATGCCGCCGCCTGCGCGCGCAGCGCCGCTTCCATCGGGCCGCCGCCGACGAGCACGAGGTGCGCTTCGGGTCGCGCGGCGACCAAGGCGGGCATCGCCGCGATCAGATCGTCGAGCCCCTCATAATCGTAGAAGCTGCCGATGAAGCCGATCACCTCCTTGCCCGTCACGCCGAGATCGGCGGCGAGCGCGGCGTCGTGTGGCAAAGGCGTGCCGAACATCGCGAGATCGACGCCGTTGGGCGAGACGATCAGCTTGGCCGGGTCGGTCCCGCGCGCGATCAGGTCGCTCTTCAACCCCTCGCAGATCACCGCGACCGCATCGGCGCGCCTGACCGCCCAGGTCTCGAGCGCGCGGGTCGCGCGGTAGCGCAGCGAGCCTTCGCGCCCCGTCCCGTTGCCGACCGACGCGTCCTCCCAGAAGGCGCGGATCTCGTAGACCAGCGGCAGCTGGTACTTGCGCGCGACGCGCAGCCCCGCCAGCGCATCGAGCACGGGCGAATGCGCGTGGAGGATGTCGGGCTTGAACTGCTCTACCACCTCGCTGATCCGTCTGGCGAACGCCGCGATCTCGCGCAGTTCGCCGAACGGGGCGGGTAATGGCCCGACTGCTTGGGTCCGATAGAAGTCGATGCCGTCGACGCTCTCCTGCCCTTCCCGCGACGAGTTCTGGCGCGGGCCGGTGACGGCGGCGACGGTCCAGCCGCGCTGCATCTGGCTCTTGAGGATCGCGCGGGTCCGGAAGGTGTAACCGCTTTGCAACGGCAGGCCGTGATCCAGAAGATGGAGAATGCGCATGCTGGCCCCCTAACGCACGAGTGCTTAACGGAGCCTCAACTTGACGTCCGTAGAGCGGCGTGTGGCCCTTCGCAGCCGCGAGCGATAGGGCGAGTTCAGGCATGGAAAGGAGCGCGAGCGCATGATCGACAATTTCGCGCTGGCGATCAGCCACGGGCTGATCGCGCTGACGGTCTGGCGGCTGCTGCGCCGGCCCGATCTCGATCGCGAAGTCGCGCCTGGAGAGACCGCGCCGCGCAAGCGCAAGGGCCGCCCGCTTGCGTGATCTCGTCTTCGTCGCGTTCCTCTGCGCCTTCTTCGCCGCCGGGTTCCGGCGGCCGTTCATCTTCGTGCTCGCCTATGTCTATATCGACGTCGTCTCGCCGCAGCGGCTGACCTATGTGCTGCTCAACAGCGTGCCGATCTCGCTGATCGCGGTGGTGCTCGCGGTCGGCGGCTGGCTGATGGCCGACGACAAGACCGGCACGCGCGTCACGCCGCGGCAGGGGCTGATCGTGCTGTTGCTGATCTACTGCTACTGCACCACGCTCACCGCGGATTTCCCGGTCGAAGCGCTCGATAAGTGGGGCTGGGTGTGGAAGTGCCTGGCGTTCGCCGCCTTCCTCCCCTTCACGCTGCGCACCAAGCTCCGGATCGAGTCGCTGTTGCTGGTGATGGTCGCTTCGGCGGCGTCGATCATCATCGTCGGCGGGATCAAGACGATCGCCAGCGGCGGCGGTGGCTATGGCTCGCTCAACCTGATGGTGTCGAACAATTCTGGGCTGTACGAAGGCTCGACCATCTCGACCGTCGCGGTCGCGATTATCCCGCTGATCCTGTGGTTCACGCGCCACGGCACGATCTTCCCGCCCGACTGGAAGGTGAAGGGCTTCTGCTATGCATTAGTCTTTTCGTGCCTGCTGATCCCGGTCGGCACCTCGACGCGGACCGGGCTGCTGTGCATCGGGCTGGTTGCGCTGCTGATGCTGCGCGATGCCAAGCGCAAGGTGCTGTATCTGTGCCTGCTCGGCGTCGCGGGAATGATCGTGGTGCCGTTCCTGCCCTCCGCCTTCACCGACCGGATGAGCACGATCAAGACCTACAAGGCCGATGAATCGGCCTCGACGCGGATCGCGGTGTGGGGCTGGACGTGGGAATATGCCAAGGAGCATCCGATGGGCGGGGGCTTCGAAATGTACCGCCAGAACAAGATTCGCTACGATACCGAGCGCGTCGAAGGCACCGCTGCCAATTCGACCGTCGACCGGCATCTGACCGTCGATCAGGCGCGCGCCTTCCATAGCGCCTATTTCGAGATGCTCGGCGAGCAGGGCTTTCCCGGGCTGATCCTGTGGCTGTCGATCAGCCTGATCGGGATCTTCCGGATGGAAGTGCTGCGCCACCGCTATCGCAAGGCGGCGGAGGACATGACGTGGGTAACGCCGCTCGCGGGGGCGCTGCAATCGGCGCACATCGTCTATCTGCTCGGCGCGACCTTTATCGGGATCGCGTTCCAGCCGTTCGTCTATATGCTGATCGGCGCGCAGATCGGGCTCGACACCTATCTCGCGCGCAAGCGTGCGGGGGCGCCGTGGCAGCCGCGCAAGGCGCGCAGTGCCGAGCCGCTTCCGGCATGACGACTGCCGCGCCCCACCGTCACGAACTTCGCGCGCTCACCGGAATGCGCGGGATCGCCGCGTGGTTCGTCGTCTTGTTCCATATCCGGCTGTCGATCGACTGGCTGCCCGCCGGGTTGGTCGCGCTGTTCGCCAAGGGCTATCTCGCGGTCGACTTCTTCTTCCTGCTGTCGGGCTTCGTGATCTGGCTGAGCTGGAGTGCGCGGCTGCGCAGCGGCGGGATTGCCGCGGTGCCCGGCTTCCTGTGGCGGCGGCTTGCGCGGATCTGGCCGCTGCACCTCGTGATGCTCGGCGCGACGCTCGCGCTCGTGCTCGCGCTCGCCGCGACCGGGCGGCACGATGCCGGGCATTACCCCTATGCCGAGTTGCCGCTGCACATGCTGCTGCTGCAGACCTGGGGCTTCACCGATCGCCTGACCTGGAATGATCCCAGCTGGTCGATCAGCACCGAATGGGCTGCGTATCTGCTCTTCCCGCTGGTCGCTTTCGCGCTCGACTGGCGGCGCGTGCCGAGTTGGGTGGTTGTATCGGCGATCGGCGCGTTGCTCGCGCTGCTGCACGTGGTGATGGCGGGATCGCCGTCACTCGGCACCGATATTTGGACCTTCGGGCTGCGACGTTGCCTGATCGAGTTCGCGGTCGGGGGCGCCTTGTGCTCGCTGTGGCAGCGGTGGCGCGACGCGCCGGTCATCCCTGCGCTTGTGGCGCTCGGATGTGGTATCGGCGCGTTCGTGGGCTTTCTGGAGGGCGAACCCGAGACGCTGTGTATCCCGGCGACATTCGCCGCGGCCTTGCTCGCGCTGGCACTGACCTCGGGATCACGCGGCAACCCGCTCGACGTACCGGCGCTGCATTATCTCGGCGAGATCAGCTATGCGACCTATCTCAGCCATTTCCTGCTGTTCGTGATCGTGAAGCTCGTGCTGGTCGATGACGTCCGCGACATCCCGCCCGTCCTTATCGCGCTCTATCTGCTGCTCGTCCTGGGCACGTCGGTGGCGCTCCACCATCTGGTCGAACGCCCCGCGCAGATCTGGATGAACCGCCTCCCCGCCCGCCTGCGGCGGACGGGGAGCGGGGCTCAGGCCTCTTCCAGCTCTTCCTGAAGCGCTGCGAGGATCGCCTTGTTGAAGGCGGGAATATCGTCGGGCTTGCGGCTGGTGATGAACGGGCCGTCGATCACGACTTCCTCATCGACAACGTCGGCGCCGGCATTGGCGAGATCGGTGCGGACCGACGGCCAGCTCGTCATGCGACGGCCATCGACGACGTCGGCCTCGATCAGCAGCCACGGCGCATGGCAGATCGCCGCGATCAATTTCTCGTCATCGGCGAATTCCTCGATGATCTCGATCGCGCGGTCGTTCATCCGCAGCGTGTCGGGGTTGGCGACGCCACCCGGCAGCAGCAGCGCGGTATAATCTTCGGTGTCGACATCCTCGAGCAGCAGGTCGGGCGTGATCGTGTCGCCCTTCTCGTCGTGGTTCATGCCCTGGATCGGATCGGTCTTGTCCGAGGCGAGCGTCACCTTGACGCCGGCGTCGAGCAGCGCCTGGCGCGGCTCGAAGAGTTCGACCTGCTCGAAACCGTCGGTTGCGAGGATAAGCACGTGAGCGTTCGAAAGATCGGCCATGATGGGTCTCCGGCTGGGGTGTTCCGGCGGCTTAACCATCGGCACGGCCTGCCCGTTCCGGAACGTTGCGATGGCCCGTGCATTGATAGAGGCCATGACGGACATCTCTTACCACGACGACAGTGACCCTGGTATTACACGCAAGGCGATGAAGCACGGCTGGGGCTATTTCGACCCCGACGGCGCGCGGATCACCGATCGCGACGAGATCGACCGGCTCAATGCGATCGGCCTGCCCCCCGCCTATCGCGATGCCTGGTTCTGCCCCAGCCCTTACGGCCATATCCAGGCGGTCGGCTGGGACGAGAAGGGCCGCAAGCAATATCGCTATCACGCCGGTTTCCGCGAGACGCAGGAAGCCGCGAAATACGAGCTGTGCGCGCCGTTCGGCCATGCGCTGCCCAAGTTGCGCGCGCGTGTTGCGGCCGATCTTGCCAAGCGCGGCATCGGTAAGGAGACGGCGGTCGCGGCGGTGGTGCGGCTGCTCGATCTCGGCAAGGTCCGCATTGGCAACGAAGGCTATGTCAAGGCGAACAAGAGCTTCGGCGCGACCACGCTGCGCAAACGCCACGCCGCGCTGAAGGGTCAGGCGTTGAAGCTTCAGTTCAAGGCCAAATCGGGCAAGCTGCGCGTGCTGACGATCACCGACAATTCGCTCAGCCGCTTCGTCAAGCGCTGCCAGGATTTGCCGGGACAGCATCTGTTTCGCTGGGTCGATGCCATGGGAGACTGCCACCCGGTCACCTCGTCCGACGTCAACGCCTATATTCGCGAGGCGATGGGTGCCGATTTCACCGCGAAGCACTTCCGCACCTGGAGCGCGAGCGTGCTCGCGTTCGAGGCGCTCGCCGGCGCGCCGCACGACATCAGCCTCAAGACGATGTTGCTTCCGGTCAGCGAGGCGCTCGGCAACACGCCGGCGATCGCGCGCAAGTCGTACGTCCATCCGGCGTTGCTCGCGCTCGTCAAGGATGGGCAGTCCGAGTTTCGAGCAACGCTCCGCCTGCCGCGCAGCACGCAGCATCTGACGCGCGCCGAACGCGGCTTGCTCGCCTTCCTCGAACAGGGCACGGCACCGTCTCCTGCGAAAGCCGCCTGAGTATTTTCATGACGACCAAGAATAGCACCGCGATCCTGCCGCCGATCCGCGTTCAGGATTTCGACGAACAACTCCGCAGTCTGATCAGCACGACCTATCGCTGGGCCGCGACGCACTGGCTTCAATTGATCGTTGCTATCGCGGTAGCGAGTGCGCTGGTCGTTGCGATGCACTTCGTCCGGCGGCTCGCTCGAAAATATTGCGCGCACCCGTCGCTATCGCGTCGCTGGGGTGCGATCGTCGCGCGTGCCATGGTCGCGACCGGCAACACCTTCATGGTGATCGCCGCGGTGAAGCTCGTCAGCGCGGCCAATTTCACCGACACGCCGCAGGATGTGCGCGCGACGATCAACTTCATCTGGATCCTCACCGCCGGCTATCAGGGCGCGATCTGGGCGCGCGAGATCATCATCGGCGCGATCGAATATCGCACCGCCGACGAACATTATTCGGGCGAGGCGATCGGCAGCGCGATGGGGATCATTCGCATCCTCGTCGGCTTCGCGGTTTTCGCGATCGCCGCGATCGTCGTGCTCGACAATCTCGGGGTCAATGTCAC
The DNA here is from genome assembly GCF_000241485.1 of Sphingomonas sp. PAMC 26605. Classification (GTDB taxonomy): domain Bacteria; phylum Pseudomonadota; class Alphaproteobacteria; order Sphingomonadales; family Sphingomonadaceae; genus Sphingomonas. The sequence goes on from NZ_JH584241.1 coordinate 3,776,668, forward strand.
CGGTCTGATCGCGGGTCTCGGCGTCGGCGGTATCGCGATCGGTCTCGCCGCGCAGGGCATCTTCGCCGATTTGTTCGCCGCGCTCGCGATCATTTTCGACCGTCCGTTCCGGCGCGGCGACGCGATCAGCTATGATAAATCGTCGGGTACGGTCGAGGCGATCGGACTCAAGTCGACGCGGATCCGCGGCGTCACCGGCGAGGAGCGGATCGTCGCCAACAAGCAATTGCTCGAGAAGGAAATCATCAACAACACGCAGCGCGACTATCGCCGCATCGTGTTCACGCTCGGGCTGGTGCAATGGACCCCGATCGAGACGCTTGAGGCGCTGCCGACGATGATCAAGGAGGTGGTCGAGGCGCGCGGAATGACGTTCGTGCGGGCGGGCTTCACTACCTTCGGCGCGAGCAGCTACGATTTCGACGTGGAATTCGATTCGCCGAGCGCGGCGTTCCAGGAATTCTACGACGCGCGCCATACGGTTGGGCTGGCGATCATCCGTTGCCTTAACGAGGCAGGGATCAGTCTGGCCTACCCGACGCAAACCAGCTTCACCGCCGCGCCCGATGGTGAGATGGTGCTGCCATATGCGGCGGCTGACGCGCATCCGGCGACGGAAAAACCCGAGCCCGCGCCCGTTCACGTTCCGGCAAACCGCCAGGGAACCGGCGCGACGCCGAGCGATTCGGCGGTCGATGGCGACTCGGGGCACAGCTGACCCTCCCCCCGTCACCCCGGCCTCGTGCCGGGGCCCACCGTCCCGCGCGCGCCACGGCGGCAAGTCGCGCATCCCGGTGGGCCCCGGCACAAGGCCGGGGTGACGGCAGGTTACCGGCTCAGATCCCGCCTTCGTCCAGGCTGAGCAGCGTCGCATTCCCGCCAGCGCTGGTCGTATCGATCGACACCGCGCGCTCGACCACGAAGCGGTGGAGGTAGTGCGGCCCGCCCGCCTTCGGCCCCGTACCTGACAGCCCCTCGCCGCCGAACGGCTGCGACCCGACCACCGCGCCGATCATCGAGCGGTTGACGTAGAGATTGCCGACCTGTGCCAGCGCCTCGGTCTCCTCGGCGGCGCGCGCGATGCGGCTGTGGAGGCCCATCGTCAGGCCATAGCCCTTGGCGTTGACCGCCGCGATCGTCTCGGCGAGCTTGCCCGCGGGCCAGGTCGCGACGTGCAGGATCGGGCCGAACCATTCCTGCGTCAGGTCCTCGATCCGGTCGAGATGGACCAAGGTCGGCGGGACGAATAGCCCTTCGGCGGGCGCATCGAGCGTCTTCACGACATCTGTGCGGCCGCGATAGGCCATCAATTTGTCGTAGGCGGTCTGGTCGATCACCGGGCCGACATCGGTCGCGGGGTCGGCGGGGTCGCCGAGCCGCAGCGTGTCCATCGCACCTTTCAGCATCTCGATCGTCGTGCCGGCGATCTCCTCCTGCAGCAGCAAGACGCGGAGCGCCGAACAGCGCTGCCCGGCCGAGCGGAACGCCGAGGTGACGACGTCGGCCACGACCTGTTCGGGCAGTGCGGTCGAATCGACGATCATCGCGTTGATCCCGCCGGTCTCGGCGATCAGCGGGACGATCGGGCGGCTGTCGTCCTCGAGCAGCGTCCGCGCGATTTTCCGTGCGGTGGCGGTCGAGCCGGTGAAGGCGACACCCATCACGCGGCGGTCGGCGGTCAGCGCGGCGCCGACCTCGGGGCCGCCGGGGAGCAGGATCAACGCGTCCTTCGGCACGCCCGCCTCATGCGCCAGTTCGACCGCGCGCGCGGCGATGCGCGGGGTCTGCGGCGCGGGCTTGGCGACGACGCTGTTGCCCGCGACGAGCGCGGCGACGGTCTGGCCGAGGAAGATCGCGAGCGGGAAGTTCCACGGCGCGATCGTCGCCCACACGCCGCGCCCGTCGAAGCGCAGCACATTGCGCTCGCCGGTCGGCCCGGGGAGTTCGATCGGCTGGAGGCCGTCGCGGGCCTGCTGGGCGTAGTAGCGGCAGAAATCGACCGCCTCGCGCACTTCGCCGAGCGCGTCGGGGATCGTCTTGAAGGCTTCCTGGACGCAAATCGCCATCAGCTCGTCGCGATATTGCTCGAGCAGGTCGGCGAGGCGATCGAGGCACGCGGCGCGCTGGGCGACGGGGGTGGCGGACCAGGCGGGGAACGCGGCGTGGGCACGCGCAACCGCATCTCCCCTCCCGCTTGCGGGAGGGGTTGGGGGAGGGAAGTGCGAAACGGTCGGAGTCGCGCTGGAGGCACGCCCCNNNCTAGCCCCTCCCGCAAGCGGGAGGGGGACGAGACGGCATCGACCGTCTCGCGCAACACCGTGCGGTCCGCCAGATCGAGTCCGGCACTATTGCGCCGCCCTGCCCCGAACAGATCGACCGGCAACGGAATGCTCGGATGCCGCGCCCCGCCCACAGCGGCGATCTTCGCCACAGGGTCCGCCAGGATTTCCGCCTCGGTCAGCCGCTCGTCGGCCAACTGATGCACGAAGCTCGAATTCGCCCCATTCTCCAGCAACCGGCGCACCAGATACGCCAGCAAGTCACGATGCCCGCCAACCGGCGCATACACCCGGCAATGATAGCCATTCTCGCGCACCAGCCGCTCGTACAGCCCGTCGCCCATGCCGTGCAGCCGCTGAAACTCGAAGTCGCGGCTGTTGCCCGCCCATTCCATGATCGTCGCGACGGTCAGCGCATTGTGGCTGGCGAACGCCGGGCGAATACTCGGCGCATCGAGCATGTCGCGCGCAACCGCCAGATACGACACGTCGGTCGCCGCCTTGCGCGTGAACAGCGGATAATCGGCCAGCCCCTCGACCTGCGTCCGCTTGATCTCGCTGTCCCAATAGGCGCCCTTCACGAGCCGCACGTTCATGATGCGATCGAGCGCGCCCGCCCATGCCACCACCGGTCGCGCGCGCTTGCCATACGCCTGCACCGCCATGCCGAACCCGTCCCAGCCCTTGAGGCTCGGCAGCGCGGCGACGGTGCCGATGATGTCGAGGCTCATCTCGAGCCGCTCGCTCTCCTCGGCATCGACCGTCAGCGCGATGCCCTTGCTCGCCGCCTGGAGGGCGAGTGCCTCGAGCATCTCGGTCAGCGCGGGAACGCATTCGTCCCAGCGCGACACTTCGTAGCGGGGGTGCAGCGCCGACAGCTTGACCGAGATCGAATGCCCCGCCGCCGGATCGCGCCCGACCGCGTCGACCGCATCGGTATAGGCGCGGAAATAGCGCTGCGCGTCGTCGTGCGTCCGCGCCGCCTCGCCGAGCATGTCGAAGCTCGCCGTGAAGCCCTTGTTCTCGGGCTTGCGCATCCGCTTCATCGCTTCGTCGATCGTGCGGCCCATCACGAAGATCTCGCCCATCATCCGCATCGCCGCGCCGACCGCCTGCCGCACGAACGGCTCGCCCGCGCGGCTGATGAGACGACGCAGCGAACTCTGCGTCTGCCCGTCACCGACCAGGGCGCGGCCCACCACCAGCCCCCAGGTCGCCGAATTGACCAGCGTCGAGTTCGACTTGCCCGTGTGCGCGCGCCAATCGGCATCGCCCAGCTTGTCGGCGATCAGCAGATCGGCGGTCTCGGGATCGGGCACCCGCAGGAACGCCTCGGCGAGGGACAGCAGCGCCACACCCTCGGACGAATTGAGCCGATATTCCTGCAGGAACTGGTTGACCCACCCCTTCCCTTGCGCCGCGCGCAGGTCGGCGAGCAGCCCGAGCGCATGGCCCATCACCCGCTCGCGCGACTCGGGCGTGAGCGACGCACGGTCCAGCAGTGGCTTTAGAACATCGGGTTCGCTCGCCCGGTGCAAAGCGCCCATGGATTTGCGGGCATTGGACGCTACGTCAAAGGTCATGTTCCGGTTTCCGGTCAAGGTGAGGCATGCGCAAGGCTTGCGCCGCGCTTGCGTGAGTGCCATTTGCCAGCGCGACGTCGCCTATGCGACCAATTTTCTTGCAGGGGAATGCCGTGACGACCGTGACAGCGCAGGAAATGGCCGGCCGGATCGGCACCGAACAGGTGTCCGACTGGGTCGAGGTCAGCCAGGAGATGATCGACAAGTTCGCCGACGCGACGGGCGATCACCAGTTCATCCACGTCAACCCGCAGATGGCCGCGATGACGCCGTTCGGCGGGACGATCGCGCACGGCTTCCTCACGCTGTCGCTGATGCCTTTGCTGTCGTCGAAGATCATCGATCCGGTGACGATCGAGGGCGTGAAGATGGGGATCAATTACGGCGGCAACAAAGTCCGCTTCCTCCAGCCCGTCCGCTCGGGCAAGCGCGTGCGCGGCCGTTTCAAGCTGCTGAGCTTCGACGAGAAGCGTCCGGGCCAGTGGCAGCAGACCAACGAATTCACGGTCGAGATCGAAGGCGAGGAAAAGCCCGCGATGATCGCCGAATGGATGTCGCAGATTTTCGTTTGAGCTCCAAAAGCCCTCCCCTTTAGGGGAGGGGTTGGGGTGGGGCCGTGCCGCAAGCGAGCGCAGCGCACTCCATAGACGTCCCCACCCCAACCCCTCCTCTGAAGGGGAGGGGCTTGAAGAAGGAAGAAACCCATGCGTTCCGCCGTCATCGTCTCCACCGCCCGCACCCCGATCGGCCGCGCCTATCGCGGCGCGTTCAACAACACCCCCGCCCCGACGCTCGCGTCGCATTCGATCAAGGCCGCGGTCGAGCGCGCCGGCATCGACGGCGGCCTGGTCGACGACGTCGTGTTCGGCTGCGCGCTCCAGCAGGGCCACCAGGCCGGCAACATCGCGCGCACCTCGTTGCTGCGCGCCGGCCTGCCCGTCACCGTCCCCGGCATGTCGGTCGACCGCCAGTGCGCCTCGGGCCTGATGGCGATCGCTACCGCCGCCAAGCAGATCATCACCGACAATATGGACATCACCATCGGTGGCGGCGTCGAGAGCATCAGCCTCGTCCAGACCCCGCAGATGCGCGTCGCACCCGATCCCGAGCTGATCGCGATGCACAAGGACGTCTACATGGCGATGCTCGGCACCGCCGAGGTCGTCGCCAAGCGCTACAACATCAGCCGCGAAGTGTGCGACGAATATGCGCTCGAGTCGCAGCGCCGCACCGCCGCCGCGCAGGCCGCCGGCTATTACGACGCCGAGATCGTGCCGGTCACCGCGAACATGGCGGTCACCAACAAGGAAACCAAGGAAGTCACCTACAATGAGGTGACGCTGTCGAAGGACGAGGGCAACCGTCCCGAGACGACGCTCGAGGGCCTGCAGGCGCTCCAGCCGGTGATGGGCCCGGGCATGAACGTGACCGCGGGCAACGCCTCGCAGTTGTCGGACGGATCGTCGGCCTCGGTACTGATGGAAGAGAAGATCGCGTCGCAGCGTGGCCTCCAGCCGCTCGGCCGCTATGTCGGCATGGCGGTTGCCGGCACCGAGCCCGACGAGATGGGCATCGGCCCGGTCTTCGCGATTCCCAAGCTGCTCGAGCGCTTCAACCTCAAGATGGACGATATCGGCCTGTGGGAATTGAACGAAGCGTTCGCCGTGCAGGTCCTGTATTGCCGCGACAAGCTCGGCATCCCGAACGAGCTGCTCAACGTCTCGGGCGGCGCGATCTCGATCGGCCACCCCTACGGCATGACCGGCGCGCGCGCGACCGGCCACGCGCTGATCGAAGGCAAGCGTCGCGGCGCGAAGTATGTCGTCGTGACGATGTGCATCGGCGGCGGTCAGGGTGCGGCCGGGCTGTTCGAGGTCCTGTAATTGAAAATTGCTGCGAGATCGTCTATGTCGATATTGGCGATGTCATAGGCGCCTCTCGTGACGAGCCCCGGTTGTGCTAGTAACCGGGGCTCAATACGTTTGGGGCTCGGCTGCTAGACCGAGCCCCGCCCGTGCGCCTCAGTCCTTACGGGCCACTTCGATGATCTTTACGACCAGAGTCGCAAAGGCGAAGAGCACGCCTAGGATGAGGCACAAGTCGGTGATTGTCATAGAGCAATCTCCCGTTTAGCGGCCGAATTGCCGCCAAGGAATTGATAATTTAGAGTTCGCTACCTAGCATGCTTTGCTTTTACCGAAGCGCGGCGGCCTCTTAAACATATGAAAAATCATTCCTTTGCCTAGCTAGACGCGTACGACTGAGGTGATTCATTTAGGTCGCGGTCGCGTTGAGCGGCGATAATGGGCATTTGACCGGCCGCCTATCAGACTCGCGGCAACCAACCGCCCCTCCCGTCGTTTCCCTCCCGAACCATCCTCAAGGAGAGACTCGCATGGCCGATACGCACGAAATCAAAGAGACGCTGTGGAAGAAGATGGCCGACAGCCCGTTCGTCATGGTCGGTCTGGCGGACGGATCGTCGCACAGCGAGCCGCTCACCGCGCAGCTCGACAAGGACCTGGTCGACACGCTGTTCTTCTTCACCGGCAAGGACAATCGGCTCGCCGGCGGCGGCAAGGTGATGGCACAGTTCGTCTCGAAGGGTCACGACTATTTCGCGTGCCTGTCGGGCGACATCCGCCAGGACAATGACCGCGCGATGATCGACAAGCTGTGGAACAAGCAGGTCGAGGCCTGGTTTCCGAACGGCAAGGAAGACCCCAACCTCGCGCTGCTGCGGCTCGACATCGACAGCGCCGAGCTGTGGGAGACCGACATCTCGCTCACGGGTCGCGTGAAGATGCTGTTCGGCGGGACGATCACCGCGAGTGAGAGCAGCAGCCACGCCGTCGTCGGCACCACCGCGGCGTAACCGACGCGCTACGGTCGAACGCTTCGAGACCCGCGCTCACCCGATACCGGGCGAGCGCGGGTCTTGTCGTATCAGCCGTGCGCCTTCATCCATTCCTCGACCACCGGCGCGACCTTGTTGCGCCACTTCGAGCCGTTGAAGATGCCGTAATGCCCGGCGCCCTCGGCCATGTAATAGCGCTTCTTGTCGGCGGGCAGGCTGGTCGCGATCGTCAGCGCCGCCTTGGTCTGGCCAAGCCCCGAAATGTCGTCCTTCTCGCCCTCGATCGCCAGGATCGCGATGTCGGTGACCGCGGCCGGATCGACCGTGCGCCCGCGGTGCGTCATCGTGCCCTTGGGCAGCGCATGGTCCTGAAACACGACGTCGATCGTCTGGAGGTAGAATTCGGCGGTCATGTCGCAGACCGAGCGATATTCCTCGTAGAACGCCTTGGTCGATTCAGCCTGGAGATCCTCGCCCTCGACGAGGTGTTTGAACAGCTCGTAATGCGACATCATGTGGTTGCCGAGGTTCATCGACATGAAGCCGGCAAGCTGCAGGAAGCCCGGATAGACGCGGCGCCCGGCGCCCGGATAATTGCCCGGGATCGTCGCGATGACGTTCTGGCTGAACCAGCTGTGCGGCCGCTCGGTGGCGAGCGTGTTGACCGCGGTCGGCGCCTCGCGCGTGTCGACCGGGCCGCCCATCATCGTCAGCGTCTTGGGGCGGCAGGGGTTGTTGTCGGCGCTCATCACGCAGGCCGCGGCATAGCACGGCACCGACGGCTGGCACACGGCGAGCATGTGTGTGCCGCCCTGCCCCTCGTTCGGGCCGATCGCCTCGAGGAATTCGATCAGATAGTCGACATAGTCGTCGAGATCGAACTTGCCGTCGCTCAGCGGCACGAGCTTCGCGTCGCGCCAATCGGTGATGTAGACGTCGGCGACGGGCAACATCCGCTCGACCGTGCCGCGCAGCAGTGTCGCATAGTGTCCCGACATCGGCGCGACGATCAGCAATTTGGGCCCGCCCTCAATTCCGACGCGGCGGAAGCGCTTGAGCTGGCCGAACGCCTTGCGCAGTACCACGTCTTCGACGACGGCTACCTCGGCGCCATCGATCGTGGTGCTGTCGAGCCCGAATCCCGGCTTGCCGCGCGGCGCAGCGGCATGCGCGAACACCTCGAGCGCCGAACCCATGATCGCCCCGCCGCCGAAATACGCGAACGGGTTAGCCGGATTGCTGAGCAACCCCGCGCTGAAATCGGCCATTGCGCTCGCGCCGGCGAGCATCGACTTCTGCATTTCGTAAGCGTTGTAGAGCATACCCGACTTTCTAGCAGACAAAGATAAAGCAGAAGACAAGCTTATGCTGCGTTGCGACAAACGGCAATGCCGCGTTTGCTACTCCCGTGTAACGCATTGAGGCGCGATCCGGTGCCTGCTACGCAGCGCGAATGGCCGAACCCACCGCGATTGCCGTCCCGATCACCCCGCCCTCCGAGCCGCCGCGCGCGAGCGGGCGCAAGCTGGCCAGCCTGGCGATGGTGTGGCGCTATACCTCGCGCTATCCGCTGCAACTCGCGATCGCTTTGATCGCCCTGTTCGTCACGTCGACGACGACGCTCGCGACGTCGTGGAGCATCAAATCGGTGATCGACCGCGGCTTCACCCACGGATCCGGCGATATCGCGCATATCAACCAGGTCTTCTACGATCTGTTGGGGCTGGTCGTGATCCTCGCGATCGCCACCGCGATCCGCTTCTATTTCGTCTCCTGGCTCGGCGAACGCACCGTTGCCGATATCCGTATCGCAGTGCAGTCCAACCTCCTCCGGCTCGCCCCGCGCTGGTTCGAGGAGAACCGCCCGTCCGAAGTCGCTTCGCGGCTGACCTCGGACACTTCCCTGATCGAAGGCGCCGTCGGGACGACGGTGTCGGTGGCCTTGCGCAACGGGCTGACCGGGATCGGCGGCGTAATTCTGCTCTTCGTCTTCGCGCCGAAGATGGCGCTGTCGATCGTGATCGGCGTGCCGCTCGTCATGCTGCCGATCGTGCTGCTCGGCCGCCGCGTGCGCAGCCAGTCGCGCACCAGCCAGGACCGGATCGCCGATATCGGCGCGATGGCGGTCGAGACGTTCAGCGCGATGAAGATCGTCCAGGCGTTCGGCCAGGAAGACCGTGAGGCAAAGCGCTTCGGCGACGCGGTCGATCGCAGCCTCGCCGCCGCCAAGGTCCGGATCGCGACGCGTGCGATCATGACCGCGCTGGTAATGGGCCTGCTGTTCGGCGCGGTGACGCTGCTGATGTGGTCGACCGTCGGCGATGTCGCCGCCGGGCGGCTGTCGGCTGGGTCGCTCGCAGGGTTCCTCGTGACTGCAACGCTGGTGACGGGGTCGTTCGGGTCGCTGACCGAAGTTTATGGCGATCTGCTGCGCGCGTCAGGCGCGGCCGAGCGGCTGTCCGAGCTGCTCGCCGAAGTCCCCGAGATCCGCGCGCCCGCGAGGCCCGCGACGATGCCGGTCCCGGCGCGCGGGTTAATTGAGTTCGACCATGTCGAGTTCCGCTATCCCTCGCGGCGCGACGTCGCCGCGCTGCACGATTTCTCGCTGTCGGTCGCGCCCGGCGAAACCGTCGCGATCGTCGGACCGTCGGGCGCTGGCAAGACCACGCTGTTCCAGCTGATCCAGCGCTTCTACGATCCCGCGGCAGGCAGCGTGCGGATCGACGGGATCGATCTGCGCGACGCCGACCCCGCCGAAGTCCGCGCGCGGATCGCGATGGTGCCGCAGGAGACGGTGATCTTCGGCGCTTCGGCACGCGACAATCTGCGCTACGGCCGCTGGGACGCGCGCGACGACGAACTCTGGCACGCCGCCGAGGCGGCCAACGCCGCCGAATTCCTCCGCAAGCTGCCCGACGGGCTCGACACCTTCCTCGGCGAAGGCGGTGCGCGGCTTTCCGGCGGGCAGCGCCAGCGCGTCGCGATCGCGCGCGCGCTGCTGCGCGATGCGCCGATCCTGCTGCTCGACGAGGCGACCAGCGCGCTCGACGCCGAGAGCGAGCGGCTGGTGCAGGAAGCGCTCGAGCGACTGATGGCGGAGCGCACCACGCTCGTCATCGCGCACCGCTTGGCCACGGTCCGCGCGGCGCGCCGGATCATCGTGATGCGTGACGGGCGGATCGTCGAACAGGGCAGCCACGCCTCGCTGATCGGCGAAAGCGGCCTCTACGCGCGGCTCGCCAGCCTGCAGTTCAACGAGGCGGCCTGAGCCTTCTTACCCCCCCTCCCGCTTGCGGGAGGGGTTGGGGGAGGGCATGATCAAACCACACCGCGCGGACGGACGGGCCCTCCCCCGACCCCTCCCGCACGCGGGAGGGGAGAAACATGCGCGACTTCGACATCATCGTATACGGCGCCACCGGCTTCACCGGCCGCCTCGTCGCCGAATATCTGACGCAGATCGGCGCGCAGCGCTGGGCGATGGCGGGCCGTTCGCTGTCCAAGCTGCAGGAAGTGCGCGACCTGATCGGCGCGCCCGCCGACACCGCGCTGCTCACCGCCAATTCGGACGATCCCGCCAGCCTGCGCGCGCTGTGCGAGCGTACACAAGTGGTGCTCACCACCGTCGGCCCGTATCAGCTCTATGGCAGCGACCTCGTCGCCGCCTGCGCCGCAACCGGCACCGCCTATGTCGATCTGTGCGGCGAGCCCGCCTGGATGCGCGAAATGATCGATGCGCATCACGAAACCGCGAAGGCCAGCGGCGCACGAATCGTCTTTTCCTGCGGGTTCGATTCGATCCCGTTCGATCTCGGCGTGCTCACCCTGCAGGACGCCGCCAAAGCGAAGTTCGGCCATCCGCTGCCGCGCGTGAAGGGCCGCGTGCGGAAGATGCAGGGCGGCTTTTCGGGCGGCACCGCAGCGAGCCTCAAGGCGACGCTCGCCGCCGCGGCGAAGCATCCCTCGGTCGTCGGCCTGCTCGTCAACCCCTTCGCGCTGACCCCCGATTTCGAGGGGCCGAGCCAGCCCAAGGGCCTGCTGCCCGAATATGACCGCACGATCGAAGCATGGGTCGCGCCGTTCATCATGGCGCCGATCAACACCAAGAACGTCCACCGCACCAATTTCCTGCTCGGCCAGGCCTATGGTCGCGACTTCGTCTATGACGAGATGATGGTCGCGCCGGGCATCGGCGAGATGGGCAAGGCCGCCGCCGAGGCGATCGCGCGGATCAATCCGCTGGCGAGCGACAAGGGTCCCAAGCCCGGCGAAGGCCCCTCGCGCGAGGAGCGCGACGCGGGCTTCTACGACCTGCTGTTCATCGGCGAAGGCGCGAATGGCGAGCGGATCGATTGCGTCGTCACCGGCGACAAGGACCCGGGCTATGGCTCGACCAGCAAGATGATCGCCGAAACCGCGCTGTGTCTGGTCGAGGATGTCACCGGAGACGGCGGCATCTGGACGCCGGGCGCGCTGATGGGGCGGGTGCTGGCGGACCGTCTGCAGGCGAAGGCCGGGCTGACGTTTCGCGCCGGGTAAGCCCCGTCACGCGACCGGCGGGTCGATCTCCGGCAGCGGGTCGTCGCCCGGCCCGCTTGCCGCCGCGACCAGCGGTTTGGGCGACGACGTCGCGGTCAGCCGCCGCGCGGTGTTCGAGAACTTCGCAGCGAGCCATTGGTAATTGGCATAAAGGCCGGGGTGATAGACATAATCGTCGCCGCGCGCGTTCAGCCGCCAGCGTTCGTGCTGGACATACTCGGCCGCCGCATTCCAGTCGCGCACGACCGCACTCGCCATCCACGTGCGATAGATCTTCGCGTCGAGAATGTTGTTGCGGATCCCGATCGCGACGAGCTCATAATGGTTGATGTAATCCTGCACCTGCCCGCGCGTCTTCTTGGCGGCGGCGGTGGCGGGATCATGTAGGCCGGCGAAGCCGGCAGACTTGCGTACCGTCGAGAAGGCCTCGTTGAGCGCGCGATAATGTTCGGTCGATTCGAACTTCTCGATGATATCGAGCGTCGCCCGCTGTCGCGCCACCGCGCGGACGTTACGGATTCCGATGATAGCGACGAGCGCAGAGAGCAGAACGAGCACCGGGCTCAGCAAGGCTTTCCACAATGGATCGGGATTCGACACGCAGCGAAGCGTCTCCCCGGCCATCGTCACGCCGTGATGGACTATCGAACAGTCCAAGCGATTTAGTCGCGACCACCTTCACGCATTGTCGGGCTCCTCTTTGCGATTGCGGTATACATGGGGAAACGCTAATAAACAATCAAGCGCCGCGAACTTGCTACCGCTTCTTTCCCTGATGCCGGATGTTGGCCGGGCGCCCGCGATGCTTGATCACGCGCTTGGGGCGTCGCTCGTCGCTTTCGACGCGCGCGCCCCTGCCCTCGACCATCTCGAAGCGTAACGCTCCGGACACCGGGTTCGCCTCAGCCAGCCGCAGCGGCAACTTCTGCCCGCTGGCATAGACCGTGCCTGACCGGTCGCCGATCAGCGTGCGGCTCGCTTCGTCGAAGCGGAAATATTCGCCGCCGATATCGCGCACGGGCATCAGCCCGTCGCCGCCGATCCCCTCGACCGTCGCGAAGAAGCCGAAATTGGTGACGCCGGTGATCCGCGTCTCGAGCACCTCGCCGACCTTCTCCGACAGATAGGCCGCGACATAGCGGTCGATCGTGTCGCGCTCGGCCTCCATCGCGCGGCGTTCGAGCATCGAGATGCTCTCGCCGATCTTCTCCATCGCCGCGGCTTCGCCTTCGGTCAGTCCACCCGGGCCGAGATCGTACGACGCGACCAAGGCGCGGTGGACGAGCAGATCGGCATAGCGCCGGATCGGCGAGGTGAAATGCCCGTAGCTGCCGAGCGCGAGCCCGAAATGGCCCATATTGGCGGGGCTGTAATAGGCTTGGGTCTGCGTGCGCAGTACCTGCTCCATGATCTGCGGGCGTTCGTCGCGGTCGATCACCTTGTCGAGGATGTTGTTGAAGGTGCGCGGCTGGACGACCTGGCCGAGCGCGAATTCGATCCCGAAGGTCTTGAGATAATCCTTCAGCGCGACGAGCTTCTCGCGGCCGGGCTGTTCGTGGACGCGGTACATGACGGGCGCCTTCTTCGCCTCGAGCGCCTTGGCGGCGGCGACGTTGGCGGCAATCATGTAATCCTCGATCAATTTGTGCGCATCGAGCCGCTCGCGCGGCGCGACCGAGAGGATGCGGCCCTTCTCGTCGAGCATGACGCGACGCTCGGGGAGGTCGAGATCGAGCGGCGCGCGCGCGGTGCGGGCCTTGTTGAGCGCGTGCCAGCAGGACCAGAGGGGGAGGAGGGCGGCGAGGATTTCTCCTCCCCTCCCGCAGGCGGGAGGGGAGCAGAAGAAGCGTGATGCGCATCCACCATCGCCTGCGCATCCTCATACGCCAAATTCGCCGCGATCCGCACCACCGCGCGGGTGAAGCGCCAGCTCTTCAGCGCCCCGTCCTTCCCGATCCGCAAATGGCACGCCAATGCCGCGCGATCGACGCCCTCCTTCAGCGAACACATTTCGGCCGACAGACTCTCGGGCAGCATCGGCACGACGCGATCGGGAAAATACACGCTGTTCCCGCGCCGCCGCGCCTCGCGGTCGAGGCTCGACCCCGGCCGGACATAGAACGACACGTCAGCGATCGCGACGATCGCCTTCCACCCGCCCTCGTTCGCGGGATCGTCATCGGGCGCCGCCCAGACCGCATCGTCATGATCGCGCGCATCGGCGGGATCGATCGCGACGATCGGCAGATGGCGCAGATCCTCTCTCAATCCTCCCCGGTACGGGGAGGGGGACCGTTTTGCCTCTTCCGGCAAAA
>NZ_JH584241.1:3790935-3799869 GCF_000241485.1 Sphingomonas sp. PAMC 26605
GCGTGGCGCTTGCGGCACGCCCCCTCCACCCTTCGCTGAATGCTCAGGGTCCCCCTCCCCGTTCCGGGGAGGATCTAGGGGCAAGGCAGCCACCCGGACCGCCTCGTCGAGCGTCTCGGACGAAAACACGTCCGGTATGCCCAATTTGTGGATCGCGATCAGCGAGAAGCTGCGCGGCGCAAACGGATCGCCGAGCACTTGCGTCACGCGCACCGTGATCCGCGGCGGCCGCCCCGCCATCTCGGCGAGCACCAGATCGCCGACCTGCGCCTCGCCAGCGTCGGAGACCTGGAACTCGCGCCGCTCCTTCTTCTCGACGCCCTGCAGCCACAGCGCCTTGCCCTCCTGCCGCAGCACGCCGAGCACCAGTTCCTCGCCCTTGGGCAAGGTCTTCATCGGATGCGCGATCCACCCCTGCCCGGCTTCCTCGGTCCGCGCGAGCACGCGGTCGCCGACGCCGAGCGCGCCGTTCTTCTTCTCGCGCACGCGCAGTTTCGGCGGTGGCGTGACCGGTTCCCAGCGCTCGGGCACCGCCCAGACATTGCCGCTGTCATCGACATCGACGATCCGCAGCACGGTCACCTTGGGCACGCCGCCCATCTTGTGAAAGGCGCGACCCGGGGCGCTGTCGATCAGCCCCTCATCGGCCATGTCCTTGAGCAGCGCTTTCAGCAGAATCTTGTCCTGCGCGGTGAGCCCGAAGGCGCGTGCGATCTCGCGTTTGCCCGCGGGCACGTCGCTTTCGGCGATGAAGGCGAGGATCTGGTCGCGGCTGGGCAGACCGGGGGTGCGCTTGACGGGTTTGGGCATCGGCACAGCGATACGCGAGTGCGCGCCAAACGGCAAAGGGCGCGCCGTCTTATGCAGACGCCGCGCCCCCGATACGCGCGCTACACTGCCTCAGAATTTCTGCGAGACGCCGACCTTGGCCGTGAACCCCAGCGGGCTCGCGGTGAACGGATCGTAATTCTGGTCGAGCCGCGCGAACGGCGGCGCCTTGTCGAAAATATTGAGCGCCGAGAACGTCAGCGTCGAGCCCGTCCCGCGCAGCACCAGCCGATAGGTCGCGTCGAAGGTGCCGAACGGTTTGATGTTCTTGCCCGCGGTGACCGACGCCCCCGCCAGCGCACCCGCGTTCGGCCCGAAGATCGCGCTGCCGCGCTGGTCGGTATAGCCGTCGATATAATTGTACTGGAGCCGCAGGCTGTGGCCGCCGAGCGCACCCTGGACATAGGCGGTGCCCTTGATCTGCGGGATCGGGTAAGCGGTGGTCTGGTAATTGAGCAGCCCGACGCCGTCGAACGCCGGCTGGACGACGACGCCTTCGACCGTGATGTCCTTGGTCCGATATTCGATCACATAGGTGCCGTTGCCGCCGACCTCGAGGTTCGCGGCGCCGAGCCCGAAGCGATACGCCGCCTGGAAATCGAGCCCCGACGTCGTGACATTGGCGCTGTTGATCACCAATGTGCGGAGCCGCTGGACGTTGGCGACGCCGCACCCTGCACCGGTGAAGGTGAAGCGCGCCTGGAGCGCCGCAAAGGCTGGGTTGCCGCAATTGGCGGTGCCGCTCGCGCCGAACAGCGCATTGACCATGCCCTGGATCGGCTCACCCTCAATCGGCCCCTTCAACTTGTAGCGATAATAATCGAGGCTCGCGCTGAAGCCGCCGCTGTGGAGCAGGATGCCGGCGCTGTAGGTCGTCGCCTTTTCGGGTGAGAGGTTGGGGTTGCCGTTGATGTCGACCGCGCGGAACGAGGTGCCGATGATCTGCAATGCTGTCAGGTTCCCTGACAATTGCTGCGCCGGCGGCCCGCGGAAAGTCGTCCCCGCCCCGCCGCGCAGCGCGAGCCAGTCGGTCACCTGCAGCCGGACGCGCCCCTGCGGATTGAAGGTCGAGCCGACGCGCCCGCCATAATCCTCGAAGCGCGCCGAGAGCTGCAGGTTGAGCCGGTCGAGCACGGGCAGCTGCAATTCGCCGAACACCGCCTTGATGTCGTTGCTCGTCGACAGATTGGCGTTGGTGCCGAGGAAGCCGAGTGCGCCGGTCTGCTGCGCGCAGGTCGCCGCCGGATTGAGCGGCGAGCCCGGGCACGGATTGACCGCGATGTTGCTGTCATTGTTGTAGAGCACCGAATAGTCGTTGCGGCGATATTGCCCGCCGACCGCGAAGCTCAGGTCGCCGCCGGGGAGCCGCAATCCGGTCTTGCCGCTCAGCACGAGATCGCCGACGAGCAGCCGCGTGGTGTAGCGCGTATTGGTGGTGCGGAAGAAATTGTCGAAGGTCGCCAGATCGTTGATCAGCCCCGCCCCGGGCGCGAGGTTGAACCCGCCAGGGTTGCGCGATCCGGCATAATTGGGGTTCGCGACGCCGGTCGCGCCGTTTGCCGCCACCGCGGTCGAGAAGGGATTGAAGAAGGTGCAGCCGTTGGTCCCGGCGAGCGCGGCGATCTGCGCAGCGGTCAGCCCGGCGCGCGACTGCGGCGTGGCAAAGGCGCAGTTCGGCCCGCCGAAACCGGCGAGCGCGTTCTGGAGCAGGTCGCCGAACGTGTCGGTGCCTTCGCTCTCGCGATAATATTCGGAGTAAGTGAAGCCGCCGGTCAGGTTGATATCGGGCGTTACGTCGTAGGACAGATCGGCGGTGAAGCGCATCTCGTCCGACACGCGCTTGCTGTAGGCCGATCCGCGGTCGTCGCCATTATGGTTTAGGAACAGCGGATTGCCGCCGAGCAGGGCGGGTCGGAAGAGCACGGGAAAGGCGATCGCCGGCGCGAGCGGCACACCGCCAGCGGTCACGCAGCCCGACGCGGCGCCGTACAGCGCGCAATAATCGCGGAGCGCGGGAGCGTAGGTCGGGATGACGAACAGCCCTGCCCCGCCGCTCGCGGCGTTGGCCGAGGGCGGGAGCGTCGGGAGATAGGTCGGTGAGGTGGTGATCCGCGTCGAGCTATAGCCATAGAGCGCGCTGACCGACAGTTTGAGCTTGTCGGTGAGCTGCGCCGAGCCCTCGACATAGGCCTGGATGCGATCCTCGGGCTCGACGAGATTGCCGAACTGGCCGTAATTGTTGAAGCAGCGGTCGGTCGTCGAGCCCGCTTGGCTGCGGAAGCCGCCGAGCCCCTCGCATCCCAAATCGCGAACGAAATTGGCGGTGCCGGCAAAGCCGAAATTGCCCGGATTGCCGCCGCCGGTATAGCCGCCCTGCGGATTGTTGGGATAGGGCTGGACGGTGAAGTCGCGGTCGGTGGTGCGCAGTTCGGAGCGATGCTGATAGCCGACCGAGGCGAGGAAATGGAGCCCGTCGCGATTGTGGCCGAAGCTCAGGTTCGCGGTGTAATCGCCAGACGATCCGCGGATGTAGCGATAGTCGCCCGCGGCGAGGAAGCCGTTCTGGTCGGTCCGCGTGATGAAATTGACGACGCCGGCGATCGCATCCGAGCCGTAGGTCGCCGCCGCGCCGTCCTTGAGCACTTCGACGCGCCCGATCGCGCCCGAGGGGATGAGATTGATATCGACGATCGGGATCGCCCCGCCGATGGGAACGAGCCGCTTGCCGTTGAGCAGCACGAGCGTGCGTTGCGGCCCGAGCCCGCGCAGATTGACCGAGGCGACGCCCTCATTGCCTTGGCTGCGGCTGTCGAACTGGTTGGCGTCGCCGATCACGCCGCTCGACGTCGGCAGATTCTTGAGCAGGTCGACCGCGCTCGGCGTGCCCTGTTTGGACAGTTCGTCGCTCGAGATGACATCGACCGGGATCGCGGCGTCTTCGGGCGTGCCGCGGATCAGCGAGCCCGTCACGACGATGTCGGGGCCGGTCGTATCCTCGGCCGGCCCGCTCGGTCGTGGCGGTGGCGGCGTGGTCCCGATCTGCGCCGCTGCGGGCCATGCGAGACCAACCGACAAAGCGAAAAAGGCACACGACGTCACATGCCGCGAACGAGGCATCGCATCTCTCCCCCAAAGGGCCGGAACGCTGATCGGCTCCGTACCCGAAGCTCAAATTGACTCCGGATCGGCCCTAAAGTCAAGCGCGATATGCGCGGCGGACCTCAGTTTGCCTATCGTGTTCTTCCCCTAAGGAATTCCGCTAAGACCAATGCGGCCAGAACCGATCCTCGAATCGGGTTGCGCCCGCCCAGATGCGGATCGGCGTTCCACGACCATGGCGCGGCGCATTGTTCACGTAGCGGATCGCCTGATCGCGAGACGCTGACGCGCGGCGCAATCGGCAGTCGCGCTGCTCGTCACTGCGCGGCGCCGCTCTCTGCCGAGCGGCCGGGTAACGGATCGATCAAACCGCGGAATTCGGACGGAAGATCAATACCCGTTGAGGCGCGCGAAGCGCTCGCGGTGGAAGGCGGCATTGCCCCACATCGTCTCGAGCACGCGCGCGCGCTTGAGGTAGAAGCCGGCGTCGTAATCGTCGGTCATGCCGATCCCGCCGTGCAATTGGATCATCTCGCGGCTGACGAGGTTGAGCGTGTCGCTGGCGACCGCCTTGGCGAGGCTCACCGCCTGATCGATGTCGCTGCGCCCGGCGTCGATCGCCTCGAGCGCGCCCTCGACCACCGAGCGCATCAGTTCGAGCTCGGTGAACATCTTCGCCATACGGTGCTGCAGCGCCTGGAAGGTCGAGAGCTGCTGGCCGAACTGGACGCGCGTCTTCAGGTAGTCGTTGGTGGTGGCGAACGCCTGTTCGGCCATGCCGAGCATCTCGGCGCACACCGCCGCGGTCGCGCGGTCGATCACCTGCGCGGTGAGCGTCGCGTCGCCCAGTCGGTCGGCGGGCGCGGCGTCGAAGGTCACCTGGGCGTGGCTGCGCGAATCGGCCATATGGCGCGGCGCACGCGTGACGCCGACATCGCCCGCGACGAGATACAGCCCGTCGGTCGCCGCGACAACGAAAACGCCAGCGCTGTCGCCCTCGGCGACGAACGCCTTGGTGCCGCTGAGTTTGCCGTCGCTGACCGTGGTCGCGATCTTGGCGGGGTCATGCACCGGCCCCTCGTCGATCGCGAGCGTCGCGACGACCGCACCGCTGGCGATCTGCGGCAGCCACTGCGCCTTCAGCGCGTCCGACCCGCCGAGCAGGATCGCGCTCGCCGCCGCCGAGGTCGAGGCCAGCGGCGAGGCCGCGAGATTGCGGCCGAGCTGCTCGAGCACCAGCCCGAGCGAGAGATAACCGAACGCCGTGCCGCCATGCTCTTCGGGGATGACGATGCCGGGCAGTCCCATCTCGCCGAGCGTCGCCCAGGCCGCCGGGTCATACCCCTCGGCGGGCGCCGCGGCGCGCATCTTGCGGAACGCGCTGACCGGCGATTGCTCGTCGGACCATTCGCGCACCATGTCGCGGAGCATCGTCTGTTCGTCGTTGAGTACGGCCATGCTGCAGTCCCCGCTTATGATGATGGAAAACGGGGGAGGATGGCTTAGGCCATCCTTCACCCCGCCCCTCTCCGGCCCGCCGGCAAACGCGCGCGGCAGCCTATCCTTGAATTACTGGTGATCGAGCATCCCGAGGATGCGCTTCGAAATCACGTTGTTCTGGATCTCGGTCGAGCCGCCATAGATCGACACCGCCTTGCCCCACAGCCAGGTGCGCGTCTGGGTCAGCTCGTCCTCGCTGAAGCCCTCGCCCTCCCAGCCGAGCCCGGCCATCCCCATGATCTCGATCGACAGCTCGGCGCGATCCTGCGTGATGCGCGCGCCGACATTCTTCATGATCGAGGTCGCCGCCGACGGGCCCTGGTTCGATTTCGCCTCGAGCGCGGCGCGGCGCAGCGTCAGCGCGAAGGCGCGGCTGTCCATCTCGTGCCGCACGATCCGCATCCTGAGGTCGCTGTCGGGAACCCGACCCTGCTCGTCCTCGCCGCGATATTCCTTGGCGAGCTTGCCCATCGGCTTGCCCGCGAACAGCCGCGAGGCGCCACCGCCGCCCGACAGGCTGTTGCGCTCGTGCTGGAGCAGCCGCGTGCCGATTTCCCAACCCTGCCCCTCGCGCCCGACGAGGTTTTCCTTGGGGACCTTCACGTCGGTGAAGAAGGTCTCGCAGAACGGCGACTGGCCCGAGATCATCGCGATCGGCCGGACTTCGACGCCCGGCGCGGTCATGTCGAGCAGCAGGAAGCTGATCCCGCCATGCTTCTGGCTCTTGT
This sequence comes from Sphingomonas sp. PAMC 26605, assembly GCF_000241485.1. Classification (GTDB taxonomy): domain Bacteria; phylum Pseudomonadota; class Alphaproteobacteria; order Sphingomonadales; family Sphingomonadaceae; genus Sphingomonas. The sequence goes on from NZ_JH584241.1 coordinate 3,797,091, forward strand.
CGGTGCGGACGAGCGCGAAGCATTTGTCGGCCCATTGCCCGCCCGAGGTCCAGGTCTTCTGGCCGTTGACGATGTAATGGTCGCCCGCATCTTCATCGAAAGTCTGGACGTTGGCGAGGTCGGAGCCGGCATTGGGCTCGCTATAGCCCTGGCACCAGCGCACCTGCCCCTTGGCGATCGCCGGAATATGCTCCTGCTTCTGCGCCTCGCTGCCATATTCGAGCAGCGTCGGGCCGAACATCATCACGCCCATCCCGCCGATCGGGTTCCACGCCCCGGCCCGCGCCATCTCCTCGTTGAGGACGCGGATCTGCGCCTTGTCGAGCCCGCCGCCGCCATAGGCTGCGGGCCAGCCGGGAACGCCCCAGCCCTTCTCGCCCATCGCGGTCTTCCAGGCGATTTCGTCGGGCGAGAGCTCGGTCGGGCCTTCGAGCGCCGACAGCGCATTGTCCTTGCCCTTGAGCGATGCCGGGAAGTTCGCGGCGAGCCACGCGCGCACTTCGGCGCGGAACGCGTCGAGCGTGGCCACTGGAGCGTCGAGTTCGGGCGCGGTTGCCATGAAAGCTGTCCTTCCAGACCGAATCTGAAGATCGGGTATGCCGGCGCAATACGCCGGAATGCGGCGAATGGGAAGGGCCAGTATGATCTATTCGCTCGCAGTATCTGCACCTCCGCTCCCTGAGAGGGAGGGGAGGTTTACGCCACGGCGAAACCCGGTAAGCTCCGCACTCCGGGGGGAAGCATCCGATGCCGTTCGCGAACCGCGCCGTGCCGATCGTGCTCGCGGCCGTGCTGATCGATTCGATCGGCTTCGGCATCGTCATGCCGGTGCTGCCGTCGCTGATCACTCGCCTCGGCCATGTCGGGATCGACGATGCGACCCGCATCGCAGGCTATATGCTCACCGCCTTCGCGCTGACCCAATTCTTCGCCGGACCGGTGCTCGGCAATTTGAGCGACCGTTACGGCCGCCGGCTCGTGCTGATCGCCTCGATGCTCGCGTTCGGAGTCGATTATGCGCTGATGGCGCTCGCGCCGACGCTCGCCTGGCTGTTCGTCGGTCGCGCGATCGCCGGCGCGGCGGGGGCGATCTATGGCCCGGCGAGTTCGGTCATCGCCGACGTCGTCCCCGTGGAGAAACGCAGCGCCGCCTTCGGCTATATCAGCGGTGCGTTCGGGATCGGCTTCGTCCTGGGGCCGGCGCTGGGCGGCGTGCTGGCGGCGCTCGGACCGCGCGCGCCGTTTGCCGCCGCCGCAGCCCTTGCGCTCGGCAATGCGGCCGTGATGGCGTTCGCCATGCCCGAGTCGCTGCAGCGCGAGCATCGTCGCCCGTTCCGCTGGCGCGACGCGCACGTCATCGGCGCGTTCAGGCCGTTGTTCGACAGCCCCATTGCCGTCCCGCTGCTGGTCGTCGCCTTGCTGTGGCAGATCGCCAACACCGTCTATCCCGGCACCTGGGCCTTCTGGGCGACGATCCGCTTCCACTGGAGCCCGGGCGCGATCGGGCTCAGCCTGACCTACGTCGGCTTCATCATGGCGGCGGTGCAGGTCCTGCTCGTCGGCTCGGCGATCGCACGGCTCGGCGACCGGCGTGCGCTGATGGTGGGGCTCGTCTGCGCGATCGCCGGCTTCCTTGCGTTCGCCTTCATCCAGGCGGGCTGGCAAGTCTATGCGATCATGCTGCTCGCGTCGCTGCAGGGCTTCGTCGGCCCGGCGATCAGCGGGCTGCTGTCGCGCATGGTCGGCCCCGAGCGGCAGGGCGCGCTGCAGGGCGGGCTCGGCAGCCTCGGCAGCGTCGCTGCGATCGTCAGCCCCTTGCTGATGACGCAGGCGCTCGCCGCCGGGGTCGAGCTTGGCTTTCCCGGGGCGGCGTTCGTGCTCGCCGCCGTGCTTGCGCTGGCAGCGCTCGGCGTCGTCGTCTGGAAAGTGCTCGACCGGGCGCCACCCGCGCCGGCGGCGGTTGCGGAGGCGTGACGGCTGTCCCATCTCCCGGGTGACACCCACAGGAGCCCCGCGCATGATCGACCTGCACTATTGGCCGACACCCAACGGCCACAAGATCACCCTGTTTCTCGAAGAAGCCGGGGTCGAGTATCGCATCATCCCGGTCAACATCGGCGCGGGCGCACAATTCCAGCCCGATTTCCTCAAGATCGCGCCCAACAACCGGATGCCCGCGATCGTCGACCACGATCCGGTCGGTGGCGGCGCGCCGATCGCGATCTTCGAATCGGGCGCGATCCTGCTGTATCTTGCCGACAAGTACGGCAAGTTCATCGGGCAGGATCTGCGCAGCCGGACCGAGACGGTGCAGTGGCTGATGTGGCAAATGGGGGGCCTCGGGCCGATGCTCGGCCAGAACCACCATTTCAGCGGCTATGCGCCCGAGAAAATTCCCTATGCGATCGACCGCTACGTCAACGAAACCAATCGGCTTTACGGCGTGCTCGATCGTCGGCTCGCGGGGCGGGAGTTCATTACCGGCGAATATTCGATCGCCGACATGGCCTGTTATCCGTGGATCGTGCCGCATGAGCGGCAGGGGCAGCGGCTCGAGGACACGCCCAATCTGAAGCGCTGGTTCGACGCGATCGCCGCGCGCCCGGCGACGGTCACGGCCTATGCCAAGGGGGCGGCGATCAGCGAGAACAAGCCGATGACCGAGGAGGCGAAGAAGGTGCTGTTCGGGCAGACCGCCAAGGTGCTGGGGTAGTCGCCTAATCCTCCCCCGCGAACCGGGGGAGGGGGACCACCAGCCTCCTTCAGGCTGGTGGTGGAG
>NZ_JH584241.1:3800547-3830480 GCF_000241485.1 Sphingomonas sp. PAMC 26605
CTCAGGGTCCCCCTCCCCCGCTGCGCGAGGGAGGATTCGCCAAATTCGAACGTCGCGTATGGCGTTTCACGTTGTCATCCTCTAGCGAATCGAACATCGAGACTTGCCGAGACCGCCCAAATGACCGCTGCCGACCTGCTCGCGAGCGACTTCGCCACCCTCCCCGACCTGATCCGCGCCCACGCCATGGAGCAAGGCGACAAGGTCGCACTCGCCGAGGCCGATGGCGAACTCGATTACGCCAGCCTCGACGCGCTGATGGATCGCATCGCCGCGGCGCTCCAGCGCGACGGCGTGGCGCAGGGCCAGGCCGTCGCGATCGTCGCCTCGGCGAGCATCGATTACGCCGCGGTGTTCCTCGGCGCGCTTCGCGCCGGCTGCCTCGCCACGCCGATCGCGCCGTCGGGCACACCCGAGAGCATCGTCGCGATGATCGCCGATTGCGCCGCGCCGATCACCTTCGTCGACGCCGAGGCCGCGACCGCGCTGGCGGGCGCGCATATTCCGGGCAAGCTCGTCCGGCTGAAGGCGCTCGGCAATTGGCTCGCCCCCGAAGGCGCCACCCCCGCGCCGGTGACGATCCGCCCCGAGGACGGCTTCAACATCATCTATTCCTCGGGCACCACCGGCACGCCGAAAGGCATCGTCCAGAGCCATGCGATGCGCTGGGCGCACATCAACCGCAACGAGGCGGCTGGCTTCGCCAGCGCGGTGACGATGATCGCCACGCCGCTCTATTCGAACACCACGCTGGTCAGCTTCCTGCCGACGCTCGGCTGGGGCGGCACCGCGGTGTTGATGAAGAAGTTCGACGCGCGCGGCTATCTGACGCTCGCCGAGCGCCACCGTGCGACGCACACGATGCTCGTGCCGGTGCAATATCAGCGGCTGATGGCGCTCCCCGATTTCGACCGCTTCGACCTGTCGAGCTTCCGCTTCAAGACCTGCACCTCGGCCCCCTTCTCGGCCGCACTGAAAGCCGATGTGCTCGCGCGCTGGCCCGGACTACTGGTCGAATATTACGGCATGACCGAAGGCGGCGGCACTTGCCTGCTGCTCGCTAACGCCTATCCCGAGAAGCTCCACACCGTCGGCCGGCCGATCGAGGGGCATGACATCCGCCTGATCGACGACGACGGCACCGAAGTCCCGCAGGGTGAGATGGGCGAAGTCGTCGGCCGCTCACCCGCGATGATGACCGGCTATTTCGGCCGCAGCGATGCCACCGCCGCCGCCGAATGGCACGATGCCGCGGGCAATCGCTACATCCGCCACGGCGATGTCGGGCGCTTCGACGAAGACGGCTTCCTGACGCTGCTCGACCGCAAGAAGGATTTGATCATCTCGGGCGGGTTCAACATCTATCCGACCGATCTCGAGGCGGTGCTGTCGCAGCATCCCGCGGTCGCCGATTGCAGCGTGATTGGGGTCCCGTCGGAAGCGTGGGGCGAGACGCCGGTCGGCTTCTACGTGGCGCATACCGGGATCGACGCGAGCATCGCGGAGATCCTCGACTGGACCAATGCCCAGCTCGGCAAGACACAACGGCTGGCGGCGCTCCACGCGATCGACGAGCTGCCGCGCAGCGCGATCGGCAAGGTGCTCAAGCGCGAATTGCGGGATCGCCTGGCGGAGACCGCGGCATGACCCCGATCCGCGAGATTCTCGCTGCCGCGACGCCGATCGAAGGCGGCTTCAGCGCGCAGATTCCGAGCGATTGGTTGCAGGGCCGCACCGCCTATGGCGGCCTGTCGAGCGCGCTCGCGCTGCACGCGGCGCAGGGGATCGAGCCCGACCTGCCGCCGCTGCGATCGGCGCAGATCTCGTTCATCGGCCCCCTGTCGGGCACGGTCAGCGTCACCGCGACCAAGCTGCGCCGCGGCCGCACCGCCGCCTTCATCCAGGCCGATATCGTCTCCGAAGCCGGGCTCGGCTTTCGCGCGACGTTCGTGTTCATGGCCGAGCAGCCCTCGCGGATCGAGCTCAAGGGGGGGCTCGCCCGGACGCTTCCGCCACCCGCGTCCGACGCGAAGCTCTACACCGGCCCCAACGCGTTCTTCACCGGAAACTTCAACTTCCTCGATTTGAAGCAGGAAGCCCCAGGCGAGGCCGAATGGCTGCGCTGGGCGCGGTTGCGCGATTGCGCCGGGATCGACCCGATGGTCGAGGTGCTCGCGCTCGCCGACGCGCTCCCGCCCGCGGCGTTCAAGCTGTTCGGCAAGGATGTCGTGCCGCTCTCGTCGCTGACCTGGATCGTCAATTTGCTGACGCCCACCCCTACCACGACCGAAGGCTGGTGGCTGCTGTCGGCGGAGTCGCACCATGCCGTCAACGGCGGATCGAGCCAAAGCATGATGCTGTGGAACGCCGACGGCGTGCCGGTGGCGCAGGGGATGCAGAGCGTCGCGATCTTCGGCTAACCGTGCCGCCGCGCCTCCCCTCCCTGGAAGGGCAGGGCTGGGGGTGGGTCGGCCCGTGGCGAGGTCGACGCCAGCCTTAGGCCGACCCACCCCCGCCCCCTCCCTTCCAGGGGGGGGAGGAAGATTTGCGACAAGTTGCGACACTTTGCCGCCGCCACCGGCACACACGCGCGACAGAGTTTCCCCCATAACAGGCTCAACCAACGGCAACCCCGCCCAGCCAGCAAGGAGTTTTCCGGCATGTCCTTCACGCGTTTCCTCGTCGCGACGACGGTCGCCGCGCTCGCGACCGCCGCGGCGGTGGCGCAGGGTGGCGGCGGCATGTTCCGCACCGCCGACACCAATGGCGACGGCCTGATCTCGCATGCCGAAGCGACCGCGCAGGCCAATGCGCGGTTCGACGCGATGGATCTCAACAAGGACGGCGTCCTCACTACCGACGAGCTGACCGGGCCCGGCAGCCGGATGATGACGCGCGCCGACACCGATCACGACGGCAAGGTGACGCGCGCCGAATATCTCGCCCAGGCCGACATGCGCTTCAACCGGATGGACGCCAACAAGGACGGGCAGATCTCCAAGGAAGAGGTCGCCGCGTGGATGGATTCGATGCGCGGGCCGGGCGGCCCCGGCGGTCCGGGCGGGCGCCGCGGCCGGAGCGACCCAGCCGACGCGATCGCGCCCCCGAAGCCTGCGCCAGCGACCACCCCTTCCCCCCCTCCGAGCCAGTAAGTCCCCCTGGCCCGGCCGCCGGGCGAGCTGCCCCCCGCTCGCCCGGCACCACCGCACGCGGCCACCTTTTCCTGAGGTCAGATCATGCTAAGCAGCGAACCGATGGGAGACACGCCGCATCTGTTGCTCGTCGACGACGAACGCTCGATCCGCGAACCGCTCGCGCAATATCTGACGCGGCAGGGTTTCCGCGTGACGCAGGCCGGCGACGCCGAGGGCGCGCGCGCGCGGATGACCGCCTATGCGATCGACCTCGTGATCCTCGACATCATGATGCCGGGCGAGGACGGCCTGTCGCTGACCCGCCATATCCGCGAGAGCGGCGAAGTCCCCGTGATCCTGCTCACCGCGCGCACCGAAGAGACCGACCGCATCGTCGGGCTCGAAATGGGCGCCGACGATTATGTCGTGAAGCCTTTCTCGCCGCGCGAACTGGCGGCGCGGGTGAAGGTCATCCTGCGCCGCGCCGCCGCGGGCGGCACGCGCCAGCACGCGCCCGAAAGCGGATCGTTCGCCTTTGCCGGCTGGGTGCTCAAATCGGGCGAGCGGACTTTGGTCGACCGCGAGGGCGTCTCGGTGCCGCTATCGACCGGCGAATATAATCTGCTCCACGCGCTTGTTACCCGCCCGCGCCAGGTGCTGACGCGCGACCAACTGCTCGATCTGACGCAAGGCCGCGAGGCCGCCGCGTTCGACCGCGCGATCGACAATCAGATAAGCCGCCTGCGCCGCAAGATCGAATCGGACGCCAAGACGCCCGAACTGATCAAGACGGTGTGGGGCGGCGGCTACACGCTCGCCGCCGAAGTGACGCGCCTTTGAAGCTCGCGCGCCTGCGGGCGATGCCGCGCAGCCTGTCGGGGCAGATGGCGCTGCTCATCGCGATCGCGCTGTTCGTCGCGCAGGCAATCAACTTCACGCTCGCGCTGCAGGACCGGCGCCGCGCGCGGCTCGACCAGGCGACTGGGCCGGTCGTCACGCGGATCATCGACGCCGACGAGCGGATCGCGGCGGGGCGGCATGTCGGCGGCGGCGGCTGGAGCCGGATCCGTCTCGTCCCGACCTCGCCGATCCAGCCGGGCGGCGAGCATATCCCTGCGGTCGAGACCGCATTGCGCGCTGCGCTCGCCGAGGCCGGGGTCAAGGTCGGGCAAATCCAGACGCAGGTCCTGCCGATCCAACGCGACGACCCGCGGCTGCGCTATGTCAGCGCGCAACGCGTCGAGCGCCTGCTCCGCGGCGGCGCCGAGCTTCAGGTCGCGGTCGAGCGGCCGACGGGGCAATGGCTGGTGCTGAGCCTGCCATGGTCGCGCGACAATTCGGATATCTTCTGGCGGCTGATGGCGCAGACCGCGATCCTCTACATCGTCGTGCTCGTCCCGCTGCTGTGGGCCGGCCGTCGCATCTCGCGGCCGTTGCGTGGACTCGCCGAGGCCGCACGCAGTTTCCAGCCGGGCGCCGCCGCCGAGCCCGTCGCCGCCGCCGGGCCGCAGGACGTGCGCGACGTGATCGCCGCATTCAATGCGCTGCGGCTGCGCGTGACGGCAATGCTCGAGGAAAAGGACCGGATGCTCGGCGCGATCGGGCACGATCTGCGCACCCCGCTCGCCTCGCTGCGCGTCCGCGTCGAATCGGTCGACGACGATGCCGACCGCGCGAAAATGGCCGAGACGATCGCCGAGATGAACCGGATGCTCGACGACATCCTCTCGCTCGCGCGGATCGGCCGGCCGAGCGAGCCGCCGACCGAGGTCGATCTCGCGGCGCTGGTCGATGCCGTGGTCGAGGATTTCCGCGAGATCGGCCATGAAGTGGTGTTCGAGGAAAGCCCGCGGATGCGGATGCGGCTGCGCCCCGGGCTGATGCGGCGCGCGCTGCGCAACCTGATCGAGAATGCGCTGAAATATGCCGGCGCGGTCGAAGTCAGCATCGAAGCGAGCGCCCATGCGGTCGCGATCCTGGTGTGCGACCGCGGCCCCGGCATCCCGGCCGAGCGGCTGGGCGACGTGTTCGAGGCGTTCACGCGGCTGGAAACGTCGCGCAATAAGGAAACCGGGGGGATCGGCCTGGGGCTAGCATTGGCGCGGACGATCGTGCGCGACGCCGGCGGGGATATCACGCTCGCGAACCGCGACGGCGGCGGGCTGATCGCACGGATCACGCTCGCGCGTTGACCCGCGCAGCGGTCCCTGCCGAAGCGCTACGGCCGGACCGTGGCGCATCGCTTCGACAGGCCGCTCCTACGAGCGGAACGCTGATTGCAGATCTTAGAAGCGGTACTTCAGCCCGATCTGCGCGATCGGATAGACCTTGTAGTCGTCGACCTTGCGCTGCGTGCTCTGACGCTCGTTCTCGAGCTCGACCAAGAAGCGCGGATCGTTGGCGAGCGTCCCGTTCGAGCGGAAATCGCGCACGCGCACCGCACCCTGGAACAATGCGCCGGCCTCGAAATGGAAGCTCAGCCCGTGGTGCAGACCACCGCCATATCCGAGCGTCAGCTGCGGCGCGACGTCCTTCACTTCGGCGCGCCCGCTGATCGTGCCGATCTGCGCGGGCGTGAAGGCGGTAGTGCCGATCGTCGTCGTGCTTTGCGGCGTGGCGCGCAGACGGCCGTCATTGCCGTTGATGCGCGCACCGGCCGAGAGGAAGAACCCACCGCCGAACGGGTAGAGATCGAGCATCACGCCGCCCGACTTGAGGTTGGCGTGGCCGTCATAGCGGACGTTGTTCGATTTGACGCTGTGATCGAACGACAGGAAGGTCGCGTTCGCCCGCACGCCGATCGTGCGATTGGCGCGATAGCCGATTTCCGGACCGATACCGAGCGTGCCAGCGGTCAGCCCGATGCGGAACCGGCCCTGATCGGCCGTCGTCGCGCGCGGCGCAGCGTCCGGTTGCACCGGCCCCGTTTGCGCCAGAGCTGGCTGCGCGAGGCAGGGAAGGCATGCCGCAAGCGCCACGCCCAGCATCATCGTCTTCATCGTATCAAATCCCGTGTTCAACCGCGAACCGCCCAATGATTCGCTTGCTGATCCGGATTAACGAGAAGATCATGATAAACTGATTAATTGATCTGACTCAATACAACAATATTGAGTGACCCTTTGCATCGTTTCGCAGCCGTTATTGTTTTTAATCTGACACAAGGTACGTTTCGACTGTGGAATACTGCGGACTTCAATCCGACGACGCGGCGGCCATCGTCATAGGCCGCGCCCACTGAAGACGGCTTGGTCTTGCGCGGGGCGCGCGGGACGGGCACCACGGCCTCGCACCAACCCTCCCCTCCGCGCGCCATCCCTCGGCTAGCTGTCCGGCACGCGCGGATCCTTTGTCTGTGGAGACCAAGTTCGATGTGGATGTTCGACCGGTTCGCGAAGAATGTCGTCAAGCGCGGCGAGCTGACGATCGTCGACGCCGACGGGAAGCAGTATCGCTACGGAACCCCCGACCCTGCGTTCCGACCCGTCACGCTGCGTTTCGCCGACAAGAACGTCGCGAGCTATATCGCGCGCCACCCGCGGCTCGGCGCGGCGCTGGCGTGGATGGACGGGCGGCTGCTGGTCGACAATGACGATATCGCCGGGATGATCGACCTGATCCGCGGCAACGGCCGCTGGGAAGATGGCCGGAGCACGATCGGCACCAAGAACCCGGTCAAGCTCGCCTGGGCGGCGAGCACCGCGCGGCTGCGGCAACTCAACCGCGTCGCCAAGTCGAAGCAGAACGTCGCGCACCATTACGATATCGGCGACCGGCTCTACGATCTCTTCCTCGACGCCGACCGCCAATATAGCTGCGCCTATTTCACCGACGAGGACAATAGCCTCGAACAGGCGCAGCTCGACAAGAAGGCGCATATCGCCGCGAAATTGCAGCTGAAACCCGGTCAGCGCGTGCTCGACATCGGCTGCGGCTGGGGCGGGATGGCGCTGTATCTCAACCGCGTGGCTGACGTCGACGTACTCGGCATCACGCTGTCGGAGGAGCAACTCAAGACCGCCCGCCGCCGCGCCGAGGAAGCCGGCGTCGCCGACCGCGTGAAGTTCGAGCTGATCGACTATCGCGAGCTGACGGGGCGGTTCGACCGGATCGTTTCTGTCGGCATGTTCGAGCATGTCGGCGTGCCCAATTATCGCACCTTCTTCCACAAATGTCGCGCGTTGCTCGAGGAGGACGGCGTGATGCTGCTGCACACGATCGGACGCATGGGCGGCCCCGGGCAGACCGACCCGTTCACCGCCAAGTACATCTTCCCCGGCGGCTACAATCCGGCGCTTTCGGAAATCGTCGGCGCGAGCGAATCGGTCCGGCTGATCGCTGCCGATGTCGAGACGCTGCGCGTCCATTACGCGCTGACGATCCGCCACTGGTACGACCGCGCCGTCGCCAATCGCGACAAGATCGAGGCGATGTTCGATGCGCGCTTCTATCGGATGTGGGTCTTCTATCTTGCCGGCGCGATGGCGGCGTTCAAGCATGGCGTGATGTGCAACTACCAGGTGCAATTGATCCGCGACCGCCGCGCGCTGCCGCTGACGCGGGGGTATATGGCGGAGGCGGAAGCGGCGTTGCAGGCGGGTGAGGTGGAGGTGCCGGAGCCGGTTCTGCGCTAATTTTGGACCGCCCGCCCTCTCCCGTCACCCCGGGCCCGTCCCGGGGTCCACCGTGCGGCGTGAACTGCGGGGGCAGTATCTGCATCTCGGTGGACCCCGGGACAAGCCCGGGGTGACGGATGGGGGTGGGGCGGACTGAGGGTCGCGACCGCCGGCTAGGCTCCGTCCGACACGGCGACAGCAACCACCTCGATCGCCTCGTCCTTCCCCGCGAACTCGACGCGCTCGCCGACCTCCGCACCGAGCAGCGCGCGCGCCAGCGGGGCCTGATAGCCGATCTTGCCCGCCGCCGGATCGGCCTCGTCGCCGCCGACGATCTCGACCACGCGCTCGGCGCCGTTGAGACGATAGGTCACGGTGCTGCCAATCCCGACTTCACCCTCCGCCGCGGGCGCGACGACCTCGGCGGTGGTCTGGCGGGTGTGCCAATAGCGCAGCTCGCGCAGCACCACGTCGCGGTCCTCGGCCACAGCAGCCGCCACCGCAGCTTCGAGCTCGGTCACCTTCGCCCCGATCAGCGCCAACCCGCGTGGCGTCACTAGGTTCGGACCCGGCGCGATCGGCCGTTCGAACTTGGGTTCGAGATGTTCTTCGTCGCTCTCGCGGCGGAAGGCGACGCTCATTCAGGCTCTCCACAGGCTTTGTTGCACAACGCCGTGCCGGACACTTGGGTGCAACGCAACAATCTGCTACGGCCCGCCGATGCTGAATATCAATGGTATCACGGTGCGCCTCGGTGGGCGCGCGATCCTCGACGGTGCGAGCGCGGCGCTGCCGCCCAGGAGCCGCGTCGGGCTGATCGGGCGCAACGGCGCCGGCAAGTCGACGCTGATGAAAGTCATGATCGGCCAGCTCGAGCCCGATCTCGGCGAGATCGAGATGCCGCGCGGCACGCGCATCGGCTATATCGCGCAGGAAGCCCCCTCGGGCACGACCACCCCGGTCGAGGCCGTGCTCGCCGCCGACACCGAGCGCGCGTCGCTGCTGGAGGAGGCCGAGACCTGCCAGGATCCCGACCGCATGGGCGTCATCTACGAGCGCCTCACCGCGATCGACGCCTATACCGCCCCTGCCCGCGCCGCACGCATCCTCGTCGGCTTGGGCTTCGACGAGGAAATGCAGGGCCGCCCGCTCGATTCCTATTCGGGCGGCTGGAAGATGCGCGTCGCGCTCGCCGCGCTTCTGTTCTCCGAGCCCGATCTGCTGCTGCTCGACGAGCCGTCGAACCATCTCGATCTCGAAGCGACCTTGTGGCTCGAGAACTTCCTCAAATCCTACCCCGCGATGATGGTGGTGATCAGCCACGAGCGCGATCTGCTCAACAATGTCGTCGACACCATCCTCCATCTAGAGGGCGGGAAGGTCCATCTCTACACCGGCGGTTACGACAGCTTCGAGCGCCAGCGCGCCGAACGCGTCGCGCAGCTCGCCGCCGCCAAGGCCGCGCAGGACACGCAACGCGCGAAGCTCAGCGAATATATCGCCAAGAACTCGGCGCGCGCCTCGACCGCCAAGCAGGCGCAGAGCCGCCAGAAGATGCTCGCCAAGATGCAGCCGATCGCCTCAATGGCCGAGGATCCGACGCTGTCGTTCGAATTCCCGAGCCCCGAAGAACTGCGCCCGCCGCTGATCACGCTCGACATGGCCGCGGTCGGTTACGCGGAAAAGCCGATCCTCCAGCGGCTCAACCTGCGCCTCGATCCCGACGACCGTGTCGCGCTGCTCGGGCGCAACGGCAACGGCAAGACCACGCTCGCGCGCCTGCTCGCGGCGCAGCTGCCGACGATGGACGGCGCGATGAATGCCAGCGGCAAGATGCGCGTCGGCTATTTCACGCAGTATCAGGTCGAGGAACTCGACGGCGACGATACCCCGCTCGAGCATATGACGCGGATGATGTCGGGCAAGACTCCCGGCGCGGTGCGCGCGCAGCTCGGTCGCTTCGGCTTCTCGGGCGTCAAGGCGACGCAGAAGGTCGGCAAGCTCTCGGGCGGCGAACGCGCGCGCCTCGCGCTCGCGCTGATCACGCGCGACGCGCCACACATGCTGATCCTCGACGAGCCGACGAACCATCTGGACGTCGATGCGCGCGAGGCGCTGGTGCAGGCGCTCAACGCCTATGACGGCGCGGTCATCCTCGTCAGCCACGATCGCCACATGGTCGAGCTCACCGCCGACCGGCTCGTGCTGGTCGATAACGGCACCGCCAAGGAATATGCCGGCAGCATGGAGGATTACATCGCCTTCGTGCTCTCGGGCGACGGCGGCGGCGAAGGCGCCAAGACCAAGGCCGCCAAGAAGGACGACAAGCCGCAACTGAGCGCCGCCGCGGTCGCACTGCAGAAGCGCGCGCACGAGGCCGAGGCGCTCGTCGCCAAGCTCACCAAGCAGCGCGACGCGATCGACCGCGCGATGCTCGATCCGAGCACCGCCGAAGCATGGCTCGCGCGGCTGTCGCCGGCCGACCTGGTCAAGCAGCACGCGCAAGTCTCGAAGAAGCTCGATACCGCCGAAGCGGCTTGGTTCGAGATCAGCGAATCGCTGGAAATGGCGGCGGCTTGATCAAAATCGATTGTCTTTCCTTTCGAACCTGCAACGATCGTCTCTAGGAAAAGGCGGGAATCGCAGACGCGTGTCGTCTTTCAGGTGACGGTGATCATATCCTGGGGAGGCAACATCGATGAGACTCTCACCATTATTGCGCGCACGCCTGACCGCGGCGCGCCATGATCTTGAAGCCCGCAGCGGCGCGAGCACGTTCGACTGGTCGGATGACCAATGCCTTTCGGCGCTGAGCCTGATCAACGCCGGGCATAGCCTGCGCGACGCGGTGGCGATCGTGCGCGGCGACGCGGTGCTCGAAGACGGCCGGGTCGATTACAATCCCGGCTGCGCCTGGATCGACTTTGCGCTGGCGCGGCGCGACCGCACGCCCGCGCAGGCCGAACACATCGTCTCCGAATGGGAAGGCCGTCAGCTTTTCCCGACGGGATCGACCGAAGCGCTGATCCTCGATCCGGTCCGCAGCGGCGCGCGGCCGCACACCGGGCATTCGCTCTACTGATGGTGCGGGCGGTCGGGCTCGAACCGACACTCCGATTAAGGAACGGGATTTTGAGTCCCGCGCGTCTACCAATTTCACCACGCCCGCATGGCCGATCGGGGCGGCGCTGCCGCGCCCGCTCGGCGAAGCGCAGGCCTATAAGCGACGCGCCCGCCGATTTCCAGCGCGATTGTTGAACAATATCGGCGCGCCGCCGCAGCGATGATGACGGAAATTTCACGAGGGTCGCGCGGCGGGTTGCCGCTACAAGCCGCGCAATCGCCCTCACTCGGAAACCGTCTCATGGTCGAAGCTGCCGATGCAAAAGAGCTGATCGACGACGCGATCGAGCGCGCCGAGGCCGAACGCGACGCGGGTCAGCGCGAGGAGCGTGCCACCGAGCGCGCATTCCGCGACCGCGTGTCGCTGATGGTCGGCGGTTTCGCGGTCAGCCTCGCGGTGATCCACATGGCGGCGGCAGGCAGCGCGCGCGAAAGCCTGTTGAAGGGGATCGAAGCGTCCGACACCTTCGCCTATATGCAGGCCAAGATCGTGCGCGAGACGGTGCTCAAGACCGCAGCGCAGGGCGGCGGCGGCGCCCCCGCCGATCGACGCGACTGGGCGGCCGAGGCCGCTCGCTTGCGCGCACCCGACAAGGCTGGCCACGGCATCGGCCAGCTGCAAGCGAAGGGCGATGCGTTGCGCGAAGAAGGCGCGCACGCCGCGCGTGCGGGCGAAGGCTATGAACTCGGCGAGACCGCGCTGCAGCTCGCAATCGTGTTGCTGTCGATCGCGCTGATCGCGCGCTCGCGGCCGATCGTCTTTGGGGCGGCGTGCCTTGCGGTAATCGGCGTGACGACGGCGATCGCCACCGCGCTCGGCGTCACGCTGCCCTGGGTTGCCTAGCCGACTGCGATTTGGATGAAATTCGCGTCAGAAAGCGCCACGCAACTTGAAGCGCACGCGGTGTCGAACGATCTCCCAGTCCCCGATGCGAGGACTGGACATGACCCCCGACGAACGCACCCTGTTGAACAATTTCCTCGGCGAACTGACCAGCGCGCGTGGTGGCGCCAAGGATAGCGAAGCCGACGGCATGATCCGCCAGGCGCTCGCCGCCAATCCCGATGCGGGCTATCTGCTCGTCCAGCACGCGATCGTCGCCGACCAGTCGCTCCACGCGGCGCAGGCGCGGATCGCCGAGCTCGAGCAGCAGGTGAGCGCAGCGGCGCCAGCGCAATCGACGAGCTTCCTGTCGCCCGGAGCGGGCCCGTGGGGCGGCAGCCAACCCGCCTACGCCCCGCCCCCGCCCGACGAGCGCCCCGGGATCTTCTCGGGCGGCGGGGGGCTCGGCAGCTTCCTGCGCTCGGCCGGCACCACCGCGGCGGGTGTCGCTGGCGGCGAGATGCTGTTCAACGGCCTGTCGGGGCTGTTCGGCGGGCACCGCTCGGAAGGGTTCGGCGGCGGCCAGGGCTTCTTCGGCGGCGGCGGCGAGGAGAATGTCGTGATCAACAATTACGGCGACGACGGCGTCGGGGACGGCGGCGACGGCGGCACCTGGTGAGGGCATGAGCGGGCGGGCGCCCCGCCCGCCGGCTACGATACGCCGACGCTGTCGGCCTCGCTGACGCGGCTCGCACGCCCGCCCGGAATGACCAGCGCCACGAACACGGCAAGCCCGCCGCCGATCAGTGTCGCGGCGATGCGATGCTCGGCATTGGCCACCGCGTCGCCGGTGCCGAGCGAGATCAGCAGCACGATCGTCGCGGTGATCGACGCGGTCAGCCCGGCATAATGCGCCTTCTGCAGCGCGAAGGCAGATCCAGCGGCGAGCGTCGCGCCGGCGAGGAAAATCCAGCTCTGGCTGTTAAAGGCCGCGGCGAACAGCGTCGCGATCAGACAGCCGCCGAGCGTTCCGCCGATCCGCGCGAGCCCGCGTGCGCGCGTGTCGCGCAGCCGCGGCTTGAGCACGATCAGCGCGGTCATCGGCGCCCAATAGCCATTGGCAAGTCCGAGCCGCTGGATCACGACGAGGCTGCCCCCGACGCACAAGGCCGCGCGCAGCACATGGCGCAGCAGCGTCCCGCGCTGTGGCGGGGGCAGGATTGCAGGCGCGAGGAACGGCGCGCCCGAGCGCGGGAACAGCCGCGCCAGCGCGACGACCGAGGCGATCTCGATCGTCCCGCCGAGCAGGATCATCGCCGATCGCTCGCCCGCCGCGTCGATCCCGCCGTGAAAATAGCCCGCGACGAAGAAGATGATGACGACCTGCAGCACCACCCACCATATGTCCTCGTCGTACAGCGCGAGCGCCGCGCACCCCGCCGCCGCTGCGGCCGCGGCGAGCACGAAGACTCCGCTCTCCTGCCCGAGCAGGGTTCCGGCAAAGGCTGCGACGACCATCCCCGCCATCGCCCAGGCCATCGCCGCCCAGCGGCGCCCGCGCATCTCGCGCGCCGCGCCGAAGCCGACCGCGAACGCCGCGCCTGCCGCGGTCGCGGCTTGGACCGGATAGCCGAGCCATTGCCCGACGATCAGGATCAGCGGCAGCGCGGGGACGCACAACGCCGCCTCGCGCCAGTGGAACGGGCGCAAATGATGGTGCCCGAGCCGCAACCGGCGGGGCAGCGCTGCCGGGGGCCGGGTCGCAGGGTTCGGATGGAGACGGTCCATTGCGGCTTAACCCGTCGGCGCGCCGAAGGAGCCGAACGCACGCGCAGGAATTGCCGGTTCGCTTTGCCCTTGGCGTTGCGCTACCCGACGCCCATCGCATTCACCGGAGCACCGAGATGGCCGACCGCACCGACGCCGAGCACAATGCCAAGATGGCCAGGATCAAGGTCGCCCGCGACCGGATCGTCGAGAGCAAGACGCAGGAAAAGGGTCTGCTGATCGTCCATACCGGCAACGGCAAGGGCAAGACTTCGGCCGCGCTCGGCATGGTGGTGCGCGCGATCGGCCACGGGATGAAGGTCGGCGTGATCCAGTTCGTCAAGGGCGCGTGGGAAACGGGCGAGAAGCCGGTGTTCGACCGCTTCGCCGACCTGATCGAGTTCAAGCCGATGGGCGAAGGCTTCACCTGGGACACGCAGGACCGCGCGCGCGACGTCGCGGTAGCGCGCGAAGCCTGGGACGAGGTCAAGCGGATGATCGCCGATCCGTCGTACCAGATGGTGGTGGCCGACGAGCTCAACATCGTGCTGCGCTACGACTATCTCCCGCTCGACGAGGTGCTCGAAGTGCTCGCGGCAAAACCCGCCGATACGCACGTCATCGTCACCGGCCGCAATGCCCCGCAGGCGCTGATCGGCATGGCCGATCTGGTCACCGAGATGACGCTGGTGAAACACCCGTTCCGCGAACAGGGCGTGAAGGCACAGAAGGGGATCGAGTTTTAAAGCCGCCGCGCGAAGACCGCTCCCTACCCGTCACCCCGGGCCCTGTTCCGGGTGACGATGAAGAGAGCACGGCGGGAGCGAGGGTTTAGCGCCCCCCGACGCCTTCCCGCCTATCGATAGCGCGGATCTGCGCCGCAAGCGAAGCGACCGCGGCCGCAAACGCCGGGCTGCCGCACACCGTCTGCGCCTGCTCGATGTACAGGTGCCGCGCCGCCGGGATCGCGGTATCGAGCACGGGATGATGCAACGCGGCGGTACCGCGATCGGCAACCGCGCGCGTCCCCGATTCGAGGATCAGGAAATCGGGTCGCGCCAGCGCCATCTCCTCGAGCGACAGCTGCGACAGCGCCGGTCGCCCGAGCCGCGCCGCCAGATTGACCAGCCCGACGCGGCGGAACATCTCATCGACCAAGGTTCCCGTGCCCGTGAGATAGCCCTGCCGCTGATAATAGGCCGCAACTCGCCCCCGCCCCGGCGGCGGCCCGACCGATGCGAGCGCGCGCCGCATCTGCGCGATCATGCGGGCCCCACGCTCGGGATGCCCGACCGCCGCCGCCAGCGTGGTGATCGCGGCCTCGATCGCCGCCACGTCCTGACTCCACGGCAAATCGAGCAGCTTCACCCCATGCGCCTTGAGCGGCGCGAGCACCGCGCGCGTCTGGAACGGCGCGCCGATCACGAGATCGGGCCGCAGCGCCATCACCTCCTCGGCGCTGCGATGCGTAAAGGGGATCGAGCGGGCGTGCGCCGCCACCGCCGACAGTTCGGGATCGCGCGCCCATTCGGTCAGCGCGACGATCTGCGTCCGGTCGGCCAGGCCGACGAGCAGCTGGTCGGCGCAAAGATTGAGCGAGACGATCCGCCGCGGCCCCGGCGCGGCCGCCCCGAGCAGCGCAAGGCTTGCGATGGCGAGCATGATCCGAAGGCTGCGCACGTCTGAATTCCTTCGCTTTCGCTCGCGTCCCGGCTACGGCTCAGGGGGGCGTCCGCACCGCGCGCGGCGGCCCGACCGATCCTGAGCGAGGTCTGCTGTGCCGAACCTTCCGCCCGCGCGCAATGCCGTGTGGCTTATCCCCCTGCTGGCGGGGCTGGCGATCGTCGCCGCGACCGCATCGCTGCTGGTCGGACCCGCGCATCTATCGGCGGCGGCGCTGTGGAGGGGGTTTACCGGGCACGGCGACCCGATCGTCCGCGCGATCCTGTTCCAGCTGCGCCTGCCGCGCGCGCTGCTCGGGCTGCTGGTCGGCGCGATGCTCGGCATAAGCGGCGCGTCGATGCAGGGCTATCTGCGCAATCCGCTCGCCGATCCGGGCGTGCTCGGCGTGTCGAGCGTCGCCGCGCTCGGCGCGGTGATCGCGATCTACTGGCAAGTCGCGACCGCCCACCCCTTCGTGCTGCCGCTGCTTGCGATCGCTGGCGCCTTGCTCTCGCTGCTGCCATTGATGTGGCTGTCGCGCCGCGGGGAGAGTACGCTCAGCCTGATCCTGGCAGGGGTGGCGGTCGCGACGGTATCGGGCGCCGGGATCAATCTCGCGCTCAACCTCGCGCCCAATCCGTTCGCGGCGATGGAGATCACGACATGGCTGCTCGGCAGCCTCGAGGACCGCAGCTTCGGCGATGTCTGGATCGCGCTGCCGTGCGTCGCGATCGGGATGACGCTGCTGCTGTGGGACGGGCGCGCGCTCGATGCGCTGTCGCTGGGCGAGGATGCGGCGCGCACGCTTGGCGTCGATCTCGCGCGAGTCCGGTTGCGGCTGATGCTCGGCATCGCGATCGGGATCGGCGGCGTGGTCGCGGTCGCAGGGAGCATCGGCTTCGTCGGGCTGATCGTCCCGCACCTGGTCCGCCCGCGCACCGACCGCAGCCCGTCGGCGATCCTCGTCCCCTCGGCGCTCGCGGGTGCAGCGCTGCTGACGCTCGCCGATCTCGGCACGCGGCTCGTGCCGACCGCGACCCCGCTCAAGCTCGGCGTGCTGACCGCGTTCCTCGGGGTGCCGGTCTTCCTCCATTACCTGCTGCGGGAGCGGCGGCTGTGGTGACGATCGCGACCCAAGGCTTGTCGGTCGCGCTCGGCGGACGCCGCGTGCTCGAATCGATCGACGTGACGCTCGAGCAAGGCGCGCTGATCGGCGTGATCGGCCCCAACGGTGCGGGCAAGTCGACCTTCGCGCGTGCGCTGCTCGGGCTGCTTCCCGCCGAGGCCGGGCGCGTGATGATCGACGGCGCCGACGTGGCGACGCTCGGCAGCGAGGGCGTCGCGCGCCGTGTCGCCTATCTGCCGCAAGCCTATGCGCTGCACTGGCCGCTGAGCGTCGCGCGGCTCGTCGGGCTCGGGCGGCTGCCGCATCTCGGGCCTTTCTCGCGGATCGGCGTAGAGGATCAGGCCGCGATCGACGCCGCTTTACGCGACACCGGCACGACGCATCTCGCCGATCGGACCGCGACCGACCTGTCGGGCGGCGAGCGCGCGCGCGTGATGCTCGCGCGCGCGCTCGCGACCGGTGCGCCCGCGCTGATCGCCGACGAGCCGCTCACCGCGCTCGACCCCGGGCACCAGCTCGAAATTATGGCGCTGCTCCAGGCGCAGGCGCGCGGCGGGGCGCTGATCGTCGTGGTGCTGCACGATCTGTCGATCGCGGCGCGCTTCTGCGACCGCCTGCTGTTGCTCGATCAGGGGCGGCTGGTGGCGGACGGCGCACCCGATGCGGTGCTGACCGACGCAGCGCTTGCGCAGGTCTATGGCATCACCGCGTGGCGGGGCATAGCGGGGGAGCAGCCGCTGCTGCTTCCGCTCGATCGGATCGCAGCGCCGCCGCGCGCCGCCTGAGCCGGCGTTACGCCGCTTCGCCAACCGTCTGCTCGATCGTCCCGAAGATCGGATGGTGCTTGTCGTCCTCGGCCCAGATTCGCACGGTGTCGCCCGCCTTGAGGAAGGCGGTGCGCGGCGCGCCGCCGACGATCGTCTCGACCGTCCGCAGTTCGGCAAGGCAGGCATAGCCGACGCCGCCGTCGGCGATCGTCTTGCCCGGTCCGCCATCGGCGCCGCGGTTCGACACGGTACCCGATCCGACGATCGTCCCCGCCCCCAGCGCGCGCGTCTTGGCGGCGTGGGCGATCAGTGTGCCGAAATCGAAGGTCATGTCGGCCCCCGCCGCGACGCGCCCGAACGGCTCGCCGTTGAAATCGACCATCAGCGTGCGGTGGAGCTTGCCGTCCTGCCACCAGTCGCCGAGCGAATCGGGGGTGACGAACACCGGCGAGAAGGCGCTGGCGGGCTTCGACTGGAAGAAGCCGAAGCCCTTCGCCAGTTCACCTGGGATCAGGTTGCGCAGCGACACGTCGTTGGTCAGCCCGACCAGCCGCACCGCGGCGAGCGCCGCATCGCGGCTCGCACCCTGCGCGACGTCACCGGTGACGACGACGACTTCGCCCTCGAAATCGCAGCCCCAGCTTTCGTCGGCGAGCGGAATCGCCTCGCGCGGCCCCAGAAAGCCGTCCGATCCGCCCTGATACATGAGCGGATCGTGCCAGAAACTGTCGGGCATTTCGGCCGAACGCGCCTGCCGCACCAAGGCGACATGGTTCACATAGGCCGAGCCGTCGGCCCATTGGTACGCGCGCGGCAACGGTGCCGCGGCCTTGGTTTCGTGGAAGCGCTGCATCGGGATCGTCTCGTGCTCGAGGTCGATCGCGAGGTTCTGGAGATCGGGCAGGACGCGGTCCCAATCGTCGAGCGCGGCCTGCAGCGTCGGCGCGATGTGCCCGGCGTCGGCGTACCAGGCGAGATCGTTCGATACGACGACGAGCTTGCCGTCGCGCCCGGATTTGAGGCTGGCCAGTTTCACATGCGCTCTCCTACGATTTCCCCACCCTTAGCCCGTTCCGTCATTCCCGCGAAAGCGGGAATCCCGCTTCTTTCGAGCGTCCGCGGGAAGAAGAAGCAGCGGGATCCCCGCTTTCGCGGGGATGACGGTGGGGATTGACGCTCGCGGAAAGACACCGCACACCGTCAGGAAAACGCGTTGCAACGTGAAACCTAGGAGAGTCCGAAATGTCCTCGCTCGACACCGTCGCCGGCCGCTTCGCCTATACCGAAGATCACGAGGCGTTCCGCCAGACCGTCCGCCAGTTCCTGCAGAAGGAAGGCGTCCCGCACGTCGCGCAGTGGGAGGAAGACCGGCTCGTCCCCAAGGATTTCTGGCGTAAGGCCGGCGAGATCGGCATGCTCTGCCCGACCGCACCCGAGGCCTATGGCGGGCTCGGGCTCGACTTCGGCTATAACGCGATCGTCGACGAGGAGATGGCGTATAACGGCGTGCCCGCGGGCTTCTCGCTCCAGTCGGACATCGTCGCGGGCTATATCGAGACCTATGGCTCGGAAGAGCAGAAGAAGCAGTGGCTGCCCAAGATGGTCTCGGGCGAGGTGATCACCGCGATCGCGATGACCGAGCCCGGCACCGGCTCGGACCTCCAGGCCATCCGCACGACGGCGAAGAAGGACGGCAACCACTACGTCATCAACGGCTCGAAGACCTACATCACTAACGGGCAGAACACCGATTTGACACTGGTCGTCGCGAAGACCGATCCCGACGCCAAGCCCGCTTGGAAGGGCATGTCGATCATCCTGGTCGAGAGCGACCGCGCAGGCTTCAGCAAGGGCCGCAAGCTAGACAAGATCGGCCAGGAAGCCGCCGACACCTCCGAGCTGTTCTTCGAGGACGTCCGCGTGCCGATGACCAACTGCCTCGGCGAAGAGGGCAAGGGCTTCATCTATCTGATGAGCCAATTGCCGCAGGAGCGCCTGTCGATCGCAGTGTCGGTCCAGGCCTCGGCGCAGAAGGCGTTCGATGAGACGGTCGAGTTCACGAAGACGCGCAAGGCGTTTGCCGGAATGGTGTTCGATTTCCAGAACACCCGCTTCGTGCTCGCCGATCTCAAGGCCAAGCTGCAGGTCGGCTGGGCGCATCTCGACTGGGCGATCGCGCGGCATCTCAAGGGCGAGCTGACCAACGAGGAAGGCGCCGCGGCCAAGCTGTGGCACACCGACCTGCAATGGGAGGTGATGGACGCCTGCCTCCAGCTGCACGGCGGTGCGGGTTACATGAACGAATATCCGATCGCCCGCGCCTGGCGCGCGGCGCGCGTGACGCGGATCTTCGGCGGGACCAACGAGATCATGAAGGAGCTGATCGGGCGCTCGCTGTAGCGGGCGTCGCGGATCAGCGCTGCGTCTGCAGATAGGCGATCAGGTCGGCGCGATCGAGCGGATCGGCGAGCCCCGCGAAGCCCATCGCGGTGCCGGGCACCAGCCGCTTCGGATTGGTGAGCCACGCATCCATCCGCGCGGGCGTCCAGCGCCCACCGAACGATTGCAGGGCGGAGGTGTAAGGAAAGCGCGGCCGGCGTTGCGCGACCTCGGCGCCGATCACCCCGAACAGGTTCGGCCCGCTACGATCGGCCGCGTAGCGGTCGATCGAATGACACGCGTAGCATTGCCCGAAAACCTTCTCGCCGGCCGAAGCGCTAGCGACGCGCAACAGCGCCGCCGGCGAGGGCGCGGGCCCCGCCGCACGACGACGCGCCGCCTTGTCGTCGCCCGACGAACAGGCGGCGAGGAGGAGCGCTACAGCACAGGTGGAAAGCGCCGGACGCATGCCGCTCACACCGACAGCGTCCGCGCCCGATCGCGCAGCCGGTCGACCGCGGCGGCATGGACCCCCGGCGTCGTCGCGAGCACGCCGAACGCCTGCGCGCGCGGCGTATTGAAGGCGAGCGGCGCACCGAACGCGTCGCTGACGCTCGCCCCCGCCTCGGCGGCGATCAGCGCGGCGGCGGCGATGTCCCACTCATAGCCCCAGCGCAGCGTCGCGACGAGATCGGCCTCGTCGGCGGCCACCATCGCGATCCTGAGGGCGATCGAATTGGGCTTGGCGACTGCGACGAGATCGCTGTCGGCCTTGGGCAGGCCATCGGTCGGGACGCGCGATCCACTGAAGACGCGCCGGCCGCCGACCCGGATCGCGGCGCCGTTGCGCGTCGCCCCCTGCCCCAGCGCCGCGCGGAAAATGTCGCCGCGCGCGGGCGCGTCGAGCACGCCGATCGTGACCCGCCCTTGTTCGACCAGCGCGACCGACACCGCCCAGCCATCGCGCCCGCGGATGAAATCGCGCGTGCCGTCGATCGGATCGACCACCCACACCCGCTCGCAGTCGAGCCGATCGGCATTGTCGGCGGTCTCCTCGGACAGCCAGCCCGCATCGGGCAAGAGCGCCGACAGTCGCGCGTGGAGCAAGGTGTTGACGTCGAGATCGACCTGGCTGACCGGGTCGTTCGGCGCCTTTTCCCAGCGCGCGAAATCGGTCCGCCAGTGCCGCAGCGCGAGCGCACCCGCCTCGGCCGCGACCGCCGCGACGGCGTCGGCCAGCCCAAGATCGGCGCGCGAAGCTTCAGCCACTCGCCACCGTCATCCCGTCGATGCGGATCGTCGGGACGTTGATCCCGTAGCGGAATTCGAGATCGTTCGCCGGGGTAAGCTCGCGGAACATGTCCTTGAGATTGCCCGCGATGGTGAATTCCGCGACCGGCCCGGTGACGACGCCATTCTCGATCCGGAAGCCCGCCGCGCCGCGGCTGTAATCGCCCGTCACGCCGTTGACGCCCATCCCGATCAGCTCGGTGACGAGCACGCCGCTCGCGATATCGGCGATCAAGGTCTCGGGCGGAAGGTCGCCCGCCGCCATATGGAGGTTGCTGGTCGAAACGCCCGGCGCGCCGCCGACGCCGCGCGCGGCGTGCCCCGTCGGCTCGAGCCCCAATTGCCGCGCCGACGCGCTGTCGAGCAGCCACGCCTCGAGCATCCCCGCGTCGATGATCGCCATCGGCGACACCGGCAGCCCCTCGCCGTCGAACGGCCGCGAGCGCAGCCCGTGCGGCAAATGCGGATCGTCGAGCACCGTCACCGCGCTCGAAAACACCTGCGTGCCGAGCGCGTCGAGCAGGAAGCTCGTCTTGCGCGTGATCGCCTGGCCCGAGATCGCGCCGATCAGATGGCCGAGCAGGCTCGACCCGACGCGCGGATCGAACACCACGCTCATCGGCCCGCTCGCAAGCCGCCCGGGATTGACGCGCGCCACCGCGCGATTGCCCGCGCGCGTGCCGATCTCGGTCGGATTCTCGAGCGCGCGGCGATGGCGCTTCGAGCTATAGGCGTAATCGCGCACCATCGCGCCGCCCTCCCCGGCCAGCACGCTCGCCGACAGGCCGTATCCGGTCGTGGCATAGGCCGCGGCGAAACCGTGGCTGGTGGCGAGCGCCCAGATCGAGCGCGCCGCGCTCGCCGATCCGCCCTCGCTGTTGGTCACGCCAGCAACGGCGCGTGCGGCGTCTTCCGCCGCTTCCGCGGCATCGCGCAAGGCGCTCGGCGAGGCTTCTTCGCCACCCTGCGCGAGATCGTCGAGGTCGAGCAGCGGCGGCGCGCCGTGCATCAGCCGCTCGGCGGGCGCGAGCCCGGCCCAGGCGTCCTCGGGCGCTTCGCGCGCCATCGCCACCGCGCGTTCGACCAATGCCGCCAGCGCGTCGTGCGACAGATCGGAGGTCGAGACGCTCGCCGAGCGCTTGCCAACGAAGACGCGCAGGCCGAGTTCCGCGCTTTCCGAGCGCCCGACATCCTCGAGCGCGCCGAGCCGCACCGCCACATCGAGCGAAGTGTCGGCGGCATAGACCGCATCGGCGGCATCGGCGCCCGCCGCCTTGGCACGAGTGACGATATCGGCGGCGCGATCGCGGGCTTGGTCTGGGGTCAGCATGGCTGCGGACTTAGGTGCGGGCGGGCAAGCGTGCAACCTTCCCCCGTCATCCCCGCGAAAGCGGGGATCCCGCTACCTGCTCGCTGCCGAAGAAGAAGCGGGACCCTCGCTTCCGCGAGGGTGACGGGTTGGGAGATGTCCCCCCTCACGCGGCCCCCTCGCCTTCGCGAGGGTGACGAGTTGGGTATCCCCTCAATACGGCCACGGCGTCCCGACCACGACGCACGCCAGAAACACCAGCAACCCGGCAAAGCGGTTCGAGCGGAACCGCCGCAACGCCCCCGCGCCATCGTCGGGCGCAAGCGTCGCGACCTGCCAGACGAAATGCCCCGCGACCGGCAGCAGCGCGACGAGCGCCAGCCAATCGGGGCGCCACACCCAGATCGCCGCCCCCCACAGCATCAGCGCCGCCGCATAGAACAGCCCAACACCCAGCCGCACCCGAGTCCCCATCCGCAGCGCCGACGAGCGCACCCCGATCAGCGCATCGTCCTCGCGGTCCTGCAGCGCGTAGATCGTGTCATAGCCGACCACCCAGCAGATCGACCCGGCATAGAGCAGCAGCCCGGGCGCGGCGAGCGCGCCGCTCACCTCGCTCCACCCGACCAGCGCCGCCCAGGAGAAGACGAGGCCGAGCCACACCTGCGGCCACCAGGTGATCCGCTTCATGAAGGGATAGGCCGCGACGGGCGCGACGCTGGCGACCGCGATCGCCGCGGCGAAGAGGCGAAGCTGCAGCAGCACGACCAGCCCGACCAGGCACAACAACAGCAGCCACGCCCAAGCCGCGCGCAGCGACACCGCGCCGCTCGCGATCGGGCGGTTGCGCGTGCGCGCCACCTGCCGGTCGAGATCGCGATCGACGATATCGTTGAGCACGCACCCCGCCCCGCGCATCGCGATGCTGCCGAGCAACAGCCAGAGGATCAAATCCCAGCGCGTCACCGCCCCGCCGGCGAGCGCGACACCCCACGCCCCGGGCCAGAACAGCAGCCACCAGCCGATCGGCCGATCGAACCGCGCGAGCAGCGCGAACCGACGCGCCGGCGCCGGGAGCAGGCCGACAAGGCCGCGATGCTCGGTATCGGGGGTGAGGTCTGCGGCGGCGCGATCAACGGAGGTCATGCCGCATGCTCATACGCGCGCGGACAGAATGCGGAAACGCCGTTGTGCGACCGCCCCCGCGCTATCGCGCAACGAGCATCGCGCGCCGCCTCGACTTCGCCATGGTCGGGCGTGATAGAGGTCGAGACCCGCTACCGGGCCGGACACAGGCGGACAGCATGGTACATCTCTCCGTCGCGATCGGACGGTTCTTCGAAGCTTTGCTCTGGGCGCTCGCGCGCGGCGTCGGGGTGATGGCCGGCTGGGCGATCCTCGCGGCGCTCGCGCTGGCGGTCGTCGCGCTCGCCGTGCGCGCGGTGTGGCGGCGGCGGTGACCGCCCGCGACCAGAGAGATAGCCACTGACGACCGTCGCCCCGGCGGAGGCCGGGGCCGCTGCGTTTGGGCACGCCGTGTGCGGGGACGTCGGTCCGATCGACCCAATGCCCTTCGCGCGATCCGGCGGCGCCCTCCCCACGAGCATCGCGCGATCACGCGTCATTCGGCTTCGGCGACGTCGGCTATACGGCGGTTGCACCAAGCGCTGCAAAACGCGCCGCGAGGAAATCGACCAGCAATCGGATCTTGAGGAAACGCCCTCGACCGGTCGGAAACACCGCATGCAATTCCGGCATACGCCCCGTCCAGCGCGACAGCACCGGAACGACCCGACCATCCGTCACGAGCGGCGCGACCAGCTGGTCGGTCGCCAACATCAACCCGAACCCGGCCGCGAGCGCACCGAGCAAAGCGGACGGGTCGTCGGCGATCATCACCGGCGCGATGGCATAGTCGTGTACCGGGCCACCGCTGCTCAGCCCCCATGCATGGCCATCCTGGCGCTCGGCCAGACGATTGGCGAGCGTCGCGTGCTCCAGCAGGTCGTCCGGGTGCACCGGCGTTCCACGACGATCGAGATAGGCGGGCGCCGCGTAGATCCGGTTCGGAAATCGCGTCAGTCGCCGCGCGACCAGCGCACTGTCGGGAAGCGGGCCTAGCCGCAGCGCGATATCGACATCGTCGCCAATCAGATCCGCCGCGCGATGATCGAGCCGCAAATCGAAGCGGATCTGCGGATGCAGCATGCCGAATTCGACCAGAAGCGGCGCGACGACCCCCACCGCCAGCGAATGCGGCAGACTGATCCTGATCCAGCCCGCCGCCTCGCCCTGCAGGTCTCGAACCGCCTGTTCGGCGGCCGCCAGCGTCTCCCCCCAGTCTCCCAGATGCCGGCGATATTCGTAGCCGGCTTCGGTCAGCGAGAGCGACCGGGTGGTACGATCGAACAGCCGCGCCCCGAGCGCGGTTTCGAGCGCACGGACCCGCCGTACCAGATTGGTCTTCGGCTGGTGCAGCCGCGATGCGGCGGCGGTGAAGCCCCCGAACTGGGCAACCGCGAGAAAGGCGAGCGTATCATCGGCAGACATCGCGCTCTCCATTAGACCGGATAAGGTCCACTGAATACCGCAAACGGCGGCTAATCGGCGCGGTCGGTTGTGACTATCTCCCCGTACCCAGAGGAGACGAACGATGGATATCAGCAAGACTTTGGCGGCCGCTTTGCTTTCCGCCATTCCCGCAACTTCGGTAGCGCAGACGCCGTGGCCGCAGGCGCCGGGCTATTATCGGATGCAGCTCGGCGATTTCCGCGTGACGGTCCTGTCGGACGGGTCGGTGGATCGGGATTTGCCGGCGATCATGAGCGACCCCGATCTGGTCCGGGATCGCTATAAGACGCAGCATCAGGCGCTCCCGGCGCGGCTGTCGATCAACTGCTATCTGATCGACACCGGCGCGCACCGCATCCTGGTCGACACCGGGGCCGGCGAACTGTTCGGCGCGGGCGTCGCGGGTCAGCTCGTCGCCAATCTGCGCAGCGCCGGCTATGCGCCCGAGGATATCGACACGATCCTGCTGACGCATATCCACGGCGACCATTCGGGAGGCCTTTCGATCGGCGGTCGCCGCGTCTTCCCGGCCGCGACCGTCTATGTCGATGCAGCCGATCCAGCGCTGTGGCTGAGCAAGGCGGCGGAAGCGCGCGCGCCCGCGGCGCAACGCGTTACCTTCGATCAGTCGCAGAAGACGGTCGGTCCGTATGTCGCCGCAGGTCGGTTGAAGACCTTCGAAGCACCGACCAGCCTGTTTCCCGGCATCCGTGCCATCGCGTTGCGCGGGCATACGCCTGGGCAAAGCGGCTATGTCATCGAAAGCAAGGGCGAGCGTCTGCTGCTGTGGGGCGATGTCATCCATTCGGCCGAGGTGCAGTTCCAGCACCCTTCGGTGACGATCCACTATGACGTCGACCCGAAGGCCGCCGCGGCCACGCGCAGCGCTATCCTGGCGGAGACGGCTGAAAGCGGCGTTCTGGTGGGTGGCGCGCATATCGCGTTCCCAGGGCTGGGCCATGTCGCGCGCGACGCGAAGGGCTATTCCTGGGTGCCGCAGCCATGGTCCTCCCAACCCTGATCGCCGCCCCGCACGAGAGACGGCCGCGCACCGGACGACGTTCGCGCCCGCGTGATGTGGACAAAGCGCATGACGGTCGAGGGGTGTTGAGGCCGGCATGGGCGATTCGTCGTGCGGCAGGTTTCTTCAGCACGGTCGGGTTCCGGGCCGCGCCTTGCTCTCTGGCGGGGCTCGGGGAGGTCGTTTTCGACCTGTTCGTTTCCCATTCGATATCGTACGGTCCGGTTTCGGGCGGGGCCGCACTGCGGCGCGGGCCGCAACTGCGGAAAATGGTGGGCAGGCGATCGACCGCTTTCGGGACGGCGGATGGCGATAGTCGATATTGCCGCGAGACTGCCTCCTTTCCCGAAACCGATCGCGTATAGGGCATGGCCGGCTCTGGTAGAGCGCGCGCGGAACGCGGTGGGCGCAGGCGTCACTGCGATGCGCACAGACCGGTGGCGTGCAGGATTGCGATGAAGGGGGAGCGCTGCTCGAGCGGTTCAATCCGCCCTGGGAGAGCGCTCGTTGCTTGCGTCGTACATCTTGACCTCGTTGCGCATCCTCCCGCCCCAGCGCTGAAAAATCTCGACCACCTCCGGCCGCGCAAGATAGGCATTCAGCGCCGTCCGGTCGCGCCACCGCTCCAGAACCGTGACGCTTCCCTCGCCCGGATCATCCAGCGTGAACGAGAAGAACAGGTTCCCGTCTGCCGAACGTCCAAACGGCAGCGTCGCGCGCGCGTCCGTCATGAATGCGTCGACGTCGGAGGGTGCTACGAAGACATGACCAGCAATAATCAACATTTACAATACTTCCGTTATTGTGGAGCAAGGCTTTGCGGCACCGCAGGAACCGCGTTGCGCAGACACGACCGCGTCAACGCTACGCAAGGACCTGATCGACGTGTAACCCGTCCATCTGCGCTATGGTGCCAAAGGCGGCCATGCCCACAAGAGCTTCGCGATCGGCGTGAATGTTCGGGTTCGAGGTCATCGTTTTTTCCGTTCCTGTGAAAACGAGATAGGAATGAGATTATTACCAACAATGCGCTATGACCGGCACGTACTGTTGATCTGAAAGAAGCAATGGATGCGCAGCGGCGAATTTGGCGAACTCAACGCGTTCATGGCCGTCGTCGAAGCGCGCAGCTTCCGCGCTGCTGCACAACGGCTCGGGGTTACCCCTTCGGCGCTCAGCCGCACCATTGGTCGATTGGAGTCACGGCTGGGGCTACGACTGCTCAATCGCACGACGCGCAGCGTCAGCCCCACCGACGCTGGCCTATCGCTCCACGCGCGGCTCCGGCCGGTCCTTGCCGACCTTCAAGAGGCGGTCAGCGACACGGCCGCGATGCAGGACACGGCCGTCGGCACGCTCCGGCTCAACTTGCCGAGGCTGGCGGCAGACCTCATCCTGACGCCGCTGCTCGCGCGGTTCGGCGAACGACATCCGGGGATCAGGCTGGAGCTGACGATCGACGATGGATTGAGCGACATCGTGGCGCAAGGGTTCGACGCAGGGATCAGAATCGGCGATCGCCTGGCGCGCGACATGATCGCCATCCGCCTGACGCCCGACTTTCGCAACGCCGTTGCCGCCTCGCCCGCCTATTTCGCTCAACGATCCAGACCCGAAACGCCGTACGATCTGCGATATCACGCCTGCCTGAACTACCGCTGGTCCGCAACCGGTCAGCTCTATCGCTGGCCTTTCAACGGACCAGACGGGCCGCTCGATATCGATGTCGAGGGACCGCTGGTCGTCAACGACACATCCGTGATCCGAGATGCCGCTATCAGCGGGATGGGAGTCGCGTGCCTGCCCGAAGCCTTTCTCGCCTCGCAGATCGACAGCGGCGCGCTCGTCCGGGTGCTGGGGCCGTGGTGTCAGCCATTCTCCGGGTTCCATCTGTACCATCCCAGCCGACACCAAACGCCGACGACACTTCGGGCTCTGATTGCCTTCATCCAGACCGAGCACAACCATCCCCGTTGATGTACTCGCGAATACGGCAGGAGATACCGTTGACGTGCCAAGCCCGCTGGTACCTCGCAAATCCTATTCGGCGAGCTAGGCGCCCGCTGATTGCGTGTTCAGGCGACCGCCCGAGCCCGCCTGCGGGCGCAGTGGGACGACCACGCTTCGGGGTAGCAAACCGCCGCCCCACCCCCTACCACGCCGCCATGCCCGCTACCCCCGCCTGGCCGCCGCAATCGACCCCGCGCCTGTTCGTCGCGACCCCGCTCGGGCTCGGCCCGCTGCGGATCGACGGCCCGCAGGCGCATTATCTCGGCAGCGTCATGCGGATGAAGCCGGGCGATCCGGTCAAGCTGTTCGACGGCCAGTCGGGCGAATGGCTCGGCGTCGCGGCGAGCGTCGCCAAGCGCGAGCTGATACTGGACGTCACCCAACAGCTGCGCGAACCCGAGACGGTGCCCGACCTTTGGCTGTGCGCCGCGCCGATCAAGAAAGGCCGGATCGACTGGGTCGCCGAGAAGGCGTGCGAGCTGGGCGTCGCGCGGCTGGTGCCGGTGCTGACGCGGCGCACCGTGGTCGATCGGCTCAACGGCGAGCGGTTGCGCGCGCATATGATCGAGGCGGCCGAGCAATGCGGCCGCACCGCGGTCCCCGAGCTCGCCGAGCCGGTCAAGCTGACGGCGCTGCTGCGCGACTGGCCCGCCGAGCGCGCGCTGTTCTTCGCCGACGAGACCGGCGGCGCGCCCGCGCTCGGCGCGATGCGCGGAGGTGCCGCCTCGGCCGCGATCCTGATCGGCCCCGAGGGCGGCTTCGACGAGGACGAGCGCGCGGCGATCCGCGCGGTGCCCGGCGCGGTCGCGATCGGGCTCGGTCCGCGCATCCTGCGCGCCGATACCGCGGCCGCTGCGGCCGTGGCGATCTGGATGGCATCCCGAGGCGATTGGTAGCCATTCGAAACCCGCTGGCGGGCGGACAAAGGCAGCGCTAAGGCGCGGTCATGACAACGCGCCCAGACACCATCAAAAGCTCGCCCCTGATCGAATCGCGCGACCAGCTCGTCGCCAGCTTCGCGCGTGGCGAGAAGCCCGCCGAACGCTGGCGGATCGGCACCGAGCACGAGAAGTTCGTCTATGCCGACAGCGATCATCACGCGCCGAGCTACACCGAAAAGGGCGGCATCCGCGATCTGCTGAAGGAACTCGAGAGCTTCGGCTGGGCGCCGGTCACCGAGCGCGGCCCCGACGGCACCGAAAACGTCATCGCGATGACGGGCAGCGACGGCTCGATCAGCCTCGAGCCCGCGGGGCAGTTCGAACTGTCGGGTGCGCCGCTCGAAAACCTCCACCAGACCTGCGCCGAGACGGGGCGTCACCTCGAACAGGTCAAGGCGATCGGCGAGAAGTTCGGGATCGGTTTCCTCGGGCTCGGCATGTGGCCAGACAAGACGCGCGCCGAGCTGCCGATCATGCCCAAGGGCCGCTATGCGATCATGCTGCGCCACATGCCGCGCGTCGGGTCGATGGGGCTCGACATGATGCTGCGCACCTGCACGATCCAGGTGAACCTCGATTACGCGTCCGAAGCTGATATGGTGAAGAAGTTCCGCGTCGGCCTCGCGCTCCAGCCGCTGGCGACCGCGCTGTTCGCGAACTCGCCGTTCACCGAGGGCAAGCCCAACGGGATGCTGTCGTATCGCAGCCATATCTGGTCGGACACCGATCCGGCGCGCACCGGTATGCTGCCGTTCGTGTTCGAGGACGGCTTCGGCTATGATCGCTACACCGACTATGCGCTCGATGTGCCGATGTACTTCGTCTACCGCGACGGCAAATATATCGACGCCGCCGGCCTGTCGTTCCGCGACTTTCTGCGAGGCGAGCTGTCGGTGCTGCCGGGCGAGAAGCCGACGCTCGACGATTGGACCGACCATCTCTCGACCGCCTTCCCCGAGGTGCGGCTCAAGACCTTCCTCGAGATGCGCGGCGCCGATGGCGGGCCGTGGAACAAGATCTGCGCGCTGCCGGCTTTGTGGGTCGGGCTGCTCTACGATCAGGGTGCGCTCGATGCGGCGTGGGATCTGGTCAAGGACTGGACGATCGACGAGCGGCAGGCGCTGCGCGACGCGGTGCCGAAGCTGGGGCTCGACGCGCCGGTGGCGGGCGGCCGGACGCTGCGCGACATTGCGGGCCAGGTCGTCGACATTTCGAGCGCCGGCCTCACCGCGCGCGCGCGGCTCGACGCGAGCGGCAGCAACGAGACGGGCTTCCTCGATCCGCTGCGCGAGGTGGTGCGCAGCGGCAAGGTGCCGGCGCAGGTGCTGCTCGACAAATATCACGGCGTGTGGGGCGGCGACGTCTCGAAGGTCTATGACGAGCTGCGGTTCTAG
>NZ_JH584241.1:3830775-3846971 GCF_000241485.1 Sphingomonas sp. PAMC 26605
CCTAACCCCTCCCGCAAGCGGGAGGGGGATTGTCAGCGCTTCCCGCTCACCCAGCCAAAAAAGCGCGGTACCGCGCCATTGCGCGCCATCCACTCCGAATAAACCTGATAATCCGGGTCCATCCCGAGATGCCGCTCCTCGGTCTTCGCGCGCCAATAATAGACCCCGCTGACCACCCCCATCAGGATCGTCGCGCGCGCCGCATCGACGAACGACCCCGTCGTCAGCACCGGAATCGTCGAGATCCACCAGAACAGATTCTTCGACAGATAGGCCGGATGGCGCGAGAAAGCGTAGGGGCCATGCGTCAGGATCCCGCGGTTGGTCAGGTTCGAAAAACGGAAGCCGAACGCCACCGTCGCCCAGGCGTAGATCGCGGTCAGGCCGACGAGCACCACGCCGATCGGGATCAGGATCGCGGGATGCCCGGCGAACCAGGTCGACCAGCCATCCGAGCCATAGGTCCCGGGATGGTAATCGAGCGGGCCGCCATCGGCCATCAGCGTGAACGGCGGATAGCAGATCAGCGCCGCCATCCATGCCGCGGCGAACGGGTTGGCGCTGCGGATGTGCGAATCGAGCGGGCGGAAAGTGAGGATATAGCCCGCGGTCGCGAACGCGCAGTCGATCACGAACATGAAGCCAATCAGCCAATTGGCGAGCGCGACCGGATTGCGCAGCACCTCCGACAGATTACCGCGGATGAAGCCGGAAAAGCCCGGCGGCACCACCGCGAGCATGAAGGCCAGGAAGAACGCCTTCACCCCCCAGCTGCGTAAATGGTTGAAGATCGCCTCGCGGTCGATCGGCTCGTCGAGCCCCATCAGCCACGCACCGAGCGCCCAGCAGCCGTCCTTGGGCTGTTCGAGCCGGCGGTCGAGCCACGGAATGTAGACGATCGAGCCGAGGAACAGCACCGGCGCCGCGACGCCGAAACACTGCATCGCGAACGGAAAGCCACCCCATTGGTAGCTCCAATAGAAGCGTCCCACGCCATAGATCAGCGCGATCCCGGCCCAGGTCAGCCACAATCCGGCAAGCTTGGTGAGCGACAGGTCGAGCGTCTCGCGCCACGGCTTCGGCGCGGACCAGTCGATCCCGGTCGAGGCGCGGAGGTGAACCTTGTCGATCAGCACCGCCCACAGCACCATCGGCAGCGCGCACGCCGCGATATTGACGAGCGCAGCGTACGGCCCGTCCATCCCGACAGTGCGCGCGACCGCGACCCAGGCGAACAGCCCGAGCAACCCGGCGAGCCCGCAGCCGGTGCTCACCGCCGAAGCCGGTCGCGGGTCGGCGGCGCGCGCGGCGCGCGCAAGGGCGGTGTCGTGGAACATCACCGCCTTGGGTAGCCGCGAAGGGTTAGAAGCGGGTTAAGGATCATCGTGCGTCCGCCCGCTCCCATTCGGTCAGCCGCGCAACATACGGATGATCGCGGAGAAATCGAGCCCGCCCTGCCCGTCGTCGGCAAACCGCTGGTACAGTTCGGCGGCCTTTGCCCCCATCGGCGTATCGGCGCCGGTATCGCCCGCTGCTGCGGCGGCGAGCTTGAGGTCCTTGAGCATCAGCGCGGTCGCGAAGCCGCCTTGATAGTCGTGATCAGCGGGGGTGTCGGGGCCGACGCCGGGGACCGGGCAATAGCGCGTCATCGACCAGCTCTGGCCCGAAGCGACGCTCGAAATGTCGTAGAAGGTCTGCGGGTCGAGCCCGAGCTTCTCGGCGAGCAGGAACGCCTCGCACGTCGCCACCATCGTCGCGCCGAGCAGCATGTTGTTGGCGATCTTGGCGGCCTGGCCGGTGCCGTTGGCGCCGGCGTGGATGACGGCCTTGCCCATCGCGGCGAGGATCGGTTGCGCGCGTTCGAACGCCTCGGCGCTACCGCCGACCATGAAGGTCAGCGTGCCGGCATTGGCAGCGCCGATCCCGCCCGAGACGGGGGCATCGACCGCGGTGAGGCCCTTGGCCTGCGCCGCCTCGGCGACGCGCTTGGCGGTGGCGACGTCGATCGTCGAGCAATCGATCAGCAACGTCGAGGGGGCGACGTTGGCGGCGAAGAGGTCGGCGTAGACGGCTTCGACATGCGCGCCGGCGGGCAGCATCGTGACGATCGCCTCGGCGCCGTCGGCGGCCTCGGCGACGGAACTTGCGGGAACGCAGCCGGCAGCTTTGGCGCGATCGAGCGCGTCCTGCGACAGATCGAAAGCGCGGACGTCGTGGCCGGCCTTGGCGAGGTTCGCGGCCATCCCGCCGCCCATGTTGCCGAGCCCGATGAAAGCGATGCGTGTCATTTTTCTCTCCTACGTCTTCTTACTCCCCTCCCGCCTGCGGGAGGGGTTGGGGGTGGGGCGTGACCGAGAGCGCACCGGTTGCTGCACGCCCCACCCCTAGCCCCTCCCGCAAGCGGGAGGGGGATTGCCGTCATTTCCCCGTCCAGGTCCCGGCCCGCTTCTCGACGAACGCGCTCATCCCCTCGCTCTGGTCATCCGTCCCGAACAGCGCATGGAACAGCCGCCGCTCGAATTGCACGCCCATCGCGAGGCTCGTCTCGAACGCCGCATTGACCATCTCCTTGTTCGCCAGCACCGCGAGCGGCGCCATCCCGGCGATCGTCGTCGCGGTCTTGACCGCTTCCTCGACCAGCTCGGCGGCGGGCACGACGCGCGAGACGAGCCCGGCGCGTTCGGCTTCGGCGGCGTCCATCATCCGGCCGGTGAGGCACATCTCCATCGCCTTGGCCTTGCCGACCGCGCGGGTGAGGCGCTGCGAGCCGCCCATGCCGGGCGACACCGCGAGCTTGACCTCGGGCTGGCCGAACTTGGCCGAGTCGGCGGCGAGGATGAAGTCGCACATCATCGCCAGCTCGCAACCGCCGCCGAGCGCATAGCCCGATACCGCGGCGATGATCGGCTTGCGGGTGCGCGTGAAGCGATCCCAGCCGGCGAAGAAATCATGCGCGTACATGTCGGCAAAGCCCTGCGCCTGCATCTCCTTGATGTCGGCGCCCGCGGCGAACGCCTTCTCGCTGCCGGTGATCACGGCGCAGCCCTGCCCCGGATCGGCGTCGAACGCCGCCATCGCCGCGAGCAGGTCGGCGAGGATCTGGCTGTTGAGCGCGTTGAGCGCCTGCGGGCGGTTGAGCGTGACGAGCGTCACGCGGCCGCGCTGTTCGACGAGGAGGGTTTCGTAGGTCATTCGTCTCTCCGTCGCCCCGGCGAAGGCCGGGGCCGTTGGGTGGTGCGCGCGACGCCTGCCGCGCGCGAGGATAGAGCGGCCCCGGTCTACGCCGGGGTGACGATCAGCCGGGCGTCCATTCCTCGGCCGCGGGTAGCGGCGCGAAGATCTGGTCGAGCACGTGATCGCTCACCCCCTCGGGCGTCGCCGGGTCCCAGCGCGGGGCATTGTCCTTGTCGACGATCGCCGCGCGGACGCCCTCGAGGAAATCGTGCCGCTGCACGACATGCGCGCCGACGGCATATTCCTGGCGCATCTCGTCCTCGAAGGTCGGCATCGCGGCGCCTTCGTGGAGCAGCCGCAGCGACACCTTCATCGTCTGCGGCGATTTCGTTTTCAGCGTGGCGAACTGGGCGAGCGCCCATTCACCGCCATCGGCCTCGAGCGCGGCATAGATTTCCTCGAGCACGTCCGAGGCGAACAGCCGGTCGATCTCGTCGCGGTGCGCGAGAATCCGCGCTTCGGGCGGCGATATGGCCAGATCGTCGAGCGTTGCGGCCAGTGTCGCCGGGTCCGCCGCGATCCGCGCCTTGGCGTCGTCGAGCGCCGCGCCTGGTAGATAGTGCGTGGCGAGGCCAAGCGCGAGGCACTCGGCACCGTCGAGCCGATGGCCGGTCAGCGCGAGATACTGGCCGATCCGCCCGGGCAACCGCGACAGATACCAGCCACCGCCGACATCGGGGAACAGGCCGATGCCGGTCTCGGGCATCGCGAACTTGGTGTTCTCGGTCGCGATGCGGTGTTCGCACGGGCACGCGAGCCCGACACCCCCGCCCATCGTGATGCCGTCCATGAAGGCGACCGTCGGCTTGGCGTAGGTGAACAGGCGGTGGTTGAGGCGGTATTCGGTGTGGAAGAAGCGCCGCGCTTCCGCGCCATCGCCGGCGCCGCTTTCGGCGAGCATGCGGATGTCCCCGCCGGCGCAGAAGCCGCGGCCTTCGGCGTGGTCCAGGAGTATGACTTCGATTGCCGGGTCGGTGCGCCAGGTGTCTAGCGCTTCGAGCATGGCTTCGCACATCGGGGTGGTGAGGGCGTTGAGCGCCTTCGGGCGGTTGAGGCGGATACGGGCGACCCTGCCCTCAATCTGAGTAAAAACGTCGCTCATAATCCCTCTCCCACCGGGAGAGGGTGGCCGAGCGGAGCGAGGTCGGGTGAGGGCAGCCCACGCCAGTAAGACGCGCTGCCCTCACCCTTCCCACTCGGCTGCGCCGAGCGGGCCCCTTCCCTCTCCCACGGGGAGAGGGAGTTAAGAGCACCCCCGCTCATTGCCGGGTCAGCTCGCGGCCGACGATCATCCGCATCACCTGGTTGGTCCCCTCGAGGATCGAATGCACGCGCAGGTCACGCCAGAAACGCTCGATCGGATAGTCCATCAGATAGCCGTAGCCGCCATGCAGCTGCAGCGCGCGGTCGGCGATCGCCGAGCCGCTGTCGGTCGCGAGCCGCTTGGCCATCGCGGCGAACTTGGTCTTGTCGGGCGCGTTCGCCGTCACCTTCGCCGCCGCCATGTAGAGCAGCGCACGCGCCGCCTCCAAATCGGTCGCCATGTCGGCGAGCGTGAACTGCGTGTTCTGGAAATCGGCGATCGCGGTGCCGAACTGCTTGCGGTCGCGCGTATAGCCGATCGCCTCGTCGAGGCAGCGCTGCGCGCCGCCGAGCGAGCAGGCGCCGATGTTGAGCCGCCCGCCGTCGAGCCCCATCATCGCGATGCGGAACCCCTCACCCTCACCGCCAACAAGATTTTCAGCCGGCACGCGCACGCCGTCGAAGGTCACCTGGCGCGTCGGCTGCGAATGCCAGCCGAGCTTGCGCTCGTTCGCGCCGAAGCTGACGCCGGGCATGTCCTTCTCGATCACCAGACATGAAATGCCCTTTGGCCCTTCGACGCCGGTGCGGACCATCGTCACATAGACTTCGTTCTCGCCCGCGCCCGAGATGAACTGCTTGCTGCCGGTGACGATGTAATGGTCGCCCCCCCCATCAGTGGCGCGCACCGCCTTGGTCTTCAACGCAGCCGCGTCCGAACCCGAGCCGGGTTCGGTCAGGCAATAGCTGGCGATCCGGTCCATCGTGACCAGGTCGGGCAGATACTTGTCCTTGACGCCCTGCGCGCCGAACCGATCGATCATCCAGCTCGCCATGTTATGGATCGAGATGAACGCGCTGGTCGACGGACAGCCATAGGCCATCGCCTCCATGATCAGCGCCGCCTCGAGCCGACCGAGATTGATGCCGCCCGATTCCTCCGACACGTAGATCGCGGCGAACCCCAATTCGGCTGCCGCCTTGATCGTCTCGCGCG
This sequence comes from Sphingomonas sp. PAMC 26605, assembly GCF_000241485.1. Classification (GTDB taxonomy): domain Bacteria; phylum Pseudomonadota; class Alphaproteobacteria; order Sphingomonadales; family Sphingomonadaceae; genus Sphingomonas. Next base: position 3,836,309 of record NZ_JH584241.1, read on the forward strand.
GGAAGATGTGCTTCTCGTCCCACTCTGCCGCGTGCGGGGTGATCCGGTCGGCGGTGAATTTCCGCGCGAGATCCTGGATCTCGCGCTGGTCGTCGGTGAGGTCGAACTGGTCGGTCATGCAGCAATCCCTATCCGCGGCATGCGCGGCGTTACAAAGGCGGTCGACGCACAGACGCGCCGCCGTGGACGGAGTTTCACCGGACAGCGCCGGTGCGAAGGCGCTCGCGCCACGACCGTCCCCACGGCCGATACGCGGTGCAGGACCCGCTGCGCGAACAGCCGATTGGCGAGCGCCACATCGTTGCGCGCGTAATATAGCGGCCCGCCGACGCCTTTCCGCCATGCGAGCGCCTCGGGCAAGGTGCCGTTCGCGCTGACGAACGCACTGGTATCGTGATAGAGCGGATCGGCAAAGGCGGCGTCGGCGGTGACGATCTGCCAGCCTTCGCCGCGCAGACCCGCCACCAGATCGGGCAGATAGCGCGCGGCAAGATCGGTCTCGTGGAGCAACAGCACGTGCGGCGCCGACCGGCCGATCGTGCGGCGCAGCAACGCGTCGGAGAAATCGGCGGACTGCAGCATCGTCTCGACATAGAGGTCGCGCAACGCCGCTTCGTCGATCGCGAGACCGGCGCGTTTCGCGGCGATCGTCTGGCCTTCGATGTTCCAGTCCGAGCCATCGACCGAGACCCAGGCGATCTGCAATCCGCGCGCAGTCAGGCCATCGACCACCGCGCGCCGCTTCGCCACGTCACGACCGCCCTGATTGAGGCCGGGAAAGCGGAACCACGGACGATAGCCGGGCCGCCCTTTCAGCCAGCTTTCGGCTTTGTCGATATCTGCAAGGAAGCTCGCGGCCGGCATGGTGGCGAGATCATGGTGCGAAAAGCTGTGATCGCCCACGACATGGCCCGCGTCGACATAAGCAGCGAGCCGCGCGCTGCCCCCCGCCGGGCCGATCCGCCCCGGATTGGCGAAGAAGGCAGCCTGCTCGACACCTGCATCATGCAATGCGGCGATCAGCAGCCGCGTCCGCTGGTCGGGGGTGTAAAAGGCGCCCGGCCCGCGCGGAACATCGTCGAAGGTGAAGGCGATCCGTTTGCCGGGGCGCAACCAGGGCGGCGAGCGCTCGAGGCTCACCGCGGTCGGCACGCCGATCACGACGATCGCGCTCGCCAGCAGCGTGACGCGGAAGCGGTGGAACAGACGCTCGCGCCGCGACGGCGCCGGGCGCCGCCGCTTGCGCGTCATCCGCCAGAGGAGCCCCCCGCGCCGCACGTCTTACCCCATCGTCGGGATGACGAAGGCGTTCGCGCCATCGCCCACACCACCGTCGGGCCAGCGCTGCGTCACGGTCTTGACCTTGGTCCAGAACTTGACGCCTTCCATGCCGTGCTGGTTGGTGTCGCCGAACGCCGAGCGCTTCCAGCCGCCGAAGGTGTGGTAGGCGACCGGCACCGGGATCGGCACGTTGATGCCGACCATCCCGACATTCACGCGCGCGGCGAATTCGCGCGCGGCGTGGCCGTTGCGCGTGAAGATCGCGACGCCGTTGCCGTATTGATGCTCGCTCGGCAGGCGCAGCGCATGCTCGAAATCGTCGGCGCGGACGATCTGGAGGACCGGACCGAAGATCTCTTCCTTATAGGCCGACATCTCGGGCGTGACGTGATCGAACAGCGACGGGCCGATGAAGAAGCCCTTCTCATGGCCCTGCAATTCGAAGCCGCGGCCGTCGACGACGAGCTCGGCGCCCTCGTCGACCCCGGTCTGGATCCATTGCTCGATCCGGCTGCGATGCGCGGCATTCACGACCGGGCCGTAATGCGCGTCGGTGTCGGTCGAGACGCCCACGCGGAGCGCCGCGATCGCCGGGATCAGCTTCTCGCGCAAGCGCTCCGCGGTCTTCTCGCCGACCGGCACCACCACCGGCAGCGCCATGCAGCGCTCGCCCGCGCTGCCGAACGCCGCGCCCGAGAGGTCGGCGACGACCTGATCGAGATCGGCGTCGGGCATGACGATGCCGTGATTCTTCGCACCGCCCATCGCCTGGACGCGCTTGCCCGCCGCGACGCCGCGCTTGTAGACATAATGCGCGATGTCGGACGAGCCGACGAAGCTGACCGCGCTGATCGCGGGATGATCGAGGATCGCATCGACCATTTCCTTGTCGCCATGGACGACCTGGAGGATGCCCTCGGGCAGGCCCGCTTCGGCGAACAGCTCGGCGAGCCGCACCGGCACCGACGGATCGCGTTCGGACGGTTTCAGCAGGAAGGCGTTGCCCGTAGCTATCGCCACGCCCGACATCCACAGCGGGATCATCGCCGGGAAGTTGAACGGGGTGATCCCAGCCCCGATGCCGAGCGGCTGACGCATCGAATAGACGTCGATGCCGGGGCCTGCGCCCTGGGTATATTCGCCCTTCAGCACATGCGGGATGCCGCAGCAGAATTCGATCACCTCGAGCCCGCGCTGGATGTCGCCCTTCGAATCGGCGATCACCTTGCCATGCTCGGACGAGAGCAGATGCGCGAGCTCGTCCATATGCGCCTCGACCAACGCCTTGAAGTTGAACATCACGCGCGCGCGGCGCTGCGGGTTGGTCGCCGCCCAGCCCGGCTGCGCCTTCAGCGCCGCGGCGACGGCGGCGTCGAGCGTCGCCTGTGTGCCAAGGTTGACGCTGGCCTGGACCTGGCCGGTATTGGGGTCGAACACGTCGCCGGTCCGCGCCGCGCCGCCGCCCGACAAGCCGACGATGTGATGGTCGATGATCCGCATGGCATACTCTCCGTTATTGCGACGCTCTTTCGACCAATTTTGCGGGCGCGCCAAGCCCATCTGGTTTCCGATGTAACGGCCTGGCGTCCGATCGCATCGCGTCGTCCCAGCGAAAGCTGGATCGACGTGCCAGCGGGAGATGCCAGCTCTTGCTGGCATGCCGGTGGGGTTGGCGCCAATTTTCCGCGCGGCACCGCGTCACGCGCCGGGCACAAGGGCAAGGCCTGCATCTTGCGCCCACGGCAGCACCGCGCTAACCGGGGCACATCGCCGCACATGCGTGCGCTGAGCCGGCGAGCGGGTATAGTACAATGGTAGTACAGCAGCCTTCCAAGCTGAATACACGGGTTCGATTCCCGTTACCCGCTCCACGGCTAACCCGGTGACAATTAGCTTCGCGCAAGCACAACAGGCGATCGTCGCGGTCGGGCGCTGGCTCGACGGCAAGGGCTGGGCGCCGGCGACCTCGGGCAATTATTCGGCGCGGCTCGACGACGGCAGTTTCGCGGTGACGGTGTCGGGCCGGCACAAGGGCCGCCTGACGCCCGACGACGTGATGCGAGTCGATACGCAAGGCGCCGCGCTCGACGGCAAAAAGCCGTCGGCCGAAACCGCTTTGCACCTCGCTCTGTACCGCGCCTTCCCTGCGGTCGGTGCGGTGCTCCATAGCCACTCGCCCGACGCGGTCGGACTCAGCCGCGCGGTGCTCGGCGACGATTATGCGCTGGCGGGCCACGAAATGCTCAAGGCGCTGCCGGGAATCGCGACGCACGATACCGCGGTCACGCTGCCGATCGTCGCGAACAGCCAGGACATGGCCGAGATCGACGCCGCAATCTCACCGCGATTGCTGGCGCCCGGCGCGATCCCCGCCTATCTCATCCGCAGCCACGGCCTGTACGGCTGGGGCCGCGACATGGCCGAGGCCGAGCGCGTGATCGAGGCGATCGAATGGATGATCGCCGCCGAACGCGCCGAAAGGAGCTTTCGATGAGCCGCTTGCAGGTCTTTGCCGAAACCGACGGCGCAGCGCCGCTGCTCGACACGCGCGACGCTGCGGCGATCGCCGCGGCGCTCGCCACGATCGGCGTGCGCTTCGAACGCTGGCCGCTCAGGCCGCTCGCTGCCGATAGCGACATTCTCGCGGTCTATGCCGAGGAGGTCGATCGCTTGACCGCGCAGGGCGGCTATCGCTCGATCGACGTCGCGGCAATTGCGCCCGATCATCCCGAGCGCGACGCGCTTCGCGGCAAATTCCTGTCTGAGCATACGCATGGCGAGGATGAGGTCCGCTTCTTCGTCGAAGGCGAAGGGCTGTTCACCCTCCATCACGACGATCGCGTGTTCGCCATGCTGTGCAGCGCGGGGGATCTGATCTCGGTGCCGGCGGGGATGCGCCACTGGTTCGACATGGGGGCCACGCCGCGCTTCACCGCGATCCGGCTGTTCGTCAATCCCGACGGCTGGATCGCGCGCTTCACCGGCAGCGACATCGCCGCGCGCTTTCCGCGGCTCGAGCCCGCGTGAAGGCGATCCTCACCGATATCGAGGGGACGACGTCGAGCATCGCCTTCGTCGCGGACGTCCTCTTCCCCTATGCGCGGACGCATCTCGCAGACTATGTTACCGCGCATCCGGTCGAGACGGCACCGATCCTGACAGAGGTCGCAGCGACCGAGCCGGGCGATCCGGTGAAGACCTTGCTCCGCTGGATCGACGAGGACCGCAAGGCGACGCCGCTCAAGGCGCTGCAAGGCATGATCTGGGCCGACGGCTATGCCGCGGGCGCGTTCACCGGGCATGTTTATTCCGATGCGGTGGCAGGCCTGCGGCGCTGGCACGCTGCGGGGGTGAAGCTCTACGTCTTCTCCTCGGGTTCGGTGGCGGCGCAGAAGCTTCTCTTCGGGCATAGCGACGCAGGCGATCTGACGCCCCTCTTCCGGTGCTATTTCGACACGACGACCGGACCGAAGCGCGAGGCGGCGTCGTACGCGGCGATCGCTCAGGCGATTGGCGAGGACGCGCAGGACATCTTGTTCCTGTCGGATACGCCCGCGGAGATCGCGGCGGCGCGGACGGCGGGGATGGCGGCACGGCTGATCGATCGCGCCGGACCGCGCGGCGACATCGCCAGCTTCGACGAAGTCGCCCTCCCCGCTTTCGCGCCTCGGCCATCGGCGCCTGCCACGACCGAGGAAGCGCGATGAAGCTCGACGGTACGCATCAACGCTCGATCCGGCGCACCTCGGATGGCAAGGGCGTCTGCATCCTCGACCAGCGCGAACTCCCCTGGACGGTCAAATGGGTCGAGCTGCGCCACGCGCACGACGCCGAAGTCGCGATCCGCGAGATGTGGACGCGCGGCGCACCGCTGATCGGCGCGACCGCGGCCTATGGCCTGGCGATGGCGCTCGCCGAGGACGGATCGGACGCCGCGCTCGACCGGGCCCATGCGCAATTGCTCGCCGCACGGCCGACCGCGGTGAACCTCAAATGGGCGCTCGACACGGTTTTAGCCACGGTCCGCCCCCTCCCCGCCGCTGAGCGCGGCGCCGCCGCCTTCGCGCGCGCCGATGCGATCTGCGACGAGGATGTCGCGCTCAACCAGGCGATCGGCGCGCATGGGCTGGCGCTGTTTCGCGACCTCCACGCGAAGAACCCCGACCGCGCGCTCAACGTGCTGACGCATTGCAACGCCGGCTGGCTCGCGACGGTCGATTACGGCACCGCGACCGCGCCGATCTATCTCGCGCACGATGCCGGCATCCCGGTGCACGTCTGGGTCGACGAGACGCGCCCGCGCAATCAGGGCGCGCTGCTTACCGCGTTCGAGCTCGCCGGGCATGGCGTGCCGCACACCGTGATCGCCGACAATGCGGGCGGGCATCTGATGATGACCGGTCAGGTCGATGCGGTGATCGTCGGCACCGATCGCGTCACCGCCAATGGCGACGTCTGCAACAAGATCGGCACCTATCTCAAGGCACTCGCCGCGAAGGACAACGGCGTGCCCTTCTATGTCGCTTTGCCCTACACGACCTTCGACGCCGCGACCGCGACCGGTGCCGACATTCCGATCGAGGAGCGCTCGGGCGCGGAAGTGACGCATGTCAGCGGCGAAGGCGGTTCGATCCGAGTCACCGCGTCGAACGCTGCCAATCCGGCGTTCGACGTTACCCCGGCGCGGTTGGTGACGGGGTATCTGACCGAGCGGGGTTTGCTCGCATCGATCTAGGCACCACCGCTACGGCCGCCGCGTCATCCGCTCGAGCGCGGCGTCGAGCGTCGCGTCCTGCTTGGCGAAGCAGAGGCGCACCACGCTGGTGACCGCATCCTCGGCATAGAAAGCCGAAACCGGGATCGTCGCCACGCCGGCCTGCTCGATCAGCCATTCGGCGAAGGCGACGTCGTCCAGCGCGATCCCCGAGGCGGCGAGATCGATATTGAGGAAATAGGTCGCCGCACTCGGCAGCACGGCATAGCCGAGCTTGGTCAGCCCGTCCGCCAGCCGATCGCGCGAGCGCTGGTAGCCGGCGCGCATGTCCTCGAAATAGGCAGGATCCTTGCTCAATCCGTACGCCACGGCGGCCTGCAGATTGGGCGGCGTGGTGAAGGTGAGGAATTGATGCGCCTTGGCGAGTACCGAAGAGATCGCCGGGGTCGCGCACATCCAGCCGACCTTCCAGCCCGTGAGCGAGAAGATCTTGCCGGCCGAGCCGATCTTGACGGTGCGGTTCCGCATGCCGGGCATGGTCATCAGCGAGCGATGCTGTGCGCCGTCGAATACGACATGCTCCCACACTTCGTCGCAGATCGCGATCGCGTCGTGGCTCGTGCAGAAATCGGCGAGCAGCGACAGTTCGGCGGGCGAGATCATCGTGCCGGTCGGGTTGAGCGGCGAATTGAGCAACACCAGCCGCGTTCGCGCGCTCGCCACCGCCGCGAGCGCTTCCGCGGTGATGCGCCATTCGGGCGGCTCGAGCCGTACGAGCTTGGCCACCCCGCCGGCCTGACGCACCAGCGGCAGATAGGCGTCGTAGAGCGGCTGGAACATCACCACTTCGTCGCCGGGGGTGACGAGCGCGAAGATCGCCGCCGCCAGCGCCTCGGTCGCGCCCGAGGTGACGATCACCTCGCCCGGATCGAGATCGAGCGCCTGATGGACACGGTAATGCTCCGCGACCGCCGCCCGCGAAGCAGGGGTGCCGGCCATCGGCGGATATTGATTCGACTCTTCGAGCAAAGCGCGTGCCGCCTCGGCGAGCACGTCCGCGGGCCCCCGCCCGTCGGGGAAGCCCTGTCCGAGGTTGATCGCCCCGGTCGCCCGCGCGCGCGCCGACATCGCTTCGAAGATGGTGGTGCCGAGCCCGGCATAGAGGGGATTCATCGCCGGAAATCCCCGCGAACTATGGTGGACAGGGTAGGGTTCGAACCTACGTAGGAGAAACTCCGGCAGATTTACAGTCTGCTGCCTTTAACCACTCGGCCACCTGTCCCCAGGTGCGCTTCGAAAAGCGAGGCGTGCCAATGCCGACCGCGTGCGCGCCTGTCAACCGCGATAGCGCAGAAAGCCGCAAGGCTTGCACGCGGGCCCTGCGGCGCATACCCGTGCGGACCTATTCGCTGTGTCGATCGAAGGTTTTCGCAATGGTTCGTTTCTCCACCCTTTCCGTCGGCGGGATCGCCTGATGCCCGCCCGTCGCGGACACCGCCCGTCGAAAGCCCCCGTCGGGCGCCCACGTTTCTGGGGGCGCCACGCGGTCATCGCCGCGCTCGAGAATCCAGAGCGTGTCGTGCGGAAGATCTGGGCGACGCGCGAGGCGATCGCCAATATCGAGTTCAATCCGGCGATTCCGATCGTCTACGCGCAGGCGACCGACCTAGCGCGCCTCGTGCCCGGCGACGCGCCGCACCAGGGGCTCGTAATCGAGGTCGATCCGCTCGAAGATATCTGGCTCGCCGATCTGCTCGAGCAGGGCGCCGGCGACCAGCGTCCGCTCCTGATTCTCGACGGCGTGACCGATCCGCACAATGTCGGCGCGATCCTGCGCTCGGCGGCGGCGTTCGACGCGCTCGGCATCGTCACGCCCGATCGCAACGCGCCGCCCGAATCGGGGACGATCGCGCGCTCGGCCTCGGGTGCGCTCGAGCTCGTGCCATGGGTGCGCGTCACCAACCTCGCGCGCGCCTTGGAGGAAATTGCCGAGGCGGGGTTCTGGCGGATCGGCCTTACGGGCGATTCGGAGCAGACCTTGGCAAAGGCGATGGGCACGCAGCGCATCGCACTCGTGCTCGGCGCCGAGGGCGAAGGCATGCGGCAGAACACCGCGGCGCATTGCGACGAGCTCGCCAAGCTGCCGATCTCGGACAAGATCGAGAGCCTCAACGTGTCGAACGCCGCGGCGATCGCGCTGTACGCGGTCGCGACGCGGTAAAACGCCACGACCATCCCGTCACCCTCGCGAAAGCGAGGGTCCCGCTTCTTCTGCCGGCGGCGGGGCCAGGCAGCGGGATCCCCGCTTTCGCGGGGACGACGGGCGTGGAGCTCAGTCTTCCGCCGCGATCGTGACCTTCAGCCCGTCGAGCGCATCGGTCATCGGCAGCTGGCACGACAGTCGCGAGGTCGCGGTGCGATCGGCCGACGAATCGAGCAGATCGTCCTCATCGGCGCTCATCTTGGGGAGTTTGTCGGCAAATTCCGGGTCGACATGGACATGGCACGTCGCGCACGAGCAGCAGCCGCCGCACAGCGCCAGGATCTCGTCGATCCCGGCGTCGCGAATCACTTCCATCACCGACAGCCCCGCTTCGCCATCGATCTCGCGCTCTTCGCCCTCGCGGGTCACAACGATAAGCTTGGGCATATGAGGTCCTTTACGATAGCGAATTTCCACCGCCATGCCGCCAGACGCAGCGCCGATCAAGGGATCACCGCATGGGCCTGAACGCCGACCAGTTGAAGACCGCGATGGACGAACTCGCGCGGCGCGAACCCGCGATCGCTGCGGCGCTCGCGCGCGTCGGCTATCCCGAGCCGCGGATCAGCGCGCGGGGCTACGCGACGCTCTTGCGCACGATCATCGGCCAGCAGGTCAGCACCAAGGCGGCGCAGTCGGTGTGGCACAAGCTCGAGGGGATCATCGGCGACCTGGACGACCCCGGCACCGTCACCCGGGCGAGCGATGAGCAGCTGCGCGAAGCCGGGCTGTCGCGCCAGAAGGCCGGCTATGCCCGCAGCCTCGCCGCGCTGGTGACGAGCGGCGAACTCGATCTGGCGAACCTGCCCGAAGACGACGAGGAGGCGATCGCCAAGCTCGTCGCAGTCAAGGGGATCGGGCGCTGGTCGGCAGAGATCTACCTGCTGTTCGCCGAGGGGCGGCTCGACATCTGGCCGGCGGGCGACCTCGCGATCCAGATCGAGATCGGGCGGATCCTCGGGCATGAGACACGCCCGAGCGAGAAACTGGTGCGCGAACTCGCCGAGCCGTGGCGCCCGCATCGCGGCGCGGCGGCGGTGTTCGCCTGGTACCATTATCAAAGCGACATGAAGGTGATTTGACGATGGCCAAGGCAGACCGCCTCGCCCGGCTCGACGACCGCCGGATCGAGGCCGAGACCGAGTATCACACGCTGCTGCACGACGCGTTGCAGCGCACCGCCGCGGGGCAGTTGCGGCTGTTCGGGCACGGCAAGGACAAGGCGCAGCTCGCCAAGGCGGCTCCGACCATCGCGGAACTGACCGAGCTCGGCGAAAGCGTCGATTCCTTGCGCGACCAATTGTCGCTCGAGCCGTTTGCCTTGCATGCGCGCTTCCTCGCCTCGCGTGGCGCCGTGAGCGCGCATGCGGTCGGCGAAGCGAAACAGGCACAGGCCTGGCTGGATCACTGGACGGAGACTCCCGCATGAGCAGCAAGTGGACACTCGGCATCATCGGCGGCTCGGGCCTCTATGCGATCGATGCGCTCGAGAACCCCGAATGGCGCCGTGTCGACACCCCCTGGGGGCCGCCGTCGGACGAATTGCTGTTCGGGTCGATCGGCGACGTCGATCTGGTGTTCCTCCCGCGCCACGGCCGCGGACATCGCATCAGCCCGTCCGAGCTCAACGCCCGCGCGAACATCGACGCGCTCAAGCGCAGCGGGTGCACTGATATCATCGCGATCTCTTCGATCGGGTCGCTGCGCGAGGAATTGCCGCCGGGGCATTTCGTCATCGTCGATCAGTTCATCGATCGGACCGTGGCGCGCGAGTCGAGCTTCTTCGGCACCGGCATGGTGGCGCACGTCTCGATGGCCGAGCCGGTCTGCCCGCGCCTCTCCGCCTTTGCCGCCGAGGCGGTGCATGCCGCGGGCGGGACGGTCGCCAAGGGCGCGACCTATCTCGCAATGGAGGGGCCGCAATTCTCGAGCCGAGCCGAAAGCCTGATGTACCGCCAATGGGGCGCCGACGTGATCGGCATGACAGCGATGCCCGAGGCCAAGCTCGCGCGCGAGGCCGAGCTGCCGTACGCGCTGATCGGGATGGTGACCGATTACGATTGCTGGCGCGAGGAAGCCGCGTTCGTCGAGGTGCATGAGGTGATCAAGCAGATGGGCGCGAACGGCGCGATCGCGCGGCAGACGGTCGCTGCATTGGTCGCAGCGCTGCCGGGGGAGCGGACGCCCTCGCCGCTCGACACGGTGCTCGATTACGCGCTGATCACCGCGCCCGAGGCGCGCGATCCGGCGGTGTTGGCGAAGCTCGATGCGGTGGCGGGTCGGGTGCTGTGATCTTCTAAAAAGCCCCTCCCCTTCAGGGGAGGGGTTGGAGTGGGGAAGTAACGGGCGCCGGCTCTCTGCGAGGCACGGCCCCACCCCCAACCCCTCCCCTGAAGGGGAGGGGC
>NZ_JH584241.1:3847706-3904608 GCF_000241485.1 Sphingomonas sp. PAMC 26605
TTAAAGACTTACGATGCGCTCGGCCTCTTCGAGATGGAGCCGCTCGACCATCTCGCCCTCGACGCGAATTGCGCCCTTCGCTGCATTCTTCGGCAACGCGAACGCTGCGATGACCGCCTGCGCCCACGCCACGCGCTCCGCCGAGGGCGCGAACGCGCGGTTCGCGGGCGCGATCTGCGCCGGATGAATCAGCGTCTTGCCATCGAACCCGAACGCCGCACCCTGCGCGCATTCGGCTGCGAGTTCAGGCGTATCGGCGAGCACGTTCGACACCCCATCGAGCGCGATCAGGCCATGCGCTCGCGCCGCGGTGACGATCGCGGTGAGGTGCGGCAGCAACGGCAGCCGGTCGGCTCCCGGCGTGCAGCGCATGTCCTTGGCAAGATCGTTAGTGCCCGCGACCAGACACGCCAGCCCCGGCGCTGCGGCGATCGCTGGCAGAGCGAGCATCGCAGCACAGGTCTCGATCATCGCCCAGAGCGGCACGCCACCAAGCTGCGCACGCGCCAACGCGAGATCGCCCGGTGCCGACACCTTGGGCAGCAACACCGCGTCGAAGCCAGCGTCCGCCGCCGCCGCGAGATCGGCCTCGCCCCATTCGGTATCGAGCCCGTTGACGCGCAACACCAGCCGGCGGGCGCCGAAACCGCCCTCTGCCGCTGCGACGATCGCCTGATCGCGCGCCGCAGCCTTCTGTTCGGGCGCGACCGAATCCTCGAGATCGAGGATCACCGCATCGCACTCGAGCCCGCGCGCCTTGACGATCGCCCGCATGTTGGACGCGGGCATGAATAGCGCGCTGCGGATCCCGCTCACTGCGTCGTCGTTACCGGCTCGCGCCGCACGGGCGCGGGCGCATCCTCCCAGCCCCCGCCGAGCGCCTTGAACAGGCTGATCTGCGCATCCGACACCGCCGCATCGGATTGCGCGAGCGCCGCGCGCGCGCTCGCCCGGTCGCGCTCGGCCTCGATCAACAGCAGGAAGCTATCGGCGCCGTAATCGAAACGCAGCTGCGACAGTTGCGCGGCGGCGCTGCTCGAAGCCTCGCCGCGGCGCAACGCGGCGTTGCGATCGAGTTCGCCGGCATAGCGCGCCAGCGCCTGCTCGACTTCCTGCAACGCGGTCAGCACGCGGCCATCGAAGGTCGCGAGACTCGCATCGGCCCCGGCGCGGGCCTGACGAATGCGCGCGCGCGCGATCGTCTGGTTGGGGAAGCTCCACGAAATCAACGGGCCGGCGGAATAGGTCACCGCGCTGCCCTTGAACAGCTGGCTCCCGCGCTGCGCATTGAGGCCGATCGCGCCGAGCAGCTGGATCCGGGGATACAGATCGGCGACCGCGATGCCGATCCGCGCGGTATCCGCGGCGAGCGTACGCTCGGCCGCGCGAACGTCGGGCCGGCGCGCGATCAGCGCGGCGCCGTCGCCGATCGGCAGAACCGAGGTGACGCGCGGCGGCGTCTTGCAGGCGTCGGCGGCGGCATCGATCTGCTCGGGCGGAAGGCCGGTCAGCACCGCCAGCGCATAGAGCGAGGCGCGCCGCTCGGCCTCGAAGCCGGGGATCGTCGCCTGGGTCTGCGCGAGCAGCACGTCGGCGCGCTCGACATCGCGCCGCGTGCCTCGGCCGGCGTCGAACAGCGTGTTGGTGAGCGCGAAGGTGCGCTGCTGCAGCTGCACCGTCTCGATCGCGACCGATCGCTGCGCGGCGTTGCTGCAGGCGGACGCATAGGCGCGTGCCGTCTCGGCGGCGACCGATACGCGCGATGCGTCGAGCTGCGCCTGCGCGGCGGCGACATCGCCCCGCGCTGCTTCGATCGCGCGCGTGATCCCGCCGAACAGATCGACCTCGTACGACGCGTCGAAGCCGAGCCTGAAGCTGTTGTAGCGGAAGGTCTGCTGCGCCGCCGTACCCGTCGAACCGCCCGTGGTGCCGCCGCTCGCGCCGCCAGCTGCGATGCCGCCGGTCCCGACGCTCGCGAGGTTGGCCTGGCCGCGCGTATATTGCCCGCTCAGATCGGTCGTCGGCAACCGCGCCCCGCGCTGTTCCTCGAGCACCGCGCGCGCGCGCGCCAGATTGGCGGCCGAGACGCGGACATCGGTATTGTGCGCCAGCGCATCCGCGACCAACCGGTCGACGACCGGATCGTTGTACAGCCGCCACCAACGCTCGGGCAGCTGGGTCGGCGTGACCGCCGCGCTCTTGCCCGCCTCGGCGAAGCTGCCGCCGGTGGCGGGCACCGGCGTGCTCGGCTTGGTATAGTTCGGCCCCACGACGCACGCCGACAGAGCGAGCGCGGGAAGGACGGTCAGGATGCGCTTCATGCCGGCGTCTCCTCGGGCGCCGGACGCGGCGTCTGGGCCCTTTCCTTCCGGCGCGGGATCTTGGACGACACCCAATCGCCGAGCGTCCGGCTGATGACATAGAAGGTCGGCGTGAAGAGCAGGCCGAAGGTCGTCACGCCGATCATCCCGAAGAACACCGCGACGCCGAGCGCCTGGCGCATCTCCGCGCCCGGACCCGAGCCGATCACCAGCGGCAGCACGCCGAGGATGAAGGCGATCGAGGTCATCACGATCGGGCGCAGGCGCTGCTCGGCGGCGTGGATCGCCGCGTCGTGCATCTCCATGCCCGCCAGCTCGTTCTGGCGCGCGAACTCGACGATCAGGATCGCGTTTTTCGCGGCGAGGCCGATCAGCACGACCAGCCCGATCTGCGTCAGGATGTTGTTGTCGCCACCGAAGATGTTCACGCCGACGATCGCCGCGAGCAGGCACATCGGCACGATCAGGATCACCGCGAGCGGCAGCACGAGGCTTTCATAGTTCGCCGCTAACAGCAGGAAGACGAACAACACCGCGAGCCCGAACGCGATCGCCGCGGTATTGCCCGCCTGCTGCTGCTGGAAGGCGAGCTCGGTCCATTCGAAGCTCATGCCCCTTGGCAGCGTCTCGGCGGCAAGCTTCGCCATCGATGCCAGCGACTGCCCCGACGAATAGCCGCGCGCCGTATCGCCCTGCAGCTCGGCCGAGGGATAGAGGTTGTAGCGCACCACGCGGTACGGCCCGGCGTCGTTCTTGAGTCGCATCACCGCGTCGAGCGGCACCATGTTGCCGGCCGCGGACCGCGTCCGCAGATGGCCGACATCGGACACCTGGTCGCGATACGGCGCATCGGCCTGCGCCGTGACGCGGTAGGTCCGGCCGATATAGTTGAAGTCGTTGATATAGGTCGACCCGAGATAGGTGCCGAGCGTCGAGAAGACGTTGGCGACGGGTACGCCGAGCTGTTCGGCGCGCTCGCGGTCGATATCGGCGAAGAGGCGCGGCGTACGGGTGTTGAAGGTGGTGAAGGTGCTCACCAGACCCGGCGTCTGATTGGCCTTCATCATCATCGCGAAGGCCGCGCCTTCGAGCGCCTTGTAACCGAGGTTGGTGCGGTCCTCGATCAGCATCTTGAAGCCGCCGCCGGTGCCGATCCCGCGGACCGGCGGGGGCGGGACGACGAGGATGTTACCGTCGGTGATCCCGGCAAAGGCCTTGCGCAGTTCGTTGGCGATCACGTCGGCCTTGCCGCGCTGACCGAACGCCTTGAGCGGGATGAACATCGCCGCGGCGTTGGGTGCGGTCGAGAAGGTCGCACCATCGAGACCTGCGAAGGCCACGGTATCTTCTGCGCCCGCATTGGCGAGCGCGATCTTCGATGCGCGCTCCATCACTTCGGTGGTCCGTTCGAGCGAGGTCCCCGGCGGCATCTGAATGACACCGATCAGATACCCCTGATCCTGCGCCGGGATGAAGCCGCCCGGCGTCACCGAGAAGCGCCATCCGGCAAGCCCGATCAGGCAAAGATACACGATACCGACGAGCAACAGCGAGCGTACCGCGCGCGCGGTATATTTGCCGAAGCGTCGTGCGAGACTTTCGAAACCGTTGTTGAAGCCGCGCGCGAAACGTCCCGGCAGACCACGGACACCCGGCTTGGGCGCCGCGTCATGCTCTTTCGGCTTGAGCACCAAAGCGGCGAGTGCGGGCGACAGCGTCAGCGAGACGAACGCCGAGATGATCGTCGCGGCGACGATCGTCAGCGCGAACTGCTGATAGAATTGCCCCGAGATGCCGGGGATGAAGCTCGTCGGGATGAACACACCGGCAAGCACCAGCGCGATCGCGATCAGCGCGCCCGACACTTCGTCCATCGTCTCGTGCGCGGCCTCGCGTGGACTGAGGCCTTTTTCCTCCATCAGGCGCTCGACGTTCTCGACGACGACGATCGCATCGTCGACGACGATCCCGATCGCCAGCACCATGCCGAACAGCGACAGGTTGTTGAGGCTGAAGCCGAAGCCGGCGAGCACCGCGAGGCTGCCGATCAGCGACACCGGGATCGCGACGATCGGGATGATCGAAGCGCGCCAACTCTGCAGGAACAGCAGCACTACAAGCGCGACGAGCACGATCGCCTCGCCGAGCGTATGGTACACCGCGTTGATCGAGTCCGCGATATAGTCGGTCGGATTGTAGGGGATCGAATATTTCATCCCCGGCGGGAAGCTCTTGGAGGCCTCAGCGATCTCCTTCTGGACCGCTTCCGCCGTGGTCAGCGCGTTCGAGCCCGGCAGCTGGGTGATGCCGAGCGCGGTCATCGGCTTGCCGCTCAATCGCGCGTTGATCGTGTAATCCTGCGCGCCGAGTTCGATCCGCGCGACGTCGCGCAGCCGCGTCAGCCGTCCCTGGTCGTCGCGCTTGATCACGATCTGGCCGAACTGGTCGGGCGACGACAGGCGGCCCTGCGCCTGAATCCCGAGCTGGAACGCCGCACCGCCCTTGTTGAACGGCGGCGCGCCGACCGACCCGACCGCGACCTGCGCGTTCTGCGCGCGGATCTGCGTGACGATCTCGTCGACGGTGAGGTTGCGCGAGGCGGCGAGATCGGGGTCGATCCACACGCGCATGTTGTAATCGCGCCCGCCGAACGAGCGGACCCCGCCGACGCCGGGAATGCGCGAGATGCGGTCGATGATCTGCGTCGTCGCGTAGTTCGAGATATATTGGTCGGACAGCGTGCCGTCGGTCGAGGTCAGCGCGATCACCAGCAGGATGTCGGGCGAATTCTTGAGCACCGTCACGCCGATCTGGCGGACCTGGTCGGGCAGCCGCGGCTCGGCGGTCGAGACGCGATTCTGCACGAGCACCTGCGCCTGATCGACGTTGACCCCCTGCTTGAAGGTCACGGTGATCGAGATCTGGCCGTCGCCGGTGTTCGACGACGACATGTAGAGCATGTTCTCGACGCCGTTGATCGATTCCTCGAGCGGTGCGGCGACGGTCTCGGCGAGCGTCTCGGCGGTCGCGCCGGGATAGCTCGCGGTGACGACGACGGTCGGCGGCGCGATCTCCGGATACTGCGCGATCGGCAGCGTCGGATAGGCGACGATCCCGAAGATCACGATGAGCACCGACATGACCGCCGCGAAGATCGGGCGCTCGATGAAGAAATGGGGGAATTTCATCGCAGGCGCTACTTCGCGGTCGCGTCGGATGCGGGGGGCGCGGTGTCGGGTTGCGAGCTCGGCGCGGTATTCGCCGCGCGCGGCTGCATGGTCACCAGTTTGGCGCCGACCGGCGTGCCCGGCTGGAGGTTGGTGATCCCGGTGATCACGACATGCTCGGTCGGAGCGATGCCGGTCTTGACGACGCGCAGCCCCTCGACGAGCGGCCCGGTATCGACCGGGCGCTGGACCGCCTTGCCGTCCTTGCCGACGACATAGACGAGCTTGCGCGTCTGGTCGGTGAGGATCGCCTCGTCGGGGACGAGCATCGCGTGATAGGTGCCCGAGCCGAGCAGGCGCGCACGGCCGAACAGGCCGGGCGTAAGGAAGCCGTCCGGGTTGGAGATCACCGCGTGCGCGCGGATCGTGCCCGAGTTGGGATCGACCGCATTATCGACGAACTGCATATGGCCGTGCCAGCGGAAGCCGCTTTCGTCGGCGAGCTGGACGTCGACCGGATTGGGCGTGGTCCGCGACGAGCCGCGTTCGCCGGTCTTCGCCTGACGCAGATATTTGAGATAGAAACTCTCGGCGCCGTCGAACGTGAACCAGATCGGATCGGTCGAGACGACCCGGGTCAGCACGGTGGTCGCGTCGGTCGCGTAATTGCCCTTGCTGACGCGACGGTCGGACACGATCCCGGTGATCGGTGAGCGGACCGTGGTGAAATCGAGGTTGAGCCGCGCGGTACTTACGTTGGCGTTGGCAGCACCCAGATCGGCCTGCGCGCTGCGGACCGTCGCGAGCTTGGTTTCATATTCTTCCTTGGCGATCGCCTGTGCGGCCAGCAACTTGTCGGCGCGGGCGAGCTCGGAACGCGCGTTAGTCAGCGCGGCCTGCGCCTTGGCGACCTGCGCACGCGCCTGGGCGAGCGCGGCGGCATAGGGGCGCGGATCGATCGTGAACAAGGGTTGGCCCGCGCGGACGTGCTGACCGTTGGCGAAAAGGATGTTGTCGATCGTCCCCGACACGCGCGGGCGCAGCTCGACGTCCTGGATCGCCTCGAACCGGCCGACATATTCGTCCCAATCGACGACGTCGCGCTGCAGCGGAAGCGCCACCGAAACCTGCGGCTTGGGCGGCGGCGGCGGCGCGCTCTTCGAGCACGCCCCGAGCGCGACGAGACTGGTCACGGTCAAGAGCGAGCGAACCGAGCGCGTAAGCTTTATCATGTACGTCTTCCCCACGACCCTGGCCGGCTGCAATCCACCCTCGTCCAGGCGACCCGCGCGTGTTGGCGGATTCACGATCTTGCGAGCCTAAGTGCGACCGTCGATGCTGCAAAGCAAGAGGCGCGCACGAAACATTTAACTTCTATCTGGACACATTATTGTAATATACTTAATTATTCCGAGGTAAGTCCTCTTTGGCGCCACCACGCTACGGCCTTGCGACGGCGCCGTTTTTCATAATCCATCGAATATGGTGCACCGCATCGATTGCCTTGGTCGGATCGCCCCGCACCGCGATCAAATCGGCAAGCAGCCCGGCGCGCACGGCGCCGCGATCGGGCAGGTGAAACGCCGTCGCATTGCCCGAGGTCGCCGCGATCACCACTTGCGCGACCGGCATTCCCGCCGCCGCCATCAACACCATTTCGCGCGCATTCTCGCCATGCGCGAACACGCCGACGTCGCCGCCCATGCAGATCGGCACGCCCACCGCGCGCGCCGACGCGAACGCGGCGCGGCTCTGTGCGACCGCTTCGGGCACCGGGTCGCCGCCGGTCCAGCCGCGATAGCGCGCCACCGCATCGGCGGCGGCGAGCGTAGGACACAAGGCAATGTGCCGCGCCGCCATCGCGCGGAAAATCTCGGGCGTGCCGCCATAACCATGCTCGATCGTGTCAGCGCCCGCGGCGATCGCGCGGCGCATTCCCTCGGGCGTCGCGGTGTGGACTGCGACGATACGGCCGGCATCGTGCGCCGCCGCGACGGCGGCGGTCATCTCGGCGGTCGAGAAGGTCGGACGGCTCGGTTCGCCCGGACGCCAGCGATAGTCGCCATAGAGTTTGACTACGTCGGCGCCGGCCGCGATCTGCGAACGGACGACGCGGACGATATCGTCGACCCCGCTCGCTTCCTCGGCACCCTGCGGGATGACGAGCCCCGGCTCGAACCCTTTGGGGCCATAGGCGCCCTTGGCGACGATCGCGCGCGTCGCGACGAGCAACCGTGGTCCGGGCACGATTCCCTGCGCTATCGCCTGACGCAAGCCGACATCGGCATAGCCCGCGCCTTCGGTGCCGAGATCGCGCTCGGTGGTGAAGCCCGCGCGCAGCGTCGCCGCCGCTTGCGCGACCGCGCGCGCGGTGCGCAACGCGAGCGGCTCGTGGAGCACCTGATCGTCCCAGCTCGTCTCGTTATAGGGGTGGAGAAAGAGGTGGCCGTGGCCTTCGATCATGCCGGGCATCAGCGTGTCGCCGGGCAGGTCGATCGTCTCGGTCCCGGCCGGCACCGCGAGCGATGGGCCGACGGCAGTGATGCGGTCTCCGGTGACGAGCACTTGCCAGCCGGGATGCGCCACGGGTTCGACCCCATCGAACACCGCCGCAGGACGCAGCAGGATCGCGTGCGGCGTGGTCGGCTCGGGGGCCGTGCCACCGAGGGCGAGCGGCGCGAACAGGATTGCGGCGATCGCCCATTTCATCAGACTGCTCCCACGATCAATTGTCGCCGCGAGCGATGCCCGATAGCGTTGCGCCCATGGATAGACTCACCCGTCGCCCGCGCAACCTGTTCGCTCTTGCAGCCCTGCTCGCGGTCGCCGCGGCCCCTGCCCCGCCCCCCGGCGAGCAGGCGCGCTGGCGCGGCGAGGCGGCACGCGTCACGATCACGCGGGATACGTGGGGGATCGCGCATGTCATGGGACGCAGCGACGCCGATGCGGTGTTCGGCGCGATCTATGCGCAGGCCGAGGATGATTTCGGCCGGATCGAGGCAAACTACCTGACAGCGCTCGGCCGCACCGCCGAAGCGGAGGGCGAAGCCGCGATCTGGGCCGATCTGCGCCAGCGATTGTATGTCGATCCGGTGGAATTGCAGGCGCAATACCGCGCCAGCCCGGCCTATCTGCAGACTTTGATGGCCGCCTGGGCCGACGGGCTGAACTATTATCTCGCGACGCACCCGCAGGTCCATCCCAAGGTGCTGACCCACTTCGAGCCGTGGATGGCCTTGTCGTTCACCGAAGGCAGCATCGGCGGCGACATCGAGCGGATCTCGCTTCCTGACCTCGCCGCTTTCTATGGCGACAAGACGGTCGCGGTCGCCGCCGAGGATGCCGGCCCGCTCCCCCGCGAACCGCGCGGATCGAACGGCATCGCGATCGCGCCGAAGAACACCGTGAACGGGCACGCGCTGCTGCTGATCAACCCGCACACCAGCTTCTACTTCCGCTCCGAACTGCAGATGACGAGCGGCGAAGGTTTGAACGCCTATGGCGCGTCGACCTGGGGACAGTTCTTCATCTACCAGGGCTTCAACGAGCAAGCCGGGTGGATGCATACGTCGTCGGGCGTCGACAATGTCGACGAATTCGCCGAGACCATCCACGAGCACCGCGCCGGTCCGATGACCTATCTGTCGGGCAAGGAAGACCGCCCGCTCACGTACAGACTGATCACGATCGCCTACCGCAAAGCCGATGGGACGAACGCGACGCGACACTTCACCACCTACGCCACGTCCCATGGCCCGATCGTCGCCGAGCGCCGTAACGGATGGATCGCGCAGGCGCTGATGTGGAAGCCCGTCCCCGCGCTCGAGCAAAGCTGGCTGCGCACCAAGGCGCACGATCTCGCGAGCTACATGCAGGTCGCCGAGCGAAAGGCGAATTCGTCGAACGACACGCTCTTCGCCGATGCCAAGGGCGAGATCGCCTATCTGCACCCCCAATTCGTGCCCATCCGCGACGACCGCTTCGATTATACCAAGCCCGTCGATGGCGCCGACCCGGCGACCGACTGGCACGGGCTGCACACGATCGCCAGCCTGCCAAACGCGATCAACCCGGGCGTCGGCTGGGCGCGCAACACCAATGACTGGCCGTGGAGCGCCGCAGGAACCGACAGCCCCAAGGCGAAGGACTATCCGCGCTACATGGACATGGTCGGCGAGAACCAGCGCGGCGTGCATGCCGACCTGCTGCTTACCGGGCGCCACGATTTCACCCCCGAACGGCTCATTGCCGCCGCGTATGACAGCTATATGCCGGCGTTCGCGGCCCTGATCCCGCCCTTGGTCAAGGCCTATGACGCGCTCCCGCCAACCGATCCGCGCCGCGCCAAGCTCGCCGCGCCAATCGAAGTTCTGCGGAACTGGGACGATCGCTGGGGCCCCGAGTCGGTCGCCACCACCCTCGGCGTGCTGTGGGCCGGTCAGATGTGGCGCGAGGTCGGCAGTTTCGTCCAGGCCGAGCAGATCAACGTGCCCCGCTATATCGCGACGCGCGTCTCCGACAGCGCCAAGCTCGACGCGCTGGCCGGTGCGGTCGACCAACTGACGCGCGATTTCGGCGACTGGCGCGTCGGCTGGGGGCGGATCAACCGCTTCCAGCGGCTCGACGATGCGATCGCGCCGCATTTCGACGACGCCCGCCCGAGCATCCCGGTTCCCTTCGCCTCGGCGCAATGGGGCAGCCTCGCCTCGTTCGGCGCGAAATTCTATCCCAATACCACCAAGCTCTACGGATCGAGCGGCAACAGCTTCGTCGCGGTGGTCGAGTTCGGCCCGAAGCTGCGCGCCTGGGCGGTGACCGCCGGCGGCGAAAGCGGCGATCCCGCCTCGCCGCACTTCGCCGACCAGGCGGAGCGCTATGCCACGGGCGCATTGCGGCCGGTCTATTTCTATCCCGAGGATCTCGCCGGCCATGTCGAGCGGCGCTACCGCCCGGGCGAGCGCTGAGCCGCCTACCAGGCGACCGACACGCCGAGCCGGATATTGCGCGGGCGCAGCGGCGTCGTCTGCTGGCGCGAGGCGAGGATCAGCGGATTGCCGAGCGAGAAGCGGTTGGCGCTGGCATTGGTGAGATTGTCCCCCGCCAGCGTCACGTCGAACTTGCGCCAGTGCCAGGCGAGATCGGCGTCGAGCACGGCATAATTGCCCTGGCTGACATCGAGGAAATCCCCGGTGCCGAGCACAGACCGCCCGACATAACGCCCCGACGTGCCGATGCTCAGCGTCGAGGCGTCGCGTAGCGTCCAGCGATAGCTCAGCCCGGCGTTCCCGGCGAACGCCGGCGTCTCGGGCAAGCGCCGATTGGCCTTGACCGAGGATTGCGCGAGCGGCCCGTCGACGACGTTGTGCGTGTAGAGGAACGCGAAATTGGCGTGCAGCCCGCGCACCGGCACCCAATCCCCCGTCGCCTCGAGCCCGATAATGTCGGCGTTGCCGATATTCACCGTATAGGGCTGGCCGCGTCGCGAATAGAGATCGGCCTGGATGTCGCGCCAGCGCGCATAGGAAGTCGCGACGGTCAGCTCGAGTCCGGTCGCGCCGGTGCGCTGCTTGCGCATCCCGGCCTCGACCACCGCGATCGAATCGGAACCGAAATCCTGCACCCGCCCGATACCGCTGGCGACCGCGAGGCCGCCGGTGCGGTACCCCGACTGCAGCCGCGCGAACAGCGCGAGCCGCGGCGCCACCAACCATGATGCGGCGAGCGTCGGATCGATCCGCCGCGTCGCGCGCCCCTTGACGAAACTGTTGCTGCGCGGCGCTACCGACGGCTCGCCGTCGGTGCGAGCGCTGGTCACGCGCGCGCCGCCGGTCAGCGTCAACCGCTCGGTGACCGGCCAGTTGGCCTCGCCGAACACCGAGAAACTGTCGGTCCGATTGCTCACGCCGATGATGTCGCGCGGCTGGTCCGGCACGCCGAGCGCGCGCGCCTGAACGTCGCGATCCTCAAGAAAGGCGAGCCCGACGAGCCAGCCGACCCTGTCGGGCACCGCGCGCGACAGCCGTGCCTCTTGGACGAACAATTTGTCGGTCTGCTCGGTGGTATAGACGGTCGGCCCGGTCGCACCGATTGCGCGCGAGGCATCGAACGTGTCGAAGGTGCGCAGATCGACATAGCCCGTCGCCGAGACCAGATCGAGCCCGCTGTCCCAATGCTTGCGCACCACGCCGCGCGCGAGCTTGATATGGCTGCTATACGGCTGGGCGAGCACCGAACGCCGCTCGAGCGGACCGCTCATCGTCTCGGCATATTGCGCGTCGGCCGCGTCGATCGTCTGCCCGAGCGCACCGAGCTCGATGCTCCAGCCATCGCCCGGCGCGATCGTCAGCGCCGCGCGCCCGCCGAGCCGGTCGGCACGATTGATATTGCCGAGCCCGCGCATCGAATCGGTGATGTAGCCGCCGTCGCGCTCGCTATAGCCGACGATGCGCAGGCCGACGCGATCGGTCAGGATCGGCAGGTTGATCATCCCCGCCGCGTCATACCCCGCCTCGCCGCCCTGCGTCGCGGTAACGCCGCCGCTGAGCGAGGCGTGCGCCGTGGCGAGATCGGTCGGGTTCGGCTCGAGATGGATGATCCCGCCGATCGCGCCCGAACCGTATAGCGTGCCCTGCGGCCCCTCGAGCACCTCGACGCTCTTCATGTCGTAGAGGTTGAGGCTCGGCTCGGGGCCGGCAAAGCCCAAGGGGACTTCGTCGAAATAGAGGCTCGCGGTCGATTGCGTCGGGCCGTTGAAGCTGCTGTCGGCGATGCCGCGGATGAAGATCTTGTTGCGCCCTTCGCCGAGCTCGGTGTTCTGCAGCACCGGCGTATCGCGCGCGACATCGTCCATCGTCACCGACCGCGCCGCGAGCGAACCCGGCGCGAAGCCGCCGACCAGCAGCGCGCTGCCCGGGAAGCGCAGCAACGTCGAGCCCTGCTTGCTCGCGGTGACGATGATGTCGCCGGTGTTCTCGGGTTCGGCGACGCGCTTGCGCGCTGCCGGCCGGGGGCGTGGCGCAGCGACCGTGACGGGCGCGCGCACGATCCGATAGCTGCGCGCATCGATCGCGATCGCGCGATACCCGGTCCCGTCGAGCAGACGCCGCAGCGCCTCGCGCGGCGGCATCTGACCCCGCACCACGCGCGCTCGGATCCGCGCGAGTCCCGATTCGGTACTGATGATGTCGAACCCGCTCTGCTGCGCGAGCGTGGTCAGCGCGCGATCGAGCGGCTCGGCGGCGATCGAAACGGATACGCTTTGCGCGCTCGCCAACGTCGGCAGCGCGGCAGAAAGAACGATCGCAATCGGTGCGGCGGTGCGCAGTGTCTTACCGAGGCGAGATAAACCACCGCTCGCCATCGTGATGCCACTCAGCCCCAACCAATGCGGCCAAATGCGGGACATCCCGCGCAGCCGTCCCCGTCAGGCGGACCATGCCGCTAAAGGGACGCTGCGACAAGCTCGAGTCGATCGTGAGCGAGACACCGTCGAGCCGCAGCACCGCGCCCGCGACGCGGCCGAACGGCTCGCCCGCAAAGGCGATCGCGCCGCTGCGCCAAGCGCCGACCTTGGCCGCATCGACCTTCGAGACGGTGATGCCGCCGACTTCCTCGTCGACCGTCGCCGCCGCACCGGCGCGCAATGCGACCGCTTCGCGCTGCGGCTGAAGCAGCACCGAGCCTTCGGCAACCTGAATCGCGAGCCGCTTGCCGTCGCGCTCGACGTTGAACACAGTTCCCACGTCCTGGACGACCTGGGTGCCCGACCGCACGGTGAAGGGCGCCCCTGCGTCGTGATGAACATGGAAGGTCGCCTCGCCCGACTCGAGTGTCGCGATGCGGGTGTTGTCATGGTCGAGCAGCAGGCGGCTCGCGCCGTTGAGTTCGATCCGCGTGCCATCGTTGAGGGCGATGTCCCGCCGCTGGCCCGGCTTGGTCTCCACCGCGTAAGGCGACGCGGTGCCCCTCAGCCCGAGCGGAACGACCATCAGCGTAAGGCACGCAGCGGCCGCGACGGCAACGCCGCCCCCTGCCCACGCCCAGGCGCGGCGTCGTGGCGCGACGCCAACGGGCGGCGCACTTGCTTCGGCGGGGGTCGCCGCCGGGAACACTTCAGGATGGTCGGCGAGCGCCGCCATGTCGAGCGCGACGGCGTCGAACGCACGCGCATGCGCGGGATCTTCCTCAAGCCACGCCACAAAGGCGTGCCATTCCTGATCGCTCATATCGTCTTGGCGGAGTTGCCAGTCGATGGCGCGATCGACGATGTGCGCTGCTTCAGCGGTCACGATTCGATTCCCCTTCGCTCGATAGACGATGTGGGTGCTCGGAATCCGCCTCACTCGCGGCCTTATAGTCTTGTATTTCTTTGACTGCCCTGCGCAACAGCTTTTCGACCCCGCTCAGCGTCATGCCGAGCCGCGCGGCGATCTCCTTCTGCGGCACATCCTCGAGCCGGTAGAGTCGCAGCGCGGTGCTCATGCGTTCGGGCATCGACGCGAGCGCTCGCTCGAGCCGCGCGAGGCGTTCGCGGTCGAGCAAATGGCGCTCGATCGTCGGTTGCTCCTCGGCGGCGGGCTGGACTTCCATCCAGGCGGTATCTCGAGCGCCCGCGCGCGTTGCGGAGATCCGCCGGTCGGAAGCGTGGTTGGCCGCCATGCGATACAGATAGGCCGCAGGCTGCGCCACCGGCTGGCCCGCCGGAAGCTGATCGAGCTTGATCCACATGTCCTGCAGCGCGTCTTCGGCATCGGCGCGATTACCGAGCCGGGCGACCAGCAAACGCAGCAGCATCGGCTGCTCCGCCAGGAACACGGCCTTGAGACCGCTTTCGTTCACCGAATCGCCGGGGTGTGGGCCATAGGGCAGCGTAGAGCGCCCAACGCGTCCGCTCGCAAGCCCCGTGATATGCGATTGCTCCGTATTGACGCAGGGTTACGCCGCTTTTTGCAGATCGGGCGCCGGATCGGACACAGCATAGAAGGACCGCTCGCGGATGCGATCGCTCGACAGTCGCCGCCCGGCGAGGCGACGTGCGAGAAATTGGTAGAAGAACCAGTCGCGCGCGGGCTTGGGCGTGGTGTGGTACAAAATCCGCTCGCCGAGCGTCCAGCGGATCGATTCGCGATCGCGCGGTCGCGGCGACGGCGCGCACCACAGGCCGCCGCCGTACGCCAGCCGCCCGAACTTTGCCATCCGGTGCATGATCTCGTGATCCTCGAGCACATAGCCCCAGCGCAGCGCATCGAACTGCCCGGCGCGGCGCAGTACGTCGGTGCGGAACACCTGCCCCGCCCCGCCGGTATGGCATTGCGCGGGGAGCAGGCGCGCGGCGCGCGCCATGCGCTTGGCGGCCTGGGCATGCTCCGCGTCGGTCGCATCGGGCGTGACGAAATAGGCGCCGCCAGCGACCGCGCCGGTTTCGAGCAGGCGTTCTGCCTGGCGCAGATAATCGGCGGGATAGAGCGTGTCGGCATCGCAGGTCGCGACGAAGCGCGTGCGGGTGCGCGCGACGCCGGTCTGCAACGCGTTGACCTTGCCCGGCCGCCGCTCGATCAGCAGGGTGAAGGCGAGCCCGAGCCGGCGGCAGGTCGCCGCGGCGACCGCGCCACTGCCGTCGGTCGAGCCGTTGTCGATCAGGATCAGCTCGAACGGCACGTCCTGTGCGGCGAGGCTGGCGAGCGTGCCGTCGAGGAAATCCCGCTCGTTGAAGAACGGGATCAGCACGCTCCAGCGCGGCAACGCGGTCGCGGCGGCGCGCTTCCCCGGAGCTTCCCACTCGGGATAGTATTGCGATTCGAGCAACATGGCCGTTTCCTGTGGGCGTCTGTTCGACGGTCTTAGAAAGAAACGGAGAGAGCGCGGATCGCCGCGATGGCGCGCGCTCGGTTCGCGATGGTGCGGCCGCCCCCCGGCCAGCCACACCCGACGCCGGACGCGATACGGGCGGTTAAACCCGTCAATTGGTTCGCGGTCGGCATCGGCAAACGAGATCTCCTCGTTACACAAACGATACCGATGCCGGAAAACCGGACGGGAATTTTGTATCCGGGAACTTTTTTTGGCGTCGCGCGTGCAGTCAGCGGCGGAATGGCCGATCGTTGCGCAGATAGACGATCGCGCGATAATCGCCGCGCGGCGTGATGAACACCGGGCGATAGGCGCGCGCGAGCGCGGTTTCGATCGCCGCATGGCTTTGCCGGTTCCACGGCGCAAGCGGACGGCTGGCGCTGACGATCACCGGTGGACGGTGCGCAAGGATGCGGCGGACCTCGGCCGCTTCGTCGATCCCGGTCGCGGCTTGCTCGGGCGCATAGGCGAGTGTCGACGGGAAGGCGTAGGCGGTCGGGATGCATGCGTCGGCAAGGTGATAGACGATAACGTCGCCGATGAAGACATAGGGGCATTCGTTCCCGCTGTTCGCCTTGACCACACCCGCGAGCGCCCGAACACCGGGCGCATCGTCGGGCCGGATCGCCGCCTCGACCGCAAACACCGTCAGCCCCGCCGCGACGATCCCAAGCGCGATCCGGCGGTGCCGCCCGAAGGTTACCGCGGCGAGCGTCAGCAGCGGCGGCAGCAAGGGCAGCGCGTAGTGATCGAAAAAGACGCCGAGCAGCACGAACGGAACGAACGCGGCGCACGCCCAGGCGATCGCGAGCCGGATCTCCACGCGCGCCCGGTCGCGGCGGATCGCCACGGCCGCGCAGAGGACGAGCAACAGGAGTTGCGCGCTGATACCGGCAAGCCGGCGCAGCGTTAGCTCCATCGGGTAACTGTAGTGACCCCGCGCGACGATCGAGCCGAAGTTATCGTAGCAAAAGGCCCGAAAAGCGGCGGGCCCGAGCTGCCAGTAGAAACCGATTGCTGCCAGCGTCGGTGCGAGCCCCAGTGCGAGCCAAAAAAGCCCCGAAGCCGCGAGCGAGACGGGTTTCGCCCCGGCCCGGCGCAGATAATACAGATGCGCGATGCC
Source organism: Sphingomonas sp. PAMC 26605 (assembly GCF_000241485.1). Lineage (GTDB taxonomy): Bacteria > Pseudomonadota > Alphaproteobacteria > Sphingomonadales > Sphingomonadaceae > Sphingomonas. The sequence continues at coordinate 3,864,167 of NZ_JH584241.1, forward strand.
AAAGAGCGCGCCTTCCACCGCGGGGGTATATTTGATCTGGATCGCCAATCCCGCCAGCAGGCACGCACCCGCCCCGCTCCAGACGATCGCGCGGCGATCACAGCGCCGCGCCAGAGCGGGCAGGTGCAGCAACAGGATCGCGCCGGCCGCCATGAACAGGTTGAAGAACACCGGCGACTGCCCGGCGCGCCCGCTGAGCAGCGGCAGCCACACCAGATAGGCGGCGCCTGCGACCAGCGCGCCCGCCGCATTCGCGCCCGTCTGCCGCGCGGCGCGGCCGATTGCCCAGGCGGTGAGCGTGGTGAAGAGCAGCGCCACCAGTTGCACAGCGACGATCCCGTCGCCCGGCAGCAGCCGCGTCGCGGCATAGAGCAGGAACAACCCGATCGGCTTGCGGTCCCACAGGTCGATATAGGGCAAAGCGCCGTGCCACATTCGGCTGCCGACGAGCAGATAATATTGCTCGTCGCTATGGATGATCGGATTGCCGAAATCGGGCGCGCGCAGCGCGAGCGCGAGCAGCAGCAGGAGCAGAAACGGGGCCGCCACATGCAGCCGCCGCGCGAAACTCAAAGCTCGCCGGGTTCGAAGCCCAGTCCCTCGAGCAGCGCTGCGCGGGCCGTGCGGCATTGCCGCCACAGCGCGGGATCGCCGAGATCATCGGGTGCGATGCGCTCGGGCCAATGCCGCTCGACCAGGTCGGCGAGCAAGGCGCAGCGCGCCGGATCGAGCAGGAAGCGCGGGTCGATCGCGGCAAAGGCCGCATCGTCGACCGCGACGCGCAGGCGCAGGCAGGCAGGCCCGCCGCCGTTGCGCATCGATTCGCGCAGGTCGAGCATCTCGACCGATCGGATCGGCCCGTTGCCCGCGAGCATGGTTTGGAGCCAGCTCCATACCGTGGGCACTTCGCGGCATTCGCCCGGCACGATCAGCGCCATCCCGCCGTCGGGCAGCGTCACCAGCTGCGAGTTGAACAGATACGATCGGATCGCCGCCTCGAGCGACACTTCGGCGGCCGGCACTTCGAGAATGGTCGCCTCGGGCAGCCGACGGCGGATGAAGGCATAGACTGCCGCCGGGTCCTCGAACGCCTGTTCATGCGCGAACAGCACGGTCTCGTTGGCGACCGCGACGACATCGTTGTGGAATGCGCCCGCGGCGATCGCGGCGGCGCTTTGCTCGACGAGCAGTACGTCGTTCGGATCGAGCCCGTGACGCCGCGCGACCGCCGCGCTCGCCTCGCGACGCTGGCGCGCGGGGAAGCCGCCGTCGCGCTGCACGCCGTAGACGAACAATTCGATCCCGCGCGCGCCGTGGTTCGGCGCAAGCCGCATGAAATTCGCCGCGCCCTCGTCGCCGAACGGCGCGGGCAAAGCATCATGGACAAGGAAGTGCCGCGTATCGCCGAATGCGAGGCGCAACTGCCGGGCGGTCTGCGGCGCCTCGAGGCTGCGATGCAGCATCGTCGAAAGATTGGCGACCGAGATGTGGCAGCGCCCGTCGCGGGTATCGGGCGCGGGCGAAACGGTGCCGGCATTGGCGGTCCACATCGCCGACGCCGCCATCCCGTTGCGCACCAGCCCCGGCTCCGCGCGCCACGCCGCGGCGAGGACCGCATCATCGTCTCCGGCAAAGCCGAGCAGGCGCAGCCACGCCGCATCGGGCCGGTCGTGCGGGAGCAGCACCCCCTGCGGCAGCCCAAGCGCCAGCATGTGGCGCATCTTGGCGATGCCCTGCAGCGCCGCGGCGCGCGGCGACGCCACCGCGCCGGCATTGCTCGCCGAGGCAATGTTGCCGAACGACAGTCCGGCGTAATTGTGGCTTGGCCCGACCAGCCCGTCGAAATTGATCTCGCGCATGTTCAGCAGCTACCCCAGTCGCCGCCGCTAATCCACCGCCCCGAGACACAGCTCGGCTACCGCATCGACGATCGCCTCGGCGTCGAGGCGGTACGCGCGGAACAGATCGGGCAGATCGCCGGTCTGGCCGAAGCGATCGGTGCCGAGCGGACTGACGCGCATCCCGCGCACGCCGCCCAGCCACGACAGCGTCGAAGGCGCACCGTCGATGATCGTGACGAGCTTGGCGTCGGGCGCGAGCGCCGAAAGCAAGGCATCGGCATGGCTCGGCGCGGCCGCGCCGGTCCACCGCCCGGCATGCCGCGCCGACCAGCCGCGATGCAGCAGATCGGGCGAGGTCACCATCAGCAGCCCGAGCCCCGGCACATCGTCGGCGAGCAGCTCGGCCGCCTCGAGCACCTCGGGCGTCACCGCGCCGGTAAAGACGATCGCGATGTCGGCGTCGCCGCTTGGCCGCTTGAGCCAATAGCCCCCGCGCAAGGCATCGGCCTGCCAGGCATCGTCCTCACGCGCGATCTGCGCAATCGTGCGCGTCGTCAGGCGGAGATAGACCGATCCGCCGTCGGTGGCCTGCATATGCTCGAAACCCCAGCGCATGATCAGCGCGAGCTCATCGGCAAAAGCCGGTTCGAAATAGGTGAGCCCGGGCTGGCCGATCCCGATCAGCGGCGAATTGATCGACTGGTGCGCCCCGCCCTCCGGCCCGAGCGTCAGCCCCGACGGCGTTGCCACCAGCAGGAAACGCGCGTCCTGATAACAGGCGTAATTGAGCGCATCGAGCCCGCGCGCGATGAACGGATCATAGACCGTGCCGATCGGCATCAGCCGCGTGCCGAACAGCGGCGCGGCCAAGCCGAGCGCCGCCAGCATCAGGAACAGATTGTTCTCGGCGATCCCGAGCTCGATATGTTGCCCCGCATTGTGCCCCGCCCATTTCTGCGCGGTCGGGATGCGCGCCGCGGAGAAGACGTCCTTCAATTCCTGCCGACGGAACAGCCCGCGCTGGTTGACGAACGCGCCGAGGTTCGTCGAAACCGTCACGTCGGGCGAGGTGGTGACGATCCGGTCGGCCAACGGATGCCCCGATTTGGCGAGATCGAGCAGAATTCTTCCGAACGCCGCCTGCGTCGACAATTCGGCGCCATCGGGAACGGGCAATCGCTCGGGCACTGGCACGGCGGACGGGGCTGGTACGGTGTGCGCCTTCGCGAGCGCACTTGCCTCGACGACGGCGCGCGCCGAGGCGGCGGCGTTGTCGCCCAGGCCTCCGTAAGGCGCCCATTCGTCGCCCTCGGCGATGCCAAGATCGCCGCGCAACTGCGCGATCTGGCCGGGGTTCATCAGCCCCGAATGGTTGTCCTTGTGCCCCGCAAACGGCAGGCCATAGCCCTTGACGGTGTAAGCGATGAACAGCGTCGGCACGTCGTCGTCGCAGCGCGCGAACGCCTCGAGCAAGGTCGCGATGCAATGCCCGCCGAGATTGGTCATCAGTGCGGCGAGCGCGGCATCGTCCTGCGCCGCGATCAACGCGAGCGTCTCCTCCTGCCCCACCAGATCGGCGTTCAGCCGCGCCCGCCACGCCGCCCCGCCCTGATAGGTCAGCGCCGCGAACTCGGCATTGGGGCAAGCGTCGATCCAGTCGGCGATCGCCTGCCCGCCGGCTTGCGCGAACACCTCGCGCTGCTTCTTGCCGTGCTTCAACGTCTCGACGCGCCAGCCGCACGTCTCGAAAATGTCGTCAAAGCGGCGGAACATGCGGTCCGCCGTCGTGCTGTCGAGCGACTGACGGTTGTAATCGACGATCCACCAGCAATTCCGGATGTCGTGCTTATACGCCTCGATCAGGCATTCGTAGATATTGCCCTCGTCGAGCTCGGCATCGCCCATCAGCGCGATCATCCGACCGGCATCGGCCTCGGCCATCTCGCCATGCGCGATCAGATAGTCCTGGATCAGCGAGGCAAACGCGGTGATCGCCACGCCCAACCCGACCGAGCCGGTCGAGAAATCGACCGGGATCGTATCCTTGGTCCGGCTCGGATAGCTCTGCGCCCCGCCCATCCCGCGATAGCGCTCGAGCGCCTCGCGGCTCTGCTGGCCGAGCATGTAATGGATCGCATGCAGCACCGGCCCGGCATGCGGCTTGACCGCGACCTTGTCCTGCGGCCGCAGCGCGCCGAAATAGAGCGCGGTCATGATCGCGGTGATCGACGCGCAGCTCGCCTGATGCCCGCCGACCTTCAACCCGTCGCGGCTCTCGCGCAGATGGTTGGCATTGTGGATCGTCCAGGACGAGAGCCAGCGCAGCCGCGTCTCGATCGTCTCGAGCACGGCGATGGTGGCGGGGTCGGTGTGGTGCGCGGGCGGGGTAGCGATCATATCCATGTCGCCTGATAGCCGATCGACGCGCGAGCGCGATGCCCCTTTTCGCGAGCCCTCACCCCGCCGCGACGGGCGCCCCCGGACGCGCGGCGAACTGCGCGATCAGCCAGCTGCGCACCAGGCTGATCGTCGGATCGGCAAGATCGTCGGCGCGCAGCGTGAGGTAATAGCCGAAGCCGTCGTTGATCACGGTGTCGTACGGCACGACCAGCCTTCCGGCGGCGATCTCTGGCGCGAACATGTCGATGTCGGCCAGCGCGATGCCATCCGAATGCATCGCATAGCCCACCGCGAGCGCGTTGGCGTCGAACGCGAGCCCGCGCTCGACGTCGAGCTCGATCCGGCACTGCCGCGCGAAAGTGCTCCACAACAGCCCGCGCGGCTGCCCCTCGAGCTTGACGTGCAGCAACGGATTGTCGGCGAGGAACTGCTCGAGCGATTTGCCCGCGTTGCGCGCGGCGACCTGCGGCGAACAGACCGGTGCGACGCGCACCATCCACAGCAGATCGGTCACGCGGTCGTCGATATTGGGCCGGTCGAACACGATCGCCATGTCGGTCTCGCCGCTCGGCAGACCCACCGCGGGCGAGCTCGAAATGTCGATCCGGATCGCGGGATGCTCGGCATGGAACGCCTGGATCATCGGCATCACGACTTGCTGCAACAGGCTCGGCGGGATGTGGAGGCGGATCGGGCGGCTGGTATCGGGGTTGGCACTGATCGCATTCATCGTCTGCTCGAGCCGGTCGAACGCCTTGCCGACTTCGGGCAGCAAGGCGCGCCCCGCCGCGGTCAGCACCAATGTCTGCCCCGAACGGTCGAACAATTTGTGCCCGAGCAATTCCTCGAGGCTGATCACGTGCCGGCTCACCGCGCTCTGCGAGACGTTGAGCGCCTGCGCGCCGGCGGTGAAGCTCAGCCGCTGCCCCACCGCGTCGAACGCGCGCAGCGCATTCAACGGGAGCCAGCGCCGATTGACCGGGGATGAGCGAGCGATGGCGAACTCCTGAACGTCTAGGGTCATGCCCTTTTGCGATACCAAGCGCGTTTTGTGGCGCGATGCAACGTCGCGCCCCAGGCGTGCCGCCGCACTCGCAGCTTTTGGCATGCCGCCATGCACAAATGCGATTTTATCGGAAAGGCGTTGCCGTGCCACTCTTCCATCGGGGCAGTGGGAGGTCGGCAATGAACCTGGGCGACATATCGGCGCTGTTGCGGTCGCGTCCGGCCGGGCATTCGCTGCCGCAGGGGTTCTACAACAGCGCCGCCGCGTTCGAATTCGACCTTGCCGCGATCTTCGGCACGTCATGGCTGTTCGTCGGCTTCGAGGCCGAGATCAAGCGCCCCGGCGACTATCTCTCCTTCCTCGTCGGGCGCTGGCCGGTGATCGTCGTCCATGGCCGCGACGGCGCGCTGCGCGCCTTCCACAACAGCTGCCGCCACCGCGGCTCGATCCTGTGCAAGCCCGGCCAGGGTAGTGCCGCGCGGATCGTGTGCCCGTATCACAGCTGGACCTACGGGCTCGACGGGCGGCTGCTCGCGGCGAGCCGGATGCCGGCCGATTTCGAGAAGAGCGCGCACGGCCTCAAGCCGGTCCATCTCGAGCGGATCGCGGGCGCGCTCTTCCTCTGCCTGGCCGACACCCCGCCCGACATATCGGTGATGCGCCGCGAGCTCACCCCGCTGCTCGCGCCACACAATCTCGAACATGCGAAGCTCGCCTACCAATCGACGCTGATCGAATATGCCAATTGGAAGCTCGTCATGGAGAATGGCCGCGAATGCTATCATTGCGCGAGCGGCCATCCCGAGCTGTCGAACGCCTTCCCCGTCCACGCCTCGGCCTATTTCGACCTCCCCGACAACAGCGCCGCACGCTTCGAACAGCGCATGGCCGACATCGCGATGCCGGTCGGCCCGGTCGGCGAGGCGTGGTGGCAAGCGGTCCGCTTCCCGCTCAACGACGGCGCCGTCGCGATGACGACGACCGGCCAGTTCAGCGTCGGCAAGCTGATGTGCGCGGCGGGCGACGGCAATATCGGCTCGCTGCGCTGGGCGGTCGAGCCCAACAATTTCTGCCATTCGACCAGCGAATATACCTTCGCATTCTCGGCGATCCCGGTGTCGCCGACCGAGACGCATGTCGTCTCGAAATGGCTGGTGCATGAGGACGCGGTCGAGGGCGTCGATTACGACCTGCCGACGCTGACGCATCTGTGGACGCAGACCAATCTGCAAGACAAGGAATTCGCCGAAAACAACCAGCTCGGCGTCAATTCGCCCGGTTATTCGCCCGGGCCCTACAGCCCAGATGCAGAGTCGCTGACGCTGCGCTTCGTCGATTGGTATTGCGATCGCGCCGCCGCCTATATCGGCCACGCGGTATGAGCGACGCGCCGTCCTGGCATCCCGAGACGCTCGCGGTCCGCGCTGGCTATGATCCGGCGAGCGCGTCGAACGCCGCCAAGCCGCCGATCTACATGACCTCGACCTTCGCCTACGCCTCGGCGCGGCAGGCGAAGGACATCCACGAGGCCTATTTCGACGGCACCGGCCCCGAGGTCGGGCGGCCGGGGCATATCTATTCGCGGCTCAGCCATCCCGGGCTCGACATGGTCGAGACGCGGCTGGCGGCGCTCGACGGCGCTGAAGCGGCGGCGGTGTTCAACAGCGGAATGGCGACGCACAGTGCGATCGCCCTCGCGCATCTGCGGCCGGGCGACAGCGTCGTGTTCAGTCGGCCTATTTATGGCGGCACCAACGGGCTCTATACCGCGCTGATGCCCGCATTCGGCGTTGGCGAAGCGTCGTTCACCGACGGCTGCGACCGCGCCGATATCGAGACGGCGGTTGCGGCTGCATTGGCGCACGGCCCGCTCAAGCTGATCGTGATTGAGACGCCCGCCAACCCCACCGCGGCGATCGTCGATATCGCGCTCGTCGTGGCGATTGCCGACGAGGTCGGCGCACGGACCGCCATCCGTCCTTTGGTGGTGGTCGATAACACGCTGCTCGGCCCGCTGATGCAGCGCCCGATCGCGCTCGGGGTCGATCTGTGCATGACGAGCCTCACCAAATATTGCGGCGGGCACAGCGATCTGCTCGCGGGCGGGGTGAGCGCCAGCGAGGCACTGATCGCGCCGCTGCGGCTGCTGCGCACCACGCTTGGCAGCCATCTCGATCCCTATACCTGCTGGCTGCTGCTGCGCTCGATGGAAACGGTGCACCTCCGCGTCGAGCGCGCGATGGACTCCGCGCGGCGGATCGCCGAATTCCTGCGAGGGCATGCGAAGGTCGCCGGCATCACCTATCTCGGCTTCCTCGCCGAAGGCTCGCCGCAGCGCGCGGTGTACGACCGGCAATGCAAGGCGGCAGGATCGACCTTTTCGTTCGCGGTGGTCGGCGGCGAGGCCGAGGCCTTCCGCTTCCTCGACCGGCTCCGCTTGTTGCGCTTCGCGGTCAGCCTCGGGGGATCGGAGACGCTGATAACCCATCCGGCGACGACGACGCATTACGCGCTGTCGCCCGACGAACGCGCGGCGGGCGGGATCACCGACGCGACGCTCAGGCTCTCGGTCGGGATCGAGCATGTCGACGACCTGATCGCCGATCTCGCGCAAGCGCTCGACGCGGTATGATCGACATCCATGCGATCGACGGCAAGCTGGGGGCGCCCGATGAAAGCTTCGATGTCGTCGTGGTCGGAGCCGGACAGGCGGGCACCGCAGCGGCGATCGAGGCGGCTGCGGGCGGCGCGTCGGTGCTGCTCGTCGACGAAAACCCGGTGGCGGGGGCGCTGATCGGCAGCGATGTCCCGTATTTCTACGGCGGCCGGATGAGCGCCGCGGTGCAGCAGCCCGAGCGGATGCTAGAGCAAATGGTCGCGAGCAATCCCGCGATCGAGGCGGCGTTCGAAGCCGGCGTCGACGTGCGGCTCGCGACGGCGGCCTGGGGCCTATACGTCGGCAGCCCTACATTGCGCGCCCTTCCCGCCCCGATGCTCGGCCTCGCCGATCGCGAGCGCGCATCGATGATCGGTTTCGGACGCGTCGTGATCGCGACCGGCGCGCGCGACGTGGTGCTCGGCTTTCCTGGTTGGAATCAGCCCGGGGTGATGGGCGCACAGGGCTTTGCCGCGCTGCTGACGCGCTACGATGCGCTCGCGAGCCGGCGGGTGGTGATCCTCGGGTCTGGCGCGCTGGCGCTCGAGACGGCGCTGTTGGCGCTGGCGCGCGGAATCGCGGTGGCGGCACTGGTCGAGGTGGCCGACGCGGTGCAAGGGCAGGCGGAACTTGCCGCGCAGGTGGCGGCGGCGGGCGTGCCGATCCTGCTCGCCCATACGATCGCGGCGACACGCGGCGGAGTCGACGGGGTCGAGGGGGTGACGCTGGCGCCCGTCTCCCCCCTTCCCCCTGCTCGTTCCCCGGCGCAGGTCGGGGCCCAGTCGCGCGACGTCGCTCGGGAAGCGCAGCACTCTCCCGAAGACAGCTCCGCGCCTGGGCCCGGGCCTTCGCCGGGGAAGGACGTGAGGACGGAAATCGCCTGCGACACGCTCATCCTCGCGCTCGGTGTGACGCCGGCGACCGAATTGCTCGATGCCGCCGGAACCGCCCCGGGCGAAACGATCACGCTGATCGGCGACGCCGCCCTCCCCCGCCCCGGTCCCGCTTATCTCCAGGCCTGGGCGAACGCGCTCGCGCAGCATGCCACGCCCGACACGATCGTCTGCCAGTGCGAAGAGGTCACCCGCGCCGACCTGCTCGGCGTCCAGCCGCCGCGCTATCTCGACCGCCCCGCCGCGATGGCGGCGCGTTCGCTCGCCTCGCTGCGCGGTGACGGGCCCGCGCATCCCGACCAGATCAAGCGCCTGACGCGCGCCGGCATGGGGCAATGCCAGGGGCGCCGCTGCCGCGATCAGGTCGCGTGCCTGCTCGCCGAACAGCAGGGCGTGCCGCTCGCGGCCGTCCCTATCGCGAGCTTCCGCGCGCCGGTCCGCCCCGTGCCGCTCGGCATCCTCGCCGATTGGAACGAGCGCGCCGAAATGACGGCGGGCTGGGATGTATGGTTCGGCATCCCGACGCAATGGACGCCCTATGCGGTGATCGGCACGCCGGACGAGGCCGAGCATGTCGCGCGGCTCGGCGGCAACATGCATGTCTGACGCCGATCTCCCGAACGGCGCGTCGGTCGTCGTGATTGGCGCGGGCGTGACCGGGCTCAGCGCGGCGTGGTGGCTGGCGCGCAGCGGGGTCGATGTCGTCGTACTCGACAAGGGGATCGTCGGCTGGGAGGCGTCGGGCCGCAACGGCGGCGGCGCGTCGCATTACCAGAGCCCGCTCTTCGCCGAGGAGCAGCGGCTGTGGCCGCAGATGGACGAGCTGCTCGGCTATCCGACCGAATATGCGCGCGAACGGATCATCATCCAGCGCGATCCCGCGCTGCTCGCGCATTACCGCGCGGTCGGGCGGATGTGCAGCGCGATGGGCTACCGCGTCGACGATCTCGACTCGGCGCAGGCGCAGGAGATGGTGCCGCTGACCGACGCCAGCTGTCTCGGCGGGATCCATCTGCGCTTCGGCGGTCACGCCAACCCGCAGCGTACCGTGCAGGCCTATGCCTGGGCGCTACAGGATCTCGGCGGGCGGATCCTGCAGCATTGCACGGCACGGTCGATCGAAACCGCGGGCGGCAAGGTCGTCGCGGTCGAGACGCCGCGCGGCCGGATCGCATGCGACGCGCTCGTCGTCGCCGCCGGGCCGCAATCGGGGACGCTGCTTGCGCCGATCGGCATCGATTTCCCGCTGGCCTCTGCCCGCGCGGAAATGATCGTGACCGAACCCGCGCCGCTGATGAAGATCGGCGGCGTCGATGGCAACGGCCTGTACGGCCGCCAGACCTTGCGCGGCAATCTCGTCTTCGGCGGCGGGCCGCACGAATGGATCGCGATGGACGCGACCGGTCCCCGCGCACGCCCGACGTCGCCGCTCACCCGCAACCTCGCGCGCCGCGTGGCGGAAATGTTTCCCAGGGCGGCGCATCTGAACGTCATTCGCTCGTGGGCCGGGGTGATCGAGAACACCCCCGACGGCCGCCCGATCCTCGACCGGCCGAGCGATCCCGGCAACGTCACCGTCGCGACGATGTCGGGGGTTGGCTTCGGCCTCTCCCCCGCGAGCGGCCATGCGATCCGCGATCTGGTGCTCGATGGCGCCTGTTCGTTCGCCGACATCGCCAAGCTCGGCCTCGCGCGCTTCAAAGGCCTCGCCCCCGACTGGCGCGAACAGCGTGGCTGGGCGGCATGAAGCGCTATTCGGCGCTCGCCTTGCTCAAGGCCGGCCTCAACGGCCAGCGCGGGTGGGAGCGCGCGTGGCGCGACCCGGAGCCCCGCAAGCACTATGATGTCGTCATCATCGGCGGTGGCGGGCATGGTCTCGCGACGGCCTATTACCTCGCCAAGGTGCACGGCATCCGCAACGTCGCGGTGCTCGAGAAGGGCTGGATCGGCGGCGGCAATACCGGGCGCAACACGACGATCGTGCGCTCCAACTATCGGCTGAAACCGCTTCACGACCTGTTCGACTTCGCGCTCGACCTGTGGGACGGGATGAGCGACGCGCTCAATTTCAACGTGATGTTCTCGCCGCGCGGCGCGCTGTTCCTCGGCCATTCCGACAGCGACATGACGCAACTTGCGCAGCGCGGCGATGCGCTGCGCTGCGACGGGATCGACGCCGAGTTGCTGACGCGCGATCAGGTCGGCACGCTCGTGCCGTTGCTCGATCTCTCGCCGGGCGCGCGTTTTCCGGTGCAGGGCGGGCTGATCCAGCGGCGCGGCGGCACGGCGCGCCATGATGCGGTCGCCTGGGGCTATGCCCGCGCCGCCGACGCGCTTGGCGTCGACGTCATCCAGTGCTGCGAAGTGACCGGCTTCACGATGGGGGCCGGCCGCGTCACCGGCGTCGAGACGACGCGGGGTGCGATCGGTGCCGGCCGCGTCGGGATCTGCGTCGCGGGCAATAGCGGGCCGGTCGCCGCGCTCGCCGGGCTCAAGCTGCCGATCGAGGCGCAGACGCTGCAGGCCTTCGTCACCGAACCGGTCAAGCCGATGATCGACACCGTGATCATGTCGCAATCGCTGCATTGCTATATCAGCCAGTCCGACAAAGGCGGGATCGTGCTCGGCGGCGACCCCGACCAATTCCCGAGCTACGCCCAGCGCGGCCTCGCGCCCCGCCTGGAAAAGGCCGCCGCCGAGGCGATCGCGCTCGTCCCCGCGCTGTCGCGGCTGCGGATGGTGCGCTGCTGGTCGGGGACGACCGACATGAGCTTCGACGGATCGCCGATCATCGCACCGCTGCCGGCCGGCAATCTCTATCTCAACGGCGGCTGGTGCTATGGCGGGTTCAAGGCGACGCCGGCGTCGGGCTGGTGCTACGCGCATCTGCTAGCGACCGGCGCGAGCCACCCGCTCGCCGCGCCCTTCACGCTCGATCGCTTCGCGCACGGCGCGACGATCGACGAGGCCGGGGTCGGCGTCATGCCGCAACTGCGCTGATGCTGCAGATCGACTGCCCCTGGTGCGGCCCGCGCGCGCAGATCGAGTTCGCCTATGAGCGCACGCTCGACTCGGTCGTGACGCTCGACATGGCGCCGGCGAAGGCGATCGCGCGGCTCTCTACGCGGGCCAATCCGCGCGGGCTCGACGACGAACTATGGCGGCATTCTTACGGATGCCGCGAATGGCTCGTGCTGCGGCGGCACCGCGTGACGCACGAGATCGTCGCGACGGCGGTCTACGATCCGGCGCTCCATCGGTGAGCGGTCCGACGCGCCTTCCCGGCGGACCGGACGCGACGCTACGCTTCAGCTTCGACGGCGTGGCCTTGCGCGCGCGCGCGGGTGATACGCTCGCCGCGGCGTTGCTCGCCAACGGCATCGGGCTGGTTGCGCGGAGCTTCAAATATCATCGTCCGCGCGGGATCCTCAGCGCGGGGGTCGAAGAGCCCAACGCGCTCGTCACCGTCGGCGAAGGCGGCCGCACCGAGCCCAACACGCGCGCGACCGACGTCTATGTCTATGACGGTCTCGTTGCGCGCAGCCAGAATCGCTGGCCGAACCTCGCGTTCGATCTCGGCGCGGTGAACGGCCTCGCCGCGCGCTTCCTTGGTGCGGGTTTCTATTACAAGACCTTCTTCGGCCCGCCGTCGCGCTGGATGCTGTACGAGCGCTTCATCCGCCGCGCCGCCGGCTTGGGCGACGCACCCGACACGCCCGATCCCGACACATACGAACATCGCGTGGCGTTCTGCGACGTGCTGATCGTCGGAGCCGGGCCAGCGGGGATCGCCGCCGCGCGAACGGCGCTGCGCGGCGGCGAGCGCGTTCTGCTGGTCGAGCAGGATCGCGTGCCAGGCGCAGACGTCGCGGGCGCGCGCGTCCTGACTCGGACGACGGCGTCGGGACTGTGGGATCATGGCTTTGCCACTTTGATCGAGCGGATGGTCGAAGCCGGCGAAGCCCCGCCCCCCGGCCGCCCGGCGCAGCGCATATGGCACGTCCGTGCGAAACGGATCGTCTTGGCGACCGGCGCGATCGAGCGGCCGCTGACCTTCGCCGGCAATGACCGGCCCGGCGTAATGCTGTCGCGCGCGGTGCGGCGTTATATCGAGCGGTTTGTCGTTTTGCCCGGCCAGCGCGTGGTGATCGCGACCAACAATGACGACGCCTATGCCACCGCCGACGCGGTCGCGGCGGTCGGCGGGACGGTTGTCGCGATCCTCGATTCGCGGCCTGATTTCAGCCCCGTGGCGCAGGCCGCCACGGCGCGCTTTCCGGTCCACACCAACGTCTTCCCGCGTTCGACGAGAGGCCGGCGCAACCATCTTGCAACGGTCGTGGCGGATATCGACAGGCAAGCGGTCCGGTTCGAGGCCGATCTCCTCGCCGTATCGGGCGGGTTCACCCCCGTCGTCCACCTCCACAGCCAGGCTGCGGGCACACTCAACTGGCGCGAGGATATCCAGGCCTTCGTACCCGGCGATTCCCGCCAGGCCGTTACCAGCGTCGGCGCCGCGGCCGGGGACGTGCCTGCAATTGCCGGCAGGCTCACCGCACTCACCGACCCGAAGCACAGCTTCATCGACTTCCAGAACGACGTCACCGCCGCCGATATCGACCTCGCCTGGAGCGAAGGCTATCGCTCGGTCGAGCATCTCAAGCGCTACACCACGCTCGGCATGGCGACCGACCAGGGCAAGACCAGCAACATGGCGGCGCTCGCTCGGCTCGCCGGAACGGCGGGCGTGACGATTCCACAGGCCGGGCTCACCACCTTCCGCCCGCCCTATACGCCACTGACGCTCGGTGCGATGGCGGGGGCCGACGCTGGCGGCCATGCCGCGCCGGCACGCCGGCTCGCTTTGTACGACCAGCATCAGCGGCTAGCCCCGCTCTGGCAGCCGCTCGGCCTGTGGCATCGCCCGCGTGCCTATCCCCACCCCGGCGAGACGCTCCACGCCGCCGCGCTGCGCGAGGCGCGCGCGGTACGGACCGCGGCGGGGATCATCGACGTCTCGACGCTCGCCAAGTTCGCGGTGGTCGGGCCCGACGCGGCGGCGTTTCTGGAGATCGTCTGCGCGACCAACGTCGCCAAGCTCGCGATCGGGCGCGGGCGCTACACGATCATGCTGCGCGAGGACGGCATGGTGATGGACGACGGCACGCTCTGGCGGCTCGAGGCGACGCGCTATCTGCTGACCAGCTCGACCGGCGGCGCGGACCGGATGACGACGCAGCTCGGCTATGCCCAGCGCGTGCTGGCGCCGCATCTGAAGGTTTCGGTCGTCGCGCAGCAGGAACAATTCGCGGCGGTCGCGCTCGCCGGGCCCCGCGCCGCGGCGATCCTTGCCGAACTCGCCGGGATCGCGCCACCCGCGCATATGGGGATCGCGCAGGCGGAACTCTGCGGGGTGCCGGTGCTGATCCTCGCCGCCAGCTATAGCGGCGAGCGCGCGTTCGAGCTTTATGCCGAAGCGCATCGCGCGGGGCCGCTGTGGGATGCGCTCGAACTTGCCACGAAGGCACATGGCGGCGCCCCGTACGGTCTCGAAGCGCTCGAATTGCTGCGGATCGAAAAGGGTCATGTCGGCATGGGCGCCGAGGCCGATGGCCGGACCACGCCGATCGATCTCGGACTCGAGCGGATGCTGCGCAAGGCGGGTGGCTTCGTCGGTGCAGCGGGGCTGGAGCGCCCTGCCTTGGCCGATCGCGACCGGCTCCAACTCGTCGGTCTGACGAGCGACAGCGCGATCCCCGAAGGCGCAATGCTGGTCGCGGCGCATGGCGCGCCGGTCGAGGGGCACGTCACCTCGGCGACCGGGCGGGTGCTCGGCGACGGCGCGGTCGCGCTCGGTCTGCTGCGCGGCGGGCGGGAGCGGACCGGGAGCGCGCTGCTCGCCACCTCGCCGACGCGCGGGCTCTCGGCCCGCGTCACGGTGACCGAACCGATCTTCTACGATGCAGCCGGGACGCGCTACCGTGATTGACGCGCCGGTGACCGTCTCGTTCGCGCCGGCAGCCGACGTGCTTGCGCTCGATCTGTGGGATAGCGGCGTACCGCCCGCCGACTCGGCGCTCCGGCTGCTTCACGCCGAACCACGCCGCTGGTGGGTGATCGGCGCGGGTGATGCCGCCGAAGCGCTCGCGGCAGCGGTGGGGGAACGCGGCGCGCTGACGCCGATCGGCGGCGGCCTTGTCCGCGCGACGCTCGCCGGCCCCGGCTGGCGCTGGTTGCTGAGCGTCAGCGGCTGGCTCGACACCGCCGATCCGGCGTTTGGCAAGGGTCTGCTGGTCGGATCAGTGATCCACCACGTCCCCGTGTGGATCGACGCGATCGGCGACGATGCGTGCGAGGTCTATCTGCCAAGCAGTTACGCCGCTACGCTGGCCGATCTCTGGCAGCGCGCGATCGGCGTGCCTGGGGGCTGAAGCAAGACGGACACAGGGGGCACAGGCATGATGACGACGACACCGCGGCTCGAATCGGCGCGCTGGTATGTCGTGCTCGTGCTCGGCCTCGTCTATGCGCTCAACATCGCCGACCGTTATGTCGTATCGACCGTGCTCGAGCCGATCCGGCAGGAATTCGGCCTGTCCGATTCGGGCGTCGCCTGGCTGACCGGGGTGTCGCTCGCCTTCTTCTACATCTTCGTCGGGCTGCCGATCGCGCGTGTCGCCGACCGCGCCAACCGGCGTAACATCGTCGCCGGCGCGATGATCCTGTGGTCGGCGGCGACGGCGGTGCTCGGCCTCACGCAGAATTACTGGCAGTTCCTGCTCGCGCGGATTGCGGTCGGGGTCGGCGAGGCAGGCGGCACCCCGCCCTCGACCTCGATCATCGCCGACAATTTCCCGCGCGGGCGGCGCGCCTACGCGCTCACCATCTATGCGCTCGGCCTGCCGCTCGGCGCGTGGCTCGGGTCGAGCGTGGCGGGGCAGATCGTCGATCATTTCCACAGCTGGCGCGCGGGGTTCCTCGCGCTCGGCATTCCCGGCGTGGTATTCGGGCTGGTCATCCTGCTCACCGTGCGCGAGCCGATCCGCGGCCGCTTCGAACTGTTGACCGAGGACACAGCGCCAGGCGCGACCTTCTTCGACACGTGCAAATTCCTTTGGTCGCAGCGCTCCGCCTGGCACATCAACGCCGCGGGCACGGTGATCTGCCTGTGGGGCTGGGGCCTGCTGTTCTGGACGCAGACCTATTTCGAGCGGGCCTACGGCCTGTCGACCGCCGAGGCGGGGGCGCGGCTCGGGACGATCTATTTCTGGGCGGGCACCGCGGCGACGATCGCCACCGGCGCGATCCTCGCGCTGCCGCAGATGCAGGATCCGAAGCGCATCGCCTATGCGCTCTCAGCGATCGTCGCGCTGTCGACGATTCCGTCGTTCGTCATCTACTGGACGCATTCGCTGAGTCTGGCGACCGCGATGCTGTGGATCGTGGTGCCGGCGATCTATCTCTATGTCGGGCCGACGATGGCGCTGCTGCTCAATTTCATGCCTGCGAACATGCGCGCGCAAGGGATGGCGATAAGCCTGCTCACCGCCAATGTCGCCAATCTGATCATCGCGCCGACCGCGGTCGGCTGGCTGAGCGATACGCTCGCCGGGCGGCTCGGCAGCAATGCCGAATCGCTGCGCTATGCCTTGCTGGCGCTGTCGTTGACCGGCTTCTGGGCGGCGTATCATTACTGGACCAGCGTGCGGACCTATGCTGCCGACGACGCGCGGATCCAGGGGGCGCCCGTTACCGCCTGAGGCAAGCACGAAGGGCCGTGGTCACGCGCCCGCCGTCACCCCGGCCTTGTGCCGGGGCCCACCGTGCCGCGCATGCTACGCGGGAAGCGCGCGTGTCCCGGTGGGCCCCGGCACAAGGCCGGGGTGACGTTGCGGGGATCAGAACTTCACCTTCGCCCGCACCCCGATCGTGCGCGGCCGCGCATAGGTGACGCGCGAACCCGCCTGGTAGATCGCGTAATAGGTCGCGCGCTGGATATCGATCACCTTGACGCCGTCGAACAGATTGTTGCCGAAGATGCCGAATTCGTACTTGCCGATGTCATAGGCGATCGACGCGCTGGCATTGTGGCTCTCGGGGATCACCGCGTAGGTCTGGCTCGCGCCGCCATTGCTCGCCTTGTCGACGATCAGCTTCTTGGTCGTCGGGTCGAGCGTGGTCGAGAAATTGTTGAACGTCGTCTGCTGCGACGAGATGTATTTGTACGTCGCCTGCAGATGCAGCGACCCGCGCCCGAGATCGGCATCGTAGAACGCCCCAGCCGAAGCCGTCACCTGCGGCGAATAGGGCGTGCGGTCGCCGTCGAACGCGCCGACCGTCGGGATATCGCCGCGCGCGCTCGAATCGTTGAACGAGAAGCTGCCGTTGAGCGTGATGTTGGGCGTCGCCTTGACCGCCGCCTCGAGCTCGACGCCCTTGCTCGCGATCTTGCCCTTGTTGTCGGTGAAGAAATACGAGCAATTGAGCCGCAACCGCGTCTGCACGTCGGACCAGTCGATATAATACGCGCTGGCGTTGAGCGTCACGCGCCCACCCGCGAGCTTGGCCTTTTCGCCGATCGTGTAGTTCCACAATTTGTCGGGGCCGAAGGTGTTCGGCGCGGCGCTATAGCCATAGGCATTGAGCTGCGAGGTGCAGCGCCCGGCGAGCCCCGCGGTGCCGAGCGGCACCGGCTGGTTCGCGCCGCCATAGCGGAAGCCCTTGGCGGCTTCGGCATAGACCAGCACGTTTTCGTCGAGCTTGTACGAGACGTTGAAACGCGGATTGACCCCGTTCGACTTGAGCGTCGAGCGGATCGACTGGGTGATCCCGGTCGTGCGCCCCTGCGCGTCCTTGCCGAGCAGCACGCCGAACGCGCCGCCTTCGTAGAGGAAATAGCTTTCCTTGAAGTTGAAGTAGCGCAGGCCCGCGGTCAGATCGAGCCGATCGGTGACGTGCCACGTGCCGTCGGCATAGGCCGCGAACTGGTGTTCGTGGACGTCCTGCAGTCCCGAGAAGATGTCGTTCGAGCTGAACGCGCCGTCGACCGTCTTCGAATCGTACAGGCCGCTCGGCGTCGCGAACGGGCCGAATGCGGCGTTCTGGTAGGACAGCGTGTCGAACCCGGCGACCGGAATGTCCTGAACGAGATGGCGGTTCTGCTTCTCGTAGAACGCGCCGACGGTCCATTTGACAAGTCCATCGTTCTTCGAGACGAGCCGCGCCTCGGCCATGAAATCGTTGAGGTTCTGGTTGATCGTATAGTTCTCGGCCGGGATCAGGCTCGTCACCGCGTGGTTGTAGCTCGCCGGCGGGGCGTAGAGCGGATATTTGCCGGCGCCGGTAAAGGGCGCGTAATAATTGGCGAAATAATAGCCGATCTGCGGATCGGGGCTCGCATTGAAGCCGATCTTGCGGTCGGTATAGGCCGCCGTCACCACCAGATTGGCGAAGCCCGCGTCATAGTCCACGCCGCCGGTGTAGAGCTTGAACAGGTCGCGCGTGCCCTCGGCGCCGTTGCTCTCGTACTGATACGGCTTGAGGCCATCGAGCCCGGTGTTGAGCCCCTTGGCGCGGCTGTTCTCATAGGTGAAGCTGCCATCGACGATCAATTTGTCGGTCGGCGTCCAGCGCACCGCGACGCGGCCCTGAGTCGAGCGGTTGCTGTTGGCGTTGTCGACGCGGTGCTGGCCGATATTGTCGATGAAGCCGCCATCGTCGCCGACGAAGATGTTGCCGCGAACCGCCAGCTCGTCCTTGATCAGCGGGATATTGACCATGCCGCGGACGTTATAGCTGCCGGCACCATGCTCGGTGGTCGATCCGCTCGCTTCGGCCGTGCCGAAGAAGCTCTTCACATCGGGCTTGGCCGTCACGAAGCGCACCGTGCCCGCCATCGAGCCCGCGCCGAACAGCGTGCCCTGCGGGCCGCGCAGAACCTCGACGCGGTCGAGATCATAGACCTTGAGGTCGGGCGTCTGCCCCTGCACCGAGATCGGCGTATCGTCGAGATAGACCGCGACGAGCGGGCGATCCGACGTGTCCGAGGTGACGTACCCGCCGGTCGCGAGACCGCGCAGGTTGAACTTGTTGAACCCCGGCGCGCCTTCGGTGATGACGAGCGAGGGCGTGAATTTGGCGAGATCGGACAGATTGCCCTGCCCCGATTTGGTGATCTGGTCGACGTTCACCACCGACACCGCGATCGGCACCTTCTGCAGCGACTGCGCGCCCGAGCGCGTCGCGGTAACGACGATGTCGTTGAGTTCGTCGCCGTTCCGCGAGGCTTGCGGTGCGTCGGCGGGCGCCTGTTGCGTCGCCGTATCGCCGACCGGCGGCGTAGCGCCAGGCGCAGCAACTGCGATTCCCGGCGCTATCAGCGCAAGCGCGGCGCCCGAGGCCAGCAGCCGCGAGACGATCCGCACCGGACGCACCGCATCGGCACGATCGACAGAAGATTTCAGCACGCGTTCCCCCTTTGCAACAAAGCTGCCCTATCACGCCAGCTCTCGTGCAAAAGCCTCACGGGCTCAAACTTTCGAAGCTGTACCTGATCCCCCGTTTGAAGAAGCTCTCTTGATTCGGACAAACCAGAAAGATCAATAATCGGATAGGGTCATCTAATTTTCGCATCCATGCCGATCGAAGCGCGGCTTGGCAAGCGGTCCGAGCGCCGCCGCGAGCGGCGCGAGCCACGGCTCGAAATGGCGCCACTGTTCAAGGCCATCGCGGAAGATCGGGCGGCGGACCTGCTCCGAGCTCGGCGTACGCACCGTCCGCGCGGTCTCGAAGAAGCGCAGGCACTCCGGCTCGAACGGCAACGCGCAATAGTCGAGCAGGCGCCGGATCTCGCACTCGGGCGCGTCGATCAGCGATTCATAGGCGACGCGGTGGACGCGCCCGGGCAACACCGCATCGAAATGCGCCATCAGCGCGACATAGTCGCGATAATAGGCGCCGAGGTCGGCAAGATCGTAGCTATACGCCTGCCCCCGCGCGAACGCCTGTTTGAACAGCGAGAAGCAGCACGCCATCGGATCGCGCCGGATATCGATGATCCGCGCATTGGGCAGCATCAGATGGATCAGCCCGGTTTGGAGAAAATTGCCGGGGAACTTGTCGACCAGCCGCGCCTTTCCCGCGCGGTGGATCGCGGTCCGCGCAAGATATTCGGCGCCGAGCACGGCGAAATCGGCGTGCGGCACCCGTCCGATCGAGGTCGGATAGCCCGGATGGCGCTCCGCGAGCGCGCGCGCGAGCGCGGTGACGTCGGGAAGTTCGGACGCCCCCTCGACCGCGCTGTGGCTTGCCAAAATCTGCTCGACCAGCGTCGAGCCCGAACGCGGCATGCCGAGCACGAAGATCGGCCCCGGCTCGGGGCAGCCCGCCACGCGGTTGCGCTCGAACAGCGCCGCGTCGAACGCTTCGATCGAATCGGCGACGAAGCGGTGGAACGCGCCCGCATCGTGCGGCTCGAGCGCGCCGCGCGCCGCATTGCCGCGCGCATAATGATCGAACGATTCGGCATAGCGGCCGGCATCCTCGAACGCCTTGCCGAGCGCGAAATCGAGATAGGCGCGGTCCGCCGGATCGGGCGTCGCCGCCATCGGCACTGCGCGCATCCGCGCCACCTCCTCGGCGTCGAAGCGCACGGTCTTTAGGTTGGCGAGACTCCAATACGCCTCTCCGAACCCCGGCCGCAGCGCGATCGCGCGGCGATAGGCCGCGACCGCCGCCGCCTGCTCGCCGACCGCGCGCAGCGCATGCCCGTACGCATGCCAAGCTTCGGCATCGTCGGGCGTCGCAGTGACCAGCGTCTCATACGTGCGGATCGCCGCGGCGGCGTCGCCGAGCTGGAGATGGATCGCCGCCGCGAGCGCAAGCAACGGCGGCAGGTCGGGATACGCTCGCAGCGCCACGCTGATCGCCGCGAGCGCCGCTTCGCCGCGTTCGACGCGGTGGAGCGCGATCGCATACGCAAACTGCGCCGGAATGAAATCGGGCGCCATGCCGCAGACCGGCGCCAACAACGCGGCGACCGCAGCGAAGCGTCCCTGCCGCAAGCCGATATCGGCAAGCAGCCGCGCCGCGCCGATATCGTTGAGGTCGATCCCGAAGCGCGCCTGCAGCGCCGCCCGCGTCGCCGGATCGCCGTGCTCGAAGAACCGCGCGGCGAGCTCGCCGAGCGCGCGGTCGCCGACCCCGCCCGGCACCATCCGCGCCTGCGCCGCGTTCGCCTCGGCGCTTCGCCCGAGCAGCAGCAACTGGTCGCCGAGCGCGTGCCACGCGAGCGACGAGCGCGGATTGGCCCGCGTTGCGCGCGTCAGCGCCGCGGCCGCCGACGCCGCGCCCGCTTCGCTCGCGGCGAGCGCCATGCCGAGTTCATACTGTACCCCCCAGGCATTGGGCTGGCTGTGCGCAAGCGGCACCAGCGCATCGCGCGCCGCGCCATGCCGCCCGTCACGGCGCAGCGCCGCCCCCAGCAGGAAGCGCGCCTCGACAGACCCAGGATCGCGCACCAGCACGCGCCGCGCATGCTCGACCGCGCGGGCGGGCTCGCGCGCCAGCATCCGCCGGGCTTCGCTCAGATCGGATTGCGTGTTCATCCTGTCCAGCAGCTCGGTCCCCGATACGATCGCCGCGATGTACCTGCGCCCGGAAGGGAAATCCATCGATCGGCGGGTCACGGGGGGATCCCACCCAGCCAACAGTGCCGCCCCACCAATTCGCAAGTAACCTTATAATGAATTAGTAAGATTTTCCGATTGAGTCGCGCCGATCCTATGTAAAATCTTACCGCATTTGATAGACCTTTAGCATGAACACCCGGAATGTTCCTCGCACGCTCGCGATCTGCGTGCCACGGCTGACTTTTCGTTTCTTTTCGATCGTCTCCGCTCTTTGTTCACTTGGCGCAGCGCTCACGATGCTAGTGATAGTGACCGGCCTTGCGCGCGATCACGCCAACCTCTTCAGTATCGAAAGAAATATCGAACGCGACAATGCGGCTGGACTTGGCGCCTGCGTCCTTACGCTGGCGCTCTTTTTGATCGACCGCCCGCGCCTCGCCGCACTTTCGGCCGCAATCGTCATGAGTCTGGGCGTCCTGGCGGCGCATGATCGCGTCGGTCTCGTCACCGCGAGCAGCATCTTGGCATATGGCGGTGGCGACATGGCAGGACCGCTGCTGCTGTTCGGCGCGATCTGCCTTCTGCTTGGGCTCGGCGCGAGCATCCTACCGCGGGGTATCGAAGTCGCGTCCTTCTTTCTACTCGCGATCGCGCTGGCCGCCGAAGCGGTCGCGGTGCTGCTGCGCGCGTCGCTACCTGGCAGGTTCGGGCCGGCGCCGCCCGCGGAGGCGATGCTCGCCACGATCGGCATCGCGATCCTCGCGCTGGGGCTGTTCGCCCATGGCGCGCGGCGCGACGTCACGCTCGTGGCGCGGCCGATGCTCTGGCTTGCGCTGCTGCTGGCGCTCACGATCGCGGTCGCCGATCTGCTCGCGCCGCATGACGGTGCGCTGCGCTGCGGCTATGCGCTGGTGGTGGCGGCCGGTGCGGTCTTTCCACGGCGAGCGGTCACCCGGCTGTTCGCGCGCGTCGCGATCGGATTGGTGGTGTTCGGCTTTGCCGTGTCGTGGCGCGGCGCGATGACCAGTGCGGGGGACCTTATCCTGCTCCCGGTCGCGCTGGGCGCGGTCCTGCTGACCTGGGTGTTGGTCGACCGTCTGCTGCGGGCCGAGCAGGCGCGACGCCAGCTCGCACGCGAGATCGACGCGCTTCTCGACCTCACCCGTTCGGACTCGATCGCGCTCGACCTCGCGACGATGACCGTCACCCCGCGGACTCGCACCGCGGCGCTCAGCGACCTCGAGGCGGACGCGCCGCTTGCCTGGCCCGAGTACGTCGCAACCTGCGTCGCCGCCGAGCACCAGGCGGCGATCGCTGCGAGCCCGACCGCCGTTCACGCCGATCAGCCGCCGCCCGCGCTCGATTTCCAGCCGCGGCGCCCGGATGGGGACGGCGGCGACGCAGCGCTGCTCTGGGTGCCGGTGCAGGACGATCGCGGCGTGCTGACGACGTTGACCGGGTTGATCCACGACCGCACGCGCGACACGCACCGCGATCGCGACCCGACCGAATTGGGCGCGCGGCTGCGCACCGCGCAAAGATTCGAATCGCTCGCGCTCCTGTCCGGCGGCATCGCGCACGATCTCAACAATACGCTGGTGCCGGTGAGCATCCTCGCGCCCTTGCTGTTCGATTCGATCGCCGACCCGGCGGATCGGCGCACCGTCGAGCTGATCCTCGATGCGGCACAGCGCGCGCGCGACCTGGCGCGCGACATGCTCGCTTATGCCCGCGACGACCAGCCGGCGTTCGAGACGATCCGCCTCGCCGAGCTGATACAGGCATCATTGCCGCTGCTGCGCGCGCGCATTCCTATGCACATCACGCTCCGCGACGCGATCGTTCCGGTCGCCGCCATGACCGGCAACCAGCGGCAACTCTATCAAGTGATCCTCAATCTGGCGGTCAACGCGGCCGAGGCGATCGACACGCGCGCGGGAACGATCACGATCGGCACCACCTTCGCCGATGCCGACGATATGCAAGCCGCGTCGGTCGGGCTGTTCGTTGCCGACGACGGCGAGGGAATGGACGCGACGCTCATCGAACACGCGTTCGAGCCGTTTTACAGCACCAAACATTGCGACGAAGCGACCGGAATCGGCCTGTCGATCGTCCGCCGCATCGTCCAGCTTCATGGCGGATCGATCGCGGTCCACAGCAACCCCGGCAAGGGCACGCGATTCGACCTGCGCTTTCCGGCCGTGCCTGCAACGCAATCCGCGCCAGACCCCGAGGCAGAAGCGAGGACCCATGCCGAAGCAACTCTACATCGTCGATGACGACGAAGCGGTCCGCGAATCGCTGCTCATGCTGCTGGCGGTGCGCGGCGACTTCACGGTGGAGAGCTTCGCTTCGGGCGACGCCTTTCTCGACGCGACACCGCAGCGCGACGCCGGGATCATCCTGCTGGATCTGCACATGCCCGGGATCTCGGGCCTGGACGTTCTCACCGCGATCCGCCGCGAAGCGCTGCCGTATCTGAGCGTCGTCGTGACCGGCCACGGCAATATCACCGTCGCGGTCGAAGCGATGAAGCGCGGCGCGATCGATTTCCTCGAGAAGCCCTATGATTGGCGGACGCTGCTCGAAACGATCGACCGCGCGTTCGACCGGTTGGGCCGCGATACCGAGGATGCAGCGCGCATCGCCGCCGCGCAGGAGCAGATCGCGCGTCTCGCCCCGCGCGAAGTCGATGTCCTGCACGGGCTGATCGCGGGAAAGGTCAACAAGGTGATCGCGCACGAACTGGCGATCAGCCCCCGCACCGTCGAGGTCTATCGGGCGCATCTGATGAACAAGCTCCACGTCCAGTCGCTGCCCGATGCGCTGCGCATCGCCTTCGCCGCGGGGCTGGTGCATTGAGTACGCGCCCGCGCGGGACGCGGCTAAGCGCGATCGCGCACGAGCTGACCCAGCCGCTCGCCGCGCTCACCAATCTGATCGCGGCGATGCAGATCGCGCTCGACCAGGGAGAACCGGGTGAGTCGATCGCGGCGCTGCTCGCCGGCGCCGCTGCCCAGACCGAACGCGCGCGCGACATCGTCCGTCGGCTGCAGGAGCAGATCGAACGCTGAAGTGATTGGATCGCGGGCCGAAATTCCCGGACAATCGGGGGAAAGATTCGAAGCGCGGATCGTTAAGGACAAGCGTGGCTGCAAAGCACCCTGGGTGTTTGCCGCGCCTACCGACCGCGCTGTAAAATCAATCCCCGGAGACTAGCCATGGCCACCACCCCCGAAACGACCCGCGGCAACGCGGGCGAAACGCACCAGCAGGCGGCCGATGGCGAGCCCGTGCTGACGACCAATCACGGCGTGCCGATTTCCGACAATCAGAACAGCCTGCGCTCGGGCGAGCGCGGGCCGACGCTGCTCGAGGATTTCGTGCTGCGCGAGAAGATCTTCCATTTCGACCATGAGCGCATCCCCGAGCGGATCGTCCATGCGCGCGGCTCGGGCGCGCACGGCTATTTCGAGGCGACCGGCGACATTTCCGATCTGTCCAAGGCGGCGGTGTTCACCAAGGGCGAGAAGACCGAAGTGTTCGTCCGCTTCTCGACCGTTGCTGGCGGATCGGGTTCGGTCGACACGCCGCGCGACGTGCGCGGCTTCGCGGTCAAACTGTACACGCGCGAAGGCAATTGGGATCTCGTCGGCAACAACATTCCGGTGTTCTTCATCCAGGACGCGATCAAGTTCCCCGATTTGATCCACGCGGTGAAGATGGAGGCCGATCGCGGCTATCCGCAGGCCGGCAGCGCGCACGACACCTTCTGGGACTGGGCTTCGCTCACCCCCGAAGCGACGCACATGCTGTTCTGGGCGATGTCCGACCGTACGCTGCCGCGCTCGCTGCGGATGATGGAGGGCTTCGGCATCCATACCTTCCAGCTGGTCAACGCCGAGGGCAAGTCGAGCTTCGTCAAGTTCCACTGGAAGCCCAAGCTCGGCATCCAGTCGACGATCTGGGACGAGGCGCTCAAGCTTCAGGCGGCCGACAACGACTATCATCGTCGCGACCTGTTCGAGGCGATCGATACCGGCAACTTCCCCGAATGGGAGCTCGGCATCCAGGTGTTCGACCAGGCCTTCGCCGACGCGCAGCCCTATGACGTGCTCGATTCGACCAAGCTGATCCCCGAGGACGACATTCCCGTCCGCGTGATCGGTCGAATGGTGCTCGACCGCAACGTCGACAATTTCTTCGCCGAAACCGAGCAGGTCGCCTTCCTGCCGACCAACATCGTGCCCGGCATCGATTTTTCGAACGATCCGTTGCTGCAGGGCCGGCTGTTCTCGTATCTCGACACGCAGAAGTCGCGTTTGGGCACGACCAACTTCCACCAGATCCCGATCAACGCGCCGCGCTGCCCGTTCGGCAACTTCCAGCGCGACGGGATGATGCAGACGCAGGTGCCGAAGGGCCGGGCGAATTACGAGCCCAACAGCCTGGCCGCACATGGCGAGGAAGGTGGCCCGCGTGAGAGCGCGACCAAGGGCTTTGCGACGACCACCGCACCGACCGGCGCGAACGAGACCGGCGACAAGCTCCGCATCCGTTCGGAGACGTTCAGCGACCATTACAGCCAGGCGCGGCTGTTCCTCAATTCGCAGACCGAAAGTGAGCAGGCGCATATCGCCTCGTCGTTCGTGTTCGAGCTGTCGAAGGTCGGGCTGCTCGACCAGGTTCCGCCGCGGATGGTGGCGAACCTGCGCAACGTCGATGAAGCGTTTGCCCAGCGCGTCGCCGACGGGCTCGGCATTCCGCTCCCCGACAAGGCCGAAGCCGCGCGCGAGCCGATCGACATGAAGCCGTCCGACGCGCTGTCGATCCACAAGAACATGAAGGCGACGCTCGAGGGGCGCACCGTCGGCGTGTTGATTGCGGACGGCACAGATGCGGACGAGCTCGAGACGCTCGTCGCGGCGATCACGACGGCGAAGGCCAAGCCCTTCCTCGTCGCGCCGAAGGTCGGCGGCGCCAAGCTGTCCGACGGCTCGCAGAAGAAGGCCGACGGCCAGCTCGCCGGTTCGCCGTCGCAGTTGTTCGACGCGGCAGCGGTCGTGCTGTCGAAGGACGGCACCGCGGCGTTGCTCAAGGAGGGCGCAGCCGTCCAATGGGTGATGGACGCGTTCGGGCACTTGAAGGCGGTCGGCGCGAGCGAGGCGGCAAAGCCTTTGCTCGACAAGGCCGGTGTCGAGGCCGATGAGGGCGTGACGGGTCTCGACGACGGTTTCATCGCCGCCGCGGCCAAGCGCTTCTATGCGCGCGAGCCCAACCTCCGCACCCTCGCCTAAGCGGCGAGGGCCGCGGCCCTCCATCGGGATGCACCTTATGATCGACCCCTTTGCCTATTGGACGCGTGTCATGTCGGCATGGGGGTCGGTCGGTGCGACCGGCGAGCGGCTGAGCGAAACGGCCACAGCGTCGCAGGCGGTGATCGCCTCACGGACCACTACGATCGGTGAAGCGATGCGCTCGCCGCTGAGCGGCGACTATGCCGAGCTTGGGCGGATGGTGCCCGAGAAGCTCGCCGCTTTCTCCGCCTCGGGTACGGCCGGGATGCAGGCGCTGATGGCGCTGCAGGCGGGCTATGTCGCGCAGGCGCAGGAGTTCGGCGCGATATGGCTGCGCGGCCGCCCGCCGACGTTGTTCGAGCTTGCCGCGCTGTCCGAGCGCTCGAGCATGCATGCGCTGACCGCGCTCGAGACGAGCGCGAGGATGGGGCGCGATGTTGTCGCCCCCGTGCACAAAGCCGCGACCGGGAATGCGAAGCGGCTGCGCAAAGCGCAGTAACGCGTCCCGCGTATTCCCTGCGATCATAAAGCGGGATTCCCTGCCCTCCGCCCTCCGTCACCCCAGCGAAAGCTGGGGTCTCCCGACAGTCGGGCGCCACGCCCGCCCCATAGTGACCCCAGCTTTCGCTGGGGTGACGCGTGGTCGGACGCGGCTCGGCTAAAGCCCGACCCCAGCTATCTACAGAGGGCGATCCGAACGCCGCCGCGCCGCGTCCTCAGAAAATCCCCAGGATCTTCTTCCGCTTGCCCGCGCCCTTTTCGGGCGTGCCGTTGCCGACATCATCGCGCGGCTTGCCCTTGGTCGTGCGCTGCGCAGCAGCCGGCTTTGCGGCAAGGATCGGCGCGCACGCCGCGGCTTTCGCATCCCCCACATCGATAAAGGCGAGTAACGCTGCCGGCGGCGTGGCGAGCAGCGCGAGCCCCAGCCCGGTGCCCGCGCGGCCGATCAGGTCGGGGCTGATCACCGAAATACCCGGCTTGGCGAAATGGCCGTTAAGCCCGACCGGCGACTGCGCCGACAAGAGGCTGAACTTCTTGCCGTCGGCGCGGAACGCCAGATCGAGCGCCTCCGTCCCGAAGCTGAACCCGCCGGTCGCGGCGATGACGTTCTTGCTCGTGTCGATCAGGATCGGATCAGCCGCCGCCGCGCCCTTGCGGACGGTAAAGGCGATGAGGCCGCAATTGATCCGCACCGGCTCCTTCAATTTGTCCTGGAACATCTTCTGCACGAAGGTGCCGATGTCGAGCTCGCTCAACTGCACGTTGCGCGTCCAGAAGCTGCCGGCGGGCATCACGAACGCGATCCGCCCGTTCGCGTTGGCGAGCGACTGGTGCAGGCTGTCGCCGCTCCCAACCAACTGCAGTCGCCCCTTGATCGTCCCTGTCGTCCCCGCCTCGGCGACGCCGAACCCGGCAAGCAGCCGCCCCATCGGGGTCGACGCGAGACGAATGTCGTAGCTCGCCTTGGTCGGCCGCCGCCGCGTGTCGAGCACGATGTCCGAGGCGACATTGCCGCGCGCCATCGAGAAGGTCAGCGGCGAGAGCTTGAGCACGCTGTCTTTCAGCGCGAGCGTCAGATCGATGTTCGAAACCGGTACGTTCTTCGAACGGACGACGCCGACGGTCCATTTCAGATCGGCATCGAACGCATGGAGCGCCTCGATGTCGAGCGAGGCATCGGGCAGCAGCCTCGCGGGCGCCGCGCCGGTCGCCGCCGCCGCCGCGCTCACGCCCTTGGCGGCGACGAGATCGGGATTGTAGCCGATGAACGGCGCCATATCGATGATGTCGACCTTCTTGCTCGCAAGCGTCGCGGCGATGTGGATCTTCGGCTCGATATTCTCGACGGTAAAGCGCCCGGCCAGGTCGCTCGCGCCGAAGCGGCCACGCAGATGCGTGAAGGCATAGGTCGTGCCGGTCTTCACCAGCTGCGCCTTGAGCGCATAGGCGCGCGACTGCGGGATCGCGACGCCGATGATGTGGAGCAGTTCCGCCATGTTGCGCCCGCGCGCGGTGATGTCGAGCGGAACATTTTCGATCTCGGCAAGGCTCGGCAGCGTTCCCGCGACATCGATCACGTTGTGCGCCGCGTGCGCGGTCAGCGTCAGCTTGTTGGCGCCGCGCGCGACGGTCTGGTCGGGCGACAGCAGCGCGCCGGTCACG
The DNA here is from genome assembly GCF_000241485.1 of Sphingomonas sp. PAMC 26605. Taxonomy (GTDB): domain Bacteria; phylum Pseudomonadota; class Alphaproteobacteria; order Sphingomonadales; family Sphingomonadaceae; genus Sphingomonas. Next base: position 3,893,055 of record NZ_JH584241.1, read on the forward strand.
GTGAACGGCGTATCGCGCACCACGCCCTTGCCGCTGAAATCGACCTTGTCGCCGATCTTGGCATCGCTCGACTTGATCGTCGCGAAGTCCAGATCGGCGAGCAGCCGCATCCGCGTATCGCGATAGCGCAGCGTCGTGCCGGCCAGCGTCGCGCGGTCGATGATCGGGAAGGCGAGCGGCTTGCCGCCTTTGGTCTGGCTGAAGGTCCAGCTGTTGGTCTTGTGATCGGGGCTCCATTCGAGATCGACCGCGCCATCGGCAAGGTCGAGGAAATAGAACCGGCGCTTGCCGAACAGCAGCGACAGCGGCGCGATCCGCGTGTCGATCTTCTTGGCCTCGAACAAATTGGGCTTGCTCGCCCAGTCCGGGTTCGAGATCGTCAGCCCTTCGGCCAAGAACTTGATCTGGAAAGGATCGAAGAACAGCTGGAAGTCGCCTTTGACCGTCACGGTCCGGTGCGTCGCCGAGCCGACGACGCGTTCGAAGGTCGGCTTCAGGAAGCGCCCCTTGGTGATGTACAGCACCAGCCAGATCGCAAAGAGGATCGCGACGATGCCGAGCAGCACGTTGCGGACGATTCGCCAGCGGCGTCGCGCCGGCGGCTCGACGGTCGCGCGCGGGGTTTCGGACGTGGCGGCTGCGGTGTCGGTCACGGTCGTTCGGTCTGCATGGCGGGACGCTTCTTGAGTTCGGGCATCTACCCTGGGACTGAACACGGCTTTAGCCGTTGCAACTGAACGTCGCTTGACCGGAAAAGTGCCGTCTCGTCGCACAGCGCTGGACAGGCGCGCAGCGCGCTCGCTAACGGCAGCGCCATGAGTGTCACCGCAACGATCATGAATTCCGCCACCGGCGAGCCCATCCAGAAGATGGTGTTCGGCCGCATGCCCAAGCCTTGGGCGTCCTTCACGCTGACCTCGGGCGAACTCGTCACCGCCGACCGCGTCGATGTCGGCAAACCCGCGCCCGGCAAGTTCGTCGTGCCGGTCTCGGTCTGGGTCACGCCGAAGAAATAAGCGGACCGTGCGTCCGCGTGGTACGTTGGGACGACGACGGATCACGAGGGAATAGCGCACATGGACTATATCAAGCTCGGCTCGACCGGCCTCGACGTTTCGCGGCTGTGCCTCGGCTGCATGACCTTCGGCGTGTCCGATCGGGGCAACCACGCCTGGACGCTCAACGAAGCGACGAGCCGCCCGATCCTGCAGAAGGCGGTCGAATCGGGGATCAATTTCTTCGACACCGCCAATGTCTATTCGGACGGCACGTCGGAGGAGATCGTCGGTCGCGCGCTGAAGGACTTCACGCGGCGCGAGGAGGTCGTGATCGCGACCAAGGTCCACGGCCGGATGCGCCCGGGCCCGAACGGCGCGGGGCTCAGCCGCAAGGCGATCCTGACCGAGATCGACGCCAGCCTGACGCGGCTCGGCACCGATTATGTCGATCTCTACCAGATCCACCGCTTCGACCCCGAGGTCGCGATCGAGGAGACGCTCGAGGCGCTGCACGACGTCGTGAAGGCGGGCAAGGCGCGCTATATCGGCGCTTCGTCGATGTTCGCGTGGCAGTTCGCGACAATGCTCCACACGGCCGAAGCCAATGGCTGGACACGGTTTTCGACGATGCAGGATTATCTCAATCTGCTCTACCGCGAGGAGGAGCGCGAGATGCTGCCGCTGTGCGCGGCGGAAGGGATCGGCGTGATCCCGTGGAGCCCGCTCGCGCGCGGGCGGCTGACGCGCGACTGGGATGACGCGACCGAGCGTTCGGCCACCGACGAGTTCGGCGCGACGCTGTACAGCCATACCGCCGACGCCGACCGCCGCGTGGTCGAGCGCGTCGCCGAGATCGCGCAGGAGCGCGGCGTCCCGCGCGCGCAGATCGCGCTCGCCTGGGTGCTGGCGAAGCCCGAGGTCTCCGCGCCGATCGTCGGCGCGTCGAAGGTCGCGCATCTCGACGACGCGCTGGCGGCGCTCGCGATCGGGCTGACCGAGGCCGAGATCGCGCGGCTCGAAGAGCCGTACGTGCCGCATGCGGTGGTCGGCTTTTCCTGACCTTCTCATTCGTCATCCCCGCGAAAGGGGATCCCGCTGCCTGGCCCGTCAAACACCCCTGTCACCCTCGCGAAAGCGAGGGTCCCGCTTCTTCTGCTCACCGCGGGCCAGAAGCGGGATCCCCGCTTTCGCGGGGATGACGGGGGGAGCGTGGTTGGCCGGGATGAAGAGCGCCGCGAGACGCTACCCCATCGCGCGACGCCGCCATCCGCGTTAGGGCGAGCGCGATGTCCGTTCTCGCCGCCCACGCCCGCGACCTTGAGTCGCTCGGGCAGACCCACCGCCGCCGCGCCCTCACCCCCCGCGCCGGCATCGACTTCGCCTCGAACGACTATCTCGGCCTCGCCGCTTCGCCGCGGCTGCGCGATGCGGTGGCGGCAGCGCTCGCGCGCGGCGTACCGATCGGCTCGGGCGGGTCGCGGCTGCTGCGCGGCAACGATCCCGAGCATGAAGCGCTCGAGGCCGAAGCCGCCGCGGTGTTCGGCAGCGCGGCAGCGCTCTATTTCTCGAGCGGTTTCGCCGCCAACGCCGCGCTGTTCGCCACTTTACCGCAAAAGGGCGACCTCATCCTTTACGACGCCCTCATCCACGCCAGCGCGCATGACGGCATGCGGCTCGCGCGGGCGCCGGCACAGAGCGTGCCGCACAACGACGCGCAGGCGTTCGACGATGCGATCACCGCCTGGCGCCGCACGGGCGGCACGGGCACACCGTGGATCGCGGTCGAGAGCCTCTACAGCATGGACGGCGACCGCGCCCCGCTCGCCGTGCTCGCCGATGTCGCCGCGCGGCATGACGCGATGCTGCTGATCGACGAGGCGCATGCAACCGGCGTGTTCGGCCCCGACGGCCGCGGGCTGGCGGCGGCGCTCGAGGGCCGCGACGATGTCGTCACGATGCGCACCTGCGGCAAGGCGCTCGGCTGCGAGGGTGCTTTGGTGTGCGGGCCAGCGGTCGTCCGCGATTTCCTCGTCAATCGCGGCCGCGCCTTCATTTTCTCGACCGCGCCCTCCCCGCTGATGGCGAGCGCGGTGCGCGAAGGCCTGCGCATCCTCGTCGACGAACCCGCGCGGCGGACGCGGCTGGCTGCGCTGATCGCCCATGCCGAAGCCGCGCTCGAGCCGCTCGGGGCACGCGTCACGGGCTCGCAGATCCTGCCGCTGATCCTCGGCGATGCCGCGGCGACGATGGCGCTGGCGAACCGACTCCAGCGCGCGGGCTTCGACGTGCGGGGCATCCGTCCGCCGACGGTGCCGCCGGGCAGCTCGCGGCTGCGCATCTCGATCACGCTCAACGTCGATTTCACCGATATCGACCGCCTCGCCGCCAGCCTGAAAGCTCTCGCATGATCCCGCGCCTCGTCGTCACCGGCACCGACACCGACATCGGCAAGACGGTGTTTGCCGCCGCCCTCGCCGGGGCGCTGGGCGCCGCCTATTGGAAGCCGGTCCAGGCCGGGCTCGACGACGGCAGCGACGCGATGCGGGTCGCAACGCTGAGCGGCTTGCCCGCGCGCCACATCCTGCCCGAGGCGTATCGGCTCGCTACGCCGTGCTCGCCGCATCTCGCCGCACGGATCGACGGCGTGACGATCGACGCCGATGCGCTCGATCCGCCGCCGCATGACGGCGCGATGGTGATCGAAGGCGCGGGCGGCGTGCTCGTGCCGGTCAACGACACGACGCTCTACGCCGACATCTTCGCGCGCTGGAACTACCCCGTGGTGCTCGTCGCGCGCACCGCGCTCGGCACGATCAACCATAGCCTGCTGTCGATCGAGGCGCTGCGCTCGCGCGGCGTGCCGATCCTCGGCGTGGCCTTTATCGGCGAGCCGGTCGAGGACAGCGAGGCGACGATCGCGCGGATCGGGGGCGTCTGCCGCCTCGGCCGCCTGCCGTTCCTGCCCGCGCTCGACCGCGCAAGCCTCGCCGCCGCGTTCGCTGCGCATTTCTCGCCCGAGGATTTCAAATGACCTCGCCCGTCTGGCATCCCTTCACCCAGCATGGGCTGAACGAAACGATCCCGCGCGTCACGCGCACCGAGGGGGCGTTCCTCTATACCGACGACGGGCGGCGGATCATCGACGCGATCTCGTCATGGTGGGTGACGACGCACGGCCATTGCCACCCCGCGATCATGGCGGCGATCGCCGACCAGGCGGGGCGCATGGACCAGATCATCTTCGCCGGCTGGACGCACGAGCCTGCCGAGACGCTCGCGCACGGGCTGGTCGAGATCATGCCGCCCGCGCTCGAACACGTCTTCTTCTCGGATTCGGGCTCGACCGCGGTCGAGGTCGCGCTGAAGATGGCGCTCGGCTTCTTCGCCAATCGCGGGACCCCGCGCAGCCGCATCCTCGTCCTCGAGCACAGCTATCACGGCGACACGATCGGCGCGATGTCGATCGGCGCGCGCGGGGTCTACAACCAGGCCTATGCGCCGCTGCTGTTCGATGTCGGGACGATCCCCTACCCCGCCGCGGGCGCCGAGCAGGCGACGCTCGATGCGCTCGAGCAGGCGTGCCGCGCCGCCCCGGCCGCGTTCATCGTCGAGCCGCTCGTGCTCGGCGCGGGCGGGATGCTGTTCTATCCCCCTCGCGTGCTCGCCGCGATGCGCGCGATCTGCGCGCGGCACGGCGTGCTGTTCATCGCCGACGAGGTGATGACCGCCTGGGGCCGCACCGGCACGCTGCTGGCGTGCGAACAGGCGGGCATAGTGCCCGACATCCTGTGCCTGTCGAAGGGCCTGACCGGCGGAGCAGTACCGCTCGCAGTGACGATGGCGACCGCGGAGATCTTCGCGGCGCACCGCTCGACCGATCGCTCGAAGATGTTCTTCCACTCGTCGAGCTACACCGCCAACCCGATCGCCTGCGCCGCCGCCAACGCCAATCTCGCGATCTGGCGCACCGAGCCCGTGCTCGACCGCATTGCGAATCTGGCCCGCCGGCAGGCGGCCTATGCGCAACAGCTCGGGCAGCACTCAACCATCCACAACGCGCGCGTCTGCGGGACGATCGCGGCGTTCGAGCTGGCAAGCGCGACCGGTACCTATCTCGACGGTCTCGGACCACGCCTGCTGGCGTTCTTCAAGGCGCGCGACCTCTTGCTCCGCCCGCTTGGCAATACGGTCTATGTCATGCCGCCCTATTGCATCGACGATGCCAGCCTTGCCGAGGTCTATGCCGCGATCGCCGAGGCAAGCGAGACTGCCTGACACCGCTTTTGATAACGCTATTGATAAGCGTTCGCAAATACGCCACTAGGCCCCACGATATCAAAGGGACCTACGAATGAAGCGTTTTGTCATCTCCGCACTGCTGCTGAGCTCCGCCGTCTATGCCGCACCGGCAATGGCAGAAGACCAGGCGGACGAGGACAATGCGATCGTCGTCACCGGTGCCCGCCCGCGCAGCGAGGCGACCGCGGGCACCAAGAGCTCGGCGCCGATCGCCGAGACCCCGCAATCGATCAGCGTGATCAGCGCCGCCGACATTGCCGATCTTGGTCTCTCGAACCTCAACCAGGCGCTGCGCTTCGTCGCCGGCGTCACCACCGAGCAGCGCGGATCTAGCGCCGAAGTCTATGACCAGTTCAAGCTCCGCGGCTTCGACGCGCCGCAGTTCCTCGACGGGCTCAAGCTGATCGGGGGCGCGAGCTACCTGACGCCGCAGGTCGACGTTTCGCGGCTCGACCGGATCGAGGTCATCAAGGGGCCGGCCTCGGTCCTCTACGGCCAGTCGGGCCCCGGCGGCCTCGTCGCGCTGTCGAGCAAGCTCCCCCTCGACAAGCCGTTCTACGGTGCGGTGTCGGGCACCTACGGCACCTATGACCTGTACCGCGCCGATGCCGATGTCGGCGGCAAGATCGGCGATTCGGTGCTGTGGCGCATCAACGGCAGCGTCAACGGCGCGCATACGCAGCAGACTTTCAGCGCACGCGAGCGGCAGACGATTTCGGGCGCGCTGACCTTCACGCTCGACCACGCGACCAAGCTGACGCTGCTCGGCGCCTATTCGAACGACCCGCAGAATGGCAGCTATGGCGTGTTCCCGGCGTCGGGCACCTTCCTGCCCAATCCGAACGGACGCCTGTCGACCTCGACCGACTTCGGCGAGCCCGGCAATTACTTCAAGCGCGAGCAGGTCGCCGCGACCTATATCCTGACGCACGAGATCAACCCCGACTGGAACATCCGCGCGTCGGGCCGCTACCAGCACGGCAGCTCGCGGCTCGGCATCGTCTATGCGGCGGGTCCGCTGGTGGCCGTCGGCAATCCCAATTCGACGCTCTTCAGCCGCGCCTCCTACGCAACGCGCGAGCGCAGCGACTCCTGGGTGTTCGACAATCAGGTCCATGGCCGCTTCGCCACGGGCGCGGTGAAGCACGACGTGCTGTTCGGTGTCGATTACCAGACCGGCAACGCCCGCTCGATCAACGCCTTCGGCTCGGCGACGCCGCTCAACGGCTATACCCCGGTCTATGGCACGATGGTTGTACCGCAGAGCCCGCAAGCCGTGCCGAACAACTTTGGCGTGAACGACAACAAGCCGCGCTCGAACCAGGCTGGCGTCTATGCGCAGGACGAGCTCTCGTACGGCGCGTTGCGCGTGCTGCTCAGCGGGCGGCAGGATTGGGCGTCGGTGCGCACCGGCCCCAACACCGCGTCGCAGGACTCGCAGAAGTTCACCTATCGCGCCGGCGCGCTCTACACGCTGCCGTTCGGGCTCGCGCCCTATGTCAGTTACTCGACTTCGTTCGAGCCCAACGGCACGCTGTCGCAACCCAACGGCGTGATAACCGTCGCCAAGCCGTCCGAGGGCAAGCAGATCGAGGCCGGCGCGAAATATACCGTGCCGGGCACGCAGATCCTCGTCACCGGCGCATGGTTCCAGATCGACCAGACCAACCTCATCACCACCAACCCGCTCACCAACGTCTCGACGCAAAGCGGCCGGGTCCGCTCGAGCGGCGTCGAGGTCGAGGCGAGCGCGCCGCTGCCCTACGGCTTCAACGCCAAGCTCGCCTATAGCCGGCAGAAGGTGCGCACCACCGCCGACGCCAATCCCGCCAATATCGGCGCAGGCATCCTCGGCGTCGGGCGCGGTGGCGTGTCGGGGAATCTCGAATGGGCGCCGCGCGGCGGGAAGTGGCAGGGCTTCGCGATCGGCGGCGCGGTGCGCCATGTCGACAGCATCTATGCCGGTGGCGCCGCGCGGACCAGCACGCCGGGATTCACGCTGGTCGATGCGCTGGTGCGCTTCGATCTCGGGACGATCGCGCCGCGCTTCCAGGGCGTGTCGCTCGGCGTCAATGCCGCCAATGTGTTCGACAAGAAGTACGTCACCACCTGCTATCTCGATTATGCCTGGTGCTGGTACGGCAACCGCCGCACCGTGCAGGGCACGATCGCGTATCGGTTCTGACCGCGCATGCCGCAGCGCATGACCAGCGAGCGCCGCCGGTGGCGCCGGCGCGCCGACGCCGCGCTGCGCATCCTGGTCGCCATGCCCGGCGGCTATGCGGTGGCGAGCCTGTGGGCGATGGCGCTCGCCCGGATTCTGCCGGGCGGGCCGGCGGCGGCGACCATCACCGCGACGCTCGTCGCCTTCGCGCTCTGCGCCGTCACCGCGATGTGGGCGTTTGCTGCGCGGAGCGGCTGGCGCGCTGCGTGGACGACGCTGCTCGGCGGCGGCATCGCCGCGGCGATCGCCTTCGGGTCGATCGCGCTGACGGGGCGCGCGTGAGCAAGGGTTTCCGCCAGAGCCAGGCGACGCTCCACACCTGGTCGGGGCTGCTGGTCGGCTGGGTGCTGTTCATCGTCTTCGTGACCGGCACCGCGGCCTATTGGCGCGAGGCGCTCAACCGCTGGGCGCAGCCCGAACTGCCGCGGATCGAAAGCCCCGCGCGGGTCGTCCGCGGCGCGCAGGCGCTGCTGCAGCGCGAAGCCCCCGACGCCGCGAGCTGGTTCATCACCGTACCCAGCGCGCAATCCGCGAGCGGCAGCGTCTTCTGGGTGCCGGGCGCCGGCGCGCCGCCTCTGCGCAGCGAGACGAGCGCGCTGATCGACGCCAACGGCGCCAAGGTCGTGGCGCGCGCGACGCGCGGCGGCGACTTCTTCTACCGCTTCCATTTCGACCTCCATTACGTGCCCTATTACGTCGCGCGCTGGGTGGTCGGGATCTGCGCGATGTTCATGCTTGTCGCGATCCTCAGCGGGATCGTGACGCACAAGAAGATCTTCCGCGATTTCTTCACCTTTCGCGGCGGCCGGGGCCAGCGCTCGTGGCTCGACGGGCACAATGCCGTCGCGGTGCTCGGCCTGCCCTTCCATCTGATGATCACCTATACCGGGCTCGTCACGCTGATGACGCTGCTGATGCCGTGGGCGGCCATCGCCAATTACAGCGACCCGTTCAGCTTCGGCCGGTTGCTCTATCCCGACGCTCCGGCGGCAGCGCGCGCGAACCGGCCGGCCCCGCTGGTCGATCTCGCCACAGTGCTGCGTGATGGCGAACGGCGGCTCGGCGCGCGGGTCGACATCATCAGCGTGACCGCGCCGGGCGATGCCGCAGCGCGGATCCTGCTGTCGCAGAGCACGCACGGCACGCTGTCGAGCCTGACGCCGCGGCTCAGCTATGACGGCGTGTCCGGCCGCCTGCTCTGGGCCTCCGCACCGCCCGGCGCGACGATGGTGACGGCGGGCGCGATGATCGGCCTTCATGCCGGGCGCTTCGCCGACAGCGCGATCCGCTGGGTCTATTTCCTGTGCGGGATCGGCGGATCGGTGATGGTCGCAAGCGGGCTCGTGCTGTGGAGCGTCAAACGCCGCGAGAAACTGCCCGATCCGGCGCGCCCGCCTTTCGGTTTCCGGCTGGTCGAGCGGCTCAACATCGGCTTCGTCGCGGGCTTTCCGGCGGCGATGGTCGGCTATTTGTGGGCCAATCGCCTGCTGCCGCTCGCGCTACCGGCCCGCGCCGAAGCCGAGATCAACGCGATGTTCGTGCTGTGGGGCGCGTTGCTGCTCCACGCCTTCCTCCGCCAGCCGCGTCGCGCCTGGGTCGAGCAGCTCGGGCTCACCGCGGCGCTACTCGTCGCGCTGCCGCTGTTCGACATCGTCGCCACCAGTCGCGGATTGCCCGCGACGATCGCGTCGGGCGATGCCACCTTGGCGGGGGTCGATCTGACGCTGCTCGCGCTCGGGCTCGGCTATGCCGCGATCGCGCGCCGCATCCACCGCCACGCCCCCGCGATGCGCCGGTCACGCAGCCGGGCAACCGCATGACCGCGTTGCCCTTCCTGCTCTCGGCCTTCGCCTTCCTGCTGTTCGGGCTGGCGACCGACCAGCATCACGGCAAGCGCCTGCGCCGCCCCTGCCCGAGCCGCCGCAGGGCGGCCTTGCGCGCGGGGGCCTGTACATGCCTGGCGCTCGGCTTCGCGCTGTCGCTCGGGGTCTGGGGTGCGGTGTTCGGGCCGATCGGTTGGGCCGCGAGCGTGATGAGCGGGGCGGCGCTGGCGTTCGGCGGCCTGAATTTCGTGCCGCTGCGGCGGCCGCCGTCGCGCCAACCGAGCGACTTTCGCGGCCCGCCGAGACGACCCGCGACGGCTCAGACGATCAGCCGGTCCGCCAATTCCGTCAACGATCCGACGGAGAAATCCCAGTCCTGCGCCGCCGCGCGATCGGGCTTGGCCGCCCCGCCCAGTTCCATCGGCCGATCGACATAGGCCGTCGCCAGGCCGCATGCGCGTGCGGCGGCGAGATCGCTGTGATGCGCCGCGACCAGGCACAGTTCGGCGGGCGCGATGCCCAAGATATCGGCAGTGCCGAGATAGGCCTGCGGCAGCGGCTTGTAGACCCCGGTCGCCTCGGCGCCGAGGATCGCGTCCCATGGCAATCCGCCGTAGCGCGCGAGCGCCAGCATCAGCGCGACATTGCCGTTCGACAGCGTGACGATCGGGAAGCGCGTCTTGAGCCGGGTCAGCCCGGCGACCGAATCGCGCCACGGATCGAGCCGCCGCCACGCCAGCGCAAGGTCGGCGCGCGTCGCCTCATCCAGCGCAACGTCGAGTCGGTCTAGCAGTGTGTCGAGCGTCTCGCGGTTGAGCAGGTCGAGCCGCGTATAGGACCGACGCCCCGAGCGGCATTCCTCCATCGCCGGTTGATACAGGGCGCGCCACGCGTCGGCGAAGCGCGCCGGGTCGATCTCCGCGCGCCCAATCTTCGCGAACACCGCGGCCGCCTCGCGGGCAATGCTCGTCCGCCAATCGACGACCGTCCCGAATACGTCGAAGGCGAGCGCCCTGATCACTAGCCGCCGACGATCTCGCGCAGCGCCTCGGCGAGCCCACGCGTTTCGGCCTCGGTGCCGATCGTCATGCGAAGCCCATTGCCCAGACCCTGCCCCGGGAGCCAGCGCACGATATAGCCGCGGCCGAGCAACGCCTTGTACGCGGTCTCGGCACTGACCGCGCCTTCGAACAGGACGAGCAGGAAGTTCGCTTCGCTCGGGACGACGCGTAAGCCCGCATTGCCGAGCTTGCCCATCTCCTGCGCGAACCACGCGCGCCATTCGCGATTGTGCTCGCGCGAGGCGGTGATGAAATCGGCAGCGCCGAGCGCCGCGATCGCGGCCTCCTGGCCTGCGGTGGTGCAGCAGAACGGCGCGCGGATGCGGTGCATCGCGGCGATCGCCTCCTCCGGCCCATAACCCCAGCCGATTCGCTCGGCGGCAAGGCCGTGGATCTTCGAGAAGGTGCGCGTGACGATGACGTTCGGCGCGGTGCGCGCGAGGTCGAGACCGCCGTCATCGTCCTCGGGGGCGAGATATTCGGCATAGGCCTGGTCGAGCACGAGCATCACCTGCGCGGGAAGCCCCGCATGGAGCCGCGCGATCTCTTCCTTGCGGGTGAAGGTGCCGGTCGGATTGTTGGGATTGGCGACGAACACGACGCGGGTCCGCTCGGTCACGGCGGCGAGGATCGCATCGACGTCGGTCGCATAATCGCGGTCGTCGGCGGTGACGAGCGTCGCGCCGACGCGGCGCGTGGCGATCTCGTAGACCGCGAAGCCGTAGCGCACCTGGATGATCTCGTCGCCCGGCCCGGCATAGGCGCCGGCGATCAGGTGGAGCACTTCGTCCGAGCCGGTGCCGTAGATGACGCGTGCCGGGTCGAGATCGTGATGCGCGGCGATCGCCTCGCGCAGCAGCCCCGCGCCGGCATCGGGATAGCGCGCCAGATCGGCGGAGTGGCGGGCGAAAGCCTCGACCGCCTGCGGGCTGGTGCCAAGCGGATTCTCGTTCGACGACAGCTTGATGACGGGCGCCCCGCCCTCGCTCGTCGAGCGGCCGGGCACGTAGGGGGCGATGGCCATGACCCATGGCTTGGGTTGGGGTGCGTTCATGGGGGCGCGTTAGCGGGGAATGGGCGACACTTCAAATCCTCCCTCGCGCAGCGGGGGAGGGGGACCGCTCGGCTTCTTCAGCCGAGGGGTGGAGG
>NZ_JH584241.1:3905353-3911101 GCF_000241485.1 Sphingomonas sp. PAMC 26605
CCCCTCCACCACCAGCCTGAAGAAGGCTGGCGGTCCCCCTCCCCCGGTTCCCGGGGGAGGATTTAGGGTTTACCGCTGCGGCCGCTTGACCGGCCCACCCGGCCGCAACGTCGGCCGCGGCTGGTGGCGCACCGGCGCCGGCCCGTTCGCGCGACGCGGGCTGCGCTCGGCCTCGACCGGCCCGCCCTGGACCTGCTCGAACTGCACGCCGCCCTCAGCCTCTTCGCCCGCGGTGCGCTTGACCGCCGCCATGAACTTGCCTGCGATGCCGCTCGGCACCTGGAACATCGTCTCGTTGGCAGCGATGCGGATCGCGCCGACCTCGTTCTTGGTGATGTGCCCGCGACGGCAGATCAGTGGCAGGATCCAGCGCGGATCGGCATTCTGGCGACGGCCGATGTCCATACGGAACCAGACGATGTCGTCGAAGCCGTCGCGGTGATGCTCCTTGCCCGCCTCGCGCGGCGAAGACCCGCCCGCCTCGATCATTTCCTCGGGCGCCGGCATCCGCGCGCGATAGCTGCGCACCAGCGCCGCCGCGATATCTTCGGGGCTCTTCTTCTCGAGCAGCTGCTGCGCGAGCGCGCGATCGTCGTCGTCGACCTCGACGTCTTCCATCAGCATCGTCATCAGCCGCGACTTGTCGGCCTTGCGGATGTCGTCGACGGTCGGCGCGTTCATCCACTCGACCGCGATGCGTGCGCCGCGCAGCATCATCTCGACGCGACGCTTGCGCTGGTACGGCACGATCAGGATCGCGGTGCCCTTCTTGCCCGCACGACCGGTACGACCCGAGCGATGCTGCATCGTCTCGGCATCACGCGGCAGCTCGACATGGATGACGAGGCTGAGCGACGGCAAATCGATCCCGCGCGCAGCGACGTCGGTCGCGACGCAGACCCGCGCTCTCTTATCACGAAGCGCCTGCATCGCGGCGTTGCGCTCGTTCTGGCTATGCTCGCCCGACAGCGCGACCGCGGCGAAGCCGCGCTCGATCAGCCCGGCATGGAGATGGCGGACGTTGTCGCGCGTCGCGCAGAACAGCATCGCAGTCTCAGCCTCGTGGAGGCGGAGCAGATTGACGACGGCATTCTCGATATCGGCGGGGGCAACGGTCACCGCCTGATATTCGATGTCGCCATGCCCGCGATCCTCGCCGACGGTCGAGATGCGCAGCGCATCCTTCTGGTAGCGCTTGGCGAGCGCGACGATCGACTTGGGCATCGTCGCCGAGAAGAGCAACGTGCGGCGCTCGGACGGCGACGCGTCGAGGATCAGCTCGAGATCCTCGCGGAAGCCCATGTCGAGCATCTCGTCGGCCTCGTCGAGGATCACCGCCTTGAGGTTCGACAGGTCGAGCGCGCCGCGCTCGATATGGTCGCGCAGACGACCCGGCGTGCCGACGACGATGTGCGTGCCGTGCGCGAGGCTGCGGCGTTCGCGCGACGCGTCCATGCCGCCGACGCAGGTCGAGATGCGCGCGCCGGCCTTGCCGTAGAGCCATTCGAGCTCGCGGCTGACCTGCAGCGCGAGTTCGCGCGTCGGCGCGATCGCCAGCGCGAGCGGCGCACGCGGCGGCGGCAGCAGGCCGTCGTCGGTCAGCAGCTGCGGCGCGATGGCGAGGCCGAACGCGACGGTCTTGCCCGATCCGGTCTGGGCCGAGACGATGACGTCGCGGCCTTCGGCCTCGGGCTGGATGACGGCGGCCTGGACGGGGGTCGGGGCTTCATAGCCACGGGCGGAAAGCGCTTCGGCGAGAAGCGTGGGGAGGTGTGTGAAGGGCATGGTATTCCGAATATGGGGGCGGCGGGTTCGCGCGCCAAAAAGGGCCCTTAGCACGGGCGTGGAGGAAAAGCACGGGGGGTGTGGAGAACGACGCTACGTCTCGCTTACCGCCCCTTCTTCCTCCCCTCCCTGGAAGGGAGGGGTTGGGGGTGGGTCGGCCCGTGGCGGCGGCTGACCTCAGCCAGAATCGCTTCGGCAACGCCGTCCGGGTTTGCCATCACATCGGAATTCCAGAACCGGAGCAACTTCCACCCACGACTTTCAAGGAAAGCCGTTCGCTCCTCATCGTAAGGCGAATCGGCGTGCTGACCGCCGTCGAGTTCGATTGCGACCTTCGCCTCGCGGCAGGCCAGGTCGATGATGTAGCTGGCGACAACAAGCTGCCGGGTGAAGCGAGGTCGATACCCCCGTATGCGCAGCCAGATACGCCGCTCGGCGTCGGTTGCGTTGCTCCGCAGCGCGCGGGCGCGTCTGGTCATCTCTGGCGAGATTCGCGACATCGCAAGAGTTTGGCGCCCCGCGATACGGAGAGCAACCCACCCCCAGCCCCTCCCTTCCAGGGAGGGGAGGAAGAATTCCGGGGGGTGCCTTACACCACCTGCCCCGCCGCCCAGCCGCTCGCCCAGGCCCATTGGAAATTATACCCGCCGAGCCACCCGGTCACGTCGACCGCCTCGCCGATCGCATACAGCCCCGGCACCTTCCGGGCCTCCATCGTCTGCGACGACAGTTCCGCCGTCGAAATCCCGCCCGCCGTCACCTCGGCCTTGGCGAAACCTTCTGTTCCGTTCGGGCTGAAGCGCCAGTCGGCCAATTGCCGCGCCGCCGCGTCGACCATTTTGTCGGTCGCCGCGCCGAGTTCGCCCTCGATGCCGAGCCGATCGGCCAATGTCTCCGCGAGGCGGCCAGGCAAATGGTTCGACAACACCGACGCCAGCGATACACGCGGCCGCGCATGCTTCACCCCGACCAGCCAGCCGGGCTTGAGGTCGGGCAGGAAGTCGATCCCGACCGGCTCGCCGTGCCGCCAGTAAGACGACACCTGCAGGATCGCCGGGCCGCTCAGCCCCTTGTGCGTGAACAGCGCCGCCTCGCGGAACTTGGTCTTGCCCGCCTTGGCGACCACCTCCGCCGCGACACCCGAAAGCGAGCGGAACAGCGTCTCCTCGCCACCCAGCGTCAACGGCACGAGCGCGGGGCGCGGCTCGACCACTTTTAGCCCGAACCGCCGCGCGAGATCATAGGCGAAACCGGTCGCACCCATTTGCGGGATCGACGGGCCGCCGGTAGCGATGACGAGCGACGGCGCACTCGCGGTGCGGCCGCCGAAGCTGACGCGATACTGTCCATCGGCATGGTCGAAATCGCGGATCGCTTCACCCAGCGCGATCTCGACCCCGCCCTTGTCGCACTCGTCCTGCAGCAGCGCGACGATCTGCTTGGCCGACCCATCGCAGAACAATTGCCCGAGCGTCTTCTCGTGCCACGCGATGCCGTGCGCCTCGACCAGCGCCAGGAAATCCGCCGCAGTGTAGCGCCCGAGCGCCGACTTGGCGAAGTGCGGATTGGCCGAGATGTAGCGATCCGCCGCGGTGTGCAGATTGGTGAAATTGCACCGCCCGCCGCCCGAGATCAGGATCTTCTTGCCGATCGCCTCGGCGTGATCGAGCAGCAGCACGCGCCGCCCGCGCTGCCCGGCGGTAAAGGCGCACATCAGCCCGGCAGCGCCGGCGCCGAGAATGATCGTATCGTAGATGGGGTTCGTCATGCGGCGCCTGTGGACGCAAATGCCCGATCAGGCCAGCGTAGGGTTCAGACGGTAAAGCTTTCCCCGCACCCGCACGCGCCCTTGGCGTTGGGGTTCACGAACACGAAGCCCGCCGCGAAATCGTCCTCGACCCAGTTCATCGTCGAGCCGATCAGATAGAGGATCGACCCGCCATCGACGAACAGCGTGCCGCCGGGCGTATCGATCCGTTCGTCGAACGGCTTGGCCTCGGTGACGTAATCGACCGAATACGCCAGCCCCGAACAGCCGCGCCGCGGCGTCGACAGCTTGACGCCGATCGCGTCCGCGGGCGCCTTGGCCATCAGCGCGGCGATACGCGCCTCGGCGGTCGGCGTGAGGATCAGCGCAGCAGGGCGAACGCGGGTCATGGTGGTCATCGGCTTCTTCCTCCAAAGCCCCTCCCCTTCAGGGGAGGGGTAGGGGGTGGGGGAAGCCTCGCAGAGACCTGCGCAATCCGGACACGTCCCCACCCCAACCCCTCCCCTGAAGGGGAGGGGCTTAGTGCATTACAGCATACCCAGTTCAAGCTTGGCATCGTCCGACATCTTGGCCGGATCCCATGCCGGGTCCCACACCAGATTGACCTCGGCCGACCCGACCCCCGGCACCGCGCCGACGCGCAGCTCGACTTCCATCGGCATCGATTCGGCGACCGGGCAATGCGGCGTGGTCAGCGTCATCGTGACGACCGCATGCCCCGCCTCGGTCACCTCGACGCCGTAGATCAGCCCGAGATCGTAGATGTTGACCGGAATTTCCGGATCGTAAATCTCCTTGAGCGCCGAGACGACGCCCTCGTACAGCGCCCCGCCCGGCTCGCCGGCGACATCGCCTGCGGGCTTCTGGTTGAGGAAGCCCTCGAGATAGTCGCGCTTGCGCGTCCCCCCCTCGACCGCGACGTCCTCGACGCGCGCGCGCGGCGGCTGCTCGACGGCGCCGACCTCTTGAATTTCGATCCGGTCGCTCATCCGAAAATCCTCGTTACTCTTTCAATCCCGCGCACCAGCGCTTCGACGTCCGCCGCGCTGTTGTACACCCCGAAGCTCGCGCGTGCCGTGGCATCGACGCCGAGCGCCTCCATCAGCGGCTGCGCGCAGTGATGGCCCGCGCGCACCGCCACCTTGGCTTCGTCCAAGATGGTGCCGATGTCGTGCGGATGCACCCCCGCGATGCTGAAACTGACGATTCCCGCGGAATCCTCAGGCCCGAACAGCGTCAGCGAATTGATCCGCGACAGCGCGTCGCGCGTCATCGCGACGAGCGCGGTCTCGTGCGCATGGATTCGATCGAGCCCGATCCGCTCGACATAGTCGATCCCCGCAGCGAGCCCGAGCACGCCGACGATATGTGGCGTCCCCGCCTCGAACCGGCCCGGCGGCGGCGCATAGGTCGTCTTGGCGAAGCTGACCTTGTCGATCATCGACCCGCCGCCCTGATACGGCGGCATCGCCTCGAGCAGTTCGGGCCGCGCCCACAGCACGCCGATTCCGGTCGGGCCATAGAGCTTGTGGCCCGAGAAGACGTAGAAATCGCAATCGAGCGCAGCGATATCGACCGTCATGCGTGGCACCGACTGGCAGCCGTCGAGCAGGATTTTCGCGCCGACCGAATGCGCGATGTCGGCGGCGCGGCGGCCGTCGAGCACCGAGCCGAGCACGTTCGCGACGTGCGCCAGCGCAACGAGCTTGTGCTGCGGCGTGATCATCGCCGCCATTGCGTCGAGGTCGATGCGGTGGTCCTCGGTCAGCGGGATGACGTCGATCTGCGCCCCGATCCGCTCGGCGACCATCTGCCACGGCACGATGTTGCTGTGATGCTCGAGCGTCGAGAGCAGGATGCGGTCGCCGGCCTTCAACTGCGTGCCGGCCCAGCTGTGCGCGACGAGGTTGATCCCCTCGGTCGCGCCGCGGACGAAGACGATCTCGTTTTCGGATCCGGCGTTGAGGAAGCGCGCAACCGAGCGACGCGCCGCCTCATAAGCGAGCGTCATGTCGGCCGAGCGCTGGTACACGCCGCGATGCACCGTGGCATAATCGGTGTCATAGGCGCGGGTGATCGCGTCGATGACTTCCTGCGGCTTCTGCGCGGTGGCGGCGGTGTCGAGATATGCCCAGCCGGCCGGGATGGCGGGGAAGTCCGCGACGTGGTCGAGTGGGCGGGTCTGGGTCAGCACG
>NZ_JH584241.1:3912484-3958115 GCF_000241485.1 Sphingomonas sp. PAMC 26605
CTGAAGAAGCGGGCGGTCCCCCTCCCCCGCTTCGCGAGGGAGGATTTTAAGAAGGCCGCTCACGCCAGTACCCCCGCATAGCCTTCGCGCTCGAGCTCGGCCGCGAGTTCCGGCCCGCCCGAACGAATGATCCGCCCGGCCGACAGCACATGCACGAAATCGGGCGCGACATAGCTCAGCAGCCGCTCGTAATGCGTGATCAGGATCACCGCCTTGTCGGGCGCACGCATGATCCGGTTGATCCCGTCCCCCACGATCCGCAGCGCGTCGATGTCGAGCCCGGAGTCGGTCTCGTCGAGGATCGCGAGCTTGGGGTTGACGATGCCCATCTGCACCATCTCGTTGCGCTTCTTCTCGCCGCCCGAAAAGCCGACATTGACCGGACGCTTGAGCATCTCGGCATCCATCGACAGCGCGGCGGCCTGCTCGCGCGCGAGTTTCAAAAACTCGGCGCCCGACAGCGGCTTCTCGTCGCGCCCGCGGCGTTGTGCGTTCAAAGCCTCGCGCAGGAACTGCACGTTCGACACGCCGGGAATCTCGACCGGATATTGGAAGCCGAGGAACAGGCCCGCAGCGGCGCGCTCGTGCGGCGCCATCTCGAGCAGGTCCTGCCCCGCGAACTCGACCGAGCCCGCGGTGACCTCGTAACCGGGCCGCCCGCCAAGCACATAGCCGAGCGTCGACTTGCCCGCGCCGTTCGGCCCCATGATCGCATGGACCTCGCCCGCATTGACGCTGAGCGAGAGGCCCTTGAGGATTTCCTTGCCGTCGATTTCGGCGTGGAGGTCGGTAATTTTCAGCACGTTATTTCCCAAAAAAATGTAGCAGCGCGAACAGGATGCCAATCGTCGCCGCACCTTGTCCGACCACCCAGGTCACTAGTCTTGCCTCGGTTGCTTTCAGATCGCGCTGAACTTCCATGCGCAGCTTCTCGAGGTCGCCGTGTAGCGTATCGTCACCGAATTTCAGCTCCAGCCGGAGCTTCTCAAGGTCGGCTCTTAGTTCCAGCTTCACCCGCTCGAGGTCGGCTCTTAGTTCCAGCTTCACCCGCTCGAGGTCTGATTTCGTAGCAACCTCATCGTCGAACAGCCCAGCCAGCGCCATCGCCTGTTCGTCGGTGAAAGCCGGCTTGAGCCTGAGAACGTGCGCCATCGACATGAGCTTGAACTCCCTCCACCGACACCCGGGGTTACCCCACGCTGCCCTCCAGAGAAATCCCCAGCAATTTCTGCGCCTCGACCGCAAACTCCATCGGCAACTGCTGCAGCACTTCCTTGGCGAAACCGTTGACGATCAACGCCACCGCCGCCTCGGAATCGAGCCCGCGCTGCATCGCGTAGAACATCTGGTCGTCGGAGATCTTCGAGGTCGTCGCCTCATGCTCGATCTGCGCCGACGGGTTGCGCACCTCGATATACGGCACGGTATGCGCCCCGCACTGGTCGCCGAGCAGCAGCGAATCGCACTGGGTGAAGTTGCGCACGCCCTCCGCGGTCGGCGCGACGCGCACCAGCCCGCGATAGGTGTTGTCCGAACGTCCAGCCGAAATCCCCTTCGACACGATCGTCGAGCGCGAGCCCTTGCCGAGATGGATCATCTTGGTGCCGGTATCGGCCTGCTGGCGATTGTTGGTCACTGCGACCGAATAGAACTCGCCGACGCTGTTCTCGCCCGCGAGCACGCACGACGGGTACTTCCAGGTGATCGCGCTGCCGGTCTCGACCTGCGTCCACGACACCTTCGAATTCTTGCCCTGGCACAAAGCGCGCTTGGTGACGAAATTGTAGATCCCGCCCTTGCCGTTCTCGTCGCCGGGGTACCAGTTCTGCACGGTCGAATATTTGATCTCGGCGTCGTCGAGCGCGACGAGCTCGACCACCGCCGCATGCAGCTGGTTCTCGTCGCGCATCGGCGCGGTGCAGCCCTCGAGATACGAGACGTACGAACCCTTGTCGGCGACGATCAGCGTGCGTTCGAACTGGCCAGTATTCTCGGCATTGATGCGGAAATAGGTCGACAGCTCCATCGGGCAGCGCACGCCCTCGGGAATGTAGACGAAGGTCCCGTCGCTGAAGACCGCGCAGTTGAGCGTCGCGAAATAATTGTCGTGCTGCGGCACGACCTTGCCGAGCCATTTGCGCACCAGATCGGGATATTCCTTGATCGCCTCGGAGATCGACCGGAAGATCACGCCCGCGGCCTCCAGTTCCTTGCGGAACGTGGTCGCGACCGAGACGCTGTCGAACACGGCGTCGACCGCGACGCGGCGCTTGGGCTGGCCCTCGGCATCGAGTTCCTCGACCCCGGCGAGCATCTTCTGCTCCTCGATCGGGATGCCGAGCTTCTCATAGACGCGCAGGATCTCGGGATCGACCTCGTCGAGCGAGCCGAGCTTTGGCTTCACCTTGGGCTCGGCGTAATAATAGGCGTCCTGATAGTCGATCGGGTCCATCTGGAGCTTGGCCCAGTCGGGCGCCTCCATCGTCAACCACAGGCGAAACGCCTTCAAGCGCCAGTCAAGCATCCACTGCGGCTCGCCCTTCTTGGCTGAGATGAAGCGAACGGTGTCCTCGCTCAGCCCCTTGGGGGCGAAGTCCTGCTCGATGTCCGAATGGAAACCCCATTCGTACGTCTTGCTGACGGCTTCATAGGCTTCGGCGTTCTTGGTGGCCATCAGATCGTCTCCGCCGCGATGCGGCTGTCTAAATTCTCAGCCGCAAAGCGGCTCTCAAAAGTCTCCGAGTCTCCGCGTCTCCGCGTGAATCCAATTTTGTGTTCACGCGGAGACGGGGAGACGCGGAGAAGAAGCGGGTAAGGCGCTGCGCGCCTTTGATTCGTCATGCCGGGATCCTCGACAGGCTCGCCAGCGAGACGCCGTCGAGCGCGCCGCGGACCGCGCCGTTGACGACGTTCCAATGCGGCTTGACCCGGCAATCGCCCTCGAGCGCGCAGTCATGCCGCGCCTCATCGACGCAGGTGGTCAGCGCGATCGGTCCCTCGATCGCCTCGATGATGTCGGCGAGGCTGATCGCCGCCGCCGGCCGCGACAGGCGGAAACCGCCGCCCGTCCCGCGCGTGCTCTCGATCAGCCCACCCGCCGACAGCCGGCTGACGAGCTTCTGCACCGTCGGCAGCGGCAGTCCCGTCTCCTCGGCGAGCATCGTCGCGTTGAGCCGGCCCACGCTGCCGCAATGCCGCGCGGCGGCGGACATCATCACGACGGCATAGTCGGCAAGGCTGGAAAGACGCATCGGCTCCAATCAGATCAATTCGATCGGATTGCAAATGGGCGTACGGACGGCCCGGGTCAACCCCGGATCGCCCGAGCGGCGCGCGTTTACGTCCGGCTGATCAGCGGGCTGACGATCCCGTCGAGTGCAGTGCGGTGCGTGATCGTCAATTGCGGCAGGATACCCGGATTGGCACGGATCTGCCCCGGGGTCAGGCCAGTGAACTGCTTGATCTCGCGGATCATGTGCGATTGATCGTAAAAGCCGCGATCGACCGCATCGCCGACGCTTTCCTCGGCCGCGACCAAAGCGACCGCAGCGCGCAGCGCGCGATATTTGCGCGCGAGCAATTTGGGCGGGGCGCCGTAGAGCGCGTTGCATTTGCGCTCGACCTGACGGCGCGACAGGCCGGTCGTGGCGAGCAGATCCTCCATGTCGGGCGAAGGACTCGCGGCGAGCCATGCGTCGACCGCGCGCACGAACCCCATTGCGCCGTTGGTGCATTGGCTTTCGGCGCTGCGCACCAGGTCGCGGACCAGCCCTTCGCCGACGGCCGCGCGCGCGGTGATCCCCTGCGCCTTGCGCAACGCTGCGGCGGCGACTTGCAACCGTCCCGCGCCGAACAGGCTGGTCGCGTCGATCACGCGGTTGAGCAGGGTCGAGGCATCGGTGCCGATCATCGCCGCCCAGCCGACCGGCGTGAGGCCCATGCCGAACACCGCGATCGGCCCCTCGGCATGGACATGGACCGCGCCACTCGTCGGCCCGATCACATGGAAATCGGGCGAATCCTGCGCGGTGCCATCGGGAAAGCGATACTGCGCGCGACCGGGCAGGAGCCGGAAGCGGATCTGCGCATTATCGGCCCGCTCGACATCGTCGAACACCGCGACATCGGCGTAAAAGTCGTAGAATAGAGTAATATAGTCGGCGAGATCCGCTATCGGCACGGCATAGTCCAGCCGAATGTCCCCCACGATCGCGCGCCCCCTTTACTTGATGGCGAGCGTATCGCGTTCGTCCCATAAAGAAAAGTGGGCTGGACGGCGAACCGGCCAGCCCAAGGAAGGAAGCGCCAATTTGATGCTTCCCGGGTCGCACTTCCTCTTACGACGATCTGGCGCGATCTGTATTGGATAGACTCGCCAGCCTGCGTACCGCCGCATCTGGCATGTCGCGAGGAGGCCGGCGGTCGTTCCGGCTTTGACGCACGCGCGCTGCGCTGCCATCACGCGGCCATGCTGTTTCCCCTGCTCCGCCCCGCGCTCTTCGCGCTCGATGCCGAACGCGCGCATGAGATGACGCTCAAGCTTCTGGCCACGGCGAGTCGCGCCGGCGTCGGATTGGACCAGGGTCCGGCACGTTTGCGCACGACGGTGGCCGGACTCGACTTCGCCAACCCGCTCGGCCTTGCCGCGGGGGTCGACAAGAATGGCAGCGCGATCGACGGCTTCTTCGCGCTCGGCTTCGGCAGCGTCGAGATCGGCACGCTGACCCCGCTGCCGCAGGCGGGCAATCCTAAGCCGCGGCTGTTCCGGCTGGTCGAAGACCAAGCGGTGATCAACCGCATGGGGTTCAACAATGGCGGCATCGCCGCCGCCTTGCCGCGCGCGGTAGCGGCGAAGCGGCGCGGCGTGCTCGGCGTCAACGTCGGCGCCAACAAGGACGCGCCCGACCGCGTCGCCGATTATGCGCATGGCGTGGCCGCCGCGGCGCGCGTCGCGGATTACGTCACCGTCAACATCAGCTCGCCCAACACGCCGGGCCTGCGCGACCTGCAGCACGGCAACGAGTTGCTCGACGTGCTCGCCGCCGCCGACGAGGCACGCCGCGCGCCGATCGAGCGGCCGCGGCTGTTCCTCAAAGTCGCACCCGATCTGGATCCGTCGGCGATCGACTTCATCGCGCGCGCCGCTGCCGCGCACCACGTCGATGCGCTGATCGTCAGCAACACGACGATCTCGCGCCCAGCGCTGCGCTCGGCGCACGCGGGCGAAACGGGCGGCCTGTCGGGCGCGCCGCTGGCGGGCCTCGCGCGCCAGCGGCTCGCGGATTTCCGCGGCGCGACCGGCGGCGCTATGCCGCTGATCTCGGCCGGCGGGATCGACAGCGCCGACGAAGCCTATGCCCGCATCCGCGCCGGGGCGAGCCTCGTCCAGCTGTATACGGCTTTGGTCTATCACGGCCCCGGCCTCGCGCAGCGCATCCTGCGGGGCCTGGCGAAGCGGCTCGCCCGCGACGGCTTCGCGACCGTCGCCGACGCGGTCGGCACGCACGTCGGCTGAACGCCGGCTTCGCGCGAAGACGGCGCGCGCGCCGATCGCGTTCTTGCCTGTGCGGCGCAGCGCGCTACGGTCGAATCATGACCAGACCGCTTGTTGCTTCGCTGCTACTGCTGATCGCGCCCGCCACCGCGGATGCCGGACGCGCAGCCCCCACCCAGCCGGCCGCGCTTGGCATGGTCAGCGCAGCCGACCCGCGTGCCGCGGCGGCAGGCGCCGAAATCCTGCGCAAAGGCGGCAGCGCGACCGACGCGGCGATCGCGACGATGCTCGTGCTCAACGTCGTCGAGCCGCAGAATAGCGGGATCGGCGGGGGCAGCTTCATGCTCCATCACGACGCGGCGACCAACGCGCTCGCCGGCTTCGACGGGCGCGAGGCGGCGCCGGCCGCAGCCGACGCGAAATGGTTCTACGGCGCCGACGGCAAGCCGCTCCCGGTCTTCGCGGCGATCCCCGGCGGGCGCAGCGTCGGCGTGCCGGGCAACCTCCGGATGATGGCGCTGGCGCATCAGCGCTTCGGCAAGCTGCCTTGGGCGACGCTGTTCGGCCCCGCGATCAAGCTCGCGCAGGACGGTTTCGCCGTCAGCCCGCGACTGCACAACGGGCTCACCAATTTCGGCCGCCACATCGACCCCGCAGCCCGCGCGCTGTTCCTCGACGCGGATGGGAAACCGCTGCCGGTCGGCACGCTGCTCAAGAACCCGGCGCAGGCCGAATTGTTCGGCGCGATCGCAAAGAACGGCCCCGACTATTTCTACAAAGGCGCGGTCGCGCAGAAGATCGTCACCGCGGTCAACACCGCGGCGCAGAACCCGTCGAAGATGACGCTCGCCGATCTTTCCGGTTACCGCGCCAAGGAACGCCCGCCAGTCTGCACGAAATATCGCATCTACAAGGTCTGCAGCATGGGTCCGCCCTCGTCGGGCGGGATCGCGGTGCAGATGATCCTCAAGCAGCTCGAGCGCTTCGACATGGCCGGGCTCGGCAAGGACTCGCCCGTCGCCTGGCATCTCTTCGCCGAATCCGAACGCCTCGCTTATGCCGACCGCGACCTCTATCTCGGCGATCCCGACCTTGTCAGCATCCCGATCAAGGGCCTGCTCGATCCCGCCTATCTGGCCAAACGCTCGGCGCTGATCTCGCCCGAGCACAGCATGGCGAGCATTACCGCCGGCACCCCGCCCGGCGCACCTAAGCGCACGCTCGCCCCCAATGCCGACGTTCCCGGCACGAGCGACCTCGTCGCGGTCGACAAGAAGGGCAACGTCGCCGAGGTGACCACCACGATCGAAAGCTATTTCGGCTCAGGGCTCTCGGTCGATGGCGTGATGCTCAACAACGAGCTCACCGATTTCGACTTCATCCCCGCCAAGGACGGCTATCTCGTCGCGAACCGCGTCCAGGGCGGCAAGCGTCCGCGCAGCTCGATGGCGCCGACGATCGTCTATGGCCCCGACGGCAAGGTCCGCATCGCGCTCGGCGCGGCGGGCGGATCGACGATCATCGCGCAGGTGGCGAAGGCGCTGGTCGCCGTGCTCGACTGGAAGCTCAGCGCGCAGGATGCGATCGCGCTGGGCCTGCTTTACGCGCCCAAGCTCGACGCCGCCGCCGAGAAGGGCACCCAGCTCGATGCGATGGTCCCCGCGCTCGAGGCGCTCGGCGAGCATATCCAGATCGCGCCATTGGGTCTAAAAGCCAATGCGATCGAGCGCGTCGGCGACGCCTGGGTCGGCGCCGCCGATCCGCGCAGCGAAGGCGTCGCAGTGCGCGAGGACGGCCAGACCACGCAGATCGTCCGCGCGGGCGCGCTGCCCCGCCCCGCCGAATAAAGCGTTACCCCCCGCAGCCGAACACGGCGCGCCCTCCCCGGGAGAGTGAGTATGTCAGACGTCCGCCGCCTCGAACATTTCCCCAACCTCGTCGCGATGTTCCTCGCGCGCGCCGCCGAGAAGGGTGACGCGCCCTTCCTCTGGCACAAATCTGCCCCGGGGGCCGGCGGCCGCTGGGTCTCGCGCAGTTGGAGCGAAACCGCGCGCCAGGTCGCGAGCATCGCCGCCGCGCTGAAGGCGATCGGCCTCGCGCCCGGCGACCGCGTGATGCTCGTCAGCGAGAATCGCCCCGAATTCTGCATCGCCGATCTCGCGATCATGGCGGCGGGGTGCATCACCGTGCCGACCTACACCACCAACACCGAACGCGACCATATCCATATCCTCGAGAATTCGGGCGCCAAGGCGGTGATCGTCTCGACCGCCAAGCTCGCCCGGACGCTGCTCCCCGCCGCGATCCGCGCGAGCACCGCGCAGATCGTGATCGGCATCGAGGACCTGCGCGCCAACCAGGCGGGCGCGCTCGAATTTTACCAGTGGGACGCCTTGCTCGCCACCCATGCCGCCGACCCGTCGAGCATCGCTGCGACAGCGACGCGCGACGACACCGCCTGCCTGATCTACACCAGCGGCACCGGCGGCAGCCCACGCGGCGTGATGCAGCATCATGGCGCGATCCTCCACAACGTTCAGGGTTGC
The DNA here is from genome assembly GCF_000241485.1 of Sphingomonas sp. PAMC 26605. Classification (GTDB taxonomy): domain Bacteria; phylum Pseudomonadota; class Alphaproteobacteria; order Sphingomonadales; family Sphingomonadaceae; genus Sphingomonas. Next base: position 3,920,525 of record NZ_JH584241.1, read on the forward strand.
TGCACGATCATCTCGGAGGATTTCGGCTGGGACGACGAGATCTTCCTGTCGTTCCTCCCGCTCAGCCATGCGTACGAACATACCGGCGGACAATATTTCCCGATCGGGCTCGGCGCGCAGATCTATTACAGCGAAGGCCTCGACAAGCTCGCCGCCAATATCGAGGAGGTCCGCCCGACGATGATGATCGTCGTGCCGCGGCTGTTCGAGCTGCTCCGCACGCGCATCTCGAAGGCGGTCGAGAAGCAGGGCAAGCTTTCGTCCTATCTGCTCGCCCGCGCGCAGGCGCTCGGCGGCAAGAAGGCCGCGGGCAAGGCGGGCATGCTCGACAAGCCGATGGACTGGCTGCTCGGCGCGACGCTGCGCCCCAAGATCCAGCAGCGCTTCGGCGGGCGGATCAAGGCGTTGGTGTCGGGCGGCGCGCCGCTGACGCCCGAGGTCGGCACCTTCTTCGAGGCGGTCGGAATCACCGTGTTGCAAGGCTATGGCCAGACCGAGACCGCGCCGGTCATCTCGTGCAACCGCCCCAAGGCCGGGCTCAAGATGGACACGGTCGGTCCGCCGCTGCCCGACACCGAGGTGCGCATCGCCGACGACGGCGAGATCCTGGTGCGCGGCGAGCTCGTCATGCACGGCTATTGGCGCAACCCCGCCGAGACCGCGCGCGTGCTGCAGAACGGCTGGCTCCACACCGGCGACATCGGCGTGATCGACGCGCAGGGCCGGATCCGGATCACCGACCGCAAGAAGGACATCATCGTCAACGACAAGGGCGAGAACGTCGCGCCGCAAAAGGTCGAGGGGATGCTGACGCTCCAGCCCGAGATCGCACAGGCGATGCTGTTCGGCGACCGGCGGCCGTACATGGTCGCGGTCATCGTCCCCGACGCCGAATGGACCCAGCAATGGTGCGCGCGCGAAGGCGACGCCTGCAACTTCGCGCGGCTTGCCGAGAATAGCGAATATCGCGCCGCTTTGGGGAATGCGGTCGAGCGCGTGAACAAGGAGCTCGCGGTGACCGAGCGGATCCGCCGCTTCGTGCTCGCGGATGCGCCGTTCGCAATCGAGAACGAGCAGCTGACGCCGAGCTTGAAGATCCGACGGCACGTGTTGAAGGCGGTGTACGGGGCGCGGCTGGAGGCGTTGTACAAGGGGTGAGGTATCGGTTCAGGTGCGCGGCGACGCGGGCACCAGATACCCCCCCGATCGTCTTTCGCTTCGCATCCGACGTGGCTCGGTGCGTCACGGATAGGCCGCCAGGTTCAGTCCAACCGACCAAAAGCCTTCCACCATGCGCGCCGTCGCGCAGAGCGACCGAGAGATCCACGCACGACCATGGAAATCATCGCTCAGCAGAGGCGATGTTGGGCAATTTCGTCGAGGTCATGCGGCGCCGCCGACTCTCCTGATGGTCGCGTCGATGCTTACACTAAGCAGCGTCAGACTTCCGTCCCCACACTCTACGGCTGCAAAAGCAGCAAGTCCGCCGCTTCCCTAGCGTCCTTCAGAAGCGTGTTACGCGGCGCGCCGATCTGCGCATGCATCGTCAGACCGCGCGCAAGGTCGAGGACCTGGCGCGCGCGCGTGGTGACAGGAAAGTCAGCCGGGATTTCTCCCGCGCTGATCCCGTCGCAAAAACGGCGTTCCACGAGCGCGAGGCCGCCAGCCGCGGCGTCCTTCAGGAACTGCCGGACTTCCGCGTCATCGACGAGCGGCGCTACGCACACCATCAGGCATCCCGGGACGGCCCCTTCCTCGGTCGCAATTTCGACGGCATGCCGCAGGAAGCCAGCGATGGCATCGCGAAGCGCGGGCGGCGAGAAGAGCGCCTTTGCGGCACCCGCGCCCTTGCGCTCGGCATAGGCGCGGAGGACGCGCAGGAACAGCGTCCGCTTGTCCCCGAAGACCGAATACAGGCTTTGCCGTCCCACGCCCATGCCCGCGATGAGATCGTCGATCGCTACACCGTCATAGCTTTTCGACCAGAAAATCTGCGTCGCCTTTTGCAGCGCTTCGCTCTCGTCGAAATTTCGCGGGCGCCCTCGCGGCCTGCTCGAATTTGTCAGCATCTAGTCCAAAAATCCTTGACCGCGTCAATCGCCACCAATATATACGGAAGTAGTCCAGAATTAGCAAGCTGTCCCCCCGGGCTTCTGACCCGACCTTCTCTGAGCGTGGAATCAAATATGAGACAGTCAATCGCTCTCGTCACCGGCGCCACGTCCGGGCTCGGCTATGCGGCCGCCCGCTTGCTCGCGGACGGGGGTTGGCAGGAGGTCATCGTGACGGGGCGCAGCCTGTCCACGACCCAGGAAACGGCTGCTCAGCTCGCGTCGGAGACCAAAAAGCGGGTGTTCACGCCGCTGGCGCTTGATCTGAACAAGGCCGCCACCGTCAAGTCGGTGATCGCCGAGCTCGTCAAACGCGGTCGGCCGATCGATTTTCTGCTGCTCAATGCCGGATTGGTCCCGACCAAGCAGCGCGTGATCACTGCGGAGGGGGTCGAGGCTTCTCAAGCCCCGCTGGTCGGCCATCATGAACTGGCCGTCGGCTTGCTCAATGCCAATTTGCTGAGCCCCGACGCGCGGATCGTCATCACCAGCGCGGAGCCCGCCCGCGGGGGTGTCCCGATGTTCAAATATACCGACCTGCCGGCGTTCGCGGCAAAAGATTATGCGGGCGACTATACCGCGGCGGCCGAAGCCCTGATCCGCAGCGGACCAGAGGTGAAATACTCTCCCAACACGGCGTATGCCGATGCGAAGCTCATGATCGCGTGGTGGGCCGCGGCGCTGGCGCGCCGGCTCCCCGCCGGCATGGCCGTCTACGCTGTCTCGCCCGGTGCGTCGAACGCCACCAATGTCGCGCGAAACGCTGGCCCATTGTTGAAGTATCTGATGATTCCGATCGTGAACCTCATTCCCGGCATGAATCAGGCGCCGGAAGTCGCGGCCAGCCGCTATATCCAGGCGTCGGCGTTCGGCACCGACGTTTCGGGGCAATTCTTCGCGTCGGCCATGGGGAAGTTTTCGGGCCCGATGGAAGTGCAGCTTCAACCACACCTCCTCGATGGCGCCAGTCAGGAAGCCGCCTGGCAAGCCGTCGTCAATGTCACGGGCGTCGATTTGTCGCACCCGGAATGGTTGCGAGCGGTGTCCGGAACGAGCGCCGGCCGCGGCGCGCTGGCCGCCAACGCGAGTCCGCGCCCGCGAGGCTAACCGCCACAACGCCGCGAGCCGCTCGGCAACGGTGCGAGGACCATATCATAGCTATGATCAAACTCATCGTCGCCTGGCTTCCGGTCGCATTGGGCGTCGTGATGATCGGGACTGGCGCGGCCAACTTCGCCGGCCCTCCCCTGGCGCTGAAGAATTTCGCGCTGTGGGGCTATCCGGCCGGCTTTCACCGCGTCGCGGGAAGTCTGGGCGTGATGCTCGGCGTCCTTCTCATCGTTCCGGTGACGGCGCGAGTCGGAGCCATCGGGAGCACCATTTTCATGCTGGTCGCCATCGCGACCCTGATCCGCAGCCGCGACTGGGGCCACCTGCCGGGCGCTGCGGTCCTGATGGCAGCTTTGGTGGCGGCGATCGTGATCCAACATCGCGCATAATATCACCCAAAACCGTCAAAAATTAGCAACGCAATCCTAACCTTGCGAGGGAATTTCTACATGAAACGGTACCAAGACAAAAAGGTTGTGATCATCGGCGGCACCAGCGGCATGGGGCTCGCAACGGCAAAGATGCTGATCGAGGGCGGCGCTCGCGTTCTGGTGACGGGTCGCTCGCAGGCCGGTCTGGACTCCGCGAAGCAAGCGCTTGGGGCGGACGCCATCGTGGTTTCGAGCGATGCTCGGTCGTTGACCGACATCGATGCTCTCGCCGCTCAGGTGAAGACCGAGTTCGCCACGATCGACCTGCTGTTCGTCAACGCCGGCTTCAGCATCCCGACGCCGCTCGCGAACGTGACGGAGGAGATCTATGACGAGATGTTCAACCTGAACGCCAAGGGCCCGTTCTTTGCGGTCCAGAAGCTCTCGCCGCTGATCAATCGGGGCGGCGCAGTCGTCCTCACGACGTCGATCGCCAACGTCAAGGGTCTGCCGGGGCAGGCTACGTATGGAGCCGCCAAGGCTGCGCTGCGGTCCTTCGCGCGCGTCCTCGCGACCGAGCTGTTGCCGCAAGAAATCCGCGTCAACGCGGTGTCGCCCGGCCCGATCGACACGGGCATCCTCGACAAAGTGTTCCCGACCGACGAGATGCGCACGCATGTCAAGGAGCACACGCTCACCATGATTCCCATGAAGCGCTTCGGCACGTCGGAGGAGATCGCGAAGGCCGTCCTCTTCCTCGCGTTCGACGCGACCTTCACGACCGGCCTCGAGATTCCGGTCGACGGTGGCTGGTCCCAGCTCTGAGATCGATTCGGCGGCGTGGGGCCACCCTCGCCGCCGCTTCCCCGGCCCGTGATCGCGTCCACGGCGAACCATTCGCAACCTTAGCCGGTGGGGCTTCGCCGCCCTTTCACGTATCGGTCCTGCGCGGGAGGTTACATCTTGTAGCTGAGACGAACGTAGCCGAACTGTCCGGGCACGTCATAGGTCGTCGGGTCAAAATTGTTCAGGCTGCAACTGCTGCAGGCCGGCGGATCTTGGTTGAACAGATTGTTCACGCCGACGGTCAGCGAAGTGCGCCGTTCCATCCAGGACGGCGAGAAGGCGAACTGGACGTCGCCGTAGAAGCGGCTGCCAAGCCGGTTCGCGCCCGCATTCTCGGTCACGCCGCTGATATAGCGGCCGGTGAAGGACGCTGCGAAACCGCCAATCGACCAATCGATCGTGCTGTTGCCCTTGAACTTCGGGAAAGCCTGATCGGGGCTGCCGCGCTCGGTGCCAACCCGCTCGATCACGACAGCGCCGTTCGACGCGGTCAGCGTGTACTTCAACAGCCAGGTTGCATTGGCCGACAGGCCGAATACGCCGAAGCCTGTTTCCGGCGAGCGGTAGCGGAAGGTCGCGTCGATCCCGCGTGTCTTGATCCCGTCCAGATTGTCGAGCGTCGCGTCGATTTCGTTGATGAGGCCGTTGCCGGTACGAATGACCTGCGAACAGGCGGTCGGATCACCGAGCAGCGCGCAATTGTTGAGCTTCACGTTGGCGTCGAGGGCGGCGATCGCGTTGGTGACCTCGATGTCGTAATAGTTGACCTCAAGGCTGAGCGCGCGGGAGAAGCCGCTCGTCCGTGCCCATGCCGGCGAATAGACGGCGCCAAACAAGAGGCTGCGTGATCTTTCCGGCTTCAGCTTGCGATTGCCCTTGGTCAGCACCGGTAGCTGCCCGCCCTGGTCCTCGGCGTAGCTCCCATTCGCCGGCACGCCATTGGCGATGCAATTGGCGCGGACCGTCGCATTGCTCTGGAACAGGCCACCTGCCGCGCTGGTGCAGGGGTCGTTTGCGGGGAGATCGAACCGCGAGCGATCGCCGAACAGCTCGCCAAGGCTCGGCGCGCGGAAGCCGGTCGCGTAGGAGCCACGCAACAGCAGATCCTCGACGGGCTTCCACAGGCCGATCGCGGTGTAGGTCGTGCTGCCGCCGCTGATCGAATAATCGGCATGGCGGACCGACCCGTTCACTTCCAGCGAATTGAAGAATGGCCGATCCTTCAGCAGCGGGATGCGAAGCTCGCCGTAGACTTCATTGGAATAATAGCGGCCTGAAGCGGGCTTCGACGGGATGTCCGCGCCGAGCCCGGCGGCGATGATCGGATCGGGATCGAAGCTGCCGATCTGGATACGATGCTCATAACCGACCGCGAAGCCGATCGGGCCAGCGGGCAAGTCGAAAATGTCGCCGCTCAGGTTGGCGGTGTAATCGTAGAGTTGCTGGTTGCTCTTATCGCGCTCGGTGAACCCGATGTAGTTGAGCATCGCCGGCGTGATCGATCCCGCGCCGCCGAACAGGTTGAGCGGTACGCAGGCGCCGGTGCATTGCGCGACCGGGCCGAGCGCGAGCGCGACGCGGTCCGCACGAAGGTTGCCGGTGAAGCTCTGGTGCGCGTCGTTCACACCGAAGGCCGCAGTGGCGTCCCAATACCATTTGTGTTCGCCGACCGTGAACGAGCCGTCGAGCGTGGCCGAGCCGGTGAACGTGTCAACGCGCTGGTCGAAGGTGCGCTGACCGGCCTCGACGACGCGGCGGGCGATGAAGCTGTAATTCTTGTTGGGGCCCGATCCCTGCAGCGTCACCCCGAATGGATTGTACGGGTTGCTCGCGTCGACCGACAGCGTGTCGAACACGCTGCCCGCGCCGTTCCCTGCGTCGGGGCCGATGAACAGCGGCTCGAACGCCGCCTGGTTCTCCGAATTGCGACGGTTGTACGCGGCCTTTACGCGCAGGTTCACGCTCGGGCTGAACGCCTGTTTGAAGCTGAACCACGCACCATACCGCTCCGACGGCGTCAGGATGTAGTTATACGGCGCGAAGTTGAAGCGATCGGCGGCGGTGAACGTCCGCAGACTGGCAAGGGTGGGGTTGTTGTTGGGCGGATTTGCAATCGTGAAGTTTCCGAACGCCAGACCCGGAATCGGGCCTGCGTTGGTACGGGTATCGAAGCGCCCGTTCACCGCCGCGCTGCTGCACCCGCCGACCGGATCGGTACAGGCGGTCTGCCCAGGGTTCGGGAACAGCGAGATCGATCGATTGCTCGAGCGCACCGCTTCCTGCTTCACATAGGTTCCGCCAAACACGAAATTCGTGGTCGGCCCCTTAATGCCGTAGCTGAGCGCGTAATCCTGCGTGTGGCCATCGCCCTGGCGGAACGTCCCGAACTGCGCGGAAGCTCGCAGCCCGACCTGCTGTGCAACGGTGATGACGTTGACCACGCCAGCGATCGCGTCCGACCCGTAGAGCGACGACGCGCCCGACTGGAGAACCTCGACCCGGTCGATCATGTTGGCGGGGATGGTGTTGAGGTCGACCGTAGCGGGGATGCCGCTGCCGCTCGTGCCCGGCACATACCGGATCCCGTCGACCAGCACCAAGGTGCGTTTCGAACTGAGGTAGCGCAGGTCGATTTCGGCCGAGCCCGCCCCCACGCCGCCGCCGTCGGGCGGGTTGCCGAGATTGCCGCTGTTGTTGACCTTGCTGTTCAAACCGCCGCTCGCGCTGGGGATCCGCTGGAGCACGTCGGCGATCGACGACAGGCCCGTCTTTGCGACGGACGATTGGTCGATGCGCACTACTGGGCTTTCGTCGTTGAGCGGATCGCGACGGATGCGCGACCCCGTGACGACGATATCTTCCGAGCTGGCGTCTTGCTTCGGCGTGGGATCCGCCGGGAGGACTTGCGCGTGAGCCAAAGTAGGCTCGAACAACAGCGCGGATAGCACCACGCCGCAATGCAGTATCGCTTTGAAAGTCATTTTATTCCCCCTGGAAGCTCATCAAAAGTGATCCTACCGGTTGAAACTGGCAATGCCGAAATGCCGCTGGGCGGCGTTGCTCGTCGCGAAATGTTACGAACTGTTGCCGTAGCGCAACAAGACTATCGCATTGCAAAACGGTGAAGCTGACGTCGAAGCAGCGCAAAAACTAGGCGTGCACGGTCGGTCATCATGGAGCCTATTGCCGGTCATCAGAGCTATCGCATCGGCACGACGTTACAATGGCAAATGATCAGGCGCGCGATTTGCGTCCGATAGTAACTATGGCGAACTGAGCCGGACGTAGAAGGTCACGGGCGTCAACGAACGTCGGCTTTCGGGCGCTCGGATCATATTGGGAAAATGGCCAGTGAAAGACTGGCTTTGGTTCAGAGCCTTTCAGCCCATCTCAAGTGCGGCCATTCGCTCATCAACGTATCAACTTCGATTGGTCGGACCAGAGATCGCGCAGACGCGGCCAAAGCGGCACGGTCGCTGCCTATGATAGCGGTCGACCACCGGCCTCGGCTGTCGGTACCGTACGCCGTGGCGGCATCGCCTCACGATTCGTCTTCGGGCACTGCCCCAGGATTGATCGGCACGTCCCTGCACCAAGCAGGTGGAATATTGAAAAGCGCACAGATGTAGCAGTGGCGCGCATGGCTATGGTCGCTATCCAACGACGTCGCTCCCGATGCCCCCGGCAAAAGTTCATGGTAGAAGTGCCTGGAAAACGAGGGTGGCACACGTCGCGCTTGCAACAGCGCGACGCCATACCAAGCGATCTGATCTCCGTCGCCGCTGAAACACCACGCCCTTGCCACAGAGCGCCCGAAGCCCGAAGCCGAGCCATCATGCGTTGCCTCGAGGTATCCCAATGCGCAAACTTCTGATCATTCCCGCGGCGCTCGTCGTGACCGCCCCAGCCGCAGCGCACGACGCGCCCTCACAGATCCTGACGACGCCAGAGGCCAGAGACGATCTGACGTACGCGCTTCCACAGGTCGCCCGCGTCACGCATGTCGATCTTGATCTGACGGCCGACTTCCCCGCACGCGTCATGCGCGGGACCGCGGCGCTCGACATACTCGCGGCGCCAGGTGCCACCGAGATCGTCCTCGATGACAACAAGCTGGTCATCGCCAAGATTACCGATGCGGCCGGCAGGTCGCTGAAATGGTCGGTGGGACGGTACTCCAGCTACAAGGGTGCGCCTTTGACCGTCCAGATCGGGACGGCGCGGCGCATCGTCATCACCTATCAGTCCGATCCAAGCGCGAGTGCGCTCGGCTGGTTGTCGCCGCCGCTGACGGCAGGCAAGGTAAAACCCTACCTTTTCAGCCAAGGCGAATCGATCAACAACCGGAGTTGGATACCAACCCAGGACAGTCCCGGTATCCGGCAAAGCTGGTCGGCCAAAATCACCGTACCGTCGGATCTCGTCGCGGTGATGAGTGCGGAACGCCTGACCCCGGCGGGAGAGGCGGCCGCGCCCGGCTGGCGGAGCTACCGTTTCCGCATGGACCACAATGTCCCGCCATACCTGATCGCGCTGGCGGTGGGCGACATCCGCTTCACGTCGATCGATCGCCGTTCGGGCGTCTATGCTGAGCCCAGCGTGCTGGCGCGCGACGCCGCCGAGCTTTCGGATACCGGTAGGATGGTGACCACGGCGGAGCGACTGTACGGCAAGTATCGCTGGGGCCGCTACGACGTGTTGGTCCTCCCGCCGTCATTCCCGTTCGGGGGCATGGAGAATCCGACGCTGACGTTCGCGACGCCGACGATTATCACCGGCGACAAGTCGAACGTCGATGTCATTGCCCATGAGCTGGCACACAGCTGGTCGGGGAATCTCGTGACGAACGCTACCTGGTCCGACTCTTGGCTCAACGAGGGCTTCACGACCTATTTCGAGAACCGCATCGACGAGGCGCTTTATGGCAAGGAGCGCGCCGCGACACTCGCCGATCTGCTGTGGGACAACCTCCAGCGCGATCTCCAGGGCGCACCGAGTCCTGAAGCGACGCGGCTGCACGGCAAGCCGGAAGGCGTCTACGGAGAGCTGGACTACACCAAGGGCTCGACGTTCCTGCGGACGATCGAATATGCCGTCGGCCGATCCCGCTGGGACGCCTATCTCACCGGCTATTTCGAGCGCCACGCGTTTCAACCGCAGACCACGGCGGGTTTCCTAACGGATCTGCGCGCGACTCTGATCAAGGGTGATGCCGCGCTCGAAGCCAAGCTCGATCTCGACGAATGGGTCTACGGAATCGGACTGCCCGCCAATGCGGTGCACGTCCGCTCCGCAACGCTGGCGAAGATCGACGAGACGCTCGCACGCGTGTCGGGCGGCGCCCCGATCGCATCGATCGACACCTCGCGGTGGTCGACGCAGGAATGGCTGCGCTTTCTTAACGGCCTTCCGCGCCGCCAAACCGCTGCCCGGCTGGGTGAGTTGGATCGCACCTTGAAGCTGTCGACCTCGGCCAACGCCTACATCCGTTCCGCTTGGCTCGTTCTGGCAATCGGCAATCGATACGATCCGGTGATCCCCTCGATTGCACAATTCCTTCCCAGTGTCGGCCGCGGCCTTCTTATCCTGCCCGTCTATCGCGCGCTGATCGCGCAGGCCGATTGGGGGATGCCGATCGCCCGGCAAGACTATGCGCTCGCTCGGCCTGGCTATCACCCGACCATCGCGTCCGCGATCGACGGGATATTGAAAAGCGGGTCGACGCCCCCGTGATCACCGCCAGCCGAACGCACAGCAGCCACTGGTGGCGTGAACGTGGTTCCCCACAGCCATTCCCCGACGAAGGACCGCCGCTGGGTCACGATCGCCTGCATCAGCGATAAGATCTTCGAGCGACTCCTTAAGGCGATGGGAGAGCCGGAGGGTCGCGGTGCGCACCTCTTCTGCCGGCAACCCGTCATACCGCGCGCGGCCGGTCAACGGACTGTCGAGGTGAATGTCAGCCGCATGGAGGAAACGAAACGTACGCATCTCTTTCAACTATCGCCATTTGTTGGCAGCTTGGAAAAAGGCGGCAAAGGGACATCGATCATGACGGCACCGGACGAGACGATTGCGCCGCGATTCGCCGGCGAAGTGCTGATCGAGGCGGTGGTCGCACCTAAGCTCAGTTTTGCCACGCATCAGAACGACGTCCCCGTGCTGCACGAGCTGAAACTGCTCAACCTCGACGATGCGCCGATTGAAAACGTGCGGCTCAGCATCGAATCCGATCCTCCGGTATTCGCGCCCCGCGAATGGCAGTTCGATCGGATTGCGCCGGGCGGCGAGGTTCGCGTCACGCAGCGCCATCTACCGCTCAATGCGGCCTTGCTGCTGCACCTGAGCGAAGCGATCCGTGCGACGGTGACGCTGACCGCGCGGATCCACGGTGTGGAGCACAGCATCGCCGAACGCCGCATTCCCGTCGAGTTGCTCGCGCGCAACGAATGGGGTGGCGCGGGGGCGATGCCGGAACTGCTGGCGGCGTTTGCGCTGCCCAACGATCCCGCGGTCGGTCGCCTCCTGAAGGCGGCGAGCGACGTGCTGCGCCGCGCCGGCAAGCCCGACGGAATCGAGGGATACCAGTCCAAGTCGCGGACACGCGTCTACGAATTGGCATCCGCGATCTGGTCGGCCGTGTCGGGGCTGCGCCTGACCTACGCCGAACCGCCGGCCAGTTTTGAGCAAGCGGGCCAGAAGGTCCGCACACCCGGTCAAATCGTGGAGGGGGGTCTCGCCACCTGTCTGGACACCGCGCTGCTATTCGCTGCGGCGCTCGAACAGGCGGGGCTCTATCCGGTGCTGATCGTCACCGAGGGGCACGCGTTTGCGGGGCTTTGGCTGCAACCGCAGGAATTCGCGACCTTGCTCGTTCCCGATGCCGCCGCACTGCGCAAGCGGATCGCGCTCGACGAACTGCTGGTGTTCGAAACGACGCTCGCCACCGGCGCCGCGCCCGCTGGCTTTGCCCGCGCGATCTCGGCTGCAAAACGGCTGATCGACGAAGACCATGAAGCCACCTTCGTGACGGCGATCGACGTTAGGCGTGCGCGGATGCAGCGCATTCGACCGCTCGCGATGACCGATACCGGCGGCCCTGCCCGCGCAGCGACCGAGCCGGCGGTCGATCCCGCGGGGGACGCCTTGGAAGCGGCACCCGCCCTGCCCGACTTCGATCTTGGCGAGGCCCAGGCGCTGCCGACCAACGCCGAAGGACGGCTCGAGCGGTGGCAGCGCAAATTGCTCGATCTCACGACGCGCAACCGCCTGCTCCACGTCAAGCCCGGCGCGACCGCGATCCGTCTGCTGTGCCCCGATCCCGCGCGCCTCGAGGACGACCTCGCCGACGGCAAGAGCTTCCGCATCGTCGGCGAGCCCGATCTTGCCGGGGCCGCCGGACGCGACGCCGCGCTGCATACCGAACGGACCGGCGTCGTGCTCGACGAAGCCTATGCCCGCGCGGCGCTCGATCGCGGCGAGCTGTTGTCGCCAGGCGAGCCCGCCAAGCTCGATGCGCAACTCGTCGAGCTCTACCGCAAGGCGCGGCTCGATCTTGCCGAGGGTGGTGCGAACACACTGTTCCTCGCGATCGGTTTCCTGGTGTGGAAGAAATCGGACTCCGACGCGAGCCAGTATCGCGCACCGCTGATCCTGCTCCCGGTCAAGCTCGATCGCCGCAGCGTGCGTTCGGGCGTGAAGCTCACGATCCATGAGGACGAGCCGCGCTTCAATCTCACGCTGCTCCAGATGCTGCGTCAGGATTTCGAGCTCGACATCCCCGAACTGGCCGGGCCGCTGCCGCAGGACGCCTCGGGCATCGACGTGCCGCGCGTCTGGACGATCGTCCGCCGCGCGGTGCGCGACATGGCCGGGTTCGAAGTCGTCCCGGACGTGATGCTCGGCACCTTCTCCTTCGCCAAATATCTGATGTGGAAGGATCTGGCCGATCGTACCGATGCGCTGAAGGCAAATCCGGTCGTGCGCCACCTGCTCGACTCGCCGCGCGAACCCTATCCGTGCGACCTCCAGCCACCGCGCCCCGATGCACTCGACGGCGAGGTGACGCCCGCCGATCTGTTCACCCCGCTGCCGGCCGATTCGTCGCAGCTCGCTGCGGTGGTCGGCTCGGCGCGCGGCTGCGATTTCGTGCTCGACGGGCCGCCCGGCACGGGCAAGTCGCAGACCATCGCCAATATGATTGCGCATAATCTGGCACTGGGGCGCAAGGTGCTGTTCGTCGCCGAAAAGCGCGCCGCGCTCGAGGTCGTGCATCGCCGCCTGGTGGCGCATGGCCTCGGCCCCTTCTGTCTCGAGCTCCACAGCAACAAGGCGTCGAAACAGGATGTTCTGCGCCAGCTCGACGCGGCGTGGAGCACCAGCGAAGCCTCGCCGCACGCCGAATGGGAACGCCGCGCGGCTGAGTTGAAGACGAGCCGTGATGGCCTCAACCGGCTGGTCGCGGCATTGCACCGCCGCCATCCCAATGGCCTGACGCTCTATGCGGCAATCGGCCGCGTCGTTCGCGATGGCGCGAAAGGCGGCGCGCTACAGCTCGATTGGCCCCGGGAGGTCCATCACGACGCGGCGACGCTCGAGGAGCTGCGCGAGGCCGCGCGCCGGCTCGACCTGCTGCGCCCCGCCGATCCGCAGCAGCCCGCGCTGGGTACGGTGGGCCGCACCGAATGGTCGAACGCATGGGTCGCCGAGCTGCTCGCGGCGGCGGCGACGCTGGCCGCGGCCGCGGAAGCAGCGCAGACGCAGCGCGCGGCGCTGATCGGCCTGCTCGGGATCGATCTCGGCGCAGATCGGCACGGGTTCGCGGCGACCGCGGATCTCGCGCGCGCACTCACCAGCGCCGCAGGGCTCGACCTCGGCTTCGCGTTCGCGCCCGACGCCGCGCGGACGATCGAGCACGCGCGCGCCGCCCTGCCGCTGATCGAGGAATATCGCGGGGCGGCGGCAACGCTGTCGATCGCGCTGACCAGCGATGCGATCGCGACGCTGCCGCTCGATACGCTCGACGCCGATTGGACCGCGGCCAAGCATGCGATATGGCCGCTGTCGATTTTCCGCAAGAAAGCCGTGACGCGGCATCTCGACCCGCGCGGTGCGGCCGATCTCGACGTCGAATTGCCGCGGCTGCACACGCTGCAGGACGTCCTCTTACGGCTGGAACCGTTTGTGGCGGCGGCGGCGGGCGCACCCGGCTGGGCCGGTGTCGATACCGACGGCAAGCGGCTCGCGGCGGTGCTCAGCGCCGCCGAAGCGCTACGCCGCGCGATCGTCCACGCCGCCGATACGCCCGACCGGCTCGTCGCGCTGCGCGCCAGCCTCAAGCGGATCGTGACCGAGACCGCCGAGCTGCTCGGTCCAGACGCGGCGGTCGGGCGCACGCTCGGCGCGTTCGTCGCGGCGCACGATCGCTTCGAAGGCGCGCTCGAAGCATTCCAGCGGGTCGCGGCGTCGCCCGCGCCGATCGACGACCCCGATCTCGTCGGCGCCGCCCGCGCGATCGCCGCCGGCATCGCAGCGCACGCCCCGCAACTCACCGGCTGGACCGCATGGCGCCGCGCCGGACAGGCTGCGTTCGACCTTGGCCTCGCGTCGCTGGTCGCGGCGATCGAGACGGGCGCGATTCCTCCCGGCGCCGCGGCGGAGAGCTTCGAGCTCGCCTACGCCCGCTGGTGGGCCGCGGGCGCGATCGACGCCGAGCCGGTGGTGCGCGACTTCACCCTGGCCGAGCAATCCGATGCGATCGCGCGCTTCCGCGATCTCGATCGCCAATTTGCCGACCTCACCCAAGCCTATATCCGCGCCAAATTGTCCGGCGCGATCCCGCCCAAGGACGCGCAGACCCAACCCCCCGGCTTCGGCACCCTCGCCCACCAACTCAAGCTGCAGAAGCGCCAGAAGCCCGTACGTCAGCTCGTCGCCGAGATGGGGCCGGCGCTGACCACGCTCTCGCCCTGCTTGCTGATGAGCCCCTTGTCGGTCGCGCAGTTCCTGCCGCCCGAGGCCGCGCAGTTCGACCTCGTCATCTTCGACGAAGCCTCGCAGATCACCCCGTGGGACGCGGTCGGCGCGATCGCGCGCGGGCGCCAACTCGTCGTCGCGGGCGATCCCAAGCAGATGCCGCCGACCAGCTTCTTCGGACGCGGCGCGGGGGCCGAGGACGACGACAGCGAGGTCGAAAGCGACCAGGAGAGCATTCTCGAGGAGTGCCTCGGCGCCCGCCTGCCGCAACGCCGGCTGACCTGGCATTATCGCAGTCGCAACGAGAGCCTGATCGCCTTTTCCAATCACCGTTATTACGACGGCGACCTGATCACCTTTCCGGCGCCGGTCACGCAGGATGCCGCGGTTTCGCTGCGCAGCGTCGCTGGCGCCTGGGCACGCGGTAAGGCGCGCACCAATCAGATCGAGGCGGAGGCGATCGTCGCCGAAGTGGTCACGCGCCTCACCGACCCGGACTTTGTCGACGAGCGCGGCCGCCCGCTCAGCATCGCGGTCATCACGCTCAACGCCGAGCAGCAGAAGCTGATCGAGGATCTGCTCGACCGCGCGCGCCGCGGCCGCCCCGAACTCGAACCTTTCTTCGCCGAGGACGCGGCGGAACCCGTGATCGTCAAGAATCTCGAGACGGTGCAGGGCGACGAGCGCGATCTGGTGTTGCTCGGCATCGGCTATGGCCCGGAGACGCCCGGCGCGCCGGTGATGGCGATGAATTTCGGTCCGCTCAACCGACAGGGCGGCTGGCGCCGCCTCAACGTCGCGATCACCCGCGCGCGGCGCGAAATGGTGGTGTTCGCCTCCTTCCCGTCCGATCGCATCGACCTCAACCGGACGAGTGCCGAAGCGGTGCGCGACCTCAAGCATTTCCTCGAATTCGCCGAGCGCGGACCGCGCGCGCTGGGCGAAGCGGTGATGGGCTCGGTCGGCGGCTTCGAGTCGCCGTTCGAACAGGCGGTGGCGCACGGGCTTCGCGCGCGCGGCTGGGCTGCCGTGCCGCAGATCGGCGTGTCGCGCTTCCGCATAGATCTCGGCATCGTCCACCCCGATCGCCCCGGCGATTATCTCGCCGGCGTCGAATGCGACGGCGCCTCGTACCACAGTGCCGCGACCGCACGCGATCGCGACAAGGTGCGCGAGGGCGTTCTTGCCGGGCTCGGCTGGCGGCTGGCGCGCGTCTGGTCGACCGACTGGTGGCACGACGCGCCCGGCGCGCTTGATCGTCTCGACGCGTCGCTGCGCGCGATGCTGGCGGAAGCGCGCGAGCAGGACGCGCTCCGCAAAACCGAACGAGCAGCCGCCGAACCACCGGCGGATCCCGGCGGGACTGAGGGCCGTGAGGAAACGCCCGATACGACACCGGACGAGGCATCCCAGACGCTCGACCTGGGCGGCGATTACCGGCGCACTAGCTTTGCCGACCTAACGAACCTGATCGAGCCGGAGCGTTTTCACGAGCCTGCCTATACCGCGGCGCTGCGGGAGATGATCGGTCGCGTGATGGCCGCCGAGGCACCGATCCGTGACGACTGTCTTGTCGAGCGGATCGCACGCGCGCATGGCTTCCGGCGCTCGGGCAGCGCTATCCGTGATCGTTTGATGACGCTCGCGCGCGCCCTCACCCACGCGACGCGCGAGCCGGACGGCGCGACCTTCCTCTGGCCCGACAGCGTGGCGCCCGGCGCATGGGACCGAGCGCGCTATCCGGCGACGAGCGAGGACATACGAACGCTTGAGGAAATAGCATTGCCGGAACTCACCGCCGCACTGCGTGCTTGTTCGGGCGACGACCCCTTGGCGGGGGCCGCGCGGGCGCTTGGCGTGCGTCGCCTGAGCGCAGCCGGCCGTGATCGCCTCCGTCGGGCGGTACCCGCGACCGGTCATCTACGATGAGTGCGCGTTTGGGGCGCGTGAGAGCGACGCGCGGCGGCGCCAGCGGATCGGTATTTCGTGCGGACGGCGAGTAACGTTGGTACTTGGCAGGCGCCGTCAATCGAGGCGCACCTCGACCTCGGTCTCCGCGCCATCCCACTTCCCCGTAAGTCCAGGCACTTCGTCAAGTTGCCTTAAGGCGCCAAAGCGCCCGCGTTCCTCGCGATACCGAACGATCTCGAAACCGTGACCCTTGAGTTGCGAAACAGCGTCCAGTTCCTGGGCAGAGGCGGTGTTCAGATCGATCATGTCGCACCAGTGTAGCAGCGGCGGGCATTCGGCAACGCCTGTTCGGATTTGACCGATACAGAGCGCTGATGAAGTGCGGCGCAGACCCGATGTGGACGTGACCCAATCGCAGACGTCCAGCGCAACATTATCGCGACCTGAAACCGGCGCTCGTTCATCTCGCTCGCGAAGCGTCGCCGTCCGGCAAACCGCGATAGTTTCTGTAGGGTCAAGTGTCGCTTAGCCGCACTAAGCCGTAAGCGTGGCCCGAGCTCCACCTTGCCGGACGCTCCGCCGACGGCCTGATTGCCGCTCTTTGAGCAGAGCATTGATGTCAGACGAGATCGTAGAGTCAGCGGGCGAGCGGGCGGGCGGCCATACGAGTGGCCGGGTCGTACCATCAAGCCGTGGGATCGAACAGATAGGCTCAGGAGTCGTTGAGCAGATCCAGAAGATGACGGTGGCGAGCGAGAGGGCGGAGGAGAACCGTGGGGCATCGATCGTAGCGGGTGGCGACGCGGCGCCAGCCCATGAGTCGGCCAGATCTTCGTTGCGCGGTAGAGATTTCCTTTAAAGGCGAACTCTTAATAAGCGCTCTAACCTCCCGCTTACACCCAAAACCGTTTGGCCGCTTCGCCGATGATCTTGGCCGCTAGCGCCGCCACGCCCGTCAGCTGGCGACTCCGCCCTAGCAGCACGTAGTCGACCGCTCCCAACGCTGGCAATCCTGCCTCGATACCGATCGCGCGCAGCTCGTGCGGCGGGACATCCAGCAGCACCGGCGATTGCGCGGATATGCCCAACCCGGCCTGAAGCCCCGACCAGATCCCGGTCAGCGTCTCGCTCGAGCAGGCCATTCGCCACGGCAGCCCGGCGCGCTCCAGCGCCTGCAGGGCGAGCGCGGTGGTGATGCTGCCCGATGGATACACCACCAGCGGGATGCGCGCGTGCCGATCCACGACGAAATCGCGATGCGCGATCCAGGCCATCTCCTCGCGTTTGATCAACACGCCGCGTTCGTCGCCGTCGCGACGCTTTGCCAGGATGAGATCGAGGCGGCCGTTATCGAGCTTGGGATACAGCATGCTGGTCAGACCGACCGTGAGATCGATCTGCAATTGCGGCTGTTCGTGGGTCAGGCGGCGCAGCAATGCGGGCAAGCGGGTGAGCGCGAGATCTTCCGACACTCCGAGACGAACGCGCACCTGTTCGGTCGTGCCCTCGAAATAGGCTCTGGCCTGAGTGTCCAATGCGAGCGTCTCGCGGGCGAAGCCCTCCAGCACGGCGCCGTTGGGCGTGAGCGTAACGGCGTGCGTGTCGCGCAGGATCAGCTGTTGGCCGGTCAGCCGTTCGAGGCGGCGGATGTGCTGGCTGACCGTGGGTTGGCTGATGCCCAGCGCTTCGGCCGCGCCGGTAAACGAGGCCGCGTCGATCACGGCGAGGAATGTGCGGACGAGGTGCAGTTCGAGCAGCATTCCAAATCCGAATAGCAGTTATAGCGGGCGCGAGAAGACTACGCGCCTATAGATGCCGGCCAGACGCAAGCAAGATTGGAGATTGCCGGTGGAGCCGCTCTCGAGACGCAAGTTACTGGCTGCAGGGGCGATTGCCGGGGGCGCGGCCGCGGCCGCGGCCGCCCATGCGCAGACCGGTGTGTTCGGTAACCCGGATCGCCCCGCCGAGGGGCGCATCAATTCGTCGCCCATGGCGTTCTCCAACCCAGGCCCGCAGAATCCGCAGCTCGCCGAACAACTGCCCTCCTTCCAGGATCCGCCGGCAACCGACGTGAGCGGAATGGACCTGTTCTGGTCGTCGTTCAACACGGCGCACAAGCGCGTGCAGGCCGGCGGCTGGGCGCGCGAGGTGACACAGGCCGACTTTGCCATTTCCGATGCCGTCTCGGGCGTGAACATGCGGCTCGGGCCGGGCGGCGTGCGCGAACTGCACTGGCACCAGCAGGCCGAGTGGGCGGTGATGACCAATGGCCGCTGCCGCATCACCGTCCTCGATGCTGAAGGTCGTCCCGCCATTCGCGAGGTCGGGCAAGGCGACCTGTGGTATTTCCCGCCCGGCCTCCCGCATTCGCTCCAGGGGCTCGGCACGACCGGCGCCGAGTTCGTGCTGGTGTTCGACAATGGCAAAGCCTCGGAGTTCAACACGCTGCTGTTGAACGAGTGGATGGCGCACACGCCGCCCGACGTGCTCGCGGCGAATTTCGATCTGCCGGTGAGCGCGTTCCGCAACATTCCGGTCGATGATACCTGGATCTTCCAGGGACCGCCGCCCATGCCGCTGGCTCAAGCGCAAGCGGCGGTGCGCAGCCCGCTGGGCGAACCCAAGGATCAATTCACCTTCTCGACGAACGACATGCGGGCGGACAAGGTGACCCGCGGAGGCTCGGTCAAGATCATCGACACGCGTAATTTCCCGGTGTCGCAGACGATCGCGGCGGCGCTGGTGACGGTCAAGCCCGGCGGCATGCGCGAGCTGCATTGGCACCCCAATGCCGACGAATGGCAATACTATATCAAGGGCCAAGCGCGGATGACCGTGTTCAACACCGGTCCAAAGGCACAGACCGCCGATTTCAAGCCGGGCGACATCGGCGTCGTCAAGAAGAGCCTCGGCCATTACGTCCAGAATACCGGCTCGACCGATCTCGTGTTCATGGAGATCTTCAAGGACAGCCGGTATCAGGAGGTATCGCTCAGCCAGTGGTTGGCGGGAACACCGCCGGATCTGCTGGCCGCGCACCTCAACATGGACCCGAAACTCCTCGAAAAGTTCCGATCGCCCCGCGTCGTCATACCGGCGTGAAGGATTGGCATTAGGGCAGCGGTCCTTCGGTCTTCCGCTCATTGCCGGACGATCTGCGCCGCGCGCGACCCAAAAATCTTTGCGTCGTGGGTCGCACCTCAGCCAAACGGTATACGCTCGGCCTAATGTACCGCCCAGTCAGCTTCAGGAGGACCGACGATGCCCAAAAAGCGCCCCGACGGGATCAAGGATTATACTGGTCCCGCCGGTGGTTGGGGCGCGCTGAAAGCGGTGGCGGTTGCGCTCAAGGCGCAGCAGATCGTCTCGCGCGGCGCGCAAACGCTGCTCAAATCGAACCAGCCCGACGGCTTCGACTGCCCGAGCTGCGCCTGGCCCGATCCCAAGCACAGCTCCTCGTTCGAATTCTGCGAGAATGGCGCCAAGGCCGTCGCGTGGGAATCGACCGCCAAGAAGATCGGCGCTGAGTTCTTCGCAACGCACAGCATTTCGGACATCTGGCAGCGCACCGATCATTGGATCGAGGACCAGGGCCGCATTACCGAACCGCTGCGCTACAATGCCGCGACCGACCATTATGAGGTGGTCACCTGGGAAGAGGCGTTCGCCGAAATCGGCGCCGGGCTTGCCAAGCTCGACGATCCCAACCAGGCCGAATTCTACACCTCGGGCCGCTGCTCGAACGAAGCGGCGTTCCTCTACCAGCTGTTCGCGCGGTTGTACGGCACCAACAATTTCCCCGATTGCTCGAACATGTGCCACGAGGCGACCTCGGTCGGCCTCCCCAAGTCGATCGGCATCGGCAAGGGCACGGTCAGCCTCGAGGATTTCGACCATGCCGATCTGATCCTGTCGATCGGCCACAATCCCGGCACCAACCATCCCCGCATGATGGCGACGCTGCGCGAAGTGGCGCGCCGCGGCGGCAAGATCGTCGTGTTCAACCCGCTCAAGGAACGCGCGCTCGAACGCTTCGAATCCCCGCAGTCGGTGGTCGAGATGGCGACCTTCTCGGCGACGCCGATCGCGACGAGCTATCTGCAGGTCAAGGTCGGTGGCGATGCCGCGGCGCTCAAGGGCATCTGCAAGGCGCTGGTGGCGATGGACACGGCCGAAACGCCCGTGCTCGACCATGGCTTCATCGGCGAGCATACCGCCGGGTTCGACGCGCTTGTCGCCGATCTCGAAACCGCCGAATGGGCCGATATCGGACATGCCAGCGGCCTCGCCCGGAGCGATCTCGAGGAGGTCGCGCGGCTCTATGCGCAGTCGAAGGCGACGATCTGCTGCTACGGCATGGGCATCACCCAGCACCGCACCGGCACCAGCAACGTCCAGCAGATCGCCAACCTGCTCCTGCTGCGCGGCAATATGGGCCGCCCGGGGGCGGGCATCTGCCCGTTGCGCGGCCACAGCAACGTGCAGGGCGACCGCACCGTCGGCATCACCGAGCGGCCGTCGCCCGCGCTGCTCGACGCGATGCGCGACGTGTTCGGCTTCGAGCCGCCGCGCGCCGACGGCCATTCGGTGGTCGAGAGCATCGGGGCGATGCGCGACGGGCATGCCAAGGCAGTGGTGTGTCTCGGCGGCAACCTCGCGATCGCATCGTCCGACCCGCAGGCGTGCGCGCAGGGCTTCCGCAACATGGATCTCGCGGTCCACATCACCACCAAGCTCAACCGCACCCAGCTGCTGATGGCCAAGGGCAACACCTACATCCTGCCCTGCCTCGGCCGGACCGAGCGCGACAGCCAGGACGGCGGCGTGCAGGCGGTGACGGTCGAGGATTCGATGTCGATGGTCCACGCCTCGCGCGGCTTCCTGATGCCGCCGGGGGAGAATGTCCGCTCCGAGCCGTGGATCGTCGCCGGCATCGCCAAGGCGACGCTCGGCGCGAAGGGCGGGATCGACTGGGACGGCTATGTCGCCAATTACGACCGGATCCGCGACAAGATCGAGGCGGTGTTCCCCGCGTTCAAGGATTACAACGCGCGCATCCGCGAGCCGGGCGGCTTCCATTTGCCCAATTCCGCGGCGCAGCGGATCTGGCTGACCGACACGAAGAAGGCCAATTTCATCGTTTCGCCGGGATTGGAGGAGGACGAGTCGACCAAGGACCCGAGCGTCCTGCGGCTCACCACGCTGCGCTCGCACGACCAATATAATACGACGATCTACGCGCTCGACGACCGCTATCGCGGCGTGTTCGGGCGGCGCGACGTGCTGTTCATGAACGCCAAGGAAATCGCCCGGCTCGGCTTTGCAAAGGGCGATGTCATCGACGTCACCACCGCGCTGGAGTTCGCGCGCGCCGATCGTATCGTCCAGGGCCTGATGCTGGTCGAGCACGAACTTCCGGACGGCTGCTGTGCGTCTTATTATCCCGAGACGCAGCCGCTGATCGCGCTTGAGGATCACGATCCGCAGAGCTTCACCCCATCCTACAAATCGGTTCCCGTCCAGATCCGCCCCGCCGGCGCCGACGATGGCGCGGAGCGCGTGATCGAGCGTGCGGGCGTCGCCGGCCGGCGCACCTCCTTGGAAGCCTGACCCATGTACGCACCGACCGTAACCACCTTCGCCGATCGCGCCGCCGCCGAGGCCGCCGCGATCCGCCGTTCCCCGATCGGCTTCTTCGTCGGCGCGATGCTAGCCGGCGCCTATATCGGCATCGCGATGATCCTCGCGCTGAGCACCGCGGATGCGCTGCCGGCGGGGGTGCGGCCGCTGGTGATGGGCGCGACCTTCGGGCTTGGCCTCATCCTGACCGTGTTCGCCGGCGGCGAGCTGTTCACCGGCTATGTGATGTATCTCGGCTTCGGGTTGATGCGGCGCACGGTCAGCTGGGCGGACGCGACGGTGCTGGTCGTCGTGGTGTGGGTCGGCAATCTGCTCGGCGCGCTGCTGCTCTCGGCGCTCTACATCGCGGGCGGCGGCGGCGCGGTGTTCGCCAATGCAGCGACGATGTTCAACGCCTATGCCGCGCACAAGGTCGAGGCCGATGCGGTCGCTTTGCTCGCGCGCGCCGCCTTGTGCAATTGGCTGGTGTGCCTCGCGATCTGGACCGCCGCCCGCGTCCAGGGCGATGCCGCCAAGTGCCTCGTCATGGCGTGGGTGCTGCTCGCCTTCGTCGCCGCGGGGTTCGAGCATTCGGTCGCCAACATGACCGCGCTCACGATCGGCCTGTTCGCGCCCGGCGAGACGATCACCCTCGTCGGGGTCGTCCGCAATCTCGCGCTGGTGACGCTCGGGAATATCGCGGGCGGCTTGCTGTTCGTCGTCGGCGCTTATGGGCTGGCGGCGAAGACCGATGCCGAGCGAGTTCGCCGTTGATCGCGTTGCTAGCTGAGGTCGTACTTGCGTCACAGTTCACTGTTTCCGGCAGATTTCGCTTGCAGGGGCAATATGATTTGCCCCGCTCGAAGGTGTTGAATGGGGATGATTTCCGGTTGCCGCCGGCTTCGATCTTTGATGGAGAGTTCGCTTGGATCACGGCACGAAAGACCCACACCATAACGTTCAAGACGCCCAGCGCGCTTTCCACGAACTCACATTCGTTCACCTCTGTGAACGCAGCGATCGGCACGACCGACTGCCGCCCGAACAGCTGGAGCTGGTGCATTAGGGAGCATCAACCCGGACGCTCGGCTCATACAGACGATCCGTTTTAGCTCGAGTATGTGTCGAACTTGACGTCGGATTTGATGAAGGGCTGGACCCGTAGCCGTTTTCCCGTCGCTTGGAAGATGGCGTTAGCCAAGGCGGCACCGACCGGCATGACCCCGATCTCACCGAAATTGCCAGGCTTCTCGCCGAAATTGATGATCTCGACCGTCGTGTCCGGCGCTTCGTTCATACGGATCAGACGGTAGTCATTGAAATTGTGCTGCTCGGGCGCACCGCCCGCAAGCGTGATCTCTTCGTAGATAGCGTTGCCGATGCCGAAGATGAGACCGCCCTCGATGCAGCGCTCGGCAAGCATCGGATTGATGACGAGACCGGAATCGCAGACCGCCGTGACATGCTCGACCTTGATGCCTTGCGGGCCGTTCGAGATCTCCACGACTGCGGCGAGCCTGCATCCGTAGAACGCGGCCTGGTAGTAGGCGACGCCTTGGTAACGCCCTTTCTTGACGTTACCCCATCGCGAGAGTGTCGCTACGCGGTCGAGCACTGCGGTGCTGCGTGCATCCTTGCTGACGCGGGCACGGCGATAAGCAAGCGGATCGGTCTTCGCGGCATGCGCCGCCTCGTCGATCATCGTCTCCATAATGTACCCGTTGTGGGTCTCGCCGTTGCCGCGGAATGCACCGATCCGCACGGGATGCGGGACGACCTTGTAGGTGCCGACCTCGTTTGGAACACCATATGGCCCCGCGATAAGATTGAACATCGGCAGGTCCAGCGGCTTCATCTTGGCGTACCACCAGTCGAACATGGAACGCCATGTGCCGTCGGCGGTGATCCTGGCGTCGAACGCGACCGGTTGTCCGGTCGCATCCAGCCCCAGCTTCGCGGTCGCCATGACGGCGGTTCGATGCTGGTCGATCCGGATGTCTTCCTTGCGGGTCCAGATCACCTTGACCGGCTTGCCCACGGCCCTTGAAAGCAGGACCGCTTCGGTTACATGCTCGGGTCCCGAACGCCGACCGAAGTCGCCCCCCTGATATTCGTTGTGTACCACGATTGTGAGAGGATCGATGCCTAGTGCCACGCCCGCGCAGCGTGAATCGATGGTCGGCGACTTTGTCGAAAGCCAAAGCTCGCAATGCTCCCCGACGACCGACGCGGTACAGGAGACAGGCTCCATGCAGGCATGCGAGAGGAGGGGGAAGGAGAACTCGCCCTCAATGATCGTCGCCGCCGACTTCATCGCGATCTTGGGTGCGCCATGGCCGCCAGGCACAGGGTCGCCGGGAACCTCCAGCCCTTTCTTGAGAGCAGCCCTCAGGACCGCGGTCGACACCATGGCGTTGGGGACATCCGTGTATGTCTCGCTCACCTCGTCCAGTGCCATGACAGCTTGCCAATATTGGTCAGCGATCACTGCAATGCCCTGTGGGATGGCCATGACGCGCCGAACACCGGGCATATTTTTCGCCTTGGCGGCGTTCAAGGTTGCGATCTCTGATCCCCGAGCCGGACCGTGGCGGACCGCTGCGTAGAGCATGCCGGGCACCTCGGCGTCGATCCCGTAGCGGGCGGATCCATCGCACTTGGACGGGACATCGACACGGTCGAGACGTTTGCCGACAAGGGTCAGCTCCGAGGTGGCGCGGAGTTTCGGCTTCACCGGTACGGGTTGCCTAGCCGCCGCCTCAGCCAGCGCGCCGAAGGAGAGCCGTCGCGCCGATGCTTTATGCATCACGAACGAGTCCGCGACGGTGCAGGTTTCCGGGGAGACGTTCCAGCGCTTCGCCGCGGCTGCGACGAACATTTCGCGGGTCGCCGCGGCCGCGTTGCGCATCGCGTCGTAGAAGCTGGAGATCGACGTGCTGCCGGCGGTCAGGACCAGCCCCTCGTAAAGGGTGGGATTGACGAACTCCGGTCGGCGCTCGGTGGTGAACTGCACCCGCATGAGCGACCAGTCAGCCCCGAGCTCGGAAGCGATGACCTGCGGCATTCCGGTTGAAACGCCTTGGCCACCCTCCGTTTGTGCGATGATGGCGGTGACGGTATTGTCTGTGCCGATCGCCAAAAACGCGTTCAGCCTCCGGCTGTCCATCGCGCCGATCGGAGCTGCGATAGGCGATGCCATTGGGTGCCTGACGGCACCGCCTCCCGGCACCATCATCGCGCGCACCGGGACCTCGAATGCCAGGACGAACGCGGCTGCGCCGGCGCCTAACAAGACGCTGCGACGCGACGGCGAGCCGCGTTCTTCGATGGGGTCGGCAACGTCTGATGCACCATCGGTCATGGTCGGGCTTTCGAGCGGGGTCATGCTAGCGCCTTGGCGGCGTCGGCGATTGCAGCCCTGATGCGAGGATAGGTTCCGCAGCGGCACAGGTTCCCGCTCATCGCGACATCGACATCTTGGCGGGAGGGACTGGCATTCGTGTCGAGCAAGGCGACTGCCGACATGATCTGGCCTGATTGGCAGTATCCGCATTGGGGGACGTTATTGGCAATCCACGCAGCTTTGACGGCGTCCGCGGCGCGACCCGAGACGGCTTCGATGGTTGTGACTTTTGAGCTGCCCAGTGCGGAGATGGGGAATGCGCAGGATCGGACGGGCTTGTTGTCGATGTGTACCGTACATGCCCCGCACAATGCTGCTCCGCACCCGAACTTGGTCCCCTTGAGCCCTAGAAGGTCGCGTACCGCTCATAGAAGCGGGGTCGATGGGTGCGCGTCGATCGTGTGATCGTCGCCGTTGACGTTGACCTTCATGGCAACTCTCGTTTCTGCCCGTCGGCTCTTGGGAGGGCGAGGTTTGTAAAGGTCATGATTTTGGGCACGCTGCGCCGGTATCGACCCATGCCTTGATGATCGCGCCCATCTGCTTCTGGGTGCCGGGGGCGGGAATGCGGCCACCTCCGGGGTGCCAACCCCAACCGACCAGATCGTCTTCCGAGAAATGCGTGATGAGCGCGGTCAGGCTTTTCCCGCCATTCCGCTTCGGATCCTTGATCTGACGGCAAATCTGACCCAGCGTCTTGCCCTGCCAAGCCATGATGGCCGGTGCCAAACCCCATTTAGGGTTGCCAGGAACGCCAGCGGGATCGACGTTGGCGTCGCCGTGACAGGTCTTGCAATGCACGCCTCCGATCGGGCCGTGGCCGTCGGGACCGCGCAGCGCCAGCGGCTGATGCGGGATCATAGCGTCGGTCTGGGTGGGGCGATCGGTTCTCGGGTGACAGTTCATGCAGCGTGGCGACTGGATGACCTTGCCGGCTTCCTGGAACAGCGCGACCGAGCGGGACTGCTTGCTTGCGATGCCGACGAACTCCGACGGCGATCTAAGTTGGATTGGGTTTGCGGGGGGCGGTGGGCGGACCGGCTCTTGCCCGTGTCCGCTGCCGCTATAGACCGCGACGCCGAACAGCGCGCAGCAACCGGCGAATGCCAGCGAGGATGCAGACACCTTCATGTGCACTCTCCCGCTGCATGATCATTGACAGCGGCCGCTACGAGCAGGGTCCTGACCATATTGGTGTTCCTTTCGCAGCGGCGTCCTGCCGTTGAGCTGACGGTCGGTCAGGTGTGGAAGGGGACCCAGAACATCTTAACTTCGACGTCGAGCATTCCCGACTTCACCGTGGGGTCATCAGTCGCAATCTTAGTAGCTGCGGCGAGATCGTCTGCCTTGAAGATCGTCATCCCGCCATTGTCGAGCTCACCGTTGAGCCCGCCGGCTTTCAACATGAAGGGTCCGCTGAGGACGGTCTGTCCCTTGTCCTGCATCTCGGCCATGTAACCGACATGTGTCATGAACTCGGGCTGCTCGTTATACTTGACGCCTTCTACCCAGTTCGGACCGGGCGTTTGGAACGCTACGAAATAGTGGGGGCCATTTTCATCAACCATCGTTATTACTCCATACGAGGCTCGCCAGGGGGCGAGAGCTTGTGATTTGTTGAGCCGCACGACCCGCGTTCAGACTGCGAGGAGACGGTCCGGAATTCGATTGCCAAAACCGTGGTCGACAACGGGTCGCATATGGAGTTCCAAGCGACGAGTTAAAGTGGAGCGTTCGCACCACAATTCACTAGATGGGCTACAAGAGACCATCCTTCAAGGCACTTTGATGCGAGCGCTCCAAAAGTGCGGTAGGGCGGTTTGTGAATAGGGCGGCGTCATCTCAGGCAGTGGCGCACATCCTGACGCGCGTCAGCCGACCGGCCACGCACGCATCGCGTGACGACCAACGTCCAGCAGTTGCTCGGTCGATTTGCCGTCGCGCGCACCGACGGCCATTCCACGGAACACGGCTTCGAAAAGGGCAGCTAGCCCTGCAACGTCGGTGTCAGGTGGAAGGTCACCATCTGCAATACCGGCTTCGAGTCGAGCACGAACAGCGCCTTCTGCCGCGTTCCTGCTCGTTCTCATCGCGTGCCGTATTGAATTCAGCGTTGGATGGAGATGCGTGCCTGCCAGAGAAATCATACAGCCGGCCGGCAATCCCTTTTGGGTGAATTGAACGGCACTGGCCTCGAGCAACCGTTCCATGACAGCCTTCGTGTCACCGGGCCCATTGAGGATCGATCCGAACCATACGCTGGTCCGCGTGATGTAGTGATTGATCGCTTGGCTGTAGAGCGCTTCTTTGCTTCCAAACGCATTGTAGAAGCTCGATGCGCTGATGTTCATAGCCGCAATGAGCGCGTCGAACGAGGTGCCCTCGAAACCTCGGTCCCAGAATAGCGCCATCGCTGCCTCAAGGACCGCATCCTGATCGAAAATACGAGGGCGCCCCCGACTACGTTTGGACACAATTTCGGTTTCTGGGCTCATCGCTCCAATATGCGATCCGACGATCTCATATGCAATCCAGACTGGCTGCGCGCTTCACCAAATTTGAATGCGATCCGGCGGTTGGCGATACAAGCGGTCGGATGGCTTCACGCTGAAGGCCGTATACCAGTCATCGATGTTGCGGACGGTCTCATGAACCCGAACGTCGCCTGGGCTGTGCGGATTGGTCAGAAGCGACGAGCGCAGAAAGCTTTCGGTCTGCTTCTCGCGCCACATCTGCGCATATCCCAAAAAGACGCGCTGGTCGCCAGTGTACCCGTCGATGATCGGGGCGACCTTCCCCTCCAGACTGAGATGATAGGCATCGATCGCAATCAGCAATCCTCCGAGATCGGCGATGCTCTCCCCTACGCTGGCTGCACCGTCGACATGAAGGCCCGGAAGCGGCTCGTTCAACGAATACTGCGCCGCAAGTTTCTTGCTTTGAGCCTCAAAATAGGCGGCATCACGTGCGCTCCACCACGTGCGCAAATTGCCATTGGCGTCATATTTGCGCCCCTGGTCATCAAAGCCATGGGTCATTTCATGTCCCATGGCGGCCCCCAACGCACCGTAGTTGATAGCGGCGTCAGCGCTTGGATCAAACATCGGAGGATGGACGAAGGCGGCGGGGATCGCGACGAGGTTGAGCTCGGGCGCGTAAGATGCGCCGACATATTGCGGGGGTATCTGCCAGCGGCTGCGATTAACAGGACGGCCCAGCCGCTCGGTCTGCCGATGCCATTCGAAAGCCCGGCTCCGCACTGCGTTGCCGAAGAGATCGCCTGGTTTGATATCGAGTAGCGTATAATCCGCGAAGACCCCTGGCGAACCGATTTCGATCTTCATCGCCGCCAATTTCTTCTGCGCCTCGGCTTTGGTCGTGGCACTCATCCATGTGAGCCTACCAATGCGCGCTGCAAACGCCTGCCGCATATTTTCGCCCATTGCCTTGGTGGCGGCACTGGTATCCTGCGGGAAATAAGAAGTGAGGTAGAGGCGGGAGACATCATCGACGACGATGGTATTCACGGCGTACAGCGCCGCCTGCCATTGCGGTTGGGGTTCCGACCAGCCTTTCAGTGCCATGAGGTGAAAGCGATCACTCGCATCAACGAAGCGGTCAGGCAGGAGATCGGCCGCTCGATCTACGGCTTTGAATGCCATCCATGCCTTTAGGGTTTCGAGGGACGCGGATGCGTAGACAGCCGTTGCTGCCTTGAGCCGCGATGGGTCCTCGACAATCACATTCCCGACCGGCCGAAGGCCGGCACCGCTGAAGAAAACGTCCCATGGGATACCGGGGGCTAGCGCTCCCAGTTGATCGACGCGATACGGATTGTAGGCTCGGACGGGGTCGCGCGAGGGAGAAGTCTTTGCGCTAGCTCCGGCAAGCGCGGTCTCGAAAGCAATGACCATGTTCGCGGCCTGATCGGGCTGCTGCCAGCCCGCCATGGCCAGCATATGGAGAACATAAAGCCGGTAAGCAGCTTTCGTCGCATCGAGCTTCGGGTCGCTGTAATAGCTATTACCCGGCAGCCCCAAGGACGAAACCGATAGACCAATCACGTAGTGACGCGTGTCCATCGCGTCGGCGTCGATTGCTATCCGAAACGGAGAACCGCTGAAGCTGCCGAAGCTCGCTCCCATCTGCCCCACGAGCGCAGCCTTCGATGGAGCAGCACGGATAATAGCGAGCAGCGGGGTAAGAGGCTCGACTCCGCGTCGTTCGATCGCAGCGCGGTCCTTGTAAGCGCGATAGACGAGGGCAACTTTTGATCTGTTGGTGGTGTCATTGGCGGCAGCCTCGATGAGCGCTCTGGTCGCCACTAACGCGGCTTGGTCGAGGTCGTCCGTTGGGCCTGCGCGAAAGCTTCCCGGGCGGATCGGCGTGTTCTTTAGCCAGCCACCATTCGCATATCCGTAGAAGGTATCGCCTGGCCTCTGGCTGGTGTTGCGGCCGGCGAGATCGAAGCCCCAGGTTCGCGTGTGGCCCGGCGGCATCGCCGCCACGGAAGTAGCGAGCAACGTGACAAACATACCGGCGCGCAGCGCCGAGCCGACCAACAATGACCGCCTCGAGCGATTCCGCCCGAGGCGAGTATGTCGCATGCCGTCGATCGTCACGACAGTGGCTCCAGAACGGCATCGCCGAACAAGACATTCAATAGCGGCTTGGAGCGCTCGTTCTCAGGCTCGTTGATCGCACGGAGCGTTCGGAACGCGGACAGACCACGAAGCCCCGCCTGAGTGGGCCGTCCGCCAAACACCATCGTGTAAATCTCGTCCGGATAGGTCGTCGCAGCAGCAATGAGGCGCGCGGCTTCAAATATCGTCTGTGCCATCCTCACCGATCCAGTGAAACGGCGCGCGTTGGCTGCGCTGTCGAAGGCCAGCTCGATATAGGCGTCATATTGTTGGCTGATGGTGCGTTGATGATCGACATTCGGCGTCGGCCACGCTGCCGCATCGTAAGCCTCGAGGAGATGAAGCCGCGCCTTTAGCACGTTGGTGCCCTCGCTGATCGTTGTCATCAGCGTATCGCGAACGAAGGCGCGGAACTCCGTCGCGGGCGCACTCTCGGCGCGGCGCAGGAATACAAGCACCTGATAGTCGCCGGTCGGGCCCTGTGGGGCGCGGTCGATTGTGCGGTCGACGATGGTTGCCGCGTTGCCGGGCCCGGTCGAATACATGTACGTCCCTTTCAGGACATTCTGTTCGTCCAGGACCATTTGCCCGACCGCCGCACTGCGGATGAGCTTTTCTCGATCTGCAGACGTCTCGAACGTGATTTCGGCCAATCCAACGATTGCGTCCCCTGCGGACGGCGTCTGGTCGATCGAACTCGAACCCTGAAGAAAACCGTCGATCGGTGTGCCCAGTCGGTGTTGAAAATACTCGAATGCCCCCTCTGCCCTCGCAGCGAGAACCCCGTGGATGTCCGACCAGTAATCATAGAAGATGTCGAGCGAGATGTCGTCTCTGCGCGTGATCATGACTGAGGTCGAAAGGTCCGATACCCGTGGTTTTTCCAACATCTCTGCGTCCGATCTCAAATCGAGGCCAGACCGGTTTTCGATCTGGGACGTCGTAGGTATGGAATGGAAATAAGCCGAGCAGCGGATGTCGAGTAGAGGTCGGTTTAGGACGCTACGTTCTAGCGATGAGACAGTGGCCTCGAATTATCTGCATTCATCAATTATGGATGCTCTTTTAGAATGCGCATCATCCCGCTGATAGAACAGTGAGGACTGCTTTTAGATGCTACCGGGGAGCAGGGCGTAAGGCCATTTTGGCTTCAGCAGCGGCGCTTCAGTCGCCAGCATGGAGCATTCGACATGACCAAGACCCTCGACGGCAAAATCGCACTGGTGACCGGCGGCTCGCGCGGCATCGGTGCCGCCATCGCCCGCGAACTCTCCGACCAGGGCGCACACGTTGCAATCAGCTACGCATCGAGCGCCGACAAGGCTGACGCTATCGTCAAGGAGATCGAAGCCAAGGGCCTGAAGAGCGTCGCTTTCAAGGCCGACTCAGCCGATACCGCACAGGTGAAGAAGCTGATCGCCGACGTCGTTGCCAAGTTCGGTCGGCTCGACATCCTCGTCAACAACGCGGGCCTTTTCCACTATGGCCTAGTGACCGACAGCACGCATGAGGACGATCTCGACGACCTATATGCGGTCAACACCGATGCGGTCATGACGGGCATCCGCGAAGCAGGACGCGTCATGGGCGAAGGCGGCCGGATCATCTCGATTTCGACCGGCCTGTCGACCCGGACAGGAGCCGTCGGCCTTGCCGATTACGCGGCAAGCAAGGCAGCGATCGACGGCTTCACGCGCGGCGCTGCGCACGATCTCGGTGGTAAAGGCATCACCGTCAACGTGATCGGCACTGGCCCGGTCAATACCGAGATGAACCCGGAGGACGGGCCGATCTCCGACTGGCTGAAGGGTCAGACCCCGCTGGGACGCTACGCACGCGTCGAAGAGATTTCGGCTGCGGTCGCGTTCCTGGCATCGCCCCGCGCGAGCTACATCACGGGCAGCGTAATGGCAGTGGATGGCGGCATCGGCGCCTGACATCAGCTGGACGGCCGATCGGAACAGCGTTCCGGTCGGCCGATCCTAGCCGTTCGGCGAGCTGGAGCATAAGTCCCCCAGCAGCAGATCGTCGCTGAAGGCGCAAGCCAGGTGGTTGATGAATGCACGCACCGCAGGAGGTTGCCCGCGGCTGCCGGTGAAGACGAGATAGACCGAGCCCTGCTCGCCGCTCCAGCGCGGCAGCACCCTGAGAAGCGATCCGTCCGCCAGCTCGTGGCGACAGCTATGATCGGGGAGAAAAGCGATCCCCGCTCCGCCGATCGCGGCACTCCGCAAGGTGAAGATATCGCCGCATACCATGCGCGGCAACAACGGAACGCTGACGGTCCTTTTCGCTGGTCCCCGCATCGTCCAGGTATCCGCCTGGTCGGTGAAACTCAGCGTGGAGAGGTTCGCTAGGACCGAAGGATCAGCATCGAGCGCGACCGTTCGCGCGATCGCCGGCGAAGCGACGAGGATGCGCACGTTGGACGCCAGCGTCCGCGTGGTCAGGCTCATATCAGTATCGGGACTGGTGCGCACCCGCAGCGCGACGTCGATCCGCTGCTCGATGAGATCGATTACCGCATTGGTCGATGTGATGTGGAGGTTCACCAGGGGGAATTGAACGAGAAAGTCGGGCAGGATGGGGGCAATCGCCTGGAGCATGCCCGGCGGGCAACTGAATCGGATCGTCCCGCTCGCCTCGTCCCTAAACCCGGCCGCAGTCGCGCGCGCGGCCTGCACTTCGTCCATCATTTTGCGGCAGCGATCGTAGAATTGCTCGCCGACGTCCGTCACCCTGAACCGCCGCGTTGAGCGTTCGATCAGCCGGACGCCCAGCTGTGCTTCGAGGTCGGCGACCTTCCGGCTGAGCTTTGACTTAGGTTGGCCAATCGCGCGGCTTGCCGCCGCGAAACCACCGTGGGCCACGACCTCCGCGAAATAATAAAGATCGTTCAGATCCTCCATTGGCGCTCTCGACCGGTCATCGACATGACGAATGGGGAATCTCGAACAGTGGTCATGAGACGAGCTGCGCTCTAGAAAGCGCCGGCCCCGCCGGCCTCCATCCCAAGAGCCGGCGCGCGTTCGTAGCGCGCACTCGACAATTGGTCGCCAGCGCCACCTGAGGCCACATTCCCAGTTCTGCTTTGGCGGCGTCCAGATCCCAGGACACCGTCTTGCCTCCGAACCCGAGCGAATGGCTTACGGCAGCGGCAACCTCCTTCAGCGACAGTTCGCCATTTTCGGCGTAAAAGAACGAGGCCGACGGCGCGTGTTCGAGGACCAGGCCAAAAAGCGTCGCGAGATCCTCCACGAACACGTTGGACCAGATGTTCGCGCCTTCGCCGATATAGGCGCCGGCGTTCAGCTCGCGCGATTTAGCCGCGATCTTCGGGATCTGGTCGCTATCCCGGCCAAGGCCTCGTCCCAAACCATAAACCATTGTGGGGCATATGACCGCTGTACGGATGCCATCGGTTATGCCGGCACGGCGGACCGCATGATCGACCGCGATGCGTGGAAGTCGGTGCGGCATAGCTACAAAAGGAGCATCGTCTTCGACGATGGTGTCGCTCGCATAGGCACCCTTCGCGTCGTCGACGATGATGCTCGACCCGCTCGTGTGCACGAGCATTTTCCCGCTTCCTGCCAGCGCGCCGATCAGCGTCCGCACCACGCCGATATGGTCGGAATCCGACACGTTGATCGTGGCATCACTCGATTTCGCCGCATCTTCGAGAGCGGTCCGATCGTCGAAACCGCCAAGGACGGCCTCTATTCCGAGCGACCTTAGGCCGGCAGCCCTCTCGCCGGTTCGCGCAAGACCGATCACGCTATGACCCGCGTCGCGCAGGGCTACAGCAACGGTTCCGCCGATATATCCTGTAGCACCGACAACGAAGACTTTCATGCAGCTTAATCCCTGTGACGGTGCGCGACCAATAACGATGCACAGCATCGGCTACTCGATAAAGTGGAAGTCTGACTGGAAGCCAAACTCCCGAACATCACCGCGTAAAGTCGACCTTCTCCTCGGTAAACATGACGAGCGTTTTCGAGGTGTCGAGAAACTTCTTGTCGTCCTCCTGCACTACGGATACCCATTTTTCCGAGCCAAGCATTTCTTTGAGCGCCGAGAAGTCCTCGACCCATACTTCGGCGACGCCATCGAACGGGGCAGCAGTGGCACCCTCGGGGACACCACCGATATTGTGCTGCTGTGTATAGCGGATGGTGTTATTCATGACCTCGGGGACGGTGTGAACAGCAGGCCAGTGGACATTTTTCCAATGGTCGGCAAACTCCTCGAACGTCAGATCGGGGCGGCGGGTGAGAAACAGGCTCATCTTAATCATGGCGCGGTCCTTGTTTACGTAGAGTGCGTGCTGTCGCGAGGGAGCATCGGTGCCGCGCGATCACGGCACGAGCTTCAGCGTGCGAAGCGTGTCGAACTGTCTGATGAAACTGGCATGGGTGTCGATGCAGTCGGCGAAGCCGGCTTGTCGGATCTTGATCGTGCTTTGCACGAGATCGTAGTCGATCCCGAGGACGCCATCGAGAAACGGCCATGCCGCTATCTCTTTCCAGGGGGTCTGCCTAAGGCCGTGCTTAGCGACAATTCGCTCCCACACAGGACCTTTGTCTTCCATCTGCGTGACCAACGACATCGGTTGCGGCTCGGCCGGCGCTATGTCGAAATAGGAGGCGATGTCCCCCCATAGATGCTTCCAACGATAATGGTCGCCGTTGGTGACGTTGAAGATCTCGTTGCGCGCCGTCTCCGCGCCCAACGCCCATAGTGCAGCGTCGCCGAGGATGCCGGCATCGGTCACTTGATGCAGTGCCGACCAGGCACCGACGGTACCGGGGAAGCGCAACGGCACGCCCTCTTCCCGGCAAATAGCCGCATAGACGGCGAGCCCGGTCGCAAGGTTCATAGGGGAGCCGAGGCCCACGCCGAGAATGCCGTCGGGCCGCAGTATAGACCAGCTGGCGCCGTTGCGTGCGGACCATTCCCGCAGCGCATCCTCCTGATCATCGTAGAAGATTGGCCCGAGAATTCGGTGATCGGACTCCTTCGCCGGCGTCTTGTAGGGACCGAGGTGTGGACCGTAGGATTTTCCCCCGCCGATGAGCACCACGCGGCCGGGCGGCGTGCCCGCTTCATATAGAGCTTCCAGCGTGTTGATGAGCATCTCGACGTTAGGCGCGACGTTGAGCGCCATGCTGGGTCGTTCGACATAGGCTGCGAAGACGAGATCGGTTATCGCAGGTACGTTCGCGAAGGCCGTTTTTGCGTTAGTAGCGGACAGGAGGTCAACGCTGACGTGCTCAGGCGACAAGGCACCTGTCAATCCGTGCTCGGGGCTTGCCCTGCGGCCGGCGGTCATCACCTTCCAGCCCCCGTCGCGAAC
The DNA here is from genome assembly GCF_000241485.1 of Sphingomonas sp. PAMC 26605. GTDB lineage: Bacteria > Pseudomonadota > Alphaproteobacteria > Sphingomonadales > Sphingomonadaceae > Sphingomonas. The sequence continues at coordinate 3,955,873 of NZ_JH584241.1, forward strand.
TGCGGCGTTGACGATCGCACCGCCAGCCACGCCGTGGCCGCCAATGACGAGGAGCCGACGGTTCGCCAAGTCGGAACGGCCCTCGCTGAAGCTCTGTTCAGTCATATTCGAAATCCGATGCACTTTATATGGAGCGAAAGCTTCAGAAATGTTTATTTGGTGCCGCCTGCGCATCGATCAAGCTTTTTGATGCGAATTCTCCAAAAATCGGATGTCTTGGTGCGTTGGGGCGGCGAACAGATCCGTGGGCCTCGAGCGTCCTCGCGAGGATGGGAACGACACTGCGCTCGTAATTATGGACACGGCATTGGAACGACACCTGATGCAATCTAGGCTCGGCTAATTTGCCCGAGCGCATATTGGCGCTTGCAGCAACAATCCCGACGTTCAGGCTCAATTATGCGCTCGCGGTGCTGGCGTCGCGATATTGCCGATCCCGCTAGGTGACGCGACCTCAGGCCTGCAGCGAATTGACTTTGGCGAGACGCCGCTAGGTCGAGACACATGGCACGGATATCATCCAGATCTAGGCAGCGTGTCGGGCTCATGGGCGAACCGACGGTCGATCCACCGGCTCAGGATCGTTGGCCCCGACGGCGCGGACAGTTCCGCGATCGCCTTCACTGAATATGCTCAGTCGAAGTGTTCGGTGTAGGCGAGGACCAGTTCGGCCACGCGGGAGTAGCGGTATGCGAGCTCAGGCCGATCCTTCCGGTCGTGGCCGGCGGCGACCGCGAGATCGGACAGCGCTTCCCATCGGGCGACGTTCTCGTCGCCGAGCTTTGCCGACACCTCGATCGTCTGCTCGAAATGCTCCCGCGCCTCGGGCATGTAGTGAGGAGCACCGCGCGGGGGACGTCGACGAACGTGTCGGCGACGGTCCATACGGTTTCAACCGGTCGCATCGACGGCCTCGTATTCGCCTTCAAAGCCATTATCGGCGAACAGCAGCGAACGCGCATCGCCTATACGACACGCCGCGGCCTAAAGGGCAAGGCACGCCGCGGCGGTGTGACCGGCGAGAAAGTTCTGGGTTACCGACGCGAGATCACCGGACAGGATCCGGGCGGGCACGCCGTTGACCGGCTCGCAATCGACGTTCCGCAGTCCGAGCTGGTCCAGCGCATCTTCAACCTCTATTCCGAGGGACAGAGCCTGAAGCAGATTTGCGCGATCTTGAACCGGGATGGCATCCCCGCCCCTCGCGCTCAAGAGCGTGGAAAATACAACGCCGGCGTCTGGAACCCGACGACTCTGTCGGGCGACCCGAGCCTCGGCGAGGGCATCCTAAACAACGAGATTTATATCGGGCGCCGCATCTTTAACCGTCGGATCTGGGTCGAGGTACCCAACGACAATCGCGGCTTTTCTCGCCGCCCGCGCCTCAACCCCGAAACCGAGTGAATCATCAGTGATCAGCCCGAGTTGCGCATCATCGACCAGGCACTGTGGGATGCGGTGAAGGTCCGTCAGAAGGAAGCGCGCGCCGCGCGCGAAGCGAAGTACAAGCTGACGGGCAATCCGCTGGCGGGCGCAAAGCGCCCTGCCCCCTACTATCCGGGCTCGTCACATGCGGAGCTTGCGAGGCGCCCTTTCTCGCGATCGGTGCCGGCCGCTGGCGCTGCAAGAGTCATCGCACCGGGACCTGCACCAACGGGTCTATCACACCCAGGAACTCGAAGAGCACGCATTGGCCGGCATCCGCGACCGGCTTCTGACCCCGGAAATCATCGGTCGCTTCGCGGCGAAGCTCCAGACGGAGCTCGAGGCGATGCATCGCGCCAACCATGCAGATCGCCATCACGTAGAAGGCGAGCTCGTCGAGACGCGCCGGCGCGTCGCCAAGCTCGTGTCGCGGATCGAGGAAGACGACGATGCGCCGCGCGCGCTGACCGTCCGACTGAAGGAACGGGAGACGATAGAGGCAGGTCTGGAGATTGCTCTGGCCGAAGCACCTGAGCCGACGGTCGTCCGGCTGCCGGCGAACTATGAAGCCGTCTATAGCCGGGCGGTCGCCGAGCTCGAGACACATCTGTCCTCAAGCGATGGCGCAGTCGCTCGGCAAGCGATCCGACCACTCATCGAGAAGATCGTTGTGCAGCCCGGCAGCGCGCGCGGCGGGAAGAGTCGCCCGATTCAGCTTTACGGCGACCTGTACCGCATGCTGGCGTTCGCGGAGAGTGCGTGTAGCCAGAACGCACAAAAGCCCCGTCCGGTGAGGGACGGGGCTTTTGTGATACCGT
>NZ_JH584242.1:0-21325 GCF_000241485.1 Sphingomonas sp. PAMC 26605
AACGGCTGTCGGCACCCACTAGAGATCCCGACCCAGCCCGCCCGTCCGCGTTGACGAGGATGACCTCGGCAGCCGAAACGCTTGGGCGGGGCTTCAATTTCGTGCGGGTGGACCTGTACGACGGCACGAAATGCCCCTTATTCGGGGAAATGACTTTCTACCCAGGGTCGGGGCTGGACCGCTTCGATCCAGTGTCTCTAGACGCCCGAATGGGGCGCAGCTGGCGTGCAACCTTGAGCGAAGGCAGTGAGGCAAATCTGGCTGCTTAGGTTTCGAAAAATTGCTTCCAAAACCCGAAAGCGGCCCAGCAGCTATCCATCAGTTTTACACGTTACTGATGCAAAAAACAAAAAGTTCGCATCAGTGCAGCGGCGTAGAGCGGTCGGTCGGCGGACGCCCAAAATCGTTCGCGCCACGACCATTCTGCGCGATTGAAAGCACACGGTCCTTACGTGTAGCTTCCATGCCATAAAACCCGTCGCCCTTGGAGAGGATCTCAATGATCAAACGGGCATTATTTTTAGCGTTCTTTACGAGCTACAGCGCATTGGGAATCGCGCATCCTTTTGCCCAGCGCGTTGAATTGCCCGGTAAGAGATGGATTTTGCGCCAATTAGGGGGCGAACCCGTGAGGCGAACCGACCCCGAGGCCGCAACTATTTCGTTGATGACCAATCACGCGGTGGCTGGCACGGTGTCGTGCAACCATGTCGATGGGAAGGAGGTAACTTGGTTTGCTGGCCCATCTGGTCGCAAAGGATCGTTCAAGCATAATAAACGCGAACCGACTTTGATGACAGTAATGGGCTGTAGCGACCCCGCACCCGGTCAACTTGGCGGTCGGCTTTGGGAGCAGATGAGGCTATCGCGCACTTGGTCGGTGACTACGACAACGCTGACGATCACGTTCTCTGATGGATCGACCGCTATATTCGTTCCGATGGTTACTCACTAGCAGATATGGGTCCTTCACGCTGAAAGCCGACTGTCCCAACACCATCAACGGTGTTTTCGACGCACAATTCACAAGTTTTGTATCAGATGGAAAAGCGCACTAAACCCGGCATTTCCATGATGCATAATTTCGATGCACAATCGGAGAATGATTTACGGCTACGCACGCGTCTCATCCAACGGTCAGGACCTGGCGCAACAGCTCGCCCAGCTCGACGCGGCCGGCTGCACGAAGGTCTATCGCGAGAAGATCAGTGGCGGGACCGCCGAGCGGCCTCAGCTTAAGCGCGCGATCGGCGCGCTCGATGCCGGCGACGTGCTGATGGTGACGTCCACAGATCGTCTCGCCCGCAACACGCGCGACCTGTTGAACATCCTCCATGCGGTGAAGGAGGCTGGAGCCGGCTTTCGCTCGATCGCGGAGCCGATGGTGGATACCACCTCACAGTTCGCCGATGTCATCATTGCCGTGCTGGGTGTTGCGGCGAGCTACGAACGCCATCGGATCACCGAACGCACCGCTGCGGGTAGGGTCCAGGCTAAGGCCCGTGGCGTGAAGTTCGGCCGGCGTGCCGCCCTTACCCCTCAGCAGCAGGCTGAGGCCCTGCGACGGCTCGCAGCTGGCGATACGCAGCGCACTGTCGCTGCCTTGCTGGGTGTCGACCAGGCGACGATATCAAGATTGTCTCGAAAGCAGAATTGAACGTCTAGAGTTGGGGGTGAGCCGTTAGACTGCTTTTGAAACTTCGCCATTGGACATCTGACATCGGGTATCAGCGTGGAAAGCGCTCCACCCAAAGCAATTATAAACCGTTGGAGCCGTTGACGCGCAAAAGCTGAGCGTGTCGATGACTTGCAGGACCTGGGGAAGGTCGGGGTCTCTCGGAAGCCCGGAGCCCGCGTGATCGACGAGGTTGCACCGGCCGTGGAGGGGCAGGGCATCATCTATCGGCTTTCAGAGAATGGCCGCCGGGCCGTCGCGATGGAGCTGGAGACCCGCTTGATGCCTGAAGAGGGCGACGAGCCGCTGGAGGCCTATTGGGCCTCTCGGGCGGCGTGCGGGGCTAATAGAGCCCATATACGCATAAGCTTACCCCGCGTGGCGCAAGGCCCATGTGCAGACCTTAACGCCCGCTATCATTCAGTGCATCAATAGAACTGAGCGCGGTGGCTGCCCTCTTTCTTGAAACCATTAAAGAAGGAATTTCTACAAAAATAACAGATGAACTTGTTGTACTGTAAATCCGCTTTCCTCAATTCATCAAACAAATCCGAAAGCCCAGGATCGCGTCCCAGTATATTAAAGCGATTTCGGATCGTTACAACGTCCGTATCTTTGCCCAGCATCAATGCGTTGCTAAGCTGGTCGAGTTTGCTGTAGCTGTCCTCGAATGTGCCGCCGGTCAAGCCCGGCCGTGACCCGTCTTTCTGGAATTTAGATAGGTTGTAGTCCTCGATGTTGCCAGATGTGACAAAGTCACTGATCCCATAACCATTATATGAAAAGTAGTTTACACATGGTTCTGTCAAAAGAGACTGATTGATTGGCCCAAGAAAATCTATTGTGGAACCCGATGGGACTGTAACTCTGCTTTTACCGAATGTCTGGGTTCCATGTGCTGAAATCAGAAGTTTTTTGTTAACTCCGAGAGCGCCCGCTGGATACCAAAGGTAGAAATTGCTGCCAAGCGGCATTCTGATCGCCATCTATCGCTCCTGCAAAAAGCGATCTAGTAGGGCTCTCACAATTTCAGAATCATGTCGCTATGTTACAGCCGACAGAAAGCTGCGGGTACGTTTCGCCTTCCTCGTGTTTACGGGGGGGGGGGATTGGGGCTAAGCCCTTTCTGATGTCCGCAGCTACCAGAGCAGGCGCTTTGACGACCGACACGGGCATGTCACCGCACTGGACCGCCCTCGTTGCTGATTGCGCGAAACGAGGGCGAGAAGCTGGACAACGCGATCTGCCTAAAAGCTGGCTGGATGGCCGCTCTAGAAGCCCTCCTGCCGGTGAAGCCGCACGTGCAATGCATGTTGCCAGACGATGTATCGTTGCATCCGCCGTCCGCGAACGCGGGCTCTTGCTGTACCGCAAAGGCGGATGCGGAAGGGCGCCTTTTGGTCGGTTTGCGACCGCCCGCTTTTTCGATAGCTGCCGTTGCAAAAGGGAACCCTTTCGCAACAACCGGAACGGCAGAAAGCGACCAGAGCAGGCTATTCCAAATGGTACTGCCTGACCTGAAACCTGCCGCTTATTGAGCTATGATACCGCAGTTATCTCCGGCTTGCCTTCGCGCTCCCATCCCTTTTGGGTCAGGATATAAGTAACCCGAAAGCGGGCACCGCAAAGCCCATTACAGTAGTAGCCCATCTTAACGGTCGCCCGCGTGGAACCGGCATTCAGCTCGGGCACCTCAATGTCAAATATGCTCACGGGTGTTTTGGTGGTCAATTCGCGAGCTCGTAAAAATACCAGCTCAGTCGCGAGCTTAAACCCGGTCGGGAGGTGTTTAGCGAGCTGTGGGCAGACCTCAAAAAGGTCACGATGATACTGGTCTGTTCGTCCATTGTAGAACGTCTCGGATCGCGGCGCATTATTGATCGATGGCAAATCCTTCAAAGCGGCCATGCCGACAGCGCACACCTTGCTGATCTCGGTTGGAGGCGACGGGTTTGGCTCAAATGTGGCCGCGAACCCGATCAAGATCGTCATAAGCATTTCAGTCATCCCGATGCGCGCTAATCAACGACGTCTGCATGCTATCACGTCGCCCACAAGGAGGCAGGCCGCTCCCCACCAGACCCTGACATCCGCGATCGGCAGCGCATCGGATTTCTGCATCACCGAAATGCCAAGATCCCCGCCGTTCCGAGCGTGATGCAGAACCTTTGATTTTTGCATCAGAGAACGATTGCTGGTCCGGCTCTGGCAAGCAGGTCATTAACCTAGGATCACCGTTAGTTTCGTGACGCCCACGTGTAAGGACGGGCAAGGGTTACCCGCCAAACGCTTTTGATATTGAGCATTAGATCACCATACAAATTGAGTTGGCAGGCCTCACTACGGTCAATAATAATCGCTCAATGCACAAAATCTTGGAGCAGTTATCCCGAACGCAGCTCGCCGCGCTCGTGCTCAATGAGGCATTGCCCCGGCTGGGGTTTAGGCAGCCCACCGCCTTCGCGCGCTGTTATCGCACTCAGCCCTTAGCTATTTGCTCATCACGGCTCGGACCAAAAAAAGCCGGGGGTCACAAGATCAACGCCTGGCGGCGAGCCAGCTAGGTTAATCACCAATTGTGCCATCACCCGATGTGTTGCAGGAAATACCCGTTTGCGACATCAACGATGACCTCTTTCCCGGCCAATGACGAACGGTCATCCGCTACCGTACACTGGATGGAACGACGGTGAGCATGACGAGCGCGCTCACCGCCTGTCGTTTCAAACAGGATCGAGCACCTTCGCCGGCCGACCACGCTTCGGTTCCGATGCATGAGCCTTGCCCTTCACAGGAGCTTTCTGGCCGGGCTTTCGACCGAGACCGATCTTCTTCGCTATATCACGACGCATTGCCGAGTAGGAAGGAGCGGTCATAGGATAATCGGCCTTCAAACCGTACCGCGCGCGATATTCGGCGGGCGTCAGACCATTGGTGGATAGATGCCGCGTCAGCGTCTTGTAGGGCTTGCCGTCGATCATCGAGATAATGACATTAGGATTTGCCAGCGACTTCCGCGTAGTGACCGCGGCGGTAAATTCAGGAATGGCTTCTTCAGGGAGATCTTCCACCGGCGCGGTTGAGAGGCCGACTACTGCGTCATGCATCGACTTCAAGAATGCCGGCACATCCTCCGCCGACGGGCGTGTGTTCGGGTTCGACAGCCATGCCATCGTCAATTCGGTAGCCAGTTCGACGGTGTTGGTGGTTCCGTCAGTCAACGTGAATTTCCTTCCAAGCAGGGATCTAGGGAGCACATCATAAGAATCATCCTGAACATCACAGGTACGCGGATCATCACGTTCGGTATTAGCACACCGCTAAACCACGCTCCAAGGTGGACATCGGGCGGGAGCCTCTATCGCGCTCGCCCAGTCCCATAGTGCGTATACCGTTCCACAGCTAGGCTTTGAACACGTTCAACACGCTGGGCCATTTCGTCCCACCGCTCTGCTGATCGAAGCGCTCGAATGCGAATGTTAGGTAGAGTGGCAATCTCAGCCTTTGCACGCTCGGCGTCTGCACGCGCCCGATACAATTTGGGATCGTCGCTCATCTCGACGGTTTACCCCTTTCGACATTGTTACGCTAGCGTGGCCGGCTGCGAGACCCGATGCCTCGATCCGGGCGTTTCCTACTAGTCAGTTGATGCCGTCAATCCATTTCCCGATAATTCACAGCGGTCTCCTAGGGATAAGAGATTGGATCTGCTCTCGACAAGACCGCCTCGTCGCACACGCGGACGCGAACGACGGAAGAAACTTACTGGGCCGTCACCCAATGGTGCCGCCCACGCTCGAACCACTGCAGGATGCGGCCGTTCACATTCAACTCAGTCGGCTGCGAACCGCTTTGCCAGTCTGGCGCTGGAGCCGCTCTTGGCGGCGAGCTTAGCGCCGTAGCGCATCACGGTATTTGGATCACGCCAGCGATAGGCCTGCATTATCGCCGGCAGACTTTCTCCGGCCGCAAAATTGTCCTGCGCGACGCCGACCCTGATCGAGTGGCTGGAGACCGCTGCGACCCAGCGTTCAACCTCTTTTTCGCCCATGGCGCCGAGCAGCTTCTTCTCGAATGCCTGACGGACAAGACGTTTGTAGATGAGTCCAATCGTGCCGGGGTGGAGCGCACTCTGACCAACCGACCGCACACTGCCGTCAAAGTAGGTCTCTACCCTCCGGAACAGAGGACCTTTCGAGATCCCACCCTTGTCGCGCCAGCGATCGATCGACCGCATCGTCGCCGGCGATAGATAGGCGTGCGCGCCCTCCCCTTCGCGGTCGGTCTTACTCTTTGGGATCAGCAGGGTGCCCGCCCCCTCCCCGTCCGGCACGTCGATATGCTGGACGTCGATCGCTACCAGCTCGGACCGGCGACAGCCGGTATCATAGGCGACGCGGAGCAGCGCCTCATCTCGCGCACCGAGCATGTCCTTCCGACAGGCTTTGATCAGCGCGGTGAGTGACACGCCGGCCGCAGGCCCATCGAGATCTGTGACGTCACCCTTGAAGCGGATCGCCCGTGCCTGGGTCTGCCGAACACCCACGGCCTTGCGCGCGGCCTTAAGCTCGAGGCGGACCAGCGGCGCCGCGGTCGGATCCTCTCGCCCGGCCATGCGATAGGCCCAGCCGATATGGACGAGGTAGCGCGCGATCGTCGCGGCCGAGCGGGCGTCGGTCGCGCGCGCCGCTTCGGCGCTGACATCTTGGCCAGAGAGAGCACGGACGTAGCCAGCGACAGTCTGAGCGTTCGCAACCCCGATCTGCACATGGGACCTCCGGCACCATTGATCCCACAGGCGAAGGTCGGAAAGGAATGCGCGCACTGTGTTCGCCGACCAGGCGCGGGAAGCCGCGGCAACGAGCTGCGGATCGAGAAGGCGCCGGTGCGGCGCGAGCGCCGTAACTTCGCCCACGATGGCAACAAGGCTGCCGCTTGAGCCATCTTGAAGGAGGAAAGGCGGGTTTTCGGCCATCTTTTCCGCGTTACCACGATCTACCCTTAATGACTAGGGTCGCGATAACCCCTTATTATCACGGGTGATCGTTCGGCTTCATAGACTAAGGGCGAGGTTTGAGGATATAAGTGTGACCGATGCGAAAGCCTATCATCTCTTCTGAGCTTTTGAGCGGAGCTGATGTCGGTCGCGCGATCGAACAGACCGCCCTTGCCGTTGGACGCTTGGATGCACGCGTTTCTGCCAGTTCTGTTGCGGAACAGTGGGCGTTGCGTGCCGCGTGGACAGGTTATGCCCGAGCGCTGCAACTGCACGGCGTCGAAGTTGACGAAATCGATGTATTTTCGTGGGGTACCAACGTTACAATCGCTGGCCGGCCGGCGCGGAGCACGGTCGTCGACGACTATGCTGCCTTCCCGATCTGGCGGGCGCGGATGGCGCAGCGGGGCAGGCATTGGGCCGAAGACCTTCCCTTCACGCCACAGTGCGATACAACGCCCCCTGCCCCGTCGCTCCTGGCGCGAGCATTCGATCTTCTTGCCCAATGGGTCCAGAACGAGCTGGCATTGAATGCGTGGCTTGCCCTACCGATCCTGCTGCATCGCATGGGCATCACCGAACGCTCCCTCCCCTGCCTCGTTGCTGGCGATGCGCGGCTTATGTTTGGTACACGCGATTCACCAGCACTGATGCGTCGCTTGCTCCGTGAGTTGTGCGATCGAGCGGAAGCCGGACTGCAGAGCCTGGTTGCGATGGAGAACGCTAGAACGCGTGCTCTCATTGCTTTGCGGGATCAGCATCGCCCAGGAGCGCTACGCGAACTTCTGGCAATGCTACAAGCGGGCCCTATTCAGACCCCGGAGGCTGTCTCTCGCCATCTCGGGATCACCCTTTCGGGTGCAGGAAAGCTCCTACAGCGGGCCGCACACCTCGGAATGGTCAAGGAGGTAAGCGACCGTCGTTCCTGGCGGTTGTATATGACCCCTGACCTTGCCGTCTCGCTCGGGTTTGGAACGCCGCCTCGCGGAAGGCCCCCTCTCTCACCCGGGGCCTTGTTTACGGCACCTGATTCCTTGCTATCCGCATTCGACAGCGAGATGGCGGAGTGGGCGCAACGGTTCGGGTCTATCGCGCTGGAAGAGGTGTATATGGCGCAAGACTCGCTCTTAGCGCCTGAGGACGAGTAACACGAAGCCCTGAGCGTTTCACAAACCCCCAGCTTCGACCGCAACTAAATGAAGCGATGACTGAAATGGGTTCGTCCCTTTACAGGAACCGCGGCACGCTGCAGCGCAACGGCGTCCGGCGTTCGACCTTACACTCAATCAGGCCCCTGCCCCATCAGCTGTGCCTAGGGCCGCCATTTTCCTCATAGAACGCCACCAGCGTCTCGCGCATATCGGCAAGCGTCTGACGCAGCTGGCTGTCGGGGTGATATAAGTGTCGATCTCTCCGCCCTGTATGTTAATGGGATCGACGATCGCTGCCGCCAAGAGCCCATAGGGGATGAAATTCCGCAGTGTGGGCAAACGCCAATACTATTCGGCGACGGCATTCGCGGGATCAATCGCTAAATAGAGCGCACGCCATCCCTTCCTGATCGACGGCCTGCCATGAAGCTGGGCATCCTCACCCCACTGCCGCGTGCGCATGTATCTCGCGTTCGGCATGTACCGACGTCGGGATAAAGCGCGATGAGGGGAAGGTCATGGACCTACGCCGTCGACGACGAGCTTATACCTAAACGCTTGAGGCCGCGCGCTTGAAATCGTCGAACGCTGCTTGCGCCTGCGGGGCTTCCACGTCCTTCGGGGGTCTTGCGAAAGTCGGGGGCGGCTGCCGGATAAATCGCAGGATTGCAGAATTCGTGACCATCGGTATCGGGGTGTTGTCCATGCACCGTGTGATTTCGCCAAGCTTGACGATCGATACATGCAGCGCTCGTTCGTGCGGACCGATGCGATCGTGTTTTGGTCGCGGAGATCTTCGACAAAAGTGGAAAACGCGAGAGCACCCGCTGGCCGTTGCGCAGCGGCGTGAATGATCATTCGAAAGACCTTATCCCTTTTCCTAAGATTTGAAAATCTCGGGGTTAGATAGTTTATACCTTAGGTTAGAGAGTTAAGCCGACTGGCGCAGGCCGAATATGTGGGCAAACGCGCGATTCGCGAGGTGGGCGCTGTTCCCGAAGTGTCGGTACAACGTTCCCCTTGTGTCGAACCCTGTGTTCCTGAAAGATCGACGTTGCGTTCCCAAAGAGGCGAACACCGTTCCCGGAGTGTCGATGCTCTATGATAGCGGCTCAAATCCGGGACGCGATTGAATCACTTTTGCAGATCGCGCGAAGGGAGAGGTTCAAATGCTGGCATTTGCTCGATTCTTGCGAGCCTCCTACTGAATCAAACCGACACATCGGGAACGCTGGGCGAGCTGGAAGAGCGGGGGGATGCGGATTAACGGCCCAACGTGTGGCGATTAGCCTTGTCGAAGCGCCGCACGAATCCAATGAATGCGCTCTGATAGCTGACCGGCGTACGCCCCGGATCGGCTTCGACCCAAGTGCGAAATTCGGCGTGCAGCGTCTGGTAGTCCCACCCTGGGCACTCCGCGCGCAGCGTTGCGAGGGTCGCGTCGGTGATTTCGCCTGCTGTTGCGCGGGTTGCCAGACTGGTCCGAGAGCGCCGTAGTAGCGCCGTAACGTCCACCGTTGCATCGTCGCCCCCCGCCTCGCCGACAGGGACCGGACTGGGTGGCGGAGATGCGCTCGACGGCGCGGGCTTCGCGCTTGCGTGCTCCGACACCGTACTGACCGGACGCGCGGCATCGCTGCGCCGTTGCATCCGCAATGCCGGCTCGCGTTTGCCCGTTGGCGTCTCCAGCGTCAGGGTATAGCCTGGGAGCTCGTTGCGTTCCGCGATCTTGGCGATTTCGAACTTGAAGCGACGATACTGCCCCTCAGCACCCGATTTCTCGAACAAGGTCGGCATCGCAATCGCGAAGCCCACCTCCCCTGCCCCGCCGGCATGCTTGCGCGCGACGCGGTAGAGCCAGCGCTCCCGCCCGCCCGTGAGGTCGAAATAGGCGCGGTCGATCGAGAGCACCCCGCCCTGCATCATCACGCCTTCCCAAAACCAGTTCGACAGCTCAATCGTCATTCCGCGCGAGCGCTCTGTCTTCTCGTCGACCAGCTGCGTCCAGCCGTCGAGCCAGCTAAACGTCGCCTCGCGGCGGTTCTCGGCGCGAATGTTCGTCTTGATCGTCGTCGCGACGAGCCGGTCGAGCGCTTGGCCGAGCAATTCGTACGCCCGCCCGGTCGTTGGCCGTCCGATAGCGCGTAGAAGATCATATGGCATCAGGTGCAGCTTGCGCGGCACATCGTTGAGGCCGCGGCGCGCCATGTCGGCGAGGACGCTCGCGCAATAGATGAGAATGTCGGCGTCCCAAATTGTCGCCATGCCGTAATCGGGGTTGCCTGACACATGAACCCACAGCTTTCCATCCGGACTTTTATAATCAATCGGCTTGACGCGCTTCGACTTGGCGAGGCTGAAGAACGGGCGCTCCATCATCTCGCGCTGATCGCGTAGCGGCAGATCGGCGAGATAAGGCAAGAACAGGTCAAACTGCTCCGAAATGCCTCGACGCTCGGCGCGACTCATGGCTGCACCCGTCGAATGTTTCCCCGGGGAAACACCGAGCGGTGGTCGCCCAAACCGCTGTTCGAAGTTACGGGATGTACGATGTTTCCCCGGGGAAACATGCTCACCGCTTCAGTCCATGGCCCTCGGCCTCGAGATGGTTGAGCGCTTGGCGCAGCGCCTGAACCAGCTCGTCGGGCCCGGCGCCTGAACCCGCGTGTAATCGGATCGTGACCCCTTGGCGATTGCTCGACTGGATGCTGAGACCGGGGCGACCATGCGGCGTGGTCCAAACGAACGGCGGAAGCGCTTCCGTTTCGATCTTCGGCGCGTCGAGCAAGCGGCGTAGCACCTCAGCGGCAGGGAAGGGGGCCATTGCGTTGGTCCTCCGTGCCGCTTGTTCGCGCGCAATATCGCGTGCGGCGGTCTGGATCGCCTTTGCAGCGCGCTTGTCGTCGAGCGCTTGCGCCAGTGCATAGGCCGGCTTGAGCTGCACATCCGAGGGCGATGCAAACGCCGCGATCACGCTGTCGGGGATGCCTGCAACCTTAATCATCTTCGACAGCCAACCCTTCGACACCTTGAGCCGCTCGGCCATCCGCGTTAGGTGATTGCCATAATGAGACTTAAGCGCCTCGGCATAATTGCACGCACGCTCGAGATCCGACACGTCGGAGCGCGCACGATTCTCAAGATCGGCGAGCCGGAACGCTGCCTCGTCATCGAGCTGCGCGACTTGCGCGACAAACTGCATCTCAGGGTAGGAATGTGCGCGCAGCCAGCTGATAGACCAATGCCGCCGAGTGCCGGCAATCACCTCGAAATCATGAGCCGGATCATTTTCGACGCGCCGCACCACCGCGGGCACCTTCTGCCCACCTTCGGCGATGATCGAATCGATCAGTTCGCGACAGCTGTCCTCAGAGAGGTGCCGATAACTCCGCGCATTGCCCGGCCAAATCCTTACACGGTCGGGATCAAGCAGCAGCTGGGTGACCTGGCGCACCTCACCACTTGTGACACGCGCTAGCGCGGTTTCGCGATTGAGCAGCGTGGTGCCGCGCGGCCGCAAAGGAAGCGGCGCGACCGGAGCCGCGTCCGCATCGACCGGCTCGTCCGCCAGCAGCGCTGCCATATAGTCAGCTTGTTTACGCGACACGACTCACCTCAGATATGGTACATATGAGGAACGCAGGCCTACGGGACAGAGGGTCATGCCGCATGAAGCAGATCCTCTTCGCGCGCCGGCTCGACCCGGCCCCAGCCCTGGCGGACGAGCTGCTCGATCTGCCCCATCGCCTCATCGAGATTGGCGCGGCAGCGCTTGTGCGTCTTGGGCGTGCCAATCGGGCGTTCGAGTTCGTAAATCGTCATCATTCGCATCGCGGCATGACTGATTTCAGCAGATTCGAGGATTGGAACTGGGAGCAGGGCAGGGCCGAAGCTCTGCTCCATGATCGTGCGAACCATCGCATGGCTCGGATCATTGCCATCGAACTTTGAGCAAATCAGCCGCAAGAAGCTATATTCGACTTCAATTCCGGCGAGGGCGAGCTGTTGGAGCACTTGGTCCATCATCGACAGGAATTGCACCGTCGAGCAGAAATCTGGGGTCGTTGCGGCGAGAGGGACGAGCAACGCATTAGCTGCCTGCATCACCGCTAGGCTGATTGTGCCGAGCGCAGGCGGCGGGTCGAGCAGCACCACGTCATAATTTCGCGCTAGGTCGGCAAGCCCCTGCTTCAGCTTGCGGAAGCGCGCGGCCAGCACCGATTGCCCGTCCGAACCTGACGCCGCGAGTTCATACTCGACATCGAACAATTCAAGATTCGACGGGATTAGATCGACATTGGGCCACGGCGTCGTTTTGACTGCATAGAGCAGGTCGGCCTGTGTCGGATCAATCGAGAGATAAGGGTAGAGCGTCTCTTCTCGTGTGATGTTGAAGTGTGGATTGAAACCAAACAACGTAGTCGTCGTCGCTTGGCTGTCGCAATCAACAACCAGCACGCGGTAGCCTTGCACTGCGAAATAATGCGCGAGGTGGCACGTGACGGTCGACTTGCCGACGCCGCCCTTGAAGTTCTGCACCGCTATGATTGCGGGGATATCAAGCGGCGCGCGAGCAGGCGAGGCGCCAAGCACCTCGCGCATCTGCTGCAGTTCTTCAACCGAATAGCCAAGTCGACGGCCATTCCCGCCGGCCGGGGCAGGCGGGAGGCGGCCGTCGTCTTCCGCCATGCGAATGCGATTGGTCGAGCAACCGAGCAATTGGGCGGCTTCGGCGATCCCAAAGCGGACGTTGAGCCCCTTGCGGCTTTCAGGGAGAAACGCCTTGCGGCGTAGCCTTTCGATCATGCGCTCACCCGCCTCCGCAAGTTCGCCGATATGATTGACCATTGTATTCATGAGGTGGTCCATTCATCGGTTTGAAGCAAGTAGGCATATCCATATGCCTAAAAGCTTCAATATCGCAACCATTATGTAATTTTCCGCGTATGCCGACGCATTTGGTACACCCACTTGCCCGCTATCGTACGCATACTTTCGAACGAGGATTTTGGACAACGAGCGGAGGAGATCACCTTGCGATGGGATATCGTATCCGGAGCCGATCAGTTTCGGGCTCGTAAACGTCGACCAATGGCGAGCGGGGGAGGGGAGGGGAGTTGCCAGGCCTTGAGTTCGGTCTCAGGTAGAGCAATGCCGACGTTATCAACAGGGATCGCGGTTTGGGAACGGCGGCCCTGACCGAAATTCAAGTGCGGCAGCAATAATGCGGTTGGGGAAGTGGCCTGCCCAAGTTCTTGATGGGTTTCGAGATCGTCGAGCCCTTCTCGCTCAACGATCGGCCAATGAGAACGCCACTGGCTTCTCAAAACTTGTCATGCGCGAAGATATCAGATGG
Source organism: Sphingomonas sp. PAMC 26605 (assembly GCF_000241485.1). GTDB lineage: Bacteria > Pseudomonadota > Alphaproteobacteria > Sphingomonadales > Sphingomonadaceae > Sphingomonas. The sequence continues at coordinate 13,179 of NZ_JH584242.1, forward strand.
GGTCTGTGCCGATCGCGAAGGGCAATGTCTGGTGGGTTTGAACCCGGGGAAGAAGCAACCGCCTCGGAAGAACGCAAGCGCAGGGATTGGACGGGCGTCATCGTCGGGTATGCCCCGTATTGTCGGCCTGCCTGCCCCGCTCGGACTTCTAGGCGTCCGAGATACCGGTCTGCGAAGCACGCGAGTCCGCGGAAAACAACAACATCGTCAAGGCGACCAGTGCGTGAAGACCAGATTATCGGCATCCTTTACCTAATTTTCCACACAAGGTGATTGTATCTGCGCTAAATCCGGTGGATTGAAAGGCGTCAGGAGTGTGAATGGAGAGCGAGCGCTTCGCCCAATTGACCGAACGCCAGCGTGATTATCTCCGGCAGGTCTTCCAGCATCGCAACTCACAAAAGTGTGAATAGGCACCCAAAGCGGGACCCCGGTGATAGTTGCCGAGCTTTTAACCGTGAATCAAATCTTTACACAGGCAGGGGTCCCGATCAGCGCCGATCGGGACCCCTTCACAGCCCGTATTTTCCAAAGGATTGCAAATAGTTGCCTCGCGTAGAGCGGGGGTCCCATCTGGGGCGCCGATCCACAGGCGAGTGGGACAACAACGCTGCCGCCTGACCGCCTAATCGCGCGCGCGATCGTCACGCGCCAGCGACGAGACGCCGCATGGTGGCTCGGTCGAAGCTGCCAAGCGGAGATAGAGCGCGGCCGGAACGGGCGCGCCGTCCGCAATCAAGCGATGGCCTGAAGCCCGCCTTTTCTCACAACGGAAAGAAGACGCAGGGAAGGTCCGCCTGGCCGCTTCGCCCCACGCTCCCATTCGGAAACCAAGTTCTTTGAGACGTTAAGATAGCGAGCGAACACTGGTTGCGACACGGCGTCCTGCTCCCGGATCGCCTTAGTCTCGGCTGGAGAGAGGGCAGGGGCCGTGATCTCACTCTGGTAGGTTTCGGTCTGCATCTTTGCCATCACACATTACCTCCTCGAACTCGCCCGCTGCGGGCAATAGCTTCAGCTCCGCGTCCGCAAATCCCAGAACCTGCTTCGCCAATGCTTTCAAAGCACGCTCACCGTCCTCGTCGATATTGTCCCGCGCACTCTTGGCAAGACCGACAATGAAACCGCCCCTGTCGCCGCCCGAAGGGCAAGAACCGTTCGATAACCACTGGATTTGCCGGCACCGGGCCGTGCGACCCGTTGCTTCATCAAGCCGTCCCCAAGGTCGGCGTCGATCAGCCCTGCTTCAATACGGGCAACCGCCTCGCAGAATGCCGCATCGCTGATGTTCTCCTTGCGGGCAAACTTCCGGAACCAAACCTTCTTGAATACGCGCATGGCCTCGGTAGCTCCCTCACTTACCGACTTAGTATCATATTAGGTTTGATACTTTAACCGGATACCTAGATCAGCACTCGCTCCACCTCGTCCAGCGTCACATCGCCGGGTCGGCGATCGTAGAGCTGGGTGGTGCGGGTCGAGGCATGGTTCACCATTGTGGCTGCGCACTCCAGCGTCCCGCCGTTCTTCAGATAGGCAGTGATCGCGGTTGCGCGGAACGAATGGTTGCCGATCGCTGTCGCGATCTCGGCCGCGACGGCACGCCGGCGCACCATCTGGAACGCGCTAGCCTGGGGCAGGGGCCTATCGCTTAGTCGCTTGGTCCCACGACCGATCGTACAGAACAATGGCCCCTTTGCCTGGCCGCACCAATGCGTGCGAACGAATAGACCATCAGACCGATCAGCGCGCGATCGCGCAAACCTGCCGCCGTCGTCACATCAATCGCGTCGAGCAACTGGCGCGCCTCGTTGGGCGCAAGGACCAGGGTCGTGCCCCGCCGGATACTGTGCGCCGGCCCACGCACCGACGCGGCCGGGTTCACCGGCACGACCTGGCCCGTCGCCAGCCAGTCGACCAGGTGCCGCACACCAGCGAGCCGCTGCTTGATGGTCGGTACGTTTACCACACGCCCGAGCTCCTCGACCTAGGCAGCGACATGCAGCTGCTGCACGCCTTCAATCGATGTGACGCCGCGTGCGTCACACCAGCCTAGGAACTCTCTAATTGCGCGCGCATAGGCGCGGCGCGTATGCGGATCGCAACTGCGAAAAACTCCAGAAGCGGCGTCGGCTGCGTTCGTCTGCCGATGCCACCAGCGCGGGCAGCACCAGGGCCGGCGTCGCCAATGCAATGGCCTGCGTTATGAGGTGACAGCTGGGGCAGGGCGCTCATAAAGCATGACAACGCCGGGTTTGTTGGCCAACGCGGCCCCCCAGTGCTCGAACGGCGCGACTGCCGGCAACCCGACCGGTAATATCGCCGTCAGCTCTGTCCAGATCCTTTCAGTCTCGGCTACCGTGAACAGCCTGCTGGTATCGCCATGGTCGACCTCGAGCGCGAGCACGAACATTTCGCCGTCCCCGGTCGCTGCCACACCCGCGACCACGGAGCTGACTGCCGCCCAGGATATCGAGCGCTCGCAACCCGAGATTGCGAGTACCACGCCGACTTGGGATACAGCTTTGACAACGTTGCGTGCTGCCAGGCTAGGCGACATGCGGTGTTCTAGCACAGCGGCACGCCGCGGATCGTGGCGTCGCCCACCAGGACCTTCGCAGTGCCAGGTCCAACAATTGTGTTCATGCGGTCGAGTGCGGTTTTAATCGCATCGCCTGGGAACGTGATCTCGACCACTGCGAGTTAGGGACGGGCAGGCCATTGGCGTCGATGTCGATCGGCCGGGGCAAGAGCTGGACGCGGTAGGACATAGGAAATGCTAACTCGGTTTATACATCTGATAAAGGACATTATCATATGTAGATTGGGTAAAGAAAGTTGGTGGGATCGAGGGGCAAATTGAGGGTGTAGATAAGTGTCGACGTGCGACCCGCCAAAGTTCGGCAAATTCGTTGTGACATATATTGCCAGACCGGGCTCCGGCAGGGCATGGGGCGGCGACGCCGAGCGCGGAGGCGCGCCGCCGATGAGGGGACCACATTTGCACATCGAGGCCACCACGCCGTTGCAAGGCGCCGACGAAATCGCCATTAAGGGGATCAACGCGCCCGACCTGCAGGTCTTCGTCTTCGCGCTGTTCTTCATCTTTGGCGGCATCACCAGCCTCAACGATGTCATCATTCCAAAGCTCAAGGACTTGTTCACGCTGAGCTATTCGCAGGCGCTGCTCGTGCAATCGGCGTTCTTCGCGGCCTATTTCGTTTTTTCAATCCCAGCGGCAGCGATCGTGCGCAAGGCGGGCTATATGCGCTCCGCCTCGATCGGGCTGCTGACGATGACCGCAGGCTGCCTGCTGTTCGTGCCCGCCTCTCAATCGGGCACATTCGCGGTGTTCCTGCTCGCCTTGTTCGTGCTCGCAGCGGGGATCACGATGGTGCAGGTAGTCGCCAATCCGTTGATCTCCCTCCTCGGCCCGCCGCGCACCGCATCGAGCCGCCTTACATTTGCGCAGGCGTTCAATTCGCTCGGCACGACGATCTTTCCCTATGTCGGTTCGATCCTGATCCTCGGATCGCTCGCCAAAATCGACTCCAAGGCGCTGACCGGCGCCGCGCTCGATGCCTATCGCACCGCCGAGACGCAGACCGTGGTCCACACCTATATCGGCCTCGCCGTCGCGCTCGTTCTTGTCGCCGCAGTCGTGTGGACGCGACGCGACCAACTGCAAACCGAGGTCGACGACCAGGGCGGCATCGTCCAGGCGTTCGGCCTGCTGCGGCTGCCGCGCTTCGGCTTCGGCACGGCGTGCATCTTCCTCTATGTCGGCGCCGAAGTCGCGATCGGCTCGCTGATCGTCAGCTATCTCGTACAAGCCGATACGCTCGGGCTCGGCGCCGAGGCAGCGGGCAAGCATGTGCCTTTCTATTGGGGCGGCGCGCTGATCGGGCGCTTCATCGGCGCGGGCGTGCTGCGCTATGTCTCGCCGGGCAAGGTGCTCACCGGCGTGGCGGTAGCCGGGATCGCGCTGATCGCCCTGTCGACGCACACCACCGGGCTTGTCTCTGGCTGGTCGCTGCTCGGGATCGGGCTGACGAATTCGATCATGTTCCCGACGATCTTCAGCCTGGCTAGCGAAGGGCTCGGCAAGCGCGCCGCCGAAGGATCGGGCGTCTTGGCGATGGCGATCGTCGGGGGCGCCATTATCCCGCCGCTGACCGGGCTGATCGCCGATTATAGCTCACTGCGCTTCGCGCTAATCCTGCCGGCGGCTTGTTATGCTATCATCGCGGGCTATGGCGTATTCGCGCGCAAGCCGGTGGTTGCGGCGGCCCCTGGCCTAGCGGATCGCTTCGCCTGACGGCGGGCCGGGCGTCCGCGCTCAGTCGAGCGGACCGGCGTGCCGCGTCTTCTCCATTCCAGCTCCTTGCACGAAGGCTTTACAAGCCAAATCTCGTCGCGGGCAAAGCCAGCCTCGACGAGGAACGCGGCATCGCCGGCGTCGTCCATCACGTGTGGATAGGCGTCCAAACGGGACCCCACCTCTTCGCGCTACAAACATTTGAAAGCGCGCAAAACTTTGACTTTTCGGGGGTCCCGGTCGGCGCCGATCGGAACTTCCTCTAATCTCAGATCTACTCGCTTTTGCAAATATTTAGCCAAATTCTGGCGAGGTCCCGCTTGGACGCTTATCCAGAACTACGACACCGGCGTGCGATACCTCTCCGGACCGGACTTTCTGCCGGAATAGATACTCGGTTCGCATGCGAGTGTCAGTTCGCCGGGCGGCTCTGGCTCTCGGCCGCGTGTAGAATGCGCTGGCTGCCCGCTTTCAGTTTGTCACATCAAGTTCGCGGGCTGGCCCAGCCCTATTCGTGAGACAACACCTTGCTGTAGATATTGTAGAGCTTGTTCACCGAGCCATCGATCGTTTCAGCGATCGAGCGCATCCCCTTATTGTCTTCGAGGATCCAGCCGATCTCTGCGCGGGTCGCACCGTAGTTCGCGACCGACGCCCGCCGGATATACTCGATCATCATGAAGGCCAGCTGGCTTGCTAAGCGCGAAGATTGCAGATCTTTTACAACTCCCATCAGGGGAACCCGCACCGTCCTCACCTTCGGACGCCGCAGCCAGAGCAACAGCCGGGCCCAGCCGAATGGGAAAAGCGAACCGTTCAGCGGCTTCGTCGCCTCGTTGAGATCGGGCAGTGTGATCATGAAGGCGACGGGTCGACCGTCCAGTTCGGCGATGCGGATCAAATCGTTGAAAACGATTGGTTTCAGCTTAACGCCTACATCGCGGATTTCTGGCTCAGTGAGGGGGACAAAGCCCCAATTATCCTGCCAAGCATCATTCAGAATGGAAAGGATGATGGCTGCTTCCTCGTCGAATCTCGATTTGTCGACCTGTCGAATGCGAATACTCGGATTCGCCTCGCCAGACTTGATGATGCGCTGAACGATCTTCGGAAATTCGGTGGTGATGTCGACATCGAAGGTTAGAAGTTGCTTTTCCGGCTTATAGCCAGCACGTTCGATCCAATCACGATATTGCGGCTTCGCATGTCCCATCATGATCGTTGGAGCATGATCGAAGCCATGGACGAGCAATCCGGGTTCCTCCCAGATCGACATGCTGATCGGGCCTAGAGCCCGAGTGATGCCATAACCGCGCAGCCAATCCTCTGCGTGCGTAAGCAACGCCGCAAAGATGTCTTCACGCTCCGCTTCCATGAGGCCCCACTGACCAACACCCGGGCCGAAGCCCTGTCCGGCAGGCATGGTCAGCGCCAATGTGTCGATGTGGGCAGAGATACGCCCGACTACGCGGCCACCTTCATGCGCGAGGAAGAGCTGAGCTTCGGCGTGACTGAACCACCCGTTCTTTTCGGGCGTGACCAAGCCGAGCGCCTCGCCCCTGAGCGGCGGAACCCAGTTGGGATCATCTTTGTACAGCCGATACGGAAGATCGATGAAATTTTTCCGATCATTTTTGGTAGTAACCAAGCTAATCGTGATATCGCGCAAGATGTTTCCTTTCCGTATCCAAATATGCGAATGATGCTAATAGATATTATCCGTAATCATCGCGATCCCTAGAAAGGTGCGCTCGAGCTTATGGTTGCACCCTTAAGACCTTCATCAATTTTAGAGACATCGATTTAGGCCGCTACTCAAAAGGGGTTACAATCGTAACTGGATCGGTTCACGACCCGCCTAGGTTGACATTACAACTTCATCGTAATCTGATTGCAGACGGTCATAGAAATCACGTAGGCGGCGGATTTGCACCAGTTGGTGGCGAATTTATCAATGCTACCGGAGCGTTCAGCAGTGGCGCCGGCTCGGCCATCGGGCCGGGCTCGCTGAAGTGCTTGCTTCGCAGGCAATCTCGACGCGATCCTATCGATTGTTGACAACTTCCACGCGCGAATTTCTGCTGCGGATGCCTTTGCCTGCCAGGCTACGCTAGCGCTTTTTCAGTTCAAGCGGGTTAGTAGACGTCTGAGAGCGCTATGCTTATGCCCAGCCATTACAAGGCATTCTCGATGGCGATCAGCATCTCGCGGCGTCTCGAACTCGCCAGCTCGACCGGCGGGCATGCTATCCAATTGTCAGCAATCTTACAGCTGAAATCATTCAAGAGGTAACACGTTGATCGCTTCGTGGTAGATTTTCTGCAATCAATAATCATGGATTCTAAGCACATGCCGCTGAACTGCAACCATATGTATCCTAGGCACCCGCTCGTTACCGCGGCAGCGTCGCTCCGCCCCAGACTGGAAGAGCGCCGGCCAATCACCGAGCAAATTCGGCGCCTGCCCGACGCTACGATTACTGACCTCAGTCAGGCAGGATTGTTCGCGGCGTTCGCACCAACTCAATATGGGGGCTCCGAAGCCAGCTTGGAGGTTATTTTCGATATCGTCCAGGAACTTGGTCAGGCCGACGGCTCGGTCTCATGGGCATATGCCGTTCTGGCTGCTGGAAGCTGGATGGCGGCCTCCTTTTTCCCCGAAGCCGCCAGTCGAAAAGTCTTCGAGAGCGAGAATCCGCTGACATCTGCGGCAATGATGCCCACGCGCATCTCGGCAAAGGAAGTCGATGGCGGCATTCTCATTCAAGAGGGGGAATGGAGTTTCAATACAGGGATCCATCACGCCGGATGGAATGTCATCGGCATCCCGATCATCGGCCCCGACCGGAAGCCTACCGACCTTAAGACCGGCCTCGTTCCGACCGATCAACTGACGATCGTTGACGATTGGCACGCGACCGGCTTGCGAGGCTCGGGTAGCTGCACTTCCGTCGCGAAGGATCTCTTCGTGCCGGATGCGATGCTGGTTTCTTATCACGAACTATTAAAGGATAAGTTCCCGGCCACGCACGTGAGCAACGCGCCGATTTACAACATGCCGGTCGCCCCCGCGGTGGTAGTGCGGTTCGCATCGCCGGCCATTGCCATAGCGCGAGGCGCTCTCGAGAAATTCGTGGCTATGGCACCTGGCCGCAGCATCAAAATGACGTTTCAGCAGAAGCAGGATGAGGCCGCGGTCACCCACCTGCAGATCGCGGAGTCGGAGGCGAAGATCGACGCCGCCGAGACAATCACGCGCCGTTCAATAGCGGAGCTTGAAAGCTCCGCCGCTGGTGGCGAGCCGCTCACCCTCGAACAAAGGGCTCGCATCTGGCGCGATGCGGGCTTCGCGAGCCGTCTTGCCTGGGAGGCGACCGACCTGCTTGCGTCTGCCTCGGGCGGGAGCTTCGCACGCGAGTCCAACCCGATCAACCAGGCGTGGCGCGATGCTCGCGTGGCGACATCTCATTCAGGTCTGACCACGACAACGACATTCGAAATATTCGGCCGGATTCGGTGCGGGCTGCCGTCGAATAGTCCGCTTCTTCCCGCTTGGTGACCGCGGGCATCCACCGAAAGGGAAATTACTCGCGTGCTCGCAAATCGTTACGCTCAAGGCTCGTGCTGTGCGAGGATATCGCCATCATTGCTTGCAAAGAGTTCGCGATCCGGCGGTTCGCTTCGCGTCTCATCATGCCGTCCGCTTGAACTTCATCTCGCGCATCACAGCATTTCGAGGCTTTGCACTTCTATTCTGCCATTGTCGCTTGCTTTCCGATCTTCCGGCCGTATCTCGACGACGAGAGGTTCGGCCGGGACAGCCGTTACAG
>NZ_JH584242.1:22329-81831 GCF_000241485.1 Sphingomonas sp. PAMC 26605
GTAATGCCGCTAGGGGGGCGTGAGAGACGCTTATGCTGGCGTTAGGGTCTACGAGGAAGGGAATCGCGGACCAGCGGTTTCAAGGCGCGACGCCTCGAGAAGTGCGTCGCTGGGCTCACATTCCCACTTCGTTACAATTCGTCGTAAGTATTTCAGTTGTAATGCAAAAGACCAGGAAGTTGTCTTGACCTCTGGCAACGCATTCGCGAGCTTGCGCTTCAATTTTGGAGGCGAAGCATGGCTCATATCGTCCTGGTGCATGGATCGTGGCACGGCAAATGGTGCTGGGAGTTGGTCACGCCTTTGCTGGAGGAAAAAGGGCATGTGGTTCATGCTCTCGACCTACCTGGCATGGGCTCGGACCCCACCCCTTTAGGGTCCGTCACGCTCGAAACCTGGTCGGTCTGGTTGGAAGGGTATTTACGGCAAATGCCAGAGCCTGCGATTTTGGTCGGCCACAGTCGCGGTGGACCTGTCATTAGCTGTACCGCTGAACGTGCACCCGAATGCGTCGCGAAATTGGTCTATCTTGCCGCCCTGCTTCTACAAGACGGAGAGTCGTGCCTTGATCTCTATTCCTCCGAGACGCCGCCCGAGGCGATACTCAGTCATCCCGACATGATCCAGATCGCCAAGGACGGAACCTCAACGCTCGACCCGAAAAGTGCTGGGGCATGCTTTTACAACCTTACCCCGCCGGACCTCGCCCGACGCGCGGCGGCGCGACTCGGGCCAGAACCGCATTGGGTGCTAAGCGAGCCGATACGGGTGACTGCCGATCGCTTCGGAGCCGTCCCTAGAGCCTATATCGAAACCACGCAGGACGAGAGCTTAGCGATCGCTTTGCAGCGCAAGATGTATGGTGCTTTGACCTGCGCGCCGGTGATTTCGCTCAACACAGATCACTCGCCGTTCCTGTCTTCTCCAAAAGAATTGGCCGATGCGATCAATGATTTAGCGGTTTCCGCTCGGACATGATTGGCTGATAATCGTGCGGCGGCGAATTCAATCACTGCGGCTGACGCGGTACCGTGGACGATCCCGCCCGAGGCAACCGCCGTGTCGGTTCGGGTCAGGAGGCCAATGTGGTGAGCAGCCGCCGCGCTCGCTCGATATCCGGATTGTGATCCGTCACGGGAAAGTCGGCGTAAACAACCTCGACCAGCTCGCGCGCTTGATCACGCCGCCCGCTCATTTGCTGTAGATCTGCCAGATCAAGGACCGCGCGCAACTCCCAAGCTTTGGCGCCTTGTTGGCGGGCGACGTGGACCGCTTCCGTCAGAATTGCCTCGCTCGCGGCGAAATCGTTATCAACGCGGCGCACGATCTCGGCTTTGACGCGGAGTAGTTCCGTCATCGCATAGCGCTCGCCGTTTGCAACACATCGAACGATCGTTGCGTCGATTAGATCGCGCGCCTCAGGGTATCGGTCGCCCAGCATTAGACCGCGGGTGAGAGCGAGAGAGAAGGTAGTGGTCAGCAACTCGTATCGGGCTGCGCGTAAGCGTGACAAGCTCTCTTCCAACGCGCTCAGCGCGGCGTTAGCGTCTCCTCGCTGGATTGCCAGCTCGCCACGCAGGCCCCCGGCCGCCGCGATATAGGGGCCGAGCGCATTGACCTCGGCGCATTCCGTGAACGCCTGCAGAGCTTGTTCTGCCGCGTCAAGATCGCCCACCCAGAGATGGACCGCAAGCGACCAAATGAGTGCAATGCACTGCGTAACCGGATGATCGAGCTCCGTTGCCTCGTGCACCGTCTGGCGCGCGATCACGTCGGCCTGAACCGCGTAGCCTGACAGCCACATTGTACGAGCAAGCGCGATCGCAGAGCGGTTTCGGTGATCGAAGCCGTAGCGGATTGTCCGGCCGCGCTCAGATGGCGGGCTGTTCTCCAGGGAAAGTTCCAGATCATGGCGCGCGCGGGTCTGATCGCCCGCCAGATGATGGGAGATGCCGGACAGTGAATAGGCGACGCCGAGCGCTTCCGATTCGCCGATGCGTTTCGCGATGCCCACGGCGCGCTGCGCATAGGAGGCGGCAACTTCATATTCCCCGATCCGCTCGTGGAAAATGTGCAAGCGCCCCAGCATGCACAATTGACTCCAGCGGTCGTCGAGTTCGGTCGCCACCTCCAGCGCGCGGGTCAGCGCGCCACCCGCCGCGGGGCTGTTGCCGCGCGTGAACATCAGCGAGATGCCAAGCGCGCCTTGTAGCTCCAGTTCGATCGCGGTTCCGCGTTGGGTGTCGTCAAGTTCGCTGAGCGCGCGCGCGCACCAAGTTCGGCATTCAACAAGGTGGGACAGGTTTAGGAAGACCGGCGCACTGGCCGCGGCGAGCCGGACCGCGATTTTCGAATCGCCGTCACGGCTGAAGCTCCAGTCAAGCGCGCTGCGGATGTTGCCGAGCTGCTGACGCAACGGGCGGGCATCCTGGAGAACATCTTCATCCTGCTCAGTAGCGACCTCGAGCTCGTTCAGAAAAAAGCTGGCATGACACTGCGCAGCGGCATCGAAATATTCCTGTCCCCGCGCGCGCAGCTTCGCTCGCGCATAGGCCCGCGTCATCTCCAAGAGACGATAGGTGCCCGCGCCGCGGGCCCGCGATGCTGCGATCAACGACTTCGACGTGAGATTGTCCAGCGCGACGGCCACTTCGTCCGAGCCGATCTCCGCGTCGGCGGCGATCTCAAGTGCGGCGTCGATGGCAAACGGTCCTACAAAGAGGGATAGGCGCTCCAGAATGACCTGCTCGGCCTCGGGCAGAAGATCATAGCTCCAGTCGAGCGTGGCCTGGAGTGTCTGCTGGCGCGGCCGCGCCGTCCGCCGGCCGGTCCATGCGAGGCTGAACCGCTCCCCTAGCTGGCGCGCTGTCGCAATGATCCCGTGCGTCGCGACTCGAACTGCTGCGAGTTCGATCGGCAGCGCCATCCCGTCGAGCCGCTTGCACATATCGGCGATCAATCGGGCGGACTCCTCATCCACGTTCAACGCACTGTCAGCTGCGGAGGCGCGCTCGCAAAATAGCTGCACCGCCGAATATGCAAGAAGCCGATCGAGAGAAATGTCAGCCGGGTCCTCCGGATAGCGCAAGGCGTCCAGGCGATGGACATGTTCACGGCGGACACGCATCGGCTCGCGCGATGTTGCCAGGACACGAACATTTGGCGATTCATCTATAATGCGTTCGACGATCTCGGCCGTGGGCGCGATGACATGCTCGCAATTGTCGAGGATCAACAGGAAGCGCCTGTCGCGGATGTGGCCAAGGATTACGGCAAGGGGATCCTCGCTCTGCACCGAGATCCCCATTGCGCCGGCGATCATCGATTGCACCACGGCTGGGTTTTCGAGCATCGCAAAATCGACAAACGCCACCTGGTCCCGGAACTCCGCGAGGAGCTCATGACCTATTTCGACCGCGACCGACGTCTTTCCGACGCCTGCCGGGCCGACGATCGTAAAAAGCGGGGTATTGACGACGCGATCTATCAAAAGCTGAACGTCACGCTCGCGCCCAATTAGGTGGGTAAGGCGTGGCGGGAGGTTGCTCGTTCCCGAGAGATGCTGAGGGCCGCTATCCACCAAGTCGGCAGGCGATGGCTGCGTTGCCCCGCCGGTCGTCGCAATCCTTTCGAACGGCGCGACGAACGCGTAGCCGACGCCGACCTGAGTCGCGATGTACCTTGCGCCATGCTCCCCGTCGCCCAGGAGCTTGCGCAGCCCGGCCATGTGAAAGCGCAGGCTGCCGTCCTCGACGACGACGTCGGTCCACACCCGCTTCACCAGTTCGCGCTTTGAGAGAACCTGCCCGGGCTGCTCGGTCAGCACGAGGAGCAGATCGAAGGAGCGACCGCCGATATCGACGGGTTGACCATCCCTGGTCAGCAATCGCTCGCTTGGCGACAGGCAGAACGGACCGAAGTAAATTCGACCGCTAACTTCCCTGTATTTTGAATCTGCCACGATCTCGTCGTTCCTCGTGCAATTTTCTCTGGTCCACAGCCTTCAGCCGGCTGGTCGATGTTGCCAACGCTTCGATGCTGCTCACGTCCGAATTGGCCACGACCCTCGGGCCTTCGGTGCGGTTTGGCTAGCGCAGTTATATCATCAGCCTACGTTGCTGCTACTACATGTCTTGCTGCTTTTGATATAGAAATTACCGGATCTGCGCCAGTTTGGAAAATCAAGCCGACAGGCTTGGCGCATTTGTCCTGCGCGAACTCGGTCGAACTGCTGAGGCCGCCCCAGCGATCGCGCTCTTCCTGACGTGACTTTGCCGCTGCGCTCGATGGCTCCGATGGCATCGCTACCGGGTGGCTGTCTCAGCGGCGGCTCATGCGCCGCAATGACCTCAAGAACAGCCCTCGCGCCGGGTTGGGGATCGCCGGGCTGGCGGCCTTCATAGGCTTGCTGCATGCGAGCGGCTTTGCCCACCAACTCGTCATATTCGGTCTGCCCGGTTTCTATCGTGATAGAGGATCCGTCGAAGTCGGTCGTGAAGCCACCCGGTTCAATGACGGTCACTCTGACGTTGATTAGCCTCATCTCCGCAGCGAATACTTCGGAACAGCCTTCGACAGCCCCATTTGGCCATAGAATAGGGCGCCCGCCCAATCGCGGCCAGCGGACCGCCTACCGACGAATTGGATGATGTGCCCGCTACGGCGTTCGCCCATGTGCGAGATCACGGCCTCGGTCATGAAGATTATGCCGAAAAGGTTATTCTCGAGCTTTCGCCAGAAAGAGTCGAGTGTGGTGTCCTCCCGCGAGCCGACGTCATCGTACCCGCATTGTCGACAAGAACGTCGGACGAGCCGAAGCGGTCGATCGCAGTTGCCACCTCGGACCGCGCCGGATTTTCATCCGCCACGTCGAGCCGGACCGTGGTAAGGTGCTGAGGAGGAGCTTTCAGCGACAAACGCTGGCCGTGATTGGGCGGTCGCGACCAAATTGTCGCCTGCTTTCAAAATCCTTTGGCGGGGGGCGCGTCCGAAACCGCGAGAACCTCCTGTAACCAGGCAAGTCCGGCCCATAGCCATTCCCTTGCTTCAGCTCAGACAGTGATAATATTCGAAAAAGGCCGCGATTGAGCAGTTGTGGCGTGATGAACGCCGTGATGTCTCGCCATCGCGCGGGGCGCGTTTGTCAGCAGCGACGCAGTTTCGCGGCCTCGATCTGGACGAACTAACACGAACTAACTGGCACACGCCGACGCTTTCGCGATTGTAATTATTCCGGCTTGTAGCGGTGCTCGAGCCGGGCTCTGCTCCCGGTCGAGCCGCGACAACCATGATGGAAGTGCCGATGCCCCCAATTTCCCCGGCGGCCCAGCAGCATCTCTGCGACGCCGAATGCGCCTGGAACACGGGCGACTTTAATGCAATCGTGCTTAGCAACACTATTGACTGCTTGTGGCGCAATCGTGTGCATTTCCTCTGGGGGCGCGAGCAGATCAGGACCTTCGTCGAGCGGTCGGCGCGGCGGGAGATAGACCGGCGGGTCATTTACGAACCCTGGGCCGAGGGCGATCGCCGTCTGTCCGTGCGCTTTGCGGCCGAGTTTCACAACGACAGCGGGATCTGGTTCCGCGTCTATGGCAGCGAGGATATGGACTTCGACGATACTGGTCTAGTGAAGCGTCGGCTCACGGCGGCAAACGAGCATCCAATCCAGGAACACACGCGCGCGTTGCGCTGGCCCTCCGGCCAGCGCCCGCTCGATCATCCGACGCTCACAGAGCTGGGCTACTAGCTAGTCCGATGCCCCTCCGCGCATGCCGGCGCCTCCTCCAGCAGATCAAGGTCCGGCCCGCGCGCTTCTCCTATGCATTCCTGAGGCGCAGATTGAGCATGTATGTAAAGGACGCATACAGGTGATCGAGCGGCCGATCTCGAACGAGGCGACAACTGTTAGAGCGACCGCCTATAGCGTGCATTAGATTCGCTAGCGATGGGCGCCGTGCAGGCGGGGTGTCAATTTCATATAGCAGCTTTCAGCGGCTCGTATGTTTGCCGGTATTGTTTGGGACCGACGAAAGGGACTAGGAGGTTACGGACGAGAGGTGGGAGCTTCGCCGCCCGAGACATTGCATCCGTCATCGCTTGAACGTGAGCTACCCTCGGGCGCCGCCGCGATTCGTACGCGCTGAGGGCTGCGGGAAAGTTCGAATTGGTGGCGATGGTTTCGCCCAGAACGATCGCATCCTCGAGCGCGAGCGCCACACCTTCTGCCCATATCGGTGCAGTTGCATGTGCGGCATCGCCGATCAGCACCACGCGCTCCTTATGCCAACAGTCGAGGCGCACCTCCTCGAGCGGCGAATGATAAAGTCCGCTTGGTCGGGCCAGCGCCTGCATTACCGCCCGCCGCGCGCGCTCCGGGAATTCGCGCGTCAGGCAATCGAGTGCTTGTATTGAGCTGCTGTGACTGGTCGGCCGCGTGAGCGCCGCCCAGCCATATACTTCGCCGTCGCCGACGGGCATGAGAAGCATCATACCATCGGCGCCTGCCCAGACGGTCCAGCATTCGACGCCCGGATTGGGCGCCATGAATCGCCAGCTTCTGTCGGCGAGTAAAGCTTTACCGCTTCCCGAACTCGCACCAAATGATTCCGAGCGTATCTTCGAGTGGACTCCATCTGCGCCAACGACAAGCGCTGCACTCAGTCTGGTCTCGTTCTGCAAGACAAGCTCGGTCCGCGTCGCATTCTCCGAGATCGATTGCACATCGACGTCGTAGAGCAACCGGTTGTGGGGTAGGCCCTCAGACAACATCGACAAGAGGGCAGAGCGCCGAATGCTTCGCGGATGAAGCGCGGCCCCCCAAAAGGCGTCTTCGTCGACCTTGAACAGCAGCTTGTCACGGGCGGTGCGATATTCACGTCGTCGCAAGGGGTGACCGATCTGCTCGATCTGATCGCCGAGACCGAGCTTGATTAGTGCCTGAATGGCATTGCCCGGCAAGTTGACGGCCAGCCCGCCGTCCCATGGGTTCTGTCGGCGTTCGACGATGCGATAAGGAATGTCTTTCGCCTGAAGCACGCGCCCAAGCGCGAGCCCCGCAATGCCCCCTCCGACTATCACGATCTGATCCTCGTAAGAATGCGGCAAATTATTGTTCCTCAATACTTCCGGACGGGGTCCGAATAAGAGCGCTGCCGGAGAAGCGAAACCACGTGATGGTTACGCCTGTCACGCGGCGTCCCCAGCGGTTCGACCATCCCGGCGCGAAGTAGATTTAAGGTCAGGACTCTTTGATCAATGCTAGAAGATAACGGTGGCAGCGAGTGCGATGGCGGAGAAGGAGGCAGTCGGACACGGGTCGTAGCGGCTGGCAACGCGGCGCCAGTCCTTCAGGCGGCCGAACTTGATTTCGATGCGGCTGCGACGTCGGTATCGGCGCTTGTCGTAGGCGACGGGCACAAGCCGAGATTTGCGATCTGGGATTCAGCGCGGAATGCCCTTTGCCTGAAAGCATCCCTGAACCAGTCGGCGTCCTAGCCGCTGTCGCCGAGCAGCCACTGCGCCTTAGGCAGATTGTCGAGCAACGCGGCTGCAGCGGTGTAATCGCTGACCTGGCCAGCGGTCACGAGGAAACTTAAGGGGCGGCCGCTCGCATCGGTGACGGCGTGAAGCTTGACGTTCATGGCGACTTTGGTCTCCCGATCAGCCGCCGGAGATCCCCGTCCAACTCGCAGGCTCGATGCCGTGCGGTGCGCCTTCAATTAGGTCGCATCGATCATGACGGTTTTCGGCTCCGGACCTTCGACCGCCAATCCTTCCATCGTGCGGAGAAAGACACCTATCGCGCGCCAGCGCTTCCAGCGCTTTCAGCGATTATAGAGCGTCTTGTGCGGACCATAGTCCTTGAGCGCATCGCGCCAGCGCAAGCCGTTGCGATTGACGAAAACGCTGCCGCTCAGCACCCGTCGGTCATCTACTGTTGCCCCGCCATGGCTCATGGGGAAGTGCGGCTGCAGTCGAGCGATGTGCTCGTCCGTCAGCCTGTCAGCCCGTCAGGTCGCTCATTTAAGGTCTCCTCGCGGAGCCTGAAGCAGATCGTGCTTGTCACAGCAATGGGGTCCTGACCTTAGCGCGATCTTGCACACTCACCCTTACGAATGGATCGCCACCACACGGGTGGGGCAGGCGAACGCCTGTCCGTCCTTGGCTGCTTCCTAACCGAGCGGGCGCCCAACACGGCGCAGACGCAATAAAGTTCAGATCGCGGGAGTCACACGACTGCCACCTCGGCATCAAATTTGTAGCCGATCCCGCGCTCGGTGCGGATGAACCGAGGCGCGCGTGGATCGGCCTCGAGCTTCCGCCGCAAACGCAGTATCTGAACATCGATGCTGCGGTCGAACACGTCTTCATGGACCCGCGTCGCCTGCAGTAAATGTTCCCGTGACAGCGTCCGGCGGGGGGCCTGCACGAAGGCGCTGAGTAGCGCAAATTCGCCCTTCGTCAGCGGTACTGTCTGTCCCGCCGGCGATACGAGCTTTCTCTGTCGCTGATCAAAAGACCAGCCGGCGAAGTGAAAGGTCACATCGCGCTGCTTGGCCGGGCTGAGGCGGTCCATGGTGCGACGACGCAGCGTTGCGCGCACTCGCGCAAGCAATTCGCGAAGACCGAAGGGTTTGGTGAGATAATCATCGGCGCCTAGCTCCAAACCAAGGACGCGATCTATCTCCTCTAACCGATTGCCCGTGATCAGTATCACCGGGACAACGCTTTTTGCCCGTAACTCGCGCAGAATTTCGAACCCGTCGTCCTCGCCGAGATGAAGATCGAGCACGACCAGGTCTGGTTCGCGAACGGCAAGCGCGTGCATCAATTCCTTCCGGCCGCCAACTGCTGTTGCGCGCAAGTTATGATCGACGAGATAGCCGACGATCACCCGCTGCATGGCGGGATCATCATCGACGACCAGGATGCGTGCGGCCTTCACCTGCGTTGTGAATTCTTCCGCGTCGATGAACGCCACCAGATACTCCTCGATACGTGTCCATGCCAAATCAGAGGTGCATGGTGGCATAAGAGGGCGATCGATCTGGGATATTGTGTGCCGACGCCGGGATATTTCGCGTTAGCCGCTGCGAGTGCGGTGCTGACCTACGCCGGATTGGAGCACGTCAAACCGACCGATACACCGAGCGCCAATCCCCAAAAAAAGATGGGGGGTACGGCATGTGCGAGATCTGCAGCTGCCCTTCCTCCATTCGGCGTTTGTACCAGAAGGTCCGCACACGGCGTCGCAATACCACGGTAAGAATGGCTACGATTGTAACGCTAATCATGTTGATGTTTCGTTCAAGCGTTTTAATTTTTTCCGAAAATACGTAAGTTAAATATTCTGCTTCGTTCATATTATAATGTTCGGCTAGCTTATTGACCAAATAAAACAAATAATATTCGCGCGTTAGACATCAGAGTAGTGAAATTCAAGTAACACCGGTGGTTACAAAATGTTAACGCACATTGTTCATCGATTTGTCAATTCGTTTGCACATGAGCGATCTGGCTTGGGTGACACCCCTTAAAGGTGAGGCGCTCGAACCGATCACGCCCGAAACAGACGGGTGGTTCGCGCATGCCAAAGCGCAGCTGTTTTTGGCCTACCAAGACGAGCGCGTGGTTGGCCGCATTTCGGCGCATATCGATACGCTGGGGTTGACCATGCCGGCTAACCAAGGCTTTGGTCCCGGGGTTGGCCAGTGGGGCCTGCTGGAGGCCGAACACGAAGAGGTTTTCACTGCGCTCCTTTCCTACGGCGAAGATTGGCTGCACGGCCAGGACATGAAACACGCGCTTGGTCCAATCACTATGTCAATCTGGGAGGAGCCCGGTCTGCTGATTCAGGGTTATGATCATCCGCCAACGATCATGATGGGCCATGCCAGCCCGGACTACCGCGCATGGATCGAGCGTGCAGGGTACGTGGGCGTCAAGCAGCTGCTGACCTACCAACTCGACATCCGCCCGGAGTTCCCCAAGATTATTCAGCGGATCGTTAAGTCGGTGAGGCCAACCCGCGCATCCGCATCCGCATTCGCCAAGTCGACAATCGTAAGTTCGAGGAGAAGGCTGCGATCATTCTCGAGATCTTTAATAACGCCTGATCGGACACATGGGGATTCATTCCGCTGACTGATCCGGAGATCTGCGACGTTGGGACTAAGCTCAAGCCAATCGTGTTCAACGGTCTGGTGCGCATCGCTGAACTGGACGGAAAGCCAGTGGCGGTCATGATCACGCTGCCAGATCTTAATGAAATCATCAAATCCTTCAAGGGCACTCTTCTCCTTTGGAACTGGGCGAAGCTCCTGTGATGGCTGCGTTCGCCGAAGGCACGGACGGTGCGCGTGCCGCTGATGGGCGTGGTTAAGGAGTTACAGTCAACGCGCCTCGCAAGCCAGCTGGCTTTCATAATGATCGAATATATCCGGCGCGCGGCGGTGGCGACGTATGGTGCCTCGCGCGGTGAGATTGGCTGGATTCTCGAAAACAACCAGGGAATGCGCTTGATCGCCGAGGCGATCGAGAGCCGCGTTAACGAGGTCTATCAAACCTATCGAAAGGCCCTGTGAAAACGCGTCCTGTGACTGTGAGAATCATATCAATAATTCAATAATCATGGCGCTGACAAGCTATTTAGACGATGCAATATATCAAGAGCAGCTTGGGTCTGAACAGCTAGCAATTTGCTGAAAGGCCTTTTCTATTCGCCCGACTGGGCCGATATTTTCGCCAGCTGGAGGGCACGCAGATGACTTCGCTGTCTCGCCGCATGATCGGCAATTACTAATCCTGCAGACAGGCTATATGTTGGACCCTACAAACGTCGTCAAACGGCATGAGGGCATTTCAGCGATTTTCGGAATTTCCGAAGCTCAGCGTGATGCGGTGCGTTGCAGTCGGCTTACCGATGATCTGTTCAACGATTGAGAAAAGTCGCTACTTGATTTCGTAATGGCGCTCGTCAAGTACTGCTTCCGAACGAATCGGCGTTACCGGAGGCGAAGCATTTCATCGGCGAGCGAGAATTGGTCGAGATCGTCGGTGTGCACGGATTTGCCGCCACGGTCGCCGCCGTTAACCGCACCTTTCAGGTCGAGGGAGATCCAGTGAGCGGCGAGGACCTGTTGCGCTTCGGGCAGACGGTTGCGCGTGCCTAACAACTGATTGTCTTCCAAGCTTTCCCGCAGTAACCTTCGGGATCAGCCCCGCGACGAGAGGCAAACGCATCAGCGCCGCAGCCCAGGCAATCTCGCGTGCGTCGGCGTGACTGCGCACCTGCTGCCGGGTCGTCCACATCGGTAACGAGCTTCGAGGTCGACGGCTTTCAGAACACATCGCGTTCACCACGACCGCGGTTGCAAGTCGAGGCTTCGCATCGGTTCCTAGTGTCATTGTTTCAGGCGTAACTAGGAAAAGACCTTTCGAATTAAAACTGAAATAACGATCCGACATCTTCTCTTCCAACATTACCGACCCAACCGATTCGGTGTGGTAAATAATGCTTCGCCGTAGCTGCGCGCCGGGGCTTGAATGCAGAGGAACGAGCTTTGCGCTACATCGGCTTATCGATTTTTTTGGCGGGTCTGGCACATCCGGCTGTGGGGCAGTCGAACACGTCATTACCGGGCATTGTAACTGAGGCGGGGAAGCCCGTGGCAATTACGCACGTCATCGTCGTGGACGGGACCGGCGCCGCGGTGCGCCCAGACCAGACTGTGATCGTTAAAGGCTCGCGCATCATCGCTTCTGGGCCCGCTGGGCACATTAAAATCCCAAAAATCGCCCAGGTAATTGACGGCCGCGGAAAAAGCCTCATCCCCGGCTTGGTCGGGATGCACGAGCATATGTTCTACGCATCACCCATCGCGGGGCCGCCAATTCCGATTGAGCAGTTCGTAACTGCCCCGCGCCTCTATCTTGCCAGTGGCGTCACCACCGCGCGTACTGCAGGTAGCATGGACCCCTATGGCGATCTAGAACTGAAGCGCGGCATTGACGCTGGGAAAATGATTGGCCCGGATTTGACGCTGTCGACCCCTTATTTAGAGGGCGCGGTACCAGCGGTCCCAACGATGCACGCGCTTTCCGGGCCGGACGACGCCCGCCGGCTTGTTCGCTATTGGTACGATCAGGGCTTCCGCTCAGTGAAGGCCTATGCGGACGTCTCCGCTGACGAGCTGGCGGCAGGCATCAACGAAGCGCATAGCCTAGGCCTCACGGTGACGGGGCACCTCTGCTCGGTTGGCTATAAGAATGCCATGTCGCTCGGCATCGACAATTTCGAGCACGGTCCGTTCGTGTCGCCGGATGGCGATCTTGATCGAGAACGCAAACCCGACCTGTGTCGCCGCCTTGACGGCCCCCAGACCGGCCGCGCGGTGCTCGGGCACATCACTACAAACGTTTCGCCCAACGATGCCGAGGTTAGTGACCTGATTCAGCAGATGGTTCGCCAGCACGTAGCGCTCACATCGACGCTGGCCGTACTAGAGGGCGGGACGGACATGTCCGAGAAGCGCCGTGCCAGGCTTCAGGCGCTTCTACACCCCGCCGTGTGGACCTATCTGAACGAAGCCTCGCCGGAGCGGGCGGCACGCGGAGCACTCTTCCTCCAGGCGATGCGCAAGGAAATGGCCTTCGAACGTGCGTTCGTTAAGGCGGGCGGCTTGCTTATGGCAGGGTGCGATCCCACCGGCGATGGCTTTACGCTTGCCGGGTTGGGCGACCAGCGCAACGTTGAGCTCCTCGTCGGCGCCGGTTTTTCCGTTCCCGATACGATTCGGATTGCAACCCTTAACGGCGCGAAATTCGATGGGAAATCGGATGAGATCGGCAGCATCGAGGTCGGAAAACGCGCAGACCTTGTGCTGCTGAACGGCGATATCTCGCGCGATGTGACGGCAATAGAGGCGCCTGCAATCGTCTTTAAAGCCGGCGTCGGTTTCGATTCTGCAACTCTTTACAAAAGCGTGACGGGGCAAGCGGGCCTCCACTGATGCCCGAAATCGATAGCGGCGGTCTCGTTATCACCATCGGTTCAGCGAAAGAGCAGATACGATGCAATTTCTATCGAATTTTCTGGACACTGCTCAGGCACATCCAAAGAACGTTGCGATCTTCTGGAAGCAGAAGCTTTGGACCTATGCCAAACTGCTAGATGACGTCGATGAGATGGTCGACGCGCTGGTAGATGCCGGTGTGCAGCCCGGGGACCGTGTCTCCATCAGCATGCAGAACTCGCCTAATCTCGCGATTAGCCTTTTGGCCTGCATGCGAGCCGGTTTTGTCGCCGCGCCGATAAACACCCGCTTTAAGGCGACCGAAACGCTGACCGCGCTCGATCTCATTGAGCCGACGCTGCACTTAGGATCCGGCGGAATGTCCGCCGATCTCTCCGGTATCAGCGCGCAGGCGCTTCCTTTCGAAGCACGCGTGATACTGGCCGATGAGGGCGGTGCGAGCCAAGCGATGAAAGCAGCTCGGGGTAGGGGCGGTAATCGGCTGCGATCGACCGCCAATGACGTCGACGCGCCCGCTCTTCTTTTGCCCACGTCGGGCACCACAGGGAAGCCGAAAATCGTCGCTCACACCCTCGCCACGCTTGGCGCCATTACCGAGCGATACGGCGCTTTGGGGCTGCGTGACGACGACGTCATGCTGAATGTAGGCCCGATGATTCATGCCGGAGGTCTGTTCAATTTCTTTGCCAGCCTCGTCCGGTCCGGCCCGATGGTGATGGTCGGCCCATTCGAAGCAGGCGCTGTGCTGAATGCGATTGAGTTCCGCCGATGCACCTGGATGAAGGCGCTCCCCTTTGCGTTCAGGGAACTAATCGACGCGCAGCATGAGCATCCGCGGGATGTAAGCTCGCTGCGTTTCTGCGTCGCGAGCGGCGACACCGCGCCTGCCCGGCTTCACCGCGATTTCGAAGCGACGTTTGGGCTCCCTCTGCACGCGTGCTGGGCCTCGACGGAGGCGGCCACCAGTCTGTCGTTCGGCGCCCCGGGCGATTCGAGCTACGCGGCAATTGCGCCCGGTCAGATCGTCCTGCGCGAACTGGATAACGAAGCTGGTGACGACCTTGCCCTTGGCGAGTTGCTGGTTCGTGGACCCCATGTCTCTCCTGGCTATTGGTCGGCGGGGGCCGTGCAACCCGGTCGAGGTTGGTTCGAGACGGGAGACGTCTTCCAACGCCGCGAGGACGGCACATTGTCGTTCGTTTCGCGCCAAAAGAATCTTATTATTCGGGGCGGCTCCAACATCTCACCTCTTGAAGTCGAGGAAGCGCTCCGGACCCATCCCGGGGTGTCGGATGCGGCCGTATACGGTGTTCCGGACGAGCAGCTCGGCGAACGCGTTGGCGCGCTGATCGAGCTGGCCGCCTCATCTTCCTTCAGCCTCACAGACATTCTTGATCAGCTGCGCGGCCAGCTGAGTGAATATAAAGTGCCAGAGATTGCCACCATCGTTCTCAAGCTCCCGAGAAACGGAAACGGCAAAGTTGATCGGGCGGCGATCTCACAAATACCGTTCACTTCCAACGTCGCTGCAAAGACGGACATTTAACGGCTTCATTGCCACCAAATTTTCAAGACGGCCGCACAGATCATCAAGTGTTCTAGATATCTCACCAGGTGTTTCAAAGTAAACTAAGGATTATTAATAGTGACCGGTGTAAGAGATTGGATGTCCCAAGACTACGATGTCATCGTTTGCGGTTCGGGCTCGTCGGGTTCGGTTGTCGCACGACGCCTCTCGGACAGGGCGGACCTGAAGGTGCTGCTGATCGAAGCCGGTGGCGACGATCGGCGTCCCAGCATCATCGAACCCGGCCGATGGCCCGAAAATCTCGGCAGCGATGTTGACTGGGGTTACATGGCCGAGCCCGGCGCATTCATCGACGATCGCTCCATCCCGATGTCCATGGGCAAAGTGTTCGGCGGCGGCTCGAGCATCAACGTTATGATCTGGGCGCGCGGACACCAGCGCGACTGGGATCATTACGCCAAAGTCTCCGGCGACGCCGGCTGGGGCTATGAATCCGTTCTCGGCATCTATCGCCGGATCGAGCATTATTGCGGTCTGGCCGATCCGCAGCGGCGCGGCGCAGGAGGGCTAGTTACAGTTACGCAGTCGGCGGATCCGCATCCCGTCGCTCAGGCGCTCGTCGAAGCCGCCGCCGAGACCGGTATCCCAACCTTTGACAGCCCCAATGGCGTGATGATGGAATCGCGCGCCGGTGCGGCTTTCTCGGACGTCAGACTCGAAGGGGGCCGCAGGCTTTCGGTTTTCGGATCGTACATTCGGCCGGTGCTCGATCGCCCGACCCTGACGGTGGTAGACGGCGTTTGCGTGCGGCGCGTGCTCTTCGACGGCAAGCGCGCGACGGGCGTCGAGATCGAAGTCGCGGGAACGGTGTATTGCGTTCGGGCGACGTCGCAAGTGGTGCTGTCGACAGGCGCGATCAACACACCGAAATTGTTGATGCTGTCAGGCATTGGCGATCGCATGACGCTCGATGCTCACGGTATCGCGACACTTCGGCACCTGCCAGGGGTCGGCCACGGCCTGCAGGATCACACTAATTTCCCGATGGTATGGGCACATCCGGAACCGATTCATCCGCACGGAAACGGTAGCGAGGCAACGATCTACGCTGCCACGGCGTCGGCAAGCGACGGTCCCAACGTTGTAATGTGCCAAGCCGAGTTTCCGCTGTGCAGTCCCGAACTCGCGGAGCGTAGCGCCCCTAAATATGGGTGGTCGCTCGTGGCGGGCCTTTCGCAACCCAAAAGCCGGGGCCGGGTCGCCCTAGCCAGCTCAGACCCGACCGCGGCGCCTATCATCCATCTGAACGCGCTTTCGGATCCCGAAGACCGTGCAGTCGCCTACGAGTTGCTCGAACTCGTCGAGCAGATTGGCGCAGCGCAACCTCTTGCTCGTCTGGGCGCGCGGGAGGCGGTTTCGCCGCGCGCGTTGGGGATGAGCGCGGATGCTTTCGTTCGGCAGAGTGCGCTGCCATTCTGGCATCAGAGTTGTACGGCCCGTATGGGCCAGGACGATGACTGCGTCGTCGGGGCCGACCTGAAGGTGCATGGCGTGCAAAACCTCACAATTGCCGATGCATCAATTCTGCCGCGTATTCCCGCCGGCAACACGATGGCCCCCAGCGTGATCATCGGCGAGCGCGCCGCCGAGATCTTGGCCGCGGAGCTGGGATGATGTCACGGGAAATCGCGCCGCCCCGCCCCAGCGCCACGGCTGGCAGCCGGTTCGGCCTCGCACTGTCCGCCTTACTAGTAGTGCTTCTGGTTGCCGACGGTATGGTCGATCTCGTCGCAACTGAACTGGTGCGGCCCCAGATGGAAGCGACTGGCTTCCCGCCGTCGCTCGCCATCCCGATCGGGTGCATTATCTTGGTCTGCGCGGTACTGTATGCGATCCCCAGCACCGCCGTCCTGGGGGCAATCCTTGTCACCGCCTTTGCAGGTGGCGCGATCTGCACGCATTTGCGCATGCAGGAGGTCGGTTCGCCGCCGGAATGGATCTCAGTGTTTCTGGGCGTGCTTGCATGGGGCGGGCTCTATCTTCGGGATGATCGCGTGCGTGCGTTGCTGCCCCTGCGTTGATACGATCCGGTGCGCGAACTGACACCAATATTGATCGCGCCCTCAAAGCGATGATCAAATATGGCATATTGGTTCTTGACCGGACGTTCCGGAATGTCTAAATGGATGTCATGAGCCGTCCCAAAGAATTCGAAGAGATAGTCGCGCTAGACGCGGCGATGGAGACGTTTCGGGAGCACGGTTATGAAGGCAGCTCGACCGCCATGCTAGTGGACGCGATGAAGATCGGCCGTCAGAGTCTCTACGATACTTTCGGCGGCAAGTGGCAACTCTATTTGGCGGCCGTGCGTCGCTATGGTCTTATCGAAACCAGTGCCCATATTGGGGTCTTGAAGGGAAAGCCAAAAGCGATCGACGGAATTCGGGCGGCGATAGAGCGCGTAGTGCGGGACGCGCGCGTCGGCTGTCTCGGGGTGAACTCCATTTGTGAGTTCGGTGAAAGCAAGCCGGACCTGCGGGACATAAGGGCGACGGCGGGGCAGGCGCTTTGTACTGTATTCGTCGCGCGCATCCGCGAGGCGCAAGCAGCGGGTGATGTCGCAGCGGACCTCGATCCGGATTCCGTCATGGATTTTCTGTCGGCGAGCTTTGCGGGGATCCGTGTTGCTGCGCGCGGTGGTGCACATGACAAGCAGCTCGAGGCGCTTGGGCAACTCACGTTTCGTGCGCTGATCTGATTTTTTTTGATAAGTTCTGGAACATTCGTTCAATTAAGGAGACTGAAGATGAAGGCCGTAGTTATGAATGGTGCTGGCGGAACAGAGGTTTTGCAGTATGTCGAACAGCCAGAGCCCGTGGCGGGTGCCGGCGAGGTCTTGGTCGCGATTGCGGCTGCGGGTGTCAACTTCATGGATATTGGCAAGCGCCGCGGCATGGCGAGCGGCGGCTACGATCCGACCATTCTCGGCGTCGAGGGCGCGGGCCGTATCATCGAGCTCGGCGAGGGCGTGACCGACTTCGCGGTCGGCGACCGCGTCGCTTGGGTGTACGTTCCGAACAGCTATGCCGAGCGTGTCGTTATCCCAGTCGCGGCCCTCGTGAGGGTGCCCGACGACATTGACGACCGAACTGCGGCGGCAGTGATGATGCAAGGCCTTACGGCCAGCCACTTCACGACCGATTTCTATCCTGTCCAAGCGGGCGACATCGCGTTCGTGCATGCCGCAGCCGGCGGTCTTGGCTTGCTGATGACGCAGATCATCAAGATGCGCGGGGGCACTGTCATTGGGCGTGTATCTCATCCCGACAAGATCGCGATCGTGAAGGAGGCTGGCGCGGACCATGTCATCGTCGATTCCGAGGGTAAGTTCGCCGAAGAGGCCCTCCGCCTGTCCGGGGGAGAGGGCGTTCACGTAGTCTTTGATGGCTCGGGTCCAACAACCTTCCAGGGGTCGCTGGACGTGCTCCGCCGCAGCGGGACCTTTTGCTGGTATGGACCGGTACTCGGCGGACCTGGCGATTTGAATATCATGAGCCTGCCGAAAAGCATCAAGCTAGGCTATGCGGTGTTCATGGACCATATTTATACGCCAGATCTACTCCGGGCACACGCCAAGCGCCTGTTTGACTGGATTGCTGGCGGCGAGCTGAAAGTGAACATTGGCGCAACCTATCCGCTTGCAGAAGCCGCGCGTGCCCATGCTGCAATGGAGAACCGCGTGACAACAGGCAAGCTGCTGCTGATCCCCTGACGTCGTTGAAGAGGAACGTCCGCCCAAGGGTAATCCTTGGGCGGACGCTCCTTCGTGCAAGTGCCGACGCAACAGATGCGCATCGCATGCTCTCTTGGTTCTGCGACGCGAGAGACCCTGCGGCGGGATGCGAGATTTGCGTCCGCGCCTTTTCGGAAAATAGCGATCGGGCAACCGGCAGTTTCACCTGAAACATAGCGCCGCCGTTGCAACTGCAACGAACCAAACAGCGCGTGAAGCGCCGTTGAAATCCCGCAAGCCGAGGTTCTCGGGCGATACGACGACGGCCATCTCCGTCGCGCCTAAAGTCGCGAGTTTCCTAATGCCCATCGATATCCTTGTTCCGTTTATAGTTACCGCAACGGTGCTGACAATGGTGCCGGGTTTGGACACCGCGATGGTGTTGCGTGCTGCCACGATACAGGGTGCGCGTTACGGGGTCGCGACAGCGTTCGGCGTCGCCCTTGGCTGTCTCTGTTGGGGAACGGCCGCCGCCTTTGGCCTCGCTGCGCTCCTCCACGCCTGGCCATTGGCATTCCTGGCGTTGCGATGGACCGGGGCCCTATATCTCGCCTGGCTTGGTGCACAGCTGGTGATGCGGCCCCGGAAGGCTCTCGTTCTAGAAGCAGGCGGCGACCCGGGCGATGGTCTTTGGACGGCAGCGCGCCGCGGATTCACGACCAACATTTTAAATCCGAAAGTCGGGTTGTTCTATCTTACTTTGCTGCCACAATTCGTGCCTCACCAGGCGCGGGGTGGGGGTATGGCGTTTCTGCTCGCTACGCTGCAGGTCGCTATCGCGCTCGTATGGTTTTCGACGCTTTCAGCCCTCGCGCACGGCATCCGCTCGTGGCTGCGGCGCCCAGGCGTGGTGGTGGCGCTCGACCGGGTAACCGGCGGTATTTTCGTGCTGTTGGGCTACGAGTTAACGCAATTCACAGGATTGCACGCGTGAAGGAACGGCCAGCACCAGACGCGTCACGCTCGGGGCTGGCCGCAAAAACGTGCAAAAGGCGTTCCGCTGCCGCGAGCAAAACGGACGCTGGCGCGGTAACGTCCCCGGTTAGACGTTGATGCCCCACTGCTTGGCAAGGGTCGCGTTGTCCTGGTCGATCGTCTTGAAATAAGCGGCCACCTGATCGCTCGACATTCCCTGCGAACCGTTGGAGCTGAAACGGTCGCCGGGATGGCGCGGATAGACCGGTGCGGCCTTTGCCTCCTGACTATCGATAATACCGTCCTTGTTCTTATCATAGGCGTTGAACGCGTCATCGAGCGAGCCTGCCGAACGAAGGTCGGCGGGGGTCAGCGTGCCGGTCCCTTTAATGACGGGCAGTTTGAATTCTTCCCGAGTTATCTTGCCGTCACCGTCGTGATCCTTGCCGGCCGTCGCCCACGAATAGCCAGCCGCTCCGATCGCCGAACTTATAGATTCAACCATATAATTTTCCCAAGATTTGCAGCTCAGCATTGACAAAAATTGATGTAGTTTCCGTTAAACCGTAGACTCTGGTCCTGACGGGGTCGGCGTTTCGAGAGCGGGTTCAAGCGACGGGTGCAGGTTTCGCGGCATTACCGCCTGACGGCGATTGTCTTTGCGACATTGGGACAGGGCTTGCAGATCATTCAAGGCTGGCAAAGGCGCTGCGCTCACAGCCGAACTCGACCGCGCTTTCGTAAAGCCGATGGTTGGGCAGTTTCGCGCGTTGGCATCGCTGATCGACAGCTACCGCCCGGACGGGGTGATCGCTGAGCACTTGGTCCGCGGCGCGGCGCCGCTTATGCTCTCTGCGACCCGCCCGTTCGTCGCGTCGTGCGGGGTCATATTCCTAGGCTTGCCGCGTGAGGACGGTCTGCCGCACGGCTTCGGGCTAGGTCTTGTTCACATATTTGGTTAGCCAGAGCTTGCCAGCGGCGACCGATAGGAACCCGGGGAAAAAGGTGGCGGTTGTGTCGTACCGGGCGCGCTGCGTCGAGATCGTTGCTGTCGGTTGAACAGGCGCTCGACGTAATTGCAATCGCGGTAGCGTCGGAAGTCGCAAGCGGACGGCGTTCGACGGTTCGCCTTGGGTAGAAACGATCTGGAGGATGCCGATCCGAAGTAAGCCTTCGCGGACGGGGGCACCGTCATATCCCTTGTCGGCGAGCAGGACCTTGGGTTTGGCCAAAGGCATGTCGAGCAGGGCGAACACGCCCCGGTAATCCGACGCGTCGCCGCCCGTCAGGACAACGCCAAGGGCGCCCCTGACCGTCACAGCGGACGTGGATTTTGCTCGTGAAGTCGCCGCGGCTTCAATCAAAGCCTTCTTTATAGGCGCCCCTTTAGCGCCCGCTGCCTGAGAATGGCCGCAGACGATTGTGCTGTCCATCATGTGCTGCCAGTCGCCGGTCAGCCTGAGATCAACCAGCGTGGCGTTCATCGCGTCCCCCACACCAAGCTCGGCCCAGCGCCAGAAACGGACATAGTCGACGTGCCATTTGGCCATAGCGCTCACGCATGTCACGCCGGGGGCAGCCAACGCACAACGCATGCAGCATGCCGCTCAGGATCCGCCGGTTGCCGTGGGATAGTCGGGCTTTGCTGTCGCATTATGAAGGCAGCAGGACCCCGATAATCGACCATTCCGCGTCCGACACATCCCCTCGACCCAATGCCGCCTCCAAAAGGCAGCTTGATGATGTGGACGCCCCCGTACGACCGACAGTTGCTATGCTGCCGGCCGGTCAACCGAGAGGAAGAGGAGCGTTTACAATGACGATCACCACAATTGGGCTTGATCTGGCGAAGAGC
The DNA here is from genome assembly GCF_000241485.1 of Sphingomonas sp. PAMC 26605. GTDB lineage: Bacteria > Pseudomonadota > Alphaproteobacteria > Sphingomonadales > Sphingomonadaceae > Sphingomonas. The sequence continues at coordinate 43,458 of NZ_JH584242.1, forward strand.
GTATCCCAGGCACATAGCATCGACGAGAGCGGCACCACGGTGCTGGTAGAGAAGCTGCACCACAAAGCAAATGGTGCCTTTCTTCTCGAAGCTACCACCCTGCTTGATCGCGATGGAGGCTTGCGCAACCGCCCATTACTGGGCCTGCACGCTTGCAGCGTTGGGCCACGAAGTCCGCCTGATACCGCCATCGTACGTCAAGGCTTACGTAAAGCGGGGGAAGAGCGATGCGCTGGATGCCGAAGCGATCTGCGAAGCCGTGCAGCGGCCCACCATGCGGTTCGTGCCGGCCAAGACGATCGAGCAGCAGGGCATTCTTATGACCCATCGCGCCTGATCGCTTATCGTACGGCAACTAACTATTCTCGCCAACCCCTGCGAGCGCATCTTGCTGAGCTGGGCCACGTTGCCAACCCCGGCATCGGCAACCTCGCCAAGCTGGCCGAGCAGGTGATGGCTGACAGGGATGCCATGCCATCCTACGCTCGTACGGCATTGGAGATATTGATCCGTCAGATCATGGCCGTCAGCGCCGAGATTGCGGAACTGGATCAGCAGCCTGCCACTTGGCATACCGAAAGTGAGGCCAGTCGCCGACTTCCCACGATCCCCGGCCTCGTCGCGGCAACAGCAATAGTTGCAACCGTTACGGATGCCGAGCAGTTCTCTTCAGGCAGGCAGTTCGCCGCCTGGCTCGGTCTGACACCGCAACAACACTCAACCGAGGGAAAAACCAGACTTGGCGGCATCTCCAAGCAAGGCGACCGATACCTACGCCGATTGCTCGTCGTCGGGGCTACCGCAGTCATGCGCCACGTCAAGGATAAGCCAACGCCGATGGCAGAGTGGATCAGGAAGCTCTCCGAGAAAAAACCCTTCCGGCTCGTCTCGGTGGCCCTGGCTAATAAACTCTCTCGGATCGCTTTGGTCGTGCTGACCCGCAAAGGGCCTATCACCCTTACGCCAATTTGACCTGATAACCCCAGGTCACCCGAAATGGTAATGGCAGTCGATGATGAGTAACGATCGAGCCAATGGTGAGACCAACCCGTCTGATTCAATGCGCTTCAACGCGCGCCAGCCTGTTTAGGGAACTCACCGGCGGATTTCCATCAGGGCCATCGGTCATCACAACGCCGCACAAACAGGCCGGACATATGAAAGCGACCGATCAAACCCCTCCCGACAAAATGCCCTTGCCAAGGGGGCGTCCACATATGAATCCAAGATTGCGTCGTTTGAGAATCCACTTTGTCGCCAGGGCATAGGGTTCTGCTTACCTGAAAAGGCCGCGGGTTTCATCAAGGCGGGCAATACAAGAGCGAATCTGCCAGGTGTGTGGCATTGCTGCCGCTCAGGTGCCGGACGTGATGATCTGCATCGCGCACGGTGTTGGTGGCATGTTCGCGACCAACAGTAACGATCCTATTTTCGAAGGAGATGTTTTGATTGTGTGGCATTCCAATCACTGCTTGAGGTCGGACACGAAATGACACGCCCGCATGCGCCTCGGCTGTCCACCGTGTACGCGCGAACAACTGCGCCCCAGGCTCTCCCGCGATGGCACATTGGCCGCGGAACCGAAGCCTGCAGCGCCTAGGCTGGCGCTTGCGCTCATTGCCGGTTCAGCCGAGAGGATGGTTACCGCTGTAGCGATTGGGTGACGCGCTGACATGGATGGGAAATCGGCTGGCTCTATCCCGGCAGCTGCGCCTCCTTGAACGAGGCGTGTGGATAGCCGGACAGGACAATGGATGCTTGAGGCATGACGGCGGAAGCACGCGTGGCATGGCGCGAGGGGCTGTTCCTCCGCCAGCAACATCTTCAGCAGCAGGACCGCCACACCGATAACCTGATCAATGCGCGTGCTGAAGCCGGGCAGTCGTTCGTCTGGGGCGTGTCCGAACTCAAGATCAACGCGGGCCTCGCGGCGCTTGGCACGTTCGCGATCGAGCGGCTGGTTGGCGTAATGCCCGACGGCACGCCGTTCGCGATCCCCGACACGCTGCCGCCGCCACCGCCGATGCAGCTGCCCACCGACACGCGCGATATGGTTGTCCTGTTGACGCTACCCGCGTATCAACCCGGTGCGGTTGAATTCCGGATAGCGAGCGAGCCAGGTTCTGATGCAGCTCGCTACCTTGTCGATGAAGTGGAGGTATCCGACGCGTTTGCCGAGGAGCGAACGCGCGAAGCCATCGAGATTGCCCGGCCTAACTTACGCTTCGGCATAACCCGAGAACAGATCTATGGGCGTATCACGCTCGGCTTGGCGCGCGTGCGCGAGGTGACGACAGCGGGCGTCGTCTTTGATGAGCGCTACATCCCGCCCGCGCTGGCCATCCGGTCGAGCGCGCGCTTGACCGGATGGCTGGCGGATATCATCGGCCGGATGGGTCAGCGCATCGATGAACTCGCCATTCGCGCCGTAGAAAACACCGAAGGTGGATCGGAGAGCTTTGCGACCTTCCTGCTTCTTCAGGCTCTCAACCGCTATCAGCAACAATTGCAGCATCTGCTAACTTTGCCGGTTGTGCATCCGGAGCGGTTCTACGAGAAGCTGCTCGGGATTGCGGGTGATCTCGCGACGTTGACGCGCGAAGACCGGCGGCCACCGGCGTTCCTGAGCTATGACCATGTTCGGCTGCAAGAAGTGTACGAGCCGGTTGTTGAGGCGATCCAGGCCGCGCTGTCGGCCGTTTACGACCGGGCGGCCATCCAATTGCCGCTCCAGCGCGCCGGGCCGGGCGCCTATACGTCGCGCATTATCGAACCCGCGCTTTACCAGACTGGTTACTTCTATCTGGCCGTGAGCGCGCGCATGCCACTTGACGATCTGCGAGCACGGTTCCCCTCCGTGGCGAAGATCGGAACTGTCCAGAATATGCGACAGATCGTCGACTCCGCTTTAAGTGGCGTTCCGCTCCAACATAGCCCGACGCCACCACCGCAAATCCGGGCTTTGCCGGGCTTCGTCTATTTCGAACTTGACCGGTCAGTCCCGGACTGGGTCGAGTTCGCGAGTTCGCCGGCGTTGGGCTTGCATGTCGCGGGCGAGTGGCCGGAGCTTCGCCTGGAACTCTGGTGCGTCAAGAAGACCGGGCGATGAGCGATCCTTCGGAGCCGTCCGCTGGCGAACAGACCGTGTTCATACCCGCTCTCAGCACGCCGGAACGAAGGGAACCGAGCCGAGCGTTGGCTCCCCAGACAATGCCGCCCGGCCATGATCACGATGCCTACGACGACGTCCCCCGCCCGCCGAGGGGTGCAGCGGTCGGCAGTGCCATGATGATCGGCGCAGCGCCGTTGCTCGCGTTGATCGCGGCGGTGCGCTCCGGCCGAGTCACGATTGATCTGCCGCGGCTCCACCAACGGGCTACGGCGGCGGCGACGCGTTTCGAAGAGCGGCTTGCCGCGGGGGAATACGATGCCGAAACGCGGCGACGCGCCCGCTACGCGGTGTATGCAACGATCGACGACATCGCCCAGAACCTGCCCTCCAGCAACGGACGTACCGGGGCCGAATGGGCGCGGCGGAGCATGGTGGTGCGCGCGTTCGGGGAAAATATCGGCGGCGACCGTTTTTGGTTGCTGCTCGAGGACATGCTCTCGCGGCCGGCCCAGCAAGCCGAATTGCTCGAACTCTACCACGCCTGTCTCGCGGTCGGGTTCGAGGGGCGCCACCGCGTCAGCCCCGATGGCCGCAATAAGCTGCGCGCTATCCTCGATAGCAATTTTGCGGCGCTGCCACAGTCGCGCGGGCATTCGGATATCGATCTCGTGCCGCACTGGCGGGGCAGCCCCAAGGCGCCGCGCGCCTACGGCGCGTGGACCCCATTGACGCTTGCGGCCTCAATCGCACTCGGTCTGGTGCTGCTTATCCTATTTGCATACCGGATCGTACTGATCGAAACCGGGCAGCCAGCGACGGGAGCGGTGCTGGCGATCAATCCCGAGCAACCGCTCCGCCTCTCGCGCGCCGCGCCGCCACCGCCCGCCACCGCCGATGCGCAACAGCAACGCGTCGCGGGTTTCCTGCGCGACGAGATCGCTCAGCACCTCGTGACCGTCGAGGAGGATTCCAACAGTCTGCGCGTCCGCACCACGGTCGGCGCGCTGTTCCGCTCAGGATCAGACGCGCTCGAACCAGGACGCGAGGCAATTTTTGAGCGTATTGTCCGCGCGCTGCAAAGCGAGCCGGGAAGCGTCCGCGTCGAGGGCCATGCCGACAGTGATCAGGTTCACAGCCTGACCTTCCCGGACAATATGGCCTTGTCGACGGCGCGTGCGGAAACGGTCGCTTTGATCCTTCGCACCGGACTTAGCCGACCCGAACGTGTGAGCGCCCAGGGGTTCGGCTCCAGCCGTCCTCTGACCTCAAACGACACGGCGGCCGGCAAGGCTACCAATCGCCGCGTCGAAATCCTCATCCCCAGACACGAGCAGTGACATGGACCGTCTAACCCGAAATTGGTGGGTCGTCGCCGGCACGTCCGCGTCGATCCTCGCAATGATCTTCGCCGTCGGGCTGCCAACGCTTTTCCCGGTGTTGCGCGCGCCATGGCTGCGGGCGCTTTTGCTAGCGTTCGTGCTGCTGGGTTTTGCTGGCGCGGCGGGCTTGCGTCTGTGGCGGGCGCGTCGAGCGTCGCAGGCAATCGCAGGCGAGCTTACCCGCGACGACGGTACGCTTGATCCCCGCGAAAGCGAGACGCGCGTGCTCACCGCGCGAATGCGCGACGCACTAACGCGGCTAAGAGCGGCCAACGACGGACGTCGTGACTACCTTTACAGCCGCCCGTGGTACGCGATCATCGGCCCATCGGGTACCGGTAAGACCACCGCGCTGCGTAACTCCGGCTTGCGCTTCCCATGGTCGCACGCGGCGCTTGGGGGCACGGGGGTCACCCGCGATCTCGACTTCTGGTTCGCCGACGAGGCCGTGCTGATCGATACCGCCGGACGCTATACCACGCAGGAGACGGGCGAGGCGGCCGACGTCGCGGGATGGGAACAGTTTCTGAAACTGCTGCGTCGCTACCGGCCGCACCAGCCGATCAACGGCGTCATCGTCGCGCTGTCGATCGAGACGTTAATGACCAGCAATCTCGCGCAGCTCGACGCCCACTCCGCCGCGATCCGCCGTCGGCTCGCCGAGCTGAAGCGCATGCTCGGCATTTCGGTGCCAATCTATCTCTTACTCACCAAGGCCGATCTGCTGTCGGGTTTCACCGAATTCTTTGCTGATCTCGACGCGAATGGCCGCCGCGCAGTGCTGGGCGATACGCTCGATCTTGAGGCTCCGGTTGATCAGACGGCGATCCTCGCGGCGTTCGATCGTGTGACGGCAGCGATGTGGGCGCGTTTGCCCCGTCGGCTGCACGACGAGGGCGACGCGCGCCGTCGCAGCCTGTTGCTGGGCTTTCCCGCGCACCTCGCCGAATTGCGCGCTCGAGTTGCGCGCTTGACCGAGGGCGCGTTCGTGGCCGATTCGGTGCAGCCGCACGTGCTGCGCGGCTTTTATCTGGCGAGCGGCGTGCAGCAGGGGGTCGCGCTCGACCGGGTGTTGAACGCGATGGCGGAAGTTTATGACGAGCCGCAGGCGCCACCATCAGATCGCAGCGCACGCGCTTTCTTCCTCAACCGATTGCTGACCGACGTGATGTTCCCAGAGGCCGGGTTGGTACGGTCCGACGCGACCGCGCGTCGCCGTGGACGCCGTGCTACGATGGCGAGCTATGCGGGGGTCGGGGTGGTCACTCTCATCGCGGTCGCCGCACTGACCGGTTCCTTTGCCGCCAATCGCGAATTTCAGAACCGAATGTTGATCGATGCGCAACAAGCAAGCGCGCAAGCGCAGACAAGTGCAATCGACCTCCAGGAGGTACGCGCGAGCGACCCGGACCTCGAACAGGTTCTGCCGCTACTTGATCGACTTCGCGCCCTGCCGCGCGGATTTGACGCAGGCGTCGCCGCACCACCGCTACATATGCGGCTTGGCCTGTTTCAAGCGGGTCTGGCCATTTCCGGTCGCGAAGCGTACAAACAAGGGCTGCAACGTGTCGTGCTGCCGCGCATTCTGCTGCGGCTCGAGCAGGTCCTTCGGTCAGACGGGCAAAATCCGCAGCAACTGTACGAACCACTTAAGACGTATCTGATGCTCGGTGGCTATGGCCCGCTCGATCGTCAGTCAGTACGCGCCTGGGTCGTGCAGGATTGGCGCGAGGCGTCTCTTGCTGGTCCTGACCGCGAGGACGTCCGAGCCCGGCTGGGGCGCCATCTCGATGCGTTGCTCGCCGACCCCGATATCGGGCAGGTCTGGGCGGGCAGGAGGGCACCGCTAGATGGCGCGCTGATCGCTTCCGCCCGGGCGGCGGTGCAGACCCTGTCCCTGTCCGATCGCGCCTATGCCGTTCTGCGCGAGCGCGCCGCAGCTTCGGGCCAGCCAGATTGGCGCGCGGGCGATCTGCTCGCCAGCGGCGATGCACAGGCCTTCCACGGCGGGGTTGCGCTGCTTGCGACGACGATCCCGTGGTTTTTCACACGCGACGGCTACCTCCACGGCTATCAGCAGGGTATGGCGCGGGTGCAGGTCGAGCTGGACCGCGATCTTTGGGTGCTGGGCGCAGACGCTGCCAAACAGTCGATTCGGGCACAGCTCCCCGAGGTACGCGCCGCCGTCGCGCAAAGCTATGCACGCGATTATATCATCGCTTGGGATGCCATGCTGGAGCGGGTCCAGCCGGCCAATTATTTCGCGAGTCGGGCCGCGCTCGGCGCATTCACCCGTAATCCGTCGCCACTCAAAGTATTGTTGCAGGAGGTTCGCCGCAACACGGCGCTGGCAAGCGGCCGCGCGACCGTTGGTGATGCTGGCGGCATGATCCGCGACCATTTCCGCCAGCTCGGTGATTTTGCCGGCGTTGGCGTCGCGCCCGCGCCGGTCGATGAGCTGGTGAAAGCAGTCCGTCAAGCCGCTTCCGCAAGCGCCGCGGCCGGTACGGCGGGCGCTTCGCTGGCCGGCGGCGCAATGCAGGGACAACTTGCGACCGCGCTCGGTGAACTCTCGACGGCGGGCGTGGTCGCGCCACCGCAGTTGCAGGCGTTCGTCGGCGGAGCCGCGCGGACCGGGCAGGGTGCTGCGGTGCACACCGCGCGTATCGCGGTGGATGCGCAATATGCCGGCGTCGCGGCCAATTGCCTCAAAGGCGTCCAGAGCCGCTACCCGTTCGACCGGAGCGCGGCGACCGATCTTTCCGCCGCCGATCTGCAGCGCGTCTTCGGCACTGGCGGCGAGCTCGACGCGATGGTTCGCGATCATCTTCGGCCGCTGCTTGATACGGGGCAGTCGCCATGGCGGTGGCGCAGCAGCGATCCGCTAGCCGCGGGGCTCAGCCCCAACAGCGCGGCGCAGTTCGAGCGCGCGGGCGTGATCCGCGATCTCGCGACGGGCGGCGTGTCGTTGAAGGTCGCAGCATCAGGGATGGCGGGCAGCATTACGGCGGTCGAGTTCTCTACCGGTGGCGCAACACACCGGTTCGAGCTTGGCGCCGCCGAGCAGGTACCAGCGATATGGACCTCGACTAGCCTCCCCGCCGCGCATGTTGTACTGTTCGCGGGTCAGCGCGAAGTGAAGCGGATCGAGATACTCGGGCCTTGGGCGCTGTTCCGATTGCTTGACGCGGCGAGGGTACGCAATGCCGGACCGTCGCGCCTGCGTGCCACCTTCGGCGACGGCACGCAGACCGCCTCGCTCGACATCTATCTGCCGTGGGCAAGCAATCCATTTGGGCGCGGGGGCCCGTTCTCGTTCCATTGTCCGGCCCGCTTGTGAGCGGCGGCGGACCGCTGCTCTATGCCCTTTGGTACGTTGACGAAACGGTGGTTCGATCCAGAGGTTGCCATGCTGAGATATGAGCAAGGCGTCGCCAGCCACGCTGGCTATGTCCGCAAAATCAACCAGGATGCTTGGCTGGCTCAGCCTGATCAGGGACTGTGGCTGGTTGCCGATGGCATGGGCGGCCATGCGCGTGGCGAATGGGCATCGGCGGAAATTGTCGCATCGGTTGCCCAGAGTGTCCATGCCGACGACCTCCACGATGCGGGTGCAGAACTGACTGCGGCTATCGAACGCGCCAATCATCGCCTCGTCGCGGCCGCGAAGGCGGACGGCGCATCGATCGGCTCGACCGTGGCAGCTCTGTTGGTGCGGGGCGGGCGCGGTAGCGTCCTGTGGGCGGGTGACAGTCGTGTCTATCGGTATCGCGGCGGAGCAATCAGCCTTTTGACGCGCGACCATTCGCAGGTTGAGCAGCTTGTGACGGACGGCCTGATCACGGCGGCGGAAGCGGCGAGTCATCCGATGGGGCACGTGTTGACCCGCGCGATTGGAGTGGGCGATACGGTGCTGCTCGATCGGGTGGAGGTCGACGTGCTGCCGGAAGATGTCTTTCTTTTGTGCAGCGACGGCCTGACGCGTCCCGTCGCTGATGTGGAGATTGCCCGCTGGCTCGGCCGCGAAACGCCCGAGCGCGCTGCTACAGGTCTTCTCGATCTCGTCCTTAGCCGGGGGGCGCCCGACAACGTAACGCTCGTCGTGCTTGGATGCGATGCGACCACACTAGTGGAGGCCTAGCTCTCAGCTGCGCGCCCTGTTTCTTAGTTCGCTAACGTGGTGCTCGTACGCGCTGCGGAATTCCTTGGCAAACACGTCCATGAACGCCTCGTCGGCACCCCGGATCACGCCTTCGAATTCCTGCTCATAGGCGCGCCATAGCGCGGCCTCTCGCGCGCTGGCGATCCAACGCTGCCATGGCGATCGCGCCTGCTGACGTTCGCGTATCGCCGCGGGGGAGAAGCGCGACAGGGTATCGCCGAGCGCCCCGCGCATCGCCGCGAGCGTGGCCATCTGATGGGCCTGCAGATCCTGAAACGCATCCTCGATCGCCCGACCAGCCGGCATGAAACCTGGCTGTGCCGGTTCGAGGAGCTGCAGCAACGCTCGTTCGGGTGAGCGAATAAACTTAAGCGGATTGTTGCCGTTGAGTTCGAGGCTAGTACCCTCGGCGCCAAGCTGCGCTTTCGCACGCGCGCGCGCTTCGACCATTAAAACCAATCCGGTCACCATCTGCCGCAAGATCGCGCCGGCCGCGGCCAGCAGCGCGGGCGGCGGCGAGCGCAGCGAATCAAGTGGTAGGCCCGCTGTCTGCACGAACGCCGACCAGCCATCGGATGCAATCGCCGGCGGGACCGGTGGGTGCTCCGCTGGCGGCTGTGGTGTGGTCGACGCTTCATCCGCTTCGGGAGAGGGGGCCGCCATCGCTGGAGGGCTCCACGCGCTCATTACCTCCTCGACCGGACCGAACCCGCCGCGAGACCAGACGATGTCGTTTTGGCGCGCGAGGTGGCCCCAGACGTCGACGGCCGATGGGGGGGCCGCCTCCCGCGGTGCGCTGGCCCAGGGCGAGACGCCGAGCGCCGGCGCGGGCGCGGACCACTCATAGTCTACGCTCTCGGCGATGCTGGCGGAAGGCGCAGGCTGGTGTCGGGCATCGGCGCCCCACGCATTGTCGGCATCCATATCGCCGGGGTCGGCATTGTCCCAATCGTTGGACACGCCACCGGAGGCGGTCGCGCCCGCAGGTTGTGCGGTTTCCGCCCTGCGCGCATCAGGCAGACTGGCAAGCAATTCGTAGCCGCCGACCGTTATGCGATCGCCGTCACGTATCGGGTGCAGCGTCCCGAGTCGTTCGCTCGATCCGTTTAGGAAGGTGCCATTGGTGCTGCGATCGGCGAGTAGGTACTCTCCGTCCCGATAGCTAATCTCGCAATGTCTCGACGAGACATGGTTCTTCGGGTCGGGCAACGACCAGTCGGCATGGGCGGACCGTCCGATCACCGCGCCCCGACGATCAAGATGCAGCTCCGCCTGCTCGCCATTGTCGAGCTTGCGATGTCCAGGAATGGAAAGGATCAAGGTCATGACGAACGGTCCGTTGGTTGAGCGGCAATTGCGGCACCCCAATTGAGTGCGGTGTCGAGGTGCGCGGCGGGGTCGCTAGTCGCATAAACCGCCGTCAGCACGGCGCCGGCGGCAAGCCGGCCGGTGGTGTGGCGGGGGGTAGGGACGGGGCGCTCGCCGATCGGATACACCGAACCGCCCGACATGAACGTGGCTTCGGCACAGAGTCGCGCAGGCGTTATAGTTGTGATTTCGGCGCCGACCTCGGCTGCCGTTCGGCGAAGCGCGTCGGATGGCTCGCGTAGCCATGCCTCCACGGCTTGCAGCGTGCGCACATCGGCCACGCTGGTCTGCGGATAGACGGTCACGACGCGCATGGCCCACGCAACGGCCTCGTAGCGCGGCAGCGCCACGCCTAAGAACTGCGCCGCTTCAAGATCGTGTCCCGCGACGCGCAGAGCAGCGAAGAAGCGCGCTGGCGAAACATCGTCACCGGCTATCCGAGGTCGATCGAGCAACTTCGTGATTTGCCATGCTTCCGACCATATCGTCTTTGGCCAATTGGCAAGCACAGATGGTGTCGTCGCGAGTGTGTCGTTCAAAACGGGGGACCTATAAGACTGCCGAAGAATTCGCCGTTTTTGCCGACTGTGACACTCGACTGTGCGTTGATGATGACCATTTCACCGGAAATCATTGCCATGATCTCTCCTTTAGTTTGAACCGTCATAGAATCGGCTGAGATGTTGACGGGCGTCAGGTTGACTGAGCTCTTCCCAGACGTCAGCCGGATGCCATCGGTATCGATCACCAGCTTGTTCATCCCGACCTGAAGCGTGATGCTTTGCTTCGCTTCGATCACGGCCTGACCCATCTCGACCTTAAGCCGGTAGTTTCCGGTCTCAACGGTGGTAGCCTCGTTCCCGTGGACCGCGGTGTTACGATCGCGACCCACGCGGGTCTTGCGATCTCGGCGGATACGCGCCTCGTCGTCAAGCAGCACTTCGGCCAGCCGGTTGCGTTGCGCACGGACGTAGATTTCCTCGGCGCCGCCTTTGTCTTCAAAACGCATTTCGTTGAAGCCGGGCCCCGTCGGGGTTTCCTCGGCTCCAGAATAGCTGCCGATCTCGCCGATGGTATGCGAGCGATACAAGGACCGGGTCCGGTTTTGCGGGAGCGAATAGGCGTGTCGATGGTCCGAATTATACACACGACCCGTGACGATTGGACGGTCGGGATTGCCACCGAGGAAATCGACGATCACCTCTTGTCCATTGCGCGGCAAAGTTACATGGCCGAAGCCGGCGCCAGCGGAGGGGTGCGATACGCGCAACCAGCAGGATCGCGCTTTATCCGGCGGTCCGCCGTCACCCCACAGAAAGCGCACCCGCACCCGCCCCATCGGATCGGCGTGGCTATCGTCGGCTCCCCCGATCATTACGATCGCAGTCTCCGGACCGGCGACGGGCAGTGGTGCTATAATCGGCGCGCGGAAAGTCGTGTCGGCGGTAATCGCTTCGATCGCGACACGGCGCGGTTCCCCGTCATTCCCGGTGCGATACGGCTCGGCCCACATGTCATAGTCAAGCGCGCTGATGACAAACGTGTCGCCGCGGCCGAAAGCATCGTCTGCGTCGAGTGTGAAACGACCACCGCATGCTAGCCCAATCGCGTCACCCTCGCCTGTGTAGTAACGCTGCCGCGCGTGCGCTGCCTCCAGTTTTACTTGCGCCCAGTGAAGGCCTAGCGCCTCATCGATGAAATCACCGGTAAATTCGTGGATCTCTTGCCGATCGGCGGCCGATTGCGTGTTCCCGGCGACGCGACCCGTGCGGGTGCGGCTGCTCTCGTAATCGAAACTTTGCAGCACCACCTTAGCTTGTCCGCTGGTCGCAGCGTGCTCGCGCCAAATCCACAGCGCCTCAGCGAGCCCACCCCGCCCGGAGTGGTCCGGCCGCAGCCTGACGATATCGCGACCCGGCGATGGGCGATGCGATGTCGGACTGTCGCAAAGCACCAATACGTGCGCGCCGGCTTCATGACGGAAGAAAAAGTAAATTCCGTCGCGCTGAAGCAGCCGCAGCACGAAATTGAGGTCGCTTTCGCGATACTGTGTGCAATAGGGAATCGACAGATGGCGACCGCTTAGCCTGCTGTAATCGACCTGTCGGCTGTAATCTTCGAGAACCTCACGCACGATGTCGACGGCTGTGCGGTCCTCAAAGATGCGGTAGGCGCGGTTTTGCCCGAGTAGATACAGCCACGGGCGGATCACTAGACGGTAGTGAAAACCCTGGTCTTCCCCGCCAAGGTAATGCGCCTCGACCAGCATGCCGTGAAAGAAGCGGACGGATTCCTCCAGCTCGAACACTTCGATTTTGGCCGGCTTGCCTAGGCTCAGGAGCATGTCGACCCGCCCCTCGGTGATTATCTCCGCCTCGATCGAGAACAGTTCGCCCATTCGTTCGCTCGACGTGAAGCGAATGAGCTTTGATGGCGCGCCTAGCTCGACGGTGATCTCCGCCTGACGCTTCATACTGTCACCCCATCGAAGTTACGAATGTGACCATTATGTCGATTGTCACACATTCGCCCTCCGCATAGGCGGAGCGCGAACGCCGGGTCCGCCGTCGGGCCTGGGTCAGGCAAGGACGGTTTAGCATGACGATTGACATCGAGGCGCTGCTCGCCCCGTTTGGGGATGAAGCTGGAACCGGTCCGGATCTTGCGTATGATCCGAAACGCCACGCGATCGAGACGGCGTTCGACGCGCCGGTTTCGATAGACGCGTCGGGCGTGATCGAGGACGTTCCTGTCACCGATTGGCGTTCCGTCGTGACCGCGATCGAGGAACAGGCCAAGCGCACCAAAGACGTTTGGCTTGCCGTCTATCTCGCCCGTGCCGGCGCGCGCGCTGGCCGCTTTGACTGGATCGAGGCGGGCCTCGATTATCTCGCCGGGTTGGTCGAACGCTACTGGCCAAGCGTTCATCCGCAGCTCGGAGAATATGGCTTTCAGGGGCGCAAGGGTGCTTGCGACACGCTGGTCAACTACCGCGAATTCGTCGGACCGCTGCAGACTGCTCCACTGTTCAGCCACCCGCGGTACGGTAGCTTCAGCGGCAGCGATCTCCAGCGGTTCCACCGCGCCGGCGATGCGGAAGACGGCTATGGCGCGTTCCGCGCCGCTCTTGCCGAAGGTGGCGAGGCCGAATTGCGCGCGATCGGCCCGCGCCTCCGTGGCATCGATAGCTTGGTTCGCCGCACCGATGCGATACTTGTCGCCGAGGGCGGCAGCGAAAGCGGTACCAATTTTGCCGGACTCTATGACGCGATTGGCGCGGTCCGCGCCGCGATCGCCGCTTTCGCTCCGGAAGCGCCCGCCATGTCCAACGACAGCGATTTCGTGAGCGACGGCGCGCCAAGCGCCATTGCTGATCGCACTACCACCACGGCTATTTCGGGCGTCCGAAATCGTGACGAGGTCCGCCGCGCGCTGGCGCTCATCGTCGAATATTACCGCGTTCACGAGCCGTGCAGCCCGGTTCCACTTCTGCTGACGCGCGCGCAGGCGTGGGTAGAATACAGCTTCCTCGATGTGCTCGGTGATATTGCGCCGGGCGCTGTCCCGGATGTGCGCATGCTGCTCGAACTGCGCGACAAGTCTTGATCCGGAGCGTCGGCGCATCGATCGGACGGCGCTGGGCACCTTAGTGCTGCGGCCGGGCATTCCTGTTCTCCTGTCGAGCATAACGGTCGAAAGGATACGTCAGGCATTGAGAGTTGCCCAACTTATTAGCGTTTCAGATGAAGCCGAAAAGCTACGGCCCTCAATATCCCGACATTGGCCGGTCAGACTTAATGCATGTTGCAGTGGTAACCTGTTCGCATGGCGATGTAACCCTGCTGAAGCCCCTAAAGCTGATTCACCTCGTTATCGGCTGGACGGCGCTTCTGTTCGTCGCGGCGCTTTATGTGGGACGAGGTCGCAATGGTATCGGCAAAAGGCGGACAGCGCTTCATTAAGGAAAACCGGGCGCCGCGTGTCCATATTGAATATGAGGTCGAGACCTACGGCTCTCGCCAGAAGATTGAGATACCGTTCGTGATGGGGGTGATGTCGGATCTATCAGGCAAGTCGTTGGTCGAAAAAAAGCCGCATGTTGATCGCGACTTCGTCGAATTTGACATGGACAATTTCGAAGAGCGGATGGAACGCATCGCTCCGCGCGTGGCGTTCGCTGTCGAGAACACGCTCACCAAAGAGGGACGGCTTGGCATCGATCTGACCTTCTCTTCGATGGAAGATTTCAACCCCGGCCAGATCGCGCGCAACGTGCCGGCCTTGGCCAAGCTGCTCGAGGCCCGCGAACAGCTTAACGACCTCATGCTTTACATGGACGGCAAGGCTGGCGCGCAAGACCTGCTCGACAGCGTGCTACGCAATCCCGAGCTAATGCGCTCGCTCGCCGCCGCCTCGCCTGCGCCGGAAAGTGCCGACGAAGCAGAATGAACCGGCACTGCGCCGTACTCGAAATTTCCAGAAGGACAGAATGATGGCCCAGGAAGCTCTCCAGCAGGACGCCACGGCGGGACCGACCACGGCCGTTGAGACCAGCGATTTCGCGATGCTCCTCAATAAGGAGTTCAAGCCCAACACAGACGCCAAGCAAGCCCGCATCGAGGAAGCAGTCAAGACGCTCGCGCAGCAGGCGATCGACGATGCCAGCGTGATTGGCGAGGATGTCTATCTCACCGTCGACGCGCTCAAGGCGGCCATCGACCGTAAGCTCACGGAGCAGGTGAATGCGATCATCCACCATCCCGAGTTCCAGCAGCTTGAATCGGCGTGGCGCGGCGTCGCATATCTGGTCAACAACACTTCGACGGGCAAGGATCTCAAGATCCGTGTGCTTAACATCTCGAAGGAAGAGACGCGGCGTCAGTTGCGGCAGCATCGCGACGCCGGGTGGGACCAGAGTCCCCTATTTAAAAAGCTGTACGAAGCCGAATTTGGTCAGCTCGGTGGGCAGCCCTACGGCGCAATCGTCTGCGACTATCATTTCGACCATAGCGGCCCCGACCTTGAAGTGATGAAGGGCTTAGCCAAGATCGGCGCGGCCGCGCACGCGCCGTTTATTGCTGCCGCGGATCCGCACCTGATCGGGATGGAGAGCTGGTCCCAGCTCTCGAACCCGCGCGATATCGCGAAGCAGTTCGATGCAACCGATTACATGGCATGGCGTACATTCCGCGCCTCGAACGACAGCCGCTACATGGCGCTGACCCTGCCGCGATTCCTCGGTCGACCGCTCTACGGCGCCGAGACCGATCCCGTTCCAGACTTCGCGTTCGAGGAGGAGGTCAACGGCGAGCACAACAAATACCTGTGGGTCAATTCCTCCTACGCGCTTGCCGTGCGGATCACTGAGGCGTTCAAGACTTATGGTTGGTGCACGCGAATTCGTGGGGTGGAATCGGGCGGTACGGTCGAGGATCTGCCGACTGCGCTGTTTCCGACCGACGAGGGCGGGCTCGATGCCAAGTGCCCGACGGAGATCGCCATTTCGGACCGGCGCGAGGCCGAGCTCTCCAAAGCCGGTCTGATGGCCCTGGTGCATCGCAAGAACACCGATCATGCCACTTTCATCGGTGCGCAGACGCTGCATGCGCCCAAGGCGTATGAGGATGCGGACGCGACGGCGAACGCAAACCTTTCGGCGCGCTTGCCCTACCTATTCGCGAGCTGCCGGTTCGCGCACTACCTAAAATGCATGGTGCGGGACTGGATCGGCGGCACCCGCGAGGCGCCCGAGCTCAGCCGCGATCTGCAGAGCTGGATTATGCAGTATGTCGACCTCCAGCCCGAACATTCGGACGAGAAGACCAAGGCAAGAAAGCCGCTGAAGCAGGCATCGGTCGAGGTTATCCCCGATCCGGAAAACCCCGGTTACTATCGGGGTCTGTTCCGGATGGTTCCCCACTACCAGCTTGAAGGCATGGATGTTAGCCTTAGCATGGTTTCGCGACTGCCCAAGGGTAACAACTAAGCGTGTCCAATATTCGTTTGTATAGTGGAGTTAAATCATGGCTGTAGAAATCTTCTTGAAACTCGATGGCTGCCTTGGCGAGGCGATCGCTAGCGGGCATGAGAACGAGATCGACATCATCGGCTGGAATTGGGGCGTCACCAATCAGGGATCGGCGCACTTAGGCGGCGGTGCGGGCACGGGCAAGGCCAATTTCCATGATCTTACCGTTACCAAATATATCGACCTTGCCAGCACGACGATCCTGTCGAACTGCTCCAAGGGCAAGCACTTCAGCACTGCAGTCCTGACAGCCCGCAAGGTTGGCGGGGATAAGCCGCTAGAATATCTGACGATCACCATGACCGAAGTTTTTATCAGTGGTGTCCAGCACGGTGGTAGCCTTGGCGATGAGCGCACTTCTGAGAATGTCACGCTTAACTTCGAGAAGGTCAAGGTCGAGTACAAGCCACAGCAGGCAACTGGCAGCGGGGGGGGCGACACGCCTTTCAACTGGGACATCCGCAAGAACGAGGCGGCTTAAGCCGACTCTCGCTACGTCGGCGGCTGTCGGCGTAGCGCCCTGTCAGGTTGCGAGGTGCAAATGCCTTTTCTGTCGTTCTCTTCATCACAGCCACAAACGCTAACCGTCTTCCACGGAACGTTGGCTTCGATCCTAAGGAGTGGCGGGGAGCAGGTTTCGGCGCCCGGCGAGTTCAGGCTCGCGGTCCGGCTGGACGGGGAAAAGTATAAGACGATCCTGAAGAATCCATTGCTCGAAACCGCTATCATCGAAGCCGTCGCGAAAAAGATGGTGACCGAAGTCGCGCCACAGCTCGCGAAATACTATCGCGCCAACGGAAGGGTCTCGCAGATCGCGCAACCTCTGCAGGAGGCAATTGCCGCCGCGCCGCGATGGGTCAATGACGCGTACAATACACAAGCGCCGATCATCCAGTCCTGGCGTAAGAACCGTTGCGATCAAAGCGTCGCTGCATTGAAAAGCATGCTGTCCATCGCCACCGCGACTGTAGGCGTGGTGACCGCTGCGCCGACGTTCGGGGCGACCTCTATACCGGCGGTCTTTGCCTTGTGGTCGGCCGTCTCGGATCTCGCCGGACTGATGCAACAATCCTGGCAGAGCGTCACGGAGGCCGAGAAGGCCGTTATCGCTCAGGCCAGAGCGATCGATCAGTATTACACATCTTCAAACTCCGCGCTTAAGGGACTTCCGCCGACGATCGGGCTCAAGCGCTCCATCGCGATCACCGAAGCCAATTTTCCGTCGCAGGCGGGCGGTCCTGCGGCTGCCGGTGCGACAGGTTTTCACAAGATGGCGGCGTTCGGCAAAAACGCCGTTGGCACTGTGGCAAAATCGTTGGGCGCGGGGCCGATAATGAATGCGGTCGGCGTCACCGGAGGCCCCTCCGTGCAGGGCTTCGAAAGCGCTTTGAAAAATTACGAGATGAAGCTGACGCATCTCGTCCACACGGCCAATAATCTTACCGGGCTGCTGATGGAGATCCTGATCCAGAATGACCAACTGGCCCACAGTACGGCTGTAGCCGACGTCGAAAAGCTCAAGGCCAATGAAGCACTCGTTGCGCAAATCATCGGTAGCGAGAGAGGCGGCGGGATACACCGTGTCCGATCCGGTTATCGCAACAAGGTCTCGATTTTGTGGCTCGTCGCGTACGCCGAACGAGGCATCGAGTTTTCCAAGGCGCTCCGGTCAGACATGGCGACCCGTCTGATGGATAGCGGGCTGAAGACCTTGCGAGGTACGGAAGCCGTAATCTCGTTTGCGCTCACACTCGCAAAATGGGTTGGCGATAACCAGGCAGCCATTTGGGGCGGATCTCTGGTCAAGTTTGGGCAGGAAATGAAAATCTTGGATAAGCAGGAGGATCTGCAGTTCCAAGGTGTCCGTGACGCATCGACAACGCTCATGAGCTGGATAGTGGAAAGTCTTGAGATAAAAAAGGCGTTCTCCGGCGATGCATCTGACCTAGAAAAATCCGAAATAATACTTTCCATAAAGGAAGATTACAAACCGGACGCCGCCGGTGCTGTGAAGGAATCATACAAATCTATTCAAGAACTTTACGATAAGATACAAGATATGAAGAGTTCGCAATAGCACAGTTTCGATAGATTTTTGCGAGTAGGGCGAGACCAAAGTGAACCAGTGTCATAAGAACATAGCCCCGGCTGCGATTCAAAGCGGTGCCGATGTTGATGCGATAATCGTCAATCTGATCGATGACATTCGGAAGCGACCTGCCGACCAGCGGTCTCGAATGTATCTTTTCCAGCTCTTATGTGTCGAAGGTATGTGGGACAAAGCGGGTGCGCAATTGCGGACACTGGCGCAATTGTCTCCCGAGGCGCAGATGCTGGCGGCAGGCTACGGACAGGCGATCGCCGGGGAAGTGACCCGCGCGGCGTGCTTTGCCGGGAAGGGGGAGGCCACGCTGTTGGTTGACCCCGACGGGTGGGCTGCCGATCTCGTTGCCGCGATCGAGGCCGAGGCAGCGGGTTATATCGCCCGCAGCGTGCAGTTGCGGTCCGATGCGTTCGATCGCTGCCCGCTGTTCAGTGGTGAAGTAGATGGCCGCCCGTTTCGGACGTTGTTCGACGGCGATATGCGGTTCGGCCCAACGGTGGAAGCCATCGTTGCCGGGCGCTGGGGCCTGATCCCGTTCTCGACGATCGAGGAGATCGTCACCGCCGGTCCGGTCGATCTGCGCGATCTGGTGTGGTTGCCAGCGGAAATACGTTTCCGCGACGGTCCGGCGCTCGCCGCTATGCTGCCGGTTCGCTACCCCGGCGTCGAGCATGAAGCTGACGCGGACTTGCGGCTAGCGCGGCGGACCGAGTGGCGGGAATTGCCTTATGCGGTACACGGCGCTGGGCAACGCGTGTGGACCACCGACGCAGGCGAAGATGTCGGCATCCTGTCGTTCCGCCGCATTAAGTTTGACCGGCCATGACGCCGACACGCGCCAACCCGACTTTGTTTGACAAGCTCGTCGCTGATCTCGAGCTCGACGGGCTCCGTTCGGACACGGAGGAGGTTGGCGCGATCGACCGCGCATCGCTTCGCTATTATACCGTGCCGCGTATTGAGCGCTTCAACGAAGCGGCGCTGCGCGCCACCGTTCTGCGCGAACTGAATTGGCTGCTGAACACAACCAATCTCGCCGCGATCCAGGATCTTTCGGCGGTTCCCGAAGTAGCGGCCTCGACGCTCAATTACGGACTCGCCGATCTTACTGGCCGGCTGTTGACGCGCGCCGGTGTGCAGGCGCGCGCGAGGGAGATGCGGCAATCGATCGCGGTCTTCGAGACGCGCGTAGCCCGCAGCACGCTCGATGTGCAGCCCGACACCGACCGCGAACGCGCGCACCGGATCGGTTTCGTGATCCGGGGAGATCTCACAGCGGCCGCCCAGGCGTTGCCGGTAGTGTTTCGCAGCGATGTCGAGATCGACACCGGTGTCGTCGAGCTTTGGGGCGAATGATGGATCCTCGGCTGCTCCAGGCTTACAATGATGAGTTGATCTACCTTCGGCAGACCTCGCAGGAGTTTGCCGCGGAACATCCCTCGGTGGCAGGTCGACTCGGCCTTGGCGCGGTCGGCGATGTCGATCCCTATGTCGAGCGCCTGCTAGAAGGGGTCGCGTTTCTTGGGGCGAGGGTTCAACTCAAGCTTCAGGACCAGTTCGGTGACTTCACCCAGCATCTACTGAACGCGATCCAGCCGCACTATCTCGCTCCCACCCCGTCGATGTGCGTGGTGGCGTTCGAACCGCGCGAGGGCGACGCGGCGCTGGTCGAGGGCATCGCCGTGCCGCGCCACACGACGATGCGCGGCACCGCGAGCGATCGCGATCAGACGCCCGTCAACTTCCGAAGCGGACACGCGGTCACATTGTGGCCGCTGCAGCTGGTCGAGGCCGAATATCTGGCTGGCCGTTCCGAAGTTGCCCCCTTCATAGCCGGCCATCACGGTGCGCCAGTCGAGGCCGGGTTGCGGCTCCGCTTCGTCGCGACAGGCGGCGCGGATCTGAGCGTGCTCCGCCCGGGTCGCCTGCCGCTCTATCTTGATGGTGCCGGCACGACTCCCGGCGAATTGTACCGGCAGCTGATCGGCGAGGCCGTTGCCGTGGTCGCGCGTCCTACGGGCTCTGCCGATGCGGTCAGCGCAGCCCTGCGCCTACCGGTGCCGGTGCCGCAGGGCTTTGACGAAGACCAGGGCCTGTTGCCTGGCGACAAGCGATCGCACCGCGGCTACCGTTTGCTTGGCGAATATTTCGCCTGCCCGGAGCGCTTCCTCTTCGTCGGGCTGGAAGGGCTCGACGATGCGTTCGCAGCATGTTCGGGGCACGCTGCCTGCGACGTCGTCATACTCTTCGGCCAGGTGTCCGAGGTCCTCGCCCGGGCGGTTTCGTCCAGCAACTTCCGGTTGTTCGCTACGCCCGCGGTCAATCTGTTTGAAAAGCAGCTCGACCGGGTGGCGATGGACCCGTTTACACACGAACGCCAGATCATCCCGGACCGGACCCGCCCAATCGACTACGAGGTGTACCGCATCCTTGACATGCGTGCGCACGGGCATGAGGCGACACAGATTCATCCGGTTGTGCCGCTCTACGACTTTGCTGGCCTGCTGCATGATTGGGACGATGCCCTCTTCTATGTCAGCAGGCTGCGGCCACGCCGCCTGTCGACGCGCGAACAGCGCTCGCGAGCGCGCGGCGACTATATCGGCGTCGAGAACTGGGTCAGCATTAGTGCCCCCGGCCGCCCCGCTCGTCTCGAGGAAATCCGGGAACTGTCGGTTCGCGCATTGGTGACGAACCGCGAACTGCCGATGCGGATGCGCACCGGCGAGAACGCGCTGCGCCTCGAAGAGGGGTTTCCGGTCCGCGCGACGACGATACTGCGCGCGCCGACTCGTCCGCGTCCGCCGCTCGCACTGGGGGATGCAGCGTGGCAGGTGATCGGCCATCTGACTCCCAATTTCACCGCATTTGCAAGCGCGCGGGAAGAGGATGCTGCGCTACTACGCCGACATCTGGCGCTATATGGTCAGGTCGACGACCCCGGCCTGCGCCGTCAGGTCGAAGCGGTCCGCACAATTCGCGCCAGTCCGATTTCGCGCCGCGCGCCCGGACAGGGTTCGGGCGCAATGCTGCGCGGACAGCGGCTGCACATCACCCTCGACGAGGGCGGTTTCGAGAATGGCCGAGCCTTTCTGTTCAGTGCGGTGCTCGACCGGTTTCTTTCCGAGTTTGCTGCCGTCAACAGCTTTATCGAGACGACCTTTGACAGCTTTCAGCGGAGAGGATTTGCGCAATGGCCAGCACATCTCGGCCATCGTCCGACCATTTGAGCCTGCTCGCGCGCGGCGCGTCACAGGTAGCTCGGCTCACGCCGCTCGCCCTGCTGCGCGCGGCGGAAGCTCGTGCGTCAGGGCTGCCGCGTATCGGTCAGTCCAAGCTACCGTCCGACGACGTCGCAACGCTTGCCCAGACGCCGATGATGGCATTCCCCGCCGCTTCGTTGAGCGCAATCACCCTCGATGGCGCGCGACCGCGCATCGAAGGATATTGGCTTGGCCTGACTGGGCCGATGGGCCCACTGCCGCTTCACCTGACCGAGTTTGCCTCCTACGAACGTCGTTACGCGAAGGAGCAGCCGTTCGGCGATTTCATTGATCTCGCAGCTGGGCGAATGCTGCAATTCTTCTACCGCGCCTGGAGCGCCGCAAGTCCGGCCGCAAGTATCGACCGTCCCAGTGACGACCATTTCGGCGATCGGCTCGCCGCACTTACAGGGGCGGAGGAGGGGGCCACTACCGATTCCGCCTTCCCGGCGCGCGCGCGTTTGCGCTATGCGGCGTTGTACGTCTCTCCGCGCAGCGCCGCTGCCATCGCCGACGCGCTGAGCGACCTGCTGCGTGTCTCAGTGCGGGTCGTCGAGAACGTCGCGCGCTGGCGCGATGTTGAACCCGAGGATCGCACAGGTCTTGGACAGCGCTTCGCGGCGCTGGGGCAGGATATCCTCACCGGACGGCGGGTCCAGACCGCGCAGGACGCCTTCCGCGTAGTGCTGACCATGCCAGACGCACGCACCTATGCCGCGTTTCTTCCCGGCGGCCAGCGCTTCGCGCTGGTGACGGACGCGCTCGATTCCTTCGCGCCGCCGCATCTCGAATGGGAGGTGGAACTGGAACTCCCGGCGCGTGCGGTCGCGCCGATCCGTCTTGGCGGCGGCATGCGGATCGGCTGGTCCGCCTGGACAGGCAAACCACGCGGCGCCGACGCGCGCGCCGACGCGCGCTTGGGGCCGAGCGCGCGTCGAATGGCCAGCCATCATATTAAGGAGCAAATATCTTGACGGAGATCAGCCGGTCAGCCCTATTTGGGCGCCTTCATCCTGCCGCCCGCAAGGCGATCGAGACCGCGACGGGGCTGTGCCGCCAGCGCGGCAATCCGTATGTGGAATTGGCACACTGGTTGCACGTTATGGTGCGCGATGGGCAGAACGATCTGGCGGCGGTCCGCGTTGCTTTCGCACTGGACGATGCGCGGCTGTCGGCCGATCTTCTCACCGCGCTCGACCAGTTGCCCCGCGGGGCGACGGCGGTCTCCGATTTCGCCCCGCAGATCGAGGAACTGATCGAGCGCGGGTGGCTATATGCCTCGCTTATGTTCAGTGATCGGCAGATCCGAACGGGGCATCTCATTGTAGCGATGCTAAAGACCAATGGTTTGCGCCGGTTGGCGCACGGGGTGTCGGGCGAATGGCGCAAGATTGACGCGGACCGACTCGTTGCAGATTTCAGCGCCATTACTGCCGGTTCATCCGAAACCACCATCTCGATCGACGCCGATGGCGGTGATGATCCTGTCGCCGCAGTCGATTCACGCGGCGACAACGCGTTGGCGCTCTATGCTATCGATCTGACCGCGCGCGCGCGCAGCGGCGCGATCGACCGTATCGTCGGCCGTGATGCCGAAATCCGCCAGATGGTCGATATCCTGATGCGGCGACGCCAGAATAACCCGATTCTGACCGGTGAGGCCGGGGTCGGCAAGACAGCGGTGGTGGAAGGGTTGGCGCGTCGCATCGCGGACGGCGATGTGCCGCCGCCGCTTGCAGACGTGTCAATCCACGCACTCGATCTCGGGCTGCTGCAGGCCGGCGCGGGGGTGAAGGGCGAGTTCGAGGAGCGTCTGCGCCAGATCATCGATGAGGTAGAGCGGTCGACACGCCCGATTGTGCTATTTATCGACGAGGCACATACGCTGATCGGCGCCGGAGGCGCGCCGGGGACGGGCGATGCCGCCAACCTGTTGAAGCCGGCACTGGCACGCGGGCGCTTGCGGACGATCGCCGCGACGACCTGGGCCGAATACCGGCAATATTTCGAGAATGACCCCGCTTTAACACGCAGGTTCCAGCCAGTCGCGATCGGGGAGCCCGACACCAATCGCGCGATCGCAATGTTGCGTTCGCTGACAGGCGTGATGGAGGCGCATCACCAGGTCGTCGTGCTCGACGAAGCCATCGAGGCGGCGGTCCGGCTTTCGCAGCGATACGTACCGGCGAGGCAATTGCCCGACAAAGCCGTAAGTCTGCTCGACACCGCCGCCGCGCGCGTCGCGGTGTCACGTCATGCCGCGCCGGCGGCGGTCGAGGACGCACGCCGGCGCGTAGAACTGCTCGAGACCGAGCGCGCGATTGCCGAGCGCGAGTCGCACGGCCGCTATGACCGTTCTGATCGTGTCTCGTGGGTTGATGCGACTCTGGTTGCCGCGCGCGATGATCTGATCAAACTCGAGGAGCGCTGGGCTGCCGAGCGCTTGGCGGTTGCGGCGGTAGGCATCGCGCGCGCAGCGTTGATCGCGGAGGAAGGCGCGAAATCGGCGGCTGCGCTCGACGCCGCGATCGGCGAGCTACGGACCCTACAGGGTGACGATCCGATGATCTTCGGCGAGGTCGATGCCGATATCGTGGCCGCCGTCGTCGGCGATTGGACAGGCATTCCTGTCGGCCGCATGGTTCGCGACGAACTCGCTGGAACTCTGGCGATAGAAACGCGGCTGAAGGCGCGAGTAATTGGGCAGGACCATGCAATGGATGCGATCGCACGACGCATCCGCACAAGCCGTGCCAAGCTCGATAATCCCAGCAAGCCGGTTGGCGTGTTCCTGCTCGCCGGGCCCTCTGGCGTCGGCAAGACCGAGACAGCGCACGTCCTAGCCGACCTGCTCTATTCGGGCAGCGACAGTCTGATCACCATCAACATGAGCGAGTTCCAGGAGGCGCACTCGGTCTCGACGCTCAAAGGCGCACCGGCGGGCTATGTCGGTTATGGGCGCGGCGGCGTGCTGACCGAGGCGGTCCGGCGTCGGCCGTATTCGGTCGTGCTGCTCGACGAGATCGAGAAGGCGCATCCAGACGTCCACGAGATGTTCTATCAGGTGTTCGACAAGGGATATATGGAGGATGCCGAGGGGCGGTTCATCGACTTCCGCAACACGATGATCCTGCTGACCTCCAATGTCGGCACCGAGCTGATTGCTTCGCTGTGCGAGGATGCCGATCTCGCGCCTGAGCCCGAGGCATTGGCGGGTGTACTTCAGAGCGAGCTGCTCAAGACGTTTCCCCCGGCATTGCTCGGCCGGCTCATCGCGTTGCCTTATCTGCCGTTGTCGGCGGCGATGCTGCGCAGCATTATCGGCCTGCAGCTCGACCGCGTGGTGGCGCGTGTGGCGGAAAATCACGCGATTCGCCTGATCTACGATGCCGATGCAGTGGAGCTGATCGCGGTGCGGTGCCTCGAAGTTTCCTCGGGCGGCCGGATGGTCGACGCGATCCTCACAAATACGCTGCTGCCCGAGCTGTCGACCGCGTTGCTCGAGCGGCAATTAGGCGGCGAGACGACCGCGACGATTGTCGTCGGCGTCGAGGATGCGCGCTTCGCCTACCGCTGCGACGCCGCAGCGCTAACGGATGTCGATTTCACCGAGGCAACGGAATGAGCGACACGAACGATACTTCGTCGTCCGATCCTGTGGACCGCGCGCCGGACCCGTTGACGATCATCGCTGCCGACGGCGGATCGGTGCCGACGGGTGCAACGAGCGTGCGCCGGTCGGATGGCGGGATTGAACCCGGAGACCTGCTCAACGGGATCTACCGCGTCGACCGCTTCCTCGCGCGTGGCGGTATGGGCGACGTGTATGACGGCGTGAACGTCGAGACCGACGACCGCGTCGCGATCAAGGCGATCCGCAGACACCTCGCCAGCGATCCAAAAATTGCCGCTCTGTTCCGGAAGGAGGCGCGGGTGCTGACCCAATTGTCGCACCCCGCGATCGTCCATTATCGTGTGCTGGCACGCGAGCCACTGCTTGATCTGTTGTACATCGTCACCGACTTCGTCGACGGCGAGGCGCTTTCCGAGCATCTTGACGGCACCCGGCCGAGCCTGGCGCGCGTGCTGCGGCTCGCCCGTCGGCTAGCTGGCGGGCTGGATGCGGCGCATCAGCTCGGCGTGGTGCATCGCGACGTGTCGCCCGACAATATCCTTCTGCCGGGCGGCTCGCTCGCCAAGGCGCGGATCATCGACTTTGGCATAGCCAAGAGCCTCGAGATCGGGGTCGAAACCGTGATTGGCACAGGCTTTGCGGGGAAGCTCGGCTACGTCGCGCCTGAGCAGTTCGGCGAGCATGACCGTGCGATCGGACCGTGGACGGACGTTTACAGTACCGCCCTCGTGCTCCGCGCGTTCGCCAGCGGCCGCCCGTCCGACATGGGAACGACGCTCTCGGACGCGGTCGAACGCCGCCGCGTCGTACCATCGCTTGACGGAGTGCCGCCCGAACTCGCAACGGTGCTTGCGCGGATGCTGGTCCCGGACCCGGCCGCGCGGTTGCGTTCGATGTCGGCGGTGCTGGAGGCGCTCAACGGTATCGATGCCGTCGACGCACCATTGGCAACGACCTCTGATGCGTCCTTCGGCGCGGCCCACACGACCTTCATCGCCGCGCCGCCGGTGTCAGTGGAAAGCAAGTTGGAGACCTTTAAGCTGCCGACGACCACGCCCGCGCGTCGTCGCCGCCCGACGCGGACGCTAGTCGCCGGAGTGCTGGGGGCCGCGGCGGCGCTTGCGGGGGGCATCGCTTTGCTTCGACCATCGCTGCCGCCGCCCGTCGCGCCGAAGCGGATCGTCACCCATCCCGCCTTGGCAAAGTCCGTTTCGGGATCGCCGATGCAAGCCGCGCTTGCCACGCTGCCGTGCAGCTGGGTTTCTGCGACAAGCTTCCAGCCGGGGGCGGCGGCGGTGCTGAGCGGCGCGTCGGGCGATCCGGCAGCGCTCGGCGGACAGGCGCAGGCGGCGCTAGTTGCGAAGGGGCTCAACCCGGGACGGACAGATACCGCAGCTGTGTTGCCGATGCCGACGGCTTGGTGCGACATTGCCGCGGTCGCGCGCCCGCTCGACGTCGGGCTGCAAAACATTCCGGCGACATTGCAGGCGGCGAGTCCGGTGCTCGCACTCACGGTAAAAACGCCCGGCTGCCCGGCCGATCCGCGCGCGCGGCCTGAAATCAGCTGGTCGCGCGGCAGCCGACGAGAGTTCGCGCTTCTGGGCCTGCTGCCGTCAGGTATGATCGTGCAGATCGCTGGCAGCCGTGGCGAATTTGAGCGGCAGGCGCAACTCCATCCCGACTTCTTCCAGAACCACGGCGATGGCAGCTATCGGCTGGGGCTTTGCCTGTCGCAATCCGGGCCGGTGGGTTTCCTCCTAGTCCAGTCGGACACGCCGCTCGATCTTGGCATGTCTTCGGGGCGGCCGATCGAGCCGGCCGGCTATTTCTACAAGGCGTTCCGCTGGCAGGCGACGCGGCATGGCTGGCTGACGCAGGCAGCTTGGGTCCGTGTTGATCCGGAGGTAGCGAAACGCGATGTACAACCGTCGCCGACCGAGCGGCCGACCGTGCGTGCTACCCCGGCCAGGGAGAAGATAACGGTGGGGTCGCGCCGAGAAGAGGCAAAGAAGCTGGTCACGACCTCGTTGTCTCTGTGCCGCCGCTTCGCTGATGATCGGTGGAATGACGTCGGGCAATTGTCGCTCGGTGCCTGTGTCGCAAAAATCTATGCAGATGATTGCAACGTCACTTATAGCTATCACGGCACGCTTCCCATGCGGCGCTATCGAGGTCAGATTGAGGGCGAAGTCTCCAGGCGTTGGCTGCCTTTGCAACATGCGCCTGCTTGCCACCGTAAATCGGGCGGATTGCTGGGATTGTTCGGTCGCCATCACGATTAGATGGAACAATAGGATGGGCCCGCCCTTCGTCCGAAAGCATGCCCAGCGCCAGCCAGTCGTAAGCCGTGCGACTCGATCTGGAGCAGCGGGTACCGGCGCGCTACCCGCTTCGGGCGATCCGTGGGCTGGTGAACGAGGCATGGTGCTACATTAAGAGTTTTCGTCCCAAGGATGAGATCGGAGCGGACGACCCGCCCGCCGACGGCCCGGGTGGGCGAAACGGCGAGATCGCCTTCCGCGACCCCAGGCACAGCAATGAAACCCATGCCTCGACCACCGATCCGGACGCGCAGCTGTATCGCAAGAGCCCCGGGGCGGGCCTACATGGGGGCACGTTCTGATGGAGAGCCGCAACGGGCTGGCGGTCGATGCCGAGAACACGCGCGTGGCAGGCTTTGCCGAACGGCTGACCGCGGTGGCGAAGCTTGACGATTTCAAGCGCCCGGAGGCGTGACGGATCACGCTGGCGGCGGACCGGGCAGACGACACATGCGACTTCGTCGCCGAGTTGCGGAAACGCTGCGTCACTCAGCGCGTCGCCGGGAATATGAACGGCTGGCGCCCCGCGATTAACGGTCGCACGACACGCCATCCAGGGTATCGCTCGAGTATCCGCGTCCGAAAACGGATCGAAGAGGTGTTCCGTTGGGTGAAGTCCGCAGCCGAACACCGCAAGACCCGGTTGCAGGGGCTTGCCCGGATACGCTTCGCCTTCCTAGGCTGCTGGAGACCGGGTGATGCGCCGCGCGCGCCGGCCTCGTCGCCACGTGGCGGATCGTGGCGGGCGGAACTTGGCCGCGCGACCATCTTGATCTGTGCGGCCCGCCTTATCTGCGCAAAGATGCCGACGGCACCGGTGAGATGGCGGTCGGAGCGCTCAGCGCCTTGGTCGGCGGCAGGTTCATTTCGAGCGGTGTCGACTGCGACTGGAATACTGCCGATGGAAGCGATCAGGTGACCGCAACCGGTTGGGCCGATCCTGCGCGCCAATGGCTGGCTCGATGGCGAAATCGCGTACGATAATGGCGACGATACCTCCTTCATCGCCAAACCTAGCATTACTTTGGCAGGTTAATGGAACCAGCTTGAATCGTCGTTGATTCCCGTTTGTCAGTATAGGCTGACGGACTTACGACGATGGCGGTGGACGAAAGCTGGCCGGACCGATCTGGAGCGATGGCTGGCGCCGTTTCTGGCAGGGTTGTCGCATCCGGCGCGGCGCAGGATGTGCCCGCAGTACATCGCCGGTTTGACCGGGCCTGGCGACCGCAAGAGCGTGCAGCCGATGGCTGCGCGAGGCGGCGAAGCTGGCTACGATCAGCTTCATCATTTCGTCGCAGCAGGGATCTGGGACAGCGCGCCGCTCGAAGCTGCGCTGCTGAAGGAGGCCGACCGGCTGGTTGGCGGGACCGACGCCTTCCTCGTGATTGACGACACGGCGATGCCGAAGAAGGGTCGTCACTCGGTCGGCGTCGCACCGCAATATGCCTCGTCGCTGGGCAAGAACGCCAACTGCCAGACGCTGTCTCGGTCACACTGGCATCGCGCGAGGTGCCGGTGATGGTCGGTCTTCGCGTGTTCCTGCCGGAAAGCTGGACCTCCGATCGGGAGCGCATGGCAAAGGCGAAGGTGCCTGCTGATCGACAGGTCGCCATGACCAAGCCGGAGATCGCGATCGAAGAGATCGACAGGGTGATGGCTGCCGGCGTGCGGTTCGGCTGCGTTCTGGCAGATGCGGGATACGGCATGAGCGCGCCGTTCCGCCAGGCGCTGAGCGTCGCCATGATCTTCCCGGTCTCGGGCCACGGTCGCCCGCGGCAACACCACATCCCCGACAGCAAGTCCGTGGCCGCCGAGAAGCTGCTGGCCGAGCAGCCATGGCGATCGGTCAGCTGGCGATGGGGTACGAAGGGACGGCTGACCGCACGCTTCGCGGCGGTGCGCGTTCGCGTCGCCGATGGTCCGACCCAGCGCCTCCGCGACATGGGTGGTCAGCATCTGCCCGGCGAGGACGTCCGGCTGGTCGGCGAGCATCGTTCGACCGGCGAGCGCAAATACTACCTCTCGAACCTACCTGCCGACGCCTCGATAAAGACGCTCGCCGGTGCCATCAGGGCGCGGTGGATCTGCGAGCAGGCGCACCAGCAACTCAAGGAAGAACTTGGCCTCGATCACTTCGAAGGCCGATCATGGACCGGCCTGCATCGACACGCGCTCATGACAATGATCGCCTACGCCTTCCTCCAGTCCCGCCGCCTCACCGCCGCGGGACGGAAAAAAAGAGTCGGGGGACCGCCGCCACAACCGACCATGCCGGCCGTCCGGCAGGCCATCCTCAACATATGCGCCAGGCCGCCGCCGACGCGCTGCCCGCATTGTGACGCGCCGCTCGATCTGCCCCTGAAATAGAATCTGCCAAAGTAGTGCTAGCACAATTTCAACTTCACACGGGTTCCCGACAATCTCCTCAGGCTTGTGCTTTTTGGCAGGCACTGGTCGTCGCTTCCTCGCTCCAGACGTTTATAGTCCATGGACCACTCAGCAGGAGGCAGTTCACAACGCTCTGGTGCCCCCGTAACACGCACCCTGTATCGCGGCAGCGGGCAAAACCATCGCGGTTTCCAACCCGGCCCCATCGTCAACACAGTCGCGGTGACCAGAAACGGAACAAAGACATCGACGGGCATTAGGTCACTCGCGACTTTAGATGAGACAGAGATGACCGTCATCGAATCGTCCCAGGACCTGGGCTTACGGGGTTTCAGCGGCGCTTCCCGCGCTGCTCAATTCGTTCAATTGCAACGGCGGCGCAATGTTTCAGGTGAAACTGCCGGGGGCCAGATCGCAATCTTCCCGAAACGGCGCGAAGGCAAATCCCGCAGCTCCTGCGCAGGGTCGTTCGCGTCGCAGAAAACAAGAGAGCATGCGATGCGTATTATCCTCGCGGCAACGCCCGCAACCGGCCATCTCGATCCCGTGCTCGGCATCGCACATCTGTTGCGTCGGCACGGGCACGAAACTCTGGTCTTGACGGGGTCGGCGTTTCGAGAGCGGGTTCAAGCGACGGGTGCAGGTTTCGCGGCATTACCGCCTGACGGCGATTGTCTTTGCGACATTGGGACAGGGCTTGCAGATCATACAAGGCTGGGCAGGGGCGCTGCGCTCGCAGCCGAACTCGACCGCGCTTTCGTAAAGCCGATGGTCGGGCAGTTTCGCGCCTTGGCATCGCTCATCGACAGCTACCGCCCGGACGGGGTGATCGCTGACCACTTGTTCCTCGGCGCGGTGCCGCTTATGCTCTCCCCGCCCGCGACCCGCCCGTTCGTCGCGTCGTGCGGGGTCACATTCCTGGGCTTGCCGCGTGAGGACGGTCTGCCGCACGGCTTCGGGCTAAGTTCCGCCCAAGATCCCGCAGCACGCGCGGCCGAACAAGCGCTGGTGACGCCGCAAACGGAAGCTGCGTTCGGTTCGGTCCAAGCGCGGTTCGTGAGCACCTTGCAAGCGATAGGCGTGAAGCCCCGGGGTTCTTTTCTCGATGTCGCCGCGCAGCACGCGGACATCTTTTGGCAGGGCGGGTTGCCTGAGCTCGATTATCCGCGCGCAAATTTGCCCACTCATATCCGCCATATCGGACTATGGCCGGCAGTGCCGCAACGCGTCGAACTTCCCGACTGGGCGGAGCGGCTGGCGGATGGGCGGCGCCTAATCCTGGTGACGCAGGGCACCGTTGCGAATGGCGACCTCGAACAGCTCCTGCTGCCGACACTGCGGGCGCTGGCGCACCGCAACGATCTTATCGTTATCGGCGCCACCGGCGGTCGCGATCCGACGGGAATCATCGTTCCCGACAATGCGCGTCTCGCCGCCAATCTGCCGCTCGATTGGGTGCTGCCACACGTGCATGCGCTAGTAAGCAATGGCGGATTCGGTACCGTCCTGCTGGCGCTGGCATGCGGCGTGCCTATGGTGATTGCAGGCGAGAGCGAGGACAAGCGGGAGATCGCGGCACGCATCGCCTCGTCCGGAGCGGGCCTTGATCTCCGGACGGCGCGGCCGAACCAGGCGGATATCAGCGCTGGCGTGGAGGCGCTGCTGGAGGCCAACTCGCCGCACCGGCGCGCGGCGCACGCGATTGCAAACGGTTTTGCCCGCTGTCACGGCGACGCAATCATTCTAGAGAGCCTGGAAGAGCACCGGCTTGGTATGTCGCGCGCTGCATGATTCAGCACAAACCAACGCCAGAACACGGCCTGGCGAGCTTGCAAATTTTGGAGAATTCTATGCGCTATTCATCCGCATTAGCTCAAGGGGCCCACACGATCTCGGTCGATGGCGTTGCTCAAGCCTATCACGTTGCCGGCTTTGGTCCCGTATGCGTCGTCCATCCGGGCGGGCCCGGTGGCGACTGGCGCTATATGCGCATGCCACTCCTTGAGGACCGGCTAACGATGGTCTATCTCGAGCCGATTGGAACAGGTGGATCGGGCCGGCTGCCGGAGCATCCAGCAGGCTACAGCATCGACCGCTACAGCCGCCAGCTTCACGGTTTTCTCTCGGCGCTGGATCTGACGGACATTTTTTTGCTTGGCCATTCGCATGGCGGTTTCGTGGCCCAACGCTATGCCCTCGACCATCCCGATCGGATCGCCGGCTTGATCCTGTACGCGACCTCCGCTGTAACGGGTCCCGCCTTTATAGAGGCGGCAGACCTGGCGCTTCGTCAGACCGTCGCTGGCTACTCGGAACCTGAGCACTCCGCAGCGGTTTTGCGCGCCTGGCAGACCGTCCCGGCGATATGCGACGACCTTCGCTATACCGAAACGATGCGCGGTTTGTTGCCGGTCTATTTTGCGGATCCCGGTCGTGACGTGAAGGTGATGGAGGCGTTGCGCGAGGCTTTACGCTTTTCGTTCGTGCAAGGCGACAACGCGCCCTTTGATGTCCGAGCGGAGTTGCCGCTGCTCACCGTCCCGACCCTCATCCTTGCCGGCGCGCACGACTTCATCTGTGGCTTGCACTGGGCCGCTATCTTGAACGATGCCATTTCCCGCAGCTTGCTTCTAAGTTTTGGCAAGAGTGGCCATTTCATCCACATCGAACAGGCCGGCGACTTCGCCGAGGCAGTAGTGCGGTTCAGCACCAGGAAATCGGGTTCGCCCGCAGTCTTGGAAACGTTATGATTATAGTTGAGCGCGAGGCGCGGGCCTGTCCCCGATCCGCGAGATGCGGAGTCATTCAGAGATGAAGCGGAGTTTACATTCCGGTCATGGACACGTTTTGCTCGCAAGCTTTGTTGGTACGAGCATTGAGTTCTACGACTTCTACATCTATGCGACCGCAGCAAGTCTTGTGCTCGGGCAACTGTTTTTCCCCGCATCCTCGGCGACCGGACAACAGATCGCCGCGTTCGCGACGATGGCCGTTGCGTTCGTCGCGCGTCCGGTAGGCGCGGCGCTGTTCGGTCATTTCGGGGATCGTGTCGGACGAAAATCTACCCTTGTAGCGTCTTTGTTGACGATGGGACTTTCGACGACTCTGATCGCGATCCTGCCAACCTATGAACAGGCTGGGCTCTGGGCTCCTCTAGCGCTGTGCACGCTGCGCTTCGGCCAAGGTGTAGGCTTGGGAGGAGAGTGGGGCGGGGCGGCCCTGCTCGCAATTGAAAACGCCCCGCGCGGCTGGCGCGCCAGATATGGCATGTTCCCTCAGCTCGGCGCGCCAGCCGGATTGTTCGTCGCCAACGGCGTCTTTCTGGCAATAGGGGAATGGGTGACTCCCATGCAATTTTACGTTTGGGGCTGGCGCATCCCCTTTGCGCTGAGCGCGCTACTAGTGGCCTTCGGGTTGTATATCCGCCTCACAGTTGCTGAAACTCCCGCCTTCACTGCCGCGCGAAATCAGGCCGCCCCCCCACGTGTACCCATCGCGGAATTGGTCTCGGTCCACGCAAAGGCAATCATCGCCGGTACAATCGGGGCAATCGGTTGCTTCGTTCTTTACTATGTCGCGACGGCGTTCACGCTGAGCTACGCCGTGAAGGCCTTAGGCTACTCGATGCAGCTCGCACTCGCGGCCCAACTTGCGGCCATTCCGTTTCTGGTCCTGGGCATTTTCCTCGCCGCGTGGCTGGCAGACACCCGCTTCGGCGAATGGCGGGTTCTTGCCGGCGGCTGCGCAGGCGCGATCCTGGCAGGGTGCTTGATTAGCCCAATGATCGAAAGCGGATCACCAGTGCTTCTTTTCGCCTATATAGCGTTGGCCCTGCTTACCATGGGTTTTGCTTACGGGCCGCTCAGCGGGTGGCTACCGACTTTGTTTCCGGCCCGCGTTCGATACACCGGCGTTTCCTTGTCCTTCAATTTGGCAGGAACGTTGGGCGGGGGGTTAACGCCGATCGTGGCCACCGCCCTGTCGGCGCGGGGCGGTCTTGGTCCGGTCGGGTTGTATGCGAGTTGCGGGGCAGCCTTGAGCCTGTTCGCACTTCTGAGCATCCGCAGGAAAGCTGCCGTTAGTGAATAAGGCCCTCACGATCCTGAGCGGCCCGACCCAACATTCTAATGCTGGAGAGATTAAGATGACATCGAACAGTCTGTTCGAGTTTGAAAGCGTTGAACCTCGTGCACCGCTCCCCCTGCTCGGCAAGGTCGCGCTTGTAACGGGCGGCGCACGGGGGATCGGCGCGGCGATCGTTCGCGCGCTAGCAGCAAATGGTGCTGATGTGGCCTTCACGTACAAGACCTCATCCGAAACCGCGAAGCAGCTTGTTGATGCGCTGCACCCGACTGGGCGCACCATCATTGCAATCGAAGCGGATTCCGCGACACATGGCGCCGGTGGAATGGGCGTCGTCAAGGCGATAGACAAGTTCGGTCGACTGGACGTCCTCGTCAACAACGCAGCGGTTAGCGCGGCCGGGCGTATCGAGACCTTCAGTTCCGAGGATCTCGATCAAGCGCTTGCCGTCAACCTGAAGGCCCCCTTCTTAGCTATCCAAAGTGTGTTGCCCCACATGCCCGACGGCGGTCGCATCGTGAATGTCGGCAGCGTTAGCAGCGACTATATGCCATATGCTGGCTATGCAGCGTATGTGATGACCAAAGCGGCGTTGCAGGGAATGACCCGCGGCCTGACCCGCGAGCTTGCAGAGCGGGGCATCACGATTAACACGGTGCAGCCCGGCCGGGTTGATACAGACCTATTGCGTCAGATGCTCGGCGCGAGATACGAACAGGTCAGGCGCTCGGCCCCCCTCAAGCGCTTCGGGGCTGCCGACGAAGTTGCCGCTTTGGTCGCTTATCTTTGTTCCGACGCTGCGGCTTATATCACAGGCGCAAATCTGCGCGTCGACGGCGGCGTGTCAGTATGACCCGCCCCAGCCAGGTTAACCCACGGAACGCACGATAGGCCGCGCGCAGTTCGACTGCGAAGAGTGTGGGTTGCTCCCACGCTGCGAAATGGCGGCTTGCCTCAGTGTCATTATAATAAGCGACGTTTTTGCGGGCACACTCGACCATTGCCGCGGCGCCCCCCAGAGCTAGTCGGGAAAAGATCGATACACCCACCGGAATTTTAACCGGCGGGGCGCGGCGTTGTCGGAAGCCAGAGCCTCGCAGCCGCCCGCGCCGGCCGGCTTGTTAGATGATGTAAGGCGGGACTTTAAGCGGCGTCGGCGGTTCAGTATCTGCGGCAACGCCTACATCCGCATGATTACGACACCGCAGGAGAAGATCGGTCACGGCATCGCGGATGCACTCGTAGTTCTTGCAGCCTAGCACTACTTTGGCAGGTTGAAGGAACCAGCTTGAATCGTCGTTGATTCCCATTTGTCAGTGTAGGCTGGCGGACTTACGACGATGGCGGTGGACGAGAGCTGGCGGACCGATCTGGAGCAATGGCTGGCGCCGTTTCTGGCAGGGCTGTCGCATCCGGCACGGCGCAAGATGTGCCCGCAGTATATCGCCGGTTTGATAGGTCCCGGAGATCGCAAGAGCGTGCAGCCGATGGCTGCGCGGGGTGGGGAGGCCGGCTACGATCAGCTTCACCATTTCGTCGCAGCGGGAATATGGGACAGCGCTCCGCTCGAAGCTGCACTGCTGAATGCGGCCGACCGGCTGGTAGGGGGCACCGGCGCCTTCCTCGTCATCGATGACACGGCGATGCCGAAGAAGGGCCGTCACTCGGTCGGCGTAGCGCCGCAATATGCCTCGTCGCTGGGCAAGAACGCGAACTGTCAGACGCTGGCTTCCGTGACGCTAGCGTCGCGTGAGGTGCCGGTGATGGTCGGCCTTCGCTTGTTCCTGCCAGAAAACTGGACTTCCGATCCGGAGCGCATGGCAAAGGCGAAGGTGCCCGCCGACCGACAAATCGCCCTGACCAAGCCGGAGATCGCCATCGAGGAGATCGACAGGGTCAGGATGGCAGGCGTGCGCTTCGGCTGCGTTCTGGCAGATGCGGGATACGGGATGAGCGCTCCATTCCGCCAGGCGCTGAGTGAGCGAGGTCTCTCCTGGGCGGTCGGCATCCCTTATCGCCAGAAGGTATATGCTGCCGATGTCGCCATGATCTTTCCTGTCTCTGGCCACGGTCGCCCGCGGCAACACCACATCCCTGACAGCAAGTCCGTGGCCGCCGAGAAGCTGCTGGCCGATCAGCCATGGAGATCGGTCAGTTGGCGACGCGGTACGAAGGGACGGCTGACCGCTCGCTTTGCGGCGGTGCGCGTTCGCGTTGCCGATGGTCCGACCCAGCGCATCCGCGACATGGGCAACCAACATCTGCCCGGCGAGGAAGTATGGCTGGTCGGGGAGCACCGCTCGACCGGCGAGCGGAAATACTATCTCTCGAACCTGCCAGCCGACACGCCGATCAAGACGCTTGCCGGCGCCATCAAGGCGCGGTGGATCTGCGAGCAGGCGCACCAGCAGCTCAAGGAAGAACTCGGCCTCGACCACTTTGAGGGTCGATCATGGACAGGGCTGCACCGACACGCACTGATGACGATGATCGCCTATGCCTTCCTTCAGTCCCGCCGCCTCACCGCCGCGGGACGGAAAAAAAAGAGTCGGGGGACCGCCGCCACAACCAACCATGCCGGCCGTCCGGCAGGCGATCCTCAACGTCTTCGCTAGGCCCCCGCCGAGGCGCTGCCCGCATTGCGAAGCGCCATTGGATCCACCCTCGACACACAATCTGCCAAAGTAGTGCTAGGCCGTGTTGACATAGTGGTTTTCCAAACGGATTGATCTCTGATCCAAGACTGGCTTTTGGCGGTAGCGTTGGGTCGAGGGGACGTGTCGGACGAGGAATGGTTCATCCTCGGGGTGCTGCTTCCCTCAGAGCGCGACCGCAAAGCCCGCCCATCGCACGACGACCGTCGCTTCCTGAACGGCATGCTGCACGTGTTGCGCGCTGGCTGCCCCCGGGCGCGATATGCATGAGCGCTACGGGAAGCGGAACTTGGTCTATGTCCGTTTCCGACGCTGGGCCGAACAGAGGGGATGACCACATCAAAGGTATCGTCGGCGCTGCTGCTATGGGCTGTCGGATCAACCGGTAGCCCGATGATCTTCATCTGCTCTATGATCGACCCGAGCCAACCATGTTCGATGAAGACGGCAGGGCATTTGGATGCCGAGATTGGACATGGATGACCGGAGGTCGACTCCGTCGATCATGGTGATGAACTGCGGTCAGGCATTCAGCCGCGCTTCCGCCCTTCGCCAATCATGACGCTCGGCACAATACTTCACGACCTGCTGGAAGTCGCGAAACTGCACGCTTACAACGTGCCGGCTCCGGTTTCGCGGCTCGCCCAACGCGCGAAATGAAGCCGGCGCTTGAGATCCGCTATACCCGCTGGTGGGACTGAAATCTGATTGGGCCGGATCGTTTTTGCCGCCTTTGCGGGCCGCACTTAGAGGCCGCGCCAAAAGCGCGGTGGCGCCCAGAGCGCCCGCTGCCGCCAGGACGCTGCGCCGCGTGGAATTTTCTATAGTTATCATCGGAACTTCATCGGAACGAATGATTCGGCCGGCGATTGTTCCAGCCGGCAGGATATGAGCACCCGCATCTGCGAGTTTGCCCTATGCTCGAGGGCACGCGTTACGGAACGGGCATTTAGCAGTACGACAGTCTGGCAGCCGCGAACAGCGCGCAGTGCGTGGCGCCGCCTGTCAGCATCGAACTGATAAACGGCAACGCTTAGCAGCGGCCGCGTGTTCGCTAGGAATCGCCCGGGACCGGCCGCCGAGTGACTAGAGCACCAGTAAATGCACGGTGCAAAGCGCCAAATCTGCCATCCAATGGTATGCTACCTAGCTTCATGGCTTGGTGTACTGCGCGATGACCCTCGGGCGATCGTAACCGCAGCCGGCCGCGCCCAGGCCGCCACTGAACCGCGCCGGGTCTACCGGAGGCGTTGGGTTGTGAGTCACGCTGCCATATCGATGTTGTCCGCGGCAGCATAATATTGATCTTCGGCTTCGGCAGGCGGGATGTTGCCGATGGGCTCCAGCAGCCGGCGGTGGTTGAACCAGTCGACCCATTCGAGGGTCGCGTATTCCACCGCTTCGAAGGATCGCCAGGGTCCACGCCTGTGGATGACCTCTGCCTTGTAGAGGCCATTGATCGTCTCGGCCAAAGCGTTGATGCTCCTATGTTGGTCAAGTGCCGTTTGCGTAGGGTTTCGCCGGGTGTTTGTCGGTGCAGAGATGCTGATAGATTTCACGGGCGATGTAGCGTTTGAGGCATCGACGGATTTCGCGAGGTGATTTCCCTTCCGCGGTTCGGCGCTGGATGTACTCGCGGGTGAGCAGCCCCCACTGGGTGGTCCGGGTAGATAGTTAGTGCATTGTCGTCTCCGCCGCCATTGTCGGGCGGAGGTGGAGCGAAGCGGAACCGGAGGCCGGCAATGGCGGTGTTGCCGCCTCGGGTGCAGGTGGGCGGTAACCCAGGCTGCTATGGGGCCGGACGGTGTTGTAATGGCGCCGCCACGCCTCGATCAGCACCCTTGCCTCGGCAAGGCTGTAGAAGACCTCGCCGTT
>NZ_JH584242.1:85229-118057 GCF_000241485.1 Sphingomonas sp. PAMC 26605
GAACCACCCATAGACCGTCTGCCACGCGCCAAAATGGATCGGCAGCATACGCCACCCACACCCCGACCGGACCAGATAGCGCACAGCGTTGATGACCTCGCGAAAATCGACCTCCCGCGGACGACCACGCCGGCCGGGAGCGGGCATGAGAGGCGCTATCTGCGCCCATTCCTCATCCGTCAAATCAGACGGATAGCGTTTGGTCTTCTTTGCGATCTGCGCCATCCGGCTGCGGCTCTTCTCGTTCCACATCCGCAGCTTGAATCATAAACCCACCTGCCGCGAAACCCCCACACACCGATTTTCCAAACAGACTCTAAGCCAGAAAAGCCCGCCCGATGCTTGCTGTCAGCCGTTTAACAATCGGTGCCGGCGCAACCTATTACTCATTGGGTGGAAAGCGGAATGGCCGGTTTGGAGCTTGTATCAGCAAAAGGCGACATTCGTTTATATGCTGAGATAAGGCTAAGTTCCGTACGCGAACATTATGCCGGCGCAACAGCGAGGATCGCCGCGGCTCTTCATCCAACTGTTGCCATCTGAAGACCCCGAGCAGACGCGAGCATTTGCTCATCTCTCCAGTTGCAGTAAGGGGCGTGCCAGCACTGTATGGAAGCGCCCTACGTCTTTGATTCATTGACTGCCATGGGATAATTTTCGCGTATCTTGCAAGACGCTTGGCTTATACACGTCGCGCGCTGCTCCTGAAATTGCGTGGTTTCAGCAAGCAGACCGCTCGTCTCTCGGAGAAACAGCGGCGAAACGATTGACGAGGGCGCCGCCGCTCTTGAACGCGATCGATTGACCGTAAAGGCGTCACGAGTAAAGACCTGCGCATGATTTTCCGTCGAAAAGCCGCCGCCGAGGCCACATCGATGCCTACCGCGCCTGTAACTGGCAAGGAGGTCGAGCTGGTCTCGCCCGAGGATGGGAAGCGACTTGCGGAGGCATGGAAGCGTGAGCCTCGCGAACTCGACATCCCGAACACGTTGCTCAGTTCGCAGCACATCACGGGGGTCGTCACGAGCACCGGTGCGATCGCGCCCTTCTTCATAAGCGACGCGCCAAAATCTCGCCTGAAGAAGGCAGCGTACGAAGGCCGGATCGGCTCGCGGGCGTTCATCTTTGAGGACAGTAACAGCCCCGTCCAGATATTCGACGCGACGACCGACGCCTATCTCAAGGTACCGAGGAATAGCATCGTGTTTGTGGAGAGCGATCTCGACTTCCGCGTTCCGGATTTCATCGCCTTGCGCTTCAATCTCCAAATCCAGCATGTTCATCGTGGCCTTCTTCTTGGAACGGGCCCGCTTGTCGATCCCGGCTTCTGGGGCAAACTGTGCATTCCGCTCCATAACCTCACTGACCAGGACTACGAGATTCCGCGCGACGAGGGTCTAATCTGGGTGGAGTTCACGAAGACGACGCTCTCTGCCGGCAGGACGGATCCCGCCCGAGCCCCGAGCGTGACCACCGATCCCAAGGGCGAAGGACACTGGGACATCACGGTGTTCCTCAACAAGGCTGCCTCTCAGTACCGAAGTAACAAGGTGCCGATACGGAGTTCGCTTCCGACTATGTTCGCGGAGGCCAATTCGGCTGCCGCCGCATCGGCGGCCGACGCGAAGTCCGTCGCGGAGGCAACTGAACGCCTTAAGACATTGAACACGATCGCTTTCGCGTCGGCGTTCATAGGCTTGGGTTCGCTGGGGCTCGCCTCGACCGTGTTCCTGTCTAACCTGTCCGCTCGCAACGAGGACCTAGCCGTGAAGATACGGGATCAAACGGAGGTGGTTCAGAAGGAGCTTGAGCAGCATCTCGGAGACGTAGACCTTAACCAAACAGCGCCGGTGGAGATCCGGACGGCCTTCCCGGCACTGAGGAAGCAGCTACTTACGCAGCGAAGCGAAATCGATGGGATGAAGCTCCAGATTAAGCAGATGCAGTTGGAGATGAAGCGGCAGGGCTTGGAACGTGGGACCGCGCACGCTTGGTAAAGAACCGGTATGGTTCGAAGGCTGCACAACGGAGCGCTAGACACTAATGCAGGACAGATACATCGGAGACGCGGGCGACTACGCTAAGTTTTCGCTACTAAATTCGCTGACGAGCGGTGGAGAAAGCCTCATTCCGCTGGGGGTGCTCTGGTACCGGTTCCCAGACGAAACTCATAACGGCGACGGAAGGCACATCTCGTACCTGGGCCAGCCGGAGATCGCGCTCAGAAGTCCTGAGGTTCATGCAATGCTGGCAGATCTGGTCGCCTCCGGGCGGAGAACGATAGCGGCTGCTCAGGGGCGTGGCATACTTCCGGCCAATACGTTGTTTTTCAGTGCCTTGGTCTTGAAAAAGGGCACCCCTGCAGAGCGAGCAAGCTATCGTGCGGCTTGGTTCAAGCGGGGCTTACGCAATCTGGCCGAAGCCGATCTAATCTTTTTCGATCCCGATAACGGTATTGAGACGCCAGCGCTCGACAGGCGTGGCCTGAAGGCCGGGAAGTACGTCTTCTGGAGTGAGATCGAGCAGGCGTGGGATGCTGGCAAGTCGCTCGTCATCTACAATCATTTGAACCGGTCTGCTCCCGCGTGGGAGCAGACCGCAAGATTAGCGACTCAATTCTCGACCAAGTTGGGCGGGACGAAAACGCTGATACCGCTGCTTTTCAGGCGCGGGTCGTGCAGGCACATATGGGTTGTCGCTCAGGAACGCCACTCGGCCCGACTTGAGGCGCGAGCGATGGAGTTCCTTAGCCGGGGCTGGGCTCTCGACACGGATATTCAGATCATTAAGACGTCAGGCGCGGACTAGGCGCCCACTCGCAGGGACGCGCGATCAATCAGACTTGCCGGTGATGTGCCAACGAGATCGATGCGCTGTCCGATCGCGCCCTCGACCCTCTGGACGTAGTCGAGAGCCTCTGCACCCGGCTGTTCGGACGCGTCGCCAGCCGCCACGTAGTCAAGGTGGTTCAACACGATCCGGCTCGGCCGGTTCACGGCTATCGCCTGCCGGACGATTTCAGGATCGAAGTCACCGACGCGACGCTCCTTTTTCGTCACGGTCGTGAACTCTCTGATGTCGTGGTCGATGCCCGCCCGACGTGCAATTTCGTCCCATGTGGTCTCGTGCGGAAGCGGTCCCGACTGACGTCCAGCCACCCGGATCGGATGGCAGCGGATCACGAGGATCACGTCATCGACGTCAAACGGGCTGAGGCCAGCTTCGGCGAGGAAACCGGCGGCGGTCGTGTCCCGACTGGTCGCCTTGGGCCAAGCCTCAGCGTGCAGCGACGAAAGGCCGAAGCCCTGAGTGCCTTCGATTACCAGTCGCCGATCACTCTTCAGAAGCTCGCGCGCGCGCGTCGTGGTGCTCCCGATGAACGAGGCGAGCTGCGGGACGTCCTCCGCGCGGACGGCGTCCGGCAGGGATCCGCCACCGCGGGCGACCCGGGAGAGCACGGCCGCTCCCGTGCCGGATAGCGTCGAGCCGATGGCTTCTCCGAGACCGTTCGCCGCTTCCCAACGCTTGTGATCGGCGGTGATGATATGCGCGAACGGGCTGATCATGAGGCGTGCGGGATCGTAGCCAAGAAGATCGATCTCCCGCAACAGTAGCTCGACGTCGATGTACGAGCCGGCTGGAAGAAGAATCTCGTGATCGCCATCGATACCGCCAGCGGGCAACTGCCGGAGCGCGATGTGTTCGCCCGCCTTCGATACCCCGATGTGCCCTGAGTTCGAGCCGCCGACCCGGATTATCGCCGCGACAGTCGGATCGGTGCGTGCAATGTGGAGCGAGGTCTTTCCTTTACCCTCCGATCCATATTGTCCACCGACCACCACTGATACTGGCATTACTAACGATCCTCCGATGAGAGTTGGACGCTTATAACGTGGTATCGGAAATGCTCCAACGTTAGAACGCCAAATCGTTTTTACCGCCGAATTTCCCCGACCAATCGGTCAAGCGACTAATCAAATGATTGCCGCCGCTCGAAGCCAGCGTTCCGGCTGTGACGTGGCGTTCGCGCCGCACCCCAACGACGGAGGAATGCGTCGTCAGCGCGGGCAGAGGCAGCGGATCTTTCGTTGAGACCTGGGTAGGTAGCTCCTCCGGATGTTGCGCAACAGCATACTTCCCGGGTCGCCGGTCGGTAGCAGGGTCAGCGATGGTGCACCCATCTTTTCCACTAAGAGTAGGCGGGCTAAGTTTCGCCGATGCAAGATTCGCCCAACGCCGTCCCCGACCGTGTCCCACTGCCGTCCTCTGTCCGCTCCTCGTACCTGCGTGCGCTGCTGCTCGCTGTGATCGGATTGGCGACGGGGCTTTTCGGCCTTCTCCTACTCGTCCTGCAGTTTATGATCTGGCTTGTGTCCGGTCGCATGCCGGGCATCTCGCTCGCCAATGTCATCGGCGTTTCTGCTCTTTCCTCGAATCCCGCTGGATGGCGCACGGTCCTCGCCTTCGCCCTCGCTCTTCCGTTGCCGATGACCGCTGTCGCTGCGGGACTGATTATGGTCGCAGTAGGTACGAGTATGGCGTTCGATCTCTTGCGGAAGGTCAACTAGCGCACGGTACACCCATTGGGCGCCGGTTCGGCCGTCCGGGCCAAAGGCTTCGGGAACGGGTTCGGCAGGCCGGCCGCAATTGCCGACGCCGTTGCGACGGCTTCCGCAGCTGCGACACGCCCGGACAGCTTGAGGCGTTCGGCTTGCGCTTCGGGTGTGTTTCCCTGGACGAGGCAGTAGTCGACGAGCATCGTTCGCGTCCAACTGGCGTCGCGGTTTGCGACGTCCCGCCTGAGTGCGGCCATCTCGCCGGAAAGAGTTCGCACGCGCTCCGCGGTCGTGTCTGCCAGCCCCACGGTGGCCTGAACCATCTGCATCGTGACCCAGATGAGCGTGACAAGCGCGATGCCTACGGCGAGGATGGTGCCGATTCCCCAGTTCTTGATGCGATTCGCGGAATCGGATGCCTTGTCCGCGTCCAGCCTTGATTGCTTCGCGTCGGCTTTTGCCTTCTCGGCAGTTCGCTGAGCACGCTCAACTGCGGACGGTATGGCGTTCGCGGGGAACGGATAGTTCCGCTTGCCACTCCGAAGGGCGTGCGGTTCGAGGGCACGTTCAAAATAGTCGGCCATGCCCTTATCCGACTTATCCTTTGGAAACGGAGCGAAATCCGCAGACGGACCGGGCGCTTCGTGATCGTTCTGTGCCCTAGCCGTCCATTCCGGTGTGAGGGAAGTTTTCGTGAACTCCGCCCAGATGAGTTCGTCATCCTCGGCAATGACGTAGGTGTTCGCCGTCATGTTGTGCAATGGGATCATCAGGTGCCCGCGAAAGCCGGGATCGACGAGCGGACCGGTTCCTAGCAAAAGCCCCTTGTGCACCAAATCTATGTGGAGGTTGAAGCGGACCGCCATGTAGTTCGGAAGCTGAAACAATTCCTTCGTTTGGACGTAGACGAGGGAATTCGGCGGCAGCTTGAACGCCTCACGTCCGGCAAGGGGACGGATGGGGAGTTCCCGGCGAGGCCGTTTGGGATCCCAGAAGGCGATCTCCGATCCGACCCGCATAGCGTACGACGCCGACTTCCTCCGCTTGCTCTGGTATGGAAACACCATCGCGGTCGCGATCATGTAGTCCTCGATGTGCGCGGAGTTGAGCAGCGCTGGCGGCACTCCCGGGAATGGATCGTGCTCCTTCGTGTGAAGATACCGCCTTTCCGCTTCCGGCAAGTCGGTCGCGCCGACAATCTCGAACTCGGGCTCGTCAGGCGGGTCTTTCGAAGCGGCTGGCGTCGGTGCGGGAGCGGGAGTCGCCGCGCTGATGGATGCCGGCTCGTCCTCTGGGAGAAGCGCCTGCACCAGCCCCTCTGCCAGGACGAGGATGGAACGGCGTACGGCTTTCAGCATCTTTCCTCCCGCGGATCGGCATCATGCTTGTGACAGGCCGGCGAAGTGCTCGCAAGAACACCAGACCGCGGGATTGGAGACGGCACTCGATCGCTGCCGCCCCTCGACCGCCCTCGCCATCTGCGCCACCGCGGGCTAGGAAGGCACCCCATGACTACGAACGTCCCCGAGGGTTTAAGGCAGCTGCCTTTCGAGGTGAAGTCGCGAGCCATCAAACTCACTCCAAGCGCCAAGGCGCTGCGAGCGCGGCTGCTCGACGCGGCGTATCGACCCGAAAGCGTCCTCTTCCTCGACATAGAGACGACGGGGCTGAGTCGCTTCTATCATTCGATAACCCTCGTCGGCACCATCCTGAACGGTGAGTACCGTAGCTGGCTTGCCGGCGACGAGGTGGATGAGCTGCACGACATAGCGGCACGAGCTAGAACCCTCGTGACATTCAACGGCTCCGCATTCGACCTACCTTTC
The DNA here is from genome assembly GCF_000241485.1 of Sphingomonas sp. PAMC 26605. Classification (GTDB taxonomy): domain Bacteria; phylum Pseudomonadota; class Alphaproteobacteria; order Sphingomonadales; family Sphingomonadaceae; genus Sphingomonas. The sequence continues at coordinate 91,612 of NZ_JH584242.1, forward strand.
CTGAAGACAGCTTTTCCGGATCTTCGCTTCCCGACCGACCACGTCGATCTTCGCTACGCCGTGCGTCACACCGGGCTCACTGGCGGCCAGAAGATCATAGAGCGCCAACTGGCGCTAACTCACAGGCGAGGCCTTGAGGATGTGGACGGCGCGGAGGCCGTGTTGCTGTGGCATCGCTATCTTCGCGGCGAAACTGAGTCCCTTCGCAGGCTGATCAGGTACAATCAGGCCGATGTCGAGGGAATGCGCCACATCGCGGATCACGTTCGCGACTATTTCGAGCAGATCGATCCGAGCATGTTCACCGTTCCTTTCGTCGGCCGTCCCGCGAACCCGCTCGGGTGGGCCTGTCCCGATGCAACGCTCCCGGTTCCGCAGCAACGGGGTACGCCGCGCTTCAGCTTCGAGAACCTGTTCGGAGAGACGAGAGCGGCCAACGCCGTTGTCACGGGAATTGACCTGACGGGATCAGAAACGCGCCCGACGGGTTACGCGACGGCTCGGGGATGCGACGTCGCGACGCAGCGTATTAACACGGACGACGACATAGTGGCCGCGGTCCTTCGGGACCGTCCCGAACTTGTTTCGATCGACTCACCGCTTTGCCTTCCACGCGGACGTGTCAGCGTGTTCGACGATGATCCTGGCCGAGACAGGTTCGGAATTCTGCGGCAGTGCGAACGCACTCTGAAGCGGCGCGGAATCAACGTCTATCCCTGTCTTCTTCCTTCGATGCAGCGGCTCACAGCCCGGGGCATTGGTCTTGCCGCCCGCCTTCGCGCGCTGGGCTATCCGGTCATCGAGAGCTATCCGGGAGCCGCTCAGGACATCGTGGGCATCCCACGGAAGGGCGCGGGGGTGGAGTTCCTCGCCCAGGGTCTGAGTCAATTCGGATATCGCGGCGACTTCGAACGTAAGATGCCTTCGCATGACGAGCTCGACGCCATCACATGCACACTGGTCGGGAGCTTCTTCCTCGCAGGGCTTTCGGAGGCGCTTGGCGACGAACACGAGGCGCCGCTCATCGTACCGTCGCTTTCCGAAGCTCCGGGTAGGACCATCATTGGGATCAGCGGCCGCATCGCTGCTGGCAAAACCACGCTTGCCAGGATGCTACGGGAACGCGGCTTCGCCTATGCTCGCTATAGCGAGGTGGTGGACGACGTTATCCTGGCGAAGGGCGAAACCCCGGACCGCAGTTCGCGACAGGTGGAAGGATGGCGGCTCCATAGGGAGGAAGGACAGCGATGGATGGGCGAGCGTCTGCTGGAGCGGATTGGCGATCGGAGGCGGTGCGTAATCGACGGCCTGCGTTTTCCGGACGACCATGCGTTTCTAGCTGAGCGGGCGGGCGGCAACTTCATCCACGTGCATGTCGATGCCTCGGACGAACAGCGCCGCACCCGCTATCTTGAAGGGGAGCTGACGGCGCAGGAATTCTCGCGCATCGACAACGAGCCCGTCGAGGGTGGCATCGTGCCGCTACGGTCATTAGCGATGATGTCGGTGAGGAACGACGGCACTATGCACGATCTCGCGGGTGTGGCGGACGAGATCGTGGCAAATGCGGTAGAGCGCAAACGTCCGGGTTGATCCCGGTAACGGAGAAGATTGCTCATTCTTTGAACCGCCGTTGGTCGGCACTACACCCATTGCCTGCGTCCTTTGGACAACTTTGCATCCTCGGCAAATAGCCGCCTTGCGATGGCAACGGCGAGGTACGCCGCCTGGAGGCTAGGTTTCGATCGCTGAGGAAGTGCCGCCGGTCCAGGCGGGCAGCCAGAGGTGCCATATTGCGATCGGGCCAGGCGCATCGGCTGGCGCTGCCCGGTTCAAGTAACGAAAAGCGCGGGCGTGCCGCGTTGCCGCCAGGTCAAGCACAGCATGGCCACTCTCAACCGGCCAGTCGCTCACCGCAAAGGGGTCCGGTTTTGCAATTCGGCCGGCAGCAAGAAACGGCAACAAGCAGGACTCGATTGTGGACTGATCGCGGACATAGGCGAGCATAAAGCCGTCCCGGCCCGACCAGCCATATTCGCCGGTCAGGAAGCGGCGTAGGCCGTTGTTGCAATAGAGAGTGCCGGACTTGCCGCCTGGCGCATCGATGAGCTTGCATTCGACGACCAGGGGAAAGGCCGGAGACCGGCCCGACAGAAAGATAGAAAGATCTGGGCGCTTTTCGAGATGTGCCCCATTGAAACTCACCGTCTCCTTGCCGCGCGCGACAGAGCGGACCAATTGCTCCCACAACGGTTGCTCGTCGAGCAGGCGGCTCAGGCGGGCTTCCAGCAGCGCGTTAATCTCGGCTTCGGATCCCGTCGCCAGCGTGCTCGCCCGATTGAGGGCAAGGTCGCCCCATGCGAGCGCGATCATGTCCGCGATCAGAGCTAAATGCTCCTCATGGAGCGCAGCCAATGGCAGCTCAATCCCACGCGTGAGCTCGTCAATCTGTTCGGGACGCGGGGCGGAGGAGCGGATGGTCACGCGCTCGCCCGCCCCTTCAGCACATCCATATGCTCCCAAGCCACGCGTTGCGCGACCAGTCGAGCCTGGCTTTCCGACCAGTAGCGCGCTTGGTCAAGCCGCCCGAGCCACAGGCAATCACGCGCTTCCTCGAATATGACCTCGGTCGCTGCGAAATGGTCTGCGAGAGGCAGGAATTTGGCCCAGTCGATATGCTGGACCGCTTGCCGTTTCGGCTTCGCGACGCTGGATGTGATGCGGATGCCCCGCCAAGGCGATGCGTCCATCTTGGAAGCCGGAAGCGCTTCGATGTACCGGCCTAGCCTTTGTCCCCAAAGCGACAATTCGGCCCCCAACACTTTGCAGAATTGCTTAACAGCCTCATTTCCAGCCGGAGCTTGGGCGAGACGACGGTTTTCGGCAAAAGGCAGGTTGAACTGCAGCGTATCCGTCAGGACCTGCAGGTCGCGCTCGCGCAGATGATAGATGCTGGCGCACCAACGATCGACCTCGTTCCATGCATCCGGGGCGCCGTCCTGGACCAGTTGGAAGAGTCGAAGCACCTCGCACCGATCGTCGCAGGAGAGGGATTCCACCGTTGGGATGAACAGTCGGTCGATCGTCGCCTTCTCGACCGTATCGCGCTCGAAGCCGAACTCGCCGCTGGTGATCAGCACCTGCCACAGAGCGATCTTGCTGCCGATGACAAGGCTCAGGTAACGGACGAGCAATCCGTTGTCGTGCGCTCGCGAGCTATACCCATACAGGCTGGTATTGAAGACGGCGCCGCGCTGCGCGATAGCCGTCCTGATCCGCCCGAGAGATGCCGGCGGCGCTTTCTGGACGACGACGAGCGGACCGTCGAACAATGTCTCAGCCCGCCGGTCATGGATGCGAGCCTCATTGAAGAAGGGAAGCGCCTCCTCGTCGACCAGAATATTGGTCATCGACGCTAAAGTGACTTCCCGACGGCCATGTAGATAGTCAGCCGGAACGCCGGGCAGGCCATCTCCATGCGTTCTGATACGGCTGCTGTTCCTCAGCTTTTGGTACCCGTTTCCGGTGAAACGGGCCCGCCCAGCCTCGACCCCAAAGAGGCGGCGCCAATATTCGCCAAGGCGCTCAGGTACATGAGCCCTCAGTCGTTCATAGACCTGAACGTCGGCCCGCGTTCCCTTAAAAAGAAGTTTGAAGATCTCCGGCGTCTCGAGGATCTCCTTCGTCGTGATCAGTTCGGCATTGGTAGCATCGATCCGCATGCCGCCGGACTGGTTGAGCGCCCCTTCCAACCGGGGGCTGACGAGGCGGCATCCTGCGCCCTGTGGAGGCGCTTGATTGCAGGCGTAAAGAATGCAGAAGGGTGCCGCGATTTCCGGCCACACCCGGGTCTGGCGCAGCTCGACACCATTAATCACACCCGTAACGTCGAGCGCCGCAAACAACGCCCGTCGTGCCGATTGCATGCCATCGCCCTGCTGGAACAGCAGCCGAGCATGAAGTGCGAAGGCGATCTGGCCAAGCGGCTTCGCCCATTCCATCGCGCGCCACACAAAAGGTAGGTCGAGCACCTCGTTCGGAATCGGCGGAGGCGGATAGTCCGCTGGCAAACGCTCGGCTGCGATACGATGGATGATCGCCTGCACCCCAAGCCATCCGGGTAGGCGGGTGCTGGTCGCCCAGGGCGGGTTGCCGACGACAAGATCATATTGGCCAACATGTTCATCGCCTACCGCCGGCCCGAGGCTTCCCAGCGACCTCCCCTGTCCGTCGCCGCTCATCTTGAGGAGAACGCGCCCACGAAGATTTTCGAATTTGAGTTTCCTCACGGGTTCGGGATGCGCGTCGAGCTCGATCGACATGAGATAGAGACCGAGTGCTGCGAACCGGAGGGCTGCCTCGTTGATGTCGAAGCCAGTGACCTGGTCGTAGAGGATGCGGCGCAGCTCATGCGTGTCCGGGCGCCGGCCGGACGCGCGCCAATTCTCCGCCACCAGCTGGCGGAAGGCCGTAATCAGGAAGACGCCGGCACCCGCGGCGGGGTCAAGAATGCGGGCTGCATAGGCAGGAGTCGTGCGGGCGACCGCGTTCAGCCCGCCGCGGACCATCAGGTCCGCAATCGGGCGTGGCGTGTAGAAGCCGCCTTCACGCCGCTGCCGGTCTGGAGCGTGCCGGTGGAGATAATGCTCATAGGCCTGGCTGAGCACTCCCACCGGGATGTGAGCAAAATCCAGACTGTCCCAGCTCTCTTCCCAGCCGAAAAGTAACTGGCCTCCGGGCGCACGGCGCAGAATGTCGCCGAGCACCTTGAAGGCTTCTTGCGGCAACCGATCCCAAATTCCTAAGGAGGTAGGCAGGAAATCGCCGTTGAAGGTGGCATCGAGCCAGTCGGACGTCTTCGCTGCGCTCGCCGCATCGTCGAACAGTCCGGCTGCCGTGAGGATGTCGACCCCGAGCGATTCTAGCAGGTGACGATCGCCCAGGAAACGCGTGAAAAGGGCGCGTCCCACCAGTGAGATCGCATCGTCATCATCAACGCCGCACACCGTCTTGAGCGTGTCGATCGAGCCGCCGAGAAGCTTCAGGACGACCTGGGATATCCATTGCCGGTTGCCTGCCGGCAGGCCCGGCCGGGCATTGGCCAGATGCGCCAGCGTCGCGATCTCCTGCCCCGTCGCGACACCGACATCTACGCGCGCCTCAGCCGGCCGGCAATCGTCGAGGCCGATATGATAAATGTCGAGACGTCCGGCACCGACGACCCCCAGATACGGCGCGTCGCCGCGCATCGCCAGCACACGACGGATCCGACGGAGGCGAGCATCATCCCCGCCTAGCCGGTCGGCCGCCACGAGAAAGACGAGCGGGGCACCTTGCCATTCATAGATGCCGCCAACCGCCAGGAGATCCGCGTCGCCGCCGTTGCGGGCAGACAGCAACGTCGCATAGGGGAGAAGCGCAGGACCATCTATATCGAGCAGGCGCAAAGCCGCTTCGTCCGCCCCAAATTGCCGAAGCGCCTCAACGAAATCGATCTTCACGACTTCGGTCACAGTCCGTCCGCCACGGCAGTCTGCAGCGTAAGGCTATGGGGAGCGCCACCCCGCTGCTGCGCGAGATTAGGCGCGCCGGGGGGTGAAAACTCCAAACGGGTCTGGTTCATCTTCCGGCCTTGAGGATTTGCGGCGGAAAAGGAAGCGCGCTTTGCGCCGAACTGGGCGTCGAGGGCATCATGCGCGCTCCGATCCGACTAACGATGGGATTGCAGGGTACGACCAGCGTGGGCTCGCTGATCTGCCGCGTCGAGAAATCGTCAATCGTCAGGAGATCAGCGGATGCCGAACCAATAAGCGCAATAAAACCTTCCAGATGCGCGGGGCGCGCGTCGGCGAGTTCGCGAAACAGCTTGTCCACGCTGATCCCGATGTCGCTGATCCGCGCTCCGAAGCGGTGGGTCAGCTCGCTAGTAATCGCGAGGCCCACCAAGTCAGCAAAGGTGAAACGCGCGGCCTTGCCAGGCTTGTCAGCCAGATAAGGTACCGCCTTACGCCAGGCGCGCACGTCGCCCGGCGACACTTCCGCGATTTCGCGCGCCTGCTCCTGAGTAAACTGAATTGTCGTCAACGCCATTTTTTCTTGTCGCTGACAACAGAAAAAAACGCAAGCATGGACAGGAAGATGCGGGAAGCGTTTCTCGTCCTCCTGCTCGTTGCGGTCCGTGCAGCTCGACCGTCCGCTCCTGGCGAAAGCCGTCGTTGACGATCGCTTTGGGAACGGCAGCGAAGTCGCACCCTTTCGCCATTCCGCTCGACGATTGGGCTAGCCGCTCAACGCACATCCGTCACATTAACGGATGTCCGCTTCTGGGGTGGGGCGATGGGCTCGCGAGTGTCGTCTATTGGGTCAGCCTCGCCGCGCTGCTGGGGGCGGCTCTCGACCAACTCACGTCGTTCGTGAAGTAAGTTGCGGATGGCCGCTTCGGACGGAACCCGTCATTCGACGAGGCCAAAACGATCGGCGATCACCCATCCTTGCGACCGAGCGCGTCCGGTAACCGGTCTTGAACACCGTCGTTCCTGAGGTCACTCGGCACCAGCATCAAGCCGACTGGCGAGGGGCCATTGGCAACGGGCAGCTATCGAGCACCTCGGTGCGGATAGCTGACGTACATGGGCCCTTCCTGCACATTGTTATCCAAACCGGTTGATGAACATTGGCGCGCGGCAAAGGACGATTCTCCCGGCCCATATGCCGATGTTCGGAAAACGGCCGTTTTCTGGACAGAGGCTGAGCCGTCAGCAATGATGACGCGCTGTGCCCTATCCCTCGATCGCCATGATGATTTCATATAGTCGCTTCGCGGAAGCGGTGCGCTCGCTCAACGCAAATCCTAGCAGAAACGTGGTGCCGGGCGTGCTTGCTTCCCCGTCGTCTGCACGTCGCATCGCCCAATTACCGAACTGGCGGGAAACTACAGCGCGATCAAGAACCACCTCGATATCAACGTGTCTCGGATCAGCCCGAATGCGGTCCATCGTGGCACCAACTTCGTCATGACCGCCTTCGAGAACCTGTGCGAAATTTGCACCGTTTGACCACAGCATGCCGGTAATGCCAGCCTTGGTGTTCGAAGCGATCGACTCAGTCACGATGGCGTCAAGCTCGGCAAGGTCGGTCCCGGTTAGCGATATGCTGGTGTAGATTATTCGACGCATTGGTAGGAAACGAGCCTATGGCCTTTTAGAAGCCAAGCCCCGCTTATTTTCGAAAAAAGCATCATAGCCGATGGTGGCTTGGCATGCACGTTGAGGAGCCGGACGTTTCCTGCACAACGCTGCCGCCAGCGAATTCTCAAAAGGACCGTTACGGGAAAGCTGTCGCCCAACGCGGTTGGATGCACGACCCCAGTCAGGCTATTGCCTGACCAACTTGGTGCTGGTAAGTACCGGTCGTCGCGAAAAGCGGCTGCCGTCACCATCGTGCATGGGTCTGGTAGCCAAGCACACGTCGGTCATCCTTCTCAGATGATCCGGCCAGCGTCTCCATAATCCTGGCCGACAGCCTTGCCGTTGTCGGCTTTACTCGCGGGTATGTGATCCCACGACTGTTGGAGCGTGAAGATGAAGGCTATCGAGTTCAACGGATATGGTGGTCCGGACGTACTCAACCTGGTCGAGGTCGAGCCACCACATCCTGAACCGGCAGAGGTGCGGATCAAAGTTCATGCCGCCGGCGTGAACCCGTCGGACTGGAAGCGACGGGAGGGGCAGTACCGCGCCTTCGAGGACGGCCAGTTTCCCACCGGGATCGGGGTGGAAGGCTCCGGGGTCGTGACCGAAATCGGCGCCGGCGTCACCGATGTCGCGGTCGGCGACGCGGTGTTCGGCTTCGGCAACGCCGTCATGGCCGAGGAGGCGATCCTGACGCATTGGGCGCGAAAGCCGGACGGCGTCTCCTTCGAGGTCGCGGCCGGCCTTCCCGTCATCTCAGACACCGCAACGCGGGCGCTCGATCAGGTCGGCGTCGAGCAGGGTCAGACCCTGCTGGTGAGCGGCGCAGCGGGCGGCGTCGGCACGGCCATCCTTCAGCTCGCGGGGCTGCGCGGCATTACCGTGATCGGCACCGCCAGCGCGGGCAAGCACGATTACGTGGCCGGCCTCGGCGCGATCCCCACCACCTATGGTGAAGGCCTCGCCGAGCGCGTTCGCTCGCTGTCCCCCTCCGGGGTAGACGCCGCAATCGACGTTGCCGGCTCGGGGATCATCCCCGAGTTGATCGCCATTGTCGGCGACGCCTCTCACGTCCTGTCGGTCGCCGACTTCTCGGCCGAGCAATATGGCGCGAAGTTCTCACATGGACCGCCCGTCGATCCTGCGCGCCTGTTCGCCACGATGGCGCAGCTCTGCGAAAGCGGCACGTTCACGCTGCGCATCGAAAAGACTTTTCCCCTCGACGAGGCAAAGCAGGCGCAGGAAGCCAGCCAATCCGGTAGCGTGACGGGCAAGCTTGTTGTTCGTGTCGACTGACCCGCGCGGAACGCGACGCTCGCTCACCGTCATCTATGCCACGGTCGCGCTCGACGCGGCGGGGATCGGGATCGTCTTCCCGATCCTTCCCCAGCTAATCCGGGATGTCACGCACACGGCCGATGTCGCCCCCTACATCGGGTGGCTTGCCTCGCTCTACGCGGCGATGCAGTTCGTGTTCGCGCCCGTCCTCGGAATGCTGAGCGACCGGCTCGGGCGTCGGCCGATCCTGCTCGTTTCGCTGATGGGAGCTGCAGCCAGCTACGTCTTGATGGCGCTCGCACCCCAGCTCTGGATGCTGATACTCGGGCGCGCCGTGGCCGGGCTGACGAGCGCCAACATTTCCGTCGCCACGGCCTATGTCACGGATGTCACCCCTGAAGAGCTGCGAGCCCGCCGGTTCGGCATGCTGAGCGCGATGTTCGGGGCCGGCTTCATCGTCGGCCCGGTCCTGGGCGGCGTGCTCGGCGAGCAATGGGTGCGGCTGCCGTTCATCGCCGCGGCCGCGCTCAACGCCGGCAACCTGCTGCTCGCGCTTGTCGCCTTGCCCGAATCCCACGGTGGATCGACCGACCGCTTCGATCCGGTTACCCTTAACCCCCTGGCACCGATGCGCTGGCTGTTCTCGAAGCCGCGTCTGCTGCCGCTCGTCCTAGTCTATTTCACGTTGAGCGGAGCGGGTGAGGCTTATGGCGTTTGCTGGGCCTTATGGGGCTATGACGCCTTCCGCTGGAACGGCTTCTGGGTTGGTCTGTCGCTCGGCGCATTCGGCATCTGGCAGACGCTGGTTCAAGCCTTCCTTCCCGGGGCGGCGGCGAAGCTGCTTGGGGAGCGCAAGGCGGTGTTGGCGGGGATTGCCTGCTCTTGTGTCGCGCTGGCCGGCATGGCGTTCGCCTCTCGCGGTTGGATGGTGTTCGCCGTCATGCCGTTGTTCGCGCTCGGTAGCATCGGAACGCCCGCCTTGCAGGCTCTGGCAACCAAGGCGGTGGACGCCGCCCGCCAGGGCCAGTTGCAGGGCCTGCTCGCCTCAACGGTAAGTCTGGCATCGATCGTCGCACCGCTCGGCTTCACCGCCTTCTACTTCGCCGTGCAGCAGCACTGGCCGGGCGCGGTCTGGCTGGCGGTGGTTGCGGTCAACCTAGCGGCGGTGCCGTTCGTGCTGCTGGGCACGAGACGGGAGTATGTCGGGCCGGCGGAGGAACGACAGCCTAGATCATAGAGATTCACATCTTCCCAATCAGGAACGGCGATCGAGACGCTCGGGGCGTTCCCGGAAACGATGGTGAAACGGGATTGTGGCGTCTTTTGTCTGACGCCCGCCGCAGCTTAACGCGCGACACCATTGCCAGAAGGATCGGGGGAGCTATTGTCCCGTTTGATGAGCGCGGAAATGCGAGCGGGACTGCCGATCATTGGCTTCGATAGCGCGGCAGCGTTTGATGCTCGGCTGGCTGCGGAGCTGAGAACATCAAAGGGGCTGTGGCTGAAACTCGCCAAGAAAGGTGCCGGAACCCCCAGCCTCTTGAGGGCGGAAGCGATCGACGCGGCGCTTTGCCACGGCTGGATCGACGGACAGCTTGACAGGTATGACGAAGCGAGCTGGCTCGTCCGGTTCACGCCCCGCAAGCGCGCAAGCAAATGATCTGAGGTTAACCGGGCGCGCGCCACGGAGTTAATCGCGGAGGGCCGGATACACCCAGCAGGCTTGGCCGAAGTAGAGGCCGCCAAGGCTGATGGCCGATGGGAGGCGGCCTATGCTCCCGCGAGCACGGCTGAAGTGCCGTCCGACCTACAAGCCGCGCTGGACGCCTCGCCTCAAGCCGCAGCATTCTTTGTCACCCTCAAGGGGGCGAATCGCTATGCGATCCTCTACCGGATCGGCACGGCGAAGAAGCTGGAGACGCGCGCCAGGCGGATCGCCGACTTTGTTGCGATGCTTGAACGCGGCGAGACAATCCACGGTTAGCGTCCCGGAGGCGGGGCTTTCTCGATCGGCATCGAGTTTCGGGAATGGCCGGATCTGGTGGTGGGTTCAACGGGTGGTCGCAACACTTCATTCTTTGAGGAGAAGGAGTGTGGGGATGAAGCAGCGTCAGCGGATTTATTACTCGGCGGCACAGCGATCCGAGATTTGGGACCGGTGGCAGCGCGGGGAGTCGATGAGTTCGATCGGCCGGCGGTTTGACCGGCAGTCGTCGTCGATTTTCTCGGTGCTGTCGCCGTCGGGCGGCATTCGTCCGGCGGAGCGCAGGCGGTCGGGCCGATCCCTCAGCCTGAGCGAGCGCGAGGAGATATCGAGAGGTCTTGTCGCCGGCCGCTCGCTCAGATCGATCGCAGCCCAGCTTGGTCGGGCGCCTTCGACGATCAGCCGCGAGGTCGGCCGGGGTGGCGGTCGAGATCGGTATCGCGGGACCGTCTCGGATCAGGCAACGTGGGATCGCGCGCTGCGCCCCAAGCCGTGCAAGCTGGCTTGCCATCCGGGCTTACGCCGAACAGTATCGCGCAAGCTGCGCCGCAGCTGGTCGCCCGAGCAGATCGCTGGCTGGCTCAAGCGCAGCTTTCCGGACGAAGAGCAGCACCGCGTGTCACACGAGACGATCTACAAAAGCCTGTTCATCCAGGCGCGTGGCGTCCTGAAGAAGGAGCTGCTCGAGCATCTCCGGCCGAAGCGCACGATCCGCCGCTCGCGCCACGCCAGCCTGAAGCGTGACGGGCTTGGCCAGATCAAGGATGCGATATCGATCAGCGAACGGCCGGCGTCAGTCGAGGACCGCGCCGTGCCCGGACATTGGGAGGGCGATCTCATCTCGGGCGCGCGAAACAGCCATATCGTGACGCTGGTCGAACGCCAGTCACGCTATGTGATTCTGGCCAAGGTGGCGAACAAGGAGACCGCCAGCGTCGTCTCGGCCCTGATCAAGCAGGCGCGCAAACTGCCTCGCGAGCTCTATCAGTCGCTGACCTGGGATCGCGGCAAGGAACTCGCCGATCATAAGCGCTTCACCCTGGCGACCGAGGTCGACGTCTATTTTTGCGATCCGCAAAGCCCGTGGCAGCGCGGTACCAACGAAAATACCAATCGCCTGCTGCGCCAATATCTGCCCAAGGGAACGGATCTGTCGCTCCACAGCCAGGCCAAACTCAGCGCCATCGCTCGCCAGCTCAACGAGCGCCCCAGAAAGACCTTGATGTATCAGACACCGGCTGAAATGTTCGCCGAGCGTGTTGCAGCGACCCGTTGAACCCACCGTGATTAGCTGCCGTTCGCTTTCCCGGCACGCACGAGAAGCGGCTTGCCTTTCTCGACGATATAAGTTGCCAGTTCGACGCCGGGGATTGTCTCAAGATTCCGCGCCGTATGGACCGCACCAGCGGAGATGAAATAGGCATCTCCAGTTTTGAGAGTTACGGGCTCTTGCCCTTGTATCTGAAACTGAAGCGCGCCTTCTGGCACATAGCTCAACTCCTCACCTGGGTGACTGTGCCAAGGCGCCACCGCGCCCGGCGCAAAGTCCACCCGCGTTTGAATCGCTTCACGACCTTCTATCGACAGATCATGCCGTAGAAGATCGGTCCGCTTCAGGCCCGCAGGTGGCGATTGGGCCAGCGCTACCGTGCCCGCGCAGACAACTACGGCCACGACGATTCCAACGATACGTTTCATAGTGCCTCCGGCGTCAACGATCGTTTTCGCGATCGCCGATAGGTGTGTTGCACGCCAGTCACTATGACCACAACTAGGCGCTTCCGACCGCTCCCTGGTTTCCTGAAAATAAATGGTGATTGAGAAGGCCGGGGTGTTTTAGATTGGGATCAGCCAATGAGAACGCCAGGGGCTTCCCAAAACTCGGCCTGCGCGCGGATATAAGTAGGGCAATGCCTGGTGGTCAGCGGTCCGTCCGGTTCGGTTCGAAGGCTATGGCGGACGTCAGCAAAACCTACCCGAGGTCTCTATTGCGCCTTCCCATTCCAACGGGGATCAGCGGGGTCGTAATCCACCAGATCAAAATCCTTTGCGCCCATTGCGTTGGCAGCATTGGTGGCCGAGTTAATTTTCCAACCGCCTGCCTGCTTGCACATCACCATCGTCAAATAACCGGACTCCTCGCGAGTCTCGCCAATCATCCACAAACCGCTCCACGGACTATAAACTATAGCCGTATTCGGACTGAGGAATTTAACACGCGGCTGTTTATACGCTATTCGTGTTTTTTCGACGTTCATAAATGTAAAGAATTTGGCGTTGGCATCTGTGATGTCGCGGCGTCCATCGATCTTCAATCCCGGCATCGAAATGAATGTGCCGTCTTCCGTAAACAGCTTGCCATAGCCAACGGCATCTCGTTTTCCGAACATCTCGTATTGCTGACTTACCACTCGGATGATGGCCGCCTTGTCACCTGCGGTTTGAGCGACTGCCGGCGAAGCCGATAGTGCTGCCGCGCATACGCATGGGACTATCCCCCAACGATCACCCAACATGGCCACTCCTAGTCCAGGCTCCCAAAGCAAATGCACATTGGGCCATGTCTGCCCAGATTGCCAGCGGCCGCAGCGACAGGTCTGAGCATGTCTTCATGTGTCAAAACGTCGCATCCTGGGCGCTAGCGGACTGGGTGCTTTCTCGAAATGGATCGAGTTTCGAGAACAGATTAGCTTTCTCGGGACATGATGTAAAACGGGAGGCACGGACGGAGCGGCGCAAGCACAAGGCTTGCCTAGTCCTTGCCGGCCAGCTCTTCAGTCAATCGACGCATCGTCTCGACAGTGCGTTCGTGATGGAGCGGCTTGGGTATGAAAATGGCCTGCTCGGGAATATCAGCCGGTGCTGGAGCGTGACCCGCGGTCGTCAGGATAATCGCGATCGGCGGCCATCGCTTGCGGACCGCCGCGGCGAACTTCATGCCGTTCATGGCGCCCGGCATGTCGATGTCGGTTAGCACCAGTCGCACATCCGAACGCGATTCGAGAAGAGCGATGGCGTGATCGGCATCATGAGCCTCGAGAACTTGGAAGCCGGCCTCTTCGGCCATGTCGATCATGTCCATGCGCTGAAGCGGCTCGTCCTCGACGACAAGGACAATCGCAACCTTACCCGCTTTCATCGATACGCCTGAATTCACGTCTGCTCTACCTGCGCGAGCAGAGCCCGGAAAGACGCCGCAAAACCCGTTTGTCCATAGCGCACGTCCGAGCCACCTGTTCCAATTAGGCCAAGTCGAATCAGACGTGATCCGAAGCCTTTACGGGTTGGTGGGGAAGCTGGCGGCCCACCTCGCTCCGTCCAATCAAGTGCGAGCTGGACCGCGTCGGCTTCTCCCGCGAGGCCCCAGGCGATGTCGACAGTACCGCCCTCAACCGACAGGGCGCCATATTTAAGTGCGTTGGTGGCGAGTTCGTGCGTAAGCAGCGAGGTTGACAATGCGGCGCGGGCTCCCATCTCGACCTTCGGACCGGACAGGACGCATCGATCGCGGATGCCCGCGACATCGAGCACGTTAGCCAGCATGTCTCCAAGCGTCGCGCCCTTCCAACGATCAGCCGTGAGCGCGTCATGCGCCATTCCGAGCGCTTGAAGACGGTGGCCGAAAGCCTCTAGACCCTTAGGCGAAGCATCGCCCCGCAACGTCTGATTTGAGATCGCCTGCGCCATCGCCAGCGCGTTCTTTAAACGGTGAGCGATCTCCCCGTTAACCACATCCTGGCGTTCCTCGTCGCGCTTGCGCGCGATGGCAATCTCCAACCTGTCAGCAGCATTGCGAAGGAAGGAAAGCTCCCCCGCGTTCCAGGAGTGCGGCGTATCACGGTGAACTATTAGGACCGCAGTCGTCCGTCCATGCTCTCGAACCGGCACGTTAATCACCGCACGGGCCTGAAGTTCGGCCCAGCTGGATGCCTCATTGGCGGTACGATCGTCCGTCAGCACGTCGTTCACGACGAAGATTTCACCGCGGATGAGGTAGGGGCGCATCTGCCCGTAATCATCAAAACGATAGTCGCCTTCGATGGAAGGCATGTTTGGCAATGCCCAACCGGATGCGACCCGTATCCGTTGGCGGTTATGGTCCATCTCGCCAAAGGTGGCCCGCGACGCTTCCACGGCCTCGCCGACAATGCATGAGGCTTCCGCGATCACGTCCGTGATTTCACCGGCGTTCCGAAGTACATCGCCAAGCGCCAGCAGCGCGTCTCGCCGACGTACCTCTTCTACGCGCGCGGTGACCTCGTGAAAAATGACGGTGAAGTCGTCGTTGCCGATCCACTGCGCCGCACCGTCATACCATCGGTTGAATACGCCAACCTGACGGGTGAAATGGACAGGCTTGTGCGTATCGACGACCGCGGCCAGTTCCATGACCCACTCGTTCTCGATTCCAGGAATCAGCTCCCGAATGGTCTTCCCCCGCGCGTCGTCGGGATCAATCCCGACGAGTTCGCCCCAAGCATTATTGACCTCTTCGTAGCGCCAGTCGAAGATTTGTCCGTCCTCGTCTCGAAGCACACGAGCGTAGATGAATCCTTGTTCCATGTTCCGGTACAGGTCTCGCCAGCGGCGATCGGTAACCCTCTCCGCAGCCTCTGAGGCGTCACGCTCGCTCAGGGCCCGCCGTAGTTCAGCCGCGTCCTTCCGCATCTCAAGAAGGGCCACAACCTGCCGGGCCAGACGCTCAAGCGCTTGTTGTTCATCAGCGGTAAGACCATCGGGACGCGGGATGGTGTCGATGATGCAAAGCGCGCCGATAACGCCAAAGCGGGTCGCCAGCGGAGCGCCGGCATAGAAGCGTATGCGCGGACCTCCGGTGACGAGCGTATTATCACGGGTTCGGGGATCGGCAGTGAGATCGGTGATGACCACGGTTTTTGCCGCCTCCACCACGTGACGACAGACAGACTGATCCAAGCTGGTCTGCTCAGGGTCGAAGCCCACGCGCGCCTTGAACCATTGCCGGTCAGTGTCGAGCAAGGACACCAGGGATGTCGGCGCCCGGCAAATCTGGGCGGCCAGCGCCACGATGTCTTCGAAACCCTGTTCGGGTCCGGTATCCAGCACATCATATTTCTGAAGCGCTTCCAACGCGTCCATGGCCCTCTCCACTACTGAACCGGACGTTCGAGCAGGACACCCTTCGCTGAACACGACCATAAGCGCAATCTTATGCGCCGTTTACGCGGGGAGGAGCAAAGGCGACCAAGCCCGCGATTGACGGCAATGACGATCTCGTGAGCACCGGACCTCTGTCGCACCCCCGAAAGGGAACTAGGCACGGGAAGGTCGCTCATTACGGCCATGCGCGGGCCCTGACTCGGTACGGTTTTCCCAAAATCCGTTTCCAATTTAAAATGCTTAAAATTTCGCTCCAGATACGGAGTTATGAGAAGGAGTAGCCATCGGAGGGCGGCCCCGGCCGAAGCCACTCTAGGCGTTCAACAAACGGACGAGGCTGTTGAAAAACGGCTGTTTGCGACGGTGACGAGGGCGTGATTCACTCCTGCAAGGCGGTAGGGGGATCACGGACATGATGGGTCGGCAGGTGGCACAGGGCGCGCTGTTCTACGGCTTCCGGCTCGATGAGCATGTGCCGGTTGACCATCTGCTCCGACGCATCGACGGCGTGCCGGATTTCGGCTTCGTGCGCGAGGCGCTGGCGTCAAGCTACAGCGCGAATGGGCGACCCTCGATCGACCCGGAGCTGATGCTCAGAATGCTGCTGGTTGGCTATCTGTTCGGCATCCGCTCGGAACGCCGCCTGTGCGAGGAGGTGCACCTCAACCTCGCCTATCGATGGTTCTGCCGGCTCGATCTGGCCGACCGAGTGCCCGACCATTCCACCTTCTCCAAGAACCGGCACGGCCGCTTCCGCGCCTGCGACCTACATCGTCTGCTATTCGAGCAGGTAGTCGCGCGGTGCGCCGCGGCCGGGCTGGTAACGGGGCGCGACTTGGCGGTGGACGGCAGCACGATCATGGCCGACGCCAGCCGCGAGAAGAAGCTGAAGGGGGCCGACGCTGCAGACGAGCTTCGTGCCGGGGAAAGCATATCGCGACCCGTCGCCGAATATCTGGCGGCGCTCGATGCCGCGCTGCCGCCGGACCCCGACGAACCAGCGCCCGTCGATCCGACCAGCATCTCGCCGACCGACCCGCAGGCGGCGCTCACCTGCAAGCACGGACCGGCGCGCTACGCATACGCCATTAACCCCCTGCTCGACCTCGACACCGACTGCATCCTCGACGTGGAGGCGACGCCCGCCCGCTTCGCAGCCGAGGTGGCGGCGACCCGGACGCTGGTGTCACGCGCCGGCACCAGGCTGGGCATCGAACCCGCCAGTCTCTCGGCCGATAAGGCGTATGGTAGCGGTCGGCTGCTCGGCTGGCTGATCGACCGGAACATCACGCCATACATCCCGGTCATAGACCGGACCCGCCAGCGGGACGCCTTCTTCACCCGGGATGCCTTCCGCTACGACCGGGAAGCGGATGCCTACCGCTGTCCGGCGGACAAGCTGCTCGGCTATTGCGGCACCAACCGGACCAAGCTGGTGCGTGTCTACCGAAGCCGGCCGGCCGATTGCACTGCCTGCGAGCTGAAGCCGAAATGCACCATCGGTCCGAAGCGGGGTGTCACCCGGCTCGTCAGCGAGGAAGCCCGCGATACCGTGCGCGCCCTTGCTGGCACCGACGCCTATGTGCACGCACGGCGTCGAAGACAGCGGATCGAGCGCGTGTTCGGCCACCTGAAGCGCACCCTGGGGCTACGAACGCTCAAGCTGCGGGGCCTGTTAGGAGCAGCCGAGGAGTTCACCATGGCCGCCGCGGCATACAATCTTCAGCTGCTCGCCCGGCAGGCTGCGCCGGCCTGATACGCGGCGTATCCTCCCGTGGCCGGCGTCACCAGCCATCCGCCACGCCGATTTCGCGCAGGCCTTTTTCAACGGTCTCGGACGTTTTCCGTACAGGTGCTTCCCGTTCCCTGCGATGCTGCAAAAACAAGCGCTCTCAGACAGTTAGACAAGGAGAGTGTTTAACAAACGGTGGGTGCCTGTGAACGGTCCAACGCAAGTGGTTGCTAGCTACGGGCAAAGCGGAAAACCGGTCCGATCGCACCTACCCTAAAGGAGTTCTCGAGGCGGCCACATCCGAGCGTTTGCCGTCTGGAGACCCACGCTGCGAGCGTCTGCTTCTATCCGATCTCGCCGTTCGGGCCTGACGACGTTAGTGACCGCTTTGTCCCGAGAAGATGGGGGCGTGTTGTTCGCCCCCACTGTCTCATCCGCTGACAAACGCCAGGAGGTCGCGGTTGATGATATCGGCATGTGTGGTCGGCATACCGTGGGGCAGGCCTGAATACGAGATAAGCGTGCCGTCCTTCACCAGTTTAACCGAACGCGCGCCGGTTGTCGGGAAGGGGCAGATCTGATCGTCCTCGCCGTGCATCACCAGCACCGGGCAACTGATCGCCGCAAGGTCGTCGTAGAATTCGGTCTCGGACAGCACGCGCACGCATTCCCACTGCGCGATCGCTGCGCCCATCATGCCTTGCCGCCACCAATTGTCGCGGATGCCCTGCGACACTTCTGCACCCTCACGATTGAAGCCATAGAAGGGAATGGTGATATCCTGGTAGAATTGTGCGCGGTGAAAGGCAGTGCCGTCGCGGATCGAGTCAACGACCGCTTTGGGCACGCCATCGGGGTTGCGGTCGGATTGCATGAAAGTCGGCGGGATCGCACTGATCAGCACGGCCTTGGCAACGCGGCCTTTCCCGTATTTCGCGACAAAGCGGGCGACCTCTCCGCCGCCGGTCGAATGACCGATATGCACAGTGCCTTTGAGCCCGAGCTTCTCCACGACTGCGAACGCATCAGCGGCATAGGTATCCATGTCGTGGCCGTCCGCGGTCTGGGTCGAGCGGCCGTGCCCGCGGCGATCATGCGCGAGCACGCGGAAGCCGTGTGCGAGAAAGAACATCATTTGGCTGTCCCAATCATCCGCGCTGAGTGGCCAACCATGGTGGAAGAACAGAGTGGGCCCGTTCGTCGGCCCCCAATCTTTGTAGAAGATCTCGGTGCCGTCAGCAGTTGTTACCATGGGCATGTCGGACTCCTTTAAGCCGTTGATCGGCGGGAGAAACGATAGCCGGGATGCGCGCGCGTGGGATTGAAGCTTGTTGCTCTGAATGGACGATCCTTGCTCCGTGTGATCAAATTTTTCGACGAGGGTGCCGGTGCCAGGCGTGCTCGCGCATATAGTCCGACGGCGTGCAGCCCTCGTGGTGCCGGAAGCGGCGGGCGAAATGGCTCTGGTCGGCAAAACCGACGGCGTACGCGATGTCCGCCAACGGCAGTTGCCCAACGCGGATCATTGCCTTGGCCCGATCGATCCGTGAGCGTTCGACGTAGAGCGCTGGGGTCATGCCGATGTATTTCCGGAAAAGCCGGCTGAAATGGAAACGGCTAAGCCCGGCCGCCGCTGCAAGGTCGCCTAGGGAGACGCGGGCGCTCGGCTGGTCTTCTATGTAGGCGATAGCCCGCCGCAGCGCCGCTGGCGGAACGCTCTTGAGCGGGTACTCGTCGCGCCAGGGCGTGCCGGCATATCCTCGCAAGAGATGCAGCATCAGCGCGGTAACGAGCGACTCGACCAGCACATCCTGGGCTGGGTGCGGCGCTCGGCCAATCTCCAAGCTGAAGATGGCCGCCATATTGGCGATGAAAGGGTCTCGGATGCGGAAGTTGTTCGAGATGTCCTGTCGCGGCGACCTATCGGAAGCACGTCGCCGGCAATTTCGAGGATGGTCGATGGGGGAATGCGTACCGTGATATGGGGCGGGATGTTTCCATCTCAAGTCGATGCCTCACCGGCCGGGATGATCGCCGCCTCACCCAAGCGGCCAGCGCTCTCGTAGATGCGGCCGCAGCGTTGCGCGCGCACATAGGGATGATCTGCCAAGTTTATAGCGAGCAGATGATGGTCGCGCGGGCCAACCGCCATGTCGGTGACGCTGTACGCCGACAATTGGTCGATCGCGACTCCATCCCAGGTCCGCCCCTTAAGATCAGCCCTCGGGGGCCCGGCGCTCAGATTGTGGCGAGCGTCTTCAATCGTCGCCAAGCGGGAAGCAGGATGTGGGGTCACAAGCCAGGTCTGCCGAACACGACACGCCCTTTCGATCCTTGCATTGTGACGGGCGTTTATATGCAAAACAAGAGCGGTCGCCAGATGAACAAACGTCCGCTTGCGGCGTCCAGCTACATTGGGCTGGACGTCCGATTCTGTGAAGGATATCGGATGCCGGCAGGCGTACGATATCCTCCAAAGCGGGAAGCCGCGGGCAGCACGCGGTGCCTATGGGTTTTTCGGTTTTCGCTCTGCCGCGCGGGGGTCGCATCGGCCTGTGGGAAGCGCATGGGCTGTTCGGAACGTGGGGCGCAGGGGCGACGTGGCGCGTAGCTGGTGACCAGTGTCGGGCCTTGAGATCGGCGCCGGCTCGGCTGGCGTTGTCGCCAACGCGAGCGGAATCGCCGCCGGAAGCACGGGACTTTCGAAGCGCGGTTGGGCCGAGCCATGCCGGGTCATGGCGCGGTGGTCCCGGTCGATGCGGTGGAGTGTGGCGGTGCGCGGGGCCGGCGCCATCGTTCGAAGACCTCGATGATGACCATGTGCCCGCCGCAGCACGGGCATGGCGGGCGGAGATCGATCGGTTCCTCTGGCGCAGCATCGGGCGGCGGTGCGACGCCAAGCAACTGGCGGGCATGTTCGAGATGGGCCTTGCGGGTGGCGCCGGCGAGCAGGCCGTAGTGGCGGATGCGGTGGAACCCGCGCGGCAGGACATGCAGCAGGAAGCGGCGCAGGAACTCGTCCGTCGCCAGCGTCATCACCTGCTGCCGATCGGCGCCGTCGCGGCGATAGTCTTTGTAGCGCAGGGTGACGCCGGCCTCGTCGAGCGCGATTAGCCGGCTGTTCGAGATCGCGACCCGGTGGGTGTAGCGCGACAGATAGGCGAGCACCGCCTGCGGCCCAGCGAACGGCGGTTTGGCGTAGACGACCCAGTTCTTCTTTCGGACCGGTGACAGGTGCCGCAGGAACGCACGCCGGTCGGCCAGGTGCGCGAGGGCGCCGAAGAACGCGAGCCGCCCCGCCGCGTGGAGCGCGATCAGCCGGGTCAGGAACAGGCGGCGGAACAGCTTGCCCAGCACCTTGACCGGCAGCAGGAACGCCGGCCGCGAGGATATCCAGCGCGATCCGTCGCGCGCGATGCCACCGCCCGGCACGATCATGTGGACATGCGGATGATGGGTCATCGCCGACCCCCATGTATGCAGCACCGCGGTGATACCGATGCGCGCGCCGAGATGCTTGGGGTCGGCAGCGATGGTCAGTATCGTCTCGGATGCCGCCTTGAACAGCAGATCGTAGACCAGGGCCTTGTTGTGGAACGCGATGTCGGCGACCTCGGCGGGCAGCGTAAACACGACATGGAAGTATCCGACCGGCAGCAGGTCGGCCTCGCGCTCTGCGAGCCAGGCGCGCGCGGCGGCACCCTGGCACCGCGGGCAATGCCGGTTGCGACAACTGTTATAGGCAACCCGCCAATGCCCGCAGTCGGTGCAGGCCTCGACGTGACCGCCCATGATGGCGGTGCGACAATGCTCGATCGCCGCCATGACCTTGAGCTGGTGCAGGCTCAGATGCCCGGCATGGGCGGCCCGGTACGCAGGGCCGGCAGCGCGGAAGATGTCGGCGACCTCGAGTGCGGCGCGCACCGGCTCAACCGGCGGGCGTCTTGCCTTCCATCAGCGCCATCAGCCGGTCGAGCGGACTGGTGACCGCGCGGATCGTGCGGGTGGCGACCTTGGTGTAGAGCGCGGTCGTCTCGAGCTTGCTGTGCCCGAGCAATACCTGGATCACGCGGATATCGACATCCTGCTCGAGCAGGTGCGTCGCAAAACTGTGGCGCAGCGTGTGCGGGCTGACTCGCTTGCGGATCCCGGCCGCCTCGGCCGCCTCGCAGACCGCGCGGTGAAGCTGCCGCGTCGAGATCGGATCGGTGTAGCTGCGCCCGGGAAACAGCCAGCCGTGCGGCAGCAGGACGCTGCGCCGCTTGCCCTCGCGCCACCACAGCCGCAGCAGCTCGAGCAGTTGCGGCGACAGCATGGCGTTGCGGTCCTTGCGCCCCTTGCCCTCCTCGATCCGGATCAGCATGCGCTTGCTGTCGATATCGTCGGCCTTGAGATGCGCCACCTCCGACACGCGCAGGCCGGCGCCATAGGCAACGCCCAGCGCCGCGCGGTATTTGATGCCCGGTGCCGCCTCGAGCAGCCTGGCCACCTCATCGACGCTCAGCACGTCGGGCAGCTTCCTGGGACGATGCGCGAGCACCAGCCGCCGCGACAGGTCGGGTCGCTCGAGCGTCACGTCGAACAGAAAGCGCAGTGCCGACACCGAGCCGTTGATCGTGGACTCGCCGACACCGTGTTCGCGCTGATGAAGCTGGAAGCGGCGCACGTCCTCCGCGGTCGCGGTATCGGGCGAGCGCCCGAGGAACGCTGCGAAGGCACGGACGTGGCGGACATAATCGTGCTGAGTCCGCGCGCGCATCGCACGCATCGCCATGTCGTCGAGCATGCGCTGACGCAGCGGGGTGACGGGTGGGTCGATCGGTTGAGTCGCCATGATGAGTTCCTCTCGTTCAAGGAACTCCATCGTCCGCCACTGCCTCCGCAGGGCCAAACCTCAGCGCAGACGCGCTACCTCACCGCCAACACCACTGCCGCGCAGCGGCTTCGTGCTTTGGGTCGAGCCGGACGGGAGGTCAGGTAGGCTTCTGCCGCTGATCAGTTGATAAGCGTCGATTAATTGCAGTGAATGATCGAGCGGAGTAGCGTCTATATCGGCTGTCGCTCTCGGAGGTCCATATGCTGATCAGTGCTGCCGTCCTTGGAGGTTTGCTTGCCGCGCAACCCAGTCGACTCGATTTTCAGTTGATGACCTCACCGGCCTATCAGAATTTTGCCGATAAAGCAGACGCGCTCTGTCCCACACGCAATTTGCGACACCTGCACCCCGCCGACCTCGACGGCATCGAGGAAGGTTTTATGCCGTCTATGACGCGACGTGAGCGACATCGGATCGCCACTCTTAATCGTGGAGACAAAGGTTGCACTGGCGCCGGGGCATCCTGTCCGGCCCAAAACACGTTGGCTGCAATCTCGCAGGCAGGGCTGCTCGACGCGTTTGTCAGTTTTGCCTGCGCATCTGCCATTTAGCGAAGTGAGTATCTAGGCGGCTACCCGGCACGGCAGGCCTTCATGGATCTGGTTGTCCACTGGCTCTGCTCTGACAGGCTTCGCCGTTTCGTGTATCGTTGACAAACCTCACATGGCTTTTGCCGTTCCCTCTCACAGGTGCCAACGTTCGATTTTCGTTAGCGCCCGGTGTGAACGTAGACACCGTTCAGCGTCACGCCGATCCCGCCGCAAGGGGAGTTGGCGTCGTCGCTCGCTCCGTCGTTGACGATCAGGTAAGCTCCGATGCCGCGCAGGTGCACCCGGCACTTCGCGTCACCGCGGTTGGTGAGTTCGGCACGGTCGTCGTGCACTATCAAATCGCCGTCCGCGCCACCGGTGCGCATGTTGTCGGAACGGCCGCCCTCAGCGCTGGCAGACAGGCTTGCGGACAAGCTCTTGCCCTTGCGCTCGATCGTGGCCTCGGCGTCGCCGACGGAGCGTGACCAATGCCCAGTCCAGTCGACAGCCGGTGGCGCGTTCGGCATCGGGGCCAGGGCAGCGGCGTCAACCCAGCCAATGGTCGAGCGCTTTCGCCCGATGAAGGCGACACAGGTCATGCCCGTTTCGGTCTGCGCCGCGAGCACGGCATCGCCCGCCACCAGATAGGCTTTGGAGCGGCACAGGCCCACCGACCGCGAGCAGGCCTCGGGGTCGTTGAACAGGGCCGCCTTGGGCGCGGTGACTCGGGCCGAACGCAGGTTCAGGGATTGCGGGAAGAGGGAAGGCTCGCAGCTGGCAGCGTGGGCGTTTCCGGCCACGAACAGGGCGGCTGCAGCGACTAAGACAAGCGCCTTCACGAGCTGGTCCCCCACTTTGCTTGAGCAGCGATCAACAGGTCCACCACCTCGTGCTTGGGCCGGTCCCACCGGCTCGGCAGGTAGAAATGCTTGCCGCGCGGATCCTTGGTGTATTCGCGAAAGCTGATTACCCAGGCGGTCTTGAACTGGTCGAGGGCAAAACTATCCACATCCCGCCAGCGCCAGAACCGTTTCCCTCCGAGATTCACATAGCTGAGACCCTCTGGGGCGATGGTCAGGCGAAAGCCCATCTTGCGGATTGCAATCCCAACGGCGAGCACCCAAAGGCCCACTAGCTCTACGATCCCGCCGATCAGGGCGATGTGGGTGACGCTCCAGACCACGATGCCCACGACCATGGCCATCAGGCCCGCCGCGATCATCATCAGCGGCATTCCTTTTGGGCCGATCAGTACGATCGGTGTCTGGGCGAGATCGAACATCCGGTCCTTTCGAACTTTGCTAACTTCAGGTGAGGTCGATCATGACCCGGTGCTCGGCCGCTTGCGCCGCATGAAGATACCAGCAACCGTAAGGACGGCGCCCAGACCGAGAACGAACATGGCCAAGCTGTTTGAGCCTACCTCGGTTTTGTTCGCGGCGCTTATCGCCTGCGCGGCGGAATTTGCGTCGGTCGCAGTCATGGTTGTGGCAAAGGCTTGCTCATCGCATTTCTTCAGCATGTCGGCGCCTTGGTCCTTCATGCGCTCCCGGCATTGCGATGCTTGAGCGGCGTCCGCCTTAGGAGGGCCCCCGGTAAGGCTCATCAGGCCGCCGGCAGCGAGCAGCACAAAGCCGAATACGAGCAAGATGATGGGATTCGTCTTCATGGCAGCCCTCCGTTTTTGGCAGTCTCCCTGTACGACTTATCGGGCACGGGATAAATCAGGTTAAGACAATTATGGCCAACTGTCTAAAAAGCGGAGGTCTGCGAAAAACGCAGAATTGGCAGTTGAGCATCGTCTCATGCGTAGCTTTTCTCGAAGTCTCAAACAGCCGCCATTCCTCTGTAAAGGAATGTTTGCGGGACTGGGTGCCGCATAGTGGCATGGACATGGACCGCTGACAGAGTGTGTGAAAATCAGCGGTAAATGGCACGTTGAAAAACAGATAGTCGATACGTTCTTCAACGACCTACGGATGGCTGCCTCGTTCGAGTGCCTCTGCATAACGCATGCTGCTCGGGTTCCATCGAAACAGTCGCTCGTCCCGCGTAACCCTGCTCCTGACCGTGAGGTCAGCGTGGCCAGCGGTCAGATGTTCGGCCAAGAGGATAACGTTTGCGCCCTCTTCGATCTCGTGGTCGCGGGTGCCGTCGCGGTGCCACTCGCCCGCCGTGAAGGTCAGCGCGATAGTCGGCACCGCAAGGACCTGCCGAAGCCGGCCGTCTACCAGCGCGTAAAGCAGGATAGCGCTGTGCCAGCCGAACCCGCCAGCGTAGCCATCGGACCACGACGCCCGTACCCCAAAGGCGGTTTCGCCGGGTGCAATGTGGTACGGTGCAAGGTCAAGCCGATCATAGGCGGATGGAAGGGGCGCGGGTCCGTCCTTTGGAGCCGGATCCTCAGCCGCCTCAGGGCTGCTCGGCAGTAGCGATCCGCCCCAGTCAACGGTCGCTTCGACCGCCACGGGTGGCGTTGCGAGCTTTGGTCGTCCCGCTTCATCCTTCTCGACGAGCGCGATATAGGCGTGCAGCGGCGTCGAGGGTCCACCACCCGAGCAACCGTCGACCTTGGTCTTGCTCGGGCCATTGCCTCCCGTACAAGCGAGCGCAATGAACCAACCGGGCCGCGCCGGCCAAGGCTTTAGCCCGACCATGCCGACCGGGCGTAGTTCGTCGGTCGGGACGATGAGTCGCGCTATTGCGGCTGCGGTTATTCCTGGTGGTAAGTTGGAGCCCAGATCGTCGGGAGAAGGTATGCCGCTCATTTGCTCCGCGAAGACTTCTCTCGCCTCCGGCGTCCGCGGTACCGCCGGGCTAGATGAGGAATGGTGCACAGCCCCAGTCTGCGCGACACTGGATTGTGACATGAATGCAAAGGTCGCAAGCCACAGGCTTGTCAACCGTGCAAGCTGCCGCGCGCGCCTAGCGCTCATCGCAACCCGATCGTTCGGACGAACTGAAGCCATAAGTCATCACCTTCCCAAAAGCTCAAGGACTGAAGTGTCCTACGACCGCTCAGTCTGTTGTGTCGGATCTCAGCGATGCGTCGGATGATCGAGACAGCACCCGGTCAATACGCGCACTACTCAACTGATCCTCCCCCCCCGGTAAGACACAGCGATGTCGACCGCCTCTTTGCCGATTCGAAGTACCAACTGGCTCACTCCCGTCCTATTTTCATTTCCAGCGGCGACGATCAAGATCGAGTTCCAGGTGGCCACGTGCAGGGATGACACCACACAACCACATACCGTCGAACCCGTTCAATTTAACTCGAAGCCATTCGGCATGCAGGGTGATGCTTCTTGAGCATGCTCTTACAGCCATCGGACTGCAAACGACCAGAGCTGCTCGTTTATGAAGTGGTGCTTGCCAACCGCGAACGGCGGCTTTTTCCGAGAGCCGCCGTTTGGCTTCTGCTGCGGGAATGGCGGCAAAGTCCCAAAGCACGGTGAAGAGGCCCCTCGCCGGAGGCGAGGAGCCATCGGGTCAGATTTCGGTGTTCTCGGCAAGGGCAAGCGCGTCTTCCACGTCGATGCCGAGATAGCGCACTGTGTTCTCAATCTTGCTATGACCAAGCAGGATCTGGACGGCACGAAGGTCGCCGGTCGCCCTGTATATGATCGAAGCCTTCGTTCGGCGAAGCGAGTGCGTGCCATACTCGCTTCGCATCAGACCGACGCCGGTCACCCATTCATCGACAAGCCGTGCATA
>NZ_JH584242.1:118706-138551 GCF_000241485.1 Sphingomonas sp. PAMC 26605
AAGGTAAAATCGGATCTCCCATATTTGCTTCGGTTTCAGCGCGCGCTTCGCGCCGACGGTCCGTCCCGCATTCCAGACTGGGCGCTTCGTCGCGGTGGGTTCGGTTTCAGGCATCTCCATGATCATTCTCCGATGGCCAGAGTGGCCGACCGAAGAACGCTTTGGTGCCCGATAAGCAGGAATGCTTCGAGGCACCTGCCGACCAGACCCGGGCGTCCAATGCTTCCCCGGTGAACGTCTGGTCCTGACGGAAGCTGCCGAACGAGTTACCGAAGGGACTATCGTCAACAATGCAATTATGGCCGTCCCTGCAGCGTATCGCTGGGCATGAAGCCGAACTTCGTTCCGTTTACGTGAATTGAGAAACGGTAATTGCGCTAATGCGCGCCGCCTATGTCATAGCTCAACCATGCAGATCGGCGTGACGATCAGAGCGCCAGCATTGCGAGTGCTGCAATTGCCATTACGAGGGTCGCTCCCCAACCGAAAAACAGTAGCCATCTAGTAGCCGTAAACTGCCTCATTGCCGAGTGCCGCGCGACGACGAGCATCATCGCGGCCATGATCGGGACCGCTACAACACCGTTGATCACCGCGCTCCCGAACAGGGCCTTAATGGGATCAAGCGGCGACCAGTCGATCGCGATACCCAAGAGCGTCGCGACGCCTATCACCGAATAGAATCCGATGGCGTCCCACGGCTTGTGCTTGAGACCGATCTTCCAGTTGCGCGCCTCGCCGACCGCATAGGCGGCCGATCCTGCGAGCACAGGGACTGCCAATAAGCCGGTGCCGATGATACCGAGCGCGAACAGCAGGAACGCGAACTGTCCTGCGACCGGCCGGAGCGCCTGTGCCGCGTCCGCGGCGGTGTTGATATCGGTCTTGCCCGCCGCATGCAGCGTTGCCGCGGTTCCGATCATGATCGCGATCGCCACCAAATTGCAGATTGCCATGCCCCCAAAAGTGTCGAGCCGCATCCGACCGCATTCGTGCGGCGCCTGCGCTTCGGCTGCGTTCGGCAGATGCGGGATACGGCATGAGCGCTCCATTCCGCCAGGCGCTGACTGAGCGAGGTCTCTCTTGAGCTGTTGGTATCCCCTACACCGACATGCCTTGATGACGATGATCGCTTACGCCTTCCTCAAGTCCCGCCGCCTCACCGCAGCGGGACGGAAAAAAGAGTCGGGGGACCAACGCCGCAGCCGACCATGCCAGCCGTCCGGCAGGCTATCCTCGACCTCTTCGCTAGGCCACCACCGACACGTTGCCCACATTGCGACGCGCTGCTCAGCCAGCCCTCGAAACATAATCTGCCAAAGTGGTGCTAGAGATGATAGCGGCCATACTAACGGGCCGTAGATGATCCCACTCAAGCGGTCTCGGCCGGGAGATGCGCCGCTGGCAGCAGCTGGGACGCCGTGGCGAGGTCGCGACTTTCGGCTTTGGGTCATTTGCGCTTTTGTCGGTGTTCCCGCTGCGGGCGATTCGGCTCGTTAAAGTCGGCGTTGAATACAACGACGGTCACGCAGGTCGATGCGGCAGGAATGAGGCCGTTCTCCTCTTCCTCCAAAGGGCCCGTCTCAATTGTCGCCGCGGCCACCGGAGGCTTCGGCAATTCGCTTGGAAGTCAGGTAGAGAGTCTTTCCGCAAAGGCGAGGACGGGCGGGCTGAAGCCGATCGGGCCCGTCAGTAGCTGCGGCAGTGTCACCGTGTTCTCGCCCTACCAGTAAGCGGGATGGATGCCTCGTTTGACGACCGGATCAAAGATGCCGATCATGATGTATGTCATCAAGACGAACATCGCGAATGGCGCACAGCTAACAAGCGGGATCCATCAACCGGCCTATCCGGCGCGCGATCACCAGTATCGTTCCGCAGAGCATCCGCCGCTTATGCCACCCCGCGTGATCGCGCAGTCTGATCGCGGCGAAGGTGAGCCCGGAGGGAGCCTTTGCACGACCCTGCTGTCGCGTCCGATTGGACGCATCGGAGAATTTGGGCGATAGAACTGGGATGACGCTGATCGACATCTATCTGGCCAATGCCGCAGCCCAGCGCGCGGCAGCTGCAACGACTAATTTGCCAAACCGTCGGGAAATGCATGAGCGTTCGGCGGTCGTCTGGGAGGCGATGGCGCGTTCCATCGAAGAGACGCAGGGCAGGGCGGCCGTGAACCTGGCGGCAAAGGCAAGCCTAGTCTGATATCGCCCGGACCATCAATCGTACACCTTTGCTGGCGCATGCCGATCGTCGCCTACCGCAACCGTTCAGCTGAGCATCGCGTGGCCAGCCGGTGACGAATATTGCTCATTGGCTGTTTTCAAGACCCGCAAGAAATCGGTATACACCCTTGGCACGTAGTAGTCTATAATGGTATTACTAAGTTCTATGATAACCGCTAGAACCATATAAAAGCGCTAGAATGGATCCACGACGCAACCCGTTCGCGCCAGGCGCCGGCAGCCGTCCGCCCGAGCTTGCGGGCCGCGAAGACGTCTTGGAAGCGGTCGCCGTCGCACTCGACCGTATTCGTAACGGTCGTCATGCCCAAAGCATGATCCTGCTGGGATTGCGCGGGGTGGGCAAGACGGTGCTGCTCAACGCCATGCGCCGGGCGGCCGAAGGCGAGGGCATCCTGAGCGTTCCGATCGAAGCGCCCGAAGGCCAGTCGTTACCCGCGATGCTGGTACCCGCACTCCGCACCGCCATGCTGAAGCTCGATCGTGGTCAGGCGGCAATGACGCTGGCGAAACGCGGGCTGGGTGCCCTGGCGCGGTTCGTCAAGGCGTTTAAGCTGAGTTACGGCGAGCTCGAGGCGTCGCTCGACCTGGGGGAGATAGGAGTGGCGGACAATGGTGATCTCGACGCCGATTTGATCGACCTGATCGATTTGGCGGGAGCCGCCGCCGCTGAGCGGGATACGGCGCTCGTACTTTTCATCGACGAGCTGCAATATGTGCCCGAGCGCGAACTGGCGGCTCTCATTACCGCGCTTCACCGCGCCCGCCAGAACGACCGCCCGATCACTCTGGTCGCCGCTGGCTTGCCGCAACTGGCCGGACAGATGGGCAAAGCAAAGTCCTATGCCGAACGCTTATTCTTGTTCACCAGTATCGGCCCGCTCGGCACCGCGGCGGCCAGTTCCGCCATCGTCCATCCAATCGAGGCGGAGGAATGCACGATCGAGCCTGCTGCAGTCGCGCAAATCATCACCGTTACCGAGGGCTACCCCTATTTCCTCCAGGAATGGGGCAAGCAATGCTGGGACGCCGCCGACGCTTGCCCGATCACAGTGGCGGATGTTGATCTTGCGCACCCGACCGCCATCGCGGCGCTCGACAACAGCTTCTTTCGTGTGCGCTTCGACCGGCTTACGCCGGCTGAAAAGCGCTATCTGCGCGGCATGGCGGATTTAGGGGAGGGGCCCTTTGCCTCGACTGCCATCGCCGACCATCTCGGGCGGAAGTCGTCGAGCTTCGGTCCCGTGCGGGCCTCGTTGATTGCAAAGGGAATGATATACAATCCGGGCTACGGCGAGACAGCGTTCACCGTGCCGATGTTCGGTGCGTTCATGCGTCGGGCCATTCCCACCATGACCGAATAGGTTTGATTGGTTACCTCTGATCAGTCGCGATGCCGCGCTATCAGAACTGTATTTCTTGGCGGACCCGTCCGAAGCGTAAGGTCGGCATCTCGGTAAGATGGGTGGTGAGCCGTCGGTCCGCTTTCGGGAAAACGGATGCGGATAACTGACGTAGTCAAGCGCCGCCGGCTTTCTTAAAAGATGGCTTAACGGGACTGGGCTGCGGGAACGTATGACGCTTGCCAGCTTGTATAACGCTCCATCTACCGCAGCGACGAGCCCATCGAGAATACTGACATCATTTTGTAATCTGCCGTGCGCCTCACGGGAGACGGCAATGCAGCGAGGTCGAAGATGCAAAATAATGAACAGTCGGGCGCGGACGGGCCTAGCCTGGAGGGGCACAATGTCCTCGTCACAGGCGCCAATGGCGGTCTTGGTGAGCAGTTCGTACGGCAGGCGCTGGAGCGCGGCGCAGCAAAGGTTTATGCGACGGCCCGCACGCCCAGAGATTGGTCGGACGCCCGTATCCACCCCCTCAAACTCGATATCACCGACCCCGAGTCCGTCTCGCAGACGGCGGCGGTGGCGTCCGATGTTACCATTCTCATCAATAACGCGGGCATCGCTCCGGCGGCCGATTCACTGTTCGGATCGGAAGATGAAGCCCGGCTAATCATTGAAACGAACTACTTTGGTCCGCTTCGGGTTGCCAAAGCGTTTACCCCGGTTCTTGCCGCCAACGGCAACGCGACGATACTGAACATCGTTTCCCTGGCGGCGTGGCTCCCGTTGCCCACCGTATACGCAGCGTCAAAAGCGGCACTGGGATCGGCAACCAACGGTTTGAGGATGAAGCTGGAAGGTCAAGGCATTAAGGTGATCAGCTTGTATGTCGGTGTGGTCGACACCCCGATGACGGTGCAATACGACATACCGAAGGCCAGTCCGGCAAGCATTGTTGCCCAGGCATATGACGGCATCGAGGCAGGCGTATTTGAAGTGATAGCCGACGACCTGACGCGCCAAGTAAAATCCGGATTGGGCACCGCGGCCGAAAAATTCTTACCGCCGCTCCATGAAATGTTTCGACCTCTGTTCTCGTAAGGTCAGATAGCGTTCCTACCGACATCGCGCGCCGTCGCATTCGAACAGCGACGGTGCGTCTCCGTCCGAATTTGGGCGATTTTTGCCTGTCCGCTTTTCCGCTCGACAGCGGAAGGTCGGCTTTCGGGCAAAGCACGCGCTTGATTGCGGCCGGAACCGCGATAGGTTGTGGGAAGCTGCCGTTACCGATCAGGGCGTTGAGATAAGCACAGCCTCATTGGCCCGCCCATCAACAACGCCGATCAGAGCCGATGGAAACCTGCCGAGATCGCCGTAAGTAACAAAAACGGATTGTGGCTTCGCTGTGAAGCCCTAGCCGCTCGCGCGTGGCCTTGAGATGCTGGTTAACCCGAGCGATGGAGACGCCGAGCCGCATGGCGATCTCGCCGCCCTTTTAATGGGCGTAGAGCACACGAATGCACTCCCGCGACGGTCGGTCAGTCGATTGATTCGATCGATGCTCAAAGTCCCGCCGTCATGCCCGAGCCAGTCGCGCTTGCGAAGCCGCATCGCCGCAAGCGGATAGTGGCACGATCCAGCCCCTACGCCCGTTTTTGGGAGCAATTGTCGGCCGGCATTGTGTCTGCTATGCGGGTGAAAACGTTACCATAAGAGGATGATTATGCAGTCCGTTTGGAATTTGGGAGAAGCCGAAACACGCATCGGCATGGATGCCTGCCGTGACGAGCTAAAGCGCCGGGGCAAGGCCGGGGTGATCGCGATCAGCGACAGCCACGGCGAACTCATCGCGCTGTGGCGGACCGAAGGCTGCGCCCTACCCCCGATCGTGATCGCACAGAACAAGGCTTATACCGCCGCCCGCGTGCGCGGGCTCAGCGGCGATCTTGGCCGCAACGCGCAGGCCGACGGATCCGATGTCCATTATCATGGCGACACGCGCTATGTCGGCTGGGATGGCGGCGCACCCGTTTTCCACAAGGGTGAATGCGTCGGCGCCGTTGCCATCAGCGGCCTGTCGGGCGAGGAAGACCTCGAAATCGCTCAGATCGGCATCACCGCTATTCTTAACGCACTAGACTGATCACCATGGCCTTTCCCACTCCCTACGCCGCCGCGCCCAGCCGCTACGACACCATGCCCTATCGACGCGCCGGCCGTTCGGGGCTGAAGCTGCCGACAATTTCACTCGGCCTCTGGCAGAATTTCGGCGGTGATGACGTGTTCGAAACCGGCCGCGCGATGCTGCGCCACGCCTTCGACAACGGCGTCACCCACTTCGATCTCGCCAACAATTACGGCCCGCCCTACGGATCGGCGGAGGAAAATTTCGGCCGTGTGATGGCGACCGATTTCCGGGGCCACCGCGATGAACTGGTGATTTCCACCAAGGCGGGCTGGGACATGTGGCCGGGGCCTTATGGCGATGTCGGCGGATCGCGCAAATATCTGCTCGCCTCGTGCGACCAAAGCCTGAAGCGCATGGGCGTCGATCATGTCGACATTTTCTATTCGCATCGCGTCGATGCGGAGACACCGCTCGAAGAGACGATGGGCGCGCTCGCCACGCTGCACCAGCAGGGCAAGGCATTGTACGTCGGCATCTCGAGCTATTCGCCGGAGCTGACGCGGAAGGCTGCCGCTATCCTGACCGAACACAAGGTGCCTCTCCTCATCCATCAGCCGAGCTATTCAATGCTCAACCGCTGGATCGAGGAGGAGTTGCTCGACACGCTGGCAGATTTGGGCACCGGCTGCATCGCCTTCTCGCCGCTCGCGCAGGGCATGCTGACCGCCAAGTATCTGAACCGCATACCCGACGACGCGCGTGCCGCAAAGCAGGGTTCGCTCAGCCAGTCGTTGATCAGCGAGGACAACATCGCCCGCATCCGCGCCCTCAACGAAATCGCCAAGCGCCGCGGTCAGACGCTCGCGCAGATGGCGATCGCCTGGGTACTACGCGATCCACGTGTCACCTCCGCGCTGGTTGGCGCGCGCACTTTGGAGCAGCTCTCCGACACGCTACGTTCGCTCGACAACCTCGCCTTCTCGGCCGAGGAACTGGCCCAGATCGACGTCCACGCCCAGGAAGGCCAGATCGATCTTTGGAAGGTCTCCTCGACCCTCTGACCGGATCGCTCCGTTCGCGAAATAAAGAGCCGACGCCATCTTGTAGGAGTTTCGCCTTGTCCAAACCAACGATCGTCGAGGTCGCCAGGCTGGCGGGCGTTTCCAATTCCACCGTATCGCGCTGCATCAACACCCCGGAAAAGGTCGAGCGCAAGACCCTTGCGCGCGTGCGAAAAGTGATCGAGGAGACCGGCTTCCGCCCCAATCTCCTCGCCCAGAGCTTCCGCCGGGGTCGCACCGACATCGTACTGGTGGTGATCCACAATGTCGGCAGCAGTATCTTTTCAGACATCATCGACGGCATCCGCAGCGTGCTAGGCGATCGCTATTCGGTGATCCTGATGGAATCCCGATCGGAGAAGCAGGGGCATAGCCGCTTCATCGATCTACTGGTCGCGCGGCAGGTGGTGGGGGTGATCTTGCTGTGCTCTTCGCCACCGTTCAGTCGCCGTCTGGTGGAGCTGGACAATTTCCCGCGCCTGCCCGTGGTGGTCGGGCTGGAACCGATTAGCGAGGATCTAGCCAGCCTGCCGACCGTCCATATCGACAATTATCAGGCCGCGCACGACGCTACGCGCTATCTGCTCGACAGCGGGCATAACGACATCGTCTTCGTCTCGGGCGAGCGCGGATCGCTGATTACGCAGGATCGCGAGCGCGGCTTCGTCGATGCGATGACGCAAGCCGGGATCACCGGTGTGCCCGATCGCCTTGTCCATTCGGAGCTCAGCATCCAGGGCGGCGTCGGGGCCGCGCATCGCCTGCTGGCGGACAAGACGCGGCCGACCGCGTTGTTCTGTGCCAATGACGACATCGCGCTCGGCATCATGAGCGTTGCGCCGCGTTTCGGGCTGCGCGTACCGGACGATCTGTCGGTGATGGGCTTCGACGACAGCCCCTATGCCGCCACTGCCAACCCGCCGCTTTCCACCGTCGCCCAGCCCGCGCGCGAGATTGGGGAGCGCACCGCCCGCCGCCTGCTACGAGCGATGGACACGCCCGACGAGCCCGGCGAGTGGACTGAAATCCTGCCCCACCGCCTCGTCATTCGGCAGAGCACGGCCCCGCGCCTTGGCTAAAAGCCGCTCATCAATTGTATCGATGAAAACGTTACCATAAAAATCTGGCGACCCCGAAATTGCTATGATAGGCAAGCGTTCATTACCAGGCCGGGCCCCGGTGATGCGATGGGAGAATGATGGTGAGGGTTGGTGTCACACGTGCGCGGTTCGTTTCCCGGCTGGCCGTGATCGCGGCCATCGGCGCCGGTAGCGTCGGCGCCTATGCGCAGACGCCGCAGGCCCCGGCACAGCTGGCGCCGATGCTGGTCCATCCCGAGAAGTGGCCGACCGCGCGCTCGCCCATCGCGCTCGATCCCGCTATTGAAACGAAGATCACAGACATTTTAAAGCAGATGACGCTGGAGGAGAAGGTTGGCCAGACGCTCCAGCCGGAAATCCGCTGGGTCAAGCCCGACGACATCCGTGATTACCATATCGGCAGCGTCGAGAATGGCGGCGGCTCCTTTCCCAAGGGCGACAAGCACGCCACGCTCCAGAACTGGGTCGACATGATTCAGTCCTATTGGGAGGCCTCGATCGATCCGCGCGTCAACCATGTTCGCATCCCGCTGATGTGGGCGGTGGACGCGGTGCATGGCCACAACAACGTCTTCGGCGCCACGATCTTCCCCCACAATATCGGCCTCGGCGCCGCGCACGATCCGGCCCTCATTACCCGCATCGGCGCCGCGACAGCGGCCGAAGTGCGCTCCACCGGCATGGACTGGGCCTTCGCCCCCACTATCGCGGTGGCGCGTGACGATCGCTGGGGCCGCACCTACGAAAGCTATTCGGAAAATCCGCGTATCGTGGCCGATTATGCGGGCGCGGTCGTGAAGGGCCTCGAAGGCAACGGCGCGACCTTCCTCGACAAGGATCATGTAAGCGCGACCGCCAAGCATTTCCTCGGCGACGGATCAACGGATTATGGCCGCGATCAGGGCAACTCGCTCGTCTCCGAAAAGGAGTTGAGCACGGTCGACGCGGCTGGTTATGTCACCGCGATCGACGCTGGCGTCCAGACCGTCATGGCCTCCTACAGCAGCTGGCATGGCATCAAGATGCACGCCAATAAGGCGCTGATGACGGATGTGCTGAAGACGCGCATGGGCTTCGATGGGCTGATCATTGGTGACTGGAACGCGCACTCGCAAATCCCGGGCTGCACGCTGTCGGATTGCTCCATCGCGTTCAACGCGGGCGTCGACGTGTTCAACGTGCCGACCGACTGGAAGGCGCTCTACCACAACATGATCCACGAGGTGCAGTCGGGCGAGATCACGATGGCCCGCCTCGACGATGCGGTGCGCCGCGTGCTTCGCGTCAAGTTCCGCGCCGGGATCATGACCGAGGCGGCTCCCAAAGATCGCCCCAACACCTTCAAGCCGATCGGCACGCTCGAACATCGCGCGGTAGCGCGCGAGGCAGTGCAAAAGTCGCTCGTACTCCTCAAGAACAATGGCTCTCTACTGCCGATAAAGCCGGGCGCGCGCATCCTCGTGGCCGGCGAAGGAGCGGACAATGTCGCAATGCAGACTGGCGGCTGGACGCTATCGTGGCAGGGCAATGACAATGGCCCCGGCGAATTCCCCGGCGCGACCTCGCTCTATCATGGCATCGAGGCCGAAGCCAAAGGGGCCGGCGGCACCGTCACGCTCTCTGCTGACGGCAGCTTCACCACCAAGCCTGATGTCGCGATCGTGGTATTCGGCGAGACGCCCTATGCCGAATATATGGGCGATCAGACCGATGTTGCTCTCCACCACGGCAATAACGAAAGCCTGGCACTGCTCAAGCGGCTGAAGGCGCAGGGTGTCCCGGTCGTGTCGGTGCTGCTGTCGGGTCGGCCCGTCTATGTGAACCCGCAGATTAACCTGTCGGACGCATTTGTCGCCGCGTTTTTACCGGGATCCGAGGGCGCGGGCGTGGCCGACGTGCTCCTCGCCGGACGCGACGGCAAGCCGCAGCATGATTTCCGCGGCAAGCTCAGCTTCTCCTGGCCAAAGCGGCCGGACCAGACCCCACTCAATGTTAGCGATGCGAACTATGATCCGCAATTCGCCTATGGCTTCGGCCTGATCTATGCTCAACACGCCAAGAC
The DNA here is from genome assembly GCF_000241485.1 of Sphingomonas sp. PAMC 26605. Lineage (GTDB taxonomy): Bacteria > Pseudomonadota > Alphaproteobacteria > Sphingomonadales > Sphingomonadaceae > Sphingomonas. Next base: position 128,650 of record NZ_JH584242.1, read on the forward strand.
GGCGCGCCTGCCGGAGGTGAAGACTTCTGTGCAATATGGCGACAAAGACGTCTATTTCACCAAGGGCATCTTCTGGAACGGCTATGGTTTGTCTCTGGGCGCTCCCGGCACCACACGCATCAACTATACCGGCAAGCCCGTCACCGCCGGCACCGCGATCACCGCCGCCCCGAGCCCGCGCGATCCCAAGGCGCTTCATCTCGCCTGGAGCGGCAAGGGCGAAGGCGGCATCGACATCGCCGCCGCGGCCCCGTCCGATATCTCGCGCGAGGCCAATGGGTCGATGCTCGTCAGCCTGACCCTGACTGTGAACGGGCCCCCCCCCTCGTCCGTGCAACTTGTCGTGGGCGACACGGCGCTGCCGATCGCAAAACTGCTCCATGCCGGGGCCAACCACATCGAAGTGGGCCTGCCCTGCTTCGTCGGCCAGGATTTCGAGAAGGCCCATACAGTTATCGGGCTGAAGACCGACGGCAAGCTCGACCTCGATCTGATCGACGCCCGGTTGGTCGAGAACAAAGCCGGGACGACCTGCCCCGCAAACTAAAGCAAACGTCTTCGGAGCGACCAAGGGCTGAGGGCGCAAGATGGCGCCGCCGGCCTTTTCCGTGTCGCCCCGTTTTTCGCTTGCCTCCCACAGGACATACATAGGCGAGTTTGGCGGTGATTGCGCGATCGTTGAACAGCTGCGACCGCACCGATGCGACCGGCTCGCCAAACGCGACCGGGATAACGAGGGTAAAAAGCGGGACCCTTTGCCGAAAAGGGGCCTGCGACCAAGTCCATCGTAGGCATGACTGTCTGACGAGGGGCGCTGTTGGGCAGGCGTTGTTACCGAAAAACATTCCGGCCTGTGCCGATCTGCGACGCGGTTAATTGTGCTCAGTCACATGACGAGCGCCCCTCCCGCGCCGAGGATCTCGCCGATGCACTTGAACAGCTCGTCCATGACGACCGGCTTACCGAGCACTCGGTCGGCGCCGGAGTGCAAGCAGCGGACCGTGCCAGGCCCCGAACCCTCCGCGGTGATGACGACAATCGGAAGGCGCGCCTTCGCGTCGCCGCGCCCACGGATGCGCTCGATAACGGTGTGGCCATCCATGCCGGGCATCCGCAAGTCGACCAGAACGCAGTCGAACTCTTTGGCGTCGAGCTGTGCGAGGCCATCCTCACCGTTAACGCATTCGTCCGTCACTGCTCCGGCCACGTTGAGCATGTCGCTCAGGACCCGTCGGTTGAGTGCGTCGTCCTCGATGCAGAGAAAGCGCAGCTGCCTCATCACGCCGCGAGCCGAAGCCGGTTTCGACCGTCACGTTTCGCTTGGTAGAGCGCCGCGTCCGCGCTTCGTAATACACCCTCAGCGCCTCCGGCGTCGATCGAGGCGACCCCGCCGCTCGCGGTCACACGGACTGGTCGCCCGTCGACCATGATTACCATCTCCTCGATGGCGATCCTTAGCCGTTCGCAGACAATCACAGCCTGCTCGAGCGAGGCGTGGCGAAGGAGGACGGCGAACTCCTCGCCCCCGATACGGCTTACGACATCGCCGCCCCGCACGGTCGCCATCGCAATGCGTCCGAACTCGCGAAGTATGCGGTCGCCCGCTTCATGCCCATGGTTGTCGTTCACCTGCTTGAAGTGGTCGAAGTCAAACATAGCGACGCACCCGAACGAGCGTGTGGGGTCGACGTGTTCGACGAGTCCGTCGAGTTCAAGCTTGAATGCTCGGCGGTTGGGAAGCTGAGTGAGGGGATCCGTCAGCGCCGCATGGAACAGTTGCGTTTCCATCACCTTACGGTCGGATATGTCGCGAAGCACGCTGACGACGCCTTCCACGACCCCGGCGTCGTCGCACACTGCGCGGCTGTGGGTCTCGAACCATCGCTCTGCGCCGCTCGCGGTGAATGCTCGGTATTCGAAACTGACCATCGCGCCGCCACCGCGGAGGGTCATAACATGCGACTTGGCCGCCGAAGGACGATCTTCAGGCACTACGAGCAGCGCAGCGTTCTGTCCCACAAGGTCCGAAGGCTCGAACCCGCCCAGCTGCGTTATGGAGGGCGATACGAAGCGGACGCGGCCGTCAATGTCGAGATTGAGAATGATGTCCGTCGAGTTGTCGGCCAGCATACGGTAACGCGCCTTGCTGTCTCGAAGTTCGCGGATCAGGTTGCTGCGCCTCGCCAAGTCGGCCGAGATTGGCAGCACGGTGAGTACAGTCGCGGCGAGATAGAATTGGAGGAACTGCATGTGGTCGCCCATTGTACCATGCAGCAGGCTGATCGGTCCCAAACCTTGCAAAGTGAGGGTGCATCCGACAATAGTCAGGAGGACGACCGCCATGGCGGCTGTCAACGGTCCGCCGCGGAACGTGGCGAAGATCACGGGAAGGAACGGCAGGAACAGGAGCGACATGCTGTCCTGATCGAAGACGGCGAAGCTCATGCCGACAACAAGAAGCAGCAGCACTGCTGTCTCCGCCGCACGCTTGCGGGTCGTCGCTCTGATCAACCCTCGGAAATCATCCCTGAAGAGGAGCATGAATAGGGGCGTGAACGTCAGCGACCCAAGCGAATGTCCCGCGAACCATCTCGCGAATGACGCGGTGAAATCTGCGCCAGTTATGATCGCAGCGACTGACGCACCGCCGACGCCGCTCACTGCAGGCGCGAGCATCCCGGTTGTAAGCACAAAGCCCGCCAGCCAACGCATCGACTCCAGCGGATGCTCGGGTATCTGGATATGTCTCAGCAACGCGGCGGCGATGACGGCTTCGGATAGATTGACGATCGCTAGCGGCACTGCCGCTGCTACTCCAAGTCCGAACAGCGCGGTCACCGCCGCGCCCGCGCTTCCGCACGCTAACAGATGCGCGGGCCACGCGCTTGGCCGCAGCGTTGCCAGCCTCGCGATAAGGAAAGCGGTAGCGACCCAGAGGAAGGCCACTCCACCGTCGAAGCGGGTGGTTGAAACGGTCGCTGCTGCGACGACGAAATAGCCGACGGACGTCGCGATAACTGATTTCGTAGCAATCTGATTTGATGCCTCGCCGCCCATGCGCTCGGCTTACGCCGAGAAAGTAAAGATGAAGTTTTGTTGCGAGGCCGCCTCAGCTCTTGCCTATCAGGACGCCAAACAATCGCGTTCGCCTCTTGCATCTCCTCGCCCGGTCAATCGTAGGTTGGTGTCACCGTGTCGGCGCAAACCATTCAGATGAAGCCTATGTCGAACGTTGAAGAATCGACCGATTACGAGCAGCTCGCCAATACGCCTCGGAGACGTACGGCCAGCAACTCATTACGATGAAAGCTAAACCATCCATGAGCCGGACGGCTTGCTGCTACAATAATGCGCCCATGGAGAGCTTCTTCCACACGCTTAAGGTCGAACTTGCTCCCCAGCGGCGATAGGCGACCCGCGAGGATGCAAAACGCGATCTGTTCGCACATATCGCAGGCTACTATAACCGACGGCGGATCCACTCCGCTCCCAGATACAGGACCCCGGAACAGGCCGAACGACAAATGGTCTAAAACCGTGTCCACGGGTACGGGGACCATCAGTGGTGGTAACCCGGGAATCGCGAAGCAGCGTCTTCCTCGCAGCGAAGATCGATCGGTTCGGAACCGATTTCGTAGCAAGCCACCGGGTACGCGACCTGTTGTCGGCTGGCGCACGTATCGACCGTACCGCGAACCTACGACGTGAAGAGACCAACCTTATTTCGGTAGCAACCTTGCTGCAGTGGCGGTCACCGTCATGAGGGTGGCCGCCCGTTCAGCAGTGATGAAGCTCTTCGAACCGATCAATCCTGCCGCCGTTCGTTCCAGGCCGATCATAACCCGGGTAGCGGTCGAATCACGAATGTCGGGAACGTCGCGCGTACGCGAGGCGACCCTCGCAGGCTGGCTTGCTGATCTTGCCGATGTTTACGGCTGACTGCTTGCCTGTCTCTTATCGAATCGTTGCGCACCAGTGTGGCGCGCCATTGAGTGACGTCATTCGCTTCTAGTGGCGCTCCCACCTTAGGGAGGAACTGCGCTGTTCGAACGGCAGTGGCGGCCACCGCGAGGTCCCTGCGATCGCGGTGATCTGTGCATCGTGGTGTTGATGAGGTAACGTAAAAAGGGAATGCCGCGTTTCTTGTTGGGACAGGTGATAATACACTGCGATGGTGTTCCGGGAACTGGAGGAGGGGCAAGCGGCATCAAAGGCGGCGTCCCGTTCCTTGATGATCGTCAAGTTCGAATGCTGCCCGGGTTGTCAGCCTGGTCTCGAAGTTGATACCCGCTGTCGACGTTGTTTGATCGATGACTCAGGAGCGCTCGAATGACCTTGGATAACGCCGCCCATGTCCCCTTCCTGCGAGGCGGTGGCGAAATGGGGGAGCGCGTCCGTCAACACGACTGGACCTTGACGCCGCTCGGGGACCCGTCCTCGTGGCCGTTGCAGATGGCTACCCTGGTCGCCGTCCTGCTCGAGGCCGGTCAGCCCATGTTCCTCGCATGGGGTCCGGAACGCACGCTTATCTACAACAACGCCTACGCGCCATTGCTCGGCGGGAAGCATCCGGGAGCTCTAGGAAAGCCCTTTCTTGAGGTTTGGTCCGAGGTTGCGACCGACCTGATCCCGCTCTTCGACCAGGTCTTTGCGGGCGACTCCGTGCACATGGACGACATCACGTTGTATCTTGATCGCGGCAAAGGGCTGGCAGAGGCCCATTTCGCATTTTCGTACACGCCGATCCGCAACAATTCGGGCACAGTGGTCGGGCTATTCTGTCCATGTGTCGAGACGACGGAGGAGGTGGCCGCGTCGCGTCGCTTGGCGACCGAGCAGGAGCGCCATCAGGCGATGCTGTGCCAGATGCCAGGGTTCGTCGCGATGCTGACCGGGCCCAACCACGTCTACGAATACGTGAACGACGCATACGTCACGATTTCGGGAGAACGCGATTTCCTCGGGCGAGGCGTGCGCGACGTCTTTCCGGAGCTGAAAGGACAAGGGTTTTACGAACTGCTAGACCAAGTCTATTCTACCGGCGAAAGGTTCAGCGCTCGCGCTCTCCCGATAAGCCTTGCGGGAGAGGGCAAGCCCAGGTTCATTGATCTGGTTTATGAGCCGGTCCGTAACGATGACCGTGTGATCACCGGCATCTTTGTCGGCGGTTACGACATCACCGAACGTGTCGCTGCCGAGCATGCCCTGCTGGCCTCCGAAGCGTCCTCGGCGCAGGTGCTCGATGCGACGTCGGAGGCGTTCTATGCGGTCGATCGTGACGGCCTTACGACCCTGTGCAACGCGGCGTTCCTCAAGATGCTCGACTTCGAGGACCGCGACGCGGTTATCGGCCGCGCGCTTCACGGTGTCATCCACCACACCCACCCGGACGGCCGCCACTACGCTCGCGAGGATTGTCCGATTTATCGTGCAGCCTCGACGGGCGTCTCTGCGCATATCCTGGACGAGCTTTTCTTCCGTGCAGATGGCACCGGCTTCCCCGTAGAGTATCGCGCCGAGCCGATCATCCTTGATGGCGTGCTGACCGGCGCAATCTGCACCTTCGTCGACATCACCGAGCGGAAAGCGGCGCAGGCGGCGCTCGCCGCGAGCGAGGCGGAGTTTCGCACCTTCGCGCAGGCCATGCTGAATCACGTCTGGGCATCCTCTCCGGACGGGATGCTCAACTGGTTCAACCAGCGGGTCTATGATTACAGCGGAATCCAGGTCGGCGCGCTGGATGGTACCGGCTGGACCGTCATGGTCCACCCGGAGGACACCGCGGCAGCGGGCGAGCGTTGGGCAGCGTCGCTTTCGTCGGGCGAGACGTATGAGACCGAGTTCAGACTGCGTCGCGCAGACGGAAAATACCGGTGGCACCTGGCGCGCGCGATCGCGATCCGCGACGAGGCGGGCGAGATCGTGCGTTGGATTGGCACGAACACCGATATTCATGACCAAAAAGGGACCGCGGAGCAGCTCGCCAGCTTGAACGCCACGCTAGAGCAGGAGGTGGCGGACCGCACGGCCGACCGTGACCGCATGTGGCGCAACTCGCAGGACCTCCTTCTCGTGCTCGACCTCGACGGCACCTTCAGGGCGGTGAGCCCGTCGGTCGGGGCGACGATCGGCTGGAGCATCGACGAGATGGTCGGGCATTCGCTGTTCGAGTTTCTCCTCACGGAAGACGAAGTGAAGACCCGTGAAGGGATGGCGCTGCTGGCGAAGGGTGTCGGGCGCAGTTCCGAGAACCGCTATCGTCACCGCGACGGTGGGTTTCGCTGGATTTCGTGGGTGGCAACCGCCGAGGAGGGCCTAATCTACGCCACCGGGCGGCACATCACCGCCGAAAGGGAGGCTGCGATCGAGCTTGCTTCGGTGCAGGACGCGTTGCGGCAGAGCCAGAAGATGGAGGCGGTCGGCCAGTTGACGGGTGGCATCGCGCACGACTTCAACAACATGCTCGCGGTCGTCATCGGATCGCTCGATCTGCTCTCGAGACACATAGGTGACGGTGATGCCCGTTCACTGAGGTATGTCGAGGCCGCCGCGGAGGGAGCAAAACGCGCGGCACTGCTTACACAGCGTCTTCTCGCATTCTCGCGCCAGCAGCGGCTCCAGCCCGAGCGCGTCGATCCTAACAAGCTGGTCGCCGGAATGTCCGATCTCCTACGCCACTCGCTTGGTGCTGACGTGCGGCTGGAGACCGTCCTTACAGAGGGGCAATGGCGAATGCATGTCGACCCGAACCAGCTCGAAAACGTCATTCTCAATCTTGCGGTCAATGCGCGCGATGCGATGCCGGAGGGCGGGCGGCTCACCATCGAGACGCAAAACGCCCATTTGGACGAGCGCTATGCCGCAGCTCACCTTGGCGTGCCAGTCGGACAATATGTTCTGATCGCCGTCAGCGATACCGGGTCGGGGATGCCTCCCGAGGTGATCGCGAAGGCGTTCGATCCGTTCTTTACTACCAAGGAGGTCGGAAAGGGCACGGGACTGGGCCTCAGCCAGGTATACGGATTCGTCAAGCAGTCAGGCGGGCACGTGAAAATCTACTCCGAAGCCGGGCAGGGCACGGCGGTGAAGATCTATCTGCCGCGACTGTTTGGATCTAGTGACGAAGAGGTCGCTCCGTCGTCTGGTCGACCCGTGCGCGTTGGGGATGACCGCGAAGTAATCCTTGTGGTCGATGACGAAGCTGCAGTGCGTCAGTTCAGCGTCGATGCCCTGCTCGAACTCGGGTACGGTGTAATCGAGGCGGACGGGGCGGCGTCCGCCCTTCGCCTCCTCGAAGCGCATCCGGAGATCGTCCTTTTATTCACCGACGTCATTATGCCCGACGTGAACGGGCGCAAATTGGCCGAAGCAGCGCGCGCAATGCGTCCCGATCTTTTGATCCTGTTCACGACGGGCTACACTCGGAACGCGGTGGTGCACAACGGCGTACTTGACGAAGGCGTCCAGCTGATCGGGAAGCCATTCTCGGTTGATCAGCTGGGCGAGAAGATTCGGGCGGCCCTCGACGATCCATGATTACAAACGAGAGCGCAGCATCATTGACAACGCGAGACGTGTGAATCGGCGCCCAGAGTGGCACACTGGCAGATTATTGCCAAGCTATTGATCGTGCTTCGAATCTTGACCGAGGCAGGGGGCTCGCTCGGCTCCGATCGGGACTCATTCATAACCCATTTTCTAGAGGATTATGGATAGTCTCCTCGTTTAAATCAGGTTCCGCTTTGGGCGCCGATCACATGCCCGGCCGATTTAACGACCGGGCACGGCGGCGTATCATTCAAACGTGATGCTCATTTAGCACTGAAGCGCCGGACCTGGATCGATACCCAGAAGACCGCAGAATTGTTGATGAAGTTCGATCCGATGCAGCGCCTGCGGATTGGGAAAAGCCGCTCCACACTCGAGGCCGCCATTGATAATGTTGATTGTAGCGCCAAAGCCATCAATACGCACTGCGGCATGACATGACGCTTTTGGCGGCTGAGAGGTCATCCAAAACCACAGCGCGGTCATGAAAGCCGTTTTGCCGTCGTGCGAAACAAGCTCGGGCTGCTGAAGCAGGTCTACACCGATCGCCTCGCCGCATTGACCATAGTTAAAATTCCACGATAGTTGAATGGGCCCACGGCCGTGATAGTTTTTGCCAGGAGCGCAGGGAAACGCCGCGCTGGCGGGTTCGCAGTAAATGATTGGCGGATTTTGCTCCTCAACAAACTGCAGGGCCCCTGACTCGTGCGACACGTTTGCAAGAAAGGCAGCTGCCTCGCGTTTGTTCAGCTCGGCCGACCCCTCATTGCAAAACAGCGGAAAGTCTTTCGTTGCGGCTAATAGCGCATCGTAGGTGTAGATCGGATGGGGGTTGGGGAAGAGCCTGGAGAATAGGTCTCGAGAGACGATGCGGGCAAAGCCCCCTTGGTCGTTTGTGGGATGCGCGCCCGGTCCAGGCGCCGGCTGCGCAGGTGCCGCCTCGCCCGGTAGGTATACAATGTCGCCGACCTCGAGTTGTTCCGGGACAGGCGGCAAGCCGTCCGCACTGGTGATTTCGGTGTATCGGTTGCCGTCGCTCAAAAGGCGTTGGGCAATCGTGAAAAGCGTGTCGCCGGATTGCATTGTATACGGCTGCCGTGAAGAAACCGAAGCTGCTCCGCTTGGAAGAATTACAGTTTGACCTGGCTGAAGCTGACTGGCGTCCACAGGCGAGCCGTTTTCTGTCGTGATGCCTGTGTAAAGACTGCCGTCACCGAGCTCGCGAGCGGCCACATCAAAAAGAGTATCTCCAGGCTGTATGACATACATACGCGACATCGTGAACTCCTGATTATGAGATGATTCGAAGACGCTCATTTTGGCCTTCTCAATTATCGTACAGACTATTTTGCAATCCACAATGTTATTGCGGCTACGGTAGTAACGCTTTTAATTATATTGAAACATTGCCGCATGGAAGCGGAACTGAGATAGCATTACGCCCTAGCACTAACCTTCTCCGAAAACAGAGAATTTATTCGCAATAGAAACATCACTATTGCTCACGACCCCATCGAGCTTTATGGCGCCTTCTATAAAGACATCCTTTTCACGGTAGCCACTTTCCTGCGACTGAATGACAAGAAACGATAGCTGTCCTCCGGCCGGAGGCGGTAGCCGCCCCAGCCGGCGTTTTATTGATGGAGATGATCTGTGTTGCTCAAGAAGGCCCCTGTGCATGACTCGGACACAGATTCACGATAGAGGCTGGCTAGCATTGGCATGAGGCCGTTGGCGTCGAGATCGAGGCGATCGGACCAGACGTAATCGCTGGTGAGATTTATACGGTCCCAACCCGGCCGCGACAGGCGGGCCAGCATCGCCGGATCGATCGGCGTTCCGCGACGGCGCATTTCTTCAACGGCGCGACCGAGATAGCGGCAGTTAAATAGTATGATCGCGGCGGTGACAAGGTGCGCGCGGCCGCGCGGGTCTGCTGATTTTCCAAGCCACGATCGCGAGTGCGGCTGAGCCGGTGGAAGACAACTGCCCGGGCCAGGCTGTTGCAAGCCTCGCCCTTGTTCAGTTCGGCGGTGATGGTGCGACGTAGCGGCGGATCTTCAAACCAGCGCAGCGTAAACTGTCTCAAAACGCTCGGCTGCGAAAGGATAATCCAACGTTTTGGAGGTTCATTTGGGCGCTTCATCTCAGCTGCGGATAGAACGCAAACGACGTTGTTCCAGCGGTGCGTGATCATATGCGGACCGAGTTGTCGCTGGCGGCGATGACAATGGCCGCGCAGCGGCAAAGACCCGGCCCCGGTGTTATCTGTCACTCGGATCGCGGGTCGCGATGCGCCGACGGCGCTTATGTCGAGCATCTGGTCGTGATGCGCGCTACCCCCTCGATGAGCC
>NZ_JH584242.1:140338-146771 GCF_000241485.1 Sphingomonas sp. PAMC 26605
CGAGTACATCCAGCGCCGAACCGCGGAAGGGAAATCACCTCGCGAAATCCGTCGATGCCTCAAACGCTACATCGCCCGTGAAATCTATCAGCATCTCTGCACCGACAAACACCCGGCGAAACCCTACGCAAACGGCACTTGACCAACATAGGAGCATCAATGCCGATGGACGACACAGGCCGAGGCCCGGCAGGCGCTGTTCGGACACATCGAAGGCCACTATGATCGGCACCGCATGCACTCGGCTCTTGGGTATCTTACGCCTGAGCAAGCCGAGCAGAGCATGGCGGGATAACCCAGCGTGTCCCCTAGATCGGGGGAACGATCAGATCCTGCCAATTTCAGCCGATCCCGCTCGACCGGCGCCTGGCTCGGGGTGACCACACGGCGTTATCGATCAGGCGAAGTCGACTACGATAGCCACATCTCCTGAAGCGGCGATATCCACGTTCGCTCGCTCCTGTACGAGGCCGCTGTCGTGATCCTACCCGCAGCCATGCCGACAGCGATCTGCGTAGTTGGGGCATAAAGCTTCGCGAGAAGGTCTGCTTCAAGCGCGCCGCCGTCGCGGTTGCCCGCAAGCTTGCGATCGTCATGCATGCGATGCTGCGCTCTGGCGAACTGTTCACCAGGATGGCTGCGGCCGCCTGATCCAAGAGTTCGATAGCGCCCGATGGCGTGACGAGCGTCCCTGCCGGGACATAGGCTGGTCCATTCCGCAGCTGCCCTTGCACCACGAACGCCGGCTCGGTGAGTGCGTAACGAACATTGGAAGGATCGACCCGCGAAGCCACATGATGCGGCGGCACATGCCGACCGCGAAGACGACCATGCCCCGGCAGACGACATCGATGCATCAAAGAGCGGTTGCCAAGCCCGCTATTAGACGACCACGTCCCGTATTGCGTTTTAGCAAACGCTATCCGGCTGCGAGGGCGGTGGTTTCCTATAGCTCCGGCTCGGCAATGCGAATGGTTTGCTAAGCCGTTAGCGTAATCGTGTACCGCGCCGGTGCGGTGAAGCGGGTTATGACGAGCAGGCAACGCTCGCGGACCACAAGCCTCAGCAGGCCTGCTTGTAAGAGCTTTTCGAAAGGTCATCGTTGAAGCTTACGGAACGCGTCTCCTCGATAAGAATCGCGGCGATAAAAACTATTGTGTAGGATATTATGGCGAACACGCCAATGGCGGCGCTCAAATTCACCGCAGATAATTGATATCCCACAACGAATAGCAATAGCCCGGCCATCCCTCTGCCAAAATTATAACAAAACCCTAGACCTGTGCCGCGTACCTCTGTCGGATACATTTCGGCGAGTACCGGCCCGACCGCGCTGAACAAACCAAGCACGAAAAAACCTAGAGGAAAGCTGGCGATCAGCAGAGCGCTATTCGAGAGGGGGAGCCGTGTGCACATGAGCACCGTCATCACGCTTCCGACCGACAAAATTATTAATGCCGTTCGTCGGCCAAATCTGTCGCCCAGCCATCCTCCCGTGGCATAGCCAAAGAATGATCCGATCGCAGCGATGCCAAGGTGCGCGCTGATCTCGCTCGAGGTAAAGTGCCGGTCCAAATGAAGGATGGTTGGCCACCACGTCGCCACTGCCCAATATCCGCTATGAGCGCCCGTTGCCAAAAGGCTACCTTGAAATGTTCGACCCGCTATTGGGAGGCGGAAGATCGCACGCCAGGACGCGCGCTGCGTCATCGCGCGAAAGGCCGCCGGCTCCTTGATACGCCGCCGCATATGGAAAATCAGTAGCGCGGGGATGATTCCGACGAGAAAAGTACATCTCCAGCCAAAATCGATGGGCAGCAGCGTCAAGATAACTCCAGAGCTTGCTGCCGCGAGTCCGAACCCTATCGCCCAAGCGCTTTGCGCCGCTCCGACCATCCTCGCCCGACTCTCGGGGGCGGCGATTTCCGCGACGAGGACGGCGGCAGCAGCCCATTCGCCACCAAACCCCAGTCCCTGAATGGCACGAGCTACCAAAAGCTGCTCAAAATTCTGAGAAAATGCGCAGAGGCACGTTCCGACGCCGACACATAAAACCGTTATTCGCAATACGAGCACGCGCCCGAGTCGGTCGGAGGCAATTCCTGCTCCGACCCCACCGAGGGCGGAGGCTGCGAGCACAATGCTGACGAGCTCTCCGCCCTGCAGCTGAGACATCCCCCAGAGCGGCAGAAGGATAGGAAGCACGAAGGCGTAAAGCTGTACATCCATTGCGTCGAGAGCAATGCCCCCGAGCGACGTCCAAAAGGCGCGGCGATGATCACCGGTGAGGTTCTGATACCAAGTCGGCATCAACCGTCTGCTCCTGCTGCGGCCGGCAAGGCGGCTTTGCACCTCTTACCCGCCAAATTCGTTTCCAGCGTTCAAAGGCCGTCAAAGCTGTGGCGACAAATTTGGCCGCTCAAAGGTTTCTCGCTGCATTCCTTTGGCAAGGTACCCACCTCTCCAAGTAAGGGGGCAAGTGCCTCGCAACATGAAGTAAAGGTTACTATCCTCGCTGAAACGGGCCAATCCCTAGTCGAGGGAGCTTTCGCTCCCCCACCTAGGGATGGCCGCGTGAGGCTCGCGCATGCTCATGGTTGGAGGTCCGTCGGTGAATAGGTGCGTGAAATTCCCTGTGTGGCTCAAAATCGCCATTTTGATTTACCTGATGTGCGGGAGCGCAGCAGACGCGTCGCGTTCCCCGACGTCGGCCGGCCTGTCGCATGTTCGGCATACGGCTTGGACGATGGCACAAGGGGCACCGGCGCCTATCTACAAGATCGCGCAAGATCGAAACGGCTACCTATGGCTCTCGAGCAGGGCCGGGCTCTATCGTTTCGACGGAAACCGCTTCGATCTTATTCGCGCCGACCTACCTGACGATGCATCCCAGGCTGCAATCCCCCTTTTGGTAGCACGATCCGGCGATGTCTGGACATGGTACAGTGATGTCAATCGCTTCGGGATATATCGTGCAGGCAGAATGGCGCTGTTGCCTCCGTCGCTTTCCAATGGAACCATCATCGACATGGTCGAAGGAAAAGATGGTGCTATCTGGGCCGGAGCCGGCCAGATCGGCGCACCGCTATTGGTGTTTCGACGCGGGCGTTGGTCCGAACTCGGCGTCGATGCGGGCCTACCGAAAGGGGCACTCGTCAATCTGGCCGCGACGCCGGATGGCGCTATCTGGGTTGCTTATTACACGGGCGTCTTCCGATTGCTGCCGGGAAAAGCGCGCTTCGAGCATGTGATCGATGCGCCGCTCGGTCAGTCTGGTCGGCTAACCCTTGACCATGCCGGTCGGCTCTGGCTGGTCGGCGCGTCGCAATTGCTGCTGCTTCACTCGCCGAGAGCGGGATCTCCGATCTTGCCGATTCAACTGCGATGGCCCGCCTATGACAAAAAGCGCGACCAGGCGCTTATAATGGCTGACGGCAGCTTGTGGACGTCCAACATTGACGACGGTATCCGGCTTTACGGCGGCGCCGCGCTATCAGGCTCAAGCGATTTCGGTTCCAGCATGCATGGCCTATTCGGCTCGGTGAACGGGCTGAGCTCAAACCTTATCAATCATTTCTTCGAAGATCGTGAAGGGAACGTCTGGACCGCCACTACGCTCGGCCTCGATCGCTTCAGGGTTGTCGACATTGTAACTGAACCAGCGCTCACGAAGCCGGCCAAGTTGGGAGACATCCTTCTTTCAGCCAGTGACGGCAGCGTTTTCATCGGTACGTCGGAGCGGATCTATCGCGCCGAACCAGGCGGTGGGCCGGTCCCGTTTACCGATAGGATCGCCAACCCGACCGCGGCGTGCGAGGGCCCAGACCACCGAGTCTGGTTCTTTAACGACCGCAAAGCCGTCGGCATTCTCGGATCCACGCAAATCACGCTCGACGCACCACGCGTCGAACCCGACTGGGTCGCGGATTGCGCCGTAGACGCACGCGGCCATCTCTGGGCGGCGACCCTCGGCTCCGGTCTACGGTCCTGGAGTGGCAAGGGGTGGGTCAGAGCTTTGGGTGAGGCACAGCCGTCCGAAGTTATGGCGAACGGACGGCAGCTCGTGTTTGACTGGGATGCGAACCGGGTGGTGGCGTGGGATGGCGGACGCCTCCGCACGCTGTTGCCAGCCGACAACCCCATCGGCCGCCTGCGCCACGTTCTGCCTTTTGCTCATGGGTTTGTTGTGACAGGCAAGTCCGGCATTGCCATTCTTGGAGGTGCCAAGCCGACGTATCTTTCGTACAGTCGGGTTCCAACTTTGCGCCAAGCAAGCGGCTTCATCCTACTGTCAAATGGCGAAGCGTGGGGGGCTGCTCTGGATAGCGTCGTTCGTTTCGCACCAGGCGACTTTCAGCGCGCGCTCGCGCAACCAAATTTTCGACCCGAGCCGAGGTTGTTCGATTTCCTTGAAGGGCTTCCCTCCTCGCCCGTTTCTCAGGTCAAGCGCTCGCTTGCGCTCGGAGGAGATGGCCGACTCTGGATCTCGACCATCAACGGCACAGTATGGCTTGATTCCGCGAAATTGCACATAAACAGGGTTGCCCCCGGCGTTGCCATCAATAGCCTGTCTAGCAACAAGATGCGCATTCGTGATCCTCGCGATGTCTTACTTCGGGCCGGGACGTCCGACGTTGCGATCGGCTTCTCCGCTCTGGGATTAAGCCTGCCAGAAAGGCTGCAGGTTCGCTACCGTTTGGACGGCTTCGATACACGTTGGATCGATCCGGGGATGCGTCGCGAAGCATTTTACACCAACCTGCCACCAGGCCGATATCGGTTCCTTGTGATTGCCGCGAATGAAGATGGCAAGTGGAATGACACTGGTGCAGAGCTCCAATTTGAGCTGCCACCGACAATTTTTCAGTCGCTCTGGTTCAAGGGGGCCTGCTTTTTAGCATTGGTGGGACTGATTGCGCTCCTCTATCATTTGCGGGTTCGACACGTCGCAGGCCAAGTGCGGGCGCATCTAGAGGCGCGCATCGCTGAACGCGAGCGTATCGCGCGAGCGCTTCACGACACATTGCTTCAAAGCGTTCAAGGGCTGGTACTTCGCTTTCAGGCAGCTGCAGACCGAATAAAACTTGGCGATCCTAATAAGGAACTGCTCGAACGAGCCCTACTTCGAGCGGACGGCATCATCGTCGAGGCGCGTGAGCACGTGCAGGATCTTCGTTTCGAACGTGGCCCTGTCGATCTTGTTCAAATGTTGGAAGACCAGATCGCAGCGATGGATGTCGATCCTGGCCTTTCCGTGAACATCGAGGTCCGAGGCATCATTCGGGAAATCCCGCCACTAATCGTTTCCGACATTCACCGCATCGCGGCAGAGGCGTTGTTCAACGCCCGGCAGCACGCCAACGCGAGCGCGATCGAAATCATCCTTCACTTCGGTACTGGGCACTTCGAAATGGTGGTGGCGGACGACGGTGTCGGCATAGAAAAAGAGGTCCTCGCGCGAACAGGCCGAGATGGCCATTACGGCCTACCCGGAATGCGCGAGCGTGCTGCGCGGATCGGCGGCCGATTTTCAATCGAATCCGGACCAGAACGGGGGACGAGCATTACTCTGAGAACCCCCGCCCGCACTACCTTCGGCGACTTTCACCCTGGCTGGGCATCGCGCTTGCGCGCAAGATTGTTGCCCCGCCGAACCACTGAGTAACGTCATGATTCGCATATTGATCGTCGATGATCACCCTGTCCTGAGGGAAGGAATCGCCGCCATCGTCGAAAATCAGGACGATATGGTGGTCGCAGGTGAGGCAGAGGACGGCTCGATCGCGATCGAGCAATATCGCCGCCTAGTGCCTGATGTCGTGCTGATGGACATCCAAATGCCTCGTATGGATGGCCTTGAGGCGATTGCCACGCTTCGCAAGGAATTTCCCGCAGCGAAGATTTTGGTACTGACGACCTACGCTGGCGACGTGCAGGCTGTTCGCGCCTTGCGCGCTGGCGCGGCAGGATATCTTCTTAAAAGCAGTCTGCGGGTCGAGATGCTCGACGCTATCCGCAAAGTACATGACGGCCGGCGCCATATCCAACGTGATGTTGCTGACGGGATAGCCCGGCATGTCGGCGACGAACCGCTTACCGATCGCGAAATCTCGGTGCTCCGGCTCGTCGCAATTGGCCAAGCAAACAAGCAGGTCGCCCAAACGCTTGGCGTGTCCGAAGAAACGGTCAAAGCGCATCTGAAAACCATATTTGCCAAGTTGCAAGTGTCGGACAGAACGCACGCGATCACTGTCGCGACCCAGCGGGGTATGTTAAGTTTCTAAGGCAGAGACCGACCGTTGGCGGGGAGCGCACGTGCGTGAGAGGTTGTTTGGTCATCTGGACAGGCCGTCCGACGGGCCTCAATTAGGATTCCACCACTCCAACACATCGATGCCAGGGCGTCGTACATTGTCGAAGGCAGCTAGACTAG
>NZ_JH584242.1:147779-158566 GCF_000241485.1 Sphingomonas sp. PAMC 26605
GTGGCGCTGCCGTGTAGAACCTCGCCCATAACTCCTCCCGCCATGCGTGTCGGTCAATCGTACCACCACACTGCGGGATCAAACACCTAGTTACTCAGACCGGGCCCGCCGATTTTGGATAGGCATGTTATCTTGACGAAATGGAGAGGGGCCTATTCGGCGTTGATCGGCACCCTCCCATGAGAAATGGACAATTGGAATCTGCACTCACACAGAACAACGCGTATTCGGCCGTTGTTTCGCGTAGTTCGTGTCCTCGCCCTCGCGACTTTTGGCGCGGCCCGTCGAACGCTTCGAGCGCGAACGTTTGCTCGACGCAAACGCCGGCCCAGCCTCGCGACGTCGGCGGCGCTCGACCAGAATAAGCGGCGAACAGTGGCGAAGCTCTCCCCGATAAAATTCCCCGACCGCTGTAAAAGCCGACACCCTACCAAAGGCCGAATACTGCTTGCCACCGTTGACACAGCGCCGCTGCTCCGATGGTCCTCCGTGCCACCTAAGTATCCTTTCGCGCGCGTTTGGGGGTCAAGCGACCAGAGAACTTCCGGAAAAGCAACACTCCTGTGACCCTACAAACAAACGGTATGCTCTACAAGTTGAACCGCTTTCCAAGTTTGAAGCCCAGGATCATGGCGAATAACTTAGACATTATGTAAACGTTTGTGTTATTCCTATTTGACAACTGCATGGATATTCGCCTTACGTCGTCTGCGGAGCAGCAACAGACCGGCGATCATGAAATATACAGCGCCTCCAATGGCGTATACGCCAAGATCCTTGACTTGAGCCTTATTGGAGAAACTGTGAATGATCAATACAGTTCCAGCCAGCGCGGATTGGAGACCGCTCAACACCATTGCCCACTGTCCACCCAGATATTTGCGCCGAGCGATTCCGACAGCGATTTGCAGCGCACCGGCGGCGAGCGCCCATGCACCAAAGACGAAAATGGCAGGGAGGGGAGACTCGCCCGGGAGAATGGTCAGCGCAAAGGCAGTTACGCCGCCGATTGCAGCATTGATATACTGAGTTGGTTTTGCGCCATTGGCAGCCTGCGAATTGCGGTTCATGTCATATAATGAACAAGCGGCATCGAAAAGCGGGTAAAATACCAGTAGAAAAATTGCTAAATCGGGCCTTAATGGAACAAAGAGGAGAATTAAACCTGCCCAGACGAATTGCACAAACGCGCGTGTGAAATACAGACTGCGAAGATTGCGCGCGATCTGCTTCTCTAGAAGAGCCGGGTCGGTCATAATTTTTTATCCTTGTCATTAGGTTTAACGAACATGCCCTATGTAAAGGGTGAGCTCGTTAGCGTCCGTTAGTCCTTGCGAGCATGTCGCGGGGGGTGTGGCCCCACACTGGTGCGAAACCGACCATGGGGTTCCTGCCGGATGTCGAACCGCGTCCACTCGGCAGCTTGGTCCTCTCTCGCGACAGAATTCTTCCCGCCCACGACGAGTGCGGAAAGCCTCGCGGCTTCAATCGGATAGTTAGCTGGAAGTATAGGGCATCGATGACCAGTCCCGCGCCGGCAGAGGTACGGAGCGGCGAGCGAGAAACAATGGGCAGTGCCTCTCGTTTAGTCGCCGCTTATACTGGGCTTTCGCTTAAAGGGCGGACAATCCCGATGCCGCTTGGACGTCATCACAGCGATTGGGCGCGAGACAACTGCGGACGCGGTTGGCGCACCTAGTGGCTGAACATATCGGCAGATTCATCGGCTAGGGTGGTCCTTGCCTTTGAGGCGTGGGACGGCGTCTATATAACCGTCGCGGTGTGTCGCGCGCGCTAACCAAAACTTGAGTTACCAATATTTTGCCAGCGACACGAGAACAAAGACGCGCACCGCCCCATTGGCGGCGGTTCCAGTGTCGCTAACAAGCCGCAACATCGCACCGTACGTCCTCGGCGACATGAAGGTTCGCATCCTGTCGGCGGTTTTCTCGCCTTTACGCGAGCGGGATATGACGCCTTAGGCGTCCGCGAAATCGCCGAGTCGGCAGGCACGGACGCTACTATCGTCATCCGCCTGTTCGGATCCAAGGCAGGCCTGTTCGCGACCTCGGCGGAAAGTGCTTCGGTGTCGAGGATGTGTTCCACTGCCGCTGGCGAGCCTCGGCGAGCGATTGGCCAGCCACCTCCACGTCGCCGCTGGGCGGATCTGCCGACGAGGCCGAGACGGACGATTTCCTACTGCTGGTACATTCGGCAACCAGCATGACCGTAGCGCCGATTCTGATCGCGGCATTTCATCGCACGCCGGTTGAGCCGCTGGGGCAGCGTATTAGGTCTTTAGTTCCGGCATTTGATGGATCGGATCGAGTGTGAATCGCTCTGGCTCGATTGTCCAGATTTTGCAGAGGTATTCGAAGGGGTGAGGCCCTTCAGCGTTTTGGGACGGCGGCCGTAATTGAGGCGTCGATAAAGTCGTGGAGGTGTGTTTCGAGCTGCCGGTGGCCGTCGTAGTGATAGCCTTTGACGGTTGCCTCCTTGATCGTGTGGTTCATCCGTTCGACCTGGCCGTTGGTCCAGGGATGCCTGATCTTGGTGAGGCGCTGTTCGATGCCGTTCTCTCGGCAGCGCATGTCGAACATGTGGGTGATATAGCGGACAGGCACAATTTTTCGAATCGTACGCTTCCTGGTAATTACAAACAGGTGTGCCTCTTGAGCAGGCCTACCCGGGCGCTTAGCGTATCCCTGGGTTCGTTCTATTTACCGATCCCAAAGAGACGCGTCGCGAACACCATTTTCGCGGGCGTAGCGCCGTCCTAGGTGGTATCCGCAAGCCTCGGAAACACGCGTACGTTTTGGTAAGCGGCCGATCGGCTCAGATGCCGCGCGGCGCCCCGTCAGCTCCTACGCCGGTGCTGCCGCGGACCACCAAGCGATAGTCCACCGCGCGGCGATAGCTCGAGTCTGCGCTACGGTCACGATACGCAGGATCTGCAAGCATATCGACTGCCTCGGCTGCCATCGCCGCTTTGGGTTGATGGATGGTGGTAAGCTGTGGCCATGTAACGCGTGAACTCGGTGCGTCGTCGAAGCCGGCGATCGCCAGCGTGTGTGGCACGGCGAGTCCACGGCGGGTGGCCGCCATCAGCGTCCCCAGTGCCATGTCGTCATTGCTCGCGAAGATCGCCGTCGGGCGCTCCGCCAGCGAAAGCAGTGCATCGGCTGCGACAAACCCGCTGCGCGACGAAAAATCCCCTTCTCGGATTAGATCTGCGGCGATCGTCAGGCCCGATCGCGCCATTTCCGATGCGAAGCCCTGCAAGCGGGTCGCGGTGGCGCCATGCGCCGGATCGCCCTTGATAAAGCCGATGCGGCTGTGCCCGAGGCCGATCAGATGCCGTGTAATCTCGGACGCTGCCGAAGCATCGTCCATCCGGACATATCCCGAAACCGCTTCCGCCCCGCTCGGGGCGATGCGAACGAAGGGTATGGCCGCCTTTTCGAGCAGCGTCGTGAGGGCGTCGTCGTCGCACAGCGGCGGCGTGAGAATGACGCCGTCGAGGTTGAGCCCCCGCAGCGAACTGCTGAGCTCGCATTGCCAATCGGCGGTGCGTTCGACGCGTTCGACTATAAGATGATAATTCTTTTCGCGGCAGCGCATTAGCGCGCCGAGTTGTACGTCGGCGGCATAGCCCGAGGCAGGATCGTCGATCAGCAGTGCTAGCAGATAGGAACGCGAGCTTGAAAGGCTGCGGGCGAAGGCGTTGGGCCGATAGTCGAGCTCGCGCACGACCTCAAGCACGCGGTCGCGTTTATCGGGGCGGACATGCGGCTCGCCGTTGATGACGCGCGACACGGTCTTTGCCGAAACGCCGGCGCGCGCGGCAACATCCTTGATGGTCAAGACACTCACGCGCTTTGCGAACCCCCTTTGGCGCAGCTCAGAGCAAAAGCCGCCACGGCAATATAGCACAGCGCGGGGAGAATGAGCGAGGGGCCAAGCCCGACGCGATCGGCGATCTGGCCACACAGCGTCGGAATCACTGCACCGCCGACCACCGCCATGCACAGCAGCGTCGCGGCCGGCGTTGCCCGCTCGGGCTGGGTAGGGAGTGCGAGAACGTAGATCGTCGGATACATGATCGAGTTGCACAGCCCGACGGCAATAAGCGCGACCGATCCAAGCATGCCGCCCAATCCGGCACCGATCGAGGTCAGGACCGCGGCGAGCAGCGCTGCACCCAACAGCGGCTTCGACGGCGCGATCCGGCGCATCACGACAGCGCCCGCGAAGCGCCCCAGCATCGCGCCGCCCCAGTAGAGACTGACCATGCGCGCGGCGAGGGCGGGTCGCGCATGCAACGTCCCGGGCTGCATCAGATAATTGGCGAGCAACGCGCCGATCGTAACCTCCGCACCGACATAGGCGAAGATCGCTGCCATGCCTCCGATCACTCTGCGATCCGAGAGCGCTAAGCGCAGATAAAGCCGCCCGGCGCTGGTTCCGGCGGCATGTGCGGTGTCGAGGAGCCCGCGGTTGCGCGCGTAGACGATCGCCAGACCGGTTAGGATGACGAGCGCGAGAAGAAAAGGCGGTCCGCCCTCCGCGCCGAGCCCTTCGGTCAGGAAGCTGGCGCCAAACAGCGGCGCCGCGATCGTGCCGATGGAGTTGCAGCCTTGCAGGAGGTTCAAGCGGAACGCAGCGCCGTCGGCGGCGCCGACCACCGCCACGACGGTGTTGCTGGCGATCTGTAGGAAGGTGATGCCGCAGGAGAGTAGCAGCAAAGCGCTTAACAGCAGCGCAAAGCGGTGCGACGCATTGGCGACGAGCAACAATGCGGTCGCCGCAGCCATGATCGTCAGGCCAACGGTTGCTGAGCGCATATAGCCGTGGCGTACGATGATGCGGCCAATCGGAACCGCAAACAGCAGATAGCTCAGGTAGAAGGCCAGCTGCACAAGCACCGCGTGCGAGTAATCCATCCCGTACAGTGCGGTCAGCCGCGGCACCAACAGGCTCACCAGCGCTGTGACGAAGCCGCCGATCGCGAAGACGCCGATCGAAAGCAGGAACAGACGTCGCGAGACGAGCGTAGCGGGTTCGGAGTCCAAGGGTGTCGTCAAGGCCGCCTGCACGATCGCGAAGGGGAGACGCGAAGCCCGGCGCGGTTCGTCACACCAACGCGTTCCTGCGGATCACTTCCTTGTACCAGGCGGCACTCAGCTTCGGCGTGCGCTTCTGGGTAGCAAAATCGACGTAATGAATGCCAAACCGCTTGGTGTAGCCGTCGGCCCATTCGAAATTATCCATCAGGCTCCACAGGAAATAGCCCTTTAGCGGATATCCGTCCGCCACCGCGCGATGGAACTGGCCGACATAATTGCGAAGGTACATGACGCGGTCGGCATCGTCGATCCGGCCGTCGTTTACCGGATCATCGGCCGAGGCGCCGTTCTCGGAGATGTACAGAACCTTGGGCTTCCACAATTCGCTGACCATGCGGACGCCCCAATAGGCGACCTCCGGCCCCACCACGAGCCATGGCGACGCCATACGCGGTGAAGAGGCAATGTGCGGGATCGTGGCATAGCCCTTCGGGCCGGCATCGGCACGGACCCACTCCGGTGCGTAGATATTGAGCGCAACAAAATCGAGCGGGCTGCCGATCGCGGCCATGTCGCCGGCCTGGACCTTGGGTGCGTTGGCACCTTCCTGGGCGAGATATTCGTCGATGTAGCGACCCTCCATGATCGCAGTGAGGAACATCGCATTGTTCTCGCGCGTCGCCTTCTTGGCGGCGGCGATATGCTCGGGCGTCTCGATCACGGGGACATAGAACGTCGTGTTGTCTGCAATGCCGACCTTGGTGCCGGCTTTGGCGTGGGCGCGGATCGACTGGACGGCGAGGCCATGGGCGAGGACCCCGTGGTGGCGCACTTGGTTGACCTGCGCTGGCGGGAGTTTGAGGCCGGGTGCGTGCCGCCCCTCCTGATGGCCGATGTCGGTGAAGCAGCGCAGCTCGTTGACGGTCATGAAGTCGTGAACGCGATCGGACAGTTTGCCTGCCATGAAGCCGGCATAATCGGCGAAGGCGAGGGCGGTATTGCGATTCTGCCATCCGCCCGGCAGCGCCTGCGGCAGATCCCAATGGAACATCGTGACATAGGGCTGGATGCCCGCTGCGAGCAGCGCGTCGATGACGCGGTTGTAGTAATCGATGCCCTTCGCATTGGGCTTGCCCCGGCCCTCGGGAAAGATCCGCGACCAGGCGATCGACATGCGGTAGCTCTTGACGCCGAGCGCCTTCAACAAAGCGATGTCCTCGGCGTAGCGATGATAGCTGTCGCACGCCACGTCGCCGGTATCGCTGTTGGCGACCCGCCCCGGCGTGTGCGAGAAGACGTCCCAGTTGGTCGCCCCGCGACCATCCGCGGTCACCGCGCCTTCGATCTGATACGACGCGGTCGCGCAGCCCCAGGCGAAGTCGGCCGGAAACGACAAATCGACCGGGGCCGCCAAGAGGCGCTGCGGCGCGGCTGCCAGACCCGCGCCGAGCGTCAGCCCGTTCCGGATCATATCGCGACGGTTCATACCAACTCCTTGTCTCGCCAGAGACATTTACGATTCCAGGATGGCGCGCGCGCCCGGTAAATTCCAGCCCATATCCCTTGGTGGATCAGGGTTTGAAGCGTTGCTCCGACAGGTTCGCCGATCCGCTTGCGCCAAGGTCGGCGGCGTCGTGGCCGATCGATGCGCGATAGCTGCCGCCTGCCAGACGCCAGCCCTTTGCGGCATCATCCCATTTGGCGAACGTCCGGCGTTCGGCGCTGAGCGTCACATGCCGCGTTTCGCCGGGCTTGAGCTCGATCCGCTGGAAGCCCGCCAGCCGCGCCACCGAACCCGCGGTCGGCGGCGTGACATAGAGCTGCGGCACATCGGCGCCCGCGCGTTGGCCGGCATTGGTGACGTCGAAGCTCACGCTCAGCGCCGCGCCGCCTGACACCTCGAGGTTGGCATAGGTGAATTTGGTGTAGGAGAGGCCGAAACCGAACGGGAAGAGCGGGCGCTGATTGCGCTTGGCGTACCAGCGGTAGCCGACGTCCGCGCCTTCGGGATAGTCGGCGACAAAGCCCTTCGCGTCGCCACCGGCGCTTCCTGCGTTCGAGGCCGCGTCGTCCTTTGCGACGTCGCTCAGCCCGACCGGCTGCGGGCGCGGTGCCTGGCGCTCGTCCGCCGGGAAGGTGATCGGCAGACGGCCCGAGGGGTTCACCTTGCCGAACACGATGTTGGCGATCGCTTCGCCGCCGCGCTGCCCGGAATACCAGGCGGCGAGCACTGCCGGCACCTTCTGTAGCCACGGCATAGTCACCGGACCGCCGCTTTCGAGCACGACGACAGTGCGGCTATTGGCGGCGGCGACCGCCTCGATCAAGGCATCCTGATTGTCGGGCAAGACGAGCGTGGTGATGTCCTCGGCCTCGGTCCGCCATTGGGTGGCGAACACCAGCACGACATCCGCCGCTTTGGCCGCGGCGGCGGCCGCAACGGGATCGCTTCCGTCGATATAGCGCACCTGCGCGCCGGGATTGAGCGCTTGCACGGCGCGCAAAGGCGAGCTGTTGTGCCAGGTGGTGCGCGCGAACGACGCGGCCGGACCGCTCTTCAACGGAATTTCGACCGGAACACCGCCGATCGAGCGGACCTGCGACGATCCGCCGCCCGACAACACGCCGACATCGGCATGCCCCCCGACGATCACGATGCGTTTCGCGGTCGCCGCCAGCGGCAGGATCCCGCCGGCATTGCGCAACAGGACGATGCCCTCTTCGGCCGCCTTTTGCGCGACCTGGGCATGCGAGACGACGTCGATCGCCTGGTTGGTGGCGGCAACGGGATTGTCGTACAGGCCGGTCTCGATCACCCCGGTCAGCACGTTGCGCACCATCGCATCGAAGCGGGCTTTGGTGACATCGCCCTTTGCCACCGCCGCCGTCAGCCGGTCGCGGAAGAAGTCGTCCTTATCGAGCTCGGCGCCCGAATCCTGGTCGAGCCCGGCGTTCACCGTCTTGGCTGTCGAATGGACCGCGCCCCAATCCGACATTACCCAGCCCTTATAGCCCCATTGCCCGCGCAGGATGTCGGTGAGCAGCGTGTGGTTCTCGCAGGCCCAGTCGCCGTTGACCTTGTTGTAGGCGCACATCACCGACCCGGGGTGACCGCCTTCGATGCCGAGCTTGAACGCGAGCAGATCGCTTTCGTGCAGCGCCGGCCAGTCGAGCCGCGCGTCGACGATCATCCGGCCGGTTTCTTGCGCGTTGAAGGCGAAATGCTTGATCGTCGAGACGATGTGGTTGCTCTGCACGCCGCGGATGTGTGCGCCGATCATGAGCCCGGCGAGCAACGGATCCTCCCCGAGATATTCGAAATCACGCCCGTCCCACGCGTCGCGTGTTAGGTTCACGCCACCGGCGAGCAGCACGTTGAAGCGCTTGGCGCGCGCCTCCGCGCCGATCATCGCGCCACCGGCATAGGCGATTTCGGGATCGAAGCTGGCGGCGGTGGCGAGGCTGGCGGGGAGGGCGGTCGCCGTATCGCCCTTGCGCTGCTCGACCTGGTTGGCGACACCGAGGCTGGCGTCGCTTTCGCGCAGCGTCGGGATGCCGAGCCGTGGGACCCCGACCATCTCGCCTGCCGACGGAATGAGATCGTCCGGCGCGCCGGGCTTGCCCTGCGCCATCGGGGGAAACCAGGTGCGGACGATCTGCATCTTTTCGTCCTGGGTCATCGCTTTCACGAGCGCGTCGGCGCGCGCCTCGGCGCTTAGCGTGCGATCGCGCCACGGCGCGGGCGCGTCGGGCTCGGCCAGCGCCGGGCTGGAGAGTATAGATGCGACGCCTGCGAGCAGCAGGATACTCGTCGGTATCGGGTTCGCGCGCATAGGACCTCTCAATGGTTTCGATGATAATGCTGAACGAGGGACCGGTGGTCGGGCAAGTTCGCGACGGCCTGCAGGCCGGCTTGGCGGATCTTGCCGAACGCCGCGATAGCGTCGCGCGCCTGTTCTGGCTGCGCTGCGAGAATGCCGCGCCCGGCGTCGGTCGCATAGCCGAGGCCGTGAAGGATGAACGCCCAGCTCGGCGGCAGAAATGTCTCGTAATCAACCACAAAGTCGAAGCGTGAGGGCAGGCGGTGGCGCCACTGCGCGAGCTTGTCGCGCAGGCCTTCCGGCCAGCTCGCCGGATCGGCATTGTCGCGCCAATAGGGCGTGTCGCGCCGCTGGCTGACGCAATAGTGCAGCTTGAGGAACTCGACGGTCGCCGCGAAGCGCGCGGTCATCTGGCGGTTGAAGCTGCGCGCGGCGCCGGCGAGGGCGGCCTGGTCGAGCGGCCCCGTCAGCATATCAGCCACCATTCGCGCGGCAACCTCGACGAGCATGATCCCGGTCGATTCGAGCGGCTCGAAAAACCCCGCCGACAGACCGATCGCGACGGTGTTGCCGATCCACTGCTGCGTTCGATACCCGGTGCGGAACCGCAGCAGCCGCGTCGGGAGGTCGACGCCGTTATACGTCCGGATCACGGCTTCCGCGGCTTCGTCGGACATATGCCGGCTGGAATAGACGCATCCCGTGCCGCGCCGCGTCGAAAGGCCGATGTCCCAGATCCAGCCGGCATCGTGCGCGGTCGCCAGCGTGTAGGGCGCGATCGACGCGTCGGCTTGAGTCGGCACTTGCATCGCGATGGCGCGATCGTTGAACAGCACGTCGCCGACATCGTGGAACGGCGCCTCGAGCGCCTCTCCGATCAGCAGCGCGCGAAAGCCCGAGCAATCGAGGAAGAAATCGCCGGCGATCGGTTCGCCCACGAGCGGGGTCAGCGAGGCGATGTCGCCGCTCGCTGTGCGGTCAACCGCGGCGATTGTCGCTTCGATCCGCTCGACGCCGTGTGCAGTGGCGACGTCGCGCAACCACAAGGCGAGCTTAGCCGCGTCGAAGTGGTAGGCATAGTTCATCGGTCCGCCAAAGTCCGCGTCCTGCGCTCGCTTGGGGCCCTTGCCGGCGCGGATCACGCGTTCCTGTGCGGTGACGGCGTCGGCAAAAGCAGGGCGTGCCGGATCGCGCGCGGAATCGAGCCAGAAGGGCAACAATCCCGGCGCATCGCCGCCGAGCGGCAGGTTGAACGGATGGAAATAGTCGTCGTCGGCATGGCCCGGCGTCGCGCCGCCCGCCCAGCCGGCGAAGCGCACGCCCTGTTTGAAGGTCGCGTCGCTCGCGCGCATGAAGTCGGCTTCGCTCCGCCCGAGCGTCGCGATGGTGGTCCGCAAGGTGGGGAAGCTGCCTTCCCCGACTCCGATCGTCGGGATCTCGGCGCTTTCGACGAGCGTGATCGTCCAACCTCCCGCGTGCGGTGGACGCGGCAGGGCGCGGGCGAGATAGGCCGCGCTGAGCCAGCCTGCGGTGCCGCCACCAACAATCACGATCCGTCTTGTCATCGCATCCCGTCCGCCAACTGGTTCGACCTCAGCCTTTGCAAAGACCCACTCGCGTCCCGGCCTTGAAAAAGCGGCCACCGTCCTACCCGGGGGGAGGGCGGTGGCCATAGTCATGCTCCAGGGGGGAGCTTCCCGGGGGGGGAACCTTTAAAACTTCGCGCGCACGCGCACGCCCCACGTGCGCGGTGGCTCGTAATTGGACAGGAAGACCGTCGCGAGACCGTTCGTACCGGGCGTACCGGAAACGCCCGAGCTGGTGCGAATGCGATGGTCTGTGAGGTTCAGCGCAAAGGCTTCGATCTCGTAACGGCCACCCGGCGCGGAATAGTTCAGCC
>NZ_JH584242.1:159847-160849 GCF_000241485.1 Sphingomonas sp. PAMC 26605
ACGGTTGTCGACCGTCAGCAGATCGCGGAACTTGGTATGCTGATAGGTGCCCGACAGGTTGATCCGGTCGGTACGGGTCAACCGCGCGGTCATCTCCGCCTCGAAACCATAGGCGCGCGCACCCTTGGCGTTGGTGGTGATGATCTGGCTGCCGGTGATCGCACCCGCGGCGTTGCGCGTCGTGACCGCCTGGTTGACCTGATAGCCCGTGAAGTCCTCGTAATAGGCGGCGAGGTTCAAGGTGACATGGTTGTCGAAGAAGCGCGACTTGGTGCCGACTTCATAGTTAGTCAGCGTCTCGGGGCCGGCGAGCAGGCCGCCATCCTCGATATTGCCCGATTTGAAGCCGGTGCTGACGCTGCCATAGGCCAGCGTGCCTTGGGTGATCTGCGCATCGGCGCGCGCCAGCCAGGTCAGCTTGTTCCACTTGCCGTACGCGTCGTTGTTCGAAATGCCCCATAGATTGCCGTATTGCGCGGTCGGCGCGTTAAGCGTGTTGAGCAGGTCCTGCGCGTTGCCTGCCTGATGGAGATCGACGGCGAAGATGCCGGGGAGGTTTGGAACCGCGGCCTGGCAAGCGGCGAGCGCGGCTGGCGCCAAGGTTGCCGAACAGCCCGAGAAGGTCACGTTGCGGCCACCGATGTCGCGCTTTTCGTCACTGGTGTAGCGCAGGCCGCCGGTTAGGTTGATCTTGTCGGTAACGTGCCAGATCGCCTGCCCGAACGCCGCGCGCGAGTCGATCTCGCGATCCGCCTGGATGAAGCTGCCGGCCCAGTTGAACGTGCCGTCGCGATAACCGTTGCGCTGGTCGATATCAAAGCGAATCTTGTTGACCTCGTGGCTGTAATAGCCGCCGACGATCCAGTCGATCGTGTTGTGGCCGATCGACTTGAGCTGAAGTTCGTGGCTCCAGAAATCGTAGCGCGAAAACGCCGTATTGTTCTCGCCGAAGCTGTCGTTCGGCAGGTTGAGCGATCCGTTGGGATTGCTGAACGGCGGATG
>NZ_JH584242.1:160869-173966 GCF_000241485.1 Sphingomonas sp. PAMC 26605
CGCGCCCGCATCGGCGTCCGAATCGGCGGTTCCGCCGACGCGCGTGAAACCGGCGATATACGCTGCTTCGATGTGGTCGGAAATGTCATACGTCATGTTCGACCGGACGCCCCACGAGTAGCGATCGGTCTGCGGCGCGGTATCGGCGAGTGTCGACCAGAATTTCTGGCCGGCGCGAGGGGTCTGGAAGAGGCTCTGAATGGGGGAGCCGGTATCTTTGTAATATTCGCCGGACAGGTTCCACTTGAAGCGGCCGAGGTTCCACAGCGCCGAAACGCGCGCCGATTTCTGGTCCCCGGCATAGTATTTCGTGCCGCTGGTCACGAATGCCGAGCGGTTCACACCCGGCACGTTGGGGGCCTGCTGGTAATCGATATAGCCGTCGTGCCGATCGGTCACGAAGGCAGCGCGAACGGCAAGGTTGTCTGTCACTGGGATGTTGATCATCCCGCGCGTGCCGAAGCGGTTGTAATTGCCGCCGACCGCTTCAATGCTGGCGTGGAAGCCGTCGAGCTGTGGCTTGGCGGTGATTAGGCTGACCGCACCGACAGTGGCATTGCGGCCGAATAGCGTGCCCTGCGGGCCGCGCAGCACTTCGACGCGCTCCATGTCATACATGAGAACCGAGGCGCCCTGCGCGCGCGGCGAATAGATGCCGTCGACATAGATTGCGACTTCAGGATCGGCGACTTCGGTGTAGGCGGCGTCGTTGCCGATGCCGCGCAGCGTCAGGAGGATGGCGCCTTGGTCGCCCTGCTGCGCGAAGTGGAGGCTCGGCACGTAATTGGCGAGACCGGTGACGTCGCGGACTTGCTGCCGGTCGAGTGTGGCCTGGCTGAAGGCCGAGATCGCGATCGGGGTTTTCTGAAGGCTGGTTTCCCGCTTAGTCGCGGTGACCACAATGTCCTGAAGCTGCCCGGAATCACCGGTCGCGTCAGATGGCTGTGCTGCGGGCGTCGGACCGGCGGGAGTGGGGACCGGCTGTGCGGCGGCGTCCTGCGCGTGCGCTACGGACGAGAAAACAAGAGCAGCGGCGAGCGCCGTGCTCGCAGCAAGTATCTGACGTGTCATTTGAAATCCTCCTAGAGTCGCGCGTCTCTCACGAGCTTGGTGGTGCCAAAAGCAAACAGCGAGTTCTGTGTCAAAACATTTCTGACATCGATGTCGAGGTTTTTGACATCGATGTCGATCGCGGGCAGCCTTCGGTTCGCCGACGTTCCGAACAAGCTCTCGGTGTCAACAAGCCAGCTGTCTTTTGAATCGTTCGATGACTGAGGCCAAACCTTAAACATCGGCGCTAATATCCACGGCCCGTCGGCGGCGAATGTCGCGGCGCGCCGCACGAAACCTCGAAAGGAATCTGGATTGGAATTCATCGGAAAAAAGCTAGGCGGCGCATACCCGGTTCGCCTTGGGCGGGGCGACCGAACACGTCAGCTATTATAGGCACTGCGTTCGCTGGACGGTCTCGTTCGGTGAATGAAAACGCGTATGGCGCTCAAAACGTAATTGGGTATCTAAGACGATGACGACGACACGGAGACCCGGACGGCCGAAGGATCTGGTCAAGGGCGACGCGATCCTCGACGCAGGATGGGCGCTCTTCATTGAGCACGGCGTCGAGGCGGTGTCGATCGAGGCCATCGCGGCGCGCGCAGGCGTGTCGAGACAGATGATCTATAGGAACTTCGCCGACAAGCACGCCCTGTTCGAGCAAGCGGCGGCGCGTAAGATGCTTGCGATCGAGACAGTGGAAATTGATCGCCCCGGCGGTCGGGAGGACACTCTCGAGGGTGCACTCCGAACGTTCGGGATTGCAATCATGTCATACTTGGCGTCCGATACCGCAGTCGCCTTCTACAACGTATTGGCCGAAGAGCTGCGTCGACGCCCAAATATCGCCCAAAGGTTTTACGAAATAGGTCCCGGGCAAATGATCGCGGATCTCGCGTCGATACTCGCAGGAGCTGGAGACCGGCTTGTCATCGACGACCACGTGAAGGCGGCGGAGGCGCTGTTCGGTTTGTGGCAGGGGGGGAGCAACTTCGCGGTATCGCTTGGCGTCGATGCCAAGGTCACTAAACAGGCCATCGTCGAACGGGTCGATTATGGCGTTTTGCTTTTCATGCGCGCTTTCTCACGCTTAAATCTGTAAGCTAAACCGGGCGGTTCGAGAAGCTGGAAGTAGTGAGCCTCAATAGATCGGAATTGAACGGAACCATACGGTTTGGATATGTGCAGCATATTCATTTGGCACCGCCGCCACCAATGCATGGCCTACCTATAAGCGCCGGATTTTCGCTCCCTCGGCTCGGCTGGCGCTGCACAGCGGGTGATCATGAAATCCGGCACGCAGTTGCTTTTTTTGGCCGTTAGGCGACCCCTCCCCTTTCGCAGGAAAAGGGCGAGTGCGACGGGATCCTGGTAAAGCTCCTTGCAGGACATACTTGATAAAGAGCTTCTCGCACGCCACACAGGAGCCCTTATCCTCCAGCTCGCAGTTGGCGCTGAAGCTGGGCGGGACTCAGTTTGAGACGCTGTTCGGTGTGCGAAAGCATTTGGCGCGGAGCGACGGTGGGGTTGATGAGGTCGACGGGAACTAGCGCCGGCGGTCGAATAAATCGCGAAAAACGAAAAGGGGCGGCCTCCGCGTGGAGACCGCCCCTTTTCGTCGAACGATCCGATGGGATCAGAACTTGAAGCTGGCACCGCCCTTGAATGCGCGGCCGATGATGCCCGACGAAGCCCAGGCAGGATTGTAGTTGTTGCCGCCATAGGTGTTCGGATCGAACGGCGCGTGCGCGTCGAACAGGTTCTGGACGATCAGGTAGAACGTAAACTTGTCGTTCACCTTGACGCTGCCGTTCAGATCGACGCTCAGGAAATGCTTGACCGTGCACTGCAGCGCTCCGCCTACCGTCCGCGACACATCCCCGTTATAGAGATAGGTCGAAGCCGGGGTCTGGCCCGCATCGCAGCTGCCGACGCCGTTATAGTCGGCGGCATAGCCCTTATACCCGCTGGTGAAATAGGTGGTGGCGGTGAGCGAATATGGTCCGGCCTCAAGAGTGTTCTGCCAGTTGGCGCGCCAGCGCGGAGTGCCCGACGCCGACGACGTGTTGTACGGCCCGAGCGTGCCGAGATAGTCGTACACGCCATTGACGCCGGTGTTGACCTTATATTCGAGTACCAGCGTCCCCTCGAGCGCCGAGGTCAGCTTGATGCCGTGCCCGAGCGGAACACTCGCCGAAATTTGGCCGTCGATGCCTGAGGTCTGCAGCGACTGGCCGTTGATATAGGCTGCGTTTACGAACGCCGGCGTCGGACGCAGCCCCGGATTTGCCGGATCGGCCGCGTTCGGCGTGATCGTGATGCCGGCGGGCAGGGCGCCACCAGCGAGGTAGGTGTTGGCGTAGGTCGAATCCGCCGGATTGAAGATCAGATCCTTCTTGTGGATGTTGTAGTAATCCACCGTCAGGCTGAGCCAGCGAACGGGCTGAAGCACCGCGCCGCCCGTGAAGCTGCGCGAGGTTTCCGGCTTCAGGTTCGGGTTCCCGACCGAGTTCAGGCCAAGGCTGTAGGTGCCGACATAGGAGTTGCCCCCGTGCGCCGCCTGAACCGCCGCGGGCGGCGTGTAGTTGACAAAGCCGATCACGTTGCCGCTCGTCTCGGGGATCGACGGTGCGCGAAAGCCTTCCGAATATGTGCCGCGGATCGCAAACTGACGGATCGGGGTGAACTTCGCGCCGACCTTGGGCGAGAAGTGATTGAACCCGTCCGAGTAGTGATCGTAGCGGCCCGAAACGTTGACTTCGAGCTGCTTTAGCACGGGCGCGTTCACTTCGAAGAAGCCCGAGGTCACGTAGCGATGGCCAACCGCCGAGAAGGCGTTGATGTCAAGGAACTGCGAACCCGGGTTGGGGCTAGGGTCGTAGATGTTCTCGTACCGGAATTCGCCGCCGACGCCGAGATTGACCGGGCCGCCTGGCAGGTCGAAGAAGGCGTGCGTCAGGATCCCCTGGACCTCCGCCGTCTCGGAATGCGCCTTGCTCTGCTGATTGGGCGAGATAAGCGAGCGTACCGCGTCGGTGTTCGCGCTCGGATTAACGAAGTTATAGGCCCCGGTGTTGATCGCGGTGGTGAGCCCGGCGATGTTGATGTTGCCGGTACGGTCCTGGGTCAGATTGGTGCCCATATAAGTGCCGTGGAGCGTGTAGCCCCAGCTGCCGTCGCTGCCGAACTTGCCATCGATGCCGCCTGCGATGCGGTAGGTCTGCGACGTGTTCTTAAGCGTCTGAGCAATATCGCCGAAACGATAGAAGATCAATGCGCCTTGGCCGGTGGCGGCATACGGGTTCTGCGGATTTAGGGTGCCATTCGACAGCGTTGACGGCAAAACCAAACCATAAGTGTAGGTCGGGTTATTCGACCGCAGCGAACTGGGCGTACCCTGCGCGAATATGATGCTTTCGTAGAACGTACCCGTCAGATAAGCTTGGGCGTTCGCGCCGACGTTTACGGTCAGATGCGCGGTGCCGCCGAAGCGCGTCTGGTCGGGGAGGATCTGGCTGTACTGGTTGACCAGGTCCTGCTCGCAATATTGGCCATTGACGTTGCTGTGCGCGATGTTGGGCTGTGCCGCTCCGGCGCACCCTCCCTGCTGCAGCACCTGGTACTTACCCCCCGCGATCGGCACGCCGCTGAAGATGTTGCCGGGGGTATAGGTTGCCGGGCGGACCACCGCCGCGGTCGTGCTGCTCGACGACGACGTGCTCGGCGCGAGGAAGTTGGTGTTGCCGTTCGCACCGGTATAGCCGCCGCCAGCCTGGATTGATGACAGGTTCTTGGTGTTGTACGGGAATTCGCGCTGGTTGGCGAACAGCGCATTCTGATGCTGGTATTCACCACTAACGTAAAAATTGAAACCTTGATCGGCCAGGCTACCATAGCCAGCGGTTAGGCGAGCACGCTGCTGACCTGCGTCGCCGCGCTCGGAGAGGCCGCCCTCGACGTTTCCGCTGACGCCGCGGATTTCCTTCTTGAGGATGACGTTGACGACGCCACCAACGGCGTCCGCGCCGTAGGTCGACGACGCGCCGTCGCGCAACGTCTCGACACGATCGACGATCGCGCCAGGAATCGTGTTGAGATCGACAAAGCTACGCTGGCCGTCATCGGCAAGCGGATAATACGCCGGGCGTAGGCCGTCGAAAAGCACGAGGGTCGAGTTGGTCGAGAGACCGCGCAGCGATACGCCTTGCGCGCCCGACGCGAAGCCATTCGCAAAGCCTTGGGGCACGCTGCCACCATTACCTGCCGAGATCGACTGGATCACGTCCGCGGTGGTATTGAGCCCGCGCGCGGCGATGTTGGCTGCGGTGATCACCGAAACCGGCGACGGCGTCTCGGTGTTGGTGCGGCGGAAGATCGTTCCGGTTACGACGATGTCCTGGCCGGTTTCGGAATTGGCTTTCGGGTCCGCTGGTGCGGCCTGTGTTTGTACCGCAGCTGATCCCGGAGTTACGGCGTCGGCTGAAGAAGTCGGCGTCGTCTGCGCGGACGCCGGGGCTGCGCCTAGCACGAGCAGAACAGCGCTGGTCGCAGCACCGGCAAGCAGCCGGGTCTTTTGGGCAATGACGGTTTTCTGAATCACACGCGGTTCCTAGCTGAACGCACGCATCCGATCGCTCGTGATGCGCCGTAGATGGCAAATCCCGTGACCGAACATTCGCTCGGCCCCCCGAGACATCGGCGGTGCATGGAGACGCGCCGAAACATTGTAAAGCGACTTGCAAATCTTCGCGAACGGTTCGTTACGGATTGTAGCACGATTGCAACACATTGTACTTGTTGAATAATACCGATTCGGTCCTATCTGACTGATACTGTCTACTGTACCTGCACGCACATAGCTGTGAAATGATATTGTCGTTGAGCCAGGTCAAAGGAGCCGTTTGACTCAGCAGGATATCGTCACGGTAGGTCTCGATCTCGCTGACAACATGTCCCAGGTTCAGGCGATTGCCGCGGATGGCGAAGTGCTAGTGGGCCGACAACTTAGGCGCGCCGAGGTCTTAAAATTTTCTCATCATCGTAATTTTACCTGGTTGGCGAGGATACATGCGCGTCTGCCCTGCACTGGGGTCTGGCTTTGGGAACTCGGCGATGGTGTGCGGTTGAGGTCGCTGGCCTATGTAGAGCCGTACGTGAAGCGCAGAAAGATCGATGCCGCTGATGCATAGGCGATCTGCGAGGCATTGACGGGACCGGCACCGCAGTTCGTCGCGACCTGAAATATCGAGCGGCAAGCGGTGTTGTGGCGACCCAAAACGCGCGATCTGCTTATTCGCCAACAAACCGCGTTGATCAATGCCCTGAGGGCGCATCTGTCCGAGTAAGCCATCGTCACTGGTAAAGGGCCGGGCGGCGTTACCGCGCTAATGAAGCTTCTGCAGGAAGGGCTGGAAATGCTGCCGGCAGATGCTCGACCAGCACTGCTTACAATCGGCACTCAACTTCGATCGTCGGCGAACGAGGTTGATCGACTTAAGACCCAGATACTCGCGTGGCATCGCAGCCGCCGGCTGGCGACCGTCCCGGGTATCGGTCCGATCACGGCTTCGGCGATAGCGGCGGCCGTGCTCCACGCATCGCTGTTCCGATCCGGCCGCCAGTTCGCGGCATGACTAGGGCTAACGCCGCGCACGGATAGCTCTGGCGGCAAGGAGCGCCTCGGGGCATCAACAAGCAAGGCGATATCTCCGCAAGCTACGAGCCGTCGGTGCAACCGCGGCGATGCGCATGGCACGTAAGGACTCCCAGCCGCCAACCTTGGCTGGCGCAACTCCTCGATCACAAACTCGTGAAGATCGCGACCGTCGGGCTCGCCAACAAAGCAGCGCGCATCGCGTGGGCGGTGATCACGCGCAACAAAGTCTATGCGGCTGCGGCTGCATAGCCGCTGGCCTTATCGTCCCATAAAGCGGGCGGTATGTGGTGTGAAGTAGCTCGGTAGTGATGACAAGCAGGTAAACCTCGGTTTTCTGAGCCTCACGGGAGCGCCACTCAATTCCGTGGAAATGATTCCGGCTCATCTCGGCGGCGAGCTTGGGATTGCACCGCCCCGGCTTGCCTCGATCTGCGCGCTTTACCGCCACCACCGTACGCTGTTCGAGCACCTGGACGTTGCGAGACAGGCGCTGGGTTTGCGCGATCTCACCGAGCACGGGGAAAGCACGTTGAATGGCTTTTTGCGGCGCGATGCCGGCGACAATTTCCCCGGGGACGACTTGGCACAAGCCGCGCGGGCATGGCTCCGTGATCACAACTATGTCCAGTTGCCAACGCGAAGGCTGAGTAGTTCTGCTCAAGCGCCCGGCGCTATCACGATGGCGGTCTGTTGGGCGGCACGGGAGCCACAGTGGGGATAGAACAGACGAATGCTTGGCCGCTTGAGCTGTCGGCGACGATATCAAACGGGGAGACTCGGTTGGAACGGCTTCGAGACGGCCCTGCTTCCCATAAAATCAAAGGGCTCGCCGACCAGATCGCCAAAATCGATTTTTCTGAAGGAGCTTGGACCGGAAAAGCTCGATCTTGGGCTGGTAACCGGAATGCTGAAGGCACAGGCGCGATCAATGCTTTGCCGCAAGCCTGCCACACTCAGGCGTATCCGCGGCGAGCGCAAGACTCTTGAGGGAGCCTGCTTTCTGCACTCGCCGGCAGTCGAAACCTACACCCATGTGCTCGACCAATGGGGTGATTCTGCATGACCAAGCCGTTGTTCGCCCTCTCGCCTGTGTCACCAGTGTCACTTTACCAACTCGGTAAAGTGACACTGGTGATTTTTATTGAGCCGAATGAATTAGGGGGGATTCACAGCGGGATCGCTTGTGTTAGATTCCTGCTATGTTCCACCAAGCCGACCTCTTTGACCAGATCAAGCAAGCCCCGCTGGCTGCGGCGCCGCCCGTCCTCGCGCTAGCAGATCTTGTCGGACGTGTTTCACAGGTGTCGAAACGTCCCAGATATGTGTTGCTCATCCTAAACCTAATCGCGAAGGCCGCAGGCGAGAATGGCAGTCTCGGACCCTACGTCCGAAGCAAAGCTGATCAGGTTCCGGTACGAGACTGGCTGTGCCAGGCAATGGCGCCGCTGGCCAATCGCGACTGTCGCCGCACGGCGATGATTGCAGCGGTCCGGTCGGAGCTGGCGGCAAAGGCTGACGCATCGGAAAATGCGGACGATCTGGCTGAGCAGCAGGATGAGGAGATCGAGGCACGCATCCTGCGATCCGGTCGGACAAACGTTAGCCGGGCGGTATCCGATCTTGTGCGTGCTGGATTGCTGCATCGCCATTATCAGGGGTACCGGGTCGATCATCGCAATCGGGGCGCTCAGCGCGAGGCCGTCTACACGATCGCGCCGGATGTCCGGCTTGCGTTGGCAGGCGGCTCTTGAAACAATCCGTATTTGCTGTGCAATGAATATGAAAGTGTTGACGAATACCAGCTTCCGCCGACGCGTACGTCATCCGTAGCTTAATGGTATATCTAATATAAAATATATTACGGGCCTTTACTGATGTAGGTGCAATTTAGAGATGCCCCATTTTGATGAACGGGATGTGGTGGCATGGTCATCCTCTTGTCTGGTAGATGCGGCGACGCTTCCGGAGATAAGCCACCGCCAGATCGCCCGGCTGATGAGCCACCTTCGAACAGACGGTGCCGAAGGTCTTCTTCCAGCAAGCGCGGTCGGCTAGCAATCGCCGCCACGGCGAACCCTTTCGGGATCAGGTTATCCGGCGAACGAATATCTCGCGGAACGCCATAACATCACCCAGACATGCGAGTCGGAGCTGCCCCCCCTTCGGAGTGGTCCGTCGACCATGAAGGTTTGGATCAAGGTGAGCTGCTACCCATTTTTGGAGCACCCGGCTGGGCGTCATCCAGTTCCTGCCGGCCAAGGCGGGCGATGTGCCGCTGACTGGTTCACCAGCGATATCGGCGGCTTATTGCCGATCGCGCTATGTGGTCGCACCTCGTTATACAACGCGACGACGGAACGCTCACCGGACCAGTGTTCGGGAGCTTCTCTACCCGTGGCATCCTTGGGCTGGGCGTCGGGTCCACATTCATGAGACGGTCGAGCGGGTGGGCTACCGGCCGCCGGCTCCGGAAACAGCGACACCGCCATTGCCGGCCTTCCGCTACGCTTCGCTCCACCTCCGCCAGCAATGGCGGCGGAGACGACAATGCACTAGCTATCTACCCGGACCACCCGGTGGGGGCTGCTCATTCTCGCGCCAACTGATGATCTCGGCCGGTCCTTAGAAGTACCGCGACCCGCGCCGGCCCTCGTCCATATCAGCCGCGCTATCGCCGGAACTGCCGCGGCGAGCTCGTTTAGGTCGATGGATCGAAGCATTGCTGGCTCGAGAAACGGGGCCAGCAATGCACCCTGCTCGTCTATCTTGACGATGCGAACAGCGAGCTAATGCATCAAGATGGTGGAGAACGAGAACGCCTTCTCCTACATGGATGCGGCGCTCGAATATATCGAGCGGCACGGCAAGCGGATCGCGCTCTATTCCGACACGCAAACCGTCTTCCGCAACCCTGTCGCAGCGCAAGGGGCGACGCCATGACGCATTTTGACCAAACCATGGAGGCACTGAACGCCGAAATAATCTGCGCCAATTCGCCACAGGCCGGGGCCGTGCAGAGCGCGCTAATGCGACACTGCAAAATC
Organism: Sphingomonas sp. PAMC 26605; assembly: GCF_000241485.1. Classification (GTDB taxonomy): domain Bacteria; phylum Pseudomonadota; class Alphaproteobacteria; order Sphingomonadales; family Sphingomonadaceae; genus Sphingomonas. The sequence goes on from NZ_JH584242.1 coordinate 170,623, forward strand.
CATGGGGCTGAGATACCCCAAGGTCGAGTTCCTGCGCGTGGGATTGTAGAAGCGTTCGATGTAATCGAACACGTCCTGCCTTGCCTGATTGCGCGTGCGGTAGGTTTTGCGCGCGATCCGTTCGGTCTTCAGCGACGAGAAGAAGCTCTCCATCGCAGCATTGTCCCAGACGTTGCCCGACCGGCTCATCGAGCAGGTGACGCCATTGTCGGCCATCAGCCGCTGGAACTGCTCGCTGGTATATTGGCTGCCGTGGTCGGAGTGATGCAGCAGTGCAGCGGGCTTGCCGCGTCGCCAGATCGCCATGACCAGCGCATCGGTGACGAGCTGCGCCGTCATCGTATCGCTCATCGACCAGCCCACCACCCGTCGCGAGAACAGGTCGATCACCGCGGCCGCGTACAGCCATCCTTCGGCGGTCCAGATGTAGGTGAAGTCGGCCACCCACTTCTGATTCGGCGCGTCGGCGCTGAACTGCCGATCGAGCACGTTGCCCGCGATTATCGAGCGTTCGCCATGATCCTTGGGCGGACCACGGCGCCGCGGCCGCGCCATCAGGCCGTGCACACGCATCAGCCGTTCGACACGATGCAGGCCACATGAAAAGCCTTCGGCCAAGAGATCGTGCCAGACGCGACGCGCACCATAGGTTCGGTAGCTGGAGATGAAGCTGGCGCGGATCTTCCCTGCATACACTTCGTCGCTGCGTGACCGGGCACTTGACGCCCGCACGAGCCAGGCGTGGAAGCCACTGCGCGAGACATCGAGCGCCTCACAAAGCCACGACACTGGCCAGATCCCTCGATGCTTTGCGCTTAACCCGAACTTCATATCGAGTCCCTGGCAAAGTAGGCCGCGGCTTTCTTTTAGGATGTCACGTTCGGCCTTCATCCGAGCCAACTCGCGGCGCAGCCGCTCAATCTCCTGCTGCTCGGGCTTCATGTGGCCGTTGCCCGGAAACGCTGACTGGGGATCAGACTCCGCTTCGCGGACCCATTTGCGCAGCACGTTCTCGTGCAGATCCAGATCGCGCACAGTCTACGCCACCGTCACGCCCCGATCTCGGACCAACTTCTCCGCCTCGAGCTTGAACTCTCGGCTGAACTTCCGTCGTTGCATTCACACCCTCCGGTTCCGAAAACACCTTATCTCGGCGTCCGCGAAACCGGCAGCAGCTCAATTCGCCATCGCGACCCGTACGGAAGCGGCGTTTGGCGACTTGGCTTTCTTGCCAGTTGCCGGTTCGCGAGGGGCGTTTCTTGCCATAAGTCGAAGGGATTAGGGGCAACTTAGTGCTCTGGCAACTAAGTAGCACAACTCCTAAAACTCGAATACAAGAACAGCCTAAAGAAGATCGAAAAGGACAGCAAGGGGAGGGCGCGTTCTTGAAATCTTTGCGCCTCGGACGGGTTTTTAGCTCTGTAGATTTGGACAGCCCGACAGGTATCAAGGCAAAAAATCAGGCGACAACGACGCCAGTGCCGGCCCGTTTGTACCTGTCATTTAATTGTATAGCTGGCGCCAGGCTCATTCTTCAATCCAAAACGGGCTGCGAGCGGGGCCGTCTGTTACAGGACTTGGATCGTCTTTCGCCGCTCATCACGGAATGGGACGACTTGCCCGGGACGCCTGTTCAATCGTCCATCGGTCATTCACGATCCGGTATATACGAACTATAGCGCGTCCGCCCGGTGTTGGCGCAAGCTCGCCACGCGCGTTCGCCTGCCAGTGAATAGGAAATTGTCGAAGCTCATGTTAGCTTATCGTTTCGTGCCTGCGGGCAGCAAAAAGAGTCGTTGGACGCCAGGGAAAATTTTAGCCGCTAAAATTCCAACGCTTGAATGGGAAGGGCTCGTGGGGGGTGCATAAGAAAATTCTTTGCGTCAACATTATGAGATACCTCGCGCTGCGTGGGCTCAAGAAGTCTGACCTCGCCACCAAGGCCAACGTTTCTATTTCCTACATATCGGACGTGACGAACTGCAAAGGGAACCCCTCGCTAGATACAATGGCCGCCATCGCCCACGCGCTGGAAGTCCCCCTTGTGGCGTTGCTCGAAACCCCGCCTGCCGGAACAGATGATTGGGGCTGTGGGTTAACAGACGCTATTCTTAAGGATGACGCGAAGCTGGGTTTGCCCCAAGGCTTTCGTCGTGTTTCCGCGATTGTCACCGATCATCAAGCCTTCCAAATCGACAAGTGGCACAAAGCCTCCCACGATCGGCTCAAGGCAAAGTAATAACTACACTTTTGTGACTCAAAAGACACGCCAGCTATTAACCGAGATTGATGCTGGTTAGCGGTTGAGGTTTCTGAATCATCCGGTATATCGTTTGTCTGACGCATTTGTAATGTTGCGTAACGGGAGCGATAATGACCGGGGAAGCGGATACCGCAACCGTCAAGGAGCGCGCGAAGGAAACTTTGCGGCGGGCCATGGGCTCGCTGATGATCGACGCGCTCGCCGATCCTAAGACAGTTGAACTCATTCTGAACGCGGACGGCAAGCTCTGGCAGGAGCGGCTTGGCGAGAAGATGACGTGCATCGGCACCATTGCCCCCAATCGCGCGGAAACGATCGTCAAAGCCGTGGCTGGTTATCACGGCAAGGAAGCGACGCGGCTTCAACCGACGCTAGAAGGCGAGTTCCCGATCGATGGCTCGCGCTTCGCCGGGCAGATGCCCCCGATCGTGCCGGCTCCTACCTTCGCGATTCGCAAACGTGCCGTCGCGATCTTCACTCTCGATCAGTACGTCACGGCCGGCATTATGTCGGCTGAACAGTGTGCGCTCATCACCGATGCAATCAATAGGCACCGCAATATCCTGATAATTGGCGGAACCGGCTCAGGTAAGACTACGCTGGTAAATGCCATCATCAACGGCATGGTTGATACCGATCCGACCGAACGACTGGTCATCATCGAAGACACAGGCGAGATTCAGTGCGCGGCCGAAAACTTCGTCCAGTTCCACACCTCTCCGCAAGTCTCGATGACTGCACTTCTAAAAACAACGCTGCGTATGCGGCCGGATCGCATCCTCGTAGGCGAGGTTCGCGGGCCGGAAGCCCTCGATCTGCTCATGGCATGGAACACCGGCCATGAAGGGGGAGCGGCAACGCTTCACGCCAACAATGCGGAGGCCGGTCTTAGCCGCCTCGCGCTCCTTATCAGTATGCACCCGGACTCTCCCCGGCCGATCGAACCTTTGATCGGGGATGCGGTGCATTTGATCGTCCACATCGCTCGGACGCCCGATGGGCGGAGGATCGAAAGCATCCTTGAAGTCGGTGGCTTTGCGGACGGGAACTACCGGCTTCGTAAACTCTAAGAGCCCGACCG
>NZ_JH584242.1:175463-207298 GCF_000241485.1 Sphingomonas sp. PAMC 26605
AGAACTGACGTGCAACTCTACTGGAATGAGCCGGCGCGAAAGCGCCTCCTGCTTGCGCTGCTGGCGCTTGCGATCGTCGCACTGTTTCTGTGGCCTCACGCCGCATGGGCTTCGGAAAGCGGCGGCGGTCTGCCCTACGAAAGCTATCTGACGAAAATCCGGCAGTCGGCCACGGGACCGATCGCCTATGCGTTTGCCGTCGTCGGCATCGTCGTTGCCGGTGGCGCGCTCGTCATGGGCGGCGATCTGAACGGCTTCGCTCGTGCCCTGTTGCTCCTCGTGCTGGTCGCCTCGCTGCTCGTCGGCGCTAACGCGGTCCTGTCCTCGATCTCGGGCGGCGGCGCTACGGTCGCCGCTCTCACACCGTCTGGCATGGTTGGGTTCGCCTAACATGCCGTTGCGCTCTGTCCCCATCCGTCGCTCCGGTGTTCGCAACAACCTGTTCATGGGTGGGGACCGGGAGCTTGTGATGCTTGCGGGTGTGGCAGCGGCCGGCCTGATCGGGCCGGCGATCGACGAACCTAAAGCGTGGATCGCCGGCCTGTTCATCTGGTTCGGGGGACTGTGGGCGGCTCGCCTCATGGCGAAGGCCGACCCGCTCCTTCGGGGCGTCTATCTACGGCACCGGGCCTATCGCGGGTATTACGCGGCCCGCTCCACGCCCTTCCGGCTCAATTCGAGAAGCCAGCGGAAGCGGTACAGCGAACCGGGGAAGAAAAAATGATCGAGACATTCGCCATCACCATCGCGGTCATGGGGACGATCTTGATCGTCGCCTTGTTCGCGTTGGTCCTAAAAAACGCCAAAACAAACAAGCTGGACCAATTCCGCTCCAAAGAAGCCGGGATGGCCGATCTGCTCAACTACGCGGCTATGGTCGATGACGGCGTGATCGTCGGCAAAAACGGCTCGTTCATGGCCGCATGGCTCTACTCTGGCGACGACAACGCCAGCAGCACCGATCAGCAACGCGAAATGGTGTCTTTCCGCATCAATCAGGCGCTCGCCGGGCTCGGCAACGGCTGGATGATCCACGTCGATGCGCCGCGCCGGCCTGCGCCAAACTACTCCGAACGTGGACTTTCGCACTTCCCCGATCCGATCACCGAAATGATCGATGAAGAACGCCGCCAGCTATTTGAGGGGCTGGGGACGATGTACGAGGGGTATTTCGTCATTACCGCGACCTTCTTCCCGCCAATGCTGGCCGAACAGAAGTTCACGGAGTTAATGTTCGATGACGATCGCCCGAGCCCAACGCAAAAGGCGCGCACGCATGATCTGATCGAAAAGTTTAAGCGCGATATTGTGAGCTTTGAAAGCCGCATGGGAGCAGCGTTGAAGCTCAACCGCCTGCGCGGTCACGACGTGATGAACGAGGATGGCTCAACCGTCACGCAATGCGACTTCCTGCGCTGGCTCCAATTCTGCGCTACGGGCGTTAATCAACCGATTATCCTCCCCTCTAACCCGATGTATCTGGATTCCGTCATCGGCGGGCAGGAAATGTGGGCGGGTGTTGTCCCGCGCATCGGCCGCAAGTTCGTGCAAACCGTCTCGATTGACGGATTTCCGCTGGAAAGCACGCCCGGCGTTCTTTCGGCTTTGTCTGAGCTTCCGACCGAATATCGTTGGTCAACCCGCTTTATCTTCATGGACACGCATGAGGCGATTAAACACCTTGAAAAATTCCGCAAAAAATGGCGGCAAAAGGTTCGTGGCTTCTTCGATCAGGTGTTCCAGACGAACAGCGGCAAGATCGATCAGGATGCCCTGTCGATGGTCGAGGATGCCGATCATGCCATGGCGGAAGTCAACAGCGGCCTAGTCGCGCAAGGCTATTATACCTCCGTCGTCGTCCTGATGGACGAGGATCGTGACAAGGTAGAATTGTCTGCACGCCAGCTAGAAAAGGCGATTACGGCTATCGGCTTCGGCGCTCGCATCGAGACGATCAACAATCTGGAAGCGTTCTTTGGAAGCCTTCCCGGCCATGGCGTCGAAAACGTGCGGCGGCCGATCATCAATACGATGAACCTCGCCGATCTGATGCCGACTAGCTCGATCTGGACCGGGCTCAATTTCGCGCCGTGCCCGATGTATCCGCCTCTCTCGCCTCCGCTGATGCAAGGCGTCACCAACGGCTCAACGCCGTTCCGCCTTAATCTCCACGTCCGCGACGTGGGGCATAGTTTCATGTTCGGGCCTACCGGCGCTGGTAAGTCCACGGCCCTTGGCCTGATCGCAGCGCAGCTTCGTCGCTATCCCGGCATGTCGATCTTTGCGTTCGATAAGGGCATGTCGCTCTTTCCGCTCGCTAAGGCTGTCGGTGGCAGTCATTTCACCGTTGCTGGCGATGACGAAACGCTCGCCTTCTGCCCGCTGGCCTTCCTCGAAACCAAGGGCGATCGGGCTTGGGCGATGGATTGGATCGACACGATCCTTGCGCTCAACGGGGTCATCACGACGCCAGCGCAGCGCAATGAAATCGGCAATGCGATCGTGAATATGTACGAAAGCGGGGGCAAGACGCTCTCTGAGTTTTCGATCATCATTCAGGATGAAGCGATCCGCGACGCGATCCGCCAATATACCGTGGACGGCGCGATGGGGCATTTGCTCGATGCCGAACAGGACGGTCTGGCACTTTCCGATTTCACCGTTTTCGAGATCGAGGAGCTTATGAACCTCGGGGAGAAATATGCGCTCCCCGTGTTGCTCTACCTGTTCCGTCGCATCGAACGCTCCCTGCGGGGTCAGCCCGCCGCGATCATTCTCGATGAAGCGTGGATCATGCTCGGGCATCCGGCTTTCCGCGCCAAGATCAGGGAATGGCTCAAGGTGCTTCGTAAGTCGAATTGCCTTGTCCTTATGGCGACGCAAAGCCTCTCGGACGCTGCCAATTCGGGCATCCTCGATGTGATCGTGGAATCGACCGCAACGAAAATCTTCCTTCCGAACGTCTATGCTCGGGATGAAGACACGTCGCAGCTTTACAAGCGGATGGGGCTCAATCCTCGCCAGATCGACATTCTCGCAACGGCGATTCCTAAGCGCCAATACTACTACGTTTCGGAAAACGGTCGCCGGCTATTTGAACTGGCGCTCGGTCCGGTCGCACTCGCGTTCGTCGGTGCGACCGACAAGGAATCCATCGCCACGATCAAGGGGCTGGAAGCCCGTCTAGGCCCGCGCTGGGTTGATGAATGGCTGTCCCTGCGCGGTGTCACACCTATGATTGGAGAAGCGGCGTGAGCTTTATGGACAAGTTCCGGCGGCGCGAGGCCGCCCCCCTGCCTGTCGAAGAAACCAACCCTTACCTTTCGGCGCGGCGCTCGTGGAACGATCACGTTGGCGGCCTCGCCGCCTCGCGGCGCATGTGGCAATTTGTAGCGATCCTGTCGCTTCTAATCGTCCTCGCGGCTGTGGGCGGGATTATCTCGATTGGAAGCCAATCGAAGTTTGTCCCTTACGTTGTGAAGGTCGATGATCTCGGAACGGCCGTCGCAACGACGCGCGCCGATCGCGCGGCCCCGGTCGATGCCCGTGTTGTGCAGGCGCAACTCGGTGCGTTCATTCAAAGCGCCCGCTTCGTGACGTCGGATATCGCTCTTCAGCGGCAGGGGATTTTCCGCGTCTATTCCATGCTGCTGCCTAATGATCCGGCCATGGGGAAGATGAACGACTGGCTGAACGGAAACGCCGAAACCACGCCATTCAAGCGTGCTGAGACACGAACCGTCAGCGTCGAAATCGCGTCGGTGATCCCACAAACAGCGCAGACTTGGCAGGTCGATTGGACCGAAACCGAACGCGATCGGCAAGGCGGACTTATTCAACCGCCTCAGAAATGGCGGGCGCTGGTGACGATCCGCGTGAACACCCCCAGCACCGGCACATCTGAACAGCAAATCCACGACAATCCGCTCGGCATCTACGTCAGCGATTACTCGTGGTCGCGCACACTCTAAAGGGAGGGATTGGCAACATGAAACGGACTATCATTCTCGCGGCTCTGCTCTGCTCGATCCCGACCATTGCGGTGGCTCAGGACAGCACGCCTACCGTCTTCAATACTCGCGATACGCCCCTGACGCCGGCTGAACGTGATGCGCTACGGATATCGGAGGATTGGCAGGAACGGAGTGCCACGGGCATCCGCCCTGTCGCTGGCGCGGAAGGGTCGGTGGTCTTCCTTTTCGGCGCGACCGAGCCGTCGATCGTCTGCGCGGTCCTCCAAATTTGCGACGTGCAGCTACAGGCCGGGGAGCAGGTCAACTCGATCAACGTGGGCGATAGTGCCCGTTGGCTGATCGAACCGGCCGTATCCAACTCGGGACCAAACGAGACGCAACACCTCATCATCAAGCCGATGGACGTAGGGCTCTCAACCTCGCTTGTGGTGACGACGGATCGCCGCACCTACCATATCAAGCTGTCGTCCACCCGATACGAGTTCATGTCTCGCGTGGCGTTCCAATACCCTGACGACGTGACCGCCAAGTGGGCGGCTCTCAAGGCGCATAACGAGGTTATGAGGAACGAACAGTCGATCGCCGTCCCCGGCGGCGGGGGCTCGGCCGCCGGCTCGCGGCCGGCGGCCGAATATCTCTCCAACCTGAGCTTCAATTACAGCGTGAAGGGGAAGGCCAGGTGGAAGCCGATCCGCGTGTTCAATGACGGCGTAAAAACCATCATCGAAATGCCGCAAGCCATGAAGCAGACGGAAGCACCTTCGCTCTTGGTGGTGCGTGCGGGCGGCAGCATCAAAAAAACGGCCGATACCTCGTTGGTCAATTACCGCGTCCAAGACGATCGATACATTGTCGATCAGGTGTTCGATGAGGCTGTGATGATTGCGGGCGTCGGCAAGCGTCAAACCCGCATCACCATCGTTAGGGGGTCGTAGTCGTGCGAGCGGCCCCCATCGCCGCTGTCGCGCTCGTCCTAACCGGATGCGCCTTCTCGACTGCACACCTCGGCAGCACCGCTGCTGTCGCGCCGGCACCCGAAGCGCAAGCGATGGTGGCCGATTCATTGGTCGAGCTGGTCAAGCTCTATCCCCCCGCGATCTCTCGATTGGCGATCGACGCAAGCGCGTCGGACGATGCGTTCGGACAGGCGCTCGCCGATGGGCTTCGCAAGCGGGGTTATGCGGTCGTGGAAGGGGCGCGGGGAGCTAAGGCCGATCCCTCGGCCCTTCCGCTCCGCTACGTCGTAGATCGGCCCATGACGGGCTTCTACCGCGTCATGCTGCGGGTAGGAGGCCAGTCACTCACGCGCGGCTATACGACGGAAGGGGGCGTGGCTCCCTCAGCCGGGTGGGCGCTCAATCTGTCGGGTGCCTCGCAACAGCTTGTCGAGCGCGCGACGCGGCCCGATCTGCCCGCTGATGCTGAACAGGTCCAAGCGGAACTTGCGGCCGTTGACGCCGGGGTAGCGCCGCAAGCGGCACTCGCCCCGGCTCCGGGCTCGCTGCGAGGATCTAATTACAGTGAACCCGCAAGCGTGGTGGTAGTCCCTATCCCGCCTGCGACGACCTATGCGGCGCAACAAGCGGTGGACGCCCGTGGCGCTGAGATTGCCGCTGCGAACGCGCAAGTCGCTCAAATGGCGGCGAAACTCGCCGAGTATCAAACGGCCGATACGATGGTGCGTACCGCGTCGGCGAAGCTCGCCAGATACCAAGCCGAGTTAAGCCGGGCGAAAGCTCGCCGCGCCGCTGCGGTGGCCGGCTGGCGTGTCCAGTTCGCGGCATTCCGCACCGAACGGGTAGCCCGGCAATACTGGCGAACGCTGGTAGCAAAGCGGCCGGCGCTGGCGGCTCTGTCGCCGCGCTTCGCTCGGTCCACCAAGGGCATGACGTTCGTACAGGCCGGTCCCTACCGCACGGTCGCTTTTGCCAAAACAGTTTGCGGCGGGCTGAAAGCTACCGCCTGCATCGTGGTCAAAGCCTGATCGGCGGATTGGAGTAAATACGATGGCAACTGCTGATCCAATGTCGCCCGACGCTTCGCCGGGTGGCTCCACGTCTCAATCACGCCTCATCACGGGCGTTCGTCGCGTAAACAACTGGCCGATCTATATCATCGGCGCTCTCGTTGTCGTCTTCCTGCTGGTCGTCGTCATGGTCGTGATCGATCGAAGCAAGGTCAACACCGTCAAAGCCGACGATCTGCAAACGCCGAAACAAGGTCCTGACTCGATGGACATGGCGCGTCGGGTCGCAGGGACACAGGCCGGCGGGGAAGTCCCCGCCACGGGTAGCATTCCGGCCGTACCGACAAACCCGACGATGGTCCCCGGCCCGGTCGCTCTCGATGCCAATGGCATTCCGATCGCGCCAGTTAACCCGGATGCTCCACCTGTGCCTCCGGGGGGCTCTGCGGGTAACTATTCACCCCCTCCGGTGTCGCCGGAAGTGCAATCGCGCCGGCAACGCATGGAAGCGATGCGCGCTGCTAGGGACCAAATGTTCACGGACGCCGTTCGCGCCCCCACGAATATCAAAATGGCTGCTGCGCGTAGCGCGGGTTCGCCCGGCGGCGGTGATGCAAACGGCAGTACGGCGCAACGCCTAGAGGCCCTTCGCGGTCAAATCGCGGCGGCGGCGGCCCAAGGTAGCGCGCCGTCGTCCACAGACATGCAAAGTCTCGCTGCGCTGCAAGGCCAGATGGCCGCCAACGGCGGCGGTGGCAACGCCACGGGTCAGCAACAGCCGGGCCGGGACTTGGGTCAGTTCGCCAACAAACAAGGCGGCGATCGGTGGCAACTGGACTCACAGCCGGCGGCTCCGCGCACGCGCTACCAGCTAACGGCCGGCTTCGTCATTCCGGGAACGCTGATCTCGGGCATAAACTCCGAATTGCCGGGGCAGATTGTCGCTCAAGTCTCGCAAAACGTCTTTGACAGCGCGACCGGCAAATACCTCCTGATCCCTCAAGGTGCCCGGCTCGTGGGCTCCTACTCTGCGGACGTTCAATATGGTCAGTCGCGGGTTCTGATCGCGTGGCAGCGTATCGTTTTCCCCGATGGCAAGGCGATGGACCTCGGCGCAATGCCCGGCTCCGACAGTGCAGGCTATGGCGGTTTCAAGGATCAAGTAAACAACCACTATCTGCGGATTTTCACCTCCGCATTGTTCTTGTCAGCGGTGACGGCTGGCGCGACGATTAGCCAGCCGCAATCGAACTTCCAAACGAACGGCAACCAACGCCAGAGTGCGGGATCAGCTCTGAGCGAAGCCCTCGGGCAACAGCTTGGACAGGCTACCGCGATGATGATTCAAAAGAACCTCAATATCTCGCCTACGTTGATGATCCGGCCCGGCTTCCGGTTCAATGTCGTGGTTACGAAAGACCTCGCGTTTTCAAAGCCATATCGTTCATTTGACTACTAACCAAAGGAGTGAAACCGATGCGAAAGGTAATTTTAGCCGCTAAAATTGGCTTCGGGCTGGCGGTCCTCGCCGCTCCCCTCGCGACGCCTGTGGAAGCACAGTTCGCGGTGGTCGATGTGGCAAACGTCCACCAGACGACGGTAACGGCCCTGCAAAGCGTGGCTGCGACGGCGAAGCAAGTTCAGCAGTACCAGACACAGCTTCAACAATATCAGAACATGCTCCAAAACACGTTGGCTCCAACTGCCTATGTGTGGAGCCAAGCCCAAAGCACGATCGACGGGCTACAACAGAGCGCCAGTTCGCTCTCCTCATTGACGCGCCAGACAGGCGGGATCGATGCATATTTGAACAAATTCAAAGACCCCAACGCCTACAGAAGCTCGCCCTGTTTTGGTGCGACCGGCTGTTCTCCCGCCCAACTTGCAGCGATGAAAGCTCAACAGAGCGCCAATCAACAGGTTCTCATGGCGTCTAACGCCGATGTGCTGCGCGGTATTAGTCAGCAGCAGACCAGTTTGAAATCAGAAGCTGCAAACCTCGAACAAATGCAGCGCAATGCTCAGGGGGCTACGGGACAGGCGCAAGCTCTCGGGTATGCCAACCAGTTCGCCGCTAATCAGGCGAACCAGCTTCTTGCACTTCGACAGCAGCTAATGTCGCAACAGGCGGCGACGCTCGCTGTCCAGCAAGCCGCTATGGACGAAAAGGCTATGCGTGCTGCGGCATCGGAAAAGGCGCGAGCCGGCACCTACTCCAAAACGCCCAATGGCAGCTATGCCTACACAACGCCAAACTGAGCGACACGATAGGAGGGTGACGAAATGAATATGAAGCTCGTAGGCTTATTGGTGGCGGTGGTCGTCATCCTCCTCGGTCTGCTCGTGACCATGATGCGCGCGAAGCCGGATGCCCCTGTGGCCGCGCCGGTTGCTGTCACCGCGCCTGCCACTCCGACCGGCCCTCGGCCGGGTCGAGGCGGCTCTTACACAAAAACCCCGCCGGGCAAGTACGAATACACGACGCCCAAGTGAGCTTGATGCGAGGATAACTGAGGGCCGGATCGATGGTTAAAAATCGGAATAAACTGGCCCTTCTTGGGCTCTGCGCGCTGGTTGCATTGACGGTCGCGACGCCTGCCTTGGCCCAAACTCAGGGCGGCGGGATGTTCGCCGACATTCAGAACCGATACGCGGCGGCGGCCCGTAGCTGGTCGTCTGCGATGACAAGCGCGGCTTCGTTCCTCTTTTGGGGTTTGGCAACGATCAGTCTGGTGTGGACGATGGGCTTAATGGCTCTGCGGAGAGCCGATCTTGGAGAGTTCTTTTCCGAGTTCATCCGGTTTGTCGTCTTCACCGGCTTCTATTTCTTTCTGCTTTCTAACGGTCCATCAATCGCGGACGCCATCATTCGATCGCTACAGCAACTCGGGTCCAATGCTGCGAGCATCGGCCCTGTTACGCCGGGAAGCATTGTCGATATCGGTTTCGATATCGTCTCCACGACGGTCGATCAGTCTTCGATATGGGAGCCGGTGGACTCGGCGGTTGGAATCATCATCGCGTGCATCATCCTCGTGGTGCTCGCTCTGGTGGCGGTCAATATGCTGCTACTGCTCGTTTCAGCATGGATACTCGCCTACGGCGGCATCTTCTTCCTTGGTTTCGGGGGTGCCCGGTGGACCTCGGACATGGCAATCAATTATTTTAAGACAGTTCTAGGTGTCGCTGCGTCGCTCATGGCGATGGTTCTTCTCGTCGGCATCGGTAAGTCATTCATAGACCAATACCATGCCAGCATGGCGGCAACCACGTCGATCAAGGAACTAGCAGCGATGATGGTCGCCTGCGTAATCCTCTTGGCGCTCGTCAACAAAATCCCCGGCCTCGTTGCCGGAATCATCACCGGGGCAAGCGTCGGCGGTGCCGCGAACGTCGGCTCTCTTGGTGCTGGCGCGGCCATGACGGCCGGCGGTATGGCTGTTGCGGCAGCGGCAACGGGTGGTGCGGCGCTTGCGGCTGGTGCGGCTAATGCGGCCGGCGGCGCGAGCGCGATCAGCGCCGCCTTCAAGTCTGCTCAAGATAACATGGCAAGCGGTGGTGGTATGTTCTCGGGCTCGGGCTCGGGCGGCGGGTCTTCGGGTGAAGGATCAAGCGGTGGTGGCCTCGGCCCTGACGGCGGTGGCGGTGGCGGCGGCGGCGGCGGCGGCGGTGGGTCGCCGCTCGCATCAGCTATGGGCGGCTCTGGCGGGGGCGGGGGCGGCCGTGGCGCTAACGACAATGCCGGCGATCGGGCGGCGACGGCATCAAATGGCGGCGCTGAAACTGCAACCTCCGGTGCCGGCTCACCGGCTGGGACGACGGGTGGTGGCATAGCTGGTGCGGTTGGGGAGCCCGATGGTGCAGCGGCCGGGTCGGCTGAAGAAGTCGTCGCTGCTACGGCGGAAGCCGGATCGGCGGCCGAAGCATCTGCTGGGCTAGGTGACGGCGGTGCGGGAGGTAGCTCGGACGCCGGATCGGGTGGCGCGTCTAGCTCTGGCGGCGGTTCGTCGGGCAGGGGCAGTATGGCCACGGCTGGATTATTCGCGGCGGACATGGCCTCGAACCTCGGCGGCGGCATCGCTCGAACCGCATCGAATAAGATGGGTGCGGTTGCAGATGCAGCGCGTGCCCGCATAGCGGGCACGGTCGGCGGACAGATTGCGAGCGAAATTCGTAATCCCGGTGCTGCGGCGGCGGCTCGCTCTGCTCGGCAAGGGGGTGGTGATACCCTTACACCCGCAACCGGGGCAGGGGCCTCGCGGGGCGGCGGCGGTCGTAGCTCTGGCGGGTCGAGCAGCTTCGGTTCGCCGGGATCGGCAAACTCCACAGGAGGGTTCGATTCCTCCTCCTATAGTAGCTCGGGCTCGGGGACATTTGGTCGCGGAGGTTCAGACGGCGGCGCACTCGATGGCGACGGCGGCCCCTCCGAAGCGATCGGCGCGGACCCCGGCGGGTTCGGGGGGGACTCGATCTCGGGAAGTCAACGCGGCGACAACCCGTCAACGCGCGTGGACGCCAGCAACGAGGTATCGGAATTCGTCAATCGCGGAGCGAACCCATGATGCCGGCGGATATCCCGCCAGCGATCCATGAAAAGGTCGTGTGCTCGATCGGCGCTGCGGCAAAGTATGGCGTGCCTGCCAACATCATTCTTGCCGTGGCACAGCGGGAAGGGGGGCGGCCGGGGCAATGGGTCCGGAACAACAACGCGACCTATGATATCGGCTCGATGCAATTCAACACGGCCTATATCCGCACGCTCGCGCGTTACGGGATCGGGACGGGGGACGTGGCTAAGCCCGGCTGTTATTCCTACGATCTGGCCGCATGGCGGCTGCGCGGGCACATCAAGAATGATCGCGGCGACGTTTGGACGCGTGTTGCGAACTACCACTCGCGCACGCCGGTTCACAACGCACCCTATCGGGCGGCGATCATGGTCAATGCACGCCAATGGGGAAGCTGGCTCGCGTCGCGCTTTCATACTTATGACACCGTGACGGTCACGCCTCAGACGATTGCGATCGTGGACGCTGCGCCGGTCACAACCGCCCCTGTCATGGCCGCCAAGCCATTGCCCGTTCGTGTCGCCTCCATGCGATCGAAGCGCGCTTCTAGGGGCTCTGCGACGGCCGGGGACGTGAATCCCTATTCCGCACCGATCAGCGTGGCCTTTACGGCTCCGCGTTACGTCCCGCGCACGATCGCGGTCGTAGAATGACGGGCTGGGCGTCTTGGTTGCCCTACCGAACAGTGGACGACGTGCCGCGTGTCCTCGGCCCCGTCGATCGCAACCGGGCTCTGATCGAAATGGTCGGCACGGGTGGATTTGAGGATACGCCGGCATTGGCCCGGTGGTCTGAGACTGCGGAAGCTCAACCGATCCTGCGCGAGTTTCTGATCGCAGCGATGACGCCGCCTCCATCCGAACTGCACCAGGTCGATCTTGATCTAGCAAAAGGTGAAATGGCCGATCAAGATACGCTCGCGGCGGACATAGAGGCCCGGTTCGGCCGGTGATCCCGTGCCTTATTCTTGGCGATAGTCACGCGGCTGCGACGGCCGCTGCGGTGCGAGCCGCCTTCGGCGAACGATGTGCGGTGATCGCACAAGCGGGGGCCAGCTCGTCCACGATATTAGGGCGGACACCTCCGGTCATCGCTTATCAGGCTGCGGTGATCTCGGCCGGTGCGAACGACGCGGACAATCCTGACCTCGGGGAAAACCTCGACGCGATCCGGCGTCGGCTCCACGTCGGCCGCGTCGTGTGGCTCGTCCCGTATAATCGCGAGGCAGCCGCAACCGTGCGCTGGGTTGCTCAACGCTGGGGCGATCGGATTATTGATCTGGCATGGGCTCGCGCGCGAAGCGACGGCGTACATTGCATGTCGTATTCATGGGTTGCGCGATCGGTGGTGCGCGCCGGCTACGTCGCTCGTCATAACATCACGCGTTGATTTGAATCAAAAGCGTGCGCCGGAATTTTAGCCGCTAAAATTCTAGCGGCTTAGCTTCTGGCCGTTGCCCTGCTGTTGCGAACGGGATTCCGCGAACGTTCGCGCCTGTTCCTGACGCTCTGCAACCCGGAAAGCTATCGCCTCGCGCGCAGCCTGTGGGTCGCGTCGCTCGACTTTTTTGGCGGCCATTTCTTCCACCTTGCTCGGATAGCCGGGTATCGGCGTCTGCGTGTAGGGCGCAACACGATCAATGCGCGCGATCGTGTTGGCAACGGTGCGGAATTGATCGCGTTGTTTGACGTCCCATGCGTCAACCGCCTTGGCCGCGCCGGGCATCCATTTTAGCGTCGTTGGCTTATCCGCCAACGTCTCTTCGCGTTCCCGCTGCGCTTTCTCAAGCCGGCCCTGCAATGCGCTCTCTAACCGTGTCGCCCGTTCAACGATAGACTTGGTTTCGGCCGCGCACGCGGCATCGAACCGGGCGGCGTTTTCTGCCGGGGAGGGGGTGCGGGCCGCTGCTTCATTTCGGAAGGCGTCAACTTTCCCTTGTTCCTGCGGGTCAGCGCCGCGATCTCGCATCATGCTCGCTGCATTATCCCAACTGGCGGCGGCATCCCGGAGCGTCCGCTGATCCGGGTGCTGGTGAACGCTCCGTAAGGCTTCGGCCATCTGTTCGTCGGGGACCCAACGGCCTTCTTCCATGCGGGTGCTGCCGACGACTTTGCCCTGTCGATCGTAGAGCACGATCGCATCAACCTTCCCATCGGCCTGCAACGCGCCGATTGTCTCGACCAGCCCGGCAACGGCTTGATTATGAAAATCGTCGCCTACGCCTCGGCCGAAGCCTGTAGGCGAGCTTTTGATCTGTAGCTCGCGCCGTTCGTAGGTGCTGGCGTGGCTAAGGTCTGGCGCGACCGCCATGCCATGTATCTCAATACGGTAATTTTCCAGCTTCAGCTTTTCGACGTTGATGCGCGCATAATGGGAGTTGGACAGGGTACCGTCATAGACAATGTTGCGTCGCGCCTTGGCGGCCACCTCCATCATCTGCGCAGCGATCGTGCCCGCGTCGCCGTAAGCCGCTGCCGGTATCTCCAAGTCACCTTTGGCGATCCGATCACGCATATACGGCAAATTGGGCCGTACCTCATCGGCATCGATCACAACGGGCGGTGCTCCCAAATCCTCCAAGTTCACACTGATCCGGTTGACGATCATGCTCTTGCCCGAACCGGGCTGGCCTGCGGTGAAGATCGCAACCGGCCGCTCTACAGCCGGCGCGATCTCCATTTGCTCCTCCGTAAGCTCACGGGCAAGCGCGGTGCGCTCGGCATCGCCAAGCGACTTCTGCTCGTCACTCACGCCTACTACTGCCGGCGTTCGTAATTCATGGTCGCCTGCCGAACTAAAGGGTCGCGGCTGGTCTCCGGGTGATTGCGCTCAGCATAATGGTCACGCACCGCTTGTTTGGCGCGCGCCTGCTCCTCGCCAGTGGCGTTCCGAGCCGCATCGCGAAGCTGCGCGTGCTCAAGCGCCCAACGTTCTTTGTGGAGATAGGATAGGTGCCGGTCGATACCGTCGATGGTCCGGTCTAGGCTACTCTCGCTCACGGCACTTCCCTTCGCCAGCAATATAACACTTTTCGGCTGAAAAGCGAACGCCCCGCTGCAAAGGGGGGCAGCGGGGCGCAATCGTAATTTGCATCCCCTCGCGGCCGATCGGTCGCATGGCCGTGGTAAAAAGGTCTACTTTTCTTCCAGCCTCGCAGATTGGGCATAACGGCCGCGGCACGCTGCCCTAGCGAGGCAACATTGCCGATCAGGAAAGGCTGGGGCATGTTTGAGCCATGCTACATCCCTTCGACCCAGACCGTTTCATCATCACCGCGAATGTCCACATTCTTGGGATCGAGCCTCGAATCGAGCGCACGCTGGAGCTGCCCGTCAATCTTAACTTCGCGCAGTTCCATGAGGTTTTGCAGGCGGCGTTCGGCTGGACCGATAACCATCTGCATCGCTTCGATGTCGGCGGACTGACGATCGGCGCGCCCGAGTTCGATGATGGCGACACATATGGTCCCCGTACTATCGAGGCGGGCGAGGTGCGCATGCAGGACCTCAGCTTCCCCTACGGCGAGGACGCCAGCCTCCAAGCCTTGTACGTGTACGACTATGGCGACGATTGGCATCACCGGATCGTGCTCCGTCGCCGTATGCGTGATCCGGATGTCAGCTATCCCCGATGCATTGAGGGTGTAAGATCCGGGCCGCCCGAAGATGTGGGAGGGTACTCCGGCTACGCCGATTTCCTCGAAGCCTGGCTCGATCCCGAGCACGAGGAGCATAAGGCGGTACGGCGGTGGGCGGGTCGTAAGTTCGAACCGGAGCGGCTCGATCTCGAAGCAATCAACAAGGCGATCACGAAGGCGATGCGAGCCGCCAAGGGAAGCTATCGCTTCAGGCATCTCCGCCCATAGACGGTGCCGCAACGCTTTCAGCGAGTGTCACAACCCCTCGGTGGTGACACCACACGCTATACATGCCGGTGGAAAATGGGCCGCTTAGACGCTGATTATGATGGACGGGTAAGGTCTGCGCGTTCTGCCTTTCATCGTCACCGCTGCCCGGAACCATAGACTTGGGCGCGACGATCGAAGGCTTCGCGCGACCCCTCTAAGATTGCGCACGCCAGCTCGCAGGTCGGTGGATGATCGATTGATCCGCGGCTGACCACGGAGGCTTTGTCGTTGGTTGCCTTGAGCGCCAGGATGAGCTCGGCATCGCCCAGCACTGCAATATTGGCATTGTGCGTGACGACGATCACCTGCCGCCGCTCTTTGGCGGCTCGGATAACCGGCACGAGCGTCTTGTAGATAAACTCGCTGTCGAGATTGTCCTCGGGCTGATCGACGATTAGCGGCGCCCGGCTCTCACTCGTTAGCATGAGGGCAAGCAGCACCGATTGCTGTTGTCCGAGCGATAGCCGCTTGAAATCGCGCGGGACGTAATGCGGCGCCTGTCCGACCATCTCGACGCGCTTCGTCACATTCAGTCGCGGCAGGTCGTGAACTGCGACTGCCTCAAGTTGCGAGAGCAGTTCGGGCTCGGCGATCCGCTCGAAGAGGACATCGATCTCGCCTTTGGTGAAGATAGCTGTGTTGGTGTCATTACGCAGGGCGAGCAGCGCCTTGACGTCCTTGCGGCGGGCCTGATCGAGTAGGGCTGGCAGAGTTACCGTGTTAATGAGGGCCCGCGCCTTCAATTGCTGGAGCGTTCGCCACCCCATTGCGTCGATCAGGAGGCGCTCGGCCTCGGGGGCCAGCGCGTTGTTCTCGAACTTCAGCGAGACGAATAGGTCGGACAGGGTCGTCTTAAGTGCGGCCGACGACCGTACCGCAAAGGCAGTGCGGATCTTCGACACCTCGTCTCGAGCCGCCCAGCGCTGTCGCAACAAGCCGGTATAGTCCCGGCGCAGTCCTTCCAACGCCAGAATCCATGTCTTGAGTATCCGCACGTTCTCCCTCGCGCGGGCCTCGTCCGCCACCAGCTTCTGAATGAAGGGCATGTCGAGCCGGATGCCGTGCTTGAGAAGCTCCTGCTTCTTCGTTTCGATCTGCCCAGCGGTCTGCGCCTCCTTGCTCTTCCAAGCTGCGATCTGTGCGCGGACGCCCGCGACATATTCGGTGGTGAGCTTGCGGAGCGCCTCGGTCGAACCGGATACGGACCCTTCATAGGCTGTCGTCGTCGTCACGATCGCACTCGCCTCGGGCGCACCCACCTCGATGACTTCCTCGGTAATCGATGCTTTGATCTCGGCGGTGATCTCGGTGATGCTGGCGCTGCTCACCGCGCCTGTCAGCTTTGCGAGCGAGCGCTCGATCGCGAGGCGCGCGCGTTTTTCTCCCTCGAGCTGCTGCTGCAGTTTTATTACTTCTTCGCCTTTGTCATCCTTCAGCCGCTTCAGCTGCGCGGTTTTCAACGTCAGTTCCCGCTCGCGTTCAGGGATGCGTGCGACCCGGGCCGCCGCATCGGCGACCTTGGGATGAAGCTCGGCGAGTTGCTGGCGCACCTCGTCCTCGCGTTCGATGGCCGCCTCGATCATCATCAGCTGATCGAGGAACGTCAAAAGCGCGAGCGGGTCGTCCTGAACTCGCTTGCTGATCTCGTTGGTGGCGCCCTGCCGATAGCTTTCGATTGGAAAGTTCGTGGAGCCTGTGGCGGGGTCGTCGAGGTTCTCAAGAAAGCTGCCTTTGCTCCGCGCCAAGGTGTGGGTTTGGCCCGTTTCGTCCCGATAGAAGAGCGATAATAGGTCCGGCCACACGTCGCTGTCGATTACCGTGACGTCCTCTGTCGATCCCCCCCCGATCAGGCAGAGGCTCTCAAAGATGGTCGACTTGCCGCTCCCCCGCCCGCCGATGATGCAGGTCAGGTTCGGGCTGAACCTGATCGACGCGCCGTCGAGAAACGCGCCCTGAAATTCGACCCCCTCGACGGTGGGTACGATGGCGGGGAGCTCTTCCTCGATACGTACGCGCGTGTCAGCCGTGCGCATCGCCAGTCGCAGTCCATCGAAGCTTGGCGCTTCCATCTTGTATCGCGTGACACGCTGATCACGATTGGCGTTTCGACCGACAGCGTTCAGCGCATGGGAATCGCTGTTGAGAACGCGGGCAAGGTGTTGGGACGATCCTATGCCGAGCCGCTTGATTCGTTGATCGGCCGCGCCGCGGCGATCGGCATCACCGTCTTGGTTGGTATACAAGATCGGGCAATCGGCACGCGTGACCTCGATCCCCTCGAGCGCCGGATGGCACAAGATGTCGAGCTTCGCCGGAGTGAAGCGTGGCATGTTGCTCTCGAACGCGCCCGCTAGCTCGAGGTGGGCGATCACTGCAAAGCCACCCTCGCTCGCCAGAAGGTTCAAGCACTGGAGCATCCCGTTCTGGCAACGGCATGTGTCGGTACGACGATCGGCAATGTCGAGCCGATTGAAGAAGCGCTCCATCGCGTCATAGGTCGGCGCATAGCAGAGGAGGTGACCCTCAGGGGTCGAGAGCTCGACGCCTGGAACGACGAAGACGCCATGCTCCGCGCCAGCCGCCTGAGCGGCTGGAATATTCCCCACCTCGTTATGGTCGGCGAGGGCAATAATGGCGATGCCTTCATCGGCCGCAGCTTTGACGATGGCGGCGGGTGTGGCCGCGCTATCCTTGACGTCATGCGACGCACCATAGCTGTGAATGTGCAGATCAGCGCGAAAGAAGTGCGCGCCGTTGCTCAAGACCGTAAAGGGTTCGTCTGCCACTGTTCTATCTCCCCCAACGGCACATAACGCCAGAACGTGCGCGTTATGCAACCGACAAGATAAAGGCGTTTTTTTGTCGCTTGCCCAAACGATCACGGCACTGATTTTTGGGTAGGCGCATGGCTTATAAACGAAGGTCTGTGTTGGGGGAGCGGTAAAGCTTTGCCGAGTGTCCCTTCGTAGTCGAGGGGTTATAACCGGACGGTTTGGACCGCCGAGGGCCGAGCGAATTTCAAAGCCACAAGGGCCTAGCTACCCAATTTTGAGGAAAACCCATTGCAGATAAATCGGCGGTCGGATGTTGGGCGAGCAACGTCATCAGCTCGTCACGCCACGTCGATGCTGGAGCGACATGCCTCAGCAGGTAAGTGATGAGGACCAAGGCGTTGTAGAGCCGGGCTGGAGCATGGACTGCCGGCGGTTCGAGCGTGTTGACGAGGGCAGCTGGCTTGTAGGGCACCCGCATGCGCAGCAGAAAGCCTCGGTTCCAAAGCCGGGCGTGATGCGCGCAGCTATTTCGGACCGTGGAAAGATGCTTCAAGAGCGGCACCAGCACCGCCTCGTGTAGCCCGAGGGGCTTGGCGATGGCATTGCGCAGCGCCCGATCGCCGAGCAGCGCATACCAACGCGAGAGCTGCCCGAACGACATCATCTCCGCCACCGTCCACACCGGCGGCATTGCCGGCGTGTTATAGGTCCGACGATAATGGTCGATGTACGTCTCGGGCGAGCTTGCGACGTCGTTAGCCAAGCGGGTCAAGTTGTTGTGATACTTACCCGGATGATAGTAAAGCGCCGCATCCAGATAGCCGTGGGGGCCAAACCGCTGCGCCAACTCGTACGCCCAGCTTCCGCGCACAGCGACTTCGATCCGCTCGATTGCATCGAGCACTAGCAGCCGAAGACGGCGGTCGAAATCGTACAAGGCGGTGACGGTATCGAAGCTCGTGCCCGGTAGGAAGCGCGGGCCAGGATTGCCTTTGGGATGTTCGAAGGGCAGCCAGTAGGCGCTCAAGCGGTAGTAGCTGACATGGCGTAGCCAGTGTTCGGCCCGCGCCACGTCGGGGATCGCCATGCCTTCGGCTTGGAGATGTTGAATCTGCTGCGCGATCGTCGTCGCGGGCTTTGTGAAGGGGCGTGGCACCCGTCCTGCTTAGCAGGACAAAAAAAGACCCGCCAAGTGTGCATACCCTTACGAGCAGAGGCCTGGCGGGTTCGATTGCCCCCGAGATATGAGCGAAAACTCAACAAAGCAATAAGGGCGGGCCCTTTTTGGAGCCGTTTTCGGCAGCTACGATGGTCATCCCTCACCGAACCCAGGCGTAGAGCGATGGGCTACCGCCAAGCATGCTGATTGGCGTGGGCGTGATCCACTCGGCTCCGAGCGCTGGGTAAGGGCCGTAGAACAGGTCGCCTAGCGCGCGCCGGTAATGCGCGTTCATCCATCGCCTGCGCCGATGCTCCGGGCCATCGTGAAGAATGTGACAGCGCTGGCACAGAGCCGCTAGCTGATGGAGCGCACTGTCGCTGGGGTCATGGTTAAGGCGCGCGCAGGCCAGCACCACCGGCGTCCACGCACCGTGCGCCAAGATGTTCTCCGTCGGGCGTCGCACGCGCCGACCTTGGCCGTTGCGCCAGCAATGCCGCTTTCGGTCCCACCATCGTCCATCCCGCAGATGGAATACCCTCTGCCCGTGTGGGCGCCCGCAATGCTCGCAGTAGCCCCCTGCCCGCACGAAGCGCACATGGTGCGAGAGCTGCGGCCAGTCGATCGGGTATAGGAACACATGCTCGGGGCGGATCGGCATCAGGCTTCCCCCTCCGGCACGTCGGGTTGCGGGGTGGCCAGCATTATGGGGCCAACGCTGCAGCGGTCAGGGGTCAGTACATAGAACATGGGGTAATCGCGGATCGTACTGAACCCTTTTACGACTTGGACGGGCGATATCGGTGCCATCAAAGTTCGGCGCTAAGATGAAGCGCTGGTTGGGGAAGTAGCCCTGATCCTGCCTATGACGGAGGACGACCATGAGCGCGTATGTCGGTTTGGACGTTTCGTTGAAAGAGACAGCGGTATCGGTGCGACGGGGCGGCAAACGCATCTGGCGTGGAAAATGTGCGTCAGATCCGAAGGTTTTAGCTGATTTGATCCGCGCACGCGCGCCGGACGCCGAGCGGGTCGTATTCGAAACCGGTCAATTGTCGACGTGGTTCTACCATGCGCTCAAGGCCGATGGTGTTCCTGCCATCTGCATTGATGCGCGGCACGCGAAAGCTGCGCTGGATATGGCCGCGAACAAGACAGACGCGAACGACGCGGATGGTCTGGCGCATATTGCAGAAGTCGGCTTCTACCGAGAAGTTCGGGTAAAGGGGTTCGAGAGCATGCTGATGCGTACGCTGGTCGCGGCGCGAGATCAGATTCTCAAAGTGATCGTTCAGATGTCGAACCAGATTCGCGGACTGATGAAGACCTTTGGCCTAGTCGTGCCGAAAAGCGCTGGTGGTGCTTTTGAGGGCCATGTCCGTCGATTACTGGCGGATAATACCCAGCTTGAACGGATCGTCTTGCCGATGCTCGATGCCTGGCGAGGGTTGCGTATGCAGGCTGCTAAACTTGATGGGCAACTTCGTGCCGCCTCGCGGTTGGATCAACGATGCGCTCTACTCATGTCCATTCCTGGCATCGGTCCGGTCACGGCGTCTTCGTTCGTCGCAGCCGTGGAAGAACCTGGCAATTTCAAATCATCTCGTGCGGTAGGCGCTTGGCTTGGTTTGACGACTAGGCGCTACCAGTCCGGCGAAGTCGATTACGGCGGCCACATATCTCGTCGGGGAGATCCGCGCCTCCGCGGCCTGCTTTACGAGGCCGCTGTCGTGATCCTGACGCGTTCGACGGGCGAAAGCACTTTGAAACAGTGGGGTGTCGGATTGAGGGAACGTCTCGGCTTCAAGAGAGCAGCCGTGGCGGTCGCTCGCAAACTTGCCGTCATCATGCACCGTATGCTGCATACCGGAGAGCTTTTCGACCGGACCGCTGGCGCTGCCGTCAGCTGACAACAGCTTGACCGAAATGCCAGCCTGAGGATGCCCCTGCCGGGGCGTAGGCCGGATCATTCCGCTATGTCCGTTGCGAGAGGCGACACTGCCTGAATGCGCATAGAACATTGGAAGATCCGCTTTTACGAAAACCCATCCTGCGGCGCCAAATGGCGACCGCGTAGACGACCATGTACCGGCAGAAGCAGTCATCAGATGATGTTTTTAACAGGTAGGAAATGCGCCCGATGAAATCTCCTTGACCTCACCGCGATTAGACGACGGACCCAGTTATACGCTAACGATCGGCAGTGACGGAAAACCTACAAAATCGGGTTTCCGCCTACTCGGGCAAAGCGACAGGGTTTGCCGCACACGCTAAGCCTCGATTAATGGCCGCGCCCGTGGCTTCGGCGGTGCCATCGGAATTCATGTGATTTTTGGACGGAGATGGCATGGCGGCTTGCGACCAACCCAAGCCGTTCGTAAAGCGAACGGCGGATGGCGGCTCCGGACGGAACCCGTCATTCGACGAGGCCAAGAAGACGATCGGCGGTCGCCCGATCCTTACCACAGAGCGCGCTCGGTAATTGGTTTCGAATGGCGTCGTTCTGAGGTCACTCGGCACCAGCATCGAGCCGACTGGCGAGGGGCCGTTGTCAACTGGCAGCTATCGGGCACTTCGGTGCGGATAGCTGACGTACGTGGGCCTTTTCTGCACATTGTTTTCCGAACCGGTTGATGAACATTGGCCCGTGGCAAGGGGCCGGCTCTAGCCGGCCCCTTGCCGCTGTTCAAAAAACGGCCGTTTGTTGAACGGTTGTCATAAGCGTTTTAACCTGATTCATAGTGCGCGCCCTGTCAGCCGACAGGGATGCTGCCGAAAAGGGATAAGGGCCGCTATGAAAAAGAATCCCGTCATCTTGCTCGTGCTCGGCTTGGCGCTGCTTGCTGCTGGCGGCCTGATGAGTTTGACCGGAGGCCCCCCAAAGGCGGACGCCGCTCTTACATCGCAATGCCGTGAGCGCATAAAGGACCAGGGCTCTGACATGTTGGCGAAATGCGACGAGAAGGCTTTTGCCGTTACCATGACTGCGACCGACGCAAACTCGGCCGCGCAGGCGATCAGTGCCGCGAACAATTCCGAGTTGGGCTCGAACAGCCTATCCATGTTCCTAATCGGTCTGGGTGGCGTCCTTACTGTTGCAGGCATATTCATGCTGCGGAAGCGGTCGAGCACGGGGTTGTGATCGATCCTCGCATGAAGATAACGCTGACCTGTTCATTAGCGATGGCGTGGCTGGGCCTCGTTTCGGCCTCGACTTCAAAAGATGCCACTGCTGCCGTGCTCAATCACTGTCTCAGCGCTACGGCCAATGCTTCCACGGCCGGACAAACCGATTGCGAGGCAGCGGCGGAGCACGCTTACGATCGCCGGATGAATGTTGCTTTTGCAACCCTGGTGCAAAAGCTGCCTGCTGCCGCAGCTGAACGACTGCGCAAATCTCAACGGGGTTGGTTGGCTTTTCGGGACAGTGAGAACACGGCACGAACCGCGCTGTATGAGAGCCGGCAAGGGACGATGTACGTACCCATGGAGGCATCGGATACGACCAACGTGATCCGAGACCGCGCCCTTCAGCTCGAAGCCTACGTCCGCGTCCTGAGCATTGAATGACCGACCCGCGGCTCGACAATCCGCCCATCGTGCTACGACGGCGCCGACTTGACGAAGCAATGTTCGTGGTGGGCGGATCAGTCGCTGTGATCGCGGCGATCGGCTTTGCCACGCAGACATCCTTCCGCTTTGTTGGATTGCCGTTGGGCGGGATCGGTATGGCCGTCCTGCTCCTGGGCGTCTTGCAGATCGTGCGCCCAACGACAATGGTATTGGAGCCGGCAGGGCTGCACTACAGTATCTTGGGGATCGACCGCTTCTGGCCTTGGGAGGACATCTCCGGATTTCGCGTGGTACGTATCCGCAGCGGTAGGGCGATCGTGTTCGACGTGGCGCAACCCCGGTCCCGCACCTTCGCCATCCCCGGCTTCTTTGTAATTCGCCCGATCCCGCTTGCCGGCCTGTTGCAGCATGCACAATGTCGCTGGGCTATCGGCGGTCGCACAACCACTGATCCAGTGCCACTCATCGGGGTCGGGACATAAAAACGGGCACGGATATACGCTAATAGATCGCCGTCCGATTACGCCGATCGTGGTCGTCCCGATTGGGTGAGGAGAGCGAGAAGCCCGAAGCATTCTCAAAACGATCGCATCTTGGGAATGGCGAGGCTGGCCGAAATTCAAGCACGGCAGTTTCACAATTTGTATAGAGAAACGCTTCGGGCAATCATGCTCTATGAGCGTTCGGTCCCAACGGCCGCATCATCCTTCCACCGTGCCCTGTCTGTCGTCCTGCTCCCGATCGGTTCATTACGTCTGAAAGAGCTGCCGGTTGGACCGAAAAAGGCGCGGTCTTCATCGCCCGTTAGGTGCGAAAGGCTTACGAACCGCTGCAACGTATCGATGCGTTGCGTATCTCGGAGTAGCGGTTTGAGGCCTTGGGCACCTGACGACGCGAAGGCATCAGACGTTCTCCAGCTGATCGCGGAGCATTCCAGCGATGTCATTGCCCTGGTTGGGCCTGACATGACCTTCAGCTATATTTCTGGCTCCTCCGAGCGGTTGTTTCTCCGGTCGCCGTTTGAGGTGATCGGGCACCCTGTCTTCGAGTTCGTATTCCACGAAGATCTTCCGGTTCTTGTTGAAGCTAACCGGGTCGTAATTAGCGGCGGCTCGAATGATGCGACGGTCACAGTACGCGTCATTCGCGGCGATGGCTCCCTGCTCTGGGTTGAGGTAGCCTCAAGGGTTGTCGAGCACCTAAAATCGGGTACCCCGGGGGACCGAGCCGTCATCATGCGCGACGTATCTCAGCGCAAGGCTCTCGAAGACGAGTTGCGTGCCATGGCGATGAAGGACGGCCTTACCGGTCTTGCCAATCGCCGGGCGTTTGATGAGGCGCTTTCGGGAGAGTGGAAGCGGACGCTTGTTGCTAAGTCACAGCTGTCGCTTCTGCTTGCGGATATCGATCACTTTAAAAAATTCAACGACGCTCATGGCCATCAGGTGGGGGACGATTGCCTCCGCAGCGTGGCAACGGCGTTCCTGTCGGCAACCAGCGGCGATAAAGATGTGGTGGCCAGATATGGGGGTGAAGAACTGGCTGTCGTACTACCTAAGGCTGACCGTAATCATGCTATGGATATCGCTGAGCATATCAGGGCTGCTGTCGAGGCGCTGCAAATCCCCCATGGGGTAGAAGTAGGAGGGGTGATTACCGTAAGCATCGGCGTAGCCACCGCGCTAGCCCGTGACGGTGCCACAGCCGTAATGCCGCAGACTCTGCTGACCTCTGCCGACCGCGCACTGTACCTCGCGAAGGACGCGGGAAAAAACTGCTGCAAATCAGCGCTTCTGCTGGCGAGCTAGCCACAGCTAATTAGCTAATAGAGCTTTCGAAAACGCCCGTCCCATAAAACCTGGCTATCCCGTAAACAATCGAGAAATGGGAAGAAGTAGCTTTCTCGGACCTTATATTAAGGCGACAGTAGCTACGCCGATACCGCGAGCGTGGCCGCCCGCATCAGCTGCCATCTCGCATGTCTGAGATCGCGTCGTAGGTCACCTCGACGTCAGAGAAGATAGCGGTCGTGCCATTACCCGTTGGTGATTGCACGCCGAAGCCAATCCGAATGGGTCGGGCTCCAATATTCGGCAGCGTGAAAAGCCGCGAGAACCGCCAGGCTTCGCCATCGAGCGAATGGTGGAAGGCGACAACCCGTCCGTCGCAGTAAAGACGAAGCCAGACATGATCGCCGAGGTTAACCGGGCCGTCGGCGTCGTCCGATGTACCGCGCGTTACGACGCTGACAATCGTAGGCTCGCCGCTTGCTGACCGCTCGAAAGCGAGCTTGCCCCAATGCTGATCATCGGATTGAATGAACAGCGCGCCCGCATCGTAAGTAGCGACGAACGCCGCAGAAACCTTTGCGCGAAGCGCGAAAACAGGTTGGTCCATACTCCGTACCAGGCGGACGATGTTGTCCGAACGCCCGCTTCCGTCGGGCTTAAAGAACCAGTCGGTACGAGCGTTGGCACGAAGCCAGAACGCGTCGCCGTCGATGCCCGCCTGTCCGTGATCCCCACCCTCAACGATAAATTTGTAGAGCTCGTTCACGCCATGCTGCCTTATCTTGTAGGCGGTCCCGCCCAGGACTGCCGACGCTAATTACCATCCTGCTGCTGTTCGAACCAACGCGTCGAGCATAGCAAACGACGTAAAAAGGGGGGTCTATCCCCCACCGCCACTCGCGTAAACAACGACGCGCAAAGGGTCGAAGCCTTCCCGATTGGGATGCTGTTTTGAGATTTAATCTGCCAACTGCCAACTGCCAACTGCCAAGCGCGGTGCGTCGGATACGATCGGCGATTCGTTGGGGGCAAGGGGGGACTAATGATGCTGCGGGCCGAACGGAAGTCGAATTCATAAGGGGCTTCGCCCCCATTATCCGGTTAAAAGTGTTTGAGCTAAATAGACGACCGGAAACTGCTCAATGTGCCATGTGCTTATAATCGAAGACGAGATGCTGATCGCGCTCGATTTACAATGCCAGCTTGAGGCGTTAGGAGCCACCTCATTCTCGTTTGCCGACACCCAGACCGAGGCTATCGATGCCGCCCGAGAGCGGCGGCCAGACTTCATAACGTCCGATGTCGCATTGCTGGAGGGGACTGGCCCCCGAGCTGTCGAAACGATCCTTCGGGAGCTTGGCCCGGTCCCAGTAATTTTCGTCACGGGAACGCCGCAGGATTGCAAGCCATGCGCCCCCCCCGGTCGCGTTCTAAGTAAACCTCTTCACTCTGCGGCGTTTGCAGCTGCATTCCGGGATCTGGCACCGAATGTGACAGCTAAGCCCGTCTGAGCTTCAATTTGAATCAAAAACCTGCGTACACATGCCCGAGAAGCCCGAGGCGCGGATTTCTCAGAGGATGACGCATGATCTCGGAACAAACCGCCGACACGCCGCAATGGGGCGTCACCGACCTGCGTCGTGCAATTGAAGCGGCCGGGGTCGCGCTGTGGTCGTGGAACGTCGATACTGATCGTCTGACGATGGACGAACATGGTTTTAGCTTGTGGGGTTTGGGTGCCCAAGGCGAAATCACGTTCGAGGACTTGTCACTAAAAATCCACCCCGCTGATCGAGACCGGGTGCGCGCGGCCTTCTCAGCGACTCGCGCCCTGACCGGTGCCTACGAGACCGACTTTCGTATATTGAGCAACGACGCGGTGCGTTGGATTTCGGCACGCGGCCAAGGCGATGATTCCGGGATCGTTGGCTACGTCATGTTTGGTATCTTCCTCGACGTGACTGGTCGCAAGCAGGCCGAGGAAGCGCATGAACTTCTGGCAGGCGAGATGAGCCATCGTGTCAAAAACTTGTTAGCTATCGCATCGAGCCTGACAACGATCACGTCGCGATCGGCTACCAGCGCGGAAAACATGGCACAGGACCTTACGGCTCGCCTTTCGGCTTTGGGTCGGGCTCATGATCTTGTTCGACCGGTTATAGGCAAGGATAGAGAGGCCGCGCTTGTTGGCGACCTGATATCCGTTCTTTTGGCACCCTACGACGAAGACGGTGCTTTCTCCGGTAGGGTGCGCGTCTCCGCGCCGCGGCTTGCCGCTGGCGAGGTTGCCGCAACCAATCTGGCGCTAATCCTTCATGAACTGGCTACCAACTCTGTCAAATACGGTTCTTTATCGATCCCGACCGGCACCCTCGATGTTGCTTGCACGGTTCAAGACAACGACGTGGTGCTGGTATGGACAGAGCGCGGCGGCCCGGCCGTAGAAAGACCTGCCGAGGAAGGGTTCGGTAGCAAGCTCATGACCCGCATCGCATCGCGTCTTGGAGGCTCGTTCTCCAGCGAGTGGTCGGCCGGAGGCGTTATCATAAATTTGGCCATGAAAAAGGACCGCTTGGTGGCCTAGCGCCTTCTCAAGATAGGCGTCGAGATCCCCAGGGTTCTCTTATCTCCTCGGCATTTCTGAACCAAGACCCTGCCGACGTGGCACTTTTCCGGCGAGGTCTTTGGCTTTGCGGGCTCTGTGCATCCCAGCCGCCACTTGCTGAGACAAACAGGCCATCGGAAAGTCGCTTACCCTGCCGCCATTCCCTCCATCGCCCGTAGAGGCGCTTGCTCGAAGGTGACCGGCTTCCTTGCATCACCGTAGAGGACGGCCGAGAGCGGGGCGCGAAGCGTCGCCTTGCCAATCCGCACCGTCACCATCGTCGCATGGACGCTGCGGCTCTGTGGGAAGGTCGGGCCAGACACCCAGCGCAAATTGGTCACGGCCCGGTGGCCGCCGCCGAGACGCACGGGCAGCACGACCGGTCCCGGATACATCCCGACAGGCTTTTGCCGTATGGCGGTCAGCACGCGTCCCCGCGCGTCGCGCATCTGGATCGTCGGAAGCCCGGCCAGCGTGCAATCCGGCCCGGTATTACGGATAGATAGCTCAGTGCCTGAGTGCGACATGCCATTGAAGTCGCCATCGCGCGCGTCCAACGATAGCCGGAGCTGCGCCCCAGAGCATGCAGGCGGAGCGGCTGATGTGGGTGTCGTGAGGACCGCCTGTGCGGCGAGCAACAAACTAACGATCGGCATGCATTATCTCCAATGCGGGCAGAGTGGCTGGGCGGCGTTAATGGCGACCGGCCGTTTCCTTCTGTTGTACATAATCGTTCAAGCCGGCACCCACGAACACTCGACTGGTCGTTGCAACGACGAAACATATTTAAAAGGTATTAAGCTTTCGCAATTGGTTCCTTCGCAAATAGAGGTGAGCCCGCTGCGACGCTTATCCACAGCTCTATAGGTCGAGATGCTTGAGCGCGGCCGTCAACTGGCGTTTTATAGACATTCCACCGAGGTGTGAGTGCACGTTTTCGTAACCTTCTCGTTTTAGCTGCTCGACAACTTCGCTGACGCGTCGGCAGCGCCCCTCGTTGGCTATCTCAAATGCGCGCTCGATTGGGTTAGGCGTGTGATGAAGCATTCCGATCTCTGATCCCTGCACTATGCTGGAAACGCTATAACAGCATCATGGAAAGGCGAGAACCGAGCCTAGCCGCCGTCAGCAACGGTCGATTCCTGTCATTCTTGAAGGAGCCTGATGAGGCGGTCGACGTTGGCCGCCCCTTGGTTTCCACTCTCCAATGCCCGGCATAGCCGCTGGCCGACCTCCCTCCCGCAAACGAACATGACGTGGGAAGATCGCTCATCATCGCTGTCCGGGCCCTAGCTTGTAAACGTGCACGCTATGTGGCGGCATCCTTATCGCGCTAATTGTCATCAGTCGGCGTGACCCGGCCGCCAGCGGGAAAATAGCGGTAGAAGGTTGAAACGGACACGCCGATCGCCTCTGCCACGTCCTGCGGCCGATCGCCGGCAGCGAGCAATTTGACCGCCCTGTCCCGCTTGCGACGCGTCAGGACGGATTTACGCCCGCCACCTCCGCCGGTCTTCCGGCGCGCCGCCAGTCCCGCCATGGTCCGCTCTCGGATCAGCTCACGCTCCATCTCCGCAATTGAGCCGAGGATGTGAAAGAGCAGGCGTCCGGTATGCGTGCCAGTGTCTATCCCGTCCGTGAGCGAGCGCAGTTCGATTCCGCGTGCCGCCAAATCCGCCGCTAGATCGACCAGCCCCTTCATGGTGCGGCCGAGCCGATCGAGCTTCCAAATTACTAGCGTGTCACCCTTGCGCGCTATTCCCAGCGCTTCCGTCAGTCCCGGCCGATTGGTGCTGGCCCCGCTCGCCTTGTCGGTCGCGATATGCTCGCACCCGGCCGCGTTGAGGGCATCCAATTGCAACGCCAAATCCTGATCCGAGGTAGACACCCGAGCATAGCCAATGAGCATGACGCTCCTTTCTCACAACTCCATCTAAATTACAGTTCGTGAGAAAGCTATATTGGGAACGGGTTTTGAGAAAACGGCGACAACGGTTTCCCGGCGTTTCCGGAAAGAGGCCCTCGCAGCCTCCCTTGCTCACTAGACCTTCCCAATCGGGAAAACGGCGTCGAGTAATTAGCGGTCGCGCTTGGATCGCCTGCCTGCGCCAAATACGAGCAGCCAGAGCGCCAATGTCACCTCACCGATTAGCGTCGGGTCCATCAAGTGCGGCGACAGCATGCGGGCGAAGGCAGGCACCGCCAGATTGGCGATGCTGTTGAGAATGTAGCACGCGCCCGCCAGCGCCATCAGTGCGCCGATCGTCTTGGGGAGGAAGCCGCTGCGCCATACCAGCCAGCCCAGCATCAGGCAGTAGATGCCGAAGAATACGAGGCTCACGTCATAGCCGTCGCCGTGCACCTTGAGCGCGAGCAACGTTACCGCATCGCGTTGTGACGAT
Source organism: Sphingomonas sp. PAMC 26605 (assembly GCF_000241485.1). Lineage (GTDB taxonomy): Bacteria > Pseudomonadota > Alphaproteobacteria > Sphingomonadales > Sphingomonadaceae > Sphingomonas. The sequence continues at coordinate 204,182 of NZ_JH584242.1, forward strand.
CCCAGCGCAGCGAGATAGGGGGGCGCCGCCAGCAGCCGCAGGGGGACGAGCAGCAGCAGGGTATCGGCCGCCAGCACGGCAATACCGATCAGGCTGAAGGCAGCCGCCATCCGCGATACGCCGGCATGGACGGAGCGGAACATGTCGAGGAATAGTGTCGTCACCCCGACGTAGCAGGCCAGCATCGCAAGATCGGCGGCGAGGCCGGCACGGAACAGTGCTTCGTTGGCAAGGATGGAGCGGGCTGTGGCGGCGGCATCGCTACCGACGATCAGCGATCCACGTGATCCCACCTCGGCAAACAATCCGAACACGATCGTGCCAAGGTAAAGCGCGCCCGTGAGGCGTGCGGTAGACGGTGCCGGCGCAGTCTCAGCCACGTTGGACCTCGCTGAGCCAACGGGCCGCGATGACGGTGATCGCCAATGTCAGCGCCATCTCGATCACCGCCAGCACCTTGTAAAACGGTTCCGAGCCGGGAATGCTGCCCGCCATGATAGCCGTGTAGAACAGGCAGAGGACGATGCACGTCCAACGGAGTATGCGCGCGGGCAGCAGAAGCGACAGGGCCACGATGAGACTTGGAACCGCCATCATCAGTGACGTCGCCGTCAGGAGGTAAGGTGTCGCGTGGCCCAACGGCCCCATGCTGCCGTGGTTCATGTCCGCAAGCGTGCGGGCGACGTAGAGGGCAATATAGTCGCCGTAGAGGTAGCAGAACATCGTGGATGCCCAGAGCGCCGCCAGCTTTACCTTGGGCGGTGCCCGATACTCTTCCAACGCCACCTGCGCCCCCAGTCAGTGTGTTGTTATGATAACACAGCAATGCCGTTGCTGCAACGATGCGTGGGGGGGGGGGAGTGGTTTTCCCAGTTCTAGATCGTTTGTGGAAAAGTCACGATGCTTGTCAGAGCATCATTGGCGTCAGGCAACTCGCGATGCCAAGTAGCCCGATAAAAGTAATGCGCACGCCGCGATGCTGGACGATAATGGCAGGCAGTGCGAGAACGGCAATCCCGATGGCACTTGCCGTAGCGAATATCTCACGAAATCCTCGGCCCATGCCTGCACCGGCTGCATCGTTGCCAACTTCGTGATCGGTTGCACCGGTGTAGAGCAGCCACAAAATGATCGCGTTCCATAGGATGAACACCACTACCACCAGCGTGAGGCTATCACGCCAAGGTCGAATAGGTGCGGGTGGCTGATCGTTTGGCATTTCTACCCGTACCAGGGGAGCCGGCGTGAGCCTACGATTGGATGCCAAACGGTTGTCTATAAAGAACGGCGGAAATGCAGCCGCTTCCACGATGCACAAATTCGATGCACGGCGATTAGCGGGCGGCTCGATGAAATCCCGAACGTCATGGGTTTCGAGAACGGGCTGACGGCAGCGTTGCGCAGGAAACCGCCATTTGTTGAACGGTGCCACAACCGTTCAGATGAAAATGGGTTAGGTGCTGCCTCGCAGACCATCTGCGCAAACTAGTAGCGGCGTGCAGCTTCTGCCAACGAGTTAGGGACGGCCTACAGCTTAACCAGCTCAACCCGTCGGTTGGCAGCCTTGCCTGCTTCGTCCGTGTTATTCGAGACCGGGATCATGCGGCCATAGCCTTTGGCTTGGAGGCGGTCGGATTTGATGCCGGCTGCGACGAGCGCTGCCTGCACGGCCTTCGCGCGACCATCCGAAAGCGTAACGTTGTGATCGTCGGACCCGGTGTCGTCGGTGTAGCCATTGATCGCGAGCTTAAGCGACGGATCGCCCTTGAGGAGCGCGATCACAGCATCCATCTGCGGACCTGAGGTTGGCAGAAGCTGCGTCTGGTCGGTCGCGAAGTTGACGTGGATCACCGCCTTGCCGATCTGGTCCAGAGCGGTCTTAAGCTGGTCGGCGGGCAGCAGCACCGCTGTCGGCACGAACGGTTTAGTCTGCACGACGGCGAACGCACCTTGCGCCGTGTTGGTCGAATAGTTGATCCAGATGGCGTCATGCGGGCGATGGATAACCCAGGTTTCGACCGGGTCGTTATAGGCGTCCCCAAGACCAGGCGAGATCTCACTTCTGACGGTGTCGGGCAGTGCTTTCAACGTATCGTACGGTATCTTACCCTCGAAAACTTTGACCGCTCCCGCCTGCTGGAAAAGCGTCTGCATATTTTTTTGCAGCTCATAGCTGGAGAACTGCTTGTTCGGGGCGGCGTCGAGAGTGACCATGAATGTCTGGCCCTCGATGTCGTTGAAGGCCTTGCCAGTCCAGAACGGAAAATGACCAAAGCCGACTTCCTTCGGCGTATTCTGCGGCGCGTAGTTTGCGGGCCAGCCGAAGAAGGGGAATTTGCCGAGCGGCGCATTCGAGATTGGCACATTGTCGATCGAGAAATCGGCCGGCATCGGCGCTGCAGCAGGTGGAGCCGGGCTCGCTGAAACAGTCGCCGCCGTGACGTTGGTAGCTGTCGCTGTTTCCTCGACCTTCTGCTTGCGATGACAACCGACTGAAAGCAGCGCCAACGGCATCACGGCCAGAATGATCTTCCGCATGCGATCCCCCATACTCACCGAGGGGATGGTAACCCACATGGCTGGCGGGGGGCAATCGGCATCGTGAGAGCATGGGCAAGCGAACATCGGATTTCGCCGAAAGGGTAGACGCTTCTTATCGAAGACCAGGAGCTTGCCTTGACGGCGGCTGAAAGGCGCTCCCAATATACGTGTCTGACTTAAAGGGTTTGGGATTTTAGAACGTATATGCGGGCGGCATAGCGGTCCGCCATGCCTAGGTGCGCACGCTGCACCGCAACATCTCCCGGCACTGCTGCCAACTCGCGGGATTGTCGCTCGCGCAAGACAAGAAATGCCATATCTTCGGGTTCGGCCATGTTGGTGCTCCACGTGCAAGCGGGAGCCAGTCTTTGCCCTCAGTCGCCATCCTGCTCGCGGCATGATAGGTGGCGATGTCTTGCCCATACCACGAAAAAGCCCGGCGGGTTAGGCCGCGCCCCTATCTCGCTTCGTAAAGGCGAACGATTGCTTCCTACCACTTTACGTCGTTCGCGATCCGCTCCGATCGTTTCCCATATCTACTACCGTGACCGGTTTCGAGAAGCCGCGCTCATTCTC
>NZ_JH584242.1:208385-260907 GCF_000241485.1 Sphingomonas sp. PAMC 26605
GACATTGACGAACTCGGCAACGATCTTCTCGACATCTGCTGGCGGCAGATCGGTCCACTCTGCAGCTATAAGTTTGATTAGGCCGTGAACCCATAAACGGGATTCCCAGGATCGGACTTTTCTGTTTCAGGCTCGGTATGAGCCGATATGATCTGACCGACTTTGAGTGGCGTGTGATCGAGCCGCTGTTGCCCAACAAGCCGAGGGGCGTCGCGCGCGTCGATGATCGCCGTGTGTTGAACGGGATCTTCTGGGTGTTGCGGTCGGGCGCGCCGTGGCGCGATCTTCCCGAGCGGTATGGACCGCGCACCACCTGCTACAACCGCTTTTCGCGTTGGCGCAAAGCTGGCGTTTGGGACCGGCTGATGGACGCCATCACGGCGGCGTACGACGGCGACATCCAGATGATCGACAGCACTTCCATCCGGGCGCACCAGCAGGCTGCGACGGCAAAAAGGGGGATCTGGATCACTGCCTCGGTCGCTCCCGAGGTGGTCTCACGACCAAGATCCACGCGCTCGTCGATGCGCAAGGGCTCCCGATCCGGCTCAGCCTGACAGCCGGTCAGGCGCACGATGGGCCCGCCGCATACCGGCTGCTGGATCGCCTTGATCCCCGCACCATCGTCCTAGCCGACAAAGCTTATGACGCCGACGGGATCCGCGAACTGATCGAGGCGCAAGGCGCGGTGCCGAACATCCCCGCCAAAGCCAATCGGAAATGGAAACCCTGCTTCAGCAAGGTCCTCTATCGCGAGCGCAACCTGGTCGAGCGCTTCTTCAGCAAGCTCAAGCACTTCCGCCGCATCGCCACCCGATACGACAAACTCGCCGAGAACTTCCTCGCCATGGTCCAACTCGCCTCAATGCGCCTGTGGCTCCGCGCTTATGAGTCTACGGCCTAGATCGGCTCGAACCATGGCGCTTCCTTGTCGAGCCCGTGACAGACGAGCTTCCAACCATCGGGCGATGATTATCGTAGGATGGGCGGCCTGCGCAATCCCGACCGATCCCGACTGCCACGGATCAAACCGGGTGGCGGTTATTCACGACCCAATTGGTGAGCCGAATTTTTGGGGCTAGGTCCGCAGGGTTTTGTCATGCCTTAAAGGGTGCGCGGAGTTCTGCGACCAGTACGCGCGCGCAGCGTACGGAAACGACCATAATTCGCCTTTAACGCATCGGCTGTCATCCCAATAGCGGGCGCTCGTACAGATCGCCGATTTGGGCATAAGTTGGCCGTTTACAGATTGAAAAATTGGGAAAGCGGAAGCGGCAGCAGAGATGCTAGCGAATTGCTCGACTGCCTCATTGTAGATATTTGATATCGGGGCATCGACAAGAATCCCGAATTTTTCTAATGACGTAATAGGTAATCGAGGGTTCTCAATGAATACGGGCGATCTGCTCTTCCACGAAAAAGACGGTCTGCTATTTCGACTCTTAGAATCTCTGAAGGATAACACCAAAGAGGTCGTCTTTGTGCTGGGTGCACCGTTGACCGCGCCGACCAGCGATCATCGCGGCGTTGCCGACGTGAACGCTGTTGTCGAACTCATTCGTTCAGAGTTTGCGGGCAAAAAACCGCAATTAGACAAGCTAGATGCCAAGTTGCTCACCGCGGCAAATCGCTACCAAGCAGCGTTTGATTTTCTGGTCGGACGCTTTGGCCAGGATAGCGCCAACGATGTCATTAAGAAGGCTGTGGCCGAGGCGCTTGTATCGTCGGAGTCGACCACTTCGATGGCCGGGATTACCAGGTTGGATGCGGAGCAGTTAAACGCGCTCGACAACGATCCATCGATGTGGTCGCTTAGCCCCGCTGTCGAGGCTTTGGGCAAGTTGATCGCTCGGTTTCCAAAGCGATTTGGCAAACTCGTAATTACCTCAAACTTCGATCCGCTGATTGAAATTGCGGTGCGAAAGGCTGGCCACCAAGCTTGGCGCACTTCGCTATCGGCTGACGGATCATTCAATACAAGCGCTGCCAGCGGATGCCAGGTCCTCCATATTCATGGTTATTGGCATGGAAAGGATACGTTGCACACCAGTACGCAGTTGGTGGCGTCACGCCCGACCCTTAAAAACGACCTGCTTGGCTACCTAAAGGACAAGCTGGTTGTAGTGATTGCCTATGGTGGATGGCCTGACATTTTTACCGGTGCATTGAGTGGCATCGTAAGCGATGATAATCTTTTCCCCGATGTCCTGTGGGCCTGCTACGGCGAAAGTCCTCAAATCAGCGACTATCTTCGCTCGGCGCTTGACCCCGGGATTAAGCGGAACAGAGTCACATTTTATAACGGCATTGATTGTAATGAACTGTTGCCCGAACTTATAGCCTTGTGGGATGGCGAGGAAGCTGTTGCCATAAAGGAAAATGCAGAGAGCGCAGCCCCGACGACCCCAGATAAAACGAGCACCGTTCTATTCCGGCTTGCGCCGCTCGAATGCGATCGGCCACCCAGCATCGACGTTTGGGTGGGTCGCGAAGACGAACTCCGCGCGCTGGAAACGTCGCCCGCAAAGGTTGTCGTGATCTGCGGCATCGGTGGTGAAGGCAAGTCCGTCTTGGCTTCTCACTACATCGCTTCAATCGGCTCCGACGAATTGCGGTTCAGCAACTGGGATTGGCGCGATTGCAAGGAGCAGGGCGATCGCATCAAGACCCAAGTTATCCAAGTCGTCACACGCCTCTCGGGAGGGTGCATTTCTCCAGCGGAAATAGCGCAGAGCGATGACGAGGAGTTGATTGAGATATTGATCACGCAAATGGAAGCGACCAATATTGTCATCGTGCTAGATAATGTTGACAGCTATATTGATCTCGAAAATAGCATTTTTATTGGATTGCTCGACCGCATCGTACAGAAACTCTCTGCGTCGAGTTCGAGCAGCCGGCTTATTTTGACATGCCGACCCGACGTGCAATATCCATCGTCATCCATCATCACTCTTCCTCTCCGGGGTGTGTCCGAAGAGGAGGCTATTGAATTATTTGCCAAGCGGTCGCCAACCTCGCCCGTTAACGAGGACGACATTCGCGACGCGCACAAAATCACCGATGGGCATGCGTTCTGGCTGGACCTGATCGCCGTACAAGTTACCAAGGTGCCCGGTACTACACTACGGAAGTTTTTGAACGATCTGCGGCGCGGTCGCGAAGGCGGACCTGACATCTTGTCATCCATCTGGGACAAGCTAGCACCCGCCGAGCGAACGTTGCTAAGGTTCATGGCCGAGGCCGTGCGCCCTGAAACTGCGGAAATGATAGAAAAATTCGTCGCGTCACAATTAAATTTCCATCGATTCAGACGCGCTTTACGAATTTTGACGACGTTGAACCTCGTTGTCATAAAGCCCGAAACAAACGCGCCCGATCTTTACGACCTGCATCCGTTAGTACGGCATTTCGTGCGCACAAAATTCGAACGTGATGAGCGCTCCGACTATATTAAGGTCGTCATTACGCAATACGAGCGTATTATTGGTGCCATAGAAAGCTTCCTTGGCATCAACCTGCCATTTTCAATGATGGAACGTTTTTCGCAAAAGGCGGAATTGGAAATAGCTGCCGGCCAGTACGAGAACGCCTTTGAAACTTTGATCAAGGTCGAGCAACCGCTTCTAGGTAGCGGCAACGTCGAGGAATATGTTCGTGTCGCCCGGTTGCTCTTGGAAGCGGTTGACTGGGAAACCGCCGCCACGACCTATAATACTTTCGACCATGTCGTCGGCTCGACGGCAGCCGCTTTTGAGCAGCTCGGCGAACCCGAAGCGGTCGAAGATCTGCTGCTCAGGCACGAGGCCACTGTACCGCAGAAGACCGTGCGCTACATTAAGCATTGTGACATGAGGGCATACATAGCTTGGCTGCGTGATGATTACGACGGCGCGATCGAGTGGGCCACCCGTGGTGTTTCCCTGAAGAAGGACACCAACGTCGATACGAGTTTCGATTGCGAGCATACGCTCGCTCTCGCGCAGCGCGACAGCGGCCAACCTGACGTTGCGATAAACTACTTTTTAGGCGCTGACACTTTGGAAGAGTTGATCGCGAGTGACGCTACGCAAGCGCGAGGCGGCACAGTATACGGTAATGTCGGTCGGTGCCTGCAACTTATGGGCAAACCCGAACAAGCACTCATTCTCTATCGCTTATCACTCAAAGCTTTGGAGCGAGACACGACGGGGCTAAGTAGATCCAATCGTGCGTACGGCCGAAAATGGGTCGGTGAATTATTGGCGGGAAAAGGCGACATCGAGAAGGCGGAGGCCTTCTTTTTGGAAGCAGTTAGACTTCTCGGCACTTGGGCACCCGTCCGTGTCAAGAAAATCATCGTCGAACTTAACAAACTTCACCCGGAATCTGCTGCTTTGCTCGGCGAAGCTAAAGCCTCAAAAATTGTATCCGCGTGGATAGCTGAAAACTAAGCCGTCGGCAAATCGCCGACGTGTGGCTGACAATATGAACGAACGACTCCTTAATCTGATGGCTGCTCGATAGCGAACAGTCCGGTTTCCACCAGACCAGGTCATTCCTGATGCAAAAATCAAAGATTTTGCATCATCGTGGAGGCTCATAGCGGGTGGTCGCTGACGCCCAATAACGGTCAGGGGTCGCGATCAAAACCAGTTTGCTGCCGTCGGTTGATCGGCGTAGCTTCAGCGTATGTTCTTGTTTGTCGCCGCTGCAATCGACGCTTTCAATCCGATGACGCTTCCCCAAGTGAAGCCGGCTGTTCATGTCCCGGTAGTCGAACTCGCGCCGGTGTTTCACGAACCCTTCGTCTGCGGTGAGCATCCATATGGCTCCCTCCATTATGTCGGCGACGCACTGGGCCGAGATTGTGTCATTGTCGGTGGGATCGATCCATCAACAGGTGACGGATTTCCCCGCCCATTCCGCACGTCGGGCGCAACGAACGCCGACTGGTACGGCTGGCACTCAGCAGTGCACGCGCCGTTTTCAGGGCGCGTCGTCGGAGTCCATGAAAACGCGCTGGAGAATACGCCCGGTCGATCGGGAAAAGACCTAGCAGGCTACGTCGCCTTCCGGCGAAGCGACGGACTAATGGTCACTTATGCTCACGTTACGAACGTGACCGTGAAGGTCGGCGAGACCGTCGTCGCAGGACAGGTCGTGGGCGTCGTTGGGAACAATGGTCATGCCAGAATGCCTCACATCCATATCGGAGCATGGCGAGGAACCACGGCGTACCAGATCAGATGGAACCTGTACGCTGAAGGGCGGGTTCCAGCCCTTCAACGCCAATAGCGGCCGGACCGCTGGCCATCAGGTCCGGTCGTTTGTGATGCAAAACTCACAATTTTTGCATCAGATAAAAAAGCGCATAAAATCCAGTGCTTCCATGATGCATAATTCCGATGCACAATCCGAGCATGATTTACGGCTATGCCCGCGTCTCATCCAACGGCCAGGATTTGGTGCAGCAGCTCGCCCAACTCGACGCGGCCGGCTGCACGAAGGTCTACCGGGAGAAGGTCAGCGCGGCGACGGCCGAGCGGCCCCAGCTCAAGCGCGCGATCGGCGCGCTCGATGTCGGCGACGTGCTGATGGTCACTGCAACCGATCGTCTCGCCCGCAACACCCGTGACCTATTGAACATCCTCTATGCGGTGAAGGAGGCAGGGGCGGGCTTCCGCTCGATCGCAGAGCCGATGGTGGACACCACCTCGCAGTTCGCGGAGGTCATCATTGCCGTCCTAGGTGTCGCAGCGAGCTATGAGCGTCATCGTATCACTGAGCGCACAGCTGCCGGTAGGGTTCAGGCTAAGGCCCGTGGCGTGAAGTTCGGCCGGCGTGCTGCCCTTACCCCTCACCAGCAGGCTGAGGCCCTGCAACGGCTCGCACCCGGCGATACGCAGCGCACCGTCGCCGCTTTGTTGGGCGTAGACCAAGCAACGATATCGAGATTGTCCCGAAGTCAGGGTTGAACGGCTGAAGTTGGTGGAAAGCTGACATTCTCCCGACCCTAAAGATTTGGCGGTTCCGTACCTTACAGGTCCGTCACGACTTTGGGATAACTTCGTATGCCCATGAATGATGCGAGCTAAGGAATTCACTTCCGCCTTCGCGATCAGTTAGCTTGGCGAGTATCCAGAACTGAGTTCCCTCGGGGTAGTTTTTGATCAGGCCCTTTGAACATCGGACGCGTAAAGTGGGAGCAAATTGCTGACCGGCTACCGGGCGTATGTGCAGGTCGCCATGAAGGCCGGACCCACGTTCCTTGTAGCTCTCGACCATTACCCGAACGGTCGGCTCTTCAGGCTTCGCCATCGTTATTCTCCCCCCTAGTGCTCTGGCGATTCTATATTTTGATACGGCCTAGTGCGGTTTAGTTCGGCCAAGGCCGAGTTCGTCGTCGGTCCAAGGGCCGCAATCTAGGCGCGTCGGATTGTTCATCATTGGAGCGCACGCGCGAACGTCACTGGTTACGGTATCCAGCACATAGACGCGGTTGTTATCGGGTGACCCGATCGGGGTCATAACGTAGCGGCCGACAGGCCTCGGGATTGGCGGTGCTGCTTGGTCGCGATGTTGGTCACAAGCGGATAGCAAAAGAGCCGAAACGGCGACCCACCTCACTCCGGTTTCTCCAACGGCTTATGCTTCACGATCTTGCGCAACCTCTCGCTAAAGCGCGTTTCGTCGGTGTCTAAAATCGTAATAGAGTTAACAGGCATGTCGGGAGTAAGCCACGGTAACGGAACGTCCGCAAGTGGTCGTTTGCAGCCCGTCTGCTTGTCGTTCAAAAGCTGCCTGTCAGCTTCCGGGAGTCGTGTTCCCGTTGCCAGTAGCTAAATGTCGCGACATTTGCTTGATTTCACGAATACCAATGCCATGCTTGCGCGATGGCAGCAGTATCCAACTTCGAGCATCTTACCCGTGCCCCGCATATGCTCTCGTCGCTCGTGGAGGAAGTGTATGACCAGTATGTCGTGAATCTACAAACAGGTGCTAGCACCGTTGATGTGAACGGCCTGCGTACTTGCTCAATGGCAATCACCATCATTGCGGCAGGCGTGATCGGCACGTTTGAAGGGATGCTTCAGCAACATTTTATGTGGGGTGACGCCTACACCGAACTGGACAAGGTGCTTCGCCACAAGGGGCGCGATGACCTCGCTGACCGGTTCCTCGACTATCGTCTGGGGGTCAACGTGCTGAAACATGGCGTAGGGCGAAGCTATGACACGCTTCTCACCAGACGAGCGGCACTGCCGTTCGTTATGAAGGGAAAGGGTGAGGCGTTCTTTAACGAGGGCGATGTTTCCGAGGTGGGCGGCTTGGTCGATACTCGCGGTCCGTTTATTCAACACTGCGTCGAGATTATCAACGAGATCAGATGCGTGATCGGCCTCGAATGACTTGAATTGGGCGCGAGCTGCCGTTGCAAAAGGGAACCCTTTTGCAACAATCGGGGCGGCAGAAAGCGCCCAGGATACGACATTCGAGTCCTGTACGAGCGAACGGCGGACGCACCTATATTGCCCTGCTCTACCTCGCTAAAATGACGATCTTTGTGGGATCGTCGTCTCCATGCTGCGCCCTAGCTTCGTTCTTGTATCTCTCAAGATTGTCTCGGACGTACGCGATTGCCTCCTGACGAGAGACCGCATGCCCGGCATCATTCGAGACATAAGGATCGGGAATGAAAACGTAGCGGTCGATCCCGCCCCAGTGAGCGGTGAACCGGATTTCGCCGTCGACGGCATCTACGGTATTCAATTTCAAGCTCCTCCCGCATGCTTGCGGCCGACGCGACTAATAAAAGCTCAACCCCTGTTCCGCTCAGCATCAACCGGATTCTGGGGGCTACGGGAGCCGCTGGCTACGCCAGAGGACAACGGCAGCTTGCCACCATACTCCAACATCCGTGATCAACAGTGCATCGGATTTACGTATCACAGCAATGCCGAGATTTCGCCGTTCCGAGCATGATGCAAAATCTGTGAGTTTTGCATGAAAACGGCGGATCTGGCGTTTATCTTCCTTCCGACTTCGCCGATATCCGATCGACTGGCCTGAACTGTCGAAGCTGATCCGCTTCGGCCGCGCCAAAGGTCGCTGCGAGCATTGCCAGCGTCCGCATGGTCGGCGGGTGTTCCACCTAGGCGATGGCCGCTGGTGGGACGCTGATCGCCGCCAATGGCGCGACGGGCGCGGACGGCGTGCGCGAGCGCCTGGCGCGGGTGTGGCGGCGATCGTCCGCGTCACGCGGGTCTATATCGCCTGTGCGCACCTGAACCACGATCCGACCGACAACGCGGCCCGCAACCTCGCAGCGCTCTGCCAACGGTGCCACATGATCCATGACGCGGCGGAACACCGGCGCCGGCGATGGCTCAACGCCTATCGCCGGCGCGCACTGGGCGATTTCTTGGCAGCAATCGAGCGGATGCCGGTCGTCACCGTGCGCCTGCCTACGACGCGAGGATCGTCACCCGCATGGGCCGAGACGCCGCAGGCGGCTCGGTCGGACGCCCGGCAGGCGGGAGATAGAGCCGTGCTCGCCAGGGCCGCGCCCGACCTCCTCGCCTAGCGATATGACACGGCGTTGATTGCAACGTGCTCAGGGATGGAAGAAGGTCGAGGCATAAGCAGCAAAAGGCAGCAACGAACCCATTATGAGCTGGACCCTGTTCATCGACGAGTCCGGCCAGGACCAACGTCATTCGCCCTATGAGGTTCTAGCCGGGGTAGCGGTGGAGGACCGCAAGGTCTGGCCCTTGATCCGCGACCTGTCCGACGCCCAACAGCATATCTTCGGGATGCGGTTGTTCGAGGCTTATGGCCGCGAGGCGAAGGCGCAGAAGCTGCTCGATCGCAAGACGTTCAAGCACGCCGCGCAGCTCGGGCCTTTCGAGCATGTGCAGCGTATGCAGCTCGCTCGGGAACTGCTGATCGACGGCACCGCGGTCACGCGCGATCGGCTGACCGCATTGGGGCAGGCCAAGATCGAGTATTGCCGTTTCAGCCTCGATCTCGCGCGGCGGCACGGGGCGAAGGTGTTCGCCACGATCGTCCCGCAAGAAGCCCCGCGTCCCGAGCGGAGCGATGCGTTGCGCAAGGACTATGCGTTCCTGTTCGAGCGGTTCTATTACTTCCTGAACGGTTCGCCCGGCGACCCCATGGGGTATCTGGTGTTCGACGAACTGGACCGCAGCGCCGCGCACATTCTGCTCGGTCAGGTGTCGAACTATTTCGTGAACACGCGCAACGGGCGGAGCCGATCGCGGCTCATCATCCCCGAGCCGTTCTTCGTCCACAGCGATCTCACCACGCTGATCCAGACCGCCGACATCGTGGCCTATGTCATCAGTTGGGGATTGCGCCTGCGTCGGATGACTGCGCCCGCGCGCGAGGAACTGCGCCCTCTGGCAGACCTGATTCACCGGCTGCAATTTACGCGCGACACGGAAGGGGGCGATCGGATTTACGGCTTGAAGCTGATCGACGATCTGAGGCCGAGGCCATTGGCCTGAAACGAAAGAAGGCAATGCTCGCGTTGCCGCGCACAAAGCCTCCGTCAACCGACATAGACGCGAAACCCTTACTTTTCAATTTCCAAATATCGCCCGCGCCGCCCGATCCCGATCGGGCGGCGCTCGCGGTCCCGCTAGGGGCAGCGGGCGCGACGGCCATGCAGGGCATGGCCGTCGCGCCGGCGATAGGCCCGGTCCGAAGGGCAACGCTGATGGAAAAGGGGGTCCGACCGAAGCCAGACCCCTTGTCCTCGATCACGCCATTTCGTCGTCGGCCATCTCGTCACCCTCCACACCCTCAAAGCCGTCGCCGTCCATGTCGGGGTCGAAGCTCTCCGAGTCGCGCTCGGGCTGGTCGAACGCGCCGACCTTCATCGGGGCGGGAAGGCGAAGCTGCGACAGTTTGGGGTGGATGATAGCCATGATGAAAACTCCTGATCTGCGATAATTCGGTTGGTTGGTGACGGGTCAGCCTTCGAGGCTTGCGAGTTCGTCAAACTCGGCCGATGCGCGCGCCGCGCTGCCGCCCGCGTAGGTCACGCCGCTGCGAGGATAGAAGAATACCCGCTCGTTTTTACGGTAGGGGGTGCCGTCTGCGCTGGTGCCGTCCGCTTTCGCCCGCTTCCAATAAGGATCGCCCGTGTATCGAGTGTAAGCCACTGTCCTGTTTCCTTTCTTTCGAGGCGCAGCCGGTCGCTGCTGCAACCGGCTCTGCCTCTCCGGCGAGGAGCGGGATGGGGAGGGAGGAGGAAAATCGATGGCCTGGTGCGGGCAGGCCGCCTAGCGCGGCCGACACCCCAAAGGGTGTCGGGTGCCGCGCTTGGCGGACCACACGGGGCTGTCTATTTTCCTTCGGGAACGAAAGGGCAGCAGCCCTTGGTGTTCCCCGTGCTGGCGGTCCTCCGGGGGAGGACCGCGGCACCAACGGACTTTCGTCGCGCCTGGGCGCGTCCATAGGTGTGCCACGTGGCACACCTCACGCGAGGATCGTTACCCGAATAGGACGAGACGCCTCAGGCGGCTCGGTCAGCCCTTTAGGCTGATATAGCCGTGTCCGTCCGGACCGCGCACTACTCCCCTTGACGCTCTTGCTAGATGGGAATAGAAACTAATCGCGTCGCCTATATATCTCCATATAGTTTGGCGACGGTTGCGAGGGGTAATCTGGTGCTGGAAGGCTCGACAGGATTGAAATGGGGCGTCGAACGACGCCTCGAGTTCATCGAGTTTCGCCTTTTCTGGGAAGGGGGCGTCAACCGATCAGACATCATCAACATGTTCGACGTGTCTGTGCCGCAAGCCTCCAAGGATTTGACGCTCTACCAAGAGCATGCCCCGCACAACGCGATCTATGACAAGAGTGCCAAGCGTTACGTCGCGAGCGAAAAGTTCGCACCGCGCTTTCTGACGCCCGATCCTAGCAGCTATCTGTCTCGCCTTCGATCGGTGGCCGAAGGTTTGGTCGATCTTTCGGACTCCTGGATCACGCAGGTTCCAGACACCGATATTGCCCTCACGCCACGTCGAGACATCGACCCAGATGTGCTGCGGACGGTGTTGAGCGCGGTCCGTGATCGCAAGTCGGTCGATGTTCACTATCAGTCGATGAGCAAGGAGAGGCCCGATCCCGCTTGGCGGCGGATCACGCCGCACGCCTTCGGCTATGACGGCTTCCGTTGGCATGGCCGTGCCTATTGTCACGTGACCGACAGGTTCAAGGACTTCCTGTTACCGCGAATACTAGGCGTCGGTGAGATGGGTGAAGGCAGTTCCGACCCGCTCGACGACGTTCTGTGGCAGGAGCGTTTCGGCGTGCAAATCGGGCCTCACCCTGATTTGACCGTCAGCCAGAAGGCGGTCGTTGCCAAGGATTTCAGCATGGAAGGTGGCGCGGCCGTTCTGACGGTGCGCTACGCCATGCTGTTCTATGTCCTGAAGCGGTTGGGGTTGCTCGACGACGCGACGAAGCGCCCTGCGCGCAGTCAGCATATCGTCGTCACCAACTGGAACGACACCGAAGCTGCGCTGCGAAAAGCCGAGTACGCGGCATGAGTAGAGACATAGAGCCGGCAGGGGGTTGGCGTGGCTAAGCTTGAAGAGATCCGCAACGGCGCATCCGTGCGCGGTATTGCCTCGTCGCAGGTAGCGCAAATCCTGTCGGTGGACTGGATCGGCGATCAGGCGATCAACGTCGTCTATCGGGATCTGAACGGCGCCGTCGCCGAAGCCGTGCTCTATCGAGACGACGAACACCGCCTCCATGTCGAAGTGAACGGCCGACCCTGGTCGTTCGATGGCGACGGTGCGCTGCTGCGTCTCGTCACCGAGGCGAACCGGATCAAGCTCGCTCACTACTTCGATCCCTATCTGGCGATCCACACCAGCTTGGTCGACCCGCTCCCCCACCAGATTTCGGCCGTTTATGGCGAGATGCTGCCGCGTCAGCCGCTCCGCTTCCTGCTCGCTGACGATCCCGGCGCGGGCAAGACGATCATGGCTGGCCTCTTGATCAAGGAGCTGATCGCCCGCAGCGACCTTGAACGCTGCCTCGTCGTGGCACCGGGCAGCCTGGTCGAGCAATGGCAGGATGAGCTTGGTCAGAAGTTCAATCTCGAGTTCGACATTTTGAACCGCGACATCATCGAAACGTCGCGGTCGGGTAATCCGTTCGAGGATCGCCATAGGCTTATTGTTCGCCTCGATGTCCTGGCTCGCAACGAGGAGCTGCAAGCCAAACTGGCGAGCGCGCGGGAATGGGACCTGATCATTTGCGATGAGGCGCATCGCATGTCGGCAACCTATTTCGGCGGGGACGTCAAATATACGAAACGCTATCAGGTGGGACAGAAGCTCGGCGAAGCCTGCCGCCACCTGCTGCTGATGTCGGCCACGCCGCACAACGGCAAGGAAGAGGACTTCCAGCTTTTCATGGCCCTCCTCGACGCCGATCGCTTCGAGGGGCGCTTCCGCGACGGCGTGCATTACGCCGACACTGCGGACATGATGCGTCGCCTCACTAAGGAAGAGTTGCTTCGCTTCGATGGACGGCCGCTCTTCCCTGAGCGCCGCGCCTACACCGTCAAGTATCAGCTCTCCGAGCTGGAGGCGGCGCTCTATACCGCCGTCACCGAGTATGTTCGCACGGAGATGAACCGTGTGCAGCGGTTCGCGGAAGTGGATGGCAAAAAGCGCAACAATGTCGGCTTCGCGCTGCAGATCCTGCAGCGTCGTCTCGCTTCCTCGCCGGCGGCGATCTACCAGTCACTGAAGCGACGGCGCGAGCGGCTAGAAAACGAGTTGAGTGAAGCCCGTCTGGCGAGCGCAGGACGCAGGGTTGGCTTTGCCGCACCGGACATCAACGCCGACGTCCTCAAGAACATGGACGAGTATGGTCAGGACGAGATCGACGATCTTGAGGATCTGATCGCGACTGGCGCGACGACCGCAGAAACGGTCGAGCAGCTCGCCCTGGAAGTGGACACCCTCAAGGGCCTTGAGACGATGGCCCTTGGCGTCCTGCGCTCAGGACTCGATGCCAAGTGGACCCAGCTCAACAGCATTCTGGATGATGATCTGATGGTCGATGCCGACGGTAATCGGCGCAAATTGATCATTTTCACCGAGCCGAAGGACACGCTGCACTATCTGCTCGATAAGGTTCGCGCCCGGATCGGCAACCCCGACGCGGTCGACGTGATCCACGGCGGCGTATCGCGGGAAGAGCGGCGCAAGGTCATCGAACGGTTCATGCAGGACCGCGATATGCTGGTGCTGATCGCCAATGACGCAGCCGGCGAAGGTGTGAACCTTCAGCGCGGCCATCTGATGGTCAACTACGATCTGCCGTGGAATCCGAACAAGATCGAGCAACGGTTTGGGCGCATCCATCGGATCGGTCAGACCGAAGTCTGCCATCTGTGGAATATCGTCGCGGCAGACACGCGGGAAGGCGAGGTCTATGCGCGATTGCTTGAGAAGCTCGAGGCTGCGCGCGAGGCGTTGGGTGGTCGCGTCTATGACGTTCTAGGCGAGCTTTTCGAAGGCACGGCGCTGAAGGATCTGCTGTTTCAGGCGATCCAGTATGGCGAACAGGAGGATGTGAAGGCGCGCCTCTTTCGCCAGGTCGATGGGGCTGTCGATCAGGATCATCTGCTGGAGCTGCTGCAACGGCGTGCGCTCACCAACGACACCATGCCCGAAGCTAAGGTGCAGGAGCTTCGTCTGGAGATGGAGCGCGCCGAAGCGCAGCGCCTTCAGCCGCACCACGTCCAGAGCTTCTTCGTGGAGGCGTTTCAGCACCTTGGTGGCCGTATGAAGCGGCGTGAAGAAGGGCGCTGGGAAATCACTCACGTGCCGGTTCGCATCCGCGAGCGCGATCGTCAGATCGGCACGGGCGCTCCGATCCAGAAAAAGTATGAGCGGATTTGCTTCGAAAAGAGCCGGATCAACCAGCAACCCGTCGCGACCTTCGTCTGTCCGGGCCATCCGCTGCTAGAAGCCGTGATCAGCGTCGTGCGCGAGCAATACGAGCAGATCATGCGCCAAGGAGCGGTCTTGGTCGACGATCTGGATACCGGCACCGCGCTGTCAGCCGTGTTCCTTCTTGAACACAGCATTCAGGATGGCAGGACAACCAGCGCCGGCAAACCGCATGTCGTATCCGAACGGCTACAGTTCGCTGCGATCGACAAAGCGGGTCGCGCCGTGAACGCGGGGATCGCGCCACACCTCAATCTGCGCCCGGCAACGCCGGATGAAATCGCCAGCGTTCGCCCATTCTTGGACGAGGATTGGCTGACGACGGAGCTTGAAAAGACGGCCGTCCAGTTCGCGACCGTGGAGCTGGCACAAGCGCACATCGCGGAAGTCCGCGCACGACGCCTACCGGAGATCGAAAAGGTCGAGCATGAAGTTCGAGCGCGCCTCAAGAAAGAGATCAACTATTGGGATTCGCGCGCTTTCGAGCTGAAGGAGGAAGAGAAGGCCGGCAAGAAAACGCGCCTAAGCTGGCAGAATGCCCAGCGCCGCGCCGAGGATCTAGCCGAGCGACAAAAGCGCCGCATGGGGCAGTTGGAGCAGGAACGCTTCATTTCATCGCAACCGCCGCGAGTACGTGGCGGGATGGTGGTAATCCCGCGCGGATTGCTGGACGCGCAAGCTTCGCCCAGCCGTGGCCCGCTCGGCGGGGCACCTCAGAGTTTCGCGGCCGATGCCGCCGCCCGGCGCCTGATCGAGCTGGCGGCGATGGATGCTGTTATCGCGACGGAGCGGACCCTCGGAAACGTCCCGACCGACGTATCCGCGCAGAAGATCGGCTACGACGTTGTTTCCTATGATCCGGCCACCAAGCACCTCCGCTTCATTGAGGTGAAGGGACGGATACAGGGCGCGGACACCGTGATGATCACGCGGCAGGAGGTGATCACGTCGCTTCACGAGCCCGACAAATACATCCTCGCCGTCGTTCATGTGGAAAACGGGGAGGCCGGCGCGCCGCGCTATGTCCGCGGAGCCTTGTCGGATCACGAGCCCGCGTTCGAGCATACCGCGATACAGTTCAACCTAGCTCGCCTTATGGAGCGGGCGGAGGCCCCCCGATGATCATCAAGGATTTCGCCATCTTAGCGCCGGTGCCGTTGGAACACCTCCAATCAGGCACTCAAATCGCTCATGACACTGGTTTCGTCGCCTTCGGATCACGCAAATGGGAGCTTTTCCGGCAGATCGATGAGATGCGGGCGGGTAGCCCTGTGCCTGTCCTTATCTACCCCTCTCATGAGGACGTACCGGCCAAAGCCAGCTTCGTCGTGTCATGGAAAGGTTGGTATGTAGGATCAGAGGAGGCCCCAAAGGGGCGGCACTCCACCGGCATGACGCACCGTCCACCGACCACCGGGCAGTACGAAGGCGACAATCAGGGTCATTGGGCCGTGTTTTGGCATGTTCAAGGCTTGGTCGAGCTGCCGCCAGCGCAGCGTCTTCCGATCTCGGCGATACAAACCATCAAGGGTGGCTGGCGCAAGGAAGCGCCGCCACGGGGGCCTGAGTTGGTCGCCACGCCCTCAACGATAGAGTTTTCACTATGACTACGACTTCGACCTACAAAAAGAAGCTGATTGAAGTCGCTATCCCTCTGGAGGCGATCAACGCAGCATCGGCGCGCGAGAAGTCGATCAGGCACGGACACCCGTCGACGTTGCACCCATGGTGGGCGCGGCGCCCCCTGGCGGCATGCCGGGCCGTGCTCTTTGCTCAGATGGTCAACGATCCCAGCGGCGATCCCGACCGGTTCCCTACGGAAGAAGCCGTTGAGACTGAGCGGCAGCGCCTGTTCACGATCATCGAAGACCTCGTCATCTGGGAGAATTCGACAAACGAAGAGGTCATTGAACGTGCACGCGTCGAGATTAGAAAGAGCTGCGGCGGCGATCTTCCGCCGATCTATGACCCGTTCTCGGGCGGGGGGTCCATTCCGCTAGAAGCTCAACGTCTCGGATTGCCGGCATTCGGCAGCGATCTGAACCCTGTTGCGGTCATGATCGGCAAGGCGATGATCGAGATACCGCCTAGGTATAAGGATCGCCCTCCGGTGCACCGGGGCGTTCTTGATAGAAACCACTACCGAAACGCTGAGGGTCTAGCCGAGGATGTTCGTTTCTACGGACGGCAGATACGAGATCAGGCACTGGAACGTATCGGCAAACTCTACCCCGATGTCGACCTTCCAAAGGACCTTGGCAGCGGCAAAGCAACACCGATGGCTTGGATATGGGCGCGTACCGTCGCGAGCCCAGATCCTTCATTGCAAGGTCAGCACGTCCCCTTGGTAAATTCATTCGTCCTTTGCTCGAAAAAGGGCAAAGAGACGATCGTAAGTCCGATCGTGGATCGCGCACTTGGCACTTACACGTTTACTATCCAGCGCGACGGATTGTCGAAGCAGGACTTCGCCACGGCCGCACTCGGCACAAAGGCCGGTAAAGCTCAGGACTTTGTCTGCCTATTGTCTAAGAACGCGATTACCCGCGACTACATTCGCGCTGAAGGAAAAGCCGGGCGGCTCGGCGCACGACTTATGGCAGTGGTTTGCGAAGGGCGGGGCGGCCGGACCTACATACCGCCTAGTGTAGAGATGGAAGCCCTGGCTCAAAGCGCTGGCACCTATGCGGACATTGTTACGGCCAAGGAGACCTTTCTATCCGGTAGCACACCGACGCGCGCCATGATCACTGGCGGAGTCTGCTCCGCCTATGGCCTTTCAACGTGGGGACACCTCTTCTCGGATAGGCAGATGGTTGCGCTGCTTACGTTTAGCGAACTGGTCCATGCTATCGGGGCACAAATTGAACAGGACGCTATCGCTGGTGGACTGGCCGACGATAAGGTTCCGCTGCGGTCGAATGGAACGGGTGCCAAGGCATACGCCGAGGCAGTCAGCGTCTACTTGGCGTTCGCGGTCGATAAATGCGCTGATTATTGGTCGTCGCTGTGTTCATGGCATTCTTCAGGTGAGAAGATGCGCAACACCTTCGGACGCCAAGCGCTGCCGATGGTTTGGGACTATGCCGAGGCCAACCCATTCTGCGACTCCTCCGGTAATTGGGGAGCGATGTTGGATTGGGTTTGGAAAACCGTCGAGAATCTACACCCCGGCAATTCTGGGGTAGAAGTACAAAGCGATGCCCAAGCTGTCGTTTACCCCCCGAAAACGGTTATCTCGACCGATCCGCCATACTACGACAATATCGCGTATGCCGACCTATCTGACTTCTTCTTTTGTTGGATGAAGCCATCGCTTAAGCACATCTATCCGGACCTTTTCAGCCTCTTGTCCACGCCCAAAGCGGAGGAGCTTGTTGCTACTCAATTTAGGCACGGGACGAAAGAGAAGGCCGAAGCGTTCTTCCTGTCTGGCATGCGCGACGTGATATCAAACATGGCTGCCAGCACGTCTAACGAATATCCCGCAACAATCTATTACGCGTTCAAGCAAAGCGAAATCGCTCAAGAGGGTATTAGCTCTACCGGATGGGCGACTTTTCTTCAGGCCGTCGTTGATGCTGGCTACGCGGTTGTAGGTACTTGGCCACTCCGGACCGAGATGGCTAGCCGGATGATCGCGAGCGGGACCAACGCTCTGGCTAATTCTGTCGTGCTCGTATGTCGGAAACGAGAAGCTTCGGCAGGGATCGTAAGCCGTGCGGAGTTCGTCCGCGCCCTTAAGCGTGAACTGCCCCCAGCTATCGCCGAACTTCAAGCAGCCAACATCGCACCTGCTGATATGCCGCAATCCTCCATCGGGCCGGGCATGGGTATCTATAGTCGATACGGTGCGGTGCTTGAAAGCGATGACAGCCCGATGCCGGTCAAGTCCGCCCTGCAGCTCATCAATCGGGAGTTGGACGAGTATTTGGGTGGCATCCAAGGCGAGTTCGACGCCGACACGCGGTTCGCCATCGGCTGGTTTGAGCAGAACGGAACGAAGGCCGGTGAGTACGGCATCGCCAATAGCATCGCCCAGGCGCGCGGCATCTCCGTCGAGAGCGTCAAGCATGCGGGTATCGTAGAAAGCGCTGCCGGTAAGGTCCGCATTTTGACGCGGGACGAGCTGGCTTCCGATTGGTCTCCCGATGAAGACAATCATCTTACCGTTTGGGAGTGCTGCCAGCATCTAATCCGGACACTGGAGAACGATGGTGAACACAGCGCGGCTTCGCTCCTCAAAGCGATCGGCACTGAGAAGGCGGATGCCGTCAAGGACCTCGCATATTGCCTCTACGGAATTTGCGAGAAGCGGTCGGATGCCAAGGAAGCCACGTCTTACAACGGATTAATCGCTGTATGGACCGAACTTACCCGCCAAGCGGCAGCAATAAATGATACCGGCGGCGATCGTCAGACGCGGCTGGATCTGTGAGGGGGAGCGAGTAAATGGCAAAAAGCACGCGTCAGTATGTGTTCGAAGGCATGGAGCTGCTGCCCGACGCATTAGTCCCGTTCGTGGAAAAACGGCTAGAAAACTCCGTTAAGGGGCACTGGCAGATCGAGGTCGTTCAGCGGGTTCAGGGTCTGAAGCCCAACGCCACGGGTGAGGTAGGCTGGGACCAACAAGGCCTTCTCAAAACGATGATGGCCTTTTGGAAAGAGGCTTTCAGCACGGTGCTGGGGCATCCCGAGCGCTCCTATGTTTCTGAACTCCTAGACGTTCGGAACAAGCTCTCGCACAACGAGACGTTCACCTACGACGACGCCGAACGGGCACTGGATTCCATGCGTCGCCTAATGGAATCGATCAGCGCCGGCGAGGTCGCCGATCAGCTCGGCAAAATGCGCGACACAATCCTGCGCACGAAGTTTGCTGAGCTTCAGCGCAACGAAGAACGCCGGAAGACGCAGCGGCTAGACATCTCGGTTGAGACGGTCGCCGGTCTCCTCCCGTGGCGGGAAGTGGTCGAACCGCACCAGGACGTTGCAACCGGCGAGTTTCAGCAAGCCGAATTCGCGGCCGACCTTGGCAAGGTTCACGCTGGCAGTGCGCCTGCCGAGTACCGAGATCCGCAACAATTCTTCAGCCGCACATATCTGACCGAAGGCCTTAGCACCCTCCTCGTCGGCGCGGCGAAGAGGCTGTCGGGCGGGGGTGGCGATCCGGTCGTAGAGCTGCAAACGAACTTCGGTGGGGGCAAAACCCACTCGATGCTGGCGCTGTACCATATGGCCGGCGGAACCCCCGCGCAGGATCTGTCGGGCCTCGATCAGCTCCTCGAGAAGAGCGGGCTTACCGTGCCTGCGAATATCAATCGGGCGGTACTCGTCGGCACATCTCGCGGCCCTCAGGATGTCCTGAATGCCACGGGTGGGCGAAAGATCCGGACGACATGGGGCGAACTGGCTTGGCAGCTTGGCGGCGAAGAGGCGTTCGATATGATCGCCGAAAACGACGCCAAAGGCATCGCGCCGGGCTCGAACCTGCTGGAATCGATCTTCAGGAAGTATTCCCCCTGCCTGATCCTGATCGACGAATGGGTCGCGTACCTCCGTCAAATCTACCGCGTGGAGGGGCTGCCGTCCGGCTCCTTCGACGCGAACCTCTCGTTCGTCCAGTCACTGACCGAGGCGGTGAAGGCGAGCCCGGGAACGCTACTGGTAGCATCGCTGCCAGCATCGCAGATCGAGGTCGGTGGCGAAGGAGGGCAGGAGGCACTTGCTCGCCTGAAACAGACTTTCAGCCGCGTCGAATCCTCATGGCGCCCCGCCTCGCAGGAGGAAAGCTATGAGATCGTTCGTCGCCGCCTCTTCAAGGAAATTCCGGGCGACAAATTCCATCACCGGGACAACACGCTGAAGCAATTTGCCAAGCTATACCGGGAAAACTCGAACGATTTCCCGCAAGGCTGTGCCGACGAGGACTATCGCCGCAAACTCGAAAAGGCTTATCCGATCCATCCCGAGCTGTTCGACCAGCTCTATACAAGCTGGGGATCGCTGGAGAAATTTCAGCGAACCCGGGGCGTACTCCGACTTATGGCGCAGGTGATTCATGAGCTTTGGATGAACGCTGATCCTTCAGTGATGATCATGCCGGGGAGCGTGTCGGTCAGCTCTCCTCGCGTGGAACCTGAGCTTCTTCATTATCTCGACGTTAGTTGGCAGTCGATCATCGCGGCCGATGTCGACGGCACCGCGGCGACGCCGTACAAGGTCGACCAGGCCGCGCCCAATCTGAACCGCTACTCGGCAACGCGGCGGATCGCGCGCGCGATCTTCATGGGCACCGCACCCACGCATGCGCAGCAAAATACCGGCCTCGATGACAAGCAGATCAATCTTGGCGTCGTTCAACCTGGAGAAAAGCCGGCGATCTTCGGCGATGCCCTGAGGCGCCTGTCGAACCAGGCGAAGTTCATGCATTCGGATCTCGGTCGGTACTGGTACTCCATGTCAGCGAGCCTCAACCGGATTGCAGCCGATAAGGCCGGCCAGCTCGACGAGCAGTTGGTTTTGATAGAAATCGATCGCGAACTGGCCAAGTATATCAATGCAATCGCCGACCGTGGTCACTTTGACGCGGTGCAGGTGGCACCGATTTCCTCCGCCGAAGTGCCGGATGAAGCGGGCGGGGTGCGTGCGGTCGTCCTTGGCGTAGCTCACCCGCATCACGGACGCGATGGCTCGGAGGCCTTGGTCGAGGCGAAGGAGATTTTGCTACAGCGCGGCAGCACGCCGCGCGTGTACCGCAACATGTTGGTCTTCATTGCTGCCGAGGCACGTCAGCTCGACAACCTGAAGGACGCCGTTCGTTCCGCATTGGCGTGGGGCGAGGTGGTCAAGGAAAAGGACCGCCTCAATCTCACACAAAGCGACGACGCTTTGGCGCGAGCCAAGCTCGTCGAGGCGAATGAGACGGTGAAAACGCGCCTGAGAGAGGCTTGGTGCTATCTCCATTACCCGGTTCAGGAGAGCGCACAGGCAGAGGTTGAATGGGTCTCGGGCAAGGTGCCGGCGCAAGACGGTCTGCTGGCACGGGCCAGCAAGAAGCTAGTAGGCGAGGAAGGCCTGCTCTCCGAACTCGGGCCGACCCGTCTTGATCGCGATCTCCAGAAATACATCTGGAACGGCAAGGCGCACCTCTCGCTCAAGGACCTTTGGGAGTATCTGAACCGCTACACCTACCTGCCCCGCGTCAAGAATCAGGCCGTTTTGGTCAAAGCGATACAGGCGGCTGTTGGCGGCATGCTGCCCGGCCCCTTCGCCTATGCCGAGCGGTGGGACGAAAAGACCGACACCTATCTAGGCCTCGCGATCGAGCGGGCGGTCAACGCCGCGGTGGTCATCGATGGCGAGAGCGTGATCATCAAGCCGGATGTCGCCGAAGCCCATCGCCCCGCACAGAAAGAGGTCGAGACGCCTCCCGTAGGTGGGCCCGTGATCCCTGGGGGCGGGCCGTCGCCTGCGCCGCAGCCCGAAGGCACGCCAGACGCACCTCCGTCTGAAAAGAAGCCGACGCGCTTCCTCGGCACGGTGATGATCTCGTCCGAACGTCCAGCGCGCGAGATACATCAGATCGTCGAAGCAATCGTCGAACAGCTCACGACCATCCCGGGCAGCGAAGTCACGCTCAAGCTCGAGATCGATGCCGAAGTGCCGTCCGGTATGGATAAGGGCAAGGTCCGCACCCTGATTGAGAATGCCACCACGCTGGGATTCATCGAGAAAGATGTGAGGTAAGATATGGCGGCGAACGGCACACCGTGCCTTTGCGTAGCAGAGAGCGGCGTGCCGTTCGTGGTCACAACATCGATCGGAGCGACTGATTGTCAGACCGGCTGAAGGTGCTTGCGGACAGCTACCTCGACCACATTCGGATCGCCGTTGAGGCGCAGGACCGCGGCGCGCCGTTCCGGGACTTCTTGGATAACTGGAACGCGTTCAATGCGCAGCATGAACACCATCGTAGCCGGGGCGATCGGCCACGCTGGTTCAACAATCCGTCGGCACTCGCGCGCGTGCAGATGCTCGACGCGCTCGATTACCGATCGGTGGGCGCGACTGCCATCCTTGACGACGCAGCGCGAGATCCTGTTACCTATCAGCGCCGCTAGTCGTGCCGAACTTGCTGCCCGTCCGACGATAGCAATTGATGATCAATTCGCCGGACGCTCTGTGCGCCAAGGAGCAACCGATCATCAGCAACAGCCACAATCCGCCATGACGCCCGACAGGCTCGATACCGCACGAAAGCTCCTCAAGGCCGGGGATAAACCGGCAAAGGTGGCAAAGGTCGTGAGGGTCGGGCTATCAACCTTTTACCGGCATTTTCCGGCGTCCGATCGGGAGCCCGCGTAATGCCATCTGATGACGACACGGATTATGCGGCGCTGGTCGATCAGGAACTCGCTCTTGCGGCCTCGGCGGCCCATCAGGACTGCAAGGTTCGGCACCTCAACCGGGCTTCGTGTTTGGCGACACTTCACGAACGATCGCGGGTTCCGCATCGGCCGATCGATCCGCCCGAATGACTGGCGACGATTACCCTATAAAGCTCATGCTCGCGTTCGATTTCGCGGATGGCTCGGTTTTCGTCGGGGAAACCTCTGAACCCAAGCGCTTCATTCGGGCAGTCATGCGGGAATGGCAATCCGACGAACGGCCGGTGGTGCGCGTCGTGTCCAGCTACCGCGAACTTGTGAACCAAAGTCGCGGGTATGACATTCACTCTAAATATGTCGCGCGCTACGGGGCGATGCTCGCCGGTAAGGGAATACGCGCGCGCGGCCTCGGCGCTGACGGCTTGCCACGAACCTATGCGGGCTCGGACCTCGAATTTCATGCCGATGTGATTAGCGCGGCCGGCTCGATCGCATGGGGTGGCGGCGATCCGCTGGTGATCGACGGCATTACCTCGATGCCAGCCAATCTGGAAAAGCCGGCCGGTCCTGCCAATGCGGCAGCGATGCGGCCGATCGGGCTCGCAATCGTGGTCGGGGGCGTCGGTCTAGCGCTGGGCGCGGTCGCAATGCGGCGGCGCAAATTATCGGGGTTTCACACACCGGGAGCGGTCAAGCGTTAATGCTCAAATCCCTATACATCATAGTCATTGGCGTCTATGGTCGACGCCTAGCTGCTTTCGAGGTTGCAACGCCATGAATGTTCAACGGCAAATCAAAGCGCCGTCGCTCGGCGCGGAAGAACAAACGCTCCGGCTCGAAGCCGTCAATTTCGCGCGTGGCAGCGTCCGGTTCGAGGGTTTCACCCTTTCGCCAGAAGTCGAGGCGATCAACGATCGGTATGTATCGGGCGAGTTGGACAGCGATCAGCATGTAGAGGCGATCAAAGCCCTCTACCTCTAATCGTGGCCGTCAGCACTGAGGGCGAAGGCGCACTAACCTTTGCTCGTGTCCGCCAGCTAGAAGTCGATCCTGTCGTTGGAACCTTTGATGCCGCGCATCTGCGCGAAGTTCATCGGCGCATCTTCCAAGACCTCCCGCACCATAATCCGGGTGATTATCGTCCCGACGCGCCGGTACACGTCAAGGAACGGCGGCTCGAATCTGAGCCCCACACGCAATATCCCGTGGCCTATGCGCTGCGGCCCGAAGTGGACGCCCGGCTTGATGCGGTTCTGAGTGAGCTACGCGGCGGGGACGCACTCAAGGGCCTTTCCACCCCTGACTTTGTCGCTGCCATGACGAAGCTCTATGGGGATCTCGACCATCTGCATCCTTTTTCGGAAGGGAACAGCCGGACGCTTCGCACCTTCACCCGCCAACTCGCTGCGGCAACCGGGCACAGCCTCAAATGGGATGCCACTAACGCCAACGCGGTGACACGGGACGCGCTTTACAAGGCGCGGGACATTGAGGTTCTGCACCGGACCTATCCGGGGGCTCATGCGGTCAGCCCGGCGCAACAGGATGGCGATAGGAGCTTGCTCAAAGCTCGCGAGACGCTTCAACGTCTCGACGGAGCGGATAGGCTGGGGGAGATTGTCCGTCAGTCGGCCGAACTTGGTTCTACCGCAAAGCCGGAAACGCGCACGGTGCCGATTAGCGAAGCCGAAGCGGAAATGACTGCTCTACTGCCTGCTGCTCGCCGGCAAGCTGAAACCGCTGAGAGAACGGCGCGGGTTGCGGCCCTCCGCAAGCCCTCTCTCACGCCGATCCACTCGGCGTCGATCGTGCGAAAGGCGGCACTGGATGGCGATCAAGCCCCCGATCGGTTGATCCCCGCGCTGCGTGCGCGTGGAGAGGCGAGCGTCACCTTCAACCGTGTACCCGGTGCAACCGCGCTCGATCGCGTGCTCGCCTACCGGGAAGGCATGGAGAGACAGATGGCAATTCTGGATAGGAAGCTTCAAAATGGACGGTCCTCGGAAAATATCGGGCAGCAAGCGCAAGATCGCGCTCCTTTCGGCGAGCACCCAAGCGTGGAGCGACGCGGCCCTGAAAGCGGGGAACAAGGCGGACAAAGACCCGGAGTTCGCGAAGAAGGTGGGCGCTCAACTGTACTAGGCCGGGCCTTGTTTGAGGCCGCACGCGGCAGCACGGTCGGCGGGCTGGCCGCTGCTGTGCCGGCGGGCAGGGGGGCAATCCCCGAGGGTGCCGAACAGGTCACGGTGATGAACGGAAGCCGGCTCCTCGAAAGTCGGCATGATGGCGGATGGGTCGTCCAGAAGACGGACCCGCAAGGGATGCTTCCCCGTGGCATCTTCCGCCTCGATACCGCTACCCCGGCAAAGCCGATCGACGGCGCGACCTATGACGGCTCGATCCTGCATGTCAGCAAAAAGGGCGTCTATCAGGTACAAGGGAACGGCGTAGCTAGGCACGATCCGGCCCGCTTCCGGCAACTGCCCGCGATCGGTGAAGTCGCCAAGATTTCATACGCCATGGGGCAGGCGACGCTTGCGAACCGTGGCCCTGATCTGCCCGCGAAAGGGCGGTCAATCTGATGGAAATACGGCTCGATGACAGCGCGCATCCTGTAACGCGGTTGTTCGGCCGGCGGCTGAAAGAACGCCGCAAGGCGCTTGGCCTCACACAAGGCCAGCTTTTTGACAGGACCGGGATCAACAACGGCTATATCTCGCAAGTTGAGAACGGTCGGGCAAATCCAACCCTCGATATGATTTTGAAGCTCGCGGACGCCATAGAGCTAGAAGCATGGGCGATGCTTCGTCCGGACGCGCCGCCATCGGAGCCGACGCCAGCGGCACCCGCAACGGTCGGCGATCTGGATTTGAGCGTCCGCCTTGTAAACACGCTGGGCGCGGCATCGCCGGCCGGGCTGGTCGGGGAAGTGTTGGACAATGGCGCGCATCCGCTTCGGTCCAAACTCCGCGCCCGCGATCTCAAACAGCTTGCGGAAGCCCGACATGAGGCGGGGGTGATCTAATGCTCGAACCTCAATCCTATGGAGTGACGACGATGGCAAAACAGTGGGTCCAGCCTTTCAATGAATCGCTGATGTGGCCGGCGCTCGGCATGGCCGGTGCCAGCGTCGCCGCGCTGCTCGCCGGGGGCGGCCTGTCGAAACTGCTCGATAGCTGGCCCGTCTTTTGGGTCGCGCTGCTGCTGACGGCCGGGCTGTGCGCGCCGTGTGCCGGGATGGTGATCGGTGCCGATACTTGCCGGCCCGGCGATAACCCGATGGACCGATCAACGCATGGGTTCGTCATCGGCTGTAGCGTGCTGGGCTTTTGCGTCGCTCTCGCGGTGGAAGTGGTCATGAAGTTCGGGTGAGGTCGGATTCCTGCATAGACGCGAATGTCTATGTGGGATCTCGGCCGACATAGACGCGGGTGTCTACGCTTCAGCGGAATTTGGTGCGTGGCATAGTTTGACCTGGCTGTCGGGCCCGGCCTTATCTTGGCGTGCAATCGGGGGGCGTTGCGGGGGGCTTGCCCCCTGCTGCGAGGGTAGAGCGAGACGCCGATCGGCGGCTCGATCGTAGGGAGAGACTTCTCCCCCCATCATATTTTCAGGATGGATTTCGGCTTGGGATACCTCGGATCAAAGGCGGTCAACGGGGCCTATCAGGCGGTCATCGCCAACATGCCTCCCCATGATACCTACATCGAAACGCACTTGGGCTCGGGCGTCGTCCTTTTGCGAAAACCCCCTGCGCTGCGCTCGATCGGGCTGGAAATTGACCCGGAAACCATCGCCAGCTTCGCGCCGATCGCGGACGTGGAAATCTATAACGTCGATTGTCTGGCCTTTCTGCGGACGTTCGATTTCGCCTCTGCCGGCCGGGTGCTGATCTATTCCGATCCGCCCTATGTTATGGCAACGCGGGCGCGCAAAGGATCGCGATATCGGTTCGATTATACTAACGCGGACCACGAGGCGCTGATCGCGCTGCTGGGGACGCTGCCGGCCTCGGTGATGATCTCGGGCTATCATTCCGATCTCTACGCCGGCCGGCTGCCCGCTCCGAAATGGCGGTCCCTGAGCTATCAGGTGACGACGCGGGGCGGTCCTCGAACCGAATGTCTCTGGATGAATTTCGCCGCGAACGCCGCCCATTGGGCGGATCATGCCGGCGTGGATTTCACCGATCGCCAGCGGATCAAGCGGAAGGCGGCGCGGTGGAAGCGCATGTATAACGATCTGTCGGCCGGGGAGCGCATGGCGGTCCTCGCCGCGATCCTCGAACCCGAAGCCTGACGGCTGGAGTCGTCACACCGACTTTTTACGGCAGGATCGATTTTTAAGAAGTCGTGGAATATCCGCTTGAAGACACACCCGACCGTCGAGGCATATCTGACCACGCAACAGCGAGGCCCTGCCCCAAAACTCACCGTTGGCCTCGCTACTGTCTATGACCTCGTATGCAACGCCGTTCCGCTTCGGCGACGTCGCCCTACGTCGAAGGGTCGCGCGAACGTGGCGCTCCGCGTCCTCGATCGCGTCGAACGAAACCGTCTTCTCCTGCCCTCGGGCTCCGATCCGCCCCCAAGCGGTGCGAACGACGATCAAGCCGAATAAGTCAGGGCTTGCCTCGATCGCGTAGCGCCGATGGATATTGCGGGCCGGATCGCGGGCGATCAACTCGACGTGGCACGGGCAGGGGGCGGCCCCTACCTCCATGGTTGAACGCCGTAAGCGAATACGCCGCGCCGCTCGCGCTGGGCGGCCTGCTGATCCGCCAGATAGCGGCCGTGGGAATACGTCGACCAATTCACCGCCCATCCAGTGCGCGCCATTGCTGCGGCTATATCGATGCCGCGCCAATTCCAGCATTGCGCCACGATCCGGTCATAGCTGCGTTGGCCGGTATCGCGGCATGTCACGCGGCGATCGGCAACAAGCTGCACAAGCTCGGCGCGCGCGGCCGGCCCGAACTGCGTTTCGAGCTCGGGCGCGTCCACGCCCCATACGCGGACCCTGAGCTTGCCAAAGCGGAAGGTGTCGCCGTCATAGATCGACGTGGGAACGCCCGTGGTCTCGGCGATCGGGAGCGGGGAGGCGGATGGTTCGTAGCGTCGGCCGGCGGCCGTGGTGGCGAGGCCGGCGACGGCAAGGGCGGCGATCGTGATGTGGAAGCGGCTCATGGCGAATGTACGTCTTCATCTGGAACGGGCGGCGCGTCGTGTAGCTCTACCCATGGCCGCTCGAACAAGGGTTTGACGCGAGAACTTCCATAGCCGTTCTGCCCCGCCACGTTTCCCTGATCTCCGCTGCGATAGCGTGACGTGCTTCGGCGATGGTGGCGGGCGGTCGATTAAACCAACCGCGCCACGCTCGGATTTGAACCGGGGATTCAACCGTCGTGCGCGGACAGGATTTGCAATAATCATCCTCTGCAATGGCGTCGTCGGGCACCTCGTCCAGCCACATATTCAGATGCGAACACCGTTGTTCGACGTAACAGGTCATTTCGTGCTCGATGCGCTCGATCCTGAGCGTCCACGGCTCCGCTAACTGCTCAGGGTCAAGCCAGACCCTGAGCCGTCGATCACCGGCAAAGGACGTGAACACTCGCAAGGCTATTAGATGCGCGCGCCGCGCCGTTGGGCCGGCTGATCGTCACCGATCGCCGGCCCCGAACGCCGCTTCTGCTGGGTTTCCTCGTCCACGCTGAGGCGTGGTCCGGTCAAAGCCTGAGCCCGTGGATTTTCCACGGCGGCTTTGACCTGGCGCTCAAGCCCTTCGCGACCAAGCGAGCTATTCACCGCAAGGTCGTTGAAGTCGGTAAACCGCTTGGGGTCGGCCGCCTGCTCGCCGGGGGCGAAGGTCGGGAACATCGGCTTTCCCCCTACAGCGTTGGCGGCCTCGGTCGCCTTCTCCCGGCCCGGGTTGTACCCGTGGCGCTCTAGGACACGCTGATCGTCCTCCCCGACGATGAATATGGGCTTGTCGGGGAAGCGCTCGTGGAGTGCCTTGGCAACGGCGGGAAGGTTGCCGGAATCGAACGCCGATACGGTCGGGTGCTCCACAACGGACGCGATCGTGGTCATGGTCGCATAGCCCTCGCCGATCATAAGGCGGGGCGCTGCCTCAAGAGCGGCAAGCGCCTCCTCGGGCGTCCTGCCTCCGTTGACGACATGGAAACAGCCCTCCTTATGGCTGTCCTTCGCGTACCGCTTGGTGCCGTCATCCTGAATGTATTGCGTCGTCCAGTGCTTCCCCTGCGCGTCGATCGCCGGGAGGTGGATCGTGCTATCGCGGCCGTCCATCATCGCGCCGATCGTCGGCTCGATCCCCTTCCTGACCATGTAAAGCGTCGGGGTTTCGATCTGCTGGTAGCCGGCCGCCCGGCGCTGCACGCGGCCGGCGGTTTCTTCATAGGTCGCGGCCTGTTCGCGCTCTCGCGCGTCCCGCTTCGTCGCAGCCTCGGCGTTAAGCCGGGCCTTCTCCTCCTCGGAAAGCGCGTTCCCCGTGCTTTTCCAATTCATGTCCAAGCTGCTTTTGAAATTCTTGATGTGGCCGGCCGGGTGGCCGTCCAGATAGGCGATGTAAAAGCCGCTGGTTTCCTTGCCCTTGTCGTCCACGGTGGGAACGCGCTGGCGCGTCCCGTCCATGATCGGATGCCCGGCGGGGACGGTCAGCCCCATGGCCTTCATCGCTGCGGCGAACTCTACCTCGGGGCTTACGGCCGCCTCTTGGCGATGCGCCACCTGATCCGGGTCCCAGCGTGCGAGCTTGACGGGATCGCTGCCCTCGCCGACGTACCAAGACTTCGCCGCGGCATCCCATTTCGCGCCGGCCGCCTTGGCGACGTGTCTTTCGCCATAGGGGACCGCCAGATATTTGCGCTCCGGGGTCTGCTGGGGCTTATCGCTGCGGTTCGTCATCGGTTGCCCTTCCTGTTCGACGCTGGGGGCTGCTGCGGGCGTCTCCGCGCGTTGTGGCTCTGCTGGTGCCGCTTGCTGGCTGGGCCTCTCCACGGCCGGCGCGGGGGTATCTTTTGCCCATTTCGCGAACGGCGTAAGATCGATGCCGGCGGGGACAAGCCACGTCCGCGCTTCCTTATCCCACTTGGCTCCAAGCCCCTTCGCCTCGTTCTTCTCGCGGAAAGCGACATTAATCGGGGTGTCCTGCTCGGCCGGCTGTCCGACGATCGCCGGGCGATCGGCAAGCTCGGCCTCGGCAGTTAGCGCGGGGGCCTCTAGCTCCCCGGCCGGCACGGCTTGGCCGTCGATCTCCTGAATCTGCTTTTGCTCGAACGCCAGAATGAAGGTGTTGATCTTCTCCGCGTCTGAACAGGCGCGGACGATCTCCATGGGATCATCCTCAAGGGCTTTGATCCATGACGCGACATAGGCGACGTGCTGCTCGGGATCGTGACCGATCTGTAGCTCGTCGCCTAAGAGCATGCTCGCGATCTCGGCGCGAAGCTCCTCCTTGGCATAGCCTTCCGAACCGAACGGATGGGCTAGATCGCGATCAAGCCGGTTCGGCGCTCCTGTCCAGTGGCCTACCTCGTGAAGCGCGGTGCCATAAAATCGGTCGGCGCTGGGAAACTGCGATCGTTCGGGAAGGGTGATGCTGTCGGTCGCCGGGCTGTAGAAAGCGCGGTTGCCGGGAAGCTCGGTGATCTTCGCGCCGGATGCCTGCAATATCGCCTCGGCCCGGTCGATCGGGTTCCACTCGGGCGGCACTGGTGGGGTGCGAGGGGGCAGGCCCTCGATCTGCTCGGCATTAAACACGACGGCATAGAATGGACGAGGCCGCTCCAGCTCCACGCGCACCTTCACGGTGTTGCCCTCGGCGTCCTTTATCGGCTTGCCCTGCGCGTCCTTTAGGGTCTGCTCGTCGTCAAATTTCCAGTATTGAACCAGCGAACCCTTCTCGCCCTTTCGCACCTGTGCGCCGGCTGCGGCGGCCTGCTTATAGGTCATCCATCGGTTGTCATCGTGGCCCTCGGACATGAGATTGACGACGTTGACGCCCCGATACCGCTTTCCGGTGGTGGGGTTCATCGGGATGATCGATCCGCCCTCGGCTCCGGGGGCGGCTGGGTTCCACGGCCGCTGCCAAGGTGCCGTTCCGGCCTTTAGCTGATCGATGATCTTCTCGGCGACGCGCTCGTGAAACGGCTTCTTTTCCTCGGCCATGGTAGCCTCCGATGTTAAGCGTTGCGGGCTGCGGCAAACAGGCTGAGCTTAGCGGGGGCCTCGGGCTCGATCGGCAAGCCTTCCTCCGCTTCGCGCGCATCGGCCTCGCTCATAGCATCCTCCACGAACGCGCCGGCCTGCTCGGCCTCGTCGGGATCGAACTCGACAATCGCACCGGGAGTCTCGGCGTCGATCAATTTGCGGCGGACGATATCATACTCGAAAGCACGAATGGCTTCCTCGGTCGGCAAAGTGCTGGCGTCGGTCATGCGGTCTTCTCCTTGGTGCTATAGTCGGGCTTCCCGTTCGCGTCGAAATAGGTCTGTTTGCATCCAGGATATCCGCTGCAACTCCACCAAAAGCTATTCTTCTTCTTGGTGGACGGCCGGCGGACCAAACCCATGCCGCACGTCATGCACTTGTGCATGACGGATACGGACGGGGCCTCCTTCTTTACCAGGACTGGCTTTCCGGCCTTGTCCTCAGCCGTATATTGGCAGCCCTCGGCGTAGCCAGTGCAGGACCAAAAGTGGCCCTTCTTGCCCTTCATGCGGCGAAGCGGCTTGCTGCATGTCGGACAGGGCGGCGCGCCGGTCTTGATCGCTAGGCCGTTCTCTTTCACACCTGCGACCTCGCGCGCGACATAATCGGCAAGGGTCTGAACGAACGATCGCGCATCCTTCGATCCGTCCGCAATGGCGCGCTGCTGCTCGTGCCAGATTGCCGTCATGTCGGGATATTTGGCCTGATCGGGCAGCGCGTCGTAGAACTCGCGCGCCTGCGGGCTGCTGACGATGTTCTTGCCCTTCTCAATCAGGAACCCGCGATCGAACAAGGTGGCGATGATGGTGTGGCGGGTCGCCGGGGTGCCGATCCCGCCATGCTCGCCGGCCTTGTCCTTGTCCTTCTCGATCAACAATTTCCGCAACCGATCATCGCGGACGTATTTCGCAACGCGGGTTAGGTCGGTTAGCAGGGACGCCATGGTGTAGAGCGGCTTCGGCTTGGTTTCCTGCTTATCGGCGCTGGCGCTCGTGCATGTGCCGGTTTGGCTCGCGGCAAGCGCGCGAAGGTCGATCGCGATCGCCTCCTCGTCATCGGCGATGTCTTCGTTGCCGGCATCGTTCTTATAGAGGATCGTCCAGCCCGGCCGGGTCGTGAAATTGCTCCGGGTCGTGAAGCGCCGGCCCTCAACCTCTATAACGATATCGGTCTGATCGTATTGGTGGGTCGGCCAGAATTGGGCGACGTAGGCGCGGGCGATCAAGAGATAGATTTTCTGCTCGGCATCGTTAAGCTTGGACAGGTCGGCCGTGGCCTCGGTCGGGACGATGGCGTGGTGGGCCGATACCTTGCCCGAATTGAACGCCCGGCTCTTTATGGCCGGGTCTGCACGCTTCACGGGTGCGGCTAGGACGGGAGCCGTCTCGCCGATCGCCGCCAGTACGCCGGCCGCGTCATTGTGCTGCTCGTCGTTGAGATATTCGCTGTCGCTGCGGTTGTAGGTAATCAGCCGGTATTTCTCGCGAAGCGCCTGCGTAATCTCCAACACCTGATCGGGCTTGAACCCGAACTTTCGCGATGCGTCGGTTTGGAGCTTCAACAGATTGTAGGGAAGTGGTGGGGATGCTTCCTTGGCGTTCGTCGTGGCGCTGACGATCCGCGCCGGCTTGCCGCTGACGGCCGTGGCGGTGGATTGGGCCTGCGTCTGATCGGATAGGCGGCCTTTGTCATTGACGGTATCGGCGTCGGTGATCTGATACCGCGCCGGGAAAGCGTGGTCGCCGATCTGAAATTGTCCGGTGACGGTGTAGTAATAGCTCTTGGTGTGCGCCTCGAACTCACGGTCGCGCCGCACCACAAGGCCAAGGATCGGGGTTTGCACGCGACCGACACTGAGCACGCCCTGATAGCCCTTGGCCTGCGCCGCAAGGGTGTAGGCGCGGGTCATGTTCACGCCATAGAGTAGATCGCCAACGCCTCGCGCCTCGGCCGCTGCGGACATGCCGGCGAACTCGGAATTATCGCGAAGCTGAGACAGCGCGCGTTGCACCACCTTGACGTTGTTGTCGTTGATTAGGAGCCGCTTCACGGGGAGTCGGGAACCGCTCCATTCGATAACCTCGTCAACGAGTAGCTGGCCCTCGTCGTCGGGATCGCCGGCATGGATGATGCTCTTGGCGGGCTTCAACAGGTCGCGGATGATGCGAAGCTGCTTCATCTTGTCGGCCGATGGTTTCTTGCTCCACGGGATGAAGCTGATCGGTAGCTCAGCCATGCTCCACGGTGTTTCGGGGGCCTCAAGCTCAAGCATGTGCCCGAACAGCCATGCGACATAATGCTGGCCGCAATCGAAATAGCCGTCTTTCCGGCTCCCGCCCCCCAAGCCCTCGGCGATGGCCTTCGCAAGCTCGGGCTTCTCGGCGATGACAACGATCTCTCCGCTCAATGTTTCGCTCCTACCATGTCACGATCGGCCGAATGACGGTGCTGATCTGCTTGCGCGGGATCGGCCCGAAATAGCGGCTGTCGAAGGAGACCTTGCTTTCGCCCATCACGATCACGTCGCCGGGTGCGATCCTGCCGCTCCCCACGAAATGCGGGAGCACCCGCTTTGCCCCGTCATAAGGCCGGGGTTTGCTGTTCGGGACCGGCATGCCGTTGATGAAGACGCCATTGGTCCCGATCTGCACCCGATCATTTTTAGCCGCTAAAATTCGCTTCATCATCGGGTAGCTGCCTCCGGGGCAGTCGCCGGGCTCGATGTAGCGGCGCTTCAACGCGAGCGCGAAGTCGTCGCGCTGCGGCGGGCAGAACATGACGTATGCGCCAGTGCGTACCGCCTCGTCGGTTGTTCGATAGAAGCCAAGCGGAATGCTTCGCGTGAGGTTGACGCGGACGCCAGCGCCGGCTGCGGCGACGCCAGCGATCGACAAGGCGAACACGCTGAGCGCGGTATAACGGCCGGTCGTTTTGAGAGTGGGCCGTTTCATAACTTCACCCGGATCGGGGCGTCTTCGACCTCAACCCCGTCGTTGTTGTCGCGAATGGCCGTGGTAGTTTTCTTCTTCCTGATTATGTCGCTTTTGTCCGGTGCTTGCACCTGAGCGCGGGCTAGGAATGTAGGGTCTTTGAAATACAGCGGTTGCTTGCCGTAGATCATGGGGTAGCCCGCCATGTAGAGCAGCATGTCGCCAGCTTCCTCGATATCGCCGTTGGCGTTCTTCTTCGGCCCCGGCATCCGCAAACATTCGTCGGGGGTCAAAAGGGCGCGCTGGGTTTCCTGCACGGTTCGCGATTCCGAACCGGATAGCCAGCCCCCCCCCTTGTTCTTGCTGGTCGTGATTTGCTCTTTGATAATGGTGGTCTGGCCGGTCATCTTTGACAGGTGCTCGGCCGTCTCAAGCCGGTTCGGCGGATAGGCGTTCTGCACATGGCAATTCGACGTAACTAGCTCGTCATGGCCGTAGCCAGTTTCCCGGCTGCGAAGCTGGTTGATATCCTGACAAATCAGATAGAACTTTAGGCCGTAGCCGGCGGCAAACGCCAAGCTCTCCTGAATGATTTCGAGCTTCCCCAAGCTGGGAAACTCATCGATCATAAACAGCATCCGGTGCTTGTAATTGGCCTTCACGCGGCCGTTCTCAAACTCCTGCTTGGGTGCAAGGATGCGGACCATCATGTTCAACATGATGCGGACTAGCGGCCTGAGCCGGTTCTTATCGGTCGGCTGGGTGATGATGTAGAGGCTTACCGGCGTGTCGTAGTTCATCAGGTCGCGGATCGAAAAGTCAGACGTTGACGTGTTCGCCGCAACGACCGGATCGCGGTAAAGCTCGATATAGCTCTTGGCGGTCGAAAGGACGGAGCCGGCCTCCTCGTCGGGCCGGTCCATCATGTCACGGGCCGCACGCCCGACAACGGTATGGTTCTTTCCGCCGGGCAGGTGCCCGTAGCTCATCATTTCCTCCCAAAGCCCCTTAATCGGGCGCGCTGGGTCGGTAAGGAGCCCGTCAACCTCGCTCATGGTCGCGGCCGGACCGCCATTCTTGGCTTTGTAGATCGCATGAAGGATGACGCCCACGAACAGGGCCTGCGAGGTCTTCTGCCAATGGCTTTCCAGCCCCTTGCCGTCTGGATCGACTATCAGCGTTGCGAGGTTCTGAACGTCGGCAACCTCATTGTCCGTGCCGACGCGGATTTCGTCCAGCGGGTTCCAACGGACGCTCCCTCGCGACGATGCCGGCTCGAACCGCATGACGATCTGACCGGCGTGGTTCTTCCTCCAACCGGCGGTGAGCGCCCATAGCTCGCCCTTCAAGTCGGCAACAACGGTGCTGTGTTTCCACGAAAGCAACGTCGGGATGACAAGCCCGACGCCCTTGCCCGATCGCGTCGGCGCATAGGTCAGAACGTGTTCGGGGCCGGAATGACGCAGATAGGAAACCTTCCCGTCCTTCTCCTCATACGCACCGACATAAACGCCATCGTTGTCGATCAGGCTGGCGGCCTCGATGTCCTTCATGTCCGCCCATCGTGCGGAGCCGTGCAAAAACTCGTTGCCCTTGCCGCGCTTCGACATGGCGGCTTTGACGATCACGGCGATGACAATGCCGGCAACCGCTACGCCCATACCGATGCCGATCGACTTACCGAATAGACCTTTGAGGGTCGGCGCAGCGTTCCAAGCCATGAACCACGACACGATCCGCCACGGCGCATAGAAGTGGCCGGCGATGGGCGATCCCAACTGCGGCTGATAAGCCATGCTGCTCGCGAACATTTGGGTGGCGGCGGACACCCCCCCGATTACGGACGCCAGAACGATGAAGGCGATAAGCCCCCTTCCCTGCGACTGCCCGGTCTTTCGTCCTCTATTGCGGACTTGGGGACCGACTGAGTTGTTGCGGGTCGATTTCATGCCTCGGTTCCTCTCATCGATCGGCTGTCGTCGGTCATCGGCTGCGTCCTCTGCCCTTCACGGTTCCATCGGCCCCGATCTCGATCCGGTCGCCTATCGCAAATCTGGCGGCTCGCGCCGCGCTGGTGGCATCGATCGGCAGCACCATGATTTCGTCGCCGCGTCGTAGGAGCGCCATTTTTTGACCCTCCACTTCTCTCGTCCCCGCATAAGATAGCGGAATCTCGCTGGGCTCGAAAGGCCGGTGTTTCGGTATATCCATTCCCGCCACCCGTTTAGCTTCGCGCTCGGTGATGTATTTCTCGACGGGGGTTGTCGGCTGCGCGGTCACTCCTGTCCCAGAAACATCCCGTCGCAAGAGACGATCTCGCCGGGCTTCTGCGCTGTCCACGTTTGGACGAACATCACGCGGCAATAGCAGCGAAGGTCGCTCGGCGAAGCGAACCACACCGAGTTCGGACAGATTCCGCACGCGATCTCGGGCTTCGGGCGGCGAGACTCGTCCAACGCGACCAATGTTCGGCTTGCCACCTGTAAGCCCTCGGGTTCCTCGGGGGCTCCGTGGTCGGGCTGGCCCGGTTCTTCCGTCAATGCCAGCTCCGCTGGCAGCGCCTCGGGTGATACTTGGCTGTCCTGTGCCATCGGCGGCTCCTCGCTCGCTGACGGGGCCTGTGTCGGCTCTGGCGGGGCTGGTTGAGGCTCCGGCTGGGTGCTCCCGTCCACTAGCCGCATTGCCTCCTCGATCTCCTCGTCCAAGGTCTTCTCTGCCACGGTCGGCCTCCTGCTGGGTTATGGTAGTGACAAGCGCCTGACGGCGGCGCTCAAGATCGGAATCATCAAAGCGAATGGGGAGCGCGGCACGGGCTGCGGCTTGCGCGACGCGCTCCTTAAACTCGGCGCTCCCGGCGATCGTCAGTTCCTCGCCGTACCTTTCGCGCGCGATCCTGAGCGCGGCCGTGATGCCTTCGATCTCGGCTCCACGGGAGACGTGCAAGCTCGCGCCGTCGTCCCTGACGGCCGCGCCGGCTGTCCTGTAGATGATGGTCCCGCGCTTGGTGATGTGATCGGCGCGCTCGTTCGCGCTGAGTCCGTGTGCGACGGTCCCGGTCGCCTGCACGGCGTTCGCCGCCTGATGCTTTCGCCCTTCGCGGGCGCGAAGGGCCGCCAGTGCCTCGGCGCTTCCCGTTTTCGCCTCGGCCTGCAACCATTCGTGCCAGCCCTTGCGGTCGTTGCGCTCGTTGATCCGCTCGCGCTCGCGCTGATAGGCCGTCGCGATCTTGTCGATGGCCTGCTTGGTCGCGCGCGAAGTGAGACTATAGGACAGCTTGCGGGTGAGGCCGCCTCCTCCCGCCAGCTTGATCGCGCCCCTGCGGAACCGCCCGGCTCGCTTCACGGCCTCGATCGCGGCGGCTTTCTTCGCTGATGCTGCTGCAAGCTCGGCCGATCGGGCGGCGCGTCGGTTGTTCTGCTGATCTTGGTAGCGCGCGAATAGCTCTGCGGTGTCCGCGCGTGACGCCATTGGGCGCGGCTCATAAGCTCGCGCTTGGGCGGGCTGGGCCTGCGTGCCATCGGCGGCCGTAAATGGCCCTAGCCGATCTTCTAGCGCCTTTTTGGACAGGTCGCGTGCGATCGAACTGGCCTTGATAGCTGTCCCGTTCTCCGCGACCACGACAAGCCCGTTACCGCGTGCCTGCATGGTGAGCCCGTTCGCCGCCATGGTGGCGTGCAAAGCCTGCCAGCTATCGGCCGTCTTGATTTCGTCGGCGCATGTTCGGCGTACCCAGCCGATCATGCTTTCCAAGCCGGTGATCTGCTCCATGTCGGCCGCGCGGCCTTCCCCTCCTCGTTTCTGAGATTGGTGGTTATCGCGCTCAAGACCGAACTCGGCCTCCAGCTTGTCGCATAGCTCGCCAAGCGTCCGGTAATCCCGCAACGGGGAGTGTACCGTGTGGCGGGTCGGATGAACCTTGTTGATCGCGATATGAAGGTGGACGTTATCCGTATCGTGATGCGCCGCACTGACGCGCTGATGTTCGCGAAATCCAAGCCCGGCGCAAATACGCTGCTCGACCTCCCTAAGAACTTCCGGCGTAGGATACTCCCCGGGGCGGAAAGAGACTATCAAGTGATAGGTTTTATCGGCATTCGATCGGGTGTTTAGCGTCTGCACCGCCATGCACGCGATGGCCGCTGCGTCGGGATCGTCGGTGCGACAATTCGTAACGGCGATCTCGCCAACCCGCTCGTCGCGACCTTGCGCGCTGGTGATGTAGCGGACCAACCCACCGAAGTCGCTCTTTCGCGTGACACGCATAGAGACATGTTTCGCGATCACGCTGCGGCTTTCAAAATTTTAGCCGCTAAATTCACGGACGGGCGATCAGGACGGCTTTGGCGATCTCGCGAAGCTCCTCCTGCCCGGCTTCAAGCTTTTTCAAAAGGCCGCGAACGATGGCCCGCATATTGTCGGGTTTGAACTCGTCCAGCTTGGGGTCGTCGGTCAGCCATAGCTTCAACAAACCTCCCATCCGGCCAAGGTCGCCGTTGATCGCAACAAGCCGTTGCACCTGCTCCATATCGACTACGCCACGGGGTTTGTAGCCAAGCCCCATCTGTCGAAGATAGCTCGACGCGCTCAATCCAACGTCGCGTGCCAGCGCCTCGATCGTCGCCTTTTCCTCGGGCAGAACCCGGACCTTGATTGCCGGGCTTCCCTTCCTCGTTGGCGTCCGATCCTCGTCCATCTTACTCCTCCGACGCGGTAGCGACGGGCCTCGCAGAGCAGGATTCCCGTTGAGCAGCCCCGCTGCGAATAAGGGAAGTGAAGTGAGCTGGCCGGCTTGCCGGTGGGGTCACTTCACCTATCCTGCCCCGTCTTCGACGTTTATACGCCAGATATGAACCGTTTTATAGGGTCGCTACAATGCCTATATCCGTCGTGTAGGCTGGCTTTTTGGCCTTAAATTTGGCACTTTTCCAAAAGTACAGGGTTTCTAGCTGGACCGTACACAGTTCGTACATGGTTCCTACACTCGGACGGAAAGGGTTCGTGCAGAATGGCGGACAAGGTGGCAAAGCCTTTCACAGAGCGTTTGCGTGATCGGGCGGCCTCCTCGAAAGGTCGGCCGGGTCTTGCGAACCGGGCTGCGATCCTTGCTGCGAGGGAGGACATTCAAGCCGCGTTGGCCGATCGCTGGCGCGTCCGCCAGATATGGGAACAGCTTGTCGAGGAAAAGCGGATCGCTTGCGGTTACGTCTGGTTCGCGAAACATGTCCGCGATCTAATACGCTCCCCGGCACAATCGATCGTAGCACCTGTCGGACCCGCCACTAGCTCGGACGCTTCCGCCGCCCCCACTGCTCCCCGCGTCGAACCGGCTCCCCCTGCCGATCCGCCACCTTCGGAAACCCCGGAGCCTCGTCCCCGCCCTAAACGGTTCTACCACCCGGAATCGCCTGACATGAAGGATTACCTATGAGCAACGTCCATATCGTTCTTCAAGGCAAGGGCGGTATCGGCAAGTCGCTGGCCGCTTCGATGCTCGCACAATTCCTGATCTTGCGCGGGGAAACGCCGCTCTGCATCGACACTGATCCTACTAACGCGACGTTCGCCGGCTTCAAGGCGTTCAACGTTAAGAAGCTGGCCCTGCTCGAAAACGGCGATATCAACCCGCGCAATTTTGACGCGATGATGGAGCTTGTCCAAGGTGCCAAGGGGAGCGTCGTGATTGATAGCGGCGCGAGCACCTATCAACCTCTCTCGGCCTATATGTTCGACAACGGGGCGGCCGAAGTCATCAAGGACCTAGGGCACCAGCTTGTCTTGCATACGCTCGTGGTCGGCGGGCAGTCGATGACCGACACTATCGCCGGCTTCGCCTCGATCGCCGACGCTTTCCCCGCCCCGGCGACGATCGTGGCTTGGCTCAACCCCTATCATGGGCCGATCGAACATGAGGGCAAAGGGTTCGAGCAAATGAAGGTCTATCGCGAGAATAAGGATCGGGTAGCGGCGATCGTCGCGCTCCCCGATCTCAAGCGGGAAACGTTCGGCGCGGACGTTCGCGACATGCTTGCCGAACGAAAGACGTTCGCGGAAGCGATCGAAAACCCGGCGCTGGCTCTTATGCAGCGGCACCGGCTGGGCCGGATGCGCGACGCGATCTTTGGCGAGCTTTCCAAAGCGGCGATCATCTGATGGCCGATCATGCCAGAATCCGCGCGCTGATCGCTGAGATTGCCGGGACGCATGGCGTCGCCCTGTCGCCTGACGATCCGCTGATGATCCTACAGACGATCAACACAATGCTCCTGACGGAAAGCGCGGACGCGCATCAAGCGCAACTGGAAGCGTTCAAAAGCGAGCTAGAGGAAATGGCGAACCGTTGGTCTGTGACAATCAACGAGAAGGCAGAATCGATCCTCAACGCCGCTCTGGTTGCGGCGGAAGCCGCTATGAAACAGCGCATGGCGGAAGGCGCTAAAACGCTCGTCGCCGAAATGGCGGCCGAAGTCAGCAAGGGCCGCGGGAAGCCGCTAGAAGACGGCGTGCGGATCGCAAACCGCAATCTGATCGCCTCGGGCCTGACGATCGCAGCGGCGATCGTCGCTCTGGTGGCGGTCCTAATTCACTAGGACCGCCCCTCCTATGCCGCGCCGCCCCCGCGTGTCTGCGATAGACCACGGGACAGACTGAGGCCGCCTGACGGTGTGCCCTCCTGCACCAGCTCCCGCTTCTTCTCCTGCCGCTGGCGCATGTGTAGCTCGTGGAGCCTGCGGGCCTCTTGTAGCTCGGCGAAGTCCTCTGCGAGCTTCGGTTGCCGGTGTTCCAGCTTCTCGGCCGCCAGCGCCTCGATCTTCGATCCGTTCGCCGTAATCCCGTCCCTGATCTCGCGAACCGTCTCAAGCCGGTTCTGCAACGTGTGGATGACGGCCTGAGCCTGCGCAACCTGAGCCTGCCACCTGGCCCGTGCGCCGGGCAACGCCAGCATCCCCGGCGGGTGCGACTGCACCTGTTGCAATCGGGCACTCTGTGTCTCGATCATGTTCTCAAGCCGGTCCTCGATTTGGCTGGCCTGATCCTGCTTTTTCTCGATGACTTCGACCATCGCGGCGGCATACTGCTCCTCGATAGCCGGGGCCGCGATCTCAGCCGCCTGTTGGTCCTCGATCCCACGCGCCAAACCTAGCAGCCCGTCGGCGTCAGCGATCGGATCGCCGGTCCCGTTGGACAGAGGTTGCTTGTTGCTATCGATCAGCCCGGCCATGCAAAGCTCCTCGGAATTTTAGCGGCTAAAATTATCGCTCGGACTATATCCGATACGCGCCAAAGAAAAAGGCTCCGCTTTCGCGAGGCCTCCTGTCATCGGCTGGGGCGTGTCGCGATCATCCCTCAATAACTGAAACCAATCTTACGTCGCCAAGCTCGGCCTCAAACTCGCTCCTGTCGTCGTCGTATTTCATCCACGATACACCTTCGCGCGACGGACGGCGATTGAGCATCAAGCGGCCCGGCCGGCCGTAATGCTCGACGGTCACAATCGCCTTTTTGAGCTTGTCGGGATCGACCTCTTTATCCTCCTTCTCCTTCGCCGGTTCCGGCTCGGCTGGGGGCGTATCGCCCTCCCCTTCACCTTCGCCCTGACTGCTGTTGGAAGTCAGAAACTCCTTGAGCAACCGTACACTCCCGCGCGTGATCTCCTGCTCCTCGTCGTCAAGCCAATCCGTCACGCCTTCGGGGTGCTTTTTGTAGAGCCCGACAAGCTCGTTAATTAACGTCACGTCCCGGCACCGCTCGGATTGGAAAATTTCGGCGATCGGATCGGGCAAGTCGAGCAAGGCGGCGTGTTGGGTGACATAGGCGTTGGATTTGCCGATCGCCTTGGCAATGTCTTGCTTTTTGACCTTCTTCGCCAGTTCGCGGCCGATAAA
Source organism: Sphingomonas sp. PAMC 26605 (assembly GCF_000241485.1). Classification (GTDB taxonomy): domain Bacteria; phylum Pseudomonadota; class Alphaproteobacteria; order Sphingomonadales; family Sphingomonadaceae; genus Sphingomonas. The sequence goes on from NZ_JH584242.1 coordinate 249,811, forward strand.
ATCGGCGATCTCGCGAGCCGTCAGCGCGTCGCGCTGTAGGTTCTCGATGACCTGATCCGCCTCGGTATAGTCCGCGTCCACAAAGGCCGGGATCGTCGTCTTGCCGGCGATGCCTGATGCCCGGAAGCGACGCGCACCGTGGTTGATGAGGAACCGGCCCTCCTGATCGGGATGGGGCCGAACAGAAATAGGGGTCTTAACGCCGCGAAGGGCGATCGTGCCGGCCATTTCCTCAAGCGACGCCGGATCGAACGTCGTGCGGGGCTGGTTCGGGTCTTCCTCGATCAACTCCATTGCGATCTCGGACGCTTTCCCCCCAGTCGGAGCGTCACCGCTGGCAGGCGTAGGATCGGCGAGGAGGCCGGACAGGTCGCCCATAGCGCCAATTCCCAAGCCTGAGCCCTGCGCTGCGTCCTCGGGCTTCCTGCGGCCCTTGGCGAGCTTTCCCGCCGGCTTCTTCTCGTCGGTCGGGTCGGCCATCACGCGATCTCCATCTTATCGTGAATATGTTGGGTCATCGCGCGGACCTCCTTCGTGGCCGCTCGGGCGGAAGTCCTGCGGATTTCCCATACGGGGCAATGCGACGCGAGGGCGTCGGCAATGCTGCTGCGGTAGCCGATCGGCGTCGGCATAATCAGGGCAGGGTAGGCGGCCTGTAACTCTGCAAGGTAGCGCGTGTGGCGCGGGTTGCGCCCGTCAACCTTGCTCGGGATCATCCCAAGGAATTGCAGCTTGGTATTGGCTTTACGAATGGCCGCGATCGTGGCGTTCATCTTCGTGATGCCCTGCAACGCATAAGCCTCAAGCTCAATCGGCGACGCGACAAAATCTGCCGCCAGCAACGCGGATGCCATGGCATTGCCAAGGGACGGAGCGGTGTCGATCAGGCACACGTCAAAGCCGTGCGCTGAAATAACCGCGATGCTCTCGCGGAAGCCGTTTGCGGCCTGCTGCAAGTCTAGCTTCTCAAGGTCCGCAAGGCGGGCGTCGGCTGGAACCAAAGCGATGTTGTCGATGGGTGCCAGATCAAATTGTGTCACCGCACCAAACAGGCTGCTGGCGACGATATCGCCCTTATGGACGCCGAGGGTGAAGCTCGCGTTGCCCTGCGTGTCCAGGTCGATCACGGCAACCTTTAGACCGCGCTCGGCGAAGTCGAAGGCCAGATGGACAAGCGTGGAAGTCTTGCCAACGCCGCCCTTCTGATTGGCTATCACTAGCGTTTTCATCATGCCGTCTCCGTTTTCAACGGGGCGCGCTCGATCCAGCTTCGGACGACAGACGCTTGATGTTTGGGGAGGATTGCCGTCACGCGCTCGAACCCGGCGGGAACAGCGCTGTGGGCCTCCCAAATCCGGTTTACGGTAAGGCAAACCGCGTTTCGCGAAACGCCATTGGCGCGGGCACAATCGGACTGGCTCATGCCATCGACTAGCACGGATCGGGCCATTGCGATCGGGCGCTCGCTAATGCTGATGCCGTCGATCGCGCGTGCGAACTCGGCGGCGGTGAGGCGCTTACTTGCGGCCATTTAGACCTCCACGGCTGACGTCACGATCGCGCAAAGCCTTCGGACGATAGAACGCCACGAAATAATAGAGGGCCGTGTAGCCGGCGAAGTAGGCGAGGAAATTCCAGCCCGCATGTACGCCCGGCGTATCCCAAAACCATATCATGCGAAGGAACTGCCAGAACACCACAAGCGGGATGATGAACCGCATAAAGGTCCAGCAAAAGGCGGTGATGCCCCACACTACGGCTATGATTTTATCCATGGCGGATGCCTCGGCGATCTTGGGCGGAAGGATCGCGGGCGGGTCCGCGATCCTGTTGATCCTGCGATGGATCGGGAAGGGGACTACGTTGGTCATCGGAAACTCCGGTTCGGACCTTGGCAAGATACCCGGCCACAACTGATATATCGGTTGCCCTGTGTTGTGTGTCAAGCCCTGTAAAGCTCGGCCATAGAATTTTAGCCGCTAAAATCACATCTCGTTGTCGTCCCAAATTCTACGATAGCCTGCCCTGTCGCATAGCAGCGCCCACGCCGAATAAGGGATTTGATCCTCGCCTCCGACCCATCGCCGGATGACGCGCGAGCCCTTGCTACTTATGCCAAGGAATCGCGCCACACCGCTCCCCGTCAATCCGGCTGCGGTAATAATCTCGCGCACCTCTGCGGCTGTAGGCGGCTCCCAACCGTCATTGGCGGGCCGTAGGCACTCAGGGCGAACGTTATACAAGCAAGTCTCCCATGGCGTCCTATTCCTCTGTCAGTCCCCTAGAGGCCGCCCATTGGCGGGCCTCATCGGTATTTAATTTATCTCTTACCTTTGAACCGCCATCATAGTACCCGGCAAGGATCACGGCGCGCGGAATCGCCCAAAAGGGAAGGGTGCAAGCCGCTAGCAGGCGGGCGCGGCGCAACATCGGCTCGATATGTCGGGTGCTATGCATCGTTGCTCCTCTCTAACCGTGGGGCCATTAAACGTCACGGAATAGGTCTAGCTGAGCGGCGCTTGCCTCGCGTTCGCGCGCTTCGCTGATCTGGCGTGCCAACCACGCCTTTTGCTGGCCGATCCCCAAGCCCTCCATCGGAACGCTCGCGCGCGCTCCACACCAATCGGGGATCGGATCGCGGTAGAGGCGGCCGCCAAGTATAACGCCGGGGGTTCGCGGCCCGATCCGCTCCGCAAGCTGGGCGCTGACGCGCTCGCCCCATGCCCAGCGATCTGCGGCCGTCGTGTCGCCAAGGGTGACGTTGTACAGCTCGATCATACTCGACGGGTGGATAACGCCATGTAAGGCAGACAGGATGAACCATCGGCCGCCCTGCGAGGTCACATAAGCGCGGGCCTTCCTGAACCAATCCGATTGATAAAGGTGACCTGCTCGCGCCGGGTGGTCGAGCTTCTGCCCGACACATGCGACAAAGTGAACCGGGCGGGTCATTCTGCGATAGGCTCCCCGTCACGAACCTCGACAAAGGCGATCTTCTCGGTTCGCTCGTTCCCTGCGGGGTCCAGATACACATAGCCGCATCGGCATTGATCGGGCTGCAAATCCGGTAGACCATGCCTTGCCGGCCGGCGTGCATATGGGGGCAGTCCTCGGCGATCCGCGCGTGCTGCCGGGTGCGAAGCCAATTCGATGCGCTGGCAATCAATCCCGCCGGTTGATTCGCATTCAGGTCGAGCCGGCATCGATAGCGCGACTTGCTAAGGATCGGTTTAGCCGGGGCGCCGCGGTGATACGTCTCGATCGCGGGGGCCCCGAATAGATCGGGCCGCACTGTCGCTACGCGTCGAGTGTCTTGGCTCCGCCGGTACTCGGCACGCCATGCCGCATCACTGCCCGGCGCGGGCTCGCGGGTCGCAAGTCGGATCATTTCACGGGGTCCATGTGCCAAGGGTATCAGCTCGGCCCCATACTCGAATCTGCGGCTCGGCATCGCGCACGATCGACCGGCGTGGAACCTCGTGGGTGACGGTCGGGCCGTCGAATAGGTCGGGCTGATGTCCGATGATGTTCGCGGCGTGGACGTAGCGCGGGGTGCGGACTGCGTTGCTGGCCATAGGGGCCTCCTCATCGGATGAGGGTGGGGACTGCGCCGCGGCCCCGGTCTATCAGTCGATGGCGCTAAAAATTGCGTTCTGCTCGACGTGCTCGGTCCCGAAATCTAGGAGGGCATGATATGCCTCGGCCAACGCCTCGGTTTGAGGTTCGCCGGTAAGCTGGCCGATCATAATGAAGGTGGCGATGATCCCGGCGGCATCCGCACTTACCATGCCTTCATAGCCATTGCCATAAATAGCGATCCGCCAAGGTTTTTCCTCTGACGGGGCCATGTAGAAGCCGCCATTGTCCAGCTTGTAATAAAGCCAGTAACTCCCGGTACAATCGATTGATAGCTTGGTCATCCAGCCATAGGTCAGTGCCTCGGCGCGAAGCATCTGCGCGAACCCGAACATATCGGGGAGAACTGAAAGGCGCTGATCCCGGGAACAAGGGTCGCCACGATATTAGGAGGGAGTTTCATCGGATATCTCCGGTTCGGACCTTAACAAAAGCGCCTGGCCAAAACGGGTATATCGAATGACAAGCCGCAGATGTCGAGCTGTGTAAAGGTCTTACGGGTCCAAGGTTACGAAATTGTGCCAATTTCAAACGGAGATTGAACCCTTTTGATGGATATAATTTTAGCCGCTAAAATCCTGAGGTCGCCGGCAGAATAGATATCGCCGTCTATGCTGCCGGCGGGCAGGCGGGATCGGCACGGCAACCGCACGGGCTACCGTCAATTCATGGGGGCTAAGGCCGAACCCCGTTTCGGCGTTGAATCCGTCTTCAAAGCGCGTTGCCCGGCTAGGACAACTTATTTTGACATAGTATCTAATATCCATACGGGGAGGTTTAGTCCGTTTTTCAGACTCATGAGCTAAATAAAGCGCCGGCCTTAGCCTCTACGCTTTTTCTCAAACTGATTAGGACGCGGGCAAGGCCCTGATCGGCGGTATCGAGCATGATCCGCTCGTCGTCGGTCAAACTGGCTCGCATGGCGTCAAAGTCCTCGTCGCGGTGCTGCCGCCGACTGACTTCATCCGCTGGAAGTGGGGGCAGGGCGGGGGCGGGCGGGAAAGAGCTTCCGCAACCGATCGGGGACGCGGATACGATAAGCGTTGGAGGTCTGTTCTTACATGTGACGCCCCGCCTTAAGGGTAAACACATAGCGCCTGAGCCGTTCGATCAAATCGATCGCCTCAAAGGCCGCCAGAGCCTCCCGAACGGTCGTGCGCCCGCAATTCGCCTGCTCGCCGATCTTGTCGTAGCTCAGGAAAAGCCGGCCTCTAAAGGCCCGCCCCATGTTAAGGAGCGCCAGAAATACGTCGCGGACGCTCTGCGTGATTTTGAGGCAAAGCCGATCGAAGACGCTTAGCTCGGTGCGCTGGCCGGCTCTGATTTCCCGGCGTAACGCCTTTGCGTGTGCAAAAGCGTCCATGATGGCCCACTTGGCGTCGTTCTGGTCCCCGGCTGTCAGACAACCATAAAACGCTTCCTCGATGCGACTGCCGGCCTCCTTGCTGCCCCTGTGAACAGGAACGTCTGTAACGTGTCGCCCGGCCCGTCGCTTCTTCCCCAATGCAGCGTCGGCGATGATTCGCGCGGCCAGGTCGCCCGCACTCGGGATCACCGGGCATGTCATAATATGCGTGATTATTCTTCCCCTTCTGATGCGAAAGGGCCGTCAAACAGGCAAAACATATGCGTGGCGCGAAGCGCGCTCCCTTGAACCGAAGCCCAGAAACGAACAAGTGTGGGTTGCTACCGCAGCAAATGTCATCGTTTAACGAAGATGCCCACATAACGTTTCAGGGTGCCCGGCCTTCGTGCCGGGCACCCTGAAACGTTATGTGCTCACGGCCACGAACTCCTGTCTCATGTAAATATCGTCGTCGATCCGCTCTAGGATCGCGTTCAGCGCCGCTTGTCGCGACTTGAACTCGGTGGGGGCCATGTAGCCGTCGATCAACTCGACGGCCTTTGGCGACAAACCGATAGTGATTTGCTTGAACCCGGCTGCCTTCTCGCGTGCCGCGCGACATGATCAGCGCTTTGCCAAGGTGCTATTCGACACGCGCGATCTTCACCGTCCCCTCGCCCTCATGATCACATGAGCACATGACGTTATTGACTGATCAGTCCCGAACGCTTATATCTCGCAAATGGTCAGACCCAGAAAATTCGATGCCGACGATGCGCTCGATAGGGCAATCGCCGTCTTCTCCAAAAGGGGTTATGATGGCGCTTCCACCACCGCTCTGCTCACGGAAATGCATATCAGCCGCCAAAGCCTTTACGGCGCTTTTGGCGACAAGAAGCATCTCTATCTCACGGCGCTGCAGCGCTATGCTGCTGGCAATGTCGCTGAAATGATCCGTGTGATGAACGCTGAGCGGTCCCCGCTGCAGGGGATCGAGGCTGGCCTTCTCAGCATCGTGTCTCGGCCTGAAAGGAAGGTCGCAACAACCTGCATGGCGGTGAGCGCGGCCTCCGAATTCGGTCAATCTGATCCCCAGGTGACGTTGATCCTCAATGCGTCTGGAAGGACACTCCTGTCGGCATTTGAAGACCTGCTGTCCCGGGCGAAAAATGCAGGCGAAGTTGCCGCGGATGTCGATGTTTGTGAGGCCGCCCATTTCCTGAGAGCGACGCTCAACGGGATGAAGGTCGGATCGCGAGGAGGAATGGACTCCCAGACGCTCTGCGCCGTCGTGCGGATGACGCTTCGCAGCCTCCGTTAGCATCATGTCAGCATAGGTCTCCCGCGCAATGTCGCTCCTTAACTCAAAGACTAAACGGTCCCTGATGACGGATGCGCAGCTTAACGAGAGCCAGTCGGCGTACAGGAATTTGGCCGAAAAATCATACGTTGCGGATGTTGAGACGAACCCGAAAAACAAGGGTATCGGGGCTGCGCTTGCCATGCTGGCCGTGACGTCGGCGTCCTATGCGCTCGTGCAATCGATGGTGAGTCCGGCCCTTGAAACGCTTCGGTTTGCGCTCAATACGAGCCAGGCCGGGATAAGTTGGGTCCTTGCGGCCTATCTTCTCTCCAGCGCGGTCCTCACCCCAGTCCTAGGCAAGCTGGGGGACCAGCGGGGCAAGAAATCGATCCTGATCGCTGCGCTTTGCGTGCTTGTACTGGGCTGTGGTGTCAGTGCGATGGCGACCAGTCTGCCGGTAATGTTGGCTGGGCGCATCATGCAGGGTGCAAGCGGCGTCGTCCTCCCTCTCGCGTTCGGTGTCTTGCGAGAGATGTCACCTGATGAAGCGGTCGCTGAATCTGTAGGTCTTGTTGCGGCTATGAGTTCGGTAGGAGGAGGGCTGGGGGTTCTCGTTGCTGGTCCGATCGTGGCGACCATGGGGGTCCAGTGGCTATTCTGGCTGCCTGCCATCTCAAACGGCATCATTGCACTGCTGCTGTTTCGAATACTTCCTTCGACGACCGTCAGCCTCGGCGGCAAAGTCAACTGGTTTGCCGCTGCGGCCCTTTCCATCGCCCTTTTGTGCCTCCTTCTGCCTCTGTCTCTCGGTGCGGATATCGGCTGGCTCTCCCTCCCCGCGGTCGCCCTGTTCCTCGCAGCATTGACTTTCGGCACAGCGTGGATCTTGATCGAGTCGAAGTCGTCTTATCCTCTTGTCGATATGGCGGTTTTCCGCCTTCGTTCCGTCTGGACAGCCAATTTGGTCTCGCTGCTCTTTGGCGTAGTTCTATATTCGGCGATGGGATTTATCCCGTCCTTCATGCAGGTGCCCGCCGCGACTGATTACGGACTTGCTGCATCGGTTACACTGTCCGGCATTCTGTTTCTACCGACCACCTTCGCGATGTTTGCAGGTGGTCTTCTTGCCGGCAGATTGACACGAGCGCTGCGTCCCAAGCCGGTCCTGATTGCCGGAATGCTCTGCCCGGTCATCGGCCTCTTAGGTCTGGTGGTGGCGCATGACCATCGGTGGGAGGTAGCGCTGGCCAGCGCCGTCGCCGGCCTAGGTTTCGGCGCCGCGTTATCCACGCTATCCATTATTGTTGTCAGTTCCGTGCCAGAAGATCAGACAGGGGCGGCTGCAAGCATGAATGCAAACATACGAACAATTGGCGGCGCCCTAGGAGCGGCCATCGTCTCATCTATTTTAGAAAGTAATCGTGGGCTAGGCGGTTTTCCAACCGAAAGCGGATATGAAATCGTATTCTCTTTCCTCGCGATAACCGGCCTAATCAGTTCGGTGACCTGCATCTTGATACCGTTGCCCTATAATGGGGATCATGATGAATTCTATGCAGGTGACAGAGCTACAGCCAAGTTGCTCGACCAACATAGCCCGTTCTAACGGTCTTAACATTGCTCTTATCGATAACTTATTTTCGGATCATATCGCTGTACAAATCACAGGGGTTTCCAATCGCCGGTAGGAAAAGACTGAGCGCCATCTATACCCGTTTGTTATCAAAATTCGAGAGAATTCAGTCCGAGATGCTCACCCAAGCGTGAATGGTAATATCATCGTGGACGAACAGATCTACGGCTTTGCGTTGCTAGGGAGATAAGTTGTCCAAATTAAGAATCCTGCACTTTATGAAAATAGAACGGAAACATGATGATCGAATAGTATCGTCCAATCCAGCAAAAGCAGAAATGCTTCTTCGCTTGTGAGAAAATAGAGGAAGATTTATGACGGACATTGAAAAGCTTATAGAAATCGAGGAGCTCCGGCGCCTGGAAGCTCGATACGCATATTATGCGGATCACAAGAAATGGTCAAACTTAGCGGGCCTTTTTAGCGTGAATGGCTGGTTCCGTCCGCTGGATGTGGAAGGTAACGAGATATTCAAGATGGTGGGGCGCGAGGAGATCGCATTTGCGCTCGCATCGCGAAACTCCGGAGACGTTCAGCCGATCCACCAGTTATTTACGCATGAGATCAATATTCTGAGCCCAACATCCGCGACCGCGATATGGGCGATGGCAGATTTTATATTTCGTGGCGACAGCGCCATTCCGGAGCGCGATCCCGCGGCAAAGATGCCTCCCTTCCGTACCATGCGCGGCTGGGGTCATTACCATGTGACCTATGAAAAAACTGAAGAACGGAGCGCTGCGGAAGCGGAACGGGAAAAACCATTTCCAGGCGCTGATTTGTCGAGTGTCGAGGTTGAAGGTCCACGACCTTCTCGCTCGCCCGCGTGGCGCATTGCAACCCGCACGCAAACTCGCACCCGGCTCGAATTTACATACTAACCGGAATCGAACCACAAACGAGGATTTTATCGTGCTCAATCTGATAGATCACCAGTTCCGTGTCGAAACAGCTCAGGAAAAGATCGATGATCTTAGAAATCGCCTGAGAAACACGAGATGGCCCGGCGATACCGACGAACATAGCGACGTTTATGGCACTAGTGTCGCCTACCTGAAAGAGCTTGTTTCGTACTGGCTCAATGACTTTGATTGGCGCGAGGCGGAGACAAAGCTCAACGACTGGGAGCAATACAAGGTTATCGTTGCTGGATCGCCGATCCATTTCATTAGACATATGGGAAAGGGCCCTGCGCCGATCCCGCTGATCATGAGCCATGGCTGGCCGTGGAGCTATCGGGAATGGACCAAGGTAATAGAGCCGCTTGCGAACCCGGCATCGTTCGGCGGCGATCCGTCCGACGCCTTTGACGTCATCGTTCCGTCGCTGTCTGGCTTTGCGTTCTCCACCCCGACGCAACGACACGACATGAATTTCTGGAAGATGGCGGAGCTTTGGCACACGCTGATGACCGAGACACTTGGCTATGAGAAATACGCAGCGGCGGGATCCGATTACGGCGCCCTCGTGACTAGCCAACTTGGCCATAAATATGCAGATAAACTGTATGGAATTTGGCTCGGCCACCGCATCCATCTGGATGTTTTCCAGGGTGACCGGCCGTGGGACATCACAGGCGGCGCACGGATTCCCGAAGAGCTTCCCGCGCCTTTGCGAGAGAAGGGCATCGAAATGCAGGAGCGTTTCGCATCGCACGTGGCGGTTCATATGCTCGACAGTCAAAATCTTGCAGTTGCTCTCGCGGATTCGCCGGTCGGCATGCTTGCGTGGATCCTTCGTCGATGGACCAAGTGGAGCGAGTCCAATGGAAATGTAGAGAGCGTCTTCCCGCGGGAACACCTCATCACAAATGCGACGATTTGGTGGCTCACGAATTCCATCACGAGTTCGATCCGTTCCTATGTGAATGCCAACCGCTTTCCCTGGACCCCCTCTCACGACCGCGTGCCAATTATCGAAGCGCCGACGGGGTTCACGTTTTTAGGGTATGAAAACCCTCCTGGCGTCAGCACGGAAAAGCGCGTCGAGCAGTTTCTGGAAAGTCCCGGCGAGAAGGACTGGTATAATCCCGTTTATCTCAAGGCACATGATCATGGCGGCCACTTTACGCCGTGGGAAAACCCGGAAGCCGTGATAGAGGATATTCGTGCGACGTTCCGGCCCCTTAGATAACAGGCAAAGGCGGCAGCGAAGCGAAAAAGCAGTCCGCACGAAACGCCAAGATCTTCTTCCGCCGTAGCGAATCCCATTACTGTTCATACCCACTGCGATGGCGACCGCGATCGGGTCCGCCTGACGCATTCCAGGTACGTCGCGTCGATCCACATGTACGGCCAGTTACGCTTGAAAGGATGGTCGAGAAAAGCCTTCACGCGGACTCGATCTTCTCGCACAGCCGTTACCTGCTTTTCCAGATGCCGCTCATCCCCATGGCTTCACCAGGTCATCGACCGGACGGGTCGAGATGCCTTCATATATACCTCCTGGACGACCGCGGTCAGCGTTTTTCGGAAAGGCGGCGGGCCCACTCGGCGCCTTTTCGATGCCAGTTCTTGTAACAACCATGATCACCTCCATTTTGTCAGGCGATCATTCGATCAGCTTGTCATGATCTGCGTTATCCCCAGAACTGGGGAGGGATCGTCAGCACAGGATATCTGTGAAGCTAATGGCGCCGTCGACGAGCGCGCGAATGGCGAACATCGTGCGTTTGGTTACGCTGTAGCGATCGCGTGCAGTCTTGAGATGCTCCGTTACGGTTTCGGCACCGATGCCGAGAGTCTTGGCGATTTTCCAATCGGTCTCACCCCGTGCGACCAGCGCGACGCAATCGATTTGACGATCGGTGGATCGCGGCGCGGCCGCGATGCGGCCATCGTGGCGCGCGCTATCTTGTCGATCAGGCCACTGCGATCGTCGACGACGCGACCGGTGAACAAGTGCGGGCGGCGGGCAAAACGAATGGGAGCCGGGCGGTACCCGAACTCGTGCGCGCTGGATTGCTCAACTATCAGGGCTATTGTGTCGACCATCATAATCGCGGTGCGCAGCGCCAACCCGTCTATGTCCTAGCCGGGTGCGCACGCGGTTTGATTGGCGGCCGACAAGAGAAGCCGAGAGCCGTTCCAAGACAGGCGAGAGATGGCATTCTGATCGCGCCGGAGTTTGCCAGATTTAACATAACAGTTATTATCGGACTCACAGAGCTGGGCTACTAGC
>NZ_JH584242.1:262193-266206 GCF_000241485.1 Sphingomonas sp. PAMC 26605
CGTGGCGCTGCCGTGTAGAACCTGGCCCATAGCTCCTCCCGCCGTCCGTGTTGGTCAATCGTACCACCACACTGCAGGATCAAACACCTAGTGATGTCACTGCCCGCAAAGGAGAAATGGCACTGGTGGCATGCGCGCTCCCTCGATCGACGGGTTGCGAGATACCGGTGTTAAACATGGGTCACAAGGAGCTGTCGCGGCTCGACACACCGCAGCGGGTCGAGCGCCGTGAGCTGCGCACGGATGATGCTGCAGTCCTGCTGTGCGTATGGCGACGAGAGGTATTTCGGATGCTGGCGGCGGTTCGCGAGCGTGGCGCGGAAGGTTTGGTGTCGGGCAAGCGCGGGCGACAGAGCAACCGCCGCCTCTAACCGTCACAAACCGAGATGGCGATCGCGTTGCCACGCGAGCATTATCAGGATTTCGGGCAATCTTTCGCGGCTGAGAAGCTGATCGAGCAGCATGATATTCGGATCAGCCACGAGACGCTTCGTAAACTGATGATCCAGCTCGGTTTTGGACGACCAGACAAGCCCGGCGACGTCGGGTATACCAACCACGATATCGGCGTGACTGCGTCGGCGAGCTAATCCAGCTCCGCGGTTCGCAGCACCGCTGGTTTGAGGATCGCGGCCCGAAGATGACACTTTTGGTGTTTATCGACGACGCGACCAGCCGTCTCAAGGATCTGTAGTTGGAAAGGTCGGAGACTGCCTTTGCGTATAGGACGACGGTGAGCGAGTACATCGCCCGGCACGGCAAGCCGGTCGCCTTCTACTCGGACAAGCACAGCGTCTTTCGCAACAATGTGGCTTCGGCCCGAGTCGACGGCATGACCCACTTCGGCCGGGCGCTCGACAGCCTGAATATCGAGGTCAGCTGCGCAAACTCCGCGCCCGCAAAAGGTCGGGTTGAACGAGTGCACGAAACGCTGCAGGATCGCCTGGTCAAGGAGATGCGGCTCGTTGGCATCTCGACGGTCGAAGCGACGAAGGCTTTCTTCCCGGCGTTCATCGAGCAGCACAACGCGCAGTTCGCCAAGGCGCCGTTCCACGATAAGAATCTGCATCGTCCGTTGGCAGCACGATGACGTGGATTTCGCGATGACCTGGCGCGGGGAGCGAGCACTGACTGCAGCGCTGACACTCCGTTACAACAAGCTCATGTTCATGCTCGAACCGATCGATCCGGCGCGGCGCGCAAGCTCGCCCGCAAGGGCGTGTCGATCTTCGAATACCCGGACAGACGGTTGGAGATCGGGCACGGCCACAAGGTGCTCCCCTACTCCATGTTCGACGAGATGCGACGGGTGAACCAGGCCGCGGTGGGCGACAACAACCAACTCGGCGCAGCGTTGGAAATGGCGCGGCTAATCCAGTCGGCGGCTCCTCACTATTGCAAGCGCAACAACAACGCCCCGAAACGGCAGTCTCTGCCGTGCACCCTGCTCGAGGTCGCTGTGGCTCCCTCTGCCGAGGATGATTCTGGCAGGCGCGCTGGGTCGACGACTATAACACCGAGCGACCTCACTCCTCGCTCGGCTAGGCCACACCGGCGGCATTCGCCGCCGAACTCGAAAAGAAACGGGCGGGTTTAAACCCGCCCGTTGCTTCACCCGCGCTCCTGCGCGACAACAACGGTCGGTCTTTGGTTGCCGCTGGATGAAAGACGGAGGTCAAGTCAGAAGCCGTGCACGGGGTGGGGCAATAGCCCCCAGGAACTTCCCACGCGCCCGCCGCCGCCAGCGCTTAGATCCGCGCGTCGGCCGGCGCGCGGTCCCTCCTATGGACTACCGCCACTATTCAACCACCAATGACATCTCTACTTTGCGGAAATGATGACTTGTCTACTTTGCCGCAACACGAAAGCAGCGCTTAGCAGTTCGAGTTCTGTATTCACCAGGCCAGTTCGAAGACATATTTCGACGTCCGCCATGTCCCCCGCAAGTGGACCTCGCCCCACCTTACGATCTGCTCCGTCAGCAAATCGACATGTGCGCTACCAGCGATAAAGCTCATGTTGAAACCCAGATGAACTGGTGGAAGTTGGGCCCCTTCACCTTCCGCTGTGCCCGCTCCAACTGAGCAGTCAGATCGAGGGTGGAGAAACGCGATCGGAGCCCGGCGGTCTTCCCGAACAGCTGGGTATCGTCGAGGCCCATGTTTGAAGTAAACGGCCCCGATCCTTTCCATTGCGATTAAGCCGGAGTGGCTACAGTCCCAGGGCGCGCGCTACTCCCGCGCCGTACGCTGGCTCGCACCGGGTGCAGTTGTCGATGTGCCGCTGCTTGATGAATGCGGGGGCGTCACTGAGCGCTGCAGCCGTATTGGCAAAGAGGGTGTTGCGTTGCTCGATGCTCATGAGCAGAAACAAGCGACGCGGTTGCGAAAAATAGTCGTCGTCGTCCTGCCGAAAATCCCAAAAATCAGCATCGCCGGTAATCCTAAGCGGCGGTTCGCGATAACTCGGCTGATCCTGCCATTGGCCGAAGCTGTTAGGATGATAATGCTTCGTCCCGCCGTAATTGCCATCCATCCGGCCCGCGCCATCGCGATGGTTTGACGAAACCGGGCAACGCGCAGCATTCACCGGAATTTGGTGGTGATTAACCCCCAGTCGATAGCGCTGGGCATCGCTGTAAGCGAAAAGGCGCGCCTGCAGCATTTTGTCCGGTGAGACGCTAATCCCCGGGACAAGATTGTTAGGCGCAAAAGCGCTTTGCTCGATATCTTGGAAGAAATTATCGGAGTTGCGGTTGAGCGCGAACTCCCCGACCTCGATCAGTGGATAGTCCTCCTTGTACCAGACTTTCGTCAGGTCGAACGGGTGGACGCGGTAGGTTTCGGCTTCGGCTTCCGGCATGATCTGCACGAACATCTTCCAGCGCGGAAACTCGCTCCGCTCGATCGCGTCGTACAGGTCGCGCTGGTGGCTCTCGCGATCACTCGCGATAACGGAACCAGCCTGCTCGTCCGTGAGGTTTTCAATACCCTGCTGGGTCTTGAAGTGAAACTTTACCCAGAAGCGTTCGCCAGAGGCATTGTAGAAGCTGTAGGTATGGCTGCCAAAGCCGTGCATGTGCCGATAGCTGCGCGGAATGCCGCGATCCGACATCACGATCGTGACCTGGTGGAGTGCCTCGGGCAACAGCGTCCAGAAATCCCAGTTATTTGTTGCGCTGCGCATATTTGTCCTTGGATCGCGCTTAACCGCCTTGTTGAGATCTGCGAATTTGCGGGGATCGCGGACGAAAAAGACCGGCGTATTATTGCCGACCATGTCCCAATTGCCTTCATCCGTATAGAATTTGAGCGCAAAGCCTCGGATGTCGCGCTCGGCATCGGCTGCGCCGCGCTCGCCCGCGACTGTGGTGAACCGGGCGAACATCTCGGTCTGCTTGCCGATCTCGGCGAACATGGACGCGCGGGTGTAAGCCGAGATATCGTTTGTAACCGTGAACGTACCAAAAGCGCCCGATCCCTTCGCGTGCATGCGCCGCTCGGGGATAATCTCGCGATTGAGGTTGGCGAGTTTCTCGATCAACCACACGTCTTGCATCAGCAACGGTCCGCGTGGCCCTGCCGTGATACTGTTTTCGTTATCGACAACGGGCGCGCCGAAAGCGGTCGTCAAGCGGGTAAATGGTCTACCCATTGTCTGTTCATGATTGTCGGCCATCGTCATTCCCCTTCGTCAGATGAGCGCGACATTAGGGTAAGCGACGGCTAGCGTGAGTTAGGCGCTGCGAGTGCGCGCGGGGATGCCATTAGCGTTTGCAGGGCCCGCTGTCATCGACCGACCGCCGCATTATATCCTTATGAGCAGTGTGCGTTGTGTTCGCGCGGACAGTCGACATTACGATCATTGGGAGCTTGACCAGGGAAGACCTTCAACGGCCGGTCGCCATCGAGGACATTCGGAACCTTCAGGCGCGCTACGTCAGATTAGCCGACGGCCGGGACTGGCAGGGCTTGAGCCACCTCTTTCTTCCCAACGCGGCATTCACTGTATAA
>NZ_JH584242.1:267202-270043 GCF_000241485.1 Sphingomonas sp. PAMC 26605
AATATGTCGCTGGCGAAGTGCTGGCCACCATGGCCGGCCCTGACGCGATCGCAGCGGGTGTCGCCCACGGCGTTGGCGCCGGAGTGATCGTGCATCACCTTTTCTCGCATGAAATCGAAATCGAGTCATCCGCCCTCGCGCATGAAATCTGGTCCATGGAGGATTGGATCGACCGTTCCGATGAGCCTGGCACGATTTCCCTTCAAGACGATACGCGGCTACGGCCACTATCACATAGCTTATAAAAAGACCGACGCGGAGTGGTCCATTGCCCGCCTTAATCCGCACCGGACAAGGCTCGACTTCACCGATTAAATGGAGGCACGTGGCGCCGCCGATCGTTGCAACAGCATTCGCATCGGGGCGCCAGTATCTGGCGCCCCGAAACAGCTTCGGGGCGGGGGTTCGCAGCTCAGCCATCCTTCAAGGGATGAGCAGAAGTTTTTCCTGTCATCGCACGGCTTTCCTCGGCCGCATGAGCGTTGGCAGCGTCTGTAAGAGAGAACTCGGTTGCAGCGGAGACACCAGGGAGAATCGAACGTTGCGGAACTGGAACCACCGTTGACGATATCGGCTCCCTGCCCGTCCATCAGTCGCAGCACTTTGGCTGCAGATTCTTCTTCGCTGTCAACCATGAGATGGCTAGCATCCGAAGCGAACCACCACTTCACCCGATTGGCCTTGCCGTCGAGAAGCGCGATAACGACGGGATGAAGTAGAAGCGATTGCGCCACAGGCAGTCGATCGCATTGTTCATCACATGCGCGTCGCAATCGTGCGTATTCCAGGTGTGTTCGGCGTCCCGGACCCGCTGCTGCTTGCCAGACTCAGTTGAATCATTGCGATTTTTCATCATAACGTTCACGACAAGCAGCGCGCCTTGGCAATCGTTCGCTCAAGCTGTCACCGGCTCCTCTCTAGCATATTGGCGTCACACGGCGCAGATGCGGGTTAGTTCCCGTGGAATTCGTCGACAGAGCCACACAGAGGTGATTTGCACACGCGCCGCAGTACCTTTGTCGGCAGCGCTCATACGATCTGACAACGCCTAACGGGCGCCCGCAAGCGAGCGAGTGTATCTCATCAAAATCGTCGGACCGCAGAATAGAGAGAAAGACCGTCATGGAAGATAAGGCTAAAATCGCCGAGCCGGGCCGTCGGCAGTTCGTGCAATTAGCTGCTGCAGTCGCCGCCTCCGTGGTGGCCGGCACTGCTGGCGCGCAGGCATTGGCGGCTAAGCCATCGTTCTCTCGCCCCCTCGTGCCATTCGGACCGATCAGGCAAATCGACGCTGGCGTTCTCAATATCGGCTACGTCGATCTGGGACCGAAGAACGGAATTCCGGTGTTACTCTTTCACGGCTGGCCGTACGACATTCACGCCTTCGCCGAGGTTGCGCCGCTCCTGGTCGCTAATGGATACCGGGTAATCATCCCGCATCTTCGCGGGCACGGCAGCACGAGCTTCCGCTCTGCATCGACAGCGCGTAATGCCCAACAGGCTGCGTTGGGAACGGACGGCATAGCGCTGATGGACGCACTCGGCATCCGACAGGCGATCGTCGCGGGCTTTGACTGGGGCGCTCGGACTGCCGATATTATGGCTGTCTTATGGCCCGAGCGGTGCCGCGCGCTAGTATCGGTCAGTGGCTATCTGATCGGAAGCCAGGCCGGAAACGCCGCACCACTGCCGCCAGCCCAGGAATTGCAATGGTGGTATCAGTTCTATTTTGCCACGGAGCGCGGCAAGGCTGGTTATGCAGCTAATACGAGTGCCTTTAACCGCCAGATCTGGCAACTCGCTTCACCCCAATGGAAGTTTGACAGCGCGACATATGATCGGTCGGCAGCGTCCTTCGTAAACCCCGACCATGTCGACATTGTCATTCACAATTACCGGTGGCGTCTGGGGCTTGTCCACGGTGAGAGCAAATTCGACGATCTGGAAGCGAAGCTGGCCACAAGCCCTGTCATCAAGATCCCGACGATCACGTTGGAAGGGGATGCAAACGGGGCTCCTCATCCGGATCCGTCGCGGTATCGCGCCAAGTTTGCCGGACCGTATGACCACCGTCTCGTTACGGGCGGCATCGGCCATAATCTTCCGCAGGAGGCACCGGCCGAGTTCGCGAAGGCGGTCCTGGACGTGATTAAGCTGGCCGGCTGAACTTTCGAAGCGGTTCGAGAGGACAAGATGATGCGAGCAAGCTTATGCGCGGTCGGCATCGCAGCGGTGACGTTCGGCCTGTCGGCGGTCGTCGCCGCCGACAGGCAACCGGGCAACGCCTCGCCAGTGTTCGGCGTCACGCTGCCTAAAGGCTTTCGCAACTGGAAGCTAATCAGTGTCGCCCAGGAAAATGGCAAGAACAACGATATCCGCGCCATTCTCGGCAACGACATTGCCGTCGAAGCCTTTCGGAAAAATAGAAGACCTTTCCCGGATGGAGCCATGATCGTCCGGCTCGCTTGGCGCTACACATCATCACTCCGCAATGATACGGTGTTTCCATCACCCCAGTCTTTCGTTGCCGGCAAGCCGACCAATATCCAAGTCAGTGTCAAGGACTCCAAGCGTTACGCATCTACCCGGGGGTGGGGGTACGGCCAGTTTGAGAACGGCGTTTCCAATCATGATCCGGCCGTAATAAAGGCCTGCTTCGCCTGCCATGTGAAGCTTGAAAAGCTGGATAGCGGCGCTGACTTCGTCTTCTCAGGTTACTCGAAATAGTGCAGCCGCCGGTCAGATTGGCTGTTAGTCGCCTGGCGTATTCACCGACGGTGCCATAGAGGGCCCGCGACCACCAGCGTCGGGACGACGAGCCGCGCGGTCCGCAATCCATGA
>NZ_JH584242.1:275113-289698 GCF_000241485.1 Sphingomonas sp. PAMC 26605
ATCCATGATGCTCCGCGAAAAATCTAAGCGCAGGAAGTCCAATCAGGACGGCGATCTAACCCCCGTCGCGAAAACCCTGAGCCGCCCGGCCGGATTCGGACCTGAGTCGCCTGTCGCAGACAGCGTGACCGGGAAGCCGAGCGAGGCGCGCAGCACCTGCTGAAATAAAGAACTATAATAGTGAACAACAGGGAGGTGAATCGCGCCGGGTGCGCCGGAAGCGTTGGGTTGTGAGTCACGCTGCCATATCGACGTTGTTCACGCTGCCGACGACGCCGGTGCCCTCGCCGGGACGGAACCCCAGGCAGCAGTGGTCAGGAGGCTGACGGAGGTCTTAGCTTGGTGTTGCCAGCGAGCCCTTTCTATCGACACCACTATCCGCCGTGGCCGGAATGCTGCGGCGCTAGGAAGAAGCGCGCGATGCGGCGTTTCGGAAGGACTGCGCGGAGTTGCAAGAGGTCGAAAGAACGCTCGGCGAGCACCGCCGCCGGCTGAGCCTTGCGATGAGGAGCTGGCCAGCATCGCCTCCAACCGACACCTTGCGCTGGCGAGGGAGTTGAACTCGCTGTGACAAGCGCCAAGGCACGGCTTGCGATGTTCGAGAAGTTGCGGGCCGAGGGCGATGCGACTGCTTAGCTTGAATGATCAGCTGACCGGCGTAGATAGCGAGAGCGCCCGGTTCGAGAAGGACGTGGGGGCGGTCGCACGCGCTATCGGGAAGAAGCCCGACGAAACCACTTTCCAGGATCGCAATCACGATATGGACCTCGTTGGGGCGGATATCGCGTCGCCGGAGGGCCGTCGTTATTGTAGATGCCGGCGTTGATTATGCGCAATGCGTCAATGCGGGATACGAAACTCGCCGCCTGATCGAACTCAGCAGTTGAATAAGGCTTATCGCATCATCCTGGCGCTCCTAGGCATGTTGGAACGCCGGGACGGGCCACATCAACGGCAGCAACGACAATTTCTTTCACCGCTATCGTAAAACGGATTAAAACGTAAAAGGTAAAAAATTTGCGCGTCGGTCACCCCCGCGATGCGCCCGGCCGAGTTTTCTGGCTGGCCCAATCCGCGATGCCCAGGAATGTCGGCAGGTCGCGCAATACAGCGTCGAGCTCGTGACCTTTTCCGCTCGGGCAGCCGCCTTGGTGGTTCGCGGTGGACTGCACGCCTGCTGAATCGGTCCACGAGATGGAATATGTCGGCGTGTCGGTTACGGCAGCATCGCAATCGACGCGGGCAGTAGTGCCACCAGCGGGTCGATAGGGAGCAAGCGCCGACGCGATCCGTCGGCCGGTCGCCCGATCAATCTGTCTGTTCCTAGTGCCCAGCACGGCGGTGTGGCGGGTGCCGATGAAGGTCACATCGCCTCTCGGCGACAGACTCACATCATATACGGGACAGAAGCCGAAGCACGGTCCTACCGAGACCGTTATCGTTTCGACCGGCGTCGGCGGTGCCGAGCCTGTCGTAGGCGAGGAGGCATTGTCTCCCACACATCCGGCAAGGATCGCCATTGTCGTCATGGATCCTACGTTCAAAAGGCGCGCGTTAAGCATTGCAGGCATTCCTCGATTACTTTGAAACAAACTCGGCATTGCCGAACCGCGCACGCCTTGGTCTCGGTGCATCGGCCCCGAGGCTATCGCTGGGGCGGCGCCGACCATGTGTCTGCGTCGTCCACGAATGCCCGCTGTGTTTTCTTGTTGTAGAGGCAAAGCTTCGACATGCTAGAGCCGCGGCTACGGTCGGACACCAGCATCACGACCAGCCCGACGCGATCGTCGAACCCGATGATCGTGGACGCACGAGCATTGCGGATACCGCTTGCGGTGACGCAGGCCCGGGTGACGCGCGCGTTGAATGACGCCCATGCCTGATCGCTGGATGCCTGGGCGGAGCTGCCCATAACTCCAAAGGCGAGAATGATCGAAACTACAATTGTTTTACGCAACGCTTACTCTCCATCTCACGCTAAATATTGTTTTGTCGCGGTCGGATCGAACATGAACGATCGGACCCGCGTCGGTCTGGCGCGACAGCGCTAGACCGGATTATGCGTGCATCGCTGCAAGCGATAGGCCGATCGCCGCCTGATCCTCCGGCGTGCCATTCCAATAGCCGTAGGCGGCCGATCGTTCGAAAAAGTGGTCGATACGCTCTGGCGTTGGCCGCGCCTGTTTGCCACGCGCGCCAACCTCGTTAAAGAATTGGGTCATACGAGCAGTCGTTACCAAGACGACGGCCGCGTCCGTGTCACCATCATTATGGATCGCGTGCTTCACATTGGAGTCGATCTCGATCACATCGCCCACTTCATAATACTGCCAATCGACGTTAAGATATGCCCTGATCCGACCTGCCATAACTACGAAGGTTTCGCGATCCGGATGGCTGTGGAGCGGCACAACCACTCCGGCCGGAATAATCGCTCGGATCACGGCGTAATCGGCACAATCCTGCGGCGTTGGCAAGTCGACCAGCGGCCCCATCACCTCGGTCATCTCGGTGCGCAAATTCTCGAACATCATACTTCTCTTTTGCAATATCGACTGTTAGTCTGGTAACAGTTCGTGGTTTATGAGAATCAGGAAAGGCTAGTAAGCCATTCACCTAACATAGCCTGCGCGGCGCTTTCCAATGCTGGACCGTAGCGCGCTGCATCGGCCCGTATCTTGACCGGATCAATTCCGGCGCCCGCCAACTCACAGGCATGGCCGATCAACCACCGTTCGATCTCAGCGGATACGATCTCGGGATGAAATTGCAGACCAAGCAAGTTTGTACCCATCGCGAACGCCTGATTGTCGCAGATCGGTGTCGCCGCCAAATGATCCGCGCCGGGAGGGATCGCGAAACGATCGCCGTGCCAATGTAGCACTGGAACGTTCGCCAAATGCCGGAGTGGCCCGCTCGCCCCGGCCTTCGTCAGTTCGATTGGCGAGAAGCCAATCTCCTTGCGCCCGGTTGTTGACACATCGGCGCCCAGCGCGGTCGCGATGAGTTGCGCGCCAAGGCAGATGCCTAACGTCGGCGCGCCAACAGCAATACGCCGACGTAGCAGAGCGATTTCGTCGCGGAGAAAGGGATAGGCTTCGGCCTCATAGACCCCGATTGGGCCTCCCAATACTATCAGCAACGATGGATCATCATGCGACAGCGGGTCCACGCCGGCGTCGACATAGCGCAGCGCAAGCCCGTGCGCAGCGAGGATGGGCGTAAAGCTACCTACCCCCTCGAACGCCACATGCCGTAGAGCCGCCACCGTCCTCATCACTCTCGTTTCCTTACAATCACAAAGACCGTGCGGCGCCCAAGCGGACCCCTCAATTGAACAGCATCGCCCACAGAATGAAGAGCAGGCCTACGATCGAAACGAGCCAGATTGCGGTGCGGAGTTTCGGTATGCCGGCTGCGTAGACCGGAAGATAAGCAAGGCGTGCAATGAAATAAATGACGCTGCCCATCTCGGTTTTCCATCCTAAATGCGAAAGCTGACTTGCCCCGAGCAAGGCACCGATGAACAGCGGCATCGTTTCGTAAAGATTTGCCTGCGCCCGTAACAGGCGCGCGGCCAGCGCCTCAAGAGGAGGCATTTTTGTGTCACGGGCGCTGAGGTTCCACTCGGTCCCATATTGCTTGGTGCGAGCGTTGCCGGCCCAGAGGACGTTGAAAAGAGCCAGGACGATTGTGGCGCCCAACATAGTATATTCGATTCTCATGGTTTCCTCCCATTGTGGCACTTCCGGCGTCAGATCGAGTGAGTGTATCGCTTCGGATGTCGGGCCGACGGTAACGGTATAGACGCGCGGGCCGGATCGATCGAAGGTGATCGTCACCGTCCTGCGCGCAGATGGATTGCGCTGTCGGACGAGCCGGTAGGTCGTGTCGAGGGCGTCTACCCCCATCGACGAGAACGTCATAATAGCGCGGTCGCTATCCGGCTTTGGTCATGGGCTGCTTGAAACGCCGATCCTCGAAGGCAATATGGCGGATCGCAATCGTTGTTTCCATTGGCTGTCCCTCGCTTTATTCTTGTGATCTTCAAAAAGACCTCACGACCGATCACGCGATCGCGTGACCGGCCGTGAGCATGCGCGCCGGCGCTGTGGGGGCGACAGGGGGGCCGCCGGCGCTGCACCTTCAGCGGGCCGTTGCCGCCCGCTCGATCAGACCTGCGACCTCGGGGGCGTGCGACACCATCACAACGTGCGACGCTCCCTGGACAACGACGGTCTGCTTCGATCGCGCCCGCTCCGCCATGAATGCCATGGCCGCTGGCGGGATGTTTTTATCTTTGTCCCCGTAGATAAACCACGAGGGGGTGGCCCTCCACGCCGGCGCCGTCGACGCCTCGGAAAGCGCCGTCTCTGCGACGGGTCGCTGCCCCGCGGCCATGAGGTTGGCCGCCGCCTCTGAGAGATCAGCCGCAAACTGGTCATGAAACCGCCCCTGCAGGATGTAAAGATCCTTGCCGCCCGGGGTGAGGTTGACAGGCGGCGCCAACGTTGGCCCCAGCGTACTGCCTGGGAATTTGCCGGTCAGCCCAAGCGCTGTTTCGCCGTCGTCGGGTGCGAACGCGGCCACGAAAACGAGCGCCTTAACGTTGGGCTGGCGAAAGGCAGCCTCGCTGATCACGGATCCACCATAAGAATGGCCGACCAGTACGACCGGACCATCCAAGCTTTTGACAAGATCGGCGACGACGTTGGCATCGGTACGGACGCCACGCAGCGGATTGGGCGCCGCAATCACCTTGTAGCCGTCACGCTCGAGTATGGTGATGACACCATTCCAGCTTGACGAGTCCGCAAATGCGCCGTGCACCAGCACGACAGTCGGTTTCACAGTCTGGGCTTCCGCCGCCGGAGCGAGCAGCCCGGCGGCGAGTGCTAGCCCGCCGGCGATGAGCCTGGTCATTTTTAGATCTCCTTGAGAGGCCGCCTGTCAGGCGAGCGTGACGACGGCGTCAATGTTGCCCTTGATCGCCTTCGAATACGGGCACGTGCGGTGCGCGGCTTCGATCAGCTGCCGCGCGACGTCCGCGTTGAGACCGGGCACGTGCACGTTAAGGCGCGCTGCGAGGGAGAAACCATCACTGCTGTGGCGCAACTCAACCTCGGCATCGATCGCCAAATCCTCAGGCAGGACAATGCTCTTCGACTTGGCCGCAATCACCATGGCACCCTCAAAACACGCCGACCAACCTGCGGCAAAAAGTTGCTCAG
This sequence comes from Sphingomonas sp. PAMC 26605, assembly GCF_000241485.1. Lineage (GTDB taxonomy): Bacteria > Pseudomonadota > Alphaproteobacteria > Sphingomonadales > Sphingomonadaceae > Sphingomonas. Next base: position 280,345 of record NZ_JH584242.1, read on the forward strand.
GGTTGGTGCCCTGGCCGGAGCCGCCCGGGGTGGACAGCTTCAGGTTGAGCCGGCCGTCCGCGCTTCTGGCGGCGCCATCGCGGCCACCGGTGACGTGGACGTTTGCGATATAAAGGGGCGTGGTATCGGACACTGGTCTGCTCCTTCGTAATGATGTCGAGCGGTCAAAAAGGTTCAGCGTAGCGAGCGGAAGGCTGCGCGCACCTCTTGCGCGAAGATCTGAGGCTGTTCCCAGGCCGCGAAGTGGCCGCCGTTGCTGGCTTCGTTGAAATAGATGAGGTTCTTGTAGCAACGCTCCGCCCAACTTTTGGGCGCGCGGAAGATCTCCCCGGGAAAGACCGACACGGCAACGGGCATGTCGATAATGCCGCGCGCATTGAAGTTGTTGGTATGGTCTTCCCAGTAAATTCGCGCGGCCGAAGCGCCGGTACCAGTCAGCCAGTAAAGAGAGATGTCATCGAGGATCGCATCGCGGCCCAGTACCCGCTCGGGCTGTCCATCGGCGTAGACCCACTGCGCAATCTTCTCATACATCCATGCGGCCATCCCGACGGGGGAGTCGACTAGCGAGTAGCCGATCGTCTGCGGTCGGGTATTCATCATCCCTGCATAGGCTGAGTTATCTCGGTAGAAGGCCTCGAGCTGATCGAAGGCGCCGCGCTCCTTGGAGGAAAGGGTGGCCGGGGCTGGATCGCCGACGGCCAAGATCTTCGCGACGTCTGCCGGCACGACGGCTGGCATGTTCAGATGGATACCGAGCAGACCCGGCACGTGCTGCAGCGCCATGCGCTGCGAGATAACAGACCCGCAATCGCCGCCCTGGCTGACGTACTTGTCGTAGCCGAGCCGCAGCATGAGCGTCGACCAAGCACGGCCGATATGATCAGAGCCCCAACCAACTTTGGTTGGCTTTGCGGAAAATCCGAAGCCTGGAATCGACGGAATGATGACATGGAATGCGTCTGCGGCTTTGCCGCCGTGCGCTGTCGGATTGGTGAGCGGGTCGATCACCCGCATGAATTCGAGGATCGACCCTGGCCAGCCGTGCGTGAGGATTATCGGCAACGCATTCTCGTGCCTTGAGCGCACATGGATGAAGTGGATGTCCAGACCGTCAATTTCGGTCATGAACATTGGCAGCGCATTGAGGCGGGCCTCGATTTTGCGCCAGTCATAGTCTTTGGCCCAATAACGCAGTAAGGGCTCGATCGTCTCTCGTCGTACCCCCTGACTTTCATCGACCGCGGGTTGGGCGTCTGCCCAGCGCGTCTCCAGAATGCGACGCTTCATTGCGGCAATATCCTCACCGGAGATCGCGATTTTGAACGGGCGGATAGCGCCACCGCCGGCCTGGCCAAGAACGGCGGACGGCAATGCGCCCATCGCGCCGGCAAGGGCGGCGCCCGCCACGAACTCGCGACGCGATGCAGAAATTTCTCCGACCATCATTCTCCCCTCAACCGGCACTGGTCTGCAGAAGATTAGAGGAGTGAGATATAAAAGCTCGTTAGCTGCGATGATGCGCTGTTAGTCATCGCAGTATCGAGGGTCATCGCACGGGTCAGGAAACGCCATCGGCAGGCATCCCGATCGCTTATAGTCAAAAAATAACGCAGACCATCGAGCCCTAACGTGCCGCATCCTCTGCGGTCCTTACATGTCAGACCAACAAATCAGCCGATACCGGTTGCAACTTGAGGCGAGTGATCATGACCAAAACACGCTCGATAGGTTTCATTGCCACTGGACTGCTGATGGCTGGCGCCAGTGCGCTGGTCTGCTTTAGCAATGCGCTAGGCCTCGTGTCGGCGCAATCCGCGCCGCTCGGCGCGCGCACCACTCCACCCCTGCCGTTCGGCGCGACAACGAGGCCCATCACCGTGTTGGAACATGCAAAGCCCTGGTTGACCGAAATACCCAACGGCCCTGAAACTCTGCGCGGCAAAGTCGTCGTAGTAAACTTTTGGACTTATTCCTGCATCAATTCGCTTCGGGCGTTGCCTTACCTCCGTGCCTGGCAGGAACGTTATGGTGACAAGGGGCTGGTCGTGGTAGGTGTTCATGCACCCGAGTTTCAGTTTGAGCGAGATGCGAAAAAGGTAAGCGTGGCAACACGTCAACTCGGCATTCGCTATCCGAACCTCCAGGACAACGATTTCGCCGTCTGGCAGGATTTCGCCAATGAAGGCTGGCCGGGCTTTTATTTCGTCGATGCTAAAGGCCGCACCCGCGGCTACCGCATCGGTGAGGGTAACTACGGGGATGCTGAGCAATTAATTCGCAAGCTACTAGCCGAGGCCGGGCGAGACCCGTCAGCGATCCCGATGTCCCCGATCAGCGCCACCGGCATTGAGGCGCAAGCCGATTGGCGCAATCTCGGCTCTCCGGAAGCCTATATCGGTTACGCCAAGGCTGTGAATTTCCGCTCCCCTGGAGGCATCAGCAAAGATGCGAGCACGCGCTACGTATCCACGCCGAACCTTCCGCTCGGCGGGTGGGACTTGGCCGGCAACTGGACAGTAGGTCGGGAGTTCGCGACACTCCTTGGCGCTGTTGGCACTCTGCGATTTCGTTTCCACGCTCGCGATGCGCACCTCGTCCTAGGTGGTGCACCAGATAGCAGGCCGGTCCGCTTTCGTGTGACGATCGATGGTGCGGCGCCGGGTAAGAGTCATGGCACCGATGTGAACGCAGATGGCTGGGGCGAGGTCAAGGAAGACCGCCTTTATCAGCTGGTGCGCCAGAGCGGCGAGATTCACGACAAAACCATTACGGTAGAATTTTCGCGCCCCGGGGTCCGTGCGTACGTGTTTACGTTCGGTTGACCCCTAGGAACGAAAAATAAGGTGGCGTCCATTTTAAGAACGATAGTTCAAGATTGTCATTACATGTGGGACGCTGGAGAGCGTCATGGCGATAAACTGCGGTTTTTTTGGCGCGTTTGTGATTTCATTACTGTAATCTACGGGGTTCGCGGCGCTCTCTTATTCTGGGGCTCCAAGCGCCTGAGCTGCCAAGGCCCATCGGGTAAGGTCCTCCATTTCTCAGGGCAGCCAATCAGTCAAGACACTTATAGGAATGCGATCATTCGCAGCGGCTTAGCTTCGTCTTTCCGCCTGCTCCCCTTCGGTTTCCTTCCTTTCTGGTGAAGGATCGCACCATAAACGCCAGGGATGAAACGCCCACACGAAAGCGCTTTGCGCGATTGGGAATTGCGAAGGTGGGGACGACAAACGTTGGCCGTTTCACGATCGCTTCTCCGAGCAGCATCAAGTTGCAGCCGGCGCGGCGTCTAAAGCCCACGTTCGGATGAAAGGATTGAACAACTCTGCGTGCGAACCGGCGGCATGATGCGTAACAGCACGCCTCGCGTCACCAGCATGACCGTGGCCCCTACGACGCGTTCAATCGCGATCCTGTGCAAGAGAAGCCTCGGCGAGCTAGCCGTTCCGGCAGGTACGGCTTGGGTTCGACTTCACGTTTTGGACACGACACATCCAGCCGGAGGGGCGGAGCAGGACTGGGACGCGCCCCCGCGCCATACGCGCCATACGCGCCATACGCGCCATACGCGCCATACGCGCCATACGCGCTAGATCGCGACGCGAGTCCGGCGTTACAAGCGTAATCGAAACTGAAAAGTTGAAATCGTATCGCAACGCCACAGGGGCCTACTGATCTCGTCGGAGGACTTGCGAATGCTGGACGATCGGTTCCGGAACAAGGTCGTGATAGTCACGGGCGCGGCGGCTCCAATCTGCGCAGCGGCCGCGTCGCTATTTCGGGACGAAGGTGCGCAGCTGGTGCTGATCGACCGCGCGAGCGGTCCGTTTTCCGCCTTGGTCGCCCGGCTAGGTCCAGACCGGATCGCATCGCATGTCGCCAACGTCACGACCGCAAGGACCGCGCAGCGTCTCGCCGCAGACACGATTAAACGCTTCGGGACTATCGACGTACTTATCAACGGCGCTGGCGGCCGGCTTGTTGCATCGCCATCGGCCGACCCGCTCGATCAATGGGAGCAGCTCTTGAATGGCCATTTGGCCGCGACGATCGCCATGGCGCGTGCGGTCTTGGCGCACCTAATCGAAAGCAACGGCAACATTGTCAACATCGCTTCGCTGTCCGGTGTGGCGAACGCTGCCGGCGATGTTAACTTACAAGAGTTGCTCGGCCGTCTCACGCGTTCCCTCTCAAGTGAACTTAGGCCCAAAGGCGTCGGCATCAATGCCGTGTGCGTCGCCGAAAGTTTATGGCCGGGCTATGATCCGATCGATGTAGCAAAAGCGATCGGCGCATTTGCAAACGGCGGTGCAGCGGCCCTGCTACAAGCCAACAGCTCGCAGCCCGCACGGCTTCCCCTGTCACGCCGCATCGGTGACCCGCACCAAACGGACTCCTTTCGGGCGACATCCGGCCAAGACCCGCCCCGACAGGTATCCTGTCCGAATGCGTTAGGCCGCGATGGCTGCTATGCTTCGCCTCCCCCTAGCCAACAGGCCACCCATCGGGAGATAGCTGATGTGGACCGACCGCAGGTGTCCGGCACGAGTCACAGCTCTGACCATCTGATCGCCGTCGACGCCGAGGATCCAGACAGGGCCCAAACTGCATGAAAAGCGAGATGACCATATCGGTGAACGGATTGAAACAAACAGCGCGGTCTTGGTGGCAAATCGCACGGCGGGGAGTAAAGCTCGAGCCCTCGAAGCAGGCATCTCCATTGGCGCTTCAAGCGTGAACGAGCTTCGGATCCTTCTAATTGAAGACGACTTTATGAACCGCCGGGTGATGAAGGACATGCTCGCGGTCGCTGGCCTGACGGTCGTGGAGGCTGCGTCCGGAATGGATGGGTTGCGCCTGTTCGAACAGGAGAGCTACGATCTACTGCTTCTCGATCTGCGAATGCCCGTGATCGATGGCTTCCAAGTCATGAGATCGATTCGTAACCGTAACGACGCAAAAGCGACTACTCCTATCATCGTTGTGAGTGGAGAAGGGGGCCCTCGGCTCCGATCCGATTGCCTTGGGGCTGGGGCGAACGATTTGATTACTAAGCCTATCGCGATGGACGCGCTGTTCGCAAGCGTCGCCCTCGTGCTTGTCGAGACCGCTCAGCCAGATAACGTGATTTTTGGGTAACCAAGCTAACGCATCGCTCGGCCCCAAACTCAACGGGGTTGATCATCCTCGGCGGTAGCGAGCGCGTGATAAATCGCCTCTACGCGGAATGGATATCCAGAGAGAGATAGATGTCCTCTCGAACGCCGGGTCGGGCGGGGCCGGCAGAGTTGTGGCCGCGAGCCTCGGCGCGAAACGCGGCACGTGCGCACCTCCGTCTCTGCGATCTCGCGCATGCATCGAAAGGTCGCGTAGATCAGCCACTCCGTATTCTGTTATCACGAGATCAGCCAGATCACTTCTGATGGATATCGATGGGCCTTCAGGAATGGCACAATCCGAGAAATCGTCCCGCCAGCTGCCGTCGACGGCAGCGCGATGATTGACCGCCCTCCCGGCAATGCCGCTGCAGCCCCAGCGAAGTCGGGCGCGCCGCCGACACCGCCCGCGAGCTTTCCCGATCGTCACTCGAGGTTCGCCTGACCAAGGAGATCAACCTCAAGCGCGGAATTGACGGCATGAAAGCGATCAAGCCCGCCGAGTATCCGAACCTCATGTCTCTGACGAACGCCCGCCATTTCTATGAGATCCTGTTGCCCTAACCAACAATAGAAATCGTTGTCGCCAAATGCCACGCCGCCCGATGCGCTTTGGATACGCTGAGCGCTCCAGCCTCGACCAATCGGCGGCAGTCGTGCGCGATAAACCCCGATGCGAGCCGGAGATCCCGATGACCGCTGCGCTTGCTCCATACGCCCGACGGCGTGCCACCGATCCCGATCTGAAGGGCGGCGCCGTGCGGCACCGATCGGCGACGAGGATCGCGATGCGGTCGATATCGGCGTAAGCCCCGGGCTGTGCCGCCGCGACAAGAGGCGACGGGAGATCAACGACGACATCTGCTTCCCTCAATGACTGTTGAGGGCTGCGCGGAATGCGCGGCATCTGAGGATTGACGACCACCGCGATGCGATCTGCGCTGATGAAGGCCAATTCAGCAAAATCCGCCGCGATCCCTAACGATGCGAAGCCCGTTGAGTCCGGCGGCGAGACGTGCGCGATGGCGACGTCGATATGTAGTCGCTGGCTCAGGTAGGCGGCGATTCGACTATAGGCCAGAGGTAACACCCTCACCTGCCCTCGTTCAACGATGTCCGCAAAGCAGGATAAAAAAAATATAGTCATACGGACGATTGGATGGAGTCCCGCATAATCAACTGTTGAAGCCCGGCAGCAGGCAGGAAACAAGGTGAACGCCTTCCATGCGCTCCGACTCTGCTGCCATCCTCTGGGCCAATGCGAGGATTTCACCCGAGGCGTCCGGAAGATATATGGTGCGGCCCGGGCGAAAGAGATCGAGCAGCGCTTCCGTTACCCGCGCGCTCCCTCATCGCTGGCAGCCCTAGGCTGGCCCGGAAGCGCAGACTGTTCGGCGCGCGCGTAACGAGAGAATGTTCTCATCGATGAAAAATATCTGGACCCGAATGGCATTTCGATCAAGATCAAATTCAAAATATTGCGTTGCCGCCCATTGCGTACCGACAAGAGGAATGGTCACCAATAGGCCCCACACGGACGTGCCAATCCACGGTTATCCCTCGATTTATTGATTGTCCGCGACGGATCACCGCGCATTGGTCAAACAGTCGAGTAAGCACAAACAATCCTCGACCCAACAATCCCGGCCATTTCCCTCATACAAAAATCAAGAATTCCGCATCAAAACGGCATCGATAAACCATGGAATTTCGTGTGGAATTAAGGATTCGAACGCTAATAAATACTAACAATAAATAAAGAATACTAATGCGATTTCCCCTTCTCGGTCCTGGTAAGCTTGGCATTCGCGGGGTCCTCAAGTGCCGCAAATGCATCCAGTAACGGTGCGGGGCGGCAGCTCAATACTCGCGTGCGCGTGAATTCGTTGCGGTGAGCGGTAGTCGAAATTATCACACCTCAACTATCGTGGGTTTCGACGACCGGGCTGGAATGGTTGCGATGCTCGTGTCAGATCGCTCACGAGGGCCCTCGCTATCCAAACTATGCCTGTACGATAGGCGTGCCAATCGGGCTTATGTCGATGATGCGGAGATGTGGTCGGCGCCGCCGCAACCCCTTTAACCCAGCGATATGCATGCGTTGCCTGTCCGCTCGTCACCTTCGGGCACGCAGCGGGCAGGCAATCATCGTTAAATGTGATCCCTCTTGACGCAAAACTCACTCAGGTTTTACGGCCCTCTGAAAGCGCCGAAATCTCAGGGCTGCCGCGATGCAGATATTCGATGTAAGTCGCGCGGCGTCGCGCGATTGAACTTAAAACAGCATGGTGTTTCGGAAATGTTGAACTCGCAGCGATTACGTCGTACCGATCAGTACAATTAGCTTGCAGGTACAGTCATGCCTCGACCCCCACTGCCGCCCTTCACCTCAGAGACAGCGGCACAGAAAGTCCGCATGGCCGAAGATGCTTGGAACAGCCGCGATCCGGAGAAGGTGTCGTTGGCACACACGCCCGACAGGGTTTGGCGGAACCGAGGAAAGTTTCTAGCGGGTCGGGAGGCGATCTTCACCTTCCTCACACGCAAATGGGCAAAGGAGCTTGACTATCGCCTCATCAAGGAAGTCTGGGCGCACGAGGGCAATCGGATCGCGGTGCGGTTCGCCTATGAATGGCGGGACGCCAGCGGTAACTGGTTCCGGTCCTACGGCAATGAGAATTGGAAGTTCGATGACGCACGTCTGATGGCTCGGCGCATCGCCTCGATCAACGATCGCCCGATCGCGGAAGGCGAGCGCAAGTTCCACTGGCCGCTGGGCCGTCGCCCAGACGATCATCCCTCGTTGAGCGACCTCGACCTTTGAGCGCGAAGCGTACCCGCACCGATCGGGCCAGTGCGGTACCGGCACTGGTGGAGTCGTTTCGCGAGCACGGCTTTGAGGGGGCAACTATCGCCATTCTTTCGCAGGCAACCGGCTTGGGCAAAGGCAGTCTCTACAACTTTTTCCCCGGCGGGAAAGAGGAGATGATGGATGCGGTTCTAACCGACATTGACGGCTGGTTCTGCGCGACGATCTTTGCCCCTCTTGAGCAGCCCAGCGATCCGGCAATGGCGATCCGGTCTATGATCGAGGAGGTAACAGCCTATTTCCGATCTGGCAGGCGAGTGTGTCTTGTCGGTTGGGTCGGTCTGGGTTCCTCCGGGGGCGCATTCGCAAGCAGGATCAGCGAATACTTTGCCCGCTGGATATCGGCGCTGGTTCATTGTCTCGAAGCCGGCCACGTTCCCCCTTCGCAGGCTCAATCACTCGCGGAAGAGACGGTTTGCGGTATTCAGGGCGCAATCATCCTGTCGCGGGCGCTGGGTGAGGAAGCAGCCTTCGGAAGGATCATAAGCCGGCACGAAGCAGTTCTGCACACCGCCATTGCCCAACATAGCCGCTAGTTACCCGATCTCCCTTCCTCAAACGAAGGGTGGCCGAGAAACCCAAAGCATTCCCAAAACGATGCTATGTCAGGAACGGCCGAGTTGGATGGTGGGTTCAACGGGTGTTCGCAACGCATCATTCTCATGATGAGAAGGAGCGGTGCGATGAAGCAGCGTCGTCGGATATATTACTCGGCCGCTCAGCGGGCAGAGATTTGGGATAGCCAACGCGCAACACATGCAGCATGCCGTTCAGGAACCGCCGATTGTCATGGATGGACGCGCTTTGCGACCGCGCTCGGAGGGCAGCAGCACCCCGATGATCGACCATTCCGCGTCCGACAAATCCCCTCGACCCAACGCCGCCTCCAAAAGGCAGTCTGATGATGTGGACGTCCCCGCACCGACCGACAGTTGCTATGCTGCCGGTCGGTCAACCGAGAGGAAGAGGAGCGTTTGCAATGACGATCACGACGATTGGGCTCGATCTGGCGAAGAGCGTATTTCAGGCACACGGCATCGACGAGAGCGGTGCCACGGTGCTGGTGAAGAAGCTGCACCGCAAGCAGATGCTGCCATTCTTCTCGAAGCTGCCACCTTGCCTGATCGCGGTGGAGGCTTGCGGGACCGCTCATCACTGGGCTCGCACCCTTGCAGCGATGGGCCACGAAGTCCGCCTGATACCGCCATCGTACGTCAAGGCTTTCGTAAAGCGGGGCAAGAGCGATGCGCTAGATGCCGAAGCGATCTGCGAAGCCGTGCAGCGGCCAACCATGCGGTTAGTACCGGTCAAGACGATTGAGCAGCA
>NZ_JH584242.1:290209-292582 GCF_000241485.1 Sphingomonas sp. PAMC 26605
TGACCTGCCCCCGTCGAGTGGACCGGGTTGATTGTTAGTGGATTATGCTCGCCGCCGCCATATCCGGGCGGAGGTGGAGCGAAGCGGAGCCGGAGGCCGGATATGGCGGTGAAGCCGTTTCCGGGGCCGGCGGTCGGTAGCCGAGGCTGCTGTGTGGACGGACCGTGTTGTAATGTCGGCGCCATGCCTCGATCAGTACCCTTGCCTCGGCGAGGCTGTAAAAGATTTCGCCATTGAGCAGTTCGTCGCGAAGCGACCCGTTGAAGCTCTCATTATAGCCATTCTCCCATGGTGATCCCGGCGCGATGTAGAGCGTCTTCACGCCGATTTGGCCGAGCCATTGCTGCACGGCATTGGCGATAAATTCGGCGCCATTGTCCGACCGGATATGTGCCGGCGGGCCCCGTGTGATGAACAGGTCCGCCAGTGCGGCGAGCACATCTTCATGTTTGAGTTGACGAGCAACAACCAGCGCCAGGCACTCCCGACTGGCCTCGTCGATGATGGTCAGGATACGGAACTTGCGACCATCATGCGTGCGGCCTTCGACGAAGTCGTACGCCCACACATGCCCCGGATATTCCGGTCGAAGCCGGATGCACGATCCGTCGTTCAACCAAAGTCGCCCACGCTTTGGCTGACGTTGCGGGACTTTGAGCCCTTCGCGCCGCCAGATCCGCTCGACCCGTTTATGGTTCACCGTCCAGCCCGCATGGCAGAGCAACGCTGTCACCCGGCGATAGCCGTAGCGACCATATTGCTTCGCCAGCGCGATAATGTCTTCCGATAGCGCCTGTTCGTCATCCGCCCCGCGCGGCACCTTGCGCTGCGTCGATCGATGCTGGCCCAGCACCCGGCAGATCCGTCGCTCGGACACCGGAAGCTTTCGTTGCACATGATCGATACAGCGCCTTCGCCGCGCGGGGCTCAGAAGTTTCCCCGGGCTGCCTCCTGCAAAATCAGCTTGTCCAGCGTCAGGTCCGAGATCGCCCTTCGAAGCCGAAGGTTCTCCTTCTCCAGATCCTTCATCCGCCGGGCCTGGTCAGTCTTCAGACCGCCATACTCCTTGCGCCAGCGATAATATGTCTGCTCGCTGACCGCGATCCGCCGACATGCTTCCGCAGTCGATGACCCCTGTGCCAGCACAATCTCAACTTCACGCAGCTTCCTGATGATCTCTTCCGGCTTGTGCTTCTTGCTCGGCATTCGTCGTCCCTTTCGTGGTCCAGACTATCATAGTCTCTGGGCCACTCAGCGGGGGGCAGATCACCTTGCCAACGATCTCGAACGGCAAGCTCTATTAAATAAAGCATTTTGTCAATTGAATTGTTGCTCGGCTCGGGTGATTTTCTCCGCCGACGTCGGCGGTCCTTTTGTGACCAGATAGTTAGTGGGAGTCGGTACAAACCGCTGCTCTTTTGGGGAACGGCAGCGAAGAATTGTCGACAGGCGCCGAAGAGAAACCCCACCCGTTCTAGCTAGCTAGGCGCCTTATCTGAGATATTTGTTATATATTTACAAAGAATTTGGTACATTCACACTTAAAAAGGAAATCAAAATTGACTGACGAAACTACCAACACCGTCGAACTCGCAACCGAATTGACGATGGCATGGCTGTCGAATCCGAATACGCGTACGTCGGCAGAGGATGTCCCGGCATTCTTGAAGTCGATCTATGACGCAGTGGTCGGTCTCTCGACTGCATCGGTCGAAGCTATCATCGAGGAAGCTGCTCCCGAATTTACCGCCGCGGTCACTGCGCGGAAGTCGTTGGCTAATCCCGATGTTATTATCTCGATGATCAACGGGAAGCCGTACCAGACGCTGACGCGGCATCTCAGCACCAACGGCCTGACGCCTGCCGAATATCGCGCACGCTATGGTTTGAAGGCTAATAACCCATGACTGCGCCGTCCTACTCGGCAATGCGTCGTGATATGGCGAAGAGAATCGGTCTCGGCCGAAAGCCGGGACCGAAATCTCCTGCGAAGGCCTAGGCTCCCGAATCGGAGCCGAAGCTTGGTCGGCCGGCGAAGATGGTCGAGCCTGCTTGAAACGACAGGCGGTGAGCGTGCTCATCATGTTCGCCGCCGTTCGATCCAGCGTTGGGAAGCGAATGACCGTTTGTTATTCACCAGAAAGCGATCAGGCTGTAATCGCCTACTTGGCGCTTTTCGGGCGTGCTTTCTCGAACCGAGAGCGGAAGTGGGACGAAGCATAGACATTTTGCCAATTGTCTCGCGTGCGGGGTGCTAATCGTGGCAGGGCGTGTGTTGGTGCTACGTGCCGCCGCGGCCGATAGAGAAGTCGACCGAGGCGGGAGTGGATGCCTCGTTTCGACTGGATGGATAGCCTTAATCAGCTCGGCCGA
>NZ_JH584242.1:292602-300261 GCF_000241485.1 Sphingomonas sp. PAMC 26605
CGATGCGACTCGCCGCGGAGGATTGCGCCGGTCGCGTAAAAGCGGTGGCAGGTGATTTCAGCAAGCAGAGATTGCCGGTCGCCGACGTGATCGTGATGGGCAACGTTTTACATGACTGGGATCTCGAGACCAAAGTGTCGTTGATACGCAAGGCATGGGAGGCACTCACCGATGGGGGCGCGCTCGTCGTCATCGAAGATGTCATCGATGATGCTCGCCGGGAGAACGCGTCGGGCCTACTTATGTCGCTTAACATGCTGGTTGAAACCGCGGGTGGCTTCAACTTTTCCTTCGCACAGTTTTCGGGCTGGACACGCAGCTCCGGGTTCGCTCGGACAGACCGCATTCAGCTTGAAGGAACTTCGGCCGCGCTTGTCGCTTACCGTTGAGCAGGGGTAGTTCATAACGTCATTGCTTAACTGAGCGTCCGTCTCGAATCTCAGGCGTAACGAGCCAAGCGTCGGATGAGTATCATAGCTGAGGCGGCATAAAGGAGGCGGTGGCGGATCGGATGATCTGCTCAAAGTCCTTGACGAGGCGTCGGTTGCGATTAAGCAGCCCTCACCGGGTGGTCCGGGTAGATAGTTAGTGCATTGTCGTCTTGAGGATCCCCCGGTTTCTCATCCAGTTCGAAGGTGAGTTTCCGGCATTCATTTGGCGGCGATCTTGGCCGTCGCGGCAGCATATTCGACCCGCGTCAGCCAGCCAAGCGATGTGTGAGGGGGGCTCTCACTGTAATCCCGCCGCTAGGCCTCGATCTTGGCTCGGGCGTCCTCCAGCGACAGGAACCAGTGGGTGTTGAGGCACTCGTCCCGCAGGCGGCCGTTGAACGACTCCACGAAGGCATTATCTGTTGGCTTTCCCGGCCGTCTGAAGTCGAGTGTGATGCCGTTCTCGTATGCCCAGCGATCAAGAGCCTTCGAGATAAACTCCGGTCCATAGCACATTGGGAAGCGACGGTTCGGGAGTCGCGACGGCCCTGATGAAGACAAGGCCGCGTAACCGACTATGTCAACAGGGCCTGGCTGAGACGTCTTGAACGTTACGATCGAAACGTAAGCGCGCCGCTCTGCAATGCTAGCGACATGCCGACATCGCCATTCCCCCGCAGCAATAGAGGAGCTGTTGGAAGCCATGCACGGAGCTTTAAGCCTGCTGGACCTTGGGGGGAACTCGATCGACATCCGAGCCGGTCGCAGTCCAGCGAACCACGATCTGCTCACCTTGCCGATGATGGATATTTACATCTCCATGATGAAGGCGTCCGCTCTCGCAACGGCTGGTCGCCTACGCCTGTTTGAGGCACTCGCCGTCGAGCCCCTCGAAGTGACAGCTATAGCTACCACGATTGGCGCTGACCGGGACGGGGTTGAACGCCTCGCGGATTTTCTTGTCGCGACCCATTACCTCGTACGGGACGGGGCAAAGTTGGCCAATGCTCCAGAAACGACCCGCTGGTTCACCAGCTGCGGATCCGTTGACTATAGCTCTGGGCTCGCGTGGACGGCGAACGCGTGGGCGATCATGGATGATCTGTCGGGGGCTGTTCGGCGAGGAGGGCCCGAACGGCTTCTCTGGGACCGAATGACCGCGGAGCCGGAGCTAGGCCGGTCTTTCGCGCTCTACATGCTTGCTTTTGCGAAGCATGTGGCTCCCGACTTGCTTCGGGTGCCGAATTTACCAGTCCGGCCTAAGCGGATGCTAGATCTGGGCGGGTCGCATGGCATACATTCCATGGCGTTTTGCGACCGTTTCCCGGAACTCCGCTCGGTGATTATCGACCTTGAAAGTGCGGTTGTAGGCACGGCTCAGCGCCTCAAGGGCACGGGACTAGCCGACCGTGTCGAGGTTCGCCCCGGTGACATTCGGACGAACAAATGGGGCGATGACTATGACATCGCACTTTATCTTTGCGTCGCTCACAACATGAGCATCACCGAGAATCGAGAGATCTTCCAACGGCTCGCTCAAGCGATGCGTCCGGGTGGCATCCTGATCATCCACGACTATCCGCGCGAGACAACCCCGAGTCTGTTTGAAACGGCCTTCCGGCTCACCCTATTGGTCGAGACCGGCACCCGCACCTACACCTTTGACGAGTTGTCGCAGATGGTGACGGAAGCGGGTTTCTTCGCGCCGACCCAGATAGTTCTTTCCCCTGCCGAGAAGGGAACACTTCTCGTGGCTCAGCGATGACGCCCAGCGCTTTCCATCCTTTCCAGACCCATAACTACGGGAGTCGGTACGAATGAAAGCAACCAGCGCCCTAGCCATAATCGGCAATACGCCACACACATCGCAAGTGCGTTACGGGATCCTTCGTCGTTTGATCGGCAGGGCATGTTTAGCGTAACCTGCCGCGCAGCATGAGTCGCCGAGAGGACGAGATCGCAGGAGGGGTATCTCCTGGAACGCTTTAGGCTATCACAGCAGTACAATATCTTGATTACGACAGGCCGACAGGGCGTTTTACGTGACCCAACACCACGGCGCCGTCTTCGCGAATAATACTGATCAAGCGTTCTTTATCTGAGCTTTCGAGAACGGCCAGACGATATGGATCGGAAAACCAGAAGTTGCCGAGGCTTTCCACTCAGGGAAGGGCTTACACTGGCAAAACACAGACACTGTTTGTTCTGGGAAAAGGAACGCTTTTTTCGGTCGGGCTACAACGCCAATTTGCTAAATAGCGGATTTCAGCGTCGGGGGCTTGTCGGCAAAGCTTTAGCGGGGCGCTTTCGTTGCGGACGTTAGCTACGGGCATGGCGGATCGACGCCTGCTCGACTGCCCGCACGCGTAAAGCGGCACGCGAAGGGGGCGTCGGCGACAGTGTTGCACTCCAGGTCGCATCGGCAGAGTATTATGCGGGGGGCAGATTATGATTGTCGCGTTGTTCGATTGTCTGCACGATCCTGGGGGGGCTGCCGTCAGTTTGGGCCAGCATGTCGCGTCAGCGCTTGGGCGTGACGGCACGTGGTTCACTGTCGAGCTGTTTGCCGAGACGCGCTGGAGCAGAACCTGCATCCGTTAGGGCGCATCGTCTATGGCCCATCGACCATGATCTGCAGCCGCGCATCTATGTCGTAGGAAGAAAGAACGGGGTCGATGTCCAAGTCAGCGAGGCGCCCCTGCCCGTTGTCGCCGCTGAGACAGGTTTCCAACCCTTCCGTGTCGCTAGCCGGGCCCTTTGTACCTTAATTTTCGAAGCCAAACGGTATCGGTCATCGGCGCGGACTGCATGACGGCATTCGGACACGCAGTAGGGCGATGACTTTGCGAGCAAGAGCCTATCGTGACCTAACAGGCGATAACAGCCGCCGTCGCCACGGACGGGGTAAGTCTAGGGCGAATCGGGAAGGTCAGAACCGTCCGCTGCGTGCAATGATGAGACGCGATCGGGGAGCCAGGGAATTTAGCGTGAACGTGTCCGAGCGCGAGGCCGACAGCAGAGAATGGTTACAACGGTGACAGACGCGGTTCTGGATCACACCCACCCCCTTAATAAGCATTAGGGCAGGGCGCAAAACTAGGAGCTCTCGGTGACTTTTCTGGACACGGCCAACCTTACAACACAAACGAAGGCTGCGCGGGTTCTGATTGTCGATGACGACCCCGCAATGCAGCGGATGATCGTCGGCTATCTTACGGAGCACAACATTCGGGCGTCGGCCGTCGGAGGACGCCAGGGAATGATGCACTCGCTTGCAGTTCGCGAGCCCGACCTGATGATCCTTGATCTTCATCTCGGCGAGGATGATGGCCTTGATATCCTTCGCGAACTCAGGGCTAAGAGCGTCTTGCCGGTCATTCTCATCACCGGCAGTCGGCGCGAGGAGATTGATCGTGTGCTGGGCCTGGAGTTAGGCGCAGACGATTATGTAACCAAGCCTTTCGGCCTTCGCGAGCTACTGGCCCGGGTCCGTGCCACGCTACGCCGGCGAAGCATGGACCGTCTCAGCCCTGCAAAGCAGCGCGAGGCCATTTTTCGTTTTGCCGGTTGGTCGTTCGATCAAAGGCAGCGTGAGCTAATCTCGCCAGCGGGAGAGACGATCGTGTTGACGAAGGGAGAATACGCGCTGCTGAGTGCTTTCGTTCAGGCGCCTAAGCGGACGCTTTCGCGCGAGCATCTTCTGCAGGCGACTCGTGTTCACGAGGACGTGTTCGATCGGAGCATTGACGTGCAGATCCTGCGCCTGCGTCGAAAGCTCGAAGACGACCCGCGGGCGCCCTACTTCATTCGGACCGAGCGTGGGATTGGTTACCGGTTCGATGTAACTGTAGACGTCGCGTGAAAGCGGCCTCTCTCGCGTTGGTGCTTGCGGCAAGCGTGCTCGGCCTCAGTTTGGCTCGCGCGGAGGCGTCTCGCGATAGGCCAATACGTGACGCGTTCTCGCCGCTGCCGTTCCCGCAAGCGGGTGATGCGAACAAAATTGCTCTCGGACGTGATCTGTTCAGCGATCGCCGCATGTCTCGGTTCATGAAACTTAGTTGTGCGTCATGTCACGACCTGAGCACCAACGGCGCGACAGCATCCCGCTTGGATCGTGGGGATGCCGCCCACGCCATGCAGGTTAACACGCCGACGGTATTTAACAGCGTGTTCAGTTTTCGGCTTGGCTGGGCAGGGCATGTTCGCAGTCTTCATGACTTGGCGCTCGGGACATTGCGGAGCGAGCACCTCATGAGTGGCGGTGGGTTGGCGGCGCGCCGGCTCGCGGCCGATCCGACGATGCTGAATCGGTTCCGCGCAATATACGGGGCAAAGCCAACAGAAGAGAGCCTGGCCGACGCTCTGACGGCTTTCATGAACACTCTTGTCACACCGGACGCGCCCTTTGATCGGTACTTGCGGGGCGACAAGGCGGCGATGACGGATCAACAGATCCGCGGATTTGCACGTTTCCGCAGCTTAGGCTGCGCCAGCTGCCATCAGGGCTTAAATATCGGCGCGAACTTATTTCAACGTCGCGGCATCTTTCATCCATTGGGTGATGCAAACCCACCATTTCTACGGGTTCCGAGCCTTAGAAATGTAGCAGTGACCCCGCCCTACTTTCACGACGGTAGCGTTGACGATTTAAGCCGCGCCATCAAACAGATGGCGCATTCCCAGCTGAACCTTGAGATCAGCAATCGTGACATCGAGGATATTTCGTCCTTTCTCAATGCTTTGACAGGAAAATACCAAGGGCATCAGCTACGCCCGGCGGCAGGGGCTAGGCGGTGAGATGGTTGCTAACCCTCCGTTTGGCGAGTGCCCTCCTGTTCGTGTCAGGCATCGCGCTGGCCCTATTCACGGTGCGATCGATGAACGATACTCGTCATTGGATGGCTCAAGCAAGCGGCGCTATCATGGGGTTCTGCCTGTCAGAGCAAAAACTGCAGATCGATCTGCTTGACGCCCGGGCGGGCCTTCTGCGCAACTACGATCCGGTCAATGTCGATTTGGCCGAGGGACGCGAAAGTTTGGACGTTCTCGACCGGCTTCCGAAGAAGTCCGAGGCGAGCGTCCGGCTTGCCCGTCTAAAGATCGAGGTCAGTCGGCAAGAGGGTCTGGTCGAGCGGTTCAAGACCGACAATGCGCTATTGCAGAACTCGCTGACCCGATTCACATCAAATGACCGTCCAACGGTAGCAGGTCAAGATCGACTGTCGGCACGGATTCTCCAATTGACCCTGGACACGAGTTTACAGTCAGTTATGGCCGCGAAAGACGTTCTTGCTCGGACGCTTTTGCCGGCGGGGGGCACGCCTGAAGCGCAACTCATTTCCCATGCAAGACTGCTGGTCTCGGTCCTGCCCGAGATCGACCGCTTGTTGCATACGATCCGATCGCTGCGAATCGACGACGAGGTTGTTGCGCTCCAGTCGGTTCTTCATGAGGAGTCGCGGGCCCGGGCAGCTACTATCCAACATCTGCAGCTCGCGGTCGCTATTACTGTGATCCTCTTGATGGGTTCGGTGCTCGCGCTCATCCTCGTTCAACGCTTGCGCACGCGCGAATTAAAGGGCCAGGCTGCGAACGGGCGTCTGAGTGCTGCGATCGCCATCCCGCTCATCGATACTGGGGGGGGGGACTTTGTGTCTCGCGTCCATGAAGCTGTAGACCGACTAGCCCTACATATCGGCGCGAAACGGCTCCAGCTAATAATTCCCGGCGTCCCCAGTTTTTCGCATTTTTCATGGCCGGACGGCAATTTAGATCCGCGCTGGCTTCGCAAGCTCGTTGATGCAGCGGACGCCGATGCAGTTTGGCACGGCTGCCAAATCATCGCGTCCCGCGGTGACGGAAACATTCATCCGACGCTCGATCTCGCTATGGAGGACGCAGGCATCAGTAACCTTGTGCTTCTGCGAACGGCCGGCCCATTTGGTGTAGTCATCGGATTCGAGCCACCTTGCCGGACCTCCGCCCAACGACGCGACCATGTAGCAGGCGTCAGTTCTGCTGTTGTCGCCATCGCACATGGTGCTCGACGCGAGGTACTGCAGTTGGAACGCGACCGACTGGAGAGGAGGCTGGCGCGGGCGCGTAGGATGGAGACGATCGGAGCGATGGCCTCGGGCGTAGCCCACAATTTCAATAATATCATCGGTGCCATCGGCGGCTTTGCTGAGATGGGGCAGGAACGCACTCGGCAGGGCACATCGGCCCGGCACAATTTCGAGGAGATACAAAACGCGGTCGCGCGTGCTCGTGACTTGGTCGACGATATCTTGAGCTTTGCAAAGCAGGGGCGCGCAAACAAGCGGCCGATCCGACTGCCGGATGTCCTGACCCAGGCTGTTCGGCTTCTATCTGCTTCCTCTCGTCATGAAACGACCTTCGAAGTGGCGCCGACTGATAATTGCCTTCGGGTGTTGGGAGCTGGATCTGAGCTTCAGCAAGTGTTTCTGAACATCTTGAACAATGCGGCCCAAGCAAGCGGCGGCCGGCCAATCATAATCGCAACCCGCAGGGCCCATTTAAGCGATGAAAGGCACATGAGCCACGGTGGCCTTGACCAAGGAGATTATATCGTTGTCTCGATGAGCGACAGTGGCCCCGGTATCCCTGCGACTGCCTATCCGCGCCTCTTTGAGCCGTTCTTTACGACGCGAGCGGGTGGTACCGGTTTAGGTCTTTCGACCGCGTGGGAAATTGTTCAGGATCATGGTGGCACGATCGACGTCGAAAATGTTCCGAGCGGTGGAGCGCGGTTTGCGGTGTGGTTGCCTGAACTGTCTGCTGACGCCGATACCCCTATTATTGGCGATGGCGCTCAGATACTGCTCCTTTGCGAAGCGGCGGCATTATCCCACGAAGAAGAAGTTCTCGCCGAGCTTGGTTATGAACCTCTTGGCTTCCCGCTCTCGATTGATGTGAAGACGCTTCGAGATGTCATTATCGAGTGCGATGGCGTGCTGATCGCGACACAAGAGCCGGCGCAAATAACGGGAATGCTTCTCGAGCTCAAGACGGTCCTGGCCGACCGTCCGTTATTCCTAGCGGTCCCAGAGGGGGCGGTTGCAGAGACGGATATTCCATGCTTCCGGCTGAATTATCCGATCGAAATCGCCACGTTGTCCGCACTTTTGTCCGGCGGTAAACCAGCGTCAAGGCCGGTCGAGACTGTAGAGTAGCAACCGACGTCGGCCGCGTCAGCGAGCCGCAAGCT
>NZ_JH584243.1:0-3195 GCF_000241485.1 Sphingomonas sp. PAMC 26605
GTGATGCAGAACCTGTGATTTTCGCATCAACGTACGCAGAGCTTGCCCAGCGATTCAAAACAAGTCATCTTTTGACATCGATGTCAGTATTTTGGCACGGGGAGGATGATCTGTATGACTCAGCGGTTGCCCCGTTTGGAAGCGCTGGACGTGCTTCGGGGTCTAGCGGTGGCGGGCATGATCCTCGTCGTCAGCCCTGGTGATTGGTCCATGGCGTATGCTCAGCTTCAGCATGCCGCTTGGCACGGCGCTACGCTCGCTGACATGGTATTCCCCACCTTCCTCTTTAGCGTCGGCATGGCGCTGGGGCTGTCATTCCCGCGATTGATGGCTGATACGGCGCAACGCCGCTTGTTTTGGATGCGGCTGATCAGACGATCGATTACTTTGGTCGTGCTCGGGTTGGTTGTAGAGGCGACTTATGTTTGGACGATCTCGGCGGGAGCGCCTTATCCCGGTCACGGGGGTTTGTCCTACGTCCGCATCCCCGGCATTCTCCAGCGCATTGGTCTTTGCTATCTGCTCGGCGGTGCGCTGATCGTTGTCACCAGCCGTACGATAGCCGATGGCAGAATTGCCATTGCCCCACAGCGGGTGCTCTTCTGCATCGCAGCAATCCTCATTGGTTATTGGGCGTTGCTACGCTTTGTGCCGGTGCCCGGTTTTGGTGTCGGGCTGCTTACCCCGGATGGTAGCTTGCCCGCCTTTGTCGATCGGACACTGTTCACCGTGCCGCATCTGTGGCCCCTTGGTTCTGCAACCGGGCAAGGCCCCGCGACCTACGATCCCGAAGGGCTGCTCTCGACGCTCCCTGCCACGGCCAACCTCTTATTCGGCGCGCTCGCCGCATGGGCCTGGCGGCAAAATTCCGATCGCGCGACGCTTCATGTCGCGATCGCTGGCACCATGCTTATAATCGCCGGGTTGGCTCTCGATCCCGTGTTCGAGATTAACAAGCGGCTTTGGACCAGCAGTTTTGCTTTGTTTAGTAGCGGCGTGTCTGCCCTGGTGCTTGCGCTGCTGGTGGTGACGCTGCGTGCGCCGGTCGGCCGGGCCATAGCCACACCGTTTCGAGTGCTTGGTGGCAACGCCATCCTCGCCTTTTTAATCTCAACGGCATTCAGCCGCATATCAGGCTTTCCGCTGCTTCCATGGCGAGGTGCGCTGCTAGCTCCCCAGCAATGGGGATTTGCGGTCGCATCGACCATGCTGCCAAATCCACGGCTCGCATCGCTTGCCTGTGCGGTCGCGATCGTCGGGGCAGTGACCGCATTGTTGTGGCCGCTACATCGACGCGCGATCCACTTTAGAATATGATCCGACGCCTCAAAACATGCCCGCAACTAGTCGAGGCAACCGACTGATCTGCCAATGTGGCTGATGCAAAACTTTTGATTTTTGAATCAGCGAACTATTGCCGGGTCCGGCTCTGGCAAGCAGACTATTAACCTAGAAACATCATTGGTTTCCTGACGCCCGCGTGCCATGGCGGGTCATGGTTTACCCGCCAAACGCGTCTGACATTGAGCATCAGATGTAAGCGTCCGGTCTGCCTTGCAATTACCCACAAGTGGCGAGTTCCGCGCCGATCTGGATATCGACCAGGCGTCGTAGGCCGCGCCAGACGACAGTGTTTCCAGGCGGTGGGTCGGACGTCCTCGCGAGATAACCACCAAGGCGGGACAATTTGGTGAGATAGAGCTGGAGGGTGCCCGGCTTTGCTCGGCGGTTCCCGCTATCGCAAACGAGGCGGTCGAGGATTGTAATTTCCGTCGCTGTAAATGCGATCGCCGGGTCGGCGTCGGGGGCAGCACGTGCCATCATGGTCATCCACATCACGCGCCAGCTGACGATACAAAACAGCGCGACAAGGTTGGCTAAACGATCGGCGGTGCGGAGCTTGGCATCCTCAGCACGACATCCTGATTTCAGAATCTTATGGAAGACTTCGATCTTCCAGCGCGCGGAATACCAACGTATTTTCTCGATCGCTGCGTCGAGGTCGGCAACTTCCAGATCGGTGACGAGCTTCCAGAGGATCGGCTTGCGGCCCAATGGGCCACCGACCTCCGACGCATGGATCACCGTCAGATCGAGCGCCGGGTAGCGTTTTTGCTTTCCGATCGGCGGGCAGACGTGGATTCGTTTGAACCGGATATCAAGGGTTACACGTTCGACCGTGTCATTATCGACCCTCACCTCGATGCTATGCATGCCCGCGCTTGGGACCTCATGCATTTCGGTTTTCACGGTGTGGTCGCCGATACCAGCAAGCCTGTCGACAACGGTGCGGACGACGAAGTGGGTGCCGAGATCCTTAGCGAGGCAATAGAGTTCGTAAATGTCGCTCTCTCGATCGCCGACATGGACACACCGATCGGGCTGCCCCAGCAGAGCGACCGACTGGCGGAGATTATCGAGCCAACGAACGCTCTCCTTTGCTTCGATCGGAACCCGTGTCGGATTTATCTTCCGCTTGAGCTGGGCAGTGCCCTTGAACTTATCGCGGTTCCAGAATTTGACCGCGGCCAGGCCGAGGGGAAGTCCCTCCTCGGTAACAACGAGACTGGAATGCATCAGTATTCCGCAAACAGCGTGGTGTCGGAGCCGGCCACTCTTGTCGCGACCACTGTTCACGCTTTTGGTAAAGCCGACGTCGTGCGGGTTCCGGCGCTGATAGGTGAACTCTGTCGTATCCTGAAGCACCAAGATCGGTCCGTCAGACGCGACATATCGCGCCTTCGTCGCCTTGAGATGGCCTGCAAGGATGTCCCCTTCCTCGACCTTTGGGTTGGAAAAGAACCGATACGCGGCCTTGGTGCTTGCCCAGTCCTGACAGGCCAAAGGAATTGTTCCTCCCATCCTGTCGCTCAAGCAGCGAAGCAAATCGCCGAACCGGCGCCCGAGACGGGCATCTCTGAAAGCGGTCTCATCGACCTCGCTGCGCGACCAGTGGTCGCCCAGAAGCAGCTGGCTTTCGCTTTCGGCCTGCATCGCGCACCTCACGAACACAATCACGGTGCTCGTGAATGAATCACAACTGATTCATCCGATTCAACAATTTTCTTTCGGAGGCACGCAAGCGATTCAAATACTTATGGGTAATTGCAAGCCGGTCTGCCCCGCCTTGCGGGTGATGTGAGCCGCAGGCCACAGGTGCGGCACTGTGGCAAGCACCGGTGCGGCACTATGGCT
>NZ_JH584243.1:8402-26352 GCF_000241485.1 Sphingomonas sp. PAMC 26605
ATCGGTCCCGACGAACGGCTCCATGAGACTCAGGGGGGCGTCGTTCAAGCGATCACGATGATGATGGTTCGGCGATTGATCGGTTCGCGCCGACAATTCGCTGCGTCTTTCGGCTTGGACTAAAGCGGTATGACCGCACGACGAAAATGACGGCAGCACACTTAAAAATGCTTGAGACAGCGGGCGTTCGATAGAGCATCACCAACGTAAGGCTCCAGGACCAATCAGCGCGCCTATGGCTGCCGCGAGCAGGACTCCCAGGGTGTACCAGGTAAGCACGAAGATTGCGGAGACCTCGGGACAATGCAGGCAATAGATCGTCGCAGCCCATGCCCCCGCGCTGAGACCAGTAATCGCCCCCGCAGCCCGCAATCGCGTGGGCGCGAGCTTGCGAAACGACCAGACGAGTCCAGTGAAGATGGGCGCAGCTAAGGTCAGCACCAGCCAGGGACATAGTGTCCAGCTCCGGCCAAGCCACATCTGCAGCCAGTCCGATGGCGGCGTTCGGACAAGCTCACCGACCCCAATACTGGCCAGGACAAGCACCGGAGCGGTCATCAACCAGAGCCCACGCAGCGATAGCGGAGCGGGCCGCGCGATACGCGTGACCACGTAGGTCGCGCCCAGCGCTAGCGATATGGTGTAACCCCACTTCATCCAGAATGAAAAGCCATGGATGGCTACACGAAGGTCTGGCCGAATTCCCAGTGCGGCGGCAGCCAGCAGCATTGCGACAAGGCCGCCGGCCACGATGCCGACTCCCACGCGCTTTACCACCGCATGACGCGGCACCCGGGGAACGTCACGGCTAAGCATGTCAATAAGCTCTTCGGTATTCACCGTCATAAACCCCTGATCAGGGCGCTAAGCGCCTTCAGGCCACGATGTACGGACACCTTCACGTCTGATTCTCCAACGTCAGCGCCGGCGGCAGCTTCCGATACACTCTTTCCATAGAGATGCGTGTCGCGGATCGCCCGCGCTTGCTTGGTGGACAGAGTCGATAGGAGAGTGTTGACGTCAATGCGTGCATTAGCCGCATCCTCGAATCCCTCAGCTACAAGGATGGATTCCACGTCTTCAATCGGCACTGTTGAGCGGCGGCGTCGATAGTGATCGATTGCCCGGTAGCGGGCGATCGCATAGAGCCAGGCGGTAAAGGGTCGATCTCGATCGAAGGTTTCGCGGCGAATGTGCAAAGCGATTAATGTGTCCTGTACAAGGTCATCGACGTCTTCGGCTTGCGAGAGGCGGCGACGATAGAACGATTGCAAAAGCGGCACGAGCGCGCGCAGCAACCGACCATGAGCAGCCGCATCGCCGTCGAGGCCGCCAATCATCAGCATTTTGAGCTCGGCTTCGCTCGTTGCCATCCGCACTCTGCACTCCGGTCAGTATCACGGCGCTCGCAAGCCATCGGGTACGAATTTGATAATTTCAAACATCATGCTCGAGCTGCTAATCGTAAACCGCTTCGCGAGTGGCGGTAAAGGCGATACCATCACAATCCACGTGAGCCCGGCAAAATGCGACGCAGCCGGTTCACTTTCGACGCGTCGTTGACGAAGATGTACAGGTAGATTGGTTTCCTCTCCACGAAGTTCTGGTGAGATCCGGCAAGCAAAACCTAGCATTGCTAGAGACCCAACCGTGGGCGGTGCTTTCCCGTACCGCCACCTGCAAGCGCTATCGAACAGGGTGATCCGCGGGCTGAACAAATTCAGACGTCGGGCCAGATGGGGCCCCTGTGCGGACAACACGCCACGCGGCCGCGACGAACGGACGGACGAACGGACGAACGGACGAACGCGCCGCGCGCATCAGCGGTTCGCCGCGATGGTCTGCTCGATCTTCGGTTTGACGCCGGGACCGCCCGAGTCGCTCGAAATTCCGACATAGGTCGCGCGCGCGCGGGCGCCCACCATCCTACCCTATTGATCCGCCGTATCGACGATCGTCGCCACAGACAGTCCGACGCGCGGCGGATTGCGCTGCAACTCGCGGCGATCGAGCGCGATCCGCATTAGCATGCGCTACGTGATCTTAATCAAATTGCCGCTGGCGTTTGCGGTGGCTGAAGCGCGAAGGCATTGCCGCTGCTGGCGCCAAGCCCGACGGCGCGGCCATGGGACACCAGGCTCTTGCCATACATGTCCGCCGTCACTGTCGCAGGCTGGCCGACACGCAGATCGCGTATTTCCTGTCACCTGGTGCCACGGCGTTCAAGCGTGACATTCCCGACACCGAGCTGCATTTCTACGATACCCGCCACCTCGCGCTTGAGACGCACATAACAGAGATCCGCGAAGCGATGCTGGACTTCCTCGGCCGCAAGGTGCGCGGTTGACAGGTGCAAACAGGAGAACAGCCATGAACAATCGAACGATCGCGCCCAAGGGCATTTATCCGCCTGCGGGTGCCTACAGCCACGCGGTAGAAATCCGCGGTGCTGGAAAGACGCTCTACATTTCCGGGCAATTGGGAGTCGACCCTGACGGCCAGACACCCGATACATTCGCCGCGCAGGCAACGCTCTGCTGGCGCAATATCGTCGCGATACTTGCCGCCGCCGAAATGACCGTCCACGATCTGGTCAAAGTGACAACGTTTCTGACTGACATCGGCGATGCGCGGCCGCTGGCGGGTATCCGCGAGCCGTTTTTGGAGGGCGCGCGCCCAGCATCGACTCTGGTCGCGGCAGCGGCGCTGGTCATGCCCGAATGGAAAATCGAGGTGGAGGCCATCGCTTTCAAGACCGGCGACGGCTGACGAATGGCGGACGATTACGCCGGGCCGGCGGACGGTCATGATGGTGTCGTAGGTCCGCTGACGCGGTGGAGAAAGTCCAGCATCGCTACCCAGTTCCCCGCTGCGCCCGCCGCATTCTTTACTGGAATGAGCGTGGAAGAGCCGTGAATCCCGGCGCGCGGCAGGTATTGACGCTTCAGCGGGGCTGGCGAGGCCGCAAGGATGGCGCGCGCCGCCGCTATCTCGCCCGCGTCGCTGGCCGACGTGACGAACACCGGCACGCGGACGGCAGCCGCGGCGTGCGCCACCGCCTGCTTGTTGTCGAGATATTCGCCCGGCGAAAAGGCCAGCACCGCTGCCACTCCTTGCGGGTGCGCCGCTGCGACGCGGAACACCAACGCAGCCGAATAGCTGCTGCCCCACAGGATGATCGGCAGGCCTTGGGCACGTCCCCAAGCCAGCGCCGCCTCCAGGTCGCGCTGCGCTTCCAGATAGGCCGCTGGGCGGTCGAATCGCGCCGCGGTGGCATTGACGCCGAACAGCGGTCCGCCCACGCGCTGGTCGATTGCCAGCGAGCTGTAGCCCGCCGCGGCCAGACGTGGGGCGATAGTGGCATACTCGCCTTTGCCGGACCCCGCCTGATGGAACAACAGGATCAACACCCGGGGCCTCGTCGCCCGGCGATAGTCACCGTCGATCTCTACCCCATCGGTGGCGGTCAGCGTGATGGGCGAAGCGGCGTCAGCGGCAAGCCTCTCCTGCCGGGGTGTCGACGGAGGTTCGCTGGACGCTCCGCAGGCGGAGACCGCCAAAGCCAGAGTCAAATACGCGCGCAGGGGGTTTCTCCGTTGATTGTCGGTCAGGCCCCCTGCCCCACGAGCAGCGACAGGCCACCGTCGATAGTGATCGACGTGCCCGTTATGTAGGCGGCGTCGGGCGACGCCAGAAAAGCCGCGAGCCGCGCCACTTCCTCCGGCCGGCCGGCGCGACCGACGGGGATGTTGCGCTCGATCTTGTGGAGATACTCCGGATCGTCGAGGGCCTGCTTGTTGAGCGGCGTCAGGATCATGCCTGGCGCAATGGAATTTACCGTGATCCCGTGCCGCGCAACCTCCAGCGCCAGCGTGGCACCCAAATTGGCCTGTCCACCTTTCGCGGCAGTGTAGTCCGCCCCGCCTGCCCGCATGGCAAAAGCGTGGATGGAGGTGATGTTAATGATTGCACCACCCCGTCCCACCCGCTTCAGATCGCGCACGAACCGGCGCGAGGTAAGAAACGTGCCGGTTAGGTCAGTGTCGATCAGTCGCCTCCACTGGTCCAGCGGCATGTCGGCCACTTCGACGCCCGACATGTTCAGTCCGGCCGAGTTGATCAGGATGTCGGGTACGCCGAGCGCCACTGCGACTCGATCGAACGCAGTCTCGACCGCGGCCTCGTCCGCCACGTCGAGCGGCAACGCGAGGGCGCGGCCGCCCGCCGCCTCGATCGCGGCGACACGCTCGCTCACGTCCTCGTCGCCGACGATGCCGATGGCGACGGCGGCGCCGCGCTCGGCAATTGCCTGGACGCAGGCTTCACCGATACCCGAGCCTCCGCCGGTGACGACCGCGACGCGGCCCGCAAGGACACCAGTGTTGCTCATAGCCGGCGCAATCTTGCTCGGAACAGATCCTTGTCCGACAGCGAATAATATAGCCAGACGTGGTTTTCGTCCTCGACCGCTGAAGCGGCGAAGGCGATATCCGTAGCGCCCGACGCCAGCGCTTCGGGCGCGATCAGCGGACCGTCGCATCGTGCGACCACCCGTCCCAAGCGCACGTCCAGCACGGCCCAGCCAATTCGCCAGTGCGCGTCGTGTGTCGCGCCATTGTAGAACATCACCGGCTGCTTGGAACCCGCGCCGATCACCGGCCCGGTCGACAGGTGCCAATTGTCCCAATGATCGGGCCTGGCATCGAGCAACGGTCCGATCACCTCCCAAGGGCCGTGCAGGTCCGGGGCGGCGGCGACACCGATCTTGGAATGCTCGTCTTCGGCATATTCGAACAGCAACCGCCATGATCCGTCGGCAGCGGGCGCGACCGTAGCTTCCTTGGGGTTGGCATAGGGCGGGCGCGAGTCGAGGACGCGGCGCTGCTTGTTGAGGCTGCGCGCGTCTGATCCCGCCGCATACATTAGCCGCCCGGTTCGCTGGGCCTCGTTCCAGCCGGTGTACCAACAATGCACGCGTCCCTCTGCGACAATCACCGTCGGATCTTCGCAGCCGTCGAGATCCTCAAGGCCGGGCCCGGGAAAGATGACAGGCGCCTCATCCATCTCGAAATGCAGGCCGTTGGATGACGTGCCGTACCAAATTTCCGCCATCTTCAACCGCGGTTCGTCGTCGCGTCGCGGCACAGCCCGCACGAGAAGTTCGTAGCGATCATCGGTCCGCCAAATGAACGGGCTGAGCACATACATGTCGACCAACCGGTTCTGACGGCCGAGCGTTACGGGCTCGATTGCCTCGACGACGAATCCCTTCACAACATTTCCTCATGATCTGATTTGTCAGCGAGCGAAGCCGCTCGGCTAGCATAAGCCGCGGCGAGCGCGAGATGGGCCCGCTTCGCCGACAGGCACGACGCCTGGGAACCGCGCGCCTCCTCCTCCGCGCTGCGCCTGCGCAAATAGTCCTGCTCGACCCTCATGGCGTTCGCCTCATGGTTGGTAGGGTAAGACACTATCGGTCGAGCGCGGTCATGCGATCGCCCTCCATGTCCGGCCACCGCGTGCCATCAGCGCGGCAGCCCCCGCGGGTCCCGTCGTTCCAGCAGCGTAATCCTCCGGCTCGCCTTGCCGCCAAGCTTCGATCAGGGGCACCACCGCCGTCCAGCAGGCCTCGACCATGTCGGCGCGCTGGAACAGCGTCTGGTCGCCGATCAGCAGGTCGTAGATCAGCGTCTCGTAACCAGTCGGCCGACCGAACCCGAACGTCTCGGCATAGCAAAAGTCGAGTGCGACGGACGCCGT
Organism: Sphingomonas sp. PAMC 26605; assembly: GCF_000241485.1. GTDB lineage: Bacteria > Pseudomonadota > Alphaproteobacteria > Sphingomonadales > Sphingomonadaceae > Sphingomonas. Next base: position 14,163 of record NZ_JH584243.1, read on the forward strand.
GGTCAGGGTAGGCCCCGGCTGCTTTACAACGATGCCAAAATGGAGGCCTTCGCGAGGCTGGATCTGGATCACCAGCTCGTTGGCGGGGCGTTCGCCTGCGACGCCCTCAAACGATGTGGCGGGTGCGTCGCGAAACCCGATCACGATTTCGCTTTCTCGCGCGGTTAGCGCCTTGCCGGTACGCAGGTAAAAAGGCACGCCCGCCCAGCGCCAGATGTCGATCGCCACTTTGGCCGCGACGCAGGTTTCGGTGCGGCTATCCTCCGCGACGTTCTGCTCCGCGCGATAGTCGACAACGGATTTGCCGCCAGCCTCACCTGCCACATAGCGGCCGCGCACCGTGTCCTCCGGCCGAACCGGATGCACGGCTTTCAGCACGCGCGCCTTTTCGTCGCGGATCGCTTCTGCATCAAAGCGGTTTGGCGGCTCCATCGCCACCATTGCGAGCAGTTGGAACAGGTGATTGGCGACCATGTCGCACAACGCGCCGGTCGCGTCGTAAAAGGCGCCACGGCTGCCAACAGGGACGGTCTCGGCGACGGTGATCTGGACGTGGTCGACATAGCGGTTGTTCCACACCGCCTCGGTCAGCGCGTTGCCGAAGCGCGCTAACATGATGTTCTGCACCGTTTCCTTGCCCAGGAAGTGATCAACCCGAAAAATCTGCGTCTCCGCCGCTCGCCCCAGCAACCGCGCGTTGAGCGCACAGGAGGAAGCAAGGTCGGTACCGAACGGTTTTTCAACCGCGATCTTGCGAAAGCCGTCGGCTTCGTCCAGCAACCCGGCGTCCTGCAGCGCGTCGACTAGCGGGCCGAAGAACGACGGCGCCGTCGCGAGGTAGAAGATTACGGGGCCGCTCAGCTCGGTGGCCAGCGCGGTAAACAGCGCTTCGTCCGCGAAATCACCCGACCGGTAGCTGATCCGATCGCGCAGGGCGTCCCAGTCGCGCTGGTCTCCTTCCTCCTCCAATGCGCCGTCTTCGCGGAGGAAGTTCTCCAGCCTGTCGCACAGCATCGCGTCGTCGCCCATCTCCCGCGCAACGCCGAGAACCTTGAATCCGTCGTCGAGCAGCCCGTCGCCCATCAAATGCACAGGCGCGGGGGCGAGCAATCGCCGCGTCGGGTCGCCCGTCGCTCCGAAGATCACGAGCGTCGCGGCGGGCGCGCGGTCGATCATTGCGCCATCTCGACATGCCCGCCGAATCCGAAACGCATCGCCGATAGCAGTTTGTCCCCGAACGTCGGGTCGACGCGGCTGCGATAACGCGCAAACAGCGCCGCCGAGAGGACGTGAATCGGCACTGCCTGCTCCATCGCGGCGTCGATTGTCCACTGGCCCTCGCCGGAATCGCTAACCATGCCAGAGAAGTCGGCCAACTGGTTATCCTCGGCAAGGGCGGTGGCGCACAGGTCGAGCAGCCAGGAGGAGATCACAGAACCGCGCCGCCACACCTCGGCCACATCTGTCAGGTTGAGCTCGAACCTCTCGCTCTCGGGCACGCGCTCGCACTTGCCCCGGCTCTTCAGGATGTCGAACCCCTCGGCATAGGCCTGCATGATACCATATTCGATGCCGTTATGGACCATCTTCACGAAATGGCTTGAGCCTGGCGGGCCGGCATGGATATAGCCGCGCTCGGCGCGGTCATCGGTCGTGTCGCGCCCCTTCGTCCGGTCGATGGTTCCTACGCCAGGTGCGAGAGACGCGAGAACCGGATCGAGCAGGTCGAGCGCCCCCTTGTCGCCGCCCACCATCATGCAATAGCCGCGCTCGAGGCCCCATACGCCACCAGACACGCCGACATCGACATAGCGGACCTTCCTCAGCCGGCAGTCCTGCGAGCGACGGATATCGTCGCGATAGTAGCTGTTGCCGCCGTCGACGATTATATCGCCCTCGTCGCCCAGAGCGGCCAGCTCTTGGATCGTCTCTTCGGTCGGATCGCCGGCGGGCAGCATCACCCACAATACTCGGGGCGGGTCCAGCGCGGCAACGACCTCCTCTAACGACTTCGCAGCCGTGGCGCCCTCCTTGGCAAGCCCCGCCACCGCCGAGGCGTCCCGGTCGAATGCGACGACTTGGTGCCCGTCGCGCAACAGTCGTCGCGCCATGTTGCCGCCCATACGCCCGAGGCCGACCATTGCGATCTTCATGTTGGTGTCACTCCTGTAGGATTAGTCTGCCCCGGTCGAGGAATGTGCGATGTGGCACGCCTCCCCTCCGGAAGATTGACAGCTAGAGACGCGTCGCTGCGACGATCGCGCCGCCTCTGCCGCTTTGAACCAGCACCGCGGTACGCAGGATCGGATTGGGGTTGGGCGGCAGCGTGAAGCTCGCCGCAGTCCCAGACCATGTCCGAACGGCGTTTAACTGGCGGACAATGTTCCGGTGCGGTAGCGTGCGTCCGCCATTCTCACCTGCCCGGATCGGCACATTGTTGCTTCGCGGATCGTACCGGACGACCCAGACCGTTGCTGGCTTCGAAGCGTTCGCCGCGCTAACCGCAATCCGGTTACCGGCAATCGTAATCGAAGGACCGCCGGCGTGGCGCGCGGCACCGATGGCCGCTTCGAGCTGCTGCCGGTCGTTTCCTACAACAGTCTGTCGTCCGCCATTGATAACTATTTGCGGCGTAGCGACCTGCGAACGGCCGGCGCTGCGTGCATAGTCCCACTGTCGCGCGGTAAATTGCGGACGGGCAAAGGTGTCCTTCCAGCCGAGCTGATCCCAGTAAGTCACACCGAAGGATAATGGGATAACATCAGGCCGGTCGGCGATCGCGTTGAGGTTGGCATTTGCCGGGGGGCAGGATGAGCAACCCTGGCTCTGAAAGAGTTCGACCACCACCGGCGCCCCGGCCGCTGCCTTGGCGGTAGCGGCCGGCAAGCCCGGCGCGGCGAGCAGGCCAGCTGCTCCGATCGCCGCTATGCCAAAGGCGCTCGGCGCCCGGAAAATGGCCTTCATCGTAATTCTCCTTACGGTTCTTTCGAGGCGGGCGAAGGTCCAGCCTGACCACGCAGGTGAGGACAACCGTCCGCTTGACCATTATACGCAGTCAATCAGGTTGCGGTTACGACCCCTCGCGCGGAAATATGGCCATTTGAGCAAGCAGACGTAACCGAGCACAGTTTTTGACCGAACTGATCCTGAGACCAGGGTCCGCTGCTACAAGGGGAAAGAAATGCGCTTATCTGAACTCGGCTCGATGCTCTTCGCCCAATCGTCGCCAGACAACACCATGCTTCTTCATCATCACGATGCCATGCTGAAGCCCGATCCGTCGCGCACCGTGATCCGGCCTTTCGAACCAGGGTATCCTGGCGGGTATGACAATGGTCCATCGCGTCTTCAGGTCATCGCCGACCGCGTCATTGGGTTTGACGATCATCAAGTCGATCGCTTGTTGAGCGAAGTAACTGCCGCCCTCGACGATCGTCACCGCAACGTTGACGCGGCCTTTCGTCGCCGTTTTGAGGATTTACGCTCGATGCTGATCGACGTCGAGGACGTAAACGGGCGTCGCCGAGAACTAATCGGCGCCCTTTTCATGGAAGAGTACGCGTTCGAGGCAGCTGCCTTGTTCAATCCCAGCGCAGTTCTGCATCCCGATCAGCAAGACGTGCCGCCCGGCTCTCTCCGCTTTGTAATGTCGCTAAGAGGCATTGGCGAAGGTCACGTTTCGTCGGTGAGTTTCCGGACTGGCATCTGGACGTTTGGCGGAGGCGTCGAGATTGATCCGGTCGGACCGATAACCCAACCACCGGTCATTGACGCTGCCGCGGTCCGCGCGGGGATGCCGCAGCTAAAGCTGAACTGCGGCGGCAGCCATGTTATCTCGGAGACGGTGTTGTTTCCGGTTCTGCCCACCCAGCGTCAAGGCATAGAAGACGTTCGCTTGGTTCGGTTTGTCGAGGGCAACGGCGAAGTCACGTACTATGGCACCTACACTGCGTTCGATGGCATGCACGCGCGATCCGAAATGCTTGTCGGCACCGACTTTCGATCCTGGGAAATGCGCAAGCTTGCAGGCGACGCCGTGGGCGCAAAGGGCATGGCGCTGTTCCCGCGCCGCATCAACGATCGCTATTTTATGCTTGGCCGGCAGGACAGCGAGAGCATCTGGCTTTTGTCCTCCGACGACCTTTTCACTTGGAACGGCGGCGCCAAGCTGATCGAGCCGCGCTTCCCCTGGGAAGCAGTGCAGATGGGGAATTGCGGATCGCCGATAGAGATCGATGAGGGATGGCTCGTCCTGACCCATGGTGTCGGCGCCGTGCGCACCTATTCGATTGGTGCTTGCCTCCTCGACCGCGACGATCCGTCGCGTGTCCTTGCACGCACCCCGGAGCCGATCCTGTCGCCAAGCCCCGAGGAACGCGACGGCTATGTTCCCAATGTCGTTTACAGCTGCGGCGCACTAATTAATGGTCGCGAGTTACTCATACCTTACGGCGTCGCCGACAGCTTTACGGCGTTCGCGACTGCGCGAGTCGATGATCTCCTCGCCGCGATGGTCTGATGTATGACCAGCGGGTCAGTTCGAACCCGCCGGTTAGCGCGCGTCGGACGATCAGAAAATAATATGCCGTCATCTGTAACCGAACGACACCCGCTTATGGCGAGGACTATTACACCGCTCATAGCGGGCACAGGGTACATCGCCCGATCCAAGCAAGCCGAGCGCCAGCTGGAGCAAGCGCGCAATGCGCGGATCGATCATGGAGCTTTAGCGAGAGCCGCCGCGGCACCTGCTCTCACCATGGCGGTGTCAGCCGCTGGCTTTGACCAATTGCATCGCGCGGGTGAACGGGGCAGACTGAGTGAACATAATCGGGGTGGTTAATATGAAGCGTATTCTTCTCGCAGTCCTAGGTATTCTGGCCCCGCTCGCGGTGACCGCGACGCCCGCAAACGCTCAAGCGGTCCGTCACTACGACTGCACTAAGGCTGGGAATGCAAACAAGGCGGTTTGCAAGGGAGCCGCCACGGCGCCGGCAGCCACCCAAGTGACGCCGGTCACCACCTCCGCGCGACACTACGATTGCTCAAAAGCCGGAAACGCCAATAAGGCTGTTTGCAAGAGTGCTGCGCCATCACCAACCGTAGTGAAGGCTGCCCCCGTCGCGTCCGCCGGGACGGCTACACGCCATTATGACTGCTCGAAAGCTGGCAATGCAAACAAGGCAGTGTGCAAAGGTGCCACCGCGACCGCTGCGCCAGCACCTGCGTCGCGCTCAGCTCCCGCTGCAGTTCCAGCCTCGCGCGCTTCACCAGTAACTCCTGCATCACGCGCGCCTGTCACCGGCCAGAGCACGAACCCGGCAGGACCAAACGGGGCGACCGCAAAGTGCCGCGACGGGTCGATGAGCTTCTCTGCACACCGGTCAGGGACTTGCTCGCGCCACGGTGGCGTTGCGCAGTTCTTTTGATCTCCAGTCGCCGCTGATGCTGAACGGCCGGTCAGATCGCGGACCACCGGCGCCTCGCTGGAAGACGGCATTAGCTTGTTCGGGATCGGCGTGGTCGCGGCGTTCCTCGCGATCAACGTAGCTCGCGGCGTCATCGACTGCATGTGGAACTGGTGAGTGACCCTAAACGAGCAGCGCGAGCGTTGGGCGGAAGCTCTAGCGATCGAGAAAACGCACGGCGAACGCGCGCGGAGGTGGGTCGCCGAAAGAATTGGCGATTTGGCACTTCAGGGCGACTCCGACGGAATCGCTCGCCTTCGATCGATCGCCGCGCTGCTTGATCAATTGCGGCGCCACCCCAATCATGTAGCCCGGTGCGCAGCGTTTGACTGACGTACGCTGAAGTTATTTCGCGCATTTGCGCTTGCCTGCATTCGATATGGCGTGATGTTGCAAGCCAGCCGGAAGAGACCGGTGTGAACGGGGAAGATATTTATGAAGATGGCACTTTTCGTCGTCGCACTATTCGCGGCCGGCGCAGCCCGCGCACGTGGAGGACCACACTATGGCGGTGGTCACCATACCTGGAGCCACGGCGGTCACTATTCTGGGGGGTATGGTGGATCGAGCCATCGCGGTGGCCATTACACCAGCAAGACCGGCAGCCACCACTACGGCACCCATCGATAGCACCCTCTTCGGGCGAGCTGGTGACAGCTCGTCCCACTACCCGCATCGTTTCAGCCGCTCCCATACCCTAACTTGATAGGCGGCCAGCATGACCCAATGCCGGTCACTCGCGGCCCCCTTGGCGCTTTCCAAAAATCGGCCGCTTGTCCATCTTGCCGACCGACCGCTCTGGAGCAGCTGATCGCATTTGTTCAAGGGCTTTAGGTGGTGGACTGGCGACCATCCGCTATGCGGCAACGACGAACCCGCAGTGCTGCTGTTTGCGGGATCGTCGAGGCAGCGACCGAGCGCCGCAGCAGTGGGATCAACGTCGGCGGCATAAGATAGCGTCGCCATCGTAATCAAAAGAGGGACGAGGAGTGTTCGGCGCTTGTAAGGAAACTCATCGATCGTTGGCGGCATTCTACTTCAATCGCTTTACCGGAGGTAGGACAGCAATATTCTGGAGGATAGAGTTAGATCATGTTTGCGTTGCTCCTTACGTTGACTGCGGCTCCAGAGGCGTCTGTTCGTCGCTTCGGTGACTGGTTTGTGGCCTGCGACAACGGGCTGGCATGCGTCGCCGGCTCCTTGCGGTCCGATGACGACGACGCCACTGCCGTCTTCATGCTTCACCAGGCCGCCACAGCGACCGCCACGCCCGAGATCGCCGTCCAGCTTCCGCAGGGAACGGCAACGCCCGTGCAGTTCCTGGTAGATGGCACGCCGCTGATCCTTGATCCCAGCCGGACCGAGGACCGTCTCGTCTTTTCCTCCGAAGATGCGAAACGGCTGCTTGCCATCATGCACAAGGGCGACAAGTTTACGCTTGCCGATCGGGCCGGCAAACCGCTGGCCACCGCATCGCTGGCGGGCGCCGCGGCGGTGCTGCTCGCGATCGACGACGCGCAGCATCGGATCGGCACCATCGTAGCGCTTCTCCGGCGCGGTCCGAACCCGGCTAGGGAGATCCCGCTTCCCCCTCTCCTGCCGCGCATCGCCGCGGTCAAAAGCTCAAGACGCGAGGGGCCGGCCTTACCCCCTGCGCGCATTGCTTCGCTGCGCGCAGAGGCCGGCTGTGACGGCACGGACGCCGACGCGCAGACCTATCCGCTCGACGAACAGCGCCGGCTTGTGCTGATCGCCTGCGACGGCGGGGCCTATAACTTCACCAGTCTTGCCGTGACGGTCGATCGTGCGGGCCGAACTGCCGATGCTCCGGTCGACCGGCAGGATGCGGACGATGACGGCAGCAAGCTCGTCAACTCGTCATATAATGGGGGCGTCCTGTCGACATTTGTGAAGGGACGCGGACCAGGCGATTGCGGCCACTCCCGCCGCTACGTGTGGGACGGGAGACGCTTCGTGACGATCGAGGTTGCACGCCAGGACGAGTGCGGCGGCAATCCGGACTGGCCGGTTCTCTATCGCGCTATTCCGTTCTGGCGGCATGGCTAAGCGTATGCGCCCCCGCGAGTGGGCCTCCTTCGGTTGGCGTTGCGCCCTGATCGGGCTTGTGTTGACGATCGGATGTGCGCCGGCGAGCGCAGGACAAGTCGACGACGGTATCACCCCGTCGGCGATGACCGGCTTGGTAGTGGATGCGGCGCACGTTCTTCCGCAAGCCACCCGCGATGATCTGACCGCAAAGCTGCGCAGCCTTCAGCACGACACTGGCCGTCAGCTCGTGGTGGCGACGATACCCGACACAGGCGGTCGCGACGTCGCCGATTACGGCTACAGGCTACTGCGAGCATGGGGCGTGGGGTTGAAGGACGTAAATAACGGCGCGATTCTGTTCATCGCTCCTAATCAGCCGAAGGGGCAGCGGGGCCCGAGGATCGAGGTTGGGTACGGACTCGAGACGATCCTCACGGACGCCTTCTCCAGCACTGTCATCCAGCGCGACATGATGCCCCGTCTGCAAGCGGACGATATCGCCGGGGCCATGGAGGCGGGCACCGACGCTATCGTCCTGCAGCTTCGGGCTAGTCCCGACGACGCTAAGGCGAGAACAGATGCTGCGATGACCGCTTTCAACGACGCGCATCGCCAGCGACCGCAGCGCAGCGTCAATGAGCTTTTTAAGACCATCGGCTTCTGGGCCTGCATGATTGCGGCGTTTGCGTTGGCCTTTGTCGGCAATCGCCGTGGTCGGCGATCGTCGAACGCTGCTTCCGACATCACCCAGACCATCTCGTCGACTAGCACCAGCGGCAGCGGTTCCGACACAAGTCCCGAGAAATGGGAAGACGGCAGCGGCTCGGGAGGCGGGGGGTCGGGCGGAGGCGGTGGAGCATCAGGAAATTGGTGAGATGCTACCGTCCCGCTTCCTAGTTTTCGATCGGAAACCGGATACACATAAAAATGATAGCCATCGTTGGTTGGATCGCAAAATTCTGGCTGCCGCCTAGCCATCAAACGCGACCTTGTATCCAAACGCGACGGGCGGAGCAGGCTAGAAATATTGGCCATGTCCTTGGAGACGAAACTTGGGAGACGAAACGAAGGACCAATCGATGCGGGCAACCGTTTACGTTAACATCAGGAAGACTTCATAGTCGGTCGTTCAGCTCTACTCCGCCTAACCCCGAAAGTAGCCGCTAGTTCACGTCACCTTTGTCTACCTGCTACGAGCGTGGATCAGCTGCAGGGGAGCAAGGATTGGTCAAACGACGGAAAAATGTGAGCCCCGGCCATCACTGGCAGGCGCGATCGCTGCTAGACCTGCGCCGACCCGCCATCCGCGAACAGTTCGCTGCCGTTGACGAAACTGCTCTCGTCCGACGCGAGGAACAACGCCGCAGCGGCGATCTCATCCGGCCGCCCCATTCGCCCAAGCGGGGTCGCCGCCGCCATCGCCGCCACGAACTGCCGGTCCTGCTCCTCGTCTGCCGCCAGCCCGTGCAGCCCCGGCGTCGACGTGGCGCCCGGGGCGAGCACGTTGACGCGAATACGCCGCGGCGCGAGGTCGAGGATCCAGCCGCGGGCGAAGCTACGAATGGCGGCCTTGCTGGCGCTGTAGACGCTGAACGCCCGCGCGCCGGTGACCGCCGCGGTCGAGCCGGTGAGGATCACCGACGCGCCGTCGACCAGCAGCGGCAGCGCCTTCTGGACGGTAAACAACGTACCCTTAACGTTGGTCGCGAAGATGCGGTCGTAATGCGCCTCAGTAACGTCGGCCAGCGTGGCGAAGTCGCCGCCGCCCGCGTTGGCGAGCAAGACGTCTATGCGACCGGCCTCGGCGCGCACGACCTCGTAGAGCCGATCGAGGTCGTCGAGGTTCGCGACATTGCCCGGAACGCCGCGCGCTGCACCGCCGACCTCAGTCACCGCCGCGTCGAGTTCCGCTTGCCTGCGCCCGGTCATGAACACGCGCGCGCCCTCCTGCGAGAAGCGCTTCGCGCACGCCAAGCCAATGCCGCTGTTAGCGCCGGTGATGACCGCCACCTTGCCGTCGAGTCTGCCCATTGTCGTCTCCATCTGCCGTTCCGGGACTAGATGGGACGGCGCTGCCGAATGGGCTAGAACCTACCTGGAGGTAAGTGTACGATCGGCACGATGAACAGCCCCGAACCCGTCTGCGGCCTCGACTTCGCGCTGGCCGTGATGGGCGGCAAGTGGAAGCCACTGATCCTCTATCATCTCCAAGGAGGCCCCCGACGGTTCGGCGAGCTGAAGCGACAGGTGGCGGGCGTCAGCGAGAAGGTGCTGATCCAGCAGCTGCGCGAGTTGGTCGCGGCCGGCGTGCTCACCCGGCGCGACTACCAACGGGTTCCGCCGATGGTGGACTATACGATGACGCCGTTCGGACTTACGCTCGCCGCGGCGCTGATGCCGCTATGCGTGTGGGGCACCGAGCATCGCGTGGAGGTGGAACGCGGTTTCAATTCACCCTCGTCGAGCCGTGACTGAGCAGCCCCCACCGGGTGGTCCGGGTAGATAGTTAGTGCATTGTCGTCCCCGCCGCCATTGCCGGTTGGAGGTGGAGCGAAGCGGAACCGGAGACCGGCAATGGCGGTGTTGCCGCTTCTGGGGCCGGCGGGCGGTAGCCCAGGCTGCTGTGCGGCCGGACGGTGTTGTAATGGCGCCGCCACGCCTCGATCAGCACCATTGCTTCGGCAAGGCTGTAGAAGATCTCTCCGTTGAGCAGCTCGTCGCGAAGCGAACCATTAAAACTCTCGTTGTAACCGTTCTCCCATGGCGAGCCCGGTGCAATGTACAGCGTCTTCACGCCGACCTGCCCAAGCCATTTCTGAACCGCGGTAGCGATGAACTCGCTGCCATAGCACATTGGGAAGCGCCGGTTCGGGAGCCGCGACGGCCCTGATGAAGACAAGGCCGCGTAGCGGCCGCAGGCTTCATCAGGGCAAGCCATGGCCGGCCAGCAGGTGTCTAAAGTGAAGTTGTCGAGACAACACTTTGGAGGCCGACCGACCATGACCAAGCTCTGTTCTACACCCGCCGGCGCTGTGCTGGTAGCGATCGATATGTCCAAGAACCGGCAGGAGGTTTTCATCGAGCGACCGGAAGGCGGCCGGCGCCGACGGATGACCGTCATGGCGACCAAGGAGGACTATGACGGTTTTGCCGAACAGCTTGCTGCCATCGGTCGCCCCATTGTCGTCGGGTTCGAGGCGACCGGCAACTATCACCGGACCCTCGCGCACCGCCTGCTGACCGCGGGGTTCGAGTTGCGCCTCATCTCATCGGTTGCCTTGGCCCGAACCCGCGAGGCGCTGCACAACGGCTGGGACAAGAACGATTCGAAGGACGCGCAGGTCATTCTGCACATGCTCCGCATTGGCGCGACCCAGCGCTATGTCGATCCGCTCGCCGCCGGCATCAACGATCTTCAGGAGCTGTCGAAGACCCACGAGGTTGTTTCCAAGATGAAGACCCAGACCTGGCATCGGATTCTGACCCATTACCTACCGCTCTATTTCCCCGAGATCGCCCGCTTCGCAGGCAACAGCCGGTCGGACTGGTTCCTGGCGCTGATTGAGCGGTTTCCCACCCCGGCCAGCATCACCGCGCTTGATCGGGAAGCCTTCTCGGCGGAGGCATGGCCACTAATCGGGCGTAAGGTCTCCAAGGCCCGGCTGATCAACGATGTATACGAGACCGCCTGCAGTTCTGCGGCGTTGCCGGTGCCCGAGGACTCGGCCGCGATCACCATGTTTCGCATGGTCATCGCGCAAGGTCGCAGCCTCATCCACCAGCGTGACGAGATCGAACGGCTCGCCCATGCCCGGCTCGAAGAGCATGTCGATTACCAACTGCTGCGCAATATCCCCGGCATCGGACCGATCAACGCACTGACGATTCTGGCTGAGGCAGGCGACCTTCGCCGCTTCAACCATCACCGCCAGTTCCTCAAGTTCTGCGGCCTCGATCTCGCAACCTGCCAGTCCGGCACGTTCCGCGGCCGCACGAAGCTATCCAAGTACGGCAATGCGCGATTGCGTCGTACCTTCTGGATGGCCGCCCAGGTCGCCGCGCGTCAGCGCGACAACAGCTTCCGCGATAAGCTCGGACGATATACCGCCGGGCACGCGGACGATGCCGATCGTCGTCGCAAGGCAATGACGGCGCTCACCGCCAAGATGGCACGCGTGGCTCACGCCGTCATCAAGACGGGGACAGAGTACCGGCCGTTCCTCGAACGGTTGGATGCCAGGTGGAAGGACCCCTCTCTGCAAGTGCCGTGAGGGCGCGAAAGCGACCCTGTAGATAATGTTCGGGCCTTCCACCTGGGTGCGTATCTCGTTTTAAGGACGGTGAGGACCACGGCTGCTCCGGCACCGCTGGATCCTGTGTTTGCTATGGCAGGGAGCGATCCCGTTGACGGTGGAAGCCATCTGGCTCAGAATGCATCACGCGCCGATGGTAGTCGGCGCATAGATATCTGCTGGCCAAAACCCGCCGCTGCTTCCCGACATAGGACGTTGTCCACCCGGATGGTCCTGGGCGCACCACGCGACAGCGTGATGCGCGTCATCGCCTCGACCACCTGCTCGCCTTTAATGCCCTGATCGACGTCGATCGCCAGCGCCTCGCGCGTGAAGGCGTCCACCACCGTAAGCGCGCGGAGTCGACGTCCGTCGAACAGC
>NZ_JH584243.1:27561-46674 GCF_000241485.1 Sphingomonas sp. PAMC 26605
GCTCAAACTGGAGGAAAAAATAGGGGGGACGTCACTTTTCAAGGACGCAAGATCGAGTTCGATGAGCCGAAAATTACCGCTCGACGCCGTTTGTATGGCGAACCCCTCCGTCGCGACGCGCGCCTTTTCTACGTCGCGGGCGGCGCCAACGACTTGAGCGCCATGAGCAACAAGGACACGCGCGGTTTCCGCCCCGACACCAGCCGACACGCCAGTGATCAACACCCGAAACCCGCCTAACTCAATCCCTTGAAGGACCTCGTCCGCGGTTGACGCTGCTCCAAACATATTGTCACCATATCCTGCAGCAGCTGCACTAACGAAGCCCGGCTTGAGCCGCTATGAGCCGCCCCGGGTCTACCGGAGTTCACTGAATTAACTTACGCGGTCATGCGGGTTTCGTCGAGCATGTCGTAGTGTCCTTTTCGGCGTCGGCCGGCGGACTTTTGCCGATCGGCTCCAAAGTAGTTCAAGGTTGAATCGGTCTACAGATCCAGGGGTCGCGTACCTGGACTACCAGGCGGGTCTTCTCATCAAGGTCGAGCTGTTCCCCCGAAACGCACAAGCACCCCATCAATGGCAAGGCGGCCGTGGGCCACACTTACATTACGGCAATATTGACTCCGGGGGGCCATGAGCGGGCGTCCGAACCTGCGGCTTGACTGCCAATGGAGAATGCAGCCACCTGCCCTGTGCGTGGCATCTGGCGTCCAATTGTCTTGCATTGAATAACGAATGTGATGGTAGGCGGGCAAGGTTCGCGCTTCGGGTGGCGAGCCACCGCCGAGGAGGCTGGCCTAGCCAAACAAAGCCTCAAAAGGAGACCTGAGCCGTATTGCGATCTTTGTCCGGGTACGGCCATTTGGAGAGAGCGACGGTCACGATATCATTCAGCGTTGCGCAATCGCCGAGAGCGCGGTGCATGACGCCGAGGCTTTGGACAATACCGCAATAGAACCGCGACAGTCTCAAGGGATCGACCGTGTCGGCAATCTGGCCACTGTCGCGCGCGCGGACAAACGCCGCCTCGAACAAGGCTTCCATGGCGCGCATGTTCTCCGCGATTTGCAACTCGGTCGGCATGCCGCCGCCGCCTGCGATGCAGGTATTGGTGATGAGGCACCCGCGGGGTCGATCCGACGTGCGCATTCGTTCGACGATCGCATGGAGCATGCGCGTCAGCCCTACCAACACGTCAGGATCGCCGAGGTGACATAAAGGCGCGGCACCCTCGGTCTCGCCATATCGCACCAGCACCGCGCGAAAGAGCGCCGCCTTGTCGCCGAACGCATTGTAGAGGCTGCCCCGTCCAAGCGAAGTCGCTGCTTCCAGGTCCTGGATCGACGTCGCGTCGTAGCCCTGCCGCCAGAACACGCGCGCCGCGCGGTCGAGCACCTCTCCCCTGTCAAACCGTGCCACGCCTGCCATGCCACGCCTTAGCACGAAATTAAATCGAACGCATCCTTGACCGTTTGTTACAAGAAGGCGCATATCGCGAACCATCGGGCCTTCATCTGGAGACGCCATCTTGCTCGAAAATCTCAAGGTCGCGCTGATCATCGGCGCCGGAGCGGGGCTTAGTGCTTCACTCGCTCACAAGCTTTCGGCGGCTGGGCTGAAAGTGGCGCTCGTGGCGCGACATGCAGACAAACTGTCCGACTTGACCGCCGAGACAGGCGAGACAGGCGAGCTGGCTTTTTCGTGCGACCCGCCGATCCGGCCGATGTCGCAGGCTATTCGATGACGTACAGGCCAAACTCGGGGTGCCAGACGTGGTGATCTACAACGCCAGCGGTCGAGCACGCGGGCCGATAACCGAGCTCGATCCGGCCGAGGTCTTGCAAAGGCTCGCGGTCACTGCGTTCGGCGGTTTTTTGGTTGGGCAGCAGGCCGCGCGAATCATGGTCGAGCGCGGATCGGGCGTCATCCTTCACCGGCGCTTCTGCTAGCGTGAAGGGGCATTCCGGATCCGCACCGTTCGCGATGGGCAAGTTCGCGCTGCGCGGGCTGGCTCAAAGCATGGCGCGGGAGCTTAGCCCTAAGGGCGTATACGTCGCGCATATCGTTATCGATGGGGCGATCCGCAGCGCGACGAGTCCCAACCCGGCGGAGAAGCCCGACAGCCATCTCGACCCCGATGCGATCGCCGACACGTATTTGTCGGTCATCGCGCAGCCGCGCAGCGCGTGGACGCACGAGACCGAGTTGCACCCGTGGGCCGAGCGTTTCTGACCCGACACCCCGTGAACCTCACAAAGGAGCCCGAACATGATCACATTCTATTATCACCCGTCCCCCAACCCGGCGAAAGTCGCGCTGTTTCTGGAGGAAGCCGGGCTCGATTACGAGATCGTGCCAGTCGACACGCGCAAGGGCGATCAGCACGAACCGGCATATCTCGCGATCAATCCCAACGGCAAGACGCCAGCGCTCACCGATGGGAACGCGACCTTGTTCGATTCTACCGCGATCCTGCTATATCTGGCGAAAAAGACCGGCAAATTCATGGTCGATGAAGCGTCGCCGGAAGGCGCGCAAATGCTTTCATGGCTGATGCTCGTGGCGACCGGTATCGGCCCTTATTGCGGCCAGGCGGTGCATTTCAAGCATTTCGCGCCTGAGCCGAAGGATTATGCCGTCAACCGCTATATGTTCGAGGCAGAGCGCCATTGGCGACTGATCGATACGCAACTCGGCAAGGGCCGCTATATGGTCGGCGACAATTACTCGATCGTTGATATGTCGGTTTGGGGATGGGCGCGGGCGATCCCGTTCATCTTCGGCGAAACGGCATGGGCGGACTATCCCAACGTCAAGCGGCTGGTCGACGAGATCAGCGCGCGACCCGCCGCTGAGCGCGTCGCCGCGCTCGCCGGGAAATACAGCTTCAAGCAGGAAATGGACGATGCCGCGCGCGCCGTCATGTTTCCGCAAAACCAGCGGCCCGCGACCGCCTGAAGGAGACGATCATGGCCGATACCGACACCAAATATATCCCGCCCAAAATCTGGAAGTGGGACAAGGAGAGCGGCGGCAAGTTCGCCAATATCAACCGTCCCGTCTCCGGCGCGACGCATGACAAGCCGCTGCCGGTCGGCAAGCACCCGTTCCAGCTTTACTCGCTCGCCACGCCCAACGGCGTGAAGGCTACGATCATGCTCGAGGAATTACTCGAGCGCGGCGAGACGGGAGCCGAATATGATGCCTGGCTGATCCGCATAGTTCGGCAGCTGCTTCGTCGATGTGAGCCCCAATTCGAAAATTCCCGCCCTGATGGACCGCAGCGGCGCGTTCCCGATCCGGGTGTTCGAATCGGGCGCGATCCTGATACATCTCGCCGAGAAGTTCGGCGCGTTCCTGCCAACCGATCCGGCGACCCGCGCCGAATGCCTTTCGTGGCTGTTCTGGCAGGTCGGCAGCGGCCCCTATCTCGGCGGTGGCTTCGGCCATTTCTTTGCCTATGCGCCAAGCAAGATCGAATATGCCATTGACCGCTTCGCGATGGAGGTAAAGCGCCAGCTCGATGTGCTCGACAATCGGCTCGCCGACAACGAGTATTTGGCGGGCGACGAGTACACCATCGCCGATATCGCGGTGTGGCCATGGTATGGCGGCATGGCCAAGGGACTGCTATACGACGCGGGCGAGTTCCTTCAGGTGCAGGACTACACCAACCTTCGGCGCTGGGCTGACCAGATCGGCGAACGCCCCGCGGTCAAACGCGGCCAGATGGTTAATCGCAATTTCGGCGATCCCGCCAGCCAGTTGCACGAACGTCATGATGCGCGCGACTTTAAAACCAGAACGCATGACAAGATCTGACAATCGTCCGAAGCATAACTCGGTGTTCGGTACGAGCGGTACCGATTTGAGAGAAGCCCGACGAAGTCGAAGCTTTCTACGAGCGTGGAGAACAAATTTCAATCTTGCACCGCCTTGCCGCTCCTCGGCTGGGAAAGGTTCGGCGGGCGGCGGGCGGCGCCAGCGCAGAACGCGGCTGGCGACCGTTGATCGTCGACGGAGGAAAGGACTGCCCGGTTTGCCGCTGGTATGTCGGCCACGTCCCTGCGATACAGGATAAGTTCGCCGATCTTGGTGTCACGGTATGGCGGTCTCGGCCGATCCGATGGACCGAGTGTCCAAGGAGGTGGATGAGGAGGCTGGACCCTGCCCCTCTCGGCGAGACTGAACTAGGACTACATGCGGACCCCCGTCCTCTATATCTCGTCACCCCGTTCGCGCGCCGAGGCCGATCGCAACTTCGCCGAACCCGCGATGTTCCTAATCGGTCCGGCTAGCGACGTGCGCTCCGTCGATATCTCGAGCGCGCCCTATCTACGTCCCCACTTGGATACACTGCGGGGCTGAATCCGCTTAGTTCGAGAAAAGGATTAGCCCATGGGGTCGGGGGCCTGACGCTTAGCGAGTTGCACCGGGCGCCTGGCTGTCGTCAGCCTTGCCGAACTGCTTCTGGCGAGCCCCCGAGGCATCAAGAGCACCATCGCCTTCATTAACAGCAATACTCGGATGAACTCGCGTCGCCCATTGATAACGAGGCGCGCTCGCCATGCGCACGTTCCAGCCGCGGCTGCCGCAATCGGCGGCGCAATGGCGGCGATCTGTTTCCTCGTCACCGTGTCATTCCTGTACAGCACGTCAAGCGTTGCCCCGCCCAGCTACGACAAAGCCCTGACCATCTCGCCCTTTCCGGGTCACTTCCCGCTGGTGACACATCTTTAAATCCATATTCGCGGAGTCGAAATAATTGTGAATACTGTTCAAGTATAGGCAGACTCTAGGAAGGGCGAAGGCGAAAAGGCTTCAGGTAGCGCAGAATATTTGTCAGATGCGGAGTCGCTTCCCTAATCGAGAGTCAACCATTAGGGAAGAATTGTTCGCCAACGGTGGGATAGGCGGCCCGCCTTGCGAAACGATCGAATGAAGCGGAATCGATGGGTACCGGCTTCAGCGGTAGACTTCGCGCCAGCCGGCCCGATAGCGAGGACATCGGATCCCGGTCCCCTATATGCTGGCCAAGTCGGCAAGCCTGGGCCATTTGGGTCCCCTCTCCCCGCGAAGTTTGTCCAATAAGTGACCATCAAGTCAGCTGTTGCCCGATCGCGGGCGTCAGCCTCCACATTTCCGCTAACTAGCAATGGAGTCCGAAGATTGCTGAACACGTACTTTACCTCCGCGCCATGATTGGCGATCGGCGAGTATGGTGAGGTGAACGAGAACTGATAGGCGTATACTCCGTTCCGTCTAGCCTTTTCCTGCAGCGCCAGCATCTCCCAGGTCTGCTGGGAAATGACGAGATCCCCGATAAGCCTTTCTGCGGAAGATTTCGGATCGGTCGCCGGATACGCGGTCTCTGCTGCCGCCCTCCGATCCCTGCCAAACAATTTGGCCGCTGCCTCGCCAAACGCTTGCGGTGTCGTGTGCGGCAGCGCTCGAGGGAGGAACAACGGATTCTCCTCCTGCGCGTTCCAGCCCGCGAGCAGCGGCACGTTTGCCGCTCTCCCACGCGCGAACACCGCCGCCGGCGCATCGTCGAGCACATAACCGTCGACGCTTGGGGCGAAGGCCGTCGTGCCGGGATCCCGCCGAACGTCCCAGCGCCCCGCGATGTTGATTTGC
This sequence comes from Sphingomonas sp. PAMC 26605, assembly GCF_000241485.1. Classification (GTDB taxonomy): domain Bacteria; phylum Pseudomonadota; class Alphaproteobacteria; order Sphingomonadales; family Sphingomonadaceae; genus Sphingomonas. Next base: position 33,199 of record NZ_JH584243.1, read on the forward strand.
TCGGCAGGTATTGCCCGAAGCGCAGCGATACCGGTCGCACCCATGCGTTTCTGGAAGGCGATACCCCTATCGATGGCCTCGGTGTGGGTTGCGAGTGAGCCGTGCTCACTGTCCCAGAACGCGCCGCTCTCAGCAATTGCCTTTGCGAAAAGGCCTTTCGCCTGCGGCGAGGCCATCAGCATTCCCACCGCATGTGCGCCGGCTGATTGGCCGAAGATTGTGATGTTTTGCGGGTCACCACCGAACGCCGCGATATTAGCGCGCACCCAGCGAAGGGCGGCGATCTGGTCCTGCAGGCCGTAATTGCCCGATGCCGGCCCTTCGTGGTCCAGCGCGGGATGTGCTAAGAAACCGAAGACGCCGAGCCGGTAGTTGAAGCTCACCAATACAACGTTGTGCCGCGCTAGGTTGGAGCCATCATAGAGGGGCTGTGCCGAAGAGCCGAACTCGAACCCGCCGCCGTGAATCCACACCATCACCGGACGCTTCAGGCCAAACTGTTTAGACGTTGTACTCCGAAGGGTTGTGCTACTGGTTGAGGCGACCGGTGGCGCCCAGATATTGAGCGTAAGGCAGTCCTCGCTTTGCACTAGGGCCGCCGCCGGGCCCGGCAAAGGCGATGCGAAGCAGGGCATCCCGAATTGCGTCGCATCAAGCGGCGTCACCCACGCCGGCGTCGGCTGCGGCGGCCGCCAACGAAGCGGGCCAACCGGTGCCGCCGCATAGGGGATGCCCTTGAACGCTATCACGCCGTCGTCCAGCACCGCACCGCGCACTTCTCCTGATCGGGTGACGACATCAGCGGGCGGAGTACTCGACGCCTCACCGATCGTAGGCAACAGGAGCGCAATCAATACGAGAAGGATTTGTCTCATCTTCAATCTCAATCCGGCAAGGGTTAAATGGTCAGCGGCGCGGTACCAGCGGGATCTTGTCGCAGAAGGACAGGGACAATGTCTCGTCGCTCGGCCTCGACACGCTCGCGTAAGCGCGAAAGCATCTCAGACACCGATCGGCGATGCCCGCCCCAATCCGTCGCAACCTTTGTTGATGGCCAGCGCGCCACATGATGCGCTGCAGCTTCGTGGTAGGCGCTCAGAAGACGACGATAGGCTATCAGCGCCGGCTTATCCGCCGCATCGGTCGAGCTTCGCAGTTGTGGCGTTATCACGCCGTCGAGAAGCTGGAGAGGGCGTCGAAGCGCCCGCGAAAAGCGCAGCCTCACAGCGTCGAGCAGGCCGCCCGGATAATCGGCGAGCCGAACCAAACGCTCCAGTTCTAGTGCACCGTGCCCGATCTCCTCGTTGATGGTCTGCAGGTCGGCTAGTAGCCGGTTGCCCGCCACCCCGCTGCTGGCGAGAGGCGAGGGCTCAAGCAATGCTGGAACCGGCCCGGGTCTGCGCGTGGGCGTCGGCTTGCTCCATGAACGCCGCGAGCAAGGGATTGAAGGCGGGCATAAGGTTTGGAAAATGATTGGTCGATGCCACGATCTCATGCCGGCCGCCGCCGACTTCAGCAACGCGCCGCCCGACTGCGTCGAATGCAGCGCTCCACCCACCGGTCACGACCAGCAGCGGAACACCGGCAGCCTTGATTGTCTCAAGCTCGGCGCGCAGCGTCGCGGCGGTAGGCACTTTGAGTTTCGCGATACCAAGCCCCATCGCTTTCAATTCAGCGCGATCCGTGCCGCCTCGGATCCCGCTGGGAATACCGACCAACTTGGCAAAACGGCCGGCGCGGCGCTCGGGGGAAAAGGAGAAGATCATCGTCGTCACCAGCTTCAGCACGAAGCGACGGACCTCGGGAATGTCGGTCGCGAGTTTCTGCATGCCCGGTTCGATCAGCGTAAGCGACCGCACAGCATCCGGACGCCTGGCTGCGGCCGCGAGAGCGACGCAGCCGCCGAACGAATGCCCGACGAGATGCGCGCCAAAGCCGAGCAGATCCGCGACCCAGGCGCCATCGGCTTCGGCGTCGTCGGGGCGCCCCAGCGCCGGGCTGGCGCCGTGGCCGGGTCGGTCTGGAACCATAAGTTGCCATCCGTCAGCGGCCAGCGCCTCCTGCGCAGCGAAATGACCGTCGCCTCCGATTTTGCTCCCTTGTGCGCTGCCATGGACGAGGACGACACTGGGACCGGTATGACCCCAGCGGGTGACATGGATTTTGTCAGGCATCGACATTGCGTCCTATTCCTTTTCGGCGGTGAGCGCCGATATCTGCGCCTCGGCTAAGCCGCGTAAGCTCATAAGCGTCAGGCCCGCCAGCACTGCGGAGGCGCCGAACACCGTCGAAACCGTGGCACGGCCGAAGCCCGCGGCAAACAACCATCCGGCCAGTAACGGCGCGACCGCGCTGCCGATCCGCCCGATCCCAATGACGAATCCGGCCCCTGATGCGCGCCCCTCGGCGGTGAAGCTGATTGCGAACGTCGCGTACAACCCGGCGATCCCGCCGTAGAGGAAGAAGCCGCAAACGCCCGCCGCGGCGACCAGCAAAGGCAGAGACGCGGGTGTCAAGCCGAACGCCGCAGTCGCGCCGCCGAGGCCGACCAGCGAAAACACAGTCAGCCGATTCAGTCCGCCCCGGCGCGAAAGCCAGCCAAGCGTAAGCCCGCCCGCGATACCGGCCAGATTGGCAACCGCCGCAACTAGGCTCGCCGTTGCAGGCGGAAAGCCTGCTTGGGCGACCATCTGCGGCAGCCAACTCAACACGTAATAGACCGCCATCACGAAAAGTAGATTGGCCAGCGTAATCCGGATTGTCGTCGCGACCTGCTGCGGCGCGAAGACTGCGGCATAGCCGGCGCTACCCTTCGCGGGCTCCGGCGGAAGCGTCGTCACGGTGCCAAGCCCGGACCGGGCGAGCAGCGCGTTGACGCGCGCCAGATTGCCGGCACGGGGCCGTGCGAGTAGAAAAGCGAGCGGCTCTGGCAGGAACAGCAGGACGACCGGTATCAGCACGCATGCCGCCCCGACGCCGGCAAGGAAGACAGCGGGCCACCCGAAGCTTCTCAGCAGTGCGGCCGACGCTAGCCCGCCAATCAAACCGCCAAGAGGGTAGCCCATTGCCATAAGCGACAGCGCGAGCGCCCGGCGGCGAGCGTTGGCGAACTCGGCGGCGATTGGATTGATTACTGCGACCATCGCACCGATGCCGAGGCCCGTCAGCAAGCGCCACGCAATAAGCGGCCACAGGGATGGTGCGAACGCCGAAAGCAGCATGCCGGCCGCCATCAGGACCAGGCTGCCGAGTACCAGCCGCCGCCGCCCGACAACATCGGCGAACGGCGCCAGCACGAGACTGCCCAGCGCCATCCCGGCCAGTCCGGCTGATAGTAATCCACCGAGCGCCGCCTTGCCGATGCCCCACTCGTGGGCAATCGCGGGAGCGGCGAAGGTGATAGACAGCACATCGTAGCCGTCGAGCGCAGACAGGGCGACGGTGACAGCCACCGCCGCCACCCGCATGCGGCTCATCGACGCCTCTTCGTAGCTCTCGCGGAGTTCGGCTAAAGACGCCTTCGCACTCATGCCCCCGCTAGGTCCGTACCTGCATGATCCAGATGCGCGGCAACAGCCGCGACGAACAACATCGTGAACAAGAGCACGTTCGGATGGCCGCTGGTCCTCAAGCGGGGACCGTCTCATTCGAGCGGCGTTGGAACGCTCGCGGATCGGCTTCGTAATTGTGAACGAAATCGTGTGGTACATCCGGCCCCCAATTGGCGAGACTGTCTTCCATCTGGTAATTGGTCGGCGTCCACAGCGCGTAATCGTCGATATGATCCATGTCCGAATAATATTCGAACCATGATCCCCAAGGGTCTTGGATATAGTGGAAGAAGTTCGAGCCGATCGTATGACGCCCGAAACCCCAGTCGCCGAGCTTCACTTTGGCGAGTAGAGCGCGGCCGCCGCGGCCGACCGTGTCTGGGTCGCTGACCATGAAACTACCGTGATGAAAACCTACACCCGGCGATTTTGCGAATGCGACGACATGGTGGTCACTATCTTTACGGGCGCAGCAGAATGCGATTATGTCCTGCGCACGGTCGGCCAAGCCCATGCCGAGCGCGTCGGTCATGAATGCGACGCTCGCCGGCACGTCGGGGCTGAATACGAGTATATGGCCGAGCCGGAGCGGCTTTGCGGGCGCATAGGAAGCACCTGGTAGCATCGCCGAGCGGCGTTTGCGGACAGTTAGTCCGGGCGCGTTGACTTGAAACGGCTCGACTGCTTCAAGTTCGCGGTCAGCGGGGCGATCGGACAAGTGGATCAGCATGCCGTGCGGATCCTCGACCCATAGATCGTTGTCCTCGAAGCCTCGCGGCGCGGCCGCGACCCTGCCGCCGTGCTCAAGCGTCTTCGCCGCCATGTCGTCTAATTGTTCCGCCCGTAGCGAGATATGGTGCAGCCGCTTGCGCGGATATCCCCCTAGCAGCACGATCGATTCGCGCTCTTGACCCGGACAGCGCAAGCGCCCGACATCGCCTTCGACATCAGCGACTAGTCCGGCATCAGTATAGAAAGTCACGCCTTCGTCGAGCGACGGTACTTCGAGCGTGAAGGAGAGAGGTCCCAGAACCGGCATATCGTATGTCCTCGCTTTTGCGCCCCGCTGTCAGATCGTCGGCGCGATGACCTTGTTCTCGATCGCACCGATCCCGTCGATCTCGCAGCGGACGACATCACCCGGCTTCAGGAACCGCGGCGGGTCCATGCCCACACCGACCCCTTCTGGCGTACCGGTGGCGATCAGGTCGCCGGTTTCCAGCGTAAATGCGGTCGAGAGATAGCCGATCTGCGCCCACAAATTGTGGATCATCTGACCGGTATTGTTGCTCTGCCGCAATTCCCCGTTAACGAAGCAGCGCAACGTCAGAGCATGTGGATCGGGCACCTCGTCAGCGGTAACGATCCACGGTCCGATTGGACCATGCGTATCGAACGATTTGCCCATGGTGAAGGTCGGCGTGTGGAATTGCCAGTCGCGCGCCGATACGTCATTGGCCACGAAATAGCCGAATACATGTGCGGGCGCGCCGGCTTCGCTCACCCTTTTCGCAGGCATTCCGATCACCGCGCCCAATTCGACCTCATAGTCGAGCTTCTCGGTCACACCCGGATCAATATCGTCGTACGGTCCAGTGATGCAGGTCGTCTGCTTATTAAACCATGTCTGATGCTTCGCTCGCGCCACGCCCAGCTTGTCTGCTTCTTCCAGATGCTTGGCGTAGTTCATACCGATCGCAAGATACTTGCCGGGGCGTTCGATCGGCGAGAGCAGACGAAGGCCGCTCAACGCCAGCACCGGACTGGTCCGGTCGATCAACTCGCGCAACTCATCAAGCGCGTCGGTTCCGGCGCCCGCGATGGCCTGGATCGTCTTCCATCGGCATCCGGCCGCGACCAGGTCGATTACCCCGCCGCCCTTGACAGCGCCGATCTGCGCGCCGTCCTTCTCAAACCGTACCAGCTTCATTCGACTACTCCGTCTGTGCTTAGGCTGTCAGAACTTGACCGAGGCCCGCGCGCCGTAAGTGCGCGGCGCCGTCGATCCGCCGACTAACGTATTCGCGAGTGGGTGGGTGACCGCGAAGTTAAGGATGCGACTATCTTCGATGTTTCGGACGAAGCCAGCGATCGACCAGCGATCGGAAGCCGGACCGAACGAGACCTGCGCATTGGTCATCCAGGTGGATCCTACCAACTGCTCCGGCAGGTATTCGAAGCCAACGGTGCGACTGGTCTTGTACTGAGTATCGACGCCGGCAACGACCTTGTATAATCCGACGTTAAAGCTTTGCTGCGCCGCCATATTCAGAGTCCATCTAGGGGAATTATAGCCTTGCTTGCCTGCACAATTAACGTTGTAGAAGGCTGGATTAGCTGCGATAGCGTAAGCGCAACCAGTTAGCGGAGCTCCCGTCGCGCTACCTTGCTGATAAGCAAATGACCGATCACGGGCATCGAGATACTGGACGTCAGCGCTAACTAGAGTAGTCTTGGTCACCAGCACGCGTCCTTCGACCTCCACGCCTTTGATCTGAGACTTGCCGATATTTTGGATAAACTGCGCGGTCCGACCGCTGAGATCAAGGCCCAGGTGCGATACCTGTTGGTTGTTGTAGTCCCACAGGAATCCCTCGACGTTCAACTGCACGCGGTTGTCGAAGAAGCGGTTCTTCAGACCTACAGTGTAGGCGGTGATAGTCTCTGGCTGATAAGTCTCGAAGCCCTGAGCCGCGGAGAAGCCTCCTGAACGATATCCTGACTCGACCGTCGCATATAGCAGCGACCGCGGTGCGAGATCGAATTCGACGCCCCCGTGATAGGTGACGCGATCGTTGGTCAGCCTGTCGTTGAAAGTGCTGTCGGTGCGCACGACAATTGCGCCCGACGCGCCTTGCGGGATCGGCGCGGGTCCGGATGGCACAGCAAATGGCACCTGAGAGAGCGTGTCGACCGTTGTAAAGAGGTGCGCATTAGGACATGTTGGCACGCCCGCAACGCGCACCACGCAAACGAGATTTAGCGCCGTCGTGTTTCCGACGAAACTCTTGATATCCTTGGAGTAACGCACGCCGCCGATGACGCGCAGTCGTTCGGTCAGATGCGCGGTCAAACGTCCGAATGGTGCAAAGGAGCGAGTTCGGTAATTCTGGATCAGAAAGTTCTCCGCCGCTGACAAGTTCAGCGCAGTCCGATTCCGAATCGTCTCGTCGTAGTAATAGCCGCCGAGCGTGTAATCGAAAATCCCAATCCGGTTACCTGTGAATCGAGCCTCTATGCTGAATTGCTCGTCCTTCTCGCGATTGCGATACGGGAAGGCGGCGGCTTCGGCTAAATAGTTCAAGGATGCGTAGCGCCACGCCGGGATGATTGTCAGGGTGCCGGCGCCGGTATCATAGTCGATCTGCGCGTTGGCACCGTAAAAGTTGTTCCGTTGGAACGGATACGGTGCGATCGCGTCCTCTTTGCGGCCGGAGGGGCCTGCGGTGATGGTTGTGCGATATGCCTGTGCCGCGGGGGTGTAGAGACCGTCGGCCAGAGTTAGGCCTGACAGCACCGTTGCGTAACGGCCGGCAACGGGATTATAGCTGTAGTTGCTGATGTAGGAGACGCCCGCGCCGATGCCGCCAACGTGGCTATAGTCGCCGGCTAGACGAACCGTTAGTGCGGGGGTGAGTTTGACTTTCATTTGCACTCGGAGCGATGTCGTATTATCGTCCGACGTCCCGTCGCTGAGATAGCCGTCATGCCGAGAAGTGCTCGCTGAAACTCGCAAGGCACCGGTCTCGCCCAAGGGCAAGTTGATCGCACCTTCCGCCACCACCGCGTTGTAGTCACCATAGCTCGCCGTCAGATAGCCTGAAAGGTCGCCTAGCTTAGGTTGAGCAGGTATCAGGTTGATGGCACCGCCGGTGGCGTTGCGGCCGTAGAGCGTTCCCTGCGGACCCTTCAGTACCTCGATCCGATCAAGATCGTAGAACAAGCCGTTCGTCGACGTGGGGCGCCCGATGTAGACGCCATCGTAATTGAACGCGATCGCAGGGTCGCTGTTGGGCGTTAGTGTGAAATTGCCGACGCCGCGGAGGAAAATAAGGTTGCCCGTGCTCGACGGCTGGATTGTCAACGCTGGCGCGAGTTCGCCAAGCCGGCCAGGTTGGGTGATGCCGGCCGCAACAAGATCGGCGCCCTGAACCACACTGACCGCAACAGCAGCACGCTGAAGGTTTTCAGAGCGGCGCTGAGCCGTCACAATGATGTCCGCAAGCCCCTGCTGCCCTGGCGTCGCGTTCGCCGAGGCCGCATCGGCCGAGGTCGCGGGACCTTGCGCAAGAGGTGCCGCCGGTGCAGCGGGATCGCTCTGCATCGCGGGTCGGACCGGAGGGGCGTCTTGGGCCAGTACCGGAACGGCAACCATCGCAAGCGTCGTTCCTGACGCGGCAACCATTAGCCTCAACTTATTCGAACCCGTCATCAGCCCCTCCTCGAGCAACGGGGCGGATGGCCCCGATAAGACATCTCCGCGTCTTGTGGGCAAACCTTAGACCAGTTCGGGCGATATGAAATGATGGCAAAACTGTCTAAGTGTTGCTAAACCGGTAACACAATGAAGCTGGCTCATCTTAATCATCTCATTGCCGTAGCGGAGCTCGGTGGGCTGCGCCGGGCAGCACGCCATCTCGGGATCGCCCAGCCGGCGATCACACGCAGCATTCAGGAGTTGGAGCACGAACTGGGCGTGACGCTGTTCGAGCGAAGCGCGTCAGGAATGACGCTGACACCGATCGGAAAAGCGTTCGTCAGGCGCAGCACAGCCGTGCAACAGGAGCTGGAGCGCGCGCGCGACGAGGTCCAACAGTTAAAGGGCATCAGCGCAGGAACGGTGTCCATCGGTCTGTCGACCGCCCCGCATGTGTCGATGTTGCCGATGGTACTCGAGCCCTTCCGACGCCGCTATCCCGAGGTCCGGCTTCGAATTACGGAGGGTCTGTTTCCTGCAATGGAGGCGGACATTAGGAGTGGAGCAATCGACTTCTACGTGGGACCATTGGCTGAAGAGACTCTGGCCGGTGACTATATCGCTGAAAAGCTGTTCGATAACCGTCGTGTGATCCTTGCCAAGCGCGGCCATCTATTGCGCCACGCGACGTCTCTTGCCGAACTAGGCGATGCGCGTTGGGTCGCAACCTCGGTCACCATGGATAGCGAGGCCGAGCTGTGGCCACTGTTCCAACGCCATGGCCTGCCAAAACCTATAACCGCCGTACAGGCTCAAAGTGCGCTGTCGATGATCACGGTTGCCGCCGCGTCGGATATACTCGCGATGCTGCCGCAGCAATGGCTCGCGTTCGTGCGTAGCAGCAGATTGCTAGTTCAGATCAAGGTTAAGGAAGAACTTGCGGCGCCTGCTATCTGTGTTGTGTTTCGATCGCGACTGCCGTTGACGCCGGTCGCCCAGCATCTCTGCGATCTGTTTCGCCGCTCAGCTTTGAATCAGCCGCTTCTCACCCGATGATAGAAAACAGGTAACACCACCAGCGTTTTGCCATCATTTTGCAATCGTGACCGCTAGCCTAACAAAGATCCGTGTGGCGCAGGAGACGCCAGCGGGAGTGATGCTCCCGTTCGGTAGGAGCGGTGTAGATGAGCACAAACTATGATGTCGTCATCATCGGGGCGGGGCCGAGCGGACTCGCTCTCGCAATCGAACTTGGGTCGCGTGGGGTGCGATGCCTCCTGAGCGAACGTAATGACCGGGTGGGTTACGCGCCTCGTGCCAAGACTACCAACGTTCGCACGCGCACCCACCTCAGGCGTTGGGGGATCGCCGACAAGTTGGCCGCGGAGTCGCCGTTCGGAGTAGACTATCCCTCTACCGTAAACTTCGTGACCCGCCTCGGTGGCTTCGGACTCGCGCGCATTGAGAACGCCTCGAACTGCCATCCGGCTCGCAACGACCTCTACCCCGAGCACGGGCAATGGGTACCGCAGTACAAGCTCGAACAGGTGATGCGCGAGCATGCTGAGACCCTGCCCACGATCGAGTTACGCTTCAGTACCGAATTCGTATCGGCAACGCAGCAACCGGACGGCGTCGACCTGCTCTTGCGCAATCGCACCTCGGGTGAAGAATTGCCTGTCCGGTGTGGGTATGTGGTCGGCGCGGACGGCGCTCGGAGTGCGCTGCGCGATGTGATCGGCGCAACAATGCACGGCACCTACGGGCTGTCGCGCAATTACAACATCGTTTTCCGCGCACCCGGGCTAGCCGAGGCACACGGGCACGGAGCAGCGACGATGTACTGGCAGGTCAACCCGGCAGCCCCGAGCCTGATTGGGCCGATGGACCGCGACGATATCTGGTTCTTCATGCCGACGCGGTTGCCAGAAGGATTCAAGATCACGTCCGACACGGCGGCGACGCTGATCCGCGAGGCGACGGGAATCGACCTTCCCTATGAAATCCTTAGTAGCGACGAATGGGTTGCCAGCAGCTTGATCGCCGATCGGTATCGCGACGGGCGTATCTTCCTCATAGGTGACGCCTGCCACCTCCACCCGCCGTTCGGCGGTTATGGCATGAACATGGGGGTGGCGGACGGTGTCGATCTCGGCTGGAAGTTAGCCGCGATGGTGCAAGGCTGGGGCGGCCCTGCGCTGCTCGACAGCTATGAGATCGAGCGCCGGGTAATACACGAGGAGGTAATCGCCGAAGCCGCGGCGAACCACGCCGTGCTTTCGAATGATTTCTGGTCGGATGGACTTGAGGAACCTGGCGAGGTTGGCGATGCAATGCGCCGTGTCGTGGGTGAGCGAATTGCGGCACTCAAGCGACGCGAATTCCACACGCTAAAGACCGTACTTGGCGGTTGCTATAAAACATCTCCGGTTCTGGCGATCGACGACGATATCGCGCCGACTCCATCCGAGGATCGGCGCTATATACCGTCAAGCCGTGTCGGCTGCTTGGCACCGCATGTCTGGCGCGCCGATGGGAGGTCGCTCTATGACCTGTTTGGGAAAGGTTTCGCGCTCGTCGCCCGGTTCGATGCAGGGAGCGAGCAGACGAACAAAGCGCTCGCCGATGCCGCCAGGCGCGGCATCGCGTTGGCTGTCATATATATCACCGAACATGAAGCGATCGGGCGTTACGATGTTCCGCTGACGCTCGTACGCCCCGATCAACATGTGGCCTGGCGCGGGAGGTACTGGTCGGATGGTGTGTTGGATCTTGTCGCCGGTTGGTCGCACGCTGAGGTCGATGCTGTTGGTTCTCGGACGCACGAACCGCGTGTCGGTACGCATAATGCGAATGTGTAATTCATCACGTTGTATCGACCTGTCCCACGGTCGATCCACCGGCCGGTTGTTTCGTTGACCTCCTCCAAGAACGCCGAGAAGATAAGAATGCTTAAAGTACTGGGTTCGGAACGGCGATAGCTATTCGGTAACACACCAGTAATTTTGCCATCATTTGCTAACGGTATTTGACTGCTTAAAAGACCGGTAAGAGACGCGCAGACGTTCAGAGGCGAACAATTCGCTCGACATCACGGAGAGGGGAATTTTCATGAATCCGCACAAGTTTCGCCTATTGGCAAATGCTTCCATTGTAAGCCTCGCCCTCTGTGTTGCCGTCCCCGCGCATGCGGCTTCGCGGGACGCGGCCGGTGAGCCGCCTAGTGCGGTCGGCGCGCAGCAGCTTCCGGCATCGCCGGGAGCCACCCAACCTCTGGCCGATGTGCAAACAGCCGCAGGTACGCCCGTCACCGGTGGCCTTGCTGATATCGTCGTGACGGCGCAGCGTCGGTCGGAGAACCTGCAGAAAGTGCCGATCGTGATCACCGCGATCAGTGGCCCGCAATTGGCGGTCTCCGGTGTCACCAGTCTGGCGACGCTTAACACCGTCGCACCAGGCTATAACTCCCGCAACGTTTCCGGTGCCTTTCAACCCTATCTGCGCGGTATCGGAACGTCGAGCAACGTCGTTGAAAACCCGGTCGCGTTGTACATTGACGGCGTCTACATCGCGCAGCAGCGCGAAGGCCTTCGCGAGCTGCCCGATATCGAGCAGCTGGCGGTGCTCAAAGGTCCGCAAGGCACGCTGTTCGGGCGCAATGCGACCGGCGGCGTAATCCAGATAACGACCCGCGCACCCTCTAAGACGCTGGATATAGAGGGTTATGCCGGCATCGACAATTACGCGACCGTGCGAGCCGGTGCCTTCTTGTCCGGACCCCTCGCTGACAATATCGCGGCCAGCCTTTCGATTGATTACGCACATCAGGGCAACGGTTACGGCACCAACCGCGTCACCGGCGACGATACCTTTCAGCTCCTGCATTCGCTGTCGCTGCGCGGCAAGGTTCGGTGGGAGCTCGACGGCAGGACCGATGTGACGATCATTGGCGACTATATGGACCGGCGTGAGCGAGCATTTACTTTCGTGCCGTATGACGGGACGACCTTCGTTAGGCCGATCGGGGCATTGTCCAGTAAATTTGACACTTACTCGCAAATTGATCCCTTCACAGCCTTCAAGGGGGGCGGGGCGAGCGTCGAAATTGATCATGATCTCGAATTTGCCAAGCTTGTCTCGATCACCTCTTACAGGCAAGGTTCGACGAGCTATTTGTTCGACGACGCCCCAACGCCCGTCCCGATCTTTTATGTCCGCGTCAATCCCGGTAACCAACCCAATCATGATTTTACTCAAGAAATCCAGCTGGTCTCCAAAAACAACAGCAGCTTCACGTATACAGCGGGCGTGTTCTATTATAATAATCGTCTGGCCAATCAGGTAGAGCGGGACTTCTTCCCCTCCTTTTATCGCGCGACCGTAGGACCACCCACGGTGAACCAGCGGACGGATACGACCGGTGTTGAGGACACGGAGTCGGTCGCGCCGTTCGGACAGGTCGGCATCGGATTGTTCACAGGCACGAAGTTGACGCTCGGCGCCCGGTGGACCTACGAGAAGCGTCAGTTGCACGACGGCCTGATCGTTAGCACCCGATACAATGGCGCCGTCGTAAACGCACCGTTCACGCCGCCAGCGCTGACGATCCGCAAACCGACATGGCGGATCGCGCTCGATCATCAGTTCGGGCCGGACGTGCTGGGCTACGTCTCATACAATCGCGGCATCAAGAGCGGCGGTTTCAATATTCTAAACCCCTCCAATCCTGCCTATCTACCCGAGCGCCTCGACGCTTATGAAGCCGGAATCAAGACCGAAGTGTTCGATCGCCGGCTGCGCTTCAACGTTGGTGGCTTCTATTACAATTATGCGAATCTTCAGATTACGCAGTTCGTTGGCGTTACTCAGAGCATCGTGAACGGCGCGAAAGCGGAACTATACGGCCTGGACGTCGACTTCAATGCGCGCCTAACATCGGAACTCAGCCTGTCGGGTGGTCTTGAAGCGCTGCATGCCAAGTTCACCAACTACCGGAACGCGGTCGGCAGTATCGTCAGACCCGATGGCGGCGCAACCCTGATCTCAATCGATGCGTCGGGTCGGCGCATCCCGCAGGCGCAGAACTTTGTTGCATCCCTTTCAGGCGACTATCAGCGCGAGTTCAATTTTGGTTCGCTGCATTACAACCTCACCGGGTCATACAACGGCGATTATTATATCGAGGCGGACAATTTCCTGCGGCAGCCGGCTTATGGATTACTCAGCAGCTCGATCGCTTGGACCTCCCCCGATAAGCATTATACGGTTTCGCTATGGGGACGAAACCTCCTCGACGAGCGGATAATCTTCAATGCGTCGAGCCAGGGAGTCGGATACCCAGTATCCTATGGCCAGGCTCCGCGGACTTACGGTTTAACATTCAAGGTTGGCTTCCGCTGATGGCGACGAACTGTCGCGACGCGAATGATCGTGCGACCGGGCGCTTCAGGTAGATGCCGCTCGGGCAAAATATTGCCGGCCTGTCCTGCCGCGGTTGTCTTCGGGCCG
>NZ_JH584243.1:47839-64937 GCF_000241485.1 Sphingomonas sp. PAMC 26605
CGGTCGGGCTCTTAGACCTCATGGATGATTTGGTCAGTTATGCGCAGCAGGGAAATAGCCGTGGGTAGGAAGCAATATGTAGATGCAGCAGCGGCGCTCGACGGCGTGCTGTTTGACGGCATGATGATCGCCAGGCGGCTTCGGCCTGTGCGGCGTGCCCGAGCGATCGCTCGACGCGATCCTGGCGGCGGGGACGACGGGCCTGACCTTCGCATCGAACAATGCCGGGATCGACGGACAGGGCATCGGCAAGCTGCTGCGCTCTCGACAGGTAAAGAAGATGACCGCCAGCTATGTAGGCGAGAACAAGGAATTCGAACGACAATATCTGTCTGGCGAACTTCCCCTTCGCGTCCCGTTGCACCTTCGTTAGGTGTTTCATCCCACGGTTTAATGATGCGATCCTTTCGTTGGAATGGAAGGAAGCCATATGGGACAAGTTCGTCACGGGAGCGCCATGACCACGCACGCTGTGCTAGGCGGCGTGGACAAATTGGTTGACGCGAGATTCGGTGATTGATTCAAGGCTTCCTTTTGGAGGCGGGGTTGAGCCGGGGCGATCTGAGCGAAGCGGAATGGCGTGTTTTGAGAGGCTTGCTGCCGATTGATGCGGCGAGCCGTGGGCCTGGGCGACCGCCCGAAGAGAACCGTTCGATCATCAACGGCATCCTCTGGCGGCTGCGCTGCGGCACGCCTTGGCGCGACCTGCCGCCCAAATACGGCAACTGGAACACGATCTACCGGCGGTTTCGGCGCTGGAGCGAGGCCGGGGTCTGGGAGGCCGTTTCGGTCACGCTGGCCGAGATGATGGCGGACAGCGGCCATTACAGCATCGATAGTACCACCGTTCGCGCCCACGTCTCGGCAGCGGGCGGAAACGTATGGCTCGCCCCGTCGGCAAGCGGTTTGTGTCAGATGTTCTGAGCAGTCTGCGAAAACGTATCCGGCCTTTCGACGCGAGGTCGTTGGCCAAGATGGAGATCCGCGCGTTCTGGTCCTCATAAAGGGGCCGGCATCAAAGTGCCATTTTGCGCCGTAGGGTTCCAGTACACCGGTCGACTGTCAGGCCATCTTTCACTTACCTCCCGCAGACATCATCCAGCCGGCGCAGAGCGCGTCGGCCGATCTTGTTCAGGCCGCTTGTGCGACTGTTTCGTAGGTGCGTTCATGGCGCAGCAGTGCCCAAACGATGCGCGCCATCTTTGCCGCCAGCGCCACCACGACGGTGTTCGGGTGGGAGCGCGCGAGCAAGCCGCGCAGCCAGGCGCCAAGTCGCGTATCGCTTTTGCTCATCGTCGGCAGCGATGCACGAGCGCCCTGGATCAGGTTCTTGCGCAGATAGCGGCTGCCGCGCTTTGTGATACCGAGCAACCGCGGTTTGCCTCCGGTAGTCGCCTGTCGCGGAACCAAGCCCAACCATGCGGCAAGGTCCCGGCCACGCCCGAAGGTCCGGGCATCGCCGACTGCGGCAACGAGCGCGGTCGCATTGAGCGCACCGATACCGGGGATGGTCAGCAATCGCCGCGTCCGTTCATCCGCTCGGGCCGCCTCGATGAACTCGGCATCGAGATCAGCGATCCGCTCGTCGAGGGCGATCCATCGTAAGCGCATATCGCTGACGAGCCGATGGATGCGATGGCCGAGCACCGGCTCGTCACCGTCAAGCATCTCCCCCAACCGAACTGCCAGCTTTGCTCGTCCTTGCGGGACAATGTGGCCGCGCTCCAGGAGAAGGCTCCTGATCTGGTTCATCAACGAAGTGCGGTCGCCGACGAGTTGGTCGCGGATGCGGTGCAGCGTCTGCATGTCGAGTTGCTCTTCGGTCTTCAACTCGACGAACCGCATGGTCGGTCGTGTCGCCGCTTCCGCGATCGCCTCGGCATCGCGGTCATCGTTCTTCTGGGCCTTGACGTAGGGACGGACGTACTCTGGCGACATCAACCGCACCGAGTGACCTCGTCGCGCCAGCGCGCGGCCCATGTGATGGGCGCCGCAGCAGGCCTCCATCGCCACGACGCAGGCCGGTAGAGTCGCCGCGTAAGCGATGACTGTCTCGCGTCGCATCCGCCGACGGACAACCACCTTACCGGTTGCATCCAGGCCGACCACACTGCAGCTGTTTTTACCCAGATCGATCCCGAGAACTGATACGTCCATGTCCTTTGCTCCTTCCTCAAACGACCCGCTGTCGTGAAGCAACAACGGTTCAGATAAGGGGCGAGCCATCCATAAAGGGGGGCTCATCGACGCGCTCTTGGCCGCTCGCGGGGCGGGTTCACTAGTAAGCTTCACTGTCTGGCAGATGCCCGAGGACGACCGCTCGCCTTCCACCTGACAGTCGGCGAAGCGGCCGATTGCAAGGCCTACGACACGCTGATCGCCCTGCCGGAGCAGGTGCCAAAGGCGCTGCTGGCTGACAAGGGATATGACGCCGACGCCATCCGAGCCGACCTAGCGCGCCGCAACATCCAGGCCGTCATCCCGGGCCGATCAAACAGCCGGATCAAGATCGAACACGACCGGTCGCTCTACAAGGAACGCAATCATATCGAACGCTTCTTCGGCCGCCTCAAAATCAACCGCGCCATCGCCACCCGCTACGACCAGCTCGCCGAAAGCTTCCTCAGCATGATCCATATCGCCGCTGCTAGACACTGGCTCAAATTTGTCCACGCCGCCTAGTAGCAATACAGCGATCGCAAGCTTCGCTTGGGCAGCCCCCACCGGCTGGTCCGGGTAGATAGTTAGTGCATTGTCGTCTCCGCCGCAATTGCCGGGCGGAGGTAGAGCGAAGCGGAACCGGAGGCCGGCAATGGCGGTGTCGCCGTTTCCGGGGCCGGCGGCCTGTAGCCAAGGCTGCTGTGCGGCCGAAAGGTATTGTAGTGGCGTCGCCACGCTTCGATCAGCACCCTTGCTTCGGCGAGGTGTAGAAGATCTGGCCGTTGAGTAATTCGTCGCGCAGCGACCTGTTGAAGCTCTCATTATAGCCATCCTCCCATGGTGATCCCGATGCGATGTAAAGCGTCTTCACGCCGACCTGGCCGAGCCATTACTGCACGCATTGGCGGTAAATTCGGCGCCATAGCACATTGAGAAGCGCTGGTTCGGGAGCCGCGACGGCCCTGATCAAGACAAGGCCGCGTAGCGGCCGCAGGCTTCATCAGGGCAACCCATGGCCGGCCAGCAGAGGTCTAAAGTGAAGTTGCCGAGACAACACTTTGGAGGCCGACCGACCATGACCAAACTCCGTTCTACACCCGCCGGCGCCGTGCTGGTAGCGATCGACATGTCCAAGAACCGGCAGGAGGTCCTAATCGAGCGACCAGAAGGCGGCCGGCGCCGGCGTATGACGGTCTTGGCGGCCATGGATGACTATCACGGCTTTGCCGAACAGCTCGCTGCCATCGGTCGCCCCATCGTTGTCGGCTTTGAGGCGACCGGCAACTATCACCGGACCCTCGCGCACCGCCTTCTGACCGCGGGGTTCGAGCTGCGCCTCGTCTCATCGGTTGCCTTGGCCCGAACCCGCGAGGCGTTGCACAACGGCTGGGACAAGAACGATTCGAAGGACGCGCAGGTCATTCTGCACATGCTCCGCATTGGCGCTACCCAGCGCTATGTCGATCCGCTAGCCGCCGACATCAACGATCTTCAGTAGCTGTCGAAGACCCACGAGGTTCTTTCAAGATGAAGACCCAGACCTGCCATCGAATCCTGACTCATTAACTGCCGCTCTATTCCCCGCGATCGCCCGCTTGTGGGCAACAGCCGTCGGACTGGTTCCTGGAACTGGTCGAGCGGTTCCCGACCCCTGCCAGCATCACCGCGCTCGATCGGGAAGCCTTCTCGGCGGAGTGTTTGGTCCCAATGCGCGTTGATCAGAACCCATGTGCCCACTTGCGCAGCCCGATGAAGATGATGCGCCACGGTTGATCCGCGAGCAACGCATTAGATCCCGCCTATTCGTTGTTACTTTTCCAAACTGGGGGGTAACATGATCTTTCTACCGTCACGAGGTGGACGGCTGCATCGTTGGCACGGTCCGGTCACGGGGCCGAGTGAGCATCCTCCGCAGCTCGAACAACATCAAGACGGTCGGGAAAAAGCGGCGGCCGCATTCTGACGCCCTCGACACCAAACTCAAGGACCAAGCTATCGTCCGCCTGGTGACGCAACCACCGCGTTCCTCTCGCTGTACCGGGATCACCGGTCTTGGCGAAATTGGTCCAGTAGGTCTGCATGGCGTCGGCGATCGCCAAGTCTTCGGCAGTTGCTGCCGGGATCAGCTGATCGCCGATCCGAACCGGTCGCGCAGGCAGCGACGTGAAGACGTAGGGCACTTCGGCTCCGTGCGTAGCACCAGGAAGCGCTGCGCGCAGTGCGACGGGAACGTACGAGAAATAGTATCTAAAGACAGGTTGGCCCGCTTCGGACGCTCGGGTGGCGAGGAAGCGGTCCGGTTCGGTGATTAGCTTGACCGTCATCAGGTTGAGAGCAGCCTTCCGGACATTGCCGTCGCCGAACAGCGCGACCGCTTGCTTCGGTTCTACCCCGCTCTGCGCAATCACCTTGTCTGGCGCGGCGGAGATGGCCGCGGCGAAAAGGCTGGCTTCGAAGCTATTACCGCCCACTAGATACGGTATACGCGCCTGACGGCCCTTCGTGAACGCGACGTCGACGCGTTCACGCACGATCCGTCCGTCTAGCATGGGTCTGGGTGTTCCGGGATCGAGTAAATCGTTCGTTTTCTCGAGAATTACATCGGCGGATAGCGCACGCAGCGCCTCCGCCGCGGCCGGCCCCTCTCCCTGCACTCCATGTCGCTTGGCGAAAGACGTGCCGGATAATTCGGCGGATGCGAGGGTGGAGAAGACGTTGCGACCGAAGCCGGACTCCGAGATCGCTTTCGCGAACAGGTTATGGCTTGCCGGCGACGTCATCAGTGTGTTGACCGAGATCGCGCCAGCGGATTCGCCGAAAATGGTCACGTTGCCTGGATCGCCGCCGAACGCCGAGATGTTGCGCTTTACCCATTTCAGCGCCGCGATCTGGTCCATAATGCCATAGTTGCCGAACGGCCCAACGCCATTGCCGTCATCCAGCGCGGGATGCGCGAAGAAGCCGAAGCGGCCGAGGCGATAGTTAAAGCTGACGAGCACGACGCCTCGCCGCGCGAACGCGGTGCCGTCATAGAAGGGTGATGCGCTCGAGCCTACGACGAAGCCCCCCCCGTAGATCCACACCATCACAGGCAGTCGCTTCCCCGCCGCGCGTCTGGGCGCCCAGACGTTCAGCGTTAGGCAGTCCTCACTTTGCAGGGTGCCGCCGTCGAGATCGTTCTTGGCTTGCCGGCACGAAGCTCCGAGTGTGGTTGCGAGGCGTGTTTCTTTCCATGGTTGGACTGGTTGCGGTGCACGCCACCGCAGCGGGCCGACGGGCGGCGCGGCGAACGGGATCCCTTTGAATGCGGCAACTCCATCGCCGACGATTCCTTGAAGGGTTCCATCCGATATTCGGACTCGGTCGGAGGACACCGTGTCCTGGGCCGAGGCGCAGGTCGAGGACAGAACGAATGCCACAAGAATGGTGCGTAGTTCGTTTGCCATCGTTTATCGATCCGCTTCGGTACAAGTGAGCACGTTATGCCCTCGCGGACGACTTGTCGAATTTATCCCGCATGCACGGTAGGCGCCCGCTGTGATGCGCAATCGGAACTGCAGTAAAGGGTAATTTCGGCTCACGTTGATTGAGACTGATCGAGGCTGCAGACGAACTTTGGTAGAGGCGGAAATGTTTCCAGGATCGAGGTCTTTGACCCGGCTCGCCGACCTAGCCCCGACGCGCAAGCATTAGCGGCCGGGGAAGAAATTGTCGCGCTCGTCTATTCGATCCGCGGGAAGGGCTAAGCTCCGCCAGAAACCCTCAGATGTTACCAGATGGTAAACACCGTGCAGTCAAGGACGATGGTCACCCGATCGTGGGCACCTTCGCGCCAACGGAGCTGCCAGAAGCCCGCGTCATGACAGGCTTGTCAATTATGGGATCGCGTGCGACCTCATTCGCGGCGATGAGGCGGAGCGGCCGGCCTATGATATCGAGACGGGCAGCGATGACGGGCGTGGGTGCGGCCGCCGGGGCCGGCGCACTGGCGTCCGCCGCCCCTGCCTTCGCAGGCCCGCGGCGCGCGCCCAAGGGTTTCTTGTGGGGCACCGCGATCTCGGCCTATCAGAGCGAGGGCAACAACACGAACACCGACGTGTGGTTGCTCGAGACGCTGAAGAACAGCGTGTTCGAGGATCGTTCGGGCGATGCGTGCGACAGCTACGATCGCTACGAGGAGGATATCGCGCTCGCGGCCAAGCTCGGCTTCAACTGCTACCGCATGGGAATCGAATGGGCACGGATCGAGCCCGAACCCGGCCGTTTCTCGAACGCCGCGCTCGACCATTACAAGCGCGTCCTGCAATGCTGCCGCGACCACCATCTGGCGCCGGTCGTGACGTTTAGCCACTTCACCGTGCCTTTGTGGTTCGCGAAGCTCGGCGGGTTCGAGGTTGCGGACGGCGCTGACCTGTTTGCACGTTATTGCGCTCGCGCAGCGAAGGCGCTGGGGCCCTTGATGGCGATGGCGTCCACCTTCAACGAGGCGAACATTCCGCTGCTGCTGCGCCTGCTTCGCGCGAGCGAGCCCGCGGAGTCGAAGGCCAAGAACAAGGCGATGATTGCGGAGGCGGTCAAGGCGACCGATTCGCTCCTGTTCTCGTCGCTGCTCTTCGCCGATGCGGACAAGCTCCAACCCGTGCTGCTCGATGCGCATGCCAAAGCGTACCGCGCGATCAAGGCGGCGGCCCCAGCCCTTCCCGTCGGCGTGACCCTGTCGATGCAGGCGGTGGAGGGCGTCGGCCCGAACAACCTGGCATCAGTGATCGAACAGGCGATGTATGGCGGCTGGATCGAGGCCGCCAAGCAGAGCGACTGGATCGGCGTGCAGACCTACACGCGGGTCATCGTCGATGCGCGCGGTCGCGTCGCGCTGCCCAAGGATGCGGAGATGACGCAGGCAGGCTATGAATTCTATCCTAGCGCGCTCGGCGCGACGATCCGTTACGCAGCGCAAACGATCGGCAAGCCGCTCTACGTCACTGAATCCGGCATCGCCACCGACGACGATACGCGCCGTATCGCCTTCATTGACGCGGCGATCGCCGAAGTAGGCAAGTGCATCGACGAGGGGATCGACGTGAGAGGCTATGTATACTGGTCGCTGCTGGACAATTTCGAATGGTCAAAGGGCTATTCACAGCGTTTCGGCCTGGTCGCGGTCGATCGTACGAGCTTCGCCCGCACCCCTAAACGAAGCTCGATGCATCTGGGCCTGCGCGCGAAGGCCAACACGCTGTGACTGCACAGCGCGACGTCGGTTCGATCACCGGCATGTCCTCGGGGTCGGCACGATCTTCGCCGAAGGGCTCGCGCAAAGCGGCTACGACCTGAACCTGGTCGCGCGAATTGCCGATCGTCTGTTGACGCAAGCGGACCGACGACGCACGAGACGGGCAATGCGATCCGTGTCTTGTCCGCCGATCTGTGCGTGTCGGCGTACATCGAACGCGTCGCGGCTTGGATCGGGATCGATCCGCGGATCACGACGCTGCTTAACAGTGCGTCGTTGGCCTCGTCACCCTGCCGGATGCTGGCGACTTGGTAGCGATTGCGATCGCACGGACGATACTAAATGCTACCTCGTCGTATCCTTCCCGGTATGCCTTGCGATTACCCATAAGTATCTTAGCCATCCGGCTGGAGCCGCCTTGCTGGTTGTGAGAGGGAGCTAGATGATGTCTTTACAGTCGCATGTAAGGACGTCGGTTTAGATCATGGGCGCAGGTACGATCCTGGCGGGACCGGAGCGTCGCCGTCGCTGGAGCGATGAGCAGCGCGAGCAGATTCTCGCAGAGGCGTTTCAGTCGGGCGCGCGGGTCTGCGACGTGGCGCGGCGCCATCAGGTTGCCCGCGGCCTAATCTACGAGTGGCGGCGAGCGATCGACGCCAGGCGGCCCGGCCTTCGTGTCGGCGGGGCTGGCGGACGAGCAACCCGAGCAAGTGAGCGAGCCCATTATCGCTGCCGTTTTCGATTTACCGGACGGCGGGCGGCTGAAGATCTTTGTTTTGGCGTCCCCTGCCTTGACGGCAGCGGCCTTGAAGGCGAAGCGATACTCCCGTCGGACGCGCGGGTGTGGATCGCGATGGCCATACCGACATGAGGAAGGGGATGCAGGGTCTGGCTCTGCTCGTGCAGCAAGGTCTGGGCTGCGATCCGCATGGCGGCGACCTGTACGTGTTCCGAGGTCATGCCGGATCGTTGGTCAAGATCATCTGGCATAATGGGATTGGCGCATCGCTCTTCGCCAAGCGGATTGAGCGAGGCCTCTTCATCTGGCCCTCGGAGAAGGATGGGGTGGTGTCCTTGACGCGCTCGCAGCTGGGTTGCCTGCTCGACGGGATAGACTGGCGTAATCCTCAGCATAGCCGGCGCCCGGCGAGCGCAGGATAGCGAAGAACTTGCCGAACAGATGTCACCCGAAGACGGCTGCCTTCGTGTCATCGACAGTCTCGACGAAACGGCCGAGTCCGTCACCGCGTTCACTTCAAGGGGCCGAGATCACCTCAACGAGATGCTCGACGATCGACGCTCACGGTTTCTGCGAGACAGCTGAGGCAATGTGGCCCTCGCCGGATCGATACTCGCCGGCTGCCCACAAACGGTCATCCACAGCGCGACTCACGCTTCCGGAAACCAACTGCTCGTTCAGCTATCGAACCTGATCGCTATCTGCGCCCAATCGCTCCCCCTCCGCGCCAATCGCAAAAGGACAAAAAACGTCGCGCTGTGCGACGGAATCGAGAGTGCTCTGCGTTCAACACATGTCGAGCGTGCCGATACGGCGCGCACCGGCCGTGTTGGAGCAAGACTGTATGAAAAAACTTTTGTTGATCGCATTGGCGGTAAGCGCCGCTGTCACGTCCATCGCACCTGCCGAAGCCGGTCAAGGCTGCGGTCCCGGGTTCCATCGCGGTCCTAACAATGGGTGCCGCCCCAACCGCGGACCGGCCGTCGTCGCCATCGGTGTGCCGCGGATCGGCGTGTTCTATCACGGGCGCGGCTATTGGGATGGCAATCGCTATTGGGGCCACCGTGACCGCTGGCATGGCGGCTGGCGCTATCGTTGAGCCTGAACGGTTGGGGACGTCCAGCCGGGCGCCCCCATTTCACCTCCGCATCGAATACGGACCTTTACCGGAAAGCATGCCATGACCTCGAAGATCCAATCCCTCCCTATTATTGCTGTCTTGTTGGCTTTCGCCCCGATGGCGGCGTGCGCTTCGCCCGCCGCACCCGCCAGCGGCAAAAACATGACACTGGAACAGTTCCAGGCGCGCCACGAGAAGAAGCTGCTGGCCGCCGATAACGACGGCGATGGCCGCGTGAGCCGCGCCGAATTCGTCGCGGCGGCTAAAGCCGGCAAGGGCGACCCCGCCAAGCGCTTCGCCAGGCTCGACCGCAATAGTGACGGCACGCTCGACAGAGCGGAAATCGATGCCATGCTTGCGCGACGGTTCAAGCGCATGGACACCAATGGCGACGGCGTGATCAGCCCGCAGGAACGCGTCGCGGCGCATGCCGGCAAGGACACGGGCAAGTCAGCCGCCCGATCGGATACCTGATGCTGGATCGGCGGGCATGGGGTTAGGAACGCACGCGGTTGAGCGAACTCGATCCGGATGCGACATTGATCGCACGCGTCGGTTGCGGCGATCAGTTGGCGACGCGCATGCTCGTCGCGGCCAAGCTGCCGCGGATGCTCGCGCTGGCGACGCGCATGTTACACGATGGTGCCGAGGCGGAGGACGTGACGCAGGAAGCGTTCGTCCGGATCTGGCGGACCGCCGCGGCGTGGCGGCCCGGCCGTGCGCGCTTCGATACCTGGCTGCACACAGTGGTGCTCAATCTGTGCCACGACCGGCTGCGCAAGCGGCGCGATCTCTTAAGCGACGTGATGCCCGAGACTGCCGATCCTGCGCCGGATGCGGAAACCGAGCTGATCGAAACCGAGAGAGGCCACGCGGTGTCGGAGGCGATTGCCGCACTGCCCGAACGCCAGCGCGAGGCCATTCTGCTCGTGCACTATCAGGACCTGTCCGGCCCGGAGGCAGCGGCAGCGCTGGAGATCAGCGTCGAGGCGCTGGAATCGCTGCTGGCCCGCGGACGACGGTCGCTTCGCGGTCACTTCGCCGCTGTGCAGGAGCTCGCCGCGCATGACTGAACCGCTGACCCTCAAGCGCTTCCTCGAACTCGCCGGCGCCTATGGCGGGGTCATCGCGCGGTGGCCCGAAGCCGATCGCTACGCGGCGCTGCTGCTAGCGCGCGATCCAGCCGCCATGGTGATCCTGGCCGAGGCGTCGATGCTGGACGATGCGCTCGACGCTTGGCGCGTACCAGGGCCCGTCGATACGTTACGCGAGGCGGTTCTCGCCGCCGCGCCTGCACCCGTGTCAAGTTTCACGATCAAGCCACCGTTGTGGTGGTCCGGCCTCGGCATCGCGGCTGCGCTGGCCGGCGCGGCCGTCGGCAGCGCCGCAGTGGCGATGGTCGCCCCGACCGAGACGAGCGGCGGCGGCACGTCGTTCGGCGATGTGCTTGGACAGGAGAGCTGATGCCATGAGCAAAATGCGTATCGCGATGGCGATCTCAATCCTGCTCAATCTGTTTCTGGCGGGCGCGCTGGTAGCGGGTACGGTCCTGCTGCGATCCGGCGGCCGGATGATCAACGCCGGATCGCTGCGGATCGCGGGCGCCGAACTGCCAGTCGGCGAACGCCGAGCGTTCCGCGCGGCGTTACGCGCCGCGCGCAGGACGGTGCGTCCGACCATCCTGAAAAGCAGGGCAGCCAAGGTCGAGGCGGCGGCCTTTTTGGGCCGGCCCACCGTCGACCAATCCGCTGTGCTTGTCGCGCTTGATCGCGCCCGAGTTGCCGACATCGCCGTCCGCGCTGCGGTCGAGCAGCGCGCCGTCGCCTTCGCCGCGACGCTTCCGCCCGTTGACCGCGCCAGGCTCGCCGATGCGATGCAGCGTCGCGCGATCGGGACCGGCCTTGGCACGGAATAATTAAACGACAAGTTTGGCGGTCTGCGTATTAATGGCAATCCCGGTAGAACATCATTGCAACCTGCTTCACAAATATCCGCCGTCTTGGAGAGTTTGAACATGGAAGGCACATTGCCACCGCAAATGCCTGCACGAACTGCTCTTCCCGATTGGTCCAGCTGCACGCTGCGCTTTGGCGGCGCCCTTTTTTTAACAGCCTTGGGATCGGTATCGGGCGGAATCTCCATGCCCAGTTGGGCGACGGGCCAAGCGGCGGCCCAGCAAAGGACGAACACTGACAAGGAGCTCGCGATCGAGCCGATGACGTCGATAGATGGAAATGGTTCAGGCTATTTCGCCGATCCACAGCCCATTCACCTAGCGTCGTCCGAACGTTCCGTGCAGCTTCTCTCAGGAACGACGAAGGCAATCTTGGCTTGTCGTTATCCGACACGTCCGGGCTGTTTCTCCTGGAAGCCCATAACGATTGACGCGGGGTCGCTCCGGCCCATGATCGCCGCGGCGGGGGCGACGGTCACAAACTTCCAGAATCTAGATCTATACCAAGACGACGACGGCGGCTGGCATGCCGCAGTGACAATTGGCGTGCGGAGCGCCGCACATCCCAAGCACTGGACGGTCATCGCGCATGCGCATCCCACGTCCCCCGCCCTACCGGGCTCTGCTCCTACCACCTGGTCGGCTGACGTAGTTCTTGGCGGGTCTTTCTCGAAACCCGTAGAGGGCAATTATGATGCCAAGTACTTCGAGGATAATGGCCGCCTCTACATGCTCTACGTCGATGCTATCGCTACGCCGCCCGCGTTGCGGAACGCGATATTTCTCCAACCGATGCTGTCGCCGACTCGCTTGGCACCTACGCGCCGCTTCGCGCTGCTAGCCCCGGAAGACCGCGCCAACGGCCGGGAGCTCGCGTCCGAACTCTACGGCAACACTCAGGCGAGGCTAGTCGAAGCGCCGTACATCTCGCGGATCGGCGGTAAATATGCTCTAATTTATTCAAGCGGAGCCTACCTTACGACCGGCTACAAGGCGGGCATCGCTTGGTCCGACACGCTGCTTCCATCGGCCGGCGGAAGCTATCGTAAAGTCTTCGCGGCGGACTCCGGGGGGATCTGGGGTGAGCGCGGCAAACGTGAGGTACGTTACCTCGTCCAGTCCGCCAGATTGCTTTGGCCCAATTTCACCGGTGTCCAGGTCATCGGACCGGGAGTGGCCGCGGCTGTCCATGGGCCGGACGGAGCTTGGCTGCTGTATTTCAACGGGTTCGCACCGGGAGATATGCCGCTTGGACAGAACGGACGCGTCGCCGGCAACCACCGACGCCCTTACTATCTTCGGCTCGATGTCAACGTCCCCGCCGACCGCTCGGTATCGTCCGCTTCCGATTCAGAGTTGGCCTCCTGGGTAGTGCCTGAGGCACGCTGATCGTCGAGACTAGACGTCGCTGCCTCGCAAATATCGGTCACGTTGGCGTTCCGTTGCGGCGTTCTAAACACTGTCCGACCCGTAGCCTTGGCTACGACCATAGGCCCCGGAAGCGGCAATACGCCATTGGTGGCAGAGATTACATTGCACTAACAATCAAAGCGACCACTCGGTGGGAGCCGATCACGACTGCCGAAGGCGAGGAGAACGAGTGATGCGGAAACGCGAATTTCTGACCGGTACGGTTTTGACGACGCTTGCCGCGACGTTGCCGGCCCAGGCGGCGAAAGCTCGGCCCCCAGCCTCCGCCAAGCGGATGAACGTGCTCATCATCACGGTGGATGACATGGACGTGTCGATGCCAGGCTATATGGGCAACAAGCATGGCCTGACGCCAAACCTCGACGCACTCGCGCTGCGTTCGCACGTTTTCGAGAATTGCCGCGGCGCCGCGCCTATCTGCATGCCGTCTCGCGAGGCGTTTATGAGCGGACTGGTGCCGCATCGCAACGGCCCGGGTGGATTCGATCCCATGTACCAGGGTACGCCGTCGCTCTGCTCGATCCTGACAGCTGCGGGCTGGTACAGCGCCGCGAGCCACAAGCTTGCACATATGCAGCCGCGTAGTTCTTTTCCGTGGGACGATCTGCTTGGCGGCGGCGACCGCAACGTGCTGGTCCATGCCGCGGAGTTCAATCGCGCGGTCGCCAATGCCAAGGCACGGAGCGCGCCGTTCTTCATCAATTGTAACATCAACGATCCGCATCGCCCATTCTATGGCAGTCCCGGCGGCTTGAAGAAGGACCACAACAACGAGGGGCCTTTCCGCATTCCTCGCGAACTTGGCCCGGACGATGTCGAGGTGCCGCCCTTCCTGGAAGATCTGCCCGACATCCGCACAGAGCTGTCGCAATACAGCAACAGCGTCCAGCGCGCAGACATTGCGATCGGGCAGATCCTCAGGGCGCTGAAGGATAGCGGTGAAGAATCCACCACGATCGTGCTGTTCTGCAACGACCACGGCATGCCTTTCCCGTTCTCCAAAGCGACCGGATACGAACACGGTACGCGCGTGCCGGCGCTACTACACTATCCGGGGATGAGCACGCCGCGGCGCTTTTCCAACCTGTGCTGCAATGTCGATATCATGCCGACTGTGCTCGATTTGCTCGAGCTGCCGGTGCCTGGCGGAATCGACGGAACATCGTGGTTGCCGCGGATGCGCGGCGAGAAGGTCGCCGATCCCGAGTTCATCATCACTTATGTCAACGGCGTTGCGAACGGGCAGCTTTTCCCGGTGCGAACGATCCAGGACCACCAGTATGCGCTGCTCTATCAAATCTGGTCGGACGGCGAGCGCAAGCTGACGGTGGATGCGCTAACTGGCCTGACATTCCGAGCGATGGTCCGGGCCGGCGTAAGCGATCCAAAGATTGCGGCGCGCGCGCACCAATATCAGTTCGGCATTCCGATCTCGTTCTACGACAAACAGGCTGATCCCGGTCAGCGCGTCAATCTGATCGACGCGTCCGCGTATCAGGCCCGGATCGCGCGAATGCGCGATGCGATGCTCGCAGAAATGGTCCGCACGAAGGACCCGCAACTGGAAAACGTCCGCACGATGATCGCGGGCGGCAAGCCGGTCGTCGGGCCGGGCGCGCACCGTGTGACAGACGAGGGGTAAGGGCAGCGGGATACGCAGCGCCGTGCACCGAAGCACGGGCGGCACCACCCGGAATCGCTGGCGATCACTTTAGACAATTCGGGGGTATTGCACAGCAGGGACGCCGAATTGTCCTGTCGACGCGGCCGATCCCGGACCGAAGACGGCGTCGATGGAGCTCGATCTGCGCGACCGAAATCCCGCCGCGGGTTACCGCGTCGCTTTATTCTGCATGACGCAGCGAAAGCCGATATGGCCGGTCGCACCGTCGATCGTCTGGGGATGGCGCGCGGCCGGGCGGTAGCGTTGGCAATAATTAGCGGCGCACAGATGCGAACCACCTTTCAGCACCTTGCGGCCGATCCGAACGGGTTTGGCGAGGTCCATGCTCGCGCGCAGCGTGCCGCCCCGCGGATCGGGCACGGCGCAACAACT
Organism: Sphingomonas sp. PAMC 26605; assembly: GCF_000241485.1. Classification (GTDB taxonomy): domain Bacteria; phylum Pseudomonadota; class Alphaproteobacteria; order Sphingomonadales; family Sphingomonadaceae; genus Sphingomonas. The sequence continues at coordinate 62,533 of NZ_JH584243.1, forward strand.
GGGCGCGGCCTTACCGCCAGCCTTGCGGCTGAGGGTGTAGCAGTCGCGCGTCCACTCCCAGACGTTGCCGATCATGTCGTACAGTCCGTAACCATTGGGCGGATAGTGGCCAACCGGGGTGGTGCGGTAGCCGCCGTCCGCGCGCTGGTTGGCGAAGGGGAAGAGTCCTTGCCAATAATTGGCGAGGACGCGACCCCCCGGCGCAAGTTCGTCGCCCCAGGCGTATTCGACCCCGTCCAGCCCACCGCGAGCGGCGAACTCCCATTCGGCCTCGGTCGGCAGCACCTTGCCTACCCAGGCCGCATAAGCTTGGGCATCGGCGAACGCGACATGAACGACGGGATGGTCAAGCAGATCGTCAATGCCGCTATCTGGCCCGGTCGGGTGGCGCCAGTCCGCGCCGTGGCGGAACGCCCACCATCGCGTGTGGTCATGGAGCGGGACTAACGCATCGGTGCGCTCGAACACCAGTGAGCCGGCCACCGCATCGGCAGGGGCCATGCCCGGATAATTCGCAGGATCTGGCGCGATCTCGGCGACGGTGCGGTAGCCGGTAGCTTCGACGAACTCCGAGAACTGGCGATTGGTGACGGGATGCGTATCGATCCAAAAGTCCTCGACCTTTACCCGGCGCAGCGGCCTCTCCTCGGAATAGAACGCTTCCGAGCCCATCTTGAAGCTGCCGCCTGCGATGTGCCGCATACCTTCGAGCTGCCGGACGTCAATATTGGTCAATGCCATGCTCATTCTTCTTCCTGCTCCGGCGCCCACACACCGCCCAGCTTGCCGCCGTCCAGCTTACTGCGCACGCCGCCCGCCAATCTCTTCCGCTAAGAATCGACGAAGTAGCTCGATGCCCAGATAGCCTGCTTTTTGCAACCGAGCCCTTCGATTGACACCACGACCGCCAATGGTCGGCTGGTGTTCGCTATCTTCGCCTGTTGTTGCCCCCTAAAGGCCTGACAGAGCCTCGCAGGTTTGCGCGATGAACTCGCGGGGTGATCGATAGCGCAAAGCGCGGTGCGGATGCACCTCGTTATAATGGTCGAACCAGCCGGGCAGTTGGTCGATAACGCTCTGCGCATCTGGCCGAGGGTTTACGCGGACATAATCGCGCTTGAGGGTGCGAACGAACGCCTCAGCCATGCCATTCGATTGAGGGCTGCTTACCGGGGTCGTGCGCGGGATCAGTCCAATGCCCCGGGCGAAGGCGCGCGTGGTGCGAGCAGTGTAGCAGCTGCCGTTATCGGTAAGCCATTCGATCGGTTCGGGCACGCGGTTCACCTGTCCGTAGCGATGCTCGACGGTGGCGACCATCAAGTCCTGAACGTCCTCGGCGGTGATGCCGCCCGTCGTCGCCACGTGTCCCATCGCCTCGCGATCGCAGCAGTCGAGCGCGAAGGCGACACGCACCTTCTCGCCATTGTCGCAGGTGATCTCCAACCCGTCGGAGCACCAGCGGGTGTTGCGGAGGTCGACGGCGACCCGGCCGTCGTGACGCCGCTCCTCGCGGCGTTCGCCGTCCCGCTGTAGCAGCAGCCCATGCACTTTCATGACGCGGTAGACGCGTTTCGGATTGGGCGCTTCGCGCCCAGTCTCTTCGGCCTGTCGGCGCAGTAGGGCATGAACGCGGCGATAGCCGTAGGTTGGCAGATCGGCGACGAGCACGCGGATGTCGGCGACCAAATCGGCATCCGGCAGCGGTGGTCGTCCGCGTGGTCGGGGCGCTGGGGGATGCCGCATTGCGGACAGGTGTGGGCGAGCGAGGCCGACCGCCTCTGCGACCGCGCTCACCGTCCATCCCGTGGCAACAAGGTCGAGCGCAACAGCGGTTTTTTTGGGCCTGCGGCCCGGGACACGGCCTCGCGCAGTAGCTCGTTCTCCATGGCTTTCTTTCCGAGCAGCCGGTGTAGTTCGCGCACCTGCGCCTCGAGCGCACGGTATTCAGACGCCGGCACCACTTCCTCGCCAGCTGCCGCGGCGGTCAACGCACCCTGTGCCATCAGGCGCCGCTAGGTGAAGATCTGATTGCCACCGATGCCGTGCCGGCGGGCGACGAGCGACACGCTCATCCCGGGCAAATACGTCTCCTCCACGATCCGGACCTTCTCCTCCGGTGTCCATCGCCTCCGGCGCTGAACACCGGAGAGAACCTCGCCATCGTTGTAACGCCTGGTTTTACCGTCAGTCATATGCCTCACTCTTATCTAAGAGCGGGGCCCTGTCAGGTCATTTAGGGGGCCACCTCAGCACGTCACGTCAAATCGACCAGCAATTGCTAATAACCGTCCATCCAGCGGCAGCCGCGAGAGCACGCGCTATGTCGTGAAATATCGTGCATTGTTCTCCTTACGTCCGCGGATGGGCGTCCCGCATCGTTGCAAAAGGGAACCCTTTTGCAACAG
>NZ_JH584243.1:65330-66652 GCF_000241485.1 Sphingomonas sp. PAMC 26605
ATGATGCAAAATCTGTGAGTTTTGCATCAGGAATTGGCCGGTCAGGTTCGGGCCCGGTATTCTGAGACGATCTTCCCCAACCCCGTTGAATCCCCTGGCCAATACGATCCTAAAAAGACGCGCTTTGGTTTACCGTCGGCAAGATTGACCTCGAGTTGTGCCTTGTACCCGCCCAGCGGCCATATCCCTGCGACACAATCCCAAGTCCAATGCTGCCGCCTCCAAAGGGTGTTTAAAGTCACACCTTGCTCGGTCAGGATAAGCCGGCGCGGCCGAACTATTGGAACCACGGCAAGACAAGCCCACAAAGTGAAAAGCGGGGTTGCAATCAGATACAGGGCCCAGAGATCGTCACCCCTAAAGCGTGGTAAACCCGGAACAAAAACCGGAAAAATGATCGGCAACAGCATTGGTCCAGCCATAGGCACGGCCATCACGTTAGCCATAATGGCATAAGGCCATCTCAACGACAGCACGGTCACGTGTCTCATGCCCACCCCCACCAGAGTGAGGTATGCCTGTCATATTAGGAAAACGTGACTGAGTGTCCGCGAAAGGACGAAATACCAGTCAGTCGCTCCTGCCCGTTGATGCAAAAATCTTTGATTTTTGCATCGGAAGCGAGCGGGTCTGGTGGGAACCGGTCAGGCAGCTTTGCCGTAAATCTATTCAACCGCCACTTTTCGAGTGGCGCTTAATCAGCCAGAAGATCGCCATTACGGCTATAATTGCCAGTGCGGGAATCTCGGCCCAAGCAAAAATTATGAGCGCGTCTTTGTTTGCCTCCGCCATGCACCGATCATGACAGGCGGGGTTGATGCAGCAGATGGCTGTGGCGCGAGCGAAGAGTGCCAATAGGACGGCTCCGATCGTCAAAATAATAGCTATGATCGCGGCGCATCCTGTCTCCGAATATCTTTCATGTGGCGACCGCGGCATGCGATAGTGATGGCATCACGCGGACCACGTTGGAAGGCCGCAATTTGGCGTTTCCGGACGCTGCTCGCGCGGGTACTGCTCGCGAAACTCCGCGCACCCTTTGGGGCATGACAAAATCCCTGCGGACCTAGCCCCAAAAATTCGACTCACCTATTGGGTCGTGAGTAACCGCCACCCGGTTTGCCATGGCAGTCGTAATCGGTCGGGATTGCGCGGGCGGCCCAGCCTACGATAATCATCGCCCGATGATCGGAAGCTCGTCTGTCACGGGCTCGACAAGGAAGCGCCATGGTTCGAGCCGATCTAATCAAACTTATAGCTGTGGAGTGGCCCGATCTGCCACCAGGCGATGTCGAGAAGATCGTTGCCGCGTTCTTCAATGC
>NZ_JH584243.1:70087-73556 GCF_000241485.1 Sphingomonas sp. PAMC 26605
TGCCGGCCGACGAACTGGACGGCTTCGTCAGCCGCATCGCCGCCAACATCGGGGCGCTGCCAGATGGCATCATCACTGCCGCGAAGCGCGCCGTGCCGCATGCCGCTCCCGGCGACGGCTTCACGCGCGAAAGCGAAGGCTGGATGGCACTTGTTTTCCAGCCGGCGGTCGGCCAGCTCATGGCGAACCAGCTTAAGGCGGGTGCGCAAACGCGCGACGGCGAGCGCGACCTCGAAAGCTTGCTGCGCGGCGTGATCGCACGCTCCGCCTGAACCAAATGCCGAGTGGTGCTACGGCACCGGTCGGGCCTTCCTGATTGGGAACGGCGATCGAGAAGGCCGGGGCGTTCCCAAAAGGATGTAGATGTCAGCGCTAATTGGCACAGCTTTGTCAGCGCTAAGTGACACCGATCACAAGGGTACTGCGAGCCGCTTCCACCACGTCGTCGGTGATCGCGTTCAGGCCATTTATCCTCAGGATGCGCTCGATTTGAACGAACAGGCGGTGGAGCAGACGGAAGTTGCCGCCCGTGATCCGAACGATAGTAGCGACCGCCTGCGCGTCGGTGAAATCCGCGTCGTCCATTGCTAACCCGAGGTCGCGCCAGCGCCGGGTGAGGACAAAGGTCAGTTCCTGATCCTGCAAAGGTCGGTACTGGTGGGCGAAGCCAACACGGCTGAAAAGCTGGGCGTATCGCTCTAGACGTTTCTCGATACCCGGCATGCCGATCAGGATCAGGCCGATGCCCTGCCGGTCGAACAGGTCGCGTAGATATTCCAGCCCCGTGTTGGAAAGGCGGTCGGCCTCATCTACGATCAGCAATTCGACATGATGCTTACGGGGCGAAACGATGGTCTGGCCTTTAGGCCTAACATGCTCATCAATGCAGATATCAGCCCGATCGATGAGGCGCGGCAGGTCCTGACGAAGCTCGCGCAGCGTGCTGCCGACTGTCGGCGTATAGAACACGGCACGCGCACGGGCGAGGTCGGCATATATCTTGAGGTCGGACGGCTGACGCGGACCCCAGGTCATGAGCAGATCGACTGCGCCGTCCAGCGCGCGTAGCGGCGCGCAGATAGGGTTTTGCCGACGCCGGCGGTGCCGTGACATAGGCCGATGTAGCGGTGCTTGCGGACGGCATTGGCAAACTCGGTGAAGCGGCGATGCTCCTGCGTCGAAATGAAGCTGGTGGCGCGGGCGCTGCCGTCTGCCATCACTCGCCCTCGTAATAGGTGCGGAGACGCGGCTTGCTGCGTATCGGCTCGGGGGGCTTGGTAGGTCTGGGTTTCGGCGTTGGTGCCTGCGCGGGGCTTGAACCGGGCGGGCGCAGGATCGCGGGCAGATAGTCCGCAACGCGGGCCTTCCGCTCTCCGATTTCGCTTCGCAGGCGACGGCGATAGGCGAGGCGCGCGGCTTGAACATCCTTGAGGGTGATGGTCAGGCCGGCATGGTCGGGGCTGACTGCCCGGCACAGAAAGACGTTGCGATGGAATACCCGAACCTCGCCAACATCGCGGGGATCGTAGCGAATCGTCACCGGCTCACCGACATAGGCGGCAAGCGTGGGGTTGAAGTAACGCAGCCCCTCGAAACGGATGCCGTCACGGTGGACGATGCGCGGCTTGGCGACCATGACCAGCAGCGAGTCCAGCTCCTCCAGTGTTTCCGGCATCCGGGACAGCCAGCCATCGCCGCGCCACGCATCGACGGGAGGCACGCCGATCGCGCGGTGCGGACGGACGTTATAGGTTGCCAGGATGTAAGCGCCGATCGCGGCGTCCAGTTCGGGGAGCGTCAGGCGGGGCGGTGAAACGGTTTTGCCGTTGCGAAGATTGCCCGGCAGTTCTGCCAGTAGCTCCGTATTGATGGTGCGGAACAGCCGCTCGATCTTGCCGCGCCCCTGTGGGCGCGCGACGGCGGAATAGATCAAGCGGATACGCAAATCGGCCGCAGCCTGTTCGAGGTGGAGGCTGGTGAAGTCCGATCCGTGATCGACGTACAGCACATCGGGAATGCCGCACACCGGCCATGCCGGATCGGCCTTGCGCCAGATCGCCTGTCGCAGCGCGAGCGAGGTGTTGAGCGCGGAGGGCGCGCCGAGGAAAACCATATAGCCCGCGATCACGCGCGAGTGATCGTCCAGCACCGTCGTCAGCCACGGCCGCACCGGACGACCGCCTGCATCGAGGATCAGGATATCAAGCTGGGTGTGATCGGCTTGCCAGATTGCATTGGGGCGTTCGGCGCGGTGCCGATGCACTAGTTCGAACTTGTCGCGAAAGGCGGCAGCACCTTCATGAGCCAAGGTCAGCATCGCCGGGTCGATCCGACGCACGATATCCCGCACGCTGCCATAGGACGGCATTCGCCATTTCCGTTCGCCGACGATAGCCGCGAGACGACGATGGATGGTCACGATCGATGGCGGGGGTTTGAGCAGCGCCATGCCCTCGACTAGATCGACCAGTTCTTTCGGGAAGGTGCGCTTGCCGGCCTCTGGTCGGGTCGGACGTGCCAATCCTGCCGGACCATCGGCACGGTAGCGGGTGAGCCAGCGGCGAGCAGTGCGGATCGATATGCCCGCGTCCGTCGCGGCCTCACCCAGCGGCACCGCATCATGGAGATGCCGGCGAAGCACAGCCATGCGTTTCGCGAATTCGGCGCTTCCCGGTTCCGGCTTTCGATCATCGGTCATGGTGATCTGCCCCGTCCGAAAGAGGATCGTTCAGCGGACGGTCGCTCGCTGACCTGTCGAGGCACGGGAAACCGCCAAAAGCCGAGTCTCACATAGATGGTACTATATCTTTTGCGTTGAGGGACCCCTTTACGTTACACAATCGATCATGACGCACACGCTGATCGGTTACGCCCGCTGCTCCACCGATAAACAGGACCTTGCCGCCCAGCAGGACGCGCTGGTCAGGCTCGGCGTCGCGGCCGATCGTATCTACACCGACAAGGGGTTCACGGGCACGAACCGGACCCGCCCCGGTCTAGATCAGGCGCTCGCGGCGGTACGAAGCGGCGACACGCTGGTGGTGCCAAAGCTCGATCGTCTTGCCCGGTCGGTGCCCGATGCGAGGGCGATCGGTGACGAGCTTGCCGTGCGGGGCGTCAAGCTACAGCTTGGGGCAAGTGTCCACGATCCGTCCGACCCGATGGGCAAGCTATTCTTCAATATCCTTGCCACGTTCGCCGAGTTCGAAGCCGACCTGATCCGGATGCGAACCCGCGAAGGCATGGCGGTCGCCCGCTCAAAGGGGAAGCTGCGCGGCAAAAAGCCGAAGCTGTCGGAACGTCAGCAGAAAGAGTTGCGCCGCATGTACGACACCGACGACTACTCGATCAGCGATCTCGCCGAGGTGTTCTCGATATCACGGCCAACCGTGTACCGGACGCTTGGTCGCCAAGCCGCCGTGCCTGCGGCAAAGGCGGCATGATCCTGCCTCGGCTAAGAGCCCGACCT
>NZ_JH584243.1:75095-87808 GCF_000241485.1 Sphingomonas sp. PAMC 26605
AGGCGAAAGTCGATCCACTCTCGGATGTCGGCAATGACCGCTTCCTTGCCCAGATCGTTGAGCGGGTCGTGGAAACGATCTTCGTAGAGGTTCAACGTCTTATCAACCGCTCCGGCTTGATCATAGAAATGCTGGCTACCGCTCGGCTTGGCGGCCTTGTCCGCCGTACCGTGAATAATGAGCAGCGGGAGCGTGATTTCGGGAAACGCCTGCTTCAATCGCGCATCCGCACGGACGATGGCAGCCATCGTCGCGAACGGCTGCGACTCTTTGGCGATAAGCGGATCGCCATTCATCGCTTCGACTACAGCCGGATCGCGCGAGAAATCCTCGTTCTTGAGCGCGATCGCATGCGCATGCGGTACAAGGTGGCTTACCGCCTTCAAAACCGCGAGTGCGAAATCCGGCGCAGGCACCTCGAACGCGAAATCCTCGCAAATGAGGCCGGCAATCTCGGTGCCGTGATCGAGGGCATACAGGCACGATACCACGCCACCGGCGCTATGACCGAGCAGGAAAACCGGGACACCGGGCTCGCGCGACTTCGCGAGCTGGATGAGGCCATGCAGATCGGCGACATATTCGTCGAAGCTCTGGACGTAATAGCGCTCGCCCTCGGACTTTCCGCGTCCTCGCAGATCGACCGCGTAAGTAGCGAGCCTGCTCTCGGCGAATTGCTCGCCGACCCATTGGTACATTCCGCTGTGCGCGTTGAAGCCATGGCAGATTGCCACGACCGCGCGAGGCGCTACGTCCGGTCGCCACGACCGCACGTTCAGCTTGCCTTTGGAACCTTCGATAAACTCTTGAATGGTCGTGTGCATCATTTCCTCCGTCGGGAAGGTGGATGATCAAGATCAGGGGTGGATCGAAGCGAAGACGATTTCAGCGAAGCCAGGTGTGGTTTCCTTGCGCGCCCAGTCGCGCTGCAGTTCGCAGGCAAGCTGGATCCAGCTGATCGGCTGCGCTCCCGCTTGGACAATCCGTTCTAGCCCGGCGCGGTGCGCCTCTGCCGATGTGCCACCGACCGCATCGACCACCGGATAGACTTCGAACCCTTCGCGCAGCGCATCGAGTGCGGGGAAGACGAGGCAGACCTCGGTCCACAAGGCAACCATGATGAGCTTCTTGCGCGCGGTCGCCTTTACCGCCGCGACAAGATCGACATCTTCCCACGCATTGATCGAGGTCCGGTCGATCGGCACCACATCCGGCAGCACATCGGTCAATTGATGAACGGTCGGCTGGTTTAGGCCGGTATTCACGTTGACGGTCGAAAGCACGATCGGCAGCCCGTAAAGCTTTGCCGCTTTGGCTACCGACACTACATTGGCGAGCAGCAGGCGGCGTTCCATCGAAACGATCGAGGCCACTTGCACCGGCTGGAAATCGATAATCACCAGCGCAGCATTTTGCGGGGTCAGCAGCTCATCCGCGAGCGGATCGCGGATCGTGGTCGGTGAGGTCATGGAAATAATCCTTTCAAGAATAGAGCAAAGAAAACGGACGCAGGCAGCCGTTGCCGGGAGGCCCCGGCCTGAAAATCAACGGTGGGAAAGTTTGAACGCGCTTCAGGGCCGCGGGGCGTTGGCCGGATCGGCATAGGTCGTGCTGGTCGGACCATAGCCGGAGATATAGACGACCGCCGGCTTGTCCTTGGTCATCGCGAAATGCGCCTCACCAGCAGGTTCGGTGTAGAAACTCCCGGGCGAGAGCTGTTTGACGGCCGCCTCGGACGCGGTTTTACCATAGCCCAGATACCATTGACCCGAGACAACGACGGCACTGCGTTCGTCGCGGTGATCGTGCGCCGCGATCCGGGTGTGGGCGGGCACGCGGATTTCGATCGTGTACGGCCCGCTCTTGCTCGGATCACCCGACAGGACCGTACTCTGGATGCCGGCGACGCCAGATGTCCCGGCGCCGGGACCGACCTTGGCCAGCGCGGTGATCTCTGGCGGGGTCAGCCGGAGTTGCGCCTGCTTGGCAAAGGCTCCGGTGCTGTCCACCAGTAGCATCAGCGCGACGAAACGGATGGTGAGGGTTGCGCGGACATTCACTTGCCGTCCTCCAGAAAGGTCTTGATCAGCGCGACGGTCGCCTTGGGCTGTTCTTCCATCAGCCAGTGACCAGAATCCGCGACGACGCCCTGCGTCACGTTGGTAGCCGCTGCACGCATGACGGTCGCCATCATAGGGCCGAACGATTTTTCGCCGCCGATCGCGAGGACCGGCATGGGCAGCTTGTGGTCGGTCGCCTGCCAGGCACGATTGTCGATCACATCCTGATCGAACGCGGCAAACTGCGCGAAGCCAGAGTGCATGCCACCGGGCAGCGCATAGAGCTTGGCGTAATGTTGCCGCGAGGCCTCGTCGAAGCGCGCCGGATTTGCGGAAAACTCATTCCAGAAGCGATCGAGATATATGCGTTCACGCCCTGCGACCAGCCGCTCCATGTCAGGACCGCCGAACCGGAAATGCCACAGCAGCGGGCTTTTCAGAATATCGTCCCAAGGGCCGATGCCGGGAATGGGCGCGTCGAGCAGCACGAATTTGGTCACGCGGTTGGGCTGCTGCGTTGCCAATGCGAAGCCTACCATATTGCCGATGTCGTGCGTAACAAGCGCGAAGCGGTCGATCTTCATCGCTGTCAGAATGCCGGCGACATCGCGCGCCTGGGTCGCCTTGTCATAGCCGGTTGCCGGGTGAGAGGAGAGGCCCATGCCGCGCAGATCGGGTACAATTACGGTATGGTCGGCCATCAGCGCGACGGCCAGCGGCGACCACATATCGCCCGTCTCGCCAAAGCCGTGCAGCAATATGACGGCGGGACCGTGACCGCCGACGCGGACGAAAATGTTCGTGCCGTTGGTCTTCACCGTCTCCGTTTTGAAGGTGGTAGGGAAAGGCTGGACGTCCGCGAGGGCGGGGGGCGCTAGTAACAACGCTCCGATCGACGACACGGCGAGCGCGGTAAGCTTTCTCATGGCAGGCACTCCATTGGTCGGGAATCGACCGATAAGCTAAGCATGACAGGATAATTGATCATGTAAATACCTTAACTGAGCGAATGATCAGTTTCCTTTGCAGGGCGAGTGTGCTTAAGGAGGGAATATGAAAAGCAGAATCGCATTATGAAGCCCAAAACCCACAGACATGCCGACGCCACTGACGAGGGGACCGCTCGGGATCATATCCTGAAAGCGGCGGAGCAAATCTTCGCCGAACTGGGGTTTGAAGGCGCATCGCTACGCCAGATTGCCGGCACTGCGGATGTCCCCGTTGCCCTTGTCAGCTATCATTTCAAAAACAAGCTCGGGCTGTACCGCGAAGTGTTCAAAGCCCGTGATCCCAACACCGCCGACAAACGGCTGGCCGGACTTGCGCTAGCGGAAATGGAGGACGACCCCGAACGGCGGCTGGAGATGATCCTGAAGGCGGCACTGATGCCGATGCTTTCACTGCGCAAGATCGAAGGCAGCGCGAATTACGGCGTGTTGCTGGCGCGCGAAGCGTCTGACCCTAAATCGGCGGAACGCGGCATCGTGAAAGAGCTGTTCGACCCCACCGCCCGCGCGACGATCGCCGCCCTGAAGCGCGCATTGCCGGATCGCAGCGAAGCGGAAATCGTGTGGTCATTTCAGATGATGATTGGCACGATGCTGTTCATCATGGCCGATGCGGGCCGCACCGCGCATCTCAGCCACGGTTCGTGCGATCCCGAGGATGTTGATGGAACGATGAGATATATCCTGCCGCTGTTGTTGCACGGGATACGAGGCAAATGACATTTGGTGTCAGCCACAGCACCGCGTGTCTATGAGCCGCTCCCATACCGGATTAGGTGCTTAAGAAAGCAACCGTTGGTTCTCCAAGCTTCAGACCCGCCCAGCGGAAAATGTCTTCTTCGTAGCAAAGCGGTCATGCGTTCCGAGACCAACAATGACCGAAAAATGCCAAAGAGCGACGATCAAAATGACGTCGCAGGTGGCGCGGGAACGACCGCTGCCAAGAGCGCCACACCGCAGCCCTGTGGCCAAGTATTGGCGGTTGCCGATTGGCCGCTTCGTTGGTTCGCGAAAGTGCGAAGCCATCATGGATGCTCAAGCGGCCTGAGCGAACGCTAAAGTTAGCGCGTATGGGATGCACCCCCCTCCCTCAGCACCGCCCAAGGCGGTGCTACGAACGATTTCCCGCCGACGGCCGACAGCTTCGCTAGAGGGGAGGTTGCGTTCCGATTCTCGTATTACCCATGGCTTTGTGCTATGAAGGTTGCCTCGAAAGGATCGCCCGATGAACGTCCAAACGCCCATCAAATCATCCGTCCCCGCGATCAGCGACGAAGAACGCGCAAGCCGGCTTCGCGCAGTGAACTTCGCACGTGGCAGCGTCCGCTACGAGGGCGGGATCCAAACGGAGGAGGTCGAGGTCATCGCTGCACGCTACGTCGACGGAGGCCTCACGCTCGACGAGTATATCGCTGCGGTCAAAGCATCGGATACGGTTCGCCTTGCTTAAGCGTGACGAAAGCGCGCTCACGAGCGCGCGCATTGTCGAGCTTTATATAAGACCGGTTCAAGGTGAGTTCGACGTAGCCCATCTGCGCGAGGTACACCGGCGTATTTTCCAGGACCTTCCGCACCGCGGGCCAGGCGAATACCGACCGGACGCACCGGGGCATTTCAAGCACCGGGCGCTGGAGGCAACAAACGACCGCGTCGTGGTGCCATATGCCCTTCGCCCCGAGATGGAGCGAAATCTCGGCGCCACGCTCGAGGCCTTACAAGGCGGGAAAGCGCTAAAGGGTTATGACACCCTGGAGATGTCCGAAGCGATCGCACAGACCTATGCGCGCCTCGACTACCTTCACCCGTTCGGAGAGGGTAACAGCCGCACGCTCCGGACATTCACGGAGCAACTCGCGCGCGAGAACGGGCACAAGCTCGATTGGGAAACCACGAACGTCAGCCCGCAATCCCGCGACGCCCTCTATATCGCGCGCGACATGGCGGTGATCCAGCTCCGCAACCCCGGCATTACGATGGCCGACGCGATGGCGGCCACGACGCGGGAGGAATACGAACTCAAGTACCAGCTCACCACCCAGGTCCAGCGCTACAAAAATGCAGATCCGCTCGAGGAGGTGGTCCGACGGTCGCTTGAACGGGGTCGCGAACAAAAACCATACGATCGACGGATGTCGATCACAGAAGCGGCGCGCGAGATCGTCACGATCGAGCCGATTGCCCAAAAGCAGGCAGAGCGGAACGTGGAGGACATGCGGCTCGCTGTCCTACGGAAAAAGGAGCCAGCTGTCGAACTGGACCGTGCAACGAACATGCGCGACTGGGTGGCCCGCGAAGGTACGGTGTCGGTGCTGACTGACCGTCTGGCGAATGTCACCAGCGGTCATATCACGATCAACCACGAACCCGGCGCGTCGGCCCTAAACCGGCTGACTGCCGTCGCAGACGGCATCAGCCTCGAGCTGGCGAAACAGCGAACCAATCCGACGCCGACGATAACGCCCCCGGTTCGGCAGATCGATCGCGGCGACCTCGAGCGCTGAGCGCGCAGCCCAGCGCTATTGAAAAGTCCCCGCGCTTACGCGGGGAAATGTTCCAAGCGCGTCAGCGTGGCGCATAATTCTTCAGCAGCGCGCCGCTCCCGGCCGAACGGCAGGACCGTCGTAAATACGGAGCTGTTCCGCTCGAGCTGATAACGGATCTCAAGGTGTGGATCGGCGCCGAAAACGGGACCGCGGTCTGAGCGAAGCAACTACCTGTATTTCTTTGAAAGTATGGGTTATCGAGGGGTCCCGATCGGCGCCGATTGGGACCCCCGGCTATGTAAGGCTTCGACGCAGATTCAATAGCTTGGTGAGGATCTTCCGGGGTCCCGTTTTCGGCGCCGATCCACACGTCAGCGCCGACTGCCGTCGGATGAACAGCGTGCTATCGCTGGTTGGCGATAAGTGGACGGTAATGATCGTGATGGTTCTGATCGAGCGCCCACGCCGCTTCAATGACATCAAGCGGACGATTGGCGGAATCTCGCAGCAGATGCTCACCCGCACGCTGAAGGCACTTGACCGCGACGGCATGGTCAGCCGGACGGTCAATCCTACAGTGCCGCCCCAGGTCGAATATGCGCTGACGGAACTAGCGTTTTCGCTGTCGCATCCGCTTCGCGCGCTTGGCGCTTGGGCCGGAGCGCATCTCGAGCAAATAGACAGTAACCGCGTCTCGTATGACGCGACCAGGGGAGTTGCACTCAGCCATGGTGGTCAGGGATCTCAGTAAGTAGCGTGTGACTCATAACTGTCGACGAGGCTCGCTATCGAGGTGGCCGCATGCGTTGTCCGGCTTGACCCAAAGTCGGCCGCTCATGCAGGTTTGGCCCAGTCAGAAAGCAGACGTTGGTTCAGGTCTATCTGCCTGTTTCCAGGGCTTTTGTGCGCGAGCTTCGACCGCGGCAGCACCCTAAAGCGGCCAGGCCGTTCTCCACCCAACTTTGCTGAAATACGGACGTTCCGCTCTGCGTCGTTACTCTGCTCCCGTCAGGGTTATGCGGTTGCCGAGATGTCTAAAGGCACGATCACGACAGGTCAGCAGAATGACCTGCATCCGCGTCGCCGCATCGGTCAGGATTTCGGTCATCAAATCTAGGCGGGTATCGTCGGAATAGACGAGCGGGTCGTCCAGGATCAGAGACACGGGCACGCCCTGCTCCAGCAGCATGTCCGCGAAGGCAAGCCGGGTAAGGACCGCCAGCTGCTCCTGGGTACCTCGGGAGAGATCGCCACAATTTTCGCCAAGGCTACCACGCACGATCGATGCCAGGCCTAGATCATCACCGAAGCTCGGATCGCAGCCAGGCAAGAGTCGCTCGATATAGCGGCGCGCGCGTCGCGCAACAGGCCCGACGAACGTCCGTGACGTTTCCGCACGCGCTCCTTCCAGCGTATCGCGGAGAAGCTTAAGCGTGTCCGCCTCCTGCATCATCCGCGCGAGGTTAGCGGCCATGGCATCCGCCTCTTCTCGCGCAACTGCAGCGCGGTCCGCTAGGCCCTTGCCCCCTTCCGCCTCGATCCGCGCTTCAAGCCCGGCGATCACCTTCTCCAAATCGATACGCTGCGTCCGGGCTACCTCGACACGTTTGTCCAACACCCCGATCTGACGCTCGATAGCGGTGACATCATGCGCCGTCGCAGCCCGCTCGGCATCCTGCAGGCTGACCAACGCTGCGGCTTCCCGCTGACGTACCTCCGACAGGGCTTCATCCAGGCGAGCCACCTCAGGCTTGCCTTCCAGGGCATCAAGCTGCGCTACGGCGTTGGCGGCATCACGCTCGGCGCCAGCTGCCTGGACCATCAAGGGTGCATTGCGGGCTTCCAGTTCGCGCAGTTGCGTCGATGCTGCCTCATCGACACCCTCTGCTCTCGCGAGCGCTGAGTCCGCTTCTGCCGCGATCACGGTCAATGCATGGAGGTCTGGTCCAGCTTCACTCCCCTCCCCTTCCGCGCTTTCCTGCAATCCCGCTATGAAACTCTTCAGGGCCGAAGCCCCGCCCGCGATACCAAGCAACGGCACGGCCGGCGTAATCCCGGCGATCCTCGCTTCGAGCGTGCGCGCGTTGGCACCGGCATCACGTGCAACCTCATTACGAGTCCGGGCATCGGCGACACTCGTCACCCCGTCGTCAGCCAGCGCGGCCGCCAGATCGTCGCGGGCGTTGGCGAGAACTGTTTGAGCGCTTTGTAGCCCTACTGGCGGTCGAATGATCAGCATGGCGCCACCAAGCTGGATGCGCGTCTCACGCGACAGCGTCCGGTCGCCAGGCTGCGCTGGCATGCCGTCGATCTGAACGCCGCTGACATCGCCCGCGAACTCGACCAAGGTCGCACCGGCCTCCACCGCTGCGCGCGCCTTGTCGACGGCACGTTCGCGTTCTTCCAGCACCTTAATGATGCTGGCGGGAATCGCTGTTGTACCAAGCGCGCGCGCGGCAACGAGTTCCGCTTCGAGGGGCAGCAGTTCGGAATGTCGCTGGCGTACACGGGTAATCTCGGCTTGGCGTGCTCTGGCGGCGACCGACTTGGTGGCAGCATCGAGCGCGGCATGTGCGTTTCGCCGGTTGTCGCGGGCTGTTGCCAGCCGATCACGCGCCGTACCCGCTCGCTCTCGCGTGTTGGCCAATTCCTCCTCCAGGCCGGATCGCTTCTCACGGGCGCTGGTGAGCTCTGCGGTCGTATCGCTGACGACCTTCCGAGCATCGGCCAGACGTGCGGTGAGGTCCTCCAATGCCTTGACCTGATCAGCGAGGCGACCTTGCTCGGCGCGCCTCGTATCGCGCAATTGTGCCGCGGATCTTGCCACGTCAATGTGACCGACCAGGGCCCTTCGCCGGTCTGCGTCCGCCGTATCGGCGAGATCGCGATCCAACACCTTCAGCCTGGCCCGAGCAGATTCCAGATCGGCGAAGCCCTGCTCGAGGGCGGCAAGCCCGGTCGCCGCTTCGTTCGCAGCCCGCTCCGCAGCCTCATGCTCGGTACGCGCTGCCAACTGCCGACCGCTAGGCCGGCCAGTGTTGGTCCAATAGTCTGTGAAATGGCTGTCGATCCGGGGCCGAACACGTTGATAGGCGGCACCGCCCATGATCGTGCCGACCTCGGCCTCCAGCGTCGCGCGCACGCTGTCGCGGACGATCTCGCCAGGAGGCGTGACTTCGAGTGCCTGCGCCTGCCCTACCCAGAGCAATCCGAGCGCGCCGTGCGCGGCTGCGTCGCCCGCCTGGCTCGTATCACGACGCGCGCCCAGCAACGCCTGCAGCTGAGCTTCGGCATCTTCGCCCTGTGCACGGCCGTTTGGTCCACGGACCTCGACCGACGCACTCTTCAGGAAGCGCTTGCTGACCTGCCAGTCCTCGCCCCTCGCCTCGAAATTGATATCGATCTGCGGCGCGACCGCTTCGCCATGCGGCGCATAGCTGCGCGCCAGGCGGTTGGCTGTATTGTGGCGAATAAAAAAGGCTGCGCGCATGGCTTCGAGCAGTGTCGACTTCCCGGTCTCGTTCGGCTCGATGATCACGTTCAGGCCGTCCGTCAGCCCATCGAGGACAAACGGATCGCGGAACTTGCGGAAGTTGGACAGCGCAATGCGCCGAATTTTGAGGCTCATGCTGCATCCTGTCCGCGCTGATATTCCACGAACAGACGCTCGAGCGCCCGCTTGGCGGTGACGCCGTCGCTACCCCCTGCTTCGATCATACTCATCAGCTTTGCCGCGGCGGTTCCGATCATGCCCTCCACCTGAAGATCCGCCAGATCTTGCTCGCTCGGCCGACCGACCAGGTCATCTGCCGCAATCGCCAGATGGCGCAGGCGATGGTGCAGGTCATTGTCCAACCGGCCAAGGATCGCGATCCGGTCTGACAGGCTGACGATGCCGGACAGCGACAGGTTGAGCAGGGTCGCCGATGGCTCGATGCTTGCCAGCAAGCGCTCGCTTTCGGCAGCAAACCCCTCCGCGTCCGCCACGGTCCAGTCCCGCCGTAGCCACTGGAACCTGCCTGTGCGTATCTGCGTCACGACCGGTTCCACGCCTGGTTCGAGCGTCACCAAGAGGGCGAATCCCGGCTCGTCGCGCTGAAACCGGTCTGTTTCCGGTGTGCCGGAATACCAGGTATGTGCATCGACGCGGAGTGCACCGTGCCAGTCGCCAAGCGCGAGATAGTCCAGGTTGGAGCGCTGGGCGCGGTCAGGGGCGATTTGGTTCTGCGCTTCGCCGCGCGACGAGAAGTCACGGATCGAACCATGGGCCAGGCCGATGCGAAGCGTCGCGCCCGGCGTCTCCATCGTGTCGAACAAAGCTGTCGGGTCATCCAGATTGTGCCGATGTGTCAGCGGTGCCGGCAGGAGCCACTGTCCGGGGTCAAGCTCGCATGGCACTGGCTCAGTGATTATGCGGATGTTCGTCGCCCCCTTGGCGCGGACACGGTCCCAAAGACCGCTATTGCGGGCGAAGTCGTGATTGCCGGGGAGCAGCCACCATGTGCATGCATATCGTTGCATGCGGGACACAGCCTGAACGATAACGCGATCTTCCGGCCCCTCGGTATCGAACACGTCGCCTGCGACGAGAACATGTGCGGCCCCGTGCTCGATGGCTGCCTTGCCGATCGCGTCGATCGTGTCGAAGCGTGCTTCGCTGAGCGCTGCACGGACATCGCTGTCGAAGCGGCCATAGGGTTTGCCGAGCTGCCAGTCAGCCGTGTGGATCAGGCGTAGCATGAAAGCTTTCTAGTGATGAGAGGGTCGCAGGGGAACCGGACCTCGTTCCCCTGCCCTATCCTGTAGCTGCCGATGCAGTTAGCAGGTCACGCGTAGGGAGCATACGCTCGGTCGTAAGATGCTACCGGATCGTCACTACCTTGACCTCGACGGCCTCCGCGATCTTCTTCCAGTTCTGGTCGCTCGTCCATGCCGGCAACCCATCCCGTTGGGCAAGCGCAAGGCAGAAGCGATCACCAAGGCTAAGCCCTGCCTCGGCCGTCATCGCGCGCAGCCTACCGGCAATTTGGGCAAGAGCCTTGTCCGCCGGCACCACGGTCAGTGGCAACGGATCAAGCATGGCATCGACTTCCCGCTCGGGCATGCCGGAATGGATGAAATGGGTCACCACCTCGGCATAATTAACACTGCTCACCCGAGCACCCGCAATCCCAGCTGCAACCTTGGCGGATCCCTTCTCGCCCTTGATCATGGCAATGAGCGCCGATGCATCCAGCACCACGGTCATTCGCCGCTGTCCTCACGACGCCGGTTGAGGAATGCGTCGACCGAGGCGTCCGGGTTACCTCCGGTATATTGCTTGGCTAGCGCCTGTGCTCTTGCCACCGCCTGGTTCGCGGTTCGCAGAACGACGCCGTCTTCCGTTTCGTCGAGATAGACCGCACCCCCACCAGTCAGACCCAACCGCTTACGGACGTCAGCCGGTAGGCTCATCCGCCCATTCGGAGTTATGTTGATCTGTAGCGTCATAGCGGCACTTACATCCATTTGCAGCATCATCATCAACGGCTAGCCGGTGACGATCATTATGGCAACATCGCCTATGATACGTCACCCTTGAGATACTATGCCATCGATGCGCGCCAATGGCTCGCCGTCCCCGCGTTGCCTAACATGGCACTATTGTCGGTTCCTTTAGGGTATGCCTTTCCAAGACCGGGCTAGGTGCGGTGCTTTTTAGCGTCATGACAACGTAAAAAGGACTAGACACACGAAGACTGCTTATAGCAGACCGGTAGCATGTTCATCCGCGCCTATCTCCGTGTTTCCACATCCGAGCAGGACGCATCACGCGCTCGTGGTGCCCTCGACGCCTTTGCGGACGAAAGGGGCCTGCGGATCGCGGCGCGCTATATGGAAAATGAGAGCGGGGCCAAGTTGCACCGTCCCGAGCTATTCCGCCTTTTCGCAGATAGTGAACCGGGCGATGTGCTTTTGGTTGAGCAAGTGGACCGCCTATCGCGTCTTAGCTCCTCCGACTGGACGAGGTTACGTGCCGAGATCGACGCCAAGCAAGTGCGGATTGTGGCGCTTGATCTACCAACCTCATGGGGCTTGGCGGCACCCGCCGACGATTTCACCGCTCGTATGTTTGCGGCCGTCAACAGCATGATGCTGGACGTACTCGCGGCAGTCGCGCGCAAGGATTATGAGGACCGGCGTCGCCGGCAGGCAGAAGGAACCGCTCGCGCCAAGGCGGCCGGCCTCTACAAGGGGCGTCCGGAGAACAAGGCTCGGAATGCCGCCATCGCTACCATGCTGCGCGATGGCCGATCATGGCGCGAAATCATGGACGCGACCAGATGCAGCCGCACCCTTCTTGCCAAGCTCGCTCGCGACCTAAAGCTTGGGAAAGGCGAACAGTTGGCGATACCGCTTTCGTGAGGATAAGCTGCCCTCCCGGTTTCACCGCGATAAGCAGCCGTTCCGCAGTCGCCCAATCTAAGCCGATCACGGCTTCGACCGCGCTCCCGATAGCTGCCGGTTGTTCAGCTATGCCGCTTTGCGATGCCAAGAACCAACAACAGGGCGGGGGTAAAGAAGATGGGGAATGGCAACCAGTCTGCGGTTCGATAGCCCATACCATCTAACACCGCCTGGCCCGCCCAGATCGCCGCGAGCGTAGGGAGAATGACGGCTGCCAATACGCCGAAGCCTTTCCAGTGACACGGCATGTAGCTCCACGCCACCTTTTCGAACCAGACTTCGCGCTGCAAAGGTCACCTCGTAATGTCCGCTTCCAGTAGGTTAGCGCTTAAAGCGGTCCGGCTGCAAACCACCGAGGCTGTGTGAAAACGTGGTGATGTGCTATCATTGAGGCCTGATTTGGGAGGCCGATGATGGGGCGTTTCATCGAGGGGTGCGATCGGCGGCAGCAGCTTTTCCTGCCTGATTGCGTGGACGATTATGTGGCTGAGGACAGTCCTGTGCGGATCGTCGATGTGTTCGTCGATGAACTGGATCTGGCGGCGCTGGGTTTCGCGGATGCAGCGGCGACCGGGCGGCCCGGCTATCATCCGGCGATGCTGCTCAAGCTCTACATCTACGGTTACTTGAACCAGGTGCAGTCGAGCCGGCGACTGGAGC
Organism: Sphingomonas sp. PAMC 26605; assembly: GCF_000241485.1. GTDB lineage: Bacteria > Pseudomonadota > Alphaproteobacteria > Sphingomonadales > Sphingomonadaceae > Sphingomonas. Next base: position 87,753 of record NZ_JH584243.1, read on the forward strand.
GCGAAGCAGGCCGCAACGTCGAGCTGATGTGGCTGACGGGCAAGCTCGCGCCCGAC
>NZ_JH584243.1:90120-116791 GCF_000241485.1 Sphingomonas sp. PAMC 26605
TGTGAATCGGCGCCCAAAGCGGGACCCCGGTAGATTGTTGTCAAGCTATTGATCGTGCGTCGAATCTTTACATAGGCAGGGGTCCCGATCGGCGCCGATCGGGACCCCTCATAACTTATATTTTTCAAAGGATTATAGATAGTTGCCTCGCCCAGGGAGGGGTCCCGCTTTGGGCGCCGATCTACAGACCCCGGAATCTTACCCTGGCCATGGCTGATGCTGCTCGGGCTCTAACGGGGCGAACTGCTCTGCGAGATTGTTATGCCGAAGTCCTGCCGCTTCGAAAAGGCGTGAGAGCGATTGGTCGACCTCGCGTCGGATCTTGGGCATATCCATTTCAACCAGTTGGCCGTCTCGTTTCTTCACCTCGCCTGCGACGAAAACGGTATCGACGTTGCTTCGATCGGCAGCATGTACGACCGTTCCGACCGCGTTGTTCGCAGGGGACAGATTGATGTTTGAAAACTAGCGACCGACGACTGGTCGTTTTAGAATAGGCGCTTGGGGCGGGTAGCGTCCTCCAGCGAAGTGGACATTGGAGCAGCGCCCGGCGCGGTCGGAGATATCACCGCCGGAATTCGTTCGGCCATCCACCGGAGCATATCGGCAATCACCTCCTCCTTCCCCAGGTCGTTGAGCGGGTCGTGGAAGCGGCCTTCATAAAGTTTAAGTGTTTTGTCGGTTGAACCTGCCAATTCGTAGAAATGCTGGCTACCACTCACCTTTGCCGCTCTGTCAGCTGTTCCCTAACGACGTTTGGATTTCATATTGTTCACTCAGGGTCTGAGTTTTCGATGTCAGACAGGTGTTGGCAACCCTGATTGCACGGCGAAACCTGTAAAAAGCCGTCGGCAGCGTACCCCGCTACGATTCTGCCAAATCGTCGTGGCAGCAGACAGAAACGAGTTTATAGGGAGTTCCTATCGAGGTCGATCGGAACTCCCTATGAACTTCGGAATATCAAGCTCTGACCGTTGGTTCTGTCGAAAAGTTGGCGTCCGCTTTCAAAGCTTATCGACAGCCGACATTTACGGTGCATATCGGGTACGGAATCTGGCCTTAACCGGCAGCTAAGCATTGAGCGTTACGATGATGGCATGCGCTTAGCCACGATCACAAACTGGGCTTATGGTGCGACTGTCGCGCTGACGCTCTTCTCAGGCATGACGATGCTGATGGCATCCTCGGCACAGGAGCAAGAGCGGGGAGCCGTTGGCCAGCGCTACGCGCTGGATCGAGCGACAGCGACTGTCGAGGACGATGTCGTCGCACTTAGCGAACTCGCACGGCAGTATGCCATTAGTGGAAATGCTGCCGACCTGACGGGGTACCAAAGCGCAAAAACAGCGCTCGGGCCCGTAGAAGCGCGAACCCGGCATATTCTGGATGCCGGAGCGCAGGCGGATGAGCTGCGCAGTCTGCATGAGGCAGTTGGCTGGGCAGATGCCTTGCAGGCCCAACAGCAGCAGGCGATCATGGCACGAAGTCGCGGCCAACCCGACACGGCGATCCGCATTCTGTTCGCTCCGGAATACGAACGCGAGCTTGATAGGTCGCGTGCGGCCGTGGAGCGATTTCAATATCGCCTGGATCAGCGTACGGCCGATGACCTGCGCGCGGCAGAGCGCACCTCGCGGCTGTGGCGAACCACCTCAGAGGTCATGCTGGCGGTCACCGGGCTGCTGTTTCTCTTCGTACTGTATTTCGTGTTTCGCAGGCGCGTCTTACGCCCAGTCGTGAAGCTGAGCGACGTAATCGTCCGGCTCGCGGCCCAGGATTACGAAGCCGAACCACCCACATTCGAGCGTGTCGATGAAATTGGTGATATGGCTCAGGCGTTGAGCGTCTTCCGTGAGAACGGGATCGAGCGCCAAAGGCTTGAACGTGAGCGCGATGCCGATCGATCCGTCCGGGATATCCTGTCTCGCATGACGCAACGCATGCAGGGCTGCGATACGGTCGTCGAACTGGAAACGATCGTCAGCCGCTTCGTTCCAGAAGTAGCGCCACAATTTGCAGGCCGGCTGTATCTGCTCGACGCGCAGCGCAACGCGTTGGTCAGCGCGTGTTCCTGGCTCGAGCCAGCCCACTCCAAGCAAGAATTTCTAGCGATGGCTTGCTGGGGCTTGCGGCGCGGAGCTGTACACAGCCCAGCCGGAGCGAGCTTCGATGTGCCTTGTGATCACCTTATAGGCCCTGAACTGCCCGACAGCCTCTGCCTTCCGTTGACTGGACAGAACGGGACGCTCGGCTTGCTTTATTTCGAACGTCGATCCTCGAGTTCCGACGATGAGTTAAACCATATCTATCTGCAGATGCTCGCTGAGAACATCGGTCTGGCGCTCGATAATCTGCGACTTCGCGAGGCACTTCGTTCGCTCGCAATGATAGACCCGCTAACGGCGCTGCCGAACCGGCGGCAACTTGACGAGGTGCTCGCTCGCGAGCTGGCGCAAGCGGAGCGGAATGGAACTCCTATCTGCTGCGCTATGATCGATATCGATCATTTTAAGCGGTTCAATGATGAATACGGCCATGATGCCGGCGACATGGTACTCCGCGCGGTTGGGAAAACACTCAGGGAGGCGGTGCGCGATGCAAACCTCGTATTTCGCTATGGAGGCGAGGAATTTCTGATGCTTTTACCCGGGATGGCGATGGATGCGGCCGTAGCGCGAGCCGAGGAAATCCTGAGCCGCGTCGCCGCCATTCAGCTCCGGCACGAGGGGAACGATCTAGGCCGAGTCACTGCATCAATAGGCCTCGCTTGCGCGCCGGTGCATGGGGAATGGAAAACTGTAGTACAGACAGCCGACGCGGCCTTGCTCCGCGCCAAGCAAGCCGGGCGCAATCGTGTTCTCACTGCCGTAACGAGAGCTGATTTATCAACGGATGGAACGGCGCTGGCCCGGGCGCAATAGCGTCGTTCGCACGTCGCGGCTTTACGTGCTTGCGACAGCAAGTGTCGAGTACTTGACACAGAAGAAGACCGTCCTGTTTTCTGGCGGTGCTGTGGATAAGTGTCGAAGCGGCGGACCCGCTACAATTTTGCCAAGTATTTGTGACGGAAGAAAGCAACGAGTTTATAGGAGCCCGATCGGCTGGATCCGCCGGCGACGCAGCGGGCCATCGGAACGCCGACGCTGTGCTGAGCGTAGCGGAGTAATATCCGGCCGTTGGTAAGGCTGCTTCTTTTGGACCGGCCAGGGATGCCGTCGCACGGGAATTGGGAAGCGATCGACGCCGATCGGCAACGACCGGACGTGGTGGCAAACGGACCGACCGGTCCGGTTCGAAGGCTATAGCGGAAGTCAGCAAAACCTAGCCGACGCGTCTATTGCGCCTTCCCATTCCAACGGGGATCAGCGGGGTCGTAATCCACCAGATCGAAATCCTTTGCGCCCATTGCGTTGGCAGCATTGGTGGCCGAGTTGATCTTCCAACCGCCTGCCTGCTTGCACATCACCATCGTCAAATAACCGGACTCCTCGCGCGTCTCGCCAACCATCCACAGACCGCTCCATGGACTGTAAACTATAGCCGTATTCGGACTGACGAATTTAATACGCGGCTGCTTAAATACCATTCGCGTCTTGTCGACGTTTATGAATGTAAAAAATTTTGCGTTGGCGTCTGTGATGTCGCGGCGTCCATCGATCTTCAATCCCGGCATTGAAATGAATGTGCCGTCTTCCGTGAACAGTTTGCCATAGCCAACGGCATCTCTTTTCCCGAACAACTCGTATTGCTGACTGACCACTCGGATGATGGCGACTTTGTCACCTGCGGTTTGGGCTACGCCTGTCGAGGCCGATAGTGCTGCCGCGCATGCGAATGGGACCATCCCCCAACGATTACCCAACATGGCCGCTCCTAGTTCAGGCTTCCAAAGCAAGTTGCACATTGGGCCATGTCTGCCCAGATTGCCAGCGGCCGCAGCGATCGGTTCGAGCATGTCTCCATATAGCTGGGACGTCGCATACTGGGCGCTAGCGGACTGGCTGCTTGTGGATAGGCTCGCGCTCCGGTTTTCCCCTATTGGGGTTCAAGTTCCGTGAACTTATTGCGGTAGATGCAAAGCGCTTCTTATTTGCTATCTGGGGCCGCCTGGAAGGGAAACCGTCGATGAACGCCGCGAGCTTGGGGATCGATCATACCGGCATCGGGGTAACCGATATTGGTTCAATGAGCCGCTTCTATGACGCGGTGCTAGGAACGCTGGGCATGACTCGGAGGATGCAGGTCGGACCCGAAGGCACGTTTGTCGGCACGGAAGCAGAAATTTCAGGCATCGGCTATGGTTTCGACTTCCCGGTTTTCTGGATCGATACCTTCCATCTTGCGGGAACTCGGAACCACACCGCATTTGTAGCTTGCGATCGGGCGGAGGTAGCGGCCTTCCATGAGGCGGGCTTGGCCGCTGGCGGAACCGACAACGGTGGACCGGGGCTTCGACCTACGAGCAAGGGGCATCCGCCAGGGTATTATGCAGCGTTCCTCCTCGATCCGGAAGGCAACAATGTAGAGGCGTTGTTCAGGGAAAACGCTGGAGAGTAACAGCGCGTCCTCTTTTGCCGGCACCGTCCCGAAAGGAACGTCTGGCGGCAGACCGGCGCCCATCACGTAATTCTTGGCGGCCGTTTCCCAAAATCCGTTCCCAAGGCCTCTTCTCGAAATTTGGTTATGCCACCGAGTTATGAAATTGCTGTCAGCGTCCGAAAGGTGTGGATAAGCGTCGAAGCGGGACCCGACCAAAATCCGCTAAACATCCTTTAAAGCTAATAAAGCCAACATTAGGGGGGCAATCGACGCCGATCGAGATCCCTTGAAAAAATCATATTCTTTCGCGCTTTCAAGTGGTTGCGCTGAGAAGGAATGGGGTCCCGCTTCGATGCTCACACACATCCTCCTGCTTTGGAGCGCGCTCGTGGCGACCCCGTACCAAACAGGAGGATGGCTACTTCAATTACGCAACGTCACCGAAAGCTCGCGATCTGCTCCAAGGTCTTTTTCTCCTTGGCATGGCGCGGCACCGTCGCACCTTCGGCGGGGTGACCGAGAACCAGAAGTATATAGGCCTCTTCTGGGTCAGGACGTTCGAGCACCTCGTTGAGGAAGCTCATAAGGTTCGGCGTGTGCGTGAGGGCGGCAAGACCCGCGTGATCAAGCGCCGCGATCAGGAAGCCTGAGGCGATACCGACTGATTCGGGCACATAGTAATTTTTTGGCGGCTTCCCGTTCTCGACTCCCTTGCGGGCGCCAAAAATCACAATGAGCCAAGGCGCGATTTCGAGAAACGGCTTGCTCGCATCCGATCCCACCGGTTCTAACGCCGACAGCCATTCAGCGCCGGCGCGGCCGGCGTAAAAGTCGCGTTCTTCCTTCTCGGCAGCCTCGCGAATTCTCGATTTCCGCATTGGGTCGCTGACCACGGCAAAGTGCCAGGTTGATGATTTGCGCCACTTGGCGCCGTTCCGTCACAGGAGTTTCTCCGGGGGGAATGGGATTGGAGGTAGCCCGTTCGCTTGTCGCGCACGGCGCGCATGTCACCGGCACCGCGCGGGACCTGAACAAGGCCAAGACCGTAGCCGAAGAGATCCGCCCTCAGCCTTGGCAACCTGGGATTTTGGAAATGGTGCAGCTCGATCTCGCATCGCTAGCGAGCGTGCGCATGTGCGCGGAAATGCTTCTGGCCGAGGGAAAGCCGCTAAATGAGATCATCGCGAACGCTGGGGTCATGGCCGGACCGAAGCGGAACACCGCAGACGGCTTTGAAATGCAGTTCGGGACCAATCACCTCGGGCACTTCGCGCTGATCAACCGGATAGTGCGGTGACCAATCCGCGGATGAGAGCTTGATCAATCGTCGTCGATCAGGAGTCCGCGGCACACCCGCAAAGGTTAAAACAGTCGCTGGCGTCGGCGCCAGCGGAAGAGTAAACTCGGCCAGCGTCTCAGATGGCAGTCATGAGACCGTACGTTTTTGGGCCTTCTTTCACCGGCCCCCGATCCGATCTGCGTCGATCACAGGAAGCGGGTCTGTGGATGAGGACGACGGGCTGTCACTGCTGGAAGCTCCGGTACATCAAGTCGGGCTCGATCAGCCTTAAGTACGATCACGCGGTAGAGGACGCTCAATGTCGGCTGCCATGGAGCAGCAGGGCCAGCGTCGCAAGCGCGGCCCTTTCGTGGATATAGGCCATGCGTCGCCCGTTCACCTCGATCCGCCGGCGCGGCCATGGACACAGCGCTTCGTGCGCTTCAGGCATCGCTGTCTCCAGATGGTTGCGCGGACGCCTCTAGCGCAACGCCGACGTCTTCGAAAGCGACGCCCCCGGTTGGCGAGGGAGTCTCGCGTTCCCATATGGGTTGCGACAATGAGGAGATGGACATGACCCTGACAGGCAAGCATGCGATCGTCACCGGCGGCGCCCGCGGTATCGGCGCCGCCATCGCCAAACAGCTCGCCGCCGACGGCGCCGACGTGGCAATCACCTTCGCCGGCCATGCCGTTGCCGCCGCTGAGGTGGTGACGGCGATTGAGGAAAGCGGGCGCAAGGGTTTCTCGTTCCAGGCCGACGCGAGCGATGCCGAAGCCCAGCAGGCGGCGATCGGCGCTGGGGTAGACGCGCTCGGCGGGCTCGACATCCTCGTCCACAATGCCGGCATCGGAGGCGGCGCACCGATCGAGCAGGACACACTCGACAATTTGCACAAGGTGTTCGGGGTGAACGTGACCGGAGTGTTCGCGGGCACGCTCGCGGCGGTCAAGCGGATCAACGACGGCGGCCGCATCATCATCGTCGGCAGCATCAACGCGCACACAGTGCCGTGGCAGGGGGCGGCGCTTTATGGCGCGACCAAGGCAGCGGTGACGGGGCTCGCGCGCGGCTGGGCGCGCGACCTCGCGCCGCGCGGCATCCTCGTCAATGTCGTCCAGCCGGGCCCGGTGAACACCGACCTCAACCCCGACAATGGCGGCGACCGCGCGCAGATGATGGCCAGGTGGACCGCGCTCGGCCGCTACGGCCGGCCCGAGGAGATCGCCGCGGCGGTCGCCTTTCTCGCCAGTCCGGCGGCGAGCTTCATCACCGGCACCACGCTCGACGTGGACGGCGGGGCGAGCATCTAGAGCGGGTTGCGCCCACTCGAAGGCGGCTCACGCCCGCTGAACGACATGCCGGGGCGCGACCGCTCGTCGACCGCGAGCGAGAACAGGTCGGGCCGCGCATAATGGCCGACGACATCGAAGTCATAGCGTGCGCCGACCAGCGTCTCGAGGTCGACCGTCGCGCGATCAGGCCCTCCTCGCCGAACAGCGGCCCGGCGAGCACCTCGCCGAGCGGCCCGACGATCACGCTGCCGCCGTTGATGAGCGGACGAGCCGGATCCCAGCCTTCGACCGTCCGCCCGAGTCGTTCGGGTGACGGCTGGCGCTGGCATGCACTCACCACGAAGCAGCGGCCCTCATGCGCGATATGGCGCATCGTGCATTGCCAGACGTCTCGATCGTCGACGATCGACGCACACCAGATGTCGGGGCGCTGCGCGTACATCGCGGCGCGGAACAGCGGCATGTTGTTTTCCCAGCAGATCGCCGCGCCGATCCGCCCCGCGCCGCTCGCCACCACCAGCATCGTCGCGCCGTCGCCCTGCGCCCAGACCAGCCGCTCGGTCCCGGTCGGCGTCAGCTTCCGGTGCTTGGCGACGAGTCCCGCGCCGGGTTCGAGGAACACAGCGGTGCAGTAGAGCGATGCGCCGCCGCGCTCGATCACGCCGACGACGAGCGTCGCGCCGGTGCGGGTCGCCAGCTGCGCCAGTGCATCGACCTCCGGCCCGTCGAGATCGACCGCGTTAGCGAAGTAGCGCGCGAACGCCGCACGTCCCTCTGGCAGACGGTAGCCGAGCCGCGTGCCGAAGATCTCGCCCTTGGGATACCCGCCGAGCAATGCCTCGGGCATCATCACCAGGTCGCACGGTGCGGCGCGGATCGCCTCCTCGGACCCGAGGATGCGGTCGAGCGTGGCGGCCTTGCCCGCCGGATCGGACCCGATCTGCAGGGCGGCGATGGTCTTGTGGTGCACGCGCTATTCTCCTGCGCCGTTTCACCGCGGCCCCAAAGCGTGCCTAGCGCAGGCCGGCGGGAGCGACACGCCCGCTCAGACGTTACCACACCCGCAATTGGACGCATCGGTCCCGCATTCACTCGGAAGAACACCTGCATGGCCGATCCCGCCCGCAACAAAGCGCTCATGGTCGGCGCCGACCCGGGGCTGAGTGCGGCGCTGGCGCGCGAGCTCGAGCTAAGCGAGGTCGCGGTCGCCCTGGCGACGCGGCGGGTCGACAAGCTCGCAGGCCTCGCCGAGGAAACGGGAGCGCGGGCTTCCCGTGCGACGCGGCCGAAGAGGCGGACGTCGAGCGGCTGTTTGCCGATGTCACGGCAGCGCTCGGCGCGATCGACATCGTCGTCTACAACGCCAGCGCCCGCGCCCGCGGGGGCATCGCGGCGCTCGATGCGGGCGACGCCCGGCAGACGCTGATGGTCTGCGCGTTCGCCGGCTTCCTCGTAGAGCGGGCCGCGGCGCGCGCGATGGCGGGGCGCGGTTCACCGGCCGGTCGGCGAGCATTAAGGGTTCGCCGGATCGGCGCCCTTCGCGTTGGCCAAGTTCGCGCTGCGTGGTCTTGCGCGGAGCCTGGCGCGCGAACTTGATCCCACGGGCTTTCACGTCGCGCACGTCATCATCGACGGCGCGATCCGCAGCGCGGCCAATTCCGATCCCGCGGACGCCCCCGACAGCCGGCTCGACCCGTATGCGATCGCCAACGCCTGTCTTCACCTGATCGCGCAACCGCGAAGCGCGTGGACGCAAGAACTCGATCTGCGTAAGTGGGCGGGCGCTTCTGATCTCTTCCCCGAAGACCTGACATGATGATCTTCTACTATCACGCCTTGTCTAATCCGGCGAAGTCGCGCTGTTCCTTGAGGAAGCCGGGCCGGCCAATCAGGTCGTGCCGGTCGACACGCGCAAGGGGAGCAGTTCGCGCCTGCCTTCCTGACGATCAACCCCAATGCCAAGACGCCGGCGCTGACCGATGGCGACGCGACGTTGGTCGACAGCAGCGCGATCTTGCTCCACCTCGCGCAGAAGACGGGCCGCTTCCTCGCCGACGGTTCGGCTGCGGATCACGCGCAGGTGCTTTCGCGGCTGATGTTCGTCGCAACGGGAATCGGGCCCCATTCGGGCCAGACCGTGCATTTCAAACATTTCGCGCCCGAGCCCAAGGACTATGCCGTCAACCGCTATCTGTTCGAGGCCGAGCGCCACTGGAAGCTGGTCGACGACCGGCTGACGGCGAACCCCTACATGGTCGGGTGCGCCTATTCGATGAGATCAACGCGCGCCCCGCCGCCGCGCGCGTCGCGGCGCTCGCCGCGAAATACAGCGTCAAGCAGGAGATGGACGCCGAGGCGCGCGACCATATTTTGCCGCAAAACAAGCGCCTGTAGGCCGCGTGACCTCAAGGAGATAACGATATGACATCCGCCAAGATGACCGCCGGCGCGCACTTTCCCGATCTGTCTTGGCGGGCGGTCGGGGGCGGCCGCATCGCCCCGGCGCAGGATGCCGGCTGGCGCCTGCTCGTCGTGTACCGCGGCAAGCATTGCCCGGTGTGCCGCCAATACCTCAAGACGCTCGACGGGATGCTGCAGGAATTCGCCGATGCCGGCATCACCGTCTACGCCGTTTCGGCCGATCCGCAGGAGCGCGCGGAACAGGAAGCGGCCGAGGAAGGATGGCACGTGCCGGTCGGCTACGATCTGAGCTCGGAGGAGATGGCGACGCTCGGCACCTACGTCTCGACGCCGCGCTCGCCCGAGGAAACCGACCGGCCGTTCTCGGAACCGGCGCTGTTCGTCGTCGATCCGGCGGGAAAGGCTTACGTGATCGCCGTCTCGAACGCGCCCTTCGCGCGGCCCGACCTGCAGATGCTGCTCCGCGGGCTGAGGTTCGTCATGGATAAAGATTACCCGATCCGCGGTCGCGGATGAGCAACCACATCCTTTACGGTCTGCCGCCTTCGCTGTTCACCGGGCCCGCCCGCGCGTTGCTGCGCAAGCGCGGCATCGCCTTTGTCGAATGTTCGCCGCACGGCGAGGATTTCGCGCGCGACGTCGCCCGCGAATCGGGCGGGCGATCATCCCGGTGGTGGTGTCGCCGGACGGCGAGATCACGCAGGACAGCGTCGACATCGTCGATCGCTTCGAGGACGGCGACCTCGCGGCCAGCGCCTACCCGCCAGGCGCGCGGCAGCGGCTGCTCGCGGTGCTGCTGCAATGCTACGGCAACCAGGGGCTGCTGCGCCACGCGATGCATTTTCGCTGGGCCTATCTGGAGGAGCAGCGCCGCTTCCTCGACCATGCCTTCGGCGCCGCCGGCGGCGATCCACGCGCGGAATTGGTTATGCGGCGGATGCAGGCGTATCTCCCCGGGCTCCGCGTGACGGACGCGACGATCCCGCTGATCGAGGCGTCGTTCGACCAGCTGCTCGGCCTCCTCGACGCGCATTTCACCGTCATGCCCTATCTGTTCGGCGGGTGGCCGAGCGTCGGCGATTAGGGCCTGCTCTGGCCGCTGTTCGCACATCTCGGGCGTGATCCGGTGCCGGCCGATCGCATGAAACGGCAGGCGCCTGCGCTGTACAGTTGGGTCGAGCGGATGAACGCGGTCGACCCCGATCTGCCCGACTTCCCGGCGCAGCCGCCCGCCTTCCTGGAACGCTGGGTTGACAAGCACGCCCCGCGCGACGGCGATCCGGTCAGCCCGCGCGCGCATTCGCGCACACTCGGCATGGTCGACAGCGAGTATCGCGGGGAGCCGGTGACGGTTGTGGATCGGCGTCCACAGCGGGACCCCACCGAAGTCTTAATACCGGACTGATCCGACGCGATTTTCGAGCTCAAACCGTATAGGGATCGGCGTGGATCGGGGCTCCACTTTGGTACATCTTCGGCTGCCGTTTCAATCGCTTGCAGTGTGGCTGCCGGGATACCGCTTTTGACGCCGATCCACAGGCTTGCGCGAGCGACCTTTCTTCGGGCCTGTGAGAACGGGCGCGGGCGTGCAAAGAAACGGCTGAGCGTCTTATCGGTTGCTCAGCGTTGATACTTTGTGGTGGACTTCCCCGCTTAAGCGGAGAGGCATTTGCTCAGCGTGATGCAATGAGTTCGCACTGTGCGGGGCTGCTGTAGTCGAGCCCGGACTGTCGCAGGATGGGGGTACCGAAGCCGTCTATACAGCGGGCAACTGCGTGCACGGCTTCGGTACGGGTATAGAAGACGGCACCCCATTGCCCAAAGCGGCAACGTCATCATCTATCAGACCCTAATGTATTGCTCTTAATACGCGTCAGTCCGATGCCGCGCCGCAGCGTTGTAGGATCCGCGTTGAAAGCCTTCTTGAATGCTCGGCTAAAGTAACTTCTGCTCGCGAATCCCACCATCGTCGCAATATCCGAGATCGGCAATGTGGTTGACAGTAGCAGATCGCGCCCTTGTGTGAGCCGAGTCCGTGATACGAAGTCTATGGGCGTTACGCCCAGCATCTCGACGAACACCTTGGCAAATTTCGAGCGGCTCATGCCACTTTCTTTCGCCAAGCTGCTGAGGGAATGGTGTGCAGCCGGGTTTTCTAGTACCATGGCAACGGCTCGCGCGAGAGATGGTTGCCCGAAGAGACCTGGCAGCGTTTTCGCGATACCATTGATCGCAGCGTGCCGCCGCAGGGCAAGCACCAGGCACGCTTTCATTAGCGCAGCGATCAACGTCCGGCTGCCAAGCTCGACGCTGCTAACTTCGCGCAACATCGCTTCGAAAGCGGCGCGGATGATCGGGTCACCCTGCAAATCCGCGCAGAGCGGCTCTTTCATGCCCTGCAGGGCGCCGAACGACCCGCTCACATCGGCGCGGATGTGACCGCAGACGATCCGGACCTCGGCAGGTTCGTCGCTGCTGGCATCAAGCGTGAACATCCCGTTTGGCCGGACACTGAACACGTCCGCCGACTTAAAGATGCGTCCCGGTACCTCGCTGCCGGCGACCCGATGGAATACGCCCGGGGGTACGGCGACAATCCCCCCCGCGTAAATTTCGGCGCAGCCGACTGGCGTCTTCACAAATAGCGTGCCAGTCAGAACGAAATGCACTTCGATAACGTCTTCCGGCTCGATCAAGATCGCAGCGTCTGAGGCAACTTCGCAGAAAGAGACCTCGTCCACTTTGACCGTGAGCGCTGCCAAAATCTGATCGAGCGCTGAGCTGTTGATTGTCACGGACGATGCGCTGCGCACCTTTGTCGTCAACAGTCCAGACGATTTGCACCGATGGCCGAATTGTTTACGCGTTGGCACGCTGATGGATCATAGGCAACGGCGGCGGAACGACCGTCGAACTTTCCGCTCGCCCGCATTCGCGCCGACATCGCGATGCGCTGCCGGGATCGCGGGGCAACTTCTCGACGCGGAATTTCCCCAGTTCCATCCCAATGCACGACGGGAAACGCGCGAACTTTGATCCCAACGCGTTCAATATAGTCCATAACATTCACGGAAACGCATACACGTCGATATTCGTAACCTTCGTGAAACAATCGAAATCTACCGCGGCCCCAGCAAGACATTTCAATAATATGCGAAATATCCCTGGGGGGAAATATGCGAACAAAACTCTTGTGCGCGGCGTCTATTGCTGCGTTCTTCGTGCCTGTATCTGCGTATGCGCAAGAAACGACCGCCATCATCCGCGGAAAAGTCGCGGATGCGGGCAATCCTGTTTCGGGCGCAACTGTGACGGTGACGCATTTACCGTCCGGTTCCGTTTCGACGACAAGGACGGCGCCAGACGGTAGCTTTCAGGTGGCCGGGGTGCGCGCTGGCGGCCCCTTCAAACTGGTCGCGAGCACGACGGGTTCGATCGCGGCCGTCACCGACATCTATACGGCGATCGGGCAGCCTTATGACATCCTGGTAGAGCTGGCGGAAGCGTCCGACATCGTGGTTACCGCGAGATCGTTGCACTCTGGCGCGAGCTCGCAGGATCCAGAGACCGTCGTCACGGCCGAGCAAATCCGCAATATCGCGTCGGTCAATCGCGATGTGCGCGAGGTGGAGCGCCGTGATCCGTTCGCAAATTACGATTTCAACAACGGCACCGTGACTTTTGCTGGGACGAACACGCGCTTTAACGCCTTCACTGTCGACGGCGTCAACATCAACGATCGATTCGGGTTGAACAACGATTCAAGCCCGACGCGGCGTGGCCCGATCCCGCTTGACGCGATCGAGCAAGTTGCCGTCAGCGTGGCGCCAGTCGATATCAGCCAGGGCAGTTTCACCGGCGGCGTGGTCGACGTTACCTTGCGCCCCGGCACCAACAAATATGCAGGGACTGGCTTCTGGAGCATCAACACCCCCGGCCTCACCTCCAAGCGCGTGGCCGATCGGACCGTCAGCCGCCAGAACCAAAGCCAGACTTATGGCGTGAGCCTCTCCGGTCCGATCATCAAGGACAAGCTCTTCTTCCAGGTCACCGGGGAGCGGACGACGCAAGGGCAGCCCAATGCTTCGGGCCCCGGCGATCAGGGCTTTGCCAGCCCGATCCCCAATCTGACGAGCGCGCAGATCACGCAGGTGCAAGACATCGCCAACAGGCTCTACAAGTTCGATCCCGGCGTGGCGATCAGTCAGCGGCCCGAGGTCGATGAAAAGATCGTCGGACGCATCGACTGGAACATCAGCGATCAGCAGAAGCTGTTCCTCACTTATACCAACGCTTACGATTCGATCGTCAATACCCAGAACACCAGCACGAGCACCTCATCCCCATCGATCGGGCTTTCCTCCAATGCCTATCTGCTGACCGAATTGCAGCGCTCGGGGCAAATCCAGCTCAACAGCGATTGGAGCAGCGAATTTTCGACCGAGCTTCGCGGCGGGTATCTGAGTTCGGTGCGCGGCCAAACGCCGCTCAACGGCCGCAACTTCGCGCAGTTCACGGTGTGTCTCGATCCGAGCGCGACCGTTAACGGGTTGGGAGGTGCCAATACCTCGAGCATTACGGCTTGTACGCCTGGCGTTCCTCGGGTCGTGTTCGGCCCGGACATCAATCGGCAAATCAACACCTTTTCCGCAGATACCTATCAGGCCTCGTTCACAGCGCGGCTCAAGCTCGGCAATCACAACATCAAGCTGGTCGCCGCCTATGATCGCTATCGGAACCGCAACGAGATTCTGCGGTATGCCACGGGTGCCTATAATTTTGACACGATCAACGACTTCCTCGCTGGCAACGCTTCGTCGTTGACGCTGCAACGTCCGGTCTCGGGCAATGCGGCGGACGCAACGAACGACTTTATCGACGTCAACTATACATTCGGATTGCAGGACAGCTGGGCGATCAAGTCCAATCTCAATCTGACCTATGGCGGGCGCTACGATCTGTTCGACACCATTGGCCAGCCCGTCACCAACGCCAATTTCATCAATCGCTACGGCTATTCCAACACCGGCACGCTGAGCGGTCGCGGCGTGTTCCAGCCGCGCATCGGCTTCGACTGGAAGCCGACCACGCGCTTGAAGTTCCGTGGCTCGGGCGGGATTTATGCCGGCACTCCTCCGACCGTCTATCTCGAAAACAGCTTTGCCCAATCGGGCATTCTGACGAATACCGTAAACGTCAATCTCAACAACACGCAGACCGGCGCCAGCCGCTATACCAACGGTATCCCCAACGCCGTCGGGGACGCCTCGCTTCGCGGTGTAACCGGGACTTCGTTCAATCCTGCTCTGCTCGCCTATCTGCAGACCAACATCGCCTCGCTGCAGTCCGCGGAAACCGATGCTATCTCGCCCGATTTTCGGATCCCCTCGGTGTGGCGCGCGACGCTGTCGGCCGACTACAAGTTCAATCTCGGCCCGCTCGGCGACGGCTGGAATCTCGGTCTGAGCTATTTGTACGGCAAGCAACGCAGTCAGGTGCAGTTCGCCGATATCCGCTCGGTGCGGACGGGTACGCTGCCGGACGGGCGCTCCCGCTACGGCGTCTTTCCGGGCGTTCAAGATAGCGGCAGCGGCGATTTCGTCATCTTCAACACCTCTGCCGGGCGCAGCCATATCGGCGTTGTTCGCTTCGATAAATCGTGGAAGAACGGCTTGTCGCTAAACGGCAGCTACACGATATCGGACATTACCGAACGATCATCCTCGAGCGCGTCGGTCGCACTCTCCAATTACAACAGCTCGGTTTATAGCGACCCGAATGTCCCCGCGCTGGGTGTCGCCGACAATCAGGTGAAATGGCAGTTCAAATACAATGCCGTTTATGAACATGCGTTCTTCGGCGATTATCTGACGTCAGTCAGCCTTTATGGTGAAACCAAGGCGGGCAATCCGTACAGCTACACCTTCCAGGACAATTCTGGTCAGACGCGCTCGCCCGTGTTCGGGACGATCGGCGGCAACAGCCGCTATCTTCTCTATGTCCCGATCGGACCCAGTGATGCCAAGGTCAGCTATGACAGCGCCGCGACCCAGGCGGCGTTAGACACTCTCATCGAGCGGACACCCTTGAAGGATTTCCGGGGCAAGATCGCCGGCAAGAATATCGCGCGCGGCAAGGCCAGCACTCGTCTCGACCTCCATGTCGCGCAGCAGATCCCGACCTTCCTCGGAAAGTCGCGCCTCACGGTGTTCGGGGATGTGGAAAACGTGCTCAACCTCATCAACCCGCGCTGGGGCGTTTTGTACACGCAGGGGTCCGCATTGGCGGTGGTTCGCGTCGCTTGTCTAAGCCAGCCGGTTGCAACGGGCACAGCAGCCAGCCCCACCATCACCAATCAGCCTTCACAGGCCTGCGCCCAGTATCGCTACTCGCAATATATTGAGCCCAGCGATACCAGTATCAGCCTCGGGGGCTCACTTTATACGATCCGCGTCGGCGTCCGCGTCAGCTTCTAATCGCCCCGTCCATCGTCCCCGGCAGCCCAGAAAGCCATCTATGTCAGCGTGTATCAAACGATCTTCGACCAAATACGGCGCTGCCGTCGGGACGGTCCTATTGCTTGCCGCAGCCGCCGTGCCGTCGGCGGTCTTTGCCTGGGGCAAAACGGGCCACCGCATCGTCGGCGCGATCGCCGAGACGTATTTGACGCCCCAGGCCAAAGTCGGCGTCGCCCATATCCTCGGGCCCGAAAGCATGGCGGAAGCTTCGACTTGGCCCGACGAGATGCGCGCCAGCCCGGACGCCTTCTGGCAGAAAGATGCGGGCCCGTATCACATCGTCATCGTCCCCAAGGGCAAGAGCTATGCCGAAGTCGGCGCGCCGCTGCAGGGCGATGCCGTGACCGCCCTGAAGCAATTCTCTGCAACGGTGCGCGATCCAGGAGCTTCGCTCGCCGACAAGCAACTGGCGCTGCGCTTCATCATCCACATCGTCGGCGATCTTCACCAGCCGATGCATGTCAACAACGGGATCGACCGCGGCGGCAACGATGTGAAGCTCACGTTCGGCAATCGCGACACCAATCTCCACGCTTTGTGGGACTCAGGGTTGATCGATCAGGAACAGCTGTCTTATTCGGAGTGGACCGCCTGGCTGCGTCCCAAGATAACGCCCGCCATGCACAGAAAATGGAACTCGGCGGAGCCGCTCATATGGATCGCGGAGGGCGCGGAAGTCCGCGATCGCCTCTATCCGGATGCGCCGAGGATCACGCCGGTCTATGCGCTGACCAACAAGCCGATCCTCGAGGAGCAGTTGGAAAAGGGCGGCGTCCGGCTTGCCGCCTATTTGAACCAGCTTTTCGCCAGGGCACAGCGCACGACGGTGCCGATCTCGTCTTCCTACCATCGCAACAAACGGTGACCCCCATGATCAATCCCATTTCCCGCCGGCAAATCCTGGGTGGCGCGGTCGTGCTGGGTACCGTGGCGGGCGCACCGGCCATCCTGCGCGCGCAGCAGCTTTTCTTTAGCTATCCTTTCCGCTTGGGCGTGGCCTCCGGCGACCCGACCCAGGACGGGTTCGTGATCTGGACACGGCTGGCGCCCGAGCCGCTGGCCGATCATGGCGGCATGCCGATGGTGCCAATGCCGGTCGATTGGGAAGTCGCGAGCGATGAGCGTTTCCAAACGATCGTGGCCAAGGGAACGGCGCCTGCGCGCCCGGAACTAGCCCATTCGGTCCATGTCGAAGTGGCCGGGCTGCAGGCTGCTCGCCCGTATTGGTATCGCTTCACGATCGGGCGAGAGCGTTCCGCGCGCGGACGCGCTGTGACGCTCCCGCCCCGCGGCGGCGCGCTCGAGCGGGCGCGCTTCGCCGTGGTCGGTTGCCAGAATTACGAACAAGGCTTCTACACGGCCTATGGCCATATGGCGCACGAGACGATCGATCTCGTCTTCCACTATGGCGACTACATCTATGAAGGCGCGGGCAGCCCGGTCCGCGTTGGGGGTGACGGCGCGGCCCGCCCGCCCGTGCGGCAACATGAAGGGCAATTGCTCTACAGCCTCAACGATTATCGCCGCCGTTACGCACAGTACAAGCTCGATCCCGACCTGCAAGCAGCGCACGCCGCGGCGCCGTGGTTCGCCGTGTTCGACGACCATGAAGTCGAAAACAACTGGGTGGGCGATATCGATCAGAACGGCACCCCGCCCGAGATTTTCCGGCTGCGGCGCGCGGCAGCTTTCCAGGCCTATTATGAACACATGCCGTTCCGCAGCGCGTCTTTCCCGACACCGGGCGGGATGCAGATCTATCGCCGTGCGACGATGGGCGACCTGCTCGATCTCCATCTGCTCGACACGCGCCAGTTTCGCACCGACCAGCCGTGCGGCGACGGCTTCAAGCCGCATTGCGCGGGCTGGGACGACGCCAACGCGCAAATCCTGGGCCGACCGGAAGAGGCTTGGCTCGCGGGCAACCTCAAACAAAAATCAGCGCGATGGAACGCGATTGCGCAGCAGGTGATGATGATGCCGCTCGACCGGCGGACTGCCGACGAGCCGCAACCGTTGCGCAACATGGATAGCTGGGGCGGTTACAACGCCCCGCGCGAACGGGTGCTGGCGATGTTCGAAGGTCTCGGCAATGTGGTCGTCCTGACCGGTGACGAGCATCAAAATTTTGCCGGTGAGCTCCGGCGTCAAGGTGGTCAGGGCAATGCCGTCGGCGTGGAATTCGTCAGCACGTCGATCTCTTCGGGGGGCGACGGGGCCGATAGCCGTTCGGGAACCGACCGGATTCTCCGCGAAAATCCATTCCTTAAATATACCAATGACCGACGCGGCTATCTTGTATGTGATATAGACCGAGAACGCTGGCAGACGGCGTTCCGCACGGTCGATTACGTAACGCGCGCCGGCGCCGCGGTTGCGACCGCAGCGACCGCAACGGTGGAGCACGGCCGGCCCGAGCTGCATTTCTCCTAATTCTTAAAGATCGAGCCGGGCCTGTATCGTGTTTTCGACCACATGCGAACAAGCGCATTGTCGCATGCTTGCCGATCAAGGATCGGTTTCTGAGTTTGCTTGCTTCGGCACACGCTCCAACGCAGCGGTTGAAACCGGAACCTGGTAGACGCTCGGCTTCGGACTCATAGCCACCAGGTTGCGGCGGCCACGAGGTAGATAGCACCGAGAAGTTGGTGGCGAGCTTGTCGTAGCGAGCGGCGATGCTGCGATCATTCTTGAGGCGGCAGAACATTGGCTCGACCGCGTTTCGGCCTTTGTAGAGGTGCGCGAGAAGCAGCTTTCCCGGCGCCGGTTGGCCTTGAAAGGCATATTGGGCACAGCACCCTGCTGTTCGATCAGGTCGCGGATTGCATTGGCCCGACAACATCCCTTGCGCTTCCGATCGTGAGGCGGCACGCCCACGATCATGTCCGATCCGCTGATCCTCTACGGCGTTCCGCACTCGCTCTTCACGGGCAAGACCCGCGCCTACCTACGCAAGCAGGGTATCGCTTATGTCGAGCGCACGCCTGCCGACGCTCGTTTTGCGAAGATTGTGCGCGTGATCGGGCGCGGCATCATCCCAGTCGTGGTAACGCCGAACCATCATGTTCTCCAGGACACCGTCGACATCCTCGATCATTTCGAGGAGCAGGGCGTGCGCTTGTCGGCGCGCCCACCCGGACCGCGGCAACGCGTGCTGGCGCACATCACAGAGCTGTACGCCGTCGTCGGCCTGACGCGTCACGCGATGCATTACCGCTGGTCCTACCTCGACGAGCAGCGGGCCTTCCTGATGGATGCGTTCGCGGGCGGGGCGGGCGTGGACCTGGCGGCCAGGACAATGGCGCGAATGCAATCCTACCTGCCCACCCTGGGCGTGGTGCCGGAGACAATTCCGGCGATCGAGACATCATACCTGACCCTCCTCGATCTGCTCGAGCGCCACTTCGCCAACCACCCGTATCTGTTCGGCGGCCAGGCGTCTCTGGGCGACTACGGCCTGCTCGGGCCACTGTTCGCGCACCTCGGACGCGATCCGGTACCGGCGGACCTGATGAGACGGCGCGCCCCCAAAGTCGCGCGTTGGGTCGAGCGGATGAACGCGCCGGATGGAGACATGCCGGAATATGGCGACCGCCCGGCCGGGTTCCTGTCCGATGATGCCGTGCCGCAAACGCTGGAGCCGCTGTTCCGCCACATGGCAGAGGAATTGTTCCCCGAATTGACCGACAAGGCGGTGTGGCTCCGCCGCTTCGTTGAGGAGGCGAACCCCGAGAAGGGGGCGCCCGTCACCGACAAGCCGCAGCAGCGGATCATCGGCTCGGTAGAGACACGCTTCCGCGACGTGCCGTTCGCCAGCGGGTTTCAGCCTTACATGCTGTACCTCTGGCAAAGGGTGACGGACGTGGTGGACGGACTCGCGGCAGGCGATCAAACGTCGGTCCGCGACTGGTTGGGCACGGTAGGGCTGCTACCGCTGCTAGATGCCAGGCGCTCGATCCGCGTCGAGCGACGCGACTATATCGAACGATGGGGCGAACGCTTGGCATAGCGATGTACCACGGTGCAACTAGCCGACGCCGCCTTTTCCGGAGCCGGCGACGTCGCCGCGAGGATTGCGATAGAGAATCGGCACGACGACGCCGTCTTCCACCTTATGTAGCGAGCCCGATGGCCGTTGGTGCCGCTCGGAGCGCGGGTCCAAGTTCGACGCTCATTTGCACCGTAGCCGGCTGGAGCGTAGCAGCAGCCGACCTCAGCGGAAGCTCGCGATATCTTCCAGCGGCTTCTTGTATTTCGCGTGAGTCGGCACCGTGGCATCGGTGGTCGGGTGGCCCACGACCAAGAGGATGTAGGGTTTCTCATAGTCGGGCCGGTCGAGCACCTCGTTCAGGAACCCCATCGGGTTTGGCGTATGAGTGAGGGTTGCAAGCCCGGCATGATGCAGCGCGGCGATCAGGAACCCGGCGGCGATATTGACCGATTCGGGGACATAATAATTCTTGCGCAGCTTGCCCTCATAGGTCCCCTTGCGCTGGCCGAAAATGACGATGAGCCATGGCGCGATTTCAAGAAACGGCTTGTTGGCGTCGGTGCCCACCGGCTCGAGCGCGGAGAGCCACTCTGCCCCGGCCTTGCCGGCGTAGAAAGCACGCTCCTCGACTTCCGCCGCTTCGCGGATGCGCGTCTTGAGTGCGGGGTCGCCGACGACGGCGAAGTGCCACGGCTGGTGATTGGCGCCATTGGGCGCCGTACCCGCCGCGAGCAGGCATTGTTCGATTACGGCACGCGGCACCGGCTTATCGGAAAAATCGCGCACAGTGTGGCGCCGCTTGATCTCCTGATAAAACCCCTTGGCGCGAGCGATCATCTCCGCATCGGAAAGCTCCATGCGATGGGGCAGCGGGACCGTTTCGTATGCCACGCAACTTTTCCTGTGAATGAGCCCGACTTTGAACCTGTGTAATCGCCTACCAATATCGCCTATTGTTTTGCCATGCGATGAAAAAGGATTTGGCGATGTTTGCTAGCTCGGAACCCGAACTTGTCAATGTGGATAAGCGTCGAAGCGGGACGCATTTCTTTCCCAGCGCAACTATTTGAAAGCCTGAAGGACTATGATTTTTCGGGGGGGGGGGCGATCGGCGCCGATCGGGACCCGCTCCAATACCGGATTTATTATATTTAACATAGGTTTAGTAAGATTTAGGTGAGGTCAGCTTCGACGCCTATCCACAGTCTTCCACCATCTCGGGCAAGAGATTCCATGGTTCGGCATCAGCATCAAAGAATCCGCGTAGCGCGGCTTCCCCTGCTCGAACATTTTGAGCAAGTGACGCTCCAGCGCTTTGGGATCGGAGATGGTCTGGACCTGGCAACGCCTCCGGAAGGTCGGGTGCCGTGTCACCGGCCTCGTCGCTCATCGCTCTGCCTCCTGCCTCCTCAATCCGAGACCGAAGCTAGCTTCAGCCTGATCGCAGCTCGCTCACGGCCGGCCTCATACGCCCACAAACGATGCCGTCCGCTGCGGCATATCGCGGTAGGCCACCTTTGCCAGGAACCACTCCGGCCGAGACGGAACCTTCAGATAGCCCGAGAGATCCGGTAGCCGTTCGATCTCGGACGGCATCACGGCATCGTCGGTGTGCGCTGAAAGGGAAGACCCGAAATTCTTACCGCCCGGTCCGTCACCTTCGCTGAACCCCCTCTGCATATAGCTCTGCTGACCTATCAGCGACGACGCGAACCGCGCGGTGCTGGCGTTGTCGCCGCCCGCGCAGCGTAGGATCAACCTGGAGTTGCAATTCTCCACCAGCGCCGCGGCAGCACCGTCCCCATAGAGCGCCCGTACCTTCCCGATTGTCTGGAATCCCAGCACACACCGGCCGCCAAACTTGCGGATGCGCTGGAGCGCGTCATCAAGCCCCTCGATCTTCCCGATCGCATCCAACTCGTCGGCAACGAACCAGGTCGGCGTCGTGTCGCCCTCGGGCCGGCTCATGGTCGCGAAGATGGCGAGACGCATCCACGGCCCGATCAGGCTCTTGAGCGCTGCTATCTGATCGGCTCGGTAGGGCAGGAACACCCATCGCCGGTCGGCAGGATCTGACGCCCAGCGCGTGAGCGAGAACGGCGCCCCGCCTGTGGCGCTCGCGGCATATTCCAGCGCGCTCATCGCGTCGCCGCTGGAGGAGCGCACGCTGTCGAACAGTCGCGTCGCACCCTCGGCCAGAAACGGTTCGGCAGCGGTGCCGGCAAGCATGGTGCGCAGTTCATCGCGATCGGCGATAGCGAACAGTCGGTAGATCTCGGCCGTGTCGATGCCGGTCAGCCGGCCACGGCGTAGGATCGCGGTCAGCAGCGTGCGGGAGCGGGCCGCCCATGTCGCATCCGCATTGCCGCCCGGGCTCGGCACCAGCGAGGCGGCGAGCTGCTCAGCTGCGAAGTCGCTCGGCACCTCGCCCATCATGTCCCACACAGCCGAGCGCGCATCGAACGGATTGAGGATCACGTCACCCCGGGCGGGATCGTAGAAGCGCGACAGGAATCCGCCATCCGGATCGGCGATGATCGCCCGATCGCCGCGGCCTTCGGCGCCACGCAGCATCTCGCGGATCGCGACCGACTTGCCGGTGCCCGTAGTGCCCATCAGTAGGAAGTGCTTGGGCTCGTCGGCACGGTCGATCGCCAGCCCTGCCAATGAAACAACACCGGCATCCTTCGCCTGTATCCGCTGCGTGCGCTTGTGCCAGCGATCGGCGGTAGAGAGCTTCGCGCCGCGCATCACGTCGCCGGCTTGGGGTCCCTTGTGCTCACCCATGACCGAAGCCAGAAAGTGACCGCCGGTTGCGCACAGCACCACGAGTATGGCTGTCGCAGCCAGCCAAGCGAAGATTGACAGACCCGGGATCCGACCGAGCAACTCCGGCGGAGCTGCCGTCAGGCCTGACACCGTGGCAGCCACAAACGGCACTACGAACAGCGCGACGAGGATCGATCCTATGGTGGGGCGCTTGTTCTTTCTGGCCGTGCTCCGAATGAAGGCGCCTACCGACGCTGCTGCGCTGAGCGCGATGCCGATACCGGCAAGGGTGCTCACCATATCCTCAGACCTCCGCTGCGGCGTACAGGCGACGCACCGCCGCCTCGATCGCCGGCCAGCGCGTCAGCGAAAGGCGCGGGTCGTCCATCCACTCGGGCGGGAGGAGACCGTCCGACCGAAGCGCCACTTGCCAAGCGACCAAGGCTTTCGGCACCCATACATCGAGACCGACGGGAACGAGCGCCACCCAACCATGCTTGTCGGGTCCACTCCATTCGGCATCCCCGCGCAGCCAGTCGCCTTGCTCGGCCTCCAGGGGCGGCGCTGTTTGCCCTGCATCGCGCAGCGCCTCGGTGACCAGGGCTAGGACCGCATCACGATCGCCTTCGGGTATGTCCGCCATGTCAGTCCTCCGCCTTTACCTGGATCGCGCAGCGCACCGCCTTCTTCGCCTTGCTTGCCTGCTTGCGGCAAATGTCCAGCGCATCGCGGTTGGCAATCGTCAGCCGGTTACCCGCCAACACGCCAGCGAACGCTTCGGGCGAGCCAGCCCGCATCAGATGCTGACCGCCTTCCCACATCGGCATGCGCAACGTGCGCGCCGCCACCCATTCCGGCCATAGCCAGCTTGCCGGCATGGCGCGCACGATCGGACCGGCGAGGACCGCCCACAGGAACATACCTGCTACGAGACAGGCCAGACCACAGGCCAGACCGACGTGACGGACCCGCCGACGCTGCTCATCCGCCAGGACACGCGAATCCAGCTGACGGCCCATCTTCGTTGCGACCTCCTCAATCACCTGCCGTGCAGCGGCGATAGCGCGGCGGTCCTCGCTCCGTCCCGCGGTACCGACTTCTATGATCTGGCGATTGATTTCTGCAGGCGTCAGCGCGAGCGCCGGGCTCTTCACCAGTGCATCGATCCGCTGCGCGACCGCGGTAAGATTATGCGAGATAACGCCCAGCGTCTCCGAATAGTCCGGTCCCTCCGGTAGCTCGACGCGCTCGGTCGTGAGGCGTTCGATCGCTCGGCGCATCAGCGTCACCTCAGCGCGAAGGTCCTCGAACGCCCGTGCTGCCTCGTCTTCGCCGTCCGCCATTCGCCTTTCTCCCTATCGGCTTAAACCACGATCCTGTTGCAAATCGCGGTCGCGCTCGAGCTTCATCTGACGCTCGAGAATCTGCTCGGGCGACGGTTGCCGTTCCCGGCCAAGCCCCAGTTCGGGTGCGCTGCGTTCCAGCTCCATCCGCAATGCGGGATCGTGCCAGAGGTCATCCACCATTATCGCCATTTGGTGTGCCGCAGGGCCTGTACGCGCCTCACCTCGTTCGACCGACAGCGCCTGCCAGCGCTCCATGAACCGCCCGGCACGAAGCGCCGGATCGGCCCGCACGCGGGCTTCCTCGGCCATGCCGCGCAATGCGCCGCGTGTGTCACCAGCCGCGGCGTCGCGCCCAAGCTTGGGATTACGCTCGATCGCGAACGCGAGGTCGTGCGCGCCCATATACCGGGTCTTGTCGAGCGCCTCGCCAGCCCGGGTGAGTGCCGTCTCCTGATGCGGCAGCACCGGCAGGCCCTTGTCCTGCATGCCGGCGATGTCGATCACGGCCCGCGCATAGCGCTGAATCGCCTTGGTTTCGCCGGGGCGGCTCGTGCTTTCGGGCACATGCTCGGAACGAGCGGCCTCCTGCAGCTTCGGCTTGAACCCGGCGAACATGGAACGCGCCTTGGCCTCCACCTTCTCGACAATTTCGCGCACCCGTTCGGGCAACCGGATCTCGCGTCTGTCCGCGAAAGCACGGGCGGCCTCGTCAGGCTCGACCGCATAGTCGGCCGCCATGTCCTTGACCCTGTCGCGCGACAGCACCGCCGCGAGCTTCGCATCGGAAGCGAAGTCGTCACGGCCGTAATGGAGCTGCACCCCGTCTCGGTGCCGCGACAGCGCGACGTAAGCCGCGTGCCGGTCCATCCCCGGCGTCGCCAGTATGTGCGTACGATCGACCGTTACACCCTGACTCTTATGGATGGTGGCGGCATAGCCGTGATCGACCGCAGCATAGTCCTTCACGTCGAAGGCAACCTGGCGCCCGTCATCGAGCCGCACGCCCATCCGCTCGGCCGACACCTGCTCGACCGTGCCCAGCGTACCGTTCTTCACCCCCATCGACCGCTCATTGCGCAGGAACATGATCCGGTCGCCGGACGCGAACTGACGTGTCCCCCGATCCGTCTGTACCGCCACATCCTCCCCAAGATCACCCGACGCCCGCAGCCGCTCACGCGCCTCCTCATTGAGAGACTGCACCTCGGCATTGGTATGTGTGAGGATGATCCGGCTCTTGTCGGGCTCGGCCTGGCGCTGCCGATCCCAGCTACCCACCAGCACCGCCCGCGCCTGGCTGCGCGTATCGGCATCGCGTACCATGTCCTGGTCGCGGTATGCCTGGATCGCGTCCGGCGTGCGGCCCGTGGCAAGCCAGCGCGTCGCATCGCGCTGCCAGTCGGTCCGCTGCCGGCGGATCTCGGTGATCTCGGCCGCCCCGTGGCGTTCGCTGATCGACCGGAACGCCGCACCCGCCTCGATCGCCTGCAACTGCTCAGGGTCTCCCACCAGCACCACCTTGGCGCCGGCCTGATCCGCGGCTGACAGCAGTCGCTCCATCTGCCGCGTGCCGATCATCCCGGCCTCGTCGACCACCAGCACGTCACGCGGCCCCAGCTGTTCGCGATCCCGCCCCCACGCATACTCCAGGCTGGCGATGGTGCGCGAGCTGATGCCCGACCCCGCCTCAAGGTTTTCAGCCGCGATGCCGGACAGCGCTGCGCCCCGCACTGTGTAGCCGGCATCCTCCCAAGCCTGGCGCGCAACCCCCAACATCGCCGACTTGCCTGTGCCAGCATAGCCAACGACAGAGGCAAGACGGTCATCGCTGGTGATCCGCCCAAGCGCGTCACGCTGTTCGCCCGAAAGGGTAAGCCCCCTGCCCTCCGCGGCGTCCAGTGCGCGGTGAACCCGAGTAGCGGCGACGAAGTGATCCCTGGTCCCGCTAAGCCTGTCAGCCGAGCGCTCAAGCCGCGCCTCCACAGCGATCATCTCGCGGCTCGTGAAACGCTCGTTGCCTCTCCCGTCCTCGCCAAGGGGCACCAACTCCGGTGACGCCTTCGTAGCAGCCATCACCTGGTCATACTGCTCCTTGCCGTCCGAATGCCGGAACGCGAACATAGCCAGGTCACGGTTGGTGAACGTCGCCTGCGTACGCGTGATCGCGTCGAGCGCTACATTGGGATCTGCGATGATCTTCGCGCCGTTCTCCCGCGCAATGCGCTGGTGATCCTCAATCCGTTCGGCTTCCAGCCCCTGCCCCGGCCGGCGCGCCGCTGCCGGGCCGATCTTGTGTTGGGGCTCCAGTTCAATGCCCTGTTCAGCATAAGAACGATGATCGATCCGCGCATCGATCCCCAGCTCCGTCAGTCGTTCATTGACGTGCGCGCCCCACGCTTCCCGCCAGTGCTGCAACAGCGCCCGGTCGTTCCAAGCCACGACCTTATTACCGAAACCGTCGGGCATTATGTCGCGCATGGTCAGCATGACATGTGCGTGCGGTTTCGGGCTA
>NZ_JH584243.1:116972-118446 GCF_000241485.1 Sphingomonas sp. PAMC 26605
GGGGGATCGAAAACTCGATCTCACGGGCTAGTTGGGCGTCCTTGCGCTTCTCGCCAGCCTCCACTGCATTCCAGAGCGTTGTGCGGTCTGCCAGATGATCCGGCGCACCTTTCGGTAACATCACTTCCGAGTGCGTGACACCGGTCTTGTTCGAGAAGTCATGGTGCCGCTCCAGCCGTTCGTCGAACAGCTCGGATGCGGAGCGGTAAGCGGCTGCGGCAACAGCGCTCGAGCCGGATGAACGCCCGATCACCTTCGCGGAGAAATGGTAGATCGCCATGACGAGCGTGTTTCTACCCTTCTTAGCGCAGATCGGCAATGATCTATAAGCGCGCACTCACAATCCGCTCCGCTTCTCGTGATTGACTGGTTGCCGCTTTCTGGTCCTTCCGGGTTTACCCCTTGCTGGTTGCGCTAAGATATGGATTATGGGAGCGCGGGGGAAGCTGACCTGTGCATCAGTTGGTATCAAAGGGATCGGCAAGATGAGCGACCAGATCCTAATCCGCAATTATATCGCAGACGTCGCTGCCTCGCCGCTTGCAGCGTTCTCCGATCTTGCGCCCTGGGAAATCACCACCCGGTCACACGATGTCGTCGCTGTAATCCTGGACGATCTTGATGCTGGCTATCGGATTTCTGACAATGTCGCCGTGCATGAAACCGCCAGCATAGAGCCGGGCGTCGTGCTGAAAGGCCCCACGGTCATCGGACCCTCCTGCTTCATTGCGAGCGGCGCTTATGTTCGCGATGGCTGTTGGCTGGGGGAGTGTTGTACGTTGGGCCCGGGCACCGAACTCAAATCGTCATTCCTGTTTTCAGGGACTAAGCTCGCCCATTTTAATTTTGTCGGTGACAGCGTGCTGGGCGCAGGCGTCAATCTGGAAGCCGGGGCCATCATTGCCAACTTCCGGAATGAGCGTGACAATCCCGCCATCCTTATCGTGCTCGACGGCACGCGAATTCGAACAGGGGTCGACAAGTTCGGAGCGCTGTGGGCGACGGCGTTCGTATTGGTGCAAATGCTGTCGTCGCGCCCGGCGCGCTGCTTAAGCCTGGCATAACGGTGCCGCGTCTGGGTCTGGTGGACATGGGATCACATATGGCAGCAATCTGATGTTGCCGCGATCAGTTGGAGCTGGAGGGAATATGCGTAAAGTTCGCGATTACGATACCGAGCTAAAGGCACTGAATGACAAGGCCCGCTCGCTTAAAGCGAAGCGGGTCGAGCAACTCGGCCAGCTCGTCTCCGCAACCGGCGCCGATGCGCTCGATGCCGAAACCCTTGCTGGCGTTCTGCTCGACGCGATTGCCTCTAAAGACATCGCGGCAAAGGAGGGATGGCGATCAAAAGGCGCTGCCTTCTTTCAGCGGCGCGGGCGCAAAAGTGGCGGCGATGCTACGGGCGACGGATCGGGCGTTTCGGCTGAACCAGGCGGCGACGCTGCGGGCCGAAGCGGCTGAACGTCGAACC
>NZ_JH584243.1:118466-123067 GCF_000241485.1 Sphingomonas sp. PAMC 26605
CGACGGATCGGGCGTTTCGGCTGAACCAGGCGGCGACGCTGCGGGCCGAAGCGGCTGAACGTCGAACCGATAATCGGAGCTGGGTCGTGCAACGTCGTGAACGAACGCGCCTCCTGATCGAGCTGGGTGGCCTTGTCCAAAAAGCCGGCCTGATCGAGTTGGCCGACGACGATCGCGCCACCCTCTACGGCGCATTGCTCGATCTCGCTTCACGCGCACGCGGTGACGATGCCGGCCACGTACTAGCGTTGTGGAAGCGGCGCGGCAGACGGGCCTTCGATGCGGAAGCCGAGGTAAGCGAAGCAGGATAAGCGGATTCGAGATCTGCCGTGTCAGGAATGGGCCCGGCCTCCTCATTCTGCCATCACCGCGTCACGGTCGCCGCCTATTAGGGGAGCAGGAGACCAGAGATGCGCTCGATTAACGTCCTGTTCGATGACGCCGTGATTGATTGTGTCGCCACTGACCGAGCGCCGACGATTCAAGAGCTTTTCCACGTCGCGGAGCGGATTTGGACGGAGGGTGCATCAGATCGATCTGCATTTCGCTGGGGTCGCCTTGCGCCAACCGACCCCGACAAGCTGATGTCGCTGCGTGCCGCGCAAGTGGCGCTGCTGGGATCTGGCCAGCATGACTGATCTTCGATCTCACCAACGCGTTGGGCAATGCAAACGGTGTGTTTTATGGTAGCGCCCTGCCCTCATGGTGGGCGAACCACAATTATTCGATCGCGATCACAATGCGATTGATCAGGTTGCGCCCACGCGTGCTGACCGGATGGGTGAGAGATACCTCGTAGCCGTCACCCTCATTGTCCTCGATCTGCACCACAATATCCTGAAATGCTTCCAGGTCATCATCGCTATCGCTGATCGGCTGGACTACGGCCCCGTCTTTAGTTGCCTTGACCCGGTACGTGCTGCCACCCTCCAACAGCTCTTCCAAAAACGCCATGCCTCGTCCTCTTGCGCATCAGTTGATCGGTTTGTCGTTGGAGAAATTTCTGTCTGTGGGCGCCGTTCATATCGTTTTTCAACAATTGTTCGTCGAGCCGAGCTGTAATCTTGAGCTGTTCGTACTGGGCCGCGCGTCGCGTAATCGGCCAACACCTCTGGTGCGACCCACAACTGCGCAGCGCTGGCCGGCATCTCCGACGGCATGTGGATTAAAGTTTATCTTTCAGCCCCTTGGCTGGGGTGAACGACACCTTTTTCGACGCCGCGATCGTCATTGCCTCGCCGGTTGAGGGATTGCGGCCCGGGCGTTCGGGACGATCCTTGACTGAGAAGTTGCCAAACTCAGGGATCGAGATCTCTTCGCCCTTCGCGGCCGCGTTGGCGACCTGGTCGAACACCGCCGTGATCGCGGCTTTTGCATGCGCTTCGCTCGTGCTCGTCGCCGCGGCGACGCCCTTAACAAGTTCCCCGATAGTCATGCAGACCTCTCCCACAAAAAATGAGAATTGCTGATGACTGGCCCCGATGCAAGCGCCAAGCTTTACCGGCGCGCACGTTCGCGCCTATCCAATGATGACGCCCGTCCAGTCCCGGCGTTTGCGTTCTATCGGGGCGGTTGCTTCAGCCCTAAGTTCAAGCACTTTCGCCATAGGCAGCGGCACGAGCCGATCCTCCGTCAGTCGCCTGAGACGTGCGCGCGCACGCCACAACCGGCTTCTAAACGTACCTTCCGGGATGGACAGCTGTGCCGCGCCTTCTTCGATCGAAACACCTTGACTTGCGAGCTGTACCACGTCGCGATGATCGGATGTCAGCTTGCCCATCGCCCAGTCCACATCCCGTAGATCGACCGCCTCCCCTTGGGTCGCATCGACGCTCAACATTCGATCCAAGGCCCCGTCGGGCAGGTCGGCCTGAAATCGCATGCGACGCCTTCCCGATAGGAACACGTTCCGCATAATGGTTCGGGACCAGGCGCCAAAGTTGCTGTCAATTTGAAAGTTGCCTCGTGCTGCCCAACAACGAAGGATTGTGTCTTGCAACAAGTCATCGGCATCTGCGCCGACACCAGTTAACCGAATAGCGTAGTGACGGAGCCTCGCATATTCTATCACCAGTAACGCGCCGATTTCTGCATTCTCGTCGAGCGGCTCGACCGTTTTTGCGAGCGCCTGTTGCATGGGGCGCTCCTCGTAGTGCTCGGCCTACGAGCGCTCCAGTGTCCGAACAAACAACGTTTGCCGTAGGCGTTTGGACGCTCCTCATATCCCGTCCTCACCTCGCCCGGTCGCACACGCGTCGCGCGGATATTTTGGAGGGCGAGACGCTGATCCCACGCTAAACAGTGCTAGGCCGACTGCCCACATAAGCTACCCGCCCCTCTAGATGGCACGCTGCCGACGCCCCAATGCCGGTTATTTAACTGAACCCGTACTCGCTCCCTAGAATCAGACGTTTGTTAATGATCTCAACGCGGCTGGTTTTTGAGCGACCGCCACATCAGCTAAACGGCTAGCCGGCCAGGACTCGACGCGAGCGCAAACCGCTCGGCACCACCAGCAGCATTAGTGCATCTGCAGCCAGGGTAAGCAGCGCGACCCCGGCAACGACCGAGCCGATCTGTTCGGTCGGCCCGAGAAGAATCGCCACGGCAGCGGCAAAGGCAAGATCCTTGTTGGGCAGCAACGGCAACCGCGAAAAGATCATCCGCGCCGCTATCAGCATAAGCCATGATTCCAGCGGCACCATCGGCAAGGCAAAATGCCAAGTGGCGATCGAAAGCAGGCTATGCAGGATGGTGCGCGCACTGAGCGCGACAACCATGTTTGGGGCGGCGACACTGCGCATCAACCTCCGGCGCAGCGTCATCAGCACTAGCGGGATGGCGGCCAGAGCGACAGCCAGGGCCACTGCCCGATCATCGATCCGCGCGCCAGCAAGGGCCTGAAGCGGCTGCCGCATCAGGAACAAGAGCCCAAGCGCCGCGATATTGTTCACCAGCGCCGAAATGATCGCCATATCGCACACCAGCGCGAAGGCCGCCTTTGCATCAGCGAGGTGTTTTTGCAGCCAAGCCAGGAACAGCGCATCTCCGGCGCAACTGAACAGCAGCATGTTGAGCGATTGCTTTCGCAGGAGTGGACCAAGGGTTTCCATCCCCGTGCCCAGCTGGCGCCGGGCGATCCAGCAGCCCGCCGCAGGTTCGACCAGCATCGTCCCTACAAATGCAACCCAGAATCCCAATCCGCTCGAGACCAGAGTGACTATTGGGACCCTGCCCCCCTGCTGGCTGAATTGGTGAAGTGCAACTACGAGAGCACCAATGGTTGCAATACCACCCCCCACAGAGACGATCAAAGGGTGAAGACGCCGTAGGTTAGCCATTATATGCCACGCCGACGGAGGCAAATTGCTACGGGAAATCTCGGCGTCGGTGCAAGGCATAAGGATTCATTCCGCAGGGTCTCGAATCAAAGACCATGCCAACCGCCCAAATCCTTACTGATATTACACTAGGAGAAAAATATTTACGTGCAGGGGCATAGCACGCGTAACGTTTGTAGAGATTTGTACGAATTAGCATCGTGACGTTAGCAAGGGAATCACGGTCGATGATCTGGCTGTGAGGGCATTTCGAAGGCATCTTGGATCATGGCGAATTCTATTGTTGATGCGTTCAACCACTGGTCTTTTCGGCGTAACCAATTCAGCGGCGATCGAGCGGTTCTGGATGGTATGTACAAACGGGCTGATCCCTGGAGGGTCTCGCGCCGCGAACAGGCGCGTTTTGCCGCCACCAACGTACTGCTTGCCGAACGCTGCCCCAAGATCGAATCTCTGCTTGAGATCGGGTGCGGGGAAGGCTCGCAAACCCGGCATTTCATGGAACTTGCGGCGCATGTTACGGGAATCGACCTGTCGGTAAATGCGCTAAACCGGGCAAAGGTCGCGGTACCCGGGCCAGTTTACCTCGAAGGCGCGCTTGGCGATATACGGCCATCACTGCCGCGTTCAAAATATGACATCGCTACGCTCTGCGAAGTGCTGATTTACGGCAGCGGCCAGGCCCAACGGATTGCAGAGGCACAAACTTGCGCCAACCATCTCCTGGTAACAAACTTCGAACCGCAGGCGAAAGTTCTTGCTCATCTGTTTCGCGGTGAAGGCTGGCTGGAATTGCCAGCGATCGAGGCCGGCCGGAAGCGCTGGATGGCCTATCTCTGGACCAGCTCGACCGGCCCGAATGCCAACCCAAGGTCGTAAATGACGGGTGCCGGTCGGGTTTACGGCACAAGGCGTCCACAATCGGGCGCCTCGGTGAGCAGTTCTCACTCCCAAGAGCGGCCATCCTTTCATGACGATCATTCCCGATTTTCCACCTTCGAGCGGTAATTTCGGGAACAGCAATCGGGAACAAATTTTGGGAAAGCGGACGAATCTGACGGCTGTCAGAGTGTGAACGCGCACGTTATCCGCCGGCAAAGCCATGCTCGTCGCGCAGCCGTTCGAAGATCCGCTTGGCCGTATGCCGCTGCTTCACCGGCGCTGCCTGATCCGCTGCCAAGATCGCATCGATCACCGGCAGCAGCGGCCCCAGCTTTGGCTTCGCCGCCGGCTCCTTGCGCGTATATCCCGGTGGCAGGG
>NZ_JH584243.1:125722-131604 GCF_000241485.1 Sphingomonas sp. PAMC 26605
TTCCGGCCGACGAACTTGACGGCTTCGTCAGCCGCATCGCCGCCAACATCGCGGCGCTGCCGGATGGCATCATCACTGCCGCGAAGCGGGCCGTGCCGCATGCCGCTCCCGGCGACGGCTTCACGCGCGAGAGCGAAGGCTGGATGAGACATGTTTTTCAGCCGACAATCGGCCAGCTCATCGCGAACCAGCTTAAGGCGGGTGCGCAAACGCGCGACGGCGAGCGCGACCTCGAAAGCTTGCGGCGAGGCGTGATCGCACGCTCCGCCTGAACCAAAGGTAGGATCTTCCGTTCGGGCGAGGTATCCGTTACTTTCGGCAGTCTTGCTTTCACCAAATGGAAGGGTCGCCATGGACCGGTTCGACGCGATCCGTACGCTCATCGCCGCAGTCGACGGCGGCAGCCTGTCTGCGGCGTCGCGCACCCTCGGCATGCCGCTGCCGACCGTCAGCCGGAAGGTATCTGAGCTGGAGGCGCATCTCGGCACGCAGATGGTCGTCCGTACCAGCCGCAAACTGATGTTGACCGATTCCGGCACCGCTTTCATTCAGGCGAGTCGCCGGATTTTGAACGACCTTGACGAAGCCGAACGCGCCGCATCCGGCGAGTACCAAGCGCCACGCGGCGAACTGCTGATCACGGCGCCGATCATGTTTGGCAAGTTGCACATTTTGCCCGTCGTGCTGGACTTCTTGAGGGCCTACCCCGACGTGAACGTACGGCTCGTTCTGGCAGACACCGTCGTGGATCTGGTCGACAACCACGTCGATGTCGCCGCGCGACTGGGGCGACTTCCC
The DNA here is from genome assembly GCF_000241485.1 of Sphingomonas sp. PAMC 26605. Lineage (GTDB taxonomy): Bacteria > Pseudomonadota > Alphaproteobacteria > Sphingomonadales > Sphingomonadaceae > Sphingomonas. Next base: position 126,521 of record NZ_JH584243.1, read on the forward strand.
GACAGCGGTCTGGTCGCGATACGGCTCGGCGAGGTGCGGTGGATCACCTGCGCCAGTCCCGACTATCTGGCGCGTCGGGGAACGCCGGCAACGCCCGCCGATCTAGCCGATCACGACTGTCTCGCCTTCGAGGGGCTCCAGACTTCGCGCAGTTGGTCGTTCGCTTCTGCCCGCGGTAACGAAACGATTGGCATCCGCCCACGCCTCGGGGTCAACACCGCCGACGCTCTGATTGAAGCTGCGGGAGACGGCCTGGGCATTGCCCGGATGACGTCATACCAGGCTGCCGCGGCTCTGCGCGAAGGCAGGCTGATGAGGCTACTGGATGAATACGAACCGGAGACGATCCCGGTGCACCTCATCCACACCGGTCCGCCCCTGCTTCCACTGAAGCTGAGGGCGTTCCTCGATTTTGCCGGTCCGCGCGTCAGAGCGGCGCTGGCGGCCCTTCCGGCGTGAGTTGCGCGTCATCAGTGACGGAGGCATCGAATGTTCACGGCGGTCTGGACCGGGTCCGAGCTTGCTCGCGGGACGGATGTCATCGAGGTCGAGGGTCGGGCTCTACTTCCGTGCCGAGGATATTCGCCAAGAGCATCTGAATTCCGCCCCTGATCGCAGGGTCTGCGAGTGGAAGGGCGGCGAGGCCGAATATTTCGACCTCGTCGTTATGGACAGGGTCAACCGGGCCGCCGCGTGGCGCTACCCGCAACTCGGCGAGAACGCTCGCGCCCTGGTCGGTCGAATGGCGTTCTGGAAGGACGTTGCCGTCGCTTGGGACGGCCCGGGTCCAGCGCTGATACCCCCGGTGCTCGAAGCCCGGATGCCGAACGTCGCGAAAGCCCTGGGAGCGACAGATGTGCTCTGGCGACCGTCGCTCCCAGGATTGATGGAAGACCGCCTGATGGCGGGATCTTCTGGATACCTGATTCCTTCCCTCCGTGTGCTAGTCGACGTCTTGGCTACACCGCCCGAAGACGAGCGCGTGGCCCGCATGGCCGAGGCGCGCACACGCGGCGAAGTCGTCAACGTGTGGAACCGTGCGCATCCCGATGCGCGATACGGCTTCATCGCCGTGTGGGACTCTGCGACCCCGGATCCGACGGTGGTCGGGCAGCTTCGAGCCGGTGCAGTGCTGCTCGATCTGACTTAACGGTCAGATCAAATGTCTGCGCCTCCCACCTTGGAAGACGGTGCGTCTCGATCACCCGCACCAAGATCAGCCTAGTTTTCATGCTTGCCGGTGGCCTTCCGATTTTCGAAAGGGAGGCTCCCTGTTTGACCGACTGCCGCACGCGGGCGGAAGTTGCGAGATAGGGCGTGTCAGCCCGCTCAGGGCGACTCACGGACCAGGAGATCGCCATGTCGCGCCTAGCCACTCCCGCCACCATCGATGGCGCCCCCGCTGCCTCGCAGCACATGCTGGAGGCTGTGGAGAAACAGCTGGGCGTCGTGCCAAACATGTTCCGGCTCGTCGCCAACAGCCCCGCCGCGCTGGAGGGTTATCTTGCGCTGTCGGGCGCCCTGGCTAAGGGGTCCATCCCTGCGGCAACGGGCGAGCGGATCGCCCTGGCCGTCGCCGAGATCAACGGCTGCGACTACTGCCTGTCGGCACACACATACCTTGGCAAGCACGTCGCCAAGCTCGATGACGCGGAGATCACCGCCAATCGTTCGGGCGCGTCCAACGACCTCAAGGCCGACGCCGCGGTGCGCTTCGCCGCCAAGGTCGCCCGCGAGCGCGGTCATGTTGCCGAGGCGGACGTCACGGCGCTCAAAGCGGCCGGCTACGACGACGCGCAGGTCATCGAGATCGTCCAGCACGTCGCTCTCAACACCTGGACCAACTACCTCAACGAGGTCGCCAAGACCGACATCGACTTCCCCGCTGTGTCTAGCCGCAAAGCCGCCTGAGACCCGCTGGCGTCGCCGTGTCGCGACGCCACAACCCCTTCGTCGACCTCGCCGGGCGACCGCGGCCAGTCGCGTCAAATGGCTTCAGCACTTAATCAATGAGGAACCCACGATGACCATGCCAACACAACACAAATATGCGACGGTCAATGGCCGCAAGGTCTTCTACCGCGAGGCGGGCGACCCCTCTGCCCCGACCATCCTGCTGCTGCACGGCCTGCCCACCAGCAGCCAGATGTTCCGCGACCTGATCGTCGACCTCGCCGACCGCTTCCACCTCATCGCACCCGACTATATCGGCTTCGGTCACTCCGACGCGCCGTCGAACACCGAGTTCAAATACACCTTCGACAATCTGACGGCCCACGTCACCGGGCTGATCGACGTCCTCGGGCTGAAGTCGTACATCCTCTACATGCAGGACTATGGCGGCCCGGTGGGCTTCCGCATCTTCGCGGAGCGACCCAGCGCGGTGACGGGCTTCGTCATCCAGAACGCCAACGCCTACATGGAGGGCTTCGGCGAACCTCCGAAGGAGGCGCTCGGCCCATTGTGGGAGGCGCGCACGCCCGAGACCGAAAAGCCCGCGCGGGCGTTTGTGAGCCTGGAAAGCACCATGCACCACTGGCTGGTCGGTGCTCGGGACGAGGCCAACATCAACCCGGACAACTGGGTGCTCGATCAGGCATTGCTAGACCGTCCCGGCGTGCAGGACTTTCAGGTCGACCTCCTCGAGGACTACAAGAACAACGCTGCAAAGTACGATGCGTGGCATTCGGCGTTTCGCCAGGGCAAGCCCAAGACGTTGATCATCTGGGGCAAGCACGACCCCTTCTTCATCGAAGCGGGCGCGCGAGCCTTTCTAACGGACCTCCCAGACGCAAAGCTTGTCTGGCTCGATGCCGGCCACTTCGTGCTCGACGAGAACCACACGCAGGTCGCCGACGAAATCAAGGCGGTGTTCGCGGCCTGATAGTGCCTGTTGCCGCCGGGGTACCGTGAAGACGGCGTTCCGGCGGCGACGTCCCGACCTAGGAGTCCAGTGATGACAGACGAGGCCCGCCCGCCGCTGCCGCCCTTCACGACGGAGACCGCCGCGCAGAAAGCTCGCGCCGCTGAAAATGCGTGGAACAGCCGCGATCCCGCCAAGGTGTCGCTCGCCTACACCCCCGACAGTCGGTGGCGTAATCGCACCGACTTCCTGCAAGGTCGTGACCAGATACGTACCTTCCTCGGGCGCAAGTGGGCGAAGGAGCTTGATTACCGGCTGATCAAGGAAGTCTGGGACTTCCGTGAAAATCGCATCGCGGTGCGCTTCGCGTATGAGCACCACGATATCGAGGGGCGCTGGTTCCGGTCCTACGGAAACGAACTGTGGGAATTCGACGCCCACGGCCTGATGGCGCGTCGCGTCGCCAGCATCAACGACCTGCCCATCGCCGAAGTCGACAGGTTGTTTCACTGGCCATCGGGCGCACGCCCACTCGACCACCCCGGCCTGAGCGAACTCGACCTCTGATCCGACGTATCGGGAGACCCGTCATGAAGAAAGCTTTGCTAGCAACTGGGGCGGCGCTCGCCCTAACTGCAGGTGCCGCGACGGCCCAGACGTCGCCGTCGACTTCGGCGACCACCACCTTCCACACCGTCACGGTCGACGGCGTGAAGGTTTTTTACCGCGAGGCCGGGCCGAAGGACGCGCCCGCCATCCTGCTGCTCCACGGCTACCCGTCGTCGTCGGCCATGTTCGCCACGTTGATCCCGCTGCTGGCCGATCGGTATCATCTGGTCGCACCCGATTATCCCGGGTTCGGCCTGAGCGACGCGCCGCCGCCCTCCCAGTTCTCCTATACTTTCGAGCATCTAACCAAGGTGGTGGACGAATTCACCCAGACGCTCGGGCTGAAGCGATACGTGCTCTATGAGCAGGACTATGGCGGCCCGATCGGCATGCGCCTGACCCTGGCCCATCCGGAGCGCGTGCGCGCCATCATCGTGCAGAACGCGGTGGCCCACGAGGACGGACTGGGCCCGGCGTGGGCGCCGCGGCGCGCCTTCTGGAAGGACCGAGCGGCGTACGAGGATCAGGTGATCGGCCCCTTCGTCTCGCTGGCGGGGACGCGGATGCGCCACCTCGGCTCCAGCCCAACCCTTGACCGCTATGATCCGAACGCCTGGCTGGCGGAATATGCCCACCTTTCGCAGCCCGGGCAACGCCAGATCCAGTCGGACCTATTCTACGACTACCAAAGCAACGTCGCCGCCTATCCGGCGTGGGACGCCTGGCTGCGCGAGCACCGGACGCCGCTGCTGGTGGTATGGGGCCGCTTCGATCCCTCGTTCGACGTAGCCGAGGCGCAGGCCTACCGTCGCGACGTGCCCGACGCCGAGGTCCACGTGCTCGACGCCGGCCATTTCGCGCTCGACGAAAAGGTCGACGAGATCGCCGGACTCATCCGCAGCTTTTTGGCCCGAACCTCAGACAGAACATCGAAACAGTGACCAGTGAATGCGCGTCCAACGGCGTGCAGCCAGATTCGGAGGCGAAGCCACGGACGCCAGCACAGGCGTTCCGGAGACCGAAGCGTGAAACACGACACGATGCCGTCGCCCGCAACTGGTTCAAACGCACCGCCCGCGGCAGCGTCGATCGGCCTTGGCTTTCCCAAGCTTTAGGTCGCGAGCGAGCTTGGCGAGAAGAGTGCGGCTACATCTGGTCGCGTCCATGATTTCGCGGCATGACCGGCTGTCGTGCAGCATGGTAGCGATGGCGATATTCCGGGCCTTGTTCTCCGAAAGCCCCTTGTAGGGCTCTGTTGCAAAATTGGCGTGATGCCGATCTGGCGGCTTTGGGCTGGAGGCGGAGCGGACGTGAACGATTTCAAATGCGCCATTTTAGGGGTGAGATCATTCTCTGGGGCGTTCGCTGATATTGCAAATACAGCATCAGCTACCGGATTGGAGCCGCTCTCGACAAGACCGCCTCGTCGCACCCGCGGACGCGAACGACGAGAGAAACTTACCGTGCCGTCACCAATGGTGCCGCCCACGCTCGAACCACTGCAGGATGCGGCCGTTCACATTCAACTCAGTCGGCTGCGAACCGCTTTGCCAGTCTGGCGCTGGAGCCGCTCTTGGCGGCGAGCTTGGCACCGTAGCGCATTACAGTATTC
>NZ_JH584243.1:132894-145214 GCF_000241485.1 Sphingomonas sp. PAMC 26605
CCGTCTGCTACCGGGAAAAGCGAGTTTGCAGCCATTTTTTACCCGTTATCGCAGGACGGCGCGTTTGGCCAGGGTCACGATAACCCCTTATTATCATGAGTTTTCGTACCGCGCTGTAGACCATAGTAGTTTATCCAGGATATAAACGGCCCATATGCGACCGCCATTATTTGACACATCGCTCTTGAGCGGAGCCGGCGTTGGCCGCGCGATTGAGCAATGCGCACTGGCGATTGCGCGTCTAGATGCGCGCGTTTCTGCCAGTTCCGTGACCAATGCCTGGGCGTTGCGTGCGGCTTGGACAGGCTACGCCCGGGCTCTGCGGTTGCACGGCGTCGAAATTGACGAAATCGACGTATTTTCATGGGGAACCGGCGTCTCGATTCCCAAACGACCAGCGCGCAACACCCTCCTCGATTCCTACGCTGCCTTCCCGATCTGGCGTGAGCGTATGGCGCAGAGAGGCAGGCACTGGGCAGAAGATTTACCGTTCACGCCGCGTCGCGACGAAGCATCATCCTCCCCTTCCCTCCTGGTTCGCGCGTTCGATCTTTTGACCCAATGGCTTCAGGCTGAGCTCGCTTTGGAAGCTTGGCTGGCGCTGCCGATCTTATTGCACCGCGTGGGAATCACGCAGGGCTTCCTGCCCTGCCTGATTGCCGGCGATGCCCGGCTCCGGTTCGGGACGCGCGATTCAGGCGCCCTTATGCGCCGGCTGCTCGGCGAGTTGTGCGATCGCGCGGAGGCGGGTCTACGGAGTCTGGACGCGATGGAGCGCGCACGCGCGCGAGCGCTCTGTATTTTGCGCGATCAGCGTCGGCCGGGAGCGCTCCGCGAGCTCCTCGCAATGCTGCAGGTCGCTCCCTTACAGACCCCGGAGGCGGTCTCTCGCTACCTGGGCCTTACCCTTTCGGGCGCAGGAAAACTGCTACAGCGAGCGGCCCAACTCGACTTGGTCATGGAGGTGAGCAACCGTCGCTCATGGCGGCTGTACATGACGCCAGATCTCGCCGTCGCGATGGGCTTTGAGGCACGGCCTCGCGGTAGGCCCCCACGTCGGTCAGCGGCAATTGTCACGCAGCCCGGTTCTTTGCTCTCTGCGTTCGACAGAGAGATGGCGGATTGGGAACGCCGCTTTGGACCGACCGCAGTTGAGGAGGCTAGTGATCGATGTGAGGACCCGTTGGACTTATAGTCCCCCGGATGCAAACTGACGTGTCGCATCGGACGCAGTGGTTACACGTCTCCGTTGTAACCGTTGCGTGCAGTCACGTTCCCTTTTTTTGACGTGCCGCCTCTGCTTCCTCAGCAAGATCGAGAAGCAACTTCATCGCCTCGCCCTTCTTCATGCGATGACGATAGGCGAAATCGTCATAACGCTGGCGGTCTTCAGGCAGCGTGCGAATGTGGAAGTTGGCTGTGTACAGCGCTTCGCGTGCCGCCACGGCCTTCTTCGTCGCTCCGGGCACTGCTGCCATCGATTCTGATTTGAACCCCAGCCGCTCCCCTCCTAGCTTGGCTGCATGGCGTTGCTGCGGCGTCGGGATCGGAATCTCGTCGTCATCGTCCATTGAGAAATTGGCCATGCCAGGGCGCGCTGCTTTCTCCGTCATGCTGGGACCTTCTCGTTCAGAATTTGAAGGACGTCGAGGGTGAAAGCCGCGGCATTGGCTCGTGCCGTCTCGAGCGACCCGACGTCCGTGTCCTTCATCGTCGCGAGCGTTCCGCCAAAGCTGAATAGAGCTCTGAACGCGCCGCGGTCGGCGAGCGCTGTGCCGATCATTGGAATGCCGGCCTCTTCCATGCCCGCGATGATCTGCTTCAACTCGCGCGACCACAGGCGCGACGACGCCTGTGTTTTTGCAAGGACGGCTGCAAATTTGAGCGGTTTGTCTCGGTGCTTGGAGACCTGCCGGACGTTCTTGAAGGCGCGCGCGGCTTCGTTGGAGTCCAGCGCGGAGCCCTGCATCGGAATCAGCGCGAGATTCGACACGAGCAAGGCGTTCGTAACCCGGCCGGACGCCCTCCCCTCCAAATCGACTATAACATATTGGGCGCGCTTGCGTGCGTCGCCGATCGTGTCGATGATGGTCTCTTCGTCGACCTCCTCGATCACTTCGATATTGTCGGGCTTCCCCGGGAGCGCCGCCCATTTGGAAAGTGGGAAGTTAGGATCGGCGTCGATCAGAATGACGTCCGCACCCTGGGCCGAAAGCTCGGTCGCCAGAAGTAGCGCGGTCGTGGTTTTGCCGACGCCGCCCTTCGGCGATAGCAAGGTGATCACAGGCATAGGAAACTCCGGCGAAAAGCGGCGTGACGATCCGATGAATCCTGTTACAGCGGGTAGAACGGTCCGGCAAGAGACGGCGAACCGCTTTAACCGTCATCTCCGAGCGCTCGTAGGGGTTATTTGTAACCGTTGTAACGTATGTGGCGGTATTTGATCGCGCGGAGTTTGGGTTCGCCAAGATGCACGGGTTGACCCCCCTCCCCTTCCCGCCTCGAACGCCCCGCGAATGCCGACTCAAAAACCCCTGACCGTTGGAAGCCGAACCGACGGCCCCTGTCCGCAAGCACAGAGCAGTGTGAGCGGCTCGGGCAGTTCGAGCGGTTCGAGCGGTTCGAGCGGTTCGCACAGTTACTCACCCGTCGGGTTCCGAACTCGTGGCCCTGTTCCGGTAATGGCCGCCCGCCGCTCGACGTCTGTAGCTCACAGTAACATGGCAAGTACCGAGACGCAGGTAAGTAGCTCGGCGGATCGTTGATCTAAACCCTCACCAAGATCGAACACCTGCGGCCCGTGTAACCGCAGGGTTACAGCTGTTCGAGCGCTCCGCTATATCCCCTTAGTCCGTTGTGGCCGTTGTGAGCGCTGCGTCCTCTGTTACCGTGATGCCCGCTGTAACCGCGATGACCACCGCGACCGCTGTATCTGTCGCATCCTTGCCTCGACTCAGTCCAACTACTCCGCCGGATGCGGAGGCCACAAAGACTTGCTGGTGAAGCTGGATTGCAGAAGGGCTCGCGTCGCTCGGTCCATGTCTCATACGCGGCCTCTATAACCCTTGTAACCGAACGGAGCGCGAGGTTCATCCTAACACATATTGCGTATCAGGCCGTAGCGCTTAGAGGGCAGGGGGGAGCTTCAGTTCTCCGGCAAGCATGACGTCCTCCATCCGCATCGCCTGGCAATCCACGTGCCCGCAAAAAGTCATAGGCAACAAAATTCCTCTAACCGCGCTACCCCCCTTAACCGTTGTAACCGCTGCGAAAGCTCTACCGGCGGGGATCTGGAGAGCACTGACCCTCCATCCCTGGAGGTGGGGAGGACGGGGAGCGTGGGCGACTGCCCGACCAGACAATTAGCGCGCGCGGTTCAAAGTGACCCAGCCGTACATCGCCTAGGTTAGATGTAACCGCTATAACCAGAGTAGCCGCTGCGACCGCTGAAACGCTGCCTCCACGTGGCAGAACGAGGCCCATCGTTAGCCCCGCAAACGAAGCCAAAGCCCCCGATAGATTCCGGCCCGTTCGGCAAGCGGAGCGCGGCGGGGCAGGCGAGCCGGCACCGTTGATCGGGCTGCGTCGATTGAGGGAAGCATGACCATTGCGGGGACGACGATCTGCGCCTCGATCCAGCAAGGCATCGTTATCGAACCGGAATTCGAACAGAAACCCCGGATGCGCGCGATCGGTCGCTGCAGCCAGAAGCCATCTGCTCCTAAAGGCGCTTACGGCTCAACCCAAACCAGGCCGTCCGGGGCAGGGCCTTATCAAACAAGCCCCGAACCTACCGGCGCTTGCTCCCGAGTAGCGACGAACTGTTGTAACCGCTAGCACCGTTATACCCGCACGGAGCTAACGGAAAGGGTCGCAACACGCTCGAGCGCGGGTGTATCGGGATGAACTCCGATAGTTCTCAATGACGGCGGTGGGAGGGGGCTCACGTGCAAGCATTGCCCCGCGATCGCGAAGCGCGGCTGGCGCAAAGGCGAGGCCCACAAACAACTGGGACGATAAGCAACCGCGCGGTACTGCAGAGACAGGCTATATCGAACGCTGAGCTGCCCCAACGTGGTCGGTCGGGTCGGTCGGACGCTTAAGCCGCGACGCTAGCAATCCGGGCAGGGGAGGGGGACCGCTTTCCACGTGGCGTAAAGACCACGACCGTGTCAGGCGTGTTGATCTTACGCCCGCGCGAGTTCAGTTTCGGTTCAGACGGGATCACCTCGGTGACCGTCATCGAATATTCCGGCAGGCGATCCTCGGTTTCGATCTCGCGAAGATGCTGCTTGAACTTGCGCAGGTCGGCGGTCGAGCCAACTTTCGCCGACAGCAGGTCGAGCGGCATTTCGACCTGCTCTCCCTCACAGTGGCAATGCGCGATCTCGTACAGGCGCCGCTCGATCGTGCCGAGCTTGAAGTAGTCATTATGGTAGGCATAGATCTGTCCATCGCGCTGGATAGCGCGATAGAGCCATTCGCACAGGCGGACCTTCACGATCCGCAGCTGCTCGTCGCCATTGGCCATTTTCTTGTAATTCGCGCGCGCTTCGGACAGCCACGAGAACCACCCGCGCTCGATCTCATTGCCGGTCTCGATGTTGGTCTTGATCTGCGTACCCTGCAGTCGCTCCAACGCATCGGTGAATCGCTGATAATCGCGCTTCGACGGCCGAGACACGCCGGTGCTGCGGAAAAAGTCGTGTGCCGTAAACGTGAAATCCCGCTCGATCTTCGCATCGTCGCCAATCTGCTGGGCCATCAGCGACGCGACGTAGAGGATGATCTCCTTGTCATACATCGTAGCGATGCCCGTAGCGCCAGGCCGAATCTGGATCGTGACGTCCTCCAGCTGGTAGTCGATATTCTTCTTCGTCGCGATTTTCGACAGCGGGAAAAACGGGAAATCCATCACGCTGCGCTCGCCGCGCATTTTCCCATACAGCGGGCTGTCGGTATCGAATAGGCTACCCTGTTGGGCAACGACAGCCTGGCTGGTGGTCATCCGTTGCCTTTCCCGGCGATGGAGGCGGTTTGATGTCCAACCGTTATACCCAAAATTTCGGTGTCCGGGAGCCGCTCTGTGCCTAGGCGTGCCCGAAAGCACGACTCTTTGTCAGGGGAGGGGGTTGAAGTCGCATATCACACACCTTTTGGGTCAATTCTGACCCTTTTGCCGGCAAATCGCTCGTGCTTTCGGGCACGGCTAGACGATCCTGGGCCGAAATTGGCGCTCAAAATGCACGATCACGCCTCGCTGTGCCCGAAAGCACGTGAAGAGCGACCGAGCGCTCGGCGAGCAATTTCTCCGAAAGATGAGGGCATTGCACCCGATTGCAGACATTGCATCTGAACAGAGGCCTGATTATCCCGCAATCCGTGGAAGGTTCGGCCAAGATTGAGTTCGCCCCTGGCAGCGCGCTCACTCATTCCGCGCAGATAGGCACCGGGCCGCAGGACCTCGCCCTGTCGATACTTGTGAACCGTCGCGATAACCGAGGCTGCAGCACCCCGATCGCCCATGAGTCGGCACGCCTCTTCCCAAGCGTGGCGATGGATCGAGTTCTGGTTCGCGAGCCGCTCCGCCAGGGCAACCATCTCGCCCCAGCCGCCGCTTGTGAATTCGAGTGGATGGCAAATCTGAGGGGTCACGGCTTCGATAAACGCCGCATCGACTCCGTGTTTCTCAAGGTCAGCCTCGACGCCGCTCTGAGCAGACCGGGCAATGCCCTCTGCGATTTCGCTACGGTTATCTGCAAAGCTCCTACTAGTAACTGCTTTAGCAGTTTGGAGGTCGTTTGTAGTTGTAGAGTGGGTGCATTCGTGTTCATCCGAGGATGCAATTTCACTACAAACAGACACCTGCTCAACAGCCTCCCGCTGCGCCAAAAGCGATGCGACCGAAGTCTCGAGAGCCTTTGCACGACCCTCAATCTGCTCGACGCAGCCAGTGAGGAGGGACGGATCCCGAACCTTCCGCATTTGGTGGGTCGCCATGAGAGCCAGCGCGAGCTCTTCCTCGGCGTTAGTGCCAGCCAAAGCGAAATCGAAGACGGTCTGAACGACGCCCGAAATTCGCCGGCGGGCGGCAGTGAGACGTCGCTTCAGCTGATCAACGGCCGCATCCTCCGCGGCGCCACGCTCGGCGATCGACCGGAACTCAGCATAGCGCGATCCGATCGGCGCCAGGACGATGCCATAGCCCCAGGCGATCTTGCCGTCCTCGCCTCGGCGGCCACCCCGATGTCCGTTCGGGCTGTCTCGGTGGCTGATGAGGCCAAGCGCGACCGCGCGGTTGAGCAGGTTCTGGACCTGGCGCACCTGCAACCCGAGCCTGCGCGCGAGAAGCTCGTTGCGAGGCCACACCACCGGAAGCGCACCAGCACGCCAATCATCGGGTTTTGTCCATGAAAACAACATGTCGAGCAGCTGCACGACGCTCGGCGGAATGCTGATATACGCCGACGCCCGCTTCATCGCGCCGAGCGCAGCGGCAGGCGAAATGGACTCTGGAAGTCCACGGAATTCTTCACTGAGCGTCGCCGCGCGAGCGGACGAACTGTCAAAGCGGCGGAAGCCGGCGCCTGGACGCTGGGCATAGGCCATCGATCGGTAACTCCTCATTTGGAGCCCGTGCGCACAATAAGCCTCAAGGCGCGAAACGCGCATATTGCTTGAGTTTGTGAGGGGAGCCTTCTAGGGAAGGAGTGTAAGATCGCTCCTATTGGGCACCCCGAAAAGCCCGGCCTTTCGCCGGGTTTTTCTTGTCAGCACGACATCTCCCTGCACCTTGTTGCACTGACCCGCGGTGCGGTATCGGCCAGCGGCCCCATGCAATTCTGACAGTCTGGATCGTTTGCGATCCGAATCGATCAGAGCATCGAACTCTCAAATGCTTAACCGTCGCAGATCATCTGGTGCGGGCGGATGTACGTGCTTTCGGGCACGGGGAGAGCGAAATGCTCGTGCTTTTGGGCACGGTCTCTCACCTCCTCGCGGATCGAGTGATCACTCCCAGACTCGCATCGACTCGTGCTTTCGGGCACGCCTAGGGCGATCCACTCGTGCTTTCGGGCACGGCTAGGCCCATCCACACGTGCTTTCGGGCACGGCTAGGCAAACGAATCGCGGATTCGGCTTCAAGAAAGGGTCGGGAATCGCTCCACGTGCTTTCGGGCACGGCGAGACTGAGACCGCGCGCGCCCGCTATTCCAACGCGGAGCTGCGAGGTGGGGCTGAAAGAGTGTCAGATCACGGGCTATACGGCCGCGCCAGTCACTTTTCCCAGGGCGGCTTCCGCTTGCGCGTACGCTTGCTGTCAAGCCGGTGCGCCAGTGCCGGCATCTCCTGTGCTTCGACTTCTGCCGTGAAGCTTGCCAAATCCGCGAGCCAGTTGCGGGTGCGGGTCTTCTGATCAAGCACGGGAACCTCCGCCTGTGGGTTTGAGGACGGGGACCGCCGGAGTATCGGCCGGGGTCGGGGTCAGGGCCCGCGCAGCGGCCGCGCGGGCGGGGCGGAAGGGTGCCGACTTTGCCGTTCTCGGGGCGGAGCGGGAGGCAACGAAAGCCCCGGCAAAATTGGGGTACCACGCATCCTTCACGCTGAGCCCTGACCAATTGTCACAATCGAGTATCGTCGGGGACAGACCGTCGGACGTCGGCGGGGCTGAGGGGTCGCTCCCCGCGGAACCAGCGCTGTGGCTGTGGACAGGGCATTCTCAATCTCATGTCCCTCTGGTCCAACCGGGGGGGCTGGGCGGGCTACGACCTCCCCAGGCCCACTCCTCGGCATTCATGGAAACGCGGGGCGCGAGAGCCCCCGCTCGGTGATTTTGATGCGCGCACTCTCGGACTGGGATTTCGGTCAATCGCCATAGGGTGAAATTCTTCCCGAAGGTTGTCATGTCCGAAGCCGATCGGTTTCGGAGACTGCTGCCTTGGTGGCTCAGGAGAGTGCAGGGGGGCAGCGAGAATCTGACGGGGTGGTGCGGGCGCACTGAGCGAACGCGAAGGAGCCACGGCCCTGCTGATTGTCGTTGCTGGGGAGAGGGGGCGGCGCGCCCCTTTCTCCGATCAGGCAAATGAATCTGTCGGCGACGCCGGCGTCAGTACCGCAGCGCGTCAGCGCGGCGCCCACAAGCAACGCACCCTGGCGGCGACCGGCCGGTGCGGCGGCGTGCGCGCGGGTCTGGGGGCCAGCCGCCGCCGCACCCCCACCGGGCAGAGAGAGAGAGTGCCACGCGGTCACGATAACATGCGCACCCTGTCGGCTTCGCCAGAAGCCGCAGCGCGCGCTCCACTGAACCGCGGTCCTCATCATCGCGGCGAAGCCAAGCGCGCGCGAGCGATCGTCGCCCACATGGGACGAGACGCCGGCAGGCGGCTCGGTCGTAGCGGAGCGGAGATAGAGCGCGGCCCGCCAGGGCGCGCCGTCATGGATCTACCGCCTTGACGAGCATGCTTGCGCCGTCGCCATCCGCCGCCGGACTGCGAACGCGCATAGCCTCAACTGCCGTTTCGACACGTCCGCGGCTGCCGTTCGGCATCGCAGCTCTATGTTGCAACCCCATCGGATACGCTAAAGATCTGCCAGTGCGAGACGCATAGCTCCAGGGCGAGTAGCGAAGCGGCGGAACAGCGCCCGGCTTAACGCGGCTTCCGACTGGTAGCCGACATCCGCCATCAACCCTGCCTTCGTGGCGAACAGCCGGGGGCGAGGGGGCAGCGAGAATCCGACGGGGTGGTGCGGGCGCACTGAGCGAATGCGAGGGAGCCACGGCCCGGCTGATTGTCGTTGCTGGGGAGAGGGGGCGGCGCGCCCCTTTCCCCGACCAGGCGAGCGAACGTCGTTGGCAACGCCGGCGCCCTCCTCAGGCGTCAGCCTGCGCGCGAGCGATCGTCACCCGCATGGGGCGAGACACCAAAGGTGGTTCGATCGGAGCACAGCGGAGATAGAGCGCGGCCCGCCGTGGCGCGCCAACGGCTTGTCGATGATCGATATCGTTTCGGTTGGACCTGACCGACCGTTACCTACGTCTTCACATAGGTTGGTTGTATCTGCCTCGAATTGCGGCGGATCGGAGCGCGTCAGGAGTATGAATGGATAGCGAGCGCTTCACCCGGTTGAGCGAACGCCAACGTGATTATCTCCGGCAGGTCTTCCAGCACCGCAATTCGCAGGAGATTGCGTTCGCGGCGAATGTCAGCGCCCGGGCTGTCGACAAGCAGCTCCAGCTTGCCAAGGACATCATCGGCGCGAACACGCGTTTCGAGGCGGCGCGCCTGTTTGCCGAGTATGAGGCAGGGGTAGAACATTTCTACCCTGCAAGCGCTCTACCTTCCCAGCGGGCGTTCTGGCCGCTTCCACTGCCGGTGCCGACCAAGGCACGATCGACGAACGCGTTGACGTGGCAGCAGGTTTTGGCCTGGGGAGTGATCATCGCGATCGCCGCCCCGGTTGCCATCACCGTCGCCGCCATGGTCATCATCGCCCTCGAGCTCTTGTTCGGTGTCCATTTATAACAGCGGCGCCGCGTGCGCCCTGGGAGGCGAGAAATGACTGACCTGGCAAGCTCGAGCCGCGTAGTGGCAACCGACCTTCGGCGTGCGGAACGCTCGATCAACATGGCGGCACGCGACACTGCGCAATTCCTGCTGACGACGCTCGATGTCACCGAAACGCACAAGCTTTCTCCGCCGATTACCCATCGTACGGTCAAGGCGACGATCAGCGCTCTCGCCGCGCTGGTCGAAAGTCAGGAGCAGATGGCACTGCGGGCGCATGTGAGCATAGAGAGGGCAGGAACCTACCTCGGCCTGACGGAGACGAACTGGGGTGAAGGCTACCCAAAGCCCGGAGCTGCACAGGAAGAAGATGATAAACGTCAACTTGCCTGAACCGCTTGTCGAGGTAGGCTCCGATGACCAAGCAGCGCTATGAACTTAAAGCTCCTCCTTGCCTTAGCGTACGACAGCGCGTTGCTAGCGACGTGCGCGTACGCGGTATTGCGAGGAGGTAGACCAGAGCGGTTCGGAGCGATCGTCCTCCTCTCAGGCTCGGTTGGGACGATCGCTTTGCGATGGCTTGCCATCGCGACTGGCGCGCCGGCGGAAATCGTCATTATGACGATCGATGTCGGCGTGACCGGAAGCTTCTTCTGGCTGGCAACGCGCAGCACACGTTTCTGGCCAATATGGGCCTTCGGCTTTGCCCTCGCAGATATCGTCATCTCGATGGCCGGTGCCATCCTGCCCCGAACCCAGCTGTTCGCATATCACACGGGGCTGGGCATCTACGCGTACCTAGCGCTCGGAGCGCTCGCACTTGGCACCTATCGCCTGCCGCGAGACGCCACACCCCAACAGCGACGGGGGCTTAGAGCGCAATGGAAAGCCCCGACACAGATTTGATCGACGTCAATGTGCGCCTGCCGCGTACACTCATCGAATCCGTCATCATACAAGCAGCGGCAGTCCCTGGTGATCAGGCTGGCCTTCGCCAAATGGGTCTTGGGAAGCCGTCGGCGCCGATCAAAGGCGTTCAAGAGCATCCGCTTTGGCGAGCCGACCTGGGACATGATCCTCGATCTCTACATCGCCGATCGGGAGGGAAGGCGCGTAGATGTATCGAGCCTTTGCCTCGTCAGCGGCGTCGCGCCCACGACGGCCAATCGCTATGTCGATTTGCTAGTCGACGATGAATTGATTTCGAAGGTCGGCGACGCCGATGACGGGCGTCGCTCCTTCGTCAATATTAGCGAAACGCTGCGCGGCGCGATCGACGAGTGGTTGGATCAGGCGGAAGCGAGTTTGACCGTCGCGGGCTGGACCGGTCCGTCGAACACGATATCGGACCATGACGACGATACCGAGCGGGCGCGCTCGCGATAAGCGACACCGAACCGCCGCGGTGCAGTCGCGCGGACGCGCAGGCAAGCGGTGACAAGTCGGCGCGCCTGGCGCTCATCATCGGCGACGTGCGTGATCGTTCGGCCGGGCGTACCAAGGCGACCGAACGTGATCGTCACCAACCAAGCACCGAACAGGTCCTGGCTTGCTTCGACGCGGTAGCGTCGTCGACAATTGCGAGCGGCGTCTATGGCCGCGAGCTCGATGCTGAAACACATGAGCACACGCTATCGATCGCGGCGGCGCTGTTCTAACGACTTGTCTGAATCACCCGACACGGGTGATCGATCTCCTGAATCACAGAAGGACCGGGCGGCCCGCCCAGGGCCGCCCGTGATTTTTTGGGCCACCCCGAAGGGTGGCCCGGATGGCCGATTAGCCATTTTTGAGACGCTGCATGCCCTCGGCTAGCGTCCACAACGCGCGATTGATTCCGACACCTTGATCGATGCCGTTGATCGGCCGCGTTGTGCTGCGACGCAGCTGACCGTTGGCATTTTGGCGACGTCCAGACAGTCCGCCGCGCAACACGTTTTCCTGAATGACGTTGAACGTGGTCCACCGGCTTTGCCCGACGTCCTCGCGGCGACGGGGATTGATGATCTGTTCAGGCCGAACTGGGATGTTCTCCTCGCCGTAGCGAGCGACAAGGCTCGCCTCTGCCAACACGCGCCGCTCCGGTTCGGACAGGCGAGTTTCCTTCATTTGCTCAGATGCGTCGATCAGTCGTGGGAAATCCTCGGCGACGGTGAAAACGCCCTCGATGATCTGGTCCTGGATCTTACCCTTGTGGCTGACGCGGACCTCCTCGAACCGGTCACCGGCAATCATGCTGTTGGTGCAAACGAACCGCAGCATCCCGGCAAACATCTGGTAGGCGCTGGTTCCGTCATGGCTGTTGACGATGATGACCTCGGCGGCTTCGGCCTTGCCGATCTGATCGTCCCGGCGAAGGCGTAGCATGTGCTTGGCGTGGCCGTGGCGGCTGCCGTCGCGCGGCACCGACTGGACCGCGAAAAACGGTTGCCATCCCTCGCAGCGCAATCCTTCGCCGATCTCGATCGTTGGAACATAGACGTAGCGATCCGAACGGCTGTCGTGCGCCTCGCCTGCGAAAATCGAGGGCACGTGGCTGCGCAGTGCGTCATTGTCGAGCGGCGTGCGGCCCGTGATCTGGTGGGCGTTACGAGCAAACCGGGTGGCGAGCTGGTGATACATGACTTTTTCCTTCCTCAATCGACCGCAGGGCGATGGCCCCGCCATCAACCCTGCCTTCGTGGCGAACAGCCGGGGGCGAGGGGGGCAGCGAGAATCCGACGGGGTGGCGCGGGCGCACTGAGCGGATGCGAGGGAGCCACGGCCCGGCTGATTGTCGTGGCTGGGGAGAGGGGGCGGCGCGCCCCTTTCCCC
>NZ_JH584243.1:147645-152823 GCF_000241485.1 Sphingomonas sp. PAMC 26605
CCATACTCTGCGACCCCAGCAGGTCACGGCGCCAGCGGTATATCTGGCTTGGCCAAAGATCCGCCCGTGCGGCGACCCGCGCCACTTTCGCACCCGGCGCGAACGCCGCCTCTATGAGCGCGAGCTTCTGCTCGTCCGACCAAAGTCGGCGCCGCTCCGCTCCCGAAATTACCGTCACCTGACCCATCGCACCGTCGCTAACACCGGTGCAAACACCGTCGCTTGCACCAGTGCTATCTCGACCGACGCTCACACTCAAGCGGCCGCCGCCGGAGGGTTACGGTCAAAGTGGAACCCGGCCTTTCACTGCGTTAGCGCGCGAAGTGTAACTAACCAGCCCAGACTCGTCTTCTGGAAATCGCAGTGCGAGTCGCTCCCTCAACAAGCACCTTGATCGTTGGCTAACTCCACGCGTTTCGTTACCCATCTCGAGTGCCGCGACCATAGATTCCCAAAATTTCGAAAAGTTGGGAAATGTTCGCCGAACAGTGATTAACCGTGACTCGACGTGGCTTAGTCCAGCGTCTGTCCAAAGTGACATCAGCGCGTCAATGCGCGATACCGCAGCGCTCGGTGGCAAGTCCGGGGTAAAACCCATATCGCGCAGCTCCGCATACATAACAGCCATAGGGAATCCTTCGGGCTCGAAAACATCCCAGACGTAAGCCGAAACCAAACCGCCGGGTCTTACCACGCGTTTCATTTCGGCCACGCCCCGCATCGGTTCAGGCACGAAAAACAGAACCAAAGCCATGACTGCCGCATCGAAGTATCCATTGACGCTGGGAAGTGCCATTGCGTCGCCCTGCGCGAATTTTGCAACGCCATCGCCCGATCGAGCACGTGCGAAGTTCAATTGCCCTTCGGAAGGATCCACACCGAGGATCTCCCTTGGGGCGCAACGTTGCGAAAGCAATTCGGTGAACGCGCCATTGCCACACCCGATGTCGATCCAGCGCAAGCCTGCGGCTGGTGCGAGCCAATCGACAAAATCCGCACCGACTAAGCGACTCCATATGCCCATGACGCGCTCGTAGTTAGCCCCGTCGTCGAACCGGATCGTGTTTTCGGTCACCGGTTTTCTCCACCCCGTGTGTCATGCAAGCGGAAACTCTTGAAGCGCTCCGCGGCCACGCTGGACAACTTGACCGAGCGCTTCGGAACCGCGTCCGCCGCGCTGTCCCGAAGCAGCGTTCGTGCGGTATCGGCGACAACCAGCCATGCTCCGGCGAGAAGCGCGACATCCTTGATGACGAGTCTGCCTGGGCCGGAAAGATAGGGAAACCCGTGTTGCATATCGCCGAGCGCTGGCACCCATGCTTCCGGCGTTGTCGCTAAGAACGACAACGTCACAAATGGCGTGGCGAAGGCTAAGATCGCTCCCCAGAGACCGGTTTTGCGGAAGAAAAGCCCTGAAAGAGTGAGAAGCCCGATCATAATTTCAACGGTACCGAGGCCCCGCGAAAAGGCATATGTGTGATTCGCCAGCTGCCATGCCCGCTGGGCCGGGATCAGGGCTCCCTCCTTCGTAAGATGGGCGGCGTAGTCGGCCGGATAGGCATAAAAGAACCTCATTAGCGGGCTGTTCGCGACAAATGGCGCGATACTGTCAGCTTCGTAAGGGCTGAATTTCAGCCATCCGATCCAGATGAAAATGATCGCGATCGCGATCTTCATTGCTGCGATCCCAAGCCCGCTCGAACGCCGGGTTGCCACGATCGTCAGGGCGCGCGTGTAAAGGCTTTGCATACCGAACATCCTTAGGCTTCAGACGCCGCGTCGAAGGCGGCCATCGTACGGGTGGAGTAAACCAGGGCGGCGCCAGCGTTGACGCCGATTGCAACGCCGAGCGCTTCGGCAAGCTCACCGTGAGAGGCTCCCTGTTTGCGAGCTTCCGCGGTGTGCACCGCGATGCACCCGTCACACCGCAAGGTAACCGCGACCGCGAGTGCGATCAATTCCCGCGTCTTCGCGTCGAGATGCTCCGTTTTGGAGCCGGCCTGTGTTAGTTGGGCATAGCCCTTTATGGTATCCGGGGTCAGCTTGGCGAGGCGGCCAACCCCGGCGACGATCTGACCCCGGTACGTATTCCAATCGAGCATGTGCACGGCGTTCATCCTTATGTTGACCATGCATATTTGTGGCTGGCGCGAGGAAAAGTTGATCTCCGTGCGACGCGCGCTCATGACCGCGCGGATCAATGTGAAGGTGTCCCGAGTGCCGGAACTGCAAGATCCCTTGACCATCCTCGCGCCGATGCTTCGCGTACGGCCGGAAATACAGGACTTTTGCCGATTTGGCGGTGCTTGGCGCGCGGTGCATCAGCAGGAGCAGCAGGGTTGGGTAGCATTTCACATAGTGACGAAAGGCGCCTGCTCGATCGAGCGGACCGGCCAGCCGGGGGTCATGCTAGAGGCAGGAGATGTCCTGTTGCTTCCGCATGGGGACGCGCACGTGGTTTACGGCGGCGGCCCAAATCCTGAATTTCGCGACGTGGTCGTCACCTATCGCGACTATATTCGTGTCAAAGAGACCCAGGGCGCGCCAGTCGAGACGGAGTTGATATGCGGCCGTCTTCATCTTGAAACCACGAGCGAAAACTTGCTGCTGAGAAC
Organism: Sphingomonas sp. PAMC 26605; assembly: GCF_000241485.1. Taxonomy (GTDB): domain Bacteria; phylum Pseudomonadota; class Alphaproteobacteria; order Sphingomonadales; family Sphingomonadaceae; genus Sphingomonas. The sequence continues at coordinate 150,261 of NZ_JH584243.1, forward strand.
TCTTCCGCACGTAATCGTGCTTCGATTGGGCGGTATGTCAAGCTTTAGCAGTCTGGTGACGATGATCCGGGAAGAGTTAACCCTGGACCGGGGAGGAGCCGCAGCGATTACGCGTGATTTGGCGAGCGGACTATTCATGATGCTGCTCCGCCACCATCTTGAGACAGAGCCCCCAGCCAACGGGCTGCTCGCACTGCTCAGTGCGCGCGAGACCGGCCGCGCGGTGACCGCTATGTTGAACGAGCCTGCAAAAAACTGGGCGCTGGATGAGTTGGCGTCGGTAGCGATGGTATCGCGGGCGACCCTGGTTCGTGCATTTCGCCGACTAAGCGGCATACCCCCTTTGGCCTTTTTGACGGAGGTGCGACTGGGGATCGCCCGCAATAGAATTGCTCAGACTTCCGATGGCCTAGGACAAATCGCCGTAGACGCTGGATATCAGTCCGAAGCGGCACTGAGCAGGGCGCTCCAGCGTCGGTTCGCAATGCGCCCAGGAGCTATGCGAAAACTCGCGGAAGATGAAGGGGGTCCGGATTAACGCACGATCGACGGCACCGACAATCAATCGTACTTGCGTCACGTTCGTAGCAACGCGCGAGGGAGCCTTAGCGCAGTCTAATGGTCGCCTTAAACGAAAGGTGTTCGACTGGTGATGACGGCTCTTTAAACGGGCGGCGATTTCAGACGACACTATTGAACCAACCGGAGTTGCAGCGAGTAGTCATACGGTCGGTCGTGTGATTGGTCGTGCCGAGATTGTCGATGGTATCGGGCTGGCACCCGCTGGACGGTTAAGCTGAAACTGGCGATTTGCCTGATGCCAAACGGATGGGTCGGTCCGGCTGCGGTCGAACACCGAGAGATTGCAGCGCTGCGATCTACTCCTGGTGGCGCCAAGCGATGTCGGATCGAGCGAGCGGAGTGCCGGCTCGGTGAGGATGTAGGATAAACGTGCGTCATACTAAAGGACGCGCTTGCAGCGTCATGCCGCGCCCTGTCGACTCGTTGTTCTTCAACGGAACGAGCTGACGACCGCTCCCATGACGTAGACTCCTGCGCCAAGGTAAAACGTCCGAAGAACTATAGTTCAATGTGCTGGACCAAGCGTGCGCTCAGCTACGCCTACGCTATCTAGCGAATGAGGATCCCACGATGCCACATATGAGCAGCGAGCCGACCCGCAGCTGGCTTTTCACGCCCGGTACGCGGCCGGAAAGATTCGCAAAAGCGGCCGAGATCAGTGCTGATGTGCTCATCATCGATCTCGAAGATGCGGTGGCGCCAGCGGACAAGGACGGTGCGCGTACCGTTGCGCTGGATTGGCTTGCCGCCAATGCGTCGACACCGAGCCGAATCGGTCATGCGCTACGCGTCAACGGTCTCGACACCGCAGCCGGCATCGCTGACCTGCACGCCTTGATCAGACATACCGCGGTGCCAGATTACCTTGTGATTCCGAAGGTCGAAAGTGCCGGTCATGTCGAGATAATGGATCGGCTACTTACGTCGGCAGGGAAAGACACTCGCCTTGTCGCGATTATCGAAAGCGTGCGCGGTCTGCGAGAGATCGAAGCGATCGCTGGGGCCTCCGGACGGCTGGTAGGTCTGATGTTCGGCGCCGCTGACATGGCGGCGGATCTCGGTTGTGTCACCGCTTGGGAGCCCTTGGTATCTGTCCGCGCCCAGATCGTGGCTGCGTGCGCGCTCGCGACGATAGCCCCGATCGATACCCCGTTTTTCGATGTGCGCGATACAGCCGGCTGCGCGGCGGAGGCCAAACGCGCGGTTGATCACGGATTTATCGCAAAGGCAGCAATACATCCGTCTCAAATCGCTCCGATCAACGCGGTGCTGACCCCGTCAGCTGCCGCGATCGAAGCCGCCCGATCGATCGTTGCCACAAACATCAACGGCGTCGGTACAGTCGATGGCAAGATGATTGACGAAGCCGTCGCCCGAAAGGCGCGACGCGTACTGGCTGCGGCTGGCTGATATCTCCGAGATTCATGTCCCTTACCGCTCAAGGATATATCTAATGGACACCCTTTTACCCGCCTATAAGACTGTTGGAGAGCACCGCTACCGTGAAACATCGGGCCTCTTCTTTGAGGACTTCGTTCCAGGCGACGTCTTCGAGCATCGCCCAGGCCGCACCGTACTTGACGTCGACAACACGTATTTCACGTTGCTCACTCTGAACGTCCAGCAGGTTCATTTTGATGCTGCCTATGCTGCCAAGACAGAATGGAAGAAAATGTTGGTGGACTCGACGTTCACGCTCGCCCTTCTCACTGGCATGTCGGTTCGGACGGTTTCGGCCAAGGTCGTCGCCAATCTCGGCTGGGACAAGGTCAAGGCAACGCACCCAGTGTTCGCGGGCGACACGCTCTACGCAGAGAGCACCGTATTGCATAAGCGGGAAAGCAAGAGTCGACCGACCCAGGGCATTGTCACCGTGTCCACGCTTGGCGTGAATCAGGAAGGCAAGGAAGTGATGAGCTTCGAGCGCACTATGCTCGTGCATCGCCGAGGTCATTCGCCAGAGGAAGCCGCAGGCTACTGA
>NZ_JH584243.1:154313-201042 GCF_000241485.1 Sphingomonas sp. PAMC 26605
GAGTCATCCGCTTTCTCGACTCTCCGGCGTCGGCTTGCCGCTACGCCCCCGCAAGGATCCGACATGGACGTTGTCTCGCTCTACGCTTCGAAGCTCGCTTCCGCTGCAGATGCCGCGGCTACCATCCAATCAGGTACGCGCCTCTCAATGGGGATGGCGATGGCCGAGCCCCCGGCAATCTTGGAAGCGCTCGCCGCTCGCGCCGAGGCAGGCCAGATTGAAGATCCACGCGTCTACTATTTCGAGGCGACGTCGATCGCCGCGAAGACGATACTACGTTATGAGCTGAACGATCGGATCCGCCCCTACAGCATGTTCATTACCCGCGCGGAGCGCGCGCTCATCAAGCGCGGTCTCGAGGAAGGTCGCAAGACCGTCAACTACGTGCCAAATAACTTCCACCAAGCACCACGTCTGCTAATTGACGAAATAGGCATCGACACTTTCGTATGCACCGTCTCGCCGATGGATGCGCATGGGTACATGAGCTTTGGCATCGGCAACGACTATTCCACAAAGGTTGCCCGTTCGGCTAAAAGGCTGATCGTCGAGGTGAACGACCAGATGCCGCGTATTCACGGCAGCGGTGCCGCCTTGCACGTTTCCGAGGTCGACACGATCGTGGAAAACCACGTTGCGTTGCTAGAACTGCCGGTCCGGCGGGGCGGACCTGCCGAGGAGACGATCGGTCGCCTCATTGCCGATCTCGTTCCAGACGGAGCTTGCTTGCAAATGGGGGTGGGCGCGCTTCCCAATCTGGTGTGCGCACAATTAGCCGGGCGCAGCGATCTTGGCATTCATACCGAGGCGATGTGCCCGGGGTTGATTGATCTCGCTGTCGCTGGCGTGGTGACCAACCGTAGGAAAACGCTCAACCGCGGTACTTCGGTCTTCACCTTCGCCATGGGACAGCGGTCGATGTACGATTATCTCGCCGACAACCCTGCGGTCGAAAGCTGGCCAGTCGATTATGTTAATGATCCGGCCATAATCGCGCGCAATGACGACGTGGTTTCGATCAACGGTACGATCCAAATTGACCTTACCGGTGCCTGTAATTCTGAGCATATGCTCGGCCACCAGTATAGCGCCAGCGGCGGGCAACTCGATTTTGTTCGAGGGGCATTTGCCTCCAAGGGCGGTAAGTCGATCATCGCGGCTTCCTCGACTGCTGCGGAAGGTAAAGTTTCAAAAATCGTGGCCAAGCTCGATGGCCCGGTAACGACGCCAAGGATCGACACCCACTACGTCGTAACCGAATTCGGCTCGGTGAACCTTAAAGGAATGTCATCGACTGAACGGGCGCTGGAACTGATAGCGCTCGCACACCCGGATTTCCGGGATGGCCTGCGCGATGCCGCTAAGGCGCAGCACCTCCTCTAAGGCAACCGCGGTCACACCGGCTCAATTGTAAGGAGGCAGTCTTGCCAACAGTCGCAGATCAGATGGTCGATACGCTCCGCGCCGCTGGTGTAGACCGCATCTACGGCATCGTAGGGGACAGCCTTAACGGTCTTACCGATGCCCTGCGCCGTAAGGGCGGCATCGATTGGGTGCACGTCCGCCACGAGGAGGTGGCGGCGTTCGCTGCCGCGGGTGAGGCGCATGTCACTGGGAACCTTGCCGTCTGCGCGGGCAGTTGCGGACCAGGGAACCTGCACCTCATCAACGGGCTGTTCGACGCGCATCGTTCCCGGCTGCCGGTTGTCGCGATCGCGGCACAAATTCCTTCCGCCGAAATCGGTTCTGGCTATTTTCAGGAGACTCATCCCGAGCAGATGTTCCGCGCATGCTCGAGCTATTGCGAGCTTGTGTCCACCCCGGACCAACTGCCGCGCGCGTTGGAGATTGCGATCCGGCGCTCGATCGCAGAGCGGTGCGTTTCTGTTCTCGTCATTCCCGGCGACGTTGCGCTTCAAGATGCGTCCGATGCGCCAGCTTCGGAGGCCTTCGGACTCAAGCCGCCGCCGCCAATCGTCGTCCCGCAAGAGGACGCACTCGACGGTTTGGCCGAGCTACTTAACACGTCGGAACGCGTGACGTTGCTGTGCGGCAGCGGGGTCGAGGGTGCCCATGATGAAGTCGTAGCGCTGGCCAAAGCCCTGAAGGCGCCGATCGTCCATGCTATGCGCGGGAAAGAGCATATCGAATGGGATAATCCCTACGACGTCGGCATGACCGGCCTGATCGGCTTTTCGTCGGGTTTTTATGCAATGGGCTCTTGTGATGCGCTGTTGATGCTCGGGACAGACTTTCCCTATCGCCAATTCTATCCCAAGAGCGCGCGCATCGCACAGATCGATTTACGGGCAGAGAGCATCGGCCGCCGGGTGTCCGTCGAACAGGGGTTGATCGGTGACGTCAAACACAGTGTCGCGGCACTGCTGCCCAAGATCGTTGCGAAGACGCAGGACCGCCATCTGCGTGCATCGCTCGACCATTACGCTGAAGCGCGCGCTGGGCTTGACAGGTTGGCGGAAGGCCGCCCTGGCGGCCGTCTTCGCCCCCAGCACGTCGTCCGCGTGCTGAACGAGCAAGCAAGTGACGATGCGGCCTTTACCGTCGATGTCGGACTTCCAACGGTCTGGGGCGCTCGCTATCTCACGATGAACGGGAAACGGAGGCTGATGGGCTCATTTTGGCACGGCTCCATGGCGAATGCGATGCCTCACGCGATCGGCGTCCAGTCCGCCGAACCTAAGAGGCAGGTCATCTCGCTCTCGGGGGATGGCGGGTTCACCATGCTGATGGGCGATCTGTTGTCGCTCAAACAACTCAAGCTGCCGGTGAAGGTAGTGATCTTTAACAACAGCGCGCTTGGATTCGTGGAGCTGGAACAGAAGTCCTCGGGCTTTGTCGACTTCGGCACCGGCTTTGACGCGACCAACTTCGCAATGATAGCTGAGGCAGCTGGCATTAAGGGCATTCGCATCGAAGACCCCGAGGATCTCGAGCAGGGGATCGCCGATGCTCTTGCACACGACGGTCCAGTTGTGATCGACGCGGTAGTCGAGCGGATGGAATTGGCGATGCCCCCTAAAGTGACCGCTGAGATGGCCAAGGGGTTCACTCTCTACATGTTGAAAGCAGTCCTGAGCGGCCGCGGGAATGAGGTTCTTGAGCTTGCAAAGGCAAACCTGCTTCGATGATCGATTAGAGGATTATACACGGTTGCCGGCGCTTGCCGGTCGAAAGCGAGGAACGTTTCCGATGAACCGCATCCCCGCCGTACGGTTAGCAACGGATTGGCCAGGCCCCCGCTAGCGCTGCGCTAATCCTCTTAGTCCAAATGCTACGTCTGTCTCGCAGTATGTCCGATGCGGGTTTACCGGCGGGGGTCGCGATCGGCCGCTGGGGTGCTGCACAATTCCTGTGGGCGCCGTCGTGGTCGGCGCCCCATCCGCTACTTCCCCTACCGTGTCCCCACCGGCTGCCCGGCCTGGTTTCGTCGAACTGGCTCCAACGCTGATCCTCGCTCTTGCGATCGGATTCGCCGTGGTCATCACGGGGCAGACCGGACGAAGGAGCATCGCTCGTGCGAGGTGCTTGTCCACCTTTGACAGGCGTCACCTAGTCAAGCCGACAGGATTGTTGGCGGGCCTGACCGCATCGCCTCTGTCGGTGATGGTGAGGAAATTGGCCCGGCTTGCGTCAGATAAAATGAGCGAGAAATGGCAGCCCAGGCGGTCATCACACCACTTATCGAGACGGCAATGACCAAGACCGACATCATCGATTTCAGCTCTGAAACCAGTGTCCCGCACGGTGACGAGTTGGTTGATTTCTACAGTCGCGCGAGCGCGAAACTAATCGAACAGGTGCTGCTCGGCGACGAAGCCGATGCGCGCGCCGCTATTCCTGCAGCCAAGCAACGGCGCTCACGTGCGATCGCTCGCGCCTTTGGTAGCTGCAGACATTCCAGCATTGGCCGCGAAAGCGGTGTTGCGCTTCCGAAGCGGATCTCGCAGCTTGCGCAGCGATCCACTTTGATCCGCACGGTCATCCCATTGCGCCGCGCAGTGATCGGCAACGACGACGTCGGCGCTCACATACCAAGCGTCAGAAGGAAATCGAAATGAGTCGAGAGAAAATGGAAGTGCAGCGGCGTACCCTCATTTCCGCGCTTGGGCTGGGCGCCGCGACGGTCGCCACGGCCGCGACGGCGCGGATCGCAGGACCGCGAGCGTTCCCCGCTTTGAGCGGGTCTCTGACGAACGCGAAGACCGAATATAAAACTCAGCGCGTCGGGGAGGTAGACGTCTTCTACCGCGTTGCGGGCCCGGAGGACGCGCCGGTCATCTTGCTACTTCACGGCTTTCCGACGTCCGGCCACATGTTCCGTGATCTGATACCTGCTTTGGCTGATCGCTATCGCGTGATCGCGCCAGATCTTCCCGGCTTCGGACAAACGCAGGCGCCGCGGCGAGCGGCCTTCGACTATAGCTTCGCCAATCTCGCGAAGGTGATCGAAGGGCTCGTCGATGCGATCGGCCTTACTCGATATGCGCTCTACATCTTCGATTATGGCGCACCGACGGGTTTGAGGCTCGCGATGGCCCGGCCCGAGCGCGTTACCGCAATCGTCACGCAAAACGGCAATGCCTATATCGAGGGACTGAGCGAGCTCTGGGGCCCCTGGCAGGCTTACTGGCGCGACCCGACCCCCGAGCATCGGGAAGCGACGAGGGACTCGCTGTCTGACGACGCGATCCGTTTCCAGTATGAGCATGGGGCGCAAGCGGGCCTCGTCGCACCGGACGGCTACACGCTCGATACATTCTACATGCATCGTCCGGAGGCTCAGGAAATTCAGCTCGACCTCATCCTCAGCTACCGCACGAACGTCGCACTCTATCCCGAATTCCAAGCCTACTTCCGAAAGCACAGGCCACCGGTCTTGGCGGTCTGGGGAAAGAATGATCCGTTCTTCCTCCCCCAGGGCGCAGTGGCGTACCGGCGCGACAATCCCGATGCCGAAGTCCATCTGCTCGATGCAGGACACTTTGCGCTGGAAACCCACCATCAGGAGATCGCTTCGATCATGCGCGACTTCCTGGGCCGCAAGATCAGCTCCTGATTGCCCGGTCAATTCTTCGACATCCCGCATGTCGAGATCTCAAAATTTTCTCCTCAGCAATGCTTTAAGGTGAATTCACATGACGACCTACCTCATCAACCATCTGCGCATCCCCGGCGACGTCCCAAACAGCGACGGTCTTAGCTACCTGGAACAGGTTGAAGCGACGGTCGAGCCCTTCGGCGGAAAGTGGCTCTCGCAAGGGGTGGGGGACGTGGTGGAAGGATCGTGGGAGGGATCGGTGGTGCTTATGGAATTTCCCGACCGGAAGGCCGCGACCGACTGGTACAGCTCGCCAGCCTACGAGGCGATCCGTCCGCTTCGAATCAACAACGCTATTTCGGACATAATCCTGATCGACTCCATGCCGCCCGGTTTCACGATCAAAGCGTTTGCACAGGATCTGCGAGCACTTCGCAAAGGCTAATTCCTGGGCGCGACCGTACCAGCCACGCGCTCCTTGAGGCGCGTGGCACGGCCGAAGTTCGCATCAACACATTTCGACTGCCGGTCGATTTCCGGACCGGTGGCGCTCGCCTGCCGAAGGAGGCTTTATGCCAGACGACCTCAAACGCTTTACTACCGCGGCAGGCACGCCCGTCGCCGACAACACCAACATCTTGACTGCGGGTCCTCGGGGCCCCGCACTTCTGCAGGATGTTTGGCTGCTCGAAAAGCTCGCGAACTTCAATCGAGAAGTCATTCCGGAGCGACGTATGCATGCCAAGGGCTGGGGCGCTTTCGGTCACTTCGTGGTCACCCATGACATCAGCCGTCACACCAAGGCGGGTCTGTTCTCTGACATCGGAAAGCAGACCAACCTGTTTATGCGCTTCTCGACTGTCGCTGGCGAGCGTGGCGCGGCTGACGCTGAACGCGATATTCGCGGGTTCGCGATGAAGTTTTATACCGAATACGGCAACTGGGACTTGGTTGGCAATAACACGCCGGTCTTCTTCTTCCGGGACCCACTGCGTTTTCCTGACCTCAATCATGCAATCAAGCGCGATCCACGGACGGGTCTACGTTCGGCCGACAACAATTGGGACTTCTGGTCGCTTCTGCCCGAAGCACTGCATCAGGTGACAGTGGTCATGTCGGAACGAGGAATTCCAAAAAGCTTTCGACATATGCACGGATTTGGCAGCCACACCTATTCGATGATCAACGCAGCGAACGAGCGCGTCTGGGTCAAATTCCATTTCAGAACGCAACAGGGGATTCAAAACCTGACGGATGCGGAAGCGGCCGGGATCGTCTCCGATGATCGAGAAAGCCATGGTCGTGATTTGTTCACCGCGATCGAGACCGGCGATTTTCCGAAATGGACTTTGTTCATCCAAGTGATGACCGAAAGCCAAGCGCGCGTCCACCGGCATAACCCGTTCGACCTCACCAAGGTTTGGCCGAAGGGAGACTTTCCTCTGTTGGAAGTTGGTGAGATCGTTCTGAATAGGAATCAAGAGAACTACTTCGCGGAGATCGAGCAGTCCGCGTTCTCTCCAGCGAATATTGTTCCCGGCATTGGTTTTTCTCCCGATAAGATGCTTCAGGCGCGCCTTTTCGCTTACGCTGATGCACAGCGTTATCGCCTAGGCGTCAATTTCAATCACATTCCGGTCAACGCCGCGAAATGTCCCGTCCATTCCTACCATCGCGACGGCGCGATGCGGACGGACGGTAACCTTGGTGCCACCAAGAGTTATCACCCCAACAGCGAAGGGCTTTGGGACAACCAGCCGAGCTTTGCTGAGCCTTCGATACCTATTGAGGGTGACGGCGCACATTGGGACCACCGCGTCGACGACGATCATTGGGAACAGCCTGGCAATCTATTTCGTATGATGACGCCGGGCCAGCGACAGTCGCTGTTCGACAACACGGCGCGCGCAATGGGCGACGCGGCGCTTCACACCAAACAACGCCACGCGCGGAACTGCAGCCGCGCCGATCCGGCTTACGGGGATGGCGTGGCAGCGGCCCTGGGAATTGCGTCTCCAGTTGCCGAGACCACGATCGACGAGCTGTAATGGCCGTTCTGAAACCTCAGGTCGCCAATCTGCGCTCATCCCGCCTCGGCGAAGTGAGGGTCGGGAAAATTCCCGCGTCTAAACAAATACGCCCACCGGCTCCTCACGCCCGAGGCGCCTTTCAAGAATCCCCTGACGGGCGATTGTTGCCGCTCGCGCAACCTCAATGTTCGGAATTATCATGAAAGCAATTCTCATTCGAGCCCACGGCGCTTCCGACCAGATGCGACTGGAGGAGCTCCCGACACCGGTCCTCGGCAAGGGACAGGTCCTTGTCCGGGTCGCTGCCGCAGGCGTGAACTTCATGGATACTGGAGTTGTTAGCGGCGCTCTCCAGCTCGAACCGTTGCCATTGACTCCCGGCGTGGAAGGAATCGGACGGATCGTGGCGCTGGGCGATGGCCCCGAAGAGTTTCGGGTCGGGGATAGGGTCGCTTGGTTGTTCGCGCCGCATAGTTATGCCGAGCAGATCGCCATTGACGTCGCTCGACTGGTGCCGGTTCCTGATTTCGTCGACGATGCGAGCGCGGCGGGCCTGCTCATGCAGGGGATCACGGCTAGTCATTTCACATCTGAGAGTTACGCGATCCGGCCCGGCGATGTGGCTCTCGTCCACGCCGCAGCCGGAGGAGTTGGCTTGATGCTGGTCCAGATCATCAAGTTGCTCGGCGGGACCGTGATTGGGCGTGTGTCGACAGAGGCCAAGGCAGCCGTCGCGAAGGCAGCGGGCGCTGATCACGTGATTGTCGGCAACGACAATTTCGCCGACGAGGTTCTCCGACTGACTGACGGGGAGGGCGTGCACGTCGTCTATGACGGCGCGGGCGGCGATACGTTCCAGGGGTCGCTGCACTCGCTGCGATACCACGGTGTGCTTGTCTGCTTCGGGCCACTGATGGGCCGCATGCCGCTGATAGATGTCTACACCCTGCCGAAGAGTATCTTGATCACCTATGCGACGGTTGGCGACCACGTCCGAACGCGCGACGCGTTGCTGGAGCGGAGCGCTAAGCTGTTCGACTGGGTGGCCGCGGGCAAGCTCAAGGTTACGATCGGACACCGATATCCACTCGCAGACGCTGCCCAGGCCCATTCGGATCTTATGGGCCGTCGGACGACAGGCAAGCTTCTCCTGGTGCCCGAATACGATGGCGGGCCGTCGCATGCGTAAAACCCGCCCACAGTTGCACATGACAGCAAGGAACGTTCAGTGACCGCTTCCATAAGAAATCGCACGCTCATACGTGGCGGCATCGTCCTCAGCATGGACCCAGTCATCGGCGACTTCGCCAGAGGAGACGTTCTTGTTGAGGGCGACAAGATCATCGCGGTCGGCGGCAAACTGGAGGTCGAGGACGCTGAATTCATCGAGGCTGACGGCATGATCGTAATGCCGGGTCTGATCGACGCGCATCGCCACGCCTGGCAGGGAACTTTGCGGCGCGTCATGCCGAATGTCGAGACGCTCGATGCATATATTGACGCGACGCACTACTCGCTCGCGCGGTTTTACCGTCCAGAGGACATGTACCTCGGTAATCGGTTGACTGCTCTGGGGTGCTTGGATGCTGGCACGACGACCATCATCGACGCTTCTCATAATGCACGAAGTGCCGAACATTCGGACGCGTCGATCGACGCCATCGAGGACGCCGGCCTGCGAGCGTTGCATATGCCGGGCCGGCCGCTGGCGGGCGGCTGGGCCGAGCATTGGCCCGACGACCTCGAGCGACTGCAATCCGACCGTTTTGCCTCGAGTGATCAACTGGTCACCCTAGGCATGTTCTCGTCCCCTGACCCTGCAAATTGGGCAGTCGCCCGCAGGCTCGGATTGCCGATACTGACCGAGTTCTTGGGCATGATGGCCCCAATGCTGCCAGGCCTTGCGGACGCTGGCATGCTTGGGCCGGACAATATCTTCAACCATTGCACGGCGCTCCCCCCCCAGGCGTGGGCCATGCTGCGCGACGCTGGCGTGCGAGTTACGGTGGATGCGCGATCGGACGCTCAATATGCCCTTGGTGATGGCATCTTCGCCTATCAGGCGGCCATCGATCACGGGCTCCGTCCTGCACTCGGCACCGATCTCGAGACAGCCTATGGCGGTGACATGTTCACGGAAATGCGCACAGCGTTTTTCCTACAGCGTGCGATCGCTCAGTCGCGGCGACATGCCGGTGATCAGGCTGCGCCGACGCCGGCCACTGTTGGTGACATCCTGAAGGCTGCGACGATCAATGGCGCACATGCCGCCGGTCTCGAAAACCGCACGGGAAGTCTGTCACCTGGCAAGCAAGCGGACATCATCCTGATTCGCACGACGGATATCAACGTTTTCCCGACGAACAACGTCGTCGGTACGATCGTGCAGGCGGCAGATCGCAGTAATGTTGACACCGTGATGGTAGCCGGAACCATCCGGAAAGCGAACGGTCGATTACTAGGTGTCGATCTCAAGAAGCTCGAGCGAGAGGTTTGTCATTCGCTGGAGTACCTCTTCGAGGCGGCGGGGTATGAACCCGACATATTCGCCGCAAACTTCCCCGCACTTCCCGGAGAGAAACCAGAGGCATGGGCGGGTTGAGAGCAGGCGCCGTCTAGAAACGACTGCTGGCCGGGTTTGTTGGCAGCATCGATCATATTCCAGAACAATTTAAAGAAACTGGTGAGCACATAATCTCCACCGATGTTTTGAAGAAGGATTGGTCCTCATGACTATTCAGCACTTTTCCGGGATTGCCGTTCCCGACAGCGCTATCGCGCGCGACATAACGGCCTTTATCCGTGAGACCGAAAACGATCTTCTGTTTAATCATTCTAGTCGTGTTTACCTGTGGGCGGCGTCCGCCGGCCAGCGCAAGGGCATGAAATTTGACCCTGAGCTGTTGTATGCAGGAGCCATGTTTCACGACGTCGGGCTGACACCAGCCTACAAGTCGTCGTCAATCCGTTTCGAGGTCGATGGTGCGAACGCTGCTCGCGACTTCCTGCGGGGCCGGGGGATCGCTGAGGCCGACATCGAGAAGGTGTGGACCGGCATCGCGCTCCACACCACGCCTGGCATTCCGGAGCACATGCATCCCGAGATCGCGCTCGTGACCGCCGGCGTCGAGATGGATGTGCTTGGGATCGGCTATGACGCGTTCACCGATGATGAACGCGACAGCATTACGCGGGCGCACCCGCGAGGGGACGACTTCAAGAACCGCATCATCGATGCTTTCTACGACGGCATGAAGCACCGGCCCGATAGCACCTTTGGGACGGTTAACGACGACGTGCTGGCGCTGCGCGATCCAACTTTCGTCCGGCAGGACTTCTGCCAGATAATTCTCGGATCGCACTGGCACGCCTGACCGCGTCAGATCTCCTTATACTAGGAATTGTCATGTCTCAGATTCACGAAACGGCGCCAAATATGAGCGTCGATGTCGGCAACCAACGTTATGCGTATCGTCGTTTTGGTCCTGGTGGTGAGCTTCCGCTGCTGTTTCTGCAACATTTCCGGGGAACGATGGATTACTGGGACCCGCAGGTCATCAACGCGTTTGCCGCTCATCGCGAGGTAATCCTATTCGATTACGCTGGGGTGGGGGGTTCAAGCGGTTCGCCATCCTCGACCGTGGCGGACATGGCACAGCAGGTTGCCGAGTTTTTGGCGGCGCTCGAATTAACGCAGGTCGACCTAGTGGGATTCTCTCTCGGCGGCTTCGTGGCTCAACAGGTAGCGGTCGACCGGCCTTCGCTAGTTCGGCGCCTTGTATTGGCTGGCACCGGCCCTCGCGGAGGAAACGGCATGGCTGGGTATACCGACGAGGTCGTAACTCACGCCACCCCTGACGTTTTCACCGACGACGACTTCCTGTTTCTGTTCTTCTCGCCAAGCCAAAGCAGCCAAGCAGCAGGTGCCGCCTTCCTCAAACGACGAGCGTCGCGGACAGGAGAACCGGACGGTCCAACGGGCACCGCTGTCAGGGATGCTCAACTTGGTGCAATCGCGGAATGGGGAGCATCAACAGGCGGTAACTACTCTTACCTGGAGACTATCCACCAGCCAACGTTTGTCGCAAACGGCACCCGAGATCTAATGGTGCCCAGCGTCAACTCTTTGATTTTGTCTCAGAATATGCCCTCTGCGCTGCTTTCACTCTATCCCGACGCCGGGCATGGCGCGATATTCCAGTATCCTGAGCTATTCACAGATCAGGCGATCCGCTTCTTGTCATCGTGAAGCAGTTTCCTCGATCCGCACGTGACCAAGGCTCAACCTCTCTGTCCGATCGCAAAGGAACGTCGATGTCGAAGGTATGGTTGATAACGGGGAGCTCCCGCGGTCTTGGCAAGGCGCTGGCAGAGGCCGTGCTGGCAAATGGTGATCGGCTTGTTGCGACGGCACGCTCAGCCGGAAGCCTTGCCGGTTTGGCACAGCGCTATCAAGCAAACGTCCTGCCGTTCACGCTCGACGTGACGAGCATTGCAGGCGCGGATAGTGCTATCAAGGCGGCGATCGAAACTTTCGGTCGGCTGGATGTCGTCGCTAACGTTGCGGGTTTCGGGAACATCGGATCGGTGGAGGACACGTCGGCCGAAGAGATCCGCGCCCAGATCGAGACGAACCTCTTCGGCGTTATCAACGTCACCAAGTCCGCCATTCCGGTAATGCGGCGACAAGGCTCGGGTCACTTCATCCAGTTCTCTTCTGTGGGGGGCCGGATCGGATCGACGGGGCGTGCGGCGTATTCAGCAGCCAAATGGGGCGTCGAGGGCTTCTCCGAGGCACTCTCTAAAGAAATTGCGCCATTGGGGATTAAGGTCACGATTGTCGAACCGGGCGGTTTTCGCACGGACTTCGCCGGATCATCGACCTCGATAAACGAAAGCGGTCAAGATTACGCCTCCACCGTGGGCGCCGCGGCGCGGTTCCAACGTGAGTACGACGGGATGCAGCCAGGCGACCCGGCGCGAGCAGCCCAGGCGATACTCGAAGTGGCGAGGTTAGATGCACCGCCGCTACGATTGCTGCTCGGAAGCGATGCCGTCAGTATCGTGGAGAAAGCTGATCTTGCTAAAATGGAGAGCGATCGCTTGTGGCGCAGCCTAAGTATATCGACAGACTTTCCTGTCGATTAGAAGCGCGCGGCGGGTTTCGTCGGACAACGACTGAGCGCCCATGTTCGACGAAATAGGTTCAATACTTACGGCCAACCTCGTCGACCAGCGCAACAGCAGCCATGAACGTGATGATGGCCGACAGATCATCGACCCCTTCGTTTTACGATATCAGCTTGGAGTGACGACGTGACCTCACCATCTAACAAGCCCGTGGTTCTGGTAACCGGAGCCTCCTCGGGGATCGGGAAAGATATTGCTCATCGGCTTCTCGTGGAGGGCTACGACGTCTTTGCTGGCGCGAGACGGGTGGATAGAATGTCCGACTTGGCAGGCGCCGGAGCGGTCGTAATTGGCCTGGACGTCACCGATGATGCCTCGATGGTGACGGCGGTTGAAAGGATCATTGAAGCTCGGGGCCACATTGACGTGCTCGTCAACGCCGCAGGTTACGGCCAGTACGGTGCGCTCGAAGATGTGTCGCTGGATGATGGCCGCCGTCAGATGGAGACAAACCTGATGGGCCCCGCACGTCTCATTCAGCTGTGCCTGCCGACAATGCGCGCGCAGCGGCGCGGTTGGATCCTCAATATTAGTTCGATTGGCGGCAAACTCGCAATGCCTCTGGGCGGTTGGTATCACGCCTCCAAGTTCGCGCTCGAGGGTTATTCGGATACGCTCCGCAACGAGGTGCGACAGTTCGATATCGACGTGGTCGTCATCGAACCGGGTGGAATTCAATCCGAATGGGGTAACATTGCTGCCACGGCTGCCGCGCAGGCGTCCGGGCAAGGTGCTTACGCACGAATGGTCGACAAGTTCGCGAAGACGCAGAACCTCAAAACGCCGCCACCAAGCGTTGTGTCCGATATGGTGATGAAGGCCCTAAGGGCGAAGCGGCCCGCTACCCGCTACAGTGGCGGGCTTGGCGCTCGTCCACTGCTTATTCTTCGTAAAGTCCTTTCGGATCGGATGCTCGATCGATTGACCATGCTGGCGTTTCGCTGACTTCTTAGCTTGAGTGTGTGGACACCCTCCCGCGCTCAATTGGAGCGGTTACAAAGCCGCTCACAATGAGAACCCGTGGAGAAGGGGCCGCCACGCTAAAAGCTTCGAGCGTGTAACGACGTCTTCATGGGGCGGTACAACGAGCAGACTCAGATTTACGCGAAGGTTTTACCAGGCCCTTAACGGCGCGCATCTGTCCAAGCGGCCTGAGTTCCATCAATGGCGCATCTCTTGCAAGACACGGATCACGTCGCGGGTGTAATAGACAAATTGCTCAAATTTTGTCACGCTCGGGTATAATAACTAGCAGTTACTCGCATTCCCCGAACATCGGGCGGCAACCGTCCTCAGTTGGCACCAACGTAATTCACGTCACGCCGCTTATCGCTGGCTCGTTGACCTAGTTTCTTAAACCAGTGATCGTATCGGAACGACGAAGAGTGGCGTCGGACAAATCAATAAATGGTTGTTTAATATTATTGATTTATCAAAATGGGAATTACTATAATGGTCAGATTATTCGTTGAACACTCCCTCCTTATCCTGGGCCTGGTGGCCGCCGCACCCTCGCCGGATGGCAAGCAGATAGTCGAGCGCGGTAGCGCAACTGGGGCTCCTCCTTGCTCATCCTGTCACGGAAACAATCTGCAGGGGAACACCGCGATCAAGGCTCCCGCAATTGCAGGGCTTCCCGCATCTAAAATCCTGGAGCGCCTTGCCCACTACGCCAGCCCTAAAGGGCACAACGCAGCCATGCGGGCCGTTGCTACCGCACTCAGTCCGTCCGAACAAATCGCGGTCGCCAAGTATATTTCTCGGTTAGCATTCGATAGTTCCGGGCGTGCACCTTCCGGTACACCCTGAATTCCATAGCTCCTTGCGAGGACATACGGGATTTATCTGCCGACGCCAGAGTGCGGAGGTTATGGGGGCGAGCACAGCGTAGGCCGTCACCGATTATTTGCGCTACCTGAGCGGGGCTGCTCGTGCTTAGCATATTCTGGGTTCGTTCGATGTGCCGCCCCTTCCTTGGTCGCTGCGATCGTAATTGCGTTGAGGACCGCAGCCTCACGGCCGTGACGCTACGGCCGGTCTTCAACATCAGAATAACTAGGGTATACCCTGGCAGCTCACGATAGATGGAACACCATCTGCGTCTTATCAGGGTCTTTATCATAGATATTGAACACTCCGTGCGAAAGGTCTAGAGCCTGTTCGAACAGACGAGGTTCAGATGGCGCTATTTGGTTACGCACGTGTATCGACGTCTGAGCAGGATCTTAGCATTCAGCAGGCAGCGCTCCTTGCCGCGGGATGTCAAACGATCCGCGCGGAGAAAAAGTCCGGGACTGAGCGCGGGCCGCGAACAGAGTTGCAAATCCTGCTCGACTTCCTCCGAGAGGGGGACACACTGGTGGTGACGCGGATTGATCGGCTCGCCAGATCGATGAAGGATCTGCAAGATATCGTTCATGAGCTGAAGGGCAGGGGGGTTGCACTTAAAGCAACCGAACAGCCGATCGACACCGGCACCGCAGCTGGTAAAGCGTTTCTCGATATGCTGGGTGTGTTTGCAGAGTTCGAAACCAACCTACGACGGGAGCGTCAGACGGAAGGTATAGAAGCTGCCAAGGCGAGGGGAGTCTATAAAGGTGGTAAGGCGCGGATCGACCCTGAAGCCGTCCGGAAGCTTGCTGCTGACGGGGTGAAACCTGCCCATATTGCGAGGCAGCTCGGCATTTCCCGAGGTACCGTGTATCGGTTTATCGCAAAATCGGAGGATGCCGGATCAACATAGAGCTCGCCGAACAGCGCTAGGTCGCAGGCTTGGATCGCGTCTGAACCCGCGTCTGTGTTTTTATTGCCACCAAAATGCTCGGTACGTTAAGAGGGCCAAAATAGGTGGCGATGATTAAACAAACGCTCAGCGCCTGAGATGTTCAGGATGAGTTTGCAGATTTTCAATACAAAGCACCTTGGAAGGAAGTCTACATTGACTGACGAAACTACGAACACCGTTGAACTTGCGACCGAATTGACGATGGCATGGCTGTCGAACCCGAATACGCGCACGTCGGCGGAGGATGTCCCTGCATTCTTGAAGTCGATGCATGACGCAGTGATCGGCCTCTCAACTGCGCCGGTGGAGGCTCTCTCCGCTGGAGAGACTCCTGAATTTACAGGCGCTGTCACTGCACGGAAGTCGCTGGCAAATCCTGATGTCATTATCTCAATGATCGATGGAAAGCCGTACAAGACGCTGACGCGACATCTGTCCACCAACGGTCTGACACCCGCAGAATATCGCGCGCGCTATGGTTTGAAAGCCGACTATCCCATGACCGCACCATCCTATTCGGCGATGCGCCGTGATATGGCGAAGAAAATCGGCCTCGGCCGAAAGCCGGGTGAGAAAGCCTCCGTCAAGGCAGAAGCTGTCGAATCCGCACCAAAGCGTGGCCGTCCCGCGAAAGCGGGCGAACCGGCTTGAGGCGACAGGCGGCGAACATCCCAGGCATGTTCGCCGTCGTCTGGGCCATTGCTCCGAACCATTCGTCGCGAGGAAGCGGGGGGCTTCCACCCTCTCACAAAGAGGAAAAGCGGTGAAGGTTGGCTGGCGGGAGGACCGGCTGCTTTCAGGGTCATTTGGGTGGAAACCGGAATGGCCGCTATCGGATAGCTACCTACCGAAGCGGACGTTCGTTCAGGTGGTCGCGCGGTCGAGTAAAGAGGGTGAACAAATGGCGTTGCCTCGCTTTGTCGCCAAACTCCTAAAATTCTTCCGTCGCATATGTCACCCGCTTTGCCCGTCGCCTGGCATATCCTGTTCAGACGCGGGCCCGGCTCCGGGGCCCGAAAACGAACGGAGCAATGGCACAATAGTGCGCCGCGGCTGATCGTCCACGGACAGCTAAACCCTCATGTTCTGAACTGATTGTTTGGGTTAAACTGGTCGATCCACCGGCCCAATCCTTGATGAAGTGAAGGAAATCCGGCTCGGCCACGGCAACCATGCGGTAAGTTTCGGCGCGTTTCGTCTAGCAATCGCGCAGATGTGGAAAAGCTCTTTCGTTAGCGGGTCGGCTCGCGTTGCCCACCCGCGCAGAGCCGATTTGCATCTCATCGTTCTTAAATGGGTTTCTGACACGCGGAAACTTTTGGAAAGCCGTGCCTCGGGCGGCAGCGTCAAAACCGTCCGATTCGGACACCAAGCCGCCGTATTGCGCCGCATGAGCAGACTGTCGCGTGCGTCACCCTAGTCGCCGACGTTTTGATGACGGCTGCACCCAAATTCTCTACATCACTCCGTCCGACATCGTGCATCGGCTAATGGGCAAGAGAGCTTGATTCAAACCAACAGATTGCTTGTTCAAGCGTGACGGGGCGCATTGAATGAATTACCTCGGAGACGGTCGAGGCAGAACCTCCAGGGATCAGGAACAATGACGCCGGAGAATGGACGCCGTCGCGAGCTTGCGAACATCAAGCGAATATCCGATCAGCTTTGCACCTCACACGCATGGCTGGCCGGCCACAACGCCCGGTGGGCCACAGTCATCGACGTTGGCGTGCTGCTTAGTTCGGCGTGGGTCGCGTCCCTCGCTTTCATCGATCCCGCGCTGGCTGCCTCCATCACGCCGGGAGATCTCAAGCCAACGTTCTGGATCGGACTGATGGGCCTCCTTGCGTTCGGCCTCACCCTGATACAGACCCGGCTGGACCTGCGCGGACGGGCGGACTCGCACCGGCGGGCACTGGACGCCTATACGCAAGTTAAGCGCGGAGCCTCTCGCCTCCTGTCCGAGGAGGGCGAACCCGACGAGTCTATCTTCAACGAGGTGCTGGCGAAGCAGGACTTCGCCTCTTCGCTTGGCATCGCTGTCCCAGAGCGATGGTTTTTGCCTTTGAAGCAGAAGCACCTACTGAAGATCGCTACCAGCCGGCACCTCGACAAGCATCCGGCCGCAAACCTGCTCCTGCTCAAGCTGCAGCTTGCCGTGCGCGACTCCTTCGACAAGGCTGGACCCGACGACGAGGCGCGCGGACGTGATGCCGGAGTCGAACGGGCGAGTATGCAGGACGATGGGAAGGTAAGTGCCCTCGTTTAGCCCTTTAACATCCGTCGCGACATCAAGGGGGGCATAGCCGGATTGCGACGCTGCCGATCTTCAAGCACTGCTGGCAGGACACGCCTACTCAACGCCGCCGCAAATGTTGGGTCGCCCGAAGAGATCTTCGGGCGACCTGCCGCGCCATTAGTAGATTGGCATCGGCGGGGACTTCGCTAGATGCGAATGATGCCACACCCGATTTCGGTGTGGCCGATCGCATCGTCGGATTCGGGACGGAGTCAGGTGAGATTGAGAACATGGCAGGGAGCGAAGAAGGCATGACGAAAGCGCTCGCAAGAACGACCACCCGGCCCGTCTCGAACGTGACGTTCGCTCTTGCAGGGGACGATGTCTTCGAGCGCTCGCTGGCTTTGGCCGTGGAGTGGATGAAGGCTCGAAACGCCGCCATCCCCGCGGAAGCGTCGCGGGGCGCTCCGTTCGACGTCGGCGGAGGCGGCACGTCCGTAGCGCGGGCGACGCGGATCGACTACGAGGAGGGACGGGTATGGTCGGCCACGATCGACGACCCTGACGACACCCACGTGGGGCGGACCTGGATCACGGAGATCACGATCGGCGAGTATCATGGTGGCGTCCACTTCGGCTCGCGGCTGCTGAACTTCACGCGAGGCGACGAAGAGGCGTTCACCGCGAGCGTGCCTGGGCTCGTGCGGGATCTGGTGAGAGAGCTCGACTGCACTGCAGACGGACAGACCCTCAGCCAAGACGGAACCTTGATAGCGACGCCCGACGACCTTGATACGCTGTGCGCGCTGCTGGAGCGTCCGGATCGTCGGCTACCCGTCGTGGTTCTCGCCGAGGGTCGCGACCGGCAGCCTCGCGTGCCCTTAAGGACACTCGTGGCGCGCCTAACCGGCGCCGCGCACGTCTTCGGCATGACCGACGGATGCGCCGACCTCCTCGTCCAGCGAATTGGGCGCAGCCTCTCCGTCTACAACGGTGCGGTCCGCCTCTATCGACCCGGCCTCCGCTTCGACGACGCAGATCCGTTTGAACATCCGCTCTGGCTTGCTTACGCCGGCCGGACATCGGAGAGGGGAGACATGGTCGTCGCGCGCGTCCTCGCGTCGAGCCTTTCTTCGCCGAACACCGACTATCCACGCTTCGACGCGGTCCGCGCCACCGTGATCTCGAACGAGCTCGCCGAACGCCGGGCGCGGAGTCCGGCCAATGATCCAGATCTAGTGCGTCTCCTGGAGGAGCAGAACGCGACGCTTGGCGCGAAGATCGAGAAGGCCGACGACGAACTGAACCAGTGGCTCGCCGACGCGGAGGCCACGAGGACCTCTTCGGACCAGCAGATCGCGGAACTCCTGTCGGACCTGCATCGCAGCCGTTCGCAAAACGACACCCTGCGACAGGCGCTCGCCACCGGCGGATCGGGCCACACGCCCCGCGCGCCGCTCACCGACCTCAGCAATTTCGGAGCGTGGGCGGCGGCGAACCTCAGCCCGCGAATCTGGATTTCCGTCAAGGCGATCAAGGAGACCGAGCGGAACGGCCAGTATCGGACGCCCAAGGAGATTGGAGATGCTCTCTACGCGCTCGACGAGATCTACGCGCCGATGCGATGCGAAGCGCAGACCGAGCTCAAGTCGGTTTGGGACGAGCGCAGCACGGCGCTCGGGATCTCGGTAACTCCGTGCTTCAAACGCGAGGGGGATCTGAAGCGTCACCCCGAATACTCCGTCTCATACCGTGGAGGGACGCACTGGTGCCATCTTCACCTGAAGCGCGGCGGTGGGAAGGATCCAAAGGGCATGTTCCGCATCTACTTCCTCATCGACGAGAATGAGCAGAGGATCCTCATCGGGCACATGCCGTCGCACCTCGATAACAACATGACGAACTGATGGGAGGCGGCGCAATGGCGCTCAACAACACTCAGCTACGCTACTACGACGCCAACGTGCTACGGCTGCCGGCGGACAAGCGAAAGGAATACAACGCTCTGGTCGACCGCCTGATCGACAACCTCAGCGCCAACGTGCGCGACAGGACGGAGATAAAGATCACAAGGGTGGTCAAGGCGGGCTCGTTCGCGAAGCACACCATCCTCCGCAAGACCACCGAGGACCCCGTGGACGTCGACGTCGTCTTCTACATCTCGGGCAAGGACGCCTCGGCGGAGACGATCGAAGGCCTCACCGCCGACATCACTAAGCTGCTCATTGCCCAGTATCCAACCAAGTCGGTCGAGGACTTCACGATCCAGTCCAAGGCGGCAACGGTCGCGTTCGTCGGGTCGGGACTCTCGGTCGACATCGTTCCGGTGATCGAGGACGAGGGCAAGGCGGGCTACGGTTGGCAGTTCGACATCCGCGACGGCAGCAGGAACCATACCTGCGCGCCATGTCAGGTGGATTTCGTCTACAAGCGCAAGCTCGCCGACAGCGACTTCCGGGCGCTGGTGCGTCTCGGCAAGCGGTGGCGCAATCGCGCCGAGATCAAGCCTCTCAAGTCCTTCCACATCGAACTCATCTTTGCCTTTCTGCAGGATAGGGACGGCAAGCCGACGAGCATAGAGCAGCGCTTTCGCGACTTCCTCCTCTACATCGCGCATAGCGGGCTGAAGGAGCGCATATCGTTCCCCGAGAACGGAACGGGCATTCCCGCGTTTACCGATCCGGTGGTCATCGTAGACCCGGTCTGCGACAGTAATAATGTCGCGAGTCGGATCACGGAGGCCGAGCGCAAGGCGATCGTCGAGGCGGCCAGTGAAGCCTGGGAGGTTGCTCACTTCGCCTCTGCCGAGAATGACGACGAGGTCTGGAAGGAACTCTTCGGGCCCAAGTTTCGGACCAAGGATCAGTGATGAGCACCTCCACCACTACCGAGACCTACACCACCACGGATATTCAGCACGTGGTCCGACGGTTCGGCGCCGACTTCCGGATGATCGCCGAGAGTTCGGGCGCCATCACGACGGCCGAAGCGGAAAGATACATCCACGACGTCGAGCTACTTGCAAAAAAGGGCTATCTGGCGACCGTCGACGTCACGCTCCTGAACCTCGGTGCCGAGGTTAGGGCCGCCCGATACACCGTCGATACCGATGCGGGCGGACTGACTACTAGTCGCCCCGGCAACGCCATGTGGCCGCGGGTCAACTACCCGACCCTGCGCGTCATACTGAGCTACACCGGCGCCTACGACGCGGCGGCAAGGGAGACCACGCGTGACCGGCTCAGCTTCACATGGACGCCCAGTCAAGACGATACGAGCCACTCAAGCCTTCAGGCAGGCGGTGGTCGCGACTACGTCAGTGGCTCTTACGGTATGAGGCGGAAGGACTGGGGACAATGAGCCAGACGGAAATATTTGATAGCGAAACGCAGGCGCCGAACCCGGTTCTGACCGCCCGCGCTAAGACCCTCCTCGGCTTCGATGCTCGCTACGCCAAAGTTCACGATCAGCTTCAGCTGCTACTTGCCGCCGACGATCTGGACAGGTGGAGCAGTCGCCACCACGGTGGTCAACTGGCGATCGTCGACGCGGTCGCCGACCAGTATCCTCTCGTGATCTTCCACGGCGACGTCGGCACGGGCAAGACCGCCGCCGCCGAGTGCATCGCCAACCGTCTGCTCGCCGAATCGCGAACGGAGGACGCAACGATCTTTCGCCTTTCGAACCGTGTTCGCGGAAGCGGAAAGGTCGGCGAGATGACGACGCTCCTCGCCGAGGCGCTCAAGCGCGTCACGGCGTCCATCGGGAAGACGCGTCGCGCGGTCCTTGTGATCGACGAAGCCGACAGCATTGCGGCGTCCCGCGCCCAAGAGCACAGCCACCACGAGGACAAGGTCGCGGTCAACACGCTCATCCAAGGGATCGATGATCTCCGTCGTCATCGAGGAAGGGTTGTGGTCATCCTTTGCACGAACAGACTGAGTGTCCTGGATCCTGCCCTCCTCCGTCGCGCAGCCATGATCGAACGTTTCGATCGTCCATCGGAGGAGGAACGGCGAGAGCTGCTGTTGCGCGATCTGAAAGGCGTCCACATCACGTCGGCTCAGCTGACGAAGCTCGTTGAGCTAACCGGGCCCCATGGCGATGCGCCCGGATGGACCTACTCGGACTTCCGAACCCGATTCTACCCAGCAGCGATCGCGGCCGCCTTCCCCGATGAACCTCTTTCCTTCGATCATCTCTGCAACGCCGCTCGCAACATCGCTGCATCCCAGGCCATGGAGGACCGTTGACGTCCCGGGGGCCCCGTCGCTCGATAATTTACTACCGCATTATTTTAGTCCCGCATGACGCAACGACTGACTAGAAGTTGACCTTAAACTGGCTTCGACGTTCTCAAATGGTGCTGGGGCCCGCGTTGCAGACCAAAGAAATCACGCGATCACCGTCGTGAAATGAGCTTGAGCATGCGGGCAGAGTTGCCCAAGCCTGACGGTTCCCATGGGTTGAAGGATTGTGAGATGAGCCAAGCCCACCAGGAAATTTTCATATCCATCGACGTAGAGACCTCGGGACCAATTCCAGGCAACTACAGCATGCTCTCGCTTGGGGCCTGCCTCGCCTTGGAGCCCGAAGAGACCTTCTCCTGCAGATTAAAGCCGATCAGCGATAGCTTCGTGCCCGAAGCGCTGGAAGTTTCGGGATTGTCGCTGGAGCAGCTGCGTCAGACCGGCACGGATCCCTCCGAGGCGATGATTGACTTCAACCGGTGGATCAATCGCGTGGCAGCCGACGCGACGCCCGTCTTCGTGGGCTTCAACGCTCCGTTCGACTGGTCCTTCGTCAACTACTACTTCCACCGCTTCACCGGGGCCAACCCATTCGGTTTCACGGCGCTCGATATCAAGGCGCTTTGGATGGGCGTCGCAGGTTGCACTTGGGCCGACACCCGCTCCAGCCGGATGGCAGAGAAGCTCCGGCCAGTGCATCAGGGCGACCACGACGCTCTCAATGACGCGATCTACCAGGCGGAACTGTTCAGACTGGTGATGGATATGCGAGTGGCCGCTCGCGTGATTCAGAGCCGTACGGAAGCGAAATGATCAAGGCTAAGCGGATAGGCCAGAATCCATACGAGATCGTCGCGCGTGACCGTCCCGCGGTGGCGCAGTGGTTGGGGAACGCGGGCCCCAAACCTCCAATGGAGCAATACATCGGCGCGGTGGCCGAGTTGGAGGTTGCATCACTACTGAACGCGGTCTGCGTGGCCGAGGGAATAAATCAGTATGATGTTCGGGTGCCGAAGGGCCGTTTTCGCGGCCGGGTAGAGGTAAAAGCTACGATGTCGGCGAAGTTCAGCTATCAACTTAGGTCGAAGGCTGCGAAATGGGTCGCGCGGGTGAGGCTCGAGCGCATCGGCAACGATCTCTGGATCACGGATGCCCGTATCGGGCCGAAGTTCTCCCGCTTCTATCCGTGCAGGACACAGCTTCCCTGGCGAACGATCCCCGGCTTCAGTCTTCGTAAGCTGCCGTAGTCAGCGGGAGTGAACGGGCAGCTTGTCCTGTTGTTCGTGCAACGCTTTCAGCATCGCGGTCACGCCCCTTAGGAATTATCTACCTAGACACCCTGCCACCTGAATCCCCGCAGGTGACCACGCAGTTCCTACATCCGGCACCCTATGCGCCGGTTCCGGGTGCCCGATCGCGAACCCAGGATACAAGATCTTCGTACCAGCGGTGCAGCTCGGCTTCGCCTTTCGCGCGCTGTGCGCTGATGGCGGGCCAATTGTGCAGCGCCCGCAACAGCGAATATTCCGCAAAATCCGCAGCCAGCCGGAGCGACTGCTTCACCTTTGCCGAGGATGGCGAGATGCTGCCATGGACCAGCTCGGACCGGACGCCATAGACGCGCTTGAACGCCGCCTTGTTCTGCGCAAAGTCCTGCCCTTCGATCAATCCGGTGACCAGCGCGGCGACCCGGTCGGAGACGGAATCGGCAACATCCTCGAACCGGCCGGTCAGCACCAGGCGTTCGATCGCCGTGACGAATTTGATGATGCGGGTCGAGGGCGAGCCGTCCCGAACCGCTTCCCCGAACCATTGCGCCGCGTCGAGAAAGCGCCGCGCTATCGCGTGTTCGGCCTCAGCCGTCAGTATCTGGGCAACGGCATGGCCGGCGCGCCTGCAACCATCGGCCTCCTCGCCATCCTGAAGCTGTGTGGGCCAGTCGTCGGGCAGGGAAACTTCCCCCAGATAGGAAGTGGTTGAGGTGTAGGACGGTCTGCCGGTGGGCGAGAGCGAGAGCACCGCCGAACGTTCATAATGGCTCGCAAGGCCGCCGATCCTCATCCGCTGAGAATTGCGCGCGCCGATGATTAGCTGCAGGCAGTCGAGCGCCGACGACACCGCCTGACGCGCAAGCGCCTCGGATCGATTTCCGTCAGCGCGCTCGACGGTCACTTCGGCGAACCAGCGAAAGCCGCGATAATAGCGCATGACCGTGAGGATGAAGGGCCGATCCTGGCGATATTCTTCCGGCTCGTCGCGCCGATAGGTGAGCAGTGCCTTGCGGAAGATGGCGCTTCCCTTTCGACGGCCGATGAAGCGCACCGGTCCGATCTCGATGTCGTGATCCGATGGCTGGGTCGACAAATGACAGGGCAGAAAGAAGGTCTGGTCCTTCAGACCGGTGTTCGCCACGCGAACGGCATCGCGCATCATGCGGCCGATCGCCTTTTCGGAAACCGGCTCTCCCCCGGCAAGGAAGATACGGACGAACGCATCGATCAGCGGCGTGCGTATCGTGACGATGTCGACGCGCCCGGTCAGCTTTCCCTCGCGTGTTGCCAGCTCGGCCAGGCGATCGAATGCGTCATAGGCATCGCGGCCGACGGGCAGGCTGCCGCGCCCAGAAGGGTGAGGAATGTCGAGGAACAGGTCGGCCTTGTCGGTTCGGATCCGGTCGTTGAGCCGCTTTTGATGCCGGACACATTCGCTCCGAATGAACTCGACATCCGCTGCGCGTTTGGATCCCATGGTTGTCTTTCTCCGAGCAAGATTTGAGCTGCCGAGCGTCAGGCGGATGCGGCTCAGTCTATCGTGTTGCCGTGCCGCGTACGTTCACGCCGCCGGCTTGTCCTGAGCCGGCGGAAGGGTGCCTTTGTATCCATCCTGTGGCTGCGGGAGGGCGCTCGCGAGCATCGGGAAGATCGCTTCCAGCCGGCCGACCACCTGCGACGCCACGCCCGGCGCATGTACCCGGACCCCGATCTCGTTCCACGGCACGTCGGGATCGGCCGAGGCGGAGGCCCAGTTCAGGCTGGTCACGACGACATCGTCGTCATCCCAAGCGAGGAACTTCCCGTGGAGCGGGATCTCCTTGGTCCGGGCGAGCAGCACCCCGTTTCCGCGCGCTTCCTCCATCATGTCGCGCGCATGGCGGTTCTTGAGCGGCCCCGTGGTGTCAGTGAACAATATTATTGCCTGGACGCCGGTTCGCTGGGCTGCCGCCTCTCCCTGCATCAGCGCTCCGGGCCGCGAGGTCGAGCCGAGCTTGTTGCTGCCGACGACGAAACGTCGCTTCGCCTCATGGCTGGCCAGGCGAATCTCCCGGTCATGGGCTTCACCAAACAGGAGCGACACTCGGTCGCTCCCGCCGACACTGCGCCGCCGACGCAGATCGCGCCCGACGATCGCCATCTCATTGGCGAGATCGTCCGCCAGGCCGCGCCTTCCGACCAGCCTCTGCAGGGCGAGCGCGACGTCGGCGACCGCGCCTTGGTGGCGCAGGACGACCGACAGCTCGACCGCCCGGAATGGCGAAAACAGCCAGTTGCACGACCCGACGCTGGCAAGCCAGTCGCCCGAGACTGTGTCGAGCAGGATCAGCTTGGCGTGAGACCCGGTCGAGTTCATGTGCAGGAAGACGCGGCCCCTGAGATCCCGGTCGGCGCGCGCAAAAGCAGCGATCTTCGATGCCTCCAGCGCATTCTTCGCCTCGGTCCGCTCGTCCTTCTCCGCACCCCAGAGCAGGTCCAGCCGAACGCCGCGCCGGCAGGCCGCCTGGATCATCGGGGCCAGCGTCGCGAAGCGCTGGGCGTCGAGAAAGGTCGAATGAAGGACGATGCGGCTATGGGCCTGCGCGAATAGGGTCTCCAGGCAGGTCCGCTGGGCCGATCCGCCGATGATGATATCGTCCGGCTCGAAGGTGCAGGCATGTTCCTGCGGCTCGAGACTGGCGGTATCGCGCGGACCCGCATAGTTCACCCGTATCTGCTGTTCGGCAAGCGGGTGCGCAGCCACCGCGGCGACGAGCGAACGAAGATCCTCCCCCGCATTCTCGGGCAGGTCCTGGGCGACGCCGTCAATTACCCTCACGATCATGAATTCATGATCGTGCAACGCCGCAGTGCGCGCGTCGATGGTCGCGACGCGCTCGTCCCAGCGCCTGGTGGCGATATCGGACAGGCGGTTGAGGTTCGCCTCATGCGTCATGGGCGGCTCACCGTCCTGGACGATGACGCTCAGGATCGGTCTTCCCGACTGCTTTTCGCGGTCGAGTTTCTTGCGGGACATCAGCTGGACGGTGGCCGAGGCGAAGACGTCACCGGTCGCGCGCTCGACGACGAAGCTGGTCCGCTTGGGATAGCGCTTGGGGAAGAAGGGTAGGGCCTCGCCGTTGGTGAGCAACTGGGTCCCGAGCTGGCTCGCCCTGAAGGCGATGCCCGACCCCGAGGTTTCGATTTCGACAAGGCGGAAACGCATCAGGCGCGCGACCGAGGCGATGACCAGCTGGTGGGGCAGGCTCGCCATCGTCGCCAACTCGCTGATCGACGTCGGGACCCGGCTGATCGCCCAGAGCAGCGCCTCGTCGACCACGCTCCACAGGCGGCCGCGCTCGATGCTTACCGTGCAGGACAGGCGGTAGACCGGGATGGCGATGAGGATAGTCACAGCGTGATCCCGAGCTGGGTCGGCGAAATGATCCGAGCGAGCGGCAATTCCCCGCGTCGTTCCGTGGTCAGTTCCGCGATGACGTCAGCCATGGCTGTGAGGAACGCCAGTTCCTGTCGCCCGCCATCGGGGTCGATCCCGCGAACCGCCTCGGCCAGAAAACGCAGGCTGCCGACAATGAACAGTTGCGACCTGGCGCGACTGAGCGCGACGTTCATGCGGCGCCGGTCGCGCAGGAAGCCAAGCGCCCCAACCCCGGTCCGCGGATTGTTCCTGACCAGCGACAGGATGACCACGTCCGCCTCATTTCCCTGAAAGGCGTCGACCGTGCCGGTGAACTTGCCGTCCGCCTTCACCGCGACGAACCCGTCGAGATGGGCAAGACTGCGATGACGCTCCGCGCCGAGCCGTTCGGCGATCCTTGCGACCTGGGCCTTGTACGGCGAGAGGATGGCAAGGCTGGGGCTGCGCCCACCTTCGCGCGGGCGCAGATTGCGCAGGATCTCGATCACCGCCTCGACCTCGCCTGTGTTGTTATAGCGCGGGCGGGCGTTTTCGGGAGAGGTCCGCTTTCCCGTCTCGCTGAGATGCGGGAAGTTCACCACCACCACAGGGGAGCGAGGCAGAGTCCCGACGTGCATGAGCGGGGAATATGACGGGTCTTCCGCGGCCGCGGCCCGTCCCTGCTCGGTCTCGAGCTTGCCGTCATAAAAGGCCCGCGACACGATCCGCGCGATCGCCGGATCCATGCGGCGCTGCTCGGTCAGCGTGGCCGAGATGCGCCGATGGCCGATGTTGGCATCCGACTTGCGCTCGTCGTCCTCGACGAACGTCCGGAACGGCTGGAACAGGCGTAACGCCAGATCGGCGGTTTCGCGAAGTCCCGCCGCATCGCCCGCCACCCGCCGCAACTCGTCGAGCTCGCCGTCGCGCATCAGCGATCCGACCAGCTCATCGGCGACCGCAAGCGCTTCGCCGACCAGACCGTGATCGGCGAGGATCTTGACCGTCCGGTCCGCCTCGAACGGCGGCAGCTGATGATGATCGCCGATCAGCAGGCGCCGCCCCGAAAGCATGAGCGCACCGACCAGTTCGGGGCCCGTCGCCCTGGCCGCCTCCTCTACCACCACCCAGTCGAACTGTTCACGCTCCTGGACGAGCTGCTCGACGTCCGGCGAGTTCGCGGTGGAGATGACGATGTTCGCCGCGTCGAGCAGAAGACGCGACAGCGCGCCGAGGCCGGATCGGTCTTCCTCCGTGATGCTCGACCTGGCCGTCACGGCCCGATCGGCGGCGTCGCGCAATTCGGTGATGCGATCGCGAATGGACGAGGGCAAGGTGCCGGCAAGGCTGCTGCCGGCAAGCTGGCCCAGGGCATCGCGCGTCGCGCGGTTGAGTTCCTCGTCGCTCTTCGGCCGGTTCTCCGAGGCCGAGGAGCGCACCATCATGATATCACCGAGCTCGCATTCGCCCAGCGTCTTCTTGATCTGGCTCTGGAGATGATCCAGCGCATCATGCCCGTGCGCGGTCACCAGCATCCGCGTATAGGGATCGGCGCTGAACCGCCGCCTGATGACCTCGGTTGCGAGCCTGGTCTTGCCGACGCCTGGCGGTCCCACCACGTAAAAGCTCGGCAGCGTCGACCAGAGCGCGGTGAGCGCTTCCTGTTTTGGCTTGTCGAGATCGTCGAACGCGGCATCGGGTCCGTCGGGGCAGGCGACCTCGCGGCTGGAGCGACGGACGCGCCACGGGTCGGACATCATCGCGGCGAGATCCGTGCGGTTGGCCAGTTCCTTGATGTTGCGCAGGCGGCGTTCGATGACATGTTCGGATCCGGCATCGCGCGCCTGGCGCAGGAAGAGCCGTCCTGCGGGAAGCTCGTCATCGACCTCGAAGCGATAGCCGCGCAGCCCGCGTCGGTCGGCGCTCTCGATGAACGTCGCGCTCACATCGGCGTGGCGCGGCGCACCCATGCCGGCCGACTGGCTGATCACCCATTTCGAATCCGCGTCGCGGTGGTCTTCCTCGAACAGCCGGTGAAGGGCCGCCGCTGATTCGGTGAGGCCGAGCCGTTTCGCCGTACGATCGCGGTCGCTGCCAGGCTCGGCGCGGACCAGCACGGTGCGACGGCCATCCTCGACCGAGGTCCGCAAGACTTGAAGCGGATATATCTCCAGCGCCTTCGTGACCGCTTCGACCGTCTGCACCAGCAGCAACGCGCGGCGCACCCTGACGACATCGTCGACGGGGCCGGCCTGGTCCGCCATTCGTGCAAAACCGCTCCAGTCCAGCACGTCCGGCCCGAGACCGCTTTTTGCCGCCAGCGCATCCCGCCGGCTGCCGACCAGCTGGATCGGCTGGACCAGTTCATGTTCATCGGCATCGCGCGCGCTGAAGATATCCAGGCGCGGCTTGATCTCCTGGCACACGGCGATGTCCCAGGTCGCGCCGTCCTCGTCGAGAAGCGCGCTCAGGCGATATTCCATCGTGTTGGAGATCAGGCGAAGCGATCCCCCTGGCGTGAAGTCCTTTGGGACAAGGAGCGTGACGCCGCTCTCCAGATCGGCCCGTACCCAGTCCTGCTGCTGCTCATAGTCGTCGACCGCGATCGCGCCCTCGCTCGCGTCGAAAACGGCACCACCCAGGCCGGACTTGAGGGCGAACATCAACAGGAATGTTCCGGCGCGGGTGGCGCCCGACCGGCCGAGACTGGCGAGCAACCCTTCGATGCTGTTTGCAATCGACTCCGCATCCAGCTTGTCCATCCTGGCCGGCATGATCAGCTGCCGCAGCAGGACGGCTTCCGAGACCTCGAGCGCACCCACCGTCTCCGTATCGTCGGCCATCCTGAAGTCGCCGGACGGCAGCAGCTCGACCTTCAGGAGATCGGCGATCAGGCGTCCGAGCGCCGCCCAGTCGCCCTCGAAGGAGTAGCTGGTCGCACGGATGGCGGTGCCTTCCGCGCCGAGCGTCGCCGACGCACGCGCCGCATCGACGCTGATCCACAAGCTCCACTCGAAGCCGCTGAGCCGAAAATCCGGCTCGTCGGCGCCTTCGGTCATGATCGCGTCGGCATCGAGACGCCCGTGGACGAGGCCTTGCGCATGGACGATGCCGAGCGCGTCGACGATCCTGCGTATATTGCGCCAAAACAGCGTGCGGCTGCGCATCATGCCGAGATTGCGCAACCAATGCGGGCGCGCCACACGCCTGATGCGGGCCGAAAGGGGATGGCCGGCCCGTTCCAGCACGACGCCGAAATCGTCTGTGTCCTCCACGAACTCGAGGACATCGACGATGACGTTGGGTGCGCCGGCATAGGACATGATGCGCTGCACTTGGCGCATCTCGTGCCGCCAGAGCTGGCGCAGGTCCTCGTCGACGCTCGTTCCGGTCTTGCGCCACAGTTTGAGGGTGCGCTCTGTTCCGCTGTTTCGATCCTCGACCTCGAAGATCGCCGACGTCAGTGCTGCCCGGTCGGCCGGCGCGACGGCGTCGCCAATGAACGCGAACCTGTCGTCGAGCGAGGAAAGCCGCTTCTTTGGGGTCGTGGATCGTGACATGCAAAGTTCTCGAAAAAAAAGAGCGGCAGAGGCAATTAGGCGAGATGGCTGTCTGAAAGTCGATAGCTGAAAAGACGAAAAGAAGAGCCGGTTCGATCTTAGCAGACCCTGCATGCCCGCAATTTGCTATCGTCACGCGATGCCGGCCTCACGAAAGCATAAGAAACGGATCGCACCCAAGAAAAGCGGGCATGACATCGTGTTCGAACGCCTGTCCTTTGGCGGCGGCGACCGGCACGCCAGGCGATGCTCGAGGCGGTCCCCGCAAAGGTCGCCGCTTTCCCCGAGCTGCTGGAATCGCTCGGCGCGGTGCCGCGCGAGCACATGCCCGATACCATCCTGGCGATCTTCGCCTTTTACGGCTCGCAGGCGATGATCGTCGCCGATGGCTTGACCCGGTCGCTCTCCAAGGACCTTCTCCAGCATCATACGGAACTGCTCCAGGCGCTGATCATGACGGTACCCTTTGCCGAATGGGGTCTGGGTCCGCCGCATGGCGGGATCATGCATCCGGTCTCTGAGACAATCCCCAAGCTGGCCGATACGCTTCGCGTACTGAGGTCGAGGTCGCTCAGTGAGGGATGATCGTCCGGACCACGGCCGATCGGCCAGCGGAACTTGCGCTCGCTTTCCGCGATGGGGCGATCGTTGATCGAAGCAGTGGAAACGGATAGTCTGGTCAGCCCCACAGGCGCGCCGCATGATACCGCGCCACTCTGTGACTCTACTCAGCCAATTAGCATCGCGCATCCGAGGTTCGCTCAGAAATTCGGCGACGAGGACGCATACAACTGTTCGGTCTCATGGCCGAAGTCGGCCTGAGTGACCGTCACCGGCCAAAGGGAACCCGGCAGCATGTCCAATCCGGACGCTGGCAGGAGCGGCCGCGTCAGGATCGAGAGATCGAAGCTTGGCGCGGTGGCAACGCCACGTTTGGCTGTCGGAGGATCAACTGGCTCGGTTATGGCGGCGTGGCCTAGGAAGACAATGTTTTTGCCGGCAGGGCGTTGCGCGGAAGTGTATATAATCGCGTCTATATGGCGTTTCTCCTTGCCCATCCAAACCAAGTGCTCGCTATTCAAATACTCTGCGACAGCTTGCGTCGGCACATAATCCAAATGCTCGTCATCGGGCGAAATCGGCCGAGCAATGGTCGCCATGAACGTCTGCATGAAACGCCACTGCGAGAGGCGCCGGATGTGATCCTGTGCAAACAGGTTAAGCTCCTGGGGCGGCTTGATGAAGCGGGTCGTGTCCAGCACACACAGCGGTCGGCGAATGGTGAACTGCGCTGCAACTACCAAGTCGCCCACCTTAGGGCGGAGCTCAGACAGGCAAGTTGGCAGGTCAAACGAGCCGTAGAAGGCGGTAACCCCCGACGGGTTCATCCGGTTCGCGTGACCGATGCGCTGTGGTGCCGCTCCCATCCTAGCGACCGGATCTGCGACGATCTTTCTGAGTTCTTCTTCCGAAACGATGCGGGCCCTGAAGATTATGGTCGGTGTGTTGGCGGGATCTATTAGGTATACCGGGGAAACGCGGGCGGTGTCCCTTTGCAGGTGGATGTCCTTGAAGATCGCGCGCAGAGCGTCCCGGGCGTCATCGTTGAAGAAGCGGCGCTCGTGGACGACCGCGGTACAGAACCGCTGCCAAAGCCGCTCGTTGCCGCCGTCGCCATGCTGGGTGCGCTCGTAGCGAAACTCGTCATCGTAGAACGGCTCTTCGCCGTCGCTAGGCCAGTAGGAGTCGTCGGCGATCAGCTGATTGGTTACCGCGAGGGCGATGTCCTCGTCCTCGGCGCCTGTAAGATGCTCGACGACGTCGATCAATCGATCACCCTTCCTTTCAAACCAGACCTCGGGTTCCTCCGGGTCGTTGCTAAAGATCGGATCGGCTTCCCCGAACTCGTAGTTGTTCCGGAAGACCTCGTCGACGATCGCCGCGACCGCCTCGATCGGGATGCCCTTCCGACGCGGGTGCCGGTCACACTTTCCCTCGTCGTATTCCTTCCGGACCTCCTCTAGGCGGCGCTTCAGCCCCTTATTGGAAAAGCATAGCGGGCAGAACAAAGTCATGTGTGATATCCGCCTCCGCGTTGGACGAACTATAGTGGCAGTCGCGGGGCCTTGCAGCAATGGCTTGCTTGGATTGCTAAAATAGATCCGACTTCAGAAAAGATCGATGGCGCACGCGAAAGGTTGGTTATGTCGGCTTCATCCAAAACACGCCGTGGCCGTGTTCGGGGATGGCGGGTATTTCCCACTTCTCGCCATTCCGCTCGACTATAGGCACGAGTCGTTGAACGCGCATTGGCCACATTAACGGATGTCCGCTTCCGGGGAGCCGCGATGGGCTCGCGAGTGTCGCCTATTGGATCAGACGCGACTACGACTTGGATGACAAGCGCGATCCGGTCGGAACCAGCGGTCGGCACCGATCTAAGGTATCTCCCAAGCTTGTCCATCCGCAAGTCGACGGACCGTTGGTAGGGGGATATTGGGCGCGTCCCACGAGAGGCCGTGCACCGGCACAAGCGCTTGTGGTGCGATCGCGGCCGCGAAGCGGGCCAAGTCGGCCGGACTGGCGTGCCCGGAGGTGTGTAGCTTCGTTGTCCTTGCACCGGCCTGTTGAGCTTGGAACCATCCGGACTTCGGATCCGAGGGATCCAAGTAGCCGCTCCAGTTTGAAAAGGCATATGCATCGTCGGCGGTGAAGCCCAGACCGCCACGATCGAAATCGCGCAGCATCGAATCGCGCAGCATGATGATAGCCGGATCACGGGCCAGGCGAGATCGTGACGTTCCAAAAGCGCTGGTCGCCATTTCAGTCACGAACGCCTCGCGGTTCTGCCGTGCGTAGAGGCGCTTGCCGCCGGGGGTGATGACTACCTGCAATTCCGGGAAGCAGGCACCCGGAACCGGAAGCCGTGTTCCGTCGGACAAGCGCCTGAGCACGTCGGCCCCATAGAGATCGACCACGAGCTTGCGGCCCGTGCGCCGGGCGGCGCGAAATAGCGTAACCGTTCGATCGATGTTCTGGGCCGACCACTGGACGAAGATATGGCGTGGCGTTTGTCGGGCTAGCGCCACAAACAACGCTTCGAGCTCGGCTTCGCTGATCACCGGCTTGTCGGTGCCGAGATTTGTACCTTCCATGATCAGCACGTCGATGTCCCCGGGCGGGGAGGTTATCATGGCCTCGACCAGGCTCGCCTTGCGACCGTGTGCACGAAAATCGCCGCTATATAGAATGCGCCTCTCGTCTGCCTCGATTAGCAGCATGTATGCATCGGGTGCCGAGTGATCTGTGAGGTACGGCGTAACCGTGAAGCCTCCGATCTGGAATGGTCCCGAACGCGAATGCCATGTGTTGATCTGACGCGTGATGCGGCCGCCGAACAGCTCGCTGGATAGTCGCATCAACTCGGCCGACTTTTCGCCGGCCCAGATCGGCCAGCCTGGATGGATCTCGTCGATCAGCCCCCAATGATCCATATGCGCATGACTGAATACCACGGTGGCGGGGCGGCCAATATCCAGCGTCGCGGGAAGAAGGCCAGTCGCCTCGCGTGGAGCATCGAGCGGGCGCCCGGCATCCAAGATCAGGCGCTCGCCATTCGAGCGGGAAAGTTCGATGCAAGACCCGCCGATCGACTGTGTGCCTCGATGGACTGTCAGCGTCAGCGTCATACCGCTATCGCGGCTCCCTTGAGGAGTGGAAGCGCCGGAACGGCATGGTCAGGCCCGACTTGATATACGGTGATTCCTTCGCTCTCGAGTTTTGCCCCGTGGCCGTTCCTGGCGAAGCTGGCCGCACTTTGCCGCATCCGTCCGCTTGCGACGGCCTCGGTATGACCCGCTGGCCAGTAGTTTCCAATGACCAGTCCAGGTTGCGTGATGATCACGGGTGCCGGAGCATTTGCTAGCGTCCGCCAGATTTCTAAGCATCGCGGCGCCTCGCTCTCGACCGAACGGTATAGCTTGTACAAGTCCAACATCGTCATGGCGGCCGCGCAATAGGCCCGCTGCACCTGAGCGATCCGATCTTCATCCATCCAGCGCTCATATTTCGCCAACTGTTCAACCACCTTTGCCGCCGTTTCACCGCTCGCGCGCACCTCCGGGTTGTTGGCGCATTTCGCTTCCCAGAAAACAATTGCAGGCGATCCGTCGGCTCCTACCTGCACAAGCACGAGATCCATGCGTGGGGCTACACGATCGCTACCGGCAAGGTCGCTTGCGGGCAGGCCCATCTCAAGGTCGATCACACCGGGATTTGCTGCGATCAGGTCATCGACGAAGCGTTTTTCGGCAGATGCGTAAGTCTCCGCCGTTTCTATCCATCCCGGTATGAGCGCGGCGGTCTGGGGGGCAGCCAGCGCCGTGGAATCATAGCTTTGATACCCTTCGATTGGGACAGACCTGTCTTCGCTTCCCTCTCGCTTGCGCCCAAAGGCATAGGCCCTGTGGACCGAGAGCTTCGGACCGTCGCGAGTGCAGGACAGCTTGGCAATCGACTGGCCCTTGATGTAAAAATTCAGATAGCCATCGCGCAGGCCCAGTCGTAACGGCGTTTCGCTAGTCTGCCCCGGTAAGGCCCACCGATCGAACAGCGCGCGTACCGCGTTTCCGCTCTTGCCTACGTCCCATTGCCCAAGAATATCCGTGGCAAACGATCGAGAAAAAGCAGGCATTTGATTCTCCGCAGGAAACTCGGCGTCCTTCTACCTCGCGGAGATTGATGACGCCCTAATTTCGCGAGGCGGCAATGAGTGTCATGCAGACATGAACAAGCGTCTGCTTCTTGGAAGCGACTATCGTATCGCGAGCGACCGCTTCTGGGTCGATGACCTTCCTTCGCGAAAGGCATCATCGTGGCTTGCCGAGCGCGTCAGCGAAGGTGGTAATCGTGCCGACTGACAAAACGCGTTATCAGCCTCCTAGCGACGTACCGGATGACGCCGCAGTAACGAGGCGGACCATCGATGCTACCCTTAGAGACACACCACATAAGAGCGCTCGCGAATGTCGCGGAGCAGGCGATTAACCGGACGCTCGAAAAGGAAGGACCACGGTCTCCTCGCCCGACGGGCGAGGTCAGCGCTGTGCGGAAGCTGGTATTGGACGGTTTCGACGAGATCGCCCATGCGTGGGAACCGCTGCTGCGACGATGGTCGTTGCGGATCGAGTTGTCGGCGATCTTCACACATTCGCGGCCGCATGTAACGTTCACGCCGACGCGGTACACGCGTGGCACCGGCCGCTGCGAACTTGCCGATCTGCTGATCGTCGTCGACCATCAGGACTATGGCGGCGTGATCCAGGATCGCCGGGCGGCGCTGGTTCAGGCCAAACGACTCAAGGGTGGGGAAATCAAGCTGTCGGGAAGCGATTGGACCCAGCACGAGTTGCTGCTCGACCTGCCTGCCTTCAGTTTCGTTGATCCGATTTACGCGCCCGGTCCCCGCGACATTAGAACCGCGCCGCAGGTCGGCGATCCAGACTTTACCGCGGAGTACGGCGGAGTCGAGGTCGATGGCACGCCCCGGCACTGGGCCTTCTGGATACCAGCTTCGCCCGACGACTTGGCTGCCCCGCTCGCTCTTGGCACATGGCTCGCTCGCATGGCGGCTGGTCTATCGATGACCGGGCGCATGGCCGAGTCTCATGGCACGGACGATTGGTCAGCGACCGTCGAGGAGCTACTGCGGGTGACGGGGGCGCTGCCGATCGTCATGAGCGACGATACGATCCTTCGGAAGAACCCAAATGTCGTCGGGCGGGTCGCCGACATGGCCTCTTATCTCTCGGTGCCCACAGGGCTGAGCGCCGCAGGCGGCCCCCGCAAGCCTGAAATGGAGGACTATTGGCCGGAAGGCCCGATCAGCACCGTGCATCTGACATTCCGTCAGGTCGGGTGAGGCGCGGAGGCAACTGCCGGAGCGGAGGGCGTGCACGTCAGCATCGTCAGCATCGTCAGCATAGAAATGGAGAGGGTCGCCTGCACCTAAACAAACGGCAGAAGGTGAGAACGGCTCGACGGCTTCTGAACGACTGATTCTGGGTCGTGGCAGTGCCCGACCGGAAGGCGGCCGACCAAAACACGACAGGCTTCAGCCCACGCGAAATTGTTGGTCCGCCAGCAAACGTGGTTCGGAAGCTTCTCGGTGCTGTATGTGTTTGAGCGCCGATACCTTATGACGGTTCTTTGGCGCGGTTCCGCGCTGCGCGCAGTCGCTTGACGTAGTCGACCACTGCCTCTGGCTCATAAGGCTTGTTCAGATGGGGTCCGCTTTCGCAAAGATCTGCAGCGGTATTTGCAACCCCCTCAAGACTTCCAGCGAGACGAACCTCCAATTGGGGCTGATGGCTCCGAACCCAATGTGCCAGCCCAAAGGCCGGCTGGGAGCCGACCGCACCGACATCACACAGAATTACGTCGATACCCAGCGAAGCCTCCCTCAAAGCCGTGATAGCTTCTTCGGTCGTGGATGCTTCCACGACGGCATAACCGCAATGCCGGAGGTAGTCGGCGATTACGTGCCGTGAAATGATATCGGAGTCGACGATCAATATGGCCGGTGTAATGCTGGAAGACTCGGTCGAAGCGCTCATTTGAGTTTTGAGACTTCCTGTTCCACGACGGCAAGCGCATCCAGTATCTGATACGGTTTTGCCAGAAACTTCACGGCACCCTCAGCGAGCGCAATTTCGGGCGAAAGATGACCCGAGGTAAGGATGACGGGCAGCTCGGCAAGATTTTGCCGAACAAATGCCAACAGGGCCAACCCATCGGTCGAGCCTGGCATGCGCACGTCGCTCAGAACGAGATCGACAGCCACCCCCGCCCTAAGAATGTCGATCGCTTCATCGCCGCTGATGGCTTCGATAGCTTCATAGCCCGCATCTCGCAGGACATCAGCGACCAACATCCGGATGAGCATTTCATCCTCAACCACTAATAGGATCGCCGGGCGAGCCCCTGCCGCCTCGTTTACAACATGCATTTGCGTGGCTTTGTTGCATAACGTCGCGAGAGGATAACCGCGCTTTTACTTGGAGATGTTATAAGAGGCGGACGGTCACCGGTGTTCCTATTTCAGAGAACCGATTGAGGATTGCAGCACGGACTTTGAGCTCGGTAATCTGACGATCGAAGGTGCGGGCGACAACGCGTTGACCCAGGAGTTTGAAGCAGTGCATTTTGGTCTCGGCCAGACTGCGACGATGATAGCCGCTCCACTTCTTCCAGATGGCGCGACCAAGCCGCTTTGTAGCGCGTAGCGCTTCATTGCGTGCATCGACGCCGGGGCCATCCTTGATCCACGGTTGCCCGTTGCGGCGGACCGGGATGACCGCATCCGCACCGCGCCCGGCAATAGCGGCATGGCAGTCCCTGGTATCATAAGCGCCATCTCCGCCGACGCTGAGTATCCGCTCGTCTCCGGGAATTTGCGCCAGGAGAACGGGCAGCGTCGGTGCGTCGCCAATGGCATTCGTCGTGACCTCAATGGCCCGGATATCCAGCGTTCCAGCATCAATCCCAAGATGCACTTTGCGCCACTGGCGACGGTAGGACGCGCCATGTTTGCGCGTCTTCCACTCGCCTTCTCCCGTCATTTTGATCCCGGTGCTGTCGACCAGCATGTGCAGTCCGCCCGAGCTGGCCCGCCCGCCAAGGTAGACCTTCAACGTCTTCTGCCGGCGGCACAGCGTCGTATAATCCGGCACCGGCCAATCCAGTCCCGCCATTTTGATCAGGCTCGCAACCAACCCAGTCACTTGCCGCAAAGGCAGGTTGAACAGCGTCTTCAGCGTCAGGCACAGCTCGATCGCGCTGTCTGAAAACCGCATCGGGCGACCAGGACGACCACAAGGCACCGATAGCCAATACATCTCTGGATCAAACCATATTTCCAGCGACCCACGCCGCTTCAGCGCTTCATTATACTCAGGCCAGTTCGTCGTGCGATACACAGGTGCGGCAGGTTTGGGCATCACGCCCATCTATCCCGCTCGATTCCCTACGTGAATCCCCAACGTCAGTTTTGCAACAAAGCCGTCTGTGACAGGATGTAACCTCGGGGCGGCCGCCGTCGAACACCGGACTATAATATCGAAGACCCAGATAATTTATTTTATGCGCCCGCTGCCAATACTGCAAATCGAAGTGGCAGCGCTGCCCGACGCCAAGGCTGAACCCGGCCGTCGCACGATGCTCAGGGGATCCTACATATCGGTACCGCGATGACGAATTCGAAAATGAAGACTGCCCGTTCTTGGCACGCGTCCTTCGGCGCCGTGACAAAGGCGTACATCGAAGACGAATGCGACTATCGCGCCGTGCGATTCCGCGAGACGCCGCCAGAGTTGCTACAGCCGCCGCTGCTCGACGATGTCGTCTGTCTCCACCTCGGTGGAGCAAAGCGCGTCCGCCGCACCTTTGCAACCCGCCAGACGTTCCACGATGTCGGCGATGCGTCCCTGACGATCATGCCGCGTTGGCAGGAGAACAGCTGGTTGACGGAAGGTCCTATCAACTATGTACATCTTGTACTCGCGCCGAAGCGGCTAGACGAGATTTCGCTCAGCGAATTCGATCGGCCGAGAGGGCAATATGACCTCAACGACACTGTTGGTTTCGAACAACCTCTAGTGGCCCGACTGGCCGAGGAATTGGTGCACCTCGACGAAAGCTCCGATGAGACCCGGCTGTATCGTGACTGCGTATTCACCGCGTTCGTCGTAGCGCTGCTGCGCACCCGGTCGTCGCTAGGTCGCGAGTCGGCGAAAGCCGCCACAGGCTCGACTGGCGGATTGCCAGTGTGGAAGCTGAGACGGGTGACCGAATTCATTCACGAGCATTACCTGGAGGATATTGGCTGCGATGCACTCACGACGTTGATCGGCGCGAGCCGGTCGCACTTCTTCCGCGCATTTAAAATCTCGACGGGTGTAAGCCCTGGCCGCTATCTAGAGCAGCATCGCGTAACCCGGGTCCGCGATGCTCTCGAGCGCGGAGATAACATCGAGATCGCCACCCTCCAAGGTGGTTTTCGCACGACGCGCGAGATGTCGCGCGCTTTTCGGCGTTGCCACGGCGTGACCCCGACGGAATATCGGCGCTGGCGGGGATGACTCCTCATTTAACCGAGTCCGATCAAACAGTCGAACTGCGCGGCAAGGCAAGGGCCATATGACACGAAAGCGGATTCCTTAGGCAAAGCGCTCGTCAGTCTCGCGGCGGACCTTGAGATGGTTCGAGTGGCTAGATGACGACCGGATCTCGCTTGCCGCAGCGCAATAAATGTAACCTAGGTCGGGCATGACGCGAAAATCAATGGTGTCCGCCGTCTAGGACCGACCTGGAGCGGGACGTCCTTCCCGCTGACGCGCTGTGTTTGGAGGCGATATGGAAAAAGAACGATCGGAAGCCCCTCGCTTCGCGACAACCCTGATCAGATCCGTCCAATCGGCCGACCGAGCGCACCGCTGCGCGATTGCCGTGATGGCCAAAGCGTCCGCCCCCGGATTGGTCAAAACGCGCCTGTCGCCGCCCCTGACGCCGGTCGATGCCGCGGCGCTCAACAGCGCTTTTCTCGTCGACGTAGCCGCAAACCTCCACGTCGCGAGCTTGGCGGCACCCATCGACACCTTCATGGCCTTCGGTCCGATCGGTGCCGCACCCTTCTTCGAGAAACGCTTTGGCGCGGAGGTCGGTTTGATCGAGGTCTGGCATAGGGATTTTGGCGTCTGCCTGTTCGAAACCATGCGGACGCTCTTCGCCCTCGGCTATGGCGCCGCATGCGTCCTCAATTCTGATAGCCCGACGCTACCAACGGCTCGCCTGATCGAAGCCGCCCATCACTTGGCGAAACCCGGCGACCGCGCCGTCCTCGGGCCTTCGATGGATGGCGGTTACTATCTTCTCGGTCTGAAAGCGCCGAGGTCAGAGCCTTTCGAGACAATTTCGTGGAGCACGGAAGTCGTCGCGCAGCAGACCAGGGCGCGGATCGACGACATCGGTTTGGACCTTGTCGAGCTCGATCCCTGGTTCGATGTCGACGACGAAGCGACTCTGCACACCTTGAGGTCACAGATTTCAGGGCGCTGCGAGGCAAGTGCCGAAGCTGGTTTTTCAGCGCCGGCTACCGTCGCCTTCCTTGCTACCCTCGACTCCCGCGGGGAGATGTCGCAGCCGCCCTACCAGGAAGCAAGCTTCAGCCCGGCGGCCCCGGTGGCGTTGGTCGACGAATGAGTGGAAAGGTTTTTCTCGGGATCGTCGCGGGGTCCGCTTCGCTGTTGATCGCGCTGGCGGGATTGGGCGCATGGGGTCTGCTCTTCAATTCGGAACCAAAGGTGGTTGGGATCATGATCGCGACCGCCTTTCCTTTCACGCTCTCAGCGTGGTTCGTCATCAAGTTCGAAGAGTCCCAGAGCGATGTGACCCTACGTCGCGCAACGTGGATCATCATCGTCAGCGCCGCTGTGATGCGCGCCTGCCTCTTGCCGTGGCCTCCCGACTCATCGGACGTCTATCGCTATGTGTGGGACGGTCGCGTGCAAGCGGCGGGCATCAACCCTTACCGCTACATCCCGGCCGACCCTGCGCTTGCGTCGCTGCGTGACAACGCGGTCTATCCGAACATTAACCGCGCCGACTACGCGCCGACCATTTACCCCCCCGCCGCTCAGGTCATCTTCCGTACGGTCGGGCTGGGCCGTGGCGGCGTCGTCGCGATGAAGCTGGTTATGGTCCTCTTCGAAGGCCTCACTGCAGCCTCCATCCTATACCTTCTGAAACGCCGCGGGCTACCCTCAACCCGAGTCTTGCTTTATGCTTGGTCCCCGCTCGCGCTCTACGAGTTCGCGGGAAGCGGCCATATCGATGCGGCGGCGATCGCGCTTATGATGGCGGCGATTATGCTCGCCGATCAGGGACGGCGAGCCGCTAGCGGCGCCCTGCTCGCCGCGGCGACGCTGACCAAATTCTTCCCAATTGTCATGGCGCCTGCACTCTACTGTCGATGGGACTGGCGGGCGCCGCTGACAGCCCTCGTCGTGGCGGTCGGCCTTTACCTGCCGTTTCTTTCTGTAGGTTACAAGGTGTTCGGTTTCCTGTCCGGCTATGCTCATGAGGAAGCGATTGACGACGGGACGGGATTCTTCGTCATCGGGCTGCTGGACCAGCAAATCGATTTGCCCAGCTGGGCCCGGCCGGCATATCTGGCCATAGCCTTGGCTGTGCTGGCGGTCGGCGCCGTAGCTACCGTATGGCGACGCGTTCCCGGCAA
Source organism: Sphingomonas sp. PAMC 26605 (assembly GCF_000241485.1). Taxonomy (GTDB): domain Bacteria; phylum Pseudomonadota; class Alphaproteobacteria; order Sphingomonadales; family Sphingomonadaceae; genus Sphingomonas. The sequence goes on from NZ_JH584243.1 coordinate 195,388, forward strand.
GGTCGATCTGGGCGGAACCTTGTTTCTGCTGACCGCCTTTACGGTCTTCATGTCGCCGCACCTGCCTTGGTATTTTACCTGGACGCTGCCGCTGTTGTGTTTCGTCCGCAGTTGGTCGGTCCTATATCTAACCTGCGCGGCGCCACTGCTATATTGGCAGGCGCACGCCCCGGATGACCCGATCTACATGATCGCCGTTTACCTACCTTTTGCCCTTTTACTCATAGGCGAGGTCGCATGGCGCGGCGTCGTCCGAATCTTGGAGCGACGTCGAAATGTCAGCTTTGCCGTCTAGCGAAATCATCGAGGATCCACGCCGCTATCATCAGGCGGCGCCAGTTGCGCCGACTGCGAGAAACGAGCGGTCTCCGACCTGTCTCTACCTAGAGACGACGAACCGCTGCAATCTCCTGTGCACGACGTGCCCACGAACCTATGTCGAGCTCGAGCCGCCGGCGGATATGAGCTGGGAACTATTCACCTCGATCGTCGATCAATTGCCCGATCTGCAGCGCGCCGTGTTGCACGGTGTAGGCGAACCGATGCTTGTTAAGAACCTCGGCCAGATGGTGCGCTACCTCAAGGATCGCGGCGTCTATGTCCTGTTCAACACCAATGGCACGGTGCTGACCGAAAAGAGCGGCCGCGCCATGATCGAGGCCGGTCTCGACGAACTTCGTGTCTCGCTCGACGCCTCGAACGCGGCAAGCTACCACGCTATCCGCGGCAAGAACTATTTCGACCGCATCCTCAAAAATGTGCGCAACTTTCGCACGCTGCAAAAGCGGGAGGGGCACGAAAAGCCGCGCGTTTCCGCTTGGTTGACCGGCTTGAAAGAAACGATCAGGGAGTTGCCTGAGTTTGTCCGGGTCGCAGCCGACATCGGCGTCGAGGAAGTCTACCTTCAGCGCTTGGTGTTCTTCGAAGACGACGCGATCGGCAGGGCCACACCGGATCAAGCGCTTTATGAGAAGCTCTCTGGCGAGGAAGCCGATGCGATAGCGCAGGCCGAGCAAATCGCGGCGTCCTACGGAATCACGTTCGGGGCCTCGGGCGCTGCGTCGGAGCCCGGGATGAGTCTCCGCCGAGCGGATGACAACTCCCCTTGGTCGTTATGTCGTCGCCCGTGGACCGTGATGTATGTCACGGCGAACGGCCGGGCCCTACCTTGTTGCATCGCGCCCTTCTCACAGCGCGGCTACGAAAACTACACGCTGGGCGACGCCACTCAATCGACACTACGCGAAATCTGGAACGGCGTCCCCTATCAGGACTTCCGAGAGGCGCTCCTTTCCATAGCACCGCCCACTGCCTGCGCGAGTTGCGGTATGCGCTGGAGCCTCTGATCCGTGACGCACCCCCCCCACCCGCAACACACGCCCCCAGTGGTGCTAATCATACCGACGTTGAACGAAGCGGAGAGTATAGCTCAGGTCCTTGCCGAAATTCCGGCCAATTTGGTCTCGCATGTGATTGTCGCCGACGGCGGCAGCCGTGATGGAACGGTCGAGATCGCACGAGGGGCGGGTGCGACTGTGATCGAAACCGGACGCGGTTACGGCCGCGCCTGCCTGAGCGCCGCCGAAACGGCTTTGCCAAACGCGATTTTGGTGTTCATGGATGGCGATGGTGCCGACGACCCGAGCGCGATCACCTGCCTAGTTCAGCCCATCGCCTCCGGCACGCACGACTTTGTGATCGGATCGAGGGTTCGCGGTCGTTCCGCGCGCGGCAGCCTCGGGCCGCACCAGCGCCTCGCCGGTTTTTTGATCGGGTTGGGAACGGGCGTCCTTTATGGAGTTCGCTACACTGACATGTGCGCGTTTCGAGCGATCTCACGCAATCATCTGCTCGCGCTCGGCATGCGCGAGTTGACCTACGGTTGGAATCTGGAAATGCAGATGCGCGCCGCGCGGTTTGGTCTTCGCACGCTCGAGCAACCCGTCGACAATCGCGTCCGCCTAGGCGGCGCGTCGAAAGTGGCCGGTTCCCTCCTCGGTAGCATCCGCGCGGGCAGCCGCATCGTGACTACGTTCCTGCGACTCGCCCTTGCGCCCAAGCCAAACGCCTCGTCAATGGGATCGAGTTAATGTCGACAACCCCGATTATCGCGTTTCCCGAGAAGGAGACCCGCCGAGCCGGCGCCCGCGAGGCAGAAGGACACCCAGTGGTTTTACTCTTGGCCCGCAGCGACTTCGGCGCTCCCTCGGTCTTCCGCCCGGAGAACATGCTGCGCGAGGCGCGCCGTCAGAAAGGACTGGCTCCGACGTCCGCACCGGCAACGTGCATCCTCGACCCGGACGGCGACATCGTCCGATACGTTCGCACGTCGCTGAACGCGCGCCGCTCGGCCGGCTGGGCTTGCTACCATACCGAGATGTGGGAGTGGGAGCAGGACGGTCAGCAGTTCGGCATCGTCGGCAGCGCGGTCGGAGCATCCTTCTCGGTGCTCGTCGCGGAGCAACTCTTCGCGTGCGGCTGCTCGCTGTTGATCAGCGTCAGCTCGGCGGGTCAGATCGCCGAGCGCGGACCGCCTCCCTATCACGTCCTGATTGACGCGGCGTTGCGCGATGAAGGGACCAGCTATCATTATTTGCCGGCGTCCCCCCTCGCAGTTAGCGAACCAGCACTTCTGGACACCGCGAAAAAGGCCATCGCTGTGGCCGGTCTCAAGGTGTTTGCGGGAATGAGCTGGACGACGGACGCGCCCTTTCGGGAGACGGCCGCGTCGATCGCATCGCGCCGCCAAGAAGGCGCGATCGTCGTCGAGATGGAAGCAGCCGCGCTCTACGCATTCGCGGCCGCGCGCGGCTGCCGCGTGCTCTGCCTAGCCCACGTCACAAATCAACTCGGTTGCGTCACGGGAGACTTCGAAAAGGGCGAACATAACGGAGCCGCCGAGTCGCTCGCGATCATCCGCGTTATAGTCAAAGCGCTGTCGAAAACCGGCTAGAGTCCCGAGAACCACGGGTCGCCTTGGTTCTCCCAGAAGCCGCCGCTATATGTGTTGGTGACTTCTAGCGCGGTGATCCACTTGGGGTTCTTGAAGCCCAGCTTGGTGGAGGTGCGCAGGCGCAAAGGGTAGCCGAACGGATCGTCTAACGTCTCTCCACCATAGGTCGTCGCCAACAGCGTCTGTGGATGCAGCGCGGTCGCCATGTCGATGCTGCTGGGGTAATTATCGGCGGTCTTGAACGCGACGTATTTGGCGCGAAAATCTGCACCGATCCGTTCTAGGAAAGTCCGCATCGGCACGCCCGACCATTGTCCAATATAGTCCCAGCCCTCGACACAGATGTGCCGGATGATCATATCTCGCTTAGGCAGCGCTTCGATCTGTTGGCGCGTCCAGGGACGCTTGTCGTGGATAAGGCCAGACAGCTCGAGTTTCCAGCTGGCTCCGTCGACGGGCTTGACGTCCTCGATGTCGTACGAGGCGTTGAAGCGGGGCGGTCGCAGCACGTCGACCGGGGAATAGGTCGGCGCGAGCTTGTTGGGATCGAATAAGGCCCCCTGCACGCGATCATTGAACCTCGACATCGCAAGTAGTGCTTTTCCGACCGACGAATCGTCCGCGACATCGCAGCCGGTGAGTAGCGTAAGCGCTCCGAGCGAAAGACCGCCACGGAGAAATCCTCGCCGCTCGATTTCACGCACGAGCGGCTGGTGATTATCGAGAATGCCCGCCTCGGGCAGAACTCTTGGACGATGACGCGATCTGATCACGACCGATCCTCCTTGGTACCAACGCGTGGCCCACCTGTGAACATGGCGAGCAACGTCGTGGGAACCGCGAACGACAGGGCAACATGCACAATCAAGAACCCCACGATGACCGCCATTCCGAGAAAATGTACAAGCCGAGCGCCTTGGAAGCCGCCGAACAGCGCGGTGAGAAACTGGAATTGAACGGGCTTCCAGATAGCCAGTCCCGTCAGGACTTGCGAACACGCGGCCGTGATCACGACGAGGTACAGCAACTTCTGCACCGGATTGTAGATCGTAAGGTCTTCATGCGCCAGCTTAAGCTTCAGGGTGTCTCGCACGGTGCCTATCAGCCCGGCGATGCGGATCGGGAAGAACCGCTCGCGAAAGCGGCCCGTGAGCAAGCCATACGACAGATAGAAGGCGCCATTGATAACAAGGAGCCACATGAAAGCGAAATGCCACTGCAGGCTCTTCCCGGCCCAGGTTCCGATCTTCATCCAGGCGGGGAAGTGGATGAAATGAAAGATCACAGAGTCATTGTAGATACCCCACCCCGAGCCGATCATGATAATGATGGCGATCGCGTTCAGCCAGTGCATCACGCGAACCGGCCAGGGATGCAGACGCTTGGCCTTTCGGGCCGGCGCCGGATGAGTAACGAAGTCCTGATCGGAGGGAGCAGTGCTCGCCGCGTTGACGGTCATGGCGATTTTCCGATTAAGGATGCTTCCAGGACTTCCGAGCTAAGATGTCGACGAAGCCGTGGCAATGCGGGCGACGCAGCGAACCCCATGCGATAGGACTGAGATGGCTCCTGACGGGTTAGTCTCTTTGACCATTTGCGACTCAACCGCCAACGATGAATGGGCGTGGTCCGGAGGCTTGCATGCATCGACATTCGACTTTGCTGATGGCCGCGCTGCTTGTTTCGAGCCTGGCGCTCGGCACCGCGCTCGAACCCGTGCCTGCGGCTATGCAGGCGGAAGACGATGCTAAGGAAAAGCCGAGGGACCCGCGGGCGGAGAATCGCTTCGCCCAGTCCGTGCGGGTCGGCGACCTTCCCGGTCGCAGGCTGCTCGCACCTGAAGAAAGTCAGCATATCCTCGGTTGGGTCGACGGCGTGGTCAAGGGGCCCGATGGGGACGCGCAGCTCGTCGTCGAGATCGGCGGCGCCCTTGCCCGCTTCGGAATCGGGACGCGCCTCGTTCTCGTATCGGTCGGCGATGTCGCGCTGCTCGGCGAGCATGTCGCGCTGATGGACGTGGACCCCGAGGACCTCCAGAAGCTGCCCACGTACAAGCCGGGCAGCCAGGCCGCGCTGCCGGCGAACGCGACGATCAAGATCGGCATCGTCAAACCCTTCCATTGATACGATCGTTGCGGACTGCCTTGCTTGGGGTCAAACGGATTTTGATAGCCACTCCAATGACTCGGCAGCCTCCAAAGCCGGCGGAGCGCCTCCGAAGCGATCGGTTGCAGGTGCTTGCGCTCGGCCTTCCGTTGACCATCGCCGTGGTGCTGATCGCGATCCTGTGGCCCGGCGTGGTCACATACGACGGGTGGGCGCAATATAGCTAAGCGGTGAGCGGGAGCCTCCACGATTGGCACCCGGCGATCATGGCATGGTGTGTGTGGCCGCACGTGCAATCGGCCTCGACGGATCGGGACCGCTTCTCGCGCTTCAGCTCGGCCTGCCCTGGATGGGCGTCGCCATGCTGTTCGCAGCTTTGCGGTTGGAGGTCGCCCGCGTCCCTGCCCTCGCCATAATCGCGATCAGCCTGTTTCCGATCACGTTGAGCTGGATGGGGTGCGTGCTGAAGGATAGCCAGTTGCTGGGCTCACTAACGTGGGCAACCGGCATCGTGCCTTCTAGCGGCTGCGCTCCGTACCAATTCCGCGCCTCGCCTTGGCGATCCTCATTCTCCTCCTCGTGTATGCCGCTCTGCT
>NZ_JH584243.1:204869-211295 GCF_000241485.1 Sphingomonas sp. PAMC 26605
CTGGCCGAGCTGATTAAGGCTATCCATCCGGTCGAAACGAGGCATCCACTCCCGCCTTGGTTGACTTCTCTATCGGCCGCGGCGGCACGTAGCACCCCGCACACGAAACAATTGGCAAAATGTCTATGCTTCGTCCCAACTTCCGCTTTCGGTTTGCGAAAGCACGCCCGAAAAGCGCCAAATAGGCGATTACAGCCCGATCGTTTTTCCGGTCAATAACAAACGGTCATTCGCTTCCCAGCGCTGGATCGAACGGCGGCGAACATGAGGAGCATGCTCACCGCCTGTCGTTTCAAGCAGGCTCGACTATCTTCGCCAGCCGACCACGCTTCGGCTCCGATCCGGGAGCGTAGGCCTTCGCAGGAGATTTTGGTCCCGGCCTTCGGGCGAGACCCCCAACATGGCCGGTTTGCCAGTGTCTGCGTAACCAACAACTGTGACAAGTCCTTCTGGACCCGCTATATGTGGTAATGCGGCCTCCTGCTCGTCTCCGAGCCCGAGACCTTCACTCCCGGCAGTGGCAATTGCCCCCCCTATTGCCACTGTCGGGAGACCATGTTCATGCCGCGCGGAAAGCGCGTTGCCGACACGCTCAAGCCGGGCTTCCAACGCGATCATGTCGCGCGACGTGAACCGTTTCTGGTCGCGCCCGTCCCGGCTCAGCGCGACCAGCTCGGGGCTGCGTGGACAGCTCGAGCAGTCTCATCGGTTTTCAAGCACGAGTCAGCCGTCGATGATCTTTTCAGATTGCGGTTTCTTCCTACTTTGTTCTGGCGGCGCGTACGAAAGCCGCAATTTCGCTTAGATCGAGTGCTGAAGATGAACGTGTTCCACCTCGACCGCGGATTTTCATACGGTCAGCATCACGTATGGCATGATTTGAGATCAGGCTCGTGTGACGCACTCCTCTGGCTTCAGAGCGACCCAAATGCTCCGTGGACGGTGATGTTTTACGAGCGTCACGAACCAGACATCCTGCACGTTATTGAATCTAATCAGTCAGCTGACCTCGTAGACAAAGCGTGGATGATGAACCGGCTATATGTAATTTTTAGCAGCATAAGAGATGCTGCAATGTTTAAACTACGATTTAACGGTGTTCCAGTGAATTATCGTCTATGATATTAGATTGTAAGTTAAGATTCGGCGACACCAAGGTCTTCATTATAATGGAGATACGCAGATCGGAAGTCCCCTGCATCTCGCAATGCATCCCAGTCCATAATCGTTAGAACACGTTTATCGATCTTTATTAATCGCTCTGTTCGAAGTATTTTCAATATCCTGGACACATGTACAGCAGTCAAACCTAGCGTATCCGCAATTTGATCCTGCGTCATAGGCCAAGCGATCGTCCCCTTTCTCATAAGGTCCGCCTTTTTCTGACGAATAAATAATTCACAAATAAAGTGACATATACGACTCTTAGCACTTTTCCTTCCCATATTTACCGCCCACTCCTGCATAATAGATAGTTGTATTCCAGTATTTCTCCATAGAGCCCGGCCGATTGCAGGATATTCATTAACGACTTGGAATATGTCATTATAAGATATATAAGCAATTTTAGAATGAGACAGCGCTTGAATATTGTGATCGGCAAAATTCGTTAGGCCGGATTGAACGTTAACTATATCATCACGCATATTAATCGCGATTATCTGACGGCTACCATTGCCAGTAATTCTATTGCTAAAAGTTAATCCCATAAGTATTATAAAACACATGTCCGTTTCATTACCTTGCCTAAGTATGTACGCTCCAGATTCGACGTCGGATATCCTGTACGGAATGGCCGAAAAAGCCTCTTGCTCGGTTGCGCTGAGATAATTTTCATTGGCGAGCTTTTTAATAGCGCCCGAAAGAGGATGGACATCAACTGGCATGACAAATCCTGTAATTTAAAGCTGTTGGATCATTTCTATAGAATCTGTAGATCTCTAGACATTAAATATTAACACAAATCAATAAGTTGATGTATATATATATTTTGTCTATCGATGCTATTCCCCAATATCGAGCCATAGGTCGGGTCATGGTTCTGCTGAACGGAACTCTCGCGGGCCTGTTCACGAAACTTATGAAAGATCGTTAGATGATGTGCGGCGCTACGGCGCACTGATCCGGCGCATGCCGCTAAACCATGCACAGTGGCCATGACCCGCTCGACCGATCTTGCGGCTCTAGCATGACTCGTAGGCTTTCCTGATTTGGAAGGTCGAATAGGATCGCAAAGGCGAGTGGAGGGCACATGACCCGATCCGCAAGGGTCATTCCCGAAGCCCGTTCCCGATTGCCCTATCCCGAAACGGACACATGGCGATGGGGAAAAGGGAAAGCCATTGCGTCGCTAGACTCCTACAGACTGTGTGAAAACCCGTCCTGAGGATTCCCGTGGATCGCTGCGCATGGTATATTTCTGGCATGGCGCATCTGTCTGGAACGGACCGCTCGCAGCTCCTGCTGCTACCTGAGGCGGTTGATGATTATGTCGGACCGGATAATCCGGTTCGGTTCATTGAGGCCTTTGTCGACGGGTTCGACCTTGGCGCGGCTGGGTTTGTCCGGGTGCAACCCAAGACGACGGGGCGGCCGGGCTACGATCCGGCAGATCTGCTCAAGCTCTACATCTATGGCTACCTGAACCGGATCCGGTCGAGCCGACGCCTGGAAGCCGAGACGCACCGCAATATCGAAGCCATCTGGCTGCTGCGGCATCTCAAGCCGGATTTCAAAACCATCGCCGACTTCCGACGCGATAACCGTGCCGCCTTCAAGGCGGTGTTCCGCGAGTTCGTGGTGCTGTGTCGTCAGCTCGATCTGTTCGGACGCGAGCTCGTGGCGGTCGACGGCACGCGCATCAAGGCGGTCAACAACAAGACCCGAAACTTCACCCGAGCATCACTGGCCAAGTTCATCCAGGACGCCGACGAGAAGCTCGCCGGCTACATGAAGCGGCTCGACGAGGGGGATGCCGACGAGGACCGCACGCCGGGTGGCGGTTCGGGCGGCGGTGACGACAAACTGGCCGAGAAGATCGCCGCTATCCAGGGTAAGCGCGATCATCACAAGGAGATGCTCGCCGAACTGGACCGCACGGGCGCCGACCAGATCTCGCTGACCGATCCTGACGCCCGCGCGATGGCGCGCATGACCAAAGTCGGGGTCGGCTACAACATACAACTTGCCGTCGACGTGAAGCACAAGCTGATCGCTGAGCAGGCGGTGAGCAACCAGGTCCTCGACCTGGGCCTGCTCGCTCAGACCGCAACAGCGGCAATGGAGGCACTGGGCGTCGAGCGGATCGATGCGGTGGCCGACCGCGGCTACTTCAAGATCGAAGATATCGAGGCCTGCGAGGCGGCCGGCATCACCCCGTATGTGCCCAAGCCGCTCCGCGGCTCTGCCGTACGGGAAGGCTTTTTCAGCAAGGAAGTCTTCCGCTACGAGCCGGACCAGGATGTCTTTATCTGCCCGGCCGGGGCAACGCTCTCGCCGCGCTACCGGGGCAAGTCGCGCGACAATGTGAAGATCGACTACGCCAACCGCGATGCCTGCACCGGCTGCACGATGAAGCCACACTGCACTAGGTCATTCCGTCGCGTCTCGCGCCTGGAGAACGAGGCTGTTCTCGACCGCATGGCAGCGCGGCTGGCACTGCGCCCTGACATACTCGCCCAACGGCGAAACAGCGTCGAACATCCCTTTGGCACCATCAAGCAGTGGATGGGCCAAGGCGCGTTTCTGATGCGCCGGCTCGACAACGTCCGCGGCGAGTTCAGCCTGACCGCGCTCGCCTATAATATCAGACGGGCCATCACTCTGGTCGGTGTCCCGGGCCTGATCGCCGCAGCGAGGGCGTAAACCGGTCTTTTCGCGCCCCAATGAACCGCTGGGCCTCGGATGAACGGCTTCTGGAGGTCTCAAGGCGGTCAGACGGCAGGATTAAGCCTTGTTCGGCTTGGGCCCCCGCTCGGGGCAAACCCGTCATAATCCACGCCGCTGCTCACGACTTTTCACACGCTCTGCCTAAGTTTCGCGACAGCAGCGCCGACGCCCGGTTTTCTTCGTGAGCTGATGTCGCAAAAGTCTGTTGCATAATATTAGTGTTGTGATACAATTTTGCGACATGCTGATTGGCTACGCCCGTGTGTCCACCGACGACCAGGATCTCCGGCTGCAACGCGCCGCGTTGAAGGAGGCTGGATGCAAGCGGACGTTCGAAGAGAAAGTGTCGGGCGCCCGTCGCGACCGGCCCGAGCTGGCGCGCTTGCTCGACCAAACGCGCGGTGATGACGTGCTGGTGGTGACGCGGCTCGACCGGCTGGCACGCTCCACCCGCGACCTGCTCGACATTGCCGAGAAGCTGAAGGAGGCCGGCGCCGGGCTGCGTTCGCTGGCAGAGCCTTGGGCGGACACCACATCACCAGCCGGCCGCATGGTGCTGACCGTGTTCGCCGGCATCGCCGAGTTCGAACGCGAGCTGATCCACCAGCGCACCAGCAGCGGGCGGGTGGCAGCGAAGGCGAGGGGGGTGCGCTTCGGCCGTCCTCCCAAGCTGACGCCCGATCAGATCGCATTGGGCGAGCGCCTGGTGAGCGAAGGCACATCAGTTCGGGAGGCAGCCAAATTGCTTAAATGCCACCACGCGACGCTCTATCGGGCGCTAACCGCCGCGGCGTTGGCCCCGTGATGCCGGCCAATCCGCAACCTGACGTGGCGAAGGGAGAGGCCTGATGCCGATCCGTCTCGAGCACGTGTTCCTGTACCCGATCGACTGGCCACAGATCTCGCATCACATACGCTTCGTACGAGCTGGGGGCTGCTGCGAGCATTGCGGGCGCCCGCATGGGCAGAGAGTATTCCATCTTCGAGATGGACGATGGTGGGACCGTAAACGGCATTGCTGGCGCAACGGCAGGGGCGGGCGCGCGCGGCGGCCGACCGAGAATATTCTGGAGTACGGTGCCTGGACGCCCGTGGTGCTTGCCTGCGCACACCTCAACCATGACCCGAGCGACAGCGCGCTTCACCGGTTGGCGGCGCTGTGCCAGCGCTGCCACATCCTTCACGATGGGCCAGAGCATCGTCGTCGGCGTTGGATGAACGCGCACTACCGGCGTGCGCTCGGTGACCTGTTTTACGGTCCCTACCCGATGCTGGGTGCCGACTGGATCACTCCCACCCCGCTCAGCATGCTCGACGACAGCCCGTCACAGCGATGAGCAACGACCCGTTACACCATCTGTTAGGTCCATAGCGACCGGGTTTGCCAGTCCGCCGGAAAGCCCATCGATACGAGATCGCCAGCCGGACGCGACGCGAGCAGGGTGATCAACTCGTCCCTCCAAGTGGACGTGGGCGCGAGCTGCCGCACAAGATAGATCAGCAGTACTAGTGCGTTGTATACCTGACCCGCGGCATTGCCGGCCCGGCTCGCGTCTAGCGTAGCGCCCAGCTCGGCTGGCCGCTGCGGTAGCCGTGGTGGACTCCGAAAGCCCCGGTTCCACAAGCGACCATGATGGGCACAGATGTTGCGAACGTCGACAAGATGCTTGACGATCGAAACCAGCAACTCCTCACGTAAGCCGAATGGCGCAGCAATCGCTTGCCGCAGGGCCGGGTCGCGTAGCAACGAATACCAGCGCGACAGCTGGCCGAAGCTCATCATTTCCGCCACCATCCATACAGCCGGCAAAGCGGGATCGTCGTAATTATCACGATAATGCCGGATGTAGGTCTCCGCCGAACGTCCTGTGTCGGTCGCCAGCTTGCCGAGCATCGCCTGAAACTCGCGTCGGTCCTCGTAAAGGGCCGCGTCGAGATAGGCGTGCGGCCCGCCGCGATGGGCAAGCTGGTAGGCCCAGCTGCCGCGAAGCGCGACCTCGACCCGCTCGACCGCTCCGCCGACGATGCTGCGCAAATCTCGATCGAACGTATAGAGCGCGCAGACCGCATCGAAGTCCGCACCCGGCAGGAAACCCGTTCCAGCATTGTCCTTCCAGACGTGCCAATAGCCACTGAGCCGGTAATAGCTGACGTGCTGAAGCCAGGCCTCGGCGCGGGGCGTGTCGGCCACTGTCATCCCTGACGCTTGCAGGTGCGCAATCTGCTGGTTGAAGGTAAGGGACGGCTTGGCGAAGGGTCGGGACATCACCATGGCTTAGCGCATGGACCCCGAAAACAAAAAGGCCCGCCAAGTGTGCGTACCCCGAGGGGCATAGGCATGGCGAGCGCGATTGATCGCTAGATAGATCTAACATCTCAACAAATCAACAACGGTGAGACGGCCTGGAACGAGACCCGCTCATCGATACCCCGCCACCCGCGGGCGCCGTCGGCGACAGCCTCGCCATAGGCGTCACTGCAGGCTTAGGTCTCTTATCGCGACCCTGTCCGCTGACGGCGTAGCACCTCGAACGCACC
>NZ_JH584243.1:213739-264626 GCF_000241485.1 Sphingomonas sp. PAMC 26605
GGACCGACTTGGACTGCCGATTAATTACAAGCTATTTGTATTCGATGGCCACCAGAGAGCGTTGGCTGGCATTTGGCGGTAAGATCATGCTTCATATCGTTGAAAATCGAACCGCCCGATCCGATCATAGTTGCTGGGACAACATAGCAATCGCCTGTGGCGATATGGATGCGATGTTCGTAAAACTCGCCGAGCAGCACATTTCCTGGATAAACATGAATGGACAGCACGCGCCCCAGTTCCGACCGAACGGCGTGAAACAGATCTTCATTTAAGGTCGATGGCTATCGACTCGAGATTAACGACGTCTTGAAGAAAGCCAGCTAAGCCCGTCGATAACGATCTGCTGCGGCTTAGCCAACTCGAGTCGCGATCATTACTACCGCGCCCACGTTGCGCATGAAAGCTGCCAGCCCCATTTCGTCACATTCGCCGTTCGTGAGTGCGGGGATCAGCATTGTGCGTCCGTCCCACCGAATGTGGTTTCCGTCCCATGGAATGCGCGTTTTTCGCATCGATCCGGCTGAAGCAATGTGATCCTGAAACCGCCCTCTATACCAGTTCCGGGCGATCATCATTGCGAGCCGCTATACCTAATGATCCGCGCATTCTGACTCAAACCTAGCCCGGGCCAATCTGCTGACGAGCGCATTCTGTAGCCCCTCCCGCTTACGGGGAGGGGCCCTGACGGATCGGCTTCCGGCCATCCGGCCGCTTCCAACGCCTATCGCACGAAATCCAGATCCGGCCCGACCGGCACGATGCCGGTCGGGTTGACGCTGCGGTGGCTCTCGTAATAGTGCCGCTTGATGTGCTCGAAATTCACCGTCGCGGCGATGCCGGGCAGATGGAAGATGTCGCGGACATATGCAGACACGCGGAGATAGTCGGCGATGCGACGGATGTTGCATTTGAAGTGGCCCACGTAGACCGCGTCGAAGCGAACCAGGGTAGTGAACAGGCGGATATCGGCCTCGGTCAACGTGTTGCCGGTGAGATAGCGGCCGCCGGCCAGCATCTGCTCGAGCCAATCGAGCGAGGCGAACAGAGGAGCGATCGCTTCTTTGTACGCCTCTTGGGTGGTGGCGAATCCCGCCTTGTAGACCCCGTTGTTGACGGTGTCGTAGATGCGGTCGTTGAGCGCATCGATCTTACCGCGCAGTGCCTTGGGGTAATAGTCGCCGGCCAGCGCGCCGACTCCGTCGAACGCTGAGTTGAACATGCGCATGATCTCGGACGATTCGTTGCTGACGATCGTGGCCGTATGCTTGTCCCAAAGCACCGGCACGGTGACGCGGCCGCTATAGTCGGGATCGGCGGCTGTGTAGATCTCGTGCATGAGCCGGGCGCCGTTTAGCGGGTCAGGCACCACGCCCGGGCCGTCGGCGAAGGTCCAGCCATTCTCCAGCATCAGCCAATGGACGACCGATACGGAGATCATTTCCTCCAGTCCCTTAAGCGAGCGCATGATCAGCGTCCGATGCGCCCAAGGGCAGGCCAAGCTGACATAGAGATGGTAGCGCCCGGGCTCGGCGACGAAGCCGCCAATGCCGCTCGGCCCCGGCGCGCCATCTGGGGTCACCCAGCTGCGGAAAGCTGCCTCGCTGCGGATGAAGCGTCCGCCGCTATCCTTCGTCGCATACCAGCGATCATGCCATTTTCCGTCGACCAACAATTTCACCGTCTTATCCTTTGAAGTGATGGCGAGGGATTTAGACTTCAGGTTTCTCCAAACCAGTGGCCAATCCGCAACTGTCCATTCAGCTTAAATGAACGCCACATCCCAGGACGGCGTGCCGTGGAAGGCCCCGGCAAGGAAGTCGACCATGAGCCGGACCTTGGCCGAGAGATGACGACGGCTGGGATAGACCGCGAGGATGTCAATCTCGGGTGGGCGCAGCACGGGCAGCACCGGCACCAATGTGCCCGCGCGGAGCGCATCGCCGGCGATGAAGGTCGGCAGTGAGGCGATGCCCGCGCCGGCGATCGCCAGTTCGCGTAATGTCTCGCCGTTATTGGCCAGTGCCGCGGGCCGGAAGCGCGCCCGATGCTCCGCACCGTTTGTTTCAAACAGAGGCCACTCGCCCGGCGTCTGAGAGAAGGAATAGGCCAGGCAGTCATGGTCGGCGAGATCGGCCGGCGCGGTGGGGCTGCCGCGCTTGGCGAGATAAGCGGGCGCGGCGCAGAGGAGGCTGCGCGACGACGCCAGCTTGCGCGCCACGTGCGTCTGCGAACCGGCGCGCGAGATGCGCACGACAAGGTCGAAGCCTTCCTCGACCATGTCGACGACGCGATCGGACAGCGTGATGTCGAGCTCGACCCCGGGATGCTCGGCCGTGAAAAGCGGCCAGATCGGCGCGAGGTGGATGACGCCGAAGCTAAGTGGCGCGTTGATGCGAAGGCGGCCCCGCGCGGTAACCGCGCTGGCGCTGGCCGCCGCCTCGGCCTCGGCGACCTCGACGAGCACTTGGCGCAACCGTTCGTCGAGCGCAGCGCCGGCCTCGGTCATCGAGATGCGACGCGAACTGCGGTTAAGAAGGCGCGTGCCGAGATAGGTTTCGAGTTCGGCGATGTAGCGAGTGACGTTGGCGGGCGAAGTGTCGAGCGTCTCCGCGGCGCGGGCGAAGCCGCCGCGAGCGACCACGGTGGTAAAGACTTCGAACGCGCGCAGTCGGTCCACGGGCCGTCCTTCATTGAGCTTTCCTGAATCAATAGTCCATCTTAGCAGCCTCGATCAAGCAGGATAGCAGGATTATCTGACGTCCTGAGACAAGCAAACCAAAAGGACGGACTCGTGAACATCCTGCATATCGATTCGAGCATCCTCGGTGCCAATTCGGTCACGCGTGACCTCGGGGCGGCGCTGGTCGGCGAACTGCGTGCCGCCAGCCCGGAAGCGAACGTAACCTATCGCGACCTCGCCGCGGAGCCGATCACGCACCTCAGCGGCGGCGACTTGGCGCTGCGCGGCGCTGACGAGTTCAACGACGAGCATCTCAGCGAATTCCTCGCCAGCAACGTGCTGGTGATCGGCGCCCCAATGTATAATTTCGGCGTGCCCAGCACTTTGAAGGCATGGATCGACCGCATCGTCGTCGCCGGCCATACCTTCAGCTATTCCGAACAGGGCCCCAAGGGCCTGGCCGGCGGGAAGACGGCGTTCATCGTCTCCGGGCGCGGGAGCGCTTTCGAGGGGAACGCCGCGATGGCGGGGCTGGAGCATCAGGAATCCTATCTGCGCGGCGTGCTCGGCTTCGTCGGCATCACGGATATCCGGGTCGTTCGTGCCGAGGGCGTAGGCATGGGGCCAGAAGCGCGCGACCGCGCGGTGGCCGGCGCGCGCCGCGACCTGGTCGCAATCGCCCGTCCAATAAACAAATACAACATGGAGGCCGCGGCCTGATCAGCGGGGGACGTTGCCCCCAAGGGCAACGTCCCGGCGCAACGGTGATAGGAACAAAGCTGATGGCTGCCGGCTTCGCCGCCCTAGCAGAGCTAGTTGCAGCCATGCGAAGCTGAGGCTCGTTTCGCCCGCGACCTCTCCCGCTGGAGTGTATCGCCGCTCCGCTATGATGCCGGCGTCATAGTCTTCGATCGCGAGCAGTGTGCTACAGCGCGTCCCATAGACCGGACTGCGGATGAACATTGGCGAACATCGCGGCTCCTGCCGCACCTCGGATGGCGCGGTGGGGTAGATCTGGGCGTGGGGTGGCCTCTTTTCGCAATCCCGCGAACAGCGAAGACCGTTCCTGCAGGCCGGCAACCATCCAGTCGATCATGATTTCATCGAGCCTGAGCGTCTTCGGCTAGGGCGCGTCGAGCGCGCCGCTCGACAGGCCATACCGGCCGGATCGAGTTGAACGGGTTGAAATCGTTTAGCGCTGCGCGAAGCGGATGGACATAGCGGCCATCACCCCGCAACAGGTGTTTGACCAATGCTTTGTATAGGAGTCGAAGCGGTACCCCGACGGGATACGACTTAATCATTGTGCAGCGAACCGAACCAGGTTGATCGGGGGTCCCGATCGGCGCCGATACGGGACACCGAATTATTTTCTAGATTGTCATGGTTTCGCAATCGGCTCTGCCGCGAAATGATGGGGTCCCGTTTCGACCCCTATTCGCACCACAGGGTCAGGTCACCGGCCCGGCGATCGTAGAGATGGGTGGTGCGGGTTAACGCAGGGTTTGCCAGCGTTGCCGGGCGTCCCAGTGTGCCGGCGTTTTTATATATTCAGTTATCCTGGTCGCTAGAAAAAAGTGGTTGCCAATATCTGTCGCAATCGACGGCGACGGCATGAATGCGCATCATCTGGAACGCATTCGCCTAGGGCTGAGGGATGTCTAAGTTGGGTAGTGCCCCATGACGTGGTGTAAGAACACCGATCCTCGGTCAGAGCCAAGGATGATCAGGCTGTCAGTGCTGGCAGGCTGATACGCGGGTTATCGCTCAACGTTCCGATCGTTTCCAGCGTCATGTAGCGGCGCGACACCAACCACTCGTCGTTCTGCTCGAGCATGAGCGCGCCGACGAGGCGGATGACCGCGGCGGTATTGGGGAAGATGCCGATCACGTCGGCCCGGCGCTTGATTTCCTTGTTGACGCGTTCGAGCGGTTTGTGGACGAGATCTGCGGCCAGTGCTCCTTCGGCACGCCATGTAGGCGAGCACCTCCTCGCGCGAGCCGTCCATCATCACGGCGAGCTTCTCGTATCGCTCGCGCAGCGCATCGGCGACGTGGTGCCACTGCTCGTGGGCAGCCTCGGCGCTCTCCTGGGCGAAGATCGTCTTGAGCATGGCGACGACGGCGGGGCGCTGCTTGGCACCGACATGCGCCAGCGCGTTGCGCATCCAGTGCACCCGGCAGCGTTGTTGGGTCGCGGTGAACACCTTGCCTGCGGCGCTGCGCAGTCCTTTGTGATCGTCGGAGATGACGAGCTTGACGCCGCGCAGGCCGCGATCGGCGAGCGAGCGCAGGAAGCTCTTCCAGAAGGGTTCGGCCTCGGACGGACCGCTCGCGACGCCGAGCACTTCGCGCTTGCCGAGCGTGTTGACGCCCACCGCCACTATCACCGCGGTCGAGACGATGCGGCCGCCTTCGCGCTTCTTCAGGTAGGTGGCGTCGATCCACAGGTACGGCCACTCGCCTTCGATCGGGCGGTTGAGGAAGGCGTTCACCCGCTCGTCGATCTCGGTGATCAGCCGGCTCACCTGGCTCTTCGAGAGGCCGGTTCCGCCCATCGCCTTCACCAGGTCGTCGACCGAGCGCGTCGAGATGCCCTGGATGTAGGCTTCCTGGATCACCGCCACCAACGCCTTCTCCGCTGTCCGGCGCGGCTCCAGAAAGCTCGGGAAGTAGCTGCCCTTCCTCAGCTTCGGACCGCCAGCTCGATCCGGCCGGCACGCGTGTCCCAGTTGCGGTCACGGTCGCCGTTCCGGTGGTTCAGACGGTCGGGCGAGCGGGTGCCCACCGGGACACCCGTCTTCGCCTCGATCTCCAGATCCATCATGCGCTCGGCGGCAAACGCCAGCATCTCGCGCACCAGGTCAGCATCCGCCTCTTGCTCGACCAGCTCGAGCAGGGCCATCTTGGCATCGGTCATCGTCGTCTTCTCCAGGTTGGAGTTCGCATCCGAAACCTAGCCGAAGACCGGCGATGGCCACCTCATCCGGGGCCGCTTCCTACACCACGTCCCGGGGCACTACCTCTAAGTTGCTGGGTCCTCCCCGCGGTCGTACGGAAGGGTGGCCCCTGCAATAGTCGCGCAGCTCGTACCCGTCGAGATACGCGGCCAGATACCGCTCAAGATGGCGGTGACCGGGCATATGGTGGCGCTTTCCGTCCTTCTAATATAACCCGACCTATAGGCCGCAGTTATACATCAACACGTCCTTCACGCGCATGGTGAGCGCGGCAGATTGGTGCAAACGAAGAGGCCGATCAATCGCAGCGGAGCTTTTGCGATCCTGCCGGAGTCGTCACGCCGATCCCGTCGAACACTGTGCGCCGGTCCGCGTACCAACGCAGCCGGGTTCACGGGTACCAAGAGGTCCGTCCCTAGCCAATCAATCAGGTGGCGTAGGCCAGCGCCGCTGCCTGACGGTAGGCGCTCACTTCGTGCCAAGCCGTTCGATCCACGCTGCGACTTGCAGTGGCTATAGCGCCGCGACCGAGGCCACGCCGCGCGCTTTGCACCAAATTAAAGTTTTGCCCGTCGCACGCGTATAGACACAGCGGGTATGCGGGTTACGGGTTGCGAAGCGTTCACAAAACAGGCGCTTCGCATGATCGTTGGCGGCTACTACCAGCGGCCCGCAATGCGGCCCTAAGCGCGTAAAATGGGATTATTTTACTCATTGCGGAAATAGATCGCCGCTCAGGTCCCTGTAAAAGAATACCTCGGCTTCTCCCGATGGCAAAAGACATTTAATTTCGCCCGCGCGTACCCACTGGGTGGCCTCCAGCAGTCGAACCGCTGCGATGTTTCCGGCTGGTGCGGAAATGAACACTCTGCCGGTCAAAGCGGTGTCGAGCGCAGTGACAAGCTGCTTAGCCAGACCTTGACGCCGGCTCCCCTCGTTGACGACGAGTTTGTTTACGTAGTCCTTGCCAATGCAACCATTCTTTTGCCACGATGCGTAGCCCTAAATTTTGGCCATCTGCCTCTATAACGAGCATACGCCGCTCTACGATTTCGACAACGCGATCTCCGGGAAAGGCATCAAATGCAATAATCGCGGCCAGGTCGACAGGCTCGGCAAGACGGATTTTCGCTATAGCGGCACACGACATCGAGTTGTCTTATCCACGATAATGTAGGCCTTGAATCGTCTTACGATCGTGTTCAAGGGACCAGCAAGCTCTTAATCGAATCGCTGGGGAAAACGATATCAATCACGTGAGAGTTGGGCGCAGGAAGGCCATCAGCCTCGATGACGACCGGCCCAGGCACATGCAGCGCGAACGCGGAAGAGGGTAGGGACAAGCTGATTCATGCAGCGCTGTCGGGCGCTTCCAGCAGCCACGCCAGCGCATCCTGCTCATTCTCGAATAGGCGGGCGTCGGTGGCGGAGCCGAGTCGCTGCACCTGGCTTTTATGTAGCGCCGAATCCGAGATCAGCACGGCATGCCGCTGCTTCGGCGACGCATTGCGAATTAAACCAGCCTCAATTTCAGCGGCAATCTCGCGCGACTGTACGCCGTGATTTCTGAGATCGAGGAGGACGCGGTAATCCTGACGCACCCTTCCGGCCCTTATCGCTTCACGCGCCAAACCTTCGACTTCCTGAGTATATCGGTCGAACGTTGCTCGATCCCAAAAGCCTGAGAGAGTCAGGCGGACGAACCGTCTTTTTATATCAACATCGATTTTATAGTGGGGTGCAATCATGCCCCATCTCTTACCCCGTTTCCTACCTCCGATAAAGGACACTATCAAAGGTAAGATGGCAAACGAACATGTGGTGGAATAAAGGACGGGTTTAGAGCCCGAATTGGCAGGTTTCTGAAGCATAGCAGTGTCTTGCGGTTCGACGGGTGAATATGCGAATGGACACGAACAGCGCCCATGGAGTTCATGAAAAGTTGGAGCTTTTCCAGCATTTGGCCGAGTATCGGCATCGCTCAAGCCTTGCGAAGGTCAGCTTGATTACCTATCGCCGTGGCAGAATCTCGACGCCTTTGGCGGCATCAGATCGCTTGACGATATCGATAGTCCAGTTGCCATAGCGGGCTGTCGCGCCGCGTAGTTCTGACCGGCATAGCTACCATTAGCGAAGACATGACGCAGCCACGGGAAGCGCCGGCGGATCGCCTTGAGCACAGCGACAGCGCCGTCCCGGCCCCAATATCGGCGGCATCCGCGGGTACGATGTCCAGGCAATCGCAGATGTCGCTGAGAATGTGGCGCTTGCGCCGCTAAATCTTTTTGCCAGCATCAGGGCCGCGAGCACCGCCGCAGTCCGTGGTCTCCACCGGTTGGCTGTGGATATGCGTCGAAAGCAAGCCTCAATCATTCACGGCGGAATCTGCTGTGGAAGATCGATATCCGCTATTTGTAAAAATTCCGATCAGCGCCAATCGGGGCCCTTAAAAGTTATTGTTCTTTTGCAATTTCAGAAGGTTGTGACGAAAACGAGTAGCGTCTCGTTCCGAAGCCTATCTACAAACGATGCTCACAGCAAAGGCGAACTTGACGGTCGCGACGAACGTTCGCCCAATCGCCAATCTATCGCGGTCAGCTTGAGGAAGCCGACCACTCACATCGGACGCTCGCGCACCGTCTGCTCAGAGCCGAGTTCGTGCTCGCACAACCGGTCTGCGTCAGAGTATAATTACGACGGCTTAATCTCTTTTACCGAGAAAACGCAATGTAACAGGTCGTTTTTCTAATAGAGACTTGACAGATGATATGCTGCGTTGCACAACGAGCGTGCCTTTTAGGCATCCTCTCCCACCTATAAGGGGCCGGTTTACCGGTCCTTTTTTTTATCAGCCGTAGATGAAAATCCGCTGCTTTAGCCTCTGCTCTCCAACCCATGGAACGAGAACGCTTCGATAGCCGCCATTAAGCGGTCGGGCGTTAACTTGTGGACATCGGACGCCCATTTGGCCAACCAGATGAGCATGCCCAGGATAAGTTGCACGACGAGGCCAGTTTCGCACTGAACGATCGAACCGTCTGCCATTCCCTGCCTTAAAATATCTTCGAGCATATCCCGCAGGCGGATAGCCCACTTTGCGATATTGTCCCGATGGATCGGCTCAAGGTATGAATAGTCGCCGAAATACAGTTGGGGGCCGTTCTGGAATGAGTCGTCGATCAGAGTCCGAACGAACTGTTTGATTCGAGCCATACCGGGTCCCTCAAACGCGGCCGCATCGACAATCAACCGTTCAAAACGCGCGAGCGATCGAACGTGGCACTCGTAAACCAGCGTCTGCTTGTTTGGGAAGTAATAATAGAGCGTCGCATCCCTAAGATCGATGCTTGCTGCAATATCGGACATTGTTGCCAGCGCGAAACTCTTTTCGTTGATAATCTCGATCGCGGCTCGAACAATTGTCTCGCGCTTCTTCGCGGATTTGCGTCCGCGGGCAAGGGGTTTGCTGTCGAGCGATCGTGTCTCGATCGGTAATGGGGACGCTGGTTTCAATTCCGTTTGCCTCGACTGGTTTTTAGGGGGTTTTACGAGGCTGGCTGAGACACACAACCACAGGATCTGCATTTCTACCTTGAACTAGAAACTCTAGCGTGTGATAGAAGGCGTGAGACCCGGCATAGGCGGGCGGAGCGGGAGAGGAACCAACATGAAGAGATTTGGGCTTTATGGGGCGTCAGTTGCGGCGTTAGTGGCGGCCATGCCAGCGACAGCACAGGTGGCCAAGTCTGGTAGCGTGTCGCCGCTAACGTCAGCGCCGCAGGCTCAAGCGAGCGTTCAAGCCGATGCGAACGATGACATCATCGTCACAGCAACCAAGCGCGAGCAAACGTTACAGAATGTGCCGATCTCGGTTTCGGTGACGAGTGCACAGACGATCGAGCGAGCACAGATCCGCGACCTGATTGATCTTCAGTCCGTTGTCCCATCACTCAAGGTCGCGCAATTCAACGCGGTCGGCCAGACCAACTTCATCATTCGCGGCTTCGGCAATGGCAATGGCAATGTCGGCATTGAAGGGTCGGTCGGTGTCTTCATCGATGGCGTCTATCGGTCGCGCAGCGCTGCATCGCTTAACGACCTTCCCGAAATCGAGCGGATCGAAGTGCTTCGCGGGCCGCAATCCACCTTGTTTGGCAAGAACGTGTCGGCGGGGGCGATCAACATCGTCACCAAGCGCCCCCAATTTGACTTTGGAGGTCGCGTCGATCTGACTGTAGGCAACTATGGCCAAATGATTGCTAAAGCGACCGCGACGGGCCCCCTTTCCAGTACCGTTGCCGTGCGTCTATCGGGCACCGTCAACCAGAGAGACGGTTTTTATCAAAACGTCGTCACCAGCCAGGGCGTCAATGACCGCAACCGCGGGTCGGTGCGTGCCGATGTGTTGTGGAATCCGACATCGAATTTGTCGGTACGGATCATCGGTGACTATAACGAGATTACCGAACGGTGTTGCGGTACAGTACAGTTGTTTAATGGACCGGCGACGCAATTTATCGCTGCCCCCGCGCCATTCGGACTCGGAGCCGCGGTCAGCAACCCAGCGACAAAGTTCGATCGCAATATCGCACTCAACCAGACTCCGACCAATCGCATCATCGGAAAAGGCGTTTCCGGACAGATTGACTATGACGCGGGTTTCGCAAAGTTCACGTCGATAACGGCATACCGTGATCAGCTGGATAGCGGCGCCCAGGATGTCGATTTCACCGGCGCGGATCTGTCGAACCGTGTTGACCGCACGCGCATTAAGACCTTCACACAGGAGTTTCGCGTTGCGTCCGCGGGTAAGGGACCGTTTAGTTGGCTTATTGGCGGCTTTTATGATCACGAAAACCTCGACACGCGGAGCACGATAAACTTCGGCAATCAGATTCGGGCGTACGCAGATGGTTTGAGCGGCCAAGTACCCGCTGCTTTAATTGGCGCGCTGCCAGCTCCGCTGCGTCCGGCGCTAACCGGCCGCTCGAACATTTACGCGTTGGAGTTTCTGCAGAGCCTCGTGACGCCGTCGATCGTACCTGGAAGGACTTATTTTCAAGCGGGCCAGGCGGTAACCGCGCCGTACACGCTGAATCAGGATTCGTTTTCAATTTTCGGGCAAGCAGACTTTAAGGTCACCGATCACCTGACTGTCACGGGCGGTGTCGCCTATCTAAACGACCGAAAGGCCTCCACCTCAAACGTCGTGTTGACTGACGCGTTTTCGCTTCTAAATTTGCAGAACGTACCCCAGTTTTCGGCTCTTGGCCTGCCGGGTAACCTTTATGGAGCGCTCGGGACGCTGCAGTTTTTCTATGGCAACGCGGCAAATCACGGCCCGGTCAACTATCCTAATGCTAACGAGTCCGGCATTCTGAAGGGTGACAAAGTTACCTATCTCGCGCGCGCGGCCTATGACTTCGGCCCGGTTAATGCCTATGTCAGCTATTCGACCGGCTGGAAGGCGGGAGCATACAATCTTTCGACAGACGCCCGTCCGCCAGACGCAAACGGCATCGGGCGTACCGCTGACCCTGAAAACGTGACGCTCTATGAAGCTGGCCTTAAAGCGGCCTTCCACGGCGGCTTCTTTAACCTCGCGGTATTTAAGCAGGACATCAAGGGTTTCCAGTCGAACGCCTATACGGGCACGGGCTATAGCCTTGTGAACGCAGGCAAGGAATCGGTTCGCGGATTCGAAGCTGACGCATCTTATCGGCCGATCTCCTGGTTCACGGTCACAGGAAGCGTCACCTATCTTGATCCCAAGTACGATTCGTTCCTGCGCGCGCCATGCGTAAACTATGACACCACGCGCTGCCCACTGAACCCGACGACTGGCCAGCGCCCGGCGTTCAGGGACCTTTCTGGCGATCGACCCGCGGGCATCTCGAAGTGGAGCTTCTCAACGTCGGCAACCCTTTCGCACAGCATCACGACGGACATTAGCGCGTTCCTACGCGGCGAATATGATTATGCGAGCAAGGTACAGCTTACAGAAACAACCCCGCCGGATCTGTCTACCTATGGTCTCAACAACGTTAATGCGAGCCTTGGTCTCACAAGCGCGACGGCGAAGGTGGACATGCTGTTCTGGGTGCGAAATTTGACCCAAAACAATACGCTAGTCGGGTCATTCCCGACCGTTGCACAGGACGGCAGCTATACCGGTTATGTGAACGATCCGCGCACTTACGGTGTAACGCTGACCAAGCGCTTCTAAGGAAAAACATGGCTTATAATGAGGTTAACAAAGCTCCGGCGCTTGATATCGAGGGACTAAAGGAGCGGTACAGGATTGAGCGCGATCGTCGCATCGCGACCAGTCCAGCGGAACGTCGGTACCGCGACCCAGCCGTGGGGGTCGGCCGGATGCTGGATGACCCCTATGGGTCTGCACCACCGCGTGCGCCGGTGTCGGAAGACGTTGACGTGTTCGTGGTGGGCGGCGGATTCGGGGGGTTGATGACCGCCGCCCGCCTGGGCGAAGCCGGTGTGAGTGACATCCGCATTGCAGAAGCCGGCAGCGATTTCGGTGGGACGTGGTATTGGAACCGCTATCCAGGTGCTGCCTGCGACATTGAGTCGTACATCTATTTCCCGCTGCTTGAAGAGACCGGCTATATGCCGGTCGAGCGCTACTCCAAGGCGCCCGAGATCCGCGAGCATTGTGTGCGGATTGCGCAGAAGTTCGATCTGTATTCCAAGGCGCTTTTTTCGACACAGGTGACATCGCTGGATTGGGACGGCAGAGCGGCCCGGTGGACCATCGTCACTGACCGCGGCGACAAGGTCCGGGCACGCTTCGTCGTACTGACGACCGGCCCGCTAAATCGGCCAAAGCTACCGGATATTCCCGGCATCGAAACTTTTTCGGGGCATAGTTTTCATACCAGTCGATGGGACTATGGGTATACCGGCGGGAGCGCAACGGAGCCACTCGAAAAGCTCGTCGGCAAGCGCGTTGGAATCATCGGTACGGGTGCGACTGCTATCCAGTGCGTTCCGCCGCTGGCCCGTTCTGCTGGGCATCTTTATATTTTCCAGCGCACTCCATCGTCGGTCGATGCACGAGACAATGCGCCGACAGACCCCAACTGGGCAGAAGGCCTCAAGCCCGGCTGGCAGCGCGAGCGCATGGAAAACTTCACAGCGCAGTTCACGGCCCAGCTCCCGCCTGACGACCAAGTTCGCGACGGCTGGACCGTACTCGCGCGCGCAGTGCGGGAGAAGCTAGGCAACAATACCGACGGCCTCGATCCTGGCACGCTTTTGGAGCAGGCGGACTTCGAGAAGATGGCACAGATCCGTGACAGGATCGATGCGATCGTGACCGATCCTGCGACCGCGGATGCGCTGAAGCCGTGGTTCAGCCTCTATTGCAAACGGCCATGCTTCCACGATGAATATCTCCAAGTGTTCAACCGCGAAAACGTGACGCTGGTCGATACAAACGGGCGCGGGGTCGAGCGAGTAACGCCGAGCGGTCTGGTGGTCGCAGGTCGCGAATATCCGCTCGATTGCCTGATTTATGCGACTGGCTTCGAGGTCGCGGGCAGTTATGCAAAGCGATCGGGCATGGAAATCCGCGGCGTCGGCGGCCTGTCACTGACAGACAAATGGGCCGAGGGACTGTCAACGCTGCACGGCATGCATACGCGCGGCTTTCCCAACTGCTTCATCATTAGTCAGGCGCAGGCCGGGATGTCACCGAACTTCCCGCATATGCTGAGCGAACAGACCCTGCATCTGGCGCACATCGTCGAGGAATGCATCAAGCGAAAGGTGTCGACGGTCGAGCCAACCGCAGAGGCGGAAGAGGACTGGGTCGAGACAATTGTTCAGCTTGGCAAATCGCGGCGCAAGTTTATCGAGGCCTGTACGCCGGGCTATTACAACAATGAGGGACGTGCCTCGGATACCGCTGCACGAAGCGCCGTGTTCGGTGCTGGTCCGGTAGTTTTCGTCAATCTGTTGCGCGAATGGCGCGAACAAGGGGATCTGGCCGGTATGGAACTTGATGGCGATCACGCACGGAGTCAGTCGGCATGAGCGCCGCTGCCGGGCGTAAGTCTATCTTCATCACCGGCGCGGCGTCCGGAATGGGGCGTGAGACGGCGCTATTGTTCGCGGAAAAAGGGTGGTTCGTTGGTAGCTATGACGTAAACCGCGGCGGGCTAGACTCGTTGCGCGCCGAGATCGGTGATGCGAACGGGCTGTTCGAGCTGCTGGATGTCACAGACGCCTCTGCATGGTCCTCTGCGATTGATATGTTTGCGATTGCGACTGGAGGCTCGCTCGATCTGTTGTTTAATAACGCCGGCATCGGTGCCGGCGGGCTGCTCGACGAACAGTCGTGGGACGACGTGATGCGCATCGTCAATATCAACTTTATTGGCGTAATGCTCGGCGTGCGCGCGGGCGTGCCGCTCCTCAAGAACACTCCGGGATCGCTTTGTTTGACCACCTCTTCATCGTCGGCAATCTTCGGGACGGCCGGCATCCCGGTCTATTCGGCGACCAAGCATGCCGTGCGGGGTTTAACCGAGGCGCTGTCGATCGAGCTAAAGCGCTACGGCGTGCGCGCAGCTGACCTTCTTCCCGGGCTGATCGACACGCCCCTACTGTCGGACGGGCTGCGTCAGATGGCACCTGCGGAAGGAATGTGGCGGCTGGTCACTCCGCGCGAGGTCGCCGTGACCGTTTGGGAGGCCTACAGAGCCGACCGGGTCCATTGGTATATCCCGGAAGAATTGCGCGATTTCCATCTCCAGGTCGTGGCCGAGCCTGAGCTTGTGCGCGAAGAGCGAACTGCACTGCTCGCGGCGATGACTGCCGCGGGCTGATTCATTGAAATAAGGACCATCATGTCAATACTTGAGACGCCAGCTATGAGTACCTCGGCTAGCATGCATGATGCAGAGGCGATCAGTTCACTCGAGGCGGCCTTCGTCATGCAACGTGCGGCATTCGCCAAGGACCGGAGACCTTCTATCGGCGTGCGCCAGGAGCGGTTGGGCGCGCTGATTGGGATGATGCTGGCCAATCGCGAACGCATCTCGGCGGCAGTTGCGCAGGATTTCGGCGCGCATCCGGTGCCTGCATCCGATCTGATCGAAGTTCTCGGCGTCGTCGGTCGCGCACAGCATGTGCTGGAACATCTCGAAGACTGGATGGTACCAAGCCCGAGGCATACCGACACAGCGATGCTGGGCACGGCAACGGCGCAAATCGAATATCAGCCCAAGGGCGTCGTCGGCAATATCGTACCTTGGAATTTCCCGTTCGACCTATCGGTCGGTCCAATGGTGGACATGCTGGCTGCCGGCAATCGCGTGATCGTCAAGCCATCGGAATACACACCGGCGTGCGCGGACCTGCTTGCGGAAATGGTAGCTGCGACGTTTGATCCGGACCTGGTTACGGTCGCTGTCGGCGGACTCGAACTCGCTCGAGCATTCTCCTCGATTCCGTGGGACCATTTGCTGTACACTGGGAGTCCCGCGGTTGGTCGACAGGTGATGCAGGCAGCGGCCGCCAATCTGACGCCCGTCACGCTTGAACTGGGTGGCAAATGCCCCGCTATTCTAACGCCGGGTTCGGTGACCGAGGCGAACGTGGAGTCCGTGATCGGAACCAAGCTCATTAAGAGCGGGCAGATGTGTGTATCCGTCGACTACGCACTGGTACCACGGGAAGACCTCGAGACCTTTGTCACACACGCCGCGAGCTTCATGGCAAGGGCTGCGCCGAACTATTCGCGCGGGGAGGAGTGCACCGGAATGATTTCGCCGCGGCACCTGCAGCGGATCGAGGACATGCTCGAGGAGGCACAAGCCGCTCAGTGTCGCATCGTGACGCTGGAGGAAGACGGTCAGATCGACTTCAAGACGCGGCGTATGCCGATGTCGTTGGCGATCGATCCCTCGCAAGACTTACGGATTATGCAGGAGGAAATATTCGGTCCGATCCTGCCGGTTGTACCATATGATAACCTCGACATGGCGCTCGATGCAATCAACGCCGGCGAGCGGCCGCTCGGACTGTACGTATTCGGCAACGACCTTGCGCTTACAAACCATGTGCTTGCATCGACGCATTCAGGTGGCGCCGCGGTCAACACCTGCGCAATCCAAAGCGCGCTCCCATCGATGGGGTTTGGCGGCTCCGGGATGAGCGGCATGGGGCGTCATCACGGCATCGAAGGGTTCCGTGAGTTCTCCAACCCGCGCGGCGTGGTTGTACGCGGCGAGGGGGATCTTATCGATGTCTTCTACGCACCGTATGCGAAGGCGGCTGGATTGGTACAGGCCGTGCTCGCCGGTTCGTGAGGTGAGCGCATGCACGCTGATCATTTTGATATTACGATCGACGCAGGGCGAAGTCTGTTGCCTGTGACGATGCGCGGCCAACGGACGACCGAAACGGTTGATCGCTACGAGCAGACGGTTGGCGTCGCGGTAGCGAGGCTGTTGTCCGCTGGCTGCCGTTGCGGCAACCTTTTTGTACTAGCGGACGTGCGTGAGCTGAACGCGCAATCGCAGAATGTCATCGCCGATTTTAAAACCCGCATGCACTACGAGGGACTGCTTCCGCGCCGCCCTTTAACGCAGCTCTCAAGCACGTCTTTTAATCGACAGCTGCAACGTATCGCTATCCCTAATCAGCGCCTTTTTGTCGACGAGTCCGACGCCATAAGCTGGCCCCTGAGCGAAGAGGCCGAAACATGACCCCTGCCATTGAGCCTTCCGTTCGCGGGCTGGGAAGAGCTGCGTGGTTCTGGGCATTGTTTCAGGGCGGCCGGGACCCTTACATCATTCTTGTCACCATCTACGTCTTCGTGCCGTACGTTGTAACGTTCGTGATCGCCGATCCAGTGCATGGTCAGGCGCTGGTCGCAGGCGGCGCTAAATATGCTGGCTGGATAGTCGCGCTGACGGCACCACTCCTTGGCGCGGTGATTGACCGGATGGGGCCACGTAAGCCTTGGCTTGGCGCAACAGTCGCATTGATGGTCCCGCTGATGGCAGCGCTATGGTGGGCCCTGCCCGGGGGTGCAGGACTCGGCGTCAGCGCAATTATCGCGGCGCTAGCGGCACTATCTGTGTTGTTTGCTTATACCGAGACGCTCCATAACGCGCTGTTATTGCCGGCAGCGGGAATGGGGAGGGCCGGCGCTGCTTCCGGTATGGCATTGGCGTTAGGCAACTTCGTGTCAGTTGCCATGCTCGCATTCGTTTTATGGGGATTCGCGCTGCCTGGTAAGGTGACCTGGGGTTTCGTGCCAACAGCACCATTGTTCGGTCTCGACGTCGCCAGCCACCAACCGGACCGGATTGTGCCTGTGTTGGCCGCAATTGCCCTGGCCTTGGGCACGCTTCCGCTTCTCTTCTTCGTGCCAGACGTCGAGAGAACCGGCGTTCGCATCGGTGCAGCAATCCGGCTCGCGATTGCCGACCTAAAGGCGCTTGTGATCGAAGCGCGGGGGCACCGCGACGCGCTCGTTTATCTTGGTGCCAGGATGCTCTTCACCGACGGGCTAACCGGAATTCTGATTTTTACAGGCGTCTACGCAGCCGGCACTATGGGCTGGCAGACGCTCGAGCTGCTCGCCTACGGCATGATCCTTTGCGTGTTCGCAGTCGGCGGAGGTCTGCTTGCCGGGTGGCTCGACCAACGCATCGGCCCTAAGCGCGCCTTGACGCTGGAGATTTGTGGCGTGGTAGCATCGCAGCTTCTTTCGCTGGGCAACACCAAGGCGCTTCTGTTTTATCAGCCGTTCGATATCGCAGCGCACGCTCCTGTCTGGAGCGGCCCGATGTTTCGTACGGCGCCCGAACTTGGCCTGCTCGCGTGCGGCATGCTGGGGGCGGTAACTGTGACGGCTGCCTACGCTTCGAGCCGAACAATGCTTACGCGCGTCGTGCCCGCCCATAAGGTCGGCATCTTTTTCGGATTATTTGTCATCGCAGGGACCGCGACGATGTGGCTGGGGCCGCTGCTTGTTCAGCTCGCTACTGCGGCAACAGGATCGCAGCGGGCCGGGCTGCTGCCAATCTCAGGTTTGCTTGTCGCCGGATTGATCGTTTTGCAGTTGGTGCGTGGTGGCTACCGTGTGCATGCGCCTCAGATCTTCGAGGGTAGGACAGCATGACCGATTCCGTCCTATCTCGTCCCTGGGAGGATCTGTATCCCGCGCATCTGCGGGATTACCAGCTGGATGTCACGACGAGTGTCGATCATCCTGCTGATCTGCTCACTCGTGCGGCGGAGCGCTTCGGTGCAATTCCCGCCTTCACGGTCGCACATCCCGATGGCACGACCGAAAGCCTTACTTTCGTCGAAGCCGTCCGACTGTCCGATGCCTTTGCTGGTTTCCTTGAGATAGAATTGAAACTGTCGGCCGGCGACGTGCTTGCAGTCAAACTTCCCAATGGCCTCGCATTTCCAATCCTCATTTTCGGCGCTTGGAAGGCTGGATTGATCGTCACCCCGGTCAACCCTTTCTACACCGCTGTCGAGACGATGCGCCAGCTGCGCGACAGCGGCGCCAAGGTGATTTTGACAGAAGTCGCTATGGCAGATCAACTGGGGGTCGATCTATTAGGAATGGCAGTCGTCACAGTTGACGCAGCTACATCGGTGGATCGAAATCCGGCGCCTTCAGGGCTTGGGGACGCGGCCAAATCCTCGGACGGTGCGCAAACTCGATGGACATTGAGCGCGGCTCTGGCGTCGACGGATATTCCGTCTGGAAGGCGATGCGCCGTTGCGCTCTACCAATACACTGGAGGCACGACCGGGCGCAGCAAGGGCGCAGTGATTACAGCCGCCAACTTGCTAGCGACCGCAGCAATCGTGCGCGACTTTTTTGAAGGATTTGGCTCGCCCATTGAGCGAGGCACCGCCTTGACCGCGCTCCCGCTCTACCACATTTTTGCCTTCTTGTTCGGCATGCTGGTCTATGTCGAGGCCGGCACGCAAAACGTGATCGTACCGATTGCGCGTCCGCTGTCGAACCTTCGATCGGCTTTTGAACAATTCGAAATTGACTGGATGGCAGGCGTGGACACGCTCTACGCCGGCCTGCTGGTAGAACCTTGGTTTCGGGAAAGGCCTCCCCGCTTGCGCTTCGCGATCGCTGGTGGCGCTGCGCTTCGCCCTTCCGTCGCGGCTGAATGGGAACAGCTCGTCGGGCCGGTACTCGAAGGCTATGGCCTTACCGAGACGACCGGCATCGTCAGTTGCAATCCCCCTACGGCCGCGCACCGCAGCGGATCGGTTGGCCTACCCGTTCCCGGAACGGACATCCGAATCGTCGACAAGCAGGGGCGCGATGTGCCGATCGGCGAGTCCGGGGAATTGCTCGTCCGCGGGCCGCAGGTTGCGGCAGCCTATCATGGTGGCGAGGCAAGCGTATCAGAGAGCTTCGACGGCGGATGGTTGCGCACTGGCGACGTCGCCGCGTTCGAGGCATCCGGTATGCTCGTGATCCGCGATCGGACCAAGGACATGGTGCTTGTGTCGGGATTCAACGTCTATCCGAACGAAGTCGAGGCTGTGTTGACGAGCCACCCCGGCGTAGCAGAGGCAGCGGTGATCGGTGTGCCAGACGAGCGTACGGGCGAATCGGTAAAGGCTTTTGTCGTCCTGCGTAGCCCGCCTCCTTCTATCACAGAGCTCGATCAGCATTGTCGGGCCTCGCTTGCCGCCTATAAAGTGCCCCGAGAATTTGTAGCGCGCACTGAACTTCCGAAATCTGCGGTCGGCAAGATCCTGCGCGGGGCGCTACGCAGGTGATATAGAGAATCGGCAACCTTCTTCGATTCGACGGGCTATGCGCGGTGAATAACCGTACCATCGTTGACGCCGAATCCGACGTCTACGCGGATCAGACCGCGATGCACCTGAAACGTTGATGCGCGGCGCCGTCGATCTGGATGAGGCGTTACTGTCGCGCTGGCTGGCCGCCAACGCCAAAGGGTTCGCGGGGCCGATCGCTATTGCAAAATTTCCAGGTGGACAATCCAACCCGACCTACCGGATCGACGCGGGAAGTGGTGCCTACGTGTTGCGCCGCAAACCGTTCGGACCGCTTCTGCCATCCGCACACGCCGTAGATCGTACGCATCCGATAGCGGCCGCGGGTTGGCGGCTGGGAGTGGTAGGCTTGGCGCTTTAGTCTGTGTCGAGGAAGGCCTCGAAGCCTTCTTCGGCGAGCGCGCTTCGGAAGGCTGCATCAGCGTCACGATCGGTGTCGAACTGGTCATCCCAGACGATCGACGTGTTGTGATCGTTGACCACCTCAAGGGACCATCCTCGCTCGGAAGCCAGACGGACGATGTTGATCTCCAGTCGTCTGCCACCTTGCTCGATTGACCGGTTGAGCGACGATTGGATCAGTTCAGGGTGTGGATCAGTCATTAGGCTGCCTCTTTGATGAGCGGCGCGTTGCGCAGGCGTATCCATTCCCACGGAAGCAGTTCGTGAAGCCGGGACTGCGGCAGATCGGCGATGCGGGCCAGCACATCGGTGAGCCAAGCGAGCGGATCGACGCCATTGAGCCTGGCGGTGCCGATCAGGCTGTACATCATCGCTGCCCGCTCACCGCCTCGGTCCGAGCCGACGAACAACCAGGCTTTCCTGCCGCGGGCGACGCTGCGCAGTTCTCGTTCGGCGGCGTTGTTCGTCAGGCAGATCTGACCGTCGGCGAGGAACGTGGTAAGCCCGTCCCAGTCGTTGAGCATATAATCGATCGCCTTGGCGACGGCATCGTGACGCGACAGGCTCCCGCGCTTCTCCCGCATCCAGGCTTCCAGCGCGTGGACCAAAGGGGCGACGCGCTCCTGGCGCACGCTCAAGCGCTCGGCGACCGTCCGGCCGTTGCTCTCGCGTTCGATCGCGAAGATCTGATCGATCCATTCCAGCGCCTCTTTCGCCAACGGCGAGACGAGCGGCGCGCCACCCTTCTGGCGCTTAAGCTGACGCGCCACGTCGGCCAGTTCGAAGAACTGCCGGCGGGCGTGCGCCCAGCAGTTGGCGCGCGTCATCGGCTTGTCTGCCCAGCCACCTCGGAACATGTCGTTGAAGCCGGCATAGCGATCGACCTGCAGGATGCCGGTATAGCCAGCGAGATGGCCGCGAGGGTGCTCGCCTTTGCGAGTGCGCGAGTAATAGCACAGCACCGCCGGCGGTGCCGGACCACCGAACGGGCGATCGTCACGCACGTAATCCCAGATCCGTGCGATGTCGGTCTTGTACTTCGCCAGGCGCGGGACCGTGGTGTCGTCCGCGTGAAGGCGCTCCGCTGCCAGGACGTGTGCTTCGATCAACGCGAACAAGGGTGTGGCAGCCGCACTCACCGCGCCGATCTGATCGGCCAGTGTCGATAAGCTAAGAGTAATGCCTTCACTCTCGAGCCGATCGCGCTGACTGTTGAGTGGCTGGTGCAGGCCGTATTTCTGGAAGACGAGGCTTGCCAGGAAGCGCGGCCCGAACATGCCCCGCGGCGTGACGTGGAACGGCGCCGGAGGTTGGCTGATCTTTTCGCAACTCCGGCAGGAGACCTTTTCCCGTACCGTCTGGATCACCTTGTGACGGGCGGGCACTTTCTCAAGCGTTTCAGTGATATCCGCCGGCAGATGGCAGAGGTCGGTCGAGCCGCAACAGGGGCACAGCTCGGGCGCCGGGATGACGACCTGTTCGCGCGGCAAGCCTGGATCGAAGTCGCGGCGGGTGGTCCGTGTGCGGGTGAACGCGGTCACTGTCGTCGCTTTGGCAGCGGTGATTACACCCTGCATCTCGGCTTCGGCAGCGTCTGCCTCAAGCTCCTCGAACGTCAGTTCCAGCTGGTCGATCAGCCAACGGCTGCGCTCCGAGCTGGCGCCGTATTTGTCGCGGCGCATCTTCTCATTCATCAGCTCGAGATGGGCGTTGCGGGCGAGCAGATCGGCGTTGATCGCCCGGACACGCGCGGCTTCGGCTTCGGCATTGAGCGCATTTGCCTGCGCCTTTTCCGCAAGGTCGCGAGCGACTGCAAGCTCGGCGCGAAGCTGCAAAAGCTCGTTGAAGGCAGCGCTCGAAGGCATGCCCGATTATACCAGAGCACAGCCAGGCACTCTACGATTTTTGACCGTTTCCTCGGCGCTTTCTCATCCTGATTGTCGCGGGCACTCATCAGCCAACCTGGGTCGGACGCCACGTTTCCTGCGGATTGCGCCAGTCGATCCCTTCGAGCAGACATGCCATTGCCGACGCCGAGATCGCGACCGTGCCGTCCTTGGCAGCCGGCCACACGAAGCGGCCACGCTCCAGCCGCTTGGCGTAAAGCGACATGCCGAGGCCGTCGTGCCACAGGATCTTGCACAGCGACCCGCTTTTGCCACGGAACACATACAGGTCGCCGCCATGGACGTCCTTGTTCAGTGCCTGCTGAACCTGCATTGCGAGCGAGCGCATGCCGCGTCGCATATCCGTGTGTCCCAGCGCCAGCCAGACCTTGGAACCGCTCGGAACAGGAATCATCGGATCACAGACTTCAGCACCGCAGCCACCTGAGCGGGGGACGCCGATGCAAAGACGCTCACGCGCGCGCCCCGCGCCAGATCAACCACAATGGTCGGCTGCGCGGCCGGCAACGCGATAGGGCTATCATCAACGACCATCGCCTCGGCGAACCCCGCGACCGCTGGCGGCGCATCTGATCCCACCGCCTGTCGGCGAAGCTTGCGGCGCCAGGTGTAGATCAACCCCGTCGAGACATCGTGCCGCCGCGCGACCTGCGCTACGAACGCGCCCGGGGCAAAGGCTTCCGCCAGTATCTGCAGCCGCTCTTCGTCGCTC
Organism: Sphingomonas sp. PAMC 26605; assembly: GCF_000241485.1. Taxonomy (GTDB): domain Bacteria; phylum Pseudomonadota; class Alphaproteobacteria; order Sphingomonadales; family Sphingomonadaceae; genus Sphingomonas. The sequence goes on from NZ_JH584243.1 coordinate 236,228, forward strand.
CACCGCCGCCGCCGCTCCGGCCCGCCAAAAACCGTCATCTGACCCACACCAACCGCTCCTAAGCGTACTCTAAAGAGTGCGCTTAAGACCGGTCCTTCACCTCCCCGGCAAGGCGGCCGCTATCGGAGGCGTACCGTAGATCGCGAATATCGGCTTATCTCGGCGCTGCATCCCACCGGCTTTCCTGTGCCCCGTCCGTTCGCACTATGCGAGGACCAAGCAGTGATCGGATCGATCTTCTACGTGATGGAGATGGTGGAAGGTCGCACCTTTTGGAATGCTGCGCTGCCGGAGGCCGCACCGACCGAGCGGCGACCCATCTATGAGGCGATGATCAATACTTTGGCAAAGCTGCACGCGATAGATCCAGCCGCTATCGGTCTCGGTGATTTCGGCCGCCCTGGCAATTATTTCGCGCGGCAGATCGATCGCTGGACGAAGCAATATCGCGCGGCGCAAACCGCCAATATCCCGGCTGTCGAGAGGCTGATTGAGTGGTTACCCCGCACTGTACCTGAGCAGGAGCGGACATCGATTATCCACGGTGATTACCGGATCGACAATCTGATTTTTGCGCCTGACCAGGCGCAGGTCGCTGCGGTCCTCGACTGGGAGCTCGCGACGATCGGCGATCCGCTGGCAGATTTCGCTTATCTCGCGTTAAGTTGGACAATGCCGTCGGATGGCGGACCGGGACTTTCTGGTCTCGATCTGGCGGGTCTCAATCTGCCGACGATGGAGGACGCCATTGACCTCTACTGCGCCGCCACTGGCCGCGCAGGGGTGCCCGATCTGCACTGGTATTTTGCGTACAACCTGTTCCGATTGGTGGGCATTATTCAGGGCATTAAAAAACGCCTGATTGAAGGCAATGCCTCAAGTGCTGAGGCAGAAACAATGGCGGCTCGTTTAGTCCCGGTCGCAGAGAGTGCGTGGGGCCATGCCCGTCTTGCCGGCGCGCTATAGCGAGCAACCCATTTGAGGCCGAAACCATCTGGACAAACTTCTTGCGAGGCCTCTCAAGGCGCTATGGCGTGGCTCGCCTCAGCGCGGTTGCCAAATCACGCAAAGATCCTTCCTTTTTTCGATTGCGAGACCTAATTGCGCTCAATGAACTTATCCGGATCAATTCTCGAAAACGTTGAGAACGCGGTCACGAGCGCTCGGCGCCTGCGTGGCCATCCGGTATACAGGGACACTCTGAGCTACTGGACGGAGCTCCTTCAAGAAGCGCGGCGCGCACATAAGGATCTAGAAGGTCCACCACTTCATGCGCTCGAAGCCGCAATCCTGAACCTGGAAGGGGAACTCGCCGACCGCCCCGCGTCATAAGGTAGGTTCGTTGCGATGGATAAGAAGAACGATCGACAGTCTACATTGCTTCGATCGCTCGCCGGCGATGATATTTCTACGCACGACGCTGCCAGAGGCAACGATTGGGATAGGGATGGGGCATATGAGCGGCTGGCATCCGAACAAAAACAAGGCTTCGGGATGTGACACGCCGCCAAAGAACAGCGCTCAAGGGTTCCGACAGTTAGCCGAAGCGGAATGGTCAGCCGCCCTTAACGAGCCGTTGCCGCAGCGCCGACAGCAGCGCGAGCGGTCGGCGATGCGTTGGGACGAGATGGCGAAGGCGGCTGAGGGACACGCGATGAAGGCAGCCGTCAACGCGCGCGACAAGCTACCTCGTTCTGACGAGGGCTGCAGCGGATGATGCAGGTGTTCGAACTGTATCGGAAATATCGACTGCGTGAATCTGAAACCCAGAACTGATTCAAATTTCCGGTTGGACGAGAATCGCACTCACCCGCCATGTTCCCGGCATGTTCGATTATCCCGCTCAGCTGATGGACTACCGGTGCGAGCTCGAAGCGGTCGACGAGCGCCGCAACGTCGCGCGGGCCTACCAGATCGACACAACTCGGGATTTGTTTGGCCATGTCATCGTTGCCCTGCGTTGGGGACGCATTGGTAGACCCCTCGCAGGTTTGACTGTTTCGTTCGAAAGTGAGGCGGCGGCATCACGGTTTATAGACCGCACACTGGCGAAGCGGGCGAGTGCGCCGCAACGGATCGGCGTTGGTTATTGTCGCGTTGATCGAAATGCCACCTCGCCGAGCCAGCCGCTCGCCGCCAACGATTTCAGGTAGCGGCGCGAGCCAGCAGCCGGTCAACCTCGGCAATGCTCGCGTCCAAATCCGATACCGCGTCGGCAAGCGGGCCTCGGTCGATCGGCACCGGCGCAACATCCGCGGGTGCCGAAACGTCCGCCCAGGTGACCTGACCGCCAGCGGCAAGTGTGACGAGGCTAGCGTCGGCAAGCGCATGCGCTTGAATATCCCCGCCAGCCCGAGACACGCCAAGCGCGCGGCGCAGCTGTGTCCGCGTGCAAGCGCCGAGCGCGGCGACCAGCAGCCACGCGTCGCGCGCCCGGGAATTGCGTGACAAATGCACAAGCGCGTCGGTGCCCCGCGACAATTGTCCGTCCAATCGGCAGAGCGTCATGTATGTCCGGTTGTGCGCCGCACCCGCACGCTCGATCAAATGCGGCTCGATCTCGTCTGCTTCGAGATCGTTTCGAAACAGCGCGCGCGATACAAGGCCGGCCGACGGCAGGGTGAGGGACGGCTGAACTTTGGCGGTCAGCAAGGCAAGATTGAGCGCCCAGCAGCCGCCCGGCTCGGCGGCGACGTAGTGGCTCAGCGTGCCGTTTGAGAGCGCGTGGCGAACCTCACTACCTTGGCCTTCCACAAAATCAGCATCGCTGCGTAGATCCTCGATCGCGACCGCGAGTGTGGCCAGGGATTGGGCAGGCAAATCCTCGACGTCCGGATCGTTGATCACCGCGGGTTCGCGCGCCGATCCGGCGTCGACGAGCGCGTCGCGCGCGCGCGCGAGCAGGTCGAGCTGCGTTGTGCCGAACCGATGTGTGGCGGCGACCATCGCTGCGATGGTGGCGGCAGCCTCAGCGATCGGTGGGGCGCCACGGTCGACGAGCCATAACAGCATTGCATCGCGGCGCGGATCATCGGTGAGCAACAGCTGCGCCGCCGTGTTTTCGTGCGCGGGGCCGACGTCACCAGCGCCGGCGTCGCGACGGAAGATGTCCCAAGCCGCTGACACCGCAGCAAGCGTCGACGCTCTCCGCAGGTCGGCGTGGGCGAACCGCCACGCCGCCTGGGCTCGTCCGAGCGCATGGGCGTAGCCGATGAGGTCGAGCGGGAGGTCCATCACCAGCGACCATATGCTAGCAATTGTTAGATTACTAGGCACCCCCCTACCCGCTCATTATTCACTTTCCATAATCGATGCTTATGGTAACAACAGAAGCAGATATTGAAGGCTGAGTTCTCAGCGGGTAGCGCGAACGAAGGTTAGCAGGATGGCAAACGATAACACTGGCGAGATCGTTATCCACAAGCTCGACGGGCGCGCGCTGCCGAAGCGCCGTGCGCGTGGCTCAGCCGAACCTGTCGACGCGCGACTACTGCGCACGATTGCGGCTGCGCTCCCGGCGGATATGCCGCCAGTGAGCGCACTCGGCGTCGAGACCGCGCTCGAAGCAATGGCCGACGCCACGAAGGCGGCGATCGCCGCCGACCTCGATTGCTTCGTCGCGTGGTGCGTAGAAGAGAAGCGCCTCCCCTTCCCCGCCGACCCCGAGGATCTGGTGCGCTATCTCCGCCACCTCGAAGCGCAGGGAAAGAAGCCGGCAACGCTGTCGCGGCGTATGGCAACGCTTGCCAGCGCACACCGGTTAGTCGGGCTCGGTGACAAAATCGGCTTGCCGACGGATCATCCGATGGTCCGAAATGCGCTGCGCGCCAATCGCCGCCGTAAAGGTGCTGTCCAACGCCAAGCAGCGCCGTTGCGCTTTGGTGGAGCGCTGGACGAGCATGGTGAGGTCGAGGGCTTCACGATCACGGCGCTACTCGAGGCGTGTGGCGGTGACGCGCAGGGACTGCGCGACGCCGCCCTCCTCTCAGTCGGGTACGATGCGGGGCTACGCGTCAGCGAGCTCACCGCCGCCGCGGTGAAGCACCTCGAGCCACAGCCTGATGGCTCGGGGCTGCTCGCCATCCCCCGCTCCAAGACCGATCAGGAGGGACAAGGCAGCTGGACGTGGCTGTCACCCGAGACAATGCGGCACGTGCAGACTTGGCTGGTGCAAAGCGGCATCGAGGATGGCCCTTTGTTCCGGCGGGTCGGGATCGATCGGCGTCGTGCGCGCGCCGCGGTGCCCCCGCAGTCCTATCAGTCCATCCCGGGGAACACCCGCCACTGGCAGGAGCGGCTGCGTGGAGCGCCTGCGGTGCAGGCAAAGGTGACTTACACGATCGGCGAGCTCCCCCTCACACGCCAGGGCGTGTGTGCGATCTACCGGCGGATCGCGCTAGCTGCGGCGGACGCAGGGCTGGTCGAGATCACGGGGGATAAGCTGTTTGAGGCGCTTGCGGCGCTGTCGACGCACTCGCTTCGGGTTGGACTGACCCAAGACCTGTTCGCCGCCGGCGAGGACGGGGCGGGGATCGCGCTCACCTTGCGGTGGTCGTCGCCGGCGACGGCATTACGGTATGGTCGAAAACTTGCGGTTCGGAGCAACGCCGCTTCGCGGGTTCTGAGCAAGGTACGGCGCTAAAACGGCGGGTCCTCACCGCCTACACTCCTCTTTTCGGCCGTGGAGACCCAGTCCCAGCCATTCGCGGCGCGATTGCTGCCGCCTAAAGCAGACATCGGTTCACGTGCTAAGTGCTCGCCGTTCTGCGGACCAGCGCGAGCGCTGTGGGGGCGAGGATTGGCCCTTAACCGCCGTTCGCAAGCTCGGTGGCGAAAGTCCGCTTCCTGCAGAAGCGGACATGCGTGTAGTTTAAGCTAGCGAGAGCCAGGAGCGTTCCGCATAATTACCGGGCTGGACACATCGTCGCGGCAGCACTCCAAAAAGCGGAACAACGGAACGGTTTCAGACGCTTGATGCGTGACCCGAGCGCCAAGCTCGGCAAGGAGGAGCCGTCCCGATGTCCGCTCCCGAAGATCTGAACGACGTCTATGTCGACGAGCTGAAGGAACTGATCGCCGGCCAAGACGAGAAGGTTTCGAAGGAGCACTGCAAGGGCATGGAGGGCCTCGCCGCTGAAGCCACAAAGCATGTTCTCGAGGAAGGTCCGGAGAAGGGATCGCTGCTCGATGTCCTGATTAGCGAAATATCAGCGCATGACGCACTACGGCATCGCGGGATTCGGCACTGCCGCTGCCTATGCCACGGCGCTCGGCCTTAAGGACGATGCGAAGAGGCTGCGAGATGCCACCAAGGAGATCTACGGAGGCGACGAGTACATGACCAAGCTCGCCTAAACCTCGGTCAACTTTCAGGCCGAGAACGCCTGATCCACCGCCGTCTGCCCGCCCGCGGGCGGGCGGCAAAATGATAGAAGAGGAAAAGCGCGCATGGGCATCACGCTAACCGGCACTTTCGGCACGCGTCGCGAGGCCGAGATGACCATTGAACGCTTGGTCCAGGAGTTCGGCATCGATCGCTCCGCTTTGTCTGTATCCACCGAGGGCGACGAGAACAGCGTCGGCGAGGACCGGGGCGGGTCCGACAGTGCCGCCGACCAGCCAGGCCAGGATAATCGCCAGGGCCCGTCGCTGGCTGGCGCGATCGTCGTCACTGCCGAAGTGGCGGATGAGAGGGCTGCGCGACGGGTACGCGCGGCGTTTGGCGAGTTCGACGCCGAAGGCGTGGTGGAAGCGGACGACCCGGCGTAAATCCGACGAAGAACGCGGCGGCGGCTTCGCTACCGCCCGAGGGCCGAGGTGGCATCCCTCGCGAGCAGATCGGCCGCGTCGTCGTAGAGCGCGATTACGCCTGCGCCAATCAACACCGCGTCATCGAACCTGCCCGAACGAAGGGCAATGGCGCGGATGTCGCACTTTGCTGCGGCCTCGACGTCGTAGGACGTGTCGCCGACGACGATGACTTGGTCGACACTCAGCGGAGCCACCTTGTTCAGCGTCGCCTGGAATATATCGCCCGCAGGCATGGATGTCTCCAAATCGTCGATGCTGGTCGTTGCATCGACCACCCGACCGAGTCTCATAAGCGATACGTAATGCGCGACCTCCTTCTCATCGGCCGAAGAGGCGAACACGACCTTCTGACCGAGTTCATGAACATGACGGAGCAGGCCGTCGGCATCGGCAAACGGTTTCACCTACCGGAGATACTTGGCCTTGAAGATTTCACCTTGGCGGTCACTCAGCGCCTCAATGGTATCTTCTGACGCTTCGGGGAGCAGGGCCGGCACTAGCAGGTCTCCGCCCTTACCGATCTGTCTACGGATTGCTGCTCGCTCGACCTCGTATCCGTATTCGCGAAAAGCCTCGTCCCACGCGGCGACGTGCAGGTCGTTGCTGTCGACAAGCGTCCCGTCGATGTCGAAGAACACCGCTTTTGTCGGAAGCTTAGGCAAGGCGGTCCGTTCGCGCAGGAACCAAGTTACGACAGCGGTCGCCCCAAGCAGCGCGGCCCCTTGCGCCCCCCTTCCCCTTCGCAACAGCGACAGACCCAGCGTCGCCGCAACCGACGGTGCCCAGCCGATCTTTGGAAGTCCCGCGATCCTGCCGGCTCGCACTGCGACCCGGCTCTTGGCGAACTCTCGGAGGTCGTTTGGCATGTTGGTCGATCGGGGCGAGGCACCCACGACTGGTACCGCCTCGGTAGTCTTTTGCGCATCGTCGTCCGCGACGTGGTCGGCGACCCAGGCCCCACGCTCTCCGAGCGGGGCTGCTTGCTTCGTCGTATCGCGCGCGGTCTGATGCTCCAGCTCGGAGTTCAGCTCGGCGCCGAAAAGCAGGATGTAGCTCGACAGGTACAGCCAGGTGAGCGTCACCACGACAGTACCAAGCGAACCGTAGGTCGCGTTGTAGTTGCCGAACTGTGCGACGTAGATGCCGAACCCGATCGTCAGCACCAACCACATGAGCGCCGCGAACAACGACCCCGGGGTCAGCCAGACCCAGCACGCCTGCTCGCGCGAGGGACCATAGCGGTAGAGCGTCGCCGCCGCTCCGGCCCCCGCCAGAGTCAGCACCAGATAGGCGAGGACCTTGCCCGCGACGATCACGAAATCCGGCGCGTTCGGGATCAATGACTGGAAGTGGCCAAGTGCGGCGATTGCCACAAGCGCGATCATCGCGACGATCACGGCGACTGCGGTCATTCCGATGGCCAGAAGGTTGACCTTGAGGAACCCGCGCTTCTCCTCCTCCTCATAGGCGACGTTTAGCGCAGTGATAACCGCGCCGGCCCCGTTGCGCGCCCCGAAAACCGCCAGCCCCAGCGCCAGCAGTAGCCCGAGGCCCTTCTTGCCATCTGACGTCTTGACCACATTCATTAACTGCTCGCCAACGAGCTTGGCGACGTCGCTCGGCATTACCGATGTGAGCTGCGTCATGTTGCGCATCACGGTCGCCGGGTTAGCGGCAAGGCCGTAAACCAACACGATGGCGCCGAGGAGCGGCACGAGCGCTAGGAAGCCGTAGAACGCGACGCCCGCCGCGATTAGTCCGATGTTGTCCGTGCTGGTCTCTGCCCAAGTCCGTTTCGCGATCGCAATCCAAACCTTGCGCGGCATGTGCCACGGGCTGGTCGCCCCATGTCCCTGTTCGTTCACGCTGCCACCCGTTTCATTCCGCCCGCCCGAACCGCGGGCCTTCGGCTGAACAGACCTGAGGTGGGACCGTTCCAGCCGAAAGTCGTTCCCGGACGATATCGCTGGCGTTCCTCAACCCTTCCGCCGCCGCGGAGCCAGCTGATCATCGAAAAGGGGGTCCGAGGTGTGGGCGCGACGGTGTCGTTTGCGACGTCGGCGCGCCGGTCGCGGGCAACTTAGTCGGCCTCACGCGTTTCCGGCTCTGGCATGCATCCCAGGAGGAGAGAGAGAATGGCCGACAACGACGGCAAGCGCACCGACGGTGCGCCGCCAACGCACATCCATATTGAGAAGAAGAAGAAGACCAACTGGTTAGCTTGGCTGCTGCTCGCGCTCGGCGTCCTGGCGGCGCTGCTGGCATTGAGCCGCTGCAATCACCGTGAAACGACCGAGACCAGGACGACAACTACCAGCAACACGGTCGTGGCTGAGACCCCGACCGCCCAGAAATCCGCCGCGCTGGCAGCAACTTCGGGACTCGGCGCCTTCCTGGCCGGGTCGCAACCGACACCGCAGACGTTCGTGTTCGAGAAATTGAACTTCGAAACCGCCAAGAGCGACATCCGGGCTTCGGATCAGGCCGACGTGAACGACGTGGCGGCCGTGCTGCAGAAGTACCCCAACACCAACATTCGCATCGCCGGCTATGCCGACACGCGCGGCTCCGAAGCTGCCAACGTCGTACTCGGCAAGGCCCGTGCTGATAGCGTCAAGGCGGCACTCGTCGCCAAGGGCGTGGAGGGCAGCCGCATCGAAACGGCGACCGGTGGCGACAAGGATCCGGTCGACACCAACGGCACCGCGTCGGGCCGCGCAGAGAATCGCCGCATCGAGCTCGTCGTCACCAAGCGCTAATCCCCAATTAGAGAGGAAAACATCATGTTACGCACCATCACCGCACTGTTCGACACCAAGGCCGATGCTGACGCGGGCGCCGAGCGCCTGCGGCAGGCCGGCATCGACGTCGGCCACGTCAGCGTTCACGACCAGAACACGCACAAGACCGCCGGCGCCTATTCCACTGGCGAGGACAAGGGTCTCTGGGCTTCGATCAAGAACGTCTTCGTGCCTCATGAGGATCGCCACACCTACGAGGAGGGCATCCGCCGCGGTGGGTTCCTGCTGACCGCCGACGTCGATGACGAAAAGACGCCGGCTGCGGTCAAGGCACTGGAGGAGGCAAATACGGTCGACCTCGACGCCCGCTCGCAGGAATGGCGCTCGGAAGGCTGGGACTATGCCGCACCGACCGAGGACGTCGCAGAATTCGACGACGGTTCGATCTATGGTCTTCGCGAACTCGATCGCGGCGGCCAGCGCTTCCGGTCGTACTCGGCAGGCTCGCGGACGGACGAACGCGACGTCTGAGCGGCGTTATCCACCACGTGGGCGGCGGGGACATTCGTCTCCGCCGCTCAACGCATTTGGGAATTACATTTAGCCGACGCTCGGGTCGGCTGACAGTCGGGAGACGACACATGCAGGGACTGGACGAAATCCTCGGATCGAGTGGCACGGACTTAGGCAGCCTGGCCGCTCGGTTCGGCCTCAGCCCCGAGCAGGCGAAATCGGCGATGAGCTCACTGCTGCCGGCGGTGGCGGGCGGCTTCCAGCAACACGCGCAGGGGGACACGCTCGGTCCGGTGGAGGAAACCGCCAACAGCATCAACCAGCCAGACACCGCCAGCGGCAACGACGTCCTCGGCCACATCTTCGGGGGCAAAGACGTGAGCAGGCAAGTCGCAGACCACGCGGCGGGCCAATCCGGCGTTTCCAGCACGGTGCTCAAGGCGATGCTGCCGATCGTCGCCGCGATGGTCGCGAAACACCTCGCCGCACAGCCGGGAGGCGGCGGGATCGGCGGCGTGCTCGGCTCCCTGCTCGGTGCCGGCACGGGCGCCGGTAGCGCAGCGGGCGGCCTCGGTGGTTTGTTTGGCGCGGACAATCCACTGTCGTCGATACTCGATCGCGTTCGCTGATGGGATCACGATCGCTCAGCACCGCTTCCGCAACCCCGAGCGACGTCCGGGGCTACTTGATGCCCGCCCTTGCGGAACTCTAGGGTCGATGAGGCTTTGAGAATGAAACCCTCAAGGGAGACAGCGAGATGGCAGACGACAAGGGCAAGAGCGGCGCGCGCGATCGGGCGACGGTATCGGGCAGCGAGACCTACGAGGTCGATTATTTCGCGAGGAAGCACGATCTGAGCCGGGAGGAAGCGCAAGCTCTGATCGATCGCGTAGGAAACAGCCGTGAGACCCTCGAAGCCGCAGTTGCCGCAGGTACAAAGGCCGCTCCAGCGAAGAGGGGACGTCCTCCGAAGGTTTCGAGTGGTGCAGCGGGTTCGGCACCAGCCGAGCGCGGGTCAGCCGCGACCTCTACGAACAGGTCCAACGCGAAGGGTCCGTCGGCATCGATCGCCAAGACCGTGTCCGATGTCGAAGCCCAGGTGACCGCAGCCGTCGGCGCCGCGGCGAAGCCCGTGGCCAAAGTGGTGCCACCCGTCGTGGAGGCCGTGACAGCGACTCCTCGCAAAATCGCGAAGGCGGCCACCCGAGGGACGACGTCGGTTAAGGCGGCCCCCGCCGCCACGCCAAAAGCGGTGGCAAAGCGCGCCAGCGCCGCGGTCGATGGCGTCAAATCGGCCGCAACCGGACGCGCCGCCTCCCTCGTTGGGGCCGTCGCAGCAGGACTCGTCACCGGGCTTGCCGTGAACTTCGGCCGTAAGATGGTCGTACAGGCGCCGAGTGCGCTCTCTGGCGATTGGCTCGATGCGATCAAGGTCGAGCACAAGCTCGCGCTGGCGCTGTTCGACAAGCTGCAGGCGACTGGCAGCGACGACACCGGAAAGCGCACCGTCCTGCTCACCCAACTCAAGCACGCGCTCGCGAAGCACGCCTTCACAGAGGAGAACGTGATCTACCCGGCGCTGCGCACGTGGGGCGACACGGTCGACGCGGACAAGCTCAACCACGACCACGGCTACGTGAAGCAGAACCTCTACGACCTTGAGGGGATGGACAACGCCTCGCCCGCCTTCCTGACAAAGGTTGAATCGTTTCGCGCCGAGCTCGAGGAGCATATCCGGGAGGAGGAGGACACGATCTTCCCGCCACTGCACGCGGCGCTTGGCGCGGCCGGCAACACCAAGGTCACGGCACAGGCGAACAAGGAGGGGTTCAAGCTTGCTTGAAGTCAGTCATCGACCTTGGGCGACCGACCTTCGGATAGGCCGTCGCCCGTCTATGAATTTGCCGCATTCTACCTTTCCGCGAGTGCCGGACCGGAACCACGGTTGACGTTTTCCGCACGCTAGCGCTTTGAAATCTTCGTTCGCTGACATTGCGCTAGGAAAGCGCGGCCAGGCTCCACCGACCATTTGATCCGTGCCGGCCACCGCTCCGAACCTCCCTTTGTCGCGTTCTAGAGGGACCGCCGAAAGTCGTGCGTAAAGCGCAGACGCCAGTGGATTCCCTTCAGCACGTGGCAGTCACGTCGCGAGCGGCAACTTACCGCTGCTCGGGCGTTTCAGAGTCTAGGGTCACTCGTGCCCCGATAGCTGTGATCCTACTAGATCCAGTCGCGCCACTTGAACCAGAGCAGCGGCATGATCACCGACACAGCGCACAGAGCCAATGCGTACGGATACCCGTAATGCCATGAGAGCTCCGGCATGTTCTTGAAGTTCATGCCATAGATGCCGACGATGAGTACCGGAGGGACGCCCACCACGGAGACGACGGTCAGCACCTTAACGACATCGTTCTGCGCGATGCTGATGAAACCGGTGGCGGCGTCCTGTATCAGCTGAGCCCTCGCCGACAGACTGGCCTCGAACTCGTCCAGCGAGGCGATGTCGTGCCGCACCGCCTCCAGACGCTCGCGTATGTCCGCCTCGATGCGCGGAGTGCAGCGGTCTAGCATGAACGACGCAACCCGCCCGATGCTGAGGAAGGTATAGCGGACCCGGGAGGTGCGATCGCTCACTTGGCCGATCGTGCGCATCGCGTCCCGCAGATTTGTGGTCTCCTTGCTCAGCTTTCGCAGCTTGGGCTGGTCGAAGAAGACGGACTGCGACGTGTCATTCACGACCGATGCGCCTTTCTCCAGGTGATCGGCTGCCCTGTCGACCAGCTCCTCTAGCAGGCGTGTCAGGATCTCGGCCGGCAGGAGGTCGGGCTTCCTACCTATGTCGGCAGCGACCGTGTCGAAGGCTTGTAGCGCCACGAAGCGAACAGTGATGCACACCTCAGGGGTGAGGATAAATCCAACTGGCGCCGATTCCCAGCGGTCCGTGTCCGTGCCCGACAGGAGCGGTGCACTCATCCGCAAGGTATCGCCGTCCGCGCGCAGACGGCTGCTTGCGTCGATGCGTGCAAGCTCGTCCAGGGTAGGAACGGCGACCCCGAACCGGTCTCGCACCCTCTCACGTTCGCCTTCGTCCGGATCGATGAGATCGACCCACCGGCAATCCGGCGACACCGCTTCGTCATCACTCGTCGGGTAGGTATGAAGCACTGGCCGCTCCTGAAGTCGGAAACCCGTGTGTAAATCGCTTTTGAGAACGAAGTGGCGGGCCGGAAGATCTCAAGCACGCGACGGTCAATTGATCTGGGTGAGGCCCGCGTCGTCTATTCGAGCGCGTGGCCTCACGTCCCGTCCAGTACCTCCCGTACCTTGGCGCCGAGCTCGTCGACGCCGAACGGCTTGCCGATCAGCTGCACACCCTCGTCGAGCACACCGTTATGCACCACGGCGTTGCGGGTATAGCCGGTCGTGAAAAGGATCTTGAGTTTGGGACGCAGGCTGCGCGCGGCGTCCGCCAGCTTACGCCCATTGACGTCGGGCATGATGACGTCGGTGAACAAAAGAACGATCTCCGGGTGACTTTCCAGCAATCGAAGCGCGGAAGCCGCACCGTCGGCCTCGATCACCCCGTAACCGAGCTCGAGCAAGGCATCGACGCTGAACTGGCGTACCGCCGCTTCATCGTCGACGACGAGTATCACCTCGCGGTCGTCTCCGGTCGGCGCCTGACCCTTCGTCGCCGACGCAGCCGCGTCTTCGTCCGCACCGGTAAGCCGCGGCAGGTAGATCTTCACGGCCGTCCCCTGGCCGGGTTCGGAGTAGATCTTCACGTGGCCGCCCGATTGCTTGACGAAGCCGTAGACCTGGCTGAGCCCAAGTCCCGTCCCCTTACCAACCTCCTTGGTCGTGAAGAAGGGATCGAACGCCTTCGCGATCACTTCGGGCGGCATGCCTGATCCCGTGTCGCTGACCGCGATTAGAACATATTGTCCGGCCGGCACGCCGAGATGCGCGGCGGCGTACCGCTCGTCCAGATGCGCGTTCTGCGTCTCGATCGTCAGCCGGCCGCCCTCGGGCATGGCGTCGCGCGCGTTGACGGCGAGGTTCAGGATCACGTTCTCGAGCTGGTTCGGATCGACGTGCATCCGCCACTGCCCGCCCGTCAGCACCGTCTCGAGGCGGACGTCGGCGCCGAGCGAGTGACGCAGCAGGTCCGACATGCCTGCGACCAGCTTGTTCGGGTCGACCCGCTCCGGTTTCAGCGGCTGCTGACGCGAGAAGGCGAGAAGACGCTGCGTCAGAAGCGCCGCGCGCTTGGCACCCTCGCTCGCCGCCTCGACATATCGACGCGAACGGGCATCGCCGTCGCCCATGCGGCGCCCGAGCAGGTCGAGCGACCCGATGACGACCGCCAGCATGTTGTTGAAGTCGTGCGCGATGCCGCCGGTTAGCTGACCGACGGCCTCCATCTTCTGGCTTTGCCGCAAGGCGTCCTGAAGACCGGCAAGCTCGGTCGCCGCCTCCCTTTCGACCGTAACGTTTCGGCCGGTCGCGTAGATCAGGCCCTCCTCGGCGGTTGCAACCCAGGATACCCAGCGAAAACCCCCGTCGCGGTGCCGGTAGCGGTTCTCGGAACGGCGCCCAACACCCCGCGCCAGCGACGCCAACCCTTCCCGGGTCTTCGCCTCATCCTCGCTGAGGAGAAATTCGAATACAGAATGCCCGATCATCTCGTCGGAGCTCCAGCCGAGCGTTGCCTCGACGGACGGGCTCACAGAGCGGAAGGTGCCGTCTAGATCGAGCACCAACAACAAGTCCTGCGAGTTTCGCCACATCCGGTCGCGGTCGGCCGTGCGGTCCGCTACTTCCTGCTCAAGCGAGGCGTTTAGCCTAGCAAGCGCTTCAGCGGTCGCCTTCTGATCGTGGATGTCCGTGTTCGTGCCGATCCAGCGTACGATCGCGCCTGCATCTCCGCGGATGGCGATGGCGCGCGCTATGTGCCAGCGGAACATGCCGTCGGCCCGGCGAAGTCTGAACTCGGTCTCGTACGTCTCGCCTGACGCAAGCGATGCGGCCCAGCGTTCGCCCGCGGCGGTGGCGTCGTCAGGATGGACCATGATTGTCCAGCCGGAACCGTCGAGTGCCCCCGCCTCAAGGCCGCTATAGTCGTAGATGCGCTGATTGAACCAGTTGAGCATCCCGTCCGGCGGGGACGCCCATACGTGGTTGGGCATCGCCTGCGCGAAGGTGCGGAACTCCGCCTCGCTCGCCGCCAGCGCCGCCTGCGCGGCCTTCCGCTCGGTGATGTCGATGAAGGTGCAGATCGCACCGGTAAGGACCCCGTCAAGGACGATCGGTTCGGCACGGTACTCGACCGGAAAGGCAGTTCCGTCGGCACGAAAGAAGAGCTCATCCAATACGTGCGCTGACGTTCCGGTCGCCGCGGCGTGGTAGATCGGACAATCCTCACGGGCGTAATGGGTACCGTCCGGATGCGAGTGGTGGATCGCGCCGTGGAGCGCGCGACCGATCACCGCGTTGTGGTCCGCAAAGCCCAACATCTTGAGGAAGGCGGCGTTGCACAGCGTCGTCAGTCCGTCACGGTCGACCGCGTAGAACGCTTCGGACGTCGCATCGAGCACTTGGGCCGAGGAGGCTTCTGCCGCCAGAAGAGCATGTTCGGCGGCAACCCGCTCGGTTATGTCGTAGCCGCCGACGAAGATTCCGATGACGATACCCTCGTCGTCGCGGATGGGCTCGAAGACGAAATCGACGAACTTGGTTGCGCGCTCGCCTGCCAGGTTCACTGGAAGGGATCTCGTGCTGAACATCTCGCCGGTCCCGTAGACCTGATCTAGCAACTCGTAGAAGCCTTGGCCTGCGAGTTCGGGGAAGACGTCTCGAAAGCCATGGCCGAGGAAGTCGCGCTCACCCGAGATACGGACATAAGCCTCGTTCACGTACCCGAAGACGTGATCCGGTCCATGCAACATTGCCACGAAACCCGGCATCTGCCGCAGCATCGCCTGCTGCCGCTCGCGCTCGCTCGCCAGCTGACGCGATGCGGCGACCTTCTCGGTGGTCTCGATGCAGGGACAAAAGAGCCCGACGACCACACCGGCGTCGTCGCGAACCGGGGTGTATGAAAACGCGAAATGTGCTTCGGCGAGACCGTTGCCACGGTCCAGCTGCAAGGTGATGTCGTCCATGTGCACGGATTCGCCCGCGAAGACCTGATCGAACAATGGGCTCAGGCTAGTCGCGACTTCCGACCAGACCTCTAGGAAAGGCCAACCAAGCGCCCACGAATCCTTGTCGCCAAGCAGCGGTACGTACGCGTCATTGTAGATGAGGGTCCGCTCCGGTCCCCATGCGAGGAACATGGGCTGACCCGCTTCCAGAAGTACGCCAACCAAGGTAGCAATCTGCAGCGGCCATGAGGATGGATCGCCGAGTGGCGTCGAGACCCAGTCGTGATGGCGGACGCGCTTCCCCATTTGGCCGCCGCCCCGCAGAAAAGGAAGATTGGCGGCTGTTTGCACGGTCATCGGGGCGCTCCTGGTCATCCATCGGACGATGTCGTTCGCGGGTATCAATTTCTGGCCCCGAATGACAACCCGTACGGAGTGGCCTTACCGACATGGAAGAACGGAGCTCCGCCAATAGTGTCGATAGGAAGCGGCCTGCAACTGCAATAGGACCATGGTGCGCTCGTCGGGTGAACGCTGCCCGCAGCGTATTAGGCGGCCGATCGGCCGTGGCGATCACTGAGGTCCTTCTAGCCGTGGTGGCGCGCCTCGAGAACGTTCTCAGCAATGTCGCCTGTTCGACGCAGCGCCTCAAGCTCCTCCTCGGTCTTACCCTCTATGCCGGCGATCTCGTCGCGGGCTCCCTTCATAGCGAAAACCAGCTCGTCGATCTTCATGTGCAGCGCGCGCTCACTCAGTCGCTGCTGGTTCAGAACCATCTGCGTAAGAGTGATCGCCAAGACCGAAAGAACGAGCGTCAACGTGTTTTCGGCGGCGGTGCCACCGATGATGCACTACGCCGCGCAGACCATGGCGACCGTCAAAATGGCGAACGGGTGTCCCGCCAGATTGGCGCCCCAGGCGGACACCTTGGACTCGAAATTATAGAGGGTCTTCGACACTACGGTCTCCTCGATGCCGCCCCCCGAGTGCGAGGATCTTCAGCATGGCCGGCCTCGAACACTCTTTGGGAAGAGCTGGCAGGTGGCGGAGCGCGACTTGCAGGCCGCGCGCCGCCATCGCCCTCACTTCACTTACCGGTCGACACGTTGCCCTTGAAGTCGAGTCCGACATGAACGGTGTTGCCACCCTTGTTCGCGGTTCCGCGCCACACGCCGTGCTGATCCTTGGTCAGAGCCGACACGTCGGCGAAGCCGGATTTGGCAATGTGCTCGCGCGCCGGGGCCTGCGTGAACGAGTTCGCGCCTTGGCGCGAGCCGCCGTCATCGACGGTAGGCATGCGCCAGAACGTCGTCGCGGCTGATCTTGTCGTACAGCGCGTAGAAGCGATAGCCGACTTCCGCCTTAGCTTTCGCGTGCAACGCCATCTGCAGTTTCTGGACGCTTTTCGGAGTTGATAGGTTTCCCAATCCCCGGTCCCTCGCAACTTGCTGCGTTTGCCTTGAACTAAGGCCCCTTCCCTCCGCCGGCATTACCCGGCTTCCCCGGTACTACGGGCCTCTCCGCCACCCCATCGCGCCCGTCCCATCCCGCACGGGCGCCCGGTTGCTCATCCCTGAGCACGTGATGGGGCTGCCCGTGTTGCGTGCGCTTTCCCTGTGTACATGCTGCCGCCATTACCCCCGGTGCAGCAGACGGGCTCCAACGTCGCTCAAACTCGCCCGCCTGTATCAGCCTTCCCCGAAATGGGTGTCGGGTCGGCCTGCACATCGTCCTTTTCGAGGATTGCTCAGCGTTCACTCACGTTGCGGCCTGCACACTCGCACGATCACCTACGTGACCGTCATCCGGGGGCTTCAGACATTTCGTCACCTCCATGCCTGCCCCGGTTGCTTCCGGCTGGAGCAATTAGCCGGGTGGGATTTGCACCCGCTAGAAAGCGCCGCCTTTGCACGGCGCACCTCATTTCTGGACGTTCAGGAGATTTTCTAGCTCCCCAACCTTGACCGCTCGTTCATGTTGCGGAAGCGACTGTCGGAGCGGCAAGGTTGAGAAAATGTGGCCAGGCGGAAGGGCTGAGCGGATGACCATATCAGCGAAAGCGACCATCCGTTCGATGCGTTCGACGTGCAAACGCGACCTCATGCCATGTGCACTCCTTTATCTTATTGTGGCTGAGAGCCTCGAGCGTTAATTGCGGATCATGCCGATCGATCGATTCTCTCGAGCGCTGTTGGAACGCCTCGGGCAGGAAGCTCGTGAAATTGCGTACCGGCAAGCGAACGCCGCTTCCACGCCCGACGTTAGGGCTTCCTGGTCCGCTATCGTAGCGAAGCTCACCGAGTTGACGGATCGCTTGCCCACCACCGAACAGAGCCACGATCTCGGCGAGCCAAGTGTGCCCGTAGTTGATCAGGCAGCGAAATAGGGTCGAACGGCTTCTCGATCACCGCGATGGCGCCCGCATCCGCGAGGCGATCTAGTTCGCCGTTTGATCGCAGTGCGGTTAAGACGATTACGGGTAGGTTTTTGGTTTTCGGGTTGGCGTAAACCGCCGAGATCAATGCCGCACCCGACATGTCAGACAGGATCCCGTCGAGTAGGATGAGGTCGAAGCTGACCTCGCTGCGCTCGACCTCCTCGATCGCCTTCCATCCATATTCAACGGTCCGGATGGTCATGGAAGGATCGAGTCCAGCGACAACTCTATGATGGCACGAATATTCGCATCATCTTCCACGACGAGAATGTCCAGGCGAGGCAACCTCGAGGCGCGTGATCTGCACGGCCGAAAGGGAGGCAGGATCATCACAGGAGCCTCCTTGCACGGAAGCTCGCATGTCCTTCCGCCGCCACGATGACATGGTTGAACAGTCTGACACCGACCGCGTCGCAGCCATGCTTGAGACGGCTGGTGAGATCGATATCGGCCTGGCTGGGTTCCGGTGATCCGCTCGGATGGTTGTGTGCGATCACGATCGATGCCGATCCGAGCTCGAGCGCGCGCCGCACGATCTCGCGGACGTAGAAGGCCGCCTGGTCGATCGTATCCTCGCTCATCACCTCATCGCGGATGAGGAGATTGCGTGCATTCAGGTGCAGAACCCGCACGCGCTCGTTGAGCAGCAGCGCCATCTCGGCGATCAGATATTCGAGCAGATTGTTCCTCGAGGAGACCAATGGCCTTGAGGAAAGCTCCGAACGGAAGGCCTCCATCATTGCAGTCCGCGTGTCTGAAAGATGCGAGACAACCAAAGGCGCGTTAGGGATTACCTGACGAAGACGGGTTGGCGGCGCCGCGAAAACACGACCTAGCGATCCGAATTCGAGTAGCAATGCGTCGGCCAGAGCAGCGGGCTGCGTGTCGACCAGCCCGATCAGCCAGACCAGAATCGGTGGCGACCGTTGCGCTTCAGTCGGTAGTGATGCTGATACGTTCCCACCGCCAACAGCAGCACCATCGGCCAGCGCCAGAGCGCCAGCATCACCGTGTAGACCGGACGGATAGTATCCGGGTTCAGGATGCGGGCCAAGTGGACCGACACCATGATCAGCTGCATCGCGGCGACTGTCATCGTCCAGTCGCGCTTGGCCCTCAGTGCCACGGCTATCAGGGCGATGAGCAGCGCCATGTCGATGGCTAGAAGTCCATAAGCCGGTCTGACGAACGCATTCGAGATTTGCCTGCCCCACACGACCGAGATGGCCGACGCTGCCGGGAACAGCGACGCCACGATGCGCTCGGGCGCACCACCACTCAAGAACGCGTAGCAGCAGGTTCCGATCAGGAAGATATTGAAGATCAGCACCCGCATTCCGCATCGGACCATCTCCTCGCGAGACCGTCAACCTACCTCCGCGACCTGCTGTGTCGCTCCGTCCCACGAATCCGTTGTAATCGACTGCGTGAGGAATTAGTCGCCCCAAGCGGACCAGGAAACGGCGAGGCCAGCAGCATCAGTCGCCATGAGGCTGTGCGCCCGCCCGAGATGGAAGCGCATCTTGACCGCCAGCGCGTGGGCCTCGCTCACGTCCGCGAGCGCGAACTGGCAAGTGACGTGCGGCAGGTTAGAGGACATGACCGCCTCGATCAGCGACATGCTAAGGGCCGCAGTGTTCAATACGGCCTGATTGCCGGCACGCTCCGCGCCGATCAGTTGCGCGCCCACGCCGCAGGCCATGCTCTCAAGATTATCGGAAATAGGATCTCCTTGGCGCGAGCAACATCGCGCCTTATTTTGAATTGCTTTACTTAGGATCAGCGGCCCTGGAACAGCCGCTGCAACAAGGACAATTAGAGCAGTAAAGTCGCCAAGCCCGCGATCATCTGGAACGCTATGGTTCCGATCCTGCCTAGCCGCTGCGGAACGTTCAAATCATTGATCGATGCCCCCTGCTGGGAGGTCTGAACGTGGCTGCTTTGATCCTCGCCAATGTCGAAGACCGCACGCTCCTCACGGAGCGCTTCCGGTTCAAACCGGCGCGTCCCGCCATTCGAGACGCCCGTACTTGGGAGCGTGAAGGCGGCGGGTTCGATCCCCAGCTCCGGGGTACCTATCGATTGGGGACGCCCCTCCCATTCGGCGACCGCGTTCGCCAAGGCGTAGCGATCGATACCGCCAACCTTCCCTCGCGCACGCTTGATGTGGGTCTGGACCGTTTCGGTGCTGATGTTGAGCGCCCGGGCAATCTCGTCGGACCCGCGGTTCCGTGCCACGAGGCGCATCACTTCGAGCTCTCGCTCGGTCAGATCCGCGATTCGACTTTCGCCCATACGGAGCATTACTAGCGGATATTCATGCGGAGGAAACGGCTGAGCCTGGGAAACCGACAATACGAGGAGTTGGCCCAGCCGAACTGCTTGATGGCGCCATAGCGTTGCGACACATCCCGCTCTCCGCTTCTGGATGGAATGCCTCTGCACGTTGTGGTGACGTTGGAGGTGAATGTTCCCGTTTCGACCGCCGCCTCGCTGGCATGGCGAGTGACAAACGTCACTCGCGGCTCAGGCCGCGACCAACATGCGGCATCCGAGATCAGTTTGCCCTACATGTCGTCGAGCATGCGCCTCCGAGATACGCTCATCGCGCGGCAGCGTCGACCACTGAATGATGGCCCTATTTGCTTTGTACCGACGGTCGAAGACCAAACCCCCGGGCCTTTGATGCACGTGATCGCTCAGCGGAGGCATCTGGTGCGACCATTGGATAGGTGACTGGCAGCGACCATTTGGCACGGTACCCCTCCGGCGAAATATCGTGAACGGTCCGAAGGTGCCTCTTCAGAGACCTAAAGATGCCGCCGCACTCCAAACACGTCAACGAGTCTGGTCTGACGCTGGCGCGTATCGCGACAGCAGGCTTCGGCGCCACTTCGGTGACTTCTGGCTTGCGGTGCGTATCGGAGAGGCTTTGATAAACGCTGGCGATGACACTCGGAAGATCGTCCGATGCCACCCGATTATTCGATACCATCGCAGCGACTATAAAGGTCGTCATTTGGAGGATCTTCTGGTCAGCCATCAATAGTCCCATCAAGTTTGAGACACGTGGTAGGCCCGCGCGCGTCCTACGACCACACCGAAATCCTGTGACCGCGTCGATCGACCAGGCCGGACGGAGCTTCAGGACAGGTCTGGCGATATCACCTGTGCGGACACCGACGCCAAACGTTTACAAGCGGTTTGTCGATACCGAGGTATTGGGCGCCACTGACGCCGCGGGGCGGCGCTGCTCCGACACCGTGATCTCGAGCAGAATGTGATCTTTCTGGTGCCTCTATGGCCGAGCACTGGGTCGCCTCCCCAGAGCATCATCTTTACCTTCTGGGCGTAGGCCGATTGCATGAGCGGCGAGACACCAAATCAGATCGCTACGAAATCGGTCATCGCGACGTCCGCCTGCTATTTCGTCCTCGCAGCGGCGACGGTTTCGACTACCCGCTTCGACGGTGGAGTGGCGTTCATCTGGGTCGCGACAGCACTCCTGATCGCGAGGCTGACGACGCTGCGACCGAGCGCCTGGCCCGCCCATCTTCTGGAGTGCGGAAGTGCGGGCGTGGCGGTGACAGCGCTGTTCGGACTTGGAGTAGCCGCAGCAATTCCGCTGTCGTTCGTCAATCTCTCCGAGGCTGTCATCGCCGCCACGGTGCTGAGGCACATCCGGATACCGGAGCGTCCGCTGGAGTCGACGCGCTGGCTCGCGGGCTTCGTGTTTGCAACCGGGATAGTCGCGCCCGGCGCGAGCGGCGTCGGCGGCGCGTCAGTCGCGACGCTGGTAGTCGGCGCGGACTTCGCGGCCGCCTACCCGCGATGGTTCGCGGGCCATTCTCTTGGTTCGTTGACGTTCACGCCCCTATTCATGCTTCTCTCCAAGGAGGATCTCGGCGAGCGGATCAGAGCGATGACCCACAAGCGAACGGCGGAGATCGCGGTCCTGCTGCTGCTCGTCGTCGCCGTGAGCATCGCCGTCTTCGCCCAGAACGGAATGCCGCTCCTGTTACTGCCATTCCTTCCCGTGATCTTCGCCACGTTCCGGGGCGGGCCGCTCACGGCCGCCATGTCGGTCGTCCTGCTGACGATCGTCGGATTCACCTTTACCCTATGGGACTCGGGACCGATCAGCCTCATGCACGGAACCATGGGCGACCACATGCAGTTCCTCCAATTCTACCTCGCCGCGACGGTGCTCGCGGTGCTGCCGATCTCAGCCGACCTGGCAAGGCGCAGCAACCTGATTCGCGAGTTGCGGGACAGCAAATCTCGATACCGCATGCTCGCCGACAACTCGACGGACATCATCATCAATCTCGACGTCCACGGTCGCGTCCGCTTCGTCTCGCTCTCGATAGCGCAGCTGGGCGGGTTCGAGCCTTCGGACCTGGTGGGACGGAACGCAGCGCTGCTCGTGGTGGCTGAAGATCGCGCGTCGGCGGCCAGGTCACACGTCATGACCCTGCGTGGTGGCGGCGCAATGGTCAGTTTCGAATACCGAGCGGTCACCGCGAGCGGCACGGAACGATGGTTTGAGACCCACAGTCGCGCGGTGCGCGACGACGCCGGGGTCGTCGAAGGCGTCGTCAGCGTGCTTCGCGACATATCCGACCGCAAGGTGATAGAGACGCAGCTGTTCCATGCGGCGCTGACGGATCCCCTCACCCACCTTCCCAACCGCAGGGCGTTCAAGCTGGAACTCGAAAGGCTCTTCAGGCACGTCGACCCGGAGCGCTCGTTCGGGTGCGTCGCCATGTTCGACTTCGACCACTTCAAGCAGGTGAACGACCACCATGGGCATGAAGCGGGCCACCGCGTGCTGCGCGAATTCGGACGCATCGCGATGGCGACCGTGCGGGGTGGCGACGTCGTAAGCCGCATCGGGGGCGAGGAGTTCGTCGTCCTTCTCCGGCATGCCTCGCTCGAGCAGGCCATGGTCGTCTGCGAGCGGCTACGAAATGCCATCGAGAAGACGGTGATCATGGTCGACGGGCGACCGGTCCGCGTGACCGTGAGCGGCGGGGCCGCCTTGATCGACGTCGGCGGCGCGGAGGATGCGATACGAAGCGCGGATGCGGCGCTCTACCATGCGAAACGGGATGGCCGAAACCGACTGAAGCTCGCGTCGTGATGCAGCCTCTGCGCTTTCTCTGCATCGAGGATGACGCACTCAACCGACGGGTCTTGAGTGACATGCTAAACGTCGCCGGAGGAGTGACCGACGAATGCGCCAGCGGCGAGGACGGCCTCGCCCAGCTCGACGCCAATGACTTCGACTGCGTTCTGGTCGACCTGCGGATGCCTGGCATGGACGGGTATACAGTTATAGAACGCATCCGTGGGCGCGGCGACGCGAAGGCTCGGCTTCCGATCATCGTCATCACAGCGGAGGGCTCCGGACCAGGCACGGCCCGCTGCCTGCGTTCCGGCGCTGACCGGGTCCTTGGCAAGCCTGTCGTCATGGACGAGCTGTTCAAGTGCATTGGCGAGATCCTGGGCGCTGGAGGAGCGCTCGTAATGTGACCCGTGTCCACAACCACATTCCAGCGGGGGCGGTCGGCCGAGCAAGATCGCGGCCAAGTTCTGCCAATTGCTCAAATCGATACTTTGCGATTAGGCCTTCCAAGTTCTTTGGAAAGCGAGCGACGGAGCGAGATGGAGCTCGGCAGCCACGCACTTTGACCCACAACCTGCCGTTTCAGGACCCTTTCTGGCGCCCAAACTTCCCACATCCGTTTATCTTCCATGGCGGCACAATTTGCGTCTGGACCGCCGGTTTCGTCATCAAAGTCTGGGACGTGACCGCGACAGGGAGTGTGGGTAACGGAGTTTCCCAGATCGGGCGTTCTTCACTTCAGCGGTAGATGCAGCTCGGCCACCGTGCCCTGCTCCGGTTCCGCCAGGAAAAAGCGCTGGCAGTAGATCGGAAAGTCACGCATCTCCTCGCCGCTGGCGGGCAACCAGTCGCGGTACAGATACAGCACGGCCGGCTCCAGATTGTGCGTGTCGCCGATCACCGTCAGCACCGCGCATCGCCCACCCGGGATCTCGCCTTCGCGGACCGCCTCGTCGGTAGAATCGATCCAGTGGTCCGCATCGACGCCGACGCACAGCTCCATGCGATAGTCGGCTGGGTTCGCCGGTCGCCGCTCGGTGTGCCAGATATTGAAGGTCGGATTGGTCTTGGGCGACAATCCGGCGGCTTTGCGCCAAGCGATGAATTTCTGAATAGTAACGTCGAGCGTCTCAAGATCGCCCCGATGTTCGAAGATCGCGACGCGAGTTGGCGCCACTCCGCGGATGGTTACGTCATCGGGGGTGAAGGTCGTGGGCATGATCTTGCTCCTGGCTGCGTTGAGTGGCCCGAAGGCCTTGAGCCACGGCTCCCAGTCGGGAGATCTCCTGAAACTCGACGGCGACTGCTGGAGCCTTTTCCGAAAGGCGCGGGCGAAGGCGTCGGGCGTCTCGTAGCCGGCGACCAGTCCGATGGCGGTGACGCTCTCTCCCTCGCGATCCGCCAACCGCTTCGAGGCCAGTCTAAGACGGGCCAACTGAACGTAGCGATGCAGAGATACGCCGAAAGTCGCCTTGAACTGCCGGTGGAAATGGAATTTGGAAAATGCCGCTACGCCGCTCACCGCGTCCAGGTCCAGATCACCGTCCAGATGCCGGTCGATATGATCCAGCACCCTCTGCATCCGGGCATGATAGTGATCGATTGCAGCTTTCATTGTCCTCATCCGCTGTGGTGACGCCGGTATGGAGCGTTCGTTTGTCGTGCGCTCGACCGATCTTGCGGTTCCACCCGTTCGGATATCTGGGGTGGCTGGTCTATTATGCTGCCTGCTACGAGCCCGGCCTCGTCGAAAAGGCGATGAATCGTGAGCCTGGGCCGCCAGCGATGCTCCGTATGGCGACTTCGATACGATGCTCGCCACGATCGTCGATGAGATCGAGCGGCCAGCCTATCTGCTCGGCGACACGATCTCGGCTGCCGATATCCTGTGGGGCAAAGCGCATAACTGGGGCATGACGTTCAAACTCGTCCCCGAAAGCGAGCCGATCGTCCGCTATGTAGAACGGACCACGCAGCGCCGGGCTGCGCTGAAGGTCGCGGAGATGGACGCGGAGCTCGCGGCGGAGCACGAAAGGGCGAACACCGCGTGCGGCTAAGCCCGAACGGCAGTCGGGCCCAGGGAAAGGAACCGCATGGCCGCCTCGAACAACTTTCGGCAGGAGCAACGCGGCGTCGCGCTCAGGATGGTGGCGGCCCTGTGCGTCACCATCCTAATTTCAGCAACGTGCCTGTACCGAGGTGGCGCAGCCCCGACCACGGCGGCCGAGCGCCTGATCGTCACGGCAAGGGCGGATGTGTTCGTCCTCTGCTGGCTTGCCGCGGCAATCGGCAATGTCGCACGGCTGCGCTTCTTCTCGGCCGACGACATTGCCGGAAGCGGCTCCGGAACCGCCTCTGCGGAGGTGGACCGCGCCAAAGCGGTTCTGCAGAACACGCTCGAGCAGGTGGTGCTGGCCGTGCCCGTGCACCTTGCGCTGGCGGTGCTGCTTGCGTCATCGGTACCGCTGATCGTGGCGCTTGCGGCGCTGTTCGCGATCGGGCGTCTTCTCTTCTGGATCGGCTATGCGAGAGGGGCCAAGGCGCGCGCTTTCGGGTTTGCGTTGACCTTTTATCCAAACTCTGCGGGGCTAGTCATTGCGGTTTTCGCGGCGGTGAGGCTATCGCTTTAGCGACAATGTGGCGGTGGACTACTGCGGCGATTAGACCCAGTTCGAGCCATTCAGGTTGCACTTTCCGCTGCCTAAAAACAGACATCGGTTCATCGAGAAATTGCGGCCGATTTCTAGCCGTCGGCCTGTCAGTCGATCGTCGATGATGGCTGAAAACGAGACTGTCAGCAGGTCCGCAAGGAGGCGAGCTAGATCAGAGAAAAGGAACCTGTCTCGACACCTGAACGTCGGATCGATAATGTCCGATTTATTAGAAAAGGGTTGACCATGACTCGTCCTTTCGAATTCCAGCCTCGCACGGCCGAAGAGAAAGTTGACCACGCGCTGCGCATCGCAGGGATCGAGCCCTATGGATCGCCGCGAAAGGTTTGGGTCGAGGACGGTCATGTGCTTGTCGAGAGCTATGACGGCAAGATTGTCAGTATGACGCCGGAAGTGGCAATCGACCTGGGCCGGACAATCAGCGAAGCCGGCACAGAATCGTTGATCAACAAGGTCCTAGAAAAGTCCGCCGAGGCGGAAGCTGACGTCTCAGTACAACCGGATCGACAGCCCTAGTGCGCCCGCCTTGCGAACCGCCAAGATTCACGTGCTCTTAGCATTCATCGAGTAGCCCTAAGCTCGGAGGAGCGAGCATGCAGGGCGGATGCCAAGGCTGTAAATCAGAAAGCCATCAATTCGACATAGCGATGGCGTTCCAGCCGATCGTCGATGTCGAGACAGGCCACGTCTTCGCGTTCGAAGCGCTGGTGCGCGGCGGTAACGGCGAGGGTGCGGCCGAGATGCTTGCGGGCGTTACAAGTGAAAACCGATATGCCTTCGATCAACGATGCCGGGTGGCTGCAATCGAAGGCGCAGTCGCTGCAGGCATCCTAGATACCGGTGCAAAGCTCTCAATTAATTTCCTTCCGAACGCCGTGTATTCGCCAGCAGCCTGCATCCAGTTGACCCTCAAAACAGCGCGCGAGACAGGCTTGCCGATCGATCGGTTGATCTTCGAATTTACCGAGAATGAGGAAATGATCGACACAGACCACGTGAAAAACATCGTGGAAACATACCGAATGATGGGGTTTGGCACTGCCATCGACGACTTCGGCGCGGGACACGCCGGGCTTGGGCTTCTCGCGAAATTTCAGACCAACTATATCAAGCTCGACATGGAGCTCGTGCGAGGGATTGAAGCGAGTCTTCCACGTCGGATGATTGTCGAGGGTGTGATCCGCATAGCTCACTCGCTGGGCATCGTGATTATTGCTGAGGGCATCGAAACGATCGCCGAATACGACACCCTGCGTGCGATGGGGATCCGATATATCCAAGGTTATCTGCTCGCCCGCCCCGGCTTCGAGTGCCTGCCTGGGGTGAACTTGCCAGGTCGGAGCTTCGCTGCGGTCGCATGATGGGAGTCATCTGCGGTTAAGCGTGTCGACAGGGTCCGCGCCTTGCGGCGCCCAACGATTCCAAGCCGAATGATCAATTCGGGCTTGCCCCAGATCCGCACGACCGAATGATACTCGTCGCCCGCGGAAGCCGACGTAGTAGAGCGCTGGTTTCACAGCAACATCAACGCCCCGGCGGGGGCGGAGTGCATCGTCAGCCCTTGATCACATGCGGCACGAAGCGCGCAGTGTTGCCTGTGATCAGGCCATCCTCGCGGATGCCGATGCCGGCGGGTTCGCCATCGACGACCCAGCTACCGATGACCGGGAACACGCCCGGCGCGGTTTCCGGTAGCGGGTAGATCGCCTGATAGACGAACCCTTCCTTGCCATAGTCGCCCGTGCTCTCCGCAACGACCGCACCGCCCTTGCGGAGCGACACGTTCGCGCCTTCGCGCGCTAGTAGCGGCTTGGCTACGGCATCACCGGCTGGCGGCGACATCAACGCCTCCAGAAGGTTCGGGTGCCCAGGGAACATCTCCCACAGCACCGTCAGGATCGCCTTGTTTGACCAGATCATCTTCGAGATCGGTTCGATCCAAGTGACTCCGGCCGCTAGGCTTTCTACCAGGTGCGGCGCGAACTCCTCATTGACCAGCCATTCCCACGGATACAGCTTGAACAGCGCCGCGATCGGCTGATCGTCTAAATCTACGAAACATCGACGATCATTGTCCCAGCCGAGGTCGCGCATGACAATCGCACCCGTTTCAATACCTGCCGCCTCCGCCGTATCACGCAGATACGAAGTGGTGATCGTGTCTTCGCCAGCATCGTCAGCAACATGCGCGAACAGGACGTGCGGCGGGAGTAGCGGCGCGATGTCCGCCCATTTCGCGACCAGCTTGTCGTGCAGGCTTGTGAACTGGTCGAGATGCGGGAACTGGTCTTCTTTCCAGGACCACTGCACGACTGCCGCCTCAAGCAGCGAGGTCGGGGTGTCGCAGTTGAACTCGAACAGCTTCGGCGGCCCCAGTCCATCATAGCCCAAGTCGAAGCGGCCGAAATTCAGCGCTGGCGGCTCTGCATCCCAAGCGTCGCGGATAGCCCGATGAAACGCGGGCGGGATGCGGAATCGATCTAGCAGTCGCTGATCGTCAACGATCGCTTGGCCAGCGATTAGAAACAGCCGGAACAGCTCGGCCGTTGCTGTTCCGATCTCGGCGATCTGCGCGCCGGTAAACGAGTAATAGGCGGTCTCGCACCAGTACGGGTTGCCACCCGCGGTGTGCCAGATCAGCCCTTCTGATTCCACCTTTGCGCGCCAGTCGGGCCTTACGTTGATGTCACGACGGATCATTCGCCGGCTCCTCCGTGGCCGCCGCCAAAACCCTCTGCCGACGATCCGAAGCCACCGCGTGAAATCGCCGCCGCTCGCGTCATCGAGGATGCCGCCGGTGCACGGAAATAGGGCGTGTTTCCACTGCGCTGATAGGAGCCACCACTAACTCGATCGCCGTAATAGGGGATCGCGCGGCTGCGACCGAGATAGTACCACAAGAAGGCGTTGCCGACACCGCCGCCGCTGTGAGCGCGCTGCTGCTGACA
>NZ_JH584243.1:265673-269419 GCF_000241485.1 Sphingomonas sp. PAMC 26605
CGCTGCCACCGGGATATACGCGCAAGGAGCCGGCGGCGAAGCCGAAGCTGGGGCCGCTGCTGCCGGTGATCGATGCGATCTTGGCAGCGGACCAGACAGCGCCGGTGAAGCAGCGGCATACGGCCAAGCGGATCTTCGAACGGCTGCGCGACGAGCATGGCTTTGCCGGCGGATATACCGTGGTGAAGGATCATGTTCGGCTCTGCCGGGCACGAGGGCGCGAGACGTTCGTGCCGCTGGCACACCCGCCGGGTCATGCGCAGGTGGATTTTGGCGAGGCGATCGGCGTGATCGGTGGCGTGCGTCAAAAGCTCCACTTCCTGTGCATGGACTTGCCGCAGTCGGATGCCTGCTTTGTGAAGGCCTATCCACGCGAGACCACCGAGGCGTTCCTCGACGGGCATGTATCGGCGTTCACGTTCTTCGACGGCGTGCCGCTGTCGATCCTGTACGACAACACGACGATCGCGGTGGCGAAGATCCTGGGCGACGGGAAGCGCGAACGCACGCGTGCCTTCACCGAGCTGTGCAGTCACTATCTGTTCCGCGATCGCTTTGCGCGGCCGGCCAAGGGCAACGACAAGGGCAAGGTCGAAGGGCTGGTGAAGTTCTCGCGCGCCAACTTCATGGTGCCGGTCCCGCACGCAGCCAGCTTCGACGACCTGAACGCCATGCTGGAAGAGCGCTGCCGCGCTCGACAGCGCGATCATGCCGGCCGCCATGCCGAGACGATCGGCGAGCGGCTGGCGGCCGATCGCGCGGCGCTGCGGCCGCTGCCGGCGGTACCGTTGGAGCCCTGCGAGAAGCGCGCGGCACGGGTCTCGTCGATGGCGCTCGTGCGCTATCGGACCAACGACTACTCGGTGCCGGCCGCCTATGGCTTCCAGGACGTGGTGGTGAAGGGCTTCGTCGCCGAAGTCGTGATCCTGTGCGGCGGCAAGGAGATCGCCCGCCACCAGCGGTGCTATGGCGAGGGCGTGTTCGTCGCCGACCCGCTCCACTATCTGGCGCTGATCGAGACCAAGCCGGGTGCGCTTGATCAAGCCGCGGCGTTGCAGGGCTGGGCGTTGCCGGATGTGTTCCAGCATCTGCGACACCTGCTCGAGGCGCGGATGGGCAACCGCGGCAAGCGTGAGTTTATCCAGGTGCTGCGCCTGCTGGAGGCGTTGCCGCTCGACATCGTCACGGGTGCCGTAACCCAGGCGATCCAGATCGGCGCGGTCGGGTTCGATGCGATCAAGCTGATCGCGCTGGCGCGCATCGAGCAGCGACCCGCCCGGCTCGACCTGGCGGCGTATCCGCACCTGCCGCGAACGGCGGTGAAGACGACCTCGGCCGCCGATTACGCGGTGCTGGCGGCATGAGCGGCGCACCTGATACGATGCCGGTCGGCACGATGAGCGGCACGCCGCAGGTGCTGCTGGCCCATCACCTCAAGCAGTTGAAGCTGCCCACCGTGCTGCGCGAGTATGACAAGGTGGCGCGCGAGTGCGCGCGCGATGGCACCGACCATCCGCGCTATCTGCTGCGGCTCATCGAGCTCGAGCTGATCGACCGTGAACGGCGCACGATCGAACGGCGTATCCGGGCGGCACGGTTCCCGGCGGTGAAGAGCTTCGACACGTTCGAGTTTACCGCGATCCCGAGCCTCAACAAGATGCTCGTGCTGGAGCTTGCCCGCTGCGAGTATGTCCTGCGGCGCGAGAACATCATCGCGCTGGGCAACAGCGGCACGGGCAAGACGCATGTTGCGCTCGCCCTCGGTCTGGCTGCCTGCCAGAAGGGCTTTACGGTAGCGTTCACGACCGCGGCCGCACTGGTCAGCCAACTGCTGGAAGCGCGCGACGAACGCCGCCTGCTGAAGATGCAGCGCGACCTCGCAGCGGTGAAGCTGCTGATCATCGACGAGCTTGGCTATGTACCGCTGTCGCCAACGGGTGCCGAGCTGCTGTTCGAGGTGTTCTCCCAAAGGTACGAGCGTGGCTCCACGATCGTCACCTCCAACCTGCCGTTCGAGGACTGGACCCAGGTGCTGGGCAGCGAGCGGCTCACCGGTGCGCTCCTCGACCGGCTCACCCACCACGTCAGCATCCTGACGATGAACGGCGACAGCTACCGGCTGAAGCAGTCCGCCGGGCGTCGGCGCTCCGCCGCCAGGGCGGAGCAAAACCAGGCCACCGAGATCATCGACCCGGAAACAGGAGAGGTCACCACCACCTGATCGACGACGACAACGATATGAAGAGGGCCCCGATCGGGGCCCTCTTCATATCGTCAGGCCCACATCAACAATGGCCTGCTTTTACTCCGCCCCGATGGCCTGGAATCCGACCGGCGTTGACAGCCGGCGTGCTGCCCTTACCCCTCACCAGCAGGCTGAGGCCCTGCGACGGCTCGCAGCTGGCGATACGCAGCGCACTGTCGCTGCCTTGCTGGGTGTCGACCAGGCGACGATATCGAGATTGTCTCGAAAGCAGAACTGAACGTCTAGAGCTGGTGGATAGCCGTCGTTCAAAGTTCCGGCTGTCGCTCAAAGTCAGATAGCTGCTGACCGCTCATAGGAGCTTCGCGGCGTCCTCGGCGGCGGGGACACCCTCGGTCTCGCCGCCTACAACCCCCGGCGCGTGAGCTTCGTAGCGTTCGATGGCCTCAAGGATATAGCCTCCGCCAATGTAATCTTCGGGAACGCGCCCGCCTAGAAATTCCAGTACGGTTCTCGCAACGAGATAAGTCCTCTGCGCATCAACGTCGTTTGTCATTAGGCCGTTAAAGTAGGTTCCGTAGGTGGCAAAAACATTGTCGAAATGGTCATTAATCAGCTTACTCGGCTTTCGCCTCACGCCACCCTCAGCCGCCAAATATAATAAACGCAGCAGATGGCAGAGGACATATCGCCACGTGAAATCATTGAAACGGCTATTTCCTGGGATCAGGGATTTGGAAGTTCGCTGACGCCAAAGATCGTCGGCAACCGAGGTTGTCAGGTCGAAAAGTAGAATTTTGAAATCACGAGACGTCCGCTCATTACGCGACAAGGCTGCCAGGTCGGATCGATCGAATTGGGATCGAAGGGTGGCCAGCTCTTCCGCGGCGTCCCCAAAGGCCAGCATGCCCTTATCGATTCGTTCGAGCGCCCATTTACGTCGTTCCAGCAGCTGAGCCTGAAGGCGAACATTGCCCGCCTTCGCGGCCGCCAGTATTTGAAAAAATTCAGGTAATCCGCGTGTGGCCGACTTATCAAGAAATCGATTTGCAAAGCCAGGGTAACGAACATCAATATCGGCAACGTGCCGGTTCGATCGCAGTATCGCTATTTGGTCAGGAAACGCGGAAATTACCTCAAATGATAAGTAGACCTGATCCAGCGCATTTTGCTTGAATACTTCTACTATCGTATGCTCTGGTAAAATGGCGATGTTCGTCCGATCCGCACTTAGAAATATCCCGAGTTCATGACTTTGCAGCCTATTGGTATCGATCACTACGCGCATAAGGCATCATATACTGTCCGAAGTTCCGATCCTAAGCTTTATTTCCACACGGCCCTGACTGTTGTCAGCGTAGCATTGGGATGGAAGACGGCGGAGGCACCCTCCACCTCGGCTGATCAACTCGCTATCCCGTCCCAAAGCTAGTCGCGGCTAAGGGGGAAGTGCCAATTGCCTGTGTGGGGCTGGTTTTGGTCGGTTTGCGACCGTCCGCTTCCCCGATAGCTGCCGTCGCAAAAGGGAACCCTTTTGCAACAA
>NZ_JH584244.1:0-25181 GCF_000241485.1 Sphingomonas sp. PAMC 26605
GAGCACGTCGATGTCGTCGGCGCTGCCAGTGTCAACAATGCGATCGCTTCCATCGCCAGAAGCATAGCGGTACATATCGCTGCCTACACCGCCTTGGAGGTAATCGTCGCCAACGCCGCCGACCAACACATCGGCAGCGTTTCCGCTGTAGATCTCATCACGGCCTTGCGAACCATTGATCCAAGTGTCGGCAACTGTCCTTTCTAGCAGAGCTGACGCAGCCACGCGATCGGCCAGCGGTTGCAGCGCAACGTCCCATGCCGACGTCAGCCCCGCAGCATTGTTAACGAATAGCGAAGCTTTCGTTCCGGCAAGCTCTGTCGTTAGACGCCCAAAATATTTATAGGCTCCCTCGGCATCGGTCGGCGCAAGCAGCGCCCCCATTTTGATAACCAAACTACCGTCTCCAGTTAATCTGCCTGCGACGGGGTCATACTGAAGAGCTGAGATAAATAGATCCGCATCCTGGCTAAAGAGCGTTGCTCCGTTTGCATAGAGATATCGGCCAACGGCCGCTTGGGAAGTGAATTCCGTAAGATATGAGTCAATAATGCTCTGATACGCTTTCTCAATGCCTATAGCATTATTGGCATCAGGGTTATGTTCAGTCCGGCCGCCAATTTGTTGTTCAAATGAGGTGCCATAAAAGGCTTCAACTACCGCCAGATGCGTCGCATCAATATAAAGGCCACGATCTGTTGGTGTCGATGATACACCCACCCATAATGCTACAATATGCTCAAACGACGTACGAAGCTCTGCACCAGTTAACAATGTAGTCTGCGTCAGAAACGTAGTCGCCGCTTGTGCTAAAGACGAGTTAGTACTTAATGCATATGAGAAATCGGTAACGTTGCCATAACCTTTCAGGCGAGGTGCGATCGATGCAAAATCGCTTTCCTGATAGCCAGCGGGCGGGGTGAAAGTTGTAATGATTGTGTCGACGGCAAAATAAGCAGACGCGGTCGCCCCTTCGGAGCCATCGGACCGAACAAAGCTTCCCGTCCGACCTATTATATTGTCGGAGACGCCTTGCCCCGAAGACACACTATCGAGGCTGATCGACGCAACGCCGGCTTGGCTCAGTGTTTGTAATTCGCCAGACTGGGAGATGCCATCACCGTTGGCATCCCGCCAAACTCGCAATTCTGCAAAGGCAGTGTCGAGACTGTCGATGATCCCGTCGGCATTGCTGTCGATTCGTGCCAGCGCCGTAAAGCCGTCTTCGCCAGCATTGCCAAACAACTCATCGACGCCATCGACCAGCCCATTGCGGTTGGCGTCGCGCATAAGAAAACCGTCTTCAGGGCTTACCCACCCGGTTCGTTCTTTGAAACCGTCGCCATCCAGGTCGAACTGCGCATGGGAGTTCCTCACCGAAATCAGCTGGACGCCGTCGCCGTTCAAATCAAGAACGAGCGGGTCCCGCTTTGGTGGCTTTAGGGGATTGTGAGGCTGGTCCCATGGCGGACGATGGTTGCGTGGATCGTTGGGATTATTGGGATCACGAGGATTACGCGGGTCCCACGGATTATTCGGGTCCGGGTGACCATTCGGGTCGTACCGATTGTCTGGGCCATAAGGTTTGGCGGGGTCGTAGGGGTTAAGCGGGTCGAACGGATTCGGATCGTAGGGCGTCCACGGATCATAATTCGGATTATTTGGGTCATTTGGATCCGGGTCATTTGGATCGCGACAATCAAACGTCGGCGCGCCACCATTCTGATCATACTGGTCATAAGCTGCCTGAGCGACCGCTCCCGTAAATATAGACAAAGCGGTCCCAGCTACAACCGCCGGAAGACCAACAGTGATGCCAACTCCACCTAGGGTAAGTAAGCCAGCAGTTGCAGCGATGCCGACGGCTGTACCGACTGCCAAATTGATGTAGGCACCCGTTTTTTGCTCACCTGCGGCCCCTGCAATACCGGCTGCCTCTAAATTACGGAATTGCGCGATAATTCTTAGTTTGCTCCCACCAGCTATCGTGGAAATACTATTAATAAAATAATCGTTTGTAGCAGAAATGAGGGTTACTGCTCCAGTGCCGACAGCGCCTCCTGGAGTGCCAATAGCAGATTTGACGTTCTCTAAAGTACGCGATCCTATGCCACGAATGAAATTTGAAGCGCACTGAGACATAGTTAACCCCTCAA
This sequence comes from Sphingomonas sp. PAMC 26605, assembly GCF_000241485.1. Classification (GTDB taxonomy): domain Bacteria; phylum Pseudomonadota; class Alphaproteobacteria; order Sphingomonadales; family Sphingomonadaceae; genus Sphingomonas. Next base: position 2,157 of record NZ_JH584244.1, read on the forward strand.
GAAAAATAGGCGACTATATTTTTGAACTGCGGAATTTGTTTTTTATAACAGAATATACTTGGCAATCTCCGTAGCCAAATCCGCAAAAAACTTCTATAGCATCGTCGTACATTCTGAACCATTGCTTGCCGCGTGAGCGACCATTACTTGTAAGTCCAATGCTTTCAGGCCTGATAATCGCGACGGATGGAACTGCGCACGATCTAGAGATATGATCGCCTATATCATAATCAGCTCTGTTGCAATTATGAGGTAAGATATATGGCTTTGCCAAAAATGTTCGGTGATTAATTCTTGGTAATCCCCGAAATGCGAATGATGATAACACTATGGCAAAAACCATAATAATAACTGCTATTATGCGATCTACGAGAACAAAACGTAAACCTTTGAACCTCATCGATTGCTGGCGTTTCAAGGCGTTGTCATTACGGTCGTTCATCGCTCTTTACCCGCTTCCCGCGTCATTTCGTCGATCGGGCTGAGTAGGTACGACAGTATGCTGCGCCGCCCGGTGCGAATATCGGCTGTTACTTGCATACCAACTGCGGGTTTGAGGGTTACGACGCGCCCGGGCCTGACTGCTCCGTCAAGTCGCACCCGTGCCGGGTAAATCAATCCCATTTTGTCGTCCTCGACTGCATCTGATCCAAGGCTTTCGAGGCGACCCCGGACTGTACCGTAACGGGTGAAAGGGAACGCCTCGAGCTTCACGGCGACCATTTGGCCAGCCCGTACAAAGCCGATGTCCTTATTGAGAATTTTCACCACTGCGACCAATGCTCCTGCGCTCGGTACCACTACCATGATCGGCTTGGTCGCTTCGACCACCCCTCCGACCGTATGCACGACAAGCTGCGAGACCACGCCATCGACCGGGCTCGTCAACGTCTGCAGGCTCGACTTCTGTGTCGCTTTCGCCAGCTCCTCGCGACGTAGCTTGATTTCGGCATCGGCCTTGGCGAGGTCGGCAAGCACACGAGCGCGGGCCTCAGCACCAGACTGCACGATGCTACTGCCCGCGCCCGCCATTTGTGCTGTCGCTTTGCTCGAGGTCTGGATCGCGGCATCTCGGTCGCGTGCGCTGGCGAGGCGCTGGCGGCGCATTTCGATAACCTTGAGCTTGGACACATAGCCTTTGGCGAGAAGTTGCTCATTGGCGGCGATTTGCTCATCGAGCAGCGGAAGCGTCTCGGTGAGCTTCGCGGCTTGAATCTGGGCCTCGTTTCGCGTCGCAACCGACGCCTGACGATCGGCGCGATGCGTCGCGGCGGTAGCCTGAATGTCCGCGAGCTGGGCGCGCGCGAGTGCGACCTGCGTTGAAATTACCTCAGGCGCGGTGCCAGGCGGCGACATAAAGGCGAGCCCGTGTCCGTCGAGCCCGGAAAGGATCGCTCGGGCACGGGCAGCGTCCAGCATTGCGGTCTCGAGCGCCTTCTGTGCCTGTACCACCTCCGCGGTCGATACAGTCGGATCAAGCGCGACAAGCGGCTGACCGGCAAGGACACGTTGCCCGTCATGAACAAGAATCGCTCGGACTACGCCCGCTTCGGCCGGCTGGATCAGCTTAACGCTATCGACCGGAATTAGTTTGCCAGGCGCGGAAGCCACCACGTCGATTTCGCCGAATGTGAGCCAAGCGATCGTGGCGACAAGGAGGATCAGCAGCGCCCATGTGGTCGCGCGCGCGGTAGGTGACACGGGCGTTTGGATGATCTCTAGCGCGGCTGGCAGGAAGGCCGTCTCGTCCGATTTGAACAACGTGTTCTTGCGCACTTTCTCATCCGCGAGAGCGTGCCGCGCGATTTCCCAATGGCGTGAGATCGCGTTCATGCTGCTTCCCCCGGCATACCCATCTGTCGCCGGTGCAGGCTTGCGTAACGCCCGCCGCGCTGCAGGAGTTCGTCATGCGAGCCGACCTCGACGATGCGCCCGCGCTCAAGCGTCATGATGCGGTCGCACTGTCGGATTGCCGACAAACGGTGCGCAATGATCAGCACGGTGCGCCCTCGCGCCATAGCCTTAAGGTTCTTCTGGATGATTTCCTCGCTTTCGGCATCGAGCGCTGAGGTCGCCTCGTCCAGAATGAGGATCCGCGGCTGGGTCACCAGCGCTCGTGCGATCGCGATGCGCTGGCGCTGGCCGCCGGAGAGGTTGACCCCGCGCTCTTCGATAATCGTGTCGTAGCCGTTAGGTAACGTCAGGATGAAGTCATGTGCGCCTGAGAGCTGTGCCGCCGCCATGACGCTTTCGAGCGGCATGGCCGCATTGGCGAGCGCGATGTTCTCCCGAATCGAGCGGTTGAACAGCAGGTTCTCCTGCAGCACGACGCCAATCTGTCGCCGCAGCCATGCTGGATCGATTTGCGCGACGTCGATGCCGTCGATCAAGATGCGTCCAGCCGCTGGCGTGTAAAGCCGCTGCAACAGCTTCGTAAGCGTCGACTTGCCTGAACCCGATGACCCTGCGATGCCGATAGTAGTGCCGGGCGACAAGTGGAAGTCGATGTCCTCCAGCGTCCAGGGCCCCTCCAGCCCATAGCGAAACTTGACGCCCTCAAATCGGACTTCGCCCCGCAACTTAGGCAGCGCGAGTCTCGAGCCGGCTCCGGGTTCCGCAGGCGCGTTCAGCACGTCGCCGAGCCGATCGATCGATAGGCGAACCTGCTGAAAATCCTGCCATAGCTGCGCCATACGAATGACCGGGCCGGACACGCGCTGCGCGAACATATTGAAAGCGACCAACCCACCGACCGTCAGTGTCCCAGCAATCACCTCGCGTGCACCGAAGAAAAGGATCGCCGCAAGGCTGATCTTCGAAATGAACTGTACCGCTTGGCTACCGGTGTTGCCGAGATTGATAACGCGCTGGTTCGCAGCGCTGTAGCCGGCCAGCTGCCGCTCCCAGCGCTCCTGCCACTGCGGTTCGACGGCGGACGCCTTGACCGTCTGCATGCCCGAGACGCTTTCGACCAGCAGCGCGTTGTTCGCCGATCCGCGCTCGAACTTGTCATCCAGGAGGCGCCGCAGTGGCCCCGTCACGAGCAGCGATACGATGATGTAGGCGGGAATGGTGAGCGCCACGATCCAGAAGAGCGTCGTGGAATAGATCCACATCACAACGAGGAAGACGATCGTGAACGCCGGATCGACCAGCACCGACAGCGAGGCGTTGGTCAGGAACTCACGGATCGATTCCAGCTGGCGTACGCGCGTGACGGTATCGCCGACCCGGCGCGCCTCGAAATATGACAGCGGCAAACTCAGCAAATGGCGGAACAGCTTGGCACCAAGCTCGACGTCAAGCTTCTGGCTCGTCTCGGAATAGAGCCGCGTCCGCAGCCACCCGAACACGACTTCCCAGGCCGACACCGCGACGAAACCGATCGAAAGCACCTGAAGCGTGGCAAGCGTATTGTGGACCAGAACCTTGTCGATCACATTCTGGAAGAAGAGCGGCGCTGCCAGACCAAGGAGGTTGAGCGCAAGCGTGATCAGCAGGACCTCGCCGATCAGCCGACGATAGCGCACGATCTGCGGAATGAACCAGGTGACATCGAAGCGCCCCGCTGTGCCAGCGACGCCCTCCCGCGTCGTGATGAGGATCAGCGTGCCGGACCAGATCGCGTCCAGCGCCGCTCGGTCGACCTTCTCTGGCGCACACCCCGTGCGCTGGATCAGCGCAGAATCTTCCGTCACTCGGCCGATAATGAACCAGCCGTCTGGCCCGTCTGCCAGAACAGGAAGAGGCAAGCGGCCTAGCTTGTCGAAAGTGCCCGCGATCACCTTACCACGGACACTATCTTGGCGCTTGGCGAGCCTTAGCAATTCGTCCGCCGATACCGGGTCGTGGTGGCCAAGCGCGTGCCGAAGCTGGTCTGGGTCGACCGCGATGCGATGCATCGCAAGGACTATGGCGAAGGCCACAAGCCCGTCATCCGCGCTCTGCGTTGCGCAGCGCGAGGTGTTATCCCCCCGACTCATTTATCCACCCATTCCCCTTGGTACCCTCTGAATAGCCCAACCTTAAGTCCGATCAATGACAAATTTGTCAGAATTCAAGCTTAAATGGTATTGATCTCATTAGCTATTCTTTGGCTTCCTTGGGGTCGGTTCCGGGCGAGGGCGAAAAGACACCCTAAGCCGAATGGCAATGCCTAGTGGACAACAGAACGTTCCCTTGAACGCTGGCGGCGGCTACGTCCCCCAGATGATCAGCACGGCGTCACCTCATTCCGAAAAAGCCGATTTCTGGCGCGTTTCAGCAAGCTGATAGGTGAGGATGGCGAGTGAGCCGTCGATCGAAAAGGAACGACCGTCATGGTCGACCCGCAGGACGAAATCGTAGGATTCGGGTTTATTGAACCGCTGGATTCCACGCTCGTCGTCCATAGAGACCAGCGCGATCGTTTTCCGATGCGAACCTTTTCCAGCCGGCATTGATACCAGCGCATCACGCCCATGTTGCCGGACACCAGGAATCGGATCTCATGAAGACCTTCACCGACCCCTTCCGAATACCCTGCCCGTTATCGTGCGGAAATCACGGTCGAGGCGGAAGATGTCGTCAGCGCCTGCCGCTCCGCGATCGATGCGTCGCATACGACCGACGGGTGGAAGAGCCTCGATACGGAGCATCCCACTTATGTCAGCGCGATCGCTGAAGGTGCGGACGTCGATCCCTGGCGCTTTGTCCCGGATGGCGGCGATGCCTTCGTCCTGCCCGTCCCGGGCCTGTTCTCTGAGGTGGCGGCGTGCGCGGGCTATGCCGCGACCCGGAGCGAGGATCTGGTCGACCAGCTCCGCATCATGATCGACGCGATCGGCGCCGAAGGAGCGTTGAGGATCACCCCAGCGGCGATGGTCCGCTTATGTGCAACGGGGCAGGCACTTCTCGACGACATCGCGCGGTGCGGGTTGAGCCCGGCAGTTCCGAAGGCGGCAACAAGCGTGGTCACGTCTTCGCCCGACGCCACCTGACGCCCGACAGCCTTCCGCCAGAGAGATGCGGCACATGGGCGGCCGCGAGACCCCCGCAACCGCAAAAATCCGGGCCGAGTTGCCGCTTTGCGGCTGCCCGCACCACCCCGGTTTTTGCGGTTTCCCTCCGCTACGCTCCGGTGCGGGCGCCTCTTATTCGGCCGCCCAGGAGGTGCGCATCCGGCGGATAGGCCGCCGGCCTCGATCAGATGAAGGGCTTGACCCCATGACCACTTCCCTTGCTGCCGCACTCTCCGCTCTGGAGCTTGGACACCTCGAACCCCGCGCCGAAGACGTTTCGGGCATGTGCCCGCCCTCGACCGACGCACTGGAGCAGACCACCACCGCCATCTGGAACGACCTGTTCGCAACCCTCCAGAATACGTCGCTCGAGCGCGACATCGAGGAGATGGGCTGGGGCCTGGTCAACCTCTTCCACCGGGCCGCGGCCAAGAAGCACGCGTCGATCGACCGTCTCACCGACGAGATCAGGCTCCTCCTGGCCGAGCAGGACGGTTCGGAGATCAACACCGCCAACCTCGAGGACAAGATCGACCTTGCCAAGAAGATCGAGGAAGCCGCCACCTGCTACGAACATATGCGCGACACCGCAGCGGCACACTACATCCGAGAAACCGGCCGTTCCTGGATCCCGTCGACCGGCAACCGCATTTCGCTCGGGGTGACGTCGGCAATCGTTGACGGACGCGCCTTCCTTCAGGCTCGCCGCGAGCGGGTCCGCGACGCCAACACGGCACAGGGCACCCCAGTCGTGTTTGCCGGGGGACGGCTGACCTTCCGGACCGACGAGGACATGAAGGCGTTTGGCGACAACCTGCTGCGCACCCTCAATGCGGTTCGGGAGCGCGTCGGCGACATGTATCTCGTCCATGGCGGCGACATGAAGGGCATCGAGCGCATCGCGGCGTCGTGGGCCGAACAGAACGGTATCCAGCAAGTCCGCTTCGGTCTCGATCGCAAGCTGGGTGATCGTGCCGGCTTCCGTCGCAACGAGCAGATGCTCTCGCTGAAGCCCCGCTACGTCATCGCCTTCCAGGGCAACGGCGTGAGCGAACGTCTGGTGATCGACGCCAAGAAGGCCGGCATCCGCGTGGTCGATCGCCGCGGACCGCTCGGAACCCCTCCCGCTGCACAGAACGCTCAGCGCGACCGGAAGGTCGCCTGAGCTTCGGCTCGGCCGCTGGCTTTGCGCCAGCGGCCTCGCCTCTTGCGGCTTTGCCGCAGGAGACCATTCTCACCCACAACACCGATGGAGTAACACGATGCCCCGCCCCAACCCATTCCAGACGGCTGCGCATTGCTGGCGCTTCGCGCTGCGCCGCGCAGCCGCTGACGGCGACACCTATCACGTCGTCATGACGGACAATCCCGCCGCTCCGCGTGCGGTCCTGTCCGATCGCGACTTGTTTGCATCCGAGGATCTGACGCCCGAGGACATCGAGGCGTCGTGCGATCCGTTCCTGCTTGGCATCGGCCAGGCCGGCGAAAAATGAGCCTCCTGCATGGCCTACAATCAGCACATTGCGACCATCCCGCGCGCCGAGTTCGACGAGTTGATGGCGATCGTCCGCGCGCCGCCTGAAAAACCCCGGCCACTGACCAACGAAGATCTCTGGCGCCGTGAGTATCTGGCGGACCAGGAGCGACGTCGCATAATCGGTTATCAGCCCGACCTTTCCACCGCGAAGCCCGTCACCCGCTACCATCGGCACAGGCAAGCCCCATCGTGGGATCGCACACCCGACGAGACGCTCGAGGACAAGCTCGAACGCATCGCGGGCGATCCCCTCGCGACCTTCGGACCGCTCCGGGGCGATCGCCCCGCACATCTGACGCCCACCGAGAAGGCCGAGATTGTCGCTAAGGCCGCCAACTGGCTGCGCGTCAGCCAGCGCGTGCGCTTGGTCGACGCTCCCGGCGCCGTCGATCCCGCCTTCGGAGTCCAACGATACCTCGGCCGGTATGGCGTCGTCTGGCGGCTCTGCGGCAGCCCCTTCAACGACCATTGCTACGTCTTCTTCGATCCGATCGGAGGCGAGCGCACGGCCAAGATCGAACTCGCCGAGCTGCGCGACCTCGAACCCGAGCGCTGAGAGAGGAGAGGATGCGCAGGCGCTGATGAGCGGTCGATTCCCGATCCGCACGGAGCCAACAACATGACCGAAACCCTGACCATTGGTGCAAGTCCGGCCGAGGAAGATTGCGCCCAGCTCGGACGCACCCCCGACTTCTCGCGGATAAACCGCCTCGAAGTCGATTGTTACCAAGCCGCCCTGATCGCGCGTTACGGTCCGCCTCCTGCCGGTGCCGTCTTCACGCGCGATACCTCGAACCACGATTTCGGGCGCTACACCGAACTCGCGCTGCGCTTCGATCCTTCGGACGAAGCCCAGACCGCTTACGCCATCCTCGTCGACGAAGGACTCGGTCGCTGGTTTCACGCCGGCTTCACCGCGCCCGTCGAATACCCCGACAGCACTAACCCTGCGATCCACCACGCGGATCTCGCTGCCGCGATCCGCTCCGCGATCAGCATCATGCGCCCGCCCTTCCCGGACGGCGAACAGGCGATCGCCAACCTCCGCGCGCATTACCCGGAATTGGTCGCGGCCTGATGGCGCGCGACTGCATCCGGCAACCGCGTCACATCATCCAGCCGCTCGTGATCGGGCGTCAGCCCGATCTCTTCGACGGCCCGACCGTGACGCATGAGCGCCCGCCCAAGCCAGTCCCGCACACATGGAGCCGGGACTTTCTTCGATACCTGCGAGCCACGGGCTCCGGCCTAGAATGAGGACGCCGACCATGACCGACTATTCCAAACCCGTCCGCGTCCCAATGCCGGCCTGGACCGACGAGGAGCTACGCACGCTCGTCGATTTCCGGCGCCGCAACGGACGCCGATGGCGGAGCAAGCTGCTTGACCTCTATCTGTTCGGAAAGGATGACAGCGAGCCGAACGGCGCAAGCCTTCGACACATCAGGAACCGCCAAGGCCCGAGCCGCGTGGACGCCCTGAGCAAGGCGACTCTCGACGAGGCCGAGAAGCGCCTGGCGATGATCGCCGACCGCCCATCGCAAGGGGATGCGCCATGAGCCGCCACGACTATCGGAATGACGCAGCCCGGGTCTCGATCGGTTGGGATGCCCCCCTCGCAACCTTCTTCCTCCAGGTCTGGACCGGCGACATCGACGATGAGGACGCCGCCCCGACGATCTGGCTCGGAGGCTTCTACGGCGAAGCCCCGCAACCCGACCCGCTGATCGCGGTCGCACGTCGCCATATCCCCGACCTGCCAGCGAACCTCCACCGCCAGCTCACCGTCGATCGACTTGGAGCCCCGGCGCGCCCGCGCCGTCCGGGTCTGATCGACCCGTGACGGCCGCAGCCGACGCCACAACGTGTGTCTATCTGGTGGCCTGCGTTTCGCAGAAGCTCGATCGGCGCGCACGCGCGGCCGACCTCTATCGGTCCGACTGGTTCCGTAAGGCGCGCACCTACGTCGAGGAAACCGGCGAGCGCTGGTTCATCCTCTCGGCCGCACACGGCCTCGTGAAGCCCTCACAGCGCCTCGCCCCTTATGACGCTACGCTCCGCGACCTGACGGCCGCAGAGCGGCGTCTGTGGGGCGAGAAGACGACACGGCAGCTACGCCGCGCCATCGGACCGCGCCACGCCGGCCCGATCGTCTTCCTCGCAGGGCGGCTCTACCGCGAACCGCTCCTCGCCTTCGCCGGCGATCGCGCTGCCGTCCCCATGCTCGGCATGGGCATCGGTCAGCAGAAGGCGTGGCTCGCCACGCAAATCGCCGAAGGCCGCGAACGCGCCGCGCGCGCCGCGCAACTGGACCTGTTCCACACCCTATAACGGAGGCGGCCATGCCACGCCCGACCACTCGGCGCTCTACTGCGCCGAGCGCGCCCGCACGCGCGCGCCAACTCGAACTTTTCGACATGCCGGGCGAACCGACCGCCACCTACGGCATGGCGGTTCAGCCATGGTGCGGCCTTGCGGCCTGGCACCGCGAACTCGATCGCCAGTCGGCGATCATGCGTCCGCGCACGCCGCTCTACCACCGCTTTGAGTCGACCTCGCGCCAACTGACTGCGGATCGCATCCGCGCGTCGCGCGACATTGCCGCGATCACGCGGCTCGTCACGCGCCTTGCGGCTGCGCGCTACCCCGGCGCGGATCTCCACGGCCTCGAGCGCGTGTGGTCGCGTGCCGAACTCGGCACGCTGATCGTCGAGGCGACCAACCGGAAAACGCTGCTCGACCTCGGACGGACCGCACCGCGGACCAAGGGTCCGGCGCTCGATCCCCGGCTGTTACCGGATGATCGGCTCGCGCATCTTATCCAGACGCATCGCGACCTCGTCACAGTCGAGGCACTACGCGCCGAACGCGAGCGTCGACGCGCCGTGGTCGCATGAAGCGGGCGCTACCGCGCCCTGATATATGACGCAGAGCGGTTCCGCGGGGCGAGGCCCGGAGCCTGCCCCGACCGTCTGCCTCGGTTGAGAGGCACGGTCAGCACGCTGCCATGATGGTTCGCGCAGGCCCCGCCAGCACCCCGGTTGAAAGTCTCGATCGGCATCACGACAGCGGCGCTCCGGTCTCAGTCGCGCAGCGGCGTGAAACGCGCCGGACTGTCATCAGGCGATGTCGACAGGGCACGGCGCACGCGCCTGGGCAGGAAGACAGTGCCAAGGTCCACGCCGCGACCGTGATGCCGGTGAGGGTGCCCACCTAACGATCGGCGCATGGCAAGGGCAGGCAGGGTGTCGTGCCGCCTGTGGTGACGGATCGAGGCACCGACATTGCCGGCAGATCGATGTGACAAGCTGGTCCTGCAACGGTTCTTTGCCTGTTGCCCGCCAGTGGGGGTCCATCCCCTCTCTTTCCTGAACGACCTAATCCGGCCGTCCACCCTCCCCAACCCGCGATCCTTCGGGCCGAGTTGCCGCTACGCGGCTGCCCGCACCACCCCTCGTATCGGGGTTCCCCTACGCGTCTTCGCGCTCCGGTGGAGAGGGCGTCCTGGCCGTCTTTTTTGGTGTTCAGTCGAGGGGACGGACCCCCGGCGAGCCAAAAAAGGAACCTCGAAATGCAGAACCTCGTCATCCTCGCCGGCAACGTCGGCGCCACCCCCGAAGTCCGCACCACGCAGGGCGGCACCAAGATCACCCAGTTCAGCCTCGCCACCTCGCGCCCCAAGCGCGACAGCGAAGGCAAGATTCTCAAGGACGCCGATGGTCGCCGGGTCGAGGACACCGAATGGCACCGCATCACCTGCTTCAACGGCGTCGGCAAGACCGTCGCCCAGTACGTCGACAAGGGCCAGAAGGTCATGGTCCGGGGCCGCATCCACTACACCCGCTACACGGACAGCGAGAACATCGAGCGCTACGGCGTCGAGATCATCGCCGACGAAGTGACCTTTCTCAGCCGGGGTCGCCAGCAGCAGGGCAACACGCAGGATCACGGCGGTCTGGATGACGACGACGTGCCCTTCTAACAACCAGGCAAGCACGGCCCGGAGCTTACGCTCCGGGCCTCTTCCCGTGTTCAACGCTCCGCTCGCCGATGCCCGCTTCGCGGACATCGGCGACCTTGCTACGGTCCGCAGATGGCGAAAGAGACCATTGAAACCTCGCTCGGCGCGATCTGGATCGAAGATCTGTCATCCGGCGAAATGCGGATATGGTGGCCGTATGGATCTCGCGCCGGCGAGCTGGCGATCGGCGTGCTGGAAGGTAAGGCCAGATGGCATCCCAAGTCCAAGGGCTGGTACGTCGCTGCGGCTAGACGTGCCGAAATCTATGAAGAACTGACGGCATTATAGGGCGTCTCCCGGCTGCGCCGGGACCGTCGCTCTATTCCGCTTCGCTCCACCGAGCCCCTTCGGGTCTCGGCCCATTCGGGTGACGATCAACTGACGGGCGCGCACGCGCGCAGGAAACATCTTTCCGAAAAGCGGCAACCTCTTTCCAATCTGCCCCGGGCAGGCCGTCTCTGCAGGCCGGCGAACTCTCCCATCGATCGGAGGGGACGCAGAGTGCGGATACGAGAGGCAGGCGGCCGCCATCCTTTAGCGAGGGGCGTGCGTCACTGGCGACCCAGCGCTGAGCACGACGCTCCGGCCAACGAGCTTCACCCCGCTCTTTGAGGCGCAATCCTTGGGACGGCTCGGGGCCTTATACGATCAACCCACAAGGGGTCCGGGCGCTTCGCTACGGCTTTTTTTCGTGCCGAAAAAAAGTGATCGCGGCCCCTCCCCGTCCCTGTCGGGCGCCTGTCGAGCGGGGATGAACCCCGCCGGCTTCACAGGAGCCTCGGACATGTTCAACGATATCTGGATCGCCCGCAAAAACGCCATGAGCCTCGCAAAGACCCTGATGGTGGCAACCATGGTCATCGCGATTGGCACACAATACGCCGTCATCACCGCCGAAGATCACGACAGCTCGGTCGTCGTCGTGAACGAGTACGACCCCTTTGCCTGACCACATGGGGGCCGAAAGGCCCCCGCGCCTTCGTCAGGCGCAATAGATCAGGGGCCAGGACGGGCATCGAGCCCGTCCCACCCCCGCGCTATCAAGCGCAACAGAGAGGGGCCAAGCCGGGCATCGAGCCCGTCTCGTCCCCGCGCTACGCGCCGCTGCGGCACCTGTGGGAGAACTGCTCATTCGTGTCGTGGTAGTATCACATGGGTGCGGCGATCGCCTCAAGGATGCGCGGTCCCCCCAATTTGCTGCGCAAATCGGCTCCCCCACGCCCCGCTGGCGCGGCCGCTTCGCGGTCCCTGACCCGATCGCCCGGAGCCCATGTCCCGGTACTCCCGCACAATTTCGTGCAAACAACGGGAGAACGCTATGCAGATTGATTTTTATCAAACACTCAAATCCATCAACGTCACAGACGATCAGGCAAAGCTGGTGGTGGCCAGCATCGAGGAGTATATCGACGACATGGTTGGAGACGCGACAAAGCCGCTTCAGGAGAAAATCGACGGCCTGCAACGGTCGCTCGAGACGCACATGAAGACCCAAACCTGGGTCATCAGCATCGTCGGCTTTACCATCGTGGCCCTGACCGCGATCGGAACGCTGGTGTCGATCCTGCGGCACTGACACCAAGGGGGCTTCGGCCCCCTTTTTTGCTCACCGCCTGCGGTTGATAAAGATCAACTCCAAGCCGTCCTGACGGGCGGCAGCTCCTCGAACGCCTCGAGCAGCCTGGGTTCGCGCAGCAGCGTGGTCCACTGCCCGCCATAGGTCCGTGATGCCAGATAGAAGGTCGAACCGTAACACTCGACCATCCGGCAGCGCTCCAGCTTGTCGACCAGCGAATAGTTCGCGCCGTGCCGGGCAACGACATCTTCCATCTCGACGCGCATCAACGTCCCGCATTGGCAGCAGCGCGAGCGAACCAGCGCCTTCATCCGCAACATCATGCCGACGTTCTCCATCCAGCGGGGCCAGAGAGCGACGATGTTGGCAGAGGATTCCATGGCCGCGACGATAGTCCTCCCGGCCCGGCATCGTCCAGCGGTTTGGGATCGGCCGGTCTCCAACTCGCCGCCACCCGAGGGGCCTTTCGGGCTCCTACGTCCTCGCCGAGGCGCTTTCACGCGCAAGTCCGCAAGCGGACTTCTCCACTGCGTTTCGACCCTGCGGGTGCGCGAGCCAGCTATGCCTCGGCGGTCCTGTCGCCTGTCGAAGGCCCCGATTGGCGGGGTCAGACAAGGAGACCGAGATGGCCGACCAGACCTCCACATCCGAGCGCCGGAAGGGCGAGCCCGCCGAGATCGCGCGGCTCAACGACTGGCTCCGCCAAAACATCACCGCACCAGGCAAGAACCGCATCGTGATGACGAGCGGAATCGCCGACCTGATCGGAGACGTCAGCCTCTTCCGTGGCTTTCGCAAACGCGCCGAGCTGATCCGCACCGTGCGCGACTACGACCGCTTCGATGACGCCATCAACCCGCACGGCGAGCGCGACATGGGCCGGTTCGAGTTCGAGGGCACCGCCTGCTACTGGAAGATCGATTACTACGATCTCGACCTCACCGGGGGTTCGGAAGATCCGGCCGATCCGTTCCAGACCACGCGCGTCCTCACCATCATGCGCGTCGACGAACGATGACGCAGACCGCCCCGACGCTTCGCCGTCGGGGCTTTCCCTCCGTCTACGACAAGGATCACATCATGACCGTCGAAACGATCAGCCAGATCAGCGCAGCCGAGCGCGCACGCCGTCACCGCGAGGTGCACTTCGCCCGCGGTAACGTCCGCCACGAGGGTGGCATCCTCTCCGACGAGATCGAGCAGCTCAATGCCCGCTACATCGCCGGTGAAATCGACAGCGACGCGCTGACCGGCGCGATCCTGGCATCGCAGACCGTCCAGTTGCCGTGATGGCGCGGAGGCAGAAGGGAGTGGGCTGTGTGGCGGCCTCCCCTGCCCCACCACCGTCGGAAAGGCTCTGTCGTCGACGCCGTTCCATCGTGACGACCGGGCGGGGTCGGCGTCAAGGATGCGCGGTGCCCCCAATTTTGACGCGGCCGTGCGTTCCGCTGCGCTCCACTTCGTCCACGACAAAATCGGCACCCCCACGCCCCGCTTCGCGGCCGCTGCGCGGTCCCTGACCCCGACCCCGCCCGATCGTCAGCCCGCCTCTGTCTCAAGCGAACAGAAGGAGGATCAGATGAACATTCAAACCGCACGCACCCAAACATGGCTCGCGGAACTGGCCAGCATCCAGGCGGAGATCGCGATCAACGGGATGCCCGCGGCACCCCGGCCCGCGCGCAAACGGACCCGCAAGCTCAAGCCGCTCTGGGAAGAGTGACCGGGAGACGGGGCGGCGCTGCCGCCCCGCTCTCGTTATGTCTCACACCGCTCGATGTGCCAGCACTTCGCGGATCCCACGCGCGCAGCCTTCGGGAAACCCCTGCACATATCCGATAAGGAAAGCGGTGAAGCCGATCCCGATCAACGCGGCGATACCGAGCACGACGAGCTGCGGCAGGGTCACCCGGTCACGGAGCGGGATCCTACGAGGCGGCATCATCCTCCGCTGATGTGCCCGTTGCAACGTGCGGACCGCCGCGATCATTTCCTCGACCAGGAGCATGTTGTGACGGGAGATTTCTCCAACATCGACGATCAGCTCCCGCGATGCGACAGCCGCATATTCAAACGTCAGCTCCGGTGTATCGACGAGACCGCTTAGTCCCGAACTTCGCTGATGCAGTTGCAACAAGCCTGTCTCGACTTCGCGCAAAACGGCTCCTTCAAGATCGGGTTCGTCCACCTTCACCCCGCGCATTTGTGGTGTCTTTGTATGAACCGGCCAGACCGAGAATCCTACCATGCGGGCGTCTCCCCGCCCTGCGGGCGGGGCCGGGCTCTATTCCGCTTGCGCTCCACCGAGCCCCTTCGGGTCTCGGCCCATTCGGGTGACGATCCCTGACGTAAGCAAACCCCATGTGTATTATCCACCTGCTGCACCCCTAGCATGAGGTCCGGCTCCTGCCGCCTCAAGGATGCGCGGTCCCCCAATTTGCTACGCAAATCGGCTCCCCCCTGCCCCGCTGGCGCGGCCGCTTACGCGGTCCTGTGACCCGGCATCGCCGAACCTCCTGGCTATGCCGCCAATGATGGCATGAAGGAGATGATTATGTCGCACCGCCTTTTCGCCCAGATCGCATTCGAGCGCGCCTTGGGCAACGCCGCAATCAAGGCACTGAAGGACTCCCTTGCCGAGAAAGCCAGCTTCGCCGCCCAAACCAACTGGCCGAAGATCTCCCCCTTCTCCGCACAGTACGACGTCGACGCGCTCTCGAGCGAACTGGATCAGATCGTCGCCGATCGCATCCGCGACGTCCTCGACGGTCCCGGTCTTCAGGTCATCGAGCGCGGAGAGCTGTTCTTCGAGCCCGAGATCGTCGCCCTGGTCAACGCCGCCAAGGCGAAGCACAACGATCCCGGCTAAGCCCGGGACCGGGGCGGCCTTCGGGCCGCCCAATGCCGGCGTTGCCGGCAGATCGGTTACACCGATCATCCAAGCGGCACGGTTGGGGGTATTTTTCTCTCTATTGAATGTGGAAGTTTGGCATGGGTGCGCGCTGGCTATCAAGGATGAGCGGTTCCCCCAATTTGCTGCGCAAATCGGCTCCCCCACTCCCCGCTTCGCGGCCGCTACGCTGTCCTTGACAGCCAACGCCGGAGCCCATGCCGTTTTTGCCACTCCAATCAACGAGAAGGAGAACGGAATGCACATCACATTGTTTAAGGCTCTGAAGTCCGTTAATGTGACTGACGATCAGGCCACCGAGGTTGTTGCAGCATTTGAGGAGTATATGGCGGTGAAGATCAAGGAAGCGAACGCAGGGCTGGAAGCGCAGCTGAAGGGCCAAGAGGCGCAGTTGAAGGCGCTGACATGGCTCATCGGAACGCTCGGTTCGGTGATCGCGATCGGGGTGCTGGTATCGGCACTGTCACCGATCATCACCAAGCTGATTCACTGACGAAATCGGGAGGGGCTTCGGCCTCTCCCTTTTTTTGTCTCGCTCTGCTCCGACCTATCGGGCGACTGGGATCTCCGCCAAGCGCGTCGTCCACGCCGGGCTTTTCTGACTCCGCTTCGTATCGAACGCGCGCGCGCCGAACCCTTGCGCTGCGATCCCGACCGTCCCCCGCCCGAATCGATCGTTGAGTCCGTCCATAGCCGCCAGCAACCCGGGCGCACGCGGATCCTCGACGGCAAAGAAGTCCCCTTGCCCCGCGCCCTGCGGCAGCAGCTCCTCGAGCAGTACACCGCACTTCGTATAGACGCCCCCGGGTTGATACATCGCCTCCATCATCCTGCCGGCGAGGCCGGCGATAATGCGCGGATCGTTGCTGGGCGGCGACATCCGCGTCTGGCGGCTCGCCGAGGGCGGATTGGGTCGGTAGCGCGAGCCGTGCGCGAACACGATCAGCCGCGTCGCCACCAGCCCTTGGTGCCGGATCTTCTCGGCCGCGCGCACCGCACGCCGCACCATCGCCTCGCGAAGCTCGTCGAGGTCCGTCACCGGCGAGCCAAACTGGCGCGTGACCGCCGTCGCCTTGCTGGCCTCCGGCTCCGGCTTGAAGCCGTCGCACTCGACGCCGTTCAACTCCCGCACCAGGCGCTCGAGAACGACGGTCCCCACATCGCGCGCTGCTGCTGGTGGCATCGCCACCAGATCGGCCGTCGTGCGGATACCGAGCGGATGCAGCCGCGCCGCCAGCGCCGACCCTATCCCCCACACCTCCTTGACCGGCCATTCGGCGAACAGCCGCGTGCGCAGCTCGGTGTCGTGGAGGTCCACGACACCATCCCAGATCTTCTCGGTCGCCTTCGCCAAGGCGTTCGCGACCTTCGACAACGCCCGCGTCGGGCCAAGCCCGATCCGCGTCGGAAGGCCGGTTTCGCGTAGGATCGCCGCGCGCAGCTTATGCGCGGCCGCGACGTCGCCGAGCCCGTTGGGCAGAACTGGCAGCCGGTAAAAACTTTCGTCGATCGAGTAGATCTCGATCAGGTCGTTATGCTCCGCGATCACCGCATTGAACCGCCGATTCATGTCGGCATAAAGCTCGTAATTCGAGGAACGGACCTCGATCCCGTGGCGCTTCACGATATCGCGAATCTTGAAGAGCGGATCGCCCATCTTGATGTGGAGGGCCTTGGCCTCCTCACTTCGGGCGATCGCGCAACCGTCGTTATTAGACAGCACAATGACCGGCACACGCCGCAATTTCGGGTCGAAGACTCTTTCTGATGAAACGTAAAAATTGGAAACGTCGACGATCGCGTGTGTCATTCCCGCGCCTATCGCTGATAGTCGCGGACGGCTGCCCGCACGACGCCCCAAATTTCCGTCTGTTCGTCGGCGATTTGCTCCGGATAACTCTGCCGGCTGTTGCGCGCCTCCAGATACGGCACCCCGCCACGGTGAACGAGCTGACGGCAGACAAAACCGCCAGCCAACACCGCAATCACGATGTGGCCGCTGCGCGGCGTCACATCGCGATCGACGACGACGACATCGCGGTCGGCGATGCCGGCGTCGACCATGCTGCTCCCGTCGATCCGGAAGACGAAGCTGGCGGCTCGATTGAGCCGCAACAGCTCCACCAGGTTTATGGCGTCCTCCTCCCAGTCCTGGGCGGGTGACGGAAAGCCAGCTCCCGCTACACCGATCGGCTTCAGCCGGAAGCCCGGCGCCATCACGGCAAGCGGGACCGGCTGCGCGATCGGCAGCAACATGATCTGAATCCCTAACTCGTCGCCCCTCATAACGCGGGAACGAACATAAAGGGAACAGGCTATGCCGTCCTAAAAGCTATTTCGCTGCGGAAAGTCGGTAGGAGCAATCCGTCAGCATGAGCGTCGAGCCCATCATGGACGAAAACTTCCCCGTCAGAATGATGTGTGCGCCCTTGTTCAAGGAGCTGAAAGTCTGGATCTCCTGCGCGTCCCTAAGCGGGCAAAGCGCCGTGGCTGACGGCGGAAATCCAAACTTATCCGGCTTAGCGCCAACCGAAATGGAGCCGTTCCCATTCGACGAGGCGGACGTGGCTACGACATAATCATCAACGTCGATCGACTTGCCGGTGTACTTCGCAGTGAACGCGATCCCGTTCGCGATGTTCTCACGCATCAAATCAGACACATGCGCCTGAGCCAGCGCCGCCGAACCAATGGCCGAAAACATCGCAGCGGTAGCAATCACAAAGACCGATCTCATCATCTGACCAACTCCACTCTATCGACTGTCGGTTCGCTTCATAGCGCACCTTCACAGCGCTCGCTGCGATTATCACCACTCAATCCTACCGGCGCAGCCGCTTCACGATGGCCTGCCACTCGGCCTCGCTTCGCGGGCCGAACTCGATCGAGGGCGGCTCCGGCGTCGGCTCCAAAGCCGTCGGCCTGCGCTTGCATACGCTGCACCGCATATGCTCCGCGACCTTCTCGCGCGCTCCGTTCCAGCGATGAACAGCGAACCACCGCCACAGCTTCGCGCCGTCGACAACGCCGCGGTGCCCGCAGTTTCCGCACTTCAGCCCGAGGTTCAGCGAGCCAACGCGGAGGTCTTCCAGCCGCTCGAAACTACCGCTCAAATGTCGATATTTCGCTTTTCAAGTTCTGCGGCCAGCGCATCAGTGCGCACCGTGTCCTCGCTGTCGCAGTCGATGCAGTTCCACTCGGCGACCAGCTCCTGGTCCGTCATCGTCGCAGGATCCTTGTAGTCATCCGCCATGCCGCCCTCCCCGCACCGCGTCTTCCGCCTGCTTCACATTACGGGCCTCCCGGATGCCCAGCACTGCGTTCTCGGCCCCGATTAGGTTGTCGCGGGCGTGACAAAGCCCGAGCAGATCCGGATCGCTTAACTGAGCCTCGGCGCTGAGACTGTCGCGGATGGGACGATAGAGGTCCTGGACCTTATCGGCGAGCGCACGGATCGACCGCAGCAATTCGCCCTTGTCGTCATCGCTCAGCTTCGCGCCAATTCGTTCGTGCTCAACAAGCTCTATCATGGCCGATATCCTAAAGGTTCGGTCGGGATAATAGCAGGCCCGGCAACGAATTGCTCTAAAGTTGCGGCCGACACCCGAGCGCCTGAAACGCTTCGGATGGGGTCGCCTGGCCCCTCCCCGGGGCCGACGAGCCCGCCGCCCTGCCGTTCAGCATATCGGCCTGCAATGCTGCGCATTTAGCGTCCCACCGTGGCTCACGCTGAAATATCTCCCGACATGCGGCTCCGAGGAAGCAGGCGGCCAGCAGAATGAAGCCCCACACCTGGATAGCATTAAGCCGTGTTTTCACGTTTCCAACCAGCCGCTCGAACCCAGCTTCGGCCGCGAAGCCGAGAAACACGCCGCCGAGCAGTAGCAAAAGCGGGTTGCAGAATCGCAGCGAAGGCGTGGCAAAATAGGCGCCGATAATCCCAACCGGAATCAAACCGCCGCTGATCCGCCGCCACTTCCCCTCCCGCGTATGTTCTGCGCCCATCTGCCCCCTCCCGCACAAGCCTCCATATAGAACGGACCCCGTAACAGTTTTAGTTGATCCAAAAGCTAACTCTGCGACCACCACGCGGCACGCAACGAGGTAGGATTTGTGACCGAGAATAATCGCAGTCTGAAGACTGCCGAAATGCTCATGGGAATGGCGCTCGCCTTGCTCGATCAGCAAGGCGGCGAGGAGAGATCCGCCTGCCTCCTGCAACACGCGCTCGACACGCTTAGGCGTGTCGAGCCGATGAAAGAGGGCGACGAGCTGGACCCGAGCATACTTGCACGCTTTGAAATGCACGACGCTTCCCACCACGAGTAGCGGCGATATGATCGGTCGATAGAAATGCCATCCTGGACCCCGCAACATGGCCATCTATCATTTTCATGCCCGCATTATCCGTCGGTCGGTCGGACGAAGCGTCATCGCCGCATCTGCATGGCAAAACGCCTGCCGCCTTCGCGACGAGCGCCTTGGCCGCTTTTCTGACTTTATCGGCGACCGCACGGTCAGCCATTCGGCGATCCTACTACCCGACACTGCGCCTCCGCGGCTTGGCGATCGGGAGGCGTTATGGAACGCAGTGGAGTTCGCGGAAATCCGCAAGGACGCGCAGCTCGCTCGCCAATACGATCTTTCGCTTCCCGACGAGTTCGATCGCGCTACCGCGATTAACGCACTTCGCCGCTTCGCGATCGACAACATCGTTCACGCCGGCTTTCCCGTCGATCTCACCCTCATCGAAGTGGCCGGCGTCGGCGAGCCGACGCACCGCCACGGCTACCTCCTCTTCCCAACGCGGCCGATCAGCGCTGGTCGGTTCGATCAGAAGCCGCGCGAATGGAATACACGACAAAAGCTGACTGCGCTGCGCGCCGAATGGGCAAACGTCCTCAATGCCAGACTCGAGGCCCTTGGCAGCGAAGCCAGAGTAGATCATCGTTCCAATAAGGACCGGGGTTTGCCCGATGATCCCGGCGCTCACGTTGGAATAGTAGCCCGCCGCATCATTGAGCGTGAGATTACCGGAGTGCGCCGATGAACGACGCGGTTTTCGATGGTGACGATCTAGTAGCGATGCTGGATGCGATCCTCGACAGCCTGATCGAAGCTTTACAGGATAATGATTGGGTTGACGCCGGTCGGCTTTATGCTTCTATTCAAGGGATCGCAAAGGCTTTAGGTGTTGCCGACTTCCCGGAGCCGGATTGGTCACCGGCCAACATATGCTACGTTCGGCTGCTGACTGGTCCGAGTAGCATTTCGGTAGTATAATCTACTTAGATAACGCGGCTGACGCCTTTGTCCGAAACCGATCGGTTTCGGACGTGACAACAATCTGAGTGAAGCTCCGCCCGTTTCGTGTCCGTAAGTCTGGTCCGCAAAGTGCTGTAACCAACTCAGCTGCCGTTAGCGGCCGCGATCCTCGGCAAGGTCCAGAAACTTCTCAAGGGCTTCCCAATATGCGATCCGTTCCCTGTCGCAATAATCGATCAACCGCTCCATCACTCGAACAGGACCTTTGATGCTGATTTGGTGCTGAGGCTCGCCTTGCATCGCGGTGCGCCGTCGCCGCGGCAACGTAGCCGGGACCGATGGTTTGGTGAAACCGTGATCTCGGCCGATCGTGTCGATGGCAGCGCTCTCCGTACGATCTTCAGACGCGGTCTGGGGGCGGGGTGCGTTTGGCTTGATGTCGGACAGGTCACCGAGGCCGAGGTCGATCTTGCTCATGCTGCGCGCTCCTGAGCCTGCTGCTGATCTCTGATTACTTGCGTGACTTCCGCCACGAACGCTGCGGCGTTCTGTCGCGCCTTATCTATGCCGGCAGCCTCGGCAGTGAGTTCCCAGAGGGAACGATAATGGGTGAACATCGCCCTAAATGCAGCCCGGTCATTTAGGGCGATGCGGAATGTCGGGATATCGGCGTCGCGAAACTGGGTCCGGATTTCTCGTTCGTCACGCGTCGCTATTGCTGGGTTCACCCGAGTAAAAAGCATTCGATAGGGTATTGTTCGGCGAAGCGCCCTGCCCTCATCAATGACAAGTTTGATTGCCCGACTAGCCTGACGAGCGTCAACGGGGGAGGCTTGAAGAGGAATGACGACGAGATCAGTTCGCGAGATAGCGCGGGACATTGCGAGGTTCGCCGTGCCTTCGAGGTCGACGATCACGAACTGGCTCCGGGTTGCCGTGTCTTCAATTGCATCTAATATCTCGTTGTCGGACGGAAGCTCACGACATGCGAAGGCTCCCGCTCCAGCATTTTTAGACCAATGATAGAGCGTCCGGTTCGGATCACCGTCGATCACGGTTACGCTTGCGCCGGCTTGAGTTAGGCCGCTCGCTAGGATCAATGCCGACGTACTTTTGCCAACGCCCCCCTTCGGGCTCGCGAAGCTTATGACGGGCATAAGGTACCTTCCAAATAATAGCGCGCTAACCGGTTCCTGAAGGTACCCTGATGAAAGATACGCTTCCGGTTGGTACCAAGCCATACCAATGACTCGGACCTACTAGCATCGCGGTTGGTTGGCAACCATCGACTACGCACGTCATCCCGACCAGTGCCCTTAGTTGGGAACTACTCAGTTGCGCAGTCTACGGTCCACTACCAAAGGACGTCATACACATTGGTACCGAAGGGTATGGTACACACCGGTACCACCGATAAATCGGACATCTAAGAGCAATGCGGGCCGCAATCGTTATCTACATGTGGCATCGGTCCCACGAATTATAAGTGGACGTTCAAAAGCGTACGCCGCCAAAGCCTGACCCAAGGATCATAAGATTAACGCAGGTCATTCCGCCCGCCGTCTAACGGGAAACGAGCGTCAAATTCCGACATCTGACGATCAAAGTCCTGCAAGATGGCGTCAAGGTCGGCGTTCGGGACGCTCAGGGTCGGCCGAGATCGCGGACGTCCTTTGCGCGGAGCGACGAGACCAAGCGCGATTGCTAAGTCGGGGACAACATATGTCCGCCAAGCGCGTCGCCCGCTGACTTCCCGCACCAGACCTAAGGACGCAGCGCGGCTAAGAAGTTTGCCCGCGCCGGAGAGGGTGAGCTTCAGCTGCCGCGCCACGCTCTCGGGCGATTGCACGGGCGCTTGCATCAACAACGGAACCAATCGCCCCAGCGCAGCCGGGCGAAGCTCATTCGCCAAGGCCGACACGGCGAGCACGTGAGCATCTTCAATCGCCATCAGGGACTTCCGCCCTTGAAGCGCCGAAGCCTCCAAAGCGCGCAATATACGACGCGAGGACGGCCCACGGTCGCGCGGCGCGAAAAGGAGCCGACGATCACCCTCAACTAGGCAGGGGAGGGGGCGCTCGGTCAAGCCGAGCCGATAAAGGAGAACCGGCAATGATAACCAAGCATCAATTGAACGCTCGGCCTTCACATAGTCAGCTTGTAGCGCGAGCGCGCGGGCCAGCATCGGCACATGCCGACCCGACCAGTCCGAGGCAGGACTGAACGGAAGGTCTTCCTTCCAATGTCGGCCATCGGCCAGCAGCCGATCGCGCCAGGGCGCGAAGCTGGCAAAGCTGTCAACAAGCGTGTGGCGGCGTGGTCTGTGGGGTACGGAGACACCCGAACCCCACGAAAATACATCAATTTCGTCAATCTCGGTGCCGACTAATTGAAGGGCCCGCGCATACCCAGTCCAAGCTGCACGGAGGCTCCAAGCGCCGGCGGCAGAACTAACGGAAACGTGTGCGTCCAGCCGCCCGATTGCTACGCTCGCACGCTCTATAAGAGCTGCGATCGGGTCACTGTCGTCGCAAGCTTCGGAGGGTTCTTGGTCCTGCATCTAAAGGCAATAGTAGCGTAAACCGCGTACCTCCGTCTATGTTGCTGAGCCGTTTAGCCGTGATAATAAGGTGTTATCGAGACCCTAGCTAAACGCGCCGTCTCACGGTAAAGGGTAAAAGATGGCCGCGAACTCGCTTTTCCCGGTAGCAGACG
>NZ_JH584244.1:26624-61617 GCF_000241485.1 Sphingomonas sp. PAMC 26605
GAATACTGTAATGCGCTACGGTGCCAAGCTCGCCGCAAAAAGCGGCTCCAGCGCGAGGTTGGCCAAGCGATTTGCGGCTGAGTAAGCGATGCGAACGGTCGAATCCCTTATTTATCCGATCGCAGGCAACCCATTGGCCGATGTTCTTGTCGTTCGCGTCAGCGAACGAGAAAGGCCCTTCTCGTCAGGAGCGGATGCAGCCGTCATCCTCAAATGGCCGCTACAGTACCAGGACATAGATTGATGGTAGCAGCTGCCCGGCAGGAGACGCTCAGGTCGAGACATTGGTTTCTCGCAACCAGCAACGCTAACGTGACAATGTCGAAACAGGTAAACCGTAGAGACGCGCGACTTGAAAGACTAACCGCCGAAGCCACCGTGTCCGAAACCGCCGCCAAAGCCTGAGCGCGAGATCACCGCACTCCGCGACTGGACGCGTGCCGGTGCGCGTGCACTCGAATTGAAGGCGTCTGAGCCGACCTGCGTCCGGCCGGTGACATAATCGCGACTGATCCGGTTGCCTGCGCCACCAAAATAGCTGCCGTCGCGGTCGCGGTACATAGGCGCGCCGCGGTAACCGCCGCCGCCGTTGAGCAACTGCCCGACGACGAAGCCCGTCAGCAGCGGGGTGAAGAAGCTGCCGTTGTTACGCGGCACGCACTGCG
The DNA here is from genome assembly GCF_000241485.1 of Sphingomonas sp. PAMC 26605. GTDB lineage: Bacteria > Pseudomonadota > Alphaproteobacteria > Sphingomonadales > Sphingomonadaceae > Sphingomonas. The sequence continues at coordinate 27,290 of NZ_JH584244.1, forward strand.
CGACGCCATATTGCTCTTCGCAGCTCTGCCGCTCGTTAAAGCGCGGCGCGTTCTGCTCATTCGCCTTTTGCGCCTGGGCATAGGCCGCTTCGCACTGGTCTGCCGGGATCTTGCCCGCGGTACGGCATTCGGAAACGCTGGTATAGCTCAGCGCATCGACCGGCTTGCTGACGTCGGCGTCGCAGGCGCTGAGCGACAGGCCGGTGCCCGCCATCAACGTCGTCAGCACGATAGATTGCGATCGCTTCATCGTCTTCCCTCAGGCGCTCATGCAGGCGGCGTTGAGCAGCCCGACACCGAGCGAAATGCTCGCCATGTAGATCGCGGCGGCCACTTCGCCGCGCACGATCCGGTCGCTGAAGTCACGCATCGCGACCATGCGCACGATAGTGAAGGCGACGATCTGTATGACGCCGGCGAGAAGTGCCCATACCGCAAATTCAGGCAGGCTGACGGTATGTTCGAGCGCGGAGGCGAGCGGCAGGATATAGCCGAGCAATGCCGCGCCAAGCGTGATCGCAGCGGCGACATTGCCCTCGCGGATCAGCGTGCGTTCGTTGTACGGCGTCGCCCACTGATAGATCAATTTGAAAGCGATGGTGAACAGCCCCGCAGCGACGAAAGCGACGAGGAACGCAACGACGCTTTGCCCAAAACCATAGGTATCGCTCATTTTCGTCCCCTCACGCGCGAAACTCGCCGAGTTCCAGCGCCATCCCTAGCATGATCTCGAACGAAACCTCGCCTGCCTCGTTTTCCTGGTCGATCGCGAGAAGCAGTTCATGGCCATCGCCTTCGACATCGCGCCCGAACAGCATGCAGGTCTGGAAGATCCGCCGGTCGACTATCCCGTCGCGATCGTCGTGGAGATCTTCCCAAAACGTCACCGGTTCCTGCCGCTCGGCTTCGTCCCCGAACCAGGCGCGGCGATATTCGGGCAGGCCGGCATCGGTGAAGTTGCGCGCTGAAAGCCGCCCGCGCCATTCCGGGCGCTCGAATGGGCCGGCCGGATAATAGCTTTGCCAAGGTGCAAACAGCGTGACGTCGGTCACGTCCTGTCCCTCGCGATCGTTGGTCACCGCTTGGAACATCACGTCGTCGTCGGTGTAGAAACGGTGAATGAAACCGCCGTCGTCGAGCGCGACCAGGCCCTGTGCAACGATCTGCAGCGTGTCCGAATCGAATGGGAACAGCAAAGCGCCACCAAAACGGCGCCACGCCAAAGGATCGAGCACCACGGTGCGGCCGATCGTCACGTTGCGGATCGCGGACAGGCCGGGCTCCATCGCGACTGGCTTGCGCCCGAACAGGCGGTCGAACATCCCATATCCTCGGCTGGTGCTTGAGCGCCCGCTTAGAACAATCGGGCGACCCCCGCTAGCGTGCGTTGGCGGAAGCCTTATGTATGCGGCAGAATCTGGGAGAGCTTGTGCCATGACCGATACCGCCTGGACCATTCGCACGCTGAAGGCCGCGCTCGACGAAAGTGCTGCCGTCCGTGCTGGGGAACTCGGCCTGCGCATCGTGGAAGGCGCCGACCCCGTACTGCTCGTCACGCTGCACCAGCACGGCGACCTCGAAGCGTTCGTCAACGTCAGCGAGGCGCAGATCGCGGCGTCGGTGCTGCTGTGGCCGTGCGACGAGCAGTCCGATCGCGCCGGCTTCAACGAATTCCTGCTCAAGGCGCAAAAGCTGGTGCCCTTGTCGAACTTCGGCATCGCGACGGTCGATGGTCGCGATTTCTACGAGCTGTTCGGCGAGTTAGCGACCAACACGCCGCTGCATACGATCGAGACCGAACTGCGGGCGCTGGCCGACAATGCCATCGACGCCGCGACCGAGCTGCGGGCCGCGTTCGCCGCCTGACCCTTTTCGCTGGAGTACATTTGAAATGGCTATCTGGAGCAAATTGTTCACGCTCGGTCGCGTCGGCGCCAACGAAGCCGCTAGCGCCGTCGTCGATGCCAACGCCCTAAGGATCCTCGACCAGGAAATCCGCGACGCCGACAAGGCGCAGGGCAAGGCGCGCGACGATCTCGCCGGGCTCGTTGCACGGCGCCGCATCCTCGAGACTGAGGTCGAGAGCTTTCGCGCCCAGGCGACGAAGTATGAGACATCCGCACGGCTGGCGATAGAGAAGGGCGACATGGATCTCGCGCGCCAGGTCGCGCAGCGTGTCGCCGATCTCGAGCAGGACATCGCGATGAAAGCGCCGCAGGTCGAGGAGATGCGTGCCGCCGAAGACAATATTCACAAGGCGGTCGCTGCAACTGATCGCAAGATCGAACAGCTCCGCCGCGAGGTTGAGGTCGTCAAGGTCAACGAGTCGGTGCAGAAGGCACAGGCGACGGTCGCTGCCAGCGGTGCTGGCTCCTCGCTCGGCTCGGCCGCTCAGAGCCTCGCGCGCATTCGCGAGCGCCAAGCGATCCGCGGCGAGACGATCCGCGCTGCCGGCGAACTCGAGGATCGCCGCACCGGTGCCGACCTCGACGAGAAGCTCCGCTTGGCCGGGATCACGCCGGGACACTCCTCCGCGGACGATGTGCTCGCGCGCCTGAGCCCGCCCAAGCCGACGCTGCAGATCGAGCAGCGCGACGACACCGCGCGCGACTCCTGAGGCGTGCGGCGTCTCGCACTTCCGCCGCGCCCCGACTGGCGCGACAAGGCCGATGCGATCGGCTTCGTCTATCACGATGCGGACGGGGCGGCCTATTGGGACGAGGGCACTGCTTACGCCTTCACGCTGCGCGAGATCGACGAGGATATCGAGCCCGCCGCGGCAGAGTTGCATGCGATGTGTCTCGATCTGGTCGAGGCGGCGGTTCGCGACGCGGAAATGCTGACCCGGCTGGCCATTCCGGCCGCGCAGCATGACTTTGTGGCGCAAAGCTGGCGCGAGCGTCAGCCGTCGCTTTATGGGCGCTTCGACTTTGCCTATGACGGCGCTGGTCCGGCCAAGCTCTACGAATATAATGCCGACACGCCAACCTCGGTGTTCGAGTGCGCGACGTTCCAATGGCTCTGGCTCGAGGAGTTGATCGCCAGTGGCGCGCTCCCGGCCGGCGCCGACCAGTTCAACAGCCTGTTCGACAAGCTACGCGCACGTTTCGCGGCGATCTTCCCGCTGGGCGGCTTCGTGCATTTCGCCGCGGACGGCAGTGCGATCGAGGATCGCCAGACCGTCCGCTTCTTCGAGGATCTGGCGAGCCAGGCCGGACTCGACCCGAAATTCGTCGAGATGAAGGATATAGGGTTCAATGCGGCGGGTCGTTTCGTCGATGCGGAGAATTTCGAGCTTCAGGCGGCATTCAAGCTCTACCCGTGGGAGATGATGTTCCGCGAGCCGTATGCGGTAAACCTCGCCAAAGCGGGCGTCCGTTGGATCGAGCCGCCGTGGAAGGCGATCCTGTCGAACAAGGGACTGCTGCCATTGCTGTGGGAGCGCCATGCGGGCCATCCCAACCTCTTGCCGGCCTTTTTCGACGATGATCCCGCGGCGGCGACACTTGGGGCGAACTATGTGCGCAAGCCGCTCTTTTCACGCGAGGGCGCCAACGTCGCTGTCACCCGCGATGGGGTCGAGGGAACCGTGCTAGACGAGGGCTATGGCGCGGAAGGCTTCATACGCCAGGCGTTTCATCCCGCGCCGATTTTCGATGGTCGTCATGTCGTGATTGGCGCGTGGATCGTGGGTGACGAACCTGCGGGCATCGGCCTTCGCGAGGATGATGCACTCGTCACTCGCAACCTTGCCCGGTTCGTGCCACACTTCATCGAAGGCTGAACACCAGGTTTGGCTCAACCGTCGTTGTTTGACGCGACGCTGGTATAATCGTGACACCTACATTTGGCAGCAAAAACTGTAAGGTCGCCATTCTTTCCGGGTTTCAAGTAGCGGGCTTTCAACGATCTCAGACATAGCGCCCCAATGCCTCACCGGATTAGTAGTGGCTCAGCATCGGCAACGCTATTGCCCCCTCCGAAATTAGCTGATGAAGTCAGCTCATCGCCGCGTGCGGCCCAACACCTTGCAACTTCAACGTGGCGAGACGACCTGTGCGCACCGCGCATCAGTTGGCTTGGTTTGAGCGCGCTTTAGCTGTCTGATAATAGCGATCGTGCTGATCCACGTTTCTGTTACGTTGGCGGTGATTTTTACGACGTGCTCGCTACATCCCTGCTGGGAAGGAAAAAACATTGACTGACGAAACTTTAAATACCGTCGAACTGGCTACCGAATTGACGATGGCATGGCTGTCGAACCCGAACACGCGCACGTCGGCGGAGGATGTGCCGGCATTCTTGAAGTCGATGCATGACGCAGTGATCGGCCTCTCGACTGCCTCGGTCGAAGCCCCAACCGAAGACGCTGCTCCTGAATTTATAGCGGTGGTCACTGCGCGAAAGTCGTTAGCCAATCCCGATGTCATCATCTCGATGATCGACGGCAAGCCCTACAAGACGCTGACGCGTCATCTCACCACCAACGGTTTGACGCCTGCCGAATATCGTGCGCGCTATGGCCTGAAGGCCGATTATCCGATGACTGCGCCGTCCTACTCGGCAATGCGTCGTGATATGGCCAAGAAGATCGGTCTAGGCCGAAAGCCGGGCCTGAAAGCTCCTGTGAAGGGCGAGGCTCATGCATCGGAACCGAAGCGCGGTCGGCCGGCGAAGGTGGTCGATCCTGCTTGAAGCGACAGGCGGCGAGCGTGCGGTCATGTTCGCCGCCAGCTGAAAAGCCGACTGGTTGGGGCTCACTATTTGCTACCATTTAACGCGGTTGCTCCCCGCTCCCTGACCTGTCGTTCGACCTCCAGAAGCTGTTAGGAACGGGCGATGGATAGCAGCTATGATCACGCCTTTGAGATCCCGACTGTAGACGACTACCAACGGCTGCGCGTCGCCGCAGGGCTGACCCCCCGAAGCAAGGAGGCTGCAGGGGCCGGTTTACCCAACACGGTCGTCGCTGTCGTAGTTCGCCATGTAGGACGTGCGGTCGGCATGGGTCGCGCTATCGGCGACGGGCTGTTTTACCAGATTGTGGATATCGCAGTTGAACCCCAACATCAGGGACAGGGCCTTGGGAAAACGATCGTGTCGAATCTCATGGAGGGACTTCGGCGGGTAGCGCCTGCCGAAGCCTATGTAAGCCTGATCGCCGACGGTGAAGCCAATAAACTTTACGCTCAATACGGCTTCATTCCGACCGCGCCTGCATCAATTGGCATGTCGCAATGGATCGGCCGATAGCGTTTGGACATACTCCATGGGGTAAAGGAGGCCGGTGCAGGGCCCGCTATCAGCTCGCCGAAGGGCAGCTTGAGACCGTGACCGGTGTCAACGTCCGTCCGTCGGCGGTTTCGATGGCATAGCGAATAGCGCCGCCGTGGCTGACGAGGTCGGTGACGTTATGCTGTTTGCAGGTGCCGGCTGTGAGGCCGCGTGCGAAGGCACCTTCGGGAAAGTTTATTGGCGCGCCCGGAGCGAGCTTGACGTCCACCTCGATTGTTCGCCCGTCTGCCTTGGCGCCGGTGAGCGTGCTGTAGGATCCGAGTTGGAGCGGTGCCATGGCGTTCAGTACAGTCGCCGTAAGATCTGCCCGATGCTCAGGCGTATCGGCTGCCGCGGGATGTCAAATCATCTTCATCCCGGTAATCACGGTAGCGACCGCCAAACCAATCATCCATTTTGCCATATCAAAACCCCTGCTGCTCGCTCAAGAACCGTTAATGGAAGAAGGTAAAATCTCCTTTGTGGGTCATGGTAAAAGCAGGTTCGGCACAACGAACGCCGCACCTGCTCGCAAACTGCTCGCGTTTCCATATTAGGCAATGCACGCGGTAATCTCGGATACGAAATGGTAGGAACTGTAATTCTCAGGCACCTGGCGATGGGCCGAAAACGACGGTTTCTGGTCGCTAGCGAAATGGCTGCTCTGGAACGCAATTATGGCGTTAGCGACCGCGAGCACTTTTCCGGTTTGGCCGTGGCACCGATAATCTCCCGACTAGCTGTTCAGATGATCACGCTTGCGGCCAAACCCGTTCGGAAGCGACCTGCTCAGGGCAACCGTACCCGATCCAGTCCGACGTTGGGTGAGCGCCTGTTTTGCACGTGCCGAGCGTTTAGTATCCAAGTCTCCAGTTCAGCATCGGTCGCCGAAAGAACTTTCGTGGGGATGTCTAAGCGCCTCTGTGTCGCGCCGGCAATTACACGCACGCGCAAATAGCGAAAGCTCCGATTTCCCGATTTTTTGACGATAAATTCGATAGCGATCACATCGTTCCAGCTAAATTCTTGCCGCCCTGCTAATCTTTGCACAGTAATACCGGAAGATTTCGCCGCAAATGCGATGCCGTCGCTAAGGAGAATTAGCATAAGACGGACGCACGAGAACCAGACGATCCCGATGAGAGTGAGTGCAACTGCCCAGCGACCGACCGGACCGATTATATAAAGTGTTCCCACGAAAATACCGAAAACATGGCCGCTGGTGATATGCTGATCGAACGTGACCGCCAGAATTAAAGGCGTGGCAATCAGCGCAAGCACTAAATGCTTAATTATCGCGTATTTCGAATAAGACAATTGATACATAAGCAAGGTCTCAAGCGGGAGCTCAGTCTATCGGCTAAAACATCAACGTCTGGTTAAATCGTGCGCCTTGGCGGGTACGATCAACGGGAAATGTTCGTTTCCAGCGCCTTGCTTCGCGGCGGCGTACAGAATCCGACTCCGACAGGTTAGCGACGCATTTCGAACCAGTCGGTCGCATCCTCACCGTACAGCAGCAGTATCGCCAACGCCTCTACGGCGAGTTGCAGCGTTGAGGTTGCGATGATGGCCGTGTCATGCTGCGCCATCGGGTGGATCAGTCCTGCGCCGCGAAGGAAGGCCACGCTAGTTACGACGCCGAGCAGCCACCGGACCGCCAGCGCATTGCGCGCATCGCGCGACGCCGCAAAGAACACCAGCAGCATCAGGAGCACGGCAAAGCCCAGGCCGACGGCTCGGACGATCTGGATACGCATCACCAACGTTGCCATGGCCGCAGGCGCAATCGGAAAGGCGAAGGACATCGTGCGGCTGGCATAATAAGCCAGCGCCGCCGAAAGCATGAGGCTCATCGCAAACAAGCCTGCGAACAGACGGATTGAAGGGGACGTCGCCACGGTGCCTGCTCCGATCCGCGACATCATCCGCGCGGCATAGCGCGTCTAGCGCGCCAATGCCTTCCCAGCCTTTAACACCGCGCCGTCTGCATCGACTTTTTTGCGCAGGTGCCGGACGTTCTACGTCAGCCATACTGGTGAACTTCCGTCGCCGCAGCATCGGGTAGCATCGCCCCGATACCTACTTGCTCGTCCTTGCGCCTGACTCCAGCTCACCGCCGTGATCATTTCCACGCCAGTCTGCCCGAGGAAGCCTTCGATCGGTTGCCCGGCGCCGAGGGCGGGCAGGACTAGGCGGTGGAGTTGCGCGACATCGGATGGGCCCTCGGCGAGCTCAGTGCAAACCACCGCGATGCGGTACTGCTTGCCGGAAAGGGCGTGTCGATCGAGGATGCAGCATGCCAGCTCGCTATCCCTGAAGGCACATTCAAGAGCCGGGTTGCGCGCGGCAGGATGCGTCTCCGCAAACTGATCGAGGACCGCGATGCCCGGCCGCTCTAGCAAAACGTGCGCAAGGACAAACCCCGGGGACGCCGTCAGTGGGAAGGAGCGATGATCGGATAACCGGTTGGCTTCGCGATCCAGCTAGGCGCGCCGTGCGTCGATTTTGATACCCCTCACGTTCATGGCGAGCAGTTGCCAGCGCCCAAGGTGCTGGCCGATTTCACGACGCAGGCCCGACCCGGTATCAACACCTTGATATTGCGTTTGCGGTCGACGAACGGTGGTTGGAAAATGATACCATTGACGCGCGCGGGTATAAATGTCGCGAACGACAAACCGATCAACTGATTTACGAAAGAGGACGAAGAATGTCATTTTTGGATGAGCTGCTGGAGGGCGGCAGCACGTACCGGGTCAAGGCAACTGAAGGCGGGGCGGTATTCCAGCCGATTAGCGATCGCGATGACGACCTGGACGCATTTCAGGATATTGTGGGGCAGATCGAGGACAATGAGGGTGATGGCTACGAGGTGTTTCTCACCCATCCGCTTAGTACGCACGGACGCAACCTAATCGATCGCATTGTGATAACGATCGACTAACCGTGGCGGGTCAAGGCGGCAAAGATCTGGTTTGTTACCCTGGCGCGACACGCTCCACTCCGATTCCTAGGTTGCGGAGATTGTGGAGAGGTGTTGTGCGACTGCTTGGGCGCCGTGAGTGCCAATGGCCGATGCGATAGTGCGGGCCTCTGACTTTTCCATCGCCGGGATTTTGACGCGATCGAGAGCGGCGAGAAGGGCAGGGCGCCCGGCATCGCGTGCAGCAAGCTCAGCGGCCTTTGCCTGCTCAGCGAGTGAAGCAAGTTCCGCCATAAGAGCTTTTTGCCGCGCTTCGATGGTAGCGAGATCGACAGGCTTGGAGGAGGGACGGGGCATATGCGTGGTCTCCTGGGGTAGTGAAACAGGGGGACATAATGTCTGAGGTCGGCTGAGATTTCTAGGATGATCGATAGCACCCGGATCATTAAAAACTGAAGCAAACAACGCGCGCCGAAGGCGCACTGTGTTCAAGGTTGATCCAACAGAACGTAGACGGGGCGGCGTATGTTTGGTGCGTGACATGTCGTCCTGTTGCTCCTGCTCCGCGTCTGTGAGATGATGCAAGGTGTGGGAAGGAGTGGCAGGTCCATGGGAAGTAAATATAAGGGATGGCAGGATATGCCTCACGCCACCAATGTCGGACGTTGGTTTATGAGGTTCCGCTGCTCGGGGCTCTCAAGATGAAGGTTACGGTCCGGCTTAGCGACGTTCTCACCGCGGAGATTGATCGTATCGCTGTGGCGTCTGGACAGACGCGCAGTAGCTGGATCACGGCTGCGCTAACGGAAGCTGCGCTCACACCGGAGAGCCGAAGCGTACCGGTCATGCCGGTGCAGGGGAGGGGCCACCCCGACGACTACATCCGGGTGACGGTTCGCCTCAACCGCAGTGAGATGGAGGCGATCGATACCGTTGCCGCGCCGATGCGCCTGACCCGCAACGAGTGGATCAAACGCACGATCCGCTGGCAGCTTTGGGACAGGGCCGCGCTGCTGCGTCTCGCGCCGGCGACGCAAACCGAGATCGGGAAAGTGCGGAAGCAGGTTCTCGCGATCGGGCGAAACATCAACCAGGCGGTCCACGCAATGAACGCGGCGAACCAGCCGGAAAGCTCGCTCGACATAGCTCGCATCGCCGGCTCCTTCATGGAGACATGCGCTGAGTTGCGCACCCTTTTGATCGAGGCGCGTCGCTCTCTGGCATCCTCGATCGGCGGGGAAATCGGGTACTGGACCCGCAAGGATGAGGCACCGGGCGAGTGAGCTTTCGTCTCTCCCCCGGCACCATGGAGTCGATGGCAGGCGTCTTCGCGCCTCCCAAAAAGTACCGCATGGGATCTGGTGGCGGTAGCGCCAAAGTCCCGAAGACCGGGGGCACGATCCTCGGCATGGCCGTCGCATCGATGTTCCCGAAACCGGCAAAATCATCCGGCGGATCACGCCGTAGTGCGCAGGCAAAACATGCGTTCGGAGGCGGGTCGCAGACCCGTATGAACAACCGCGCTGTGATGACGGCCGACCGTACTTCACGTCGCGCACCCGAGGCCGTTGTGCGGATCACAGGGCGCCAACATGGCGGCGGCCATGTCCTCGCGAACTTCTCCTACATCAGCCGCCTGGGCCACGGCGATGAGAGCGAGCTCGGTCTGGAAACGAGCGAAGGCGAGGTGTTGCGCGATGGCCGCGAGATGCAGTTGCTCGCGAAGGAATGGCACGGCTGGGAGATGGACGGCGACGCCCGGAGGAAGGGTGCGACATCGATTTCGATGATCCTATCGATGCCAACCGGCACCGATCCAGATCGCTTGAAGGATGCGGCGCTGGACTTCGCGAAGGAGGAATTTGCCAATCGATCGTGGGTCGCATCGCTCCACGTCGATCGCGAACATCCGCACGTTCACCTGACGATCGCGCGCCGCGATCATGATGGCCGGCGCTTCCATCCGAACCGCGACGACCTCTTCCGGTATCGCCAGCGCTTCGCTGAAAAGCTGCGCGATCGCGGCATCGAGGCGAACGCCACGCCCGCCCGTGCGCGCGGCATCGACCCCAAACATGAGCCGATCGCCGCGGTGAAAATGCGCAAGAAGGGGCAAGTGCCTGAGATCGACAAGAGCCGTATCGCGCGTGCCGAGCGGCTTCGCGCGGAGGGTCGCGAAGACCCTGTTATCGCGATGCTCGCGAGCCGACAGGCGACCGTTCGCGCAACCTACACACGATCGATTGCGGAACTTTCGACGTCGCTTTCGGCCGTCGATCAACACGTCGCTCGGAGCCTCGAACGGTTCGTCGCGACGATGCCCGAGCCCGAACCAAACTCAGTCAGGGCATTGCGTGAAGCCGCAGAGCGGGGTGTTGAACCGCGTGTCGAACCAGCACCGAAGCTATCAGTTGGCCTGGACGTTTCCCCGACGTCCGAAGCCCCTAAATCAATCTCGACCGTTGAGCGGATGCGGGCATTGCACGCAGAGCTAACTGCCCGCAATGAGCGCCGCAGCCTTACTCCGACGCCCGCTTCTGACCAGGACAAGCCGCAACCGTCCAAGGTAGCATTGCGCGTTCAGGAGCTTCTCAAGAGCGACCAAAGCCGGAAAGACGAGGCTGTCGAAAGCAAGCCACCCGAGGATCCGAACGAGCGCATCCGCGCCCTCCTGGACGAGGTAGTCGAGCCTACCCCAGCGATGGACCTCGATCAGGCAAATGCGGTCCTCCGACGGGCCGAGGAGCGAAATCGGGAACGGCTCGACCGCGATCGGGCGAAAGATAGGGATGGGCCAAGCCGATGAGTGGGGATGCAGGACCCGTGGCGATTGCTGCCGTGCTTGATGCCGTCACGCTGTTGCGAGGCGAGATGGCGGCAATCACAAGGAGCAACGCGCGCATCGAAGCAGGGCATAAGGAGCTACATCAAAGGCTCGACACTATCGAGGCCGCACAGGCCGAACTCGCCAACGTAGCACCGTTCCTCCAGAACCATTTCGGCAAAACGGTTGAGGGCAATGAGGCACTTGGCATGACCCTCGATGCAATCGCCACGGTCGTAGCCGCTCTCGCTAGCGATAATGAAGCGAACCACGCTGAAGCTACCGCGGCCCGGGAGAAGATCCTTGGACACCTGACTGGAGCGACCGGAGGGTTACGCGAGGCGATCGATGCCGGTGTGATGCCCCTGACTGAGCTGATCGATACCCGCCTGAAGGCGAACGACGCGGCAGCACAGGAAGGAATTGCGGACGTCAAAAGGGGACTATCGGGCATTGCTGAGGTCGCCGAGAAGATCATCAGGGACGGATCATCCGCGCGCGAGCAGGCCAAAGCGGACCTCAAATCAACCGGAACGGTTATCGCGTTCACGCGCGCGGCCGTCCTTGGAGACCACGCGCCGCTGCCGGTCATCGTTGATGATCATCCCATGCTGGAGCGCTACATCCTCCATCAACGCCCAGACCTTACATCCAGCGAACGCGCCCTGGTCGAATGGCGTAAGGTGATCGCAGCGACCAGCGCGGAAGAGCTTATCGCTCTTCTCAATAAGCAGCAGACCCCTTCGCCAACCGACACGCCAGAATCCCGCCTGCTTCGGTATCGCCTGGCCGCCATCACTCGAGCGAAGATCGAAGAGCGCGGAGGAGTGCCGCCGCTTCGGCCGACCACGACCCGGGCGACGGATCGATCAGCCGGCACCGGCTACTTGCGAAACCAGGAACTCGCCGCGCTCTGGCGGCAGGGCGAAAGCACCGAGCTATATGCCGAGCCCGAACTGGCGGGCGCGCTCGACATCTTCGACGCCCTTGACGATAAGATAGCGCCTTCAGCGCCCGACGCCTATCAGCCCGAGCTGAGCGCGCTTCACAGCGACCTGGCGAAACGCATCGAATTAGGCGAACGGCCCACGCTCCATGAGAGCCGTCCGAGCGCGCAACCCGACCGCGCTCCCACGATCGAGCCGAGCAAGGATCGATAAGGCCGCGACCCAACGACGCCCTTTTCAACTTGGCCTCAAACCAGCGCCTACACGCACCAAGTCTGTCAGAAACTCCGCAAAAGACAAGTCCATCATCCATATCCTCGAACGGTAGGCTAGAAGGATCCTCAAAGCGATCCAACCATTGCCGGACCCGACCGCGCAAGATGTGAGCGTTTTCTCGATCGACTAACGCGCTGGCGATAGCAGCAGCCTGCATTGAATAACCGTAACCAGGCAGGCCCGAGGGGCAGCGATTGGTCTCCATGGTCTTTCCTTTCTCAAATAGAGCCGAAGGCGATGTGCACATCGACTTCTGGCCCTCGCCGAGAGCGGGGGGTGAATGGGCAAAACCAGGGCCGATCGAGGGGGAGGGGGATCACCCGGCCTGCACCAGAGCGCAGCGCCGGGAAGGCTGGGGATACCCCCTCGATCGCCAAGCGGAGCGCTCGCGCGGAGACGGTCCAGCCCTTGCCCAGAGGGGGGATGCACCCCCCTCACTCCGCACCGCCAAAGGCGGTGCCACGAACGCTCGCCGGCCAACGGCCGCCAGCATTTCCAGAGGTAAGGCTGGGCGCTGTTTGTCGTATCGAGCACGGTTTTGTGCTATGAAGGCTCTCTTGAAAGGATCGCCCGATGAACGTCGTATCGCCCATCACATCATCCACGCCGGCGATCAGCGCGGCAGAACGCGCGCGCCGGCTGAGCGAAGTAAACTTCGCTCGAGGCAGTGTTCGCTATGAGGGTGGGATCCTCTCGGACGAGATCGAGGGCCTTAACGCGCGCTACGTCGCCGGCGAAATCACCAGCGACGAGCTGACGGCCGCGATCCTCGCATCAGACACTGTTCGCGCGGCTTGATTAGCCAGCGCGAAGCAGCCCTTACTTTTGCACGGGTTCGGGAGCTTCAACACGATCCTGTAAAAGGCCAGTTCGATGTGGCCCATCTTCAGGAAGTCCATCGCCGGATCTTCCAGGACCTGCCGGAACATCGCCCAGGCGAGTTCCGGCCGGACGCTCCGGGCCACTTCAAGAACCGCGAGCTGGAGGCTTCGAGCGATCGCGTCCTCGTACCCTATGCGCTCCGGCCCGAGATCGATCGCAATCTCGGACCGACGCTCGCGGTCCTCGACGGGGGCAAGGCGCTAAAAGGCTATGATATGCTGGAGATGTCCGAGGCCGTCGCACAGACCTATGCGCGCCTCGACTACCTCCATCCGTTCAGAGAGGGCAACAGTCGCACGCTCCGGACCTTCACCGAGCAACTCGCCCGTGAAAACGGGCACAAACTCGACTGGGGCACGACGAACGTCACGCCTCAATCCCGCGACGCATTGTACATCGCGCGCGACATGGCAGTGATCCAGCTTCGCAACCCGGGCATCTCGATGGCAGACGCGATGGCAGCGACCACGCGCGAGGATTACGAGCTCAAATACAAGATGGCGAGCCAGGTCGAACGCTACAAAAACGCCGATCCGCTCGAGGAAGTCGTCCGACGATCGCTCGAGCGGGGTCGCGAGCAGGAGCCATACGACCGGCGAATGTCGATCAGGGAAGCGGCGCGCGAAATCGTCGTGATCGAGCCGATCGCCCAGAAGCAGGCAGAGCGGAACGTCGAAGAGATGCGGCTCGCTGTCCTACGGAAAAAGGAGCCCGCGGCCGAGCTGGACCGAGCGACCAACCTGCGCGACTGGGTTAGCCGCGAAGGTACGGTTTCCGCGCTGACCGACCGCCTGGCGAACGTCAGCAGCGGTCACATCACGATCAACCACGAACCCGGCGCATCGGCCCTAAACCGACTGACCGCCGTCGCCGACGGCATCAACCTGGAGCTGTCGAAGCAACGAACCAACCCGACGCCGACGATAACGCCCCCGGTTCGGCAGATCGATCGGGGCGACATGGAGCGCTGAGGGCTCCCCAGCTTACGCGGGGAGATGCTCAAGCCGGGTCAAGGTGCCGCATAACTCTTCAGCGGCGCGACGCTCCCGGCCGAAGGCCAGGACCGTCGTATAGACCGGACTGTTGCGCTCGAACTGATAGCGGATCTCGAGGAAAGCATCCTCGATCACGGTCGTCGTCGCCTTGGAACGACCGCCAAACGTATAGCCCCCGAAAATGCCGCCCGACACGCCGCCTAGCGTGAAGGATCCGCCATGACGGATGTTCGTGATCTGGGTCGCCTCGCGCTCGATGCCGACGTTGACGATCTGCGACGGGACAAGCCACAGCTCCTCATAATTGGTCGACCGGTCGCAAATAATGACGTGGCCGTTGGCGGTCACCGCGATCGCGCCAGGGGCGCCCATCCACCAGCTCTGGCAGATGGTCACGCGCTCCGGGCCTGCCTGGAGCTGGCTGGCGAGTGTCTTCGCCGCGCCCTTGTACCGCACCGTCCGCATCGGCTTCAAAATCAGGCTGTTGACGACGGATGCGACAGCCTTCGCGATGAAATACATGATGAGGCTGCCGACAATCACGTCGACAAAATGACCCATAACCAACGGGCCGATCGCGGAGAGACCGACAAGACCGAGGATGATCGCCATCGGGACGATCGAACTGATCTTCTCGGTCTGCTCGACACAATGAAGGATCTCGGGATTGCTCCGGCGAATTTCAGGTCCCGGCCTCGTCACAGGTAGCACTACGTCGTTCATGTCATTCCCCTCGGATGGCGAGACCGCCGATGTTCGATCGCGGAATATTTGCTGTCTTAGGCAGCTCTCTCTCTCCGACCGCGCAAAGGCCGTCGAAGAGCTTGCGGACCTGCTGCTTTGGCGGAACCGCAAGACAATCATTGATGGCCGATCGATTCAATCTGCGGCCTTCCTTCGCTCCGCTACCGGTCGGGCTGGCAGCTTCGGAGGCAGACGGAGTACCTGCCTCAGATGCGGCAGCGGCTGCGGCCGCGTCATTGGCGGCCTGCGTCGCCTCGATCACGCGCAGGCTATTCGCCGCGATCGCGGGGTCGACGCGGATCTCGGGCATCTGCGGCGCCGCAATCTTGCTGCGCTCGATCAGGTGCTTCTCGGCATAGTAGCGGACCTTCTTGCCGTAGGTCGCGTACATGCCGCGCCGGAAGACAATCAGATCGTTCTCGGGCAGAAGCTCGACCTCCTGCGGGAGCATCAGCGGCCGGCGCTGGTCGGACTCGGACGTCGAGCCGCCCCCGCCACCCCATGTGCCCATCGAGCGCGAGCGCGCTTTATAGGTGTAGCTGCCGAGCTGGTCGGAGATTTTCTTAGCCTCGGACAAGGCGGCCGGACGCAGCACGAGCCGCACGGCGCAGTTGCGCTCGATGTCGGCCGCCACCTTATCGCCATAGACGCCCTGGATCTGCTCGAGCGACTGGAACGCCGGCAGCATCCGCAATCCATAACCGGCGACATAGCTGAAGGCGGTCGCAAGCACGGTGCATTTGCCAAGGCTGGCAAACTCGTCGAGCGCGAGCAGCACTTTCACCTGATGCAGGCCATCGGACGGTCGCTCGCGGACGTTGCGGTCGATGAGCTGCTGGAAAAGCAAGCCGTAGATCGGCGCGACGCGCTCGAGATCATCCGGCGAGACGCCGAGGTAGAGCGAGATCCGCTTATCGCGGAACTCGCTCAGATCGAAATCGCTATCCGACGTTGCTGCATCGACATACGGGTTCAGCCAGGCATTGATCTTCGACGTGACCGACTGACGCAGGCCAGAGAAGGTGTTCGCGGACGAGCCGGTGTAATCCTGGATCGCCGAAACGCACGCGGTCGAGAGCGGCTTACCCGCCTTCTCACGGGCAGCGATGATCTTGGGGAAACGCCGTTGCGCGTCGACAGCCGCGAACTGGCGATAAACCTCGCCAAGCGTGAACGGGAGCGCGTCTTCGCCATCGTCGACGGTCGCAGCGATATAAGCGGTGACGCCGAGGAACGCGGTGCGCGCGCCTTCGGCCCAGAACTTCTCGCCGGTGAGCGGGTCGGGGTAGAGCATCGCCCCGATCTTCTGCAGCTCGTTGATGACCTGAATCGGATCACGCCGGTCGATGTAGCTCAAGGGATTCCAGCGCACGGTGCGGCCGGTTGGATCGAGCGGATTGAACAACAGCACTTGCTGGCGCAGCACGTTTTTGCGGTAGCCCGCGGTGTTGTCGTAATTTTCCTGCTTGATGTCGAGCACGACCACCGAGTCCGGCCAGTCGAGCAGGTTCGGGATGATGACGCCGACGCCCTTGCCGGCGCGGGTCGGCGCCTCGAGCATCACATGCTCGGGACCGCCGAAGCGCATCACCTTGCCGTTGAACTTGCCCAGCACGATGCCGGCCTCGGACAGCAACAGGCCCTTCTTGACCTCGTTGATGCGCGCCCAGCGCGCCTCGCCGTGCAGCTTCTGGCGCGTGAACAGCGTCGAGACGATGATGATGACGGTCAGGACCAGGCCGATGCCGAAACCGATCAGGAACGGCACATAGACGATCGGATACCCTTTGAGCGCCCAAAGCGCGCCCGGCACCTTGCTCCACGCCGTATGCGCGTTGAGCAGATGCGCCTTGAACAGGACCGCGACCGCGCCGATCGCCGCGCTCATTACCACCCCGATCAACGCTAAAAACGCGATCGCTGCCGGCTGCGACCCCTCGTCGCTCCGCATCCATCTTCCGCTCACGCCATACTCTCCTCAATCGTTCGGCTTGCTCGCAGGATCGAACCAGACTTCCGTCACGCGGTAGCGCGCCGGCCGACCTTCGCCAGGCGGCAGGCGGTGCATCTGCACGACGATATCGACCAGCGATCGCAGCAGCGATCGGATGTCGTGCCGGTCGAGATCGTTGCCGCCCTCCGACTCCTTCACCAGCAGCGTAAGCTGCTCGAACGCGCCCTCGGCCGTATTGGCGTGGACCGTCGTAATCGAGCCGGGATGGCCGCTGTTGACGTTGCGCAGGTAGAAGAACGCGGTGCCGTCGCGCAGCTCCTGCAACAGGATGCGATCGGGCCGCATCCGCAGCGCCGATTCCAGCAACTCCTTGGCGCCGGCCTTCTGGAGGCTCTTGCCGTCCTTGGCATACATCATGTGGACGTGATTGCGCTGCGGCACGACCAGCTCGCGCGTGTCCTCGATCGTCAGGATCCGCTCATAGTCCGGGATCAGCTTGATGAGCCCTTTCGAGAAGCTCGTCTTGCCCGAGCCGGTCGCTCCGGAGATCAAGATGTTCTTGCGGGCCTCGACGGCCAGCTTAAAAAAGCCGCGCCAGTCACCCGCCTCGCGCAATCGCAGCAGATCTGCATCGACGTCCCCGTACAGACCATGCGCGCGGACCTCGCTGAACAGTCCGCCCCGCTCGAAGTCGTCGATGTTCATGGTCACGCCCGAGGCTTTCCGGATCGTGATCGATATGAAACCTTGCTCGACGGCCGGGGGAACGACGACCTGCGCGCGTTCGCCCCCGGGCAGGACCGAGGAGCAGACCGGATATTCAGAGTTGATGTCCTGCTTGGTCAGGCCGGCGATCAGCTTCGCCAGCGTCATGAGAGCGGCGTTGTCCAACGCCGGCTCATCATGCCACTCCCAACCGTTGCGGGTTTCGAGACCGATCACTCCCGGCTCGTTGATGACCAACTCGGTCACGTCGTCACGCAGCAAGTGCCGTGCGATCGGCTCAGCATTATGCTCATAGATGAGCGACGTAGGATTGGATGCCATCGGCTTAGCGCCTCAGCCCCACGTCATAGACCGAGCGGAAATCGAAGTCCTTGGCGACGAAGATCGCAGCCGTGTCGCCCTGATTCTTCTTCAGGATCGGCTTGATCTGCATCGTCGACTGGAGGACCGTCGATCCCGTGGTGCTCGGAACCTGCGTCGTGTTGCTGCCCTCGCCGGCGAGCGAGCGGCTCGCGATCTGCGAGGCATCCTCCAGCACCGAAATCACAAGCCCGACGCCAAACCGCGCCCAGAACTGCGTATCTACCCCGCCCGGAAGCCCAGCGCGGCCGAGACTGTCGGCCGCGGGCGAACCGAGATCGATCGCGACCCCGCGAGGCGTCAACGCGCGGGTCCACAGCACGAACAGCCGAGCCTGCCCTTGCGTGATGCCGCCCGAATATTGACCGAGCACCTTGGTCCCCTTGTCGAGGAGGACGATGCGGCCGTTCTCGGAATAGACGTCGTGGTTGATGACGCATGACACGAACCCAGCCTGCGTCGAGTTGATTGCAGTCTGAAGCGTGCAGGGGATCACAGTGCCTGCGCTGAGAAGCAGGTTGCGATCCGCGACCATTGTCGCCCGCACAGTCTGAATCGCGGAGTGCCCGAGCTGATCACTGAAATCGGTGGAGCCCTTTGCCGGCGCAGCAGGGGCATCTTCATCCGACGAGCCAAACCCACTCGCGCCGAGCCCGCGACGCGAGACCGTCGACTGCCCACCACGCGCCCCATCATCCTGCCCGGCGCCCTGTTGCCCGTCCATACCGGGCGCGGCTATGGAGGCGCCCGAAGCCATGCTGCTGTTGCCAAAGGCCATGATCGGCGATCGCCGCGCAGCGTCCGCCATGGCGCGGGCTTGCTCGGCCCGTCGCACCGCGTGCGACTGCTGCCCGTTTGTCGTGGCGGTTGCCGTCCCTGTTGCTGGAACCGGGTTCCCGTTGGCGTCTGTAACCTGCGTACCGACCGCTGGAGTGACCGGTCGCCCGAACACGTCCGTCTGCTGCGCGCCGGATTGACCGAGCTGACCCGCCAGCGCTGCTCGCTGCGCGTTCGGCGAGCCCATGACGTCGTCCACTGACCGCTCGCTGGCTTTTGCCGGCTGTGCGGTAGCCTCCGTGCTGGCGGAATGGTGAAAGGCACTATAGCCGATCATGATGCCGCCCATGGCACCCAGAAGGCCGATGCCGGCGCCGATGAAGGCAATGTTGCCCCAGCCCCCGCTGCGCACGACCGGGCTATCGATGTCGCTGGGAGGGACGGTATCGGCAGCGACGTCGCCGCCCCGGTCAATCACGGTGCCGACCATGTTACTGTCCCTTCACTTTACGTTCGACCACATTGGAAACGGTGCCCGTGCGATCGCCGCGATCGTTTCGCAGCGGGGCCTCGTTGTAGATGCAAAGTACCGTAGTTCCGCGCCGGAGGCGGAGCTGACGATAGACCGCATGAATCACCACAAAGTCCTCGCGCACATCGTAGGGGACGATGGTCTCGGTCCCATCGACGTCGACCGCGAAGATCGAGGGAATGTCGGCGTGCCCTGGATAGCGCAGCACCGTGAACTCGCCATTGTCGGAGACCTCGGTCGGCTGCAGAGCGGAGTCGCCCTGCACCGTGTAATTCATGTTCCGAGTACCCTCGATCACCGCATGGTCGAGTGCCGCTTGCGCGACGTTGGTCTCGATCGCCTTGGCGGTTTGCGCTTGAGCGAGCTGCACCTGTAGCGCGGCCATTGCCCGTTCCTCGCGTGGATAGCGGAATCGGACACCGTACATCGTCTCGCCCGTCCCGAGCGACAGATTGAAATGATAGGTCCGCGGCGTTCCGCCAGCGTTGGTGATGACGATCAGGTTCGTCCCGCCCGCCTTCTCGCGCGGCTTGAGGAAAACGACATTGCCGACCGGCGCGATCTGCCACGACACTGTGTCTCCCAATGCGGCCTGCGTGACCGTCTCGCCGGGCCCGAACTGGATTTCGATCGCGTGGCGGAAGCTGCCGACGATCGTCACCACCTGGTCGGGATCGTAGTTGACGTTGCGGACGCGCGCGTCCTTACCGCCAGAAATCGGCGTCTCGGACGCAAATGCCGCTTGCGGCATCAGCGTAACCGCAACAGCGCCTACGACCGAAAATGCGATGAGGCGCTGCCACACCGCCCCAACTCCGCGCCAGAAGCGGCTCTTCGAGCCGCTCTCTGTCACGACCAAATCCGTCGTCTGCGGTGACAAGCGCACCGCCAGCTTCTTGCGAAGCCCAGGCATGAAGGGGACGATGACGCGATCGCCATTGTCCGGGGTCTTTGGCTGATCGGTCATCTCACGCCTCCGGGTCGGAACGATAGTTGACGACCTGGAAGCCGAGGGGATTGATGTTCCGATCCTTCTCGTGTTCCGGCGCCGTGGTGTATTTGAAGGTCATGATCGCGTTCCAATTCTGCGCGATCGGCGTGTTCTGCCCGAACGTGATGATCTTGGTGAAGCGGACTTGCGCGACGGTCGGGCTAAGGAAGCTGATCGTCCGGATCGAGATCGAGACATAGCCCTTGTTTCCGTAGATGTTCGACGGCGCGTGCTTGTTGTTAGCCGTAACACCGTTCAGGTAGCGAGCGCCCTCGGCCGCATCGCTCGTGAGCATGACGGTATAAGCGTTCTCGCGTGCCGCATCGTTCAACCAACCTTCGCGGAGCCGCACATATTGCGAGATGAAGTAGCGGTTGACCGCATCATCGTAAGTGCGCGGTTGTGGCCCCTTGAGGGCCGTCACGACCTGCGTTTCGCCGGACGATTTGTCGACCCGGATGACATAAGGCTCGACCGTCTTCAGCGGGGCCAGCATGGCCACAGCCGCGACCGATGCTACGGAAAGCGCGCAGGCACCTGTAGCTACACCCCAAGCGAGCTTCTTGGACTGAATCGCCGCACGCATGCGGTCATATTCCCAGGTCCTCGATGTCTCGAAGTATTTCTCTTTATCTTCGGACTTCACCGCGCCCATGGCGTCGATCCCTTCAGCAGGAGGAGTAGGACAGCGCGACATCCCGCTGGGACATCCGAGGCACTGATCGCGGAACGTTCATCGCCCCAGGCCCCATTGGCGCAGCAGGCGCTGCGCCGGGCGTCTGCGGCGGAGAAGGAGTGGGAACCGGACGGGGGGCATCATCCCGCATCAGCACCGGATCTGACGGAGGCGCAGGTGCCGGTGCCGGTGACGCCGCGCCGCTAGGCGGCGCGACCATCGACTGCCCTGTGCCCTGCTGCGATGCCGGCACCGGTACGGGCAAACTCGGCAGGATCGTGCCGTACAGGTTCGCAGGTCGACGGTGCTTACCGTCGCAGACGGAAACGGGTTTGATGTGAGTCCCGGTGCAACCGCTAAGCGCAACCGCGCCTAACGCCACGATAGTCAGCCTTTTCATACGGTCTCCGTTCGTATCTTTGCCGCAGGGGCGGTGTGCGTGATTCATTGTTCGTGAGCGGCCGATAAGCCGATTTACGACGAGCGATTTGCGGAGCCGCCTGAGCCGCCTCCCGCTGGGCGGTTCGCCTGCGTCGCTCGCCGGAACATGAGCTTGTTGGTCAACATGTTCGCGCCAGTCGACAGGAAGCCGTGGCCGCCCGACGACGCGCCACCCGCGATACCCGCAGCAATGGCTGGAGCTTGGAAAAAGAAGATCGTGCCGATGATGTAGATGGCACTACAGACGAGCGTTGCAGCCATGATCAAATCGGTATTTAATACGATAAACGTCCCCTGCATCGTATTAAACTGACTCCCATCGCCTAAAGCATTGAGAGTGCTATCCATAGCAGCGACCTGCAAACCAGTGATGAACTTCGTCATAATAGCCATTACAACCATCAGAAGTATGAAATTTACTGTCTGCTTCAACCAACCGTCGAATAACCATCGAGAGGAATTAAACAGTAAGCAAGCAAGTGCCAGAGGAGCTAATGCTACACATATGGCCACAGAAAGCTTTGCGAATATAACAATACAAAATCCAACACATGCCGAAAGAAAGGCAAAAACGTATAGGATAGCGATGCATAAATACGTGATTAGGTAACAACGTAGCTGGAGGAGTGGTGTGCGGATGTCAGTGATGCCCTGAGGCTGCTGCGCCTGGACCTTCGCGTTTGCATTCGTCAACAACTTGGCAAGTTTAGTCGTATCGGAAACATAGGAGTCAAACGTGGTGCCAGGGTTACCAACAGGAGTGCCCGATCCAGCCGCGATGATTTCTCCCGGAAGATTTGTAACTACGTTTACAACAAAGGCCGAGTATCCGATCGAGCTAGCCGCCGCTAACACGAAACCAACCTTTCCGGCTTGGAATACTAATTCCCGTAAGGGTGCTTGTATGGCGCCCCGAAGCACCGCAAAGCCGAGCACTAAAAAGTAAATAGTTGCTGCGAGGGCAAGGGGCGCCGCCACAAATGTAACCAATCCCGATCCGAAGCTTGCCACAGCCGCCGTTATCGCAGTTTCAACATACGCGTAACTGGTCGTGAACAGCGTCATTATGTTGACTGGACCGGGCATTGATAGAAATCCTACGGCTATAAAAAAAGAGATAGCGAACTATTTACGCTTGGTATTCGCGTCGTAGAAGTTCTGTGAATCCTTGCCGGCCTGTATCTCAGCTGCAGATATGACGGCGTTTTGGGTAGTGGAGCACATGTTGGTCTTCTGATCAGCTGGGAGATGGCTATACTCCCCAGTGTCGCACTTTGCCTGCCACTCTCCGAGAAGTTTCCGGTTATTCAGCAACTCCTGTGTAGTCGGAACCACAACATTCTGTTGGCATCCGCAAACTAGCAACAATACGGAAATGCAGAGTCTTTTGCGCATCGTTATTTCCTAATCGTATTGGCGTCGTAAAAAGCCGCGGCATTCCGAGCCTGCGCCATCTCGGCGCTGGTGATAGCGAGGTTACCTTCACCAGATTGGGCCATCTGGATCGCCTGCATCTTCAACGTGTCGTTCTGAAGCTGCGCCTGTTCGACGGCGATGCGAGCTTGCAGATCCATGACGTCCTTTGGATCTTTCGCATAATCGAGTTGGGAGCGGAGCTGGTCGAGGCCCTGCATGCGGGTTTGAGTGATGCTCAGCGTATTCTCGCCCATCGCAGCCATTGCCGCAGACGATCCGGTCGCATCCTTCAGCGCCTGGTTATATGCGGCGTCGGCATCGGAACCCGACGACAATGCGTAACGAGACTGAATGCTCGATGCGAGCGTACCCAGCGAACCGATCTTCGACAGGTCGCCGCTGAGAAGCGTCGACGCATCGATCGACGTGTTAGGCAGAATGTTACGCACCTGCGAATTCAGCAACTGCGGTGCGATGCTGTTGACGTTGGTCAGCTTCGACAGCGAATTGAACGAGTCCTGCGCCTGCTGAATTTGCTGCTTGCCCTGGTCGATCATCTTGACCGTATTCTGGACCTGCGCGAGTGCTTGGACGTAGGTCGAGGTGTCGAACACAGGGATGCCCTGGGCCGCGGCCGGCGACGCAAACGCAGCGAGCGCGACCGGCGCGGCTGCAAACATGAGGATGTTCTTGAGCGACATGTCAGCTTCTCCTTTGGTTGGCGTAGAAATGCGGCAGCCACGCCGCGGGATCGTTGCCCGCATGGGCAATGGCCTCCTCCATGGCGACGAGCGTTTCCTCGCGGCCAGAAAGCACTTTCAACTCATTGGGCATTCCGCCGAGATCAAGCTTTGCCACGATCGAGGTGTGACCCTGCTTGACCAGAAAGGTGCGGCTCTCCGGCGTCAAATCCTCCCGGATCAGCCTAAACTCCGCCTCTGTTAGGCCGAGACCGTCGCAATAGTCCGACCGCTTCGCGTCCGAATTGGGCAACAGGATCTTGGTTGCCGTCTGCTCGATGATCGAGTGCGCGATCGGCGAGCGCAGCGCGTCGGCCGGCGACTGCGTACCGAACACCATAAAGGCGTTGCGCTTACGGAAGGTCTTGAGGCCGTCCTGCGCAAAAGCGCGGAACGCATCGTCCTCCAGCGCCTTCCAGAACTCGTCGACGTCGACCACGACGCGCTGCCCGTTCAGCAACTCGTCGACACGGTGGAAGAGGTACAGCATCGTCGGGGTGCGGATCTCCGGGTTCTCAAGGAAGTCCGTCATGTCGAACCCGACGAACTGCGCCGCCATCGACACCTCGTCTTGCGGCCCGTCGAACGCCCACCCGAGCGGCCCGCCCAGGCACCAGCGTTCGAGCCGGGCGCCGATGCCTTCAGCGTCGGAATAACCCAGCATCTCGCGCAGCGCGCTGAACGACCGCGATGGCGCCGGCAGGCGCATCACGGCGTCGATACCCTCGTCGATCAGCCGCTCTTCCGCGACGCTAAGCGGCCGGTTCTCTCGGCGCACCAACACGCGGATAAATTGCCGCAGGAACGCAATGTTGTGCGGGCTGGCGGTTAGCCCCTTGAGAGGCGCGAACCCCGTAGGCTCGCCATTGCGTAGCGCCAGATACGTGCCGCCACAGGCGCGCACGAAGATCTCCGCACCGCGATCCTTGTCGAAGAAGACCTGCTTCGCGCCGGTCTTTTCGAGCTGCGCTTGCAGGAAGTTCTGCAGGACCGTCTTACCGCCGCCTGTCGGGCCGATGATGAGCGTGTGGCCGATGTCGGCACGGTGGAAGTTGAACCAGAACGATGAGCCAGCGCGCGTTTTGAGCAGCGTCACTGCATCGCCCCAGTGGTTCCCGGACTTGCGGCCGGCCGGGAAGGTGTAGAACGGGCTGAGCGCCGCGAAATTGCGCGTGTTGATGACGGCAGGGCGTGCGCGCATCTTGAAGTTGCCGGGGAGCTGCGCCCAGAACGCGGCTTCCAGCGCAACGTCCTCGCGTGCCATCACCATGCCCGTATCGGCCGCAGCCGATCGCGCGATCGACAACCGCTCCAACAGGCGCTTCGGATCCTCGTCGATCACCGAGATCGACAGATGATGCTCGCCCATGGCGAAGCGGTTCGCCATGAGATCATCAACGCCGTCGAGCAGCTCCTCCGCCTGGCTGACGCCGGCGTCGTCCGACGATACCATCTGCTTATATTTTTTCGTGAACCGCTCGCTCGCGATCGACTTCACCATTGGCGCGAAGCTCTGGGTCAGCACAAATGGGAAATCGAGTGTCAGGAGGCTGTTGAACTGCCCGCTCCGCGTGCTGGCGACATACTCGCGCACACCGAACATGCCGAGGTAATGCGACTTGTGCGGCAAGCGAATCTCGGCCGCTTCGCGGCCGAATACCACCCGCGAGGAATATAGTGCCTGACCGAGCCGGCCATCGAGCAAGGGCACGCGAATGCGATCGCCGGTCAGGATGAAGTGCAGCACTTCCATCGGTTGCGAAAACAGAACGCCATTGTGCTCGTAGAGCGACAGCGGCTCCGGCGCGACTTCAGCGAGCAGCGATTCAAAATCGCGGCATTTGTCCGCCATGAGCGCCAGCGCGCGACTATCGATCTCAGTGGTCGCCTGCTTCTTCGAGAAGAACCGCCCCAGCTGATCGCCCGCCATGCTGGACGGGCGCACGAGGATCGTGACGTAGAATTCGTTGTGGTAGAGGACCTTTTCCTTCAGCGTTTCGGCATACTTTTCCTGCAACTGGCGCGCGAAGGCAGAGTGAAATTCGCCTCCGAGAGCAGGATCGGTCGCGGTTCGCACGAGATGCGTCCACATCGCGACGCGATCGTCACCGATCGAGCGCCACGCTATGTTGAGTTTGCTATGCCATGTGTTCAGGTCGGCGATGTCGCTCGTCTCGAACGGACGGCCATCGACGCGGTACATGCGCATGACCGAGCCGTCTTCGAGAGCGACCAAGGTATCGTCGACGTGCCGCGTGTAAGGGATGAACTTGATATCATCCGCCTCGCGAAGCGTGGTTTTCTTATGCTTCAGCTTGGAATCAGTCATTGCCGAAATGCTTCCGCTTCACGCTTTTTCCGAGGCGGACGGGAGAGTAGCTCCCGCCCCCCCAGAATTTGCGATTCTTGGAGAGAAAGCCCGTCTGGAACCACAGGCCCCACAACCGGAACGCATTGAAGTCGTAGTGACAGATCCAGCGCGCCGGCAGGTAAAGTGCCCCGAACAAGCCCAGGGGATAGAACGGATTATGGAAAATCCCCCAGAACACCATGCAGACCATGATGATCGGCAGGATCGCCTCGAGCGGCAATCCCATGAACACCGATGGTCTGGTCAGGGCGAGGAACACCTTATCCTCGGCGAGTTTGTCTTCCATATCAGGCGGACCCGCCCATCCAGCCGACGATCGTGGTCGCCGAGAAGATGATGCCGATACCGATCAGCACCGTGACGGCCCGACCCCAGTCCATCCGGCCGGTCAGCTTGGCATAGCCGACCGCCATGATGGCGATGACGCCGACAACCGAGGCGACCGTGGTCATCCACGACTTGATCGTACCGAGACCGGTTTCGATCGACGTACCACCGCTGCTCTGTGCGAGAGCTGGTTGTGCGATTGCGATCAGGGCAACCGCACCTGCGATGCCTACGATTTGACGGGCACGGGGGTCAGACATCATCCGGCCCATTTGGCGTGTGAACTTCATACGGGTCTCCATGGCTTGAGTTTACCTCTCGAGGTCGTGGGTGATTTGGATCGGTTCGATTTGCCGAACGGGGGTTGGCTCACGGGCCGAAACATCCAGGCCGCGCGACAGCGCGGCCGAGATCAATTCGCGGCTCTCGAGGTTAGCGGACATGATCCGATCCGCGTCCCCCTCGAAAGCCACGCTAATATGCTGCTCCATTGCCGCCTGCGCTTCGACCGCATTGGCAAGGCGTGGGTCAGCCGCGATCCGCTCCTCGCTGCCGCGAAGGAACAGCTCGGCCAATTCCTCAGTCTCGTGCCGCTCGGCCCGTCTTTCAGACGCTACCGTAGGCGCTCCGGAGAACTCGTCGTCACGTTCCGCCTGTACGAACGCCGCGACCGATTGCTTCGCCACCTCATGACGATTAAGCCCCGACCGAACGATGTAGACCGCATCCGCGACCTCACCGTCCCACTCACCCTCATGCGCCATCCGGCGCAGATCGTCCGGCTCATAACCCGCCTTGGAGAACGAGCTAACCAGCGTAGGGCTTTCAAGCGCACGCTCCAACGCACCGTTGAGCGCCTCGTTGTTTACTTCGAGGCGCTCGTACCGGAACCCCAATTCCATCGGCTCCAGGTTCGGTGTGAGGCTCTGGGAGAGCGCCTTATGGTCCTGGGTATAAACGCTCAACGTCAGCAGCAGACGCTTGTCGGCATCCGACAATTCCGTGCTGCCTTGTGCTGGCGCCGGTTCTGCAACGGCTTCGCGACCGACATCGGCCGACCGTGCTGGAGCGACCGCTTCGACCGCAACGGCAGCCGCGACCGGCGCAACCTGTTCGACGACCGGCGCCGGCTTTGCAGCCGCCTCGCGTTCGCGCCGTGCTTCATCCGCACGCCGCAACTCGGCCATGCGCTCCTGTTCGCCGAAGCTCGGCTCATAACCCCGGACTGTCAGCCCCTCGCGCGAACCGGCCTCCCATACGGCCTTCTTGAACTTGGGCGATCCATCGACATCGATACCCTCCCAACCGTTATGCTTGGCGATCATTACGAGCGCCGCGACGGTTTCAGGGTCCTCCTTCCGAGCAACGATCCGATCGCCGTTGCCCAGAACTTCGATCGACGCGTCACCGCGATCACCCGGCCGAAACATGCCCATACGAAACTCGTTGGGTTCTTTTGTCGGGATGACGCGAACGTTGTACCGCTCGGCCAGATCGGGCGGCAGCTTGAAGCCGGCATCTGCGGCTTCCGGCTCCACGTCCCGCCCGGGCCGCGCAACGGTATTATCCACGCTCATTTGAAAACCTCGACTGCGTTGGAAGCGATCTGACCGACCACCCAATTATCACCGGCACTGGCGGGCTTGGCCGCGCTGGTTGCAGCGGCCGCCACAGCGGGCGCACCTGGAATAGGCGGCGCGGCCTGAATCGTGCCCATGCCGCTTGCGGCCGACCACACGCGGCCGACATACCCGTTACGAAAGCCCCGCGTCAGCGTGCCGGTGTTGTAGAGCGAATAGGTCGCCGAGATCGCGTCGAGGCCGCTGTAATGGCGGCTGGCGAGGCCATAGCCCTCTTGCAGCAGCGACGACGCGAGACGCAGGTTCGTGCACGGATCGAACGCCTGTTCAACGCTCACGCCAAGCCGCGAGAAATTAGCGGAGTTGATCTGGGCCAAGCCCACATCGACCGTATAGCCCTTCGCCATGTAGCTCCGCACCAATGCGGCACCTTCAGCAACAGAGCCCGCCCGCACGCGCGGGCCACGATTGACGTTGATCGAAAGATCGTCGCCGCCACTCTCCGTCACCACAAGAGGCACGACCGCTTCGGTCGCGACTTCGGACGCGCATTTCTGCGCCAGAACGGTGATGGCGGCGACGGCATGGATCATTGCTGCGTCACCGTCTGGTAGCGCGTGTCGAGCGAGTAGTGCGACGTGCTGCCGTCGGGCTGGGTCACGGACATGGTATAACCATGCTTTGCCGACTTCGTTTTAACGCCGACCCCGGTGCAGGAGGGGAACCCGCCACCCATGGCGAGCGCGTTCCACAGTTTCGTGATCGGAGGCACGCACTCCGCGTACTTTGTCGTGGACCCCGGCGTGGCGAGGCAAAGGACCACCTGACAGCCCCAATCCGAAGCAAAGGCCGGTTGAGGGGCAGCTACGGCGACCAAACCGCCCGCGCACAGCGCGACCGCTCCAGTGGCACCGCTCAGCTTATTCAGAACACGTCGCATCATGAACCACCTCCCTGAGAAGCGCGCCAAACCGCGCTGGCGAAGACGTCCCATTGTGGCGGGGCCTTCGCTGCGGTTTGCAGGACCGAGGCAGGCGCGGTGTGCGCATCGGTCCCAATCGGCGCCGAAGCCGGCGCATCAGCGCTGGCGACGTTCACGATCCAGTCTTCATCCTCCTCGATCGGCCGTGTACGGTCGATGACTTGGCCCGGACGCGCGAAGGCGACGTGCCAATGGTTGGAGTGGCCGCGATCGCCCGGGCCGAGTAGCTCGATCAAGCGAAACCCGCTCTGCGCCATCAACGCGCGGATCTGATCGCGGTTGATCGAATTGACGCCGCCTGCCGGTACGAAGTCGACCGCCTGGCCGAACTTGTGCCAGCTATACCGCGCGCCGTAGCTCGCGTTCATCGGGCGGATCGTGTCGGTGATCCGCGCGCCGAAGGCGCGACGGACGAGGGCTGCAACATTGGATACCGTCGCCGCACGATCGATCGGCGCACCCTGCGTACCGTCATCGATGTGAGAGAGCGCGCACGCGTCGAACACCGACGCGGGCGTTACGCCGTATGTCGCAAAGTCATGCCCGCTGATCGCAAGCGGACCCGCCTCGAAATCCGCGCCTAACGTGATGAGATCCCGGACCGTCGCCTCAGCGTCGGCCTCGGTAACGGGCTCACGGCTCAGCGCTGCACCCGCATGTACCAAGAGCGCATAAGGCGCTGGCAGCGGCGTCACGCCGCCTCCGAGCCCTGCTGCGCAGAGCTGGATCGCTTTTGCCGTGAGACCCACTGGAAGCATGACCGCCTTCTGTCAGCTTAGTACAGATTTGATCCTTATCGATATCTGACGAGTCTTGCAACCCGCAATCGCCAGGGCGGCGAATGTTCATCTGGCGTTTCCGACTGAGAAATCGCTTCCGCCCCGCGTCGTCCCTCGCTTGCCGATTTGGGCGGCCTGACATAGAAAATGCCCTTTTAGCGGGTGGCGCTCCCAAGCGTCGTCCGGGTCACTGGGCAATGAGCTCCGCTTAAAGGGCAGAAGATTGGGCAAAAGCGTCGCTTTTCTCGCGGAAACACCGGGTTCGCCGACGATTGAAAGCCAACAGTTGTGCCTGAACCCTGATGACATCGAGGTTCTTGCGGGACGGAAGACCTTCAACCAGCTCACCGAGTTGCTAGAGCGCAAGGGCATCGGCCTTGAGGCCGGTGATCGGGTGAAAGTCCACGATCTTTCCTGCCTAGCGATCGCAACCCCCATGCTCGTGCGAGCAATAGCCAAGCTGCTGCGGAATGGCGTCAGCTTTGAAATCTGTACGCCCCGGATTGTTGTCGAGCCCGGTGTTGATGATAAGCTCCACGCGATGCTCGATGCCTTGGACACCCACTATCGGCACATCCACGGCATCAAGACACATCCTGCCGAGATGTCGCCCCCAGGACGCAAGCGACTGCTTGGACCAGACAAATTGCCGGAAATCCGTAAAAGGCTTAGTGCGCCGGGCGCAACCGCCACGGACGTTGCGCAGGAACTAGGCGTCGCCCGGTCCACGCTCTTCAACTACCTCGAGCGATACGACCTCGACCGCAGGGCTGGTCGGGAGAAGAAGGGTGTGAACCGGCATACCCAGAACGGCGCCGATGATCGTCAGGTCGCGGAAAGTGAGCGGGACGAGACTGCCGGCTAAGATACGATCGACCCGGCCCGACGGAAGCGCACTACGCTCGACAAGGTCATCCTTGGACAACCCTAACTCGCCAAGCAGGGCTCGGACTCGATCCGCAAACCGCGATCGCAATTCAAGGCTATTGGGCGCACCAATTTCCTCGGGTCCCGGCACAGTTGCAGCTTTCGCTTGAGGACGGCTAAACACCCTGTTCATGCCGCTAACGACGAACGGACGAGAGACATGTCGAGGGGGCCAGGTTCGTCCCAACGGCCCTCTGGCCTAATCGCCATCATCGGGTCGATCCCGAACCGGATTTCGAGCGGATCCGCGGTCAACTCTGCAACGATCTCGACATATTCCACGTCTGAGAACCAGAAAGGCGGGCGTGCCGGGATGACATCGAAACCTAGGCGCTGCCAAAATCCGACGAGATCCGAACGCGAATGCCCGTAGATCCGGCGGAAGCCTTTCCGCGCGCAGTGAGCCAGAGCCGCTTCGACCAACGGGCGCGAGAGACTCCGGCTTCGATATTCGCGACGAATGGCAAGGCGCTCGAGCTTCGCAAATTCGCCAAAGTAGCGGATGCGGATACAAGCAGCCGGATCATCGCCGACGTAAGCCAGAAGCTGTGTCGCGCAAAAATCGTTGCCGTCGAACTCTTCCTCGTAAGGGCATGCCTGTTCAGCTTGAAAGGTGGCGGAGCGGACCGAGAAGACCTTGGCCATGTCCTCGATCGAGCGGGCGACGCCGACGTGCACATGCCCCCGACGTGCCCGTTCAATGTTCCGGGCGATATCGATCGGCACGGCACTGTCCGGGCATGCCGCGACCAGATGAGCGGGGGCGCCGGGGAACATCTCTTGGGCAGGACGGAAACCGACCGCACGTTGGATGTTCGCTGAGGCATCTGTCGCTCCGTACGAGAAGATGGCGCAGCCTTCTGGGCAAAGTTCACGGAAAAGCTGCGCGATCGGCTCGAACATACGGGTCAGCAGTCTTGGCGCGACGATCAGCCAGATAGCGATCGCCGACGGTTTTTCTCCAGCCGAGCAAATCCAGGCCGGGTCAGGCTTACTTCCATCGTATCGGCCGGTCATTAGCGCCCATGCTCCGTACGCATTAAGCGGCAGGTAGGCGAAGAGGCCTGCGGTGCCGCTTTGGCCGGGCACGGTTACGGATCGGACGATATCCGGGTTTTTTTCGAGCATTCGGGCGACCTGGACCGGGTCCGCCAGCGGAAGCAGATCGCGCACGTTATCGATCATCTTTATGGTGCTGCCGGGGAGGAGGCGCTGCAGCCGGACTTGGCGACGGTGATTACGCGCGATGAGCGTATCCATCCGCTCATCGAAGCAACCATCCCAGAAATAGGCCGGTTGGGAGCCTATCGGATTGCCAACTTCTTGAAACATTTGATATCCCTCGCGCGGCGTCGTTGTGGGAGGGTGATATTGCGAAAGCGGCCGGGCGGCAGGATCACAAAAGTTGCACCACCTGTTCCAGGGGTGAACACTGAACAGCAGGGCGAGTTCGCCGACCTAGAATGGGACGACGTGAGGTTGTTCCGTGCCATCCAGCGCTTGGGCAGTATGCGGAAGGTCGCTTCAGATTACGGCGTCGTGGTGAACACGATCCGTCGGAGAATAAAGCACGTAGAGTCAAGGCTCGGCCTGCATCTGGCACATCGTAGTGCCAACGGGATCGTGCTGACCGAAGACGGAGAGAAGCTTCTTCGAATTGGTCAGGCGATGAGCGACGCCGCGGAATGGGATGTCTCGGATGGCACCAAAGACGTTCTCTTAAGGCCGGGACAGATCACTATAGCCTGTACCGAGGGTATCGGAACGCTGTGGCTGACGCCGAGAATGCCGCGGTTACAGGCCGTTCTGCCGAACATGACCATTGGCTTAGATTTCGACTACGACCTTACCCGTGACCGAACGCGCGCGGCTGACATCTGGCTGACGTACGAACAGCCAGCTGAGGTGAATCTCATTACGTCGAAATTGGCTACCGTTCATTTCGCTGTATATGCCAGCAAGAGCTACATCCAACGGCACGGCGTCCCATCAACCGTGGACTCGCTCAAAGACCATCGGATCGTGGAGCATGTCGGCCCTGGCGTTCGCTCGGAGCAACTTGATTTTCTGATCGGCACTGAACGCCCTCAAGGGTTCATCGCAATGCGAACCAACTCTTCGCTATCTCAGCTTTGGTCGGTCACAAAGGGTATTGGTATCGGTGCCCTGCCTACCTTCGTTAGCGAAATTACAAGCGCTGCGGTTCCGGTGCCTCCAGAACTGCGGATACGACGAGAACTTCGTCTCGTCTATCGATCCAAAGCAAAGCCATCCCCAGCCATTTTGGCAACAGTGAAATGGCTTCGTGAGTGTTTTGATCGTGCAACCCATCCCTGTTTCGCCGATACCTATATCGATCCGAAGACCTTTCTCCGGGATTATAGCGAGACCAACATTGTGAATATATTCCCGACCCCCTTCGACGAGATCAAATGACGACGCCTAAGGAATCATACCCCTTTAGCCTCGGCCGACTCGTCAGAAGGACGCAATAAATCCCAGATATCCATACCTAACGCTGCCGAGAGCTTTATCATCATGTCTAGCGTCGGGTTAGCACGGCCCCGCTCTATCGATGACAGGTATCCGATCCCGATACCCGTACGCTTGTAGATGTCGGTCTGAGTAAGCCCAAGCGCCTTCCGTCGCGCCTTGACGCGCGCTCCGAAGGCGAGCGCGGCCGGCTGAATAATCTCCTCCAGATGGAGTCTCATCGTCATTTAGAGATGTCTCGTCCCGGCTCGATTACGGCCACAGGTCTGTGTCCATTCTGTGACACCTTAGCCGAGGCCGAACCAAAACCCAAGAACGCTAAAAACCGCAGCAAAGGTCTGCGCGCCCGTCCGCACCCCCGCGCTACATACCGAATTTTTTCGGAGCGGATCGTCTGACACCCAGCCGCGCACCACCTGAATGCCAAGATAGTGATCAAGCGTCGATACGAGAGCGTAACAAGATAAGGTAATCGTAATTTTACTGTTTTATCAGGGTTTAGACCTGTTCGACAGCGTGTGTAAGTTCCATAACTTGACCCTGATTGAACGTCGCCAGTGTATCAGATTGAATGCTTTCCCGGGGTATACCCTAAACGACGCTACGAATGGTTAGGGTGCGACTTCGGCCAAGCGCTGAGCATTACGGCGATATCAAAGGCTTGCAATATGGCTCCAATCAGCAAAACTTGGGTATCGGGATAATTGGACGGAAATGACCGGCATGAAATTTAAACGAGCGACGATTCGAGATGTCTCGATGCATGCAGGTGCGTCGATCGCATCGGTCTCGCGCGTAGTCTCGGGCAAGGGCTTAGTTTCACCAGACTTATCGTTAAGAATACGCAAATCGGTGACCGCCCTTGGTTATACACCTCATGCGTATGCCCAAGCGCTCGGACGCGGCTCGTCGAACACGATTTTAGTTGTATCGCTTGTGGACTCTGATGCGATTGGTGGACCTATACTACACGCACTTGCAAGGGAGATTGATAAAAGGGGATATGTATCAAGTATAAAGGTAGAATATCTAAGCTTTACCGTGACAGAAGCCAATGAAAAATATTTCATAAATCAAGGCGACGAGATAAATAAAATACTTATTTCACACGAGAAACTTCCATATAAAATAATAGAACGTAGTGTAATCATTATTTTAGATTCAACCGATGACGATCAAATCGTGGAGGTTGCGGTAACATCGATCAACCACGCGATTTCATCGCCCTCGATATTAACCAGGATCGTGATTCAGGATCGATAATATAATTCTGGTATTACTGGGCACTGCGATAGGCAATTTTCGTCACTGCTTTGTAACCCGGCGGAAAATTGAGCGCAGATCTTTCCGGAAGCATCAGCTTATCAGAAGGAGCGGCCTGTATGAGC
>NZ_JH584244.1:64294-107401 GCF_000241485.1 Sphingomonas sp. PAMC 26605
GTATGAGCAGCATGGCGAAAAAGTTGAGCCAGAGCGCCGAAGTCAACGACCGCGGTGCAGTTGGTGGCGGATAGTGATCGCGATCATACTCAGCAGACCATCGCTGGTGGGCAAGCAGGACGGCAGAGGTGGCTCGGCAAATCTGGACAGGCTGCTAAGTGGAGTTTCTGCCTGAAGGCGGCCAGTATGGCTGCCGAACAGGATATCAGATGACGAAGCGAACACGCCGGAACCACAGCCGGCCTTCAAGGCGAAGCTGACGTTAGCTGCCGTGAAAGGCGAGAAGACGCTGGCCGAGCTGCCGCCGCAGTTCGACGTTCACCCGAACCAGATCACGAGGTGGCGCAGCCAGCTGCTGGACGGGGCTGCGGGGGTTTTCGCGTCGGAGAGCCATAGTGAGCCGGCAGAGCCGGCGATCGACGTGAAGACGTTGCACGCCAAAATCGGCGAGTTAACACTGGGGACGATTTTTTGTCATGGGCGCTCAGCAACGCGAGGATAGTCCCTCGAAGTCGGCTACGATCACAATCGGATACGCGCTCATGGAGTGTCCATGACAAGTGGCGATAGGACCGATGCTGCGCATCTTCAGGGTTATCAACAGGTACAGCCGCTTCTCCTCGGCCGCGGTGCCGCGGTTCAGCTTCCGGGCGCCAGATGTGATCGATATGCTCAATCGGGTCTGCAGCGAGACTGGCTATCTGGGCTCGATGGTTGATCAGGGGACAAGTTTGTCTCCGAGGACCTCGATCTGTGGCGTTCATCAAGGGCGTTACACTAGACTTCTAGCAGCTTAGCGCGTCGACCGACCACGCCTTGATCGAATCGTTCGAGGGCAAGTTCCAGGCGAAATCCCTGAACCAACACCGGCTCATGGGTCACGATGACGCAGTCAGAAAAATTCGAGACTAGTCCCAAACGCAATGATTAAGTGCGGCTAAATGCGCGATTGGCTATAAGCCGTCACTGGCTAGGTTTTGGCGGTGAAAGAGCAGAGCGGTGTGGCGAAGGCGCCCGCGCTCGGGGCGCGATACCGCCCGCCATCGTTATATCGTGTGACGAGACGCCTAACAACAACTCGGCCCACGCAGTTATGCATGGGCCGAGCATCTGGTTAAATACGCTTAGTTTTCCTGGCCGTAGAGATCGTAACCTCTGGTTCCCTTGTAAGGATAAGGATAAGGTCCCGACCCTGGACTCGTCGGCGTGGAAGGCGGCGTCGGGCTCGGAGCCGGGGGGCCTGCTTGCCCACCAAAGACCCGGTCCAACTCCTCAGCTGCCAGGGTCTGTAGGGGAGCGCCAAAGATTGGCCCCCGGGTCTTCGAATCGCTTCTCAGTTCCTTTTTCATGCCTTTAGCTCCTATTTGGCCTTGGAGGGCGCAATTGGTCTGCCGCGCCTAGCTCAAACCCTTATGTCACTTGGATTAATTGTCAAGTATAAGACCGGAGAAGACACAAAATACAACGCTCAAGCGCGCTGGTCATCGGACAAAAAGTCCGATCGGGTCCTAACCGACATAACTTTAAAAAATTTTAACGGCGCCATTACGGAACCGTAACACTTGAACTGCCTTGGATTTCCCAATGAACCATAAGTGATTCCCGTTGCCGCGAAGGTGGGGCTCACGTCGCTCGAAAGATCTCGATTCTAGAAAATTGCACATATTTTTGGAGATCCATAGACGCCTAGGTGGCATACACCAGATAACCTGGCCAATTCACGTAGTTGATTTCTAAAAGAAAGAGGCAAAGTTCGCTGTTGCGACATGAAGGCCCAAGCCCATAGGTTCAATCCTTCGTTCCATTCTGATAAATGAAGAATTCTCGCCTTGCCGCGTAATAGATCGCAATGAATGTCATCCCCGACAAATGCCCACACCATAATACCAGCAACCTGACTCGAGTCATCAAATTGCAAGGCTACCTGTTGGCGGGAGATGGGAACCTCTAGATGATACTGAATAAGCCAATCAGGCCACTCATATTTGTTGTAATCTAGCAAGAACTCCGTTAGCGTTTCGATGTCAATATCGGTCTTCATTAATCGACCCTTCATAGTATGCCGGAAAACGCTCCGTTTTTGGGGCCGCCAGTCTTCTCCAAGATAGAAAAATATAGCCTAGTTTGAAGCGCTGCGTGATATTCTGTAATATGTTCGATCATGGTATTTCGGAGACCTTTTGGCTTCCCACGTACTTTTTTAGAATTCGCTCAAGCTTTAACAAATGCCAAAGCCTTACGGCCATGTCTGTGGTAAAATCTCGGCCAGCTTGTTCCCTCGCATCACGTAACAGCTCGAAAATATTGATGCCATAGTCGGCCAAGATTGACTCGCCGACCTCAGCGTCGAAATCTGTGAGCGCGGCTTCTCTAATGAGCAGCGGACCAAAGTTTTCGCCATATCGTGGAAAAATGAAACTGTCGCTCAAACCTGATCTCGCGAGCGTAAGCACGTGAAGAAGTCGACCGTTTCGGAAAGTCCGCGGAAGTCGCCGGCAAAAATTGACAACGCGGTGAGTTGCAAGCGGATTGCATGGCCAAATTCCACGCCTCAGAAATATGTCTCCTCGTCCCACGCTCGCCAGAACGGCGGAGGAAGAAAGTAGGCCTGACACCTCGTAATCCCGGCGAATATATGTACGCTCCATACCTAACTCATCACCACCTATCCCGGTGATGACCATATCCAAACGGTCGACGTCAGGGTGGGAACTGATCGCATGCACGCAGGCAAGCCTATGGTTGTCATCCATCGGGGTGAAAAGGCATTCCTCGTACTTTAGGGCGGCAATGGGAGATACTACGTTAGACGGGTATTCGTGATCGTTCAGAGAGAGTAGTTCAACAAGTTCTCGCCGCCGCGAGCTTTGCTGTATCCCAACGGCCCCTTCGTGAACTAATCCGTAGGAACTCAGGTCATCACGGAGCAACGCAGCGGCTAACACGGAGCAACTGGAGTCCATACCACCACTTAATTCTAACAATACGCCCTTAGAGCGATTCAAACTACCTGCGATACTCTCTCCAATTACATGAAGAAACTCATTTGTCGCGGTGCTGCCCTGAGATAGATACGACTCCGCGGGCACTCCTCGAAGTTGCTGTTCGGTAAAGCTGATTCTATAACCGTCCGAATTGACGGTTTCACCTGGCCAAAGATTGAAGACACCTTTTAATACCTGATTCCTCGTAAGAGAGGGCCCGTGCTCTAGATAAAGCACGCAGGCCTCAATGTCAGGCTGCGGTGCCTGTTGCCAAAGTGCGATCTCTTCAAAATCCCACGTGGCTCTAAAATTGCCATTTTCGCATGCAATGTGCATCGGTGTCGAGCCGTCTGCCGCCCGAACCATACTTATGCGTGCAGGGTTGAAGTTCCAGTCGATCACAATTTTCGTAGCGTCAGCGCCCTCTAATGCCGAATATTTTTCTAAGCGATCAATCGTCCCGCGGTACGGGTCGGCTATCTCCCCAATCCAGACAATCAAGCGTTGGTCAGCATAGATGTGCTCCATCTGGATATGCCTAATCTGGAGACATTTGACAAACCCATCATCTATTTCGACCGATCGCTGAGATGTCGAACAAATCTTCGGCCGCAAATTCGTATTGACGCACAGGCTAAACATACCCAGTTCCTTTGATATAACTTAACTGATAGAGCTACAAAAACACGAAGGAATGGTATCAATGCATCGTCAATAATCCATCATTCATGGAATAAACAATATCAGCGTTCTTTATCGTCTCTTTTCTATGGGCAATGACAATTCTTGTGATACCCATTGCGTTAATAGCCTCATTAACAAGAGCTTCTGTTTGCCAGTCAAGATGGGCAGTGCCCTCGTCAAGAAGCAACAACCTTGGCTTTCTGTATAAGGCACGGGCCAATAGTATGCGCGCCTTCTGACCTCCGGATAGGGCTGATCCCATGTCGCCAACAAGAGACTCATATTTCATCGGCATTGCGTCAATTTCGCGGGCGATCGCGGCTAGCGAGGCGGCTTCGATCACCCGGTCCATAATAATCTCCTGATCGAACATCGCGATGTTGCTTGCGATTGACCCGGCGAACAGGCAGTCTTCCTGAAGAACGGCGGCTATTTTCGACCGATAGTTGCGGACGCCGTGTTGGAGCAACGGAACCCCGTCAACCAACATTAGCCCACTTTCAGGCTGATCGAGGCCCAGTAAAATCTTCGCAAGAGTTGACTTTCCGCCGCCAGAACTTCCCGTAATTGCGATATGCTGTCCACACTCGACTCGCAAATTCAAGCCGCGAAGGACCCAAGGTTCGGCTGGGCCATATCGGTAAAACACATCCTTAAGCTCGACCTGTCCGGAAAATTCGGTATCGGCCGAATGCGGCGGCGCGAAGCTGATGTCCTCCTTCTCGAGCGCAATGTCACTTATGCGATCAAGGTGAAGGCTCAGCATTCGGAATGCGATGCCTTGGTCGATCAAGGTCGATGCTCGCGATACAAATTGCTGTTTGTACGCAAGGTAGGCTACGAGCATGCCAATTGATAAGCCACCGGCTAGTACGAGATTGGCGGCCAGCCATACTATTAGAACCCCCTCTAGCCCAGTAATGATGCTATTTGCTGCCCCTTGCCAAATGCCAATTCTCGCTACCATCACGTTTGCGTTTGCTTGGTCCGTAAGTCTACCTTGCCAAAGCATGT
Source organism: Sphingomonas sp. PAMC 26605 (assembly GCF_000241485.1). GTDB lineage: Bacteria > Pseudomonadota > Alphaproteobacteria > Sphingomonadales > Sphingomonadaceae > Sphingomonas. The sequence continues at coordinate 68,977 of NZ_JH584244.1, forward strand.
GGCGATCATTTTCTCGTCCAAAAAGTCGGAGAACGGTGATACCCCTGAGAGTTTCTATTAACATCGATTGCTCTCGACCGCCGGCGATTATTGCAGCCTCACGCGCCTGTCGCTCAAGCCTAAACGAGACAATCCTTACGAGAATATAGAACGTAAAACTAATAAAAGTGATTGCTGTTAAAAGTATGCTGTACCACATCATTATTATTAAGGTCAGAAGAGCCATGGCGCCATCGACTAGCGATGACACGATTCCCTGAGTAAAGGCATCCTGAATAGGGTGCACGGATTGAAATCTCGACATCACATCGCCAACATGGCGTCGCTCGAACCACGCGATCGGAAGCCTGAACAGCCTTTTCCCTAGCCTGGAAGTGACAACGAAGCCTAATGACGTTCCGGTTGAAAGTAGTACAAATCCACGCACAATCACGGCGACGCCGTTGAGTATCGTTAGTGCAGCAAACGCTAAAGCTACAAGGGCCAACAAGGTCTCATCAGATGATGGTAAAACCTTGTCTATTACGATTTGCATATAAAACGGCCAAGCTATGGCGGCGATTTGTAGCACGATCGTGAGTATCAGGGTCTGCGTGGCTACACGCTTCCATCCCGTTACATTTTTCCAAAGCTGTGATGCCTTTAGACGCGGTCGCTTTTCAAATACCTTAAATTCTTCAGTTGGACTTAGCTCGAGGGCCGCGCCGGTAAAGTGGTCCGCAACCTCGTCCATCGTCATTCTAGAACCCTGCCCATTCGCTGGGTCGAAAATCTCGGCTCGTCCGTGTTTAATGCGCTCCAAAACCACGAAGTGGTTGCTATCCCAATGCAAAATCGCCGGGAGGTGTAAACGGGTTAGCGAGTCAGCAGGAACCCTCACTGGGCGCGCGAGTAGTCCGATGTTTTCGGCAACGTTGGACAAATTACGGAGCGACAGGCCCTTTAGGCTGGGCGCGTAGTCTTGCCTTAATCCTACCAAGTCGAGGTTCGAGCCGTAATACTCGCTTATCATTGCTAAACATGCCAAACCACATTCTGCAATCTCGGTTTGGCGGATGTGCTTTATCCTGCGTAGTGAGAAAATGCCTAGATTTAGCTGATCGATCATTGTTTCTTTACCGCGTAGATGGGCTCAAATAACCATTCCAAGAGGGACATCTGGCGAATAATTACGCGCGCTTTTAACGTCATTCCTGGGTGTAATAGCTGGAAGCCACCGAAAGCTCGCACCATCGACGAGCGTATGGAGCACGTAACGATGTATACGACCTCATTTTTTCCATCGGACCCGACATGATTTATCGTAACCGGGCTGATCGCTAGGATTGTAGCGGGCACAGCGCCGAAGGTCGCAAACGGAAACGCATCTACTTGCAGTCGAACCTTTTGCCCGATCGTAAGAAATCCGGCTGCCCGAGTAGGGACGTACAATGTGGACTGAAGGCGGGCTCCGCGAGGTACAACGGCCATCAGCGGCTGGCTCGGTATTGCTTGCTGCCCCTCCCTCACCACGACGGCGGTGACACGACCACTGACGGGAGCTACGAGCGTATAGCCGCGCGATGCAGCAACTTCGTACCGTTGTCGTGCGAGAGCGGCGCGCGTTTCCGCTATCTGGGCCTGAGCAACTTTCCTTTGATTCGTCGCCTCTTCAACCGTCTTACGAGTTGCGTTCAACTCCGCAAGCTTGTCCCCTCGCGCCTGTTCCAATGCCGCCATTTGCTGGCGCCGTAACGTCACGGCGTCCTCGCGCGCAGCCATGTCCCGGCGACTGATAAAGCCGCGGTCAGCGATAGTCTGAACTCGAGCAAGATCTGCAACGGCGTTTTGGATCAGGCTGCTTTGCTCGCCTATCTGGCGATCAATCGCCGAGACCGCGGCACGCTGCCCCAGCGCTTGCACCTCAAGCTTTTCGCGCGAGGAATCTGTCACGCTTGCGGCCGCCGCTTGCTGGAGCTGTAAGGTGCTGTCTTGCAAATCGAGCGCGGACAAAACCTGTCGCGGACCAGTTTCTCCCGGCGACACAATCTCCTCGACTTTAATAGACACAAGCGGAGCGCCGGCCGTTACTTGGTCTCCCTCATTGACTAGCAACTTGCCTACCAGTCCGGGCCGACTTGGGGTGATACTGATCGAGTTCACGGCGATTTCGCCCGACACAGTTTCTGATTGCGTGTACTTTCCCCAAGCCAGCGCGGCACCCATAACGACTACAAGAAAGAGCAAAGAATACCCGAATATATGCCACGAGACGGGTAAAAACAGATGTATGTCTCCCCCGATGCCATCACCTTGGTTGGACCTGGGGGGAAGCCGGTTCAATTGGTGATCCTATCAAGGGAACTCAATAAACTAACCGACCGCGCGAAAGGCTCCCGGGATTCGGGGAGCCACAGCGAATCAGCAGATATGGTGAAACTTCCAAAACGCCCTCTAACTATACCAATGGACGGCGCACCATTTGCGTTCGGCGTACCGCCAACCTGGCGTTTAGCGCTCCGCGACGCGCAGATTTGATCCTCGAACAGGGCCTCACGCTTCGATCGAGCAGGTGCAAAGGGCTGCTCAAAATCGTGGAGGTTGCGGATGGTGTTATCAATGCAAGGAAGCATAATTGAACGGCAGCGACCCGGGAAGTCGCGGCAACTGGAGGGCGCTGGGGTCAAAAACGCGGCCTTTGAATTGACGTCCTTCTAATAGGTACGAGATTCAAGACAATTGGCACAATAGTCCAGGCTATAATGGCAAAAGGTACGCCTGGGCCAGCGAAACCAGCGGTAAACGAAATAAGTGAGATTAAAATAAGAAGGACTTCAAGCTTTCTTCGGGCAATGATTGGTCTATTTATATCGTCCGGATACCATTCCAGTAATCCCTTTCGGCCGGGTAAAGTGAGCCTAAAGGACGTTTTTATTAACGCGTGGAATGTGATAAGCGCGTCGCGCTGAAGATAGAATAGCGTGCCTAATGATCGCATAAAAGCATTCGCGATGAGAAAGCGCGCGGTATTAAATAATCCATTTTTGCGATCCGTCTTTATTAAAAATAACGGAATGCGGCAGGCGGCAAGCAATGTTCCGCCACGATGAAATAGGAGCAGAAGTGATCCAATTACGAGTCCCAGGCGCCAACTGGTGAACAAGCATCTCACCACTACGATGTAGATAGCTACTGGATTTAACGCGTCGAGGATGACGTGCGCGATCGCTGCTCTCATTGAGAGAGTTATCGCGGAAACCCTTTTTTCACCTACTCCTTTGAAAAGCCAAGGTAGTACCTGAAAGTCTCCTCTCATCCAACGATGCTGCCGTCGTTCCCAGCTTGTCCGCGAAGCAGGAAATGGCTCGTAGACGCTGGCGATTGGCGAAGAGCATCCGTGACCAAGTATTGCCTCCAGATGATCGTGACTGAGAATTGTGTTATCTGGGATAGCGCTACTTAAGGAAAGGAAGTCGTCGACCGCAATGAGAGCTTTCCCATTATAAATGTCATGCCCAAAAACGCGATCGCGGAGTGTGTGTTCGCGCCAGTCCTTGTTAACCGAAAACACCCAAGGTTCGTAAAGCCATCTCTGGATCGGCTCTTCAGCGCGGTCCAGCGTCCGAACGACGGGCGACATAAGTGCAGGCCGCTTGTCGCGCTCCCAACCTGCTCTCCGCTGCTCGAATGTCTTCGACAGCAGCAGCAGACCTTCGCCGGTCACTCTTGTATCAATGTCCATGACGAAGACAGTTGACGCTCCCACCCACATCGCGGGGCAATCGCCGATGAAAGAAGTCGGCATTTCCCGCGTCAGTTTCAAAAACTCTACAACCTTTCCCCGCTTTCGCTCCCAACCCATCCAAGTTCGCTCGAACGGGTTCCAAACCCGTCTACGGTACAACAGACGTGCGGCGGGCAGCCCATCCTTCACACGGGCTTGGTTTAGAGAATGGACAGTTTGCTCCAAGCGTTTCTGGAGGTGAATATCTTCTTTTTCCTCGGCGAGAGCTGAATCGCGAAAGTCGACCAAAAGGATAATCTCTACAGGCCATTCGTACGTCATTGACCAGTTTTCGCTAAGGCACGACGCCGCAGCCTCGATATCGCGATAGCTCGCGACAAGAAGTGGCACAATGATTGGTACTTGATCAAGAGGATGGACGGGGCGTTCAAGCAGGCCGTCGATCCCGCAAAGTCTGCATTTTTCCAAATCCGGAAAAATTGTGGCAAGCACGATCAGGCTTAGATCAATACTAAATAGCACTGTCGGAATCAGTATAAAGATTCCAATTTCTGCGGTTAAAAGTCCAAGCCGATTATAATTAAAAACTAGTGTTATTATAATCGTTACTAACAGGACATAGAAGCAAATTTTTCGCAAAGAGAAGTTGTTAAACAAAGTAAATTATCCAGCCTAATTCAACTGTAGATGCCGGCGGGTTGCAGTTGGCATGCTATTGAAGTCACGCCGTATAACGTATGAGGGAGCCGGTGAGAGAAGCCTGTGAGAGCTGGGGGTACGTATCGTACCATTACAGCTGCCAGAACATAGCGTCGGAGCATTTCAATTAGGGCTTCTCTTTTGCAGCGTCGTTGGGTTTCCTTAGGTACCTGTCGAACCAAATGATCGTCTGCTCGAAAGCATCGCGAATGTTTGCAGGGGACTGAGATACGCTATGACTTTCGCCGCCATAGCGCCTGAGTTCCGCAGTTTTTCCTTGGGCGTACAGCGAAAAGAAGAAGCGCTCGGCTTGGGCTTGGTTGCCGCGTAAGTCAGCGTCGCCATGAATCATTAGCAGTGGCGTGGTGACGTGATCGACATGACTAAGCGGGGAATTAAGGGCATAGCCTGCTGGATCCCCCCAAGGCGGAAATTGCTCGCCGAACTGACCTATTTCGAACCAATTATCGCTCTTTTCGTGCTCAATGTTCGGGTATCCCCGTCCGGTCGGATCGAATTCGCCATAAAGGCTGGACAAGTCCGACAGTCCCGCGATCGCCACGGCTGCCTTAAAGCGACTAGTCTGCCCTAGAAGGCCATAAACGCTGTATCCTCCAAAGCTTTGGCCAATGACGCCCAATCGTTCGGGATCGGAAATGCCGAGGCTCACGAGCTTGTCGATCGCCGACATTACCCCGGTGGGGAGTTGCGAGTAGATGTCGCTCTTACTGCGATCCAATGGCATAGAAGGGACGACGACGACATAGCCCTTGGCCGCATAAAGCCTAAGGTTATAAAGCCCAGGCTGAAGCGGATCTGTCATGAAGTCATTTTCAAGTGAGCGCACATCATAGCCGCCGTAAACCCACGCCAATGTGGGGTAGGAACGCCCCGACTGGTAACCTGGCGGAAGAAGGACTGCGGCATTTAGCGATCCGCCACTTGGGGTTTGGTATTGGACAAGCCGTGTATCACCCCAGTCGATCTTATTTAGATATGTGTTCAGCTTGAGTAGCTCGCGACTTTTCCCCGTCGAAAAATCTTGCTCGAGGAGAGAAATTCCGGACCGTCCGCTTTGACTATACAGTAGGCGTCCACGCTCCAGATCCACATCCAAAATATCGCCCCCGGTCGCAGGGCTCAACGCCCCTAGCACTCCTGTCGCCGCATTTAGAGTTGCCAGTCGAAAGCCACCATCATTGCTGTGAAGGAGCGTCAGCTGCCCAGTAGATGGTGCATCGGACTTATTAAAGAGAAGGAATCTTCCTTCCTCGCCCAGTTCGGAAACCCGTACCATTCTAGATTTCGCGGGATCGAGCCTAAATACACCTTTGCCTATGAGCATGGTCAAGCTGCCATTCGCATCGCGGACGAGAACGTCTGACGGCAGGCCGGCGGTGCCGCTAACAAGGCTCTCGCGCCCATCGATGCTCAGCAGCCACCATTTTCCGTCGGATGCGCGAGCGAACAGCTTACGATCGTTGGCCCAACGGGCCAGCGGCGAGCGAGGCCGATCGGCGCCCGCAGCCTCGTTCCCGATGGAGATCGAGCCCAACGAACGGACGGAGTCTTTATCTGCATTCACAATAAAAAGTGGGGTGGCCACAGAGTACTGCGACGCGCGCGCGCGAATCGCGACGTCTTGACTGTTCGGAGACCAGCCGTAAAGTTCGAGTGGGAAATGCGAAGCCGCGGACATAGTCTGCCAGTGAAACCCGGTGCCAGTTTGAAGATTTGCAACCCCAAGGCGTCGTTCGACTGTCCATTCCGGCTCGCGGACATTGGGAAACTGTCGACCCACCTCTGGCTGAAACGCACTCACCGAAGCAAGTACAGCCAACCGCTGGCCGTCTGGAGAAACCGAAGCTGTCAGGCCGCTCCGGAAGGGGTAGGCTGGGACCGTGCCTACGGTTCTCTTTACGCCAGTTCGGACATCAATAATCTGAATGACCGAGCTAAACAGGCCCTGCGTTTGCTGTTTCCTAGCGTCGCCGCTTGCAGAGACGCTTACGGTGGCAGTTGAACCACTGCGGAGGCGAACAGCATCGTCGGCCTCGGCGCGATATCGCCGGGCATATTGATCGACAGCAATCGATATCTCGCCTTTTGGCAGGGTAACGGCCAGCAACCGATTGTCATCGAGCCAAAGAAACGGAGCATTCTCGCTCACCACCCCCGTGTGACAGGTATGCGCAGTCGTCTCGTGATCGGCACCCCCTCTTAAGTCGAGCTTATCAATGGGACTTCCGAAGCGAGACTGGGTCATAACGGCGTCGCCGCTCAGTCGCGAGAGATCGCTTGTCGTCCGATCCCAAATATAAAGTCGTACATTGTCGCCGCCGCGTGGTTCGCCCCCTTCCGGCGCGGTCGACAACATGGCTAATCGCTGTCCGTCCGGAGACCAAGTGGCGCACCAGAACCCAGCCGCGTTAGGAAGGCCATTGGTCAAGGCACGACGTTCGCCGGTCTCTGTCGAGATCAGCCATACGTCTCCGCGGGTCGGATCGATCTCGTATGATGCACGACCAAAAATTTCACCGTCTTTCGCACGCCGTCGAACGACTGCTGCGACCCATTTGCCATCCGGCGAAATCGAAGCGCGGTCGAGCTGCTCCATGGCCAAAACATCGTTGATCGACAACGGCAATTTGCTCGCGATGGTCGTCTGAGCCAATTGAGCATGGGCGGCATAGGCAAAGCCCACTGAAAGCGAAAATGCAATAATCAGCCGAGGGAAACGCGCACGGTAGCCAGTCAATCCACAAATCACCGTCGCGATACCTTCAATGATAAATTGTCAGATCGACGGTCGATCGTCCCGAGCGCTGTATCGTGACTTGACCACAGCCCCTAGCCGAGCGTCAAGCGTGCACTTGTCATGTGCGCGCGCAACGACCAAAAAAAGCTTAGAAAGGCTCGAAATCATGCTCTTAACCTGCAAAGCCAGCCCCAACCTGGGATCGGTTTTCGTATTGTTACGACTCGATGCACGCCTGTCGTAGGCCGTGGTGACATGGCAGGACGCGCGCTGCCCGAGAACCGAGGCTCGAGCGTTCTCTCATCCATCTTCTGGGCCCCGGTTCGGTCGCAAGGCGGAAGCTAAAATATTTGTCGCGCCGCTATGTGAGGTCGGCCTGAGGCGGCTGCTGTCCTTTCTCATGCATGTATCCTGCATTGCGCGGACGGTTTGATCTGGAGTGGGGCGGCAGGGATGCGACGGATCTATTGAGCTTTCATATCTTTGAAAATCCTAGCTGCCTGGGTAAGACAATTCTTGCGGTATATGCCGCGTCGATGCGGGCGAGCAAAGTCTCTATGTCGCAAGTTAGGCCTTATGTAAGAATAGTGATCGGTCTCAAATAAAATAATGGAGCTATGATTGAGATGGATGTTGGAACAATAGTAACGAGTACAGATCGGTATAATGAAATCATTAGAGACCGGACTGTTCTGACCCTAATCAGGCATCTGGCCAGACAGGACGTCGGCTTTTCATCGGATCGATTGGTAAATTATCTTGCCGGCATAAAAGAGTTCCCTTTTTTTTCTGCAAGAAATCTATTATCGGCCGCTGAAGCGGCGGGCGTCAACTTGATAGGGCGAAAAGTAGCAATTTCTGAAATTAGGCACTGCGGTACACCATTTCTGACCTATATGGAGAGTCTCACGGAGACGGATCACCGGGTACAACTCGTCGAGGTGATTCATGTCGATAAAGACCGGATGACGATGTCGAATGGTCCCGCTGGACCCGTCGATATGTCGCTCAAAAAGCTAGCTCGGTTTTGGACTGGCGTAGTGTTTCTCACGCCGTATCCGGGTGCGTCCGAGGAAGAGTCGGAGTTGGAGGCTTACCGCCGTCAGGTTGCTGTCTTGCCGTCCATTCTTTCTGATGCCGACTGTGCGGAGATGATTGAATATTGTGAGCAGCGCGTGTTTCGGCGCAGTCGAGTCTCAAATGGTGATGAGCGACTTGCTCGAGCGCCGGGCGTTATTGAGCAAAAGGTAAGAAATAGCACGTCATTAATTCTTGAGGACCGTAGATATCCTCTATTAGATCGATTGTACCGTAATATTGCTGATTTAGAGGGAGTGGATGAGAGAGATATTGAACAAATACAATGCGTTCGTTATAAAATCGGTCAGAGATTTACAACCCACTTCGATGCCGCGGTTGAGGTGCCAAGAAAAACTACGTATCTCTTATACCTCAATCGAACATTCGGCGGCGGCGATACCTATTTCCCAATGCTAAATCTAAACGTAGAGCCGCTTACAGGCAACTGCCTTCGATTCCCAAGCTGCGATGCTGCCGGCCGGATATATTGGCAATCTGAACATGGTGGCCTTCCTGTAACTAATGGCACCAAATATGCCTTGAACATCTGGGTCCATATTTCTGGAAAAGCGGTTTAGGCGATACTCTAATATTAGTGATTGCGGAGTTTTGCATTGATAAATATGGCGCTAGAAGACGAGACGTTTTTGTTGCGGGAATGCCAGCATTTATACGTTCCTTTTGAAGCGTTCCATTTCAACAAGGCTGCCGTACTATGGCTTAACAGCCGATATTGGTGCTCGCAGGACTTAAATCTCGGCGACCCGGGGCTTGTTCATGATCTTGAGAACTGGCTCTTAGCAAGATTCGGGGTGTCGGCATTCGGTGACTTTGACCAAGTGGATACCTTCCGTGAAACGAGCGTAACTCTCTACGCCGACCGGTATGGTGGCACGTTCGGGCATTCTCATGGGGGTAGTGGGCGGGCCGGGACTGCGGGGCGCTTTAACGCGAAGGGGGTCGGTGCTACGCCTCTCACGGACCCAAACGCGAACTGGTATCATTCACATGGATGTATGTGGCTTGAAGAGGCAATCCGCGAGGCGATCTTTTCGGAGGTCTGCTGGCATGTGTTTCCTTGGCGGGCAAATCCGATTGTGGCGATCATAGATACAGGGGAACACGTTAAATCCGTTGCGGGCGAGATTGGTGCGCGGCGCGTTATTGCCGTCCGACCCGCGGCCTTGCGATTAGCGCATCTCGAACGAAATATTCTTTTCGGCTCCGCCGGAACAGGCGAGTCGGATCAATTCCTCGACTTCCTTCGGGTTAAAGAAGTTGTAAACTGTGTTAAGGTGAATGGCGTAGATTTAAACGGCGAAACTAGCAGTGCGTCGATTTTGTCGGATATAATGTCTAGAGTTTGTGAACAAATAGGTTATGGCCGTGCTTACCGTCTATTTCACGGTGACTATTTGTCATCTAACCTCTGTATATCTGCTGCGCTCGTCGATTTTGGAGCGTTCCGCGGTGTCGCGGATTGGCGTCGAAACGCATGGGAAGACAACGGGTTACCGTTTGGTGGGGAAGATCGCCGTTTATTTCAGACGGCAAGATCGCTAAGTTTTCACTTTCGGAAGCATGGCGGAGATCCCTTTGAAAACCAGCTGATGTCATTAGACCAACTAAGCATTGCCATCCATAAGGCTTTCGTTTCAACCCTTACCAAGATTTGCGGTCAGCATTCCAGGGCAGGAGAAATTGTTACTAGATTAACAGAACTTTATGATCAGCAACAGGCGACGCCCCCTACCCAAGGGGCAAGTTGGCCCCTATTTTATGACGGGTTAAGAGGAAACACATCTGACAACTACGATGATGTCTCTTATAGAGTCGGATCCGCCGTTCGGGCTGATTTAAGTACGGATCCCGACAATGCTCTCGTTAATGTTACCAGGAACAGGCTGCTTCGATGGGCAGCTCCTTTTGACTATGCATCTCGTGAGGCGGTACTTTCACGTATTTCATCAGCTTTTGGAGCAAATGGTACGAACCTATGCCATGCCCGAGTATATGATTTCATTGCAGAAAACGTAAATTCAATACGACGAACGTTCATAGCTTCTTCTGAACGGGAGTTAATCCTTCAACAGCGGACTGTGGCAAGGTGTCTGCTTCTTACCTGCTACGACGCAGCAACAGGACTTCGTCATTGGCGTATTGAGGGGCCCGGAATTGGGGAGAGTTTGCTCGTGAATGGCAAATCTCGATCAGCATTGCCTGATTGTCACGTATATGACGCAGGTGAGGGCCTAATCGGTTTGCGATGTGCCTATGACCCAATAGGCTATCTGCTCGATGCGAATTATCTGGCAACTTGATCGGAAGGTAGAATCGGCGAGGCCTGGTACTGGCCGTAGCGCTGGGCCTGGGCTCTGAGTAACCTCCTCCCCGTTTTCAGGTCGCTGATAACTTAGCTTCGGTTTCCATTTGAGCTCCTACCCATTCTTGGACCACCCGGCTGGGCGTCATCCAGTTCCTGCCGGCCAGGGCGGGCCATGTGCCGCTGACCGGTTCACCAGCGATATCGGCGGCTTATTGCCGATCGCGCTATGTGGTCGCACCTCGTTATAGTCTCTACGCTGTGGATCGGCGCCCAAAGCGGGTCCCCCCCTCTGAGCGAAGCAGCTACCTGTAATCCTTTGGCAAATATGGGTTATGATGGGGTCCCGATCGGCGCCGATCGGGACCGCTGCCTCGGTAAAGATTGGACGCATGATCAATAGCTTGGCAACAATCTAGCGGGATCCCGCTTTAGGCGCCGATCCACATGCCTGATGAAACGGTCGTGCCATTTAGCTCTGACAGGACCGTGCCAATTAGCGCTGAAGTCTACAGGCTGCCGACCATGGTTATGAGAAAATGACTTTGGGAACGGTTTTTGGGAAAATGGAGATCGCCGTTTGCTCGGTGAGGCAGATAGGCCCGGCTATTACCGTTCAAACTCAGCTACATGATCTTGAGAGGAATGGTCGGCGACCATCAGAGCTACGAAGAAGTGCCGTTGCGATGAGCCCGCAGTGGCTTATGGTCTTTGCGATGTACGCTGCCCTTTCGCTCAAACGCCTCGCCCAAATTCTCCTTTGGCCGTTCGGTATCATTCTGCTGGTATTGATCGCGGTCAACGGTGCGCCTGGCGATTCGCGCGCCGCCTTTAAGCTTATCGGGTCGGCGCTGACCTGTTGGGGCGTGTTGATCTACGTCGTGTTCGGCTTTTCCGGACGGTTCGCGATCTGGCGAGGTATCTGGTGGTTGGTTCCAAGTCTGAACCGATCGGTGTTTCCCGATCTAAACGGCACCTGGACCGGCACGACCAGCTCGAACTGGCCTGTGATCGCGACGATGCTGGATGCGGCCGAGGGTGGAGGAGGTATCGACCGGGGTGCGCTTCCCACTGTCCCTCTCCAGGAGGACGGGGTGACGATGACCATCGTCGCATCTCTGTTCACCTTCCGCATCAGTGCGGTCCTCGATCGCACCGGCGGCAAGTCCTATTCGCTGACCGAGCGGGTCACGCACGAGAAGCGTCGCAACGTGCACGAACTCTACTATGTCTACCGACAGGAGACGCCACAACCTGTTGCGACGGATGATGACAGCCATATCGGCGCGGCGTCGCTGATCGTCGACACCGCCGCATGGACGCTTGACGGGCCGTACTGGACCCGACGCAGTTGGCGATCAGGGCTTAACACGGCCGGCATCATCGAGGTTGTGAGGCAGCGCCGTTGATAAAGCTACGGCCGGCTGCAAATGGTGCGTGCTCGTGCCATCCTGAAACATCATTGCCAGCCCCTCTGGCAGCGGATCGCGCCCGATGATGGCGAACAGGAAACCGGCGAAGCCGTGGACCGATAGCGCAACGCGGCTTGCCATCGTCTTGCGGTCCAGAGGCGAGGGCTTTGGCCTCGCCTCCGGATGCCAATCACCCACATAGTGGAGGCCCATGTCAAACCGGGTTTCGACGACGGCCTGCTGGCGCTCGAGCGACGTCGAAAAGGAAAAGCGTGAGCGCAAGTCCTTCGGGTGCGGGCCCGTCGCCTCGACGATCGTGATCTCAGGCCCGGCGATCCGTGCGAACAAGAGTCCGCCGGCTTCACGTTGCCACCAGCGCATCTGCTGGTGCTTAAGCAGATGGTCGAGCGCCGGATCCGTGACGATAACGACCTCACCTGACGTACCGATCGGGTATCGCAGGCTCAAACGCCCTTACCTCCGCACTGAGGACAATCGGCACGCGGGGGCCAAACCGTCTCTTCCTGATTACCGCCCAATGTCCTGCCGCCAGACAAATCCTGCCACGCTTGGGTGAGCCGACCGCCCGCCAGATCGACGAGCCGACGGGGTGCGGCCATGAGCCGGTGGGTGCCCGGCGTAGCTCGATCGAGCAGCAGATCGAGCGCCAGGTCGGCGACGAGCACCGCAATGGCTTCGATCTCGGCTGCGCCGTATGGCTGAAAGAAGGCGCCGCACGCCGTCTCGCGCCGCAGCGTCGGCGTATCGAATTCGGCAACTGGCAATCGAGCATCGCCATGGGCGTCGAGACCGCATGCGAGGCAACCCGAGCCGGGTCCCAGCAACACGGCTTGGCCCGCGACGCCATGCGGCTCGCCCCACCCGTAGAGCAGCGAGCCGCCAAAGTGATCCGCCAGATGCCACTCATTAAGTTCGCGTTCGTCATTCCAGCCACCGATCGTGCTGATGAGCAGGTTGCAGCGCGCGAGCAGTTCCGGCCGATCGCGGGTGATTGGCTGCCAGGGCATTGCAAACCCTTCAAATGTCAGATGTGGAAAGTCGCGCCGCAGCCGGTCGGCCAGCGCCGGAGCCTTGTATCGGCCAGCGCTGGCGGCGCCGAGCACGTGTCGTCCAGTATTCGCGCGGGTCAATGTTTCGGGATCAATCAGCACTTGCTCGCCAACCCCGGCCGCGGCCAGCATGCGCGCGACAGGTGACCCCAGCGAGCCGCATCCGATCAGTCCAACGGTGCATGCGAGCAGGTCGCCGACGTTCGGGTTGGAATCGCGACCATGGATCCACCAGCCGTCGGCGCGATCGACGCGCGAATGAACGATTCGATCATCTCGGCGCTGCGCGACCATCAAGGCTGGCGGCACCTTGCCCGGCCGAAATCCTGGCAGGTATCCACCACGGTGCCCGCGTCGGACACTGACGCCAGCGAAGACCGCGCCATCGCCGGATGGCGCGCCGAGTACCACTATCGTCTCGGTATCGCCGCGCGCGAGTTGTGCGTCGAAAAGCGCCGCCTCTCGCGCGCCACACATCGCTGCCAAGCCGCGAAGGTCGTCGACCGTCCGCGGATATGCATCGGGAAGCAACGGTGCATCAAGCCACAGCAACAGCCCTTTGCCAATCATTCGAGGCGCAACCGCGCCCTTGCCGAATGCGCGGCGCACATAATCCCGGATTGCTCGCTCGCTGTCCGCCGCAAGCATGCCCTTCTTGCTGCGCCATAGTCGGATCGGGCGACTGGGTTCGCAGGGGTCGAGCAGGCTGATGATTTCGACACCGTCGGCCGTCGGGTTCCAGTAGGACAGGAATTCGGTTTGGAAGTCGCCGGAATTGACTCCGGCCAATCCCTCTTCGAGCACCTGAGCGACACTGCCTAATACGCGCTGGGCGACCCCGACGGGTAGCTCGGGATCAACGCTGTCGTTCGAAGACAACGCGCAGAATAGACCGTCGTCCTCGACATGCGGAATGCTAGGAAATGGTGGCGCGTCGACCCACGCCGCGCGGGGGCGCGATCGCGGGAAGCGATTGTCGACGAGCAGATCGACCGTGACTAGCCTGGTAGCGGTCCTAATCGTCGGCAGACGCCAGCCGTACGTGAAATTTTTGAGGGTCCAGGGCGACAGCGCTGCCGTGTCGAGCGGAGTGGCGCCAAGCTGGTGCTCGAGCCACGCGCCAAGCTGCTGCAGTGCTACCACCCGATTATCCTCGGGTGGCCCGCCATCAGCCAACGCGTGAGTCGCCTCCCAGCCTGACCGAGCGCTGCGCCTCCTCGCTTTTCTCGAAATCCCCTAGCATGCCGGTCGTGAGGATCGAGGGGGCGCTTTCTACGACCAGCAGATCGGCATCGTCGGGCAGATAGTCGCCGAATAGCTCGCAAAGTTTCGCGCTCGCATCGGCCGCGCGCGTTCCGTTGAGAACGACTCGAAGACCGGCCGCAAGCTCTTGCGCCTCGGTGATGAACTCCCGGCGCATTTCGGTCGACCACCCGTCGTCCAGGAATTGTCCGGCGACGACCGGATTATACACCCGGTGGTTGAGCCGCATCGCCAGTTGCTCCGCCGCCATCAACAGCGCCTTGTCGTCACGGGTCTGATCAATGGTCGACCCGAGCTGGTCGAACGCGGCGACCGTGCATGCCATCAATGTAATAGAACTGAGGCGGCATACCCCCCAATGATGGTCGCGCCAGGCCTTGAGATAGCGGCAAACGCGCCGCAGCTGGTAGCCATGAAGCGCGATCGCCGCCTTGAACCACTCTTCGAGCTTGCGCGGGTCGGACGGTTTCCAACCCTCATCACGATGCGCGAGCATGATGTGATCGCTCGGCAAGCGAGGATAGACATCGCGCGTGAATGCAATCTGCTCGTCGAGCGCTCCGGCAAAAGCAACGCTGGCCTCAGCTTTCTCGATCAGTACGGCGAAATCGTCGTCCGGGATGGCGTAGAGCGCGAGATCGACATGCGCGCCATCGCGAACTTCGACGCGGACGCATGACGGCTTGGGGTCGGAAAGCGTCCATCCGCGCTTTTCGCAGATAGGCGCGAGCATCGCCTCGACCGCGGCGAAATATGCGCCGCTGATCACCGCCGGATGCGCCTCGCCGTTCTGGCTCAGAAACGACACTGGCAGGAACACGCCGTCGTCCAGGTCGATCTCCTGCGGCGGCTCGTGCGTAGTGCGATTGAGCGTGTCGTAGGACCAGCTACCTTGCATCTTGAATTTGGGGCGAAGCGGCGGCGGCGCCGCAGCAAACTCGACCTTCGCAAGTGCTGCATGCTCGAACATTTCCTGCCCTCCTAGATAATCTTCCCAATCGCGGAAGCCCTGGCGCAGTGTTTCGCGAATTTCGTCGCGTACGGCGCGCAAGGCGAGCCGATCCTCCTCGTCGATGTTTAGCGCCGATAGATAGGTGTCGTCCGCTCCCTCGCGGTAGAATGCACGATGTGCGTTGATGGCCACGGTCAATTCCCTGTTGTGATCTATTCCCCAGCTCGAATTAGGATCAATCCTAAATAGAACAAGAGGTGAGTACTCGTGTTATCGGGCGTCTCGTGGTGGGCGTGATGCGTGGTTGGCGCGCCCGATGTGACCGCGCTCTATCTGCGCTCCGACCGAACCGCCTCCGCCGTTTCGTCCCATCCGGGTGACGATCGCTCGCGCTCGCAGGCTGACGCCCGCGGGTGATGAGGCCGGCATCGTCGGCAAGATTCGCTCGCCGGGTCGGGGAAAGGGGCGCGCCGCCCCCTCTCCCCGGCAACGACAATCAGCCGGGCCGTGGCTCCCTCGCTTGCGCTCAGTGCGCCCGCACCACCCCGTCGGATTCTCGCTGCCCACCTCGCCCCCGGCTGTTCGCCACGAAGGCAGGGTTGATGGCGGGGCCGTCGCCCTGCGGTCGATTGAGAAGGAAACAGTCATGTATCACCAGCTCGCCACCCGGTTTGCTCACAATGCCCACCAGATCACGGGCCGCACGCCGCTCGACAATGACGCATTGCGCAGCCACGTCCCCTCGATTTTCGCAGGCGAGGCGCACGACAGTCGGTCGGATCGCTATGTCTATGCCCCCACGATCGAAATCGTTGAGGGGTTGCGCCGTGAGGGATGGCAGCCGTTTTTTGCAGTCCAGTCGGTGCCGCGTGACGGCAGCCGCCACGGCCACGCCAAGCACATGCTACGCCTTCGCCGCGACGACCAAATCGGAAAAGCCGAAGCCGCCGAGGCCATCATCGTCAACAGCCATGACGGCACCAGCGCCTACCAGATGTTTGCCGGGATGCTGCGGTTCGTCTGCACCAACAGCATGATTGCGGGCGAGCGGTTCGAGGAAGTGCGCGTCAGTCACAAGGGTAAGATTCAGGACCAAATCACCGAGGGGGTTTTCACCGTCGCCGAGGATTTCCCGCGACTGATCGACGCATCCGAGCAAATGAAGGAAACTCGCTTGTCCGAACCAGAGCAGCGCGTGTTGGTAGAGGCCAGCCTTGTCGCTCGCTTCGGCGAGGAGGACAGCCCCGTCCGACCCGAACAGATTATCAATCCCCGTCGCCGCGAGGACGTCGGGCAAAGCCTGTGGACCACGTTCAACGTCATTCAGGAAAACGTGCTGCGCGGCGGACTGACTGGACGTCGCCAAAAGGCCAACGGCCAAATCCGCCGCAGCACGACGCGCCGAATCAACGGCATCGATCAGGGTGTCGGTATGAATCGTACGTTGTGGACGCTTGCCGAAGGGATGCCCCGCTTCAAAAACGGCTAATCGGCATCCGGGGCCACCCTGCGGGGTAGCCCAAGAATCGCGGGCGGTCCTTGGCGGGCCGCCTGGTCCTCCTGTGATTCATGAGGTCGATCACCCGTGCCGGGTGTTTCAGACATTTAAGTCAGACCCGAAGCGGGACCCCACTTAAATCCTGCTAAACATCTGTTAAAGCCAATAAAGTCGGTATTAAAAGCGGTCCCGATCAGCGCCGATGGGGAACCCGTGGAAAAATCCTATTTCTTCGCGTTTTCAAGTGTTTGCGCTAAGAGGCGATGGGGGGCCTGCTTCTGCTTCGACGCTTATCCACAATCCAGACTCTCATAGTCGATGAACCAATCAGAAGGGCGCAGCTCAATCCGTCGGGCTATAACCCGGCCAGAACGGAACCAGCGACGATGATCCGGGAAAGCACGAAGCTCGCCTTGGAGAATGTTAATTGATCCGCGAAAGCACGAATTGCATGCCTCAGAATGCGGCCTACGGGGTATCAACTCGGGCAAAGCCCTCTGCTTTCGTGCTTTCGCGGATCAATCAGTATGGTCGGATTCGTGCTTTTGCGGATCAATGCGAAGTGGGCGTAGATAGTGCCGCGTCATGAGCGCCACGATGGAGACGAGGCCGATGCCAACCAACCAAGCTGATCTGTTCGCGCTCGATAGTCCGTTAATGAGCGAAGTGCGGGGCGAGCGGTCGCTAATGGCATTTCCGTTTTTCGCTCTGAGCAAAGGAAAATGGACAAAAACGCTGTCTTATAAGACGGATACGGTCTCGATCGAGATCGTTCCTACAGCTAAGGGTGTCGCGACGATCTACGACAAGGAGATCGTTCTCTACATTGCCAGTCTGATGGTGGCTAAGCTCGAAGCCGGCGAGGAAGTGTCTCAAGATTTTTATTTCACGGCGCATGACCTATTTTGTGTCACCGGAAACAACCCTTCAGCTCGTTCCTATACGCGTTTGTCGCAGGCGCTTGAGCGGCTGCAAGGTACACAGATCAAAACCGACATAGAAGCTGGTGGAGAGGGCGAGGAGGGGTATTTCTCCTGGTTGTCGGAAGCAAAGCTCTACTACACGAAAAATGGCGAGGGCCGGGGTGAGAAGCGCCTCAAGGCTGTAAAGGTCCGTCTCTGCGACTGGCTCTTCCGTGCGATCCTTCGTGATCGTCAAGTACTCGATTATGCGCCAGCGTATTTTAGGCTCGGTCCGGTCGAACGTCGACTTTACGAGATTGCTCGATCCGCTTGTAGCGGCGGCCCTCATGAGTTGAGCCTTGAAGAATTGCGCCTTCAATTAGGCTACCAGAATTCGCTCGCCCATTTTCGGCATGCATTGAAGGCGATATTGGAAGCCGATGCGATCCCTGACTACCGCGTGACTTTATTCGACGCACCAGCAGTCGGTATTCAAGCTGCTCCACGTCCAGGTCGGAAGACCGGGCATTGTCACGTTCTGATCGAGCCAAAAGTCACGAAGCTCGTACCTCCTACCGCGCGGACCTGATTCGGGCAGCCTGCCCGGTTGCGGGGCAATTAATCCGGGAAAGCACGAATTTGGAGGCAGGGTTGATCCGCGAAAGCACGAATCTGTGGGCGATTGATCCGAGATAGCACGAACGATTTTCGGCTTTGATCCGAGATAGCACGAACTGTAGTTGTTTCGCGGACCCGTCGTTTTTGCCACAATCATACTTGGACTAGTTGCACGATGTGACTGGCCAGACGGGATGACGGCTGTGACCACATAAAGGAAAGCCCGGCACAAAGGCCGGGCATCCCAGAAGTCTAAATGTGAGAGCCTTGCAGGGCTTCCACGGGTCAATCTACCGACCCTCACATAGCGACTTCCGAGCTTCGGTTCAAGGATGCGCGCTTTGCGCCATGGAGTTTCTTTGCCCCGGTCCCAGCCCCAAAGGGGATGGAAGATGCAAGCCGTATCAGTCGCACGCGCGAGCTTCATGGCGCTTGAGCGCATCACGCTAACCCACACCCGCGCGAGATCAGGCGGGCCCAACCCCACGCGCGCAAAGGTTCACCCGAACAGCCGGCTCGCCGGCACATTCGAGGACGATTTCTTCTACAGCTACGCAAAAGGCGAGACCGATCGGATCTACGCACGTGCGGCCGAGCTTGAAGACCAGAAGAACGCGATCCGGCGAAGCGCCAAGGCTGAAGGCCGCGTTCTCACCCCTGACGAGCGGCGTATCATGCTGCTCACCCCAGGGGCGCTGAGGATCCTCAAGGTGCTGCTCGAGCTGGCCCGGACCTGCTCAGGCAAGGTTTTCCCGACGTGGGAATGGATCGAGCAGAAAAGCGGGCGATCGCGCGCAACCGTCCACCGTGCCCTCAAGAACCTCGCCGCGGTCGGCTTGTTGGATAAGCAGCGTAGGTGTGTCCCGATCGAGCCGACCGCCGATCGGCCAAAGGCCAAGAACGAGCAGACGTCAAACGTGTATCGGATGCGCTTCCCCAACTGCCTCGTCAGGTTTCTGCCACGCAAGATGCAGCCAGTACCGCTTCCCGATGATGTCGTTCAAAGCGAGTCTGATCGGGTCGAGGCAATCGCGGCTATGCGCCTCTGGCGATCACCGCGGCAGGTCGCTGCCGAGGATTTCGAGGACGCCGGCCTGCGTCGCATCATGCTTAGCCTCGCAACCGCTGTCGAGAGACAAGAGTCTCAAAAAAATGGTCAACCGCATATAGATTCATCTATTCTATGGGAAAATGGAATTGGCCTAGTCGGCCAACGCCCTGACGCCTGACGGCAATCAGCCCGGACCAACGGCGCAACCAACAAACAGCCACCACGACCCAGCGCAAACGTGGGACGCTACGCTTCGCTTCGCGGTGCACCCGGGGGGCGCATGCGTTTTCTGTCGCTTTCAAATGGTCGTCGTCACGCTCGCTGCACGCGATTCCCAAGTCTCCGCTCGATCAAACGGCGCTCATCTCAACCACGATCAAGCGAACCTAAAATTAAGGGTTGTCCATTTTTGTCCCTTGTCGCAATAATGACGAATGTGGCGTCGACACCGCACTTCGAAGGATAACGCGCCACAGTGCGGAAGCGGGATCACCCTGCCGCCGCGATCGACAATCATCGCATGAGGGCCCGAGCGATCCTGGGCGGCGCAGCAATCCTTGGGGCGATCGTCCTTTGGCACCGCCCCTCCCTCGACTACGGCGCTGTCGGTTCCAACGCGCTCGGCTGTACTGCCACGAACGACGGGTCCGTGTGCGATGCGGTCGCCGGCATTTCCAAGGTGATCCACTCTCCCCTGCTTCCTTCTAATCGCGCGGCACTTCTTCCACCGCCCGAAACACCGGGGGCGGTCGACCCGGCCATCACCCAGGTCAACATCGACAACACGATCTGCCGCCCGGGCTACGCTCGGTCGGCACGACCCGCCTATTCGATCACCGGCCCGTTAAAACGCCGCATGATGGATGCGCAGCATCCCGGCGATAGCATGGCCGATTACGAGCTGGACCACCTCATCCCGATCTCGATCGGCGGGGCGCCGCTCGACATGCACGACCTGTGGCTTCAGCCCCGCGAGGGCCAAGCAAACGCGGGGGACAAGAACGTCCTCGCCTATGTCCTGTGGCGGCTGGTCTGCACCCATCAGGTGCCGCTCCAGACCGCGCAGCGCGACATCAGTCACGACTGGACGCGCGCGTACCAGCTTTATGCGACGCCCGAAAATATCGCCAAATACCATTTCCGACATCCCGAGCAGGAACGCGAATAGCGTTTATTGACCGGGCGGTTTCCAGCATTTCACTTCAGCCAAGGAGAGTATGATGCCTCAGAATATCGCGGAATTCCGGATCATCGGTCGGATCGGAAAGATCACGTCGCGTGAAAAGGTGAAGTACGTCAGCGTTGCCGCCAATTATAATCGGCGTGACGGCGAGGAGTGGAAGACGGACACGCATTGGAACAGCGTGGTCTGTTTCTCGAACGTCGCTTCGCAGGTTGATAATGCCAATAAAGGCGACCTCGTTCACATCACCGGCCGGGTGCGTGAAAGCCAGCATGGCGAAGCGAACGATACATCTTACCGAACCGAGCTGATCGCAGATACATTTTCGGTGCTGACCAAGGCTGATACCGAGGACTCGGATAACTGATGGGACGCGGGGGCGGCCTTCGGCACGGCTCTATCGGCGCTGCGCCCCGACCGAGCCCGCACGCGGTCTCGGCCCTCCCGGGTGACGATCCTCGCCTGGCCGGGAGGGCGCGCAAAGCGCGCGCCCTCCCGGCCCTCGCACCAATTCCAACCACACGATGACCCACTACACGCGTCCCGAATTGCTCCTCGCAGCACTGGTCGCCGTCATCGTCCTGGCCGCGATTGCCAAGGCAATCCCGCGCACCCCCCGCGTCCGCGCCAAGGCGCTGCTTACCGAACGCGAGCGCGCCGCCCGCGGCATCATCGAGCGCCTCCTTCCTCATACCCGGGTGCATGTGCAAGTCTCGATGGGCGCGCTCTTGCAGCCCAAGGGTGGTTTCGGTCACACCGATGCGACACGCACTCGCTACAAGTTTTCCTCGAAGATCGTCGACTTCGTGATCGAGGACCGCGCGTCGGGCGCAATCCTCGCGCTTGTCGAGCTGGACGACCGCAGCCACGACGCCGCGCGCGATCATCAGCGTGACGCGATGACCGCTTCGGCCGGCTATCGCACCATCCGCCTTCCTGCCGGACGGCTCACCACGGCCGACATCGCCGAGCGGCTTCAGCCGCTCCAACGAAAGAACGCCTGCACGTCCACCAGTGCGATGCGGAGCGGCGCATGACCGATCAAAGGAACAGGACGAGTTCGGCGCTGGACGGCGATTTTCTCCTTTCGTTCTCGTGGCGCATAATTCAGAATCGGTGCCATGCCGATCCGCCCGGAACATCGCTGGCTATACCCGATCGACTGGCCCGAGATCAGCCGGATCGTCCGGTTCACGCGCGCGGGTGGGCGCTGCGAGCATTGCCAGCGCCCGCACGGACGCCGCGTAACGCTGCTGCTGGGCACCAATGGCGTCTGGTGGGATACCGAGATCCACGCCTGGCGCGATGGCCGCGGCCGCCAGCTTCGCCGCCAGCCCGGCTACGTCCCGCTCGAGGCGATCGGCATGACGCGCAAGCCAGTCTATCTCGCGACCGCCCACCTCAATCACGACCCGACCTTCAGCGGTCCGCGCTGGCGCAATCTCGCAGCGCTCTGCCAGCGCTGCCACATGATCCACGACGCGCCCGAGCATCGTCGACGCCGCTGGTGGAACGCATTTCGCAAGCGTGCGCTCGGCGACCTGTTCTCAGGTCGATACAGCTAGACCCTTTCGCGACGATGCAGACGCGGGCGGCGATCGCCGCCTCAGAGGGGAGGATGCCGGTTGCTCTTCGGTTCAATTTCTCCGGAGGCACCCATGACCGAGATTCATCAAACCCACAGGACGATCGCCATGGCACGTCTCCCGCTAGACGCTGAGGTTCGCGCCAAGGATATCGTCGAGAAACTCGGCGGTGTCTGGCGCGGGACACGCGGCGAATGCCGCTGCCCGGCGCATGACGACGGCTCTCCGAGCCTGTCTGTCCGCTTGGGGGACACGGCGATTCTGTTCCATTGCTTCGCCGGCTGCACGACGATCGAAGTCCTCAAGGCCCTGCAGCGCCGCAAGCTCCACGATCGCGCAGCCGTCTCGATGCCCGAAGCCAAGCCCAAACGCGACATGGGCGCACTCGCGCTCCGGCTCTGGAAAGCGAGTGAGCCCATCGCCGGCACGCTTGCCGAGGAGTACCTCCTCGCGCGCGGCCTTTCCGGCCCCTTTCCCAAGTCGCTGCGCTTCAACCCCGAGACCATCCACGGATCCGGGCCGTCCAAGCGGACGATGCCCGCCATGATCGCGGCCGTCGAGAACGACCTGGGCGTGGTCGCGGTGCAGCGCACGTTCCTCGATCCCGACAACGTGCTGCACAAGCCGATGCCCAAGCCCAAGGTCTCGCTGGGCCTGCTCGGCACCGCGGCGATCCGGCTGGCGCCAGCGACGGACGAGCTGGGCTTTGCCGAAGGCATCGAGGACGCCCTGTCGGCGATGGAATGGTTCGGCACGCCGACCTGGGCCTTGGGCGGCGTTGAGCGCCTCGCCTTCGTCGCCATCCCCGAGAAGGTGCGCCGCATCATCGTCTATGGCGATCGCGGACGGGCGGCCGATCGGCTGCTCGCCAAGGCTCGCGACTATCTCACCGCCAATGGGCGCGAGCTGGTCAACCGCGTGCCCGAGCATCACGACGACTGGAACGACGCCTGGAGAGCCCATCTGCAGAACCAGTCTTTGCCCTCGAACCCTGTCGGAGGCATCCGATGACCTACAGAAAAACAGGCGCCAAGGTTCTTGCCTTTCTTGACGAACATCGTCTGCTTGCAACGCCTGAGCATTACGCGTTCGCCTATCGCTATCTGTTCGGTGACGATGCCACTCTGAAAACCAGTGTCGCCGCTATCATCGACGGGGGCGTGCGGATTAAGCCTCACCAAATCGAGAAACTCGCTCAGCCAGCACGGCTTCCGTCTGCGGCGAATGATACGATTGCCCCTCACCTAGACCACATCGCAGCAACGATTCTCGGCATCATCGGCACCGCGGCCCATGAAGCAGGAGCTTTTGGCAAAGAACTGACCTTAGCGGCCGTCGAACTAGTCGAATCCGATGCCGCGAGGGTTCACCAGGTTGTCGCTAGAATGATCGCCCAAGCGGATCGCGCCGAGGCCGGCCTCGCAGACATGAGCCGGCGAATCGCTGTTTTGCGCGATGAAATTGTCCTCGCGACCAACAATCCCAAGAGCTTGCAAAGCCGCGAGTTTGTAGAAGCCAATCTACGGAAAGCACTCGCCGCATTGCCGTCGCGCCTGTGCTTCGCTGTGGTTACAGTGGACCAATTCGAGGCCATCGAGCGCGACCATGGCCCCGGTGTCGCTGATAGGGTGATGCGTGTTGTTGCGGAGACGGTGCAGGCTGGTTGCGGTGAATATCGGGTTGGCCGCTGGGCAGTTGGATCGCTCGCCATCGTCTTTGACGGGATATCGGTCGGTACAGCGACGGAACTGTTGGGCAATGCCCGTTCGGCCTTGGCCGCCCGAAACATGAAAACGCGGGAACACGATCGGCCGCTGGGGACGGTCACCTATTCTGCCGGTGTGGTCCAGACTGGTTCCAACGATGCTAAATCACTGATGGATAAGGCATCGACGCTTGCGCGCGACGCTTCACTCTCCGGAGGAAATATCACCCAGTCTGGGCTGTCACTCTGACGTGATCGCTTCACCATTTCTATAGCAGAGGTGAAAAGATGAAGCTTACCGAAGCAAGGAAACAGGCCCCCGTGCACCATAACGTCACCACTATGTATCCAGTACGATGAAGCCGCTCCCCGCGACTTATCTGGAGCATTTAGCGGCCTACGATGCGCCGCTGCTGAAGGCAGCGCGCGACAACGCGGCCGAGATTCGATCGAGCGGCCAAACTGAACTTTCCGCGTCTGAGTTGATCCAATCGGACAAAAACTACGAGCCGATCATAATGCGCCGGATCGACGCGCTACTCGCGAACACATCCAAAAAGCACCGCATATCCCTTCCCGAGCTTCGCAAACGGATGAAGCAGGGCGAGTTCGACAGCGACATCAATGCGCTTCGGATCATCTCCGCCAAAATGTACCTGACCGCAATCAGGCACTTCATCGCCGGCGAACGCATTTATTATTGTGCCGATGGCTTGGCTGATCGACTGATGCACACGGACGTCAAGGTGCCGTCCGAACTTCTACGGCTGCCCTTCAGCCATATCATGCTGATCGTCAGCGCGCCCGACCTGACGGAGCGATTCGCGCGCGATCGCGGCGCGAAGGCGACCAAGGCACGCCCCATATGCGTCACGGTCGCCCAGGACGAACGCGACGGCTTGCCGGCCTGGGTCATCGACATAAGCCAGACGCGAGGCGAAAAACTGATTGCGTCCGATCATCGAACGCTGATCCTCCACCCCGGTACTACCAGCGCCGCGATCATACGGCAGGATCATGAGGCGGCGCTAACCCACGTCCCTGCGGACGATTTTGCGGCAATCCAGGAGCACATCCCGAGTTTGCGGGGGCCAGATACCCCGACAGCGTTCGATGCTGACCAGCTTTGGCTTTATCGGCTGATCGTCAACCTCGTCCTTTATATAACGTCAGCCGCGCCCGAGCTTGGCTGGAACCGGAAGAACGGCAAGCAGCACGCGGGGGACCGCGTGAATTTCAGCCCAAGAGAGCATATCGTCGTCGGCGAAAGTGTCTCCCGCATCATCCGATATTCCGAACCGGCCGCCCGCACGTCGACCGATAACGGGACCGGCGCCGTCCGCCCCCTCGCCCACCAAGTTATCGTCGCAGGACATTGGAAATCTCAAGCCTACGGTCCAAATCGGGAGTCACGGAAGACGATATGGATCGAACCCTACGAGCGCGGGCCAGACGTGGCGCAGATGGTCGCAAGACCGGTCCTCGTTCGATAAGCTGCATTTGGGAAACACGGCACTACAGCCGCTAAAGCGATTGCGCCGAGGCGCACGACGAAGGGAACGCGAGTGAACGCCTTCACACCTAACAGCGACTTTTCCGGGCAGCCGCATCGTGCCCATGATGTCATCATGATCATCGGTCGCGCGACCAATGCGCTTGGGCGCGCACTGGTCCCCGATACCCGTCGCCCGTCGCGCCAGCTTAGCCTGCGGATGTTGGCCGTGGTGAAGGCGATCCAATTCCTTCCGATGTATTTGGACGGAATAGCAACGATCGACCTGGAGGCGGCTTTAAGCGAAGCCTCGAGCGCGATCGACGCGCTCGAAGCGGCTATCGAACGGGATCGCCGCACCTTGGCCGGACGCTTCGCCCAGTGGCTCCATTTCCGACGCCACCCCGAGGAATATACCGTGTTCGTGGCCGCACCGACCCGTGCTGGCAAAGGGGTCGCGACCATCATTCCCACGTTGCTTGGCTGGCGCGGTCCCGTCCAGGTCATCGATCGCAAAGCGAATCCCGACACCCTGCATTGAGAGGAGAGGGAGCCTTCGGCTTGTTGATCCGGTGATGAGCACCGGGCGATAAACCGGAGGCCCTCGATGCGCACTTCAGCCGCAGCTCTCGAACTCGATTTCACCGAACCCTCGATCACGGCCGCCAAGGCGGTCGCCGACACCATCGCCAGGAACGGATCGTTCCAGCGCGACACGCTGCTGTGGGTCATGGAGCAAGCCTATGGTGGATCCTCGGCCGACGGTCGCTGGTCGCTTCGCGACGCTTACGACATGCTCGAACTCGCCCAGGTCATGCACCTGGCGAAGGCCGACCTGCCGTCCACCCCGGGCGATTGCCTTGCCGCGCTGACAGAGTTGGTCGCCGGTTTGCCCACGCATACCGTCCGCAGCGAAGAGCAAATCGAACTTCAGCAATTCTCGACCCCGGCGCCGATCGCCTACCTCGCTACGCTCGCCGGCAGGATCGCGGCCACGGATCTGGTCCTCGAACCGTCGGCCGGCACCGGCCTGCTCGCGGTGTTCGCGCACCGTGCCGGTGCGCGCCTGGTCCTCAACGAGATCGGTCCGGCGCGCGCCGAGATGCTTGGCTCCGCCTTCCCGGGCGTCGCCGTCACGCGCCACGACGGCGAGCTGATCCACGACCTCCTCGAACAGACTGTCCGGCCAACGGCCGTCCTCATCAATCCTCCATTCTCGCGCAGCGTCGGTCGCCACGCCGACCCGCTTGCAGCGTTCCGGCATCTGCGCGCCGCCTTGATGCGTCTCGGCACCGGAGGCCGCTGCGCCGCCATCCTGCCCGATCGCGTGGACATATCGAGCCGCGCCTGGGCCAAAGCGACGGAGGGCTGCACCCTCACGCTGCACCTCGAGCTGCCAGCGAACGCCTATGCGAAGCATGGCACCAGCCAGACCGTGAAGATCATGGTGCTGGAGAAAGGCACCGGCACGCCGGCCGAGCTGATCCGCTGCGCGACGCTCGCCGAGGCACTCGCGGCGATCGCGGCAAAGGCCGCTCCGCACGTGTCCGCGCCTGTCCCGCGCACAACCTCGCAGCTCACGCGCCCTGCAGGGCGCAGCTCGCTGCTTGGCGGCCTCGCGAGCAAACCGCGTCTGAGCGCACCCCCGGCAAAAGCCGCGCGGTCGCAGACCGCGACGCCGATCGATTACACCGTTTTCGCCGAACCACTTCCGACCGGCGAGTCTGTCGGTGTGTACCTGCCCTACCGGCCGAGCCGGATCGCGATCGGGTGCGCATCGGCGCACCCGACCGCGCTGGTGGAATCGATCGCCATGGGCTCGATCACCGCGCCGCGGCCGACCTACGTCCCCACCCTCCCGCAAGCCGTCGTCGATGCGAAGACGCTCTCCGACGCCCAGCTCGAGACGCTGATCTATGCCGGCGACGCCTTCGAGCGCGACAATCCCGGCCTGTTCAAACCTGTCGAGGAGGGGCTCTCGATCGCACCATCCGAGGATGGCCGTCCGTACCGGACCGGCTTCTTCCTCGGTGACGGCACCGGCGCCGGCAAGGGCCGCCAGGTCGCCGCCATCATCCTCGACCAGTGGCTGCGCGGACGCCGCAAGCACATCTGGGTCTCCAAGACCGAGACGCTGCTCGAGGATGCGCGTCGCGACTGGACCGCTGTTGGCGGTCTCGCGCTCGACATCCAGCATCTCAACCAGTGGAAGCTCGGCTCGCCCGTAGGCGCGGCCGAAGGCGTGCTGTTCCTCACCTATGCGACGCTGCGCTCCAATCGCGGTGATAAGGGCACGCGGCTCCAGCAGATCCTCGAATGGGTCGGCGACGACTATGACGGCATGATCGTGTTCGACGAGGCGCACGAGATGGCCGGTGTCGCAGGAGGCGAAGGCAGTTTCGGCACCAAGCAAGGCTCCGATCAGGGCATCGCCGGCGTCCGCCTGCAGAACCTCCTGCCGCGCGCCCGCGTCCTCTACGTGTCTGCGACCGGCGCGTCCGACGTCAACAATCTGGCCTATGCCACGCGGCTTGGCCTGTGGGGTCCCGGCACGGCGTTTGCCGATCGCCGGACTTTCGTCGACTCCCTGCGCCGAGGCGGGATCGCCGCGCTGGAGTTGATCGCGCGCGACCTGAAAATGCAGGGGCTCTACGTCTCGCGCGCGCTGAGCTTCGCCGGTGTCGAGTACGACATCCTCCAGCACAACCTGACCGTCGACCAGATCGAGGTATACGACGCCTATGCCGATGCGTGGGCGATCATCCACGCCAACCTGCGCGCGGCGCTGGACGCGACCCGCGTGACGGACAGCTTCTCGAACGACACCAATAACAGCGGCGCCAAGGCGGCCGCGCTGTCGATCTTCGAGTCCACCAAGCAGCGCTTCTTCTGCCAACTCCTGATCGGCATGAAGCTGCCCTCGCTCGTCCCCGCGATCCGCGCCGACATCGCCCGCGGCGAGAGCGTCGTCATCCAGCTCGTCTCGACGTCCGAGGCGATGCTCAACCGGGCACTGGCGGCTCTTTCGGTTGAGGAACGCGCCAATCTCGACATCGAGCTTTCGCCGAGGGAGTTTCTCATGTCGTACCTCACGGCCGCCTTCCCGGTCCGGCAGATGAAGACCTTTGTCGACGAGACCGGTAAGACCCGCTCCGAACCGATGTCGGACGAGGACGGCCGCCCCGTCTTCAGCCAGGAGGCGCTTGAGATGCGCGACAATCTCCTTGAGCAGCTCTGCGCGCTGCCGATCGTCGGTTCCGCGCTCGACCATATCATCGGGCATTTCGGCACCGATGCCGTCGCCGAGGTTACGGGGCGCAGCCGGCGCGTCATCATGGACGCGCACGGTCGCCAGCGTGTCGAAAGCCGCTCGCCCCGCACCAATCTCGCCGAGACCGACGCCTTCATGCGCGGCGCGAAGAAGATCCTGATCTTCTCCGATGCTGGCGGCACCGGCCGCAGCTACCATGCGAGCCTGACGTGCGAGAACCAGTCGCGCCGCAACCATTACCTCCTCGAGCCGGGCTGGCGCGCTGACGCCGCCATCCAGGGGCTCGGCCGCACTCACCGGACGCATCAGGCGACCGCGCCGCTGTTCCGGCCGGTTTCGACCGACTGCCGGGGCGAACGTCGCTTCATCTCGACGATCGCGCGCCGGCTCGACAGCCTGGGCGCGCTCACCCGCGGCCAGCGCCAGACTGGCGGTCAGGGCCTGTTCGACCCGCGCGACAATCTCGAAAGCGACTATGCCAAGGAGTCGCTCGAACAGTGGTTTCGCCTGCTTGCCAATGGCAAGCTACGCTCGACCACGCTGGACGAGTTCCAAAAGCTGACCGGCCTCGAGTTGGAGGGCGAAGGTGGCGGGCTCAAGGAGGAGATGCCCCCGATCCAGCGCTGGCTCAATCGCATCCTCGCGCTGCGCATCGCCATGCAGAACGCGATCTTCGACGAGTATCTCGGTCTGATCGAGGCACGGATCGAGGCGGCGAAGGAGGCCGGCACGCTCGATCTCGGCGTCGAGAGCATCAACGCCGAGCGCATCACGATCCTCGATCGCACCGTCATCCGGCGCGACCAGACCAGCGGCGCCGAGACCGAGATCCTCCGGTTGGAGACCGAAGAACGCTACA
Organism: Sphingomonas sp. PAMC 26605; assembly: GCF_000241485.1. GTDB lineage: Bacteria > Pseudomonadota > Alphaproteobacteria > Sphingomonadales > Sphingomonadaceae > Sphingomonas. Next base: position 98,423 of record NZ_JH584244.1, read on the forward strand.
AGCCGCTCGCACTCGATCGCGCTTTGCGGATCCTTGGCGACGACGCCCGCCCGATCGTCAACCGCAAGTCGGGCAAGGCGGCGATCCGGTGCAGCACCTACTCGCTCACCGATGACGATGGTGAGATCGTGCGCCGCTACGAGCTGGTGCGCCCGACGCGCACCGAGCGGATGCGGCAGGATCTCCTCCTCGAGACGATGTGGGAGGATGCGAGCGAGGAAGAATTTTCCGCGCTGTGGCAGGCCGAGGTCGAGGAGATGGCGGGCAAGACCCGCACCAACACGCTCTACCTCGTCACCGGCTTGCTCCTGCCGGTCTGGGATCGCCTGCCCGACGATCACGTCCAGGTCTGGCGCCTGAACACCGACGACGGCCAGTCCTTCCTCGGCCGCATCGTCCCCGCCCCGCTTGTGACCAAGCTCGCGGACGCCTTCGGTATCGCGGCGACCATTACGGTGTCGGGAGCCGAGACCGCCAAGCACGTCATGGGAACGGGTGAGATCACCGCGCTCGGTGCGTACCGGCTGAAGCGCAGCCTGGTCGCCGGCCAGCAGCGCCTCGAACTGCTCGATTGGCCGCACACGCGGTTGCCCGAGCTGAAGGCGGCTGGATGCTTCACCGAGATCATCCAACACAAAACGCGGATGTTCATTCCCGTCGCGACTGCCGCGACCGTGATCGACCGCATCACCGCCTGACGCGACACGAGGCTCTCTTCCAGTGTCCCCAAAGGGAGGGGAGGGAGCCTTCGGCTTTGTGAGCTTGATGAGCAGGCTCGCGTGACCGTCGGACAACGGCGCGCTTATCTCGAATGGAGTATGACCGATGATCCAGTCCGTGAAGGTCAAGAACCTGACACTCTCGAAGGACAATGTCCGCAAGCGCAGCCGGGAGGTCGGCCTCGAGGATTTTGCCGAGAGCATCGCCAAGAACGGTCTCCTGCAAAACCTGGTAGTAACGCCGCTCAAGAAAGCGGGCACTTTCACCGTCAAGGCAGGCGGTCGACGCTTGCGGGCGATCCAGCTCTTGATCGAGCGCGGTACATTGCCAGCCGATCACGAGGTGCCTGTGCTCGTTCTCGCGAACGACGACGCCGCATCAGTGGGTGCCAGCCTCGCCGAAAACCGTCAACGGGTGCCGATGAACCCTGCAGATGATTGCGAGGCCTTCAAGACGCTTATCACCCAGTTTGGGATGACCGTCGAGCAGGTGGCGATCCAGCAGGTCGTGTCGGTTCGGTTCGTTGAACAACGCCTTGCCCTCGCCAACCTCGCCCCCCCGATCTTTGAAGCTCTCGGTGCCGGTGACATCACGCTGGCGGTCGCTCAAGCCTATGCCATCACGGCCGACACCGACCGACAGGCTCGCGTGTTCGCCCAGATGCAGAACGCCTATTACGGCAACCAGCCCGACAATATCCGTCGCGCCATCCTCAACGGCTCCGTCAAGGCAAACGACGCCAAGGCCCGCTTCGTCGGTCGCGAAGCCTATGTCGCCGCAGGCGGTCGAATCGAGGGCGACCTGTTCGCCACGGAGAATGACGAGAACTGGATCGACGTCGACCTTATCGAGACGCTTGCAGCTTCCAAGCTCGAAGCCGCAGCAGCCGAACTTGCGTTGGCCGAAGGCCTAGCGTTCGTCACCCCGATCGCGGCAACGCACGTCCCCTACGACCTCGAGCGCCAGCTTCACGAGTATCATGCTCCCGCCCGCGCCCTCACCGACGACGAGATCGCGCGTGTCGAGACATTGTCGGCCGAGAACGACGCGCTGATCGACCAGCTCGAGCAGGAACTGCCCGACGGCAGCACCGAAGCCGAGGCGGCGAACGCGCGTATCGAGGCGATCGAGCGCGAGCTCGAGACCATCGAGGACGCCCGTCACGAGATCGATCCGGCGCTGAAAGCGCAGATCGGGACGTTCGTCTATATCGGGGGCGACGGCGAACCCCGCGTTCACACCCGCCTCTTCAGCGAAAAGCCGGTCGTCGATCCGAACGCCCCGCCCAAGGAGTCGGGCGGCGTAGCTGGGGACGGCGATGCCGGTGACGGCGAACAAGGTCCGAAGCTCAGCGCCACGTTGATCGATGAACTGGCGACCCAGCGCCGCCAGATTCTCGTCGCCCACGTCGCCAGCGACCCGGGACTCGCGCTCGACCTCACCATCTTCCTGATGGCGCAGAACGTGGTCTTCGAGCAGGCGAACATCCCCAACCACTCGACCCTGAAGTCGGGCGCTGCTGGCTTCCCGATCTTCGCCTTCCGCGACGAGGGCTCGATGGCGTCGCAGACGATCGACGACCAGCGCCAGAAGCTCGACACGAGCTGGGCAGGACTGCCGACCATGACCGCGCGCTTCGACGCCTTCCGGGCGCTCGATGACGAGGCCCGGGGCGCGTGGGTCGCGTTTTCGATAGCACGAACTCTCGAACCGACGCTCAATGTCGCCGAGGGCTATCGCAGCAACGGCTTCCACGACCATCTCGGTCGCCTCCTCGACATCCAGGTTGAGAATTGGTGGCGCCCGACGGCCGAGAACTTCTTCGGCCGGGTCAAGAAGACCGTCATGCTCGACGCGCTCGAGGAGATCGGAGGCCCGATCCTGCGCGGCCGCTACAAGGACGCCAAGAAGGGCGACCTTGCCGGCACCTGTGCCTCGCTTTGCAACGGCCAAGGCATCGTCGAAGCCGAGATCCGCGAGAAGGCAACCGCCTGGTTGCCGGAGGCGATGCGCTTCGACGGCATCGAGAAGGCGGCGCGCACCCCGCTGCACTCCAGCTTTACCGACGACGAGACCGGCACCGATCCGGACGAGGACGAGGATACCGACCTCGACACCGGTGACGATGCAGTGATCGATCCTGACACCCACGATGACGAGGAGGATTTCAGCCAAGCGGCGTGACGCCGGCTTGCACATTTCGAGGCAACTGGGGGCGGCACTCTTCGCGGAGTGTCGCCCCTCTTTTTGTAACCCGGCACCGCCTCCCGAAAAAGGGGAGGACGCTCACGCGGGTTTGCCTCACCTCAATCAGGAGAACGATCGTGGCACAGACCACCGACAAGCCGTCGCCTGCCGACATCATCACCAACACCATCATCGACAAGCTCGAATCCGGAGTACGGCCCTGGGTCAAGCCATGGCGCCCCGGCCTTGGCGGCCGTCCGCTGCGCGCGACGGGCGACCCCTACAAGGGCATAAACTGCTTCTGGCTGTGGCTGTGCGCCGAGGGCGCCGGCTACAACTCGCGCACCTGGATGACATATAAACAGGCGCAAGCGCTTGGCGGCCAGGTCCGCGAGGGCGAGCGGTCGCAGATCGCGATCTTCTACAAATCCTACAGCAAGACCGTCGAGTCTGTCGTCACCGGCGATACAACCGACGAGATGCGCCGCGTGCTGCGCTCCTACGCGGTGTTCAACTGCGACCAGATCGAAGGGCTGTCTCCCGACTTCTACCCGAGCCCGGTCAGCATCGTCCCTCCCGCTGACCAGCTTCCCGAGCGCGCGCAGCGCTTCATCGATGCTCTGCCGGCGACCGTCCACACGCGCGGCGATCGCGCGTTCTACGATCGCACCGCCGACAGCATCACCATGCCGCCCGTCGAGCTATTCTCGACGCGGGCCTACCACGCCGCCACGCTCGCCCATGAGGCTGGCCACTGGACCGGCCATCCCGACCGGCTCGATCGCACGTTCGGCAAGCGCTTCGGCGACGACGCCTACGCGTTCGAGGAGCTTTGCGCCGAGATGACCTCAGCGCTGCTCGGTGCCGATCTCGGCCTGCCGACGTCGCATATGGACGACCACGCCGCTTATATCGGCTCGTGGTTGAAGGTGCTGCGCAAGGACAGCCGCGCGATCATGACCGCCGCGGCGAAGGCAGAAGCGGCAGCCGGGTATCTGCTCCGCGCAACCGGCCTCGACGCCTCGGCCGAACCCGAGGAACAGATCCGTGAAGCAGCATGACCGCTCCGGCCGCCCTCTCCGACCTCGGCGCCTACCGGCGCTTCGTCGTGGCATTCAGTGGCGGCAAGGACAGCCTTGCCGCCCTGCTCTACCTCCTCAGCCTCGGCGTGCCGGCACACGCGATCGAACTGCACCATCATGATGTCGATGGCCACGGCCCGACCTTCATGGATTGGCCGTGCACGCCTGCCTATGTGCGCGCGATCGCCGACCATTTCGGCATCGCGCTCTACGTCTCGTGGCGCGAGGGCGGCTTCGCGCGCGAACTGGCGCGCGACGACGCGCCGACCGCCCCGATCGCGTTCGAGACGCCGACCGGCATCGGCCGTGCCGGGGGCAACGGCCCAGCCGGCACGCGCGGGATCTTTCCCCAGACGTCTCCCGATCTTCGGGTGCGCTGGTGCAGCCCCGCGCTGAAGATCGACGTCCTCGCGGCCGCGATCCGGAATCAGCCGCGCTTCCTTGACGGCCGCACGCTGGTCATCACCGGCGAGCGCGCCGAGGAAAGTCCCTCGCGTGCGCGCTATGCGACACTCGAGCCACATCGCACATCGACCCTCGCGCGTGCGGTCGATCATTGGCGCCCGGTCCATGACTGGACCGAGCGCCTGATCTGGGACGCGATCGCGCAAGCGCGGATCCGTCCCCACCCGGCCTACGTCCTGGGTTGGGGCCGCCTGTCCTGCCGAGCCTGCATCTTCGGCTCGCCCGACCAATGGGCGACGCTCCGGCTCGTCTTTCCTGCCGCCTTCCGACGGGTCGCGGCTCGCGAAGCCGCGAGCGGGAAGACGATCCATCGCTCGCTCACCGTCACGCAGCTCGCTGATCGCGGCACGGCGTTCCCGGCTGCGACGCTCCATCCCGACGAATTGACGCAAGCCGACGATCCGGTCTGGCGTCTTTCGATCCTGGCGGATCGCTGGACGCTCCCTGCCGGGGCCTTCGGCGACCATGCAGGCCCTCCATAGATGCCGCAATGCCAAAGGCTTTTCGGCTTCACCATAATAGTTGCTTTGGCTAAACCTGCCGACTTTCAAAGGGAGCGCAAATACCATGAATATCGGTGAACTGACCAAGGGCGTCGCAGAATCGACTGGATCGAGTGAAGCTGACGCAAAGAAGGCGATTGCGGCTGTCTTCGATCAGATCGCGCGCGCGGCCGCGAAAGGCGAAGAGGTCGCGGTTCCTGGCTTCGGGAAGTTTTCGGTCAAGGACCGTCCGGAGCGTCAAGGTCGCAATCCGGCGAACGGTGAAGCGATCACGATCGCGGCCTCGAAGAAAGTGGCGTTCACGCCTGCCAAGGGTCTGAAGGACAAGCTCTGAAACATCAACGCCGGCGAGTGATCGCCGGCTCCTTCACGACCGAGCTGGGCTTTCTGACAGAGGAGAGGAAGCCTTCGGCCTTTTGAGCGCGCCCTGGCGCTCAGGAGGTTCGGTCATGCTCTTCGACACGCACTACCGCCACAACGAGGGGCTTTCCCCCGATGCACTCGGCACCCTGCCCGCAGCGCTCCACGCCCTGAACGCGGGCGTCGACGACTGCCGGCGTGCCGGCAAGCCGATCGACCGCGATGCGTCAATCCTGCTGCTAATCCGCAACCTGGCGTCCGTCGCCGAACGTGGCGCACCCATCACGAACGCGCTGCGTCTGCGCTGTGCGGAAGATCGAGGCAGCGTCATCTCCGGATCCGCGCTGCTCGACATCGCCGGCAACAGCGTCGCCGGCGACGCCGCGGCGAAACGCACCTTCCATCGAGAGGCCCGCCTCGCACTTGCTTCGCTCGCCGAGGCGATCGGCCTCGAGGCGCATGACGTCCGCATCGACACCGACATGGGAGGCCTAGCCGACGATGGTACGACCGAGCTGCGCCACTCCGACCTCTCGATCCGGGTACGGCCGCACAGCTTCCTCCCCGACAGCGAGATCACCTTCAACCGCTGCCGGGGCGGCGAACACGCCGGCCCCGTTCAGCGCGCGCCGATCGCCGAGTTGCTGGACGCAGCCACGTTCCAGCGTCGGCTCACCGCGACGGTTGGCGACGTCGGCGCTACGCGCCTCGCCGCTGCCGCCTGATCCTCACGTCCGGAGAATTATCATGGGTTGGCTCTTCATGCGCGATATGGGCGGCTACGCCACCCCGCGCTCCTATCTCGACAACCAGTTCACCAAGACCAGCACCGGCGCGCGCGACAAATGCACGTTCGGGTACAAGGACAGTGCGCCGTTTTGGCGCTGAAAGGAGAATCAGGAATGATGAGATAAGTTGAGGAAACCTCTGCCTCCCAACTTAGATCAAAGAGCATCGCGCGAGCTGTCGAACATACGCGTGGTACCGGTCGGTAGCCAAGCGCTGAACGGAGTGTCGCGTTTGTCGGGATAGACCTCTTCAATAACTCCGGATCCGAAAGGTTGAAACGCCGAAGACGCTTCGATTAGCCGCGCTGCGACCGAAGCAGCATTGTCGGACCCTGTGGACGACGTGGCTGAGTCGTAAGAGAATATGGCATCAGCAAGCATACTGCGTGATCCGTCGGCTCTTACAAAGGTGCCTGTTTGAAGAATCGTGCCGCTGTCCCAATCCCAGTTATGAGATGTTGCTTCGCCCTTGAGATCAATTGCGGAGATACCAGCATTAGTCAGTGACGAAAGTTCACCTGGGTCAACGACGCCGTTTCCGTCTGCGTCTTGCCAGACTCCGAATTCCTTAAATTGAATATCGCCCTCAGATAACTGGCCATCTTTATTGGTGTCGAAGGCACTCAATCCGTCGAGATCAGAAGTCGCTCCCGGTTTATCACCGATGAAACTGATTTCGAATATTCCACTGATAAGACCATCTCTATTGCGATCAAGGACGAGTAATCCGTCATTTTTATTGATCCAACTTGTTGTATCGGCTCGCCCGTCGCCGTTCATGTCAAACAAAGCCTTTGACCCACTTCGATTTACCAGGCTGATACCGTCATCGTTCAAGTCGAGCACAATGGGAGCTGCGAGTGATTGGCTGACATCGGCAAACGCTAGGGTTTCCACTCCAACAATAGTGTCAACTCCGTTGTTCCCATCGCCAGGGTTTAAGTCGGTTACGGTGAGGACCCCGTTCACGGTTGCCAGCTGGTAATCCCCTTGCACGCTGGCAAACCTGGCGATGTCGGTGCCGTTGCCCCCGATCAAAATGTCGTCACCCGCCCCGCCGGAAAGCACGTCATTGCCATCATCTCCGCGCAGCTCATCATTGCCAGCAAGACCGTCGATGGTGTCATCACCGCCAAGTCCTCGAAGATAATCGACTCCGGCAGTACCGGCAATCGTGTCTGCACCATCAGTCGCAGTCGTGAGATGGGCAAGGATCGCTGCCCGATCCCAAGTGGTGCCATCGGCAAACTCCAAACTGCCAAGGCCTGTCTCATGACCATTACCCCAGAATTGGTAACGCGCCTTAAAGGTGTCGCCCGAAGCAATCAGAGTCACGATCATCGCGTCGCCATCGCGCGTCAACGCTACATCATCCGACTTCCCTGGCAGGACGAGAACATCGTTGCGTTGATAGCCGCCCCCCGGATTGGTCAGCAGATCGTGACCATCGCCGATTTGGAACAAGATACGGCCACCACCATTGCCCTGGACGGACAGTGTGTCGTTACCCGTGCCTGCGCTCACACGACCGTAATTACTATTCAGCGTCAGCACGTCGTCGCCGGGCGAACCGATAACCTCTATATTTGCCAAAATCGCAGCTTGATCCCAAACCGAACCGTCAGCGAACACGATCTGATTAAGACCCCAAGTGCCGTCGTCCTGAAACTGGCGGTCTACCCGGATCTCTTGATCGGTCACGAGATCGCGTACGTAGAGGTCATCGCCGCTGCGCCGCAAATGCACGTCGACCGAATTGAGGTCGGTGAGCTTCAGCGTATCGACATCGCTCGCAACGCCCACATCATAGATGCGATCGAACCCGTCGCCCGAGGCATAGCGGTAGGTATCTCCGCCCTCGCGTCCTTCGAGATAGTCGTTGCCCTTGTTGCCGACCAGCTTGTCGTCGAGGCTCGAGCCGTAGATGTCTTCGTTGTCATCGCCACCTCGAACCCACGCTGCTTGTCGGATTGCTTCGCGGTCGATCGAGGTGCCGTCGGCGAACACGATTTGGTTCAGGCCCCAAGTACCATCGGACTGAAACTGGCGATCGACCCGGATTTCCTGGCCCGTCGTTAGGTCGCGCACGTACAACTCATTATCCCAGCGACTGAGCTGAACATCAGCCGCATTGAGATTGGTCAGCTTCAGCGTGTCGACGTCCTCAGCGCTGCCCGCATCATAGATGCGATCGAACCCATCACCAGAAGCATAGCGGTAGGTGTCTCCGCCCTCGCGTCCTTCGAGATAGTCGTTGCCCTTGTTGCCGACCAGCTTGTCGTCGAGGCTCGAGCCGTAGATGTCTTCGTTGTCATCGCCACCTCGAACCCACGCTGCTTGTCGGATTGCTTCGCGGTCGATCGAGGTGCCGTCGGCGAACACGATTTGATTCAGGCCCCAAGTACCATCGGACTGAAACTGGCGATCGACCCGGATTTCCTGGCCCGTCGTTAGGTCGCGCACATACAACTCATTACCCCAGCGACTGAGCTGAACATCAGCCGCATTGAGATCGCTCAGCTTCAGCGCGTCGACGTCCTCAGCGCTGCCCGCATCATAGATACGGTCGCTCCCATCACCAGAAGCATAGCGGTAGGTATCTCCGCCCTCGCGTCCTTCGAGATAGTCGTTGCCTTTCACGCCATCTAACGTGTCGTTCAGCGCCGAACCGTAGATCTCATCATTGCCATCGCCGCCATAAAACACCGCCCCCAGCCGGATCTGCTCGCGGTCGAGCGAGGTGCCGTCGGCGAAAGCCAATTGATTGATGCCCCACGTGCCGTCGTCTTGGAATTGGCGATCGACCTTGACTTCCTGACCCGTGCTAAGATCGCGTACCCACAGATCGTTACCAGCACGACGCAGTTGGACGTT
>NZ_JH584245.1:0-18865 GCF_000241485.1 Sphingomonas sp. PAMC 26605
GCTGGAAAACCTGCCGGAGATAATCGCGCTGACGTTCGCTCAACCGGGAGAAGCGCTCGATATCCATTCACCCTCCTGATGCGCTTCGATCTCTCGGAATCCGAGGTAGATACGACCAACCTGTATGACGACCTAAGCAATGGGCGCCGGGGTCCCAACCCGAACCAGGTGGATCATCGACCAGTCGTTGGCGCGCCACGGCGGGCCGCGCTCTATCTCCGCTTTGCTCCGACCGAGCCACCTTCGGCGTCTCGTCCCATGCGGGTGACGATCGCTCGCGCACAGGCTGACGCCTGACAAGGACGCCGGCACTACCGGCGAACGTTTTGTTCTGGTCGGGGAAAGAGGCGCGCCGCCCCCTCTCCCCAGCAACGACAATCAGCCGGGCCGAGGCTCCCTCGCATGCGCTCGGTGCGCCCGCACCACCCCGTCAGATTCTCGCTGCCCCCCTCGCCCCCGGCTGTTCGCCACGAAGGCAGGGTTGATGGCGGGGCCATCGCCCTGCGGTCGATTGAGAAGGAAAAGTCAGATGAACATTCAGCATATCCTGTGGTCCAAGCTCGTTGCCTCCCCCCGGAACGCGCGCAAGGTAAAGGCCGATGTTACGACATTGGCAATGAGCCTTGCCGCCGACGGTCTAATCCAGAACCTCACCGTTGCTCCGCGAGACGACGGCAAGTTCGAGGTCATCGCCGGAGAGCGTCGTCGCCGGGCCATCGTTCAATTGGTTCGGGCCGGAACGTGGGAGCAAGACGTCGAAATTCCGTGCGAGGTTCGGGGTGGCGAAGACGCGGTCGGCGTCAGCTATGCCGAAAACGCGCAACGGGTCGCCATGCACCCGGCCGATGCTATCCGCGCTTTTGCGTCACTAGCGTCAGACGGCCATGACGACGCTGCTATCGCGCACCGCTACGGCTATGAACCGCGCGAGGTCCGCAAGATGCTGGCGCTTGCGTCGGTCAGTCCCAAGGTCATCAATGCGCTGGCTTCGGACAAGATCGACCTACCCACGGCACAGGCGTTCACGCTCACCGACGACCACAAACGGCAGGAGAGGGTATTGCGGCGAGCGCGGTCGGCGCATGAGGTCCGCAGCCTATTGACCGAGGCCAAGGTGACCACCAACCACCGGCTGTTCCGGTTCGTCGGGATGGACGCGTATCAGGCAGCGGGTGGCGCCCTGACCGGCGACCTGTTCGCCAAAGAGGGCGAGGGCTATGCGGATGACCCGCAGCTCGTTCAGCGCCTTGCCGATGAAAAGCTGGACCTATTGGCGGCGGAGGCCGAGGCCGAGGGTTGGGGCGAGGTGCTCCCTTGCGAAACCACCCCGTACGACAGCTACAAATGGCATCGGCTTTACCCGGATGCCGAGCGGCGCACCCTTTCGTCCGAGGATGAGGTCAAGCTGGCGGAGTTTCGGACCAAGCGGGATGCGCTGGTCGCGGCGATCGGCGAGGATGCCGAGTATGACGACGAGGTTGTCACGCTGGACGAAGCGATCGACGGCATCGGCACGGTCGAGCGGTCGTTTTCCGACGCGGTGAAGGCAGGCGGCCTTGTCCTGCTCACCATCGATCATCAAGGCGCGGTCAATCGAACCTACTACAGCCGCAAGGCTCCACGTGCCGTGACGCGGGACGAGAAAGGCACCCCCCTCCCCCGCCCGCTCTACGACGCGCGCATGGTTGAGGATTTGTCGCGGGTTCGCACATCCGCGCTCCAATCCGAGGTCGCCGCCAATCAGAGCGTTGCCTTTGCGATCCTGCTCGACGCCCTGTTGCCGATCGCACTTGGTGGCGGCATTCCCTCCCCCCATGCGGTCCAGCTTCGTGGCGGCAGCGTCCAGTCGCCGGTTTCGAGCTTCGACGTTTCGACGCGCGAGATCGGTTCGCCGTTCGAGCATGTGGCGGATCTGATCGAGGCCATGCCAAGCCAGCCCGACGAGCGTTTGGGGTGGGTATTGTCGCTCGACGCACGGGATGTGGACCAGTTGCTAGCGGCTTGCACCGGAGCCCTGATCGACGCGACCCACGGCAAGTTCGCGGAAGCTGAGCGGTTGCGGTCGGCGGACCGTATTGCACGGGCCGTGGCACTCGACATGCGTCAACATTGGGAGGGCGGTATCGAGTTTTACGACCGCTTGACGCGCAAGACCGCGCTGGAAGCACTAACCGAGGCGTGTGGGGTGGCCGCTGCGGAGAATTGCGGGAAGTTGAAGAAGCCTGAGCTTGCCGCCGCCTGCAATGATCGCATCGCCGGTTCTGGGTGGCTTCCCGCCGCGCTTGTTACACCTCTTGGAAAGGCTGCCCTGAGTGAGACAGAGGCGCTGCCTTCTAGCGTTCCGCACGCTGACAATGATGATGCGATAGACGTGATTGCCGCTGAATAATCGGGTGAAGCCGCCACCAGAAGGTGGCGGCTTCCATCCTGTGATAGGCTGAAATGTCGCGTCGTCGCCCTGCCGGGCGGCGACGCCTTTTTGGTTCTGGAGCAAAGTTTGTTTAAACAAACTTTGCTCCGCTCTTGCATCCCGCGCGGTGCCATATACACTGGGTATATGGCAAACAAACCTATCGCGACGACCAAGGTTTTCGAGACGAATCGGATGCAAGCCGTTCGCCTGCCCAAAGGCGTCGACTTTCCCCCTGAGGTCCGCGATGTTTCAATCCGTCGTGTCGGTCGCAGCCGCATGATTTCGCCTGCCAACGAACTTTGGGACGATTTTTTCGACGCACCCGGCGTTGATCTGGGTGAACGGGATCAGCCCGCCGCTCAGGACCGCGAGTCGCTATGAGCGTTGCTGAGACGCGTTCGTGAGCCTGCGTTTCATGCTCGATACGAACCTTTGCATTCGGGTTCTTCGCGACAAACCGCCTGCCCTAAAGCTCCGCTTCAACGATGAGGCAGAGGGCTTGGCAATTTCGACAATCGTCCTCATGGAGTTGTTACACGGGGCGGCAAAGTCGGCGCGTCCAATCGACAATCGCCGAGCAGTCGAGGATTTCGCGTCGCGGTTGGACGTCCTTCCGTTCGATGATCACGCGGCAGCGCATGCGGGTGAGATTAAAGCCGAGCTTGAGCGGGCAGGGGAGGTTATCGGCAGCTACGATCTGCTGATTGCAGGTCATGCACGCAGCAGGGGGCTTGCCATCGTGACGGGCAACCTTCGCGAGTTCGAACGCGTACGCGGATTAGCATCCGAAGACTGGACCTAGCGCCTTTTCGCGCGCGGAGACGAACATGCAGACGATAGTCATCAACAATCAGAAAGGCGGCGTCGGCAAGACGATGCTGGCCGTCCATCTTGCTTGGTTCCTCGCCGAAAGCGACGCACGTGTGCTGTTCGTCGATCTGGACGGGCAGGGGAATGGCTCGTCGGTACTCTCGGCAGAGCGCCAGGCGTATCCTGCCGCAGACCTGTTCGAAGCCAATGCGTCGATTGCGATCGAAGGGGAGCCGGGCATTACGGTGCTGTCGCGGGATACGCGCCTGCACATCATCGAGCTTGCCCAGGTACCGGTCATGCTCAGGCATTTCGCCACCCTGAACCCGCATTTCGACTATTGCGTGATCGACACCCCCCCGAACTGGGGAGCGCGCAATTTTGCAGCGATGGCAGTTTGCGATTTCCTGCTGTCACCGATCGAACTCAAGGACTTTGCTATCGAAGGGGTCGGCCAGCTTCTCCAGTCGATCCTTGCTGTGCAGGAAAAGGGTAGGGGAGGCCGCAAGATCAATTTCCTTGGCCTCGTCGCTTCGCGGTTCAACAGTCACTCGCCGCGAGAGCGGACGAATTTGGAGGCGCTCGTCAGCAAGATCGGCACGAAGATGATGTTTCCCGGCGTCATCACCGCGCGGGACGGCTATGAGCAGGCGATGAGTGACCGCAAACCCGTATGGGCGATCAAATCCTCCGGCGCGACCGTGGCCGCAGCGGAAATGCGCAAGATATTGGGCGAGGTGCGCAAGCGTGTCGTTGCAGCAGCCGAGAAGGAGACCGCATGATGGCCTCGCGCTTTGAAAATTTGATCGACTCCCTTTCGCTATCGCTCGACACGCAGAGTACGTCGAAGCAGGTCGTCGAATTGCCGTTAGACCGCATCGCCAGCGATCCGAACAACCCGCGCCGCTCTTTCTCTGATGCCGAACTCTCCGAAATGGCAGAGTCGATCAAAGCGCACGGGGTGCTTCAGCCGATCATCGTTCGGCAGGTCGAAGGCGAGCAGCGCTATATCATCCGGTTTGGCGACCGACGCTTTCGCGCGTCAGCTTTGGCAGGCAAGGAAACGATCCCCGCGATTGTGTCGGAAGGTGGCGAGGAACCCGACGACCTTGTCCAGCAGGTCGTCGAGAACGACCAGCGTGTCGATCTTACCGCCGGAGAGCTTGCGGGAGCGGTTGCCAAATTGGTCAAGGCCGGTTGGAAACAAGCCGATATCGCGAAGAAGCTTGGTCGCCCCAAGCCGATGATCTCGATGTATGCAGCGGTTGCCTCGATGCCGCCGCTGATCGGCGATTTGGCAGACCGGCTGGCGATCCGGACCGTCTATGAGCTGCACCAGGCTTGGAAGACAGACAAGGAGCGGGTTGAATCGTTCATTACCCAACGCGGTGAAGATCCTATCACGACCGCCGAAGCCAGGGGATTGTTGAACGAGCCGAAGGTTCAGACGGAGCCCGAGCTGCCGATTGCACCGGAAAGTTTGTCTGAACAAACTCCGGAGACGCCGCCGGCAAATGAGAATGCTGTAGCCGGGCGCAAGCGGTCGCAAAAGGCAGCAACCCCCCCGCCGACAGCGGGGGGGCGTGAGGAGCCGTTGGCGATCATGGTTGTCGTAGATGGCCGACGAGGACGTCTTGTGCTCGCCGACACCGTCAACGTGTTGTTCGAGGGCGAGGAGGCGCCGGAGACGATCAGCCTCAGCGCGATCCGCCCGGCGGCCGTTTAGCTCCAGGCAAAAGTTTGTTCGAACAAACTGATCTTCTTCGTGTGGTATGATGGCAGGATAGGCTTACAGCCGGTTTTGTATTACACAGATGCTTATGGCGCTCTTCACGCTTCGTTTGTCGGATGAGTTGGCTGCCCGCTTTGACGCGGTCGCTGCTAGAGCGGGTGGCCGCTCGCACGCGCTTCGAACCTTGATCGAGCGCGTCAGCGGGGGAGGCGGAGAAGAGCCGAGTGCGCCGCCCACCATGCGCTCGCGCGGAAAGCATCGGATTGAGTTACGCCTCGATGATGACGAGCTGGCCCAGCTCGACGATAGCGCGGCGGAGCGGGGCGTGAAGCGCACCGACTGGGTCGCCGCCGTCGTAAGGTCGCGTCTACGTGCCGCGCCGCCCCCAATCGAGGCACGCCAAACGCTCGTGGATATCCGTCGCGAACTGCGCGCGATCGGGCGCAACGTGAACCAGGCGGTGCATGCGCTCCATTCTGCGAACATGCAGGAAAGCCGCCTCGACCTCGCGCGCGAAGCCGCGCGCGTCGAAGCAATGCGGGCCGAGATCGACGCTCAGGTCGCCGCGATCGGCGCGGCGATCAAAGGCGACCTTGCTTATTGGCGAGCTGAGTGATGAGCGGTCCGGATCTCAGCTTTCTCGATGAAATCTGGCGGCCTGCTGCGGGAAAAGGCCGCAAGGACAAAGGGGGAGCCGCTGTCGCTGCCGCGATGGTGTCGACAGCGCAACGTGCAGCCAACCGGGCCAAACCCGACGCCACGGCGAGGAGCGCTGCGGCCAAGCAGCGGCTCGAGCGGATTACGCGCTTCGCGCCGGAGGTCATGGTGAAGGTATCGGGTCGCCAACGTGGTGGCGCGCATACCGCTGCACATCTCGAATATATCGGGCGGCACGGCAAGCTCGACGTTGAGACGAGCGATGGCCGAACCATCGAGAATGTCACAGAGCTTCGTGAACTTGCTCGTGAATGGACCGAGGACGAGGAAGCGGTTTCGCGGCGTCGCGAGCCGCTGACCTCGGTATCAATGGTGTTCTCGATGCCACCCGGTACGAATCCAGACGGAGTCTATCAGTCGGTCCGCGCGTTTGCTCGCGTCGAGCTTGAGCCATTTCCGCACGCGATGGCGCTTCACCTCGATGCTGATCATCCGCATGTGCATCTGACGATCGCTGCCCGGGGAGAGGGGGGCATGCGTTTCAATCCCCGCAAAGCGGATTTAGCGATGTGGCGAGAATCGTTCGCACGCGAATTGCGGGCGCGCGGCATCGATGCCGAGGCCACGCCCCGTCGCGCGCGTGGGATTGTTCAGAAGGCCGAGCGGACCAGCGTCAGGAAGACACGCGAACGCGGCTCTGCCGACAGCCCGCTTCCCCAGGTTGTCCAAGGCGGTCGAGCCGCCGCTGTCGCAATGGCACAGGAGAATCCACCCGCGCCGCGTCCGTGGGAGGTGCAGACCGTGGTCCGCCAGGCCGAGGTCCGCCGAGGCTACGCGAAGGCGGCCGAACTTTTGGAGCAGAGCAGTGCTCCCGAGGATCGGACGCTTGCACGTCAGACGCGGGCGTTCGTGGCGGCAATGCCCCGACCATTGGTGCGAGATCGCGAGGAAGCACAGGCCCTCGTCAACGCCGACAGGGGACGGCACTTATCTGAGAGCCCTGCAGGTCCGGATGGGAGGGATCGCGCATCACGATCGTCTCCCGGCCACATCGAAAAGGATCGGGAGAGGTAAATTATCTCGAGCGTTGTAGCTCAGTGGTGTGAATCGCCTACCGCCGGGCATTCCCTTTAATCGATTCATCGCGAATCGGCTTGCGAGAACGTTCTGCTTTTGTTCTATTATCGGTATGGCCCGCTTCGCTCATCAACCCGAACCGGTCGTCACGCCAGACGACCTTGCTGCAACCCTTTTAACGCTTCCCGGCTGGGTTCGCGTAGGCTTATCGGCCCCAGATAAACGAATGCGATTTAGCGCGGCGGAATTTATCGTGCAGTCGATGATCGACAAGATCGCAGATCACCGCGCGTCGGCGCATCCCGACCAGCTCGACCTTTCGCTGTGACGTGGGAGCCAATGTCCGATTTCATTCACTCGGTGATGTCGTCGCTCGAAAGGCCAATATCCACGCGCGATGTCATTTTCGATGCAACAATGAATCTATTATTGCCGGAGAACCGCTTTACCGATGGTTCATCGTCCACCGATGGGACTGCAACCTCGCGACGGTCAGAGGCCATCTTAGATGCAGCAGGTGCTTCGCCCGGCCCGAGCGGTGTAGTGTCACATTCCACACACCATATGGACCTTCCAGCCAGCGATGGCCGAGGTCGGAAGAGGCTTGGATTGCGCTGGTGAAACGGCTGCGTGGATAAAGCGAACCGCGGCTATCGGGCGGGAAAGCGGATAGAGAGAAATCGCCCCCTTGCCGACGTTCAGCGCACTTGATCTACCCTATGTGGATCAAACGTGGAGCCGCAGAGATGCCCGACCTAGCCACACCGAACCTACCCTCAAGGGACTTCGAAGATGCCGCCCGCTTTTACGGGCAGTTTGGATTTGAGCAGACTTGGAGAGACGTCGGCTGGATGATCCTCAAACGTGGCGATCTCATGCTGGAGTTCTTCCCGTTTCCAGATCTCGATCCCGCTCAAAGTTCGTTTAGCTGCTGTTTCAGGATGGACGACGTTGGCGCGTTCTTCGACGCGGTATCTTCGGCGGGCGTGCCGGAAGCCATAAAGGGCTGGCCGCGAGTGCATCGCCCGAAAAGGGAGCCATGGGGCGGCATCATTGGGGCTTTAATCGACCCGGACGGGTCGCTTATTAGGCTTGTTCAAGCTCAAAACTGAGCGGTAGTTTTCCAACAGGTATTTTCCTTGAGCATCCGCGCGCGAGCGCATTTCTAGACTACCGCTTCCGATCCTTTTTGGGTTTGAACGGCGCTCGAGAGGGGGCTGTGGGGTTTCGATCGGACGGGCTTGTGGGGTTGATCGGCTTGCCCTGGTCTAGTCGCTCTTGAAGGGTGGCGCTGCCCTCGTCGACAACGCGCTTTCTCGCGTCCGGCAATCCGGCAAGGGTCCTGCTCGCGACCTTTTCGATCATGGCCATCTGCCTGTCAGCGCGCTCCGCTTCCAGCGGATCGCGACGAAGTTCGGACGGAATCGCGCTGCGCGCCCATTGCGGCAGCGCGCTGGCGAGGCGCACTCGCTCGTCGTCGCGGACTAGAAGGAGGCGATGGCGGCGTCCGCCATTGTCGAACACAAAAGTCCGATCGGCGAGCGCCATCGCTTCAGGGAGCTGACGCAAGCTGGCGGCGTAGCGCCGGGCGACAGCGCGATCATCGACATCATGCCCGCCCCGGCGCACACGTTCTGACACACGCGCCATCGAAATCGCGGGATCGGATACGCCGACGTAGACAAGGTTAACCTTGTAGCCCGCCGCCGTGGCGTCCCGCATTGCCTTTAGCTCGGTGCCGCCCGACAAGGTCGTCTCGAAAGCGAAGGTTTCGCGGGCGCGAAGCCGCGCATCGCGTTCTTTAAGCGCGAGCTTGCCCGCGGCCAGCTCGGCGAGCCCGCCGTCCGCTGTGCGCGGCAGCTCCCGCGCGATATTGTCGGGGTTTACGATCGGAATGCGGCCGCGCACGAAGCGATCCGCGAGGGTCGATTTGCCGGCGCCGTTTGGGCCTGCGAAAACCCAAAGCTGTGGACGTGGCGTCAAAGCGACCGAATGACTTCATCCGCATTACGGTTGTGACGGACCAGCTCACGCCGACCGTCGGGATATTCTTTCACGACGAGGCCCGCTGGGGTGTCGGACTCGCTGTAATAGACCGGGAAACCGGCAGCGAGATGGTCGCGCACGGCAAACTCGCCATCGCGGGCGAGGCCCTTCTCGATTACCGGCCAGAGGTCGGAGGCATCGGCCGGTGCTAGGCGGGTCATCTCGTTCATAGCTTGATCCTTACCACGAAAGTTTGTTCAAACAAACTTTCGAAGCTTCTTGTTGCCCATCAGCGGCACGTCAGGTGACCATAACGCTCGGCAGCCTGGCCCGACCGCAATTGCGCACAGGATAGGTCTACCCCGCCTACCGAACACGACGCTACAACCCGATCGTAGGAGCGCCCCGAGGGACGGCAAAGCGCGGTTTGACCAAGGGCCAGACCGCGGAGCGCATCCCGAGACGCGTAGCCGTCCCCAGAGATGCAGCGACCACCGTGACCGCGACATGGGCCGATCTCAGGCGCATCGATTGCCTTGAGACGGATGCGTACGCCGCTGGCACACGTGAAAGTGTCTCCGTCATGCACGCGGATGACCGGGCAGGAGAAAGACCGACCGTACTGCGCTTGGCCAGCTCCCTGAGGCAATCTCGCTGACGCGAGCGTCGCGTGGGCGAACACGACAACGGTAAGCGCCAGTATCAAGGATAAGCGCTTCATCGACCTCGTGTTCTTTCTGGCGGGCGGCGCTGTGGCAATGCTGGCTCATTGATAGGGGCAGAAGGCGTTCGAGGCTCCGATGTAGCCGGAACTCTGTCGCTAGGCTGGAGCTGAGGCGACCTGATCGGTTTATCGTGTGAGACGCGCTCGGCAAGCGTTTCACGCCCTGCCTCAAGCACCCTACGCTGCGCTTCCGGATTGTCCGCGAGGGTGACGCCAACGACCGCTTCGATCGCACGAAGCTGCGCGCGCGCATTCGGATCGGCAGCAATCGTCTTTTCTGTGCGGGCTTGTTTTTCGCTTGGCACCCAGCGCCGAACCGCGGACGTGTCGGTACCTTCGACATACCAACACTTGGCTTCTCGATCCCATTTGGCGCCGGCCTGCTTGGCGGCCTCCCGATCAGCAAACGGAACGGACAGATATTCGCGCGGCGCTGGATCGGTTTCGCGTGGAGCCGCGCGTTCCGCTGGCCGAGTTGCCGGGCGAGCGTCTCTAGGAGCATCACTCCGCCCCATTCGGCGCGAGACGTCCTGCAAATCCCGCTCGGTCGGGCGATACCCGTTTACTTCAAGCCCGGCAGCGCGGGCACGAAACCATGCTTCGCGTCGGAACGCCTCTGACCCTGCTACCTCCAGCGTCTCCCACCGACGATGTTGTGCAATCGCCACCATGTCGGCGATCACGGCTGGGCTGTCGCTCTTCGACACAAGCGCTCCGCCGCGATCGTGGAAGGCGGCAGCGGGGGCCCCACTACTTTCGAAGTAATCGCGCCGCCCTGTCCAACGCGATGTCTCGATGAGGTATCGTGCCGCTATCGCTGGAGGAACGTCGCCGGCGTCGAGCGACGGTGGTGCGCTGCCGGTCTTCGTCCTCACGGCAGGCTCCTCCCCGGCAGGGAGGGACACAGATTTGCCAGTGGCGAGCCCGATCCGGTTCGACGCGCGATCTGCAGCATCATTCATCTCGCGGTCGCGATCTGTTGGCTGTTCGCCAGCTCGCACAGAAATCTCGGAATTTTCGATATTGGGCATCTTATCCTCTCCTTCATCGGCGCCGGACGCTGCCGTATCTTTTCGCGTAAGCGCCTTTATTCCCGCCCATATCTGCGCTTTGACAGCTTCGTGG
Source organism: Sphingomonas sp. PAMC 26605 (assembly GCF_000241485.1). Classification (GTDB taxonomy): domain Bacteria; phylum Pseudomonadota; class Alphaproteobacteria; order Sphingomonadales; family Sphingomonadaceae; genus Sphingomonas. The sequence continues at coordinate 10,525 of NZ_JH584245.1, forward strand.
CCGAGCACGCTACGCGTCGCCAGATCGTTAAAATCGGTAAAGCCCTTAGGATCTCGATCGACCTCGCCGGGCGCGAACTCTGGGAAGATTGCGAGGCCTCGAACAGCGGCCGCAGCGGCCGTCGCTTTGTCGCGTCCGGGATTGTGACCTTCCTTCAGCTCAACGCCACGATCGTCGTCGCCCGCAATCAGGATCGGCTTGTCAGGAAAACGGCTGTGAAGGGTTTGCACGACCGGCAGGAGGTTTCCCGCGTCAAAGGCCGCAACAATGGGCTGTAGCGCTGCCTCAGCTACGATGGCGGCCGTGGCATAGCCTTCCGCCATGATAAGCAAGGGGAGACGCTCCAGAGCCTCCAGGTCGCCCCCAACGATATGAAAAGTCCCCTCCTTGCGACTGTCTTCCTCGAACAGCTTGAAGCCGTCGCGCCGGATCGTCTGCAGGGTCCACTGCGTGCCCTCGATGTCGATCGCCGGGAGGTAGGTGGTAATCCCACCCCGATCCGTCAGGGCGCCGATCGTCGGGCTGATGCCCTTAAGCGTCATGTAGCCCGTCACCGATGTTGCGGGCCTCAGCGTCGCTGTCTGCTGTTGCACGCGAAGCGCTGCAGCCTCGATCGCCCGCAGTCGATCTGCGGCATGCTCCCGCTCTCGCTGTGCAACCTCTGCGCGCAGCGCCAGCATCTCGGCCGGGGGCAGGCGAAATCCGCGGCTCTTCCAAGCGACATAGGTCCCTTTGCGGAAGTTCTTGAGAAAGCCGGCAGGGTGTCCGTCGAGATGAAGGGCGTATTGGCCCGAAGGGCGTGAGTAGCGGCCTCTAGCGTCGCCGTGGTCGCCCTCAACAGGCACACGGTGCGTCTTGCCGTCTGCTATCGGATGGGCGTCGGTCACGAGCAATCCGTGCTCCTGCATGGCCTCCATGAACTCCTCGCGAGGCTTGAGCTCAGGTGCGCTCGCATCCGGAAGCCAGCATGCTAATGCCGCGCGATCGGCGCTCGCGCCGATATACCAAGCCTTAGCGGTCGCGTCCCAGCGAGCGCCAGCCGCGCGGGCAGTATGACGCTGGTCGTAAGGGACGGTCAGATATTCGCGTTTAGTCGATGCCATCAGGCCTTTCCCATCATCCGATCACCCGACCGTCGTCGGCACCGTTGATGCTCGCCATCATCCAACGCCGCGTCGCCTCTTCCGGGTCGTCGCCGCGCTCGATTGCGGCAAACGGATCAAGATCGGGATCGAATTGCAGTGCATCGACCGGCAACTCTTCGAGCCCGTCGAGCTGTGCCTCACTCAATTGCGGTGCGGACACCGGTAATGCCGGTGCTCCGACCACGACGGGGACTTTGTCGTTCCAGGCGACCGGCGGTAGGACGTCGGCGTCTGCAGCTACGATCTTTGGCGGCGGAAGCAGTCGGCCGGCGAACTCCGCCATTTTGTAGTAGAGGATCTTGGTTGCGCGGACGGCGGGAATGCCACGCTTGAAGATTAACACATCAGTCAAGGGCATGACCTCGACCTCTTGCGGCAGCATCAGTGCGCGCGATTGCTGCGATTCCGAGATGCTGTTATTGGCCGGCGCGAACCAGCCCAAGGCGCGACTCTTCGAGCGGGCGGCCAGCCCGTGCGTGCCGAGGCGATCGGAAATTTCCTTTGCGTCCTTGAGATTGCCCGGCGTGTAGACGACCTGCGCATCGCAATTGGTGATGAGTTCTTCGGCACCATCGTCGCCATTGAGGCGCCGAAGCTGCGCGCGGGTCTGAACGACGATGAGAAAATTCAGACCGAAGCTGCGAACATAAGAGATCGCGGACACGATGACCGGTGCCTTCCCAAGCCGCGCGAACTCGTCGAGCAGCACGAGCACACGGTGCTGGCTGGCGGGATCGAACTCGCCGATCGTGGGGTCGGTGTTAAGGTCGACGAGCTGCTGGAAAATGAGGTTGTAGAGCGGTGCCACGCGATCGATATTATTCGGCGAAGCACCGAGATAGATCGTCATAGGCTGAGTCCGCAGGCGGCGGAGATCGAAGTCGCTGGCAGACGTGGCGGCATCAACGTGCGGGTTCAGCCAGAGGCCCAGTTTGGTGGTGACGGTCTGTTTGATCCCTGAAAACGTGTTGTCGGACGCCGAGGTAAAATCGGTCAGGGCGGTTACGCACTGCACGGAAAGCGGCGTCCCGGCCGTCGCGCGCGCCTCGACAAGCGCGGGAAGACGTGTCTTCGGGTCGCCTTCGGTGATATCGCGGTAAAGCTGCCCGATCGTGAACGGCAAAGTCGGCGTCGCGGCGACATAGGCGCCAACGCCAATGAACGCGGTCCGCGCCGCTTCCGCCCAGAATGCCTCCCCGCGCTCGGGTAGCGGGAACAGCATGCCTGCGATCTTCTGCAATTCGTCAATGACCAGTACGTCGTCAGTGCGATCGATATAGGCCAGCGGATTATAGCGCGATGCCGCCCGATCGGGATCGAGTGGATCGAAGAGATGCACGCGCTGACCATGATGCGCGCGAAAGCCAGCCGTCTTGGCAAAATTCTCGCGCTTCATGTCGAGATTGACGATCGACCCAGGCCAATTGAGCAGGTTCGGAATGACGATGCCGACGCCCTTGCCAGAGCCAGTCGGCGCTTCGAGCATGACATGCGCCTCCGGCCCCGTCGTTAGGAACCGCCCGCGGAGTTTGCCGAGCAGGATGCCGTTACCGCCGCGCAAGCCCGCTGCCTCGATCTCGCGCTCGTTGGCAAACCGGGCCTCGCCATATTGCGATTTTCCCTGTCGATCCCAGACGAGCAGGAGGAAACCCAACGCAACGATCAACCCGCCGAAGAGGAATCCGCGCAGCAACCAGCCGTGCAGGACGGGCGCGTGCCGATAATACCAGAGCCATTCCGGCAGCACCTGCCAATTGGTATGGATGGTGATTTGATGCAGGCCGCTAAGCGCGATCAGCACCGCGAGCGCCGTCCAGATGGCGGCGATCGGAATGATGGCAGCGACTACCACGGCGGCCTTAGCTACCGGGCTTCTCCCCGGTATACGGATCAAAATAGACCTCCTTCACCTTCCAGCGCCCATCGACTTTCTCGGCTTGCAGGACGACGTCGATAAGGCTCTTGAGCATGCCGCGAATGTCGTCGCGACCAAGATCGCGACCGCCCTCGGATTCCTTTACCAGCAGCGTGAGTTGCTCGAAGGCGCCTTCCGCCGAGTTGGCGTGGACTGTCGTGATCGAGCCGGGGTGGCCGGAATTGACGTTGCGGAGATAAAAGAACGCCGTCCCGTCACGGAGCTCCTGCAGGAGGATACGGTCGGGCCGCATCCTGAGCGCGCTCTCGAGCAGCTGCTTCGGCCCGATCTTGGCTTGGCCCTGATCATCCTTCGAATAGATCATGTGCACGCAGTTGCGGTGCGGAACGGTCAGTTCGCGCGCATCCTCGATCGTGAGGAGACGCTCTTGATCGGGGATCAGCTGGATCAGCGCCTTTGAGATCGTCGTCTTGCCCGACCCTGTTGCGCCGCTGATCAGGATGTTCTTTCGAGAGATGACCGCGAGTTCGAGAAACGCCCGCCAGTTTTTCGCCTGGAGAAGTTCCATCAAGCGCTCGTCGACGGCTGCGATTGCGCGCCCAGCAATGGCAGTGTCGGTAAAGATGCCGCCGGAGATCATGTCGTCGAGGCTGAGCGTTACGGCCGACGGCTTGCGTATTGTTACCGAGACGATGCCCTCCAGCGTCGCAGGCGGGATCAGGAATTGGCAGCGCTCGCCGGTCGGCAGGACCGTCGATACGAGCGGCGCATCCGAACGGATATCCTGTTTGGTTGCAGCCGCTGCGGCGCGCGCGAGCGTCATGAGCCAATCGAACGACATTTCTGGCACGTCGTGCCACGTCCATCTGCCCCCTTGTTCTACACCCGCCTCATAGGGGCGGTTGATAACCAACTCCGTCACGTCGACAGGCTGCATCAAGGCTCGCACTGGCGCCAGGTGATGCTCGAGGAGCTGGCGCTGTGACATCAGCGGCGTAGCTCGAGACTGTACACGTCGGCGAAATTGAAATCCTGCGCGACGAAGATACCGACTTCCTCGCCTTGGTTCTTCTTCAGCACCGGCTTGATATTGATCGTGTTCTGGAGAGCGACGCTGGCGGTACTGGAGGGCACTTGCGTCGTGTTGGTGCCCTGTCCGGCGAAATGCGACGACGCGACCGACGATGCATCATCTACCAGCGAAAGCATCAGCGCCGCGCCAAACCGTGCCCAAAAGAACGTATCGACCGCGCCCGCCATGCCCGCACGACCGAGGGCGTCTGATGCGGGCGAGGCGAGATCGACCGCGACGCCGCGCGGCGTGACCGCGCGTGTCCATAGGACGAAGATGCGGTTCTGTCCCTGGCTGATCCCACCCTGATATTGGCCGAGCACCTTGGTGCCCTTCTCCATCAGGACAACCCGACCGTTGTCCGAAAAAACATCACGCGGGATGATGCACGACGTGTAGCCGGGCTGTGTCGAGTTCATTGCGGTCTGCAGGATGCAGGGGATCATGGTGCCCGCCGTCACCAGATAATTGCGGTTCGGCAGCATCGCGGCGTGTGAGCTGCCGATTGCTGAGACTTGGCGGAGGTGGTCTAGCTCGCCTGCCGGCGCTTGTGTCGCAGGCCGCGCATCCGGCGCATCGTTTGGCTGTGGCGCGGATGCCTCAAGCCCTCCTTGCCCGCCGGTTCCGCCAACGCTGATGAGCAGCGGTGCGCGGCGGGACTTGTCGGCGAGCGATTCTCCCGAAGTGTGGCCGTCCGCCACATGCTCGCTACCCGCTGGAACCGCGCCTGGCGTGATCGCGGGTACGACCGTCCCGTCTGGCATCGTTGCCATTCGTCCCGTGGCCGTGCCGGCGAGGTTGGGCGGTCCGCCGGGTTGGCCGGCGCCTGCGTCGAATTGCTGGGTCTGCGCGGCGTGCTGATCGGGACGTACGTTGGCGTCGGGCGTCATAGACACAGTGCGGATCGTTGAATCGTGCTTTCCGCTGCCGACGTTGATGAAAAACAGCGCTGCAACGACCGCGGCGACGCCTACGATCGCACCTGTTCGGTTCCCGCCAAATCGGCCGCCGCCGACCGGCGTGATCGTCCGTTCGACTTCCTCGCGCTCCGGCGTTCGGTCGCGCACGATCGGGGCGGTGATCTCGGCCGAGCCCTCGCCGACAGGCGGAATGCTGCTCACTTCGGCTCCTCCTTGATGGTGCGGTCGACATGCGGCGACGCAGTGTCGGAGCCGTAATTCACACCGTACGGTTGTGGCGCTTCGTTGAAGATGCACAGCACCTCGCCGTTTCGGCGAAGCCGGAGCTGCTTGGCGACGAGGTGGACGACCACGAAGTCATCGCGGACGTCGTAAGGGACCAGCGTCTCGCTACCGTCGTCCCGAACCAGGAAGATCGACGGGACTTCGTGGTTCGCCGGGAAGCGCATAACCGTAAATTGGCCGTTGTCGGTGATCTCCGATGGCTGGAGGTCAGAGGCGCCTTCGACGCTATAGTGCAGGTTGCGCGTCCCCTCGACCACACCTGTGTCCAGCGCGGTTTTGACGGCTTCTTTCTGAAGCGCGCCAAGTTGAAGCGCCGCCTGCAATACCCTCAGGCGTTCGCGTTTCAAGCGTTCGTCTTCCGGGTAGCGGAACTGGACTCGAAAGAAGGTTTGCGCCGTACCATCACCGATACCGCCCGACCGGGCAACCAGCTCGAACGTATAGTCGCGCAGCTCGCCTCCTCGTGAGGTTGTCACGATAAGGTTTGTAGGGCCAGCACGCTCGCGCGGTTTGAGGAAAATCATGTAGCCACGCGGCTGGACTTCCCACGACACGGTGTCGCCGACCGCCGCGTTGACGATCGTCTCGTCGCTCGCGAAGACGATCTCGGTAGCAGTGCGGAAAGCGCCCACGATCCGGTAGACCTGCGATGGGCTGTAATCGACCTGCCGAACGCGAGCGTCGGCCGCGCCAGGGCGTGGCGTCTCCGATGCCAGCGCCGGCATTGCGGCCAAGCTGGCGGTTGCCAGCACGATGGAAAGCCGGCGCATCACGGCATCACCACCGGGTCGGAACGATACGTGTGGACCTGAAACCCGAGCGGATTACGGAAACGATCGCCCTCCGACATCGGGGCGTTGGTATAGCCAAACGTCACGGTCGCGATCCAATCCGAGGCTTGAGCAGCCGTGTCTGTCTGCACTGTGCGGGTGAAGCGGACGTTGGCGACGCGGGTGTTGATAAAGCTGATGCTGGTGATCCTGGCGTCGGCGTAGGCGTGATCGCCCCAGAGGACCCTGGGACTTGCCGGATTACGGGTGGAGAAGAAGGTGTTCCAGCGACGTTGCTCGATCGGCGTCGACAAAATCGCGACGGTATCAAAGTTTTCTTTCGCCGCGGCAGGGTTCCAGCTCTCCCGATCGCGAACGTAATTCGCAAGGAAGTATTTGGTGACGGCCTCGTCATAGGCGACCGGCTTCTTGCCCGCGAGCTGCGTCTGGACGTCAACGGCGCCGGTGTTTTGGTTGACCCGCACGGTCACGACTTCGATCCGCTTGAGTGGCAGCAGGGCGACGACCGTACCAAGACCGACGATCCCAACCGCGGCGCCCACCGCGCCGATCGCATATGCAACCCTGCGGGAGCGCTTCGCCTCGCGCAGCTTCTGTTCGTCCCAGCTTCGCGAATCTGCAAAATAGCGTTTCAGGTCTGCCGAGAAGATTCCTTCGCCAGCCATGTCAGCAACTCGCGAAATAGGAAGGATGCGCGAGCGCCGAAGTCTTTGGCGGCGGTGGTGGAGGCGGCAACGTGCCCGGCCGCCGATCATCCGACCCTGGTGCCGGCGTCGATGCCGGCACACCCGGCAGCACCGAGCCATAGGGATTTGCGGCGCGGCGGTGTTTCAGCTTCCCATCGCAGACGGGCAGCTTAGGAAGCTTTGACGTCGCACACGCCGCGAGTGGCAGCATCCATGCTGCCAACACACAGCCTGTCAGCACAGATCGCTTCATAAGAACTCCGTTCATGCTGAAATGCTGTTGCCGCGACGGAAGCGGCTGCTCACCCACCGCGCATTCCGTGCGGCGCCGCGAGCGCTTGTCGCGACGCTCGCGCCGGCACTCCCGGCAAAGAAGGCAGCGCGGCGGCCCCCGAGCAACGCGGCGCCGGCAGCGCCTGCAACCAGTTCCCCCGAGGAAAGACCCTGCCCGCCTGTGATTCCCGACGCGATGCTGGGGGCCTGGAAAAAGAAGAAGGCGCCGAGCAGATAATAGACGATGAGAAAGATCGCGTGATTGACCGGGTCAACCGCCGTGTTGCTCTTCAGGACGCTATCTCCAAGCGACATGATCAACGCCGCCATCGTGGTGATAACGGCGAGTTGGACGACATAGGAAAAGGCTTGCCGGAGCCAGCCCTGGAACATGCCTTTGCCCCAATCGAACAGGGCGAGCGCAATGAAGATCGGGCCCAGCGCGATCGTGATTGCCAAGCCGACGAGCGCGAAGACCGAGAGCGCGAAGCCGATGATGCACGCAATCGCCGCAGCGAGCTCCAGCATCAAAGAGGCTGCGATGTCTTCTAGTGCGGCCCCGATGTTGGTGATCGGCTGAGCATTCGCGTCGTCGCGAAGCGCCTTATAGGTCTCAGCCGCGCGGCCATCCAGCTGATCGAAGGTCGCGCCAGCTTGCTTATAATCCTTTCCCGAGATCGCCTGCGTCAGCGCGCTTGGAGCCGCATTGAAGATCGGCCCGACGATCCAGTCCTGGTAGGCAACCGTCGTGGCGGCGACGAACAGCAAGCAGAGCTTCGCCATCCGCCAGATGAAATCCTGCAGCGGCTCGCTCACGACACCGCGCATGATGAGAAACGCATAGAGCGCGATATAGATGACCAGCGCTGCCGTCAGCGGCCCCTTCACGGCGTCGACGACGCTTTGGTAATGCTCGTTGAGAAACGCGTTCAGCTGACCATTGAAGAACGTGTAGGAATCGCTGAAAAAGTGGCCGCCGAAGGTCGTATCGTCCGACATTATCGTGAACCAGTTCGCGCATCATGGTCCATGTTCACCTGCCGTTGCGCGCGAAGCGCGTTGGCGCACTCCTCTGCCGGCTGATACTCGCGCTCCGCGGTCGTGCACTTGCCGATGACCGAGGCGCGCTCGGCATCGTGTTCCTGGAAGAAATGCATCGTGCGAGGCTCTGCCGCAGGCGCGTTGCACGCCGATAGCGACAGCGCCGCAAAGGCGACCGTGACGATGGCGCGCCTCATTGCGCGCGACCCACGGCGTCGGACGCGATATTGGCTGCCCGTTGCTCGCGCAGTT
>NZ_JH584245.1:18885-72114 GCF_000241485.1 Sphingomonas sp. PAMC 26605
CGTTCTGGCCGCTTCCACTGCCGGTGCCGACCAAGGCACGATCGACGAACACGTTGACGTGGCAGCAGGTGCTGGCCTGGGGCGTGATCATCGCGATCGCCGCTCCGGTCGCCATTACCGTCGCTGCCATGGTCATCATCGCCCTCGAGCTCTTGTTCGGCGTCCATCGATAACAGCGGCGCCGTATGCGCCCTGGGAGGCGTGAAATGAATGACCTGGCAAGCTCGAGCCGCGTAGTGGCAACGGACCTTCGGCGTGCGGAGCGCTCGATCAACATGGCGGCGCGCGACACTGCGCAATTTCTGCTGACGACGCTCGATGTGACCGAGACCCACAAGCTTTCTCCGGCGATCGTCCATCGCACGGTCAAAGCGACAGTGAGCGCTCTGGCGGCATTGGTCGAAAGCCAGGAGCAGATGGCACTGCGCGCTCATCTCAGCATCGAGAAGGTAGGCGTGGGGCTGGGTCTTACCGAAACTGATTGGGGGGAGAGCCTGCCAAAGCCGGCAATCGAGCCGCAGGAATCCTTGGCTGTGGTCGTGGCCTGAGTAGCTTTGCCAAGGAGCGAAACATATGCGCAGGTGGTGCGATGGATACTCGTATAATCCTTGCCTGTGCCTTCAATGGCACTCTCTTCGCAATCTGCAGCTTTGCGCTGTGGCGAGGCGGGAGACCGGAACGGGTCGGTGCTGTGGTAAACCTGTTCGGGTGCCTCACCACTGCGGTGGTGAGGCTTGCCTTCTCCGGGGCGTGGGCACCGGCCCACTACCTGGTGACGATCATCGATTTTGGAGTTTTGGCTGTCTTTTTCTGGCTTGCTACGCACACCACCCGCTTCTGGCCTATCTGGGCTTCAGGCTTCGCACTCGCCGATATCGTTATTACTCTGGCCGGGGCCGCCCTGCCCAAAACCCAGCTGTTCGCCTATCACACGGGGCTTGGAATATACGCGTACCTAGCCCTCGCTGCCCTCGCGATGGGCACTTATCGCCTCCCGCGCGACGCCACACCCGAACAGCGACGGGGGCTTAGATCACAATGGAAAGCCCCGATTTAGACCTGATCGACGTCAACGTGCGCCTGCCGCGTACACTCATCGAATCCGTCATCATGCAAGCAGCGGCACCTCCTGGCGATCAGCCGGCGCGACGATTGGCCTTCGCCAAATGGGTCTTGGGAAGCCGTCGGCGCCGATCGAAGGCGCTGAAAAGCCTCCGCCTCGGCGAACCGACTTGGGATATGATACTCGACCTTTACATCGCCGATCGCGAGGGACGGCGCGTCGATGTCTCAAGCCTTTGCCTCGCCAGCGGCGTCGCGCCTACGACGGCCAATCGATATGTCGATCTACTCGTCGAAGATGAACTGATTTCGAAGGTCGGCGATGTCGATGACGGACGCCGCTCCTTCGTTAATATCAGCGCGGCACTGCGCGCCGCGATCGACGAGTGGTTGGATCAGGCGGAAGCGGGATTAACCGTTGCGGGCTGGACCGGTCCTTCGAACGCGATATCCGACCATGATGGGGATACCGAGCGGGCGCGCTGACAATAAGCGACCCCGAACCGCCGCGGTGCGGTCGCGCGGACGCGCAGGCAAGCGATGACGAGCCTGCGCGCCTGGCGCTCATCATCGGCGACGTGCGTGATCGATCGGCCGGCTGTCCCAAGGCGACCGAACGTGATCGTCACCAACCAAGCGCCGAACAAATCCTGTCGCGCTTCGACGCAGTAGCGTCGCCGACAATTGCGAGCGGCGTCTATCGCCGCGAGCTCGATGCTGAAACTCATGCGCACACGCTACCGAAAGCGGCATCGCCGTTCTAACGACTTGTCTGAATCACCCGGCGTGGGTGATCGATCTCCTGAATCTCCGGGGAACCGGGCGGCCCGCCAATGGCCGCCCGCGATTTTCAGGCTACCTCAAAGGGTAGCCTGGGTGGCCGATCAGCCGCTTTTGCGCGCTGCTCCCGCATATCCTACGTCCCAATATCTTGGTGCTTAGTTGGGACGCTATGTCCGTCAACAGTGCCGAAGGATGCTTCACTGGCCGCAATCAGCGACCTCGGATAGCTGTGACCTCTGCCGCGGAGCCGCGCATCCGCATGGCAAAGTCGACTCGCTGTCCGACTTTCACGGTTTTGAGCAGTGTCGGTGGGATTGCCGTGAACGCCATCGTCATCGCAGGCCAGCCCAATGCCGCGATCGGCCCATGCTGGATCGTCACCTTGGTGGCTTTGGGATCAATCGCGGTCACGACGCCACTGCCGCGACCGACCTTCACGGTCCCCTTCATCGGCATGCCGTGCATGGAAGCGCTCGACTGCGCCGATGCTGTGGTCGTCGTGAGGCCCGCGAGGACGGCGAATGCCAACAGGGTCTTCTTCATAGCGTATTCCTTTGCAGCGGTGGGACTGGGGTCGAAGGGTGAGGGGAACGCCGGGAGCGCCGCAGCAGCAGGAACGCTGCCGGCAGTACCAGCATCGAGAGCAACGGTGCGGTGAGCATGCCTCCGATCATGGGAGCCGCGATCCGGCTCATCACTTCGGAGCCGGTGCCTGTACCGATCAGAATCGGAAACAGGCCAGCCAGGATCACCGCGACCGTCATAGCCTTGGGCCGGACACGAAGCAGGGCGCCTTCGCGCACGGCAGCTTCGACCTCGGCATCGTCCGGCACCGGGCCTCGGGCATCCAGCGCATGCTTGAGGTAGATCAGCATCACCACGCCGAACTCCGCTGAGACACCGGCGAGCGCGATGAACCCGACACCGGTCGCGACCGATTGGTTGTAGCCGAGCAGATAGAGCAGCCATAGACCGCCGGTGAGCGCGAACGGGAGCGTGCCCATCACCAGCGCGGCTTCATCGAGCCGGCGAAATGTCGCGTAGAGCAGCAGGAAGATGATGACCAAGGTCGCCGGAACGACGATCTTCAATCGCTCGACTGCGCGCTGCAGATACTCGAACTGGCCGGTATAGGTGACACTGACGCCGGGCGGCAGTTTCACCTTGGCGGCGATCGCGTTCTGCAGATCACGAACGATGGTGGTGAGCGGCGCGCCGCGTCCATCGATATAGATCCACGTCACCGGCCGGCCATTCTCGCTGCGCAGCATCGGCGGTCCATCGGTGATGCGGACGTCGGCGACGGTGCCGAGCGTGATCTGCTGCCCTGCCGGCGTCAGCACGGCCAGGTTGCGCAAACCCTCGATGCTATCGCGCAGCTCGCGCGGATAACGCACGCTGATCGGATACCGCGCGAGCCCTTCGACGGTCTGGCCGATCGTCTCGCCGCCGATCGCGCCCGACACGATCGACTGCACGTCGGCAACGTTGAGGCCATAGCGTGCCGCGGCGGCCCGGTTGATATCGACATCGATATACCGCCCGCCGGTGAGCCGTTCGGCCAGCGCCGACCCCACGCCTGGTACGGTCTTCGCGACCTGTTCGATCTCGCGCGCGGCCGCATCGATCTCGGCGAGGTTCGCGCCTGCCACCTTGATGCCGATCGGACTCTTGATGCCGGTCGACAGCATCTCGATCCGATTACGGATCGGGGGAATCCAGAAATTGGCGAGGCCCGGCACCTTCACCGCCTTGTCGAGCTGATCGATCAATTTGTCCTGCGTCATGCCCGCGCGCCACTGATCCTTGGGCTTGAAGCGGATCGTGGTCTCGAACATTTCGAGCGGGGCAGGGTCGGTCGCGGTGTCGGCGCGGCCGGCCTTGCCGAACACGCTTTCCACTTCGGGTACGGTCTTGATGAGCCGGTCGGTGAGCTGGAGAAGCTGGCCGGCCTTGGCGGTCGAGATCCCGGGCAGCGCGGACGGCATGTAGAGCAGGTCGCCCTCGTTCATCTGCGGGATGAACTCGCCGCCTAGCTGGCTGATCGGCCAGAGGCTGGTCGCAAACACGAGGCCGGCGATGACCAGCGCCTCTTTCGGCCGCACCAGTACCCAGTCGAGCGCCGGACGGTAGATGTGGGTGAGGACGCGATTGATCGGGTTGGCATTCTCGGACGGGATGCGTCCGCGGATCAGTAGCCCCATCAGCACCGGGATCAGCGTGATCGACAGGATCGCCGCACCCGCCATCGCATAGGTCTTGGTAAAGGCGAGGGGCGCGAACAGCCGCCCCTCCTGACCCTGAAGCGAGAAGATCGGCACGAACGAGAAAGTGATAATGAGAAGGCTGAGGAACAGCGCCGGGCCGACCTCGACCGCTGCCGCGGTGATCACGCGCCAGCGCTCGGCACCCGCCAATGTCTCATCGGGATGATTGTGCGCCCAATGTTCGAGATGCTTGTGCGCGTTTTCGATCATGACGACGGCCGCATCGACCATTGCGCCGATGGCGATGGCGATGCCGCCCAGCGAGAGGATATTGGCGTTCAGTCCCTGCACGCGCATCGCAATGAAGGCGATGAGGATACCGAGCGGAAGCGTAAGAATGGCGACCAGCGCCGATCGAACGTGCCAGAGGAATAGCGCGCAGACGAGCGCCACGACGATGAACTCCTCGATCAGCTTACTGCGCAAATTGTCGACCGCGCGATCGATCAGGCCCGACCTGTCATAGGTGGTGACGACCTCCACGCCGGGTGGCAGGCTCTTCTTCAATTCCTCGAGCCGGGTGCGTACCCCGTCGATCACCTCGCGCGCGTTCTTGCCCTGGCGCATCACGATGACGCCGCCTGCGACCTCGCCCTCGCCATTGAGCTCGGCCAACCCGCGCCGCATTTCCGGACCGATCTGGATCGTGGCGACGTCGCCGAGTGTCACGGGCACGCCGCCAACCGTCTTGAGCGGCACGCTGCGGAAATCGTCGAGCGTCTTCAGATAGCCGGTCGCGCGGACGATATATTCGGCCTCGGCCATCTCGAGGACCGATCCGCCGCTCTCCTGGTTGCCGCGCTTCAGTGCCTCGGTCACCGCCTCGTGGGTGATCCCGTAAGCGGCCAGCTTCTGCGGATCGAGGACGACCTGATACTCTTTCACCATCCCGCCGATGCTCGCGACCTCGGCGACCCCCGGCACGGTCTTCAATTCGTAGCGCAGGAACCAGTCCTGGATGCTGCGGAGCTGTGCGAGGTCGTGACGCCCGGTCCGGTCGACCAACGCATATTCATAGACCCAGCCCACCCCGGTAGCATCCGGGCCGAGCGATGCCTTTGCACCTTCGGGCAGGCGGCTTTGTACCTGGCTCAGATATTCGAGGACCCGGCTGCGCGCCCAATAGAGATCGGTTGCGTCGTCGAACAGGACATAGACGAAGCTGTCGCCGACGAACGAATAGCCGCGCACCACGCGCGCGCCCGGCACGGACAGCATCGTCGTCGCGAGCGGGTAGGTGACCTGGTTCTCGACGATCTGTGGGGCTTGGCCCGGATAGGTGGTGCGGATGATGACCTGAACGTCGGACAGGTCGGGCAGCGCATCGACCGCGGTCGAGCGGAGCGCGCCCACCCCGACGACGATCAGCGCGAGGGCTGCGAGCAGGACGAGGACGCGCGCCTTGACGGACGCCTCGATGATCCTCGCGATCACTTCGTGTCCCCCGTGATCGGGCGCGCGGCGATGCCGGTCAGGCTCGCCTCGCTGTCGAGCAGGAACTGGCCCGATGCGACGACCTTCTCCCCTGCCGCCAGTCCTGCGAGGATTTCGGTCTGACCGCTCGCCTCGCGCCCGATACGGACCTCGGCCGGTCGGAAACGACCCTTGCCGTCGGCGAGCATGACGAGCGTGCGCTTGCCGGTGCGGATTACGGCTTCGGTCGGCACCAGCAGCGCGGTGTCGGACGTGCCGCCTAGATGGACGGTCGCGAACATGCCGGGGCGCAGGCGACCACCCGGGTTACGCAGCTCGATCCGTACAGTGAGCGTTCGGCTGTCCGCCTGCGTCGTCGGCAAGACGGCGATTACGCGGCCGGTGAAACGCTCACCGGGGAACCCCGCCAGATCGGCCGTCGCCGTCTGCCCGACTTGGACAGCGCTCGCGCGCACTTCCGGCACCGCAGCGTTCAACCAGACCGTGCCGAGGCCGTTGACTTGCGCGAGCGTCTGGCCGGGCGCGAGCGTGACGCCGGCGCGGGCATCGAGTGTCTGGATAACGCCCCCGATCGGGCTGCGGATGGTGGTCATCCCGCGCCCGCCCGCCACGCCGCCCGGAATGCCGACCAGTCGCAGACGCTGGCGTGCGGCAGCGATCAACGATGGATCGCCGGTTTTGCGCACCGCTTCATATTCGCCCTGCGCGCCGCCCCATTCGGGGACCAGCACGTCGGCGATCGGCGCCCCGGCACGAATTATGTCTCCCGGTGCGCGGCCATAGACGCGCTGGATGAAGCCTGCGGCACGTGCCTGCACGATTGCGATGTCGCGCTGATTGAAGTCGATCGCGCCGGTCACATCGAGCGTGCCGGCCAACGTGCCGGTGGTTGCGGTCGCAAGCCGAATGCCGAGGCTCTGCATTGCCGAAGGGTCGACCGTGACGCCTGGCTTTGCCGTTGGGCCGCTACTCGCGTCGGCATATTTGGGGACCGTCTTCATCCCCATCGACGACAGGGAATCCGGATCGTCGTAATGCTCCTGCGGCACCATCGGGTCGTAATAATAGAGCGGCTTGCGAGGAGTATCCGGCGTCCCGGCGGCAGGTGTCCCATTGCGCGTTCCAGCCAGATAATAGCCTCCAGCGCCCGCGACGAGGGCGACAGCGGCAAGCGTCGCAGCGATCTGCGACCGTTGAAGTGACGTGGTCATTGGTCCGCGCTCCCGAACAGGAGAATGAGCCGCGCGCCATCCGCGGCGACAGTCGCTCTGCGATCGAGCGTGGTGAGGACCGCGTCGGCAAGCGCGGCATGCGCGTCGGCGATGTCGGTGAGCGTGGCGCGCCCGGCGCTGTAACTGCCGGTCTCGAGCGTCACCCGCTGCTCGGCGAGCGGCTCCAGCACGTCCCGAGCGCGCGACCATTGCGCGTGGTGCATCGCGTGATCGGCAAGACCTGCTTCGAGATCGGCGGTCAGTTCGCGCAAACTGGCATCTGCGCCGGCGCGTGCACTGTTGGCATCGGCAGCGCGGGCCGCGATCAACGGTTCCTGACGCCGCTTTTTGAACAACGGCAGGCCGATCGTAACCCCGGCAGACACGTAATCGCCGAACCGGGGATCGCGGCGTTGGTAGGACAGATCGACGCCGAAATCGGAACGCCGTTCGGCCTCGGCGATGCGGAGGTCGGCATCCGCGCGACCGATCGTGGCACCGGCCAACACCAGCGTCGGATGCTCGCGAAGCGACGCGCGCAGGCGCGCCGGCTCTACCGTGAAGTTCGGGATAGGACCTGCGATGTCGGGGTCGGCTTCGCCCGTCCAGCGCGTGAGGTCCGCGCGCGCGCGGCCGACCATCGACACCAGCTCGTCGCGCCGGTCCTGTAATTTCGCAACGGCTTCGCGCCCGGCGAGCACCTGCGCTGGCCGCGACGCCCCCGACGCGACCGCACCGGGCGACGCTTTGACGAAGCGCTCGAGCCGTTGGAGCACCGTGTCGAGCGCTGCAAGTCGCTGCCCGGCATAAGCGAGACTGATCCAGGCAAGCGCGGCCTGAACCTTGACGATGCGGGCCACCACGCCGGTCTCTGCGTCGGCGACGCCTATGTCCGCTTCGGCGCGACCACGTTGCGCGCGACGCTTGGCGAGATTGGGAATGTCCTGCGAGACACCGACGCGCGCCCAGGTGAAGTTATCGCGCTGCGGCTCGAACGCGAGCGGTCCCGAGATCGGAAAGCTGTCGATCCCGAGCGCGAGCTTGGGATCGGGCAACTGCCCCGCGGCGCTTCGCGCCGATCGCGTAGCATCGGCGCCGAGCGACTTCGCCTTGATCGACGGCGCGTCGGCAGCAGCTTTTTGGAGTGCCGCGTCGAAGGTCAGCGGTCCGGCAATCGCCGGCATACTGACCGACGCGAGCGCGAGCCATACCAGCGCGCGCGACGCGCGGCGGCGTAAGGGGGTTCGCATTTCGTCATGTCCTGATCCTAGAGTTCACATCGCGTCGTACCCGGCGCATGCGCGCCGGGTCGCGTGACGGGCACGCGCGCGGACTTGAAATCAGATCAGGATTGAAGGCGGTTCTGGTTCCGGAGCGGTCGAACGGCCCCGTAAGGCTGCGAAGATACCGATCTGCTCGTCACGATCGGAGCGGGCCGCAGCCTGGAGAACCATCGATGCGTCGGACAGCATCATCGGTCCGCCCGACGCCATCATGGCGATGCAGCCGGCCAAGCCGCACTTGCACGGCTTGTGGGCTGCGTTCTTCTCCGCCGCTGACATGCAGTCCGGCATGGATGCCATGTCGCTGGTTGCCATCGCTGCCATGTCCATCGCACCTGCCGGCGCGGCAAGCGCCTGGGCCGGCTGCTGCACAGCCAGCCCGACCATCACGCCGATCAGCATCAGGAAAAGGAACAGGCGCTTCACATTCACTTCCTGCGGGGCGCCTCTCAACCTGTCAATCGGCCAAGTCTTCTTCGCGAGATCATCGATTTGGTTACATGATGAATCGGAAGTCCGCCCTGTTGCTCGTGCTTGATAAAACAGGGCGGCGCAACAATCGGCTCCGGCCGGGCAGAGACTGAGTAGGCAGGCTTGACCTTGACACGATGTCAGACCCTACATGCCCCCGGGTAGAAGGAGTTTCACGCCATGAACGACCCTCATTCCCATACGCCTCAAGCCAGCGGGTGCGGCTGTTCCGGGCAGAGTACCGCTGAACCTGCGGCCGCGAATGTCTCTCCCGCGCCAGCGGCCAGCTGCTCGGGTGGAGCGGCTGAGGGGCCTCCTGAGACGGCCAAAAACGACGAGCATCACTCTGAGGCTAGAGGTTGCTGCGCTGGCGGCAAAGTCTCTCAAGGCGCAGCGACCGTTACGGACCCGGTGTGCGGGATGACGGTCGATCCGGCAAAAACGGCGCATCATGCCGAGCACGCCGACCAAACCTATCACTTTTGCAGCGCCGGGTGCCGGACAAAATTCGTCGCCAACCCTGACGCCTATCTCGGCGACAAGCCGAAGCCTGAGCCAACGGCGACGCCGGGGGCTATCTGGACGTGTCCCATGCACCCGCAAATCCGCCAGGAGGGACCGGGGACATGTCCGATTTGCAGCATGGCGCTCGAACCGGAAGAACCGTCGCTTGATGATGGGCCTAATCCGGAGCTGGTCGACTTCACGCGTCGGCTGTGGGTGGCGGGCGTGCTCGCCGTGCCGCTGCTGGCAATCTCGATGGTCGCCGAAATGCTCGGCGTCCATGTCGTCAGTGCTGCCGCATCGCCTTGGGTACAGCTTGCGCTGAGCGCCCCGATCGTACTGTGGGCGGGCTTGCCGTTTTTCCAGCGGGGATGGACCTCGCTTGGCACCCGCCATCTCAATATGTTCACGCTGATATCTATCGGGGTCGGTGCCGCCTTCCTCTACAGCCTGGTCGCGACGGTCGCGCCCGGCATTTTCCCCCCGACCTTCCGCATGCACGGCGGTGTGGTCCCGGTCTATTACGAGGCGGCTGGGGTAGTGGTGGCGCTGGTGCTGCTCGGACAGGTCCTTGAACTGCGTGCCAGGGCTGCAACCGGGCGCGCGATCCGCGCCCTCATGGATCTTGCCCCCAAGACGGCGCGCCGGGTGCGATCGGACGGGTCCGAGGAGGAAGTCAGCCTTGCCGATGTGGCGGCCGGTGATCGGCTTCGCGTTCGTCCCGGGGATGCTATCCCGGTTGACGGCGTGGTGGTCGAGGGACGCTCCTCGGTCGATGAATCCATGCTCACCGGCGAGCCCGCCCCTGTCCTCAAGGAGGTTGAGGCGGCCGTCACGGGTGGAACGGTCAACGGCACGGGAAGCCTCGTCATGGAAGCGCGCGCAGTCGGGTCGGATACGATGCTGGCGCGGATCGTCCGCATGGTCGCGGACGCGCAGCGCAGCCGTGCGCCGATCCAGGCAGTCGCCGATCAGGTGTCTGGCTGGTTCGTGCCGTTGGTCGTGCTGGTTTCCATCGCAACGTTCGTGGTCTGGTCGCTGGTCGGTCCTGAGCCGCGCATGGGCCACGCCATGCTTAATGCCATTGCCGTGCTCGTCATCGCCTGCCCCTGCGCGCTGGGTCTCGCTACGCCCATGTCGATCATGGTCGGGACGGGCCGCGGGGCTCAGGCCGGCGTTCTGGTGAAGAACGCGGAAGCGCTACAGGGGCTAGAGAAAGTCGATACACTGGTCATCGACAAGACGGGCACGCTCACGGAAGGCAAGCCTAAGCTCATCGCCGTCCAGACGATCGGCTCGGTCGTGGAGAACGACATGCTAGCGCTTGCTGCGGCCGTCGAAGGGCAATCCGAACATCCGCTCGCACACGCGATCGTCGTTGCCGCCAAGGATCGAGAATTGCAGCTCGGCACGGTCACGGACTTCGCCTCGCAAACCGGTCTGGGGGTCAGCGCCAAGGTCGATGGCCGTTCGGTCGTGATCGGGAACGCCGAGCAGATGCGCCGGATCGGCGCTGATCCCAAAGCGCTCGACGCCGATGCCGATCGTCATCGTGGCGAGGGTGCAGGCGTCATTCTGGTGGCGATCGATGGCGCTCTTGCCGGCTTGCTCGCGGTCGCCGATCCGGTCCGCGCCAACGCCGGAGAGGCAATCGCCGCGCTTCGCCAGCAGGGGCTTCGCGTCATCATGCTGACCGGTGACAATCAGACGACTGCCGATGCGGTCGGCCGCGCTGTCGGCGGACTCGACGACGTGCGCGCCGGTCTGCGCCCGGAAGACAAGGCG
Organism: Sphingomonas sp. PAMC 26605; assembly: GCF_000241485.1. Classification (GTDB taxonomy): domain Bacteria; phylum Pseudomonadota; class Alphaproteobacteria; order Sphingomonadales; family Sphingomonadaceae; genus Sphingomonas. The sequence continues at coordinate 29,686 of NZ_JH584245.1, forward strand.
CGTATCATCGGCGAGCTGAAGGCGAGCGGTGCCAAGGTCGCGATGGCCGGCGACGGAATTAACGATGCGCCCGCTCTGGCGGCTGCGGACGTGGGCCTAGCGATGGGCACGGGAACAGACGTAGCGATCGAAAGTGCCGGCATAACGCTCACGCGCGGCGATCTGTCGGCGATCGTGCGAGCGCGGAAGCTCGCCCAGGCGACGATGCGGAATATCCGTCAGAACCTGTTCTTCTCGTTCCTGTTCAACGGGATCGGCGTGCCGGTCGCGGCCGGGGTGCTCTACCCCGTGGCGGGCATCCTCCTATCGCCGATGCTAGCCGGCGCGGCGATGGCGCTCTCGTCCCTTACCGTGGTCCTCAACGCGCTACGATTGAACACGGTGAAGCTATGAACATCGGAGCGGCATCAGATGCCAGCGGCGTCTCGCAGCGCATGATCCGCCATTACGAGAAGATCGGTCTCGTGCCCGCGCCGGCAAGGCGTGGGAATTACCGCGACTATGCCGACCCCGACGTTCATCGCCTTCGCTTCATCGCCAACGCCCGCGATCTTGGGTTTCCGATCGAAGAGATAAGGACGCTGCTCGGCCTGTGGTCCGATCGGGCGCGTTCGAGCGGGGAAGTGAAGGCGCTGGCGGAAGCGCGCGCGGCCGAGTTGGGTCGCAAAGCCCAAGCGCTCGAAGCTATGCAACGCTCGCTGATCGACCTTGCCCAAGCCTGTCACGGCGATGATCGGCCTAACTGTCCGATTATCGACCGCTTGGCAGAATAGGTGACGTGAAGAAGCCTCTCAAACTGCTGCCGGTCCCATATAAACGGGGTTAAGCTACCTGCGCCTTCCGGCGGAATCTTTTCTTGTCGTTTCTATTCAACGCGATCGGCCGGTGGCGGACGTGCTCTATCTGGTCGCGGGCGCGGCGATGGCGTTATCTCGCTGACGGTCGTACTCAATTGGCTGCGCTTGAACAGCGTGAAGCTTTGAGGCGGCGCTAGCCGGCGGATCGGCCGCGTGCGATCTCGACGATCGCATCGAAATCTTCCGCCCGCAGGCTGGCACCCCCGATCAGCACGCCATCGACATCGGGCGTAGCCAGTATCGCGCGCGCGTTTTCGGCTTTGACCGACCCGCCGTAGAGGATGCGTATCGGTTGCGCAGCGTTAGCGAACCGCAAGTCGAGCGCCGCGCGGACATGGCCAAGCACTTCGGCGATTTGCTCGCGTGTCGGCATCGTGCCCGTTCCGATCGCCCATAAAGGCTCGTACGCGATCGAGGTGCGCGCGCCGGGCGGCATGTCGGGCAAGCTCGCCGCGAGCTGGTCGCCGCAGACCTTCAACGCGTTGCCTTTGCTGCGCTGCGCCTCAGTCTCACCGATGCAGACGATCGTCGCCAGATCATGCTGCCACGCCGCCGCTACCTTTGCGGCCACAATAGCGTCGGTCTCGTGATGGTTCTGACGGCGCTCGGAATGGCCCAGTATGACACTCGTCGCGCCTGCGTCGCGCAGCATCGCGGCATCGATATCTCCGGTGAAGGGGCCCGCTTCCGCGGCGCTGCAATCCTCCCCGCCGATCTGCAACACGCCGCCGGCTGCTTGAACGGCACCTGTGATCAGCGTGGCCGGAACGCAGACGAGCACATCGACGGCGCTCGGATGGGCCACAATCGACCGCGTGATCGCGCCAATCTCGCCGAGCCGCGCCTGCAGCCCGTGCATCTTCCAGTTGCCCGCGATCAGGGTGCGCATCGGTGCTCGCCTCCTCATTCCATCGCCGCCAGCAGCGCGTCGATCGAAACGCTGGCGAAGGTCGTGAAGCTGTCGGCGATGGCATAGGGCAGCAGCAACATACGCTGGTGCACAATTGCACCGCAGCTGTAGAGCACGTTCGGCACATAGCCGTCATGGTCGCCCGGATCGGGACGGATCAGCGGCTCGCTCAGCCGTGCGAGCAGTTTCGACGGGTCCTGCTTGTCGAGCAAGCACGCGCCAAGGCAATAATTGCGAACCGCGCCGACGCCGTGGGTAATCACCAGCCAGCCCTCGTCGAGCTCGATCGGCGAGCCGCAATTGCCGATCTGAACGATCTCCCAGGAGAAGCAAGGCGCGACGATCTTTACGCCGGCATCCCAATTATAGAGATCGTCCGAGCGCTGTAGCCAGATATTCTCGTGATCCTGCCGGCCGAGCATGGCGTAACGCCCGTCGATCTTGCGCGGGAATAGCGCCATACCTTTGTTGTCAGTGCCGGGGCCACGCAGCGCGGTGAGGTCGATGGTCCTGAAGTCGGTTGTGCGCAGTAGCTCCTGTCGGATTCCTGCCCCGCTGAAGGCGGTGTAGGTGCCGAGATAGGTCGCGTTCCCATCGTCATCGACGAAGCGGACGAGGCGGAGGTCCTCGATGCCGTGTCGCTGCGCTGGGGTGACCGGAAAGATGACGATCTCGGAAGGGTCGCGGGCGTCTTCGCAGAACAGCCGGACACCGGGATCGTCGGCCTCGCCGCCCGGAATCAGCTTAATGCGCGGCGATATCGCCTGTCCGCTTGGCGGATCGAACGCGAGCGTGCCGTCCTTCGCCAACAGGCCGGTGCGAAAGGTGACCGAGGAAATGTTTCCCTCACCAACGCCGCGCAACGACAGCAGAATGCGTACGTCGCCGTCGGCGACACCCGTCTGATCGGGATGCGGCACGATGCTGGGATTGAACAGCGCCGCCGCCTCGAACGCATATTCCTCGCTGAAATAGGCACCGATCAGCAGCGCGCGGTCTGCGTCGATCGAGCCGGGGTCGATGACCAGCCCGTTGATCTCGTGAAAGCGCCGCGAGAGGACCTCGGAAACGTCACGATGATGCTTCGACAGCTTGGCGGTGAACGCCGCGAGTTCTTCCTTCGCAGCGACAGCGTCCAGGCCAAGGATGCGCTCGGCGATGCGTTGCGCTCGCGATCTGGTCGGGCAAACGAACGGCGGCTGGTCGTCGGCCGGGATGAACGGCCGGATGACCACGCTTGAGGGGTCTGGGCGGAGCGACGATGGAAGACGCTTGGCGAGCTCAGCTCTGGCCATATCTGCTCCCGCTCGTGGATTGGCGGGGGGCCGCAGATGGCCCCCCGTTCCACTGGCAGATCGCCGGCAGATGCGGGTGGCCCGGCTTGGGCCCGAGGATGCTGACCGAGGCGGGAGCGAGCGTGAAATGTTCCGCCTCGGCGATCTCCAGTCCGATCCAGCGTGCCGCCAGGACGGCGCCGAACTGACCGTGCGAGAAGAGCGCAATGGTTCCCTCGACGGCGAGGACTCCGGCGATGAGCCGATCGGCTCGCTCGGACACTTGCGTCGGTGTCTCGCCGCCCGGACAGCCGTCGCGACATACGCTCCAATCGGGACGTTCGACGCGGATCTCGGCGCTAGTGCGGCCTTCATAGGTGCCGTAATCCCATTCCGATAGATCGGCCGCGATTTGCGCTTGCGCACCGAGCCCCGCGAGATCGCAGGTTCGCGCGCCCGCAGCAGCGGGCTGGTCAGCACCAGCGCAAAGGATGTGCTCGCCAGATAGGCCTGCAATGCGCGCGTCATCGCGATGCCGTGGTCGGTCAAGGGTAGGTCGGTCTTGCCGGTGTGCTGTCCGGAGAGCGACCATGCGGTTTCGCCGTGCCGGATCAGGCACAGCTGCGGCAGGCCAAGCATCACTGTGCCGAGACCATTCGTGGAACCGTCGCCGAATCCATCGTAGCTTCATAGGTACCTTGGCGTGCGGCCCGATCGCACCGCGCGCGGTGGGCGAGCGCGTGTTGCGATGCCTCCTGCCGCCCGTCATCGCCACCCCAGATCGCCAGCGCCGGCTGCTGGATCGCGCGGGCGAAGGAGAAGCCGAGTTCCCACGGCATGCGCCCCATGAACCGGACATTCATGGCGTTGAGCCGCGCCGACGCCAGTTCGCCCGTCTGTCCGCCGGACAGGAAGGTGATCGCCGGAACTGCGGCGGGGACGGCGCGGAGCAAGCTTTCCACCGTCGTGTCGGCGATCGTGTCGAGGTCCGATCGGTCAGGGCAGGTCGAGCCGGGCAGCACCATGTTGGCCTTGAGGATCATCGCCTCGAGTACGACGCCCTGTTCGTCGGCGTGGCGGAAGAAGGCGTGCAGCACGGCCGCGGTCACCGCACCGCAGCGGGCCAAATCGTGCGGCCCGTCCATCAGCACTTCGGGCTCGACCACCGGCAGCAGGCCGACTTGCTGACAGATCGCCGCATAGCGTGCGAGTGTCTGCGCGTTAGCCTCGATACAACCGCGCGAGGGAAGGCCGGTGTCGATCGTGATCACGCCGCGCCATTTGGCGAAGCGCGCGCCCATCGCGGCAAAGCCGTTCAACCGCCCGTTCAGTCCATCGAGTCCCTCGGTGATCTTCTCGGGCGCATGCCCGGCGAGGTCGATCGTCCCGGCATCGACCTTCACCCCCGGGATCATTCCTGCCTCGACCACGGCCACCGCAAACGGCGTACCTGACACCGTCGTCTGGCCGATCGTTTCTTCGTTCAGGATGATCGCACCAATCGACTCGGCGAGGCCGGGGGTCGTCACGATCACGTCGCGCCACGCGCGGCGACGATCGACCGTCTGCGCGATGCCGAGTGCGGCAAAGCGGCGGTTGCACGTGCCTATGCTCTCGTCGATCGCCAGAAGCCCCTTGCCGTGCGCGACCATTTGTGCGGCGAGAACGGCGAGGGTTGCGGGACTCATGTCGGGTCCTGCCATTTCCAGTTACGGATCTCGGGCAAATCCTCGCCGTGGAGATCGATAAAGCGCTTATGCTCGACCAATTTGTCGCGCATCGCCTGCTGGAGATAAGCGCCCCGGCTGCCAGTCTGCGGCAACCGGTCGATCGCGTCGATCACCAGATGGAAGCGATCGAGACCGTTCTGCACGCGGATGTCGAAAGGCGTCGTGATCGTACCTTCCTCGCGGTAGCCGTGCACATGCAGGCCGCGATTGGTGCGGTGATAGGTGAGCTGGTGGATCAGCCCGACATACCCGTGAAAGGCGAAGATTACCGGCTTGTCGCGCGTGAACAGTGAATCGAAGGCGCGCTCGCTGAGGCCGTGGGGGTGCTCGTCGCACGGCTGGAGCTTCATCAGATCCACGACGTTGACGACCCGGACCTTCAGCTCAGGCAGGTATGCACGAAGGATCGAGGTCGCCGCCATGCTTTCGAGCGTCGGCGTGTCGCCGCAGCTCGCCATGACTAGATCGGGCTCGCAATCCTGATCATTGCTCGCCCAACTCCAAATGCCGATCCCTTGCGTGCAATGCGTGACTGCAGCTTCGATCGACAGCCATTGCGGCAGCGCGTGCTTCCCCGCGACGATGACGTTCACATAGTCGCGGCTGCGCAGGCAGTGATCGACCACCGAGAGCAGGCAGTTCGCGTCGGCCGGCAGATAAACGCGTACGATATCGGCCTTTTTGCTAACGACATGGTCGAGGAAGCCCGGGTCCTGATGGGTGAATCCATTATGGTCCTGCTGCCAGACGTGGCTGGCAAGCAGAATGTTGAGCGAGGCGATGTCGCGCCGCCACGGGATTTCCTTGCACACCTTCATCCATTTGGCGTGCTGCCCGACCATCGAGTCGACGATGCGGATGAAGGCTTCGTAGCTGTTAAACAGGCCATGGCGACCGGTGAGGAGATAGCCTTCTAGCCAGCCTTCGCATTGGTGCTCGCTCAGCATCGAATCGACCACTCGGCCAGCAGGCGCGAGAAATTCGTCATTGGGCTCGGTCGCGGCATCCCATTGTCGGTTGGTCACGTCGAACACCGCGCCGAGCAGATTCGACAGTGTTTCGTCGGGGCCGAACAGGCGAAAATTGTCGGGATTTGCCGTCACGACGTCGCGCAGGAATTTGCCAAGAACGGGTGTATCGCCGGAAATGACCGCGCCTGGCGCTGACACCGTCACGGCATGCGCGCGGAAATCTGGCATGCGCAGGTTACGCAGCAGGATACCGCCATTGGCGTGCGGGTTGGCGCCCATCCGCCGCGTGCCGACGGGGGCGAGCGCCGCCAATTCCGCGATCAGCCGGCCATCTCCGTCGAACAGCTCTTCGGCGCGATAGCTTTTCATCCAGCTTTCGAGCTGGGCGACATGTTCGGGATGGCCTTCGTTCACGAGCAGCGGCACTTGATGCGAACGGAACGTGCCCTCGACTTGCAGCCCATCGACCGTCTTGGGGCCGGTCCAGCCCTTGGGCGAACGTAGCACGATCATCGGCCAGCGCGGGCGCGTGGTGTCGCCGGTGGTGCGCGCCTTGTGCTGGATCGCGTGGATTTCGGCGATCACCGTCTCCATCGTCAGCGCCATTGCTTCGTGCATGGTGTCGGGATCGTCGCCTTCGACGAAGTGCGGCAGCCAGCCATTGCCGCGGAAGAACTGGTCCAGCTCCTCATGGCTGATCCGTGCGAGGATCGTCGGGTTGCTGATCTTATAGCCGTTGAGGTGGAGGATCGGCAGCACTGCGCCATCAGTGACCGGGTCAATGAACTTGTTCGATTGCCATGCGGTTGCCAGCGGCCCCGTCTCGGCTTCCCCGTCGCCCACGACGCATGCGACTATAAGCTCGGGATTGTCGAGCACCGCGCCGAACGCATGGCTCAGCGAATAGCCGAGCTCACCGCCTTCGTGAATCGACCCGGGCGTGGTCGGCGCGACATGGCTCGAAATGCCGCCGGGAAACGAGAATTGCGTGAACAGCCGCTTGAGCCCGGATACGTCCTGCGTAACGTTGGGGAAGAACTCGCTGTACGTCCCTTCGAGATAGGTGTTGGCGACCAGTGCCGGGCCGCCATGACCGGGGCCGGCGATATAGATCATGTCGAGGTCGTGCGCGCGGATCGCGCGGTTGAGGTGGACGTAGATGAAATTCTGCCCCGGCGTCGTGCCCCAATGGCCGACCACCAGCGGCTTGACGTGCGCCAGCGTCAAAGGCTCGCGCAGCATTGGATTGTCGTAGAGATAAAGCTGGCCGACCGAGAGATAATTGGCGGCGCGCCAATAGGCGTCGGTCAGGCGAAGCTCCTCCGCTCCGAGGCAACGCTTGGCTGGCGCTATGGAGAGGTCGGCGGAGAGGTCGGCGCGGGGTACCGCCTCCCGTGTGAGAACAGATGCATCCATGAGACTGCGGCTCCACGCATTGCAGGATCGCTTGGCGGCGATCGTCCGGGGCGATGCACATGCCCCGTCGGGGCCGCGCGCTCGCCTGTCCGAAATGGCATAGCCCGGTTGCCCCCGAGCGGAGCAGGTTCGGAAAGTACCTACGCGGCTGTGGCTGCCCGACATTGGTAGTTCCCGAGGGTGCCGCGCAACCCGGCCGAGTGCGATTGACCTGCCAGCGCGTGCGATCCGGCTTTTCCATAGGGGAGTCTGCCGCGCCGCATGGAGACACCGTTGCCTCAAGCGAGCCCCACGCCGAAGACGCCCGACGGAATCGTGATCGCAGTGCGCGGCGCGGTCGTCGACGTGTCTTTTGCCGATGCAGAATTGCCGGCGATCGACACTGCGCTGATCGTCGACTGGGATCGGCCCGAGACGCTCGTCCTCGAAGTCCACAGCCATGTCGATCCGCAGACGGTCCGCGCGATCGCGCTGCAGGCGACGATGGGTCTGGCCCGCCAGACCGGGGTCCGGGCGACGAGGGTGCCGGTCACGGTGCCCGTCGGCGATGCGGTGCTCGGGCGACTGCTCGACGTGGTCGGCACAGTGCGCGACAATGGCCCCGCGCTGCCCGACGACACACCGCGCCGCAGCATCCACCAGAAGCCGCCCGCGCTCGAAGATGAGACCTCGGCGACCGACATTTTCGAGACCGGCATTAAGGTGATCGATCTCCTCGCCCCGCTCGCGCAAGGCGGCAAGGCCGCGATGTTCGGCGGTGCCGGGGTCGGCAAAACCGTGCTGGTGATGGAACTGATCCACGCGATGGGCGCGAAATACCAGGGGCTGTCGGTGTTCGCGGGGGTCGGCGAGCGCTCGCGCGAGGGGCACGAATTGCTCACCGACATGCAAAGCTCGGGCGTGCTCGAGCGCACCGTGCTCGTCTATGGGCAGATGAACGAGCCGCCGGGCGCGCGCTGGCGCGTGCCGTTGACCGCGCTGACGATTGCCGAATATTTCCGCGACGAGAAGCACCAGAACGTGTTGCTGTTGATGGATAACGTCTTCCGCTTCGTCCAGGCCGGCAGCGAATTGTCGAGCTTGCTCGGGCGGCTGCCGTCGCGCGTCGGCTACCAGTCGACGCTGGCGAGCGAAGTCGCCGCGCTCGAAGAACGGATCGCTTCGGTGCCCGGCGCGTCGGTGACCGCGATCCAGGCGGTTTATGTCCCGGCGGACGATTTCACCGACCCGGCGGTGACGGCGATCTCGAGTCACATGGACAGCATCATCATGCTGTCGCGCAAGCTCGCCGCCGAAGCCTTTTACCCGGCGATCGACCCGTTGGCGTCGTCCTCGGTGCTGCTCGATCCCTTGGTGGTGGGCGAAGACCACTATGCGCTCGCTGAGCGGGCGCGTGAGGCGCTCGCGCGGTTCGAGGAATTGCGCGACATCATCGCACTGCTCGGCGTCGAAGAACTCGGGGCCGACGACCGGCTGATCGTCAAGCGCGCCCGCCGCCTCCAGCGCTTCCTCAGCCAGCCGTTCGTCGTCACCGAAGCTTTCACCGGCACGCCCGGCGAGAGCGTCAGTCGTGCCGACACGCTCGCAGGGTGCAAGGCTATCCTCGATGGCGAGGCCGACGATTGGGCGGAGAGTTCGCTCTACATGGTCGGCACGCTCAACCAGGCGCGCGCCAAGGAAGCGGCCTCCCAAAAGGTCGCTAAGCCATGAGGCTGCGCATCGTCACCCCGCTGTCGGTGGTCGTCGACGAGGACACACTCGCGGTGCGCGCCGAGGATGATAGCGGCAGCTTCGGCATTTTGCCCGGCCATGGCGATTTCCTGACCAGCCTGGCGATCTCGGTCATCGGCTGGAAGCGGAGCGACGGGTCGCGGCGTTATTGCGCGGTGCGCCGAGGGATGCTGTCGGTCTCCGCCGGCAAGGACGTGGCCGTCGCGACGCGTGAGGCGATTGCGGGCGACGATCTCGCGACTCTTGATACGACCGTGCTCGACCGTTTCCGCACCGATTTCGAGAAGGAGCGCAGCGACCGCTTTGAGAGCAATCAGCTCCAGCTCAATGCAATCCGCCGGATCGTCAGCCGGCTTGGATCGAGTGGCGGGACGACCTTCGCATGAGCGCCCTCCAAACGCCGCCTGAAGACCCGCTGATCGCTAGCGTTCGGCTGCGCGGCGTACGCCGCGCGCGCTGGCTGCGCGATGGCGAGGACTCGGTGGCGCGGCGGCTCGCACAGATCGGCGTGCTCGGCTGGATCACCGTGATCCCGATGCTAACCGGCATTTTCGCCGGACGCTGGCTGGACCGGACCTATCATAGCGGCATCTTCTGGACCGCGCCTTTGCTGATGCTCGGCGCAGGCCTCGGCTGCTGGTCGGCCTGGCGCTGGATCAAGGGCACATGATGCAAGGTCTTGTCCTCGCGTTTTGGCTGGTCGTCGGCATCCTCGCCGGTATCGTCTATTTCATGAGTATTTGGTGGAGCGCGCAGCGCTTCACCCATGAGGGCGGGCTGACGACGACGCTCGCCGTGGCGCTGTTGCGGCTGGCCACGCTCGGCGGGTTGCTGGTATTCGCCAGCTTCCAGGGCGCGGGGCCGTTGCTGGCGATGGCGCTGGGCGTCGTGCTCGCGCGCTTCGGTGTGATGCGGCGATTCCGCGCGGTCGCATCATGATTTCGCCGCTCGCCAGCGTCACGCTGTTCCATGTCGGCCCGGTGCTGGTCTCGCAGGCGGTCGTCACCACATGGGTGATCATGGCGGTGCTGACCGGCGGCGCGATCCTCGTCTCGCGCACGCTGAAAGCGGCACCGTCGAAGACGCAGGCCCTGTTCGAGCTGATCGTCGACACCGTCGATAGCGAGATTCGCAACACGATGCAGGTAGAGCCGGATCCGTATCGGGCGTTCATCGGCACGCTGTTCGCCTTCATCTTCGTTGCGAACTGGTCGACGCTGGTTCCCGGTGTCGCGCCCCCGACCGCGCGTCTCGAGACCGATGCCGCGCTCGCCATGCTAGTCTTCGTGGCGGTGATCTGGTTCGGCATCCGCGCGGGCGGACCTGGCGGCTATCTGTCGACCTTTGCCTCGCCTTCGCCGTTGATGATTCCGCTCAACCTGATCGAAAGCGTCACGCGCGCCTTTTCGATGTTCGTGCGCCTGTTTGGTAATGTGATGAGCGGCGTGTTCGTGATCGGCATCGTGCTGTCGCTGGCCGGGCTGCTCGTGCCGATCCCGCTGATGGCGCTCGATCTGCTGACCGGCGTGGTTCAGGCGTACATCTTCGCGGTGCTGGCGATGGTGTTCATCAGCAGCGGCCTGCCGGCCAAGCTCATTCCCAAGTCTCCCCCAGAAAGGACGGCACCATGAACTGGTTGGCCCTGTACAGTATATTTTCGGCGGCGATGGCGGTGTCGTTCGGCGCGATCGGCCCCGCGCTCGCCGAGGGGCGCGCGGTCGCCGCAGCGATGGATGCGATCGCGCGCCAGCCCGAATCAGCCAGCACCATCTCGCGGACCTTGTTCGTTGGGCTGGCAATGATCGAAACGATGGCGATCTATTGCCTGGTCATCGCGCTGTTGCTGCTGTTCGCCAACCCGTTGCTGAAGTGATGCCATGACGATCGACTGGTGGACACTGGGTTTTCAGACCGTCAACGTCGCGGTTCTGATTTGGCTGCTCGGGCATTTCTTCTGGAAGCCGGTGGCGGCGATGATCGCAGCGCGCCGCGACGCGACGCAGAAGTCGACCGACGATGCCAAAACGGCGAGCGACACGGCAGCGGCCGCGTTGGCCGACGTCGCGAAGACGCGTGCGGGCTTCGCCAAGGAGCGCGAGACGATCCTGGGTGACGCGCACAAGGCTGCCGATGCCGCGCGCGCGGTGGTGCTGGCGAAGGCCAAGAGCGATGCGGACGCGCTGCAGACCGCCGCGAAGGCCGACATCGCAAAGGACACCAAGGCGCAGGAGGGCGCTTGGGCCAAGCGGTCGGCCGACCTTGCGGTAGATATTGCCGGGCGGCTGGCGGGGCGGCTCGATGGCGACGCGGCGCAGGCTTGCTTTCGGCAATGGCTGATCGAAGAGATCGGCAAGCTTCCCGCCCCGGCCCGGAAGGCCGCCGCGGCCAAGGAAATGAAGCTTAAGCTTGCGAGCGCGGTACCGCTTGATGCGGCGACCCAGCCCAGCTTTGCGAAGGCGATCGGTGAAGCACTGGGAGGCGATCCCCAGATCGCGTTCACCACTGATTCCACGCTGATCACTGGCTTCGAACTGAGCGGCGAGCATCTGATCGTGCGCAGCAGCTGGCGGGCAGATCTGGCGACGATCCGGGCCGATCTGGCGAAATGACCGCTCCCGAAACTTGGCTGAAGGACGCGCAGGCTCGACTCGGCGGCACCACCCTCGGCGCTCAGGCCGAACAAATCGGGCGGGTCGAGGAGGTCGGTGACGGCATCGCTTTGGTTTCGGGGCTGCCGGATGTCCGGCTCGACGAATTGCTCCGCTTCGAGAAAGGCCAGTTCGGCTTTGCGCAAATGCTCGATGAGGATCGCATCGGCTGCGTGCTGCTCGACGACGTCGAGGGGGTCGAGGCGGGCGACAGCGTGCGCGGCACCGGTGAGGTCGTGCGCGTGCCCGTAGGGGCGGGGCTGCTCGGCCGCGTAGTCGATCCGCTCGGCCGCCCGCTCGACGGGAAGGGGCCGATCGCCAGCGAGGAGCGGCATCCGATCGAACGGCCCGCGCCGGCGATCATCGACCGCGATCTGGTGGTTGATCCAGTGCAGACCGGGCTGGTGGTGATCGACGCCTTGTTCGCGCTCGGCCGCGGTCAGCGCGAGCTCATCATCGGTGACCGCGCGATCGGCAAGACGACGATCGCGATCGACACGATCATCAACCAGAAGGATAGCGATATCGTCTGCGTCTATGTCGCGGTCGGCCAGAAGAGCTCAAGCGTGCGCCGTGCGATCGACGCGATGCAGGGCAGCGCCGCGCCCGAACGCTGCATCGTCGTCGTCGCAAGTGCGGCGAGTTCGCCTGGACTGCAATGGATCGCGCCCTTCTCCGCCATGACCATGGCCGAATATTTCCGCGATTCGGGCGGACACGCGCTGATCGTGATCGACGATTTGACCAAGCATGCCGCCACCCACCGCGAAATCGCGTTGCTGACGCGCCAGTCGCCGGGGCGCGAGGCCTATCCCGGCGATGTGTTCTACGTCCATGCGCGGCTACTCGAACGCGCATCGAAGTTGTCGAAGGACAAAGGCGGCGGATCGCTCACCGCGCTGCCGATCGCCGAGACCGATGCGGGCAACCTCAGCGCCTATATTCCGACCAACCTCATTTCGATCACCGACGGCCAGATCGTGCTCGATGCGAAGCTGTTCTACCAAGGGCAGAAGCCGGCAGTAGACGTTGGCACCAGCGTAAGCCGCGTCGGCGGCAAGACGCAGGCACATGCCTTGCGCGAAGCGGCGCAAACGCTGCGTCTCGATTATGCGCAGTTCCTCGAACTCGAGAGCTTCACGCGCTTCGGCGGCATGCCCGATACCCGCGTGCGCCAGCAACTGACACGCGGTACGCGGATTCGCGCGATCCTCGACCAGATCCAGCACACGCCGCTCAGGCTTGCGGACGAGGTCGCGCTGGTGCTCGCGGTGCAAGGCGGGCTCCTCGACGCACTTCCGCTGCCCGCGATCCCGGAGTTCCGCAAAGGCCTGGCCGAGATGATCGATCGCGACGCGGCCGATGCCGTCGCTATGATGCAGAAAGATGGCACGCTCGACGATAATGCGAAAAAGGCGCTGCTTGGCGCGCTGAAGGCGTATGCGGCGAGCGCCGCCCCCCCGCCCAAACCCACCCTCGCCGACAAAGCACCATGACGCTTCGGCTTGCCGATATCGACACACGGATCGAGGGGGTCGAACAGCTCGGCGCCGTGGTCAACGCGATGCGTGGCATCGCCGCGGCGCGCGCGCAGCAGGCGCGCGCGCAGGTCAAGGCCGTCGACAGCTATGCCGCGACCATCGCCGCCGCGATCGGCCGCGCGCTCTCGCTAATGCCGGCGACTCCGCAAGAACGGCTAGCGGCGGACACGCATCCGGCGCTGGTCGTGTTCGCCGCAGAGCAAGGCTTTGCGGGCGCGTTCAGCGAACACGTCTTCGCATCCCTCGGCGACGACCTGGCAGGGTCACCGCTATTCCTCGTCGGCACGCGCGGTGCCACCGTCCTCGCCGAGCGCGGGATCCACCCGGCATGGCGCGGCGCGATGCCGTCGCACTCTGCGGGCATCCCCAAGCTGGCCGATCAGGTCGCGGAGGCGCTCTACAGCGGGGTGGCAAAAGGGGAGATCGTCGCGCTGGACGTCGTCTTCAGTCAACGCGATCCGGGCCATGACCCCAGGATCGAGCGGAACAGGCTGCTCCCGCTCGATCTGAGCCGATTTCCCGCGTCCGTGCCCGGTCCCCCGCTGCACAACCTCGCGCCGACGGAGCTGCTGGCCGGGCTGACTGCAGACTATCTCCACGCGCAGTTGTGCCACGCAGCGCTTCACGCCTTTGCCGCCGAGAACGAAGCGCGAATGGAGGCGATGGCGGCGGCGCGCGATCAATCCACGCGCCAGCTGGCCGATCTTCAGGCCCAGGCGCGGCTCGTGCGACAGGAAGAGATCACCGCCGAGGTCATCGAACTCGCCGCCGGGGCGGCGGCAAGCCACGCGAGCTAGGTAGTTTCCGACCCGCGAGCCGGTCTGGCGACCAAGCTATGACACATCCTATCGCTGGTCCAGCATTGCGACGGGAGCGGTCGAGACTCGTGTCAATCTGCTAACAGGATACTTCCCATGATCGCCAGGGCAATCGACATTCTGTATACGCAAATTCGCCTCGACCAGACGCTTTCGCTGGCGGAAGATGCGACTGAGGGGTGCGCCAAAGCATCACACCTCGGGCTGGCCAATCTGTACAGGGCCGAGCTCGTCAGGCTGAATGCTGCGATGCCTCATATCGCGCCGAAGCCTACGCTTCTGACCTGATCTTCTGCTGACGAGTTGATGATCGACGACCGTCGCGCACCGGATTTAGCGTATGCGCGAATGATCACCGAATCCACGTGATGAGGCCGGCACGTCGCGTGATCGCGAGGATTCGTCAGCCCGGCCTGGTCGATCGGCCCAGCTTCGACCTTGGCGGATCGGCGCGTGACATCGCCCCGGGCCATTGACTCGAACTAGGCATCAGCGGGGGGAACGGCTGAATTGCCCCTGAGGGAGGTCGTACGCTGGTACAGCTGACCCATGGAATTCGGGATCGTGCACCTCGCGGATTTGATCGGTGGACGAAATCATGACGTTCGGAGGTGAACCTGTGATAGGATCGCGGCAGACGATCGGGGCCAGTCTGCTGGCCGATCATGTCCGGCGCCGGCCCGAACTTCATCGGGACATGCCGCTATCCGCTTCGCGTATCGATTTTTGGCATGACGCCCGCGCAACCCGCCGGTGATGACGCGCGCTTGCTTGGCGAAGAGTTGGCGCTGCTGATCGACGGGGCGACCAATTACGCGATCTATATGCTCGATCCGCGCGGGTATGTGACGATCTGGAATCGCGGCGCCGAACGGATCAAGGGCTGGACGCAGGTCGAAGTCCTCGGTCAGCACGCCGCACTCTTCTACATCCCGGAAGATGTTCTGGCCGGCAAGCCGCATGCCGATCTCGCGCGCGCTAGCGTTAAGGGTCGCTTGGAGGAGGAAAGCTGGCGGCTGCGCAAGGACGGGTCGGAGTTCCTCGCCAGCGTGACGATCACCGCGCTGTACGACGATGCGGGCGCGCTGCGCGGTTTCGGCAAGGTCGTGCGCGACATTACCGACCAGAAGGCGGCCGAAACTGCGCTGATGCGGCGCGAACAGCATCTGCACTCGATCCTGGAGACGGTGCCCGACGCGATGATCGTGATCGACGAGCGAGGCCGGATCGCGTCGTTCAGCGCGGCGGCAGAACGGATTTTCGGTTATGCCGAGAACGACGTGCTTGGCTGCAACGTCGACTTACTGATGCCGGCGCCCGATCGGCAGCGGCATGACGGCTACCTTGCCGCCTATTTGGCCGGGGGCGCGCGCACGGTTATCGGGGCGGTTCGTGCTGTCACCGGCGTGCGCCAGAACGGCGACACCTTTTCAGCCGAGCTGGCGGTCGGCGAGACGCTCAGCGGGGGGCAGCGGATTTTCACCGGCTTCGTTCGCGACCTCACCGGACGGGAGCGGACCGAGCGCCGTCTGCGCGAGCTTCAGTCTGAACTTATCCACGTCTCGCGGTTGAGTGCGATGGGAACGATGGCCTCGACCCTGGCGCATGAGCTCAATCAGCCGTTGACCGCGATCGCCAACTATCTCGAGACGACGCGCGATTTGCTGGTCGATCCGTCGGCGGAAACGGTGGCGCTGGTGCGCGAAGCGTTGGACGATGCTGCCGGCCAGTCGCTCCGCGCGGGACAGATTGTCCGCCGCTTGCGCGAGTTCGTCGCGCGCGGCGATGTGGAACAACGCGCCGAACCGCTCAACGCGCTGGTGCGCGAAGCGGCGAACCTCGGCCTGATCGGTGCCGCGCAAGCGGGCGTCGAAACGGTGATGCATTTCGCACCCGATGCCGAGCTGGTTCATGCCGATCGCATCCAGATCCAGCAAGTGCTCGTCAATTTGATCCGAAACGCCCTCCAGGCGATAGCCGCGTCGCCACGCCGGGTGCTCACGATCACGACGACGGTCGAGTCGGAACATTGCATGCAGGTCTCGATTGCCGATAGCGGAGAGGGAATTGCCCCCGAAATGGCGGATCGCCTGTTCCAGGCGTTCGCCTCGACCAAACCCGACGGCATGGGCGTCGGGCTGTCGATTTGTCGCACGATCGTCGAGGCGCATCATGGCCGCATCTGGGCGGACTCGCCCCCCGGCGGCGGGGCCGCGTTCCACTTCACCTTGCTGCGGGAGCACCGCAATGTCGGATAAACGCACCGTCCATCTGGTCGATGACGACGACGCGATTCGTCGCTCGGCCGGCTTCCTGTTGCGCTCGGCCGGGTTCGACGTCGTCAGCTACGGGTCGGGCACCGAGTTTCTTGGCGGTGTCGGCCAGGCGTCTCCCGGCTGCATCCTGCTCGACATCCGTATGCCGGGCATCGACGGGCTCGAGGTCCAGCGCACGCTCGGCGAACGCGGCATCGGCTTTCCCGTTATCGTGCTGACTGGGCACGGCGACATCACGCTGTCGGTCCGGGCGATCAAGGCGGGTGCCGTCGACTTTCTAGAAAAGCCCTTTGAGAAAGCGACGTTGCTGCTCGCGATCGAGGAAGCGTTCGGCCGGTTGTTCGAGACGCAGACGCAGCAGCTCGACGCGAGCGATGCCACGATCCGCCTCGCTGCACTCACTCCGCGCGAGCGCGACGTGCTCGAAGGGCTGGTCGCCGGCCAGCCGAACAAGATCACCGCCTACAAGCTCGGCATCTCGACGCGTACGGTGGAGGCACACCGCGCCAATTTGACGAACAAGCTTGGCGTGCGCTCGATCTCGGATGTGCTGCGGCTGGCGTTCGCCGCCAATCTGGGTGCGCCGCCCGCCGGGTGACGTCAAACGCCGGACACAGCTTCAGTTTCTACGTACAGACTGCTGCCACGGATTCGTCGATGGTGCGTCGATGGATCATACCCGCACAATAAAATTCCCGCGGTGACGGGCATGCAGATCGCCTTGATCGATGGCGTGCCGGCGGTCCGCCACGCGCGCCAGTTGATGCTGCGTGCCGAGGGGTTCGACGTGCGCACCTACGCCAGCGCCGTCCCCCTGCTCGCCGACCCGCTTGCGCTGGCCACTAGCTGTATGGTCGCGGAGGTGGCGATGCCGGAAATCGACGGCGTAGCGCTAGTGCAGGCGATGCGCGGTCAGGGGTGGCAGGGCGCCGCCATCCTGCTGGCGGGCGTCGTTTCCTCCGCGCTGGCGGCGCTCGCGATCGAACAGAAGTTCACCGTGATGGTCCCGACCGGATTGGCCGACCGTCTGTTGCTGGCGGGGATCCGCACGGCGATCGCCGTGCATTCACGCTAACCCAAGAGCCGCCCGACATGCCGCGCGATCTGTGCGCCTTCCTGCGACGGCAGCGTCCGCACAACGATTGGCCCGGCAAATGCGAGATCGCCGCAGATTGCCGTGCGTACCGCCGCGTCGTGCTCGCCGATACCGCCGGTAAACACGATCAGATCGGCACCGCCCAACACTGCGAGCATGGCTGCGATCTGTTTGGCGACCGAGCGGCAGAAGATGCGGATGGCGAGCGCTGCGTCCGCAATGTCGCTAGCATGCAGTACGCGCAGGTCGGCCGAGACACCCGACACGCCAAGGAGGCCTGAGCGGCGGTAGATCAGATCCTCGACCGCGGTGGCGTCGAGCCCGCGTTCGCGCAGCAGATAGAGTAGCACTCCGGGGTCGATGTCCCCACTGCGCGTCCCCATCACCACCCCGCCCGACGGTGTCAGCCCCATGCTGGTATCGACCGAGTGCCCGGCGCGCACCGCTGTCACGCTCGCGCCATTGCCGAGATGCGCGATGACAAGCTGATCGGGCGGGGTATGGCCCAATTGCGCGAGGATAGATTCGCACGACAGGCCATGAAAGCCGTAGCGCCGAACCCCCTCGGCATGCAGCGCCTTCGGGATCGGCAGCACCGCCGCGAGATCTGGCAGATCCTCGTGGAAGCCCGTGTCGAAGCACGCGACTTGCGGCACGTCCGGGTAATGCGCTTGCGCCGTCGCGATCATTGCCAACGCTGCCGGCGCGTGTAGCGGCGCGAACGCTGTCGCGCGCTTCAGTCGGCCGAGCACGCCGTCATCGATCACGACGGGCGCGAAAAGATCGATCCCACCGTGAACGATGCGATGACCGATCGCATCGGGGCGCACGTCGCCAATCTGGTCGAAAAAAGCGCCCCCTGCATCGGCGCGCTCGACCTCGCCGGTCGAGACTTCCGTCACCGTATTGCCGACCGCATAGACGCCGAACTTGACCGAGGACGATCCACCGTTGAGCGTTAGGACGCGCATGGCGTTCGCTGCCGGTCGCGCAACTCGGGCAAATCGCTGCCACCCTTGGCGATGGAGAACCTGTGGCGATCGAGCGCCCAGCGGTAGCGATCAAGATCGCGGAGCACGGCGACGACGGAAATGGTCATTGGGATTCCTGTGGACGGGGCTCGGGCTCGCAAGGCTATGCGGGTCGCATCGCTCGCAGGGCAGCTTCGGGAACTACGCAGGTGCCGGCTTGCGTAGTTCCCGAAGCTGCGTCGGCTTCGCACTGCGCGCTAAAGCGGTGGCTACACGAGTTGGAAGCGAACATGCGATGGTCAACACCCTCCTCAAACCCGATGCCCTCGCCCTGGCCGCCGAACGCGCCGCGCGACCAGTCGTCCATCATGTGCCGCACGGCTTCGCCGATCAGTTCGCGCTCGGCTTCACGAAACTGTTGCGCTTCTGCGCCGACATTTTCTTCGCCAAGCGATACGGTCACCGCGCGATAGTGTTGGAGACGGTAGCGGCGGTGCCCGGCATGGTCGGCGCGATGTTCACTCATCTCAAATGCTTGCGATGGATGCGCGACGACCAGGGGTGGATCCGCACGCTGATGGAAGAGGCCGAGAACGAGCGAATGCATCTGATGACCTTCGTCGAGATCGCCAAACCGACCTGGTTCGAGCGCACCGTCATCCTGCTGGTGCAAGGCGTGTTCCTGATCGCCTTTTCGCTGCTCTACTTGCTCTCGGCCAAGACCGCGCACCGGGTGGTGGGCTATTTCGAGGAAGAGGCGGTGACAAGCTACACGCTGTACCTGCAAGAGATCGACGAGGGCCGCTCGCCCAACGTGCCGGCCCCGGCGATCGCGCGGCATTATTGGAAGATGGCCGACGATGCGACGCTGCGCGACGTGGTGCTGGTGGTGCGCGACGATGAAGCGCATCACCGCGACGTCAATCACGACTTCGCCAGCACGATCGGCGGCCTGCTGCGCGACCGCGCCAGCGCGCCCTACCCGCCACACGCGACGGAGCTCGCCTGACCCGGCTGGATAGACGGGCGCAGGCGCTCGCCGTTTGCCTGTCGGCGATCGCCGGCTATGTGGATGCGGTCGGGTTCCTCGCGAGTGGAGGATTCTTCGTATCCTTCATGAGCGGCAACTCGACACGCCTTGCTGTCGGGATCAGTCGCGGCACAGCCAGTGCCGGAATCGCCGCGGGGCTGATCAGTGGATTCGTTACAGGCGTGGTACTCGGTTCGCTGTGTGGAACGCTGGCGGGCGCACACCGACGCTCGGTCGTGCTCGTCTTGGTCTCGGCGCTGCTGTCGGGCGCGGCGGTTTGCGGCATGGCCGGCGTGCAGGGCGTCGCCATCGGACTGACCGCGCTTGCAATGGGGGCGGAGAATGCCGCCTTTGAACAGCCTGGCGGAAGCATCGGCCTGACCTACATGACCGGTGCGCTGGCCAAGGTCGGGCAGGGGATCGCTGGAGTGCTTCTCGGCCGTAGCGGCTTCGCGTGGCTGTCATACCTCGCTTTATGGACGGGGCTGGTCGCGGGGGCGATCCTGGGCGCGGTGGAATATCCAACGTTCGGCATAGCCGCCTTGTGGTTGCCAGCCAGTCTCTCGCTCCTTGTGGCGATTGTGACACTAACGCTCGGCGGCCGGGGGTCGGCACCTTGAAGCTCGGCACGCACTGCGGCGATGTTGCTACGGTTGCGATCGAAGAAGGGAAGCGGGGAAGCTATGCCGGCGATGACGGCCGGGCCGCTAGCTGCGCCAAGCTGACGCACACCGGCCCGTGCGGAGTCTTTGATTCGACGATCGGCTTGAACTACCGGTCCAGTCGCCTTTCCTGGCGTCCGTAAGGGTATACCCTGGAGGCGCACGTTCTATGGAACATCATCTGCGTCTTATCAGGGTCCTTATGATGGATATTGAACACTCCGTGCGAGAGGTCTAGAGCCTGGTCGAACAGATGAGGCTCAAATGGCGCTATTTGGTTACGCACGTGTATCGACGTCTGAGCAGGATCTTGGAATCCAGCAGGCGGCGCTCCTTGCCGCGGGATGTCAAACGATCCGCGCGGAGAAAAAGTCCGGGACTGAGCGCGGGCCGCGAACAGAGTTGCAAATCCTGCTCGACTTCCTCCGAGAGGGGGACACACTGGTGGTGACGCGGATTGATCGGCTCGCCAGATCGATGAAGGATCTGCAAGATATCGTTCATGAGCTGAAGGGCAGGGGGGTTGCACTTAAAGCAACCGAACAGCCGATCGACACCGGCACCGCAGCTGGTAAAGCGTTTCTCGATATGCTGGGTGTGTTTGCAGAGTTCGAAACCAACCTACGACGGGAGCGTCAGACGGAAGGTATAGAAGCTGCCAAGGCGAGGGGGGTATATAAAGGTGGTAAGGCGCGGATCGACCCTGAAGCCGTCCGGAAGCTTGCTGCCGACGGGGTAAAGCCCGCCCATATTGCGAGGCAGCTCGGCATTTCCCGAGGTACCGTGTATCGGTTTATCTCAAAGTCGGAGGATGTCGGATCAACATAGAACTCGCCGAACAGCACGAGGTCGCAGGCTTGGATCGCGTCTGATCGTGCGTCTATGTTTTTATTGCCCGCAAAATGCTCGGTACGTTAAGGGGACCAAAATAGGCTAAGCAAACGCTGAGCGCCTGAGATGTTCAGGATAAGTTTACAAAGCTCTCAATACCAAGCGCCTTGGAAGGAAATCTAGATTGACTGACGAAACTACGAACACCGTTGAACTCGCGACCGAATTAACGATGGCATGGCTGTCGAACCCGAATACGCGCACGTCGGCGGAGGATGTCCCTGCATTCTTGAAGTCGATGCATGACGCGGTGATCGGCCTCTCAACTGCGCCGGCGGAGGCTCCCTCTGCGGAAGCGACTCCTGAATTTACAGGCGCTGTCACTGTGCGGAAGTCGTTGGCAAATCCTGATGTCATTATCTCAATGATCGACGGGAAGCCTTACAAAACGCTGACGCGGCATCTCTCTACCAACGGTCTGACACCCGCAGAATATCGCGCGCGCTATGGTTTGAAAGCCGACTACCCCATGACCGCACCATCCTACTCGGCGATGCGCCGGGATATGGCGAAGAAGATCGGCCTCGGTCGAAAGCCGGGCTAGAAAGCATCCGTGAAGGCAGACGCTGTCGCATCCGCACCAAAGCGTGGTCGTCCCGCGAAAGTGGGCGAACCTGCTTAAGGCGACAGGCGGCGAACATGCGAGGCATGTTTGCCGCCGTCCGAGCCGACGCTTCAAACCATTCATCGCAAGGAATTGGGGGACTCCCACACCCTCACAAAAGAAAAGTCGCTGAAATTTGGCTGGCGGGCGGACCGGCTGCTTTTAGGGTCATTTGGGTGGATTGCGGCCTGACCGCTTCGGGCGGAAATCGCCGGTAACCATCCGTTCGTTCAGGTTGTGGGCAGGGGGCCTAATCGGCAAATTTCTGGTGGAAATCGGACTGTACGCTATCCCGGCGCCGCTTCATGATCCCTATCGCCGATCAAGGAACCGCCAGCAGGATTCCGCTCGCCATGCGCTTCTTAAGCCAATCGTGAATGGCGTCGGCGCCCATGCCCTCCTGTTCGAAGCGTTCGGCAGCGTTCGCCCTCCAGACCAGATCGCCGGCCTGTCCAAACGTTCGCCTGAGATCGCGAAGCGCGCTTAATGCCTTAACGGCCCAAGTTCGGAACGATGTGATCTCCCAGAGGGCCACCGTGTGGAGGTGCGGCACGGCGCCAGATTTCGCTTTTGTCACAGGCGACACCAGCACAGGCATGATCGTGGCAGAGTCAGGCAGTAAGACGTGTTCGCGGATCCAATTTGGATGCGAGAAGGCCTGTCTCGCCTTCGTTGCGTCGAGCACGTCGTTGGTCGCGCCCGCATGATCCTCGAAGACGAAGCACAGATCACCGACTGCCCACCAGGGATCGGGCGACGCATCGACCTCGCGTTTGCCCGAAAGGAAGCCGAGCATCTCCCCTAGATGCACTTGGGCCTGCTCGAAGGTGTCCGGTGACGCGAGACCCTCCAGGATCTCACGCTCACGTTTGTTGAATTCTCGATCAGTCACATTCCCTAATCGCTCCAAGACGCCTTCGACGCGCTCGATCTGTTCAAGCAATCGCGGACTGCGGCCGGATGGTGGCTCGCCAGGCGTCTGATAGCGCGCCAATTTTACGAGCCACGGCAGATCCACGGCAGCCCGCTTCGCCAGACTGAAGTGGCTCCGCGCCTTCATTCCTAGCGAAGCGATACCGGCACGCTCCCCATACCAGGCTGCGGATCCAGCGAGGTAGTGCCAGAGCGCCCGGTACCCCCGCAGATCGGAATCCGTGAGATTGCCCAATGCGGACTCTGCTGCCTCGACGGCGCCCTCGTAGTCCCCCTGCCAAAGCCTGGCCTGGTAATCGATCTCGGAGCCGACGATAGTCTGCAGTTCTCCGAGAGCCGGGAACGGCAGCTGGACGGCAACTGCACGCTTGCGCAGAATGTCGTTGTTGGCCGCATCCCAGCGCGCGTCGTTCGCTAGGAAGATCTCGAAATTCTCGATGATGTCGGCCTTGGTTGTACCGGCCGACTGCTCGCTGCCGAACTCGAGTTCGGCCTGAAGTTCGGGATGGAGGTGAACCCTGCGTCGTCGATCCGCGAGATAGTCGGGAAGCTCCTCACCTGACACCACCACAGCGGAGTAGTCCTGTAGAGATCGCGTGCAGCGACCTATGGCCTGCAGCACTCGGGTCTGCACGCGTTCGTTGAAAAGTTGCGACGCTCCCATCCGAAGCATGATGAAGCGTTCCTGGAGGTTAGCCGCCCGCGGAAGACCCTCTATAAATAGGAGCCGGCAGTCGTTGCCCGGGAAGTCGATGCCATCATAGCGGTTCGCGATGACCGCCACGGCCTGCGGCATCGCGACAAAGGGCTGTTTCGACTCCTCGATGGCATCGGCCCCAAAGGTGTCAAAACCGAGATTGATTTTCACATCCTCGCGGATTTCGTCAGCCTGCTGTTCACTCGGCACGAGGACGAGGCTCCTGCCCGCGCGTTGCATCAACTGGTGGCGCAGTGTGACGGCGTCGTCTGCTTCAAGAGAGCTGTCGGGGAAAATGAAGAAGCGGCGCCCGATGCCTTGACGGTCCCAGCCCTCGGGCACCTGCAGCCGCTTGATGCTGCGCCGACCGGTCAACCGCTCGAGATCGCCACCAGAGCCAAGTGTCGCGGACATGAAGATCCGCTGTCTGGCATTCCGATAGGGTGCGTGTTGCCACGTCGGCGATAGCAGCGGCCGGATGAGCAGTTCGGTGGCCGAGATATAAAGGTGGCAGGCCGCGAGGTGGCTGCGGATTATCGACCACGGCCATCGTATGTCCAGATCGTCCGCGTGTGCATCGATCACCGCAGAAAATTCGTCGGCGATTTCCGCAAAGACCGGCGTCGGTAGCTTGTCGACCCACCGTCGGTCTTCGGGATTGCTGTCCCATCGGCCCGTGAGGCGCGAAAAGTCATGGCCGTCCAAATGCGGCCTGAGGACACCTGTGAGCGCCTCGAAGAGTACTCGATGCTGGGGTCTGGTCCGTTGAACGCGAACCGTCCACATCTCGCCGATGTAATTTTCAGCGGCGTGGGCGTCATCAATAATGACGATGTCGGGGTTCGAGAAGAACGGGTTGGTGTTGAAGAGCGAGTTGTAGGTCGTAACTGCGACACGGTCGGCGTTTTGATATTCCGCCTTGGCCTGCGGATCATATTCCCGCTTACCGCCCGTGAATCCGTTGACCGTCAGTCCATACTGGTCCCGAGCTTGGCCCACGGCTTGATTTACCAGCTGTCTCGTCGGGCAGAGGTATACGACCCGTTCCCTGAACTTGCGGCGCCGCCATTCGGCGATCATCAGTCCGACCAGTGTCTTTCCGCTGCCCGTAGGAAGCTGCAGCGCGACGTCAGGCTCGGAGACAGCTTGGCCTGCATAGCTCCTCATGATCTCGCCTTGATGCAGGAGCACGCCGGGGATCGTGCGGCGGGGAAGCGTTAACAAAATCTCCTCGGGGCTCGTGGGCACGATTTCGGTTGGTGCCGCACTTTTGAATGCCATCGTTCGCTCTCCTGCCGGATGTAACTCTTACCATCTATCCGCGGAGGGCTCCAGCCGGGCACTTGGGATGTGCATCTGCCCACGGCTTTTGCGGGGCCAATGAAGGCCGCCGAAACGGGTAGGACAGTCGTTGGCCGTTAAACCGCAACGACCGTGCTGCTCGACGGCGCCTTGTATTTGGTCAATGGATTGGCATACCTTAATTCATGGGGGTTTCATTGAGCAACGGGGCTGACCAGTTTATGGCGGGAGCGTCCGCCGTCGGCTATCTATACCAGGCTCGGCTCGCGCTGCTCTTATGTATTCCGCATGTGAACACGGGTGTAGAGGTCGACGTGTCGATCGAACGCCTTGATGATGTGTCCTTTCAGAAGGGCACCGCGTTGGAGCTGCTGCAAACAAAGCATCACATCGATCGTGTGGCCAGTCTGAGTGACGCGAGCGAAGATCTCTGGAAAACTTTGCGTGTTTGGTCGGTCGCCGCAAAAGATGATCCGTCGTTGCCGTCTCGGGCGAGATTGGCATTGATAACGACTGGATCGGCGCCCGTGGGGTCTGCCGCATCGCTGCTCCGACCGCCTGGTGCATATGCGCCGGGTGCGAAACGTGATCCGAAGTCCGCCAATGAATGGCTGACCGAGGTGGCCCAAACATCCAGGAACAAGGCGTTGGCGCCGGCGTTTGCCGCGTTCCTAGCGCTCTCGGAACCAATGCGGTCAGCTTTGTTGAGCGCTGTGGAAGTGCTCGACAACCAGCCCTTAATTACTGACCTAGGTGGTGAGCTGGAGCACGCCCTGCGTCTTGTCGCACCCCCTGGAAAAGCCGCAGCTGCGCGCGAAATGCTGGAGGGATGGTGGTGGCCGTTGGTTTGCGGGGTGCTCATGACGAGGCCGCCTTTACCAATTGCAATTGGCTTAGTTGAGGCCAAGCTCGACGACATTCGTGAAATGCTCAGGAGGGATTCCCTCGTTGCAGACTTCGAACATGCTGAACCCGATGAGCTCGAATACGCAGGATACGACGGATTTCGTTTCGTGCAGCAGCTTCAGGTCATCGGGCTCGGCGGCAACCGTATGCGCTTCGCCAAGCGAGATTTCTACAGAGCGTTTGCTCAGCGGTCGAAATGGACGCGCGAGCATGTGGTGCTTGACGATGAGGTCGAGAAATTTGAGCAGCGGCTGGTCGAAGAATGGCAACCGCGGTTCGAGGCGATGTGCGATGGCCATACTGATAGCGCGGAGGACGAGGCCGCCCTGAAGCAGGGCGGCCAGATCCTATATCAGTGGGTCGAGAACGAAGCGAGATTCCCCTTCCGCTCGCTCACGGCGCGCTTCCTGAATGTTGGATCCTACCACATCCTAGCCAACGACCTTCGAATTGGCTGGCATCGAGATTATGTCACCATCTGCGTGGCGGAGACCTGAGATGCCGGGCCAAACGCGGTATGAGCTCCTGTGGCGCGACCGTCCGCAAGAAGAAGCTGCTCACTTCAATCCCGCATTCTGCGGTGAGCTTCTGGCCCGAACCATCAATGAATTTAGCAAGCAGGCAGGTCGGTCGATGCCCTTGGCCTATGCTTTTCTAGTCGCGCCGCTGGTCTTGCATCCCAGTTCTCGAAAAGCGCTTCCGGGCAGGGCTAACACCGCCTTCGCGTCTTGGGCTGGCGACAATGCCGACACGCTGAGCACGCTCGCGGACAGGACGTTGCGGCTCCGACCAGTGACCCGGGAGGCGCTGCTATTCCTTGTTCAAATTGGAGCTGTGAAGATCAGCGGCGACGGCCTCGGGATTGGCAACCGCCCGCTAAAGCTGAGTGCCAAGCCTTCGGTGTCAACGGATGAGGTTGATGAGATGCGACGGGCTTCCGGAATGCTCGGTAGGTGGTTCGGCAACCAAGCCGAGCCCGCGGCTGTCTTGCAGACTATGGGAGTTCGGGTGTGACCCTTCAGATCAGAGCGATCGCAATCTACTCTCATGACGGCGAGCGTCGCGATGTGCGCTTCAATCTAGGTGCGCTCAACATCGTCACCGGCGCATCCAAGACCGGCAAGTCCGCGCTGCTAGACATCGTCGACTATTGCTGGGGTCGTTCGGAATGCACCATTGCCGAGGGTGAGATCCGGCGTGGCGTTTCATGGTTCGCGGTGATCTTTGACAATGATGGCGAAGGGATCCTCGTCGCAAGGCGCAATCCCGGACCGGCTGGCAAGGCCAGCGACGAGATTTACTTCGAACGGAATGTTGAGGACTTCCCAGAAACAACTGTTCCTCTCGTCAAGAACTCAACCGCTGATGGACTCCGTCAAAGGCTGTCTGCAATCCTCGGCGTGGCGGAAAACCTCTATATCCCAGAGCCCGGCAGCACCCGTCGCCCGCTGGATGCATCTGCCAGCCAAGCAATCTTCTTCTGCCTCCAGAACCAAGATGAAATTGCCAGTCGCCGCCTCCTTTTTCATCGGCAGGGGGAGGAGCGGATCCCCCAAGCCATCAAAGACACACTTCCATACTTTGTTGGCGCCATGGGTGAGGATCACTTCCTCAAGCAGAAAAGGTACGAGGACGCTCGTCGCCGATTGAGGGCCCTTGAGCGAAGCTACGCGGATGCGCTAGCCCTAACCGATGAGGCCTCCGGCACCGCGCGTAATCTCCTTCAAGAGGCGAAGCGTGTTGGATTGCTAGACCTAGATGCGTCGGCCACATCCCTTGAAGGTGTTCGGGCCTTATTGGGACAGGCTGCGGGCCCAAGGAGCCTGGAGTACGCTAAAACCGACGATCCAGCGGCGGATCTCACCGACTTGGAAGAACGACGCCGTCGCATTCGGATTGAGCTCCAGGAGCTGCGCGACGACATCAAAGATCTCCAACGCCTGACGAGGGAGGCGTCTGAATTCGAAACGGAAGCTCGGGAGCAGCAGGCCAGACTGGCCTCGATCGAACTGGTTTCCCACGATGCGGCCGCCCATGAAACCTGCCCGTTATGCGATAGCCATCTCGCCGTAGCGGTCCCTGCGGTAGACGAAATTCGAAAGTCTCTTGGTCGCTTAGATCGTCAGCTGAGCAGCGTGCGCCGGGACAACCCTCGACTCCAGGGGCACATCGCCGATCTGGAAACGAAGCGGACAAGCCGCGAAGTTGAGCTCACGAGCGTTCAGGGAGACATCTCCACCCGGATTGCCGACAATGAGCGGCTCCGAATTGAGCAGGATCAGTTTACTGAGCAGGCCCGCGTTGCTGGCCGCATCGGCTACTACCTTGAAAATGCGCGAACGCTCTCTGACGGTGAGGGCCTCCGCTTGCAGTTGGCCCGGGTGAGGGCAGAAGTCGGAGAGCTCGAGGCCGCCCTGGACCAAGAGGCCATGGAGGAACGGCTAACGACCGCCCTCGGATTGATCGGTCGCGACATTACCGACTACGCTGGTCGGCTGGAGCTTGAACATGGCGAGAACAGCCTTCGCCTTGATCGCAAAAATCTTACTGTCGTAGCCGATACGATCAACGGACCGCTTTTTCTCTATCAAATTGGCAGTGGCGAAAACTGGGTTGGCTATCACGTCGCTGCGCATCTCGCGTTGCATAAGCTGTTCCGCACACTAGATCGCCCCGTGCCAGCCTTCGTCATGCTCGATCAGCCTTCTCAAGCTCACTATCCGAAGGAAAAGGATGTCGGCGAAATATCTGGCGCAGAAGACGAGGACCAGCTTGCGGTCGCCCGTCTATATCGATTGCTGCTTGATTACTGTGTAAGTATGGCGCCCAGCATGCAGATCATTGTGGCTGACCACGTCGATTTACTCCAAGAATGGTTTCGAGAGTCGACAGTTGAGCGCTGGAGAGATGGGATAAAGCTCGTTCCCATGACTTGGCTCCGCTAGTAGCAATTGCGCTTGGTACATTGATCGTCAGATCTCAACGGCCGAAATTAAAAAACGATTTAGCGGGGCGGATGTCCAAATGTGGGCACAGGCGGCCAGCTAAACAAAGGTCCGGTTCCTCGGGTTGGACGCCAAGAGCCGCTGATCAGCAACCCGCCGAGTTTCGGCCGCCGGACAGCGCCTGGACCAACGGCCGGTTTCCGGGTAATTAAAGCCGCCACGAACGTCGCATTGTGGGTCGTCCATGGATCGCCGTTTTCCGACCAACTGGAGATATTTAGCGTGATCGAAGCGAGCGTCGGCTGCTGGTGAAACCCGCCATTCGGCCGCGCTAACTAGCCGGTCGGCTTTGCGCTCCTAAGTGGCCGATCATTGCAGCCGTCAAAGTTTCCGAAAGCGGCAATCACATTGATCGGTCGGCCCGCACAGACTGCTGGTCATGCCACCAAAGGTAGTATTGCCTCTTCTTGAGCCTACATATGTCGCTGGCGCATATAGGCTTGAACGCGGGGCCTTCATCCAATTTGCGGGGCAGTCGAACGGTCGTTCGCAACCAATCCAAGGATGCGTCCGAAATGGGCGGAGGACTGTCGCGGAACTGACGCGATGGGCTGGCATACTTCGCAATAGTTATGTATCAGATCATCCTGTTTGTTGAGTCTGCTTCCGTCAAATGGGGGAAACGATGTCGCTGACTTCCACGCAGATCAACTACGCAAGCCTGTCGCTGAAGGACCTTCTGGCAGCTCGCGACGCCTATCACTGGCACCTGATGAATAAGGCTAACGTGGTCGGCACCGCTGTCGGCCTATACCTGATCCGCAAGCAGGGCGTCGACGATAAGGAGCCTCGGACGTTCGCGAACTCCGAGGTCCGGTCGAACTCCTGGCCGTGCGTCGTCGTGCTCGTGAACGACTGGGTAGCGTCGACGGAGTTTGGCGGCGACGCCGGCATCGATCCGACCCACATGGTGCCGAGAACGCTGTATCTCTCGGACGGGCGCGCTGCTCCAGTCTGCGTCGTGCTCGTGAAGCCCGGTACGCCTGCTCAAGCGGCGCCTGCGCTGATCCGCTGGCCCGAGAGCTACGTCGGCGGAGGATGTCCACTGTTCGCTGAGGTGCAGGGCGATGTGCGCCGGGGCACAGTCGGCTGTCTCGTAACCGATGGCCACAAGACGTTCGCGCTCACCAACCGGCATGTCGCTGGGGAGCCAGACACGGTACTCTCGGCAAGCCTCCGCGGCGACGTAACGCCGGTCGGCGTGGCGTCCAAGCGATCGCTGACCCGGCTTCCGCTCGACGATGTCTTCCCAACGTTCAGTGCGCAGCGGACCTTCCTCACGCTCGACGTGGGGCTGGTTGACGTGGACGTCGTCGGGGACTGGACGAGCCGCGTCTTTGGGCTCGAGGGCGAGCTTGGGGCGGTGGTCGACCTCAACGAGGATAATCTCGGCACGCAGCTCATAGACCAGCGGATGGAGGCGTTCGGAGCCGTGTCCGGCCACCTCGTCGGCCGCATCAAGGCGCTGTTCTATCGCCACAAGGCGCTAGCCGGATACGAATACGTGTCAGAATTCCTGATCGCCCCCGAGGACGGCCAGGCCCAGACGTGCCCTGGCGACTCCGGCATGGTCTGGCATCTCGTCCAGACGGATGCGGCGAGCGGTGATCGAACCCTCCAGCCGCTTGCGGTCGAGTGGGGAGGTCAGGGGCTAATCGGTTCCGATGACCGGACGCTCAATTTTAGTCTCGCCACGGGGCTCGCCACCGCGTGCCAGCTTCTGGACGTAGATCTTGTCCGGACAGGCGACACGGGTGCTCAGCCGTTCTGGGGACAGACCGGCCACTACAGCATCGCCGAGGCCGCCATCGAGCTCGTGCGCGATCCGACGCTTAAGGCGTTCCTCAAGGCCAATCTCGAGCGTATTAGCTTCAGGCCAGACCAGCTCTCCGCGGACCAGATCAGGGCGGCTCTGAGCGCCGGAGATTTCGTCGAGCTGGCCGACGTGCCGGACCTCGTTTGGAAGAAGGTCAAGGGAGCGGTGCCTGGCGGACGCGACTATCATCAGAACGCAGGACCCGAGCATCCCAATCACTACGCCGACATCGACAAGCCGGATGCGAACGGCGGCCAGTCCTTGCGCGATATGGTCATAGGCAACCGGAGCAAGCTGACCGTCGGTGACTGGCAGGCGTGGTATGAGGCCAACAGCCAGAAGGACGCGGCGCATCAGGGCATCCTCCCGTTCCGCGTATGGCAGCTCTTCAAGGTCATGATCGACGCGCTAGTGGGACAGCGGCCGGAAGTGGAGCGTTTTCTCTGCGCAGCGGGCGTCATCTCCCACTACATCGGCGACGCGTGTCAGCCGCTGCACGGGTCCTATCTGTCGGACGGTTATCAGGACCGCCCTGTCGCAACGACGGGAAAGACCAAGAAGTGGCAGGGGAAGGGGGTACACAGCGCCTATGAAGACAAGATGGTCGACATGTTCTCAGGCCCGCTGCTCGACATGATCCTCCCGGCTGCACGGGCGTTCGCGGAACCGATTCCGGCCATGACCGACGGATCCGACGCCGCCTTCGCGACGGTCTCCCTCATGGCCTACTGCGCGGGCGTCATCCCCCCCTCCGAGCTCTGCGATAAGTACATAGAGCTAGGGGGCGGCACGTCCAAGCCCGTCATCCAGGGTCTGTGGACCGCCTTTGGGCCGAGAACTGGTGAGGTGATGGCCGCCGGGGCCTGCTACCTCGCCGCGGTTTGGGACGCCGCGTACCTCGCGGGCGGTCAGCCCGCCTTGGCGGCCGCGCAGGTTTCCGACACCACGCTCGCCGGCATCTACCAGGATGAGGCGTTCGCCCCGTCTCTGACGCTCGACAAGATCGGGGCAGAGCTTTGAGAGGCCGCGGGCGACGCTGGGGCGGTGGTGCGGTCCGCCTGGGCGATCAAGACTGAGGCGTTGTGCGCCGCCCTCGCGAGGTAGGATCCCGCGAGAACGGTCAGGCGATCAGCTAGCCGCTCCTCCCGTCGGCAGGCTGGACATTTGCACTCGGCGAGCGCCGCTAGATCCGTGTCAGTCAGCATTAGGCGGGAGTTGGCGCGTTTGCGCCCCCGTTCCGAGACGAACCGCTCGGTTCCGCCGGGCATGAAGATCGTGCCAAAACCTGCCGCTCGCCGCCAGCCGACGGAGTCGACCGAGTCCGCGCCTCCTTCGAACGCAGCCGCGATGGTCCTCGGTGCGCCGACACCTAGGACGTGGAGCCGGGAGCCCGGGAAGGCCTGGCGAACAAGCGTCACCGTCTCATGGAACTGGCGGCGCGCCTCGATGGCCTTCTGTCGGAGCTGACCAGATTGGCGGAGGAGCGGAACCTGCCCACCCAGGCAGACCCAGGCGGGCGTGTGCTCTATCCGTCGTATCCCTGCGCAGTTCCGTTCGATCTCTTCGACGGACGTCCCGTGGACCACGGGGGCGAGTCGGCCGTTGCCGATCTCCGAGTGCAGGTGCTCGTAGTTGGCGAGCGTGCGGACATACTTCTCCTCGCGGACTTCCCGCGTGTCGGACCCGAGCGGAGGATGATCAAGGGATATGACGACATCGGCATTGGCGGTCGAAAACACCCGCGCCACGTCGCGGAGACTGATAGCACCGTTCCTCATCATCAGCGTGAAGCCGCCGGAATCCAGCATCAGTGGTCCGTCGATCGCGAGCCTCTCCTTCAGTTTTGGCCCGAAGACCGTATCCAGCATGCGGGGACGGTGGATGGCGTCGCCAAGGCTCGCCATCCACCGCGCGGACGCCAGCTCTGGATAGTTCCGCGTGACCACAGTCGTCCGCGCGCTCTGACCGAGCCAGAGGAAACGCCTGCGCGGCGCCGCTGCACCGTCATTTTGAAATGTCACGGCCGGGGTAGCTTCTTGACCTTGCGGTACGGACCCGGCCGAATCTCTCCGATCAGGCCCTCCCTGCGAATTATTTGAAGGCAGTCGCGGTAGGGCTCGAACTCGAGGCAGTCGATGACGACCTCGTAGTGCACCTTTTCGAAGAAGGCGCGCATGAGCCTCAGCACCCGATAAATGTCGGGGACCCCGGAATCATATGCAAGCACTACAGGATCAGACCAGAAGGCGGATGGGATGACGCCGAGCGAGCTGATAACGATTCGGTCGGCTGATGCGACGGACGCGCCGAGACCCTTGTCCAGTCGCCGATGCGTCTTGCTGCCATCGTATGGTCGCCCCCTCGCACATGGCAGAAGGATGGAGGTCGCGGAAGACGGCGAGGCGCCCGCCAGGACGCGTGCCTCGAAATCGAGGACTTCGGGGCGGCCGTAGGACTGCCAGCCAGTGAAATGGATCTTTCCGTCCACCGACGTGAGAGCTCTCGTGCCTCGCCTGTCTAGGCGGTGCAGGACGTCGGCGACGAGTGGATCGAGCGCCGCCACCGCCTCGACAAGGATTCGGAGCCGTCCCTCCCGTCGCGCCCTCTCGATCGTCGCCTTCAGATCATCGGGTTCCAGGTCCGAAATCAAAGGGATGAAGTCGCCGGGGCGGCTGGAGTCGGCCCAGTCGGCCCCCATGAGTTCGAACAGGGCGTTCCACTGGGCGGGGAAACCGACGAGCTTCGTGGCCCCCTGGCTCGACTGGTCTATCAGGCGGGCCATGAGCTCAGCGCCGCGGTACCAGTCGCTGCGGAGTTCTGAGAAGCTGGTCGTAGGGTTTGGCATCAGGATTGTCGCTGGACGCGCCCGTCCTCGAACTTCCAGTGCCACGTGGTCTTGCTCCAGCCGTTGGCGGCAGCGTCCTTTGAGGCTGCGTTCGACCAGCCCCACAGAGTGAAGTCAGCGCCCTCAAGCCGCTCCCAGGCGGTCTGCCCCAGATGGGTTCCCGCGTTAAGAGCCTCCTTGGAGTCGCCCTGCTCGATCAGCTTCGCGACGTGCTTGATCACCTGCAGCGCCGCGATTCGCGCGATCCCGACCTGTCCCGTACTGTGGAATGTGATCTCCTTCTGTTCTGGGAGCGCCCTGAGCGCTCCCTCCTGTAGTAGGAGCCAGGTCTGATGCTTCGAGAACGGCTGGGCGAACGCGCCGTGGCTATTCGGGATGGTCTTCCACCGAATGAGCAGCTTGATCAGTTGCGGCCGCATGCCAAGGCTGTCCAGCCTAGGGAACGTCCGCAGGCGGCGGTCCAGCCAGAAGGCCTGGCCGCCGAAGAACCTCGCGAATGCGGGTACTAGCCCGAGGACGTCGCCCTTCGCCTTCTCGTTCAGCAGGTTCCATGTGCGGACGACATCGGCGGCAGCGGCGAGGCCCCGGTCCGGTGGGCAGGGCTGGTGCTGCGTTTTGAGTGCCGCCTCCAGCCGGTCGCGTAAAGCCTCGAAGAACGCCTGCCCGCTGGGAAAAGATGTCAGGTTCGCTGGCGCAAAGATGGGGTTGGGACCCAGCTCGATGTCGGCGAGGGCAGCGAAGAACTTCGACCATTCGGGGCGCGGCCAAACCTGAGCATAGTAAACGGCTTCGAGTATGCAGCCGAACAGCGCGACGTTCGCCTTCACGTCCGGTGGGAGATTGGGTTCGGACGCATAGTCTCGGGACTTGGTCTGCCCAATTTTGGCGAGGGTCGCCCACGCGACGCGTTCCACTGCATCCCGGTCGACCATCAGCGGCTGCCCTTTGTCAGGGCCTTCAACGACCGCCGCGGTCTGATGCCAGCCCACGCTTTCCCCATTAGGGCCGAACCGGTTCTGGAGGCCCTTGATGGGCAGCATCGACAGTAGTCGGGCAAGCCCCATGAAAAAACGCGGCAGGAAGTTCCAGTAGGCTATTCCGCCAACGAGAGGGACGGCGAAGATGACCCAAATGGTGGTTTCGGGCGCGAGGGCGGGCGCAATGAACTTCGATAAGCGACCCGCCGTCATAACGCCGGGGTGCAGCGTGTCGAAGAAGACAACGAGAAGATCGAGGAACAATGCGCTAGTGATGAAGATAAGGAGTAGTTGCGGGAACTGGTAGAACAGGCGGAAGCCGGGCTCGAGGCTCCCAATCTCGTTCCGCACGGCGCGGATGCGTTCCAGCTTCGGTTCGAAGAGCTTATACCCGCCCAGCGCCGTCACCACGGCGGCGGCGATCGCGGCGTAGTTCGCCGCCTCTAAAGGCTTCATAGCCGTTGTCGTGTGTGGCGTCGGCATCAGTTGTCGAGGGCGCGCGAGCCGCTCTCGTCCCACTGCGTCACGCGAGAGGTGAGATAGGGGTCGAGGGTCGCCTGATAGGCGCGCGCGGACGCCTCGTCGTCGAAGGCCTCCTTGCGATGGTCCTTCCAGGCCAGTGAGCGCTGATCGCGCACCTGGACCTTGAAGTAGGGGAAGGCGTGCCCCTTGCCGGGATGAGAAGGCAATGCGCTGCTCCCTTGGAATCTATCGAACTCATTAGCCTAACGGTCGGTGCGGCGCCACTGGCGTCGTGCAACTGTCTCGAGGCCATCGCGCCGATGAGCAGGACCATTTCCTGCTGGCTTGCCGTATCCTCAGGGGCGAAGGTCATCAGCCAGTGACACCTAGGAAAACGAACCCGTCCGGTCGTGGGTCGCCAGAACCGTCTGGTCGGGGACCTGGTCGCCGCGCCCCATCGCAGTCGGTCAACCGACTAGGGCTGCTAGATGACTACGGGGATAGGACTTAATTCCATTTCGCACATACGCCGCGGTAATTGACCGGCAGCTACCATTAGGCTTTCGGCGCTGCAGCGTTAGGCTGCCTGGGTCTCGAGGCGAGCAGCAGGCGCGCGGTTTCGCGGGGTCAGAACAACGACAGTGTCGAGCTTAGTCACCCGGCGACCGCGCGTATCGAGACGTGGTTCGCTCGGCACGACATCCTTGAGCGAGAGTTTATATTCGGGGAGATCATCGCGGGCCTCGACCGCTTTTAAGTGCTGTTTGAACTTGGAGGCTTCCGCGGTCGAGCCGACCTTGCGTGACAGAAGCTCGATCGGCAGTTCAATCTCTTCGCCTTCGCAGTGACAATGGGCGATCTCGTAAAGGCGACGTTCGATCGTGCCGAGGCGGAAATAGTCGTGGTGATAGTGGTAAATATGGCCATCGAGCTGAATGGCCCGGTGAAGCCAAGGGCACAGGCGGACCTTCACGACCCTTAGCTGCTGCTCGCCATTCGGGAGAACCGCGTACTCAGCCGTGGCTTCCGATAGCCACGAAAACCAACCCTTTTCGATCTTAGAACCGGTCTGGATATTCGTCTTGATCTGAGTGCCCTGCAGGCGCTCCAGTGCGTCGGTGAAGCGATCATAATCGCGCTTGGATGGACGCGCGACACCGGTGATGCGGAAGAAATCGTGCGCGGTGAAGGTAAAGTTCTGATCGACTTCCTCGCCCCGGCTGATCGCCTGCGCCATCAGCGACGCGACGTAGAGGATGATCTCCTTGTCGTACATCGTCGCGATGCCGGTCGCGCTCGGCCTAATCTGGATGCTCAGCTTCCCGATCTTGAACTCGAGCTCTTTGTCGACCGGCACCTTGGAAAGAGCAAAGAAGGGGAAGTCCATGACGCTGCGCTCGCCGCGAACCTTGCCGTGAAGCGGGCTATCGGGTTCAAACAAATTGCCTTGGCGCGTGACGACGGCTTGCTTGCTCATGGCGGTCCCTCAGGGCCTGATTCTTCTTCCCAGATCGTAACGTCATTTCGGAGACGATGCACCGGCTAACGACGACGATCTGCCCGAAAGCACGAGTCGAGTGGCAGGATGGTGTGGCAAGCCGGCTCAACCCAGCGTGTCGAACAGCGTGGAAGGGTGGATGAGCTCGTGCTTTCGGGCAGATCGTCCCGAACGCACTGCGTGTCGTTCCCAGCTACTCGGATCATGACGATCTGCCCGAAAGCACGAACTGGCTCATGGTGCGGCGGGCGATGTCGCCGACAGAGCGCGGGTCGCCTCCCGCTTGCATGGTACGCATTGCCCCGGCCTGCCGAAGATCCTTCAGGCCATGGAAGGTGCGACCGAGATTGAGTTCGCCCTTAGCGGCGCGCCCACTCATTCCCCGCAGATATGCACCGGGCCGCTCGACCTCGCCGGCCTGGTATTTGCGAACGGTGGCAATGACCGAGGCAGCAGCGCCCCGCTGGCCCATGATCCGACATGCTTCGTGCCAGGCATGGCGATGGATGTGGTTCTGGTCGGCAAGCTTTTCCGCAAGGTGGACTAGCTCTCCCCAACCGGGCTCCCCCAAACCGAGCGCGCCGCATAGCTCAGGCGTGACTGATTCGATGAAATTTGGATCGACGCCATGCTTCTCCAGGTCCTCCTCAACCTCGGTCTGAGGGAGAGGCGACCTCACATCGTAATCCCTGCTACTTCTTTTCGCCAAGCTCCTACTTGTAACTGCTTTAGCAGTTTGGGGTTGGATTGTAGTTGTAGAGTGGATGCAATCACTCACACCCGTGGGTGCAATATCATTAGGTTCAATAGACTGATTGAGCGCTTCGCGCTCGAGAAGGGCAGCAGCGACTTTGGCCGCCAGCATCCGTCCACGCTGCTCGAGCTGCTCAACGCAGCCGGTCAGCAAGGCGATGTCGCGGACACCCCGCATCTGTCGGGCGGCACTTTGCGCCAACGCCAGTTCCTCCTCGGCGCCAGTGCCGAAGACCATGCCGTCGAGGGCCGCCTGGGCGAGGCTGGACGTACGACGACGAGCGGCGGTCAATCGGCGTTTCAGAGCGTCGATCTCCTCATCCTCGCGCGCACCACGTGCCGCGATGGCCCTGAATTCCTCCATGCGGGTGCCGATCGGGCTGAGCACGATGCCGTAAGCCCATTTGATCGTGCCATCCGCCGCCCTTACGCCGCCGCGGTGCCCGTTCGGACTGTCCTTATGGCTGATGAGGCGGAGAGCAATCGCGCGGTCGAGCAGATTTTGCACTTGCCGCACCTTCAAGCCCAACTTGCGCGCAAGCTTGTCGTTGCGTGGCCATACGATCGGCGTCGAAGCCGAGCGCCAATCTTCGGGCTTTGTCCAAGCGAACAGGACATCGATGAGCTGCACCACACTCGGGGGGACCGCGAGATAGGCAGCCGCGCGTTTGAAGGCAGCGAGCGCCTGTCCCGGGCCGCTCCCCTCGGGCAGGCCACGAAACGCCTGAGCAAGCTGGTCGGCGGAAGCCGCAGCGTTGTCGAAACGGCGGAAGCCCGCGCCGGGATGATAGGCATAGGTCATCGTTCGGTAACTCCCCCTTTGGAGCCCGTGCGGACACACAGCTAGGTGGCGCAGAACGCGCGTTTCGCTTGTGGATTTGTGGGGTGTTCGCTAAGAAGTGACTTCCACCTCGCTCCTAGTGAGCACCCCGAAAAGCCCGGCCTCGCGCCGGGTTTTTCATGTCAGCACGGCATCTCCCTGGCACTTAGATGGCACCGGCTGGGCGTGCTTCACCTGCCAGCGGCGCGTTGCATTTCCTATCGTCGGACCGGGTCGGGTCGAATCAGGGAATGTCGCGCAACTCGATTGTTACGGGTGGGGAAGCGAACCGGCGCGTGCCGATGCTCGTGCTATCGGGCAGAACGCGGCGGAAATGCTCGTGCTTTCGAGCAGGCCGTCGATCCTTTTACCAACGACGCTGACGCAAGGACTCGTGCTTTCGGGCAGATCGTCTCGGATGTCGTGCGATCTCCGCCGGAATCCGTGGCGTCTGGGCGCGCCCGCTCGCGCGCTCCGCTCTATCCCTCGTGATAGGCAATTGGCCTTGGGGAACAGCGTGATGCGCGCAGTAGCCAGATCGACAAATCCAGTCGGACAATGCAAATCGGGTATGGCGCCGGCAGCGCTATGATCCTCTCTCTCGCCGTCGCCGCTGGCCTCGCCAATAAATGCGCGCCGAGGGTCGCTCGCGAAACGTTGCTCTCTGTCGTCTATCACGAAAGCCGGCTCGACACGCTCGTGATCGCCGACAACACAACGGGACAGCGCTTCCATCTCCCATCGAGGCCGCAGGCCATCGCGACCGCGAAAGCGCTTATCGCGCGCGGCCACAGCATCGACATGGGTATAGGACAGATCAACTCGCGAACAGCGCCCGATCTCGGCCTCAGCGTTCCCGATGCCTTCGACGCCTGCCGGAACATGGCGGCCGCGGCCACTCTCCTGGAGCGTAACTATCGCAAAGTGGGCAGGGGAAGGTCCGCACAAACCTCCCTCGCTGCGATGCTGTCGATGTACAACACCGGCAATGCATGGCGCGGGTTCGGCAACGGCTATGTCGGCCGGGTCTATCAGGCCGCCGCAACCATCGTGCCGCAACTCGGCCGCACCCAGCGGGTCAACATAGACCCCGCATCGATCGATCCGATCGTCGGCGACGGGCCGGCAGAGGCTGCAGGGACACCGACGGCGCCAGCAGCAGGACCGCGGGCGGTCGATGCAGTAGTGCGGCCGATACCGGCACCAGCGTGGGTCGCGTTCGGGAATCCGACCAACGTCATGGTGTTCGAAACCAGTTCCGCGGGTGCGGGAACCTTCGATCGCAAGGAGAAATCGCAATGAGCAGCTCACGGAACGGGGCGTTTCGGTCGCCGACCTTTTGGGTCATCGCGATCGTGGCAGCCTTGACCCTTTCAAGCCCGGCCATGGCGCAGGGGACGACGGACATCCAAGGCTTCGTCGACAACATCAAGAGCTGGCTGACCGGCAGTATTGCCAAAAGCGTCGCCGTTATTGCTGTGGCGGTTTGCGGCTACAGATTCTTCTCAGGCAGGGCGAGCGCCGGTCCGCTCGTGGCCGTCATCGGCGGCATTTGTCTTATCTTCGGCGCCTCCTGGGTGCTCACGCAGATCACCGGCGGGTGATGACACGCGAGGACGAGCCCTTGATCGTCGAGCCGGTGTACCTCGCGCTCACCCGGCCGCCGATGTGGCTCGGCGTCCCGCTCGACGCGGCCGTGCCGCTGGCGATGTTTGGCGTGCTGGTGCTCCTCCTTGCCAATCCGCTCTATGCAATCGCCGTTTCGATCGTCGGCTTCGGTGCTGCGCGGCTTATCGTGCGACATGAGCCCAACGCCTTCCGGCTGCTTAATTTGGCGCTGCGCACCAAGTGGACCAATCGCGATCGGCGCTGGTGGGGCGGGAGTTCCTATTCGCCGCTGCCCGTGGCGCCGCTCAGGCGGAAGGGATTCGGCTGGTGAGGGCTGCAAAACTTGACCAGGCGGGCCGCGCGCCGTTTTCGATCGCGCGGCGCGAAAAGGAGCCGACCGACTTTCTGCCTTACGCACGGCATGCCGATACCGGCACGATCGTCACCGACGGCGGTGCGCTGATTGCCGTGGTGCAGCTTCAGGGCGCGTCTTTCGAGACGCTCGACCAGAGCGATCTCAACGGCATGCACGAAAAGATCAATAGCACGCTGCGTAACCTGTCGGATGAACGGGTCGAGTGGATCACGCATACAATCCGGGAGCGCAGCGAAGTCTATCCCGCTGGCGAGTTCCGATCCGACTTCGCCTGTTGCTTCGATGCCGCCTATCGTCGTCGCACGGCTGGCGAGCACGGCTTCATCAATGAGCTATACCTGTCGATCGTCGAAAAACCTGCGGTCGGTGCCGCCGACAAGATCGCGGTCGCACTTGGCGGGCTCTTCTCTAAGTGTGAGAAGGTCGGCCCCTTGGTCGACGTCGAGACCGACCGATTGCAGCGTTTTAATGAACGTGTCGGGGAAACGATGAAGCTGCTGGGCCGGTTCACGCCGCGTCGGCTCACGCTTTACGAGTATAATGACCTGACGTTCTCGGAGCCGCTCGAGGTTTTTGAGCTGATCCTGATGGGACGACGCCGTCGCGTACCGCTGGTGCGCGGTCATCTCGGGTCCGCACTCTATGGCGATCGCCTGATCTTCGGGCGCGAGCTGGGCGAGGTCCGTGCGCATGATCGCAGCCAGTACTTCGGCATCTTCGGAATACGGGAATATCCGGCGGCGACGCGGCCTGGCCAGCTCGATGCGCTCCTGAGCGCGAACTACCAATGCTGCATCACGCAAAGCTGGGCCCCTTCCGCGCGGGCCGATAGCGCCGATCGCGTGCGGAAACGTCGTCGCCAGCTCATCTCAACCGATGACGATGCACGCAGCGCCGCAGACGCGCTCGACGAAGCTGCCGACGATCTCGCGAGCAACCATTTCGTGATGGGCGAACACCATTTCAGCCTCGCGGTCTTCGGTGAAACCGTGCGGGCGCTGAACGACAATCTCTCGGCTGCGCGCAGCCTGCTCGCAGATGCAGGTCTGGTTGCGGTACGCGAGGAAAGCGCGAACGAAGCGGCCTGGTGGGCGCAGCTTCCCGGCAACGCGCGCTGGCGCGCACGACCGGCGATGGTGACCTCGCGCAACTTTGCCGCGCTCTCACCCTTCCACACCTATCCCGCGGGGAAAGCGGACGGCAACCATTGGGGGCCGGCGATCATGATGTTCCAGACCACCGCGCTGTCCTCTTTCTATTTCAGCTTCCACGTCCAGGACGTCGGCTTCACGGGGGTCATCGGTCCCACGGGATCGGGCAAGACGGTCGGCCTCAATGCGCTAATGGCAATGACCGAGAAAACCGGCGCGCGGCAGATCTTCGTCGACAAGGATCGTGGCGCCGAGATCTACATCCGCGCGTCTGGCGGCACCTACCTCGCGCTCAAGAACGGGCATCCGACCGGCTTCGCGCCGCTCAAAGGCGAGGACTACTCGCCGCATTACCGTGCCTTTCTCGGGCGCTTCGTCCGCCAACTCGTCCAGCATGACGGCAAGCCGCTCACCGTCGGTGAGGAGAGGCTGATCGACGAGGGCTTGGTTGCCCTCGGCCGACTCCCGGTCGCGCTTCGGACGTTTGGAGAGTTGCGCGAGGTGTTGGGCTTCCGCGACGCCGAGGGGATCGGCGCCCGGCTCGAGCGCTGGGGGCAGGGCGGGGCGCTCGGCTGGGTGTTCGACAATGACGAGGATCTGGTGAGCCTCGAAGGACGGTTTGTCGGGTTCGACATGACCGACTTCCTCGACAATGCTGAGGTCCGCACACCGATCATGATGTACATGTTCGAGCGGATCGACGCGTTGTTGGCGCGCAAGGAACGCTTGGTCGTCGTCATCGACGAATTCTGGAAGGCGCTCGGTGATCCGCAGTTCGCCGGCTACATCGAGAACGCGCTCCTCACCTGGCGCAAAGCCAACGCCTTTTTGATCTTTGCGACCCAAAATCCCGAGCATGCGCTCCGTTCGCCGATCGCGAGCAGCATCATCGGCCAGACCCCGACATGGATCCTATTCCCCAATCCTCGCGCGGACGAGCAGGACTACCGCATCGGGCTTGGCCTGACCGCGAAGGAATATCGCCTGATCCGCTACGAGCTCGTGCCGGAATCGCGCCAATTTCTCATCAAGCAGGGGCAGGATTCGATCGTCGTGAAGCTCGATCTCGACGGCATGGACGACATGCTCGCGATCCTATCAGGCCGCGCTTCGACAGTCGGTCTTGTCGACGAGCTGCGTGCCGAACTCGGCGATGATCCGAACGATTGGCTGCCCGTGTTCCATCAGCGGCGGCGGGGATTGCGATGAGGAGGGAAGCTATGCTCAAGCGGATGATGCTTGCGGGCGCGACGGTCGCACTGGCGTCTTCTGCGCCGGCGACGGCGCAGATGGCCGTATTCGACGTCAAGAGCTACGCTCAGATCGTCCAACAATTGAAGGCGGCCCAGGATCAGCTCGCCGTCGTGACCAAGACCTATAATCAGGCCGTGGACGCCTATAACGACGTTCACGGCCTGACGAACGTCGACGGCGTGGCCCAGCTCCTCAACAGCGATGCCTCGAAGAAATGGCTGCCGAGCGGCGCGCGCGATATCGAGCAGCTCGCCACTAGCAGCAGCAGCAGCCTCGGTACGTTCGGTCAGCAGGCAGCCAACATCCGCGCTGGACGCAAGGTGAATTTGCCGGCGCTGCCCGGGTCGGCGACCGATGCTGATCGGAGCCGACGCGCGGCACTGGAGGCGGCTGGCGACACGGCTGCCAAGAACGCGGCGATTGCCGATGCCGCTTACGGCGCGACGGCCACGCGATCGGCGGGCCTGGATCAACTTCAACAGGCGCTGGCAAGCGCGACCACTGAGAAGGACCGACAGGCGATACAGGCGCGTATCGGTATCGAGGTTGCTCGTATCCAGAACGACACGATGCAGCTGCAGGCCGTGAAAATGCGGCAGG
>NZ_JH584246.1:0-1404 GCF_000241485.1 Sphingomonas sp. PAMC 26605
GGGATCGAGAACTCGATCTCACGGGCTAGTTGGGCGTCCTTGCGCTTCTCGCCAGCTTCCACCGCATTCCAAAGCGTTGTGCGGTCTGACAGATGCACCAGTGCACCTTCCGGTAACATCACTTCTGAGTGCGTGACGCCGGTCTTGTTCGAGAAGTCATGGTGCCGCTCCAGCCGTTCGTCGAACAGCTCGGATGCGGAGCGGTACGCGGCTGCCGCAACCGCGCTTGAGCCGGATGAACGGCCGATAACCTTTGCGGAGAAATGGTAGATCGCCATGACGAACGTGTTTCTACTCCTCTTAGCGTTGATCGGCAACGATCTATAAGCGCGCACTCACAATCCGCTCCGCTTCTCGTGATTGACTGCTGGCCGCTTTCTGGCCCTTCCGGCTTTACCCCTTTGCTGGTTGCGCTAAGATATGGATTATGGGAAAGCGGGGGAAGCTGACCTGTGCGTCAGCTGGTATCAAAAGGATCGGCAAAATGAGCGACCAGATCCTGATCCGCAATTATATCGCAGACGTCGCTACATCGCCGCTTGCAGCGTTCGCCGATCTTGCGCCGTGGGCGATCACCATCCGAGCACATGAGGTTGTAGCTGTAATCCTGGACGAGCTTGATGCTGGCTATCGGATTTCCGACAATGTCGCCGTGCATGAAACCGCCAGCATAGAACCGGGCGTCGTGCTGAAAGGCCCCACGGTCATCGGACCGTCGTGCTTCATTACAAGCGGCGCTTATGTTCGCGATGGCTGTTGGCTGGGGGAGCGTTGTACGTTGGGCCCGGGCACCGAACTCAAATCGTCATTCCTGTTTTCGGGGACTAAGCTCGCCCATTTTAATTTTGTCGGAGACAGCGTGCTGGGCGCAGGCGTCAATCTCGAAGCCGGGGCCATCATCGCCAACATCCGGAATGAGCGTGACAATCCCGCCATCCTTATCGTGCTCGACGGCACGCGAATTCGAACAGGGGTCGACAAGTTCGGAGCACTGGTCGGCGACGGCGTTCGCATCGGTGCTAACGCTGTCGTCGCGCCTGGCGCGTTGCTTAAGCCTGGCATGACGGTCCCGCGGCTGGGTCTGTTAGACATGGGGTCACATATCGCAGCAGTCTGATGGTGCCGCGACGCGTTGGAGTGAAGGGATATGCGTAAAGTTCGCGATTATGATGCCGAACTAAAGGCACTAAATGACAAGGCCCGCTCGCTCAAAGCGAAGCGGGTCGAGCAGCTCGGCCAGCTCGTCGCCGCAACCGGCGCCGATGTGCTCGATGCCGAAACCCTTGCTGGCGTTCTGCTCGACGCGATTGCTTCCAAAGATCTCGCGGCAAAGGAGGGATGGCGATCAAAAGGCGCTGCCTTCTTTCAGCGGCGCGGGCGCAAAAGTGGCGGCGATGCTACGGG
>NZ_JH584246.1:1805-30172 GCF_000241485.1 Sphingomonas sp. PAMC 26605
TGACGGATCGGGCGTTTCGGCTGCACCAGGCGGCGACGCTGCGAGCCGAAGCGGCTGAACGTCGAACCGATAGTCGGAGCTGGGTCGTGCAACGTCGTGAACGAACGCGCCATCTGATCGAGTTGGGTGGACTTG
This sequence comes from Sphingomonas sp. PAMC 26605, assembly GCF_000241485.1. Taxonomy (GTDB): domain Bacteria; phylum Pseudomonadota; class Alphaproteobacteria; order Sphingomonadales; family Sphingomonadaceae; genus Sphingomonas. The sequence goes on from NZ_JH584246.1 coordinate 1,941, forward strand.
TCCAAAAAGCCGGTTTGGTCGAGGTGACCAACGACGATCGCGCAACCCTCTACGGCGCGCTGCTCGAGCTTGCCGGCCGGGCACGGGACGACGGTGCCGTTGACATCCTGGGACTGTGGAAGCGGCGCGGCAAACGCGCATTCGATGCGGAAAGCGAAGGCGGGACTGCACCATAAACGGGCTAAAATAGGAGCCGACTACATAATCCCGCTTTTTATGAGCGAACGGTGCTCCCTTGTCTGGCTGCGCGCGGGACCGGTCATATTGAACACGAATGGGTCGCCTGTTCGGCGATTGTCTGACCATGGGTGCCACGATCCCAGATCCCGGATGCGGGATTGGCGCGCCGATCGCCGCCGAGCTGCCGCTGGGATTTGCCGTTACCCGCGTGGACAGCTCCACCAGTCTCATCGGTTTTCAGGCACGCGTCAGCCGCCGATGATCTTTTCAGATTGCGGTTTCTTCCTACTTTGTTCTGGCGCCGCGCACGAAGGCCGCAATTTCGCATGGAACGAGTGCTAAAGATGAACGTGTTCCACATTGAACGCAAATTTTCAGACGGTCAGCATCATGTATGGCTTGATGTGAGATCTAGCTCGCGTGACGCACTCCTCTGGCTTCAGAGCGACCCAAATGCTCCGTGGACGGTGATGTTTTATGAGCGTCACGAACCAGATATCCTGCACGTTATTGAATCTGATCAGTCGGCTGACCTCGTGAGCAAAATATGGATGATGAATCGGTTATATGTAATTTTTAGCAGCATAAGAGATGCTGCAATGTTCAAACTACGATTTAACGGTGTTCCAACGGCGTTTCGGCTATCATGTTAGATTATCAATTAAGATTTTTCGGCACCGAGGTATTCATTATAATGGAGATACGCAGATCGGAAGTCCCCTGCATTTCGCAATAAGTCCCAATCTATAATAGTTAATACACGCTTATCGATATTTATTAATCCTTCTTTCCTAAGAACTTTCAATATTCTATTTACATGTACGGCAGTCAAACCTAGCGCATCCGCAATTTGATCCTGCGTCATAGGCCACGCGATCTTCCACTTGCTCATAAGCTCGACCTTTTTCTGACGAAGACATAATTCACAAATAAAATGACATATTCTTTCTTTAGCACTTTTCCTTCCTATATTTACAGCCCATTCCTGCATAATAGATAATTCGATTGCGGTATTTCTCCATAGCGCCCGGCCAATCGCAGGATGTTCCTCAACTACTTTAAATATGTCGGTGTGCGATAGATAAGCAATTTTAGCCTGAGACAATGCTTGAATATTATGATCAGCAAATTCTATTAGGCCAGATTGAACGTTAACTATATCATCGCGCATATTAATCGCGATTATCTGACGGCTGCCATCGCCATTAATCCTATTACTAAAGGTTAATCCCATAAGTATTATAAAGCACATATCCGTTTTATTACCTTGCCTAAGCAGGTACGCTCCAGACTCAACGTCGGAGATCCTGTACGAAATGGTCAACAAAGCCTCTTGCTCAGTTGCGCTGAGATCATTTTCATTGACGAGATTTTTAATAGCGTCTGAAAGAAGATTAACATCAACTGGCATGATAAATCCTGTAATTGTAAGCTGTTGGATCATCGCGGTAAGAACCGTAGATTTATAAATATTAGCTACTTACAAAGATCAATAAGGAGTGTATTTAGATGGCTCGGCTTATTTAAACAGTTCGGCGCGATTGCTATATGGAGCGCCCGCCGAAGCGGACGGTTGAAGTAGACGTGATCGGGCGTTCCGCGGTCAAGCGACGAGCGCGGTAGTTTGACCAACTCCCAACTGAGGCAATGTTTCAGCGAGCACGAGAGCAACGAGTTGCGTTCGGTATAACTGCTCCAAATCCTCGTGCATCGAGCGAATATCATTGACCGTAGAGAGGCCTGCCACTCCATTTGTATGGTAATTTAACGCTCAATGTAAGACGCGTTTGGCGGGTGAACCATGACCTGGCTTGGCAGAAGGGCGTCATGAAACCAATGATATTTTAGGTTAATGATCTGCTTGTAAGAGCCGGACCCGGCAATCGTTCTCTGATGCAAAAATCAAGACTTTTGCATCAGGACAGCAAGCACGAAAGTCTAGCTGCTATCCGCCCTTCTCTTGCCATTTCTGCCGCGCCATAACGCAAAGGGAGTTGCGGCTAGCGCCTTCCCGTAGCGCTCTGTTGTCGCAAATCTCCAGAATCATCCGCCTCTTTCGTGAAGAACTTGTCGTTGTTAAGCGTAGGATCAGCGCCCGGTCCTCATCTGGATCGCCTCTCCCCGGAACGCGATTACGCCGCAGATTGGTTCTTTCTTGCTACGGCAATCTGCACTCGATTGCGTCCAGCCCGCTTGGCACGGAGCAAGGCAGCATCGGCCGTCTGCACCAACGCTTGCCACTCGGTGTGGAGGGGTGCGCAGGCGAGACCGATGGAAGCGGTGACCGAACCAAGGTCCCGGCCCTCGTGCTGAACGTGTAGCGCAGCAACACGGCTCCTGATCTCCTCTGCCCGTTCTAACGCCGGGCCCGCGTCCATGCCCGGCAAAAGCATCAAGAACTCTTCACCACCATAGCGAAACACTAGATTGGCATCCCGGACAGCCTCCTTGAGCGTCTGTCCAACGGCTCGTAAAACCGCGTCTCCGGCATCGTGTCCGTGTTCATCGTTGAAATGTTTGAAATGATCGATGTCGATCATGGCGCACGAGATGGAGGTGGCTTTGCGCTCGGCCTCCGCGAACTCGCGAGCGAGCACCTCATCCAGGTGCCGCCGGTTGGAGAGCATGGTTAGGGGGTCCACCATGGCGAGTGAACGAAACGCCTCACGAAGACGGAGGTTGTCCAAAGCCAGGCTGACGTTCTCGGCGATCATCAGTAAATAGGCGTCGTTCAAAACCTTATCGACAGCCGAGGTGCTTCGTTCGAAGTAGAGCAAGCCGAGCACGCCCTGCTGACCGGTCAATGGAAGGCACAGGCTGTCGGGCAGGTGATCGCCTACCAGGTGATCGCAAGGCACGTCGAAGGCATCACCCGTTGGTCGGTGTGCCATGCCCCGGCGCAGGCCCCAGCATGCGAGCGGGAAAAACTCAGCGGCTGAATGAACTGGATCCCGCCAGGAACATTTCTCGGCCAAGACGTTGCGTTTGATGTCGAGCAGGTACAGTCGACCTGCCAGGCTCGGCGCAACCTCCGGCACAAACCGGCTGACAACATTCTCAAGCTCGGCAAGGGTGTCGCATCCCTGCATCCGCTGGGTCATGCGGGACAGGAGGTCCCGGACCGCACGATCGGCATCACGCTCGATCTCCAGTCGCTGCCGCTCGATACCATTCTCTCTGAACACACGCAGGGCCTGGGCCATGTCGCCGATCTCGTCGATACGGTCGTATTGCGGTGGTTCGGCGTCATAATCCTGTGCGGCGAGGCGTGCGATCACGTCGCTTAGCTTAACCACCGGATGCAGCACCCGCCTGCGAAACACGAAATACAGAACAAACAGGAACACCAGGCCGGTGACACCTAGCATTACCTCAGATGCGGTGCGCCAATGCCGAGCGGTTCGTTCCGCCGCCCGCAGGTTATCGCCCGTGCGTTGGTCGAGGCGGTACTGAAAGCGCTCCACCGCGGCCCGCGAGCGGTCAAGTTCGCGTTCGTATTCTGGCGCGAATAGAATGCGTACCGCCGAATTCGGGTCTCCCTGGTGCCGTAACGCAACTGCTTGTTGTTGTTGCGCCTGCAGGGCATCCGCCCAGCTCAGCGCTTCATGCAACACGCGAAGTTCGTCCTCACCGGCACCTGCATCCCGAATATGCCGGGTCCGCATCTCCACGGAGGCCAAGCCGGCACGGGTTCTCTGATAGGCGAGAAGGTCCGCTTCATTTCCACCTATCGCGAACTGACGCGCCAGTTCACTGAGCGTCAGCATATCGTCTTCGACCGCCGCCGTCGCGTGGTCGAGTGCGTAACGCTGGCCGACTGCCGCACGCTCGTTCTGCTGCGCCGAAGATGCCAGCAACATCATCGTGCCGGAGGCGATGGTCAGCGCGACAGTCACGCCGTAAGCCCAGTTCGTGATCGTTGCCAAGCGCATCACGCCGGTATGACAGAACCCGGCGAGCAATTAGTTAATGCCTATGGTCAGCGTTCCATCGAAGCGGCCCGAACATGCATGCCTCGTCGGCACCTCAGCTACCGCAGTCGGACCAGCAGGATTCTCTTACCTGATGCAAAACTCACAAGTTTTGCATTACGCATGGAACTGCGGGAAACTCGGCATTGTGGCGATGCAGAAATCCGATGCGCTGCTGATCGCGAATGTCAGGGCCTGTTTGCAAGTGGACCGGCGGCTTTGGAAAAGACCGACGCTATATGCTGCCGGTTCGGTCGCCCCGGTGCGACAGCTTGATTACCCAGTCTACGAAAACGGAGCAGACCCCCGCGACGATCGCTCCAATGATACTAGAGCCGCTGTAAATTCCTAACGCGCGGAGGAGCTTCAGACAAGCGAACGTGAGGAGTCCGACGCCGATCACATATAGCAACCGTCCGGTTCGCATATCGTCCTTCTGTGCCTGGATGCCGCTAGCTTAGGCACGGTGCGCGACGTTAGCAAGCAACCGCTTGTGGTCGCATTCTGCCCTCCCGGTTGTTGCAAAAGGGTTCCCTTTTGCGACGGCAGCCATCACTCAATTGCGGACCTTGTCTGATGTACGGTGAGTAGTAGGATCAAAGGATGGTCCGATCATTTCGCTTCCGCAATCCGGGCACGTCAGAGATGACCGTCTGGGTCGATCTTTGGAGCGACGACATTCGCATCCCGCCCGGATCGGTTCTCACGATCCACACCCATCATGAGCACTTCAACGGCACGCCCACGATACAACCGACCGAGACGGGCCTAGCCTTTTGGGCCGAGTGTGATGGCTATGAGGCTGACATCGACGGAAAGCCGTTGCCCCTCTGAGCCAGCCGACGAGCACGGCGGAAAGAAGTCCGCTTTCACCCAACCTCGCCGTTCAACCCTGCCTCCGAGACAGCCGCGATATCGTGGCCTGATCGACCCCGAGAAGGGCCGCGACGGTGCGCTGTGTGTCGCCAGCTGCAAGCCGCTGTAGGGCCTCAGACTGCTGGTGAGGGGTGAGGGCAGCACGTCGACCGAACTTCACGCCCCTCGCCTTGGCCTGGACCCTGCCGGCTGCGGTGCGCTCGGTAATACGATGCCGCTCGTAGCTAGCTGCGACCCCCAGCACCGCAATGATGACATCGGCGAACTGCGAGGTGGTATCTACCATCGGCTCCGCGATCGAGCGGAAGCCGGCCCCGGCCTCCTTCACCGCATGAAGGATGTTCAACAGGTCACGCGTATTGCGGGCAAGGCGATCGGTCGAGGTCACCATCAACACGTCGCCGGCATCGAGTGCGCCGATCGCGCGCTTGAGCTGGGGTCGCTCGGCCGTCGCGCCGCTGATCTTTTCGCGGTAGACCTTCGTGCAGCCGGCCGCGTCGAGCTGGGCGAACTGCTGCGCCAGGTCCTGCCCATTGGATGAGACGCGTGCGTAGCCGTAAATCATGCGCCGATTGTGCATCGGAATTATGCATCATGAAAGTGCTTGGTTTTGTGCCATTTCCCATTTGATGCAGAACTTGTGAATTTTGCATCAGGTACCGTGAAATCAGGTGAAACGCTGGCTAAGGGTGGAGGACAGTTTTGCGGATCAATCTTGGAATTCTCACCCAAGCCAGCAGCATATTCATTCCGTAAAGCCAGCAGAACGCGACTACTGCCAGCATAATTCCGCGAGAAATATTACCTCCGACCGAACCTACGCTGAAAAACATAGCCGCGCCAAACAAGCAAAATATGAAGCAGTGTAGACTGCGCAGATCGTATTCCAGCCGCGCGCTACTAGCTGCGCTCCGGTCAATCTGAAAACTCCCCCGATCATAGACGATCATCGCAAGCCAATTTGGGGCGAACATATTGCGCCACATGGGCGAATCAAAAACTAGCCCGCTCGTTCCTCTGCTGGAAATTGGCTTTCGCTGCTTTTTTAACAAAGTCTCTAAGCGCGCCAGCACGATTGCGTCGTTTTCGGCCGCGTCGAACGATATCGAGCCCCGTAAATGCCATATACCGTCGATCATAATTCAACCTACGCCGTGAGATCCTATGATCGCAACTAGGCCGCTTCGTGACGGTCCGCATATCCCCGGCTCGATGCAAAACTTTTGATTTTTGCATCTCGATTGACCCGCTTGCGTCTAGCGCCCTGACTGATGGCCTTGGGCGAGTTGTAGCGCATCATTGGCCCTGCATTTTGCGTCACGAATGACACTGATCGCCAGCGCAGACGTCCTGCAAATGCTGCTTTTGCATCGGTGATCCGCCTTGTAGTTTCTTGACCGGTCGGATTTTCGCCATGGAGAAAAAAATGAAACGGATCTCGCTGATGATCGTGGCCGCGAGCATTGCCGCCACGGCTGCAATTCCTGTGGAAGCCAAGGTCTGCCACACGTATGTGCGGGGCCATCGAGTCAAATGCCACAAGGCGTTTCGACCCAGCATCAATCTCAAGCGGAAACATCCGTTGAAGGTGGTCCGCTGTCGCACTCACGCTGACCATAACGTGAAGTGCTAATGACCTGAACGTATCGCCGCACTCGCTTTCGGAAGCGAGTGCGGTAGCTGCCGTCGCAAAAGGGACCCCTTTCGCAACATCAACTGCGACCTCTTTTTCCGCGCGGTAGCGGACGGCCGATCGCTTCCGGGGACTGGATCGAAAGGCGGCGAACGTGACCAGCATGCTCACCGCCTGTCGTTTCAAGCAGGCTCTACCACCTTAGCCGGCCGACCACGCTTTGGTTGGGACGCGGCAGCCTCAGCCTTCACGGGGGATTTGTGTCCCGGCTTTCGGCCGAGACCAATCCTCTTCGCCATATCACGACGCATTGCCGAGTAGGACGGCGCAGTCATAGGGTAATCGGCCTTCAAACCATAGCGCGCACGATATTCGGCAGGCGTCAAACCGTTGGTGGTGAGATGCCGAGTCAACGTCTTATAGGGCTTGCCGTCGATCATTGAGATGATGACGTCGGGATTGGCCAACGACTTCCGCGCAGTGACCGCAGCGGTAAATTCATGAGCAACTTCCTGGCCGGTAGCTTCGACTGGTGCCGTCGAGAGACCGATCACCGCGTCATGCATCGACTTCAAGAATGCCGGGACATCCTCCGCCGACGTGCGCGTATTCGGGTTCGACAGCCATGCCATCGTCAATTCGGTAGCCAATTCAATGGTGTTGGTAGTTTCGTCAGTCAATGTTGATTTCCTTCTAGGTGTGGATGTACTAAAAGCTTTGTGAATAGATACCCAATATCTCGGCTAAGACCCCTGGCAGGTCCGCTATTTAAGCGCGACTGATCCGCGCTGGAAGGAAAATTGGGCAACGAGCAACTATCGGGCTCTCACAGTGCCCGATTGGCTATTTCGTTCCGCAGCAAGAGTTTGAACGCGTTCAGCGCGCTGGGCCATCTCCTCCATCGTTCTGCCGATCGAAGTGCTCGAATACGAACATTCGGTAGCGTGGCAATTCCAGCCGCGGCACGTTCGGCGTCAGCACGTTTTCGGTACGATTTTGCATCGTCGCTCATCTCACTCGTGTACCCTAAGGCAGGTACCCAGCAAACAGAAGTTTTGTGCCGCCTGATCTCTCGGCTCTCAACTCGCGCTTGGTCTGAATTCAACGCGTTGATTTAGGGCGCACTGGTGACGTTGTGGCCGTGATCGGTGGGTAAACCACATCGGAAGGTCCCTACTCAGCCGTCAACGCGCTCCTGGCGGGCGCTGGAGCACATTCCGGCCACCACATTACCGACCTTCTTCCCGATAGCCTGCGGCCGGTAGGCCGCCTTGTGACGCTGAAGGCGGCACGAAACCGACTACGTATTGGCCGTTTGGCCAATTCCTTATGTATATTTCTAACTTTGACTGGATTCATTCTGCCTCTCTGAATCACGTTCCTGGTCCATAATTCCACGCCCGAAGCGGGCAAGGATCGCAGCTAGGCCGGGATCGTCAATAAGCTGAGCGGGCTGTTCGTCGAGCGGGAGTTTGGTGACCATCGCTCTGCACTCCTCGGCCGCTGCTCGCCGCCGGTCGCTGTCGTCCTCCGGCGGCGGTGCGGTCATGCCACGTTCCGCTTGCGGCGGAAGCATCAAGCGGTAGGCGTTCGAGGTCTGCTTGACCTGGGGGCCGCGCAGGCCCGCGTTGCCGGTCGGCACATAGCGGCGCAACCAGTCGAGGAAGCCATGCGCCTTGAGTCGCTTGAGCGCGTCCACCACGGCCGCGATCGAGCGGCCGACGCGAAGCGCCAGCGTCGCGATTGCCGGATCGAGCCGTCCGGTCTTGTAGTCGATCAGGCGTAGCAACTCGCGCAACACCTCAAGTCCGACATGACCGATCGCGCCGTTCTCGCGGTTGTTGCGCTCGCGCCGGTGGGCAAGCCGTTTCAGTCGGTCATATTTCTCAGCCGCCTGCATGAAGCGGGCGACATTCTTGGGATTGAACGGCTGCCAGAACCGCCCTTCCCGCCCCTCCTCGGTGCGGCTGTAGCGATGAACCCTCTGACCGGTCTGACGGCCTGGCCGCCTACCCTTCGCCCCTCCCAGAGCCTCGAACACAGTTTGCATGAAACCTCCCGTCGATCGGTCGGCCCGGCTGCTGGCGGCAATCCCTCATGGACGTAGCTCTCCCGTTCTCGAAAACAGCGTTTTCGAGTTGACTTCTCGCCTGATCTGCGGGAGGCTTGTTCTTGCGACAGAACGCGGGCCTCTTCCCGCAAATCAGACTTTCCGAGAGCCCGGCCGCCAAGCCGGGCTTTCGTCGTTTTGGCCCTAGCGGTGCCACCCACTATGATCGCCACGACGAATCGGCGAACAAGTCCGCCGACATTGAAGCCTGTCAGATTCCTATGCTGTTGGGAAGTGCGCTCTATAACACTGGCGCAATAGGTTATATGTTCACGTGTTCACACATCCACACGTGGACCTGTTCACTTCTCAATGGGCTGATTGTATTTCTGGAGAATGTCGAGGACTGCTTCGGTCAACATCGCCTCGATCGTGCTGTCCTCTTTAACGGCCAAGATCGCGAACGCTCGGGCAACCGCCGGATCAAATCGGCCAGCGATCGACTTCTTGCCGATACGATTACGCTGGCGACGCGGCGCTTCGATCGGAAGCATCGGCTCTTCAACCTCTGCGGGCGCGCCGGTTGATTTCCTGGCGTTCGTTGATCTTGCCACCCCCAAGCTCCTAATTTTTGTGTTCACACATTCACATATTCACACGTGGACAGCTACCGCTCGCCGAACGGGTGCTTGCCGTGCTGGCGCATGAGTAGGTCGATGGCTTCGCCGAGAAGCGCCTGCAACGTCGTTCCCTGCTCGGCCGCCAGCATGTTCAGACCGCGACTGACCTCGGGGCTAAAATAGGCGCTTACCGCCTTCTTCCCCTGCCGAGTCTGCGCGCGGGTGGTGGGCGTCGCAGTCGTCAGGCCGGGGCTAGCGCCGATCGCGCCAGATTTTTCCGCCCGCTGCTGCTTCATCGCGCCGAACTTGCTCATGCCGCGCCCCGCTTCTTCTTGCTCACTCGTGAACGTGTGGACACGTTCACTTGTTCACTTATCCACACCCATAGTGCAGCAACCTCTTCCGCCGCCTTGCCCTCGGGTTCCAGCTCGATCGCGGTTTTCCCCTGCGCCGTACTATGATGATAGATCGCCCGCTGGGTGAGCATGACGGGCGCAACGTCCACACCCATGCCGGCGACGCCATCGCCGCCCTCGATCAGCTCGCGGGCATCGCGGTAGGTTGTCGGAGCGCGCTGCGGGCCGCCCATGAAAAGCACGAACGCGGGTTTGCCGGTTGCCTGCACCAGTTCGGCCGTCATCTCGACGGCTTTGAGGTCAAAGGCTTGCGGACGACAGGGAATCAGCACCAGGTCCGCGACCTTGCAGGCTTCCCGCGCCATGATGTCGGCGTGGGGCGGAGTGTCGATCACCACTAAGTCGGCACCGAGTTCGGCCGCTTGCTGGAGCTTGCGGGGCAAGAGGGGAGGGGAGGCGCAATCGACAACCTCCAAATCGGACGATCCGCGCCACTCGCTCCAGTGGCTCGCGGTCGCCTGTGGGTCGGTGTCGAGGATTAAGGTCGTAAGCCCTGCCCTCGCGCTGGCCGCTGCAAGGTGGATCGCCAAGGTCGTTTTGCCCGCGCCGCCCTTTTGGCTGATGACAGTAATGACCTTCATGTGAACCCCTGAACACGTGAACGTGTGAACACGTTCACGTGTGGACGGCATAGGCGCTTAGGTCAATGGCGTCGTTGAGGGCGTCGAACTGCTACGCGGATCCTCGCTTCGCCAGTCGATCGGAACCCGGCAGGGCCAAGACCGCTTGCGGGCTTGGGGAGCGAAGCGACTGAGAGCGGCGGTGCCGCATAGCGGCAGGCGCCGGACACTGTGACGTGTTGTCGGCTAGACGAGTTCGAGCTGCACGCGACGACCGACCACCGCGGCTGCCCGTTGCAGCGTCTCAATGGTTACATTCCCGTCCTTGGGATCGAGAACGCGATCAACCTGAGTGCGGCTGGTGTGCATCATCGTGGCGAGGCGATTCTTGCTGAGCTTGCGCTCCTTCATCGCATCGGCAAGCTGCCAAGCGATAACCTCCTTGATCGCCCTGGCCTGAAACTCGCCAAGAACGCCTTCGTTCTCAAGGAAGCTGTCGAGGGTCGGACCCCGGTGCTTATTGTCAGCCATTTTCGACCTCCTTCTGGCGCTTGCGCGCGAGTTCCAAATCTGATGCTGGCGTCTTGTTCGCCTTCTTGATGAAGCCGTGCAGCGCATACAGCTCGCCGGCCTGAAAGCAGAACATCACCCGCGCAATCGTGCCGTCCGGTAGGGACGTGCGAACCTCGAACAGTCCTTTTCCCATCGGTCGCACCAGCGGCATACCGACCGGCCAACGAAACTGGACACGCTGCAAATCCTGCCCGATCTCGCGGCGATTAACCTCCGCAAGCCCGAGTAACCAGTCCCTGACCGGTACGTTGCCGGCGTCGGTCTGGTAGAACACTAGTTCAATTCTATGCGGCGGACTCGTACCCATCTGTTCCTTACGCGGGTAATGTACCATATAAGGTGCGGGTGTCAAGAGCCTTCCTCGGCGGAAGAGCCGGCCACAGGGTGGCAGCCCATTTTCCCACAAAGGACTCTAATGTTAGCCTTTTCGGTAAACCCCGACTTGCCGCATTTCAGAAAGCATTCAGCTTCGCGGTAGCAATCCACTTGTTGGACTCACTCTGGGAGAATCGCCTTGAAACGCGTTGCGCTCGCTACCCTCGCCGCGTCCGCCGCGCTTGCTTGTAGTCCAGCCCGGGCACAGTCGCCGGCAGACTTCTCGACCATCGATGCCAAGCTCAAATCGTGCTCCGACAGCAATCCCAACAATCCGGGAGTTTCGAATTGCACTGTGGCAGCGATAGCCGCCGCCAACCGACGGCTAAATGACGTATATACGGCCGCGCTCAACACCTTGAACCATCCGGGACCGCATTCCGCGCCATATAATCCTGAGATCCCAAAGCGGTTAATCGCGGCAGAACGCGCTTGGATCGCGTTTAGGGATGCGGAGTGCAGCTACAAAAGCACCATTGCGCTTGGCGGGACCGGCGAAGGGTACGCCTCCGTAGCCTGCCTCTACGAACAAACGAAAGCACGGGTGAGGGCGTTGATGGCACCTGACGAGCCGCACATTGCGCGGTAACAAGCTGCCGACCATTGATGCGATCGGCAGCTGGACAACCGTCAATGACGAAGCGGACCTAACGAAGAACCCTGCGGTCAGATCAGCACCCGCTCAACTTCGTCGAGCGTCACGTCGTCGGGGCGGCGATCGTAGAGCTGGGTGGTGCGGGTCGAGGCATGGTTCGCCATTGTGGCCGCGCGCTCCAGCGTCCCGCCGTTTTTCAGATAGGCGGTGATACCGGTTGCGCGGAACGAATGGTTGCCGATCGCTGTCGCGATCTCGGCCGCGGCGGCACGCCGGCGCACCATCTGGAACGCGCTGGCCTGAGGCAGGGGGCTAGCGCTTAGTCGCTTGGTCCCGCGCCCGATCGTGCGGAACAATGGTCCCTTTGCCTGGCCGCGCAATTCGCAACCGTCGAGATATGCGGTCAGATATTCTTCCAGATTATGGTGGCAGGGCATTTCGTGACGCTTGCCGCCCTTCTCGTGCAGCCGAACCCACAGGCGGCGATTCTGCACGAACACATCGTCCACCCGCATCCCCAAGGCCGCACCAATGCGAGCGAACGAATAGACCATCAACCCAATCAGCGCCCGATCGCGCAATCCCGCCGGCGTCGTCACGTCGATCTTATCGAGCAACCGCCGCGCCTCGTCTGGCGCGAGCACCGGCGTCTTGCCGCGCCGGACGCTGTGAGCGGGTCCACGCACAGACGCGGCCGGGTTGGTCGCCATGACCTGGCCTGTGACCAGCCAATCGAACAAATGACGCACACCGGCGAGGCGTTGCTTGACGGTCGGCACGCTCACTTCGCGACCGAGTTGTTCAACCCAAGCTGCAACGTGGAGCGGCTGCACACCCGCGATCACAGTGACGCCGCGCGCCTCACACCAAGCGAGAAATTCGCCAGCTGCGCGCGCATAAGCGCGACGTGTGTGCGCATTGCGAATCATGACGGCGAAGAACTCCAGGAAGCGGAGCTGGGCTTGGCTGTCAGCCGATGCGATCAGGGTCGGCAGCGTAATTCCAGAGGAACGGGGCGCGAGCTCGTTCATTGCCGAGCCTATGCGCCCAAGTCTTTGTAAAAGAACAGTTCGGGTTCTTCCACCGGCAAAAGACCTATAATTTCCCCGGCGTGCGTCCAATCTGTGACTTCGAGCAACCGAATGGCTGCGATGTTGCTCCTTGCCGCAGATATGAAAATTCTGCCGAACAAAGCCATATTAAGCGCAGCGATCAGCTGCTGGGCCATTCCCTGGCGCCGGTATACGTCATTGACGACAAGCTTGTTGACGTAATCCTTCCCAATGCAGCCGTTCTGCTGCCATGATATGTAACCCTGTGGCCGATCATCCACATCGATTACGAGCATGCGGCGCTCGACGATTTCAACGATGCGATCACCTGGGAAGGCATCGAACGTCATAATTGCCGCCAGGTCGACAGGGTCGGCAAAGCGAATATTCAACATAGCGACACGCCACGGATTGTAGTGTCTCCAACGAGAATCTTGGCCACGCCCGGCCCAATGATCTTGTTCACGCGACCCAAGATTGTGTCGGCCGTATCGCCGGGAAAGACGATGTCGATTACGTAGGCGTTACAGACGGGAAGTCCGTTCTGATCGATAACGATCGGACGGGGGACAAGCTGGACGCGGTAGAGCAGGGTTGTCACCCAACAGGCTCGAGAGAACTGGCTGGATCGAGCGTGTCGATCGCGTGTCGAAGCCGGTCGGCGGCAAGCGACGCCCCGGCACGTTCGAGCAGCGCAAGGGCATTGCGCATCAAGCGTAGCGCGTGGACGGCGCTGACGATCGGCAGGTCATTTGGAGAGGGCTGATCCATCCGAAACATATAACATCGGTTTTACATCTGATAAAGGACATTATCATACATAGAGAGGCGCGTGAATCACCCCGTCATCGGCCGTCTAGGTAAGGACAGCTAACGGGCACGTTCAGGATCAGGCTGGCCCCTTTTTCATTTCGTCGATCACTGGCTTGACCGCAGCGATCACCACCGGCGCCGCAATGACGATATGGCTGATGATAGCAAAAAGCTTGGTCAGGTTGAGTTTCATAGGTCAGGGTCCTTTGTGGGTTTGTGATTGCGAAATTGGTGATTGAGAGGGCGATGGGTTGGGTGTCAGTCCTCGCTTCAGATCTGCGAGCGTTAATGACCCCGACCATTCGAAATGTGGCCGATCGCGGATCGAGTGAAACTCGCCGCCCCAGCGAAACCCGATGCCTTTGCCGATCGTGCCAACCTTGCTCCAAAGCGCGTCAGTGCGCGCCTGCTGGTCGGGTGTGTCGCCCCAATCTGGCAGCGCAAGCAACGCGGTCGGCACCACGTCGAGGGCTAACCCATAATTGTGAAAGCTCTCGCCAGACTTGGCATTCGTGACGATAGGCCCCGGGGCAGTGCGCCCCTGCGCAAAAAGCGCGGCCTGCCGGGCGATGGACCGCCGGGTAAACGTCACAGTCAGCGGAATGCCGACTGCTTTCGCAGTATCGAGCAACTGCTCGGCCATCGACCGGACGTGTGGCTGCAAGTCGGCGAGATCGCGGCTATCCGGCATCGGACGGTCCCGTGTGACCGGCATCCGCACTCGAACCGCTGTCCACGTTCGGCAGCCCGGCAAGCGCGTCCATGCGCTTCACCCAGTTGAGCGCGATGGCGATAATCCCTGCACCTAGGGCACCGAACCCCGTACCGCTGAGCAGCGCGTAGAATGGCTCAGGGCGCTGCAATACGATCCATCCCGCAGTAAACAGCATCGCGATGGTCGTTACGGTCAGGTCTACACCCCACGCCCAAATTCGGGCTGAACGGCCGGTCAACGATACCCAGATGCGCACCATAAGACAGGCGGACAGGCCGGCGATCATCGACGCGGCTTCAAACTGATAGCCAAGCGCCGACCACAGCACCGGTTGCGCAATAGCGGCTCCAGCCGCGCTAACCTTGTTGATCACCGTGTACTTGCGACCCCAACGGCCGCGAAAAGACTGAGGAACACGATCGCAAGCGGACGACGCAGCGACGGCAGGCTCGCCCACATGTTAATCGGGTAGGGACGCTTGCACAGCTGCTGCTCCATTGCATCGTTTGAAAGGATCGTCAGCACCATCCAGCCGGCGGCAAACATCAACGCGATCGGATCGATCCAGCGCTTCGCCATCAGCACCCGGGCGGTCGTGGTGACATCGACCGGGCTCCATGCCCACAGGTTCATGGCCTCCGTTCCGCATCGCAAGAATGTCGCGGCTCCTGCACACAGCCATGCAAGGCGCCAAATCGTCACCGGATGACGCGGCTGATCGAACACGCGGTTAGCCCAAATCGCTCGACACATGCGCGCCGCCATGACGAGGCCCAAGCACATGAAAGCCGTCATCAGGAACAGATTTAGCCCGAATAGCTGCCCGTCATTGTTGAAACTGGTCGGCATTGTGGAGCCGGCAGCGCGGACCATTCTTGCCGCCGAGCTAGCCGCGGCGCTCATGCGCCTGCTCCGTCCTGGTCATTCCGGTCCAGATATGCGCGAACCCGACGAGCGGTCGCATCACGAAGCTCACGACCGTCGCGCAGGTCGAATACCAGCCGAGGGTCGTTAATCGCGTCGCGACCGAAGCGGGTTGGCGCCATTCGGCGCTTTTGAAGGTGTAGCTCGATACGAGGTAGCAGAAGCATGATCGACTCCGAATCAATGTTCCGCCAATGTTCTCACCTGCTTTCCTACTTGTCTCCAACTTTTCTTATCGATATCCTCTCAACATGACCAATCTCGAAGCTCGCGATAACCTGAAGCGCCTCGCTGCCGAACATGGCGTCGGATATGCAGCCCTGTCTCGCATGCTCCGGCGCAACCAGGCCTACATCCAGCAGTTCGTCACACGCGGCTCTCCAGTCCGGCTGGAGGAGAATGATCGCAAACTGCTCGCCAGTTTCTTCCAGATCGATGAAGAGCTGCTTGGAGGTCCTGCCGCACAGCCAATGGTACGCGTCGGTCGCATGGCGGTGCAAGCCTCAGCCGGACCGGGCGAACTGATTGAAAACGAGTTTGCGATTGGAAGTTATGCGTTCGACCAAACGTGGCTGCGGGGAATTTGCAAGGCAAACCCGTCGAATCTATCGATCATTAAGGTAAGCGGCGACTCGATGGCGCCCACACTCGCCGACGGCGACGATGTCCTCGTCGATCACTCCAACGTCACCAAAATCCGGGATGGCATTTACGTCCTGCGGCGCGACGATACGCTGATGGTAAAGCGGTTGGCCCTCGCTCCCAGCTCGGCAACGCTGACTATTTCCAGCGACAACCCGGCCTACCCAACGTGGAAGGACTGCCCGTTGGACAGCGTAAGGGTTGTGGGCCGCGTCGTTTGGGCAGGGCGGCGCCTCAGCTAATTCCAACAAAATAAGACCAAGAGGATTTTGTAGGATTAATGTAGGAAATTAGCTGAGACACATCTGTTCGACCCAGCAGGCGGGGGGCACCCTTTTCGCTTTCGCCGTTGCTGGGCTTGGAGATGTTTAAATGAAATCTTTCCTACTTTGCGCGGTCGCGACGAGTCTTTTCGTCGTATCGCCGGCCATCGCGTCGACGGCTTCGCCCGGCAATCCGACATCGCTGTTGGCGCTGAACGATGGGCCAATTCTGTTTAACCAAGACGGATCCCGCACGTCCGCACCTTCATGCGCCACGGTCGCCGGGCGCTGGGCAATGGATGCACGAACGCCTGCCGGACAATCTCGTTTGTCGGTGCTGCTCACCGCGGTCGCGCTACACAAGCAAATCGAAGTTCAGGGCACAGGAACATGTTCGGTTTGGCCTGACACCGAAACGGTCGACTACATTCACATCGCTGATTGAGAATCTGAGCATGCGCCCTGGGAGCTTTTAGGCGACCTGTAAACACTCGCGCCACAGAAAGTCATCGTTATGAATATAACCGGATTCATATTTATTATCATTAGTCTGTTTGCTTCTTGCGAAGCATCAGCAAGCGAAACTATCGATTACAAATATGACGCAAAGAGCAGATTAGTCGAAGTTCGAAATGACAATTTTCTTCCAAGCATAATTACAAAGAAATTTGGAATTGACGCTAATGGCAATCGTACAGCCATAATCGTTACATTCGAGCTACGAAGCGCTTTTGTCGTCCCATTGAATGGATTGGCGATAATTGGAGTTCAATAGTAATATTTTATTATAGAAAGAGCATTTATGAAAAAGACATCCATGTTGCGGCTTTTTATGTCGTGCGTCGCTTTTAGTTTCTCCAGCATGGTCACTGCGGATCTCGCAAGCGCTGAAATAGTCCAGGCTGTTCCCACAGATTGGCGTCTACAAGATTATGGAGATGGCGCAGTCACCTTGTATTTTACCGGGTCATCCTGCTCTCAGGGTCAGCTAACGCTCACCGCAGACGTGAATAACGATAGCAAAAACCGATTGTGGTCGATCGTATCTGTGGGAAAGACGGCCGTACGCTCCGTGGGGATTTACTATCACTACGATAGTTCGTCTAACATATGTGTTATTGACAGCTTTTTCACGACCTAGGCGTCGACCGCTGCCGAGCTGAGGCAGCTTAAAAACTCACATATATAAAGGAAATCTCCATGACGACCTCGGCTTTTGTCGAGCGGCGGCGGCTTCGTGCGCGCCTCGCATTTCTATCACTCTCTACAGCACTCTGCTCAGGCCTGACCGTTCAGGCCAGTGCGCAGTCGGTTGCCGTTCCTACACCGCCGGTGCGCTCGTCCGTTGACGACCGTGGTGTCGATCTATTGACGGGCAATCTCATCCTAGACGATCCCGAAATTTCGATCGGTACCAGCGACACGGGCCTGTCCCTCGTCCGTCATTTGAGATTTGGGAGTTGGATCGACAATAACTACATGGTGGTTGGGGTCGCTAACGGATCGAATGCAGCTGTCGAAATTGATCGCACCAATCATACGTTCTCACTTGTGAACGGCGTCATGCAGTCTGATCAGCGAGACGGGGCAACGCTGACGTACGACAACACGTTGATCACCTATACCGACAAGGACGGAACGGTATACGTTTTTGACAAAGCTATTATGGACAATGCTGCCAGCTACATGGCAGGCAATCACCCGGTCGCCATCGTGAAATCGGTCACGCGCCCTACCGGCCTAAAGACATATTTCAATTATGTCCGGGCATCTTACGTGTCCTCCGGCACGACCGCCTATGCCGTTCGCTTGCAGTCGGTAACGAACTCGCTCGGCTATCAGCTAAAATATAGCTACGCCACCAATGCGCTGTCTTCCACGACGGTCCGCGATTGGGCGCATATCGTAGATGTGGCGGCCATCAACAATGCGGTGGATTATTGCGATCCGGCCGCCGATAGCTGCGCGCTAACCCAGGCATGGCCGCATGTGGCATATAGCGTTAGCGGCAACGTCGAGACCGTGACTGATCCGGCTGCGCGTACCAAAAGCTTTACGACAGATACATCCACCGGCCGGTTGGCCAGCAGCCGGTCGCCGGGGTTTGGCAGCGACAATGTCAGTTACGGCTATGATAGTCAGGGGCGGGTCACAAGCGTGACGCAGGCCGGATTTTCTGCGCCCTGGACGTACACATATTCTGGAAACTTTTCACAGACGACGGTGTCGATGACAACGCCGTCAATCGCGACGCCGCGCGTAGCTACAGTTCTTAATCAGGCAACCTTAACGTCGCTAACCGACGAAAATAATCATACCATCCGGTACGGATTTGATCAATATCTCCGATTGTCTGGTTATTATCTTCCCGAAAATACCACAAACTTTGGCACCGTCGCATGGGTAATGGATAACCGCGGCAACGAGACACAAATCATCAAGCGACAAAAGGACGGAAGCGGCCCGCTATCGAGCTACGCAACCTTTCCCACGACCTGTACAAATCTTGCGACTTGTAACAAACCCATCACTACCACCGATGCCAACGGCGCTGTCACCAATTACTATTACAACGCAAACGGAACGCTGGACTACGTCCAAGCGCCGGCGCCGGTTCCAGGGGCAGCGCGTCCCGAGGTGCATTACGGCTATGGGTCAGTGCAAGCCTGGGTCAAGAATGCCTCGGGAAGTGTTGTTGCATCTCCCGATACGGTCACGGTGCCGACCAGCGCCACGACGTGCATCACCGGGGCGTGGCCATGTGCGGCCGCCAATCAGCGCGTGACAACCTTTGCCTACAATGCAGGACCGTCAGCAAACAACGGGCTACTGCAATCGACTACCGTGGCATCCGGCACGGGATCCCCTTCTGGCACGACGTCCTATGCCTATGATCCCATCGGCAACACGTCCACCGTCATCGGCCCCGATTTGATTGCGACCACGAACGGTTATGATGCCGATCGAAACCTGACCTCGGTCGTGAGTGCCGATCCCGACGGGACAGGGCCGCTCCAGCAGCGTGCTGTAAACCTGCATTATGCAGCGACCGGACTGCTCGACACCAAAGCGGTCGGCACGATCAATTCCAGCGGGACCTTCGCTGCACAGCAATATGTGTTCTCGGCGTATGATGCGGCCAACCGCAAGACCGCTGACCGCCTGAGCAATGGCAGTGCCGATAGCGCGCTCACCCAATATGGCTATGATGGCGCTGGGCGACTGCAATGTACCGCAATTCGAATGACCATATCGGCCTATGGCGCGTTGCCGGCTGCCTGCACGCAGAGTGCAGCGACCAACGACGACCAGATCACGCAAATCGATTATGAGGCCGCCGGCCTTGTAAGCACGGTCCATTCCGGCGTCGGCACGTCTCTCGCCAGCAGCGACGTTCACTATACCCACACACCTGACGGCCTCACGCAAACGCTGACGGACGCCAATGGCAATGTAACGACCTATGAATATGACGGCTATGACCGGCTTGCGAAGACGCGATTCCCCAATCCAACCGGGGGCGGCAGCTCGACCACCGACTATGTCGCGATCACCGCTTATGATGCGAACTTTAACCCGACCACCCAGACGGTGCGCGGCAATCCATCGGCGCCGATTACGACGACCTATGACGCACTGAACCGGCCGACGCACGTCAGCTATCCGGGCGGAAGCTGGGCCGATCCCAATGTGGATTATGGCTATGACAATCTCGGGCGATTGGTCAGCGGGGTTGCAACGAACGGCCATACGACGTCGATCGGCTATGATGCGCTGGGCAACAAGACCAGTGAGGTC
Source organism: Sphingomonas sp. PAMC 26605 (assembly GCF_000241485.1). GTDB lineage: Bacteria > Pseudomonadota > Alphaproteobacteria > Sphingomonadales > Sphingomonadaceae > Sphingomonas. The sequence continues at coordinate 21,997 of NZ_JH584246.1, forward strand.
GATGCGCTGTCGACGATGACGATGCAATATGACGCGGCCGGCCGCCGGACTCGGACGACCTGGGCGGACGGGTTTTACGTCACCTATGAATATGACACACTCGGCGAAATGACGGTGATCCGCGAGAACGGCGCGGCTGCGCTTGCCACGTTTGAGTACAACGATCTCGGGCAGCGGACGAGCCTCGTGCGCGGCAATGGCACGAGCACGAGCTATGGCTATGACGCTGCGGCTCGGCTCGCCAGCCTGGGCCTGAACCTGCCCGCTGGCGCGCCAAGCACGGCGTACGGGTTCAGCTACAATCCCTCAGGCCAGATCACGAAGCGCACCGGTACGAATGATGTCTATGCATGGACAGGTGCTCAGAATGCCAGCCAGACCTACGTCCCCAATGGCCTCAATCAATATACCACGATCGGTGCGGTCACACCGACCTATGACACCAAGGGCAATCTCACCAGCGCGGGGCCGGTCAGCTATAGCTTCAACACGCTGAACCAGTTGTCGAGCGTGAGTGACACAGGTGACCGCTTTGCTTATGATCCGGCGGGACGCATGGACAGCATTCTCGACAGTAATGGCACCACGCTGCAGGGGCTCCAGCATGATGGCACGATGCTGGTGACGGAGCGCGGTCCGGCATCGGTCGGCTCGCCGATCCAGCGTCGCTATGTGTTTGGGCCTGGGACCGACGAACCCCTCGTATGGTACGAAGGAGCGGGCACGGGGACCAAGCGCTATCTGATGGCTGATGAGCGTGGCTCGATCGTCGCAGTGACCGATGCCGCAGGGCAAGCAGTCGCGATCAACGCCTATGATGAATATGGCAACCGGGCTGCCAATAACATCGGACGGTTCCAGTACACCGGTCAGGCCTGGATTCCCGAGCTCGGAATGTACGACTTCAAGGCTCGCATTTACTCGGCCGCCATCGGACGGTTCCTGCAGACCGATCCGACTGGGTATGCTGACGGGCCCAACTGGTATGCCTATGTTGGCAATGACCCAATCAACAAGACCGATCCCAGTGGGCTAGCAGAATGCCCCGAATGCTATGACCTTCCCCCTATTTCCTACCCTGCATCGCCGACGCAGCCTGGCAGCAGCAACAATGGTGGAGGTAGCGGATATGGCTTTGGCTCCGGCATTTTGGGAGGATCAGGCGCACTTCAGGCAATTGCTCAAAATGCGGCAAAAAATAGACTTCGGACGACTTATGGAGCTGCGCCGCAAAATGATGACATCGTCGTCACCGCGAGGAAGGCAGCGGATAAGGTTGGACGGTGCATTGCTGCTCAGTATGGGTTCGGCGATGGCAAAACCGCAGCCGGTCTTGATCTTGGCAAGATTGCTTCTGAAATTGGGTCTCTTCCAGTCTTCAAGCCGCTCGTTGGCATACCCGTGATCGGTGAATCGTCGCGCTTTACCAATGTCTTGAACTATACGTCTCTCAAGTTGGGCTTGAACTCGCGTGTTCAGGGAGCAGCGTTGCGTGGCTTCACGAAGGCGGCGTTCGGGAGCGTAAGATTTGCTACCATATTGGGTAGAGCCAATGTGGTTATCGGCGGAGCGCTATTGGCATATGATGCCGCTTCGATTGCAATCTGCAGTACTAGAGAATAGTAGGAAATATCATGATTTTAGATGACAGCGTAATCGAGCCTTCTATCAGATCAGAAGTAGCAAAATATTACGATGGAAAGTTTAGCGATAGTGACGATTTTTCTAAGGACCTTCACATAAACTCTGATGACCTGTCGGCAATAGCCTTATCCTTAGAAAATAAGCTGGGACTTAAAATCGACAGTAAAGACTATCGAAGCATAAATAATGTTGAAAGCTATGCCAGCGTCCTTCGCAAGCGGTTGTCGGTAGGCTGAAACAGCGGCAACCCCGAGACGCTGGGGTTGAGTCATTGACGGCACCGTCAGCCACCTGACGGTGCCGTTGTCGCATCGACCTACAGCCCCAGCGCTGCGCCGATGCTGCGGGTCTTGATACCGATCCCGGCGCGATCGTCACGCAACAGCGTCTCGTCGATCGCGCCGACCTTCGCGCCGTCCCGGCCCTCGATCGCGTCCACCAACGCCAAGCGATCGTCGGTGTAGATGGTGACGTGGGTCTTGGCGCGGGAGACGGCGACATAGGCGATGCGGGCATCGACGTTGCCGCAAAAGACGCCGGTTATCGGCCGTCAGTCCCCCCTCCCTAACAGGAAAACCATAGCGGATTACGTTAAGAGCGCCAATTCTGCGATTGACGCGGCTGAAGACCCGTTCAGAGAATTTCTGGGTCAAGTCGGGTCTGGTGGCGACGTGGATTTTAAGAATAACTTTAAAGGCCAAGCCGACAGCCTCGGTGGAGCACCATACTTAGCGGATGCTGGAAATTTCGCTTACGGTGCGATCGCAGCTCACCGTTACGGGAGCTGGGAGATTGGGCGGCAAGTAATGTTCTTGGGAGCGCACGCTTATGCGTTCGCGCACAACAAGGCGAATGTGACGCCTGCGGGGACGATATTCCCGACTGATGCAAGCGCGGCACGGCAAGCTGGAAGGGTTTCGATGCGGGATGTCAATAAACTTGGATTGTTAGCATTCCTAGTGCTGACATCATGCGGATCAACAAGCCGTGTCGTAGAAAGTAAATGCAGCGCTATAGCATGCTTCAAGATTTATAGAGACAACACCGGAGGAGCGACGGTCGACGACACCGTCAACGTGGCGATAGTATCTAAGTCTGCCACGGATGAGAAAACGATTTTTGAAATTAGCAATCCCGATAGTTTTCAGGTGAGCTGGGTCGACGATGGGAATCTAAGGATCGTTTATAAACGGGGTGAGATCACGAAATTCGATAATCATTGGACAAATACGCGCAAGCAATCTGGGTCCGTTGGTGGTGATATCGAGATACACTTAACCGAGACGCATTGATAAAATTTACTGATGCCGCAGAGTAATGTGTGTACCCAAGGCGCTCGTCTGACACTCGGTTACTCTGGTTCGGCTACAGGATTCCTGATGTCTATGGGTTTAAGAGTCCGTTTTGAAATTCACGGGTGAGCGTTTCTGCGGATGAGGTTTCCGCCCATGGCGACGAGGATCATCGCCTGGGACACGTCGATGCGCTTCTCATAGTCACGCACCAGGCGTCGCCATCGGGTCATCCATCCGAACGTCCGTTCGACCACCCATCGACGCGGCAGGACTTTGAACCCCTTCTGGTCGTCGGATCGGCGGATGATCTCGATGACGAAGTCGAGATAGTCGGCCTTGCTCATGAGTTTGAGCCGGTCATAGCCGCCATCGGCGAAGAGGTGCTTCACCCAGGGCCAACGCTTGCGGATACCCTCCAGGATGACGTGTGCACCGGCGCTATCGGAGATGTCGGCGGTGGTCAGATTGACCATTAGCAGCCGGCCATCGGTATCGACGGCAATGTGTCGTTTGCGACCAACAACCTTCTTGCCGGCATCGTAACCTCTTGCTTCAGCATGCGGCGCCTTCACTGACTGGCTGTCGATGACACCGGCCGAAGGGCTCGCCTCGCGGCCCGAGCGCTCACGGTCCAGCATCAGCGACACGTCGTGGATCGTCTGGAAGAGGAAGCGACGGGCCAGTTCGCGGAACCACCCATAGACCGTCTGCCACGCGCCAAAATGGATCGGCAGCAGACGCCACCCACACCCCGACCGGACCAGATAGCGCACCGCGTTGATGACCTCGCGAAAATCGACCTCCCGCGGACGACCACGCCGGCCGGGAGCGGACATGAGAGGCGCTATCTGCGCCCATTCCTCATCCGTCAGATCAGACGGATAGCGTTTGGTCTTCTTTGCGATCTGCGCCATCCGGCTGCGGCTCTTCTCGTTCCACATCCGCAGCTTGAATCATAAACCCACCTGCCGCGAAACCCCCACACACTGAGCTGCTGCCGGTCTCATGGACATCGAGATAAATGCCTGCGAGCCGGCGGCCCCTCATGGGGCCCAGCTTCCTATTTAACGAAACAGTCTACTACCAGGGCAGCGACAGATAGAGCTCACGCACAATCGCGAACCGCTCCTCGAACGGAGGGAGGTCCGACAGCTCGAGCTTGAGTGTATCCAAATCCGCTTCCGCTCGTTGCGCGATCTCTGGGTCGTCGATTGATGTTATGTCGGGTTCGATGCTGCGGGTGCGGCACTTTTCGATCAGCGTTACGAGGATCTGTGAACGATCTTCGCTGCTCAGCTGATTGGCTTCGACCAAAAAGCGATGTCATAGACATCCTGGCGCCGATAAGCTGGGATCGCATCCCTGTTCCACCGCCTCACGCGTCTCATTGCGCGAAGCTTAATCCGCGCTCCCGCAACCACGCTTCCATCTCCCCGGTCGCGAGCTTGCCCATGTTCAAGCTGCGGTGAAAATTTCGCTCGGTGTACGCGGCCAACCGGCCGGGGAGCTGCTGGTCGCGCTCCTCCGGTCCTCGTCTTCTGGCTCCTCGATCGAATACGAAAGCGCGAGACGCACTCGCGAGGGAAGCGAGACCCGGTTAGGTTCCTGGTTCTTGAGCAGCCGCCGACTCTGGTCAACTTCAATGATCTGCCTGACCCGGCTGGTGCTGATTCCAAACTCCTGTCCGATTACCCGGTATGTCGCGCCCTGCGCCCTTCGCGCTGTCATCAATGCACGCCGCTCATCGGCTTGGGCCATCACCTCGGCCCTCGTCGGCTGCGTCTTGGTCTTGGTCTTGGGAATCATTGCAGGCTTTGCCCCTCCTGGCTTTGATGATCTGCCTTCGAATATGGGAAGGCGATCATTATTCAGCCGCTTTGACATCGATCGTGCAGTGCACTGTCCTAGATTTTACCTTGGCAGCAGCGGTGCGGCATCTGTCAATCGTCTCGCGATTGTCCTTCGCCAGATCGGCGGCGCTCACGATCCCGTTCCAGCTCGCCGGCGAAGCGCGTCGCATCAAATGTTTGCCGGCCTCCCAAGGCGTAGGCTCGGCGACAGCACGTGCTGCTATCCGCTCGGGCCATAACCAGCTCGACGGCATCAGCCGTACAATCGGCCCCGCCACGATCGCGTAGAGCAACACCCCCAGCACCAAGCCGCCGAGACCGGTCCACAGCAGCAAGCGGTTCTGCTCGTCGCCGCGCCGCGCCGACCCCAGCCGGTCGGACAGGCTTCCCGCGACGTTGCGGAGCATCGTGTCCGTCGTCCCGATCTGGTGACGCAGTTCGCGCACGGCGTCGGTGACAGCGGCGTTTAAACGCTGTCCCATCTCCTCGGGCGTGAGCATCATCGCCGGGCTCTTGCTCATCGCGTCGATCTGGCGGACCAATGCCGCCAACACCTTCTCGGTGCGTGCGAGCGTCGGCTCATAATCAGGCGTGTCGGCGAACTCCCGCGCGGCGGTCAGCCCTTCGATCGCGGCGCGTAGCAGCGACACCTCACGGCCGAGCTGGACGAACGCCAGTGCCGCCTGATCGTCGCCGCCATCATATTCATCCCCGTCGTCCATACGTACCCCCTATCGGCTCATCCCCAAGTCACGGTCGCGGTTGAGATCGCGCGACAACTCGCGACCGATATTCCGGTCCTCGCGCTCGCTGATCCCCAGCCCCAGCTCGCGCGATCGGCTGCGCAGGAGTGATTCCACCTGGGGATCGCGTTCGAGGCCTTTCGCCATGTCAGCCATCTCCTGCCCCGCCTTGTCGCGGCCCGCTGCATAGCCGGCGCGCTCAAAGTCCGCGTGCTGGCCCTGGAGCATTTGCCAGCGTTCCACGAACCGATCGGCGCGCAGATGCGGATCGGTCCGCACGCGGGCTTCCTGGGCCATCGCCGCGATCATCGGGCCGCTGCGCCCCGCAGCTGCTTCGCGCAGCACGGCCGGATTACGCGTCATCGCTTCGTGCATATCGTCCGACCCACCGGGACGGAGCTGGTCCAGCGCGTCGATCGCGCGCTGGAGCGCCACCTTCTGATGCTCGAGCACGATCCCACTCGAGGTCTTTGTGTGTAAAGCCGCCTCGGCCGCGCGGGAGGTCCGCTCGACCGCACGCACGAACGCGGGGTCCTGGCCGTGATCGTACGCCTTCACCGGCGCCGGCCTCGCCGACGTCGTATCGAGCTTCAACCCGTCGAACATACCACGCTTGGACGCTCGCACCTGCTCGCCTTGGCTCTGCTCCGCTGCCGGCGCCGGGCGTTCGGATACGGGCCGGCTCGTGCTTTCGGGTACGGTGTCGCGACGCTCCGCTTCCGGCGCCTTGGGCCGGAAGCCGGCGAACATGCTCTTCGCCTTCGTCTCGACCGTCCGTACGATCTCGCGCACCCGCTCGGGCAACCGGATCTCACGCCTGTCCGCAAAAACACGAGCGGCCTCGTCGGGCTCGGCCGCATAGTCGGCCGCCATGTCCTTGGCCCGGTCGCGCGACAGCACCGCGGCGAGCTTCGCGTCGGACGCGAAGTCGTCGCGCCCGTAGTGAAGCTGTACCCCGTCCCGGTGCCGCGACAAGGCGACATAAGCGGCGTGCCGGTCCATCCCCGGCGTCGCCAGCACGTGCGTTCGATCGACCGTTACGCCCTGCGATTTGTGGATGGTAGCGGCATAACCGTGATCGACCGCCGCATAGTCCTTCACGTCGAACCGGACCTGCCGCCCATCATCGAGCCGCACGCCCATCCGATCTGCCGATACCTGCTCGACCGTACCGAGCGTGCCGTTTTTCACCCCCAGTTCGCGCTCGTTGCGCAGGAACATGATCCTGTCGCCGGACGCGAACTGGCGTATCCCGCGATCCGCCTGGACGCCTACGTCCTGCCCAAGGTCGCCCGACGCCCGCAGTCGCTCTCGTGCCTCCCCGTTGAGCAACTGCACCTCGGCATTGGTATGCGTAAGGATGATCCGGCTCTTGTCCGGCTCCGCTTGGCGCTGCCGGTCCCATTTGCCGACCAGCACCGCCCGCGCCTGGGTGCGCGTGTCAGCAACGCGCACCATGTCATGGTCGCGGTAGGCCTGGAGCGCGTCCGAAGTGCGGCCCGTGGCAAGCCAGCGCGTGGCATCGCGCTGCCAGTCCGCCCGCTGCCGGCGGATCTCGGTGATCTCGGCCGCCCCGTGCCGCTCGGAGAGCGCACGAAAGGCCGCTCCCGCCTCGATCGCTTGCAATTGCTCGGGATCGCCGACCAGCACCACCTTCGCGCCGGCCCGGTCCGCGGCAGACAGCAGCCGCTCGATTTGCCGCGTGCCGATCATGCCCGCCTCGTCGACCACCAGCACATCGCGCGGCCCCAGCTGCTCGCGGTCCCGTCCCCACGCATGCTCCAGGCTGGCGATAGTGCGCGAAGTGATGCCCGACCCGGCCTCAAGGTTCTCGGCCGCGATCCCCGACAACGCCGCGCCCCGCACCGTGTAGCCGGCTTGTTCCCATTCGTCGCGAGCAACACGCAACATGGCCGATTTCCCGGTACCGGCATAACCTACGATGATCGCAAGATCACGATCATGGCCTATATGGCGGAGGGCAGCCTGTTGGTCGCCCCCAAGCACCAGGCCGTCACTCCTGGCGACGCCCCCCTTTCCCCCCGGAGTCGCCAGGAGACCATGCCCTGCCCGCCCGGCAAGCCGGTCGGCCGCACGCTCCAGCCGCACCTCGATCGCAATCATCTCACGGCTCGTGAACCGCTCGTCGCCGCGTCCGTCCTTGCCCAGCGTCACCAGCTCGGGCGACGCCTTCGCCGCCGCCATTACCTGGTCGTACTGCTCCTTGCCGTCCGAATGCCGGAACGCGAACACCGCCAAGTCGCGGGTCGTGAACGTCGCCTGCATCCGCGTAATCGCGTCCAGCGCGACAGTCGGATCGGCGATAATCTTCTCGCCGTTCTCGCGCGCGATGCGGGCGTGATCCTCGATCCGTTCGGCTTCCAGCCCCTGCCCCGGCCGGCGCGCCGCTGCCGGCCCGATCTTGTGTTGGGGTTCCAGTTCAATGCCCTGTTCGGCATAGGAGCGATGATCGATCCGCGCATCGATCCCCAGCTCAGTCAACCGTTCATTGACATGCGCGCCCCACGCTTCCCGCCAGTGCTGCAACAGTGCGCGGTCGTTCCACGGCACGACCTTTTTCCCGAACCCTTCCGGGCCTACTTCGCGCATCGTCATCATGACGTGCGCATGTGGTTTCGGACTG
>NZ_JH584247.1:0-961 GCF_000241485.1 Sphingomonas sp. PAMC 26605
CCACCGATAAGAATCCTGCGACGCGTATCGGTCTTGCGCTCCTGTGATTTCTCACGGGCATCGAGAGCAGCGATACGGGCGGCGAGCTGGCGTTGTTGCTCCAGCAATTTTTCGCGTGGGGACAATTTGGTTTCGGCCATGGTCCGTCTCCGAAGATCAGAAGGTTAGGGTAGGCAGAAGGTAGAAACAACGCAAGCAGGAGGGAAAAAGGAGAACCAAAAAGCAGGCAGAAGGGCAGAAGGAAGAAGACTGCTGACGCAGCCGGTAGCGAAGCTAACGGCGCACTTATGCAAACCAAGAGGTTTGCGTACGGTCGGGAGCACCCGACACCCCTCTCCGGCGTTGAAGACGCCTCCGCACCCGTGTAGAACGGGCTTGGCAGCGACCGGGTACGCAAGGGCTGCCGGTCGCAAGAAGGCAGAAGTAGAAAGCAGAAACAGAAGGGTGCGTGCGTATGTCGGACGACCGAGACACTTCGCCGGAGATCAGTCCGGAAGATCGCGCCGAGCGACAGCGCGCAGTTGATTTCGCTCGGGGTAGTGTGCGCTACGAGGGTTTCGTCCTCTCGCCCGAAGTAGAAGAGATAGCTGCCCGTCACATCGATGGCGAGTTGACCGTGGACGAATTTGTCGCTGCGATTCAGGCTCTCTACAAGTCGGGCGAGGGGACAGGTGATGTCTGACCCATATGACTCGGTGCCATGGATCAGCGCAGAAGAACGCGACAGGCGGCAGCGTGCGATCGATTTTGCCCGAGGCAGTCTCCGTTTCGAGGGATTGATTCCGTCACAGGAGGGCGAGAGGATCGCTCAGAAATTCATTGCCGGCGAGCTGACAATGGCTCAGGCAATCGAGGCGGTTGAAGCTCTTCGCTGATGCCGCTCGTCCCCTACCATATGAGCGTGAAGACGATCGGGCGGAGAGAGGGTCGCTGCGCGACAGCGGCATGCGCGTATCGATCG
>NZ_JH584247.1:6303-9883 GCF_000241485.1 Sphingomonas sp. PAMC 26605
AGACCGTGCTGGCAGATCCGCCATGGCAATTTCAAAATCGCACCGGGAAGGTTGCACCCGAGCATCGTCGGCTCAACCGCTACGAGACGATGACGCTGGACGACATTTGCGCGCTACCGGTTGCGGAGTGTGTCGCGCCGACAGCACACCTCTACCTGTGGGTTCCCAATGCTCTATTGCCGGATGGCCTTCGTGTGCTGCGCGAGTGGGGGTTCGAGTATAAATCCAACATCGTTTGGCGGAAGATCCGCAAGGACGGTGGGTCCGACGGCCGGGGTGTTGGCTTCTACTTCCGCAATGTAACCGAGCTGATCCTGTTTGGCGTGCGTGGTAAAAACGCCCGCACGCTCGATCCCGGCCGAACCCAGGTGAATTATCTAGAAAGCCGCAAGCGGGAACATAGTCGTAAGCCTGATGAGCAATACCCGCTGATCGAGGAATGCAGTCCCGGCCCGTTTCTCGAAATGTTTTCGCGCGGAACGCGACCAAACTGGACTGTTTGGGGCAACCAGGCTGATGAAGAATATGCACCTTCTTGGCCGACCTATGCACACCATTCTGGAGCACCGCTTCCAGTGGCGGCGGAGTAACTATTCTTCCAAATTATCGTCATCTCCATCGCCCTCGGTCAAATCATCGGGTGCGATGGGGTTGTCAACTATGACTGGATGATTAGATTTCCAGTATTCAAAGTCTTCTATAACAGGCGGCTTTATCCCAATTGCAAGAATAGGACAGCCGCCCCCTCGGCCTGCATCTAGACGATATAGAAGCTTTCCCATCCAGGTAGTGCTTGCTCCATATTTACTCTTAAAATTGCTAATATTTACGCGGTTGCCAATTTCAGCAAATACGGGGCCGAGCGATTTCGATCTTGTTAGCAAAATCCCGGCATCAACAATTCCACATTCGTAAAATGTTCTAGCCGCATATAAATCTCTATCAAACGTCTGGTCTTTGCTATTCCATTCCATATCAAAAGCGACTCTGTTTTTGACAAAATCGACCTTATGGCCATCAATAAATCCGTCAATAACGTACTTATTGTCAACAACAATTGTTTTGGGTTCGCTCTTTTTGGGCTTTGATTCAAGTAACCTCGGATTCGATACAACAGTGAGCTTGTTTATGACAAGATCCCCCCGAATACGGCTCCCATACCAGCCTTTTGGAAACAGCAAATCGTCCATTGACTTTGCTATTAGGCTCTTGTTTCCGCCTTTTTTTACAATATTTTCTGTCTTTATATTGAAAGACATTAAGCTTTCAACAAGCTCACTAAGTTCGTTTGAAGACGAAGCAGCTAGAATGCGACTAGCATTACGATAGCTGTGAACTTCAAATCGTTCCAAAAACTCCGCAGTGAATATGTCACTTAGAGCGCTATCTTTTGCGGATAGGCGCTCATAATCCTCGGAAATTGCATCTGGAAGCGACGTCATAGGCTCCTACTATCTGGTGTGGGGGATCGGCTCAAGCGTGCGAACCCTGGGTCACGGCCGGCTTCCCTGCGGGAAGCGAAGTTGGTTTTGCGGAGGGGTGTTGAAGGCTAATGGGAGTGGGCTTCTGAATGAAGGCCATGGCCGCTGCGGAAAGCAGCAAGCCAGCGATAACTAAGTAAAAAGCATCGAGCCGAGCGTTGGAGCCAATTTTCAATCCGAGCACCTTGATCGGGCTTGCTTCTCCGATCGCATACGTAAGGCGGATCCCGGGTACGTCAGCAGAGAGCGCATCTTCCACTCGCATACCTTGTAGCACCGCGCCTTTTAGCAGGCGATGATACCAAGCGCGATCCATGCCATAAAAACAGAGCCAGCAAACAGTGCCTGCTATGAGCACCAGGCCTGTTAGTGATATGTCATTGCTGCCAAACCGTACATGGAGCCCCTCTTTTAGGGTGTATCCAGCTGCGCCAAGAAAAGCAGCCAAGACAGTGACAGCTACATTTCGAATTCTCATCTCTAATTCGTTAAAATGCTGCTGGACGCCTATAATGGTTTTCCACACCTCAATGTTGTTATCGATCTCTTTGTCCGTCATAACACTACCTCGGGAAACGCTCGAAAGTTACAAAATTGCTTAGTTGATCTAGCCTAGAAGGCAGCGTTATGGTTGGATTTACTGAGCAAGAAAGTACTTCCCGCCCTTCCCGTTCAATATCTGCGTCGTTCCAGTGAGATACCTTTTTAAGGAGGGTGTATGCTTCCGTATGACGTGCCTCGCCATACAACGCATGTGCGTCAAGAACGCCGGCCTGTTGTGCCATCCAGATGTCTTTAACCGGACTGTCTCCCACATAAACAGCTTGCTCGGGCGAAGCATGAGCGTCGGAAAGAATCTTACGGAGGATATCTGGATTGGGCTTCAGCTCACCTGGTGGCGTCGTTAAATGTTGCGTGACATCAAGGTTGTAATGAGAATCTGAATAGAACCGCAAAGATCCTATATCTACGCCATCAGGAAAATCGTGATCCGGTGGTGAGTAAACCTTGTCCATAATTTTGTCTAAGCCAGTACGTTTCAATCTGTATTGGGTGTAATACCAAAGAGACTCCGTATAACCTATTATTAGGGTCCCGTTCTTTTTTAGATCTATCAGGTATTCAAATACACCTTCATATAGTTGGAGTGCTGCTCTCCGGGCCTCACGGAATGCGCTGATAGCTGGCTCGTAAAAGTCTAGAACCGGTGTCGATCCGCTCCGAATGCGGAGGAGCGGTAGCTCACTAATTAAATAAGAATACTCCGATGTTCCGACACGCTGGTGCACCGTGCGGATCTCGGCCGCCAAAACATCTTCGGGAATGCCGCTAAGTTCTACAAGCTTGTTGAACATCGCGCTGAAGGAAGCGTGCCATACCGCAAGCCAATCAAAAAGCGTGTTATCCACATCTGCTATCAATACTGATCTAACCGGCATGGCACTTTCAATCCCGGGCGCACAGCCAACATACGCGCGCACAACGTTCTTAATATGTTCCGCACGCTCACCGCGGTCAAGAGAGCGCCTGTCCTAACAGCTCCGGTCCCTAGACAATCGGATCAGCGTCTGTTTCGAGCGCGGAGTCGATCATTGCCGTCCACGCTATCACAGCATTACTGCTGACCGCCTGCCCGGCAGCGCGCATGCGATCACTGACAGGCCTTAGCGTCCAGATCGCGATCTTAGCTGCCTCGAAAAGCCGGGTCTTCGTTTCTTCGGACGCGGCGTGCCACGGGATCGAGGATGGCTCTAGGCCGCCTGCCCAACGCTCAGGCATTGTATCGTAAAGAGCTTTAGCAACCCTGTAGATTGGTGATCCAACTTCCGGCATCGATCCTGCACCCTGTAGCCCCTGCGTGTGCGGCTTATCACATTTCACCGGGTTTGTCGGTTAGGCGCTGAGCGCGAACACCGAGCTGTTTTAAAGAGGTGTCGGGTTCTTCAAACAGGGCAGAGGCCCCATAGGCTTACGCGCTCGTGGCTGCATAACATGTTGAGGCGTCCAGTTTGGCCATAACCTAAACCGCTAATCGAAGAGTAGGCGGAAGGATCGGACGCTGATGTGTCGTCAACCTCTTGCAACGTATCCCGAATATC
>NZ_JH584247.1:13992-15829 GCF_000241485.1 Sphingomonas sp. PAMC 26605
AGCACGACTGTTGCTGACCGATCCGGACGCGACGGTGACGGCCGTGGCCGAACGCTACGAGGTAAGCCGGACCACCCTCTACAAAGGTTTGAGGGAGCTTGCGGCCAAGGAGGGGAAGGCATGAGAGCCATATTCATTCGTCACGGCCAGAGCACCGGCAACGCCGGCATGCCGTGTCATGATCTGGCGACGATCGAGCTGACCGAGAAGGGATGGAAACAGGCACGCCAGGTCGCGGCGGACTGGACCGAGGCACCGTCGCTGATCGTGACCTCGCCCTTCCTGCGTACCCAGCAGACGGCCGCTCCGACGATCGAGCGCTTCCGCAACGTGCCGGTTGAGGTGTGGCCGATCGAAGAGTTCACTTATCTACAGCCCTCTCGGTGGAACGGCACATTGGCGGCAGACCGGGCACCGCATCTGGTACGGTATTGGGGCGAAGCCGACCCGGCCTATTGCGATGGCGAGGGGGCCGAGAGTTTTGACGCTCTGCTACGCCGCCCCGAGGCCGCTTTGGGGCGACTTGCCGCCCTGCCCTCTCCCGGCCCGGTTTATGTTTTTAGCCACGGGCAATTCATTCAGGCGGTGCGCGCTGTGGTGACAGAATCCGAGCTGGACGACCGGAGCAAGATGCTCCGGTTTTGGCGGAAGGGTGAGCCTCCGGCGATCGGGAATGTGGAGTTGGTGCAGTTCGATTGGACGAATGCGCAATGGCAGCACCACAAATCGGGAGACTAAGCTACTAAGCCATTGAAGCTATTAAGCGAAAATGTTGTGTATTAGCGGCGAACAGTCGGACGGCTATTGATCCATGCGGAGGATTCGCGGACGTTGTGACGATGCTCCTCGCAATTGCGACCACCGCTAGAATGTTCCTGCTCCCTCATTGGTCGCGCTGGCATCAGCTATGGGGTCCACCTCTGCCGACCGCAGCGTCTCAATGGACCTGCGTTCGATCGAGCGTGTTTCTCATGAGGGCATTTCATCGCTGCGGGATCGAGGCGAGGCTACAAAGCGGTCAGCCTCCTATGAAAGCACCGGGCATCGCCGGTGAGGATTGCGGCTTGTTCACTGCCGATGGGTGGATGGGCCATGCCTGGGTTGAGGCGAATGGCTGTGTGATCGACATAACCGCTGACCAATTTGGTGACGCACCCGTAATTGTAGCACCGGCCAGCGACCCTAAATACCGGCCAGCCCGAGACGAAGCGTACAGACTCACTCCAACCGGAAACGGCATGGCGGCAATCGATGAGATTTGGCCATCGTGGTGCAACCACGTGGATCAGCAAGGCTCCCTAATTGGAGGTAGCTCACGGATGCTGAAGGGCTGACTTTGGCCGTTTCCTGCCATAGCTACAGCGAGCGGAGACTAAGCGAATAAGCGATTAATTGGCATGTTTGCATGCTAAGCGACTAAGCGATATAAGTCGCTAATAAGCTTAGTAGGAACAAGTATGCAGGTATGGGCAGTGATTGCGCAAAAGGGTGGGCAGTCCAAGACCACTCTCTCCACTGGATTTGCCGTCGAGGCGGCACGTGAAGGAGCGTCCGTCGTCATCCTTGATGCCGACGATCGTCAGGGATCAGCCCTCTATTGGTCAGAGCGTCGCGATTCTGATGATGTGATGGTGAAGGACAGCAGCGTCGCCGGCCTACCCCTCCATATCTCGCGCGGGCGGGCTAGCGGTAAGATCGATCTTATCATCATTGATACGCCAGCGAACTCCAAGGACATTGCGATGCTCGCGGCTGAGCAGGCGGACTTCGTTGTTATCCCCGTGGCCCCGCGCGGGCTGGATGTTCATTCAGTGCTGCAAACCATCAAGCAGGTACA
>NZ_JH584248.1 GCF_000241485.1 Sphingomonas sp. PAMC 26605
CTGTTGGCCCCATTCGGCACGCTGGCGGGCTTCCTGCTCGATCTGGCGGGCAAGCGTGGACGATTGCTCCGCGACCCCCTCTGCCCCGGCCTTGCGCATGGCGTCGAGGAGGACGCGGTAGTCGGCTTGAGGATCGCCGGAGGGAGGGGGTGCGTCGAAGTCGGCGGGATCGAAGGATTCAGCCATCGGCAGGGCGACCCTGGAAGGTCCATCCCGCAAACGCCTTATGGTCCTGATCGCGGTTGATGCGCTTCATCAGCGTGTTCAGCCGATCTTCCCACTCCGCGTCCTTCATCGCAGCATCGAGAAGCAGGCCGCCGAGGATGATTTTACGGCGAGCATCGGCCTTGCGGTTGAGCGTGGCGGCGCGAGCTTCCAGCGCCTGTAGCTGAGCCTTTGCCTGCTCGACCTTGCGACGGGCTTTTTCGATAGATTCGAGTGTTGGTGCCGTCATGTTTCCTACCTGAAAGCATGAATACGAAGTGAGCATAGCGCGTAACAAGGAAGGACGCTACCAGAAGGACCGAAGGGAGTGAATGGCGCACTTATGCAAACTTGCGTTTGCGTGCGTCGGGGGATACCCCCGAACCCCAGCGGGCTATCGCCCGCGCCATGCTCCCGCATGGCAAGGAGAGCGCGGCGATGGCGAGCTTCCATCTTGCGGTAAAGACGATAGGCCGTTCCGCCGGTCGCAGTTCGACGGCAGCAGCGGCCTATCGTGCGGGTGTGGAGATCGCGGACGAGCGCACCGGCATCGTCCACGACTACACCCGCAAGCAGGGCATCGAGCATCGCGAGATCGTCGCGCCTGCCGACGCACCCGAGTGGGTGCGCGACCGGTCGGCGCTGTGGAACGCCGCCGAGCAGGCCGAGACGCGCAAAAACTCGACGGTCGCGCGGGAATACGAAATTGCGCTCCCGGCCGAGTTGTCGGCCGACGAGCGGCGCGACCTCGCGGTGGGCCTGGCGCAGGAGATCAGCGAGCGGCACGGGGTCGCGGTGGACGTGGCGATTCATGCACCTGGTCGGCATGGCGACCAGCGCAACCACCATGCGCACCTCCTGACCACGACGCGGCGGATCGGCGCGGAGGGGCTGGGGGAGAAGAGCCGGGAACTGGACCAGAAGACGAGCGGGGAGGTCGAGCGCTGGCGGGGACGGTATGCCGAGATGCAGAACGCGGCGCTGGAACGCGCGCAGGTGGCCGAGCGGGTCGATCACCGCAGCCACCAGCGGCGCGGGATCGAGCAGGAGGCGACAGTGCACATGGGGCCGAACGTCGTGGCGATGGAGCGCCGGGCCGAGCGGGAGGCGCAGCGTGATGGGCGTGCGTATGAGCCGGTGACGAAGGTGGGCCAGCACAACGCCGGCGTTCTCGAGCGCCGGACCCTGCGTCAGTATATCGAGCAGGGCACCGAGTGGGCGCGCGAGATGACCCAGCGGGTGGCGGGGCGAATGCACGGGCTTGCGGCGATGTTGAGCGGTGCGGTCGATCGCGATCGGCGCGAAGCGGCGGAGGCGCAGCAGCGCGAGCAACTAGCGGCCGAGCGCGCACGCCTATTGGCGCAGGAGCGCCAGCAGGCCCATGCCCGGGAACAGGTGGCCGAGCAGTTCAGGATGATCGCGGCGCGGCGTGAGGCGGGCGCCCATGGCTATAGCGACCAGAGCAGCGATTGGCGGGCGGTGCCTGAGGCGCTGCGCAAGGCGGTGGACGCCTATAACGGGGCGGACCAGCACACCAAGGATCTGTATATCGAGCGGATTCAGCGCGAACCCCAAATGGCGCACGCCATGGGGCAGCTCATCCACGATCGCCAGCGCGTTCTGCAACGCGATCGGGATCAGGGGTTGAGCCGGTGAAAAGGACAACGTGGATTATGGCGATCGTGCGCAAGACCATTACCCTGACCGAACAGCAGAGTGCCTGGATCGCCGCCCAGATCGACGCCGGCAGCTAGACCAATGACAGCGAGGTTATCCGCGACCTCATTCGGCGCGAGCAGGAACGGGGCCTGGAGATCGAGAGCATCCGTCAGGCGCTGATCGAGGGCGAGCAGAGCGGGGGGCCCGAGCCGTTCGACTTTGCTGCTTTCAAGCAGCGCAAAGCCGGTTGCGCGATTATATAAATTTTTATATATGCCGACTATGGATGACGAGATTATGGAAATCGACTTCCGTGGCGGGTCGCTTGATGACCTCCGGGATTTCCCAGGAGAGGCCCGCAAGGAAGCCGGCTACCAGCTCGACAAGGTGCAGCACGGCGAAGAACCATCCGATTGGAAGCCTTTTCCCACAGTTGGAAAAGGCGTTCGAGAAATCCGCATATCGGAGGATGGTGATGCTTTCCGTGTAATGTATGTCGCGAAATTTGAGAATACTGTTCACGTTCTTCACTGTTTCCAGAAGAAAACGGAAAAGACGAGTAAGCCGGATATCGAGATCGCTACTAAGCGATACAAAGCACTCTTAAAGGAGCTAGGACAATGACCAGCACCAAATTCAAGAGCGTTTGGGACGCGATAGAGGATACTCCGGCAGATGCGGAGAACATGAAGCTCCGGTCTTCGTTGATGCGCGCGCTCGAAAGGCAGATTCGGATACGTGAATGGACGCAAATCGAGGCGGCTCAGCGTTTCGGAGTGACACAGCCCAGGATCTCGGACCTGATGCGCGGCCGCATCAACCGCTTCAGCTTGGACACGCTGGTGAACATGGTCAGCGCAGCTGGCCTCCACGTTGATATGCGGGTGGCCAAAATGGCTTGATTTCAGGGAGTATCTGTCGGCGGCTCCCGCCCAATCTTTGCCATTCACGGTCTGCCGGACACCTTCTATAAGCGGTCGTCCTCGTGAGGTTCCCGCCATGGTTCGTACATCAACGTTGGCCGCGTTCTTGCCAATGGCCGCATGCTCTCTGGCTTTCGCCAACCCCGCGTTGGCATCGCCGGGGCCGCCCCCTCCAGAGTATATCGTCGAAGCGGCCAAGCATCTTGTTCCCACACAAACGTCGGCGACTTTTGACGGCTATGCTGGCGAGTTTGCCGACGACGTAACAGTGTGGATCGATGGTGAGAAGATAGCATCCAACAAAGCAAGTTGGCTTGCAATGGAGCGTCGCAGGATCGGAAAAGTAGACAGACGTGTCTTGGGCTACGCCGATGGATACGACAGGATTCTTGTCATCGATCAGTTTGACGACAGATCGGACCTACCAGACAATCCTCACATGTTATTCGACCCACGTTTCAAGACTCGCGCGATCCAGTATCAATTTGGGCCTGATAATATGATCCATGCGATACGCGTCACCCAGACGGATGGCACCTTGCAGAAGCCGTCCTAACGGGCGGGTTAAAACGGTAGGTGTCGTCGGTTGGTTGGCACTCGAAAGCTGCCGGACCGCATTCCACCACTTTTTGCCGATCCGACCCGCGCTGACACGAAAGGCGGCTCCCGCCATACGTCGGACGATCTGGTTAGAGCGCATTCGCTAAAGCCGTCGGTGGAGAACGCAATGTCCGCTCACCACCAGGCCCGGTCATTCCCGATGCAAAAATCAAAAGATTTGCATCAGGACAGAGGCGCAATGCAGTCGGTCGGTTGCCGCCCCAGTTGCGGTCATACGCGCCTTCGGCCACATGCAACGAATGAACTGGCTGACGACGTATCGGCAATCCCTTGAGGACGGTCGCTCGGCTCGCGTAATTCGCAGGGCTCGCTGGGCTGTATGGTGCTTCACCTTGATCTGGGTCGCCGGACTCATACTCCTGCTCAGAGCACCGCTTGCCGGTGGAACCGTCACATCGACGGTTTTTTTGTACGTGGGCTTCCTTCTCGCCGCCTACCTCATCTATTTCGCCGTCAAACTACTGTTCCTTCCGACGCGACGCTAACGACCGTTTGCCACCACTTTTCCGCGTTCGTGATGCATAATTTACAAGTTTTGCATCAGATGGAAAAGTGTACAAAACCCGGCACTTCCATGATGCATAATTCTGATGCATAATCGGAGCATGATTTACGGCTACGCACGCGTCTCATCCAACGGGCAGGATCTAGCGCAGCAGCTCGCCCAGCTTGACGCGGCTGGCTGCACAAAGGTTTACCGCGAGAAGATTAGTGGTGCGACTGCCGAGCGGCCCCAGCTCAAGCGCGCGATCGGCGCGCTCGATGCCAGCGACGTTCTGATGGTGACATCAACCGATCGTCTCGCCCGCAACACCCGCGACCTGTTGAACATCCTCCATGCGGTTAAGGAAGCCGGTGCCGGCTTCCGCTCGATCGCTGAGCCAATGGTGGATACCACCTCGCAGTTCGCTGATGTCATCATCGCCGTGCTGGGGGTCGCCGCCAGCTACGAGCGTCATCGTATTACCGAGCGCACCGCAGCTGGCAGGGTCCAGGCCAAGGCCCGTGGCGTCAAGTTCGGCCGACGTGCTGCCCTCACCCCTCATCAACAGTCCGAGGCCCTACAGCGCCTTACAGCCGGCGACACGCAACGCACTGTCGCCGCATTGTTGGGAGTGAGCCAAGCTACGATATCGCGGCTCGCAACTCCTACCGCGCAGCGGACCATGGGAGTGCTCTCACCAAGTACAGAAGCATGGAGCCAAGCTGCGCTTGATGCGGGAAACCGAGCCGATCACGATCCAGAATATGCCAACGAGATCGGAAAACGCCTGTTTTAAGCGGGCCAAGAAAAAGCCGCTGGTCCAGAGGGACCAGCGGCTAAAGGCGAGCCGGATAAGTACAAAGGGGGGGAATACCACCCGGCGGATTTCGCAAAGGTAATACGATCTAACGGCAACGGAGTTCCAACGATCACCGACAGCATTGCCGCCGGCAGAGTCCAGGCCATAAACCTTGGTGCCGCTGCGCATGATGCAAAATTTGTGAATTTCGCATCAGCAGCCACCTGCTGCTGGTCAGCGGCTCTGCTTGGACCACGATCTAATTATTAGTCTACTGACGATGAGGCAGCCCAACCAAGCTGGTGCGCTTGTCAGCACGAGCCAAGACCCCTTCTGGCCAAGACTGTCGTACATGGTTTCGGGCTGGGACCAAGGCCACGGCCATGACAGATACAGGCCATAGGTAATCATTATAAACGGCACGACCGTGCCGACCAGAAAGGCTGATATCGCCGGTGCACGTAGGGTGCTCCGGCCGCGCCTGATGACGAATGCCAGCAGGGCTGTAACTGCCACAGCCGGCAGCACCGCAAACGCGATCAAGATGCAAAGCATCAACATACGGTAGAGCATGGCGAGGGCGGAGAGCCACTGCAAGTGAAGTCGCTGTAGCCCCTTGCCGCACACTGGCATGATGCAAAACTTTTGATTTTTGCATCAACGAATGGCCGGTTGGGTGGCAAGCTGCCTTGCCTAACGTTCGGTTCCGCTCTCTAAGCAAGATTCACTACCGCCCGGCACCTTCCGAGTAAGCGCGGCTAAAGCGCTCCCGACTACGAGCCCAATTATCGTAAACCACGCCGGACTGGCATTGCCCTTATACAGTGCGATTGCTCCGATCGCGGCTAGATATCCGAGGATGCAATAAGCAACGTGCTGGATGAACATTCGAAGTCGAGGCGGCAGTCTGTTCAGCATCGCTAGCTCCTACCGCCTATCGTCGCACATCGATGCAGTCTCCGCTATTGGGCGTTTCGTCGCAAAAGGCACCCCTTTTGCAACCTCACTCGTCGGGCCGGCCAAATAGCCGACCGAAGAACCCGCGCTTGGATTCCGTTGGACCAGGTCCTGCTAGCAACCCAATCACTCGTGCCTGCGCCTCGCGCCGTTCCTCGTCAGACCGATCAAGGCGCTGACGAAGATCACCGATCGTGTCGTCTCGGTCGCGTAACTGTTCCAAAGCGGCATCAAGGCGTGCCTGTAACACGTTGGAATTGATGGTGTTACCTATGTCACTGTCGGTGTTACGCATCGTTTCACGAAGCGTTTCGCTAACGGTTGCAGATGGCTTCGGTGGATAGACCCGGTGCAGTTCAACCGGCTCAATCGAGAATGACCCGCTTTCGTTCTTAACCGCTGATATTCGGCCGCTGTTGATCGCTCGCGAGATGGACGCCTTACTGATGCCGGTAGCCTTAGCGGCCTCGCCCAAGGTGTAAGCCATCTTCCAGTACCCCGTTGCGCATCGTTTCAAATTGCTGTCCGCTAACAGTTAGCAGGAACAGGTATCCTTGAAAATGGATCAGACTCGCCCCCACTTGGCGGAACACCCCGTAACCCATTTCGTCCAGTCCGCCTTGAGGGCATCCCCGACAAGCTGGCGGCGGCGGTCCTTAAGGATTTTGACGTATTGGTCGGCAAGCCGTTGGACGGCATGGCCGCCGCCTAAGGTCCGGCCGATCGCATAGAGTTCGGGAGTTTTAAATTCGTCCACGCGGTCGTCGGCAGGCCAGCGCAGGGTATCGGAAACCGACATGCGCGTGGCTGCTACAGCGATGAGGCTGGCAGCATCAACGATGGTATCGGCGGTGCCTTCACGCCGTGATCGACGTCCAGTGCTATGGCGTTCCGCCTCATCGGCCGCAGCGTTGGTGGCGTCATCATCCTTCGGGGAAAAGGTAATGGTGACGTGCGTGATTTTGCCTCTGGCTCCACGTCGCTCTAACCAGTCCATCGTGAAGGCGGCGAGCTGATCGATTTCGGCTTTCCCAGGCGTCAGCACCAGACGGCGAAAATCGGAGAAGTTGGGCATCGAGTTGGACGGTGCCCCCAGCCGCTCCCGCAGCTCATCGACCGTCCCGGACCATGTTGGGTTGCGACGCCCAGCCAGCAGGCAGCCCATTTCGTAAAGGGTGATTGCATATTTCGACCGGAAGGCGAGCAGAGCCGCCCGGTTGAGGCGAGCGTAATAATCGCTTCCCTGCAGGATAGCCCTAGCTGGTGCCGTGAACTCCCATTCAACGGTGGCTCGGCCATCTTCCGCGTGTTCGTTGAGCGTCCAAGCCAACAGGGCGGCGGTGAGGGTCGCGGCGCGCCCTTGGGCCGAGGTCGAAGGCATCTGGAATTTTACATCCATCAGCTCGTCGAGCGTGTCTTGAACCCGATCGTTGGCATTGTGAGTGCCCCGCAGTTCACGCTTGGCGATGACGTGCGATCCTGGCCGCCAGGCTTCGCCAGCAGCTTTGGCGATCAGAAGAGCTAGTGTCTTGCGAGCTGCCAAGGAGGGCGATGTACCTGCACCGAAACGGGCTTCGATGAACTCGCCGGCTTTGACGATAGCATGGCCGTCACGGACTGAAGCCGTGGAAGCCGCTTTCATAGTGCGGCCGATGGGGAGATCGTCGGGCACACCAAGAGCTTAGTCAGTTGCGACATAAGATCAATGCTATTGTCCTAGATCGCACGGAACCCCGTTCCTCATGATAGCACCCGATCTGTCGTAACTGGCCACCCCATTTGTCGTAGGTGAGCACCCCATTTGTCGTAACTGGCCACCCCATTTGTCGTAGGTCGGGGTGTTTATCCGCCGCGAATCAAATGCTTAATCTCCCTGAATCATTGAATCATAGAGAATCTAGAATCATCGCGGATGCGCACGAGGAAACGGCAGCGTGATGATGTATGGAATTGGCCTCTGGCCAATGCGCTGCTGATGCGTGCCGGCTACGCCGTCACAGGGCGACCTGACGGCCGCAGGCTTGGCGAAGGGGAAGTCGGTCGAGGGGCGCTCATCCACCGATTGTCACGCGTCGTGGAGGGTCAGCGAGGGATTAGATCCGACCCGCTTCCACCAGTTGGCCAAGCAGCGCGTTCACGCGGGTCTGCCATCCGGGGCCGCTGCCCCGCAGATGCTCCACGGTCTTGGCGTCCAGACGGATTTTGACTTCCACCTTCGGCGCTTCTGACTTCGGGCGCCCACGGCGGGAGGGCGTCATGCCGGCCATAAACGTGGCGTCCATCGGCGGGTTGTCATCGTGCAGCTCGGGATCAAACCTGGTCATAGTAGAATCTCACCTCATGCTTTTCGGCCGGCCGCAGACTAATGGCGCGCACCGCATCTTCGGAAGAGCCCTCTGTGAACACCAGCACGTGCAGGCGATCGCCGATCAGACCCAGGGCAACGAACCGAACCTCGCCGTAATCGAAGCGGTTATCCTCGCGCTCCAACGCCGTGTCCCAATCGAACCCCTCCGCAGCCTGCAGCGACATGCCGTGCTTGTCGGCATTGGCGCGGTCCTTGGCCGGGTCGAACTCGATTTCCATGAAATTCTGTACACCCATTAAATAGCACGAACAACATTTATCGTGCACCCATAAATTACCCGGTCGGCTGTGCCTGTAGCGGCACCCATCCGCCCTTGCAGGTATGGGTTTTGGCGTTCCAGTGACCGGCACAGCCGTACAGGTGCTGCTCGATCTTGGGTTCCTTGGCCCATTGGTAGGCGAGGGCCGCGGCAAAGATCAGCCCCAGGCCGATCAGGGCGGCGTAGAGCCATTCCTTGAGCCGGTCCCACCACATCCTGCTACTGGCTCGCTGAAGCTCTCCTGCGGCCCGCTGGAGGTCGTGCAGCACCGATCCGGTCTGTTGG
>NZ_JH584249.1 GCF_000241485.1 Sphingomonas sp. PAMC 26605
TGGTTGCGGGGACAGGATTTGAACCTGTGACCTTCAGGTTATGAGCCTGACGAGCTACCGGGCTGCTCCACCCCGCGACAGGGATTTGGAATAGATGACATGTGATGGGTTCTCGTGAGGGACACGAACATTTTGTGTTCACCGGCTTCAATGCCTGGCGACGACCTACTCTTCCATCGCTTAAGCGATAGTACCATCGGCGCAGTCAGGTTTCACGGCCGAGTTCGGGATGGGATCGGGTGGGGCACTGACGCTATAGCCACCAAGCAATGGAGCCGGTGAACAGCAAAAAGTTCGGGTTCTCGAGGAGCCTGCCCTTGCGGACAGACTCCTAAAATCGGTGCACGTTTACGACATTCTGAAGATGGTAGTTGTTAATCAGGCGTTGCATTTGATCATCCGCCATCTGCGACACGTGCTGGTTACCCAGGATTGTCATTGATGGTGGGACTCTCAAGCGCGAATAGAGCAATTAGTATCGGTTAGCTCCATGGATTACTCCACTTCTACATCCGATCTATCAACGTCATGGTCTCTGACGGCTCTATGAAATCTTATCTCGAGGGAGGCTTCCCGCTTAGATGCTTTCAGCGGTTATCCCGTCCATACATAGCTACCCTGCTGCGCTCTTGGCAGAACGACAGGTACACCAGAGGTATGTTCAACCCGGTCCTCTCGTACTAGGGTCAACTCCTCTCAAATTTCGACGCCCACGGCAGATAGGGACCAAACTGTCTCGCGACGTTCTGAACCCAGCTCACGTACCACTTTAATTGGCGAACAGCCAAACCCTTGGGACCTGCTCCAGCCCCAGGATGTGATGAGCCGACATCGAGGTGCCAAACAACCCCGTCGATATGAGCTCTTGGGGGTTATCAGCCTGTTATCCCCGGCGTACCTTTTATCCGTTGAGCGATGGCCCTTCCACGAGGGACCACCGGATCACTATGACCGACTTTCGTCTCTGCTCGACTTGTCAGTCTCGCAGTCAGGCGGGCTTATGCCATTGCACTCTAACAGACGGTTTCCAACCGTCCTGAGCCCACCATTGCGCGCCTCCGTTACTCTTTAGGAGGCGACCGCCCCAGTCAAACTACCCGCCACAGAGGGTCCCTGATCCAGTTTCATGGATCGAGGTTAGACATCAGAAACAAACAGGGTGGTATTTCACCTATGGCTCCACGTCAGCTGGCGCCAACGCTTCAAAGCCTCCCACCTATGCTACACAGTTTCTTCCTAATGCCACTCTGAAGCTGCAGTAAAGGTGCACGGGGTCTTTCCGTCTAACCGCGGGAACCCCGCATCTTCACGGGGAATTCAATTTCGCTGAGCATGTCCTGGAGACAGTGGGGAAGTCGTTACGCCATTCGTGCAGGTCGGAACTTACCCGACAAGGAATTTCGCTACCTTAGGACCGTTATAGTTACGGCCGCCGTTTACCTGGGCTTCATTTCAGAGCTTGCACCCCTCCACTTAACCTTCAGGCACCGGGCAGGCGTCAGGCCCTATACGTCGTCTTGAAGCCGACTTAGCAGAGCCCTGTGTTTTTGCTAAACAGTCGCTACCCCCTGGCCTGTGCCCCCCAACAGAGCTTGCGCTGAGTTGGGGCCTCCTTCTTCCGAAGGTACGGAGGCAATTTGCCGAGTTCCTTCAGGACACTTCTCTCAAGCGCCTTGGTATACTCTACCTGACCACCTGTGTCGGTTTCGGGTACGGTCTATACGGTGGGGCTATTTCCTGGGACCTCTTCGAAGCCCGCCCAATCCAATAAGGGCGAACAACACACGAGATCCGTCACACACCACCAGGTCACGGAATATTAACCGTGTTCCCATCGACTACCCCCTTCGGGCTCGTCTTAGGGGCCGACTCACCCTGCGCGGATTAGCCTTGCGCAGGAACCCTTGGTCTTTCGGCGAAAGGGCATCTCACCCTTTTTATCGCTACTCATGTCTGCATTCGCACTTCCGATACCTCCACGACCCATTACCAGATCGCTTCACAGGCTTACGGAACGCTCCGCTACCGCGTACCATATAAATGGTACACCCTAAGCTTCGGTGCGTGTCTTGAGCCCCGTTACATCTTCGCCGCAGAACCTCTTATTTAGACCAGTGAGCTGTTACGCTTTCTTTAAAGGATGGCTGCTTCTAAGCCAACCTCCTGGTTGTTTTGGAAGTTCCACATGCTTTCCCACTTAGACACGACTTGGGGACCTTAGCTGTAGGTCAGGGCTGTTTCCCTTTTGACGACGGACCTTAGCACCCGCCGTCTGTCTCCCGGATATCACTCTTGGGTATTCGGAGTTTGGTTAGAGTTGGTAGGTCTCGCGACCCCCGCATCCATCCAGTGCTCTACCCCCCAAGGTGTCCATCCGAGGCACTACCTCAATAGTTTTCGCGGAGAACCAGCTATTTCCCGGCTTGATTGGCCTTTCACCCCTAAGCACAACTCATCCGGTAACTTTTCAACGTTAATCGGTTCGGACCTCCAGTGCGTGTTACCGCACCTTCATCCTGGTCATGCATAGATCGCCGGGTTTCGGGTCTAATACATCAAACTCTGGCGCCCTATTCAGACTCGCTTTCGCTGCGCCTACACCTAACGGCTTAAGCTTGCTTGATACATTAAGTCACAGACCCATTATGCAAGAGGTACGCTGTCAGGCCTCAAGGACCCTCCAACTGCTTGTAGGCAATCCGTTTCAGGTACTGTTTCACTCCCCTCATCGGGGTGCTTTTCACCTTTCCCTCACGGTACTAGTTCACTATCGGTCGCATACGAGTATTTAGGCTTAGAGGGTGGTCCCCCTATGTTCAGACAGGATTACACGTGTCCCGCCCTACTCAAGTCCGACAATTTCATTTTCGCATACGGGGCTGTCACCCGCTATGGCCGATCTTTCCAAATCGTTCTGCTAATTCACTTGTCGGCACTGGCCTGGTCCGCGTTCGCTCGCCACTACTAACGGAATCTCGGTTGATGTCTTTTCCTCCAGCTACTGAGATGTTTCAGTTCGCCGGGTTCGCCTCACGAAACCTATGTATTCAGTTAAGTGATACCTAACCCCATTTAGCGTCGCACCGAGTTGCCTCGATACGAAGTTAAACGGGATAGGTGGGTTTCCCCATTCGGAAATCGTGGGATCAAGGCCTGCTCACGGCTCCCCCACGCTTATCGCAGCGTGCCACGTCCTTCATCGCCTGTATGCGCCAAGGCATCCACGAATTGCCCTTACCTCACGCTTGAGAGTCCGCACCACCAATGACAATGCTGGGACTGATCATGACGATCAGACCAAAACTCGGCAGAGCAGCAAAGTCACAGTATCTTGGTGCGGATGATTAAAAATGCTCAGCCTGATTATTAAAGCGTGCGCAGTCTGGCCGTGCGATCGGAAAGGTGAACCTTCCAAACCTCAATGTCCAAACCGACACGCCGATATCACGGCATCGATTTTAAGAACCCATTCACAATGTCAAATAAGGGAGGCCGAAGCCTCCGTGTTCCGCCGAAGCGGAAGAGTTTTCTCTTCATCTCTAGGTTTTGGTGGCGAGTGGTGGAGCCTATCGGGATCGAACCGATGACCTGATGCTTGCAAAGCAACCGCTCTCCCAGCTGAGCTAAGGCCCCATACTCTTTTAAAGCGCGAAAGTGGTGGGCCTGGGTGGATTCGAACCACCGACCTCACCCTTATCAGGGGTGCGCTCTAACCAACTGAGCTACAGGCCCGCACCTGCTTCGCGCCGACCGTCGCAGCAACGCTGCGCCAGATGGCGCGCTTCGCAGCGCCGACCGAGCTTGTCCGACACGAACCGTAACAGCGATGCTGTCGGTCCGTGTGGACTACCTAGTGATGAAGGGACATGAGGACGGCGGCAATATGTTCTTTGGAATGGAGGAAGCTCTTCTTAAAGGGCGAACCCGATAAGCGCTTTCCGCCGATATCCTTAGAAAGGAGGTGATCCAGCCGCAGGTTCCCCTACGGCTACCTTGTTACGACTTCACCCCAGTCGCTGAACCCACCGTGGTCAGCTGCCTCCTTGCGGTTAGCGCACTGCCTTCGGGTGAATCCAACTCCCATGGTGTGACGGGCGGTGTGTACAAGGCCTGGGAACGTATTCACCGCGGCATGCTGATCCGCGATTACTAGCGATTCCGCCTTCATGCTCTCGAGTTGCAGAGAACAATCCGAACTGAGACGGCTTTTGGAGATTAGCTCACCCTTGCGGGATTGCTGCCCACTGTCACCGCCATTGTAGCACGTGTGTAGCCCAGCGCGTAAGGGCCATGAGGACTTGACGTCATCCCCACCTTCCTCCGGCTTATCACCGGCGGTTCCTTTAGAGTCCCCAACTGAATGATGGTAACTAAAGGCGAGGGTTGCGCTCGTTGCGGGACTTAACCCAACATCTCACGACACGAGCTGACGACAGCCATGCAGCACCTGTGTTCCAGTCCCCGAAGGGAAGAGATCGGTCTCCCGAAATCGTCCGGACATGTCAAACGCTGGTAAGGTTCTGCGCGTTGCTTCGAATTAAACCACATGCTCCACCGCTTGTGCAGGCCCCCGTCAATTCATTTGAGTTTTAACCTTGCGGCCGTACTCCCCAGGCGGATAACTTAATGCGTTAGCTGCGCCACCGAAGCTCTAAGAGCCCCGACAGCTAGTTATCATCGTTTACGGCGTGGACTACCAGGGTATCTAATCCTGTTTGCTCCCCACGCTTTCGCACCTCAGCGTCAATACCAGTCCAGTGAGCCGCCTTCGCCACTGGTGTTCTTCCGAATATCTACGAATTTCACCTCTACACTCGGAATTCCACTCACCTCTCCTGGATTCAAGCGATGCAGTCTAAAAGGCAGTTCTGGTGTTGAGCACCAGGCTTTCACCTCTTACTTACAAAGCCGCCTACGTGCGCTTTACGCCCAGTAATTCCGAATAACGCTAGCTCCCTCCGTATTACCGCGGCTGCTGGCACGGAGTTAGCCGGAGCTTATTCTCCCGGTACTGTCATTATCATCCCGGGTAAAAGAGCTTTACAACCCTAAGGCCTTCATCACTCACGCGGCATTGCTGGATCAGGCTTTCGCCCATTGTCCAATATTCCCCACTGCTGCCTCCCGTAGGAGTCTGGGCCGTGTCTCAGTCCCAGTGTGGCTGATCATCCTCTCAGACCAGCTAAGGATCGTCGCCTTGGTGCGCCTTTACCACACCAACTAGCTAATCCTACGCGGGCTCATCCCTAGGCGATAAATCTTTGGACTTACGTCATCATCCGGTATTAGCAGTCGTTTCCAACTGTTATTCCGAACCTAAGGGTAGATTCCCACGCGTTACGCACCCGTGCGCCACTAAGGCCGAAGCCTTCGTTCGACTTGCATGTGTTAGGCATGCCGCCAGCGTTCATTCTGAGCCATGATCAAACTCTCAAGTTTATGTCACAAAACCATCGCAGTGGAATTCCACGATAATCTCGTCCATCTCAAGGAGCCGCTCTGCACAATATCTTTCAGACGCCTTGCCCAGCCGAAGCCAAATAAAACGTCCATTACGTATGGATACGTGAAGGACATATGAGAACGACTTAGCTTTAACCGAATTACCAACGCCTTGAAAACGTTGGACCCGGAGCCGCCGCCCACATGTCCCTTCATCTAAACCGACAATGTCAAAGAGCGCAAAATACCGACGCTTAGGCCTGCCCTCTTTTTAGGAGAGCCCCTCAGCGCCGACAATTTGGTGACTGCAGAAGCGAACCGTGTGGTCCGTCGCTGCGGTGACACCCCTCTAGGCGGCACTCCTGATTCGGTCAAACCCTTTTTTGCACTTTTCTTTCAATCCCGCGTCAAACCCGCAGAAATCCTC
>NZ_JH584250.1 GCF_000241485.1 Sphingomonas sp. PAMC 26605
GCAGCAAGGCCAACCCTTCCAAGGACGACAAGCTGTTTTTGCTGCTGGCCGACAAGCCCGATCGCACCCCGGTCGAGAACCGCACACTGGCTGCCTTGCTTCGGGTTGAGCGCGCCAAGGAAACCATGCGCGCTGGCCGGGGGACGATCCGCCAAGCCACCAGCGCCAAGGCCAAGGAGGAACGCAGGGAACGCGACCATCAGCGCTTCCTCGCAGCCGGGCT
This sequence comes from Sphingomonas sp. PAMC 26605, assembly GCF_000241485.1. Lineage (GTDB taxonomy): Bacteria > Pseudomonadota > Alphaproteobacteria > Sphingomonadales > Sphingomonadaceae > Sphingomonas. The sequence continues at coordinate 224 of NZ_JH584250.1, forward strand.
GATGACGATGGTGGGTCTGCTCGATGGTCAGACCGGCAAACCGACTTGGGATCGGGCTACGCTTGTCGGGGCGCTCGACGCAATGGCGAGGGTGGACGCCAGCGAGGACCAGAAAGGCCGCTGGAAGGCCCGTGGAGACGCTTTGCTCGCCAAACCGGGGGATCACACGCAAACCCCCTCTGATACCGCCTGAGAAGCCCTCAGGGGCGTTTGGGGCGTCACCCGGCCCCAAACCTTATTCTGCCTCGCCAAGCCCTTTCTGGACCATCCTCGGGCAATTCCGAATGGGGCTGAGTCGCTACCCGCCATACTGGCTCACCAAGTCCTGCCCTCACCCGCTCAAATCCGCTTGCTCAAAACTCAAACGCCGCGCGCTAGCGCGTCATTTTTCGCGTCCGCGCTCCTATTGTTCTAAAGGTTCTAAGGTTCATGGGGTCTGTAACCCGCAGAAAACTGCCGTTTTTTGGGTCTAAAAGGGAGGAATTGGGAGCGAAAAGGGAGGGATTGGGAGCGAAAAGGGAGGAATTGGGAGCGAAAAGGGAGTTGTAAAAGTTTTAGCTCCCCGTACTCATCCCATATGGTGACACCAACAAAACAAGCTCTCGCCGATCGCGCGGATCGCCCTGACGAACTGGTCGCATCGGGCCGACAAATCGACATGGTGTTTAGGCCGGGACAGCGCGTTCTAAGCCTGCGGGCAAGCAAACTGTGGCACTTGCTAGTTAAAGAGGCCGGCGCAGATTTAGCGGCCGCCAAAGACCATCGCATGGCCTTAGCGGATCTCTACGGAAGCGGCATCGGCCACATGACGCTGGCCGAGCGGATCGACGCGCTACGCGAATTGCAGACCACGTTGATTGAAGTGCGCGTGCCGTCACCGAAAGTGAAGGGCCGCACCCGAGTTATTAGTGAAGCCATGCTGGCACGGGTTGAGCGCGACGAGGATGATCGTGGCGATTTGGTCTGGCGCTTCGGTGAAACATTACGCCGCGTGTTCGCCGATAGCGAGCACTGGGCCGTGCTGTCGAAACGTGCCGTTATGGCATTCGAAAGCCGCTATTCTCTGCGCCTTTACGAACTTCTCGCCCTGCGCAGTGGCCTTGACCGCAAGACCGCCGAAATCTTCCCGTTAGAAGACCTTCGAAGCCGCCTCGGCATCCCAGTTGGCAAGCTAGTTCGCTGGCAAGATGTGAAAGCTCAAGCCCTTGAACCGGCAATTGCCGAGGTGAACCACCTCGCTGGGTTCCACGCGTCCTACGAACCCATCAAGCGCGGTCGCGCCATCACGTCGGTCAGGCTGTCTTGGGAGATTAAATCCGGCGCAGCTCGTGCAGCAACGAAACGCGAACTGGACGGGTCCAAGGTCGGCCGCAAAGCGCGTCGTGAAAACGTCGTGGAGCGCATCGACGAGACGCCTATCGTGCCGTTTGAATTTCCGGACGGGTCGATCCGCTACTCTGCTTTTGCCGAGATTGCTCGCGCCACGCTGCCGCCTCCAGCACGTGACCTCGATGCGGTGGCACACGATTTCAGGCGTTGGGCAAAAGCCGGTGGAAAGCCGCTAAGCGGTCCCAAAGTTATCGAGATATTCGCCGGATTTTGTAAAACACAGAAAGCCGCCAGTTAGCTTGGCTGGCCTCTCCCGCGAACACCCGCTACCACTTTAAAATCGGTCCTGCGGACCACTTGCGGACGGAGCGCGAACATGTCGAAAGTGAGCCTGAACACTGCGGCTAGGCTCGCGGGTGTCTCCAAATCCACTATCAGCAAAGCTATAAAGTCAGGTATTTTAAGCCATTCCGGGCTGACCACGGCGGGATATCAGATCGACGTTTCGGAATTGGCGAGGGTGTACCCTGCCGTACTAGCGAACATAAAACCGGTAACAATCCAGTCCCCGGAACCGATCGCGGACACCCCCGGTCTGGCTCATGCGAACCAGCTTTTGAAGCAGCGACTGGAAGCAGCTGAGGAGCAGCAGCGCAGAACAGACGCAGTGCTTGAAGATATACGCGAGGATCGCGATCGATGGCGTCAGCAGGCCGCTGCCCTGCTCTCCGATCAGCGTCTCCGCCCTGTGCCTCAAGGCGGGGGATACGAAGGTGGGGCCGCAGCGTCGGCGCCTCCCGTATCGGGCTTCTGGTCTCGCCTGTTAGGTCGCCTTTGAAGAGCAAGCGCCGGAATTGTAATCTATAGTTTACAATGGATGTAGCTTATATTACACAACTTGGATGAAGGTAATCGTCCGCACCGAAGCCTTCGCCGATTGGTTGCGAGGCCTACGGGATCGCGCTGGGGCTGCCCGCATAGCCATCCGCATCGATCGGCTTGCGATGGGAAACCCCGGCCAGTTCCGGAATCTCAAAGGGGGCGTATCGGAATTGAAAATCGATTTTGGGCCGGGATACCGGGTTTATTACACCGAACGGTCTGGCGAAATCGTGATCCTGCTGTGCGGCGGTGACAAGAAATCCCAGGAAGCCGACATTGCCACTGCAATGCTTATGGCTTCCGAATTGGAGTGAGGCAGATGGCTATCGAAACACGCCCTTGGGACGCCAGCGAATTTCTCGGCTCCGAAGGCGACGTCCAGCATTATCTGGAAGCTGCCTTTGAGGATGGCGATGCGTTGATAATTCGCCATGCCTTCAATGCCGTAGCGCGCGCGCGCGGCATGACCGGTCTGGCAAAGGATTCAGGTGTGTCGCGTGAAGCGCTGTACAAGGCGTTCGGCGAAAACGGGAATCCGACCCTCGACACGCTTTTGAAAGTAACCAAGGCGCTCGGGGTACGATTAGCCGTCGCTGCGTGACCGAAGACTACATAAATATGCATTGGATTTATGCATCGCGGAAGCGCCTGTTATTCGGTCGTTTTCCACCTGATGCAAAACTTGTGAATTTTGCATCACAAACGGCGAAGGTAGGTTCGCCGTCATCCCGCGCTGGCCACTTTAACCTCCGATTAGCTGGATGCCGTTATTTAGCGGACTGCTTGGCGAAAGGGCAAAGATAGCGATGATCGGTCCAGTTCCTTTAGAGCGGCGTAAAGCAGGCGTTGGATCGGCTGTAATATTGGCATTATCAGTAATCGCATCCTTCGTAAGTGTGCTTATATATGCTCTAGGCCTACCAGTGTTTCCTGTACCATCTATCGTTATTCTTTTTATAACAGCCGTTTTCTTGGTAGCTTTAGCTAGTTGGCTAGCCCGAATAATATGGAAGGATGGGACCAGGTGGCCTGCTATTTTACTGCTATTTTGGACTTTGACTAAACAAATATTACCAGACCTACTTTACCCAAACGCTTTGCCGAGGTTTTTATATACCGTAGCTATGGTCGCAGCTCTAATGGTTATCGTCCGATCACGGACAGCCAGAGACACCACTTTAGCGAACGTCCGTTAGTCGTCTCTTCGCGGTAATCTCACAGCCTACAAGTTTGATGCAAAACTTTTGATTTTTGCATAAGGAACGACCGGGTTTGGTTAGCTGCCGTTTCTAAAAACAGAGAAGTCGCAGGTGTGAGCGTAACGAGGGGCGGTGAAACGGCCCAACGCGAACCCGCACAAGACGAGTAGGACCGCGAATGCGACTGCCATTGGCCGCGTGATAGTTGGGCTCTGTCTCATCGGTGCATCATGTCACCAATTCGGCATGTCGGCTATTGGCCGATGCAGGCTCGGGATGGAGCCCGGAACGGCGATAATTGGTGGAAAGCAGACGTGGTCGATGTTAGATGGCGGGATGGCATTCAGACCTGAAACCGAAACCCAAAAAGCACTATCCTCTGAGATAGGGCTAATGCGGTATGAAGCTATCTGCCACTTCCTTATCGATGGCGACTATAAAGCGGATCATCAAAATGACTTCGCAGGAGCGTACTTAGAATATGCAAACGCGTGGTCCATGCTGGTCACAGCTAAAGCACGCCAACTTTCTGGTTTGGGATTGTTGAACACCATCGCGGATTTCGCGGCACGCTCAGGCGATAGCAAACTTATTGCAGAGGCTAACGAACTGGTGGTCGCATTTCGGGAGGAGACCGAAGAGCAGTAAGTGGGCGTAAGCGGACCTACCGTCCTCGCCCGCGATCGTCGCGCCCGCGCTCCTTCTCGCGCTGCTGCCTGATCTTCTCGCGCGCCTCGGTCGTTCGCTTGGCCTGCTCTGCCGCCTGCGCGAGCGTTTGCGCCTTCACCGCCTGCGCATGATCCTT
>NZ_JH584251.1 GCF_000241485.1 Sphingomonas sp. PAMC 26605
CGATTTTAAAAGCGCTCTAAATCAATGGCTTACTTGGGGGGGGTGCGCACTAGCTAGTGCGCAGGGGTGCGCAATAGCTAGTGCGCAGGGGTGCGCACTGTGGTTCGTGTTTCTGGAAGTAAGTTTCCATTAAATGGTTGCCTAAAGTGCGCAGGGGTGCGCACTGTGGTTCGTGTTTCTGGAATCTCATTTGCAGAGGTTTACGTATGGCGCTCCCCGATCAAAAACCAAAAGGCCATTGGGTTCAGACGGATCGATCGTCACATGAAGCATGGGCAGCTTTAACCCGCAAAAGCCCCTTGGCGGCGCAAGTCATGCACCTGCTCGCGGCTCGGGTCGGCGACCACAATGCTGTAGTCATATCCCAAGGTACGCTAGCCCAATTGGCTGGAGCGTCACGCCGAGGTGTTCAAAACGCCATTGCGATACTCGATCGTGAGCGTTGGATCGAACTACGCCAGATTGGCGATCGTGGTACCGTCAACGCCCACGTCATCAACGACCGTGTTGTTTGGACTGGTGCTAGGGATGGACTCCGCACTTCGCTTTTTAGTGCCGTCGTGGTGGTATCTGAAGCAGAGCAGCCAGATCGCGACGACCTTGGCTCTCAACAGCCCCTAAGGGCAGTGCCGCGCTTATTCTCCGACGAACGACAGCTTCCAACCGGGGACGGCCTTCCTCCCCCAGTAGAGCCCTCGCTACCCGGTATGGAGCTTGATCTTCCGGCTCTCCGCGAACCCACTGATCGCGAACCGATGGAGGAAGCCAAAAGCCTTGGCGCGATCACAGGGCACTTACTGAACCGTCTGGGTGAAGACTAATGCTTCCATGCAAGGTGCAGCCAGTATACAGGTATTTAACATATACACTTAACAGCGAGTGACACCCATGGGTATCACCTTGAAGGAAGCTTCTGAGCAGGTTGGCGTCACTCGCCAAACGCTCATGAAAGCGATCAAAAATGGCAGAGTTTCAGGCCAAAAATCGACGAATGGCGAGTGGCGCATTGAGCCTGTGGAGTTGTTTCGTGTCTGGCCCGCTGTAAAGGGGGTGCAGCACCCTTCACATATACAATTAACAGCGGGTGACATACCCATTGCACCCTCCGTAGATGAGGAGGTTGTCACGTTACTCAAGGCCCAAATTGATCTTCTCCGCTCTCAATTGGATGACGTCCGCACCGATCGTGAAGACGTTCGAGCCGACCGGAATCACTGGCGGCAGATCGCCGAACGCGCTTTGCTTACGGACCAGAGAACAGCCCTAGAGCGGATGCCCGATACCCTAACAGAGGCGACGGCGAGCGTTGAGGCGCCCTTAGCGTCTCCGCCGGAAGGAGGCTTTTGGTCGCGTCTGTTTGGTCGCTCCCTGAAAGATGAACGCCATGGATGATGTACCTACGCCGGTCGAACGGCCTGACGTTATCGTGCCGGATACTGGCCCCCTGATACATCTGGCACAAACCGATGCCCTGCACCTGCTCCACCAAATCGGCGGGCGGGTCGTAGTGGCCGATATGGTCGCGTTCGAAGCGACGCAGGACATGACCAAGCCCGGAGCGCAGGAGATACAGGATTGGCTCGATGCGGGGCAAAAGCCCAATAGCAACGCGCCTGTTCTGGTTGCTCCAACCGAAATCGGCAGGCTGTTCGCCACGGCTCGCACCGTCGATCCCACCGCGCGCGCCAAGGATGCAGGCGAACTGGCGATCATGCAGTGGCTGGGAAATTACGTGGACTACCATAGCGATTCCAGCATCCTGATCGTCTATGAGAACGGCAAGATTCCGCGCTTCGTCCGCGAAACGGGGCTAGATATGGCGACGGACGTACTGACCACGCGTGCCTTCCTCGAACTGGCCGAGCGGCGAGGGATCGTGAAGAGCGCGGCTGACTCGTGGCAGCGCATCCTCGATGTAGCGCCCACGGCCAACCCCCAGGTCGCCACGATGTCGATCCGCAAGCCAAAGCAGGATCGCGAGACGTGAGGGCTGGCGTGCATCGGAATTATGCATCACGGAAGGGGCTGGTTTTGTTTGGTTTCAGGTCTGATGCAAAACTTGTGAGTTTCGCATCACGTCGCGGAAGCGGTGGTTAGCTACCGCCCCGATTCCGCGGATCGCCTAGAGCGAAGGCGGCGCCGGTCAGACAGCCAGACAGCCAGACATAACGGATACGATCAGGCAGCTTCGAGCGTCGGAATACGCGCGATGATATCGGCATCCTTCACGGCCTGCACACACAGGTCGTAATTGCGCTGCATATTGACCCACATCTCAGGCGTGGTGCCAGTAAGCTTTCCGATCCGAAGCGCCATAGTCGGGGTAACATCCTGCTTTTCGGCAAGGATATCGTAGAGGGTCTGCCGCGACACTTCGATCAGCCTCGCGATCTCTGCCTTGGGCTTGTTGAGCGCGGGCAAAATATCCTCCCGCAGCAGCTCACCGGGGTGCATCGGGGCAAGGCCGGATACGAGCTGGTTCATCATCTGTCTCCTGTCCGGGCCAATCCCGGATCATCATGCGTCTCTGTATAAGCTCTATGTGTAAACTAAAGCCTTACATGTCAAGCGTTGACTGACAGACTTTTAGGAGGAGCAACCCCTCTTAGTGGTAGTCCTCGATATTTACGTCGATCGCATTGCCGTCATCCCAAGCCCATGTGACCCGGTAATTGCCGCTGGCATCGACCGCGTAGCGTTTAGGTTTGGTGCTCAACCCGTGAAAACGAAAGCCCGGAAGATGCATGTCCTCGGGCTTCGTAGCGGCATCCAGCGTGCGCAAAATGCGGCTGACCTTTTTGTGGTTCTGGACGGGAAGTTTTGAGCCATCTCCCTCGATGGCGAAGGCTTCAAGCGCCTTGCTGATGTATGTCTTAATCATGGACACATTGTAAGGCATTTCCTGACAAATGTCAAGAGTTACCTTACACTACGCTGAAAACGATTCTTCGACAACGACCTACCGCCCTTGCCCGCGATCGTCGCGCCCGCGCTCCTTCTCGCGCTGCTGCCTGATCTTCTCGCGCGCCTCGGTCGTTCGCTTGGCCTGCTCTGCCGCCTGCACGAGCGTTTGCGCCTTCACCGCCTGCGCATGATCCTTGACCAGCGCGGGGTGTTCCCGCGCCATCCGCTCATGCGCCATCTTGTCACCGGGGTGGTGGAGCGTGTGCCGGTCGATCGGCTTGAGATAATCTTCCAGCCGCTCGATCCGCTGCCTTAGCTGCTGCGCACGTCGCCACAGTCCATCCGCCACCTTGTCCCACGCCTTCTTGGCCGTGTCGTAGGAAGCCTGTTTGAACGCCATAAGGAGGCCCTTGGGCGGCTCTGGCTGCTGACGGCGGTGATCCTCGACACGCCCCCGGTGCTGGCGCTCCATGCCCTCGGCATGACCCATTACCCGCCGTGCCTTGGCCTGCACCGCGGCAAGCTGACGCTGATGCTCGGCCGTCCACCGCTGGACGATCGCCTCGGGTGACGGGTTCGCCGGCACTGCTGGGGCCAGAGCCGGCGTCGGGACCGGTTCCTCCGGCACCCCGCGCGCCGCCTCTGGCCGCAGACCCCTGAACGATTCCGCTAGAGCGCGCTTTGCCCGCTCCCGCTCAAGATCGATAATCTGCGCATCCCGGTCGGGGATCGCGTGCCCGATCGCCTGCTCGGCCTGCACCAGCTCGGCTGTCGCGCGCCGGAACGCGATCACGTTGCCGCGCTGCTCGCCGTCCCGCCACTCGCTGGGAAGCAGCCGGGAGGCCGGGGCAATATCGAGCCCACGGTCGGCATAGCTGCGCATGTCGATCCGCTCCTCCCGACCCGCGCGCGCCAGGTGGCTGTTTGCCATTTCCTCCCACCGGCCTCGTAGCGCCTTGAGGTCCTCGGCCCGCTCCGCACGGCTAAGCCGCTCGCCGGCACGCGGCCCGTAGCCCTTCTTGGCCCCACCCCGCTCCGGGGCCTTGCTGTTGGCGCGCTTGAAATACGCGTCCGGCCCGCGCTCGATTCCGTCCACCTGACGCTCCGAGAACATCAGGTGCACATGTGGCTGCTCGCCCCCGTCACTGCTGCTGAGCGGGGTATGGATCGCCCATT
>NZ_JH584252.1 GCF_000241485.1 Sphingomonas sp. PAMC 26605
AGTGGGCAATCCATACCCCGCTCAGCAGCAGCGACGGGGGCGAGCAGCCGCATGTCCACCTGATGTTCTCGGAGCGGCAGGTGGACGGGATCGAGCGCGGCCCGGACCAGTACTTTAAGCGCGCCAACAGCAAGGCTCCGGAGCGGGGCGGGGCCAAGAAGGGCTATGGGCCGCGTGCCGGTGAGCGGCTTAGCCGTGCGGAGCGGGCCGAGGACCTAAAGGCGCTGCGGGGCCGGTGGGAGGGCATGGCGAACGATCACCTGGCGCGGGCGGGTCGCGAGGAGCGGATCGACATGCGCAGCTATGCCGACCGTGGGCTCGATATTGCCCCGGCCTCCCGGCTGCTCCCCAGCGAGTGGCGGGACGGCGAGCAGCGCGGCAACGTGATCGCGTTCCGGCGCGCGACAGCCGAGCTGGTGCAGGCCGAGCAGGCGATCGGGCACGCGATCCCCGACCGGGATGCGCAGATCATCGATCTTGAGCGGGAGCGGGCAAAGCGTGCTCTGGCAGAGTCGTTCCGGGGTCTGCGGCCAGAGGCGGCACGCGGGGTGACGGAGGAACCGGTCCCGACGGCGTCACCCGAGGCGATCGTCCAGCGCTGGACGGCCGAGCATCAGCGTCAGCTTGCCGCGGTGCAGGCAAAGGCGCGGCGAGTAATGGGGCATGCCGAGGGCATGGAGCGCCAGCACCGGGGGCGCGTCGAGGATCATCGCCGTCAGCAGCCAGAGCCGCCCAAGGGCCTCCTTATGGCGTTCAAACAGGCATCTTACGACACGGCCAAGCAGGCGTGGGACAAGGTGGCGGATGGACTGTGGCGACGTGCGCAGCAGCTAAGGCAGCGGATCGAGCGGCTGGAAGACTATCTCAAGCCGATCGACCGGCACACGCTCCACCACCCCGGCGACAAGATGGCGCATGAGCGAATGGCGCGGGAGCACCCCGCGCTGGTCAAGGATCATGCGCAGGCGGTGAAGGCGCAAACGCTCGCGCAGGCGGCAGAGCAGGCCAAGCGAACGACCGAGGCGCGCGAGAAGATCAGGCAGCAGCGCGAGAAGGAGCGCGGGCGCGACGATCGTGGGCGAGGACGGTAGGTCCGCTTCCGCCCAATTGTCGCCATTCATCGCAGCACGCCGCTTGCCCGAAAGCCGTCGACCGTTAAGGTTCCTTGCGGCGATGGATGCGACTTGGGACGGACTGATCATGCTTACGCGTTACTGGACTAACAAAGTCGGTCTGGCAGGCGTGCTCGTTCTGTATGGCGCTTCCGTTCTCCTTCTCGACCTTCTGGGAGCGAGTGAGTTTGCGGCCATGGCTGTCCCGTTGGCGCTCGTTCCGCTGGCCTGCCTCATCCCCGGTTCACGCCGATTGTTCTCTGGAATGATGCTGCCCGGCATCCTGATCTGCGCCACGGTCGCATTAGTTTATGGATCGTTTAGTTGGACCGATGCACAGTCCGCCAGCCTCGTTTATGCGGCATACCTTCTACTCGCTGCGTCGTGGGGATACGCGATCTATCGGGCGTTCTCGACACCAACTTGATGCCTGCTTTCCGTCGATAGCCCACCGAAAGCTGCCTGACCGCTCCCCACCCAAACCCGGTCGTTCCTGATGCAAAAATCAAGAGTTTTGCATCAAGACAGAGGTACAAGGAAGCGCAGAGAGAACGATGAACGACCGTAAGGAAAATGACCGCAAAACTTGGCGATCAGCAACTTTTAAAGACCAGCGCCTCGTTCGAATTGATCGAATAATAGCTGTGACGATTGTAATTGTTTCAATTACAGTAGCTTTGTTTACTATAAAGGACGATACGGCACGTAATAGTAAGACGTATGTAACGTTTTTACGGCCTGCCATGGGTCAGCCTATAGGCTGCTCAAAGCGCATTTATAGTCAGTGGGACAAAATTAGTCGCCATTGTGCCGTCAAAGAAACAGAAATACATGACTTAGAACCAATAGGTCTTCCTGCCAGCATTCCGTCAAAAGGACGTCAGTGGTATCGCATTGGTAATGACGCACTTGAAGTACAATGTACATTTATATTTAAATATTGCACTGTTGTTACGTCAATAAAAAACAAGTTTAAGCAAAAGCCATAGAATTGTCTTAGGATAGGCACATAGAAGGGTTCATCGTATCAAATTTGTTGATTTACGCTAATCAACGATTGTGCGCTGATGCGAAACTCACAAGTTTTGCATCAGATGGAAAACAGCCGGATTACAGTCGCTTCCGTGATGCATAAATCTAATGCGCAACTCGCGCATGATTTGCGCTCAAGCGGCGATCTTTGCGGGGTGCGTCATATCGCCCTGACCGGCCAGCAGCCCCTCCACCGAGATGTCTTCATCAAGCGCATCCCAGTGTATTCCGCGACGGCTGAGTTCGAAGTCCTGACGCTGCGCCGGGGTGGCATGGAGCAGGCGCGGGAACCATGCGAGCGGGACGCCCAGCGTACGACCGTCCTCGATCTCGACCCACATGCAATCCTCGTCGAAGCGCAGTGCCTTAGGCGAAATACTCATGCCATGCCCTTTCAAGCTGCTCGCGGTGTTGCTCGACCAGACGCTGGATACGGTTGAAGGTCCGGGCGTCGAAGCCGTCATTGTAGGCCATCACTACCGTGGGCGTGAGCCAGAATTTAGCCTCGTCCCGGCCTTGGCGGACGTGAATATGGGCGGGCTCGCGAGGGTTTCCCTCGTTCGAGTAGAAATGAAACTTGAAGCCATCCACTCGCAGGACGATCGGCATCAGGAGCGCCCCAGCAGGCGCGACCAGAAGCCCGGCACAGGAGGTGTCGGCGATGCGGTCTCAGGCGGAGCCGTGACCGGCTGAAAGTCTGCGGGTTGCGATAGCGCTTCGATCGGCTGTTCGGAGGGTGGTCTTTGGTCAGTGAGAAGGCTCCGTTCCGCTATCTGACGCCAATGGTTGCGGTCGGTGCGGACGTCGTCCAATTGAGAGCGGAGAAGGTCAATCTGGCCCTTAAGAGCAGCGACAACCTCGTTGTTTTCAGGGGGTAAACCAGCGTCAACCTGAGGGGCAACCTTACCCCTATCTTGGTTTACGGCAGCCCATACTCTGAAAAGTTCGACTGGCTCGATCGACCACCCGCCATTCGCATCCTTATGAGCAGAAAGTCGCCCGGATCGAATGGCTTTGATGACCGATTGCTTGGTCAGCCCAACGTGCCTTGCGGCTTCTGCGGGAGATAAACTCATGGGGTATACCAGCGTAAACTAGTATAGGGGTAAGGGGTGAACCTTGGTTTACGCATCTAGCTAAGCCGGTCCAACAAGGTTCCTGCGATCGAACCGATGCTTTGAGCTTCCTCGCCCGGCTGGCGATCAGTTGATTCCTGCAACGCCGGTAGGGCGGGTTCCATACCGGGCAGCGTCGGCTCGCTAGGGGGCGGAAGTCCATCTCCGGTCGGAAGCTGACGTTCTCCGGGGAACATACGCGGTAATTTTTTAAGAGGCCTCGTATCGTCAATGACGGTTTGCGGCTGATCGGCAGCATCAGCAATGAGAGTGGCGGTAAAAACAGACAATCGAAGTTCTTCTCGGGGCTGGCCCCAAGCTACTCGATCATTGATGACATAGGCTGCAACAGTGCCTGGGCCATTCATGCGCACGACCTGTATGTAATTCTCTTCGGTTAGGTCACGAACAGCCCGTTGAACAGTATCGACGCTACATCGCATCAGCTTGGCGATCGTCTTTTGGGATATTCCGACTGCGTTCCGATCTCCCATGCGAGCAACTAGAACAAGCAGGAGTTGCCCAGCGCGTGGTTTACGCGCCGTCAGGTCACCCCAAAGCTCCATAGCTTTACGTTCGACTTGTACCCAATGACCCATTGAAGACCCCACCGCACCCATGCGGCTACCCTACCGCAAATCTGCGGTAAAACAAAGCATACCTGCGGACAATCTCTGCTGACTTTCTAGGCAACCCACCGCAAAGCTATGCGGTAGGGTGACCGCATAGCTGGTGCGGTCACCCCCCCCCACAAGTAATTGAAAAATAACGAAAAAGTATTTT
>NZ_JH584253.1 GCF_000241485.1 Sphingomonas sp. PAMC 26605
CTCCCAGGATCGCTTCGAGCACACGGCCGCGTGTCATTCGCTGGCCCAGATACTGGGTAGCGCCCCCACCCGGAATGATGCCCATCAGCGCTTCGCATTGCGCCAACCCAGCGCGTTCTTCCGCGGCGAACGCCATGTCGGCTGCCAAGACGAACTCCGCACCGCCCCCGCGCGCAAGACCGGCCAATTTGACGATCGTCACCTGCGGCTGTGCGCGTAGCGCCTCGGCGAAGGCTTGGAACGGGTTGAGGTTTTCAGGCACGTCGCGTTGCAACTCATTCAAGGCTTCGGGCTGCTCCCCCAACGTCATATCAACATGAGCAATGAAGAACTCGGGATCGGCGCTCTCGAAGACGATCACGCGAGTGTCCGGATCATTGTGCATTGAAGCCAGAAAGCGACGAACCTCGCCCATAAGTGTCACATCAAGAATATTGACTGGCGGATTGTCGATGGTGACGGTGGCCACTCGGTCCTGCCGCGTGACGCGCAACTTGGTATAGGTCGACTCTGTCATGAGAATCCTTGTGGCGTATGGGAGGAGCGATTTGCTCCAGGCGTTGACACAAGGTATACATTCCATACTTGGCATCAATTACGCACATTGAGCATCCTTGGTATGGTCAAAGATACCGCACTTCCCGACGGATATTTCGAGTTCCGGTCCGACTGTCCGAGCAGGGTCATCCTCGATCAAATCGCTGACAAATGGTCCATGATGGTACTGGCCGTTCTTCACCGCGAGCCGCAGCGCTTCAACGCCATCAAGCGGCGGCTCGAAGGCGTGACGCAGCGTGTCCTTACTCACACGCTGCGCAAGCTCGAACGCAACGGCATGATCTCCCGCACTATAATCGACGGCCGCGTGCTGGGGGTGGAATATGCGCTGACACCGCTCGGTCGCTCCCTGCACGAGCCGTTCGCCGCCTTGTTCACGTGGACGACCGCGAGCATGGCTGAGATACTGCAGCATCAACAGAGCTACGACACTCGCGTTCAGGGCTGACGCTCTTGTCTCGAAAGATCATCGATTTCGAGAACTCCGACGCCTTCTCGCCAGCCGTTCCTAATCGAGAAGGTTGGCTTGCCTCAATGGCGATCGCCGCATGTGGTGGGCGTAGATGCTACTCGCCCCAGCCGGTCACATCACGACCTCCGAAAACCATGCGCCGAAGGCCACGCGACGTCAGCGAGGCGCTGAACCCTGGAACCGGTGCGCTTGCCTCATCGAGGCGCCGTAGCTGTTCGTTGTCGAGACGGATCTCGATCGCGGCGATATTGCTTTCGAGCTGCGCGACCTTGCTTGCCCCTATCAGTGTCGAGGCGACGCCCGCCCGGGCTAGGGTCCAGGCAAGCGCGACCTGCGCGACCGGCCGGCCGACCTCGGCCGCGACGGCCTTCGCGGCGTCGAGAATATCCCAGTTCCGGTCGACGAACTTGCTGTTCCCGAACGGGTTGGCGCCGCTCAGCCGGCCGGTGCCCGACGTGTCGTCACGCCGGTACTTACCGGACAGGAAGCCTCCCGCCAGCGGGCTCCACGGCATGATGCCCATGCCACCTTCGCCTGCCGCCGGGAAATGTTCGGCTTCCACGTCGCGCGCGACCAGTGAATATTCCAGCTGCATCGCGACCGGGCCGGGGATGCGGCGCTCCGCCGCGATCGTCGCCGCCTTGCAACCTACCCAGGCGGGCATGTCGGAGAGCCCGAAATAGCGGATCTTGCCCACTCGGACGAGGTCGCCCAGGGTCTGGACGATTTCTTCCACCGGCGTCACCCCGTCCCAGACGTGCATCCAGTACAGGTCGATATAGTCCGTCCCGAGCCGTTTTAGGGACTCATCCAGCGCACGGTGGATATTCTTCGCCCCCGCGCCCCCGGCGTTCGGATTACCCCTTCCGCTTTGCGCGGCGGCGAGCGGGCTTGCGGATCCGTTGAAGCCGAATTTGGTTGCCAGAACTACGTCGTCGCGCGCGCCCGTCTCGGCGATGAACGCGCCGACCAGCCTCTCGCTCTCTCCACCCGAATAAATGTCGGCGGTGTCGATGAAGTTGCCGCCCGCATCCCGATAGGCATCGAAGATCGCACGCGCCGTCGCCCTGTCCGTCCCCCATTCACCGGGTCCGAAGGTCATCGTGCCGAGTGCGAGCGGACTGACTACGAGGCCGGAGCGGCCGAGCGTGCGGAAGTCGGTGAGGGACATGACATCTCTTTCGTAGCGTTCGATACGGAACCCATGCTAGTGTGATCGGGACAGGTCAACATGTTTCGGAACGATCGCTATGGAAACTGACATGGAAGCGTCGGCGCGGCGCAAGGGCGGTCGGCCGTTGTCGTTCGATCGCGACGCGGCGCTGGAACAGGCGATGCTGCTGTTCTGGCGGCACGGCTACGAGACGACCTCGATCAGCGACCTTACGCGCGCCATGGGGATCACGCCCCCCAGCCTCTACACCGCCTTCGGCGACAAGCGGCGGCTCTTCCTAGAGGCGGCGCGCCGATATGCCGGAGATCCCGAGGCGATCCGGGAGGCGATCGACGGGGCGGCCACCGCCCGCGATGCAGCCGCCATGCTGCTGACGAGTGCCGTCGTCGTTTTCACCGGTGAGGCCACGCCCCCCGGCTGCCTGCTGGCCAGCGCCACTGCCAGCGGCTCGGCAGCGTCGTCCGACGTGCAGGCTGTCGTGGCTTGTTATAGGCGCGCGATCTGTGACCGTCTGCAAGCCCGCATCGAACGAGACGTGGCGAACGGTACGTTACCAGACCAAACGGACCCGACTGCGCTCGCTACGCTGGTCGTGACAATGGTGCAGGGCCTGTCTGTCATGGCCCGGGATGGGGCCTCGCGCGCGCTTCTCTCTGGCGTCGCCGATGCCTTGCTGCGCGCTTGGCCGGACCCGTTGCTTACTTGAACATCGTTCCCG
>NZ_JH584254.1 GCF_000241485.1 Sphingomonas sp. PAMC 26605
GTAACCGTCCGACGTAGGCCGCGGCGTAGCGTCTCAATTGTGATATGGACTCCTCAGAAGGGAGCTGGCAGATGTCTGAGCCTGAGATTGACGTCGAGCTGATCGACGATGCGGTGCTCGCGCTGATGTTTCTGACGCTGCACAAGGGGCGGGATTGGGAGCCTTGGCGTGCCTGGAAGTCGTTTGATTGGGCCGCGCTGGGGCGGTTGCATGAGAAGGATCTCATTCTCGATCCGGTCGGCAAGGCGAAGTCGGTAGTGCTTACGGACGAATGTCATCGGCGGTGCGAGGAGGCCTACCACCGCCTCTTTGCCAAGCGGGTCGATCAGGCTGCGACAGGAAGCTGAGCGGCGGCCGGCGTCCAATTCCAAGGGAGGAGTTCGTGGAGCCTGGCCTGCGGGATGTCCGCGATCTGACCAAGCGCATCGGCGAGCCAGGCGAGCGGGTCGACATCGTTGAGCTTGGCGGTGCCGATCAACGTGTACATGAAGGCGGCGCGCTCACCGCCGCGGTCGGAGCCGACGAACAGCCATGACTTCCGCCCGAGCGCGATACCTCTGAGCGCTCGTTCCGCGGCATTGTTGGTGAGACAGATCCGGCCGTCGTCAAGGAACGCGGCAAAGGCGCCCCAGTCCTTGAGCATATAGTCCATCACCTTGCCGACGTCATCGTGGCGCGACAGGGCAGCGCGCTTGTCGCGCATCCACGTTTCGAGTTCGGCGACTGCCGGCGCCGCCAACTCCTGGCGGACGGCAAAGCGGTCGGCCTGCGACCGCCCGTTGATGGCGCGCTCGATGTCGAAGATCCGATCGATGCGCTGCACGGCCTCAAGTGCCAGCGGCGAGATCACCACGCGTTTCTTGCCACGCCGCTTGGTCAGCGCGGCGATGTCCGCCAGCTCGAAGAAGTAACGGCGAGCATGAGCCCAGCACAAAGCGCGGGTGAGCGGTCCAGGCTTTCGCCCAGGCTTGAACAGCTCATTGTAGCCCGCATAGGCATCCGCCTGGAGGATGCCGCTGTAATTGGCCAGATGGGACTGCGGATGCCGTCCTTCGCGGTCACGCGAGTAATAAAACAGTGCGACCGGCGGCGCGCCCCCGCCGAAGGGCGCGTCGTCGCGAACATATCCCCAGATCCGGCCGGTGTCAGTTTTGCCTTTGGCCTGCACCGGTATCGTCGTGTCGTCGCCGTGGAGCCGTTCGGCAGCTAAGCCATGCGCCTCGATGATCATGTGAAGCGGCTTGAGCGCCACCATCGCGGCGCCGACCTGATCAGCCATGGTCGACAGTGCAATCTCGACGCCTTCACGCGCATAGCGGTCGCGCTGCCGGTTCAGCGGCTGGTGCATACCATATTTGTCGAAGAGGATGGACGCGAGCAGGTGAGGCCCGAACATGCCGCGCGGCGTGACATGGAACGGTGCCGGCGGTTGTGTGATGGTCTCGCAGTTCCGGCAGGAGAACCGCTCGCGCACCGTCTCGATGACCTTCATGCGCGCAGGCACCTTCTCCAAGGTGCTGGTGACGTCCTCGCCAAGCTTGGAGAGATCATCCGAACCGCAGCAAGGGCAATGCTCAGGCGCCGCAACGATGACGCGCTCACGGGGCAGATGGTCGGGAAAGCTGCGTGGCGTGCGCTTGCGCACGAAGCCCTGCACCGTCGTAGTCCTGGCCGCAGCGATCTGCGCCAGGCGCTCGTCCTCCGCAGCGGTTTCTTCGAGCTCGACGAAGGCGAGTTCCATCTGGTCGATGAGGCGCTCACTGCGTTCGGATCGCGCACCATACATGGCGCGCCGCATCTTCTCGGCTTGCAACTCCAGCAGGGCATTACGTGCGAGTAGATCAGAGTTTTCGGCGCGGATGTTGGCCAGTTCGGCCTCGACTTCCAGCGCACGTGCCACAGCAGCGGCGGCCACTTGCCTGGCCCGCGCAAGCTCTTCCCGGAGCTGGTCTGAAGGCTCCCCAGTCACGTCTGGATGTTACCAGAATCTCCCGGTTTTCCGAAGCTCTTTCGTTGCCGGAAAGGTCATCCGACCATGGTTGGACGCCAGCTTTTCTGCGGGTTTCGCCAGTCGATCCCTTCGAGCAGACAGGCCATTGCCGACGCCGTGATGGCAACGACGCCGTCACTTGCCGACGGCCAGACGAAGCGTCCCTGCTCAAGCCGTTTTGCGTAGAGCGACATGCCCGTACCGTCATGCCAGAGGATCTTCACCAGCGAGCCCGCGCGACCACGAAACACGTAGATGTCGCCGACATGCGGATCTCGTTTTAGCGTTTGCTGCACCTGGAGCGCGAGGCCGCGCATGCCTTTTCGCATGTCGGTGCGACCAAGGGCGATCCAGATCCGTACGTCGCTGGGAACAGGTATCATCGCCGCAGCGCTCGCAGTGCCGCGTTTATCAGCGCGGCGGGCGCATCCGGCATGATGCGCACCGTCGCGTCCTGGACCTCGATGACGATAACCGGCGTAGCAACTGGCTCGCTCGAATGCCCCGTCACCACAACCGGGA
>NZ_JH584255.1 GCF_000241485.1 Sphingomonas sp. PAMC 26605
AGTCCTTGAGCATGTAGTCGATCGCACCCGCGACCGGGTTGTGGCGTGCGAGCGCGGCACGCTGGGATCGCAGCCACTGCTCCAGGTCTGTGACGAGCGGGATCGCGATCTCCTGGCGCATGGCAAGCCGCTCCGCGATGGTGTTGCCGTTGAACGCGCGTTCGGCGTCGAAGATCACGCCGATCCGCCTGACCGCTTCGGCCGCGATCGGCGAGACGACCGATGCACCCTTACGCCGCTTCAGCTGCGCGGCGACGTCGCCCAGCTCGAAGAACTTGCGCCTGGCATGTGCCCAGCAGAGTGCACGGATGACTGGTGACGGCGACCGATCGGAGCGGAACAGGGTGTTGTAGCCGGCATAGGCGTCGGCTTGCAGGATACCGCCATAGCCGGTGAGATGTGCGACCGCATGTTCGGCGCGACGATCGCGCGAATAGCGGAACAGGGCAGCTGGTGGCGCAGGCCCTGCGAACGGTCGGTCATCGCGCACGTAGGTCCATAGGCGTCCGACATGGGCCTTGGTCTTCGCCAGCACCGGCACGGTCGTGTCGTCGCCGTGGAGCCGCTCGGCGGCTAGCACGTGCGCCTCGATCAGCCGGTGGAGCGGCGCGAGTGCGGCCGCGCACGCCCCGACCTGGTCGGCGAGCGTCGACAGACTGATCTCCACGCCCTCCCGAGCATAGCGGTCGCGCTGACGGTTGAGCGGCTGATGCGTCCCGAACTTCTCGAACATGACCATCGCCAGAAAGCTCGGTCCGAACAGTCCGCGCGGCGTCGCATGGAACGGAGCAGGTGGCTGAGTGATGCCCTCGCACACGCGGCAGGCGAACCGCTCACGAACGGTCTGCACGACCTTCCACTGCCGCGGGATCACCTCCAGCGTCTCGGTCACGTCCTCGCCCAGCTTCGACAGCCGGTCCGACCCGCAGCAGGCGCAACTGGTCGGCGCGGCAACGACGACGCGCTCGCGCGGCAGATGCGCCGGCAACGGCTTGCGCGAAGGTCGCGTCCGGGTGAACGCCTCGACAGGGGTGCCGGCCGCGGCACGCTGGCCCAGAGCCTCATCCTCGCCGGCGCTCGCCTCCAGCTCCTCCAGACCAAGCTCGAGCTGGTCGATCAACAACTGGCCGCGCTCGGAACGCTGCCCGTAAAGCGCCCGACGCATCTTCTCGTTCTGCAACTCGAGCAGAGCCACCCGGGCCGCCAGATCGGCGTTGATCGCCTTCGCGCGGGCAGCTTCGGCCTCGGCGTCCAGAAGTGCCGCGCGAAGCGCCGTGACATCGCTGATGGGTGCCGCTGCCATGGCTTGAGGATAGCGAAAAAGCCCCGAAAAACCTAGCTTTTTAGCATCATCCAGCGGCCTGCGGACGCCATGTCATGCGCGGATTACGCCAGTCGATCGCTTCGAGCAGACACGCCATCTGCGACGCGGTGATCGCTACGACGCCATCAGTCGCCGCAGGCCATATGAACCGTCCACGGTCGAGCCGCTTGGCATAGAGCGACATACCCACACCGTCATGCCACAGCACCTTGATCAGATCGCCGCGTCGTCCACGGAAGATGTAGAGATCGCCGGCATGCGGGTCGCGCTTCAGTCCTTGCTGCACCAGCAACGCCAAACCGAACATCCCACGGCGCATGTCTGTGCAGCCGGTCGCGAGCCAAATCCGGACGTCGCTTCGGACCGGGATCATCGCCTGAGCGACCGCACCACAGCCGCCACCAATGCGGGCGGCGCATCGCTTGCGATCCGCAGCACCGCCCCGCCGACCTCCAGCACTATCGCGCATCCTCCCGCGGGCTCAGGCTCGGCGCCGACCGTCACCGCCGCGAAGCCCGGCGACACCGGCTCGGCAAGATCGCGTCGCCACCGATAAAGCTGGCTCGGCCGCAGGTCGGCACGCCGCGCGATCTCCGCCACGCTCGCTCCCGGCTCGCAGGCCGCCGCCACCAGCGCCCGCTTCTGATCGTCCGTCCAAACCCGGCGCCGCTCCGCGCCCGAAATAATCGTGATCTGACTCATCGCACCATCGCTAACACCGGTGCAAACACCGTCGCTTGCACCAGTGCTACGTCAGCCGATCACCCGTTCCCGGCAAGGCGGTCCACACCGGAGGGGTAC
>NZ_JH584256.1 GCF_000241485.1 Sphingomonas sp. PAMC 26605
CATCGCGGGCGGTGTATGTTCGGGCTTATCCGCGCGAGACGCAGGAGATGGTGTTCGACGCGCATGCGCGCGGCTTCGCCTTCTTCGGGGGGGTGCCGCTGCGCGGCATCTACGACAACATGAAGACCGCGGTGACGACCGTGTTCGTCGGCAAGGAGCGCGTGTTCAACCGTCGCTTCCTGGTGATGGCGGATCATTACATGGTCGAGCCGACCGCCTGCTCGCCGGCCGCCGGCTGGGAGAAGGGCCAGGTCGAGCATCAGGTCCAGACGATCCGAGGGCGGCTCTTCAAGCCCAGGCTGCGGTTCGCCAGCCTGGAGGAACTGAACGGCTGGCTGGAAGCCGAGTGCCGCCGCTGGGCGGAGATGCATGCGCACCCCGAGCATAAAGAGATGACGGTCGCGCAGGCGCTGGAGTTGGAACGGCCCGCGCTCCAGCCGATGCTCGCACCGTTTGACGGCTTCCACGAGACGCAGCATGCGGTGACCGGGACCTGCCTGATCAGCTTCGATCGGAACCGCTACTCGGTTGCCGCCAAGGCGGTGCGTCGTGCGGTCCAGGTCCGGGCCTATGCCGACCGGATCGTCGTGCGGATGGGCGACGAAGTGATCGCCGATCATCCCCGGTTCTTCGGTCGCGACCGGACGATCTACGACCCCTGGCATTATCTGCCGGTGCTGGTGAACAAGCCTGGCGCGCTGCGCAACGGGGCGCCGTTCCAAGGCTGGGATCTACCGCCTGCGCTCGCTCGGCTGCGCCGCAAGCTCGGCAGCGATGACGATGCCGATCGGCGGTTCGTCCGCGTTCTTGCGGCCGTCCTCAGCGATGGCCTGGATGCCGTCGAGGGGGCCGTTCGCGAAGCGCTCGACGCCGGTGCGGTCAGCGACGAGGTGATCCTCAACATCCTGTCACGGCGGCGAGAGCCGCCCCGGCTTGCATCCATCGTCACGTCTGAGGATCTGACGCTGATGCACCCGCCGATCGCCAACTGCGCCCGCTACGACAGCCTGCGAGGCCTCCATGCAGCGGCATGAGATGATCGACGCGATGCGCGGGCTCGGGCTCAAGGGCATGGCAGGCGCGTTCGACGACGCGGTCACCACAGGGATCCAGCGCAAGCGCACTGCGATGGAGATCCTGAGCGATCTGTTGCGCGCCGAGGGCGCGCATCGCCACGCCGCCTCGATCCGCTACCGCATGACGGCTGCCAGACTGCCGGTCGTGAAGGACCTCGACGCGTTCGTGTTCGAGAACACCCCGATCAACGAAGGGCTGGTGCGCTCGCTTCACGCAGGCTCGTTCCTGCCGGGGCGCCGCAACGTCGTGCTGGTCGGGGGCACCGGCACCGGCAAGACCCACCTCGCCAGCGCGATCGCCGCCAGCGTCATCCGCGCCGGTGCCCGCGGTCGCTACTTCAACACTGTCGATCTGGTGACGCAGCTCGAGGAGGAGACGCGGATCGGCAAGGCCGGCGCGCTCGCGGCCCAGATGCGCCGCCACGAGCTCGTGGTGCTCGACGAGCTTGGCTATCTGCCGTTCGCCCGCTCGGGCGGCCAGCTGCTGTTCCACCTGATCAGCAAGCTCTACGAGCACACGTCGGTGATCATCACCACCAACCTGACGTTCGGCGAATGGCCCAGCGTGTTCGGCGATCCCAAAATGACGACCGCGCTGCTCGATCGCATCACCCACCACTGCGACATCGTCGAAACCGGCAACGACAGCTGGCGCTTCAAGAACCGCAGCTGATCCCGGAACGGTACCCAGAAAGAGCTGTTCGCGGTGCTCGCGCCTCCGGTCGGGCTACGCCCTCCCTACGCCGCGAGCACCGCGAACGGCACTCCATCATCGACGTCGGCTCAATGCTGTTAGGGGGTCCCTCTTCGACGCCGATCGGGGGTCCCGGTTCAACGCCTATTTACA
>NZ_JH584257.1 GCF_000241485.1 Sphingomonas sp. PAMC 26605
GATCCGCCCACCCGATCGGAAGCGATCCGGGCGAGCGCTCAGCTTGGCCGACCGCGAAGAGATATCGCGAGGTCTGGTCGCCGGCCGTTCCCTGCGTGCCATTGCAGTCCAGCTCGGCCGGGCGCCGTCAACGATCAGCCGGGAGGTCGGGCGTAACGGTGGCGCTGATCGGTATCGTGCCACGCTGTCGGATCAGGCGGCATGGGATCGCGCGCTGCGTCCGAAGCGCTGTAAGCTGGCTTGCCACCCGGGGTTGCGGCGAACAGTATCGCGCAAGCTGCGCCGCAAATGGTCGCCAGAGCAGATTGCGGGCTGGCTCAAGCATAGCTTTCCGGGCGAAGACCAGCATCGCGTGTCACACGAGACGATCTACAAGAGCCTGTATATCCAGGCGCGTGGTGTCCTCAAGAAAGAGCTGCTCGAGCATCTGCGAGCGAAGCGCACGATCCGCCGCTCGCGCCATGCCAGCTTGAAGCGCGACGGGCTCGGCCAGATCAAGGACGCGGTCTCGATCAGCGAACGCCCCGCTTGCGTCGAGGATCGCGCCGTGCCCGGGCACTGGGAGGGCGATCTCATCTCAGGCGCGCGCGGCAGCCACGTCGTGACGCTGGTCGAACGCCAGTCGCGCTACGTGATCCTGGCCAAGGTCGCGAACAAGGAGACGGCCAGCGTCGTCTCCGCCTTGATCAAGCAGGCGCGCAAACTGCCGCACGACCTCTATCGGTCGCTGACGTGGGATCGCGGCAAAGAGCTTGCCGACCACCGCTGCTTCACGTTGGCGACCGACGTCGCCGTCTACTTCTGCGATCCTCAGAGCCCCTGGCAGCGCGGCACCAATGAAAACACCAACCGCCTGCTGCGCCAGTATCTGCCCCACGGCGTCGATCTGTCGATCTTCAGCCAGGCCCAACTCAGCGCCATCGCCAGGCAACTCAACGAGCGGCCGAGAAAAACCTTGATGTACCAAACGCCAGCTGAGAAGTTCGCACAGAGCGTTGCGTCGATCGGTTGAACCCACCCCGCAAAGCGGTCGGTCGACTGTTGCTAATTTCGGACCTTGAGCGGCATGAACGGGTGCCCGAATGCTACTGGGAACAACTCGGCAAATCCGCAGTTTTGTTTGCTCATGTCAAAAATCTCGTTCGCCGAATTTCCTCCCGGCGATCGCGCCCTAGACCGCGCTGGCATACGGCTAAGCTATCTCTGGCGGCACGGACGACTTCCTGACTTGGACGATCCAAAGCTTTTTACCGAGTGGGTGCAGTACCGAAAGCTATACGACCGTGATCCGCGCATGCCCGCGCTCGCTGACAAAGTGGCCGTGAAAGCCTGGGTTGCCGCCCGGCTCGGTCCTAGCTGGGTGATACCGACACTTTGGAATGGCGCTGCACTACCGACTGAATCGGTGTGGCCGCTGCCCTTCGTCGTTAAGGCACGGCACGGCTGCAATCAGAGCCGCTTCGTGTTTGATGACAAGGCCGATTGGCTTGGGATCATGCGCGATGCCGAGCGATGGATGAAAAGCCAGTACGGCAGCTGGCTGAGCGAGAGGCTGTATCGCGACATTCCCCGTGGGCTGCTGGTCGAGCCATTTTGTCGGCGACGGTCCGACGCTGCCGGTGGACTACAAATTCTATGTGTTCGGCGGACAGGTGGAATATGTTCAGGTGCATCTGGGACGAGGGGGTAAGCACCGCTGGATCGTGCTCGATCGATA
>NZ_JH584258.1 GCF_000241485.1 Sphingomonas sp. PAMC 26605
GTCGGCCTGCTTACCGGACGCGTGCTCCGAATAGATCGGATCGCACCCCTTCGCGCGCAGCACGTCGAGCTGGGGCGCAAGGTCCTGGTCTACCGTGGACACGCGCGCATATCCGATCCTGCGCGTGCCGGCATGGCCGGGAAGGGGGGAAGGCGTTCCGTTCAACATTCAATCCGCAGCTTACGTTTTCTAGACGTAGTTTCTCGCACGGGTTGTTGGACATTTCAACGCCATAAATGGCAGATTTTTGGCCGCTGCCGGCGATGTTCAGAAAACGGCCCTTTGTTGAACGTCGTGTGCTACCTATCGCTTGCCTCATCATAGCAGGCGCTGCATCGTGCCAACATGAGGCTTCCCGCAGCCGGGGGCGAATGGGGATGTGATGACAGAGCCGAAGTTGCGTACGGTACCGGCCCTGAAGGTCAATCAATGGCTCTCAGGCTGGGATAAGATCGATTTTAACCCAGACGAGCATCGTGCCAAACCGGCGCAGCATTTCTTTATGTTTTCGCTGCCCGCTCGTGAATTGCGAAGCTTGTCAGGGATCTCACGCCGTCAAGCAAACAACGTTGCACCGAGAACTGATGACCTCGGGATTCAGCGTCAGCATGATCCAGAGCGTTCCGAGGAAATCAGCCGCTTCGTTGAATACGGATATCCTTGGTCAACCTTGAGCGAGGCGAAGCGCAGCAGTGCTGATTTTAATGACCTGCGGAAACCGGGGTGGCTCCCAACTGCCGTCGTATTAAACATCCTTGTCAGTGGCGACGCACGAAATGAGTCGCGGATCGATGATAATGATTTAGCTTCCATTAACGACGCCGCTGACAGTATCAAACTTCTGCTTCCGTACGAGAAGTGGAACGCCGCATGGGCCCCGAAAGGTCTCCCGCCATTCGAAGTCATTGACGGCCAACATCGTTTATGGGCTTTCGACGAGTCGTCCCAGCTTGATAACTTTGAGTTGCCTGTGGTCGCATTTGTCGGTCTAGATATAAGCTGGCAGGCTTATCTATTCTGGACAATTAATATCAAGCCCAAGCGAATAAACGCAAGCTTGGCCTTCGACCTCTACCCTTTGCTTCGAAGTGAGGACTGGCTCGACCGGGCCGAGGGGCACGCTATCTACCGCGAAACCCGCGCGCAGGAACTCACTGAAATACTTTGGTCATATCCAAGCAGCCCTTGGTATGACCGCATCAACATGTTGGGCGAGCGGCAGAACCGCTGGGTGACAC
>NZ_JH584259.1 GCF_000241485.1 Sphingomonas sp. PAMC 26605
CTCTCTCTAATGATCTAATGAGCGGCACCGCGAGCCCCGCACGCTGGGGGACGATCATTAGATCAGAGGAGAACATAAGAAGAACAGATAGAACGTGCCTAGTCGGCACGTGTGTTGGAGTTGAGATCCTACCACCCCAAGGGTTCGCCTTAGGCGGTCGTAGAAGGGCTTGGCGGGGCAGAAGAAGGGTAAAGGCGCTTCCTGCCGTCGAATCGCGTCCTACGGGCTTCCTAGGAGGTTTTCGGGGTATCTCCGGGTGCAGGTCGATCTCGGAGCATTTCCTCGCCACGTGTGGTCCAGCGGGTACGTTGTTCCTCGGTGGCGTTGCCCTCGCCATGGCATCGAGCGCCCCGAGCAGGGTGGCCCGATCCCAAGTCGGTTTGCCGGTCTGACCATCGAGCAGCCCCACCATCGTCATCAGCCCGGCTGCTAGGAAGCGCTGATGGTCGCGTTCCCTGCGGTCCTCCTTGGCCTTGGCGCTGGTGGCTTGGCGGATTGTCCCCCGGCCAGCACGCATGGTTTCCTTGGCGCGCTCGACCCGAAGCAAGGCGGCCAGTGTGCGGTTCTCGACCGGGGTGCGATCAGGCTTGTCGGCCAGCAGCAAAAACAGCTTGTCGTCCTTGGAAGGGTTGGCCTTGCTGCGAACGCGTTCAGCGTGTCCCGTCGCCCATGCCATGTGACTGATGTAGCCCGGACCATTGTTCATTCGAATCGCCTGTCAAAATTTGACAGCAGGATGCGGAGAAGGGCAGAAGAAGGCAAGGCAGAAGAGTCCATCATATATTGATGGCCCGCTTAGTTGTTTCCGTTCCGGAAACGCGGGGTCTGCGACGCGAAGAAGGAAGAAGACCAGCGTGGCGATCGGGCGGCTGAAAATGAAGGTAGGCGGGACCGGCAAGGCCGGTCCGCACGCCTCCTACATTTTCCGCGAAGGCCACTATGCGCGCGACGAAACGCTGGAACGGTTGGACGCCACGGAGAGCGGCAACATGCCGTCGTGGGCGCAATCCGATCCGGTCGCTTTCTGGCGTGCGGCCGATGCGCACGAGCGGGTGAACGGCACGACCTACCGGGAGATGGAGATCGCGATCCCGCGCGAGTTGTCGGTCGAGGACCGACGGCGCTGGTGCGGGCGTTCGTGGCGCAGGAGGTCGGAACCGCCCATGCCTATC
>NZ_JH584260.1 GCF_000241485.1 Sphingomonas sp. PAMC 26605
TACCAAGGTTCACTGATCAGAACTCCTGAGCCCAATTTCGCAATCCGATCGACATAATTTTCCAAGGCTGCTCGACCAGCTTGTTCCAGGCGTCGCAGCAGTGATCGACGATGTCGTCGTACGAGCCGAACACGCGGTTCGAGAGCCAGTTGTCGCGCATGAACTGCCAGATGTTTTCCTGGGGATTGAGCTCGGGACATTTCGACGGGATCGCGACGATGGAGATGTTGGATGGGAGCTCGAGCTTGGGCGTCAGGTGCCAGCCAGCCTGGTCCATCAGCACCACAGCGTGAGCGCCTCGCGCGACGTTCAGGGATATCTCGGCCAGATGCAGGTTCATCGTGTCGGTATTGCAGAACGGCAGGACAAGACCGGCCGCCTTGCCTTCCTGTGGGCAGATTGCGCCGAAGATGTAGGCCGATTTGGTGCGTTGATCGTGCGGCGCCGAGGGCCGCGTCCCGCGCTTGGCCCATCGTCTCGTAATCTTGTTCTTTTGTCCGACCCTGGCCTCGTCCTGGAACCAGATTTCTATCGGTGTGCCACTTGGGAGCGTGGCTTTGACCTTGTCCAGCTCGGCGGCAAAGCCCCCTTTTTGAAGGCTTCGATCGCCTCTGGATCCTGCGCATGGTGCTTGGGCCGAGCTGATAATTTCCGATAACCCAGCGCTTGAAGCTCGCGACTCAGCGTCGGCTTCGAAACCGACACGGAGAAATCGTCCCACAGCATCTGCGCCAGGTCGATTATCCGCCAGCGCACCACGCCGTGCGCAGCCGGAATCGGCCCCCGTTCGATCGCCTCGACCAGAGCCGCGCGGTGCGTCGCGTTCAGGAGCGGCGGCTTGCCCGGGGCCTTTCGATCGATCAAACCGTCCGGCCCAGACGCATTGAACTTCACCACCCAGTCCCGAACGATCTGCACCGTAACGCTACCCAGGCGTGCAGCCTCCGTCCGGCTCGAGCCCTCATAGATCGCCGCTAACGCGAGCAAGCGCCGCGCCTGGGCGCCGTCCTTCGATTTACGAGCGGCGGACCGCACCGCGACAGCGTCAAAGTCGGTGCGTAGCGCGATCGGCATGGCAAACTCCTGTCCGTTTGCCATGTTGAATCAAATCGAGCCACCGAGGGCAACCCCCTCCGAGTCACGATCATCGGTTCTTGGTAT
>NZ_JH584261.1 GCF_000241485.1 Sphingomonas sp. PAMC 26605
GCGTCGGCGACAGCTACGACTGTGAGTATATCGGTGCAGTCTGGAAGGCCTGACCCATGCTTACGACTGACCACGTGTCATGGCGTTGATCTGTCGGCCCTCCAGGCTGCACCCGGGGCGTCGCGAGACGTGACTTGATAGGAGCCTGAGGGAGTGCCGTCCCGTCACAGTCCTGTCCGCTCGCGAAGCGCCTTCGGGTTCCACCAACCTGGAGGACCGGTATGCACGATATCACACCTGACGCCATCGTCATCGGCGTCGACACCCACAAAGACGCGCACGTGGCCGTCGCGATCAACGGACTTGGCGCGCGGCTTGCCACCGCGTCCTTCCCAGTAACGGCTCAAGGCTACCGGCAACTCGCGGACTGGGCAGCCGGTCACGGCACCGTGCACACCATCGGTATCGAAGGGACCGGGTCATACGGTGCCGGTCTCACACGGTCGCTGACTGCCAAGGGCGTGCGCGTCATCGAGGTCGGCCGAGTTAACCGCCAACTCCGACGTCGCCACGGCAAAACCGATACAGTCGATGCCGAGTCCGCTGCACGAAGCGTGCTGGCTGGCGATGCGCTGGGTCAGCCCAAAACGGGCGACGGTACCGTCGAGATGATCCGTCATCTCAAAATCGCACGCGATACCGCACTTAAGGCTCGAACTCAGGCAATGGTCACGCTCAAGACGCTGCTGGTCAACGCGCCGCAGCCGCTGCGCGAGCGGTTCATCGGCATCACTGGCAAGATGACGCTCATCCGCGGACTTGCGGCGCTGCGCCCAGGCACGCCGGTCTCCCCAACCGCGTCGGCGAAAATGGCGCTACGCGCGCTGGCCAATCGGTGGCTGATGCTGGATGCCGAGATCAAGGAGCATGAGAGCGTCCTCGAAGTGCTGGTGCGCGCGCAGGCACCCGCACTGATGGACGCGCCAGGCATATCGACCGGCACAATCGCCGACATGCTCGTCGTTCTAGGCGACAATCCCCAGCGGATCCGATCAGAGGCAGCGTTCGCCAAGCTCTGCGGCGTCTGCCCAGTGCCGGCGTCGAGCGGCAAGACCAGCCGCCATCGCCTCAACCGCGGCGGCAATCGTCGGGCGAACGCCGCCCTGTACCGTGTCGCGCTTGTCCGGATGCGGCATCACCCTCCAACCCG
>NZ_JH584262.1 GCF_000241485.1 Sphingomonas sp. PAMC 26605
ACTTCCCCACCCCAACCCCTCCCCTAAAGGGGAGGGGCTTATTTTAGCGGCCGCTTCTTGCTAAACGCCGCGCCATGAAGCCCGTCATCTTCGGCCTGTCCGGCCTAGACCTCACCCCCGCCGAGCGCAGCTTTTTCACCGCTGCCGAACCAGCCGGCTACATCCTGTTCAAGCGCAACATCGAAAACCGCGCGCAAGTCCGCGCGCTGACCGACAGCCTGCGCGAAATGTCGGGGCGCGACGACCTGCCGATCCTGATCGACCAGGAAGGCGGCCGCGTCGCCCGCATGGGGCCGCCGGAATGGCCCGAATTCCCGGCCGGCCCGGCATTCGACCGACTCTACGATCTCGCGCCGATTTCGGCGATCGAGGCGGCGCGTGCCAATGCTGAGGCGATCGGCCTGATGCTCGCCGAAGTCGGCATCACGGTGGATTGCCTGCCGCTGCTCGACGTCGCGCAGCCCGACACGACCGACGCGGTGTCGATCCGCACGCTCGGCTCCGAGCCGATGCGCGTCGCGGCGCTGGGGAAGGCGATCCTCGATGGGCTCCAGCGCGGCGGCGTCGTCGGGGTGGTCAAGCATATGCCTGGGCATGGCCGGGCGAAGCAGGACTCGCACTACCACCTGCCGACCGTCACCGCCTCGGATGCCGAGCTCGAGATCGATCTCCAGCCGTTCACGCGGCTCAACGATGCGCCGATGGGGATGACCTCGCACATCGTCTTCGAGGCGTGGGATGCGGACCGGCCGGCGACGCTGTCGCCGACGGTGATCGAGCAGATCATCCGCCAGCGGATCGGGTTCGATGGCCTGTTGATGACCGATGACATCGACATGAAGGCGCTGTCGGGCACCGCTGGCGACAAGGCGGCGGGGGCGATCGCCGCGGGGTGCGACCTCGTGCTCGATTGCTGGGGACGGATGGAGCAGATGGAGGAAGTGGTCGGGCGGCTGGCAGAGATGTCCGCCGTGTCGCGCGCACGGCTCGACCGCGCGATGGCGACGATCGCGGGGGCGCAGGGCGGCGGTGACATGGCGGCGTTGATCGCCAAACGCGACGCCCTGCTCGCGCTTACCT
>NZ_JH584263.1 GCF_000241485.1 Sphingomonas sp. PAMC 26605
GGATCACGCCAGCGATAGGCCTGCATGATCGCTGGCAGGCTTTCTCCGGCCGCAAAATTGTCCTGCGCGACGCCGACCCTGATCGAGTGGCTCGAGACCGCTGCGACCCAGCGTTCAACCTCTTTTTCGCCCATGGCGCCGAGCAGCTTCTTCTCGAAGGCCTGACGGACAAGACGTTTGTAGATAATTCCGATCGTGCCGGGGTGGAGCGCACCCTGACCAACCGACCGCACACTGCCGTCAAAGTAGGTTTCTACCCTTCGGAACAGCGGACCTTTCGAGATCCCACCTTTGTCACGCCAGCGATCGATCGCCCTCATCGTCGCCGGCGATAGATAGGCGTGCGCGCCCTGCCCTTCCCGGTCGGTCTTACTCTTCGGGATCAACAGGGTGCCCGCCCCCTCCCCGTCGGGCCCGTCGATATGGGTGAAGTCAATCGCGACCAACTCGGACCGGCGACAGCCCGTATCGTAGGCGACCCGAAGCAACGCCTCATCCCGCGCACCGAGCATGTCCTTCCGACAGGCTTTGATCAGCGCGGTGAGTGACACACCGGCCGCAGGCCCATCGAGATCTGTGACGTCGCCTTTGAAGCGGATCGCCCGTGCCTGGGTCTGCCGCACGCCCACGGCCTTGCGAGCGGCCTTAAGCTCGAGCCGCACCAGCGGCGCCGCGGTCGGGTCCTCCCGTCCCGCCATACGATAGGCCCAGCCGATATGGACCAGATAGCGCGCGATCGTCGCCGCCGAGCGCGCTCCAGTCGCGCGTGCCGCTTCGGTGCTGACATCTTCGCCAGAGAGAGCCCGGACGTAGCCAGCGACCGTCTGCGCGGTCGCAGCCCCCGTCTGCACATGGGATCGTCGGCACCAGAGATCCCAGAGGCGTAGATCGGCGAGGAACGCGCGCACTGTGTTCGCCGACCATGCGCGTGAGGCCGCAGCAACGAGCTGCGGATCGAGAAGGGCCCGCTGCGGCGCGAGCGCCTTCACCTCGCCCACGATGGCTTGAAGGGCGCTGTCTGGG